>NZ_CP045309.1:0-2672500 GCF_009671205.1 Micromonospora terminaliae | reverse complement strand
GCTGCTCGCCGTCCACCCCTGGGAACACCGCCGGGTGTACGAGGAGGAGATGGTGGCCGTCCTCCTGGCCGGGGCGCGGCCCGGGCAGACCCGGCCCGGGCTGCGGGACACGGTCGACCTGGTCGGCGCCGGCCTGCGGGCCCGGCTGCGGGTGGGCGCACGGGGGTTCACCGAGCCGGCCTGGGCCGACGCCGCCGCCGTCACCGGCGTCCTGGTGGCGCTGGTGCTCTGCGCGGCGGCCGGGCGGAGCGTGCTCGACCACCTGCTGGTGGATCCTTCCCTGCCGCCGCCGCTGCGCGCCGTCGCCCCCGACCTCGTCGACTGGCTGCGGGTGGCCGGCTGGGCGGCGGTGGCGGTGACCGCGCTGGCCGGGCTGCCCCGGGTGGCCGCCGGCCTGGCCTGGGCCGCGGTGGCCGGCTGGGCGGTGCTGGTCGGCCCCGGCGTCGTCGACCAGCCGGCGTACGTCGTCGACACCCTGCCCCAGTTCGCCCTCGCTCTGGTGGCCGCCGCCGCGCTCACCGTGCCCGCGCCGCCCCGCCGGGCGCCCGCGGTACTCGGGTCACGGCGGCTCACCGCCCTGGTGGCCGGTCCGGTCGTGGCACTCGTCCTGCTGGAGCTCAACCGGGTGACCAGCCCGCTGTTCGAGGTGGCGGCCGGCCCGACGAGCTACCGGAGCTTCTACGGGCTGGAAGCCCGCAGCGAGCTGGTGATCTGGCTCTACGTGGCCGGGCTCGCCGCCGCGGCCCTGGCCGTCGTGGTCGCCGTCGCCACGCTGGCCGCGCCGGTACGCCGGCGGATCGCCGTCCTGCTGGTGCCGGTCGCCGCGCTGGCCCTGGTCATCGACAGCGCGCTGGCCGGCTGGTCGGTGTCGACCGTGCACATGGGACACGCCATCCCGCTGGTGCCGGCCCAGTGGCTTCTGCTCGTGCTCGTGCCGCCGGTCACCTTCCTGGCCGGGGTGCTGCTGCTGCGGCGTCGCGAGGAGACGCTGCGGATGGTCGCACTGGGCCGGGCCGCCGACCGGGAGCGCCCCGCCGGCTGAGCCGCCGCCGGTGGCCCCGTCCTCAGGCCGGGGCCACCGGCGCCCGCTCGCCCTTCTGCTCCGGCACGGCGGCCGTCGCGGCGGGCTTCGGCAGGGTGAAGACGAACCGGGCGCCCTCGGTGTGGGCATCGTCCAGCCACAGCGTGCCGCCGTGGTACTCGATGATCTTCTTGCAGATGGCGAGCCCGATGCCGGTGCCGTCGTAGGTGCCGCGCGGGTGCAGCCGCTGGAAGATCAGGAAGATCTTGTCGGCGTACCGGGGGTCGATGCCGATGCCGTTGTCCGCCACGGCGAACTCCCAGCCGGCCGCGTCCTCGGTCACCGTCACCCGGACGCGGGGCGCCCGGTCGGGGCGGCGGAACTTCACGGCGTTGCCGAGCAGGTTCTGCCAGAGCATGGTGAGCAGCGTCGGGTCGCCGTGCACCACGGGCAGTGGGTCGGCCACGATCTCGGCGCCCGCCTCGGCGATCGGCTCGGAGAGGTTCGACTCGGCCTGGGCGAGTGTGGCGGCCAGGTCGACCTCCCGGTCGTCGCTGTAGACGCGGCCGATCCGGGAGAACGCCAGCAGGTCGTTGATGAGGCTCTGCATCCGGGTGGCCCCGTCCACCGCGTACCCGATGTACTGGCGGCCCCGGTCGTCGAGCTGGTCGGCGTAGCGGCGGTGCAGCATCTGGCAGAACGACGCCACCTTGCGCAGCGGCTCCTGGAGGTCGTGCGAGGCCACGTAGGCGAACTGCTCCAGATCCTCGTTGGACCGGCGCAGCTCGGCGGCCTGCTGTTCGAGGGCGTCCCGCTGCCGGCGGCCGGTGTGCAGGGCGTCGACCATCCGCTGCCGCATGGTCTCCACGTCGGTGGTGAGCCGGGCGATGTCCGCCGGGCCCTCCGGGGCGAGGCGGTGCTCGAAGTCGCCGCCCGCGACCCGCCGCACCGAGGCGCCCAGCCGGTCCAGCGGGCGCAGCACCGTGGTGCGGACCAGCACCGAGATGACGATGCTGGACAGCAGCAGGGTGGCCAGGATCGCCACGAACAGCAGGTCCCGCAGCGCGCGGGCCCGGTCCAGGTCGGCCCGGCCGGCCGCCTGCACCCGGTCCAGCCGGGCCTCCAGGCTGGTCAGCGCGGCCTGCGCGGCGTCGAACGCGAGCCCGCTCCGCCGCACCACGGGCGCCAGCTCCGCCGCGCTCGTGCCGGCCCGTCGGGCGGCGATCAGCCGGGTCGGGTACTCGGCCCGCCAGCGCTCCGCGAGGGCCAGCGCGGCGTCCAGCTCACGGCGCGCCTCCGGCTCGTCGGCGAGCAGGTCGCGGGCCCGCTGCGCGGTCGCCCGCTCGGCGGCCACCCCTTCCTCGTACGGGCGCAGCAGCTCCGGGTCGCCGGTGACGACGTACCCGCGCACCGCCGCCACCTGCTCCAGCAGCCCGCTCTCCAGCCGGCTCACGGCGGTGCGGGCCGGGGAGATGTGGTCGGCGAGCCGGTTGGAGACCGCGGCCGTGTGGGACAGCGCCACCGCGCCCACCCCGCCGCCCGTCAGCACGAGCACGGTCATCCCGAGCATCATGACGCTCAGCCGCCGGCTCGTGGTCATCCGGCCCCGGCGACCCTCCGTGACGGGCCCGGCCACCGTCGCTGCGCTGCTCACGGCAGCACAGTAACGGAGTGTCCGGTTCGTCGCGCGGATCCGGGAGCCGCGCTCAGTCGAGCAGCCCGCCGCGGGTGGGCAGCGGTAGCTCGGGCAGCGGCAGCCCGGAGACCGACACCGACGGCACGGGCAGCGGGAGCTTGGGCAGCGGCAGCAGCGGGCTGTCGGCCGGGGCCGGCGAACCGGTCGACCCGGGCCTCGGCGCGCCGCCCGAGGTGGCGGGGGCGGGCCGGCGCGTACCGCTGGTGGTGGGACTCGGCACGGCGGTGGGCGCGGGGGTGGCCGGACCGGTGGTGGCGGCCGGCGCGGGGGTCGGCGGCGCGGTCGCCGCCCGGGCCGCCGCCAGGTCGCGCGCCAGGATGTCGAGCGCGGCGCTCAGGCGAGTGACGGCCGCGGGATCCTCGACCCGGGCCAGGTCCCGCCGGCCCTGCGCGATCAGGGCCCCGGCGTCGTCGAGCCGGCCGGCGTCCAGGGCCGCGCGGGCCTTGGCGATGGTGTCCTCGATGCCGCGCACCTCGGCCTGCTGGGGATGCAGCAGCCGGGTCAGCGACCACAGCGGGCTGCCCGGTCCGGCGTCGCGGCTGCCGATGCCGAGCCCGGAGACCAGGGCCAGCAGCGCCACGGCGGCGGCCGCCAGCCGCAGCGTCCAGGGGCGGGGGCGGCGGACCGCGCGCCGCGGGGGCGTCTCGTCGGCGGGGGCGGGCGCGCCGGGGCGTACCGCGGTTGCCGGCTCCTCGGCGAGCTCGGACCGCCAGGCGGCGAGCAGCCCGGCGAGCGCGTCGCCCTCGGGTGCGGCCTCGCCGCGGCCGAGCGCGTCGAGCAGCGCGTCGTCGCGGGCGATGGTCCCCAGGTCCATCGCCTCGTCGCCGTCGCCCGGCATCCGCCCGGTCATGCCGCCACCTCGTCCAGTGAGCCCCCGGCCAGGGTACGGAGCCGGGCCAGGGCGCGGGACTGGGCCATCCGGACCGCGGCCGCCGACATGCCCACGATGCCGCCGACCTCCTCCGCGGACAGGCCGGCCGCGACCCGCAACAGGATGATCTCCCGCTGCGCGTCGGGGAGCCGGTCGAGCAGGGCGGACAGCCGCCGGGCCAGGTCGCTCGCCACCGCCTGTTGTTCGGGGCCGGGCGCGGCGTCCGGCCGGTCGACCGGGGCGTCGGTGGGCGTGACGGCGGCGTCGCGGACGGCGGAGCGCTGGGCGTCGGCCACCTTGTGTGCGGCGATGCCGTAGACGAACGCGGCGAACGGGGCGCCCTGGTCGCGGTAGCGGGGGAGGGCGCGCAGCACGGCCACGCAGACCTCCTGGGCCACGTCGTCGGCGGTCGTGTACGCCCCGCCCACCCGGCCCAGCCGGGCCCGGCAGTAGCGGACCAGCCCCGGACGCACCCCGACGAGCAACTCCTCGACCGCCGCCGGGTCGCCCGCGGCGGCCCGGCGGACGAGTTCGGACTCGATCACTGTCGTCATGGCGTTCGTGGAACATCCTCATCGCCGGCCGGTTTCCGGCACGTTATCGACACCCCCGGGGTTTTGCATAGCTCGCCGGTCGTCCCCGGCCGGTGACGGAAAGTAGTTGTTGCGTCCGGCCGGCCCCACCCGATGTCCCAGTGGGACACGAAGGGAGGGGAACGATGGGCGTCGAGGTCGTGGTACGCGGGCTGACCAAGTCCTTCGGCGGGCACCCGGTCTGGTCGGACCTCACCCTGACCCTGCCCGCCGGGGAGATCTCCGTCCTGTTGGGACCCTCCGGCACCGGCAAGTCGGTGTTCCTCAAGATGCTGGTCGGCCTGCTGAAGCCGGACCGGGGCTCCGTCCTCATCGAGGGCCGGGACCTGCCGAGGCTCTCCGAGCGCGAGCTGTACGAGGTGCGCAAGCTGTTCGGCGTGCTGTTCCAGGACGGCGCCCTGTTCGGCTCGATGACCATCTACGACAACGTGGCGTTCCCGCTGCGCGAGCACACCCGCCGGTCCGAGTCGGAGATCCGGGCCGTGGTCACCGAGAAGCTGGAGATGGTCGGCCTGGTCGGCGCCGAGCACAAGCTGCCCGGCGAGATCTCCGGCGGGATGCGCAAGCGGGCCGGGCTGGCCCGGGCGCTCGTCCTCGACCCGCAGATCATCCTGTTCGACGAACCGGACTCCGGGCTGGACCCGGTGCGGACCGCCTACCTCAACCAGCTCATCGTCGACCTCAACCAGCGCACCGGGGCGACCTTCCTGATCGTCACCCACGACATCAACACGGCCCGGACCGTGCCGGACAACATCGGCCTCATCTACCACGGGCACCTGGCCATGTTCGGGCCGCGCGAGATGTTGCTGTCCAGCACCGAGCCGGTGGTCCGGCAGTTCCTCAACGCCCAGCGGATCGGTCCCATCGGCATGGCCGAGGAGAAGGACGCCGAGGAGCTGGCGGCCGAGGCGCAGGCGGGTGCGGAACTCCCGCCGCTGCCGCCCATCCCGCTGCAACTGCCCCCGTCGGACGGCCGGCCGCGCGCGGCCGAGCGCCCGCCCGGGCAGTGGTGCCGCGAGCACGGCGTCACCCCGCCGCCCGGGTCGTTCGAGGGCCGCTGGGCGGCCGACCCGAGCGAGGTGGCGGTATGAGTGCCCCGGTCGCCGCCGTCCGCAGCACCGGCGAGTTCTTCGCGTTCTGCCTGGACACCCTGCGCGGGCTGGGCCGCCGGCCCGTGCAGGTGCGCGAGTTCGTGCAGCAGGCCTGGTTCATCAGCTCGGTGTCCATCCTGCCCGCCGCGCTGGTCTCCATCCCGTTCGGCGCGGTCATCGCGCTCCAGCTCGGCTCGCTGGTCCGGCAGCTCGGCGCGCAGTCGTTCACCGGCGCGGCCTCGGTGCTCGCCGTGGTCCGCGAGGCGGGCCCGATCGTCACCGCGCTGATCATCGCCGGCGCCGGCGGCTCGGCCATCTGCGCCGACCTGGGCTCCCGCAAGATCCGCGAGGAGCTGGACGCCATGCAGGTGCTCGGCATCGATCCCATCCACCGCCTCGTGGTGCCCCGGGTGCTCGCCTCGATGCTGGTCGCGGTGCTGCTCAACGGCCTGGTCAGCGTGGTCGGGGTGAGCGGCGGCTACGCGTTCAACGTGGTGCTCCAGGGCGGCACGCCCGGGGCGTACCTGGCCAGCTTCCAGGCGCTCGGTCAACTGCCCGACCTGCTGGTCGGCGAGGTGAAGGCGCTGCTGTTCGGCGCCGCCGCCGCGCTGGTCGCCAGCCACCAGGGGATGAACGCGAAGGGCGGGCCGAAGGGCGTCGGGGACGCGGTCAACCGCAGCGTGGTGATCACCTTCATGCTGCTGTTCGCGCTGAACTTCGTGGTCACGGCCGTGTACTTCCAGGTCGTCCCGCAGAAGGGGAGCTGACGTGGCGGTCCTGCGCTATCTCGACGACCTGGGCGGGCAGCTCGCCTTCCACCTGCGTGCGCTGGCCTGGGCGCCGCGCACCCTGCGCCGCTACCGGCGCGAGGTGGTCCGCCTGCTGGCCGAGGTCAGCTTCGGCACCGGCGCGCTCGCCGTGCTGGGCGGCACCGTCGGGGTGATCTGCTTCCTCACCTTCTTCACTGGCACCGAGGTCGGGCTCCAGGGCTACCAGGCGCTCGACCAGATCGGCAGCAGCGCCTTCACCGGCTTCGTCTCGGCCTACTTCAACACCCGGGAGATCTCGCCGCTGGTCGCCGCGCTGGCCCTGTCGGCCACGGTCGGCTGCGGCTTCACCGCCCAGCTCGGCGCCATGCGGATCTCCGAGGAGGTCGACGCGCTGGAGGTGATGGGCGTGCCCTCCCTGCCGTTCCTCGTCACCACCCGCATGATCGCCGGCTTCATCGCGGTCGTCCCGCTGTACGTGCTGGGGCTGCTCGCGAGCTACCTGGCCACCCGCACCATCGCGGTCGGCTACTTCGGACAGTCCGCCGGCACCTACGACTACTACTTCCACCTGTTCCTGCCGCCCGCGGACGTGCTCTGGTCCTTCGGCAAGGTGCTGGTGTTCAGCGTGATCGTGGTGCTCGTGCACTGCTGGTACGGCTACACCGCCAAGGGTGGGCCGGCCGCCGTCGGCGTCGCGGTGGGCCGGGCCGTGCGGACCGCGATCGTCGCGGTCAACGTCGTCGACTTCTTCCTGTCCCTGGCCATCTGGGGCGCCACCACCACCGTCCGGATCGCGGGGTGACCATGCGACACCGTCTTCTCGGCCTCGTCTTCGTCGCCCTGCTCACCGCGGCGCTGACCGCCGCCGTCCTCCAGTACCGCGGGGCGTTCACCCCGGTCGACCGGGTCACCCTCCGCGCCGACCGCGCCGGCCTGCACCTCCTGGAGGGCGCCGACGTGAAGGTACGCGGCGTGGTGGTCGGCGCCGTCCGCTCGGTGCGCAGCGACGGCCACGGCGCGGTCATCGGGCTGGCCCTCGACCCGGCCACCACCGGCCGGATCCCCGCCGACGTGAGCGCCCGGCTGCTGCCGAAGACCCTGTTCGGCGAGCGGTACGTGGAACTCGTCCCGCCCCCGGGCAGCACCGCCGGGCCGATCCGCGACGGCGCGGTGATCACCCAGGACCGCAGCCGCACCGCCGTCGAGCTGGAACGGGTGCTCGACGAGGCGCTGCCGCTGCTCCAGTCCGTGCGCCCCGACCAGCTCGCCACCACCCTGGGCGCGCTCACCACCGCCCTGGAGGGGCGCGGCGACCGGCTCGGCGCGAACCTGGTCCAGCTCGGCGCGTACCTGCGGCAGCTCAACCCGCAGCTGCCGACCGTCACCGAGGACCTGCGGCAGCTCGCCGCGGTGCTGGACAGCTACGACGCGGCACTGCCCGACCTGCTGGCCCTGCTGCGCGACGTGACCGTCACGGCCCGCACCGTCGGCGACCAGCGCGACCAGCTGGCCGCCTTCCTCGCCGACACCACCGACACGGCCGACACCGCCCGCGGCTTCCTCGACCGGCACGGCGACCAGCTCATCCGGGTCGGCCAGGTCAGCCGCCCGGTGCTGGAACTGCTCGCCGCGTACGCGCCCGAGTACCCGTGCCTCGTGCACGGGCTGGTCGACCTGCAACCCCGCGTCGAGGAGGTCTTCGCGGGCGGCCGGATGCACATCACCCTGGAGGTGACCCGCGACGGCGGCCCGTACGAGCGGGGCCGCGACGAGCCCGTCTACGGCGCGCAGGACGGCCCGGACTGCCGGGGCCTGCCGAACCCCAAGGTGCCCGCCCCGGAGGTGGCGGTCGCCGACGGCTACGACTACGGCGGCACCCGTACCCCGAAGCCCCTGCCCGTGGGCGTGCCGGCCGGCGGGGCCGCCGCGGCGCCCGCGTCCCCGGCGATGGGCCGCGCCGGCACCGGCGAGGAGCGGGCGCTCGTGAAGCCGCTCGTCGGCGGCCTCACCGGGACACCGCCCGCCGAGGTGCCCGACATCGCGGTGCTGCTCTGGGGCCCGCTGCTGCGCGGAGCGGTGGTGACCGCCCGATGACCGGGAAGACGACCCCCGCGCTGGTCAAGCTCGTGGTGTTCGCGGCGATCACGCTGCTGGCCACCGCGCTGCTCGCGCAGACCCTCGGCGCGTTCCCGCCCGGCGGCACCACCTACCGGGCCCGGTTCACCGACGTGACCGGGCTGCTCCCCGGCGACGACGTGCGGATCGCCGGGGTGCGGGTGGGCAAGGTGTCCGGCATCCGGGTCGTCGACGACACGACCGCCGAGGTGGCCTTCACCGTCGACCGGACGGTGCCCGTGGCGGTCGGCGTGCGCGCCGCCGTCCGCTACCGCAACCTGGTCGGCCAGCGCTACCTGGCGCTGACCGAGGGCCCCGGCGACCCCCGCCCGCTGCGCCCCGACGGCCTCATCCCGCTCGCCCAGACCAAGCCGGCGCTGGACCTGACCGTGCTGTTCAACGGCTTCCGGCCGCTGTTCACCGCGCTCGACCCCGCCGAGGTCAACAAGCTGGCGTACGAGATCGTCCAGGTGCTCCAGGGCGAGGGCGGCACGGTGGCCAGCCTGCTGCGGCGCACCGCCTCGCTGACCAGCACCCTGGCCGACCGGGACGCGGTGATCGGCCGGGTGGTGACCAACCTCAACCAGGTGCTGGGCACCCTGGCGAGCCACGACGAGGAACTCGACCAGAGCATCAGCCAGCTCCAGCAGTTCGTCTCCGGGCTCTCCGCCGACCGCACCGCCATCGGCGAGGCGCTCGTCAGCCTCGGCGAGCTGACCGACACCACCGCCGGGCTGCTGCGCCAGACCCGGCCCCCGCTCGCCGCCGACGTCCGCGCCCTCGACGAGCTGGCCGGCACGCTCAACCGGAACTCCGCCGTCATCGACGCCACCCTGGGCCGGCTGCCGGAGCGCTACGAGTCGCTGACCCGGGTCGCCTCCTACGGGTCCTGGTTCAACTTCTACCTCTGCGACTTCGACGGCCGGCTCGCCGTCGACGGCCACGCGCCGCTCACCGTCCCCGGCGTCGACGCCACGGCCGCCCGCTGCGCCACCGGAGGTGCCCGGTGAAACCGTTCCGCGAACGCAACCCGGTGCTCGTCGGCGCGATCGGGCTGACCGTGCTCGTGGCCGCCCTGCTCGGCGCGTTCCAGCTCGACCGGATCGCCGCGCTGACCGGCCGGTCGTACGCCGCCGCGTTCCACGACGCCAGCGGACTGGCCACCGGCAACGAGGTCCGGGTGGCCGGGGTGCGGGTCGGGCAGGTGACCGCCGTGGAACTCGCCCGCGAGCCGCAGCCGTACGTGCGGGTGCGGTTCCGGGTCGACGACGACGGCGTACGCCTCGGCCGGGACACCGGCGCCACCATCCGGATCAAGACGGTGCTCGGGCAGAAGTACCTGGCCCTCGCCCCGGCCGGGCCCGGGAAGCTGCCCGAGCGCGGCCAGATCCCGCTGGACCGCACGGCCGCCCCGTTCGACGTGGTGCAGGCCGTCACCGGCCTCGCCGACACCCTCGACAAGGTGGACACCGACCAGCTCGCCCGGGCGTTCACCACCCTGTCGGAGACGTTCGCCGACACCCCGGCCAGCGTCAACACCTCGCTGACCGGCCTGTCCCGGCTGTCCCGCACCGTCTCGGACCGCGACGCCGAGCTGCGCACGCTGCTGTCCCGGGCCCGGGGCGTCACCGGTGTGCTCGCCGAACGGGACGAGGAGTTCCGCAAGCTGGTCACCGACGGGGAGAAGCTGCTCGCCGAGGTCAGCCGGCGGCGGGACGCCATCCACCAGCTCCTCGTCGGCACCGACCAGCTCGCCACCCAGCTGTCCGGGCTGGTCGCCGACAACCGCACCCGGCTCGAACCGGCGCTGCGCAAGCTGCGCGACGTGGTCGCCGTGCTGCAACGCAACCGCGACGACCTGGAGCAGACCATCCGCCGGATGGGCCCGTTCGTCACGGCGTTCGCCAACGTGGTGGGCAACGGGCGCTGGTTCGACTCGTACGTGGACGGAATGCTCCAGCCGTACCTGCCCGCCGCCACCGGAGGTCGCTGATGCCCGGTCGGATCCAGCGCTGGCGGCGGCCGCTCGCCGCGGCCACCGTGCTGCTCACCGCCGTCGCCGTCGGGGCGGCCGTGTGGCGCCACGAACCACCCGACCGGCGGGTCGTCGCCTACTTCACCCGCGCGGTCGGCGTCTACGCCGGCTCCGATGTGCGCGTCCTCGGCGTCCGCGTGGGCGAGGTCGAGAAGGTGGTCCCGCAGGGGCGGGTGGTCCGCGTCGAGATGCGCTACGACCCGGACCTGCGGCTGCCGGCCGGCGCGCAGGCCCTGATCGTCCCGCCCAGCGTGGTGAGCGACCGGTACGTGCAGCTCACCCCCGCGTACACCGGCGGGGCGGCGCTCGACGACGGCGCACGGATTCCGGTCGACCGGACCGCGGCGCCCATGGAGATCGACGACATCTACGCGGCGCTCGACGAGTTCAACCGGACCCTCGGCCCGCAGGGTGCCAACGCCGACGGGGCCCTGTCGGACCTGGTCGCCACCGGCCGGGCCAACCTGGAGGGCAACGGCGCCGAGCTGCACGACACCCTCGACGGGGTCTCCCGCGCGCTGTCCACCCTGTCCACCGGGCGCGACGACCTGTTCGGCACGGTGGCCAACCTGCAACGCTTCACCACCACACTGGCCCGCAGCGACCAGCAGGTACGCGGCTTCCAGCAGCAGCTCGCCGACGTCGCCCAGCAGCTCGCGGGGGAGAAGGAGGAGCTGGCCCGGGCGCTGCGCAACCTGGCCGCCGCGCTCGGCGACGTGACGACCTTCGTGCGGCAGAACCGGACCGCGCTGACCTCGAACGTCACCGCGCTGGCCGACATCACCCGGGTGCTGGTCCGCCAGCAGCAGGCGGTCATCCAGATCCTCGACGTGGCCCCGCTCGCCATCGGCAACCTCAACCTCGCCTACAACCCCCGCTCCGGCACCCTGGACACCCGGGACAACGCGCTGGGCCCGTACGACCCGGCCACCTTCGCCTGCTCACTCATGGCCGACCAGCTTCCCGTCGCCCAGGTGCCGGCGATCTGCACCAAACTCGCGCAGACCCTGCGCCAGCGCGGGCTGCCCCTCACCGACCAGCTGCGCAAGCTGCTCAAGCTGCCGCCCGGCGCCCCGGCGGGAGGCGGGTCCTCACCGGGAACCATCAGCTCCCCCGGTGCGCCGACCGCCGACGAGGCGCCGGGCGGCTCCTCCATCCCGAGCGACCCCACGCTCGGCGGCATCCTGCGGGGCCCGGCGTGACCCCCGTGCGGACCGGCTCGCGGTTGCTGGCCGGCGCGCTGGCCCTGGTCCTGCTGCCGGCGGGCTGCGGCCTGCCCGACGTGGCCGACCTGCCGCTGCCCGGCGGCCGCCCGGCCGGCCCCGGCTACACGGTCACCGCGGAGTTCGGCGACGTGCTGGACCTGGTGCCCCGGGCCGCCGTCAAGGTCGACGACGTCACCGTCGGCGGCGTCGAGAAGATCTCGCTGGACGGCTGGCACGCCCGGGTCCGGCTGCGCATCGACCGGGGGGTGCGGCTGCCGGCGAACGCCACCGCGGCCGTCCGCCAGAGCAGCCTGCTCGGCGAGAAGTACGTGGCGGTGGCCCCGCCACCGGCCGAGCCGCCGCGCGGCGACCTCGCCGACGGCGACCTCATCCCGCTGTCCCGGACCACCCGCGGCGCCGAGGTGGAGGAGGTCCTCGCCGCCCTGGGCCTGCTGCTCAACGGTGGTGGCCTGGCCCAGGTGCGCACCATCAACGCCGAGCTGAACCGGGCCCTCGCCGGCCGCGAACCGGCGCTGCGGGACACCCTCACCCAGCTCGACACCTTCCTCGGCGGGCTGGACCGGCAGAAGGCCGACATCGTCCGCGCCATCGACGCGCTCGACCGGCTCAGCGGCCGCCTGGCCCGGCAACGCCAGGTCGTCGGCGACGCGCTGGACTCCCTCGCACCGGGCCTCACCGTGCTGGCCCGGCAACGCGCGCAGCTCACCAAGGCCCTCACCGCGCTCGGGCGGCTCGGCACCGTGGGCACCCGGGTGGTGGAGCGCAGCCGGGCCGACACGGTGGCCGCCGTGACGGCCCTGCAACCGATCCTCGAACAGCTCGCCCGGGCCGGCGACGACCTGCCGAAGTCGCTGGACTTCATGCTGTCGTTCCCGTTCCCGCCGAACGTCACCGGCGCGATCGTCGGCGACTTCGTGAACCTGTCCATCACGGCCGACCTGGACGCCGCCACCATCCTGGCCAACCTGGTGGCCGCCGCGCCCGCCCCGGCGCCCCGGACGTCCCGGCCGGCCACTCCGGGGGCACCCCGGCCGCCCGCCACCGGCCGCCCGGCGCAACCCGGGGCCAAGCCCGGCGGCGGCGTCCTGCCCGGCCTGCCCGACCTGCCGCTGCTGAAGTGCCTGCCGGACCTGAAGAACTTCCCGGCCGTCTTCACCCCGCCGAAGGAGTGCGGCCTGCCGGCCGGCTGCAAGCTGCTCAAGCCCGGCTCCACCGTGCCGCTGGGCGGGCTGCTGCTGCCCAAGGGCCTGGTGCCCCAGGGCACGGCGCTGCCCGCCGGCACCGAACTGCCCGACGGCACCGTGCTCACCGCCGAGTGCGTGCTGCCGGTGACCGGCGCCGTCCTCGGCCAGGTCGGCGACCTGACCGACGTGCTCGGGGGAGGGCTGAACCCGTGATCGGACGCACCGTGAAGCTCCAGGTGCTCGCCTTCGTGCTGGTGAGCATCCTCGGCGTCGGCTACGTCGGCGTCCGCTACGTCGGCCTCGGCGAGCGGCTGTTCCACACCGGCTACGTCGTGCACGTCGACCTGGCCCGCGCGGGAGGCCTGTTCGCCAACGCGCCGGTCACCTACCGGGGCGTGCCGGTCGGCCGGGTCACCGCCGTCGCCCTGCGCGGCGACGCCGTCCGCGCCGACCTGCGCCTCGACCGGGGCGTCCGGGTTCCCGACGCGCTGCGCGCCGTGGTCGCCCAGCGCTCCGCCGTCGGCGAGCAGTACCTCGACCTGCGCCCCGAGCGCGACGGCGGACCGTACCTGGCCGACGGGGCGGTGATCCCGGCCGACCGGACCGGCCTGCCGCTGGCCCCCGAGACCCTGCTGACCAACCTGGACGCGCTGGTCCGCTCGGTCGACCCGGACGACCTGGCGGTGCTCGTCACCGAGCTGGGCACCGCGTTCGAGGGCAACGAGCAGGCCCTGGCCCGGCTCCTCGACGCCGGGGACGCGCTGCTCGCCGAGGCGGACCGGCGGCTGCCCGAGACCCTCGCGCTGATCCGCGACGCGCGGACGGTGCTGACCACCCAGGCCGAGTCGGCCGAGGCGCTGCGCCGCTGGTCGTCCGGCCTGGCGCAGCTCGCCGCCACGCTCCGCTCCGCCGACCCGGACCTGCGTCGGCTGCTGGCCGGCGGCCCGCCCGCCGGCGCCGAGCTGCGGGCGCTGCTGCGCGGCCTGGAACCCGACATCGGCGTGCTGCTCGGCAACCTCGTCACCGTCAACGGCATCGCCGCCCGCCGGCTGCCCGGCATCGAGCAGTTGCTGGTGGTGTACCCGATAGCGGTGGCCGGCGGGTACACGGTCACCCCCGGCGACGGCACCGCCCACCTCGGCCTCGTGGTCAACCTGGGCAACCCGCCGTCCTGCGTCTACTCCGGCGGCGCCACCCGGTGCGACGCCGGCGAGCGGGCCGCCGGGGCGAGCGTGCGCGGCGCCGGGAACGCGCCCCGGCCCGGGGGCGCCGACCCCGCGCCCCCGCCGGAGGCCGACCGGGGCGGCGACCCAGGGTACGACCCGGCGACCGGCCTGGTGCTCGGCACCGACGGCCGCCCGTTGCAGTTCGGCGGCACCGGCGGCCAGTACCGCACCGCCGGGGCCCAGTCCTGGAAACAGCTGTTGCTCGCCGGGGTGACCCCGTGACCGGCGTACCCGAGGAGGTGGCGATGCCCAACCGCAGGAACCCCACGTTGAAGGTCATCAAGGGCGCGAAGGCCGGCCCGGCCACACCGCGCCGCCGCCTGGTCAGCCGCGCGGTCCCGACGTCGCCGGAACCGATCGAACGGGTGCTGGAACGCCTGGACCGGGAACCCGTCGAGGACCCGATCGAGGCCGGGGACCTTACCGTCGTCGGCGACCCGGCGGAGGTCGAGGACCAGCCCGAGCCGGAGCCCGCCGAGCCGGAGCCCGCCGAGCGGGACGCCGCCGCCGAGCCGGCCGGCGCCGGCCCGTCCCGCCGGGCCCGGGCGCTCGTCGCCCTGCTCGTGGTGCTGCTCGCCGCCGCCCTGGCCGGCGCGGGCGTGCAGGGCCACCGCTGGTACGTCGACCGGGCCACCGACCAGGCCCGCCGGGAGGCCGTGGCCGCCGCCCGGCAGGCCGCCGTCAACTTCGTCTCGGTCAGCGCGGCCAGCGTCGACCGGGACCTGAGCCGGATCACCGCCGGCGCCACCGGCGACTTCAAGGACGAGTTCACCCGCGGCCAGGCCCAGGTCCGCTCCGCCGTGGTGGAGAACAAGGTCCAGTCGCAGGGCACCGTGCTGCGCGCCGGGCTCGTCTCCGGCGACCGGCGGCGCGCCGTGGTGCTGGTGGCGGTCGACGCCACGGTCCGCAACGTCAAGGCGCCCGACGGGCGACCGTCGCACTACCGGATCCAGCTCGACCTGGTCCGGGACCGGGACTCGGGGGACTGGCTCGTGACCAGGCTCCAGTTCGTCGGATGACCGACAGGAGGAGACCGATGCGCCTACCGACCGTACTGCGGCGACCCCGGCTGCGTCCCGTGCCGCTGCTCGTCGTCGCGCTGCTGCTGGCCGCCGCCGTGGCGGTGGCCGGCTGGACCGCCGACCGCCGCGCCGGCCAGCGCGACCAGGCCGTCCGCCAGGCCCTGGCCACCGCGCCGGCGGCCGCCAAGGCCCTCTTCTCGTACGACTACCGCACCTTCGACGACAGCGTCGCCAACGGCCGCACGTTCGCCACCGGCGCCTTCGCCGACGAGTACGCGCAGACCACCACGGCGCTCAAGGAGACCGCCACGAAACAGCAGGCCGTGGTGCTCGCCGAGGTCTCCGCCACCGGCGTGATCGACGCCCAGCCGGACCGGGTGGAGCTGCTGCTCTACCTCAACCAGTACCGGCGCAACGTGACCACGGCGGGGGAGAAGGTGGACCAGAACCGGGTGGTGCTGACCCTGGTGCCGGTGCACGGCGAATGGAAGGTGGTCCAGGCCACGGCCATCTGACCGGCGGCCTTGCCGGCGTCTGCTAGCAGTGGCGGTGTGTCCGTTCTCGACCATCCGCCCGCACGGGCGGAAGCATCCGTTGCGCCGATGGACGGCGGCGCTCCTGCGACCAGAATGACCAGCGAGGCGGAGGCCGACACCCGCCCCTGGAACGCGGTGGAGGCCGTCGCATGAGCGGCTGGCAGCTGTCCGGCTACACGCCGGTCCGTCGGCTCGGCGCCGGCGCGTCGGGCAGCGTCGTGCTCGCCACGCACGACGCCACCGGCACCCCGGTCGCCGTCAAGTACCTGCTGCGCGACATCGGCGCCGACTCGTCCTTCCGGACCGCCTTCCGGGAGGAGGCCCGGCTGCTCGGCGAGATCGACGACCGGCACGCCAGCCGCCTCTACGAGTACGTCGAGTCCCCGCACGGCGCGGCCATCGTGATGGAGCTGGTCAACGGGGTCTCGCTGCGCCAGATGCTGCGCGCGCACGGCCCCACCACCCCCGAGGCGGCGCTCTGCGTGCTGAAGGGCTCGCTCGCCGGGCTGGCCGCCGCGCACGCCCGCGGCGTGGTGCACCGCGACTACAAGCCGGAGAACGTGCTGGTCACCGGGGACGGGCTGAGCAAGCTGGCCGACTTCGGCATCGCCATGCCGGTGGGCCAGGGCTCCGACACCACCGTCTCCGGCACGCCCCGCTACATGGCCCCGGAGCAGTGGACCGGCGCGCCGGCCGGCCCGGCGTGCGACATCTACGCGGCCACCGCCACCTTCTTCGAGTGCCTCACCGGCCGGCCCCCGTACCAGGGGCCGGACCTTCTCAGCCTGCGCGAGCAGCATGCCTCCGCGCCCATCCCGACCGACCCGGCGCCCGCGCCCGTGCACGACCTGCTCCGGCACGGCATGGCCAAGAGCCCCGACGAGCGGCCCCAGCCCGCCCAGGTGTTCCTGGAACTCCTCGACCGGGTGGCCGGCGCCGGCTACGGCGGCGAGTGGGAGGAGCGCGGGGTGCGCGAGCTGGCCCGCCGGGCCGCCCTGCTCGCCGCGCTCTGGCCGTTCCCCGACGGCGCGGGCGGCGCCACCAGCCTCGCCGGCACCACGCTCGGTGCGGCGGCGGGGCGCGGCGGACGGGTTCGCCGGGGCCGCGCGCGGGCCGCGCTGACCGGCGGCGCCCTGGTGGCCGCCCTGCTGGCGGGCGGCGCCGGCTACAGCTACGCCGCGAACGAGGAACCGGTCGCCGCCGACGGCCCGACCGGTCCGGCCGTCGCCGGCACCACCACCGGCCCGAGCGGCGCCGCCCCGACCGGCACGGCGGAGCCCACGCCGGCCCTCACCCCGTCGGCGACCGCCACCCCGTCGCCGACCGCCACCCCGAGCGGCTCCCGGTCCGCGACGCCCACCCGCTCACCGGTACGCACCAGCGCGCCCGCGCCGACCCCGTCGACCAGCACCTCGCCGCCGCCCCCGCCCGACGTCACGGCTCCCACCGTCGGCGGCGTCACGGCCGACCCCGGTCAGCTCGAACCGGACGGCTGCCGCTACGGCGCCAAGACCAGCACCGTCACCGCGATGGTCACCGACGACCGCAGCGGCCCGGCCGCCCTGACGGTCACCTTCCGCTACACCCTGGCGGGCGCCACCGGCACGGGGTCGATGGCCTCCGCCGGGCGCGGCCTGTTCCGGGGCACGCTCGGCCCGCTGCCCGGGCCGAAGCAGAGCACCCGCATCCCGATCCAGGTCACCGCCGTCGACGCCGCCGGCAACGCGGCCACCTCGGCGTCCCCGGTGTACGTGACGCTCTACAACTACTGCACCCCCGGCTAGGAGTGGTGACCGTGCGCGCTGCCCAGACCTGCACCGCGACCCGGGGACGGCCGACGTGACCCGGCCGGAGGAACCGACCGAGGCGCTGCCCACCCGGGCGCTGCCCACCGACCCCGGCGCAACCGTCCACCTGGGCTCCGGCGGCGCCGACGACGCGACCGTGCACCTCGGCGCCGCCGACCGGCGCGCTGCGCCCCTCGGCCCCGACGCGACGGTGCACTTCGGCGCGCCGACCGTGGGCGTGCCCGGCGTGGCCGAGCCGACCGTGCACTTCGGCGCGGTGCCGACGCCGACCACGCCGTTCGGTGCCCCGACGGGCCGTGCGCCGCAGCCGGCCGAGCCGACGCTGCACGTCACCGCGCCGCCCCGGCAGCACCCGGCCGGGCCGGGCACCGTGGCCGGGGGCGGGCCGACCGCCGGGGCGTACCGGGAGGGGACGGCGGGCGCGCGGGCGGTGAGCGGACCGCCGGCGCCCGGCGGGGAACTGCGCTTCGGGCCGGGCGTGCCGGCCACCCCACCGCCCGCTCCGGCCTGGCCGGCGGTCCCGCCGGCGCGGCGGTCCCGCCCCGTCTGGCGCCGGGTCGTCTCGGCACTGTCCACCCTGCTCACGGCGGCGCTGCTGGTGACGGTCGGCCTCTACCTGTGGCAACGGCTGCAACCGCTGGCGGTCGAGGGGGTCACCGTGGCGGTGCCCCGGCCGCCCGGGGTGGCCTGCGACGTCACCGTCGACGTGGTGGCCACGGTGCGCACCAACGGGCGCGGTGGCGTGATCCGCTACCAGTGGTTCCGTTCGGACGCCCCGCCGGGTGCCCTGCTGACCGAGCGGGTCGGGCGCGGCCAGCGGACCGCCACCCTCACCCTCAAGTGGACGTTCAGCGGGGTCGGTGCGACCACCGAGAGCGCCACCGTCAACATCGTCGAACCGTCGCCGGTGCAGGCCGGTACGCAGGTCAGTTACCGCTGCCCCGGCGGCTGACCGCGTTTCCCCGACGGCCGCACAGGGTAGCTCCAGGCGAAACAGACCCCTGACCCTGTGCGTGGAGGCCGATTCGATGAGAGACAATTTCGGGGACGCGGTGGGTGACGCGTTCCGTTCGGTGATGCTGTTCCTGCCCAAGGCGGTCGCCTTCATCGCCATCCTGATCGTGGGCTGGCTGGTCGCCAAGGCCGTGCTGAAGATCGTGGACAAGGTCCTGGAGCGGGTCCACTTCGACCGCGCCGTCGAGCGGGGCGGCATCAAGACCGCTCTGGCCCGCTCGAAGTACGACGCCAGCGACATCGTCGCCAAGCTGGCCTACTACGCGGTGCTGCTGGTGACCCTCCAGCTCGCCTTCGGCATCTGGGGCCCGAACCCCATCTCGGACCTGATCCACGGCGTCGTGGCCTGGCTGCCCCGGGCGTTCGTCGCCATCGTCATCGTGGTGGTGGCCGCGGCCATCGCCAAGGCGGTCAAGGACATCATCTCCAGCGCCCTGGGCGGCCTGTCCTACGGCCGGGTGCTGGCCAACATCGCCTCGGTGTTCATCCTCGGCCTCGGCGTCATCGCCGCGCTCAACCAGATCGGCGTCGCCACCACGGTGACCACCCCGGTGCTGATCGCCGTGCTCGCCACCGTCGGCGGCATCCTCATCGTGGGCGTCGGCGGCGGACTGGTCCGGCCCATGCAGAGCCGCTGGGAGAACTGGCTGGCCCGCGCGGAGGAGGAATCGCGGACCATCGCCACCCACGCCCGGGCGTACCAGGCGGGGCGGCGGGACGTCGAGGCGCGGTTCGGCGCGGCCGACCCGTACGCCGAGGCCGAACTGACCCGGCCGGTGGCCGGCGCGGCCGAGGCGGACCGGACCCAGCCGGTCGCCCCGTACGGCGCGGCGGAGCCGACCCAGCCCGTGCCGGCGTACGCCGACCCGGACCGCACCCAGCCGACCGCCCCGCGGCAGCCGACGGCCGAGCAGGCCGCGGACAGCGACGCCACGATGGTCATCCCGCAGGCGGACGTGGACCGCTCGCGCCGCTGACCGACCGCGCGTCGAACCGGGGTGGGGCCCGTCCGGGTCCCACCCCGGTTCGTCTGCGTGGGGCGGCGTGAGGACCGGGCGCCCGGCTAGGATCGGCGCATGCACTGGCGACATTGATGCCCTGCCGAGGGCCGAGCCCGCGGGCCACCGCGGACACCGCACGTCCGGTGTCCGTCACGTCCCCGTGGGAAGGCCTCCATGCTCATCGTCTCCGCACGCGTGTCCGCCGAGCGCCGGCTCGCCGCCACGCTCTACGCCTACGCGTTCCTCACCGACCTGGTCCTGCTCTATCCGGTCTACACGCTGCTCTTCGCCGACACCGGGCTGTCGGTCGGGCAGATCTCCTCGCTCTTCGTGCTGTGGTCCGCCGCCGGCATCCTGCTGGAGGTGCCGTCGGGCGCCTGGGCCGACGCGGTCTCCCGGCGGCTGTTGCTCGTCCTCGCCCCGCTGCTGACCGCCGCCGGCTTCGCCCTCTGGGTGCTCCTGCCGTCCTACCCGGCGTTCGCCGTCGGGTTCCTGCTCTGGGGTGCGGGCGGCGCGTTGCGCTCCGGCGCCCTGGAGGCCCTGGTCTGGACCGAGCTCGACCGGCTCGGCGCCACCGGCCGGTACGCCCGGCTGGCCGGGCGAGCGAGGACGGCCGAGCTGCTCGGGGTGGTCGGCGCCATGGGGCTGGCCGCCCCGGTGCTGGCCCTCGGCGGCTATCCGGCGGTCGGCGCGGCGAGCGTGGCGGCGTGCCTGGCCGCCGCGGCGGTCGCCACCCGGTTCCCCGAACACCGGGCCGCGGAGCGGGCACCCCACGGCCCGGCCGGCACGACCGGCGCGGCCGCGGCGACCCGCCAGGATTCGGGCGGCACGGCTGGACCTTGCCCGGCCGGCACGACCGGATCCGGCGCGGCCGGCGCCGAGCAGCCTGAGCCGGCCGAGCCGGGCTGGTGGGACAGCCTGCGCGGCGGGCTGGCCGAGGCCCGCGCCGACCGTTCGGTGCGGGCCGCGCTGCTGCTGGTGCCGGCGGTCGCCGCCGTGTGGGGCGCGCTGGACGAGTACACGCCGCTGCTGGCCCGCGACACGGGGGTTCCGGCGGCCACCGTCCCGCTGCTGCTCGTGCTGGTCTGGGCCGGCACGACGGTGGGCGGGCTGTTGGCGCCGGCGGGGGAGCGGCTCGGCGACCGGGGCTTCGCCGCCCTGCTGGCCGGCGCGGCGCTGGCCCTCGCCGGGGGCGCACTGGTCCGCCATCCGGCCGGGTTCGTGCTGGTGGGGCTCGCGTTCGCCGCGTTCCAGCTGGCCACCGTGCTGGCCGACGTCCGGCTCCAGGCCCGGATCAGCGGGCCGGACCGGGCGACGGTCACCTCCGTGGCGGGCATGGCGACCGACCTGACGATCATCGGCGTCTACGCCGGGTACGGCGTCGTGGCGGGCGCCGCGGGTCACGCGGTCGCGTTCGCGGTGGCCGTGCTGCCGTACCTGCTCCTGGCCGGCCGACTGGCCACCCGCCGCCCGCGCCGCCCGGTTCCGTCGAATAGGTCGTTGTCCGAAAATTCCGCTGTTTCATGATTACCGTATGTGCGGAAGCGGCCCTGGGCTGGCCCGGACGGAGGCGACGCGTCGTGACGATGGAAGCAGAGCGCACCCTGCAGGACGAGGAACTCACCGGGCTGGCGGACCTCGCCGCCCAGCTCCGCGTGGACTCGATCCGGTGCAGCACCCGGGCCGGCTCCGGTCACCCCACGTCGAGCCTGTCCGCCGCCGACCTGCTCGCGGTGCTGGTCGCCCGCCACCTGCGCTACGACTGGTCGTATCCGGGCAACCGCGCCAACGACCACCTGATCTTCTCCAAGGGGCACGCCTCGCCGCTGCTGTACTCGGTCTTCCGGGCGACCGGCGCGATCAGCGAGCAGGAGCTGCTGGACTGCTACCGCCAGTCGGGCTCCCGGCTCCAGGGCCACCCCACCCCGGTCCTGCCCTGGGTGGACGTCGCGACCGGCTCGCTCGGCCAGGGGCTGCCGGTGGGCGTCGGCATCGCCCTGGCCGGGCAGTACCTGGACCGGGTGCCGTTCCACGTCTGGGTGCTCTGCGGCGACAGCGAGACGGCCGAGGGCTCCATCTGGGAGGCCCTGGACAAGGCCGGCCACTTCGGGCTGCGCAACCTCACGGCGATCGTGGACGTGAACCGGTTCGGGCAGCGGGGGCCGACCGAGCTGGAGTGGGACCTGGACACCTACCGCCGGCGGGTCGAGGCGTTCGGCTGCCACCCGATCGTCGTCGACGGCCACGACCTCGCCGCGATCGACGACGCGTTCGGGCGGGCCCGGGAGGCGACCGGACCGACGGTCGTGCTCGCCCGGACGGTCAAGGGCAAGGGCGTCCCGGAGATCGAGAACCGGCCCGACTGGCACGGCAAGGCACTCGAACCGGACCAGGCCGAGCGGGCCGTCCAGGCGCTGGGCGGCGTGCGGAAGATCCGGGTCGCCGGGCCGCGCCCGGCCGCCGCGCCGCCCGCACCCGCCCCCGCCGAGGAGCGGCCGGAGCTGCCCCGGTACGAGAAGGGGGCGAAGGTGGCCACCCGCAACGCGTACGGGGACGCGCTGCGCGCGCTCGGCGTCCGGCGGGACGTGGTGGTCCTCGACGGCGAGGTCGCCGACTCCACGCGGTCCGACAAGTTCGGCGAGGCGTACCCGGACCGGTTCTTCGAGATGTTCATCGCCGAGCAGCAACTGATCGCCGCGGCGGTGGGCCTGCGAGTCCGCGGATACCGGCCCTTCGCGGCCACCTTCGCCGCGTTCCTCTCCCGCGCCTACGACTTCATCCGGATGGCCGGCATCTCCCGCGCCGACATCGCCCTCGCCGGCTCGCACGCCGGGGTGGAGATCGGCCCGGACGGCCCCTCCCAGATGGGGCTGGAGGACCTCGCCGCCCTGCGCGCCGTGCATGGCTCGACCGTGCTCTACCCGAGCGACGCGGTCTCCTGCGCGGCCCTGGTCGCCGCCATGGTCGACTGCACGGGCGTGAGCTACCTGCGCACCACCCGCGGCAAGTACCCGGTGCTCTACGACAACGGCGACGAGTTCCCGATCGGGGGCAGCAAGCTGGTCCGCGACGGGACCGACGTGACGCTCATCGGGGCCGGGGTGACCGTGCACAACTGCCTTGCCGCCGCCGAGGAACTGGCCCGGGAGGGCATCGACGCGCGGGTGATCGACCTCTACTCGGTCAAGCCCGTCGACCGGAAACGGCTGCTCGAGGCCGTGCGCGACACCGGCGGCCGGCTCGTGGTGGTCGAGGACCACTACCCGCAGGGTGGGCTGGGGTCCGCCGTGCTGGAGGAGCTGGCCGGCCTGGCCGAGCCGGTGCGGATCACCCACCTGGCGGTACGCGGGCTGCCCGGCTCGGGGACGCCGACGCAGCAGATGGACATGGCCGGCATCGGCCCCCACGCCATCGTGAGCGCGGCCCGCGCCCTCGCGTGACGGGGTGGCGGCGAGCGCACCCGGTCAGCGCCGCAGCCGGATCTCCGCCGGGTCCCGGTCGCTGCGCAGTCCCTTCCAGGAGGGATGGCGCAGCCGGCGGTCGGGCGTCCACGACCGGAAGGTGACGTCACCGACCAGCACGGGGTCGACCCAGACGGCGTGGCGGGCGTGCTCGCGCGGCACCTCCGTGAACGGCGGGTCGGGCCGGCTCAGCGGCTCGAGCCGGCCCGCCAGGTCGCGCAGCACGGCCTGGGTGAAACCGGTGCCCACCTGCCCGATGTAGTGCAGCCGGTCGTCCTCGTCGTACATGCCGAGCAGCAGCGACCCGATGGCGCCGGCCCGCCGGCCGGAGCCGGGCTTCCAGCCGCCCACGATCACCTCGACGGTGTCGTTGAGCGGCACCTTGACCCACGCCGCGCCGCGGCGGCCCGGCTCGTACCGCGCGCCGAGCTGCTTGGCGACCACCCCCTCCAGCCCCAGGTCGGCCGCCGCCGTGGCCAGGTCCCGGCCGGCCTCGCCGGTCCAGTAGGGCGGTGTCTCCACGGTCTCGCCGCTGAGCCCCAGCTCCTCCAGCGCCGTGCGGCGTTCCGTGTAGGGCAGGGCCGTGGTGTCCCGCCCGTCGAGGTGCAGCAGGTCGAACACGTAGTACCGGACCGGGGTCGAGGCGACCAGCGTGGCCGCCGGCGCCCGGACGTGCATCCGCCGCTGGAGCGCCGAGAAGCTGGGCCGGCCGCCGGCGTCGAGCGCCACGATCTCGCCGTCGAGCACCGCCCGCCGCCCGGCCAGCAGGTCGGTGAGCTCACCCAGCTCCGGGTACGCCCGGGTGACGTCCCGGTCGTTGCGGCTGAGCAGCCGCAGCCCGCGGTCGACGTAGGCGACCGCGCGCACGCCGTCCCACTTGAACTCGTAGCCCCATCCGGGCCCGGTGGGCAGCGCGCCGAGCCCGGCGAGCATCGGCGGCACGAGCGTCGGCATCCTGGCTGCCACGTCCCGATCCTGGCGGTCCTGGCCCCGGCCGACGCCGGTTTCCGGTCTTTCGCCCGGACGGCGGTCGTTTGTGGTGGTCGCCTGCGGGTAGCCACGCGGTCTCCGGGACGGAAGGACCGAGCAATGGCGGAGCTGGAGTTCGTGGCGAAGGTGGCCGAACGGGCGGGCCTCCCGGCGAAGACCGCGCGTTCCCTGACCGAGGCCACCCTGCGCACCCTCGCCGAGCGGATCAGCGGCGGCGAGGCGGCCGACCTGGCCGACCACGTGGCGCACGAGCTGCGCCCGCTGCTGGCCCGGGCCCGCCCGGAGGAGCCGGAGGCGTTCGGGTACGACGAGTTCCTGCGCCGGGTGGCCGACCGCGCCGGCACCGCGCCGGACATCGCCGCGAAGGGCGCGCGGGCGGTCCTGCAGACGCTGCACCGCGTGGTCGGGCACGCCGAGTTCGAGCAGGCCATGTCGGAGCTGCCACGGGAGATCGGCGCGCTGGCCCAGCCGGTGCCCCGCACGCCCTGACCGGCCCGGGGCGGGACGAAACGCCCACCGGTGGCTCCCGCCGGGACGGCCGGTCGGTGACTAGGTTGGGCTGATGGCCGCCCTGAGCTTCGACCGCCACCGCGCCGAGATCGTCGCCCAGAGCGACCTGCTCCGCACCCACCTCGGCGGCGCCGACCTGACCGCGCCCGTCCCCTCTTGTCCGGGGTGGAACGTCGGCCAGCTGGCCCGGCACCTCGGCGGCGGGCAGCGCTGGGCGGCCGAGGTGGTCCGCACCCGGGCCGGGCAGCCGCCGTCGGACACCCACTTCCGCGACCTGACCCCGTACGCCCGGGAGGAGCCGGCGGTGGTCGGGCCCTGGCTGGTGGAGAGCGCCGCGGCGCTGTCCGGCGCGCTCGGCGACGCCGGCCCCGACGTGGCGACCTGGACGCCGATGCCGGTGCCGGCCGCCGGGGTGTTCTGGGCGCGCCGGTTCGCCAACGAGACGCTGCTGCACCGCGCGGACGCCGCCCTCGCCCTGGGCGTGGACTTCGCCGTCGACCCCGCCGTGGCGGTCGACGCGCTGGACGAGTGGCTGGAGCTGGGCTCCCTGCCGCAGATGCTGGACATCTTCCCGCACCGGCGCGACCTGCTCGGCCCCGGCCGCACCCTGCACCTGCACGCCACCGACGTGCCCGCCGAGCTCGGTGCGGAGTGGCTCGTGGACCTCACCGGCGACACCCTCGCCTGGCGGCGGGCGCACGAGAAGGCGAGCGTGGCGGTCCGTGGCCCGGTGACCGAGCTGCTGCTGCTGGTCTACCGGCGGCGCCCGGTCGACACCGCGGTCGTCGAGGTGCTCGGCGACGAGAAGCTGCTGGACCGCTGGCTGGCGGCGGTCGCGTTCGGCTGACGGCGGTGCCGGCGGCGGGTGGCCGCCGGCACCGTCACCGGTTCAGCCGGCGAGGTGCAGGAACGACCACTGGTGGCCGTCGAGGTCCCGGAACCCGCGCATGTACATGAACCCGAGGTCCTGACCGGGCCCGAGCGCGGTGCCGCCCGCGCGGACGGCCACGTCGACCAGCGCGTCGACCCGCTCGCGCCGGTCGACGGCGAGGCCGACGATCACCTCCCGGCTGGTGGCGGTGTCGCACACCTCGGCGCCGGCGAACGCGGCGAAGGCCGCCGCGTCGTGCAGGATCAGGTTGACGGTGTCGCCGAGACTGAGCTGGGCGCTGCCCGCGCCGGCCTGCCGGGGCCCGGCCGTGAAGCCCAGGGCGGTGAAGAACTCGACCGCCCGGTCGAGATCGGCCACCGGCAGGTTGACGAACGTCGCGGCGCTCATCGGGTCGCCTCCGGCTGCTCCAGCAGCTGCTTCAATGCGGCGAGGCGGTCCCGCCAGTACGCCTTGAGCCGGTCGGCCTCCTCGGCGCCGGTGAGCTTCTCGTGCTGCACCGCCACCCGGGCCTTGCTCTCGCCCACCGGCGTGAAGCCGACGGCGATCCGGCTGGGCCCGCCGGCCCAGTCCGCGCGGAAGCTCTTCGGTGCGGTGGCCGTGCGGACCCGGACGGCGTCGGGCAGCCACCGCCGGCGTACCGCCTCGTCGGCGAACGCCTCGAACAGGACCGCCACCGGCACCGCCACCGTGCGGCTTCCGGTGGCCTCGAAGCCGCCGCCGCGGCGCTGGCCGGGGGCCCGCAGGCCGCGCGCCTGCTCGTAGCCGACGGTCACGGTCTGCGCCCACCAGCCCGGCACCTCGTGCTCGGTGACCAGCCAGCGGGCGATCTCGGTGTGGGTCCGGCCAGCGCCGCCCCACGCGTCGAGCCGGGCGAACCATTCGTCCCAGTCGTGGCCGGTGCGTTCGCGCAGCAGCGCGGCGGAGATCCGGTCCTGCTGGCCGCGGCCGGCGTCCACGGTGGGCGCCGGGGCGGGGTCGGCCGTGGCCCGGGCGAGCAACTGCCGGCGGGCGGTCGTGTAGCTCTCGCCGGTGCGGGCCATCCGGGCGCGTACCCGGGACTTGAACGACCTCTGACTCGTCATCGCATGCTCCCTGTCGACGGCGCGGTCGCAGGGACTCACGCTCCCGGTCGACCTCGCCGTGGGCAGGTGGCGCATGTCGGGTGGGCCGGACGGCACCGCGTCCCGAGGGCTCGGGCCCCCTTTGCCTCCGCGGAGCCGGTGGCGTGAGCACCGGGCTGGAGGTGGGGCGCAGGACTGCGCCGAGCCCAGCGTACGCCGCCGGCCGCCGGAGGGGGAGAGGGTCAGCCCACCGGGTCCGGCTCGGTGGTCTGCTCCCACATCGACTTCATCTCGTCGAACGCCTGCTCCATGATCTGCACCATGGCGCGGCGGGCCGCCTCGCCGTCGCGGCGCTGGATCGCCGAGGCCACGTCGGCGTGCAGTTGCAACGCCTGCTGGTCCGGGTGGTGCGGCATGAGGTGGTAGTGGTGCCGGCCGGTGAGCACCTCGGCGACCAGTTCCCGCAGCTTGCCGAACATCTCGTTGCCGGAGGCGGCGAGGACCCGCCGGTGGAACTCGATGTCCAGGCGCAGGAAGCGGTCCTCGTCCCCGGCCTGCCCGGCGGCCCACATCTTGGCCGCGATCCCGACCAGGTCGCTGGCGTCGTCGGGGGTGATCCGGTGGGCGGCCAGCCAGGCGGCGTGCGGCTCGACCGCGGTCCGCAGCTCGGTGATCGAGCGGAGCTGGGCCATCCGGCCGGCGGAGGCGAGCCGCCAGCGGATCACCTGCGGGTCGAAGACGTTCCACGCCTCGGCGGGGCGGATCAGGACGCCGACCCGGCGCCGCGTCTCGATGAGGCCCATCGAGGCGAGCACCCGGAGGACCTCGCGGATCACCGACCGGGAGACCGCGTGCCGGTCGACCAGCTCGTCGATGTTGAGCACGGAGCCGGCGGCCAGCTCGCCGCCACAGACGGCCGTGCCGAGTTCGTCGAGTACGCGGGCGTGCAGCCCGGTCTCGCCCCCGGAGGAGGAGTGATCCACGGGTCGGAGCATATCAGTCGGGGAACACCCCTTGAATAAGTCAGCTTTATCGGCCTAGCATCCCGTGGTTAAGCGGACGTTACAGCGTTGTGGCGCTCTTCCCCCGGGGCGGCGACCACGAGAAAAGGAGAGAAGACGTGCGACGTCGATCGATATTCGGTACGTCTCTGGCCGTGGTCGCCGCCATGGGCCTGGCCGCCTGCGGCGGCGGTGGCGACGACAGCGGCGCGTCCAAGACGGTGCGCGTGACCCTGGCGAACCACGTCTGGACGGAGAACATCAAGGCGGCCCTGCCCGAGTTCGAGAAGCAGACCGGGCTCAAGGTCGAGATCACCCAGCTCGGCGAGGACCAGCTCTCCGACCAGTACAACGTGAAGCTCAACGCCGGCTCGTCCGACCTCGACGTGATGATGTACCGGCCCCTCCAGGAGGGGAAGCTCTTCGCCAAGAACAAGTACCTGGCGGACCTCTCCGACCACGTCAAGTCCAGCAAGGACTGGGACTACTCCGACTTCCAGTCCGGCCCGGTCGAGGCCACCACCTACAAGGACAAGCCGGTGGGCGTCCCGATCATCACCGAGCAGGAGGTCCTGTACTACCGCAAGGACCTGCTCGCCAAGGCCGGCCTGAGCGCCCCGCCGAAGACGCTCGACGAGCTGAAGACCGCGGCCGCGAAGATCAAGGCCACCGTCCCGGGCACCGCGGGCTTCGTGGCCCGCACCGGCAAGTCGCCGGCGGTCACCCAGTTCTCCAGCTTCCTCTACAGCTTCGGCGGTGACTTCGTCGACGGCAGCGGCAAGGCGACCGTCAACAGCGACGCCGCCAAGCAGGCGTACGCCTTCTACGGCGGGCTCATCAAGGACTCCGGCCCGGCCAACGTCAGCACCGACATGAGCTGGCCCGAGGCGATGGCCATCTTCACCCAGGGCAAGGCCGCCTTCTACACCGAGGCCAACTCGCTCTACAAGAACGCCACCGACCCGGCCAAGTCCAAGGTGTCCGACACCGTCGGCTTCGCGCCGTTCCCGGCGGGCCCGGCCGGCTCCAAGCCGTACAACATCCCGTCGTGGGCGCTGGGCGTCAACGACGCCTCGAAGAACAAGAGCAACGCCTGGAAGTTCGTCGAGTGGGCGACCGGCAAGGAGCAGACCCTCGCCCAGCAGAAGGCCGGCGTGCCGAGCGCGCGCACCTCGGTCTGGGCGAACCCGGAGGGCACCGCGAACTACCCGAAGGACCTGGTCGAGGCCATCAACGCCAGCACGCAGGGCGGCGTCGCCCACGACCGGCCCGTGGTCGTGAAGGTCGGCCAGGCCCGCGAGCTCGTCGGCCAGCCGATCGTCGACGCGATCACCGGCAAGGACCCGGCGGCCGCCGCCGACACCGCCAACGAGGCCTTCCAGAAGTTCCTGGACGACGAGGCCAAGTAGCACGCGCGCGGGTGGCGGGGCGGCTCGCCCCGCCACCCGCGTACCACTGTCGGTCCGCCCACCCCGGAGATCTCATGGCTACCGTCACCACCCCCCGCCGCGCGCCCGGCGGCGCGGGCGTCATGCCCGACACGCCCGGCTGGGCGCGCTGGGCCAACGACCACCGCAAGTGGCTGTTCGCCGCGCCCGCGATGGTCTTCGTCGCCGCCCTGATCGTGATTCCGCTGGGCTGGACCGCCTGGCTCAGCCTCACCGACGCCGAGGGCTCCGTCCGCGCCGAGAGCGAGTTCGTGGGCTTCCAGAACTACCTCGACGTGCTGTCGGACACCGACCGGTTCTGGCCGGCCGTCGGCCGGACCGCCGCCTTCACCGTCGTCGCGCTGCTGTTCGAGGTCGTCCTCGGGATGGCCGTCGCGCTGCTGCTGTGGCGGCCGTTCAAGGGCCAGAAGTGGGTCCGGGTCGCCATCCTCATGCCGCTGGTCGCCACCCCGGTCGCGGTCGGCATGATGTGGCGGCTCATCTTCGACCCGAACATCGGCCTGGCCAACCAGGTGCTCGGCTGGGTCGGCATCGGCCCGCAGCCGTGGCTCGCCGGCCAGCACTCCGCGCTGCCCACCACGATCTTCATCGACGTGTGGCAGTGGACGCCCATGGTGGTGCTGATCCTGCTCGCCGGGCTGACCTCGCTGTCCGAGGAGCCGCAGGAGGCGGCCCGGATCGACGGCGCCAGCAGCTGGCAGCGGTTCCGGCACGTCACCCTGCCGCTGCTCATGCCCACGGTGATCGTCGCGATCCTGCTGCGCGGCATCGACGCGCTGAAGACGTTCGACATCCTCTACGCCACCAAGGGTCGCGGCGGCGGCTCCTTCCACGAGGTGGAGACCCTCAACGTGTACGCCTACGGGCTGAGCTTCGACTACAACGAGTACGGCGTCTCCTCCACCGTCCTCATCCTCTTCTTCCTGATCATCATCGGGTCGATGTGGGCCCTGACCGCGCGGCGCAAGGAGGCCAAGCGATGAAGGCCAGTCCCGCGTACCGGGTGTTCCGGGTGGTCGCGCTCGTCGTCGTGGTGCTCTCGCTGGTCACGCCGCTGCTCTGGATGATCGCGGCGTCGTTCAAGACCAACGTCGACATCTACGACACCGGCAAGGCGCTGGCCTTCTCGCCCACCCTGGACAACTACGCGACCGTGCTCAAGCAGTCGCACTACGTCTCGTTCATCGGCAACAGCCTCTGGGTGGCGTTCGCCGCGACCGTGCTGTCGCTGATCCTCGGCGTGCCGGCCGCGTACTCGATGAGCCGGTTCAACATGAAGAAGTCGGCCCTCGTGGTGCTGATGGCCCGGGTCATCCCCGGCGTCTCGCTGCTGGTGCCCTGGTACTACGTCTTCTCGAACCTGCAGCTGGTCGGCGGCTTCACGGTGCTGATCCTCAGCCACATGTTCGTCTCACTGCCGTTGATCGTCTACATCATGATGGGCTTCTTCGACGGCCTGCCGGAGGAGCTGGAGGAGGCGGCGCTCGTCGACGGCCTCACCCACATCGGCGCGTTCCGCCGGATCACCCTGCCGCTGTCCGTGCCGGGCATCGCCACGGCGGGCATCCTGTCCTTCATCTTCTCCTGGAACAACTTCATGTTCGCCCTGGTCCTCTCCGGCGCGGACACCAAGACGCTCCCGGTGGCGATCTTCGACTTCGTCGGGTACGCCAGCATCGACTGGGGCGGCCTCATGGCGGCGGCCACCGTGGTGACCCTGCCGATCATGGTGATCGCCCTGTTCGTGCAGAAGTACGTGGTCTCCGGCCTGACCGCCGGCGCGACGAAGGGCTGAGCACCGTGACCACCATCGCGCGCATCGAGACCTTCCTGGTCGCGCCCCGCTGGCTCTTCGTTCGGGTGGAGACCGAGTCCGGGATCGTCGGCTGGGGCGAGGCCACCTGCGAGGGGCGCTCCGAGACCGTCCGCGCCGCCGTCGACCAGCTCGCCGAGCTGCTGATCGGCCGGGACGCGCTGCGCATCGAGGACCACTGGCAGGTGCTCACCAAGGGGTCGTTCTACCGGGGCGGGCCGATCCTGGCCAGCGCCGTGGCCGGCCTCGACCAGGCCCTGTGGGACATCGCCGGCAAGCACTGGGGTGCCCCCGTGCACCAGCTGCTCGGCGGCCCGGTCCGGGACCGGATCCGGGTCTACGGCTGGGTCGGCGGCGACGAGCCCGGCGAGGTCCGCGACCAGATCGGCGCCGCCCTCGACACGGGCCTGACCGCGGTCAAGATGAACGCCGCCGGCCGGATGAGCGCGGTGGCCTCGGTGGCCGAACTCGACGGCGTGGTCCAGCGGGTGGCCGCCGCCCGCGAGGTGCTGGGCGACCACCGGGACGTGGCGGTCGACTTCCACGGCCGCTTCAGCCTGGCCAGCGCCCGCCGGGTCGCCCCGCTGCTGGAGCCCTACCGGCCGTTCTTCCTGGAGGAGCCGGTGGTGCCGGAGAACTCGCACCTCATCGGCGAGTTCGTCCGCTCCACCACCACGCCGGTGTCCACGGGGGAGCGGCTCTACAGCCGGCAGGAGTTCCTGCCCGTCCTCCAGGCCGGCATCGCGGTCGCCCAGCCGGACCTCTCGCACGCCGGCGGCATCACCGAGGTCCGCAAGATCGCGGCGCTGGCCGAGGTGTACGACGTCCAGCTCGCCCCGCACTGCCCGCTCGGCCCGATCGCCCTCGCGGCCTGCCTGCAGGTCGGCTTCGCCACGCCGAACTACCTGATCCAGGAGCAGAGCATCGGCATCCACTACAACCTCGGCGCCGAGGTGCTCGACTACTGCCTCGACAAGACGCCGCTGACCTTCGTGGACGGTTACGTCGAGCGGCTCACGGCGCCCGGCCTGGGCATCGAGATCGACGAGGCGGCGGTACGCGCCGCCGACCGGCGCGGCCACGCCTGGCGCAGCCCCATGTGGCGGCACCGGGACGGCTCCTACGCGGAATGGTGACCATGACCTTCGACCTCACCGCCGAACTCGCCGCCACCCGCCTGCTGGCGGTCATCCGCGGCACCGACCCGACCGCCGCCATCGCCGCGGGCACCGCCCTGCTCGCCGAGGGCGTCCGCGTGGTCGAGGTGGCCCTGACCACGCCCGGCGCGCTGGACGCCATCGCCGCGATCCGGGCCGCCGCCCCGCCCGGCTCCCTGGTCGGCGCGGGCACCGTGCTCACCCCGGCCGCCGTGGCCGACGCGGCCGCGGCCGGCGCGCAGTTCGTCGTCACCCCGGCCGTCGTCGACTCGATCGGCGAGGCGGCCCGCCGCGGGCTGCCCGTGGCCGCCGGGGCGCTCACCCCGACCGAGGCGTACGCGGCCGTGCGGGCGGGCGCCGCCGCCGTGAAGCTCTTCCCGGCCTCCCTGGGCGGGCCCGCGTACCTGAAGGCGCTGCGCGACCCGTTCCCGGACATCCCGTTCGTCGCGGTCGGCGGGGTGGGGCTGGCCGAGCTGCCCGGCTACCTCGCCGCCGGGGCGATCGCCGTGGGCGTCGGCGGCCCGCTGGTCGGCGACGCCGCCTCCGGCGGCGACCTCGACGCCCTGCGCGAGCGGGCCCGCGCCTACCTCGCCGCCGTCGCATGAGCGGCCCCGACCTCCTCACCTTCGGCGAGGCCCTGGTGTCGCTGCGGTCGGCCGGGCCGCTCACGGCCGGTGGCGCGCTCACCCCGCACCTGGCCGGGGCCGAGGCCAACGTGGCGATCGGCCTGGCCCGGCTCGGCCACCGGGCGGCCTTCGCCGGCCGGGTCAGCGACGACGAGCTGGGCACCTTCCTGCTGCGCCAGCTCCGCGCCGAGGGCGTCGACGTGACGCACGTGGTCCGCGACCCCGGGCGCCCCGCCGGGCTCATGTTCCTGGAGCGGCGCACCGCCGACCTGACCCGGGTGCTCTACCAGCGGGCCGGCTCGGCCGGGTCGGCGCTGGGCGTCGACGACCTGCGGCCGGCCCTGGCGGCCGGCGCCCGGGTGCTGCACCTCACCGGGATCACCCCGGCGCTCTCCGCGGGCGCCCGGGAGGCCGCCGGCTGGGCGGCCGAGACCGCGGCCCGGGCCGGGACGCTGGTCTGCCTGGACGTCAACCACCGGTCGAAGCTGTGGTCCCGGGACGCCGCGCGGGCCGTGCTCACTCCGCTCGCCGGGCACGCCTCGGTCGTGGTCGCCTCGGACGACGAACTGGACCTGGTCGGGGCGCCGGGCGCGGACGAGGAGACCCTGGTGACCGGGCTGCTGGCCCGGGGCGTGTCGACCGTGCTCGTGAAGCGCGGCGGTGAGGGCGCCCGGGCGTACACCGCCGACGGCCGCCGGGACGCGGCGGCGCTGCCCGTGACGGCGGTCGACACCGTCGGGGCGGGGGACGCCTTCACGGCCGGCTACCTCTCCGGCCACCTGGACGGGCTGGACCTGGCCGGGCGGCTGCGTCGCGCCGTGACCCTGGGCGCCTTCGCCGTCGCCGGACACGGCGACTGGGAGACGCTGCCGCGCCGGGACGAGCTGTCCCTCCTGGACTCCCGGCAACCCGGCGACACCCTTCGCTGACCCACCCCGAGAGCTGACCCACCCCGAGAAAGGCATCCGCGTGAAGATCGTCGCAGCGGACGTGATCGTCTCCAGCCCCGACCGCAACTTCGTCACCCTCCGGATCACCACCGACGAGGGGCACACCGGGCTCGGCGACGGCACCCTCAACGGCCGGGAGCTGTCGGTCGCGTCCTACCTGGCCGACCACGTCGTCCCGTTGCTGATCGGGCGGGACCCGCACCGCATCGAGGACACCTGGCAGTTCCTGTACCGGTCGGCGTACTGGCGGCGCGGGCCGGTGACCATGGCGGCCATCGCGGCCGTCGACGTGGCGCTCTGGGACATCAAGGCCAAGGCCGCCGGGATGCCGCTCTACCAGCTCCTCGGCGGCGCGTCCCGGACCGGGATCATGGCGTACGGGCACGCGTCCGGCCGGGACCTGCCCGAGCTGTTCGACTCCATCCGCGCGCACCTGGAGCAGGGCTACCGGTCGATCCGGGTGCAGACCGCGGTGCCCGGGATCAACGCCGTGTACGGCGTCGCCGCCCAGCCCAGCGTCGACGGCAAGCGGTACGACTACGAGCCCGCCCAGCGCATCCCGCTGCCCGCCGAGGAGGACTGGGACACCCGCGCGTACCTGCGCCACCTGCCCGCCGTGTTCGAGGCGGTTCGCAACGAGTTCGGCCCCGAGCTGCCGCTGCTGCACGACGGCCACCACCGGATGACCCCCATCCAGGCCGCGAAGCTCGGCAAGGCGCTCGAACCGTACGACCTGTTCTGGCTGGAGGACTGCACCCCGGCGGAGAACCAGGAGGCGCTGCGGCTGGTCCGCCAGCACACCACCACCCCGCTGGCCATCGGCGAGGTCTTCAACACGGTGTGGGACTACCAGACGCTCATCCGGGAACAGCTGATCGACTACGTCCGGTCCGCGGTCACCCACACCGGGGGCATCACCGCGATGCGGAAGCTGCTCGACTACGCCGCCCAGTACCAGATCAAGTCCGGCATCCACGGCCCGACCGACATCTCGCCGGTCGGCATGGCCGCCGCGCTCCACCTGGACCTGGCCATCCACAACTTCGGCATCCAGGAGTACATGCAGCACGGCCCGCTCACCAACGAGGTGTTCCGGCAGTCGTTCACCTTCGCCGACGGGTACCTGCACCCGGGCGACCAGCCCGGCCTCGGCGTGGAGCTGGACGACGAGGCGGCGGCCCGGTTCCCGTACCAGCCGGCGTACCTGCCGTTCAACCGGCTCAAGGACGGCACCGTCCATGACTGGTGACCGGCCGCCCACCCGGCACGTCGTGGTGATGGGCGTGTCCGGGGCGGGCAAGACGACGGTGGCCCGGGGGATCAGCGAGCTGACCGGCCTGCGGTTCGCCGAGGCCGACGAGTTCCACTCGGCGGCCAACGTGGCCCGGATGCGGGCCGGCGTCCCGCTCGACGACGCGGACCGCTGGCCGTGGCTGCGCGCCCTGGCCGGGTGGATGGCCGACCGGCACGCCGAGGGGGTGTCCACCGTGCTGACCTGCTCGGCGTTGAAGCGCGCGTACCGGGACGTGCTGCGGCAGGGGCCCGCCCACGTGGAGTTCCTGCACCTGGACGGGGCGGCCGAGCTGATCCGGGACCGGCTGGACCGGCGGGTCGGGCACTACATGCCGGCCAGCCTGCTCGACTCGCAGCGGGCCATCCTCGAGCACCTGGGGCCGGACGAGTCCGGTGTGGTGCTGGAGGTGGCGGCGTCGCCGGACGAGCTGGTCCGGGCCGCGGTCCGCCGGCTCGGCCTGCCGGTGCGCGCCGCGGTCGCCCGCCCCTGACCGGCGCCGCCGGCCGGTCAGTCGGGAAGCGCGTCCAGGTAGACCCAGCGGCCGTCCTCCCGGACGAACCGGCTGTGCTCGGCCACCGTGCCGGGCCGGCCGGCCTCCCGGTAGTGGGCGCGGAACCGGACCGTGCCCGCGCTGTCGAACAGCCCGCCCCGGTCGGTGCCGAGCACCTCCAGCCGGGTCCACTTGGTGCCCGGGTCCAGCCGCAGGCGCGGCGGCCGGGTGGTGGAGTGCCAGCTGTGCAGCAGGTGCGCGGCGTCGCCGAGCGCGAAGGCGCTGTAGCGGGAGCGCATCAGCGCCTCGGCGGTCGCCGCCGCCGAGACGCCCCGGTGGATCGGGCCGCAGCAGTCCGCGTACGGCAGGCCGGAGCCGCACGGACAGGCCCCGCTGGTCGGGTCGGCCGCGCTCGGGCGGGCACCGCGTTTCGCCACCCGGTCATTCTCGCCGACGGCTCACCGGCCGCTCGTCCGGGCCGTCCGCCGGTTACCGAACGACTCCATGGTGGTGGCCTTCCTCGCCGGCGTACGCGTAGCGGCGACCCGCCGCGCCTCGGCGGCGCGGTCGGCGGCCTTCTTGACGGTGGCCGCGTGGGCCGTGCCCTTGGCGGCCGGCGCCTTCTTCGCCGTGGTCCGCGTGGCCGGGGCCTTCTTCACCGTGCTCCTGGTGCCGGGCGCCTTCTTGGCCACGGCCTTCTTGGCGGGGGCCTTCTTCGCCACGGCCTTCCTGGCGGGCGCCTTCTTGACGGCGGCCTTGGTGGCGGGGGCCTTCTTCGCCGTGGTGGCCTTCTTCGCGGCGACCGCCTTGGCGGTGGGCCTGCGGGTGGGTGTGGCGGTGGTGGCCGAGGTGGCCTTCTTCCGCGCCACCCGCGCGGTGGTCGGGGTCGGCTTCTCGCCGGGAGTCTTGGCGGCGGTGGCCCCGGTCGCCCGCTTGGTGGCGGTCGCGACCTTCTTCGCCGCCGCCTTGTTCGGCATCGGGGCCTTGCGGGCCCCGGTGGCCTTCCTGGCGCTGCTCGGTCTGGTGGCCGCCTGGGCCATCGGTCCTCCTCGCGGTCCGCCGCGGCCCGGACGGGTGCGCCCGGCGACGTCGGGCCGGCCGGCCCGCGCGGCGCGCGTGTCTTCCCGCCGCGTCGCAGCTCAAACCCGGCGCGAGCGACCCCACCGGCGGTTGCGGGCGGTGGTGCGAGGACCGCATCGACGACGACACCGACCGGCGTCTCGGCTATTGGCCCAACGATCAGGGCATGGATTGGCTCTGCTGATGGGCCACTTCACGGCATACCGTCGACTCGGCAAGCGGCACTCGCGAAGGGACCGAGACGACGATGACCACCGCCGACATGTGGTTCGACCCGCGCTGCCCGTGGGCGTGGAACGCCTCCCGCTGGCTGCTGGAGGTGGAGCGGGTCCGCGAGGTCCGCGTCCGGTTCCACGTGCTGAGCCTGTCGCTGCTCAACGAGGGGCGCGCGGACCTGGAGGAGTGGTATCAGGAGTGGCTGAAGCCGGGTCTTGGCCCGGTCCGGGTCTGCGTGGCCGCCGCGCAGAAGTGCGGCCCCGAGGTGCTGCGCGACCTCTACACGGCACTCGGCGAGCGGATCCACCACGAGGGCGCCCCGATCGGCCGGGAGCTGTACGTGGCGGCGCTGACCGAGGTCGGCCTGCCCGTCGACCTGGCCGATGCCGCCGACACGACCGAGCACGACGCGGCCCTGCTGGCCAGCCACCAGGCCGGGCTGGCCCCGGTGGGCGAGGACCTCGGCACGCCGACCATCCACGTCACCGGCCCCGACGGGCGGGTGAACGCGTTCTTCGGGCCGGTGGTGGCGCCGATCCCGCGCGGCGAGGCCGCCGGCCGGCTCTGGGACGGGGTGCTGCTGGTCTCCGGCACCGACGGGTTCTTCGAGCTGAAGCGGGCGCGGACGCGCCGGCCGATCGAGCGCTGACGTGTCCGGCCGCCTGCTGCCCGCGCCCGGCCCGGCGCGCACGCTCGCCCTCGCGCAGCTCGCCAACTCGGTCGGGGACGGCGCCTTCCTCGTCACCTCGGCGCTCTACTTCACGCAGGTGGTGGGCCTGTCACCCGGCCAGGTCGGGCTCGGCCTGTCCGCCGGCTGGGCGGTGGGCCTGCTGGCCGGCGTGCCGGCCGGGCACGCCGCCGACCGGCGGGACGCGCGCCGGGTCGCCGTCGGGCTGGCCGCCGCCACGGCGCTGGCCGTCGCCGCCTTCCTGCTCGTTCGCGGGGCGGCCTGGTTCGTGCTGGTGGCCTGCCTCTACGCCGGCTGCCAGACCGCGCTGGCGGCGGTGCGGCAGGCGCTCCTGGCGCGGCTGGTCGAGCCGGACCGCCGGACCGGGGTGCGGGCACGCCTGCAGTCGGTGGCGAACGCCGGCCTCGGCCTGGGCGCGGCGCTCGGCGGACTGGCGCTCTGGGCGCACACCGCCGGGGCGTACCGGTCGGTGCTCCTGCTCGACGCGGCGGCCTTCCTGACCACGGCCGTGCTGCTGCGGCGCCTTCCCGCAGGAAGCGGCCCGGCGGTGCGGCCCGCGGCGGGCGGCGGTCGTCTCGCGGTGCTCCGGGACCGGCGCTACGCGCTGCTCACCGCCCTGAACGCGGTCCTCATGCTGTACCTGCCGCTGCTCAGCCTGGTCCTGCCGCTCTGGGTGGCCCGGCGTACCGCGGCGCCCGCCTGGGTGGCCGCGGCGCTCCTGGTCGTCAACACGGTCGCGGTGATGCTCGCCCAGGTGCGGGTGGCCCGGCGGGTGACCGACCCGGCCGGCGCGGTGCGCGCGCTGCGCCGGGCCGGCGCGGCCATGGTCGTGGCCTGCGCGCTGTTCGCGTTGTCGGCCACCGCCGCCGGGGCCTGGCCGGCGGCCGCGCTCCTGCTGCTGGGCGCCGGCGCCCAGGTGTACGCCGAGATGGCGCACGGCGCCGGTGCCTGGCAGCTCAGCTTCGACCTGGCGCCGGCCGACCGGCACGGCCTCTACCAGGGTTTCTTCGGCGTCGGGGTGCCGCTGGCCCGGATGCTCGGCCCGGTGCTGCTGACCTGGCTGATCGTCGACGGGGGCGGACCGGGCTGGCTGGCCTTCGCCGCCCTCTACGCGGCCGCGGCGGCCGGCATCGGCCCGGCCGTGCGCGGCGCGGGGCGCCCGTCCCCGGTGCCGGTGGCCGGCTGATCCGGCGCTCCGGACGCCCGCAGCTCCCCGGGCAGCGGCACCGGCCGCTTCGCCACCCGGTCGTCGCCCGAGGAGCGCCCGCGCAGGTGCCGGCGGCGGGTGGGTCCCCACCCGCCGCCGGCCGGTGCCTCAGACCCCGATCCGGGACCAGTCACCCCAGATCGCGAACGTCATGCCGCGGCTCGCCTGGATGTTGACGAACAGGGTGTGCCCGTCCGGGCTGAAGGTGGAACCGGCGAACTCGTCGTTGGAGCGGTCCGCTCCGGTGCTGCTGACCAGCCGGTTCAACGCGATGTCGAACAACTCGCCGCGCGGGGTGAGCCCGCGGACGTAGTTGTCGTCCACGTTGTCCTCGCAGACCACCAGCGTGCCGCGCGGGCTGGTGGTCACGTTGTCCGGGAAGTCCAGCACATCCGGCCCGGGCGACTCGTACACCAGCCGCAGCACCTGCGCCCGGCAGTCGTACGCCCACACCTGGCCGTGCCCGTTGCCGTACCCGTCGGCCACCGGGCCGGTCGACGTCTCCGCGGGGCCACCGCCCTGGGTGGCGGTGAAGTAGACGACGCCGTCGTCGTACGCCGACCCCTCCAGCCGGGAGAAGTAGGCGGCGCCCCGGTCCCAGCCCTGCCGCGACACGTACGTCAGCGCCTGGTCGTTCGTCGTCGGCGCGACCTGCCCGGGGGTGTACGGGAACCGCGGCGCCGGGTCGTCGATGTCCACCCACTGCACCGGGTACGTCGCGTGCCGCCGCTGCGCCGCGGCCAGGTTCAGATTGCGGCGGCCGCGCACCGCGAGCATCTGCAGCCGGCCCCCGTCGGTCAGCCGGCCGCGCTTCATGGGGTCCACCGGTGGCGTGTACCGGTAGAAGCCGGACGGGTAGCCGAAGTTGTCCTCGGTCAGGTAGAGGTGCCCGCCGCGCGGGTCGTAGGCCACCGACTCGTGCGCGAACCGTCCGGCGGCGGTGACCGGCGCCCGGTCCGACCGCCCGCCCGCCGGCACCTCGTAGATGAAGCCGTGCGGCTTGGTGAGGGGCACGTTGGAGGCGCCCGTGAAGTCCGGGCCGACGTCCGGCCCGTTGACCGTCTCCTCGCAGGTGATCCAGCTGCCCCAGGGCATCCGGCCGCCGGAGCAGTTCATCATGGTGCCGTTCAAACTGGTCCACGAGCGCCGGACCTCGCCGTGGCGGGTGACCTCGACCGTGGTGGTGCCGCCCTGCGCCATCGGGTCGTACGCCGCGGCGGCGTCGCCGAAGGCGGGGCCCGGGTTGTTCACCTCGTGGTTGCGGACCAGCCGGACGGTGCCGTCCGGCCCGCGGAAGGCGCCCATGCCGTCGTGCCGGCCGGGCAGCCGCGTGCCGTCGTCGAGGGTGACCGGGAACTCGGTGTCGTGGAAGGAGCGGTACTGGAAGCCGGGGGGCAGGTGCAGGCGGACCGCGCCGTCGCGCAGATCGGGCACCGGCCCCAGTGTCGGCTGGGGTGCCGGGCGCCGGCCGGCCGCGCCGGCCTCGCCGCGCGCCACGAACCCGAGGAACGGGCCGCCGAGGACGGCGCCGCCGGCCGCGGTGGCGGCGCCGCGCAGCAGGGTGCGCCGGTGGAGATCAGGCATCGGGGACTCCTTTGTCGCCGGGTCTCCGTCCATCGAGGCCGGGGACCGATCCTCCGAGTGATCCTCGTCACCTGTCCGCCGCCTGGCAACCCTCCGGCCGGGTCGCCGGGGCGGCGGTTCCGGACCGCAGCTCCGCCTGGTCGGGCTGCTCAGGACGCCGGCAGCTCCACGGGCAGCGGCACCGGCCGCTTCGCCACCCGGTCGTCGCCGGAGGAGCGCCCGCGCAGGTGCCGGCCCAGCCAGGGCAGCAGGTGCCGCCGGGTCCACGCCAGCTCGGCGCGGACCGCCTCCCGCCGGCGCCGGCGGGGAGCCACCGGCAGCGGGTGCGACCACGAGTCGTCGTACCCGGGCAGGCCGGCGGTGTGCGCGAGCGCCGCGGCGATCCGCTCGTGGCCGGCGGTGTTGGCGTGCAGCCGGTCGTCGCTCCACAGCCGGGGGTCCGAGGACACCGCGTGCGCGCCCAGGTCGAGCAGGGTCGCCCCGGTCTCCGCGGTGGCCGCCCGGACCGCCTCGTTGAGCGCCAGCACCCGCCCGCGCAGCGGGCGGGCCAGCGGCATCACCGGCGCCGGGTCGGGCAGGGTGAAGGTGAGCACGGTCGCGCCCTGGCCGACCAGCGCGCTCTGCATGGCGCGCACGTCCTCGACCACCCGATCGGCGTCGAACGACGGCCGGAGCACGTCGTTCATGCCGGCCACCACGGTCGCCAGGTCGGGCGCCAGCTCCAGCGCCACCGGCAGCTGCTCGCTCCGGATCCGCGCGGTGGTGCGGCCGCGGATGGCCAGGTTCGCGTACTCCAGGCCGCCCTGGGCCCGGGCCACCGCGAGGGCGAACCGGTCGGCCCAGCCCCGGTAGCCGCCCGCCTCGTCCGGGTCGTCCAGACCCTCGGTGGTGCTGTCGCCGATCGCCACGTACCGCCGCCACATCATGCGCGCCAGCCTACGGAACCCCGCCCGGCGGATTCCGGGACAGCGCCGGCCCGGCCGGCCCGCTAGCGTGGTGCGGGAGATGAGCCCGACCCAACGCCTCCTCGACCCGGATCAGGTCCGGCGCTACGTGGCGGCGTCGCTCGGCCCCACGGCGGGCGTGACCGACTGCGGGCCGCTGACCGGCGGCGGGTTCGCCGCCGTCTGGTGGGCGACCCTCGACGACGGGCGGGCCGTGGCGCTGAAGGTGGGCCCGCCGCCGCACGTGCCGCTGCTGCGCTACGAGCGGGACATGATCGGCGCGGAGGCGCGCTACCTGCGGCTGGTCGCCGCGCGGGCGCCCGCGGTGCCCGTGCCGCCGCTGCTGCACCACGGGCGCGACACGGTGCTCGGCGACTGGCTGCTCACCGGCCTGCTGCCCGGGCGCACCCTGTGGGACCTGAGCCAGGCCGGCGCCGAGGTAGGCCCGCTCCGGGCCGAGCTCGGCCGGGCGCTGGCCGCGCTGCACGGCGTCACCGGCGGCCGTTACGGCTACGACGGCGGCCGGGCGAGCGCGCCCACCTGGCGCGGGGCGTACACGGCCATGCTGGACGACCTGCTCGCCGACGCGGCCGACTGGTCGGTGCCGCTGCCCGTGCCGGCGGCCCGGATCCGCGAGCTGGTCGACCGGCACGCCGGCGTCCTCGACGCGGTCCGCCGCCCGGCGCTGCTGCACTTCGACGGCTGGGCCGGCAACGTCCTCGCGCTCGACGACCCCGACGGGACGCCCCGGCTCACCGGGCTGGTCGACGGCGAGCGCCACCTCTGGGGCGACCCCCTGCTGGACCTGGTGTCGCCGCTGTTGTTCCGGCGCGCCGAGGACGAGCCGGACGACCCCCTCGTGCGGGCCTACCGGGCGGCCGCGCCGTTCCCGCTGGACGCCGGGGCGCGCCGCCGGCTCGGGCTCTACCGGCTGCACCTCTACCTGCTCATGACCGTGGAGATGCCCAGCCGGGGCATCACGGCCGAGTCCGACCCGGGCCGGGTGGCCCGGCTGGCCGGGCTGCTCGACGCCGAGCTGTCCGACCTGGAGGGCGCGTGACTCCTCAGAGCCAGCCGGAGCGGCGGAACAGCCGGTGCAGGGTGACCGCGGCCGCCGCCATGAGCAGCAGCGCCCCCGCGTAGCCGTAGCGCCAGCCCAGCTCCGGCATGTGCGTGAAGTTCATCCCGTAGACGCCGGCCACGGCGGTCTGCGTCGCGGCGATCGCCGCCCACGCCGCGATCTTGCGCATGTCGTTGTTCTGCTCGACGGCGAGCTGCGCCAGCCGGGACTGGAGGATCGAGTTGAGCAGGTCGTCGTACGAGCCGATGCGGTCCACCGCCCGGGTGAGCCGGCTCTCCACGTCGGCGAACCAGCGGTGCAGCCCCGGCGGCGGGCCCCCGCCCCGCTGCTCCAGCAGCACCCGCAGCGGCGCCTGCAACGGCAGCACCGCCCGCTTGAACTCCACCACCTCCCGCTTGAGCTGGTAGATGTGCTGGATGTCGGCGTCCCGGTCGCGGGCGAAGACGCTCTCCTCGACCCGTTCCAGGTCCCGTTCCAGGTGCCCCGCGACCTCCAGGTAGAGGTCGACCATCCGGGCGCAGACCGCGTACGCCACCGCCCACGGCCCCTCGGCCAGCACGCCCGGCCGGCGCTGCACGTCCTCCCGCACCGGGGTCAGCGCGCCGGTCGCGCCGTGCCGGACGGTGAGCGCGAACCGGTCGCCGAGGAACACCATGACGTCGCCGGTGTCGATCACCTCGGAGGTGGCGGTCAGCTCGGTGTGCTCCACGTAGCCGGCCGTGCGCAGCACCAGCAGCGTCACGTCGCCGTGCCGCTGCACCGTGGGGCGGTGCCCGTCGGCGAGGGCCTGCGCCACGGCCAGTTCGTCCAGCCCGAAGGTCCGCCCGACCGCGGCCATCACGGCCGCGCCGGGCTCGTGCAGCCCGAGCCAGACGAACGCGCGCCGGGTCCGGCGGGCCCGGTCGTACGCGTCGGCGTAGTGCGGCCGGCCCGGCTCCCGCCGCCCGGCCACGTAGACCGCGCAGTCCACCACGGCGTCCGGATTCGCCCGCCGGGGCGCCGGGCCGGCCGCCCCGTCGGCGCGTCCGAGCAGGCGGGTCAGGAGGCCGGGCAGCAGGCGCCCGCCCCACCGGGTCCGTGCCGCCGACCGGCCCACCGCGCACCTCCGCCCGCCGAGGAACTGACGGCCTACCGTACGGCCTGCCGGCGGCGTGGGACTGTCCGGCCCGCGTCAGCGGGACGCGGTGGCGAAGACCACGATGTTGTCCGGATAGCTCCCGGTGCGCGGGTTGAACCGTCCACCGCAGGTGATGAGCCGGAGCCGGGCCTCGGCGCCGCCCCCGTACACCCGCTCGGTGGGGAAATGTTCCTTCGGGTACGCCCCGACACCGTCCACGGTGAACACCGCGACCCGCCCGTCGGCCCGGGTCACCTCGACGGTGTCGCCGGGGCGCAGCCGGCCGAGGTCGAAGAAGACCGCCGGGCCGCGCAGCGAGTCGACGTGCCCGACCAGCACGGCGTTGCCGGCCTCGCCCGGCGTCGGGCCACGGCGGTACCAGCCGGCGATCTCCGGGTGGTCCAGCGGTGGCACCTCCAGCGCGCCGTTCTCGTCGGTGGCGACCGGGACGATGTCGGCGTCGACGCCGATCCGCGGGATGGTGACGCGGACCGGCTCGGCGCGGGGGAGCACCGGGCCGGTGGCGCCGGAGGGTTCGACGGTCGGCGCCGCCGAGGCGCCCGGCTGGGGCGGCGGGGTCGAGGTGGTGCCGAGGCCGGCGGCGACCAGTCCGGCGCCGGTGGCGCCCGCCAGGGTGACCGCGGCGACGATGACGGCGGTGCGGGTTCTCGACGGACCGCCCGCCCGGTGGCGCTGCGACGACAGGGTCCCACCTCCGTCCGTCGTGGACGCGGTGCCCGCGCCGGTCCGACCGGCGCGGGCACCCGCTCAGGGATGGTGTGGCGGGGCCGTCAGGCGACGGCGGTCCCGCGCCGGCGGCGGCGCACCAGCACGTACGTCCCGCCGGCGACCGCCGCGGCGGCCAGGGCGCCGCCCGCGACCAGCACGCCGGTGTCGCCGTCCCGGCCGCCGGCGCCGGCCTGCGCGCCGCCGATCGGGGTCACGGTGAAGCTGGCCGTGCCGCCGTTGCTGCCGTCGCCGCAGGTGGTGGTGACCGTGTACGTGCCGAGGGTGAACCCGGCGGTGAAGAGCTCGGCGCTCAGGCCGCCGCCCGCCGCGGCGGTCGTGGATCTGACGTTCTGATCCCGGTTCGGGCCGGTGACGCGGAAGAGCGCGTCACCCGCCTTCGGGTTGCACGACGTCGTGGTGAGCACGACGGTCCCGCCGACCGGGGTGGTGGCCGGTGAGACGGTGGTGTCCGCGAGGGCGGCGGCCGGGAGCAGCAGTGTGCCGAGGCCCACGCCGACCGCCGCCGATCCGAGAACTGTCTTTGCCTTCATCCGCGTCTTCCCTCACTTTTCGTCCGCTGTCTGCGTGGGACGTCGTTCGGGTGGCCAACTCCGTGACTAGCACCGGTGTGGCCAACACTAGGAGGGTTGCGGCGGTCACTCGGCGTAATTGAGAAATCTTCGCCGTCGTCACGTGTTCCCGGTCGCTCCCGGGTGCGACGGACATGCCCGCCCAGCCCGGGCACCGGGCACGGCGGCTCGTCCGGCCGTGCGTGGAACGTCCCGTCCCGACGGTGCCGGCGCGTCTGTCCGGTTCGGCCCGCGCTGGGGTGGTCGACCGGACCCGGGCGAACGTCAGCGGGGCGGCGGCTCGGGCCGGACCAGGCCCACGTCGTAGGCGAAGACCACCGCCTGGATCCGGTCCCGCAGGCCGAGCTTCGTGAGGATGGCGGACACGTGCGTCTTCACGGTGGCGGTGCTCAGGTACAGCCGCTCGGCTATCTCCGCATTGGACAGTGCCCGCGCCGCGAGCGTCAGCACCTCCACCTCGCGGGCGGTGAGTGCGGCGAGCCGCCCCCGATCGCCGGACGCGCCGGGCAGCCGGTCGGCGAACCGGTCCAGCAGCCGGCGGGTCACCGTCGGCGCCAGCAGCGCCTCGCCCCGCGCCACCACCCGCACCGCCTCGGCCAGGTCGGCCGGGCGGGTGTCCTTGAGCAGGAAGGCGCTGGCACCCGCGCGCAGCGCCGCGTACACGTGCTCGTCGAGGTCGAAGGTCGTGAGCATGACCACCCGCGCCGGGTTGCCGCCGGACACCAGCTCGCGGGTGGCGGCGATGCCGTCCTGCCGGGGCATCCGCACGTCCATGAGCACCACGTCGGGGCGGGTCCGGTTCGCCACGGCCACGGCCTCGACCCCGTCGGCGGCCTCGCCCACCACGGTCAGGTCGGGCCGCGCGTCGATCACCATCGCGAGCCCCGCGCGGATGAGCTCCTGGTCGTCCGCGATCACCACCCGGACGCTCCCGCTCACTGTGCCACCTCGGTTCGTGGGGCTCGCTCTGCCGCCACGGGAAGGCGGGCGGCGACGCGGAACCCGCCGGAGGGCAGGGGACCGGCCTCCAGCGTGCCGCCCAGCAGCCGGGCCCGCTCGCGCATCCCCACGATGCCCCGGCCCGCGCCCGCACCGATGCGGCGCGGCGGGCCCGTGCCGTCGTCGACCACCGCCAGGCTCAGCACGCCGTCACCGTAGCGGACGCTGACGTCGGCCCGGCTGGCGTGGCTGTGCCGCAGCGCGTTGGTCAGCGACTCCTGGACGATCCGGTACGCCGACAGCTGCACCCCGCCGGGCAGGGCCTCGGCGCCGGCGTCCCGGTCCAATGTGACCTCCAGGCCCACCGCCCGGACGGCGTCGGCGAGGGCGTCGAGCTGCGCGAGGCCGGGCTGCGGCCCGTCCGGATCCGTGCCGTCGTCGGCGGCCAGCGCGTGCAGCATCGACCGCAGCTCGGTGAGCGCCGACCGGGCCGCCGTGTGGATCGCGCCGAGCGCGGCCCGGGCCCGCTCCGGGTACGCGTCGAAGACGTCCTCGGCGGCGGCGGCCTGCACGGCGATGACCGCCACGTGGTGCGCCACCACGTCGTGCAGCTCACGGGAGATCCGCTCCCGCTCCCGGGCCAGCACCTGGCGCTGCCGGTCGTGGCGGCGCTGGAAGTGCCCCCGTTGCAGCTCGCCGAGGGCCCAGCCGAGACCCAGCGCGGTCCACGCGAACAGCAGGTCCCGCCAGCCGCCGGTGACCAGCTCCCACGGCGTGGGGAGGAGCAGCAGCCCCAGCGCGACCAGCGAGAACCGGGGCGGGCGGAGCCGGGCGACGTAGGCCAGCGGCACGTTGACCAGGCCCAGCCAGCCGAGCGGGGGGCAGAGCACCTCCAGCCCGACACCGGCCAGGGCGGCCACCGCGAGCGCGTACCCCGGTCGCCGGCGGATCCACAGCAGACAGCTGGCCTGCACGGCGGCGAGGCCGGCCGCGGCGGCGGTCCCGCCGGCCGAGGCCGGGGGCGTGCCCGGGGCGAGCAGCACGGCCAGGGCGATGGTGAGCATCACGGCGGCGAAGCCGCCGTCGAGCAGCAGCAGGTTACGGGGGTGAGGCCGGGAGTTCACGCCCCGGATGCTAGGCCGCGTACCGGCTCGGGCTCATCGGTCGCCAGACGGAGATCCGGGCCGGATCTGGTCCCCGGGACGGAGCCGTGAACCGGTCCGCGGCGCGATCCGCTCGCCCCCGGCGCGGGCCTAGCGTCCCTGGTGACCGATTCCGCTCCTGGAGGTACGCACCGATGGACACCACCATTGCCCCCGCCGTCCCCGCCGCCCGTCCGGCGCGCCGCCGCGACCGCGCCCTGGCGGTGCTCGCCACCACCGCGGCCACCCTGACCGGGTGGGTCGCCGCCGTCCCCGTGGCCGGAGTCGACCCGGTCGTACGCACCGGCGGGACCGAACAGTCCGTCACCGCGGTCGCGGTCGGGGCCAGCACCCTGCTCGCCGGCCTGGCGGCGTGGGCGCTGCTGGCCCTGCTGGAGCGGTTCACGGCCCGGGCGCGCGCCGCGTGGACCGGCGTGGCCGGGCTGGTGCTGCTGGTGTCGCTGCTCGGCCCGCTGGGCGGGGGAGCGGGCACGGCGGCGACCCTCACCCTGGTCGCCCTGCACCTGGTGGCCGCCGCCGTGCTCGTGCCGCTGCTGCGGCGCACCGCCCGCCGCTGAGCCGGCGGGCCGGGGCTGCCGCCACGGGGGAGGGCAGCCCCGGCTCAGTCGGCCGCCACCGGCTCCGGCAGCGGCGCGCCGGTCTCCAGCAGGCTCTTGAGGCTGGCCAGCAGCTCCGGCCAGCCGCCGCTGCCGGTCAGCTGCCCGCTGATGGCCCGGTGCATCTCGCTGTCCGGCGAGAAGTCGTCGTGGGTGACGGTCAGCCGGACGGTCTCGCCGTGCGGCGCGAGGTCGAAGGTCACCTTCGAGCGGCGCTCGCCGAGCCGGGCGGCGAACTCCTCGTCGGACCAGCCGAAGTGCGCCGCGTGCTCGGGCTGGAAGCCGTGCCAGGTGTACGCGAGCCGCCGGTAGGGCTCGGCCTCCAGCACCCGCTGCCCGAGATCCTTCGGCTCGGCGTCCGGTGTGTCCTGCCAGAGCAGGGGCGAGCCGGGCCGCCAGTCGGAGACCAGGGTGACACCGCCCCAGTAGCGGCGGGTGAACTCCGGCGCCGTGAGCGCCGTCCAGAGCCGCTCCGGGGTGGTGCGGATGTAGGTGGTGTAGACGAACGTCGGGCTCGTCACGGGCTGCCCCTCCAATGCTGTCCGCAGGTCGGCGAGGGCCTGTGCCCGCGCCCGGTCGTACCGGCCGATCCACCGGTCCGCGACGGCGTTGATCGGGGCGGCGTTGAGGTGGTGCAGCTTCTCCCGCCCCTGTCGGGTGGTGGTGACGAGGCCGGCGGCCTCCAGCACGGCCAGGTGCTTGCTCACCGACTGCCGGGTCATGTCGAGGCCGGCGCTCAGCTCACGCAGGCTCTGGCCGTTGCGGAGGTTGAGGCGGTCGAGCAGCCGCCGCCGACTGGTGTCGGCGAGCGCCCGGAACACGTCGTCCACCCGGCTTCCTTCCCGCAAAAGGCAACCATCCGGCTGCCTGTCACGACCATACGCAACCATCCGGCTGCCTGTCCAGCCTCGGCCAGACGGCTAGCCTCCTAGGATGCCCTAGCGGGTGTGCGGGCCCGGACGGCAGCACGGGGATGCATCCGCGCCGGGCGATCATTCCCCGGTCCGGCCGTCGGCCAGCTCGCGGGCGATGTCGAGATGGCCGGCGTGCCGGGAGTACTCCTGAAGGACGTGGAAGAGGATCGCCGCGAGGGTGGGACGCCGTGCCGGGTCGGTGAACCGGCCGCCCAGGGCGGCGGGGGAGTCCAGCGGGGTGGCCTCGACGATCTCCCGGGTCCGCCGTCCGCCCTCGTGCAGCGTGGCCACCAGGCCGGCGACGGTCTCGCCGGGAGCCACGTGCCAGCGGTCGTCGGCCCGGTCGCCCCACGGGTCCGGCACCGGCTCGCCGAGGAAGCCCCAGACCAGCCAGCGCCGCTCCATGAAGGCCAGGTGCTTCAGCAGCTCGGCGGGCGTCCAGCCGGACGGCACCAGGGCGGTGCGGACCTGCGCGTCGGTCAGCCCGGCGACGCGATCGGCGACGGTGTCCCGGTAGTAGTCGAGGTAGGTGAGGAACAGCGCCGGCACGTCCGACGACGGGCCGGGCTCGGGAAACGGCACGCGCATGCCGGGCAGTATGCGCCGGCCGTCGCCGTCATCGGGCCGGCCGGGTCGTTCCGGCTAGTGGCGCCCGAGTCGCGCGGCCACCCGCTCGTGCAGCGCCGCCAGCGCCGGGCTGACCGTCACGGTTGGCGGCGCCGGGTCGGTCAGCCGGCGGGCCGGCTCCGGCAGCCAGTCGAGATCGGCGTCGAAGCGGCCACGGGCGGCGCGGACCGCCTCGGCGGGGTCGGCGGTGTCGAGCCGGCGGCCACCGCGCATGACCTGCACCAGCAGCGGCTCCCGGCCGTCCGGTGGTGGCTCGTCCCGCAGCCCCACCACGTCTCCCGCCGCGCCGGTCGGAGCACGGAAGACCTGCTTGGCGGCGGGCAGGGTGGCTTTGCCCGGGGACAGCTTCAGCACCGGCCGGTCACCGTAGGCGACCAGCTTGTAGGCGCTGTCCAGCGACGGCGCGTCGTACGAGACGCCCATCTTGGTGCCCACGCCGTACCCGTCGATCGGTGCGCCCTGCGCCACGAGCCCCGCGATGACGTCCTCGTCGAGGCTGCCGCTGGCGATGATCGTGGCCTGCCGCAGCCCGGCCTCGTCGAGGATCGCCCGGGCCTCCCGGGCCAGCGCCCCGAGGTCGCCGGAGTCGAGCCGTACGCCGAGCGGGCCGGTCAACCCGAGTTCGGTGACGACGTCGACGGCGGCCCGGACTCCGGCGGGCGTGTCGTAGGTGTCCACCAGGAAGATCGGATTCGTGGGGAAGTCGGCCGCGAACGCCCGGAACGCCGCCCGCTCGTCCGGGAACGCCTCCACGTACGAGTGGGCCATGGTCCCGGACGGGGCGATCCCGTACCGCATGGCGGCCTCGACGTCGCTGGTCGCGGCGAAGCCGGCGATGGCCGACGCCCGTGCCACGCCCGCGCCGGCCTCGATCCCGTGGGTACGCCGGAACGCGAAGTCGACCAGCTGTGCGCCGCCGGCGGCGAGCCGGCAGCGGGCCGCCTTGGTGGCCACCGTCGTGTGGAACGTGATCAGGTTCAGCACGCCCGTCTCCACGAGCTGTGCCTCGGCGATCGGCGCGGTGACCTCCAGCAGCGGCTCGTCGGCGAAGACCACGCGACCCTCCGGCACGGCCCACACGTCGCCGGTGAACCGCAGCCCGGCCAGGGCCGTCAGGGCCGGCTCGTCGAACCCGAGGACGTCGCGCAGGTGGCCCAGCTCGGTGTCGTCGAAGGCGAAGTCCTCCAGGAACGCCAGCGCCTCGGCCAGCCCGGCGGCGACCAGGAACCCGCGCCGGTGCGGCAGCCGGCGGACGAAGAGGCTGAACGTGGCCTGCTCCGTCATGCCGCGGCGCAGGTAGCTGGCCGCCATCCGCAGCTCGTACAGGTCGGTCCGCAGTCCCGTCATGCCACCTCCTCCACCACGCCACCACTGTGATCCATCCGGTGGCGAGGCGTACGGGAAACAGGAGATCCGCCACGGGCGGCTCAGCGGGGGCCGGCGGCCCGCCAGAACTGGCGCGGCGCGTACCCCTCCCGGCGCAGCCAGTGTTCGGTGTAGACGATCCGCTCGGCCGGCACCACCACTAGCGGCCCGGCCGGTGGCTCGTCCAGGGACCGGGACCGCTCCACGTGGTCGGACTGCCACCGGTACGCCGGCCAGTGCCGGTCGAAGCCGGGGTCGCCGGGGTGCAGCACCCGGGCCCGGCCGAAGACCTGGGCGCCGCGGCTGCTGGCCTGCCCGACCAGGGGCGCGAAGACGCCGATCGAGACGCGCGGGTCGGCGGCGAGGTTGCGCATCTTCGGCGAGTCGGCGACCGCCGTGAACATCAGGGTGAAGTCCAGGTGGAAGTAGCGCACGGGGGTGGCGAGGGGCCCGTCCGGGCCGGCGGTGGCCAGCACGCACATGTTCTGCGTGGAGAGCAGGTGGAGGATGCGTTCCTCCAGGCGGTCGCGGTCGAGGCGGGCGGTGGGCGCGGGGCCGGCGAGCCAGGGGTTCGTGACGGGCATGCTTGATCCTTTCATCGCGGCCGCGACGGCGGGAAACCCGGTTCGGGTGACGCTCCGGGGCTGGTAGGTTGCCTCGCCGTGACGGGGACGGATCGGCTCGACGGGCGCTTCGCCCGGCTCTGGACGGCCAGCACCATGTCGGCGCTGGGCAGTGGGATGGCCACGGTGGCCGCGCCGCTCTACGTGGCCTCGCAGACCGACGATCCGCTGACCGTGTCGGCCGGCGCCGCCGTGGCCTGGCTGCCCTGGCTGCTGTTCGCGCTGCCCGGCGGGGTGCTGGTGGACCGGGTGGACCGGCGCCGGCTCATGGTGGTCATCGACTGGGTGCGGGTCGCCGCCCTGGCCGTGCTGGCCGCCGCGCTGGTCACCGGCCGGGCCGGTGTGCCGCTGCTCTACGTGGTGCTGTTCGTGGTCAACACCGGTGAGGTGGTGTTCCGCACCGCGGCCCAGGCGGTCGTGCCGGCGGTGGTGCCCCGGTCCCGCCTGGAACGGGCCAACGGCTGGCTGGGCGGCGGCACCCAGATCATGCAGAACATGGTCGCCGGCCCGCTGGGCGGCTTCCTCTTCGTGGTGGCCGCGGCCATCCCGTTCGCCGTGAATGCCGGCACGTACGCGCTCAGCGCCGTCCTCGTCGGGCTGCTCGCCGGGTCGTACCGGGGCGCGCCGGGTGCGGGCGGGCGGCGCTCGGTCCGGGCGGAGGTCGCCGAGGGGTTCCGCTGGCTGCTGTCCCAGCGGCTGCTGCGGACCATGGCCCTGCTGATCGGGCTGCTGAACGTCACGCTGACCGCCGCCCTCGCGGTGCTGGTGCTGCTCGCCACCGACCGGCTCGGCCTCGGCTCGGTCGGCTACGGGGCGCTGTTCACCTGCATGGCCGTGGGCGGGCTGCTGGGGTCGGCGGTCGGCGACCGGCTGATCGCCGCCATCACCGCCACCTGGACGGTGCGGGTGGGCCTGCTGATCGAGGCCGGCCTGCACCTGGCCCTGGCCGCCTCGCGCGACGCCGTGGTGGTCGGGGTGGCGCTGTTCGCCTTCGGGGTGCACAGCGCGTTGTGGAACATCGTCGCGAACTCGCTGCGCCAGCGGCTCACCCCGCCCGCGCTGATGGGGCGGGTGGGCAGCACCACCCTGTTCATCGCGGCGGGCGGCAACTGCGTCGGGGCGTTGCTCGGCGGGGTGCTCGCGGACCGGTTCGGGATCACCGCGCCCTACTGGGTGGGGCTCGTGGTGGCCGTGGCGGTGATCGGCACGACCTGGCGGGTGTTCGACCGGGCCACCGTGGCCGCCGCGTACGCCGAGCCGGCCCCGGACGGCCGGGACACCCCGGCGGCGGTCGCCTGAGCGGGCCTCAGAGCACCGGCAGGGTCACGCCCCGCATGGCCGCCTGGTGCGCCAGTTCGATCAGCTCGACCACCCCGACCGAGTCCGCCGGGTCCACCGGCAGCGGCGCGCCGTCGCGCAGCGCCGCCGCCAGGTGCGCGTAGAAGTCCTGGTACCGGCCCGCCTCGGTGGGCACCGCCCGCAGGTCACCGTCGGCGCCGAGCCGGCCGTACCGGTCGGGTTCGACCTCGCCCCAGCCGGGGGTGCCGGGCCGGCCGCCGTCGCGCAGCGCGGCCTCCTGCGGGTCCAGCCCGTAGGTCGTGTAGGCGGCGCGGTCGCCGAGCACCCGGAAACGCGGGCCGAGCTGGGCGGTCACGGCGCTCATCCACAGGTGGGAGCGGACCCCGCCGACGTGGGTCAGCGCCACGAACGCGTCGTCGTCCACCTCGGCGCCCGGCCGGCGCCGGTCCACCTCGGCGTAGACCTGCCGCACCGGGCCGAACAGCTGCACCGCCTGGTCGACCAGGTGGGCGCCGAGGTCGAACAGGGCGCCGCCGGCCTCGCCGGGCGCCGCGCTCTCCCGCCAGCCCGGCTTGATCGCGGGTCGCCACCGCTCGAACCGGGACTCGAAGCGGGCCACGCGGCCCAGCTCGCCCGCCTCGACGAGCCGGCGCACGGTCAGGAAGTCGCCGTCCCAGCGGCGGTTCTGGAACACCGTGAGGGGGACCCCGGCGGCGGCCGCCTCGGCGACCAGCGCGCGGCCCTCGGCGGCGGTCGGCGCGAGCGGCTTGTCCACCACCACCGGCAGCCCGGCCGCCAGGGCGGCCCGCGCCATCGGGACGTGCTGCCGGTTCGGGGTGGCCACCACGACCAGGTCGAGGGCGTCGGCGGCCTGCCAGAGCTGGTCGGCGTCGTCGAGCACCCGGGCTTCGGGGTGCTCGGCCGCGAGCTGCGCGCGGCGCTCCGGGTCGCGGGTGACGACCGCGTCCAGCCGTAGGCCCGGCGTGGCGGCGACCAGCGGGGCGTGGAACACCCGCCCGGCGATCCCGTACCCCAGCAACCCCACCCGCAGCGGCGCCTGCGCCATGCCGTCCCCCCGTATCCGATGATCCCCTGCGAATCTACGCGCCGCGGCCGGCGCGGGACGGCGGGTCCCGGGCGACGGGCCACCGGGGGGTGTGGCAGCGTGGGCGGGTGCAGCCAACCCCGGTCGAGGCCGACCTCGCGCTGGTCGGCGGTGGCGGCGCCGCGTCGCTGGTGCTGGCCGCCCTGGACCGGCACGACCTGACCGGCCTGCGGGTCGCCGTGGTCGACCCGGTGCGCAAGCGCGGCCAGGACCGCACCTGGGCGTTCTGGGGCGCGCCGGGCGGTGACCTCGAACCGCTGCTCAGCGCGAGCTGGTCGCGGGTCGACGTGGTCACGCCCGCGGGCCGCCGCGTCCTGCCGCTCGCCCCGCTCCGGTACGCCATGCTCCGCTCGGCCCCGGTCTACGACCGGGCTGCCGCGGCCGAGCGGCGGCTGGGCGCCGTGCGGATCGGCGCGCCGGCCGGGGCTCTCGTCGACGACGGTGACCGGGTGACCGTCCACGACCCGGAGGGGCGGCCGCTGGTGCGCGCCGGCTGGGTGCTGGACTCCCGTCCCCGCCCGCCGGCCCGGCCCGGGCGGACGAGCTGGTTGCAGCACTTCCGGGGCTGGTGGCTGGCGGCCGACCGGCCCACCTTCGACCCGGGCCGGGCGGTGCTCATGGATTTCCGCACCCCGCAGCCTGACCGGGGCGTCTCCTTCGGTTACGTGCTGCCGGTCGACGACCGGTACGCGCTGGTCGAGTACACCGAGTTCGGCCCCGCCCTGCTCACCGACGCCGGCTACGACGCGGCGCTGCGCGGGTACGCCGGCCTGCTCGGCCTGGACCTGACCGCGCTGCGGGTGCGGGAGGTGGAGAACGGGGTGATCCCGATGACCGACGGCCCGTTCGTGGCCCGCCCCTCGCCGCGGGTGGTCCGGCTCGGCACCGCCGGTGGCGCCACCCGCCCGTCCACCGGGTTCACGTTCTCGGCCATGCTCCGGCAGGCCGAGCAGGTGGCCGGGGCCGTGGCGGCGGGCCGGCCGCCGGTGCCCGCGCCCGCGTACCCGGGGCGGCACCGGTGGATGGACGCGGTGGCGCTGCGCGCCCTGGACCGGGGGCACGTCGGCGGGGTGGCGTTCTTCGAGCGGCTCTTCGACCGCAACCCGCCGGAACGGGTGCTGCGCTTCCTCGACGGGACGACCTCGCCGGCCGAGGACCTGGCGGTCATGCGGTCGAGTCCGTTGCTGCCGATGACCGGCGCGGTCCTCGGCGACGCCGCCGGTCGGCTGCGCGCCCGGTTGCGCCGCGATCCGGCCGCCACCCCGGTGCCGGAGGCCGGCCCGCGCGCGGCCGGTCAGGCCGGCTCGTAGCGGGCGATCACCACCCCGATGGTGGTCGTGACGCTGTCGGTCAACCGCAGCGACCGGACCAGCGCACCGCTGCCCAGCACCGCGATGTCCGGCCCGGGCTGCGCCTTCAGCGGCCGAGTTCCGCGGCGACCCGGTCGCGGACCAGCACCCGCAGGCCCTCCATGGGGTCGCCGTCGCCCGCGCCGAGCCGGTTGCGCACGGCCGCCACGGTCAACCCCAGTTCCGGGTACGCGAACGCCAGGCTGCCGCCGCTGCCGGCCGTGCCGAACGACCCGTCGGCGTCCACGGCGTAGCCGAGACCGAAGGTCGCCTCCTGCCCGAACACCCACTCCTCGGCGCGCACGGCCGGCGCGGACACCTCGCGGAGCCGGTCCGGGCCGACGAGCCGGACCCCGTCGACCGGGCCGAGCAGCGCCGCGTACATCCGGGCCACCGCCCGGGCCGACATCGTGCCGACCGCCGGCACGTCGGCGCGCAGCACCTCGGGCCGGCTGCCGGTGGTCGCGTCGGGCCGGACGTGCGCCGGGGCCACCGCGTCGAAGTTCGGCAGGTTCGCGCTCGCGTACGTCATGAGGGCGGCCAGGCCGGCGTCCTCCAGCCGGGCCAGCCGGGGCAGGTCGACCTCCGGCACGCCGAGGAACAGCTCGCCGGTCACGCCGAGCGGCCCGGCCACCTCCTCGGCGAGCACCTGCGAGACCGGCTTGCCGGTGACCCGCCGGACCACCTCGCCGACCAGCCAGCCGAAGGTCCAGGCGTGGTACGCCAGCCGCTCGCCCGGAGCCCAGAGCGGCCGCGCGTCGGCGAGCAGCCCGCACATCCGGTCCCAGTCGGCGAAGTCCGCCGGGGTGACGTCGGCGGGCAGGGCCGGCAGCCCGGCGGTGTGGGTGAGGGCGTGCCGCAGCGTGATGCCGTCCTTGCCGTGCCGGGCGAACTCCGGCCACACCTCGGCGACGCGCAGGTCGTAGTCGAGCCGTCCCTGTTCGGCCAGCGTGTGCACCACGGTGGCGGTGAGCCCCTTGCCGGTGGACACGGCGTGCACCGGCGTGCCGGCGGTCATGGGCCGGCCGGTGGTGGTGTCGGCGAGCCCGGCCTGCTCCTCGACGATCGGCGCGCCGGCCAGGTAGGCGGCCACCTGCACCCCGGCCTCGCGCCCGGAGGTGACGAGTTCGCCGACTGCCGCGTGTACCTCGGCCCGCAGGCCGTCCCATCGCCCGTCCATGATCAGGGACCCTGCCAGACGGCCGGGTGGGCGTCGTGGGGTTTTCCGCCGCCGGTCGCCGGTGGGGCGGTTGGTCCCGCGGCGGGCCGTACCGGGTAGGTTGCCGGCATGGCGGAGGCGGCGACCGGCGGGGTCGTGGAGATCTGGACCGACGGCGCGTGCAGCGGCAACCCGGGCCCCGGTGGGTGGGGTGTGCTGCTGCGCTGGGGCGGGCACGAGCGCGAGCTGTGCGGCGGCGAGGCCGCGCCGACCACGAACAACCGGATGGAGCTGACCGCCGCGATCCGGGCGCTGGAGAGCCTGACCCGTCCGGTCACCGTGCGGCTGCACACCGACAGCACGTACGTCCGCAACGGCATCACCGGCTGGCTGGCCTCGTGGAAGCGCAACGGCTGGCTGACCGCGGCGAAGCAGCCGGTGAAGAACGCCGACCTGTGGCAGCGGCTGGAGGCGGCCTGCGCCCGGCACGACGTGACCTGGCTGTGGGTGAAGGGCCACAACGGGCACCCGGAGAACGAGCGGGCCGACGCGCTGGCCAACCGGGGCATGGCCGAGGCGCGGGCCGCGGCGGTGGCCGCGCGCTGAGCCGCGGCGCCGTGACGGCGGGTCCGCCTACCGCTCCGGGCGGCCCTCCTCGATCTCCTCGGGCTCGTTCGCCGGGTCGGCGGTGCCGGAGACCTCGGCCACGTCGTAGCCGGCCCGGCTGATCTCCCGTGCCGAGCGGCGGTCCTCGGCCGGCAGGTCGGCGAAGTCGTCACCGGTGTCGTCGGTGGTGTGCAGGGACTCGCCCGGCGGGCGCAGCGACGCCTCGTACGCGGTCGCGCCGTCCGGCTCGTCGGTGCTGGCGCGTCCGAAGGACTCTTCACTCGTCATGTGGCACTCCTGCCCGCCCCGGCCGGGGGCAAACGCTCAGCGGGCCGCGTCCGGGTGGGTCGGCATCGAGGAGCCGCCGGAGCTGCTGCCCGACGCCCCGCCCGCCACGCCGGAACCGTCGTCCTCGGTCACTTCGTCCGGTTTCGGCGCGCCCGGCTCGGGTGCCGGCACGTCCGTGTCCGCCTCCACCTGGACCAGCCGGGCCTGGCCGGCCTCGTCCTCGGCGTGCGCCGGGTCGACCGGCTGCCTGCTCTGCCGTGTCTCGTATTTCACTGGCCGTGTCTCGGGCTTCACCGGTCCGCCTCCCGTCCGTCGCGCGGTGACGCCGCCTACCCGGCCCGGGTGCCACGAAACCCGGCCGTCCGGCCGCGGCGGGCGGGAGTGTCGTCAGCGGCGGCGCCGGCCCCCGGAGCGGCCGCCCGCCGGCCGCCCACCGGACGACCGGGTGGCCCCGGACGACCGGGTGGCCCCGGCCGAACCGGCCGGGGTGACGGTCAGCGACCAGTGCGCCGGCCGGCGCAGGCCGGGCGGCAGGACCGTGCGGTCGTCGCCGCGGGCCGCGTCGAGCTGGGACTGGTGCACGAACAGGCAGCCGCCCAGATCGGCGCCGCGCAGGTCCGCGCCACGCAGGTCGGCCCCGGTCAGGTCGGCGGCGCCGAGGTCCACCCCGCGCAGGTCCGCGCCGATGAGGCACGCCCCGCGCAGGTTCGCGCCGGCCAGGCGGGCGCGGCGCAGGTCCACGCCGATCAGCACGGCGCCGCGCCGGTCCGCACCGGCCCGGCCGGCGCGGGCCTGCTCGCCGGCCCGGGACAGCAGCCGGTTGACCCGCTCCCGCTGCGCGTCGACGTCGACGGCGAGCAGCTCCTCCGGGGTGCCGTCGGTGAGCCGCCCGGTCTCGGCGAGGGCGGCGGCCAGGTCGTCCCGCAGCGGGCCGGCCGGGGTCAGCGCCAGCGCCTCGGTCAGATACCAGAGCAACTCGTGCAGCGGCCGCATCACCGCGAAGGTGTCGAACATCCGCCGCGCGGTCGCCGGGTCGTCCCGCCAGTCCCGCCCCCCGAAGGTGCCCTGGGCGACGTGCTGGCCCGCGCCGAAGCAGTCGAAGACGGTGCAGCCGGGAAAGCCGCGCCGGCGCAGGTCCCGGTGGATGCCGCAGCGGGAGTCGGCGCCCAGGTTCGGGCAGGGCCGCCCGGCGGGCTTGTCGATCGCGAAGTCGGCGGAGGCGGCGAACGCGGGCGCGACGCAGCAGATCCCGACGCAGCGCGCGCAGTCGGCGCGCAGCTCCCGGGCACCGCCCGCCACCTGCTGGTCCACCGCCTCGGACACGCCGCCCGGCCTCCCGCCCGTCACCGCCGGGCGCGACCCTCGCACCCGTGGCCATTGTCCGCCCGGGTCCGCCCGGCCCACCCGGCGGGGCGCGCGGGTGTGACGGGGGCGCGGCGTGGGCGCCGCGCCCCCGGCGGCTCAGAAGTCGAACAGCACGTCGGTGCCGCGCCGCAGGTGGCACCCGTTGTCGAAGGTCCGGGTGTACGTGACCGGCCGGCCCTGCCAGAAGCCCACGGCGCGGGCGGTCACCGGCGCGTACTCCCGGGTGCACGGGCCCGGCTGCACCTCGAGCGCGTCGAGGTGCCCGTCGACACGGGCCACGAGCCGGCACGCGGTCGCCGGGTCGGGGTGCAGCCCGCCGGCCGGGCCGCAGACCAGCACCGTGGCGCGGACGTCGCCGCCGCCGGCGTCGACGGTGAGCAGCAGCGCCGACGGCGTTTCGGGGCCGGGGCGGGGGGCCGCGCCGGCCGCCGTGGGGGCGGCGAACACGGCGAGGCCGGTGAGCGCGGCGGCCAGCGCCGGCGCGGCGGTACGTCGGGCGAAGGGCATGCGTCGTCCTTCCGTCGGGACCCCGGGGTCGGGGCCGGGCGTCGGCCCGGACCGTCGTGTGACCGGGCCGACGAGAACCCTAAGTGGACGGTGTGAACGCGCAGCGTCACGAAGTGTTACACCCTTCACCCGCGGCTGACCGGGGGTGTGACAACGACCCTCAGACCGAGCGCCAGGTGTCGTCCGGCAGGGACGACGCCTGCGGTCCCATCATGAGCATCCCGCCGTCCACCGGCCAGGACGCCCCGGTCACGTACGCGGCCGCCGGTGAGGCGAGCAGCGCCACCACGGCCGCCACCTCCCGGGCGTCCCCGGGCCGCCCCACCGGCACGCCGGGGCGCTCCTCGGTGAACGGGTCCACGTCCTCCTGCCCGGTCATCGGGGTGGCGATCTCGCCAGGGGCCACCGCGTTCACGGTGATCCCGTCGGCCGCCAGTTCCTGCGCCATCACCTTGGTGAGCAGTCCCAGCCCGCCCTTCGCCGCGCAGTACGCCGACGAGCCGACCCGCGGGGCGTGCTCGTGCACGCTGGTGATGCTGATGATCCGGCCGCCCCGGCCGGCCGCCCGCATCCGCCGCGCGGCGCGCTGGGAGCACAGGAAGGGCCCGTCCAGGTCCACGGCGAGCACCTCCCGCCACTTCTCCCAGGCCACGTCGACGAAGGGAGTCGCCAGCCCGGTGCCGGCGTTGTTGACCAGCACGCCGAGCCCGCCGAGCCGGTCGGCCAGGTCGTCGACGACCGCGGCCTGCGCGGGCAGCCGGGTCAGGTCCATCTCGGCCACCTCGCAGCGGCGGCCGGTCGCGCGTACCTCCCCGGCGGTGCGCTCGGCGCCGTCCGGATCGCCGTACCAGGTGATGCCGATGTCGAAGCCGGCCTCGGCGAGCGCGACGGCGCACGCCTTGCCGATGCCGGAGTCCGCGCCGGTGACGACGGCGATCCGGTCGTAGTTCTCGTATCGCTGGGGCATGCAGGCGCACTACCCGGACCGGGCGGAAGGGAACCGGACCGCGTGTAACCGGTCCGGGCCGGGGTAGCCGGGCGGGATGGACCTGGTCGAGGAGTCGCCGTACCGGTTCCGGATCGACCGGCACGACCCGATGCGGGTGCCGGGCGTCGTCTTCGCGTCCCGCGACCTGCTCCCCGACGCCGGGGCGGACAAGTCGCTGGAGCAGGTGGCGAACGTGGCCACCCTGCCGGGCATCGTCGGCGCCTCCTACGCCATGCCGGACGTGCACTGGGGCTACGGCTTCCCCATCGGCGGGGTGGCCGCCACCGACGTCGAGGCCGGGGGAGTGGTCTCGCCCGGCGGGGTCGGCTTCGACATCTCCTGCGGGGTGCGGCTGCTCGCCGCCGACCTGGACCGGGCCGCGCTGCGCCCGCGGCTGGACGCCGTGATGGACGGCCTGAGCGAGTCCACCCCGCGCGGCATGGGCAAGGGCGCCGTGTGGCACCTGACCGACCGGGCCGAACTCGACGCGGTGCTCCGCGGCGGCTCGCGGTACGCCGTCGAGCGCGGCTTCGGCGTCCAGCGGGACCTGGACCGGTGCGAGGACTACGGCGCGGTGGGCGACGCGAACCCGGCCCAGGTGAGCGAGCGGGCGGTGGAGCGCGGCGCCCGCCAGGTGGGCAGCCTCGGCTCGGGCAACCACTTCCTCGAGGTGCAGGCGGTGGAGGAGATCTACGACGAGACCGTGGCGGGGGCCTTCGGGCTGCGCGCCGGCCAGGTCTGCGTCATGATCCACTGCGGGTCGCGCGGGCTGGGCCACCAGATCTGCACGGACTACGTCCGGGAGATGGAGAAGGTGATGCCCCGGCACGGCATCGACGTGCCCGACCGGCAGCTGGCGTGCGCGCCGGTGGCGTCCCACGAGGGCCGGGCCTATCTGGGGGCGATGGCCGCGGCGGCCAACTACGCCCGGGCCAACCGGCAGCTGCTCGCCCACTCCGCCCGGCAGGTGTTCGCCCGGGTCACCGGCTGCGACCTCGACCTCGTGTACGACATCTCGCACAACCTCGCCAAGATCGAGACGCACGAGGTGGACGGGACGTCCCGCCCGCTCTGCGTGCACCGCAAGGGCGCCACCCGGGCCCTCCCGCCGGGGCACCCCGAGCTGCCCGAGGACCTGCGCCCCGCCGGGCAGCCGGTCCTCATCCCGGGCTCGATGGGCACCGGCTCGTACGTGCTCACCGGCGTGGCCGGCTCGCCGGCCTGGGCGTCCACCTGTCACGGGGCGGGCCGGGTGCAGAGCCGCAAGCAGGCCACGAAGGCGGTCCGCGGGCACGACCCGCGCCGCGAGCTGGAGGCGCAGGACATCGCCGTACGGGGCGCCAGCCGGCGCGGGCTGGCCGAGGAGATGCCGGCCGCGTACAAGGACGTCACCGCCGTGGTCGCGGCGGCCGAGGGGGCCGGCCTGTGCCGGAAGGTGGCCCGGCTGGTGCCGCTGGGCGTGGTGAAGGGCTGAACCCGCTCACACGTCCAGGGTCACCGCGCACCGCCAGCCGTCCGGCCCTTCGGTGAAGCTCAGCTCGTGCAGCGACACCGCCTTGGGGACCGCGCCGACCAGCTCGACCGCGTCGGTGCCGGTGGTACGCCAGCGCACCGCCAGGCCGCCGTCCCCGGCCGCCCGCACCTCGGTCTCCAGCGGCAGCTCGTCCGCCGTGTCCAGCCGGAAGATCACCTCGTCGAGGACGCCGACCAGCAGGTCCGCGTCGGCTCCCGGCGGCACCCGGAACCCGGTCTCCCCGTCGGCGACCGCCCCCGTGGTGTCCACGAAGGTCTCCACCAGCGCGGTGACCGCCTCGGCCACGCAACCCTCCCGGTCCGGCGCCCACGCCTCGATGCGTACGTCGGCGGTGTGCGGGATGTTCCGGTGCCCGCGGGCCGGTTGTCGCTCCATGCCCCGATCATGCCGCCGCCGGCCGGGTGGCCCACCGGGTTTGTCGCAGCCGGTCGCTAGGGTGCGGGCATGATCGCCGATGACTCCGACGCAGTCACCGTCACGTTCCTGCGCATGATGCGGGCCGAGCTGCGGGCCGAGCGGGTGGGCGAGGACAGCCTCGGCCGCACGGTCGACCTGGCCCGGCGCTGGTGGGGCGCCGGCGCCACGGCCGACGCCCGGCTCGCCGCCGCGCTGCGCGAGCTGCACGGCGAGCGGGTCGACACCGGCGACCCCCGCCAGGTGGCCGACGCCGCGACCGCGCTCGCCGCCGACTCCGGCCTGCTGACCCCGCCCGACCCGCGCGGAGCCGCGGTGGCCCGGTTCGCCGCGAACGCCCGCCGGCTGCGCAACGGCGAGATCACCCCGGCCGAGTTCGACGAGATCATGTCGACCGACGAGCCGGACCGCCCCGACGCCTGACCCGTCACCCACCGGGAATGTCACCTCGCCACCCGCTCGCCGGTCGTACGGACGAAGCGACCGACACGGGAGGGGACGATGTGGACCCACAGCAACACGTCAGACAGGTGTACGCCGCCTCGGCGGCCCGGCTGGTGGCCCAGATGTACGCGATGACCGGCGACTACGCGGAGGCGCAGGACGTCGTGCAGGAGGCGTTCGTCCGGGCGCTGGCCCGCCCGGCCCGGTTCCGTGAGGTGGCCAACCCGGAGGCCTGGCTGCGGACGGTCGCGTTGAACGTCGCCCGGTCCCGGCACCGTCGCCGGGTGCTGCTGCACGGGCTGGTGCGCTCCGGGCGGCTGGACCCGGCGCAGCCCAGCGGCCCGGCCCTGTCCCCGGACCACGTCGCGCTCGTGGCGGCGTTGCAGCGGCTGCCCCGACCGGCCCGGGAGACCGTGGTGCTGCACCACCTCGCGGACCTGCCGGTGACCGAGGTGGCCACCGCGCTGGGCTGCTCGGTGGAGGCGGTGAAGACGCGCCTGGTCCGGGCCCGTCGCGTGCTCGCCGAGCACCTCGGCGAGGACGACGTCCCCCGGCCGGCGCCCGCCGGTCCGGCCACGGCCCGGCCGGAGCGGGAGGCGCGCCATGCCTGAGCTGGACTTCACCGGCCTGAACGCCGCCGCCCAGGCCGGCTTCAAGCCGCACTTCGCACAGGTCGTCGCCGCTGCCCGGCGGCGCCGACTCCGGCGCCGGATCGTCGCCGTCGCCACGGTGGCGCTGCTGGTCACCGGTTCGGGTGTCGCCGTGGCGACCCGGCCGGACGACTCCGCCCCGCCTCCGGTCCGGTTCGGCACGGACCGCACCCCGGACTTCATCGCCACCCCGGGCGCCACGCCCACCGCCGATCCGGGCCCGCGGATCCTGACCGGCCGTCCCGCCGCCGGCGACCTGACCCACGTCTACCTGCGCTGGAGCGAGTGCAGCACGGGGTGCCCGCTGCGCTGGGCCGGCACCGACGACGGCGGGCGGCGGTGGCGCACCGGTCCGCTGCCGGTGCCGCACGGCGCCGGGGTGGACCTCCGCGCCGCCGGGCCGCGCACGGTGGTGGCCTGGTACGTCTCCCGCTCCGCCGCGGACAACGGGTCCGCCCGGTGGATCGCCAGCACCGACGGTGGGACCACCTGGCGGGAGGTGACCGTGCGGCGGGTGGACGCGCTGCCGGCCGGCTGGCAGGTCCTCGGCCGGCAACCGGGCCCCGGTGACGAGGCGCTCGTCGCCGTGGACCCGGCCACCGGCGACATCGCCCAGCTCCGCGAGCGGTCGGCCCTGCGCAACGCGGCCGTGGTGCAGAGCGTGCCGGGCAGCGCCGGCATCTGGGTCAGCGGCTGGACCGGTCAGCGCACGGGCGACGGCGGCCGGATCGTCTGGACCGGCAGCGCCGTCGAGACGAGCCGGGACGGCGGCCGCACCTGGTCGCGACACGAGTTCCCGGACAACCTCACCGCCAGCGACGACGTCGGCGGCCCGGCGGTCGCCACCCACGACGGGCGCACCGTCTTCGCGGTCGGCCGGGTGCGGGGCGCGCTGGTGGTCTGGCGCAGCGCGGACGGCGGCGGCACCTGGGCGCGTGCCGCCGGAACGGCCCAGGTCGGTGAGCGCACCGTCCGGGCGGCCGTACGGCCCGACGGGGTGCTGGTCGTCCAGGCCGGCGTCTCCGCCCGGGAGGACCCCCGGATGTTCGCCAGCTCCGACGGCGGTGCGACGTTCCGTCCCGCCCCGCTGGGCCCGGGGGCCGACCCGCGCCCGGTGCCCGGCGGGTACGTGCAGACCGGCTGGCCGGACAGCACGGGCGCCTGGCTCTCCGCCGACGGCGTGACCTGGGCCTGGCTGGATCCGCCGGAGCTGCCCTGATCGCGTGGGTGCTCCCGGTGGCCCGGCCACCGGGAGCACCCCTCGCGTGGGGCGACCACCCCGCAGGACGGGCCGGGGCCTCAGGCGGTGCGCGTGGCGGGCGCCGCGAACTCCGGCGCCCCGGCGGTGAGCAGCGCCGTCCGGGCCGGCACGCCCCACTCCTCCGCCAGCGCGCCGGCCAGTTCCGTGAGCATCCGGGGCACGACCCGGGGCCCGTCCTCGTGCATCGCCTCGATCACCACCAGCACCTCGGCGGTCTCCGCGCGCACCGCCGACGCGCCGCTCTGCCGGTGGGTCCAGCGGCGGGAGTGGGCCCGGCCGGCCGCGTCGGCGAAGATCGGCTCACCCGGCTCCGGATGCTCCTCGTCGCCGCCGAGGGTCAGGTAGGTCTCCGTGCCGAGCGCCGGCCGCACGGTCAGGTCCCCGGCGATCCGGGCGAGGTCCAGCACGGCGACCGGCACGGCGTACCCGAGGGACAGGGCGTTGCCCAGGTCGACCAGCGGGTGCAGCCGGGGCAGCGCCCCGTCGCGGCGGAACCGGCGCAGCAGCGACTCGGCCGCGCACCGGTAGCGGGTCGGCGGCGAGCCCGTTCGGGCGAAGGCGCGCCGCCAGGCCTGGATCTCCGGGAAGCCGCCCTCCGTCCCGCCGGCGAGGCGGGCGCGGGCGGTGTCGGCGTAGCGGGTGAGCCGCGGGGTGACGTCGGCGGCCGGGGTGATCCCGGTGGCGTGCAGGACACCGCAGGTCAGCTCGGGAAAGGCCGACCAGATCTCGGGGGAGTGGCGGAAGCGCACGGCAGGACTCCTATCGGGCGGTGAGGGCCAGGCCGAGGCCCAGGGCGAGGAAGCTGCCGGCGAAGCCGTGCCGCAGCAGCGCGGTCAGCCGGGGCCGGGCCAGCACCCGGCGGCGCAGCGCGCCGGCCAGCAGTGCGTATCCGGCGAAGGCCACCAGGGTGGCCAGCATGAACACGACGCCGCAGGCCAGCATCCGGGCCGGCGCGTCCGGCGCGTCCGGTGGGACGAACTGCGGCAGGAACGCCACGAAGAAGACGGTGACCTTGGGGTTCAGCAGGTTCAGCAGCACCCCGTCGCGGAACAGCCGGCCGGCCGGGCGGGGCGGGCGGTGCTCGTCGGCCGGCAGCAGCGAGCCGCGGTCGCGCAGCGCCGCCCAGGCCATCCAGAGCAGGTACGCGACGCCCAGCCAGGTGACCACGCGGAACGCCGGGGTGCCGGCGCGGAGCAGGGCCGCCAGCCCGGTCACGGCGGCGACCAGGTGCGGGACGAGGCTGACGGTGCAGCCGAGGGCGGCTACCAGGCCGGCGCGGCGGCCGGCGGAGAGGCCGGTGGCGAGGGTGTAGACGACCCCGGTGCCCGGGGTGATCACCACGACGAGCGTGGTCAACAGGAAGGTGATGGTCACGCGGTCCAGCCTGCGACCATAATGGTCCGATGGGCAGTGCCAAACCGATGGCGGTCGAGGGGTCCATAACGGCCGGCGCCGACTTCCTCCAGCTCGACGTCGGGGAGGCCCCGCCCGGCGGGCGCGCCGACTGGCTGGCCGCCCGGCTGCGGGCCGCGATCGCCGACGGCCGGGTGCCGGTGGGCGCCCGCCTGCCGGCCAGCCGGGTGCTCGCCGCCGAGCTGGGCGTGTCCCGGGGCGTGGTGACCGAGGCGTACCAGCGGCTGACCGAGGACGGGCACGTGGTCGGGCGGGGCCGGGCCGGCACCGTCGTGGTGGCCACCCCGGCGGCCGTGGTCACCCGGGCGCCGGTGCCGCGCCGCCCGCCGGAGGTGTTCGCCGCGCGGCCGGACACCACCGTCTTCGACGCGCTGCGCACCGCCCCGGCGGAGCTGGACCTGACGCCCGGCGTACCCGATCTGGCGGCCTTTCCCCGCGCGGCCTGGCTGCGTGCCGAACGCGCGGTGCTGCAACGCCTGACGCCCGCCGCCTTCGGGTACGGCGACCCGACCGGCACCCCCGCGCTGCGGCTCGCCGTGGCCACCTGGCTGGCCCGCTACCGCGGCATCCGGGTCGATCCGGCCGAGGTGGTGGTCGTGGCGGGGGTGTCCCAGGCGCTCGGCCTGCTCGCCCAGGTGCTGCACGCCGACGGGGTGCACACGGTCGCCGTGGAGGACCCCGGCTCGCTCGGCGTACGCCAGCACCTGAACAACTGGCGGCTGGACACCCCACCGGTCCCGGTCGACGCCCACGGCCTGCGGGTCGACCGGCTGGCCGACAGTGGCGCCCCGGCCGTGATGCTCACCCCGGCGCACCAGTTCCCGACCGGTGTGGTGCTCGACGGCGACCGGCGCCGCCGGCTGCTGCGCTGGGCGCGGCAGGGCGGACTGGTCATCGAGGACGACTACGACGCCGAGCACCGCTACGACCGCCCGCCGGTGCCGGCGCTGCGCGGGATGCTGCCGGAGGCGGTCTGCTACACCGGCAGCGTCTCGAAGCTGCTCGCCCCGGCGCTGCGGATCGGCTGGGTGCTGGTGCCGCCCCGGCTGCACGCGGGCCTGGTGGCGGCCAAGCGGATGGCCGACCTGGGCAACGCCGCCCTGCCGCAGCTGGTGCTGGCCGAGCTGATGGACTCCGGCGCGCTGGAACGCCACCTGCGGCTGCTGCGCCGCCGGCACGTCCGCCGCCGGGACGCGATGATCCGGGCGGTCCGCGAGCACCTGCCCGGTGCGGTGGTGCACGGCGCGGCGGCGGGCCTGCACCTGCTGGTGACCCTGCCCGGCGAGGTCGACGACACGGCGCTCGCCGCGGCGGCGTTACGCCGCGGCGTCAAGGTGCAGCCCCTGTCCTGGCACGGCCAGCGCCCGCAACCCCCCGGCCTGGTCCTCGGCTACGCCGCCAACCCACCGTCGGACATCGACCGCGCCGTGCAGGCCCTGGGAACGACCCTCCACGACCTACGCTGACCCGGCCGGGTGGTAGAGGGCCGCGAGGGCGGTGGCGGTCTCGGCGAGCCGGTCGCGGAGGGCGGCGGGGGTCAGGACCTCCACCTCGGCGCCGAGCCGGAGCAGGTCGCCGTGCGCGTGGGTGAGCGATTCGATGGGTACGGTGGCCCGCACCCAGCCCGCCGCGTCGGGCGGGCCGGCGCTGGCGTCCACCGCGGCGACCACCGCGTCGCTGGCGACCTCCCGCAGCCGCTCGCGGCCCCGGGGCGAGAGCCGGATGGTCGCCTCGTCGCGGTGCAGCCCGGCCCGGAAGGCGACCACGTGCGCCCGCCACCAGGCCGGCAGGTCGAACTCCGGCCGGTCGAACGGCTCGTCCAGCGGGGTCAGGCCGAGGATCTGGTTGACCCGGTAGGTGGCCGGCTCGGCCCGGTCCGGCCGGGCGGCCACCACGTACCAGCGGCCACCCTTGAGCACCAGCCCGTACGGTTCGAGCACCCGGGTCACCTCGCCGGTCCAGCTGCGGTAGCGGACCCGGATCCGGTGCTCCCGCCACACCGCCTCGGCCGCGGCCGCCAGGTACGGCGACGGGTCCCCGTCGGAGTACCAGCCCGGCGTGTCCAGGTGGAACCGCTGCTCCAGCCGGGCGGCCCGGTCGGCGAGCGGCGGCGGCAGCGCGGCGCGCAGCTTCAGTTGCACGGTGGCCACCACCGACTCGTAGCCCAGCTCGGCGGCGGGCCCGGGCAGCCCGGCGAAGAGCAGCCGGTCGGCCTCCTCGGCGGTGAGCCCGGTCAGCCGGGTCCGCCACCCGTCGACGAGCCGGTAGCCGCCGGCGTGCCCGGCCTCGCCGTAGAGGGGGATGCCGGCGGCGTGCAGCGACTCGACGTCCCGGTAGACGGTGCGCACCGAGACCTCCAGCCGGTCGGCCAGCTCGGCGGCGGTGAGCCGGCCGTGGGCCTGGAGCAGCAGCAGGATGGACAGGAGGCGACTGGCCCGCATTCCACTGACACTAGCTGTCAGGGGAGTGGTCCTACCGTCCCGACATGGCTTTCCACGACAAGGAACTGACCGTGCCGGGGACCGTCGAGGTCGCCGGCCGGCACGTCAAGCGTTACCACATCGACCAGCCGGACCGCCGCCTCGAACCGGAGGTGGTCGAGGCCGCGTACGCGTACCTGCCGAAGCTGCTCCCCGCCCCGGACGGCACCACCCCGCCCGCCGGCTGGGTGGTGCTCCACCGGGGCGCGGACACCGGCGCGTACCTGCTGGCGTACAGCTGGTTCTTCGACAACGTGGTGGAGTGCCGGATCGCGATCGCCGGTCAGCCCGCGCTGGACTGTCCGGACGAGGACCCGGCGCACTTCGTCCCGCTGGAGCGCCCGGGCGTCGGGTGCGTCTGGGAGCTGGGCGTGCTGGAGCACGAGCGGACGGCCTGGGTGCGGCACGTGCTCGCCCCCGACCGGCCGGACCTGGCCGGCTACCTGGCCGACAACCGGGCCGAGGGAAAGGTGGGTTTCTGATGGGCGACTTCGACTTCTTCGTGGGCACCTGGGACGTGACCAACCGGCGGCTGCGGAAGCGGCACGTGGGCAGCGACGACTGGGACGAGTTCCCCGGCACGAGTGTGGCCAATTCGTTCTTCGACGGCGCCGGCAGCTTCGACGAGATCCGGTTCCCGACCCGGGGCTTCTCCGGCTCGACGGTCCGCATCCGCGACGCGGAGACCGGGCTGTGGTCGATCTACTGGATGAACAGCCGCCGCGGGGTGCTCGAACAGCCGCCGATGGTGGGCCGGTTCGTCGACGGGGTGGGCACCTTCTACGCCGACGACACCGACGAGGGGCGGGCGATCCGCTGCCGGTTCATCTGGTCGCGGATCACGCCCACCTCCTGCCGCTGGGAGCAGGCCTTCTCGACCGACGGCGAGCGCACCTGGGAGACGAACTGGGTCATGGACTTCACCCGGACGGGCTGACCGGCGGGGTGGTGGTCCGGTAGATCGCAGTCAGCCAGACGTCGAGCAGCACGTCGACGACGTCCCGCTCGGCCACGGCCGGCCCGTCGCCGGCGAAGGTCGCGTACCACACCCGCTCGTTCATCGAGTTCAGCGCGATGGCGAGGTCCCGGGCGGGCAGCCCGTCCGGGGCCGCGCCGCGCGCGCGTTCCCCCTCGACGGCCGCCTCGACGGCGCGTACCCAGCGTTCCAGGACCTCGGCCCAGAGCCGGCGCACCTCGGCGTTGGTGCCGCGCACCTGGGCGCAGGCCAGCACCACGTCGCGGTGGCCGCCGAAGGTGGCGTGGAACCGGGCGATCAGTTCCCGCCAGCGGGCCCGCGGGTCCTCGGCGAGCCGGACCAGCGCGTCGCCGGCGGCCGCGTCGGCCTCCTCGGTCACCCGGTCGAGCAGGGTGAGCAGCACGGCGTCCTTGGAGGGGAAGTAGAAGTAGAACGTGGGCCGGGAGATGCCGGCACCCCGGGCCAGGTCGTCGATGGAGATCTCGCCGAAGGGCCGCTGCCCCAGCAGCCGCTCGGCGGTGGCGAGGATGGCCACCTCCCGGTCGTCGCCGGTGGAGCGGCCGGGCCGCCGCCCGCGCGTCGGCGCGCTGCCGGTCGACGTACGGGCGGGTGTCATGTCGGCCGATGTTACACCCGTTCGACACCCTGTCGATTCCACTCGACATGGTGTTGACTGGCGTCGACGGTGCTGGATAGTGTCCGGTCCACTGCCGGCCGAACGGGAGATGCCATGGCCTCCGACCACGTCGACGTCCTCATCGTCGGTGCCGGGCTCTCCGGCGTCGGCGCCGCCGTCCACCTGCAACGCGAGTGCCCCGGCAAGACGTACGCGGTGCTGGAGGCCCGCGGCGCCGTCGGCGGCACCTGGGATCTGTTCCGCTACCCGGGCATCCGCTCCGACTCCGACATGTTCACCCTCGGCTACTCGTTCAAGCCGTGGACCAACCCGAAGGCGATCGCCGACGGCGACGCCATCCGGTCCTACGTCCGGGAGACCGCCCGGGAGTACGGCGTGCAGCAGCACATCCGCTTCCACCACCGGGCCCTGCGGGCCGAGTGGGACAGCGTCACGGCGCGCTGGACGGTGCACGCCCGGCGCGACGACACCGGCGAGGACGTGGTCCTGACCTGCGGTTTCCTGTTCACCAACTCCGGCTACTACCGCTACGACGAGGGCTACACACCCGAGTTCCCCGGCGTCGAGCGGTACGCCGGCCGGCTCGTGCACCCCCAGCACTGGCCCGAGGATCTCGACTACGCCGGCAAGCGGGTGGTCGTGATCGGCAGCGGGGCCACCGCGGTCACCCTGGTCCCGGCCATGGCCGAACGGGCCGCCCACGTCACCATGCTCCAGCGCTCACCCACGTACGTCATCGCGTTGCCCTCCCGCGACCGGTTCGCCGACGCGGCGCGTCGCCGGCTCCCGGCGAAGGCCGCGTACGCGGTGACGCGCTGGAAGAACGTCGCGCTCGCGGTGGCCAACTTCCAGCTCAGCCGGCGCGCACCGGGCCTCGTGAAGACGTTCCTCCGCCGGGCGGCCAGGGGCAGGCTGCCGGTCGGCTACGACCTCGACCGGCACTTCTCGCCCCGCTACAACCCCTGGGACCAGCGGCTCTGCGTGGTACCCGACGGCGACCTGTTCGCCGCCCTCAGCGCCGGGACAGCCGCGGTGGTCACCGACACCATCGACACCTTCACCGAGCGGGGCATCCGGCTCACCTCCGGCGCGGAACTGCCCGCCGACATCGTGGTCACCGCGACCGGCCTGAACCTCCTCGCCCTCGGCGGCATGACCCTCGCGGTGGACGGCGCCGAGGTCGACCTCGCCTCGACCGTCGCCTACAAGGGCATGATGCTCTCCGGCGTGCCGAACTTCGCCATGACCATCGGCTACACCAACGCCTCCTGGACGCTGAAGGCCGACCTGGTCGCCACGTACGTCTGCCGGCTGCTGCGCCACCTCGACGACACCGGCCAGCAGATCGTCACGCCGCTCGCCCCGGACTCCGACGAGCTCGTGCCGATCATCGACCTGCAGTCCGGCTACGTGCTGCGCGCCGTCGACCGGTTGCCCAAGCAGGGCCCGGCGGCGCCCTGGCGGCTGCACCAGAACTACCCCCGCGACGTGCTGCTGATGCGGCACGGGCGGCTCACCGACGCCGGCGTGCGCTTCTCCCGCGCGGGCACCCCCGCCACCGTCGCCGACCGGCCCGCGCCCGTCGCCTGACTCCCGAGGAGCGTCATGCGTGACTTCGTCTTCCCCGGCGGCACCGCGGTGCTGACCGGCGCGGCCAGCGGCATCGGCGAGGCCCTGGCGCACGGGCTGTCCCGGCGCGGCGCCGACCTGGTCCTGCTCGACCGGGACGCCGAGCGGCTGGCCGCCGTGGTGGCCGCGATCCGCGCCGCGCACCCCGACCGGCGCGTCGAGACCCACGTGGTCGACCTGGCCGACGCCGGCGCCACCGACCGTGTGGCCGCCGAGATCCTCGCGGCGCACCCGCGGATCCGGCTGCTGGTCAACAACGCCGGCGTGGCACTGGGCGGCCGGTTCGACCAGGTCACCCTGGACGAGTTCCTCTGGGTCATCGACATCAACTTCCGGGCCGTGGTGCGGCTGACCCACGCGCTGCTGCCCGCGCTCAAGGCCGAACCCGGGGCTCACCTGGTCAACGTGTCCAGCCTCTTCGGGCTGATCGCGCCCGCCGGGCAGGCGGCCTACTCGGCCAGCAAGTTCGCCGTGCGGGGCTTCACCGAGGCCCTGCGGCACGAGCTGGCCGACGACGGGGTCGGGGTCACCTCGGTGCACCCGGGTGGCATCCGCACCCGGATCGCGAGCAGCGCCCGCGTGGGCAGCGGCGTCCCGATCGAGGAGTACGAGGCCGGCCGCCGGCAGTTCGAGAAGCTGCTCTCCATCGACCCGGCGAAGGCCGCCGAGGTGATCCTGCGCGGGGTCGAGCGCCGCCGCGGCCGGGTGCTGATCGGCTGGTCGGCGAAGCTGCCCGACCTGCTCGCCCGGGTGGCCCCCGCCGGGTACGGACGGGTGCTGGCCCTGGGCATGCGACCGCGCCCCGCCACCGTGCCGGCCCCGCGGCCGCCCGCCGAACCGGTCCCGTCGGACCCGGGGCGGCCGGCGTGACCCTCGCCCTGCCGCCGGCCGACGAACTCACCGTCGCCGGGCGGCGGGTGCGCTGCCGGATCGCCGGCGACGGCCCGCCGGTGGTGCTCCTGCACGGCATCGGCCGGACCCTCGAGGACTTCGCCGACGTGCACGCGGGGCTGGCCCGCGACCACCGGGTGCTCGCCGTGGACCTGCCGGGGCACGGCGGCTCCACGCCGCTGGACGAGCGGCACACGCTGCCGACCCTGGCCGCGGCCGTCGCCGAGTTCCTCGACGCGGCCGGTGTCACCGGTCCGGCCCACCTGGTCGGCAACTCCCTGGGCGGGGCGGTGGCGATGCGGCTCGCCGCCGACGGGCCGCACCGGGCGGCCAGCCTCGTGCTGGTCAACAGCGCCGGCTTCGGCCGGGAGGTCACCTTCGCGTTGCGGCTGCTCGCGGTGCGGCCCCTCGCCCGGCTGCTGCTGCGCCCGCACCCGGCGATCGCCCGCCGCACCGAGCGGGCCATCTTCCACGACCCGTCGTACGTCACCGAGGCCCGGCTCGCCACCGCCCTGGCCGCGGCCCGGCAGCCGCACGCCGCCCGGGTGCTGCTGGAGGTGGTCCGCAGCCTCGGCACCTGGCGCGGCGTACGGCCCGAGTGGCGGGCCGAACTGCTCGACGCGGTGGCGGCGCTCGGCCTGCCCACCCTGGTCGTCTGGGGCGACCGGGACCTGGTCCTGCCCACCGCCCACCTCTCGTACGCCCGGTCCCGGCTGCCCGCGGCGCAGGGTCACCTGTTCCGCGACACCGGCCACATGCCGCAGATCGAGCGGGCCGCCGAGTTCGAGGCCCTGGTCAGGCGATTCTGGTCGCCGCGCGGTGACGCAGGACCAGCGTGACGGCCACCAGCACGACCAGCACCGCGGCGATCAGGTCGACCGGCGCTACCAGCCACGGCGCCAGCAGCACCAGCGCCGCCGCGCCGGGGAACAGCACCAGCCCGGCGCCGTGCTTGGCCGGCAGGTGCAGCGCCCAGAGCGTGACCAGGAAGACCGCCACCGGCACGGCGACGGCGTAGCCGGCCACCCGGCCGGAGACGTGCCCGGTGTGCAGGTCGTGGTCGACCGCCACCGCCAGCCCGGCGCCGACCGCGGCGATCGAGCTGAAGGCGAAGTAGTGCCCGTAGCCCCAGGACAGCGCCCCGCGCACCGACGCGGGCGGCAGCGGGTCGGGCCGGTCGAAGTAGAGCCACCAGATCGCGAAGACGATCAGCGTGCCGGCCGCGGCGAGCGACCACAGCTGCCCGTTGCCCGCGTCCACCCCGCGCTGGATCGCCACCGACGTGGAGAGCACCACCTCACCGAGCACGATGAGGGTGAACAGCTGGTACCGCTCGGCGATGTGGTGCGGGTGCCAGGTGGTCTGCCGGCGCCGTTCGCCCAGCACGGGCACCAGCAGGTCCGCGAGGACCAGCAGCACGAACGCGGGCGCGAGCCAGGCGTGCGGCAGGAGGAGCCGGAGCAGCCAGCCGGCCTGCACCACGCCCACGCCGATCGCGAACGTCAGTGCGGTGGCCCGGTGCGCCGGGTCGCCGCCGGCAGCCCGCAGCCAGTTCACCACCGAGCCCAGCCGCATCACGACGTACCCGTAGGTGATCGTCGTGAAGTCGCCGTCGGAGAAGGCGCGCGGCACGCCGGAGGCGAGGATCAGCGCCCCGGCGATCTGCACCAGCACGGTCAGCCGGTAGACGTCGTCGTCGGTGTCGTAGGCGGAGGCGAACCAGGTGAAGTTCACCCAGGCCCACCAGATCGCGAAGAAGACGCTCAGGTAACCGATCAGGCCGTGCCCGACGTGCCCCTCCGCGACGTTGTGGTGCAGACCCTCCGACGTCAGCGCCACCGCGACCACGAAACAGAGGTCGAAGAAGAGCTCCAGCGGGGTGGCCGCCCGGTGCTCCTCGTCGCGCCGGCGGGCCCGCATCGGGCGGTACCAGGCCCGGAAGGACGCGGTGTTCTTCACCCGGTGCTCCTCGCCGCCGGCCGGTCAGCTGCGCCCACACGATAACCAGCTCAGGCCGCCGCGGACCCCGCCGGCCGGGGAACTCCGGCGGAACGGGGCATTGCGGCGTCGGCGCGGGACAGCGCGACGAGCGCGGCCTCCAGCCCGGCCGGCAGCCGCCGCCGGCCCCGCAGCACCCAACCGGCCTGCCGGACCGCGTCGCGCAGCCCCGCCCGCCCGGCCGGGTCCCGCCAGGCGTCGGCGACCACCGCGCGCAGCACCCGGGCCGGCCGGCGCAGCGCCGCGGGGAGCACCCGGTTGCGCGCACGTACGGCGTGCGGGCCAGCCCCACCCCGACGTTGCGGGCCGCACCGGCGCCCGCGTTGTGGCCCAGCTCCACCACCCGGACCGAGGGGAACTCCCGTGCCACGGCGGCCGGCGTGCCGTCGCCGGAGCCGTTGTCCACCACGATCACCGGGGCGGTGTGCCGGGGCAGCAGGGCGAGCAGCTGGTCCCGGCGGTTGCGGGTGGCCACCACGATCGTCACGTCCGTCGTCATGGCGGCCCTGGTACCCCGGCCGGTCTCACGCGTGGTGCGGCGCGCGGCGGGAACACCCGGGACATGGCCGAGGTGACGCTCTTCCTCGCCGGTGACGTGATGACCGGCCGCGGCGTGGACCAGATCCTGCCCCGCCCGGGGTCACCCGCGCTACGGGAGCAGCTGGTGACCGACGCCCGCCGGTACGTGGCGCTGGCGGAGTCCGCGTCCGGCCCGGTGCCGCGCCCGGTCCCGCCCGAGTGGCCGTGGGGCGAGGCGCTGCGGCTGCTGGACGCGGAACGTCCGGCCGCCCGGATCGTCAACCTGGAGACGGCGGTGACGGCCCGCGGCGAGCACCATCCCGGCAAGGGCATCCACTACCGGATGCACCCGGCGAACCTGCCCTGCCTCACCGCCGCGCGGCTCGACGTGTGCGCCCTCGGCAACAACCACGTGCTGGACTTCGGCCCGGTCGGGCTGGCTGACACCCTGGACGCGCTGCGCGGCGCGGGGATCCGGACCGCCGGCGCCGGCCGGGACGCGGCGGAGGCGTGGCGGCCGGCGGTGGTGCCGCTGGCCGGTGAGCGCCGGCTGCTGGTCTGGTCGGCGGGCGCGGTGTCCAGCGGCGTCTACCCGCAGTGGGCGGCGGAGGCCGGCCGGCCCGGCGTGGCGTACCTGCCGGAGGTGTCGGCGGCGACGGCCGGCGCGCTCGCCGAGCGGATGGCGGGCACCGTACGGCCGGGTGATCTCGTGGTGGTGTCGGTGCACTGGGGGACCAACTGGGGCCACGAGGTGCCGGACGAGCACGTGGAGTTCGCGCACGCCCTGGTCGACGCCGGGGTGCACGTGGTGCACGGCCACTCGTCCCACCATCCGCGCCCGGTCGAGCGCTACCGCGGCCGGCTCGTCCTCTACGGCTGCGGCGACCTCGTCGACGACTACGAGGGGATCGGCGGGCAGGAGGCGTACCGGCCGGAGCTGCGGCTGCTGCACCTGCCCACCCTCGACGCCGCCACCGGCGAGCTGCGGCGGCTGCGCCTGATCCCGGTCCGGATGCGCCGGATGCGCCTGCAGGCCGCCACACCCGCCGAGGCCGGTTGGCTCGCCGACCTCCTCGACACCCTCGGCCGGCCCTCCGGCACCCGCTTCACCCGGGCCTCCGACGGGGCGCTCGTGCTCCGCTGACGTGGCCTGGGCCACGTTCCCGCTGGTGGCCTGGGGTGCCGGGCCCGCGTCGACGCATCATAGATACATGACGCATCCCACCCCGGTGTCCGGCGCGCGCCCGGCCGCTCCGTCCGCCGCCGAGCGGGCGTACCAGCACCTCAAGCGGGCGATTCTCGAGCAGGTCTACCCCGGCGGGCTGCTGATCAGCGAGGGCGAGATCGCCGAGGCGACGGGGGTGTCCCGGACGCCGGTGCGGGAGGCGCTGCTGCGCCTGGAGGCCGAGGGCCTGGTCAAGCTCTACCCCAAGCGCGGTGCGCTGATCCGGCCGGTCTCCGCCCGGGAGATCGCCGATGTCATCGAGGCCCGCCGCCTGGTCGAGCTGCACGCCGCCGAGCAGGTGTGGCCGCGCCGGGCCGCCATCCGCGACGACCTGGCCCGCTGGCTCGACGAGATGCGCCGGGCGCACGCGGCCGGCGACGTCACCGCGCTGATGGCCGCCGACCGGGCCTTCCACGCCACCGTGGTGGAGGCGGCCGGCAACGAGATCCTCGCCGAGCTGTACCACCGGCTTCGCGACCGGCAGCTGCGGATGGGCGAGGCCAGCTTCCGGCTCTCGCCGGGCTGGGCCGAGGTGGCCCTCACCGAGCACGCCGGCCAGCTCGCCGCCCTCGACGGCGACGACCCGCAGGCCTGGCTCGACGCGGTCGGCGCGCACATCGACAACGCCGCGACCGTGCTGCGGACGCTGCGGTGAGTACGACCGCCCGTACGGTCGCCCCGCGCCGCTCCGCCGCCCTGGTCTTCGCGGTGGCCGTCACCGCGTACGTGGCGGCGGTCTTCCACCGCAGCTCGCTCGGCGTCACCGGGGTCGACGCGGCGGACCGCTTCCACATCAACGCCGCCGCCCTGGCCACCTTCAGCGTGGCGCAGCTCGCCGTCTACGCGGCCATGCAGGTCCCCGTCGGGGTGCTGCTCGACCGGTTCGGCTCCCGCCGGCTCCTGCTGGCCGGCGGCGCGCTCATGGTGGCCGGTCAGCTCTGCTTCGCCGTGGCCACCGACGTCCGGCTCGCCGTCGCCGCCCGGGTGCTGGTCGGCCTGGGCGACGCCATGACCTTCATCAGCGTGCTGCGCATCGTGGCCTTCTGGTTCCCGGGCCGGCGCAACCCCCTGCTGGTGCAGCTCACCGGCACGATCGGGCAGCTCGGCGCGGTGCTCGGCGCCGTACCCCTGGTGGCCCTGCTGCACCACGCCGGCTGGACGCCCGCGTTCCTGACCGCGGCGGCGCTCGGCGCGACCGTGCTGCTGCTGGTGCTCGTCGGGGTCCGCGACACCCCGCACGCCGAGCACACCACGGCGCTCGCCCCCGACCTGGCCACCGTACGCCGGCAGCTCGCCGACGCCTGGGCCCAGCCCGGCACCCGGCTGGGCCTCTGGACGCACTTCGTCACCCAGTTCTCCGGCTCGGTGTTCGCCCTGCTCTGGGGTTACCCGTTCCTGGTGCAGGGTCAGGGCTTCTCGCCCACCGCGGCGGCCGGCCTGCTCACCCTGATGACCGTGGTGACCCTGGTCTGCGGCCCGGTGATCGCGCACCTGTGCGCCCGGCACCCGTTCCACCGCTCGGCCGTCGTGTTCGCCATCACCGCCGGCACCGCCGCCGTCTGGGCGGTGGTGCTGGCCTGGCCCGGCCGCGCGCCGCACGGGCTGCTGGTCGCCCTCGTGGTCGTCCTCGCGGTGAACGGCCCCGGCTCGGTGATCGGCTTCGACTACGCGCGCACGTTCAACCCGGTGCACCGGATCGGCAGCGCCACCGGCATCGTCAACGTGGGCGGGTTCGTCGCCTCGATCCTGCTCATCCTGGCGGTCGGCGTGGTGCTCGACCTGGCCACCCCGGCCAGCCGGAGCACGCCGCCACTGTCGGCGTTCCGCTGGGCGTTCGCCGTGCAGTACCTGCTCTGGGGGCTGGGCGCGGTGCAGGTGCTGCGCTACCGCAACGCCGCCCGCCGCCGCTACGCCGCCGGCGCCGTGCCGGTGAACGCCGCCGCCGTGGCGGGTCCGGTCAGGTGAACCGGCGCTTGTGCGCCAGCGAGTCCAGCACCAGCGTCAGCCCGGCGGCGACCAGCCAGCTGTCCTTGGCCAGCCCGATGCCGGCCTGGGACGGCTTCAGGCTGTTGCCCTCCCGCATGCCGGGCGTCTTGAGGTAGAGCTGCACGAGGCCGGCCCCGAAGGCGGTCAGCCCGGCGCCGGCCAGCAGTGCCGGCACGAACGGGGTGAGCAGCGCGGCGCCCAGCGCTATCTCGGAACGGGAGAGCAACTTCGCGAACTGGTCCGGCGGAAACTGCCGCAGCTGCGGGATCGCGCCCACCGCCATCCCGTGCATGCCGGCGGCGGCCTCGCCCTCCAGGGTCCGCTTGGACAGCCCGGAATTCAGGAAGAACGCGCCGATGATGATCCGTAGTGGCGCATGGGTCAACCTCATGATCACTCCCGTCGGTGCCGGAGAACCGGGCCACCGCGTACCCCGCGACGCGCCGGATAACCGCCCCCTGGACGGTGGGCCGCCGACGATGATCGGCGGTAGGTTCGGCTGGAGTCGAGCGAGGGAGGGACCGTGGGTCAGGAAGTCCGGGGAGTCGTGTCGCGGCGCAAGGGCGCGCCCGTGGAGGTCACCACGATCGTGGTGCCCGACCCGGGGCCCGGCGAGGCGGTGGTCCGCGTCCAGTCCTGCGGGGTGTGCCACACCGACCTGCACTACCGCGAGGGCGGCATCAACGACGACTACCCGTTCCTGCTCGGCCACGAGGCCGCCGGCGTCGTGGAGCAGGTGGGGGAGGGGGTCACCGACGTGGCGCCCGGCGACTTCGTGGTCCTCAACTGGCGGGCGGTCTGCGGGCAGTGCCGCGCCTGCCGGCGGGGCCGCCCCTGGTACTGCTTCAACACCCACAACGCCGCGCAGCGGATGACGCTCACCGACGGCACCGAGCTGGCCCCCGCCCTGGGCATCGGCGCGTTCGCCGAGAAGACCCTGGTGCACGCGGGCCAGTGCACGAAGGTCGACCCGTCGGCCCGGCCCGCCGCCGTCGGCCTGCTCGGCTGCGGCGTCATGGCCGGTCTCGGCGCGGCCATGAACACGGGCAACGTGACCCGGGGCGACTCGGTGGCGGTGATCGGCTGCGGCGGGGTCGGCGACGCGGCGGTGGCCGGTGCGTCCCTGGCCGGTGCGACCACCATCATCGCCGTCGACACCGACTCCCGGAAGCTCGACTGGGCGCGCCGGTTCGGCGCCACGCACACCGTCAACGCCTCGGAGGACGACCCGGTGGAGGCCATCCGCGCCGCGACCGGCGGGTTCGGCGCCGACGTGGTCATCGACGCGGTGGGCCGGCCGGAGACCTGGAAGCAGGCCTTCTACGCCCGCGACCTGGCCGGCACCGTGGTGCTGGTCGGCGTCCCCACCCCCGAGATGCGGATCGAGCTCCCGCTGCTGGACGTCTTCGGCCGGGGCGGCGCCCTCAAGTCCAGCTGGTACGGCGACTGCCTGCCCAGCCGCGACTTCCCGATGCTCACCGAGCTCTACCGGCAGGGCCGGCTCGACCTGGACGCGTTCGTCACCGAGGAGATCGCCCTCGACCAGGTCGAGGAGGCGTTCACCCGGATGCACCACGGCGACGTGCTCCGGTCGGTGGTGGTCTTCCCGTGACGGCCCGCGTCGACCACACCGTCACCTCCGGCACGTTCTCACTCGACGGCCAGACGTTCGACGTCGACAACAACGTCTGGGTGATCGGCGACGACGCCGAGTGCGTGGTCGTCGACGCGCCGCACGACGTGGCCGCCATCCGCGCGGTCGTCGGCGGCCGCCGGGTGGTCGCGATCCTGGCCACCCACGCGCACGACGACCACGTCCGGGTCGCGCCCGAACTGGCCCGGGCCACCGGCGCGCCGGTGCTGCTGCACCCGGCCGACCGGGTGCTCTGGGACCTGGTCCACCCGGACTCCCCGCCCGACGGTGACCTCACCGACGGGCAGACCGTCGAGGTCGGCGGCACCACCCTCCGGGTGCTGCACACCCCCGGCCACAGCCCGGGCGCGTGCAGCCTCCACGCCCCCGACCTCGGCGCGGTCTTCACCGGGGACACCCTGTTCGCGGGCGGTCCCGGCGCGACCGGCCGTTCCTTCAGCGACTTCGGCACGATCGTCGAGTCGATCCGCACCCGGCTGCTCACCCTGCCGCCGCAGACGGTGGTCCACACCGGGCACGGCGACGACACCACGATCGCCGCGGAGGCGCCCCACCTCGACGAGTGGATCGCCCGCGGCCACTGACGGCCCGCCCGGCCGGGTCAGCGGCCCGGCCGGGCACCGGCGTCAGCGCTCGCCGTCGAGGACCGGCTTCACATCGAGTACGGGCGTGCCGTCGACCGCCTCCAGGTCGGCCACCCGCAGCCGCACGCCGTCCACGGCGAGCACCCGCACCCGGTGCAGCCCGACCGGGTTCGGCCGGTGCGGCGAACGGGTGGCGAACACCCCCGTCTCGGGCCGGGACACGTCCCCGCGCGGGTGCACCGCGAGCACGTCCCGCCGGGCCCGGTCCAGCCAGGTCAGCACCAGCACGTCCGCGCCGGGCCGCAGCCCGTCCAGTGCCCGGGCGTACGCCGCGTCGAAGACCAGCCACGCCTCCGGGGCGCCCTCGTCGCCCTGCTTCGGCGCCGCCGCCGGATCGGTCAGCGGCGACTCCACCCGGCCGACCGGATACAGCAGGTGTTCGGTTCCCGTCACAGTGCCTCCCTGAGCATGTGCAGCCGGACGGTGGTGCCGGCCGCCGTGGTGTGCAGGAGCACGAGGTCGCACAGGGCGTGCACGATGACCAGCCCCCGCCCCCCGATGCCGTCCCGCGCGGGGACGAGCCGGCCGGCGAGCGGGTCGGCGAGCCAGCCGTCGTCGTGGATCTCGCACACCAGGTGCCGGTCGGTGTGCCACGCCCGGAGGGTGCCGGTGCCGCCGGCGTGCGCCACGCTGTTGCTGGCCAGCTCGGTGACCGCGATCTGGAGGTCGGCCACCCGGTCGGCAGCCAGCCCGGCGGCCACGGCGTGGTCGGCGACGAACCGCCGGACGTGCGGCAGGGTCGCCAGGTCGTAGTGGAGCAGCGCGACCGGCTCGGGCGGGGCGGGCAGCGGCTTGTTGTGCCGCTCGGTGACCGCCGCCGGGGCGTAGCCGGCGAGGCGGCGGGACCCGCCCGGCTCGACCAGCAGCGGGTGCGTGCAGCGGGCCTCCGCGAGCACGCCGGGGCCGAGCCGCCCCGCGTCGTACGGGCAGAGGATGCTCGCCTCCCGGCCCGCGAAGGCCCAGTTGATGGCGGCCTCGTGCTGCGCGCAGGCCCGGTACTCCTCGGCGGTTCGCCCGGCCCAGACCGGCTCGCCGATGATCCGGACCGGCCGGTCGGAATGGCGGTGGGCGAACGCCTGCAGCACGCCCGGGATGATCCGGCCGGGGTTGCGGCCCGCGTCGGCCATGTCGGCCCAGCCGACGGCGTCGGCCGCCGCGCCGAGCGCCGCGCGGATCAGCGTCAACCGCGGGCGGGGCGTGGCGACCAGCACCGGATGGCCCGCGGCCAGTCCCTCCCTGATGAACGGCACGGTGACCGCGAGCAGGCTCGCGGTGTCGGTGTAGAAGGCCAGTTCGTGGCGGAATTCGGCCGATGCCGGCCCGGCGGCCGCCCTCACGCCCGCCCCTCCGTCGGCACGGCCTCGAGCAGGTGCAGCAGCCGGTGCAGCGCGGGCCGGCACCCGACCAGCCGGATGCCGTCGGCGCCGGCCCGATCCGCCCGGACCAGGGCGGTGGCCGCGCCCACGTCGGCGAAGCTCAACTCGGAGACGTCCAGCACCGGTGGCGGTCCCGCCGCCCGCCGGCCGGCCGTCACGGCCGCCAGCACCGCGGTGAACGCCTCCCGGTTGCTCTGGTCCACCTGCCCCACCAGCCGCAGGCCCGGCGGGTCGGTCGTCCGGTACGCCCGCAGCAGCGGCGCCCACGTCCGCGCCGCCCGCGGCCCGGCCGTGCCCGGATGGGCGGCGGCGAGGGCGCGCAGCTGGTCGGCCGGAAAGAGGCGCCGGTCGTACAGGCACAGTCCGGCGATCCCCACGTCCAGGAAGAGCGGGTTGAGCGCGGCCTCGTACCGGCGCAGGTCGTCCAGGCTGGTGCCGCTGCGCAGCACCCACGCCATGTCGCCGGCCAGCCGGATGCCCGGGTAGCCCTCGTGCCGCGCGCGGTCGACCTCGTCGACCACGATGGCGACCATCGTCTCCGGTGCCGGCCGGGCGGCCGTCGGGTACGCCTCCAGAGCCGGCACGATGCGCAGCTGGCCCGCCGCCACGGCGGCCTCGGTCGGCACGCCGACGGCGTCGACGCGGGCACGCACCGCGTGCGGCGGCGACGTCTCGGTGAAACACACGACCTTGTGGCCGAGGCGCAGGCCCGCGGCGGCGAAGCGGCCGACGGCGTCGAGAGCCGCGCTCTCGTCGTCGTGCGTCCAGCAGACGTGGTCGCCAAGGCGAACCTGGTCGACCACGGTTGTAGCAGTCACGGTGCTGGCCTTCCCGGTCGGCGCGTCCCTCACTGTAGCGCCGGCGGGGCCGACCGGACCGGCGGCGATCCGCTTGGCGACGGCGACCTTCCCGGGGTAGTCTGCCGATGGACCCGGATGCCGGCGGATCACGCCACCCGCGGTCCACTCTCCCCGCGCGGCGACTCACCCGCGTCGGCTTCCGTCCGGCGGCCGTCACCCGGCCCACCGCCGCCTGTCACCGGACCCTCGGGCGCGGATGCCCACGCCTCCGGCCGCCCGTCCACAGCGCCTCGGGCGCCTCAACCTCCGCGTCGAAGCGCCACGATCCGCTCGGGCCGGGAAATCCCTCGCCTCCGCACACCAGCGGCGAGCCGACCGCTCGCCTCCCCGCGTCCGTCCCATGGCGACGAACGCTCCTCGAAAGGCACCCGATGAACGACACCTCCGCGCCGCTCCCGGTGAGCGGCATCGTCGACACGGTCGACGACCACGCGCTGCTCCGGGTGGACGGCTACCTGCCCTCCGCCGCGGACGCCCACCTCACCGCCGGCCAGCTGCGCCGGTACGGCCTCCGCCGCGGCGACCTCGTCACCGGTGCGGTCGCCACCACGCCTCACAAGGGCCGGCACGCCCCGCTGGTCCGGGTCGACACCGTCAACGGGACGACCCCCGAACAGGCGCGCCGCCGCCCGGACTTCCACCGGCTCACGCCGATCCACCCGCACGAGCGGCTGCGGCTGGAGACCGAGCCGCACCTTCTCACCACCCGGGTCGTCGACCTGGTGATGCCGATCGGCAAGGGCCAGCGAGCGCTGATCGTCTCGCCGCCGAAGGCGGGTAAGACGATGGTGCTGCAGGCCGTCGCGAACGCGATCACCCGCAACAACCCGGAGTGTCACCTCATGGTGGTGCTGGTCGACGAGCGGCCCGAGGAGGTCACCGACTTCTCCCGGTCCGTGAAGGGCGAGATCGCCGCGGCCACGTTCGACCGTCCGCCGCAGGACCACACCGCGGTGGCGGAGCTGGCGATCGAGCGGGCGAAGCGCCTGGTCGAGCTGGGCCAGGACGTGGTCGTGCTGCTCGACTCGCTGACCCGACTGGGCCGCGCCTACAACCTGACCGTCCGCTCGGCCGGCCGTACGCTCTCCGGCGGCGTCGACGTGGCCGCGCTCACCCCGCCCAAGCAACTGCTCGCCGCGGCCCGCGCGGTCGAGGAGGGCGGCTCGCTGACCATCGTCGCCTCGGCCCTGGTCGACACCGGCTCCGCCGCGGACAGCCTCATCTTCGAGGAGTTCAAGAGCACCGGCAACGCCGAGCTGAAGCTGGACCGGACGCTGGCCGACCGGCGGACCTTCCCCGCCGTCGACGTGCGCGCCTCCGGCACCCGCCGAGAGGACCTGCTGCTCACCGAGGCCGAGCGGGACCGCCTGCGGGCGCTGCGTACCGCGCTGTCCACGCTGGACCGCCAGGCCGCCCTGGACCAGCTGCTCCGCCAGCTCGCCACCACCGGCGGCAACGCCCACTTCCTGGCCCGCCTCGGCGCCGCGACCCGCGGCTAGGATCAGCGGTCATGAACGCTCCCGACGGGCCACCGACCGTACGCCAGTTGCGCCTGGTGGTCGAGGCCGAGGACTACGACGCCGCGGTCGCCTTCTTCCGGGACGCGCTGGGCCTGCCGGAGCAGGCGGCGTTCTCCGGCGGCGACGGCGCCCGGGTGGTGATCCTGGAGGCCGGCCGGGCCACGCTGGAGCTGGCGAACCCCGCGCAGAAGCGACTCATCGACGAGGTGGAGGTCGGCCGCCAGGTCGCGCCCCGGCTGCGGGTGGCGTTCGAGGTGGACGATAGCCGGGCGGTGACCGAGCGTCTCGTGGCGGCGGGCGCCACCGAGGTCGCCCCGCCGACGGTCACCCCGTGGCAGTCGCTCAACGCCCGCCTCGACGGCCCGGCGGGCCTGCACCTCACCGTCTTCCGGGAGCTGCGCGACCCGGCGGAGCGGGAGACCCTGGACGGGTTCGGCACCGACGCCTGAGAATCGCGTGGCGTGTCGCGGGCGAGCCCGGCGATACTCGGGCCCGTGCCCGACGTGATGTTGACTTCCGCGCAGGCCGCCGCCCTCCGGCACGTCGGTGACGTCGCCCTCCGCGACCGGCCGGCGGCGCTCACCGTCATCGCCCGGCACCTCGCCGGCTCCGGCGCCGCGTACCGCCCGGAGGAGATCGTCGCGGCGGTCGCCGCGCACGGCCGGCTGACCCTCAACTTCCACCCCGACCGCCTGCTGCGCGACGGCCGCACGGTGGCCGAGGCGCTCGACCAGGAAGGCGTCTACCGCAGCCAGTTCGAGACGGGCGTCTCCAACGGTGGGTTGACTGCCTTCCCCGGCGGTGACCGGGACCGCTGGGAGGAGACGCTGTTCGGTGGGGCGTACCAGCGGCCGGGCGTGTCCCCGGCCGAGCGCCCGAAGTACGGCGGCCTCAACCTGCTCGACCATCCCGACGGCGCGTGCCCGCGGTTCGGCTCCTGCCATCTGCGGCTGCGGCCCGCGGCGCTCGCGCGGGCCACCTTCAGTTTCGGCGACAGCCACATCGAGCCGAAGGACCTCGGCACCGTGACGGTGTTCGAGCCGGTGCTCGCCGCGCTGCTGGCGGCCACCGCCACGACCGGGATCAGCCTCGGCGTGGCCGGCATGGACACCGTCACACTGCTGCAGACCCTGCTGCGCCGCCGTGAACGGGCATCCGATGCGGCCGGCCGGGCGTTGGACGACTACATCGAGGCGCAGGTGCACGGCGAGCTGAGTCTGGCGCGCGACGTCGAGGCCGTGGTGGTCGATCCCTCGTTCCGGGACACTGCGGAGGGGCGCATCCTGGCCGGGATCGCCCGGCGGCACGGCTTCGCGCTGTGCTGGCACACCGGGTTCGAACTGCCGGTGGACGGGATCGACGCCGAGTTCCGCGGGCCGGCCATCCCGCCGCTCGCCGTCCGGGTGCACGCCGAGTTCGCCCGCCCGGGGGAGCCGGTGCACGCCGCGCTGATCGGCCGGGCCGCCGCCTCCCTGGTACGCGAGCCGCAGCGCTGGGCCGACCGCGGTCCGGCCGAGGTGACCCTGCAGCACCTCAAGCAGCTCTGGCACGTCCTGGTGCGGTTCGGGGCACCGGCGACCCGCTGACCCGGTTTCGCCCCTCGGCGCCACCTCTGTCCAGAACCCAGGTGACCTGGGCCGCAGCTACGGCCGCACCGGGCATTTCCGGAATGCCCGACACGTCGAGCGGGTTGTGTTCCCCGTACCGCCGGAACGCAAACCCGGACCGGTCAGTAGTTCCCCCAGGGGCGCTCACCCCGGAGCGCGTCGTAACGACGAAAGGGCAACCATCGTGAAGCAGCACTTCACTCGATGGCTCCCCGCCATCGCGAAGACCGCCGTGGCGACGACCACCACCGTGAAGACCGCCGTGGCGAACTCCGCCATCGCGCAGTCCGCCGTGGCGAAGTCCGCTCTGGCGAAGTCCGCCACCGTGAAGACCGCCATCGCCGCCAGCCCGAACCGCCGTACCGCGCTGACCGTTGCGGGCGTGGCCTGCCTGGGCGGGCTGGCGTTCGGCCCCACCGCCGTCGCCGCCCCGGTGACCAGCGGCCCGCACGCCGGTGCCCTGGCCGCCATCGACCTGGCCACCGGCAAGAGGACCGGCACCGAGAGTGTGAAGTCCGACCTGACCACCGGCAGCGACAAGGTCCCGACCAAGGCCGACCAGCCCAGCCGGGAGGAGCTCATGCCGCGCGGCGTCGAGGGCGCCCAGTCGCGCATCCCGCTCGACAACGCGCAGCTCGACAACGCCAAGGCCATCGTCAAGGCGGCCAAGGAGACCGGTGTCGGAGAGCGGGGCGCCGTGATCGGCGTCGCCACCTCGCTGCAGGAGTCGAAGCTGTACAACCTCGGCCACCTCGGCGACTACAACGACCATGACTCCGAGGGCCTGTTCCAGCAGCGCCCGTCGTCCGGTTGGGGCACCCCCGACCAGGTCACCGACCCGGACTACGCCAGCAAGGCGTTCTTCAACGCTCTGAAGAACGTCGGCGGCTGGCAGGACCTGCCGCTGACCGCCGCGGCCCAGACGGTCCAGGTGTCCGCCTTCCCGTACGCGTACGCGCAGTGGGAGGAGCAGGCGGCGGACATCGTCCAGCAGCTCTGGTGACAAGACCAGCGAAGCGGCCGGCCCCGTGCGGGGCCGGCCGTCTCCGTCTGCCCCCGATGCGGTTGTGAGGGCGGACACCGCCCGGCCCGGAACAGCGGACCCGGTCGGGCCGTTGTGCAGAGCGTCGGTGTGCCCAGTGTCCCCGGGCCTCACCTAAATTGCCTTCGCGGAATACCGTCCGGCTGGAGCCGCGTCGCGCCACTCGCCGAGAGGCGACCTGCACACCGACACCCAAGCGCCGTCCGCCCCCTCCGGGGGCTGGCGGCGCTGTTGTCTACGCCCCGCCCGCTCCCTGCGCACCGGGGGGGCCGGCGCTGTTGTCTACGCCCCTCCCGCTGCGCATCAGGCGGCCGGCGCTGTTGTCTACACCCCTTCCCGCTGCGCACCGGGCGGGCGGCGCTGTTGTCTGCGCCCTTTGCCGCTGCGCATCGGGCGCTGTTGCCCTGCGCCGCGCCCCTCTTCGCGCCGCTCTTGCTCTGCAGCCACCGACGCAGCGCCCGGGGTGCGCAGGTGTTGCTTCCGTGGCTGCAGAGCAAGGGGCGAGCGAGCCTGGCGGACGACGGGCTGGGTGGGGCGAGGGGCTGGGTGGGGCGAGGGGCTGGGTCAGCGTTTCCGCTTGCCCGCGCGCTCGCTGTTGAGTCGTTGTCGACGTCAGGTCGACAGGCATCCGAGAGGACACGATCTGATGGGGGCCGCGGCGGTCCGTTCACGTCATCACGTTGGTAGCCGCGCACACGTCACTCTTGGCTGGGATGAATGGCCGATTTGCGCTGTGCTGGACGACGGTGAGTGGAGCGCTATGGGTGTCTCCGAGGCCCGGATACACCCATGGTGTCCCACTGACCCCCGGGACCGGGCCTTGCGTGTGCGGCTCTCCAGCCCGCCCCGTCGAGATCTTGGACAGTTGTTGGTCGTAGCGAACGGTAACTGTCCAAGAATCTGCAGCCGGCGCGACGACCATCGCACGGTCTGGGGTGAATGTCCGGATCGCGGCGGTGATCGGCGGCATCCCGGCGGCGGAATGGCCGGCGGGCGGGGGTCGTTATACCCGGTGCACGGCCGAGGAAGGCGCCCCGCGAGTCGGGGTGGCTCGGGCCCCCGGACCCGCTCGCCGTAGGTGGGTGTGCCGGTCCCGGAATGATGGTGGGCCGCCGGTCGTTGTACATGGTCCCGGCGCGACGAAGAGGCCTCTGCCCCGCGCGCCGATGATCCCCCAAGACTTTCCTTTGAGCGCCTGACGTGGTGCTTGCGCACGGCCGACCCCCATCGGCGTGTGCGCCAACCCCCGAATGGAGCTACCCCTCATGAACACGATGCTGCGTAAGAGCGTGCTGGGTATTGCTGGTCTGGCTTTCACCGGTGGGATCTTCGCCGGTCCGGTCGCCGCCCACGCGGCGGAGCCGGTGCACGACAGCAAGCCGGTCGCGGTGGCGACCGTGCAGGGCGCGCAGTCGAAGATCGACCTGAACGACGAGCAGCTGGCCAACGCCAAGGCGATCATCGCCGCGACGAAGAAGGCCGGTCTGCCGGAGCGGGCGGCGGTCATCTCGATCGCCACGTCGCTGCAGGAGTCGAAGCTGGAGAACCTGGGCCACCTCGGCGACAAGAACGACCACGACTCGCTGGGCCTGTTCCAGCAGCGCCCGAGCTCGGGTTGGGGCACGCCGGAGCAGATCACCAACCCCGAGTACTCCACCCTCGCCTTCCTGAAGGGCCTGAAGCAGGTCGACGGCTGGGACAAGATGCCGCTGACCGAGGCCGCCCAGACCGTGCAGGTCTCGGCCTACCCCGACGCCTACGCCCAGTGGGAGCAGCAGGCCACCGACATCGTCCACCAGCACTGGAACAGCTGACCCACAGCAACAAGCCGCTGGCCGGCACCCCGAACAACGGGGTGCCGGCCAGCGGCGTCTTCACGCCGGGGCGCTCTCGGCGCGCAGGCGGGAGGAGCCCGTCCCCACCGACCAGCCCGCCACCCAGCGGCTGCCGCTGGTGCTGCTGGTCCGGTCGGCGAGGTGGTACCAGTCCATCCGGCAGCGCTGCGGCGTCACGTCGAGCACCCCGTACCCGTGCCCGTCCAGCTCCGCCCAGCGCACGTGCGGGTTCGTCGAGCGGAGCAGCCCGGCGCCGAGCTGGCTCAGCGCGTTGCCGGCCGGCAGCTTGAGGAAGTCGTTGACGTTGTCGCTGGTCACCGACGGTACGACGAACTCGGCCGCGGCCGGCTCGAACAGCGTCGACCGGGTGGTCACCTCGTTTGCCCACGAGGTGTGGATGTCGCCGGTCAGGAAGACCACGTCCCGGGTCCCGGTGGCCCGCAGGTGGTCGACCAGTTCGTTGCGGTCGGCGTTGTAGCCGTCCCACTGGTCGGCGTTGAGCACCGCGCCGTTCTCCGGGATGCCGAGCAGCTTCCCGAGCGGGCCGAGCAGCCAGGACGGCAGTGCGCCGACGTCCAGCCGGGCGATCATCACGGGGTTGCCCACCAGCTTCCACCGGGCGGCGGAGCCGGACAGTCCCGCCTTCAGCCAGGCCATCTGCGCGTCGCCGGTGATCGTCCGGTTCGGGTCGTCGACGGCCGGGCCGGAGGCCTGCGCCGACCGGTACGAGCGAAGGTCCAGCATGGACAGCTCGGCCAGGCGGCCGAACCGGAACCGCCGGTAGATCGCCCCGTCCGCGCCGACCCGTACGGGCATCCACTCCAGGTACGCCTGCCGGGCGGCCGCCAGCCGGTCGGCGAACGGGCCCTCGGTGCCCGGGGTGTGGTTCTCCGCGCCGCCGGACCACTCGTCGTTGGCCACCTCGTGGTCGTCCCAGGTGATCACCCACGGCACGGCGGCGTGCAGCGCCTGCAGGTGGGGGTCGGTCTTGTAGAGCGCGTGCCGGATCCGGTAGTCGGCCAGGGTGAGCACCTCGTGCGCCGGCTGGGTCGGCCGGACCACCCGGCCGGCGGCGGCGAACTCTCCGGTGGCGTACTCGTAGAGGTAGTCGCCGAGGTGGACGACGAGGTTGAGGTCGCCGCGGTCGGCCAGCCGCCGGTACGCGGCGAAGTAGCCGGCCTCCCAGTTCGCGCAGGACACGACGCCCAGGCGTAGCCGGTCGACGGCCGCGTCCACGGGCGGCGCGGTCATCGTCCGGCCGGTCGGCGACCAGGCGCCGCCGTGGCCGAAGCGGTACCAGTAGGTGGTGCCGGCGGCGAGGCCGGACACGGCGATCTTCACCGTGTGGTCCCGGGCCGGTCCCGTGGTGAACGTGCCGGCGGCGATCGGCGTCCGGAAGTCGGGGTCGGTGGCGACCTGCCAGCTCACCTCCACGTCCGGGCCGGCCCCGGAGCCGGGCAGGGCGTCGGGGGTCGGGGTGACCCGGGTCCAGAGCAGGATCCCGTCCGGCAGCGGGTCTCCGGAGGCGACCCCGTGCCGGAAGGCGGCGGTGACCGCGCCGGCGGGGGAGGGGTCGGCGAGGGTGGCGCCGGCCAGCACGGCGGTGCCGGCGGAGGCACCGGCGAGGCGCAGGAGGGTACGACGGTCGAGGGTGTTCGTCATGCCCCAGGTATCTACCGCCGTCTACCTGTCCGGCGCACCCCTCAGGACGGCGAATTCGCAGAATGTTCTGCGCCGGTTCTCAATTCACGGGGAGTGACGCCGTCCGGCCACGACGTCGACCACCGCCGCCACCAGGGCCACCGCGATGATCGCGACGGCCAGCAGCAGCGAGTGCCGGTACGCAACGGTGAAGTCACCACGGCTGTCGCTCAGCGTCGAGAAGAACAGGGCGCCGACCGCGGCGATGCCGGCCGCCGAGCCGATGCGTTGCCCGGTCTGCAGCATGCCGGCGCCGCTGCCCGCCTGCGGCACGGGCACCTCGGAGAGCGTCAGCGTCTGGTTCGGCGCGATGACCAGCCCGCTGCCGAGCCCGGCGAGCAGGAACGGCACGGCGAGGAGCAGCGGCACCGAGTGCCGGGGCTCGTCCCGCAGCACCCACACGGTGGCGAGCAGGCCGAGGATCACGACCAGCAGGCCTGCGGCGACCAGCGGCCGGCCGTACCGCGTGACGACCCGGCCGCCGATCGCCGAGGCGGCCGCGGAGCCGAGCGCGAACGGGGTGATGGCCAGGCCGGCGGCGAGCGCGCTGTAGCCGAGCCCGACCTGGAGGTAGAGCGTGAAGATGAAGAAGATCGCGGTGAACCCGGCGAAGTAGACCAGGCCGATCAGCGAGCCCAGCGTGTACGAGCGCAGCCGGAACAGCCGCAGGTCGAACAGGGGCGGGCGGTGGCGCCCGTACCAGCGCTCCCACAGCGCGAAGCCGGCCAGGAAGAGCAGGCCCAGGGGGATCAGCGCCCACTTGCCGGCGCCGCGCCACTGTTCCCGCTGCACCAGGGGCAGCAGCACCAGGGTCACCCCGACGCCGAGCAGCACCACCCCGGTGGGGTCCAAGCGGTGCCGGTCCGGCTGGCCGGCCGGGCGGGCGGGGATGAGGCGCCAGCCGAGCACCACGGCGAGGATGCCGACCGGGATGTTCACGAAGAAGACCCAGCGCCAGCCGTGCTCCTCCCCGCCGAGCTGGATGAGCAGCCCGCCGAGCAGGGGGCCGACCGCCGTGGAGATGCCGATGGTGGCGCCGAGCAGGCCGAACGCGCGACCCCGCTCGGCGCCCCGGAACAGCTGCTGGATCATGCCGCTCACCTGGGGGTTGACGACCCCGGCCGCGGCGCCCTGCACCAGCCGGGCGATGACCAGCCACTCCGGCGAGCGGGCCAGCCCGGCCAGCGCGCTGGTCACGGTGAACAGCGCCACCCCGACCACGAAGGCGGTACGCCGGCCGCGGGCGTCGCCGAACCGCCCGGCCGGTACGAGCACCAGACCGAACGTCAGGGCGTAGCCGGACAGCACCCACTGCAGGTCGCTGGGCGTGGCGTGGAGCGCCCGGTCGATCGACGGCACGGCGACGTTGACGATGCTGACGTCCAGCAGGGTCATGAACGCCGCGACGAGGCCGACCCCGAGCGCCTTCCAGCGATGCCGGTCGTCGGGCCCCCCGGTCTCCACCGGCGCCGACGACCGGTCCGTGCTCATCGTGCCTCCCGAAGACCGTCGATCACGCATCCCCGATCGCTACCCGGCCCCCGGTGGGGCAAACGACGGTGTCAGGCGGGTTGACGCGCGCACCACCGCGGTCCGAAGTCCAGCCCGGCCATCGGGGAGTCCTCCCGGTGCAGCAGCCCCCGCTCGGTGAGCAGGTGCAGCGGCTCGCTGAGCTCCTCCTGGGTCATACCGGCCTCCTGGGCGATCAGGTCCGGATACGGCACGTGCCCCCGCACCTCCAGCGCGGTCACCGCCTGGTACACCCGTTCCTCGATCGCAGACAGCTGTACCTGCTGCATCGCTTCCCTCCTCGGCGTGGACCGCCCGACCGGCGGGCGGTCTGCGCCCGGCGGTTACCCGGACGGTGTCCGATGATGCCCACCCGATCGGGGGGTCGCGGGCGTCGCGCGCCGGGCGGGACGGGCAGGCCGTGGCCTAGGCTGCACCCGTGATCATCTGGGACCTCGTCGTCGTCGGTGGCGGCCCCGCCGGCCTCTCCGCCGCCCACGCGGCGGCCCGGGCCGGCGTCCGCACCCTGGTGGTCGAGCGGGCCACCCATCCCCGGTACAAGACGTGCGGCGGCGGGCTCATCGGCACCTCACTGGCCGAGATCACCGATCGGATCGAGGTGCCCGCGCACGACCGGGTCGACCGGATCACCTTCACCCGGGACGGGCGACGCGGCTTCACCCGCCGGCACTCCGCGCCGCTGGTGGCCATGGTGCGCCGGGAGGAGTTCGACGACCGGTTGCGCGCCGCCGCGGTCGCCGCCGGGGCCGAGGTCCGCGAGGGCGTCGCGGTCCGCGCCGTCGAGCAGGACCCCGACGAGGTACGCCTGCGGCTGGCTGACGGCGACACGGTACGCGCCCGCGCGGTGATCGGCGCCGACGGCTCCTCCGGCGTGACGGCCCGGCACGTCGGGGTGACCTGGCGGCAGGTCGACCTCGGGCTGGAGCTGGAGCTGCCGGTACCACCGGCCGAGCAGGACCGCTGGCGCGGGCGGGTGCTCATCGACTGGGGCCCGGTCCCCGGCTCGTACGCCTGGGTGTTCCCCAAGGGCGACATCTTGACCGTGGGCGTCATCGCGGGCCGGGGCGAGGGTGAGCGGACCCGCGCCTACCTGCGTGACTTCGTGGCCCGGCTCGGGCTGTCCGACGCGACCCCGGAACACGACTCGGGGCACCTGACCCGGTGCCGGGCGGAGGACTCGCCGCTGCGCCGCGGCCGGGTCCTGGTCGCCGGTGACGCGGCGGGCCTGCTGGAGCCGTGGAGCCGGGAGGGCATCAGCTACGCGCTGCGGTCCGGCCGGCTGGCCGGCGAGGCGGTGGCCGGCGGCGACCTCGACCGCTACGAGCAGGAGGTCCAGCTCCGGCTCGTGCCGGAGATGCGCGCCGGGCACCGGCTGCTGGAGGTCTTCACGCGGCGGCCCGACGTGTTCCACGCGCTGCTGGCCACCCCGCCCGGCTGGCGGATGTTCGTCCGGTTCTGCCTGGGGCAGGCAAGCTTCGACCGGGTCCTGGCGCGCCGCCCGGTGCGGGCCGGCCTGGCCCTGCTGGACCGCCTGCCCCCGCGGCGGCCGGAGGGCACCGAGGAGTCCGGCCCGCGGTAGTCAGGGCACGATGACGGCCCGCCCGTGGATCTCGCCACGGCGCAGCAGGTCGTACGCCTCCGGCGCGTCCGCCAGCGCGAAGGTCTGCACGTCGGCCTGCAACTGTCCCGCCCGGGCCAGGGCGATCACCTCCTGGAGCTCCGCCCGGGTACCCCAGAACGGCACCTCGACCGCCGTCTCCAGCGGCAGTGTCGGCGGCTCGTCGGCGACCGGCCGCACCGGCAGGGTGCCGCCGGCCAGGCCGACCAGCAGCACCTGACCGCCGGTGGCGACCACCTGCCGGGCCGTGGTGACGGTGGGGTCGGCGCCGACGAAGTCGAGCACCACGTCCGCGCCGTCCGGTGGCGGGCCCACCAGCGCCCGGATCCGGTCCACGCTGTCCGGCCCGGCCTGCACCACCTCGTGCGCGCCCATCCGGCTGGCCAGGTCGAGGGCCGCGACGCTGGTGTCCACCGCGATGATCCGCACCGCGGTGGTGGCGACGAGGATCTGCACCGCCATGTGGCCCAGCCCGCCGATGCCGATCACCACGCAGGAGGTGCCGGGGCGCAGCCGCTCCCGGGCCAGCTCGACGGCGTGGTACGGGGTGAGCCCGGCGTCGGTGAGCGGGGCCGCCTGGGTCAGGTCCAGCTCACCGATGTGCAGCAGCCGGGAGGCCGGCACCACCACGTGTTCGGCGAGCCCGCCGTCGCGGCTCAGCCCGATGCCGCCGACCGGCACCACCCGGCACTGGTTCTCCGCCCCGCGCAGGCACGCCCGGCAGCGACCGCAGCCGATGATCCCGTAGACCGCCGCCCGGTCCCCGGCGGTCCACCCGGTGACGCCCGGGCCGGCCTGGTCGACGGTGCCGGCGATCTCGTGCCCGAGGGTCATCGGCATCGGGAAGAGCCCGGCCGGCGCGTCGAGGATGTGCAGGTCGGAGTGGCAGGCGCCGACCGCGCCGACGCGCAGCAGCACCTCGCCCGGCCCGGCGGCCGGGGTGGGCACCTCCACCTGCTCCAGCACCCCGGGTGCGGTCATCCGTACCGCGCGCATGGTCGCCCTCCACCTCGTCGCCGGACGGGTCGTCGCGGCGGCTTACCCGGACCGGATCGGTTGATGCGGCGGGTGGCGGGGCGGGCGCACAATGCGCCCATGAGCGAGCCGCGCGAGTCGTTCACCGACGAGGAGTACGCGTTCCTGCGGCACGTCCGCTTCGGCGAGCTGCCGCAGGCGGTGCGTCCCGAGGACCGGGTGGAGTCGACCGAGAGCGAGACCGAGCCGCGCCGGGACCGGCCCGACCCGACCGGTGGTCAGCACGAGTGGGACCTGCGCGCGGGCAGCGGCTGACCGGCCCACCGACGCCGACGGGCCCCGGGTGTGGCACCCGGGGCCCGTCGTGACCGGTACGGATCAGAAGACCGGCGCGCCCTCGCGGACCAGCTTCCAGTTCGCCACGTAGAAGTCGGCCGGACGGATCACGCCCTTGGCCTGCGCCCAGTCGATGAGCAGCTGGCGGATCTCCTGCTGCTGGTTGTAGACCTGGGTCTTCACGATGCCCGGGAAGTTGCCGCCACCGCTGCGCCGGTAGTTGTTGACCGCGACGACGAACTGCGCGTCCGCGGGGACCGGGGTGTCGGTGCCCGGCAGGACCAGGCGGGTGATCCGCTGGCCGACCGGCTTCGAGATGTCGATGTCGTAGTCGAGCCCCGAAATGACGTCGTAGTTGTAGTCCGGGACGTTCGGGTCGTTGATGTTCGGCAGGTCGATGGTCTCCCCGGCCGCCCAGGTCTTGAAGTACTTCGCGGAGTACTCCAGGTACGCCTTCACCTCGGCGCCGGTCATGACGACCGCCTCCAGGGTGTTGTCGAAGACGTACAGCCCGGCGACGTCGCGGATGCGCACGTCACCGGCGGGGAACACGGCGGTGCGGCTGAACGGCGACGCCTGCGACAGCACCGGCAGGCTCGCGTACTGGGTGCCGGCGAGCGCCTTGCTGACCACCTCGGCCTGGACGTGGTTGATGAAGTCCAGGATCGGGGTGTCCTTGTACCGGGACTCGACGGTGGACAGCTCCACCTCCGACTGCGCCACGACCTGGTTGACGTACCCGACGGTCTTGGTGTGCTGGCCGCGCACGGCCGCGAGCACCGCCGGGTCCTCGACCACGGTGTTGGTGTTCAGCATGGTCGAGCCCTTGCCGACGACCTTCCAGCGGCCCTTCTCCCGGGTCAGGGTGAAGTCCATCCGGGTCAGCCGCTGGCCCCACTTCGACGGCTCCGAGGTGAGCACCTGCGCGCCGGTGGCCTTGTTGGTGACGAACTTCTCCGGCACCTCGTTGTGGGCGTGGCCGAAGAGGATCGCGTCGATGCCCGGGACCTGCTCGGCGATGAGCGCGACCGGGTTCTCGTTCGGCAGCTCCGGGCCGTAGCTGGAGGTGCCGCTGTCCCCGCCGTGGGCGGAGATGATGACCAGGTCGGCGCCGCGCTCGCGCATGACCGGCACCCACTTGGCGGCCGTGGCCACCATGTCGGCGAAGACGAGCTTGCCCTCGACGTTGGCCCGGTCCCAGATGGCCACGCCCGGGTTCGTGAGGCCGAGGATCCCGACCTTCAGCGTCGGCGCGTCGTACCCGCCGAGCGCGACCTCCTTGATCACGTACGGCAGGAAGGCCGGCTTGCCGGTCTTCTCGTTGATCGCGTTCGCGGCCAGGGCGGGGAAGCCCAGCTGGCCGATCCAGGCGGCGAGCAGCGGCAGGCCGTAGTTGAACTCGTGGTTGCCCAGCGTGACGGCGTCGTACTTCAGCACGTTCATGGCGTTGGCCATCGGGTGCGTCTCACCGGTGGTGGTGATCGGCTCCTGCTTGGCGTAGTAGGTGGCCAGCGGGGTGCCCTGGATGGTGTCACCGGCGTCGAGCACCAGGGTCGCCTTGCCCTTGCGCTCCGCGCGGATCTGGTTGACCAGGGTGGCCAGCTTCGCGACGCCGACGTCGTTGTGCTTGCTGTCGTCGAACTCGGCGTCGCGGTAGTAGTCCCAGTTGTAGACGTTGCCGTGGGTGTCCGAGGTGCCGAGGACGGTGAGGTCCCAGGTCTTCGGCGCCTTCGGCTTGGCCTCGGCGGGAGCGCCGGCGATCAGGGGAGCGGTCGCGGCGGCGGCCGCGACGGCCAGCACCTGGCGGCGCGAGGCGCCGGAGGAGGAGGTCATGAGGTGCCCTTCCATGGGGGTGGACGCGCCTCGTGGGCGCCGTTGCGCACCATAACGACCGGTTGTCACAGACGCCACATCGCCCCGAGGTATCTCACACCACCAGCGCCATCTCCTACCTCGGCGAGGAGGAGGAGGCCGACGCCCGGGAGACGGTGAGCCTCGTCGAGCAGGCCGGGCGCACGGGCGTCGCCGTGCGCTGCGACGTGCGGGAGGAGGCGAACTGCCGGAACCTGATCGAGCGCTACGTGACCGGCGAGATCCTCGGCGTGACCGGCGGCAAGCCCACCAAGTGAGCGGGCCTCCGGCCGCGCCTGCGGTCAGCGCGGCCAGGCGGCCATCCGGCGGCGCACCTCGGCTACCTGGTCCGGGTCGAGGCCGTAGCGGGCGAACCGGCGGTCCGGCACCCGGTCCAGGTAGCGCCCGGCGGCCCGGACGTCGTCGGCGTCCAGGGCCGGGTCCACCTGCCGCGCCAGCTCCAGCAGGTCCGCGACGGCGTACCGGTCCAGCGCGGCCGCCACGTCGATGTAGTCGCGCACCTCGCGGCGGTTGACCAGCGCGGCGGTCTTGTTGGCGAGCAGGTCCCGGACGTCCATCACCGGGCCGAGGTCCATCACCACCGGGCTGCGGTACCGGTCGAGGCGGGCCAGGCTGAGCCGGATCTGCCGGCCGTCCCGGCCCACCACGAAGTCCCGTAGGTCCCGGTCGTACCCGTCGAAGAGCTCGCCCAACTCGCTGCCCGGGTCGGCGTCGGCCACCTGGTAGCCGGCGCGCTCCAGCGCGGCCCGCACCCCGGCCGCCGCCGCGGCGGCCGCGCCCTCCACGTCGGCGAAGAGGTCCACGTCCTCGGTCGGGCGGGTGACCAGGCCGTGCGCGGCCCAGGCCACCCCGCCGCCCAGCACGAAACGGTGCGGCCCGGCGGCCGCGAGGGCCACCCGGGCCACCTCCCGGTAGAAGTCGTGCAGGTGGGTCACGCGGTGCGCAGGCCCCGGTGCCGGCTCTCCCACGCCAGGCGTACACCCCGGGGCAGGTTCAGCAGCGGCCACACCCGGCGCAGCGTCCCCCCGTCGATCAGCTCGCGCAGGTCCTCCACGCGGCTGGTCTCGCGCAGCACGTTCTCGTACATCCAGAGCAGGTCGTCGGGGTCGGCGAGGTCGAAGGCGCGCTCGCTGCTCCACATCAGGCGCACCGGCAGCTCGACGATGCCCCGGGTGGGGCCGGCGAGCTCGCCGAGGGTGCGCGCCACCACGGCGGGTCGCCCGGGCCGGGCGAGGTACGCGGTGCTGGTGGCCGACATGGTGTCAGGGTAACCCCTGTCCCGCGTTTTCCCATCGTCCCAACCTCCCACCCGGCCGCGACGACGGGAGTTTTGTCCGGTTCTGCGCTCGCCCGACGTGGTGAGTGGAACGCCATGGGTGTCTCCGGGGCCGGGATCCACCCATGCTGTTCCACCCACCGTCGCGGGCTGCGCATGGTGTCCGTTTCGGCGGTGACCGGTGGCACCCCGGCGGCGGAATGGCGGGCGGGTGGGGGTCGTTGTGTCCCGGTGCGCGACCGAGGAGGGTGGCCCGTGGAGGCGGGTGCCCGTGGCCTGGAATGTTGGTGGGCCGGCGGTCGTTGTAGATGGTCCCGGCGCGGTGAAGTGGCCCCCCGGCCTCGCGCGTCGGTGATCCCCCGGAGTGACTTTTGAGCGCCTGACGGTGCTTGCGCACACCATTCAGCCGGCCCCCCGTCGGTGGGTGTGCGTCGACCCCCGAATGGAGCTACCCCCGTGAACACGATGCTGCGTAAGAGTGTGCTGGGTATTGCTGGTCTGGCTGTTGCCGGTGGTCTGGCTGCCGGTCCGCTGAACCACCATGAGGTGGGGCCGTCGGGTCTGTCGGAGGCTGCGGTGGTGCAGGCGGACAAGCCGGATGCGGGCAAGCTGATCCCGCACGGTGTGCAGGGCGTGCAGTCGCGGATCGATCTGAGCGACGAGCAGGTCGGCAACGCGAAGGCGATCATCGCGGCGACGAAGAAGGCCGGTCTGCCGGAGCGGGCGGCGGTCATCTCGATCGCCACGAGCCTGCAGGAGTCGAAGCTGGAGAACCTGGGTCACCTGGGTGACGCCAACGACCATGACTCGCTGGGCCTGTTCCAGCAGCGCCCGTCCAGTGGTTGGGGTTCGCCGGAGCAGATCACCGATCCGGAGTACTCGACGCTGGCGTTCCTGAAGGGTCTGAAGCAGGTCGACGGGTGGCAGGACATGCCGCTGACCGAGGCCGCGCAGACCGTGCAGGTCTCGGCCTACCCGGACGCCTACGCGCAGTGGGAGCAGCAGGCCGCCGACATCGTCGGCCAGTACTGGAACAGCTGACACACACAACGAACCGCTGGCCGGCACCCCGAACACCGGGGCGCCGGCCAGCGGCGCACCAGGGAACCCGAGCGCAACCACCCAGTGACCGCCCTCACCGAGAACAAGCGGAAGAACACCCGAGCCAGTACCGTTGTGCAGAGCGTCGGTGTGTCCAGTGTCCCCGGGCCTCACCTAAATTGCCTTCGCGGAATACCGTCCGGCTGGAGCCGCGTCGCGCCACTCGCCGAGAGGCGACCTGCACACCGACGCCCAGCGGCGCCCCGGCTCTTCCGGCCGGGGCGCCGCTGTTTCGCGTCCCGGGTCGCGAGCACCCCTCGGCTGGCCTAATGTGCAAAAGGTCAGCTACCCGCGAGCCGCGGAGGGGGTGTGCCGGGATGGGTCTCAAGACCTTCATCCAGGGGTGGCCGGTCTACCGGCAGCTCACCGGCACGGACCCGCTCGGGCGGGGCGCCGCGGCGCAGTCGGCCCGCTCGGCGGCGCTGACCGCCCGCACCGAGACCGCCGACAGCGTGGCCCGGTCGGTCTGCCCCTACTGCGCGGTGGGCTGCGGGCAGCGGGTCTACGTCTCCGACGGGCAGGTCACCCAGATCGAGGGCGACCCGGACAGCCCCATCTCCCGCGGCCGGCTCTGCCCGAAGGGCTCCGCCAGCAAGAACCTGGTGACCAGCCCCCTGCGGCAGACCAAGGTGCGCTACCGCCGGCCCTACGGCACGGAGTGGGAGGACCTGGATCTCGACGTCGCGCTCGACATGATCGCCGACCGGATCCTCGCCGCCCGCGACGAGACCTGGGAGGACGTCGACGACCAGGGCCGCCCGCTCAACCGGACGCTGGGCATCTCCAGCCTGGGCGGGGCGACCCTGGACAACGAGGAGAACTACCTCATCAAGAAGCTGTTCACGGCGATGGGGGCGCTCCAGATCGAGAACCAGGCCCGCATTTGACACTCCGCCACCGTCCCCGGTCTGGGGACCAGCTTCGGTCGCGGCGGCGCGACGGACTTCCAGCAGGACCTGATCAACGCTGACGTCATCGTCATCCAGGGCTCCAACATGGCCGAGGCCCACCCGGTGGGCTTCCAGTGGGTGATGGAGGCCAAGAAGCGCGGCGCCAAGGTCTTCCACGTGGACCCCCGGTTCACGCGGACCAGCGCGCTCGCCGACACGTACCTGCCGATCCGGGCGGGCACCGACATCGCGCTGCTCGGCGGCGTGGTGCGGTACATCCTGGAGAACGAGCTGGACTTCCGGGAGTACGTGCTGGCCTACACCAACGCCGCGACGATCATCACCGACCAGTTCGCCGACACCGAGGACCTCGACGGACTCTTCTCCGGCTACGACCCGGAACGGAACAGCTACGACCAGGGCAGCTGGAAGTACCAGGGCCACGAGCAGCAGCGTGAATCCGAGGACACGGCGAAGGAGCGGGAGACCGCGGCCCCCCTGCGGCACGAGTCGCACGGCATGCCGGTGGCCGGGACCACCCAGCGGGACGAGACGTTGCAGCACCCGCGCTGCGTCTACCAGATCCTCAAGCGGCACTTCTCCCGCTACACCCCGGAGATGGTGGCCCGGATCTGCGGCATCCCGGTGGAGAAGTTCGAGGAGCTGGCCCGCGCCTGGACGGAGAACTCGGGCCGGGAGCGGACCGGTGCGCTCGTCTACTCGGTGGGCTGGACCCAGCACAGCGTCGGCGTGCAGTACATCCGCACCGGCGCGATCATCCAGACCCTGCTCGGCAACATGGGCCGGCCGGGCGGCGGCGTCCTGGCGCTGCGCGGACACGCCAGCATCCAGGGTTCCACCGACATCCCGACCCTGTTCAACCTGCTGCCCGGCTACCTGCCGATGCCGCACCACGCCGACCACCCGACCTTCGACGAGTGGGTCGACAGCATTCGTCACCCGGGCCAGAAGGGCTTCTGGGGCAACTCCCGGGCCTTCGCGGCGAGCCTGCTCAAGGCGTACTGGGGGGACGCGGCGACGCCGGAGAACGACTTCTGCTACGGCTATCTGCCCCGGATGACCGGCGACCACGGGACGTACCAGCAGGTGCTGAACATGATCGACGGCAAGGTGAAGGGCTACTTCCTGCTCGGCCAGAACCCGGCCGTCGGCTCGGCGCACGGCCGGGCCCAGCGCCTCGGCATGGCCAACCTGGACTGGCTGGTCGTCCGCGACCTCTTCATGATCGAGAGCGCGACCTTCTGGCGGAACAGCCCGGAGATCGCCACCGGCGAGATCGTGACGGAGGAGTGCCGCACCGAGGTGTTCTTCCTGCCCGCCGCCTCGCATGTGGAGAAGGAGGGCACCTTCACCCAGACCCAGCGGTTGCTCCAGTGGCGGGAGAAGGCCGTCGAGCCGCCGGGCGACTGCCGCTCCGAGCTGTGGTTCTTCTACCACCTCGGCCGGAAGCTGCGGGAGAAGCTGGCCGGCTCCACGAAGCCCCGCGACCGGGCGCTGCTCGACCTCGCCTGGGACTACCCGACGCACGGCCCCGAGGCCGAGCCGAGCGCCGAGGCGGTGCTCAAGGAGATCAACGGCTACGAGGTGGCCACCGGCCGCCCGCTCGGAGGGTTCCCGGAGGCCAAGGACGACGGCTCCACGGCGGTCGGCTGCTGGATCTACTCCGGCGTCTACGCCGACGGCGTCAACCAGGCGGCCCGCCGCAAGTCGCGGCACGAGCAGGACTGGGTGGCCGCCGAGTGGGGCTGGGCGTGGCCGGCCAACCGGCGCATCCTCTACAACCGCGCCTCCGCCGACCCCGAGGGCCGGCCGTGGAGCGAGCGCAAGAAGTACGTCTGGTGGGACCCCGACCAGGGCGCGTGGACCGGTTACGACGTGCCGGACTTCGAGAAGACCAAACCGCCGAGCTACCGTCCGCCGGACGGCGCCTCCGGGACGGCGGGCCTCGCCGGCGACGACGCGTTCGTCATGCAGGGCGACGGCAAGGCCTGGCTGTACGCGCCCACCGGCGTGCTCGACGGGCCGCTGCCGACGCACTACGAGCCGGCCGAGTCGCCCCTGCGCAACCCGCTCTACGGGCAGCAGGCCAACCCGACCCGCAAGGTCTACACGCACCCGGTGAACCGGATGAACCCGAGCCCGCCCGAGCCGCACAGCCAGGTCTTCCCGTACGTGTTCACGGTCAGCCGGCTCACCGAGCACCACACGGCCGGCGGAATGAGCCGGACCGTGCCGCGCCTGGCCGAGCTGCAACCGGCGCTGTTCGTCGAGGTGTCCCCGGAGCTGGCCGCCGAGGTGGGGCTGGCGCACCTCGGCTGGGCGCACCTGGTCAGCGGCCGCGCCGTGATCGAGGCGCGGGTGCTGGTCACCGACCGGCTGACCCCGCTGCGGGTCGACGGCCGGACGATCCACCAGGTCTGGCTGCCGTACCACTTCGGCAGCGAGGGCCTGGTCACCGGCGACACGGTCAACGACCTGTTCGGCATCACCCTGGACCCGAACGTGCTCATCCAGGAGAGCAAGGTGGGCACCTGTGACGTGCGGCCGGGCCGGCGGCCCACCGGGCCGGCCCTGCTCGACCTGGTGGCCGACTACCAGCGCCGGGCCGGGATGACGCCGGACCGGACGGTGCCGATCGTCACCACCGGCGCGGCCGGCGAAGCCCACGAGCGGACCACCGGCGGGGCGCGGGACGGGAGCGGGGATGCCTGACGCCAACAGCCTCTACGGCCCGCTGGACCCGGCCCCGGACGCCGGCTGGGTCGATGCCGGCCCGCGGATGGGCTTCTTCACCGACACCAGCGTCTGCATCGGCTGCAAGGCCTGCGAGGTGGCCTGCAAGGAGTGGAACGGCGTCCCGGACTCGGGCTTCGACCTGCTCGGCATGTCGTACGACAACACCGGCGCGCTGACCGCCAACTCCTGGCGGCACGTCGCGTTCATCGAGCAGCCCCGCCCGGCCGGGCACCGGACACCGCCCTTCGCGGAGAACCCGACGGGGCCGCCGACCAGCGCGGAGAGCGCGGCTGCCGCCGCCGGCACGGGCACCGACACCGGCACCGTTCCGGGGCTGCCGCCGGGGCGCCCGGACGCGGCGGCGCGGATGGCGGCCGGTCCGGAGTTCCTCGGCATGCCCGGCGCCCAGCCGCCCGGGCGGGCCACCGGCGCCGAGACGCGCTCCGACTTCCGCTGGCTGATGATGTCGGACGTCTGCAAACACTGCACCCATGCCGCCTGCCTGGACGTCTGCCCGACGGGTTCGCTGTTCCGCACCGAGTTCGGCACGGTGGTGGTGCAGGAGGACATCTGCAACGGCTGCGGCTACTGCATCTCCGCGTGCCCCTACGGGGTGATCGACCAGCGCAAGGGCGACGGCCGGGCCTGGAAGTGCACGCTCTGCTACGACCGGCTGGGCGCCGGGAAGACGCCGGCCTGCGCGCAGGCCTGCCCCACCGAGTCGATCCAGTACGGTCCTCTCGACGAGCTGCGGGAACGTGCCGCCGAGCGGGTCGCCACGCTGCACCAGCGCGGCGTGCCGGAGGCCCGCCTCTACGGCCACGACCCGACCGACGGCGTCGGCGGGGACGGCGCGTTCTTCCTGCTGCTCGACGAGCCCGAGGTGTACGGCCTGCCGCCGGACCCGGTGGTCACCACCCGGGACCTGCCGAAGATGTGGAAGCGGGCCGGGCTGGCCGCCCTGGCCATGGCGGCGGCGGCCGTCGCCGCGTTCGTCGGAGGTTCATCGTGAGTCCGGACCGCCCCGCCGTCGGCGACCTGTTCCGCCGCTTCCGTGAGCGGCTCGCCGCCGATGTGCCGGCCCGCCCGGGCGAGCCGGGTGGTCACGCCCCGAAGGTGGGCGCGAACGGCAGCCGGGCGACCGGCACCGGGGCCGGCGTGGCCCGCACCGACGCGGGCGCCGCCGAGGCCGGGCTGGCGCCCCAGCCGCCCCGCGACGTCCGGCCCGCGGAACGGCGTCGGGGTCGGCGCGGGGGCGGCGGGGAGCAGCTGGCGGTGCCTCCCGCCGAGTTCACCTCGTACTACGGGCGGCCGATCCTGAAGGCGCCCGTCTGGAAGTGGGACATCGCCGCGTACCTGTTCACCGGGGGGCTCGCGGCCGGTTCGTCGCTGCTCGCGGCCGGTGGCCAGCTCACCGGCCGGCCGGCGCTGCGCCGGGCCGGCCGGGTCACCTCCCTTGCGGCGGTCAGCGCCAGCACCGTCTTCCTCGTCCGTGACCTGGGCAAGCCCAGCCGCTTCCACCACATGCTTCGGGTGGCGAAGCTGACCTCGCCGATGTCCGTGGGCACCTGGATCCTCACCACCTTCGGGCCCGCCGCCGGGATCGCCGCGGTCGCCGAGGCCGCGCCCTGGCTGCCCGAGCGGGGCGTGCTCGGGCTCGGGCGGAAGCTGCTGCCGCCGGCCGGGAACGCCGCCGGGCTGGTCGCTGCGGTCACCGCGCCCGCCCTGGCCACGTACACGGGGGTGCTGCTGGCCGACACGGCGGTGCCGTCCTGGCACGAGGCGTACCCGGAACTGCCGGTCGTCTTCGCGGGCAGCGCGCTGGCCAGCGGCGCCGGCGTGGGGCTGCTGGCCGCGCCCACCGGCCAGGCCGGGCCGGCGCGGCGTCTCGCCGTCGCCGGCGCGGCCCTGGAGCTGTGGGGCTCGCACCGGGTGGAGAACCGGCTGGGCCTGCTCAGCGAGCCCTACACGACGGGCACCGCCGGGAGGCTGCTGCGCGCCGGGCGGACGCTCACCGCCGCCGGGGTGGCCGGCGCCCTGGTCGGGCGGCGCAGCCGGATGCTGTCGGCCCTGTCCGGCGGCGCGCTGCTCGCCGCGTCCGTCTGCACCCGGTTCGGCATCTTCCACGGCGGGGTGGCCTCGGCGCGGGATCCCAAGTACACCGTCGTGCCGCAGCGGGAACGCGCGCAGCGGCGGGCAAGCCAGCAACCACACGTCAACGGGCCGGGCGCCGGCCCGAACGGGGGATAGGCAGGACAGGCGCCGGGCCCATGAGCCGATACGGGGGTACCGCTCATGGCCACAACAGCCGCTCGTTCGCGGGGGAATCCACCACCGACCCGGGGCCGCTGGGGCCTCGTGATCGCTGCCGTCCTCGTCCAGCTCGCGCTGGGCGCCGTCTACGCCTGGAGTGTGTTCAACAAGCCGCTCCAGGACGAGTTCGGATGGAGCAAGGCCGAGGTGGTGCTGCCCTTCGAGGTGGCGATCGGAACGATCTTCATCGGCAGCCTGGTGGGTGGGCGTATCCAGGACCGGCGCGGGCCGCGGCCGGTGGCCCTGGGCGGCGGGATCCTCTACGCCGTCGGGACCATGCTCGCGTCGCTGGTGTCGTCGAGCGACCAGCTGTGGCTGCTGCTGCTCACCTACGGCGTGCTGGGCGGCATCGGGCTCGGCGCCGCGTACATCACACCGATCGCCATGCTCAGCAAGTGGTTCCCGGACAAGCGCGGGCTCATCACCGGGATCGCCGTCGCCGGCTTCGGGTTCGGTGCGGTGATCACCGCACCGGTGGCGAAGGGCCTGCTGGCCGGCACCGACCACAAGACCAGCGTCTTCCTGCCGCTGGGCATCGCCTACCTGGTGGCGGTGCTGCTCGGGGCGTCGTTCTTCCGGGACCCGCCGGCCGGCTACCAGGTGCCGGGCTTCACGCCGGCGGTCGGCGGCCGGGCCGTCGCCGGAACCCGGGTCTACACCTTCGGCGAGGCCCTGCGCACCCGGCAGTGGTACCTGCTCACGCTGATCCTCACGCTCAACGTGACCTGCGGCATCGCGCTCATCTCGCAGGCCGCGGACGCCGCGCAGACGGTCGCCGGGGTCGGCGCCGCGACGGCCGCCGGGATGGTCGGCGTCCTGGGCCTGTTCAACGGTGGCGGGCGGGTGGCGTGGGCGTGGCTGTCCGACCGGGTCGGCCGGATGCCGGCGTTCATCGGCATGCTCGCCCTCCAGGGCGTCTGCTTCCTGATCCTGCCGCACGCCTCCGCGTTCTGGCTCTTCGCCGTCCTCGCCGCCCTGGTCTACCTCGCCTACGGCGGCGGCTTCGGCACCATGCCGGCGACCGCGGCGGATTACTTCGGCACGCCGAACGCCGGCGCCATCTACGGGGCGATGATCGTGGCGTGGAGCATCGGCGGTGTCGTGGGCCCGCTGCTCACCTCGCTGCTCTACGAGGCCAGCGGCAAGAGCTACACCCTGCCCTTCACGGTCATCGGCATCCTGGCGTTCGTGGCGCTGGTGCTCCCGCCGATCACCCGGCTGCCCACCGCTCCCGGCAAGCCGCGGCCCCACTTCCAGACGCCCGGGCCCTGATCCGGTCCTCCCCGGGCGGCCGGAGATCAGGTGTGGTTAAGTGCTCGTGGAGGCGTTCAGGCGGCTGGTGCCCCTCCCGGTCTTCAAAACCGGTGTGGTCCGGGACCCGGGCCAGGCGGGTTCGATTCCCGTCCGTCTCCGCCAAGCCGTTCCCTGGGAGACCCGATGCGTGACGTGGACCCGCGGCGGCGGGTGCCGCGCACCGACGCGCTGCTCGCCGACCCGGCGCTGGCCGCCGCGGCCGGCACGCTCGGCCGCGACCGGGTCAAGGCCGCGATCGTCCGGGCCCAGGGCCGGGCCCGCGCCGGCCAGCTCACTCCCGAGCAGGTACGCGACGCCGCGCTGGCCGACCTGCCCGCGCCGGCGCCCCGGGCGGTGCTCAACGCCACCGGCGTCGTGCTGCACACCAACCTCGGGCGGGCCCCGCTGGCGGCCGCTGCCGTCGATGCCCTGGTGGCCGCCGCCGGGCACACCGACGTGGAACTCGACCTGCGTACCGGGCGGCGGGCCCGGCGTGGCCGGGAGGCCCTCGACGCGCTCGCCGCCGCCGTGCCCGAGGCGCCGGCCGTGCACGTCGTCAACAACGGGGCGGCCGCCCTGGTGCTGGCCGCCACGGCGCTCGCCGCGGACCGGGAGATCGTGGTCAGCCGCGGCGAACTCGTCGAGATCGGCGACGGGTTCCGCCTGCCCGACCTGCTGGAGAGCACCGGGGCCCGGCTGCGCGAGGTGGGCACCACCAACCGCACCGCCCTGGCCGACTACGCCGCCGCGGTCGGCCCGCGCACCGGGTTCGTGCTCAAGGTGCACCCGTCGAACTTCCGGGTCACCGGCTTCACCTCCACCGTGCCGGTCGGGGAGCTGGCCACCCTCGGCGTACCGGTGGTCGCCGACATCGGCTCCGGGCTGCTCGCGCCCGACCCGTTGCTGCCCGACGAGCCGGACGCCGCGACCACGCTGCGCGCCGGTGCGCACCTCGTCACGGCCAGCGGCGACAAGCTGCTCGGCGGGCCGCAGGCCGGGCTGCTGCTCGGCGCGGCCGACCTGGTCGAGCGGCTGCGCCGGCACCCCCTGGCGCGGGCGCTGCGGGTCGACAAGCTGACCCTGGCCGCGCTCGCCGCCACCCTGCACGCGCCGACCACCCCGACCCGGGAGGCCCTGCACGCCGAGCCGGGGGCACTGCGCGCCCGCACCGAACGGCTGCGCGACCGGCTCGGCGAGGACGGCTGCAAGGCCGAGGTGGTGCCCAGCGCGGCGGTGGTCGGCGGCGGCGGCGCCCCCGGGGTCGAACTCGACTCGTGGGCGCTGAGCCTGCCCGAGCGGTACGCCGAGCCGCTGCGCACCGGCGCGCCGCCGATCCTCGGCCGGGTGCTGCACGGCCGGCTCCTGCTCGACCTGCGCTGCGTGCCCGCCGCCGCGGACCCGGACGTGCGGGCGGCGATCCTGCGGGTCGGGGCCTGACCGTGTGGGTGGTGGCCACCGCGGGGCACGTCGACCACGGCAAGTCCACGCTGGTCCGGGCGCTGACCGGGATGGAACCCGACCGGTGGGCGGAGGAGCGCCGCCGGGGCATGACCATCGACCTCGGCTTCGCCTGGACCACCCTGCCCGCCGGCGGCACCGTCGCGTTCGTCGACGTGCCCGGGCACGAGCGGTTCGTGCCGAACATGCTGGCGGGCGTCGGGCCCGTCCCGGCCGCGCTGGTCGTGGTCGGCGCCGACGAGGGCTGGATGCCGCAGTCCGCCGAACACCTGGCCGCGCTGGACGCGCTCGGGGTGTCCCACGGGCTGCTCGCGGTGACCCGCGCGGACCTGGCCGACCCGGGGCCGGCGCTGGCCCGGGCGCGGGAGGAGATCGCCGCGACCTCCCTCGGCGCGGTGGAGGCGGTGCCGGTCAGCGCGGTCACCGGTGCGGGCCTGCCCGAGCTGCGGGCCGCGCTGGACCGGCTGGTCGCCCGGCTGCCCGACCCGGCCGCCGACGCCCCGGTCCGGCTCTGGGTGGACCGCTCGTTCACGGTCCGCGGCAGCGGCACGGTGGTCACGGGCACCCTCGGCGCCGGCCGGCTGCGCGTCGGCGACACGCTCGAACTCGCCGCCACGGGGGAACCGGTGCGGGTCCGCGGCCTGCACGCGTTGAACACCGCCCGCGCCGAGGTGGGCGCCGTGGCGCGGGTGGCGGTGAACCTGCGCGGGCTGCCCCGCGACCGGGTGGCCCGCGGCGACGCCCTGCTCAGCCCCGGCCGGTTCCGCGGCACCGACCTGCTCGACGTCCGGCTCGCCGGTGATCCGGCCGCCGACCTGCCGCCCACCCTCACCCTGCACGTGGGCTCGGCCGCCGTGCCGGCCCGGGTCCGCCCGCTCGGGCCGGACACCGTCCGGCTCCGGCTGGCCCGCCCGCTGCCGCTGGTGATCGGCGACCGGGCGCTGCTGCGCGACCCCGGCCGGCACCACGTCAGCGGCGGGGTGACCGTGCTGGACGTGGACCCGCCGCCGCTGCGGCGCCGGGGCGCGGCCGCCGCCCGCGCCATCGTGCTGGCGGGGCTGGACGGCCGGCCCGACCTGGCGGGGGAGCTGCGCCGGCGGCGCCTCGTGCGGGCCGGCGAGCTGACCCGGATGGGCGTGCCGGCCACCGCCGCGCCGGTCGCCGGGGACTGGCTCGCCGACCCGGACCACTGGCGGGAGCTGGGCCGCCGGCTCACCGAGGAGGTCGCCCGGTACGCCCGCGAGCAACCCCTGGCGGCCGGCGTGCCGGTCGACGTGCTGCGGCACCGCCTCGACCTGCCCGACCGGGCGCTCGTGGAGGCGCTGCTGCGCCCGCCGCTGCGGCTGCGGGCCGGCCGGGTCACCGCCACCGCGGCGGACACGCTGCCCGAACCCGTGGCGCGGGCGGTGGCCCGGGTCCGCGCCGAGTACGGCGACCGCCCCTTCCAGGCCCCCGAGACGCACCGCCTCGCCGACTTCGGCCTGGGCCCCCGCGAGATCGGGGCGGCCGTGCGTGCCGGCGCCCTGCTGAAGCTCGCCGACAACGTGGTGCTGCTGCCCGGCGCGCTGGACGACGCGGTGCGGGTGCTCGCCGGGCTGTCGCAGCCGTTCACGCTCAGCGCGGCCCGGCAGGCCCTGGACACCACCCGGCGCGTGGCGGTGCCGCTGCTGGAACTGCTCGACCGCCGCGGCGCCACGCGCCGGCTGCCCGACGACGCCCGCGAGGTGGTCCACCCTCCCGGGTGAGCCAAGCGGCACCGGCAGCCGCACCCGGTCACCTACGGTGACGCCATGGACCCTTCGGCGGTCTGGCGGGACAGGAACCACCGGTGGCGCATCGAGGCGTACCGGGCACCGGACCTGCGGTTCGCCGTCTTCGCCACGAACGGCACCACCGAGTCGGCGCCGCTGTGGCTGTTCGGAATGGGTGCGCTGGCCCGGTGGCTCATGACGCACGCGATCTCCCTGGACGACCTGGAGACCGACTGATGGCCGAACAGCTCGCCCTGGTGCTGGTCCTGGTGCTGGTGAACGCGGCGCTGTCCGGCAGCGAGATGGCCATCGTGACGCTGCGCGAGGGGCAGCTGCGGCGGCTGGGCCGCGCGGGGCGCAGCGGGGCGCGGCTGATTCGGCTGGCCCGGGAGCCGAACCGCTACCTGGCCACCATCCAGCTCGGCATCACCCTGGCCGGTTTCCTCGCCTCGGCGGCCGCCGCCGTGTCGCTGGCGGAGCCGCTCGTCGGGCCGCTGGGCTTCCTCGGCCGGGCCGCCCGCCCGGTGGCCGTGGTGCTGGTGACCGTGGTGCTGACCTTCGTGACGCTGGTCGTCGGTGAGCTGGCCCCGAAGCGGCTGGCCATGCAGGCGACGGAACGCTGGGCGCTGCTCAGCGCCGCGCCGCTGGACGTGCTGGCCCGGATCTCCCGCCCGGCGGTGTGGCTGCTCAGCCGGGCCACCGACCTGCTCGTCCGGTTGGCCGGCGGCGATCCCCGGGCCAACCGGCAGGAGATGACCGAGGACGAGCTGCGCGAGATGCTGGTCAGCCAGCGCGGGCTCTCCGCGCAGCAGCGGGAGATCCTGGCCGGGGCGTTCGACATCGCCGGCCGTACCCTGCGGGAGATCCTGGTGGCCCGCCGCGACGTGACGTTCCTGCCGGCGGAGCTGACCGCGGCGGAGGCGATGCGCCGGCTGGCGGCCACCGGCCGCTCCCGGGCGCCGGTGACGGGCCCCGGCGGGCTGGACGACGTGCGCGGCGTGGTCCACATCCGCGACCTGGTCGACGCCGACGGCGCCGCCGTGGGGGACCGCGCCCGCACGCCCGTGCTGCTGCCCGGCACGCTGCCGGTGGCCGACGCCATGCGGCAGCTGCGCCAGCGCCACGAGCAGCTCGCCCTGGTGATCGACGAGTACGGCGGCGTGGACGGCCTGGTCACCATGGAGGATCTGCTCGAGGAGGTCGTCGGCGAGCTGTACGACGAGACCGACCGGGACGTGCGGGAGGCGGTCCGGGAGCCGGACGGCGCCCTGCTGCTGCCCGGCGACTTCCCGCTGCACGACCTGCCCGACGCGGGCGTGCAGCTGACCTTCCCGCTGACCCGGGAGTACACGACCGTCGCGGGGCTGGTGCTGGCCGGGCTCGGTCACCTGCCCGCCGGGCCGGGGGAGCGGATCCGGCTGCCCGGGCTCACCGTCGAGGTGGTCGAGGTCGTGGACCGGGCGATCCGCCGGGTACGCCTGCGCGGTCCGGCCGCGGGCTGCCGGGCGGAGTGACCACCCGACCGGGGGACAAGCGGGCGAAACCGGCCGTCCGGGGCCGCGGGCGGCCGTAGCGTCTCCGAACGTGAAGGACCGAGGACTGCGGACGTTCGTCACCGTGCTCGCCGGGCTGGCCGTGATCTACTTCGGCGCCACCGGCCATCGCAGCAGCGGCGGGGAGGGCGGGGGCATCTCCGGCGGCGTGGTGCTGCTGGCGCTGCTCGCCTCGGCGCTCGCCTGGAACCTGACCAAGCCCGGGCCGGCGAAGTGAGGCCCGGGCGGCTCAGCGGGCCGCCGCGGTCCGGCTGACCTCCCCGGCCGACTCCTCGCCGAGCGCCACCCGCACCAGGGCCGACGCCAGCCGCCCGAAGTCGGCCTCGCCGACCAGCCGGGCGAGGCCGCCGGTGTTCCCGGGTAGGCCCAGCCGGCGCGCGCCGGCCAGGGTGCGCCGGTCGGCGTAGGGGCGCACGTCCGGCCAGACGGCCTGCGCCTCGCGGAGGAAGATGTCCGCGCCGGTCGGGCCGATGCCGGGGAACTCGGTGAGCAGCCGGCGGAGCACCCCGCGGTCGCCGTCGGCCTCCTTGTGCATCCGGCGCAGGTCCCCGTGCCACCGGTCCAGGCAGAGCCGCGCCCCGGTGCCGAGCATGGTGGCGGTCCGCTCGTCGTAGCGCCGGTAGTGGCCGCGGCCGAGCGCGTCGACCCGGTCCTGCCAGCTCGCCGCCTCCATGGCCTGCGGGGTGCGCCAGCCGGCGGCGAACAGCTCGCGGGCCGCGGCGATCGCCACGCACGCCCGGATCCGGGTGCTCAGCAGCGTGGTGAGCACCAGCAGCTGGTAGAGCGGGCCCGGCCGGTCGGCGAGGCCGATCCCGGCCTCCTCCGCGTAGGTGCGGGACTGCCGGTCCAGCAGGGCCCGGGCCACGTTCCGATCGTCTGGCATCCGGTGGGGATACCCGCCCGCTGCCGGACCAGACGCCCCACGGCCGGGCCGGAATGTGCCCGGCGGCGGCGGGTACCCAGCGCAGGTGCGCGGCCCACGCCGTGCGCCGCCACCGGAAGGAGAGACCTGTGGTCAAGCCGCAGCAGGAGGAACTGCGCCGCAACGACAAGGGCGCGACCAGCCAGGACAGCCGGGAACTCATTCCACAGTCCGGGAGCCGAGGGCCCCACGGCAAGGGCGGCAGCTCGAACGCGGACGTCGGCCGGCCGGTCCCGAAGGGACAGGTGTCGCCGTACGGCCCGGCCGGCGAGCCGGTGGCCGACGACGAGAGCGACCGGCGGGGCTGACTCAGCCCCGCCGCGACGGCGGTCGCAGCCTCCGCCAGGTGGCTGCGACCGCCGCTCCGTACGCGAGGTGGGGCACCACGTCGGACACCCAGTCCTTGGTACTCCAGGTGCGCGGGTCGCTGATGCGCAGGGCGGCCAGCGAACCGTCGGAGGTGGCCATGACCCCGCCGCCGAGCATCCCCACGGCCAGCGGCAGCGGGATCCGGCGGCGGGCGGCCAGGAGGCCGAAGAGCGCACCGGCGGCGATGCCGGTGCCGTAGCCGATGATCGACCCGACGCCGGTACGGCGGCTGGCCGCCTTCTCCGCGGGCCCGAGGTCCACGTGCGCCGCGTCGGCCAGCTTCCCGGCGGTCTGCTCCGGGGTGCTGCTCGCCGGCCGTCCGCGCAGCGTCATGTCGAGGAAGGTGACGACGTTCAAGGCCGCGCTGCCGACGGCGCCCGCGATGGCGCCGTCGACGACGGGAGCGGCCCTCACTTCGGGTCGCCCGGCTCGCGCTCGCCCTTGGGCCCGAACGTCCGTTCGCCCCGCACGACGCCCCGCTGGCCGCGGTCGTCCTGGAGGATCCGGTTCGCGACCTGGTTCGCCTCCTGGTCGGCGGCCCGCCCGGACTGCTCGATCACATCCCGCAGCCGCGCCCGTTCCTTGTCGTACGCGTTGCTGCCCGGCCGTGGTCCTGGCATCGCTGCCTCCTCCGGTCGCTGTGGCTGACCGTACCGTCTACCCGCCGGGGCCCCCGCCAACCGTTCACCCGGGGGCGCGGACCACCGCCACCGGACAGTCGGCGCGGTGCAGCACTCCCTGGCTCACCGAGCCGAGCAGCAGGCCGGTCAGCTCGCCCCGGCCCCGCCGGCCGACGACCAGCAGCTGGGCCTCGCGGGAGGCCTCGACGAGCGCGGCGACCGGCCGGGCGTGCACCACGGCCCGCGTGACCGGCACCCCGGGGCGGCGCTCGGCCAGCCCGCGGAGGGACTCGGCCAGCACCCGGTCCTCCTCGCCGCGCAGCTCGCTCTCCTCGTACACCAGCGGTTGCATGTCGCCGGGGCCGCTGGAGGCCGGGTGGGTGTAGGCGAGCACGGTGTGCAGCCGGGTCCCGCGGACCGCAGCCTCCTCGGCGGCGAAGTCCACCGCGGCGTGGGACAGGGTCGAGCCGTCCACCCCGACCACCACGGGGCCGGTGGCCCGCGGCGAGCCACGGGCGACCAGGACCGGGCAGTCGGCGTACGAGGCGACCTGGATCGCGACCGAGCCGACCACCAGCGCGGCGAAGCCGCCCAGGCCCCGGTCGCCCAGCACGATCATCGCGGCGGTCGGGGACTCGCCGAGCAGCACGGCGGCGGCCTCCCCGTCGATGATCTCGCCGGAGACCCGCAGCCCGGGCGCGGCCGACTCGGCCTCGGCGACCGCCGCGGCGACCAGTTCCTCGGCCTGCTGCCGCAGTCCGCTTCCGGGTGGCGCCCCGGCCGGCGCCGACACGGGTACGCGCAGCAGCGGCCAGATGAAGCCGTGCACCACCCGCAGCGGCCGCTCCCGCCGCGCCGCCTCCTGCGCCGCCAGCCGCACGGCCTTGAGTGCCGGCTTCGAGCCGTCCACCCCGACCACCACCGCCGCGCCGTTCGCCGAGTTCACGCCGTACCTCCTCGCCGTCGGCGCCCGCGGCCAGTATCGCGGCCGGCGGCCCGTCGCCGAGGCGATACCGCGCGAGCCGGCCCGTGGGTACGCTGGCGGCCAGCGCCGAGAAAGGGAGTCTCGTCGATGGCCGAGCCCGACCAGCCGAGCACCGCCCGCATGATCGACTACTGGCTCGGTGGCGCGCACCACCACCCGGTCGACGTGGCCGCGGCCGGCGCCTTCGAGAACGCGTACGGGCCCTGTGCGGCGATCTTCCGCGCGCTGCGCGACTTTCTCGGCCGGGCGGTCCGGTCGATCGCCGACGCCGGGGTGGACGGCTTCCTGGTCTTCGGCGCGGGCGTGCCCACCTGCGGCAACGTGCACGAGGTGGCGCCGGACGCCACGGTGCTCTACACCGACGTCGACCCGGCGACGGTCCGGTTGGGCCAGCGCCTGCTGGCCGACAGCGACCGCGCCGGCTACGGCTACGGCGACGCCACCGACATCGGCACCGTCGACCCGGCCCAGCTGCACCGCTTCGTGCCGGGGTGGGGGAGGAGGCCGGTCGGGGTGGTCTTCCTCGGGCTGGCCGCGTTCCTCGACGACGACACGCTCGCCCGGACCCTCGACGAGCTGTACGAGGCGGTCGCGCCGGGCAGTTTCCTGGCGATCGACTTCGACAGCGAGGAGCTCGCCGCGTACCCGGACGCGCTGGCCATGATGGGCCCGGCGTTCCGGATGCGGGCGCCCGCGCGGTTCGCGCCGCTGCTCGGCCGCTGGCAGCCGACGGCGGATGGCATCGTGCCGGTCGCGCAATGGCGGCCGGCCGGCGCCCCGGAGCCGGTGCCGGACGCCTTCTACGGCGCGCTGGCGGTCAAGCCGGCGGGCTGAGCAGGGCCGTCCACCCCGACCGGCGCCCCTCGCGGCGCAGGTCGGGAACCGGGCCGTGCCGGTGTCTCCGCGGCTCCGTATGATGTTTGCCCTACAGCAATAGTCGTCATCGGAGGATGTCAGCATGCCGGACGCGTCCGGAGTAGTGGCGCGCGCCCTGCGCGCCGCGCCCCCCGACCAGTTGGTGGAGGCCGCCGACGCGGCGGTCCGCCGGGTGCTCGACGCGTCGCGGACGGAGGTGTTCGTCGCCGACTACCGGTTCACCGGGCTCTGGCCGGTGCTCGACCCGGAGCTGCCCGAGGGCGGCTTCCTCGCCTGCCAGGGCGTCGCGCAGCGCTGCTTCAGCAGCCAGCAGCCGGTGCTGGACACCGGGGAGGACGGCCGGTGCCGCGCCTACCTGCCGCTGTCGGCGTGGGGGGAGCGGCTCGGCGTGCTGATGGTGGAGCTGCCGGCCGCGCCGGACGCCGCGACGGTGACGGCGGCACACGACGTCGCGGGCGAGCTGGCCGTGGCGCTGCGGGCGGCGGACCGGGAGACCGACCGCTACCGGCGTGCGCGCCGCCGGGAACGGCTCAGCATGGCCGCCGAGATGCAGTGGGACCTGCTGCCCGGGCGCAGCGTCACGCACGGCGACTTCGTGCTGGCGGGGCAGCTCGAACCGGCGTACACGGTGGGCGGTGACCACTTCGACTGGTCGGTCGACGGCGACCGGCTCACCGTCACGGTGCTCAACGGCGCCGGCAACGGGCTGGCCGCCGCACTGCTCACCGCGGTGACCGTCAACGCCATGCGCAACGCGCGACGTTCCGGTGGCAGCCTCGTGGAGCAGGCCGAGCTGGCCTCGGACACCATCTTCTACCAGCACCGGGGGAGCCGGCACGTGGCCACGCTGCTGCTGGAGCTGGACAACCGGCGGGGCGTGGTGCGCGCCGTGGACGCCGGCTCGCCGCACGTCCTGCGGCTGCGCGCCGGGGTCGTCACCCCGATCACGCTGGAGCAGCAACTGCCGCTGGGCATGTTCGCCGAGACCCGCTACGACGTCCAGGAGTTCACCGTGGAGCCGGGGGATCGGCTCTTCGTGGTCAGCGACGGGGTCTACGCGGCGGAGCCGTCCGGCCTGGAGCCGTACGGGGAGCGGGCCATGGCGCGCGCGATGCGGTCCACTCGGTTGCAACCGGCGACCGAGGCAGTTGGTACGGTGATGCGCGAGTTGCACGCGTATCATGCCGACGCGGATCTGCGCGACGACGCGGTCGTCGTCTGCTTGGACTGGCGCGGTTCCAGCCCACCGGACGGCGTCGGCGGGCGGTGACGGACCGGCGGAGCGAACACGAGCGGGACGATCGCAGGGGACAGCGGGTGGAGCGACCTCCGAATCTTGCCGCGGCCATCGATGCGGCGGCCGAGGCGCTCATCGGTGTGCTCGACTCCGCCACGTCGCGGCACACGGTCAGCGTGTCGCCGACCCAGTTGCGGGTGCTGTCGCTGATCATGGCCCACCCGCAGACCAACGTGAACCGGCTGGCCGAGCTGCTCGATGTGGTGCCCTCGTCGGCGAGCCGGCTCTGTGACCGCCTGGAGGCCGTCGGCCTGCTGCGCCGGGTGGCCGACCCTCGCGACCGGCGCGAGGTGCGGCTCCTCCCCACGGCCGCGGCGGAGACCCTGCTGCGCGAGCTGACCGAGCGGCGGCACCGGGCGGTCCAGGCGGTCCTGGACCGGATGCCCAACCGGATGCAGCACGAGCTGCTGCTGGCACTGGTCGCGTTCGGCCAGGCTGCGTCGATGAACGCCCCGCAGGCGGGCTCCGACTCCACGGCCCGCACCGCCTGACCCGCCCACCGCACCAGCGGGGACGACGCCGGTCAGCTAGTATCCTAGGATGCCGTACGGGTAGTACCGCGCCGCACAAGGGCACAAGCTGAGCACCGGCGCAGCGCGGGGCCCGGAGCCGGTCGGGGGAGCCCGATATAGTGGCAGCGCAACTGGCCGGCCCATGATCGAGACGATCCTGGGCCGCAGCGGGGAGGTCCCAGCCCGGGATCGCAGAGGGCGCCGGCGTCTGACCGGCCGACAACGCGCACGTTCCTGCGGCGGCCGATCACTCGGCCGCCGGACCGTGCTGCGAAGGGAGGTTCGGTGTCGCGTCGGCCGGCTCCATCGGAGCACCCGGCTCCCGGCGGTGCGGCGGTCGTGGGAGACCGCGTCCTCACCGTGCCCAACCTCATCAGCTTCGTCCGGCTCGTCGGCGTACCGCTGTTCCTCTACCTGTTCCTCGTGGTCAAGGCCGACGTGGCCGCCGTCGTGGTGCTGGCCGTGGGCGGCACCAGCGACTGGGTGGACGGCTGGATCGCCCGGCGCCTGCACCAGGTCAGCCGGCTGGGCGAGCTGCTCGACCCGCTCGCCGACCGGCTCTACATCCTGGCCACGCTGCTGGCGTTCACCGCGCGCGAGGTGGTGCCGTGGCAGTTCACCGCCGCGCTGCTGGCCCGTGAGCTGTTGCTGCTCGGCTCGCTGGGCGTGCTGCGCCGCTACGGTTACGGGCCGCCGCCGGTGCACTACGTGGGCAAGACCGCCACGTTCCTGCTGCTGGCCGCGTTCCCGATCCTGCTGCTGGCGTCCGCCGCCGAGAGCGTCGCCACCGCGGCGGGGGCGATCGGCTGGGGTCTGGCCTGGTGGGGCCTGGTGCTCTACTGGGTGGCCGGAGCCATGTACGTGGTGCAGGCCAGCCGCCTGGTCCGCGCGATGCGGGCGCGGCGCGCGGGGGCGGCGGCGTGACCGCGACGCCCCCGCAGGACAAGGGCCGCGACCCGTCGGCGCGGGTGTACGCGCCGGACTTCCTCACCGAACTGTTCCGCAACCCGCTGGACCCGGGCTACGCCGACGCGGCGGCCCGGCGGGCGACGGTGTCGCCGTCGCGGCTACGGCGGGTGCTGGGCCGGCCGGTGAGCGTGGTGGTGCTGTTGGTGATCGGTTTCCTGTTCGCGGTGGCCTACCGCGAGACGATGGCGGAGGAGCCGGGCCGGGCGAAGGCGCGGGCCGGGCTGATCGCCGAGATCAAGCAGCGGGAGGCGGAGACGGACCGGCTGACCGCCCGGGCGGACCAGTTGCGCGAGGAGGTCGGCCGGCAGCGGGACGCGGCGTTGAGCGGGTCGCAGGCGTCGCGGCTGCGCAACCTGGAGGCGGGCACCGGCCTGGGCCGGGTGCGCGGTGACGGTGTGGTGGTGCGGCTGGCGGACGCGCCGCGGGACCAGGACGCGGTGACCGGGGCGGACGCGGGGCCGTCCCGGGTGTTGTACTCCGACCTGCAGAAGGTGGCGAACGCGCTGTGGGCGGCGGGTGCGGAGGCGGTGGCGGTGAACGGGCAGCGGTTGACGGCGACGTCGACGATCCGTTCGGCGGGTGAGGCGATCCTGGTGGACTACCGGCCGGTGACGAGCCCGTACGAGGTGACGGCGATCGGGCCGGGTTCGATGCGGGACCGGTTCGACGACAGCCGGGCGGCGGATCTGATGCGTGACGTGGCGCGGACGACGGGCCTGTCGTTCGGGGTGAAGGAGGAGGACGGCCTCACCCTGCCGGCCGCTCCGCAGCCGCGGCTACGCTACGCCGAGCCTTCGGTGAGTCCGAGCCCGTCGGGTTCGGGTGTCGCCGGTTCGACCAGTCCCGGGCCGTCCGGCTCGGGTTCCTCTCCCAGCCCCTCCGGAGGTGGCCGATGATCGCGGTGCTGGCGTTGCTCGCCGGTGTGGTGCTCGGGGTGTATCTGGATCCCACGGTGCCCGCGGCGCTGCAGCCGTACCTGCCGATCGCCGTGGTGGCGGCGCTCGACGCGGTGTTCGGTGGTGTGCGGGCGAAGCTGGACCGGATCTTCGACGACAAGCAGTTCGTGGTGTCGTTCATCTCGAACGTGCTGGTGGCGGGTCTGATCGTCTACCTGGGTGACCAGTTGGGGGTGGGTGGTCAGTTGTCCACCGGTGTGGTGGTCGTGCTGGGCGTGCGCATCTTCGGAAACGTGGCGGCGATCCGCCGGCACCTGTTCCGGGCGTAGGTTTGTGGCGATGAGCGAGGAGCACAGGGAGACGGGGACGGGCTGGCCGGAGCCGGCGGAGCCGCACCGGCCGGCGGGGCCGGCCGGTGAGCCGGATCCGCGCCCGGACGCGCCCGATCCGGACGAGTTGAGCCCGTTGGCGCCGGCGGAGCCGGAGCCGGTGGAGCAGGAGGGCGTGCCGTCGCCGGCCGAGGAGCCCGGGGCGACCGCGACCGAGAGTGAGACCGCGACCGAGGCGGCGCCGGCGCGGGTGTCGCGGCGGTTGACGTCGGCGGGCGCGATGATCGCGGTGTTGCTGGCGTTGCTGGGGTTCACCCTGGTGGTGCAGTTGAAGACGACGTCGGCGGATCCGACCCTCGCGGCGACGCGGGAGGAGGACCTGGTCCGGATCTCGTCGGATCTGGATTCGCGGGAGCGGCGGCTGCGGCAGGACATCGAGGCGCTGGAGGAGAGCCAGCGGCAGTTGCGTTCGGGTGAGCAGGGCCGGCAGGCGGCGCTGGAGGAGGCGACGCGGCGGGCGGACGAGCTGGGCATCCTGGCGGGCACGTTGCCGGCGGTGGGTCCGGGCCTGTCGGTGCGGTTCGCGGGTCCGGACAAGGCGATCTCGGCGGCGCGGATCCTGGACGCGGTGCAGGAGCTGCGGGGTGCGGGCGCGGAGGCGATGCAGATCGCGGGGTCGGACGGTACGGCGGTGCGGATCATCGCGTCGACGTATTTCGTGGACGGGCCGGGTGGTGGCCTGGTGGTGGACGGGCGGCGGTTGAGCGGCCCGTACGTGATCTCGGTGATCGGTGATCCGCCGACGCTGCGTACGGCGTTGAACATTCCCGGCGGGGTGGTCGCATCGGTGGAGGAGGACGGCGGTAACGTGACGCCGGAGGACAGTGAGGCTGTGGAGGTTTCGCAGCTGCACGCGCCGATCAAGCTGGAACACGCCCGGCCGGTCTCCTGACCGGTCGCGGCCGCGCCGGTTTCCCCCCGGTGCACCGATGACGAAGGACGCAGCTGGTGATTCCTGAGGATCTGCGGTACACCGCCGAGCACGAGTGGGTGGCTGGTGGGGACGGCGGCGCCGTCCGGGTCGGCATCACGCACTTCGCGCAGGACGCCCTGGGTGACATCGTGTTCGTCCAGTTGCCGGACGAGGGCGCGGTGGTGGCGGCGGGTGAGTCGCTGGGTGAGATCGAGTCGACGAAGAGCGTTTCGGAGCTCTACGCGCCGGTGAGCGGCACGGTGGCGGCGCGCAACGAGGCGTTGGCCGACACCCCTGAGGTGATCAACACGGACCCGTACGGTGCGGGGTGGCTGGTGGAGATCACTCCGGATGATCCGGCGGCGGTCGAGGGTTTGTTGACCGCTGGTGCGTACCGCGAGCTCACCGAGAGCTGAGTTTGTCCGTTTCGGGCGGCGCGGTGGTGTCCGCGCGTCCGGTTGCCCTGTTTTTCGGTGCTGGCTAGGCTCGCCCAGTTGACCGAGAACCAATAGTTTGAGCGTTGCGGAATGCGCCTTCCCGGCACGGGGAGCCAGCCGCCGGGTGTGTTTCTGCCCGGCGGCCAGACCCGCCATTGCCCGACGCCGACCGAAACAGATCCGTGAGGTGGTCCCCATGACGCGCCCAGACGACGAGTTCCCCCCACTCGACGTCACTTCGACGCTCAATCTCGGTTCCCTCGACGAAGTGCTGGAGGGCCCGGACACCGATGTGGTGCCGAGCCGCATGTCCGGTTCGTTGCCGCCCGGGATGGCGTTGCTGGTGGTTCGCCGGGGTCCGAACGCGGGCGCCCGGTTCCTGCTGGACCACGATGTGACGACGAGTGGCCGGCACCCGGACAGTGACATCTTCCTCGACGACGTGACGGTGTCGCGGCGGCACGCCGAGTTCCACCGGGACGGCGGCACGTTCACGGTGCGGGACGTGGGCAGTCTGAACGGCACGTACGTGAACCGGGAACGGGTCGAGGCGGCGACGCTGAGCAACGGCGACGAGGTGCAGATCGGTAAGTTCCGGGTGGTGTTCATCGCCGGTCCGCGTCCGGAGGAGGCCGGCCGGGGGTGAACGGGCCTGCGGCTTCGACGTCGCCGGGTGCGGCGGACGACCCGCTGGGCTCATCGGCCGCCGCGGCGCGGGCGACTCCGCTGATGAGCATCGGCGAGGTGTTGGCGCAGTTGCGGGTGGAGTTTCCGGACGTCACGATCTCGAAGTTGCGGTTCCTGGAGGCCGAGGGCCTGGTGGAGCCGCAGCGGACGGCGGCGGGGTACCGGAAGTTCAGCTGGGACGATGTGGCGCGGTTGCGGTTCGTGTTGACCGCGCAGCGGGACCAGTACCTGCCGTTGCGGGTGATCCGGGACCAGTTGGCGGAGTGGGATTCGTCGGGTGCGGCGCCGGGGCGGCAGCGGCCGAATCTGGTGGCGGTCGGTCCCGGTGGTGAGGTGCCGGGCCGGGAGGTGGCGGGGTCCGCCGAGTCGCCGGAGGTGCGGCTGGGCCGGGCGGAGCTGATCTCGCGGAGCGGGGTCGACGAGTCGACGCTGGCCGAGTTGGAGCGGCTGGGTGTGCTGGTGGCGGATCCGCCGGGCTGGTATGACGCGGACGCGTTGATCATCGCGCGGGCGGTGGCGGGTCTGGCGGCGTACGGGTTGGAGCCGCGGCACCTGCGGGCGTACCGGACGGCGGCGGATCGGGAGGTCGGTCTGTTCGCGCAGTTGGTGGCGCCGTTGGCGCGGCAGTCGGATCCGGCGGCGCGGGCGCGGGCGGCGGAGACGGCGCGGGAGTTGGTGGCGTTGTCGCAGCAGTTGCACGCGGCGTTGGTGCGGGTGGGGCTGCGGTCGACGTTGGGCCGGTGAGGTGTGGTGTGGGGCCGGGTGTCGTGGGGGCGCCCGGCCTTCGCCGTGGGTGGGCGCGGAAAGATCTCGGTCGGGGTGCGTGTCGTAGGCTTGCCGGGGTAACCCGTTGCGGCGAGGCGTGGTGCACGTAGCGGATGGGACTCCCGTGTCGCGGTCCGTGTACCGTGCAGGGAAGGGCGCGGTGCGGGCGTAGGTGACAACGACACGGAGGCGGCGGTGCGCGAGCTGAGCGTGGTCGGAGTTCGGGTGGAGCTGCCCAGCAACCAGCCGATCGTCCTGCTGCGGGAGGTCGAGGGGGACCGCTATCTGCCGATCTGGATCGGCGCGGTCGAGGCGACGGCGATCGCCTATGAGCAGCAGGGGGTCAAGCCGGCGCGGCCGTTGACGCATGATCTGCTGCGGGACGTGCTGGCGGCGTTGAAGGCGCCGTTGCACGCGGTGGAGATCACCGAGTTGAAGGAGAACGTCTTCTACGCCGATCTGTTGATCGGTGACGGCGTTCGGGTGTCGGCGCGGCCGAGCGATTCGATTGCGTTGGCGTTGCGGGTCGGGGCTCCGATTCGTTGTGCCGAGCAGGTCCTCTCCGAGGCGGGGATCGTGATCCCGGACGAGCAGGAGGACGAGGTCGAGAAGTTCCGGGAGTTCCTGGAGCAGGTGCGTCCGGAGGACTTCGCGGGTTGAGGTGGCCGGCCGGTGGGCCGGTGTCGCGCGGCGGCGGTTGTCACGGTGGGTGACGGCTGGCCGCCGTCAGTGATCTTCCGGTCGGGGGTGCGGCGTGTCGCGGTGTCTCCTGCGGGTGAACTGCCGGTGCCGGCGCTAGGGTTGCGGTGTCGAGGGGTGCGCGTACGGGGAGACGGCGTGGCACCGCACGGGCGGGGAGGTAGTCCGGATGCATGAGCCGCGAGATCCTGGTCCGACTACGGAGCAGCAGCCCGACCCGGTCGTCGACGGTGAGGTGGGCTACCGGGGTGTGACGGCGTGTCACGCGGTGGGGATCAGCTACCGGCAGTTGGACTACTGGGCCCGCACGGGTCTGGTGGTGCCGAGCGTGCGGGACGCCTCGGGGTCGGGGACGTCCCGGTTGTACTCCTTCCGCGACCTGGTGGTGTTGAAGGTCGTGAAGCGGCTGTTGGACGCCGGGGTGTCGTTGCAGAACATCCGGAAGGCCATCGACGCGTTGCGGTCGCGTGGGGTGGAGGACCTGGCGGGCATCACGTTGATCTCGGACGGGACGACGGTGTACGAGTGCCGGTCGCCGGAGGAGGTGGTCGACCTGTTGCAGGGCGGCCAGGGCGTGTTCGGCATCGCGATCGGCGGCGCGTTCAAGGAGATCCAGGGTTCGCTGTCGCATCTGCCGGCGGAGCCGGTGGGTGGGCAGCCGGAGCCGGCGGCCCCGCCGGCGGAGGCGGAGTCCGAGCCGGTGGGTGACGAGTTGGCGGCGCGGCGGGCGCGTCGTCGGGCCGGCTGAGCCGGCCGTCTGGTCTGCGGGCCGCGCCACGCCCAGAACGGGTAGGGCGCGGTCCTCTTTTTTGGGTCACAGCGCGTGTCGTCCGTTGGGCGGGTGCGGCGGTGCCGGCCGGGCCGGGGTGGCGGGGCCGGGTGGGGCGCAGGTGACGTGCGCAAACGGTGATCGTGTGGACGGTCCGGGGGTGCTGTCCGAAAGGGACCACGCGTCGATTGAGGGTCGACGCTGCGTGTCGGTGTGCTCGCGGGCGGCGAGCGTCTCCCGGGAGGCGTTGACTGTCCGTGATCGACGGATGTCGGGAATCCGATAGGGCAGGGCTGAACCGTCTCGGCGGGCACGCTATGGTCCGACACGGCCGTTTGCGCGTGGCCGTTCGGTGGAGCCGGTGCGGTGCGCGTGGGCTGCCGGTTGTCCCCTCCGCGGCGCTGGTCGCGTTGCCCCCTCCCGGAAGGACTCACCATGACGGTGACCGAAGAGACCACCCCGATCTCCCATTACGAGCGCATCGGCGGCGCCGCCGCCGTGAAGGCCGCGGTGGACCTGTTCTACGACAAGGTGCTGGCGGACCCGGACCTGGCCGGCTACTTCACCGACGTGAACATGCCGGAGCAGCGGCGGCACCTGGCGTTGATGCTCGCCGTGGTGCTGGGCGGCCCGAACGAGTACGCGGGCCGGGGCCTGGCCGAGGCGCACCAGCCGCTGAACATTCCGGTGGCGCACTACGCGAAGGTCGGCGAGCACCTGACCGCGACGCTGGTGCAGCTGGGTGTGCCGGCCGACGTGATCGCCGACGTGCAGGTCGTGCTGGGCCAGGTGCAGGACCAGGTCGTGTCGACGGGGAACGCCTGAGCGTGGACGCGGCACGGCTCAAGCAGAGCTGGAGCCTGGTCGCCGCGCACGGCGACCAGGTGCCGCTCTACTTCTACTCGACGCTGTTCCTGGCGCACCCGGAGACCCGGCAGATGTTCCCCACGAACATGGCCGGGCAGCGGGACCGCCTGGTGAACGCGTTGGGGCACATCGTGTCCCACGTGGACCAGGTGGACCGGCTCGTCGGGTTCCTCCAGGACCTCGGCGCGGACCACCGCAAGTTCGCGGTGCGCGCCGAGCACTACCCGGCGGTCGGTGAGGCGCTGCTGGCGACGCTGCGGCACTTCGCGGGCGAGGCGTGGACCGACGAGCTGGCCGCCGACTGGGCGGCCGCGTACGGGTTGGTCGCGCAGGTGATGATGGACGCCGCGCAGGCCGCGGAGGCGAAGTCCCCGCCGTGGTACGTGGCGGAGATCCTCGGGCACGAGCGGCGCACGTTCGACGTGGCGGTGCTGACGGTGCGCCCGCAGTACCTGCTGCCGTTCACCCCGGGCCAGTCGATCGGGGTGTCGCATCCGGCGGTGCGGTCGTGGCGCTACTACTCGCCGGCGAACGCGCCGCGCCCGGACGGGACGTTGGAGTTGCACGTGCGGGCCGCGCCGGGTGGCGCGGTGTCGTCGCGGCTGGTGTACGGGTGCGCGGTGGGTGACCAGCTGCACCTGGCGGCGCCGGTGGGTGAGCGGTTGACGTTGCGGCAGGCCGGGTCGTCGGATCTGCTGCTGCTGGCCGGTGGCACCGGCTGGGCGCCGGTGAAGTCCGTGTTGGAGCAGGTCGCGGCGGAGGGTGCGAACCGCCGGGTGGACCTGTACGTGGGGGCCCGGTCGCGGTTGGAGTTCTACGACAGCGAGGCGATCGACAAGTTCGCCGCCTCGTACCCGTGGCTGCGGGTGACGTACGTGGCGGGTTCGGACGCGCGGCGGCCGGGCGAGTTCGTGCAGGTGGCCGACCAGGTCCTGACCGACGGGGACTGGCGGTCCCGGCACGTGTTCGTGTGCGGCTCCGACGAGATGGTGAGCCATTCGGTGGCGACGCTGACCGGTGCCGGCTACCAGCCGGGTCAGCTGCACCACGAGGGTTTCGGTAAGCACTGGTACGGGCCGGCGTTCCGGACGACGACGGAGGTGGCTCCATGAGCGCGACCCCGATCAGCAGGTACGAGGCCGGTCAGGTGACCGGCGGCGGGGTGCAGGTGCGCCTGACCGCGGACCGGGTGCGCCGGTGGGAGTTCGGGTCGGCGTCGTTCACCCGCCGCGGCTACGACCACGCCGACGTGGACCGGTTCCGGCTGCAGGTGGCCGACGAGCTGGATCTGCTGGCCACGCAGCTGGCGAATCTGCGGGCGGAGAACGAGCGGCTCAACGACCATCTGGAGCTGCACCGGCACGGGGTGATCCCGAGCGCCGACAACGCGGCGGCGGTGCCGGCGGCGAAGGAGGTGAACCTGCTGTCGGCGGCGCAGCGGGAGGCCGAGCAGATCATCGCGCAGGCCCACGACTACGCCCGCCGGGTCGCCGAGTACGCGCGGATGCAGTACGAGAGCTACATGCGGGCCGCGGCGGAGGAGGCGAAGCAGGAGGCCGAGCGGGCGGTGACGGAGTACCGCAGCACCGCCGGGGTCAACTTCGACGACTCGGTGGCGACCCGGGAGGCGCTGCGGATCTTCGGCGAGATGATGATCTCGCACATGCAGGCGGCGGCCCGGCACCTCGACGACGGCAGCGAGCAGCTGTCGCGGACGATGCAGCGCCTCGCCGTGGAGGCCACCGGCGGTGCCGGGTCGCGCGGCGTCGGTGCACGGACGGACGGTGGCCGGGTGCGGGAGGTGGCCGTGGCCCCCCGTCACCAGCAGCGGTGATCGCCCCCGGCCGGCCCGCATCGGTGGGCCGGCCGGGATCGGCGCGGGTTCACGTGAGGGCGCGGACGGCCTCGCCGATCGGGGTCTCCCCGCCGACGACCTCCAGGGTGAGCCCGGCGGTGGCCGGGGCGGACAGCAGGGCGAGCAGCACCCGGGCCACGTCGGCGCGGGTGACGGCGCCGGGGTCGACGTGCCGGGCCAGGGTGATCCGGCCGACGGGCTCGTCGTCGGTGAGCCGGCCGGGGCGCAGCACGGTCACGTCGAGGTCCCGCCCGGTGACGTCGTCCTCGGCGGCCTTCTTCGCCCGCAGGTACGCCGCCCACACCTCGTCGGTGCCCGCCCTCGGGGGCCGGTCCACGCCCATCGAGGAGACCAGCAGGTAGCGGCGGACCCCGGCGCGTTGCGCGGCGTCGGCGAGCAGCACCGCGGCGGCCCGGTCGACGGTGTCCTTGCGGGCCGCGCCGCTGCCCGGGCCCGCGCCGGCGGCGAAGACCACCGCGTCGGCGCCGGCCAGGTGCCCGGCGACGGTGCCGGCGTCGGTGTGTTCCAGGTCGCAGACGACCGGTTGCGCGCCGGCGGCGCGCAGCGCGGCCGCGTGGTCCGGGTTGCGGATCAACCCGACGGCGGTGTCGCCGCGGCCGGCGAGTTCCCGCTCCAGCAGTTTCGCGATCTTGCCGTGGCCCCCGGCGATGACGACGCGCATGCCCTCAACCTAGACCCGCCGCCGGGCCCGCACCGGGTGAGCGGCAGGCCCGGGTTGGCCGGCGGCGGGTCGGGCGAGGCAGCATGGACGCCGTGACCGAGACGTTCGACGCGTTGACCCGGCTGGTGGGCGCCGGGGACGTGGTGGTGCTCAGCGGCGCCGGCCTGTCCACCGAGTCGGGCATCCCGGACTACCGGGGGCCCTCCGGCGCGGCCCGCCGGCACACCCCCATGACCTTCCAGGCGTTCACCCGCGACGCCGACGCGCGACGGCGCTACTGGGCGCGCAGCCACCTGGGCTGGCGGCTGATCGCCCGGGCCGCCCCCAACGACGGGCACCGGGCGGTGGCCCGGCTGCAACGCGCCGGCCTGCTCGACGGGATCATCACCCAGAACGTCGACGGCCTGCACACCGAGGCCGGCGCCGCCGGCGTCATCGAGCTGCACGGCCGGCTCGACGAGGTGACCTGCCTGGACTGCGGCAACCTGACCTCCCGCGACGAGCTGGACCGGCGGCTCACCGAGGCCAACCCGGGTTTCGACGCGCACGTCGCGCACGTCAACCCCGACGGCGACGTGGACCTGCCCGACGAGGCGGTGGCCCGGTTCCGCACCGTCGACTGCGGCATCTGCGGCGGCGGCATGCTCAAACCCGACGTGGTGTTCTTCGGCGAGACGGTGCCCGCGCCGCGCGTCGCCGACTGCTTCGCCCTGGTGGAGCGGGCCCGGGCGCTGCTGGTGCTCGGCTCCTCCCTGACCGTCATGTCGGGGCGCCGGTTCGTGCTGCGCGCCGCGAAGCTCGGCATCCCGGTAGCCATCGTCAACCAGGGCCCCACCCGCGGCGACGGGCACGCCACCCTCACCCTCGACGCGCCGCTGGGCGCCACGCTGACCGCCCTGGCCGACCGGGTCGCCGCCGAAACGGTGCCCGCCGCCGTGTGACCGGCCCCGCGGCGGGGTACGACATGAGCCGGAAACATGGTCGCTGGTAGCGTTGACCATGCCGGTACCACCCACGTGGGAGAGACCGCCCGGGAACCACCCGGACGGCGCCGAAGGGGCAGATTCCTCCCCGGAACCTCTCAGGCAAAAGGACCACGTGGGCAGGCGCTGTGGAGCGCGTCAGCGCGACTCAGGGGGAGGCCGACCCGTCGACCTCGCCCCCGCAAGGAGCGCAGCGCATGACCGCAGAGCAGTTCGCCGACCGGCACATCGGCCCCGGCCCGGACGACGAGCGCCGGATGCTGGAGGCCGTCGGTCACAGCTCCATCGACGAGCTGATGGACGCCGCGATTCCCGAGGTGATCCGCTGGCACGGCGCCCTGGACCTGCCCGCGCCGGCCAGTGAGCGGGAGGCCATCGCCGAGCTGCGGGCCCTGGCCGCCCGCAACACCGTGGCCGTGTCGATGATCGGGCTGGGCTACCACGGCACGCACACCCCGGCGGTGATCCGCCGCAACGTGCTGGAGAACCCCGCCTGGTACACGGCGTACACGCCGTACCAGCCGGAGATCAGCCAGGGCCGGCTCGAGGCGCTGCTGAACTTCCAGACCATGGTCACCGACCTGACCGGGCTGGCCACCGCGAACGCCTCCATGCTCGACGAGGGCACCGCCGCGGCCGAGGCCATGACCCTGGCCCGCCGCGCGTCGAAGACCAAGAGCCCGGTGTACGTGGTCGACGCCGACACCCTGCCGCAGACCATCGCCGTGATCAGCAGCCGCGCCGAGCCGCTCGGCATCGACGTGCGGGTCCTCGACGTCGAGCGTGACGAGCTGCCGGGCGAGTTCTTCGGCCTGCACCTGCAGTACCCGGGGGCCTCCGGCGCGGTCCGCGACCACCGCGGGCTCGTGGAGGCCGCGCACGCCGCAGGCGCGCTCGTGACGGTCGCCGCGGACCTGCTGGCGCTGACCCTGCTGCGCCCGCCCGGGGAGATCGGCGCCGACATCGCCGCCGGCACCACCCAGCGGTTCGGCGTGCCCATGGGCTTCGGTGGCCCGCACGCCGGCTACCTGGCCGTCCGCTCCGGGCTGGAGCGGATGCTGCCCGGCCGCCTCGTCGGGGTGTCCAAGGACGCCGACGGGAACCCGGCGTACCGGCTGGCGTTGCAGACCCGCGAGCAGCACATCCGCCGGGAGAAGGCCACCAGCAACATCTGCACCGCGCAGGTGCTCCTCGCCGTGATGGCCGGCATGTACGCCGTGTACCACGGGCCGGACGGGCTGCGGGGCATCGCCGCGCGTACCCACGAGGCGGCGGCGCGGCTCGCGGCCGGGCTGCGCGCCGGCGGCGTGCAGGTCGCGGACGTCGCGTTCTTCGACACCGTCACCGCCACGGTGCCGGGGCGGGCTGCCGAGGTGGTGGCCGCCGCCGCGGCGCGCAACGTGAACCTGCGGCTGGTCGACGCCGACCGGGTCGGCATCTCCTGCGACGAGACCACCACGGCCGCGCACCTTGAGGCGGTGTGGGCGGCGTTCGGCGTCGACGGCGTCGACGGCGAGGTGGACGCGGCCCTGCCGGACGGGCTGGCCCGCACCAGTGACTTCCTCACCCACCCGGTGTTCCGCACCCACCACTCGGAGACGGCGATGCTGCGCTACCTGCGCCGGCTGTCGGACTTCGACTACGCCCTGGACCGGGGCATGATCCCGCTGGGGTCGTGCACCATGAAGCTGAACGCCACCACCGAGATGGAGCCGGTCACCTGGCCGGAGTTCGCGCACCTGCACCCGTTCGCCCCGGCCGAGCAGACCGCCGGCTACCGGGAGCTGATCGCCCAGCTGGAGGGCTGGCTGGCCGAGGTCACCGGCTACGACGCGGTCAGCGTGCAGCCCAACGCCGGGTCGCAGGGTGAGCTTGCCGGGCTGCTGGCCATCCGGGCCTACCACCGGCAGCGCGGCGAGGGTCACCGCGACGTGTGCCTCATCCCGTCGTCGGCGCACGGCACCAACGCCGCGTCGGCCGTGATGGCCGGCATGCGGGTCGTGGTGGTCGGCTGCGACGACGACGGCAACGTCGACCTCGTCGACCTCGACGCGAAGATCGACAAGCACCGGGACGCGCTGGCCGCGATCATGGTGACCTACCCGTCCACCCACGGCGTGTACGAGACGGGCATCGCGCAGCTGTGCGCGAAGGTCCACGACGCCGGCGGCCAGGTGTACGTCGACGGCGCGAACCTCAACGCCCTCGTCGGGTTCGCCAAGCCCGGCCGGTTCGGGGCGGACGTGTCGCACCTGAACCTGCACAAGACCTTCTGCATCCCGCACGGCGGCGGCGGCCCCGGCGTGGGCCCCGTGGCGGTGCGCGCGCACCTGGCGCCGTTCCTGCCCGGCGACCCGCTCGGCGCGCACGTCGACGGGCGGCCGGCGATCTCCGCGGCGAACCACGGGTCGGCGGGCATCCTGCCGATCCCGTGGGCGTACCTGCGGATGATGGGCGCCGAGGGGCTGGCCCGGGCCACCGGTGTGGCGGTCCTCGCCGCGAACTACGTGGCGGTGCGGCTGCGGCAGCACTACCCGGTGCTGTACGCCGGCAACAAGGGCCTGGTGGCGCACGAGTGCATCCTGGACCTGCGGCCGCTGACGAAGGCGACCGGGGTGAGCGTCGACGACGTGGCGAAGCGGCTCATCGACTACGGCTTCCACGCGCCGACGATGTCGTTCCCGGTGGCGGGGACGCTGATGGTGGAGCCGACCGAGAGCGAGGACCTGGCCGAGCTGGACCGGTTCTGCGACGCGATGATCGCGATCCGCGCGGAGATCGACAAGGTGGGCTCGGGGGAGTGGCCGGCGGGGGACAACCCGCTTGCCAACGCGCCGCACACGGCGGCGATGGTCTCCGGTGACGAGTGGCCCCACCCGTACCCGCGGTCGGTGGGCGCGTACCCGGCCGGGGTGGACCGGGCGGGGAAGTACTGGCCGCCGGTGCGGCGGATCGACGGCGCGTACGGCGACCGGAACCTGGTCTGCTCGTGCCCCGCGCCGGAGGCGTTCGAAAGCTGAGGCGCAGCGCGCCGGGGCGGTGCAGTGCCGCCGCCCCGGCCGGCGCGTCGACCGGTGGGCCGACGCGTAGGCTCCCTGACGGAGCGTGATCGTTCAGGCGACGAGGGCGTGCCGGGCGGGGCCGCGGTGCGGGGCGATGGTGCTGCCGTCGGGGAGCAGCTCACCGGTGTCCTCGAAGACGATGACACCGTTGCAGAGCAGGCTCCAGCCCTGCTCAGGGAAGCAGGCGATGACGCGCGCGGCTTCGCGATCGGTCGCCTCAGCGGAGGGGCAGGTGGGTAGGTGCTGGCACATCGGGTTCTCCGGACTGTGGGGGCACTGTGTCATGGTTCACATGACCAGTGACGCACAGTACCAAGCGCAAGCGCGCGCTATCGAGCAAGGATGCGGCTTGTTCACCCGAAATCGGCTGAACGGATGAGCGTGAACCGACCGGACGGTGTGGAAGCGCTCCCAAAGACGGGGATCGACGTGCCCGGGGCGCCGCCGGAGTGCCGCGGACGGCTCGTCGAACGGGCCCGGCTGGAATGGTGGCTCGCCGACGGCGGCGACCCGGCGGCGCTCGCCCAGGAGTTCCTGGCCGCGCACGGTGTGGACCTGTCCGACCTGGGCCGGCCGGCCGCCCACGACCCGCACGGCACCTGCGGCGCCGCCCTGTTCCTGTCGGCCGCCGCCGGGGCCCGCGCCGCCGGCGGCGCCGTGGGTGCGCCCAGTCCCGTGCCGGCGCTGCCGGACCTCGTGGCGGTCGTCTACGGCCACGCCGACGCGCCCGCCCCGCCGGTCCGCCCCCGGCCGGGCGGCTGGTGGCTGGGGCCGTGGCGGGACAGCTGGACCCCCGCGGCGCACGCGCAGGCGGTGGCGGCGGTCCGCGCGGCCATCGGGCGCGGCGACGTCTACCAGGTCAACGTGGTCGGCCACGCCGCCGCCGGATACGCCGGCGACCCGCTGCCCGCCCTCGCGCGGCTGGCCGCCCTGCCCGGCGCCCGCTACGGCGGCACCCTGTCCGGGCTCGGCTGGGCGATCGGCTGCGCCTCGCCGGAGACCCTCGTCGCGGTGGAGCACGGCCGCCTGGTCACCCGGCCCATCAAGGGCACCCGCCCGGCCACCCCGGCCGGCCGCCGCGAGCTGCTCGCCTCGGCCAAGGAACGCGCCGAACACGTCATGATCGTCGACCTGGAACGCAACGACCTGGCCCGCGTGGCCCGCACCGGCTCGGTGCGGGTCGACGAGCTGTTCGCCGTACGGCGCTGGTGCGACCTGTGGCAGGCCGAGTCGACCGTGTCCGCCGTGCCCGCCGACGGGCTGGGCCTGGCCGCCCTGCTGCGCGCGGTCTGCCCCGGCGGTTCGGTGACCGGCGCCCCGAAGCTCGCGGCGCTCGACGAGATCGCCGCCCTGGAGCCCGTCGGCCGGGGCGCCGGCATGGGCGCGCTCGGCTGGGTGGGGCCGGGCCGCGTCGACCTGGGGCTGACCATCCGCACCGCCGCCGCGGACGCCGACCGGCTGCACGTGTGGGCCGGCGGCGGCATCACCTGGGGCAGCGACCCGGCCGCCGAGGTCGCCGAGGCCGCCGCGAAGGCCGCCCCGGTCCGCGCCCTGCTCGCCGCCTGACCCGCGTCGTCGGTGCCGCGGCCGGCGGCGGTGCGGCGGTGGTGCGGCGTCAGGCGCTTGCGAAGGCGTCCAGGGCGGCCACGACCCGCTCGCCCACCCCGTGGCCGCTGCCGTGGCCGCCGGACTCGACGATCTCCAGCCGGGCGTCGGGCCACTCCCGGGTGAGCTGCCAGGCGATGTCCGGCGGGCCGCTGACGTCCAGGCGGCCCTGCACCAGCACGCCGGGGATGCCGGCCAGCTTGCCGGCGTCGCGCAGCAGCTGCCCGTCGGGCAGGAACCCCAGGTTGCTGAAGTAGTGGGTGACCAGCCGGGTGAACCCGGCCCGGAACACCGGGTCGGCGTAGCGGGGGCTGGCCTGGTAGCCGCCGGCCAGGGAGACGTGCACGTCCTCCCAGGCGCACCAGTCGCGGGCGGCCTGGTCGCGCACCTGCGGGTCCGGGTCGTTGACCAGCCGGGCGTACGCGGCGGACAGGTCGCCGTCGCGCTCGGCCGGCGGCACGCCGTCGCGGAACCGGGCCCACTCCTCGGGGAAGATGCGGCCCATGTCCCGGGTCACCCAGTCGATCTCGCGGCGGGTGTTGGCGACCACGCTGAACAGCACCAGCGCGGTGACCCGCTGCGGGTGGCGCTGGGCGTACGCCAGGGACAGCGACGAGCCCCACGAGGCGCCGCAGAGCAGCCACCGGTCGACGCCCAGGTGCGCGCGCAGCCGTTCCATGTCGGCCAGCAGATGCGCGGTGGTGTTGACCGACAGGTCGGTGGCCGGGTCGCTGGCCGGTGGGGTGCTGCGGCCGCAGCCGCGCTGGTCGAACAGGACGATGCGGTAGGCGGCCGGGTCGAACAGCCGCCGCCACGAGGCGCCCGCGCCGGAGCCGGGGCCGCCGTGCACCACGAGGGCGGGCTTCCCGCCGGGGTTGCCGCAGGTCTCCCAGTGGATCCGCTGGCCGTCGCCGACGTCGAGCCGGCCCTGGGCGTACGGCTCGATCGGTGGATACATCGCGTTCCCCTCCCACGGCCCGAATCCAACAGCGCTGTTACATTAGCGGACGTGACCGTCAACCCCGATCGCGAGGCCCTCGGCACCCTGCTGCGCCACGTCCTGGAGGTGCTCGACGGCGACGTCGCCGCCGTCTACGCCGACCTGGGCCTGGCCGACTACCGGCCGCGCTACTCACCGCTGGTGCGGGCGCTCGTCGCCGACGGGCCCCTCGCGATCCGCGACCTGGCCGCCCGGGTCGGCGTCACGCACTCCGCGGCCAGCCAGACCGTGGCCCAGATGGCCCGCGCCGGCCTGGCCGTCCTCGCCCCGGGAGCGGACGCCCGGCAGCGCATCGTCACCCTCACCGACCGGGCGCGCGCCCTGCTGCCGGTGATCGAGGCCGAGTGGGCGGCCACCACCACCGCCATGCGGCGGCTCGACGCCGAGCTGCCCGTACCCCTGGCCGACGAGCTGTACGCGGTGCTCGCCGCGCTGCGCCGCCGCCCGCTGCGCGACCGCATCGCCGACACCGGCCTGGCGCCCACCCGCGCGGCCTGACCCCCGCGCAGCCCGGGCGGGGGCCGGCCGGCGTTCAGCGGCCCAGGCGCTGCCAGCGGCGCACCGACAGCGGCAGAAACACGGCGACCAGCAGCAGCGGCCAGGCCACCGCCAGGGCCACCGCGTGCTCGGCGGGCCAGGAGCCGGCGCCCCAGCCGGGGTTGCCGAACAGGTCCCGGGTGGCCGCGACGGTGGCCGACAGCGGGTTCCACGCGGCGAGGGTGGCGAGCCAGCCCGGCATGGTGGCCGGGGCGACGAACGCGTTGGAGGCGAAGCCGAGCGGCCACACCAGGATCTGCAGCGCCGTGACGGTCTCGGGGCGGCGCAGCAGCAGCGCCAGGTACACGCCGAGCCAGATCATGGCGAAGCGCAGGAGCAGCAGCAGCGCGACGGCGGCCAGCGCGGCGGCCGGGCCGCGGTGCGGCCGCCAGCCGATCAGCACGCCGCAGCCGAGCACGACGGCGAGGGCCGCCGCGGCGTGCAGCAGGTCGGCCACGGCCCGGCCGGTGACCACCGCGGCGCGGCTCATGGGCAGCGACCGGAACCGGTCGGTCACGCCCCGGGTGGTGTCCACGGCCACCGCCGTGTAGGTGGTCTCCACGCCGAAGAGCATGGTCATGGCCACCATGCCGGGCAGCAGGAACTCCCGGTAGTCGGCGCCGTCGGGCAGTGCCATGGCGCCGCCGAACAGGTAGCCGAACATCAGCAGCAGCAGGACGGGGAACAGCAGGCCGACCAGCACCTCGCCGGGGCGGCGGGCCCAGTGGGCGAGGGTGCGGCGGGTCAGGGTGGCGGTGTCGGCGGCGGCCCAGCGGGCCCGTGACAGCGGCGCGACGGTCATGCCGGCACCTCCGTGCGGGAGTCGGTGAGGTGCAGGAACACCTCGTCGAGGGTGGGCCGGCGCACCGCCACGTCACCCGCGCGCAGCCCGGCGGCCTCGACGGCGCGCAGCACGGCGGCGAGCGCGGCGACCCGGTCGCCGACCGGGACGCTGAGCCGCAGCGCGGCGCGGTCCACGGTGGGTGCGGCGCCGGTGGCGGCGGTGACCGCCGCGGCGGCCGGGGCCAGGTCGTCGGGGTGGTGCAGCACGACGTCGATCCGGTCGCCGCCGAGGGTCGACTTCAGCTCCTCCGGGGTGCCGGCGGCGGTCACCCGGCCGTGGTCGAGGACCCGCACGCTGTCGGCCAGGCGGTCGGCCTCCTCCAGGTACTGGGTGGTCAGCAGCACGGTGGCGCCGGCGTCGACGAGGCCGCGGACGGCGTCCCAGACGTCGCTGCGGGCGCGCGGGTCCAGGCCGGTGGTCGGTTCGTCGAGGAAGAGCACGGGCGGGTCGACGATCAGCGCGGCGGCCAGGTCGAGGCGGCGGCGCATCCCGCCGGACCAGGTGGCCACCGGCCGGTGGGCGGCCGCGGTCAGGTCGAAGCGGTCCAGCAGCTCGTCGGCGCGGGCCGCGGCGCGGGCCGGGGAGAGGTGGTGCAGCCGGCCGAACAGCACGAGGTTCTGCCGGCCGCCGAGGATCTCGTCGACCGCCGCGTGCTGGCCCACGAGCCCGAGGTGCGCGCGGGCCCGGTCGGCCTGCCGGCGTACGTCGTACCCGGCGACCCGGGCGGTCCCGGCGTCGGCGCGCAGCAGGGTGGTCAGGATGCGCACCAGGGTGCTCTTGCCGGCGCCGTTGACCCCGAGCACGGCGCAGACCGTGCCCGCGGGCACCGCGAGGTCGACGTCGTCCAGGGCGACCACGTCGCCGTAGCGCTTGTGCAGGCCCTCCGCCTCGATGGCCGGTCCGTCCCGTCGCATTGGCCCCTCCACTCCTCGTCCGGTACGCCGTACCGTACACCATACGAGAAGGGGGGTCGGTACAGTCGGCGGGTGACCACCGAGTACAGCGGCACCGGGGACCCGGCGCGCAGCCTCGCCCTGCTGTGGCGTACCCGGGAGAAGGCCAGCCGCAAGGGCGGCGACCTCTCCGTGGAGCGGATCGTGCGGGCGGCCATCGAGGTCGCCGACGCCGAAGGACTGGCCGCGCTGTCGATGCGCAAGGTCGCCGAACGGCTCGGCGTCGGCACCATGACCCTGTACACGCACGTGCCCGGCAAGGGCGAGCTGCTCGACGTCATGCTCGACACCGTCTACGGGGAGACCGCCCGCCCCGAGCAGGTCGAGGGTGGCTGGCGGGGCCGGCTCACGCAGATCGCCCAGGAGAACTTCGCCCTCTACCTGCGCCACCCCTGGCTGCTGCAGGTCGCCACCACCCGCCCGCCGCTGGGCCCGAACCTCATCGCGAAGTACGAGTACGAGCTGCGCGCCGTCGACGGCATCGGCCTGACCGACCTGGAGATGGACGCCGTGGTCACCCTCGTCACCGGGTACGTGCACGGGGCGGCCCGCCCGGCCGTGGAGGCGGCCCAGGCGAGCCGGGACACCGGGATGACCGAGCAGCAGTGGTGGCACGCGCACGCCCCCTACCTGGAGAAGGTCCTCGACCCGAACCGGTTCCCCCTCGCCGCCCGGGTCGGCACCACCGCCGGGCAGGAGTACCAGGCCGCCGGCGATCCGGCGCGGGCCTTCGAGTTCGGGCTGGCCCGCCTGCTCGACGGCGTCGCGGTCCTGGTGGCCGACCGGGCGGGTGCCGCACCCGCCGGGGTAACGGACGGCTAGCCTTCCGGGCATGACTATGCGCCCGATCCGGATCATCGGCGACCCCGTGCTGCGCACCCCGTCCGAGCCGGTCACCAGCTTCGACGCCGAGCTGCGCGCGCTCGTGCAGGACCTCATGGACACGCTGCTCGGCGCGCCCGGCCGGGCCGGCGTGGCGGCCCCGCAGATCGGGGTCAACGCGCAGGTGTTCGTCTACGACGCCGACGGGCACCGCGGCCACCTGGTCAACCCGACGCTGGAACTGTCCGACGAGCGCCAGGACGACGACGAGGGCTGCCTGTCCATCCCCGGGCTGTACTTCCCGACCCAGCGGGCCATGCACGCCACGGCCCGCGGCTTCGACCAGCACGGCCAGCCGCTGACCATCAGCGGCAGCGGGTTCCTGGCCCGCGCGCTGCAGCACGAGACCGACCACCTGCACGGCCGCCTGTACGTGGACACGCTGCGCGGCGACACCCGCCGCCGGGCGCTGCGGGAGATCCGCGCCGGCCGGTTCGACTCGCCCAGCCGGGGCCGCTGACCACGGCGGCGGGGGTGGCCGGGACGGCCACCCCCGCACGTGGGTCCCGAACGGTCACTTCGGCGGCGGGGCCACCAGGCAGGTCGCGGTCGAGGTGTTACCGGAGTCGTCCACGCCGGTGATGATCGCGTCGCCGCGCAACGTCACCTTGTAGTCGATGTCGCCGGTGCCGTCCTTGACCCGGGACTGCGCGCCCGGCGCCTGCACCAGCTTGATCTTCGTGCCGGCCGGGAACGGCCCGAACCGCACCGACGGGTCGGCGGCGTCGGCGATGTACACGACGACGGCGGTGTCGACGATGTCGGTCGCGGTGAGCTGGTAGAACCCGTCCGGGTTGTACGAGCCGGGGACGTTGCCGCCGCTCGGGTTGTTGGTCGGCACGCACTGCGTGGTCGGCGCGGTCGTGTCGACCACCCGCATCACCGCGGTGTCGCTGCCGGTGTTGCCGGCGGCGTCGCTGGCGGTGCAGGTGACCGTGGTGGCGCCCAGCGGGAAGGTGCTGCCCGGCGGCGGCGCGCACGTCGGGGTGAGCGGGCCGTCGACGTTGTCCGTGGCGCTCGCCGGGTAGGTGATGACCGCGCCGGCGGGGCTGGTGGCCTCCACGGTCCGGTCGTCCACGACCACGGTCGGCGGGGTCACGTCGTTGACCGTCACCGCGATGTGCTCGACGAACGCCGGCCCGCCGGAGAGCCCGTTGAGCAGGAAGTCCACCGTGCAGTGCAGGGTGGCGCCCTGGTGCGCGTCACCGGCGACCGTGATGGTCTCCGCGAACGGCACGTCGGTGCCGCTCTGCCGGGTCCTCGACGGCGCGTCGAAGCCCACCGACAGGCCCGGGTCGCAGACCACCTGCGGGGTGACGGTCACGTCGAGGTCCCGCAGCCCGGACAGGATCGCCGCCGTGACCGTGTCCGGGGCGCTGCCGACGACCTGCCCGCCGGTGGCGGCGGCCACGGTGCTGGCCTGCCCGGTCGCGTCCAGGCCGCCGCCCCCGCCGGTGACGTCGACGGCGAGCACGCGGGCATCGTCGGCCTGCAGCGCGGCGGTGGCCTGCGCGAGGCTGTGCCCGGCGCTCGGGTCGTGGCTGGGCGCGTCACCGACCAGCACCACGATCCGGCTGCTGCCGGCCCGGTAGGCGATGGCGCCCTCGGACACCTGGAACAGGCCGTTCACCCACGCCTCCGGTACGTCGCCGCCGCCACCGGCGACCAGCCCGTCCACCGCGTTCTGCAGAGCGGTGGCGTCACCGGTCAGGTTCTGCCGGACCCGGAACAGCTCCGCGCCGTCGCCCTCGTCCCGGTAGGAGGCCACCGCGAACTGGGCGCTGGGCTGCGAACCGCGCACGTTGTCGATCACCTGCTGCAGGTTGGTGCGCACGTTGGCGATCGCCCCGCCCATGCTGCCGGTCGTGTCGACCAGCAGCACCACGTCCGCGTTCGGCGGGATCGGCGGCGTCGACACCACCTTGCTGATCGGAATCGTGGCACCCGGGTCCGCGGACCGGTCCACGGTCGCCGGGGCGACGCCCGGCGCCGCCCAGGCCGGTGTCGCCGTGACCAACGCGGTCACCGCGGCAGCCACGGTCACCGCCGTTCTTCGCCCCCCGCGCACTGCTGTGAAACCCATCGTGTCTCCTCCAGCTCCGCCGCGCCCGCCCCGGGCGCGGCCTCGAAGCCAGACGCTAGGGGCTGCGCCGCGGCGGGCCGGTCAGACACCAGCCCAGGTCAGGGTCGGGTTGTTGACCCGGCGTGGCGGCTGGACAGGACAGACTGACCGGTCAGGCGGTCACGGCAGGCGGCGCAGCGCGCACTCGGTGAACTCGGCCACCCGGGTGAAACCCAGCCGCTCGTAGAGGCGTACCGCCGCGGTGTTGCCGGCCTGCACGTTGAGCGTCACGTGGTCCACGGTGGGCCGCAGTCCCGCGCAGACCGCGGCGACGGCCGCAGCGGCCAGGCCCCGCCCCCGCACGTCCGGGTGGGTCGTCACGTTGCCCAGGGCGGCCACCCGCCACGTCGGCGACCACACGTGCACCCCGGCCACCGCGACGAGGCGGCCCGCCTCCCGCACCCCCACGTAGCGGCCGGTGTCCAGCATCCGCGGGTCGAACCAGTTGCCCGGGTACGCGGCCGCGTACAGATCGAGCAGCTCCGGCAGGTCGGCGCGCCCCAGCGGCTCCCCGGCCGGGGACACCGCCGCCAACCGCGCCGGGTCGGTCAGCGCCATCCGGTGGTGCGGCGCGGCGTCGGACACCGCGTACCAGCGGGCCACCGTCGCCTCCAGGCCGGGGGAGAGGTGCGCCCACAGCCGGGCCGGCAGCACCGGCGCCGCCTCGACCAGCAGCTCCGCCAGCGCCCCGGCGCGCTCCGGCGCGGCGAACGCCAGCAGCGTGGGCAGCTCCACACCGTGGTAGAGCAGGACCACCTGGTCGTCGCGGCGGAACCACGACGTGTACGGCCAGAAGAAATCGTCCAGGTCACCCAGCTGGTACGCGTGCAGCACCGGGTCCCGGCCCAGCAGCTCGGCGAGGACGGCACGATCGTGTTCGGCGCGGACGGGCACCCGCCGATGATCACATGCGGGCGGCCGGGGCCGTCACGCCACCCACTGGTCGTAGCCCAGCTTGCCCACCAGCGCCACCACCACGACCAGCAGCACCACCCGCACGAACCCCGAGCCGCGCCGCAACGCCATCCGCGCGCCCACCGCCGCCCCCGCGATGTTGCACACCGCCATCGCCGCGCCCAGCAGCCACCACACGTGCCCGGTCGCCGCGAACACCACCAGCGCACCCAGGTTCGTGCCCGCGTTGACCACCTTCGCCATCGCCGACGCGTGCACGAAGTCCGACCCCAGCAGGGCCGTGAACGCCAGCACCAGGAACGTGCCGGTGCCCGGTCCGATCAACCCGTCGTACAGGGCGATGCCCAGGCCGGCCACCGCCACGGCCGTCGCCACCCGTACCGGGGTGCGCCGCTCCGGATACGACACCACCCCCAGCTGCGGCCGGGTCAGCACGAACACCGCCACCGACACCAGCACCACGAGCACCACCGGCCGGTACGCCCCCGCCGGCACCGCACCCGCCAGCGCCGCGCCCAACCCGGCCGATACCACGGCCAGGCCCGCCGCCGGCCCCGCCACCGCCCAGTCCAGCTTCGTCCGCCGCGCGTACGTCACCGCCGCCGTCGACGTACCGAAGATCGCGGCCAGCTTGTTCGTCCCCAACGCCGTCGCCACCGGCACCCCCGGCGCGCCCAGCAGCAGCGCCGGCAACAGCAGCAGGCCACCGCCGCCCACCACGGCGTCCACCCAGCCCGCCAGGGCGGCCGCACTCAACAGGGTCGTCAGCGACACAGGGTCCACGGGCCGCCATTCTGCCCACCCCGGGACCCCGGCGACGCCACCCTGTGGCCAGCGTCACCGCAGCTCACCGCCCCCGGAGACGCCGCAACCACAACCCGATGGACGCCACCGCCACGAACACCAGCATCGAACACAGCAACGCCTTCAGCACCGGGCAAGCGTGCCACGCGGACGTAGGGTGTGCTGGTGCGCCTGGCCACCTTCAACCTGCTGCACGGCCGGTCCCTCACCGACGGCCTCGTCGACCCCGACCGGCTCGCCGCCGCCGTCACCGCGCTCGACGCGGACGTCCTCGCCCTGCAGGAGGTCGACCGCGACCAGTCCCGCAGCGGCAACCTCGACCTCACCGCCATCGCCGCCCGCGCCCTCGACGCCCCCGAACACCGCTTCGCCGCCGCCGTCGTCGGCACCCCCGGCGAACAGTTCCGCCCATTGACCCACGACGACGACGGCCACGGCGAACCCCTCTACGGCGTCGGCCTGGTCAGCCGCTACCCGGTCCGCTCCTGGCAGGTCACCCGCCTGCGACCCGCCCCCGTCCGCTCACCCGTCTACGTCCCCGGCCCCGGCGGCGGCCTCGTGCTGCTGCGCGACGAACCCCGCGTCGTCCTCGCCGCCGTCCTCGACACCCCGCACGGGCCGCTCACCGTCGCCGCCACCCACCTGTCCTTCGTGCCCGGCTGGAACGCCCTGCAACTGCGCCGCGTCGTCCGCGCCCTGCGCGCGCTGCCCGCCCCGCGGATCCTCCTCGGCGACCTCAACCTGCCCGCCGGTCCCGCGGCGCTGCTGTCCCGCTGGCGGCCGCTGGGCCGACGCCCCACCTACCCGGCCGGGGAACCGAGGGTGCAGCTCGACCACGTCCTCGCCGACCGGCGCGGCCTCGACCGGCTGCCCCCGGTCACCGCGGTCGACACCCCGCTGTCGACCATCTCCGACCATCGGCCGCTCATCGTCGACCTCGGCTGAGCCTCAGCCCAGCCCCGACACCCGCTGCGCCGCGCGCACCGCGTTGCGGAACAACATCGCCACCGTCGTCGGACCCACCCCGCCGACCCGCGGCGTGATCGCCCCCGCCACCTCGGCGCACGACTCGTCCACGTCCGGCAGCAACCGCCGCCCCTCGTAGCGCACCCCGCCACCGACCACCACACCACCCGGACGCACATGCTCCGGCTGGATGATCCCCGGCACCCCGGCCGCCGCCACCAGGATGTCCGCCCGCCGCGTGTACCGCGGCCAGTCCGGCACCCCCGTGTGCACCACCGTCACCGCCGCGTTCGCCGTCGGCCGCTTCTGCGCCAGCAGCATCGCCAACGGCCGGCCCAACGTGGCGCCCCGACCCAGGATCACCACCTCCCGGCCCGCCACCGGCACCCCGTGGAACGCCAGCAACGCCTCGATCCCCGCCGGCGTGCACGGCAACGGACCCGGCAGGCCCAACGCCAACCGGCCCATGTTCACCGGGTGCATCCCGTCCACGTCCTTGTCCGGGTCCAGCTCCGCCAGGGCCCGGTCGTAGTCCAGGTGACCCGGAATCGGATACTGCACCAGCACCCCGTGCACGGCCTTGTCCGCGTTGAAATCCGCCAGCACCGCGTGCAGGTCCGCCTGCGACGCCGACGCCCGCAGATGCACGTGCGGCGACACGAAACCCAGCTCCGCCGCCTGCCGCTGCTTGATCCGGATGTAACCCGCGCTCGCGTCGTCGTCGCCCACCAGCACCGTCGCCAACGCCGGCGTCACACCCGCCGCCCGCAACGCCACCACCGACTCGGCGACCTCCGCCAGCACCTGCGCCGCCACCGGCGCACCCGGCAGCAACCGCGCCGTCGCCGTACCCGAAGAAGACATGCCGCACCCCGCCCGCGGAGGCCCAGGCGGTCGACCCCCGCGACGAGCTCCCCGATGGTTGACCCATCCCCGTGCCGCCAGTCGCGTTCCCCTCAGCCTGCCACAGCGCGCTCCGCGACCGCATCCGCCACCGCCTGCCACCGCGGCAACGACCCCAGCACCGCCGCCGCCCGCCGCCGCCGGTCCGCCGCCGACACCACTCCCAGATCCGCCACGGCCGCCTCGAACGCCGGCCGCAACACCCGCTCCCGCTCCGGCGCGTCCACCGCCAGCACCGCGTGACACCGGGCGTACGTCACCACGATCCAGAACATCGCCTCCCGGTGCGCGCCCGCCGCCACCAGCTCCGCGCTCCCGTCCACCACCACCGGCCGCCCCGCCGCCGACAGATCCGCCCCGAACGCGACCGGGGTACGCCGCACCCGCGCCGCCTCGTCGAACGTCACCGCCAACCCCGCCACGTGCTCCCGCACCCGGCCCGGACCCACCCCGCCGCCGTCCAACGACGCCAGCAACTCCTCGTACCGGTCGGCGAACCCGTACACGCCCAGCACCTCCCGCGCCCGCACGTACCGCCGCCGCACCGTCGGATCCCGCAACCCCGCCACCGCGGGCAGCACCGCCAGCAGCGACGTCGGGAACACCCACCCCAGCACCTGGTCGTGCAGCGGCGCGCGCCCGTCCAGCCGCGCCAACCCGTCCTCGACGCGCCGCCGCACCCCGGCACACCGCCGCCGCACCCACACCGGATCCGCGTACCCGGCCGCCACCCGCTCCCGGATCACCGCCAACCGGCCCGACGGGTCCGCGATCACCGTGTCCGTGCGGAACATCGGCGCGAACACCCACGACCCCAGCACCTCCTGCGGCGACCCCAGCTCCGCCCACGTCAGCGCCGAGACCTCCAGGAGCACTCCGCGGTGGCGGAACTTGCCCACCTTCGCCGCCGGGGCGTCCCGCACCAGCAGCACGTCCACATCCGAGGACGCCGGCAGCACCGCCCCGTCCGGCAGACCCACCGTCGACCCGCTGAAGAACGCGCCCCCGATCGACGGGTCCCGGCGCATCGCCTCCCGCACCCACCCGGCCGCCACCACCCGCGCCTCGCCCACCCGCATCCCGGCCATGCTGCCCGCTCAGGGCTCCGCCCGCCTCGCCAGCAAGCCGGCGAGGGCCCGGTTCGTGCGGTTCGACGCCACCGCGGCGCGCTGCTGACCCGCCGTCACCTCGATGTACGTCTGCGACGACGCCAGCGACGCGTGCCCCAGCAACCGCATGATCTCCGCGGCGCTCGCCCCATCCTCGGCCAGCCGCGTCGCGAACGTGTGCCGCAACGCGTGCAGCCGCGCACCCCGCGGCACCCGGTCACCGATCCCGGCCCGCCGGAAACACGACTCCACCAGGTACTGCAGGCCGCCCCGGCGCAGCGGCTCGCCCTGCCGGTCCACCAGCAGCGGCGAGTCCGGCCGGACGCTGTGCGTCCTGAACCGCCGCCGCCGGCTGTCCAGATAGTCCGCCAGCACCCGGTCCACACCCGCCTCGATCGGCACGGTCCGCGGCCGGCCACCCTTGCCGGCCACGTCCACCCGCCGCTCACCGTCCCGGCCCGCCACCGACGCCACCCGCAGCGCCAGCAGCTCCGACAGCCGCAGACCGGCGCACAGGGCCAGCACCAGCACCGCCAGGTCCCGCTCGGGCCACGGGTCGCGCTGCCGGCCGTCCTCCCGCGCCACCGCGGCCAGCAGCTCCTCCGGGGTGTCCTCGCCGCGCAGCGGCTTGGGCTGGGGGAGCGGGGTCCGGGGCCGCCCCACCGCCGGCATGGGATTACCGGGTACGACGCCCTCGGCCACCAGGAACGTGAAGAAGCTGTTCCAGGTGGACCAGGCACGGTGGACCGACGCGGCGGCGCGGGGCGCGGCGAAACGGGCGAACGCGGCACGCATGACCCGGGGCGACAGGGCGCTGACCGGGAGCCGGTCGAGGGGGAGGGGAGTGGTGTCGTGCTCGGCCGCCACCAGACCCGCCACCGTGGTCAGGTCCCGCCGGTAGGCCGCCAGGGTGTGCGGGGAGGGCTTGCGGGTGGCCCGGGCGGTCAGGAACTCGTCGATCAACCGCCCTACCGGTTCGTCCGGTTTGTCATGCATAAGGCATATTATGCATCATTTTCGCGTTCCCGGTAGGGTCCGATCCCGGGGGAGCGACCCCGGAAACCGGTTGTCGCCCCCCGGAGACTGGGTCCGTGGTGGACATCGACGAACAACTCGTACGCCGGCTCGTCGCCGCACAGTTCCCGCGGTGGGCGCACCTGCCGGTCGCCGCCGTGCCGCGGCAGGGGTGGGACAACCGCACGTTCCGCCTCGGCGACCACCTCGTCGTGCGGCTGCCCAGCGCCGAGGGCTACGTGCCCGGCGTCGCCAAGGAGGACCGCTGCCTGCCGGAACTGGCCCGCCACCTGCCGCTGCCCGTACCCGAACCGGTCGCCACCGGAGCACCAGGCGACGGCTACCCGTACCCCTGGTCGGTGCGGCGCTGGCTGCCCGGCGACACCCTCGAGGCCGCCGGGGAGGTCGACCGGCCCGCCGTGGCGCGCGACCTCGGGGCGTTCCTGACCGCGCTGCGGCAGGCGCCCACCGCCGGCGGCCCGGCGGCCGGAGGTCACTCCTGCTTCCGGGGCTGCCATCCGAGCGCCTACGGCGACGACGTCGAGCGTGCCCTGCACGCGCTGGGCCACCGGGTGGACACGGCGGCCTGCCGGGACGTCTGGGCCCACGCCCAGACGTCGGCCTGGCCGGGGCCGCCGGTCTGGTTCCACGGGGACGTCGCCGCCGGCAACCTGCTCGTCTCGGGTGGGCGGCTGTCCGCGGTCATCGACTTCGGCACCTGCGGTGTCGGTGACCCCGCGTGCGACCTGGTGCCGGCCTGGACCTGGTTCGCCGGCAACGAGCGGAAGGTGTTCCGGGAGGCGGCCGGCCTCACCGGCGACGCCTGGCGGCGCGCCCGCGGCTGGGCGTTGTGGAAGGCGCTCATCACGCTGGCGCGCCCGGACGGGCGGAACGAGGAGCAGTCGCGGATCCTCGCGGCGGTCCTGGCCGACCCGGTCGTGGGCTGACCCGGGGAGGCCCCCGAACTGTCTACTTGACATAATGTACATTATCGACTTTGGCGTTGCGGCAGCGTGCGGCCCACGGTGACCCGGCGGTGTGGGCCCTCGAACGTGACCTCGTCGTGCCAGTCTCGCTCGGTCAGGTCGGACATTCCGAGGTCGCGCAGTGCACCCACACCAGGTGCCTATCACGGTCTCTGGCTGGGCGGACGCCCCGCGGTTCCGGCTCGACCGGCCTCGGCCGCCGGTCCGGGCTGGAGGTCGACCACTCCCTTGCCGGTGCGGATGTCGAGCGGCACGGAGACCTGGTCGTGGGCGATCAGCCAGGTTCCGTCGATCTTCCGGAAGCAGAAGGTGGCCCGGACCCACATGCCGTTCGTCGCGGTCCCGTCGTGCAGTGTGCCGCTGAGCCGGCCGAACGCGTGTCCGAATGCGACGTCGGTGCCGACGGTCAGGGTCAGGTCCCGGACCTCGTAGGACACGGTGTCGAAGAACGCGAAGACGTTCGCCCAGTTCTTGAGTTTGGCGTCGATCCCGACGTGTTGCAGCGGCGGTTCGACGTCGAAGGACACCACGTCGGTCGTGTAGAGCCTGCGCAGGGCCTCGAGGTCCTTGTTCCGCAGTCCTTCGACGATCCCCTCGATCTGCTGCCGGATGCTGGTCTCGTCCGCCATTTTCTCCTGCCTCTCCTTCGGTGGGAACTTCCCGTGCCCGGCCGTGTTCGGCGGCTCAGGCTGACCTTCGCTCCAGGTGCGACAGCTGTAGGGGCGGCCCGACCCGGCTCGCGCGAGGGATACCGAACCCGGCCGGTTGCCGATAGTGTCCACAGATCCACCGTCCGTTCATCCGGAGGGCTGCGTCATGAGGTTCGGACTTCCGTGGCTGCCCCGAACGGTGGCCACCGTGCTGCTTCTTCTCGGCGGGGTCGGCGTGCCCGCGGCTTCCGCTTCGGCGGCGCCGTCGGCGCCGGCGGGTACGGACCTCACCGTCGACCTGGCCGGCGGGACGATTCCGCTGGGGGTCACGAAGAAGACGCTGCACCTGAAGATCAGCAACCGGGGCGACGCGACCCCGACCCAGGTCGTCGTCCGGGTCGACGCGTCGGACCTGGACAGGTTGGATTTCCGGCTCACGCTCTGGCCGACCGGCGGGCTGGCTGAGTGCGACGGGGATTTCTCCGGCTGGTACTGCGACCTGCTGCCGGATCACGTTCCGGGGCCGGGCGAGACGGTGGACCTTCCCGTTGTCGCCACCGTCCAGACCGGAGAGCCCCTCGCGGGCCGGATCAAGGTGACCGTCGAGGTCGAACCGGTCGACACGAATCCGGCCGACAACACGAAGTGGTTCCCGATCGAGGTGGTGGATCAGGCCGAAGCCGACCTTTCGGTGGTCGCGCCGGACGTGACGCAGTCGGTGCGGGTCGCTGCCGACGGCAGCCTCACATCCACCGGGACGTTGAATCCGGGCGAGACGGGCGCGGTGCGCTACACGATCGCCAACCAGGGGCGGAAGCCGGTCGATGGCGTCAAGGTCGAGCTGCGCCTGCCCGCGGGCGCCACCTTCACCAGGCCGCCCAGTGAGTGCGCCCTCGGTGACGCGGGGCGTGCGGCGGTCTGCACCTACGACCGGCTGGCCCTCGTTCCGGTCGACCAGGACACCGACCCGAACGACCAGCGCCACTCCGCCGTCGAGCTGTACCACCTGGTGACGGTGTCGGCGGCCACGAAGGCGCCGGTCACGTTGCGAAACGGGACCGTCCGGGTCGAGGGTCTGAGCGACCCCCAATCGGACCGTTCCGGCCCGGCGCGGAGCGCGCTTCCCACGAACGCCGTCGCGGTACGGGCGGTGGATGTGGACGACAGCGACAACCAGGACGGGTTCGCCATCGTGGTGGTCGCGAACAGCAGCGGCGGCGGTGGTGGTGGCGGCGACCCCGGTGACGGTGGAGGCGCTGGTGGCGGTGGTGGAAGCAACCCGGGTGACGGTGGTGGCGCTGGTGGTGGCGGCCTGCCGGTCACCGGGTCCCGGGCCGGGGTGACCGCCGGGACCGGCCTGGCCCTGCTGGTCGGTGGCGGCGTGCTGCTGCTCCTGACCCGACGGCGCCGGGCCGTCCGATGACCCGCGACGGGTGACCGGTGCGCACCTGACGGCACTGGTGGTCACGACAGGCGCGTTCATCGGCTCAGGCTGATCTCGCGCTCCATGTGCGAGAGCTTGTGCGGGTTGCGTACGGCGTAGAGCCCGGTGACGAGCCCGTCGTCGATGCGTACGGCCAGGACGGCTTCGATCTCGTCGCCCTGCTCCATGATCAGCGCCGGGAAGCCGTTGACCTGTGCCGGCCGCAGCGACATCAGCTCGGCGATCCTGCCCAGCCCGGCGGCGAGCAGTCGGGCCACCTTGTCGGCGCCGACGACGGGCCGCGGGACGGCCTGGCGGACTCCCCCGCCGTCGCCCAGGAAGACGACGTCCGGGGCGAGGATGTCGAGCAGGCCCTGCAGGTCGCCCGTCTCGGTGGCCCGCTGGAACGCCGCGAGGGCGTCCCGGCTCTCGGCGGCGGACACGGGCCCGCGGGGCCGGCGCGCCGCGACGTGTTCCCGGGCCCGGTGGGCGATCTGGCGGACCGCGGACGGGTTCTTGTCGACGGCTTCGGCGATCTCGTCGTAGCCGAGGTCGAACACCTCGCGCAAAACGAACACGGCCCGTTCGGTGGGCGTGAGCGTCTCCAGCACCAGCAGCATCGCCATCGAGACGCTGTCGGCCAGTTCGACGTCCTCGGCCACGTCGGGCGCGGTGAGCAGCGGCTCGGGCAGCCACGGGCCGACGTAGGACTCCTTGCGGCGGCCGAGCGTGCGCAGCCGCGCGAGCGCCTGGCGGGTGGTGATCCGGACCAGGTACGCGCGCTGCTCCCGCACCGTGTCGAGGTCGACGCCCACCCAGCGCAGCCAGGTCTCCTGGAGGACGTCCTCGGCGTCGGCGGCCGACCCGAGCAGCTCGTAGGCGACGGTGAACAGCAGGTTGCGATGGGTGAGGAACACCTCGGTGGCGGGATCCGGGCGGTCGTCGGGTCCGCTCTGCGCGGTGCCGGCCATGGGTGGCTCCTGTTCGGTCGCGAGGGTGTCACCCATCAGATGCCGGGTCGGGCTGTGGTGTGACACCGGGACGGGTGTGGGGTGGGTCACGCGGCCGCCCTGTCACGGGGGCGGGCCGCCCGGCATCTCGTGGTCGTCCGATGCGACAGCACGAGGGAGGCCGAGCCATGGAAGCTCGATTCGACATGATGGCCAACGAGATCGCCATGAAGTTCGCCAAGCGGTTCGCCAACGCCGCAATGGTGATCCACCAGTCGCCGCTGCCGAGTTCCACGCAGGAACTGGTGTCGCTGCGCGCCAGCCAGATCAACGGGTGCGGGTGGTGCATCGACATGCACACCAAGGAGGCCGCGGCCGCCGGTGAGACGGCCGTCCGGCTCAACCTGGTGGCCGCGTGGCGGGAATCCACCGTGTTCACCGAGGCCGAGCGGGCGGCGCTGGCGCTCGCCGAGGAGGGCACCCGGCTCGCCGACGCCCACCAGGGGGTGTCGGACGAGACGTGGGAGGCGGTGCGCAAGCACTACGACGACGACCAGATCGCGGCGCTGGTGGCCCTGGTGTCGCTGATCAACGCGGCGAACCGGATGGCGGTGATCGTGCACCAGCGGGGCGGCGCGTACGAGGCGGGCATGTTCGCTGCCGCGCTCAACTGACCGGCGGCGCTCCCCCGGCGGGTTCGCCGTCGATTCGAGGCGCCGGGACGGCGTGGTTCGGTGGCCACGCCGTCCCGGGGCGGCCGGGTCAGGCGCCGACGTAGGCGGCGAGGTGTTCTCCGGTGAGGGTGGAGCGGTCGGCGACGAGGTCGGCGGGGGTGCCCTGGAAGACGATCCGGCCGCCGTCGTGGCCGGCCCCGGGGCCCAGGTCGATGATCCAGTCGGCGTGTGCCATGACGGCCTGGTGGTGTTCGATGACGATGACCGACTTGCCGGAGTCGACGAGCCGGTCGAGCAGGGCGAGCAGGTGCTCGACGTCGGCGAGGTGCAGGCCGGTGGTCGGCTCGTCGAGGACGTAGACGCCGCCGGTGTCGGCCATCCGGGTGGCCAGCTTGAGGCGCTGCCGTTCGCCGCCGGACAGGGTGGTGAGCGGCTGTCCGAGGGTGAGGTAGCCGAGCCCGACGTCGGCGAGCCGGTCGAGGATCTTGTGGGCGGCGGGGGTGCGGGCGTCGCCGGCGCCGAAGAACTCCTCGGCCTCGGTGACGGACATGGCGAGCACCTCGCTGATGTCGCGGCCGCCGAGGTGGTATTCCAGCACGGAGGCCTGGAACCGCTTGCCCTCGCACTCCTCGCAGGTGGTGGCGACGCCGGCCATCATGGCGAGGTCGGTGTAGATGACGCCGGCGCCGTTGCAGGTGGGGCAGGCGCCTTCGGAGTTGGCGCTGAACAGCGCGGGTTTGACGCCGTTGGCCTTGGCGAAGGCCTTGCGGATGGGGTCGAGCAGCCCGGTGTAGGTGGCCGGGTTGCTGCGCCGGGAGCCGCGGATGCCGCTCTGGTCGACGGTCACGACGCCGTCGCGGCCGGACACGGAGCCGTGGATGAGTGAGCTCTTGCCGGAGCCGGCCACGCCGGTGACGACGGCGAGCACGCCGAGCGGGATGTCGACGTCGACGTCGCGGAGGTTGTGGGTGTCGGCGCCGCGTACCTCCAGCACGCCGGTGGGGGTGCGCACGGCGGGCTTGAGGTGGGCGCGGTCGTCGAGGTGCCGGCCGGTGAGGGTGTCGCTGGCCCGCAGCCCGGCGACGGTGCCTTCGAAGACCACCTCGCCGCCGGCGGTGCCGGCGCCGGGGCCGAGGTCGACGACGTGGTCGGCGATGGCGATGGTCTCGGGTTTGTGCTCGACGACGAGGACGGTGTTGCCTTTGTTGCGCAGTTGCAGCAGCAGGTCGTTCATCCGCTGGATGTCGTGGGGGTGCAGGCCGATGGTGGGCTCGTCGAAGACGTAGGTCACGTCGGTGAGTGAGGAGCCGAGGTGGCGGATCATCTTGGTGCGCTGGGCCTCGCCGCCGGAGAGTGTGCCGGAGGGCCGGCTCAGCGACAGGTAGCCCAGCCCGATCCGCACGAACGAGTCGAGGGTGGCGCCCAGTGCCGTGAGCAGCGGCGCCACGGACGGCTCGTCCAGGCCCCGCACCCATTCGGCCAGGTCGCTGATCTGCATGGCGCAGGCGTCGGCGATGCTGATGCCGGCGATCTTCGAGGAGCGGGCGAGTGCGCTGAGCCGGGTGCCGTCGCACTCGGGGCAGGTGGTGAAGGTGACGGCGCGTTCGACGAAGGCCCGGATGTGGGGCTGCATGGCGTCGACGTCCTTGCTGAGGAACGACTTCTGGATCTTCGGGATGAGGCCCTCGTACGTGAGGTTGATGCCCTCGACCTTGATCTTGGTGGGTTCCTTGTGGAGGAGGTCGTGCAGCTCCCGCTTGGTGAACTTCCGGATCGGCTTGTCGGGGTCGAAGAAGCCGCAGCCGCTGAAGATGCGCCCGTACCAGCCGTCGACGCTGTAGCCGGGGACGGTGAGGGCGCCCTCGTTGAGGGACTTGCTGTCGTCGTAGAGCGCGGTCAGGTCGAAGTCGGTGACCGAGCCCATGCCCTCGCAGCGGGGGCACATGCCGCCGGTGATGCTGAAGCTGCGCCGTTCCTTCGTGGTCTGCCCGGCGCGTTCGACGGTGACCGCGCCGGCGCCGCTGATGGAGGCGACGTTGAAGGAGAACGCCTGGGCCGAGCCGATGTGGGGCTGGCCGAGGCGGCTGAAGAGGATGCGGAGCATGGCGTTGGCGTCGGTGACGGTGCCGACGGTCGAGCGGGGGTTACCGCCCATCCGTTCCTGGTCGACGATGATCGCGGTGGTGAGCCCGTCGAGGACGTCGACCTCGGGCCGCGCGAGGGTCGGCATGAAGCCCTGCACGAAGGCGCTGTAGGTCTCGTTGATCAGCCGCTGCGACTCGGCGGCGATGGTGCCGAACACCAGCGAGCTCTTGCCGGAGCCGGAGACGCCGGTGAACACGGTCAGCCGGCGCTTCGGGATCTCGATGCTGACGTCCTTGAGGTTGTTCTCGCGTGCTCCCTGCACGCGGATCAGCTCATGGGTGTCGGCGACGTGCTGCGCGGGCGAGGAGGTGTCCGTGCTCATCGTGTCTCCATCTGTCCGTTGGGCCGCGGTCGCGGCCCCCTCCGGCGTCGGCTCGCTCGATCCGATCATGTCGGTCCGACAGGTCAGGGCAGCTCCTTGATGCGGATCAGGTTGCCCGCGGGGTCGCGGAACGCGCAGTCGCGGACGCCGTAGGGCTGCTCGATCGGCTCCTGGACGACCTCGGCGTCGCCGGCCTGGAGCTTCTCGAAGGTGGCGTCGAGGTCGTGGGTGGCCAGCAGGATCCACCCGTAGGTGCCCTTGGCCATCATCTCGACGATGGTACGGCGTTCCTCGTCGGTGACACCGGGGTCGGCGGCCGGCGGCGCCAGCAGGATGGACGTGCCGGGCTGCCCGGCGGGGCCGACGGTGATCCAGCGCATCCGGCCCTGCCCGACGTCGTTGCGGACCTCGAACCCCAGGATGTCGCGGTAGAAGGCCAGGGAGGCCTCCGGGTCGTCGTGTGGGAGGACGGTGGTGTCGATGGTGATGTCCATGGCTGTCAGGCTAGGTGCGCCGCCACGGCGGGCGCTTCTCGATTCCTGATCGGTCTGGTGACCTGCTTCGCCACGCAGGGCGGCAGCTCGGCGGCCTCGCCGGCCGCGGCCCGGGCCCGGTAGGTGCTGGGCGGGATGCCGACCAGCTCGGTGAAGCGGGTGCTGAAGGTGCCCAGCGACGAGCAGCCGACCGCGAAACAGACGTCGGTGACGCTGAGGTCACCGCGGCGCAGCAGCGCCATGGCCCGCTCGATCCGCCGGGTCATGAGGTACGCGTACGGGGACTCGCCGTAGGCGAGCCGGAACTGGCGGCTGAGGTGCCCGGCGGACATGTGCGCGCCGCGGGCGAGCGCCTCGACGTCCAGTGGCTGGGCGTGCTCCCGGTCGATGCGGTCGCGGACCCGGCGCAGCCGGGCGAGGTCGCGCAGCTGCTGCGCCCGGTCGGAACTGCTGCTCACCTGCCAGATCGTGCCACGTGGCGCCGGGGTTGCCCACCGCGTTGCGGGGCGTGTCAGCGGGCGCCGGCGCCGCGGCGGGCGGCCACCACGCTCCAGCCGACGGCGGTGGCGAGGGTCAGCACCACCACGGCGAGGGTGAGCCAGACGGGCAGCTTCCCCACGGGGGTCTCGGCGAGGATCAGCTTCACCCCGGCGAAGGCGAGCAGCACCGCCAGGCCGTAGCGCAGGTAGCCGAAGTGCCGCAGGAGGCCGGCCAGGCAGAAGTACAGGCTGCGCAGGCCGAGCACCGCGAAGGCGTTGGCCGTCCAGACCAGGAAGGTGTTGGTGGTGATGGCCAGGATCGCCGCGACCGAGTCGATCGCGAAGACGACGTCGGTGGCCTCGATCGCCACCAGCGCGACCAGCAGCACGGTGCCCCTGCGGCGGCCGTCCACCCGGACGGTGAAGCGCCCGTCGTGGTAGCGGGACTCGGTGGGCACCAGCCGGCGGAACAGCCGGACGGCGATGTTGCGGTCGGGGTCGACGTCCGGCTTGCCGCGCACGGCGAGGCGCCAGCCGGTCCAGATCAGGAACGCGCCGAGCACGAGACCGGCCCAGGCGAGCCGGTCCAGCAGTTCGGCGCCGGCGACGATGAACAGCAGCCGGAAGCCGAGCGCGCCGAGCACCCCCCAGAAGAGCACCTTGTGCTGGTACACGGCGGGCACCCGGAAGTAGTCGAACAGCAGCGCGAAGACGAACACGTTGTCGATCGACAGCGCCTTCTCCAGCAGGTAGCCGGAGTAGTAGGCCGCGGCCGGCCCGCTGCCGCGCCACAGCCAGACCAGCAGCCCGAAGCCGACCCCGGCGGTGATCCACACCGCGCTCCACCGCAGCGCCTCGCGCAGCTCGATGACGTGGTGGTCGCGGTGGGAGAACACGTCGACGGCGAGCATGGCGGCGATGACCGCGCCGACCGCCACCCAGGCCCAGACCGGCGCCGCGAAGGTGGTCTGGTCCATCCGGCGTCCTCCGCATCCGCCTCGGGGCGGGGCCGGGTGCCCGTGCCGGCCGGCCGGGGGCGGCGGCGGGCTGCGTCGCCCCCGAGCCTAGGCGAGCCGCCGGCCGGGGTACGGCGGTCCGGCGAAGTCCGCCGGCGGCTCAGCGCAGCCGGCGGGCGCCGAACCGGGTGGGCGGGTCGGCGATGGCGTCCTGGGCGGCGACCAGTTGCAACTCCCGGGTGCCGGCGGCGAGGGTGGCCTCGAGGATGGCGTAGACGGAGTTGGTGGTCCGCGAAAGCGCCGTCTCCGGCGAGCCGGACGTGGCGAGGTGGGCCAGGTACAGCGCGGCGGTGACGTCGCCGCCGCCGTTCGGGGTGATCGGCAGCAGCGGCGTGGTGACCGCCCAGGCGCCGGCGTCGGAGACGGCGACGACCTCCAGCGACCCGGCGGGCAGGTCGCCGTGCAGCACGCTGGTGACCAGCACGTGCCGCGGGCCGGTGTCGCGGACGACGTCGACGGCGGCGAGCAGGTCGTCCAGGGTGTCGGTGCTGCGGCCGGCGAGGAACTCCAGCTCGAACTGGTTCGGGGTGACGATGTCGGCGCGGGGCACGACGGTGTCGCGCAGGTACTCGGGGATGCCCGGGCGGACGAACATGCCGCGGCCGACGTCACCCATCACCGGGTCGCAGCAGTACACGGCGTCGGGGTTGGCGGCCTTGACGCGGGCGACCGCGTCGAGGATCACTTCGCCCATCGCCGGGTCGCCCTGGTAGCCGGACAGGACCGCGTCGGCGGTGCCGAGGACGCCGCGGTCCTCGATGCCGGCGATGACCTCGGCGACGTCGGCGGGCGGCAGCAGCGGACCGCGCCAGGCGCCGTAGCCGGTGTGGTTGGAGAAGTGCACGGTCAGCACGGGCCAGACCTCGTGCCGGAGCCGTTGCAGCGGGAACACGGCGGCGGAGTTGCCGACGTGACCGTAGGCGACCGACGACTGGATGGACAGGATCTTCACGGGCTCATCGTCGCATCCGCGGCGGCGGCGCCGGTCAGGTGTCGGTGCGCAGGCGGGCGTGCACGTGCATGTCGTGCCAGCCGTCGGTGTGCCGGGCGGCGCCCCGGTTGGTGCCCTCGAGGTGGAAGCCGGCGCGCTGCGCCACCTGGCAGGAGGCGCCGTTGGCCGTGGAATGGCGCAGCCCGAGGCGATGCAGGCCGAGCCGGTCGAAGGCGAACGCGGTGAGGGCGGTCAGGGCGCGGGCGGCCACCCGCTGGCCGCGGGCGGCGGGCAGCACCCAGTACGACACCGCGGCCTCACCCTCGTAGAGGTCGACGGCGCGCAGACCGACCTGACCGAGTACACCGGCGTGGTCGGTGACGGCCCAACTGGCGTCCGTCTCCTGGTGCCACCGTCGCGGCCAGGCGTCGATCCAGTCGCGGGCCTCGTCGCCGCTCATGGTGCGGCAGTGCCAGCGGCGGATGGCCGGGTCGGCGTACGCGGCGAGGACGGCTTGCCCGTCGTCGGGGTGCCACGGGCGCAGGAGCAGGTCGCCGGCGTCGAGGTCGGGTTGGGGGCGGCCGGCGAGGGTGCCCGGGGGCAGGGCCGGGGTGGTGAGCAGCGGCATGGGTTCGATGATCCGCCACGACCGCCGGTGACGGTCGGGCGACGGCGGGTGCGGGGCCGGGAGCTGGCGTGACCGTTCGGCTCAGGGTTTCGACCGCCCGGCGCGCGGCGGGTTTCGCCGTACGGCCCGGCAGGGGCATGAACGGGTGAGTTTCTCGCCATTCTTCCGGAGAGGAAGCAATCATGCTTTCCGCACTCGATCGTCGGCACACCGTCGCGCCGCCGGGCTACAGCCGCTGGCTCATACCGCCCGCGGCGTTGGCCATCCACCTCTGCATCGGGCAGGTCTACGCCACGAGCGTGTACAAGAACTCGCTGATCGCGCACTTCGACACCGGGCAGACGGCGATCGGGGTGATCTTCAGCATCGCGATCGTCATGCTGGGGTTGTCGGCCGCGGTGGCGGGCACGTGGGTGGAGGCGAACGGGCCGCGCAAGGCCATGTTCGTCTCGGCGTGCTTCTGGGCGGCCGGGTTCCTGGTCGGCGCGCTGGGCATCGCGACGAAGCAGTTGTGGCTGCTGTATCTGGGGTACGGGGTGCTGGGCGGGATCGGGCTGGGGATCGGGTACATCTCCCCCGTCTCCACGTTGATCAAGTGGTTCCCGGACCGGCCGGGCCTGGCCACCGGGTTGGCGATCATGGGGTTCGGCGGCGGGGCCATGGTGGCCTCTCCCCTGTCCCGGCAGCTGCTGTCGTTCTACGACCCGGGGTACGACCCGGCGAACGCCGGTTCGACGGCGTCGGGCAGCGCCCTGGTGTGGCTGTTCCTGACCCTGGGGATCGGCTACTTCGTGATCATGATGGTCGGGGTGTTCAACGTGCGGGTGCCGGCGGCGGACTGGCGCCCGGCCGGGTTCGACCCGGCGAAGGTGGCGGCGAAACCTCTGGTGACCACGGCGAACGTGTCGGCGGCGAACGCCGTGAAGACCCGGTCGTTCTGGCTGCTGTGGGTGGTGCTGTTCTGCAACGTGACGGCCGGGATCGGCATCCTGGAGCAGGCCAGCCCCATGATCCAGGACTTCTTCCGGGACAACGGCACGTCGGCGGTGTCGGTGGCGGCGGCCGGCGGGTTCGTGGGCCTGCTGTCGCTGTTCAACATGGCCGGCCGATTCGTGTGGTCCTCGACGTCGGACCTGATCGGCCGCAAGCCGATCTACCTGATGTATCTGGGCGTGGGCATGGTCCTGTACGTGCTGCTGGCGGTGTTCGGGCAGGCGGCGACGGCGCTGTTCGTGCTGCTCGCGTGCGTGATCCTCTCGTTCTACGGCGGCGGGTTCGCGACCGTGCCGGCCTACCTGCGGGACCTGTTCGGCACGTTCGAGGTGGGCGCCATCCACGGCCGGTTGCTGACGGCGTGGTCGGCGGCCGGGGTGGCCGGTCCGCTGATCGTGAACGCGTTCCTGGACGCGCAGGGCAAGCCGGGCACGTTGACGGCGGCGGCGTACCGGCCGGCGCTGTTCACGATGGTCGGGGTGCTGGCGGTCGGCTTCGTGGCGAACCTGCTGATCCGGCCCGTGCCGGAGCGGTTCCACGAGCCGGCGTCGGGCCGGGACGGTGTCGAGGGTGCACAGCCGGTGGCGGCGGAGAGGAGCGGGTCGTGAACGGGCAGGCCGGTGGCGGGCAGCGGGTCCGCCTGGTGGTGTCGTGGGTGGTGGTGTCGGCGCTGCTGGGATACGGGGTGGTGCAGACGGTGATCACGGCGGCGAAGCTGTTCACCCACTGACGGAGGCAGGCGGCGGCCCGGGGACGACGGTCCCCGGGCCGCCGTGGTGTCAGAGGCCGCCGGCGATGCGCAGGACGGCGCCGGTGGTGTAGGAGGCGTCGGGGCCGAGGAGGAACGCCACGGCGCCGGCGACCTCGTCGGGTTCGCCGGCGCGGCCCAGCGGGATGCGGCCCGCCGCGGTGTCGGGACGGTCGGGCGCGCCGGAGAGGGCGTGGATGTCGGTGCGGATGATGCCGGGGGCGACGGCGTTGACCCGGATGCCCTGCGGCGCGAGTTCCTTGGCCAGCCCGACGGTGAGGGTGTCGGTGGCGGCCTTGACCGCGGCGTAGTGGATGTACTCGCCGGGGCTGCCGAGGGTCGCGGCGGCGGAGGAGACGTTGACGATGGCGCCGCCCCGGGCCATCCGGCGGGCGGCCTGCTGGGCGCAGAGGACGTACCCGACGAGGTTGACGTCGACGACCTGGCGCAGGTCCTCGACGCGCAGGTCGGCGAAGGGCCCGATCGGGCTGGTGATGCCGGCGTTGTTGACCAGGCCGGTGAGCGGGCCCAGCGTCGCGGCCGCCTCGAAGAGGCGGTGGACCTGCTCGGGGTCGGCGGTGTCGGCGGCGACGGCGACGGCGCGGCGGCCGGCGGCGCGCACGTCGGCGAGGACTGCGTCGGCGGCCGCGTGGTCGCTGCGGTAGCCGATGACCACGTCGTGGCCGGCGGCGGCGAGACGGCGGGCGACGGCCGCGCCGATACCGCGCCCCCCACCCGTGACGATGGTGACGGAGGTCAATGTTCTCTCCCCTGCCCTGGCGGTGCCGGTGACGTTACCGTGATCGGCGCGGCTGCCGGTGGAGAGGACGGTCACACATGACGCGGGCGTTGGTGCTGGGTGGCGGCGGGGTGACCGGCGTGGCGTGGGAGTTGGGGCTGCTGGCCGGGCTGGCCGCGCGCGGCCTGGACGTCACCGGGGCGGAGCTGGTGGTGGGCACCTCGGCCGGCTCGGTGGTCGGCGCGCAGGTGTGCTCCGGCACGCCGGTCGAGGAGCTGTACGCGGCGCAGCTGCGCCCCGCGCGGGGCGAGGTGGCGGCCCGGCTCGGCGTCGGGGTGCTGGCCCGCTGGGCGTGGGCGGGCGCCCGGGGACGGGACGAGGTGCGGGCGCGCGCCCGGGTCGGCGCGATGGCCCTGGCCGCGCGTACCCCGTCGGAGGAGTCGCGGCGGGCGGTCATCGCGGCGCGGCTGCCGGTGCGGCAGTGGCCGGCGCGGCGGCTGCTGGTGACCGCCGTGGACGCGGCCTCGGGCGAGTTCCTGGTCTTCGACGCCACGTCGGAGGTGGCGCTCGTGGACGCGGTGGGTGCCAGCTGCGCGGTGCCCGGGGTGTGGCCGCCGGTGACCATCGGCGGCCGGCGGTACGTCGACGGTGGGGTGCGCTCCGCGGTGAACGCGGACCTGGCGGCCGGCGCGCGGGCGGTGGTGGTGCTGGCGCCGACGCGGGCCGGGTTCGGGCCGATGCCGCGGCTGGCCGCCCAGGTGGCGCAGCTGCGCTCGGCGGGCGCGGAGGTGGTTGTGGTGTCGCCGGACCGGGCCGCGCGGGCGGCGATCGGGCGCAACGTGCTGGACCCGGCGCGGCGGGCCGCGTCGGCGCGGGCCGGGTTCGCGCAGGCCGCCGCGGTGGCCGAGGAGGTGTCGGCCGTCTGGACCGCCGGGGGTTGATCTTCCGGCTGTCGGTGCCGGCTGGTATCAAGGCAGGCATCAGACACGGGTACGGAAGAGGGCTGTGATGGCGGGCCAGGGTTTGTCCACTGACGAGGTACAGGGCATCCGGGAGGCGCTGGCGGCCGGCCGCAAGCCCAAGGTGGTGTTCACGGCGGCGGCCGGGCAGATATCGGGCCAGCTCGGGCAGGTGGTGGAGCTGACCGACCCGGAGGTGTCCGAGGAGTTCGTGGTGGTGCGGTTCGGCCGCGACGAGCTGCCCTTCTCCCCCACGGACGTGGCGATCGCGCCGAAGGGGGCCGGGCGGCGGCCGGCGGAGCCGAAGCCGGAGCCCCCGGTCGCGGCGGCGCCCGCGGAGCCGGAGTTCGTGTTGGACGCGCCGCCGGTGCCGGCGCCGCGGCGGGAGGAGCCGAGGGTGGAGCAGCAGGCGGAGCCGAAGCCGGCGCGGCGGGCCGTGAAGGCGGTCAAGCCGAAGAGCCCGGCCGGCTTGACGGTGACCCTGGCCTACGCCGAGGGCGAGTGGACGGTGGCGGCGCAGCAGGGCACGAAGGCCCTCGCGAAGCCGTACGTGGTGAAGCCGGCCGAGGCGCTGCGGATGGTGGCGCTGGTCGACGTGCCCGGCGTGCAGGAGGCGGTGGAGCAGATCCTGGCCGCCGAGCGGGCCGAGGCGGAGCAGCAGGCGGAGAAGCTGCGCGCCGAGCTGGCCGAGATCGAGGCCCGGCTGGCGGAGCTGCGCGAGGCCCGCTGACCGCGGCGGGGGCGGGTCAGCCGGTGGTGGTCACCACGTCGGTGGTGGGCTCCGGGGACGGGCCGTCCCCGGAGCCGGTCGGGTCGTCTCCGGGCGGTGCGGTTCCGGGGCCGGTCGGGTCGTCCCCGGGCGGCGCCGGCCGGCGGCGTGCGGCGAGCCGGTCGGTGACCACCGCGGCGACCGCCTCGATCGCGGCGGCGGCCAGGAGGATCAGTCCGATGCGCAGGAACACCGCCTCCTGGATGCCGAAGCGGCCGTACTCCCCGGCGGAGTAGAGCATGCCGGCGACCGCGCCGGCCGCGCTGGCGGCGACGGTGAGCAGGCCGGTGAGGGCCGGCCAGCGGGCCCGGCGGAACGCCCCGGCCGCCAGCCCGACGGTGAGGCACACGAGCAGGACGACGCCGGTGCGGGGCAGGATGTCGGACGGCCGGGGGAACAGGATCCGCTCCGGGAACGCGGGCACCCCGGGTACGGCGGCGCCGTAGCGGCCCGCGGTGCCGCCGAGGGTGGTGGGCAGGTCGGCCACGACGCTGTCGGCGTACTGGCCGGGTTCGGCGAGGACGTAGCGGTAGCTGACGGTGCCCTTCTCCCGCTGCGTCCACTCGACGAGGGGCGGGCAGGCGCGGTAGGCGTCGATGAACGCCGCCATCGCCCACGGTCGCGCCTGGGCGATCTGCTCGGCCCGCTCGCAGCGGGGCATCCCGAACTCACGCTGGTAGACGCCGCGTACGGCGGGATCGGCGAGGATCTGGAAGCGCAGCCGGTAGACGAACGTGGCCTCGGACAGGCTCAGGCCGCTGCCCCAGGACCGGTAGCTCTGGTCGATGGTGGGCACGGTGACGCTCTGCCAGGTCAGGCCCGCCAGGAGGGCCGCCACGGCGCCCGCCGCGGCGGCACGGCGGTGGCGCCGCAGCGCGGACGCGGCGAGCGCGAGGGTCAGCAGCAGCACGTAGGGCAGCACGTCGGGCCGGGTGAACGTCCACCAGAAGGCGGTCACGGTCAGCGCGACCAGAGCGGTGCGGGAGCGGGTCCGCGTCCAGATGATCAGGAGTGCGAGCGCGGCGACGCCGAGGCTGATGGTCAGGGCCTCGGAGAGGATGGCCTCGTCCCAGGAGTAGACCGACCGGGCCAGCGCCAGGACGATCAGGGCGGTGGCGGCGAGGAGCCGGGCCGCCAGGGACCGCAGCCACAGCCAGCAGGCGCAGACGAGCAGGGCCCAGGCCAGGGTGCCGATCCCCCACTGCAGCACGACGCGGGTGTGGTCGGTGCCGGCCAGCGCGTACAGCAGCGGCACCCCCCAGGGCCGCGGGGCGTGGCCGGTGAAGGACAGGGCGTCGATGGAGGCCGGCGGGCGGCCGGCGTAGGAGGCCGAGTCGGCCGAGATGAAGACGGTGACCCGGGTGAGGATCAACAGCCGTGCGGCGAGGTAGACGACCAGCAGCGCGGCGAGCGGCAGGTGGCGCCGGGACGGGATCGCCCGGGACAGGGGTGCCCGGGACGGGACGGCCGGGTCTTCGGTGGCTGCTGCGGGCACGCGGGAACCTTGCGGGTCGGGTGAGGAGGGCGGTGAGAACCTAACCGCCACCGGCACGCGCCGGCTGTCCCGTCCAAGGCGCGGCGGGCAATCCCGCCGGTTGTTTCGGCCCTTCGGATGATCCCCCGTGGCCGGACGGGCCACCGATGGTGTACGGGTGGTTCGGCGCGGGACGCCCCGCGCGGGGCCGGTGCGACCCACCGGCCCCGCGCCCGCAGGCTCGTCAGTGTTGCGGGATGTTCTGCACCCCGATCCGCTTGCGGAACACCCAGTAGGTCCAGCCCTGGTAGGCCAGCACGATCGGGGTGAACACCACGGCCACCCAGGTCATGATCTTCAAGGTGTAGGGGGTGGACGCGGCGTTGGTCGCCGTGAGCGTGCCGGCGGCGTCCAGGGTGGACGGCAGCACGTTCGGGAACAGCGCGGCGAACAGGGTCGCCACGGCCAGGGCGATGGCCACGGCGGTGCCGGTGAACGCCCAGCCCTCCCGGCGTACCCGGGCGGCGGCGAGACCGCCGAGCAGGGCGAGGGCGGCGCCGACGGCGAGCACGACGGCGGCCGCGCTGGAGCGGATGGTCAGCGTCCAGGCCAGGAAGGCCACCGCCACCACGGCGGTGCCGACGCCGACCTTGACGGCCAGCGCGCCGGCCCGCTCGCGGATGTCGCCGGTGGTCTTCAGGGCGAGGAACACCGCGCCGTGGGTGAGGAACAGGCCCAGGGTGGTCACCCCGCCGAGCAGGGCGTACGGGTGCAGCAGGTCGAACAGGCCGCCGGCGTACTCGTGGTCGGCGGTCAGCGGCACGCCGCGCAGGATGTTGGCGAAGGCGACGCCCCACAGGATCGCCGGCAGCAGCGAGCCGACGAAGATGGCGGCGTCCCAGCGGCGCTTCCAGGACGCCTCGGGGCGCTTGTGGCGGTACTCGAAGGCCACCCCGCGGGCGATGAGGGCGAGCAGGATGAGCAGCAGCGGCAGGTAGAAGCCGGAGAAGAGGGTGGCGTACCACTCGGGGAAAGCGGCGAACATGGCGCCGCCGGCGGTGATCAGCCAGACCTCGTTGCCGTCCCAGACCGGGCCGATGGTGTTGATCAGGACGCGGCGTTCCCGGTCGTCGCGGCCGAGCACGGGCAGCAGCATGCCGACGCCGAAGTCGAAGCCTTCGAGGACGAAGTAGCCGGTGAAGAGCACGGCGACGAGGAGAAACCAGACGGTCGTCAGTTCCACGGTGGGCTCCGGGGTCAGTAGGCGAACGCCAGCGGGCGCTCGGCGTCGTCGGTGTCGTCGTCTGCGGCGGGCTGCGGGGTGACGTCGGGCACGCCGGCCTTCGCGTACCGGACCAGCAGCTTGAACTCGATCACCGCGAGGGTGGCGTAGATCAGGGTGAAGGCGGTGAACGAGGTGAGCACCTCGGTCAGCGAGACGCTGCGGGACACGCCGTTGCGGGTGAGCATCTCGCCGAAGACGATCCACGGCTGGCGGCCCATCTCGGTGAAGATCCAGCCGAAGGAGTTGGCCAGCAGCGGCAGGACCGGCATGACGAGGCCGGCGCGCAGCAGCCAGCGGCTGGTCGGGGTGCGGCCCTTGCGCTGGGTCCAGAGCACGAGCAGGGCGATCGCGGCGGCGGCCATCCCGAGCGCGATCATGAACCGGAAGCTCCAGTAGGTGACCGGGATGATCGGGGTGTAGCTGCCGGCGCCGTACTGGCTGGCGTACTGGGCCTGCAGGTCGTTGATGCCGTGCACGGTGCCGTTCGGGTCGCCGGTGCCGAGGTACGACAGCAGGTGCGGGATCTTGATGGCGAAGATCTCCCGGCTGCCGTCGAGGCTGCCGACGGTGAGCACGGAGAACGAGGCGGGGCTCTCGGTGGTGTAGAGGCCCTCGGCGGCGGCCATCTTCATGGGCTGCACCTGGGTCATGATCTTGCCCTGGATGTCTCCGGTGAACAGCACCAGCGCGGCGGAGACCAGCACCACCCAGGAGCCGAACTTCGTGGCGAAGCGGTAGGCGTCGGTGTCGCCGTCACCGGGGCGGCGGATGACGTGCCACAGCCCGACGGCCACGATCAGGGATCCGGCGACCAGGAACGCGCCGGCCAGGGTGTGCGGGAAGGTGATGAGGGCGACCTTGTTGGTGAGCACGGCGACGAAGTCGGTCAGCTCGGCGCGGCCGGTGTCGGGGTTGACCCGGTAGCCGACCGGGTTCTGCATGAACGAGTTCGCGGCCAGGATGAAGTAGGCGGACAGGTTCGTGCCGACGGCCGCGGCCCAGATGGCGGCCAGGTGCAGCCGCTTGGGCAGCCGGTCCCAGCCGAAGATCCACAGGCCGATGAAGGTGGATTCCAGGAAGAACGCGACCAGCGCCTCGATGGCCAGGGGGGCGCCGAAGATGTCGCCGACGAAGCGCGAGTAGTCCGACCAGTTCATGCCGAACTGGAACTCCTGGACGATGCCCGTGACCACGCCCATGGCGAAGTTGATGAGGAAGAGCTTGCCGTAGAACTTGGTGAGCTTGAGGTATCGCTCCTTGCCGGTGCGGTGCCACAGCGTCTGGAGGATGGCCACCAGCACGGACAGGCCGATGGTCAAGGGCACGAAGAGAAAGTGGTAGACGGTGGTGACACCGAACTGCCAGCGGGCGACGTCCAACGCGTCCACCTGAAACCCCCAGCTGTGCATACTACGAGACGTAGTAAATACTACTCGGCGTCGTAGACGAATCGGCAGGGCCACTGGGCCCGAACCGGCCCGGGACCAATGACCCTGATCACCTCCCATCCGGTCAGGATTCGAGAAGCGCGGGTCCGCGGTCGCTCCGTAGCGTCACTGGCGTGCACCTGATCGGCAGGCACGGAGAAGGAGACAACGCATGAAATCCCACGTCAGCTCGATCCTGCTCGGCGTCCGGGACATGGAGCGGTCCAAGCGGTTCTACACGGAAGGTCTCGGCTGGAAGGTCGCGCAGGACTACGGCGTCTCGGTGTTCTTCGCACCCGACGGCGGCTCGCCCGTCGGCTTCTACGGCCGCGACGGCCTGGCCGAGCAGGTCGGCACGAGCCCGGACGGCAGCGGCTTCAGCGGCCTGGTCCTCACCTACGTGGTCCGCAGCGAGGCGCGGATCGACGAGGTCATGGCGGAGGCCGAGAAGGCCGGCGCCACGATCCTCAAGCCCGCGGGCCCCCTGCCCTGGGGCGGGTACGGGGGCTCCTTCGCGGACCCGGACGGCTACATCTGGAGCCTCGGCTACAGCGCCCAGGGCGAGAACCAGCCGTACGCGGAGTGACGGCTCGCCGGTCGGTGCCCACCGCGGTGGGCACCGACCGGGATCGGTTCCCCCGCTCACCCCGGCGCGTGGCACCATCCAGCACTGATGGACACCCCGATCACCCACTGGCGGGCGCCCCTGCTCTGGCGCGCCGCCCAGCTGGCCGCCCGCGGCCTCGTCGGCCTGGTCGGCCGCCTCGAGGTCAGCGGCGACGTACCCGACGAGCTGCGCCACGGGCCGCTGGTGCTGGCCGCGAACCACATCAGCCCCTTCGACCCCGTGGTGCTCACGGCGGCCTGCCAGGTCCGCGGCGTCCACCCGCGGATCATGGCCACCGGCGGGCTGTTCCGCGCCCCGGTGATCGGCGCGCTGATGCGCCGCGCCGGGCACATCCGCGTCGACCGGGGCACCAGCCGGGTGCACCACTCGCTGGAGATCGCCGCCGGCGCGGTGGCCGGCGGTTCGGTGGTGCTGGTTTACCCCGAGGGGCGCATCGGCCTGGACCCCGGAATGTGGCCCGAGCGGGGCAAGACCGGCGCCGCCCGGCTCGCCTTCGCCGCCGGGGCCGCCGTCGTACCGGTCGCCCAGTGGGGCTGCCACGAGGTGGTGCCCTACCAGGCGCCCAGGGGCATGCTGCGCGGCCTGGCCCGGGCGGTGTTGCGCCGGCCCGTCATCCGGGTGCGCTTCGGCGCCCCGGTGCTGCTGCGCGACCTGCACCCCGGCACCCCCGGCGCGGCCCGGCAGGCCACCGACCGGATCATCGACGCGATCACCGACGAACTCGTGCCGCTGCGCCCCGACGAGCCGGACCGGCCCCGGCACGTCGACCCCGGCCGGCCCACCGAGACCACCCGGGCACACCGCCGCCGGCCGGTGCGCTGACCGGAGAGGCTTCCCCGATGCGCTGGCCAGCCAGGGGGTTTCCGGGGAGATGGTCCGGGTCGTCGACCACTCCGTCCGCTTCGGGGTCTCGACCGACGAAGGTCACGGGGACGGGTGGCTGGACGCCGAGCTGTCCGAGACCGACGCCGAGGGCCGCCTGCGCACGTACGGCAAGGTGGCCGGCGTCGCCGTGGTCGGCAACGAGGACGGCGCGCACCACACCATCGGCCAGGTGCAGCAGGCGCTCAACGAGGTCGGCTTCACCTGCCCTGCCGCCGCAGCCACCTACTGGGTCGGTGAGGCGCTGCACAAGACCGACTACATCGACGCCCGCCCCAAACCGGACACCACCGGCCGTACCACCTCGGCATTGGCGCTCAACAGCGCGCACCTGGCGCGGCTGCTGGCCGAGCAGCCGTACCCGCCGCCGCAGACCCGCGACGCCGGGGTCGGCCCGAGCCGGCAGCCGGGCTGACGCGCCCACGTCGGGCGTTCCGCTGCGCCAACCCGCCACCCGGTGCGACCCTGCGAGCGGAAGGCGGTAGCCGACGGCGGGGGCGGGGATGAGCGCACCAACGGTCCTGATCACCGGCACGTCCACCGGCATCGGCCTGGAGACCGCGGTGGGCGCGGCCCGCGCCGGCTGGCGCACCGTCGCCACGCTGCGCGACCCCGCCCGCGCCGACCGGCTGCGCGCCGCCGCCGACGCCGCCGGGGTCGGCGACCTGCTGGAGGTACGCCGGCTCGACGTCGTCGACCAGGCCGCGGCCGCTGCCTGCGTGGCTGACGTGGTGGCCCGCCACGGCCGGCTCGACGCGGTGGTCAACAACGCCGGCGCCGGCCACGTCGGCACCCTCGAACGCGAGACGATCGGCGACATCCGCGCCGTCCTGGAGGTCAACTTCTTCGGCGTCCTGCACGTCACCCGGGCCGCCCTGCCGCACCTGCGCGCCACCCGGGGCCGGCTGATCACCGTGACCAGCGTGGGCGGGGTGGTCGGGCAGCCGTTCAACGAGGCGTACTGCGCGGCGAAGTTCGCCGTCGAGGGGTTCATGGAGAGCCTCGCCCCGGTCGCCGCCACCCTCGGGATCAGCGTCACCGTGATCGAGCCGGGCGCGGTGGCCAGCGAGTTCGTCGCCAACGTGGGCCTCGACGCCGAGGCCGCGGTGGCCGCCGCCGGCGTGTACGGGCCGGCGCTGCGCGCGTACCTGGATCGCGCCGCCGCCGCGTTCGCCGCCGCCCAGTCACCGGCGGACGCCGCCGCGGCGGTGGTCGCGACGCTGATCGACCCGGAGCCCCCGCCCCGGGTGCAGACCTCCCCCGCCGCCCGGCAGTTCGTCGGCGTCAAGCTGGCCGACCCCGACGGGCTCGGGGTGACCGCGTTGACCGCCGGCTGGGTGCGCTGAGGATCAGCCGCCGCCCAGCCGGGCGTCCAGCGCGGCCAGGTCCGGGACGAACCAGACGTGGTCGTGACGGTTGGACTCGGCCACCAGGGCGCGCAGCGCGCCGCTGGCCGCCAGATGCGCGGAGATGTCGCCGACGACGACCAGCCGCAGCCGGTAGTTGACGAACTTCTGCATGACCTCACCGGCGAAGCGGGTGCCCAGGGCGAAGAAGCTCGGGTCGAGCCGCTCGGCGGGCACGGCGACCACCTCGGCGCCGCCGAAGGACGCGCCGCCGATCAGGTCGAGGGCCGCCTCGGTGGTGGCCACCGGCGGGCCGGCCGGGTCGCAGACCAGCACCGGCACCCCGGTCCGCTCCTCAAGCACGTCAGGCATCGCCGGCCTCCTTCGCGGTGCGCAGGTCGTTGTCGCCGGCCAGCACGGCGTCGACCAGGTGCAGCAGGTCGGCGGTGGCGGCGGCGTCACCCAGGATCACGATCTTCATGCGGTGGCGTTCCTCGTCGTGGACGGTCTGCACGCGCAGCGGGCGGGCGGGGTCGTGGTGGGTGTTGACACCGGCCAGCACCAGCGTGGCCAGGCGGTCGGCGGCGGCCCGGTTGACGCCGTCGACCTGCACGATGCTGGACACCTCCAGCGCCGGCGGGCCGGCGGCCGGGGCGGGCCGGCCGGTCAGCGCGTCCAGGTCGGCGCGGGCCACGCGGTACTGCTTGCCGATCCGCACGGCGCGCAGCCGGCCCGTGCGGATGTAGCCGCGCACGGTGCGCACGTGCAGCCCGAGCAGGTCCGCCACCTGCTCCACCGAGTACATGTCATTACCCATCGCTCCCTATGTTAGCGCGATTGGGGAAGGATGGGGAAGTTCGTTGCGGCGACGCCGGGCGGTCACCGGGACGCCACCCGCGCCCGGCATACTTCCGGCGTGCAGCCCCGTCACGGCTACCTCGACGCCCCCGCGCCCCTCGCTTTCGCCCACCGCGGCGGCGCGGCCGAGGGCGACGAGAACACCGCCGCCGCGTTCGCCCGCGCCATCGCCCTGGGCTACCGGTACGTGGAGACCGACGTGCACGCCACCGCCGACGGCGTGCCGGTGATCTTCCACGACGCCAGCCTGCGCCGGGTCACCGGTGAGCCCGGCCGCATCGCGGACCTGCGCTGGGCCGACCTGGCCTCGGTACGCGTCGGCGGCGCCGCCGTGGTGCCCCGCCTCGACGAGGTGCTCGGCGCGTGGCCGGAGGTCCGGTTCAACGTCGACGTCAAGGCCGACGGCGGTGTCGTCCCGACCGTCGACACCGTGGCCCGCACCGGGTCCGGCGACCGGGTGCTGCTCGCCTCGTTCAGCGACGCCCGGCTGGCCCGGCTGCGCGCCCTGGCCGGGCCGAAGGTCGCCACCAGCCTCGGCATGCGCGGGGTGGCCCGGCTGCGGATGGCCTCCCTCCACGGGCGGTCGCTGCGGCTGCCCCCGTCCGTGGTCGCGGCCCAGGTCCCCGTCCGGTACGGGCGCCTGCCCGTGGTCGACCGGCGCTTCCTCGACTACTGCCACCGGATCGGCCTGCAGGTGCACGTCTGGACGATCGACGAACCCGCCGAGATGCACGACTTACTTGATCTTGGTGTGGATGGCATCATGACCGATCACGTCGGCGTGCTGCGCGACGTCTACCGCAGCCGCGGCCACTGGGCCGCCTGAACCTCGAGGACCCCGATGGCCGATACGGTCGCCCCCGCCGTCGCCGAACCCGCCCACCCGGGCAGCACCCGCCGCGAACGCACCGGCTGGTACTTCTACGACTGGGCGAACTCCGCCTTCCAGACCACGGTTATCACGGTCTTCCTCGGCCCGTTCCTCACCACCGTCACCGAGCTGGCCGCCGGCTGCGAGCTGGGCGCCGACAGCTGCGACGGGGTCGTGCACCCCCTGGGCATCCGGGTCGCCGCGGGCTCCTTCTACCCGTACCTGATCTCGCTGTCGGTGTTCCTCACCGTGTTCGTGCTTCCCGTGGTCGGCGCGATCGCCGACCGGTCCGCGCACAAGAAGCGGCTGCTCGCCCTCGCCGCGTTCACCGGCGCCGGCGCGACCATCGGGTTCGCCTTCGTCACCGGCGACCGCTACCTGCTCGGCGGGGCGCTGTTCCTGGTCGCCAACATCTCCTTCGGCGCCGCCGTGGTGGTCTACAACTCGTTCCTGCCGCAGCTCGGCGGCCCCGACGACCGGGACGCCATCTCCAGCCGCGGCTGGGCCATCGGCTACCTCGGCGGCGGGCTGCTGCTCGCGCTGAACCTGGTGGCGGTCACGCTGCTCAGCGAGGAGGGCAACCCGCAGCGCACCCTGGACCTGGCCCGCTGGTCGATCGTCTCGGCCGGCGTCTGGTGGGCGGCGTTCACCCTGCTGCCGCTGCGCTGGCTGCGGGAGCACCCCGCCGCCGCTGCGGCGGCCCGGGTCGGCCGCGGCAACGTGCTCACCGACGGGTTCCGGCAGCTCGGCCACACCCTGCGCAACATCAAGGCCTATCCGCTGACGCTGTTCTTCCTGCTCGCCTTCCTGGTCTACAACGACGGCATCCAGACCGTCATCACCCTGGCCAGCCAGTACGGCACCGAGGAACTGAAGCTGGAGCAGAGCACCCTGATCGTGACGATCCTGCTGGTGCAGTTCCTGGCCTTCGGCGGCGCGCTCGCCCTCGGCGCCCTCGCACGGCGCATCGGCGCCTGGAAGACGGTGCTGCTGTCCCTGGTGCTCTGGACCGGGGTGATCATCGCGGCGTTCCGGCTGCCCGCCGAGGCGCCGCTGCCGTTCATGGTGCTCGGCGGGTGCATCGGTCTCGTGCTCGGCGGCAGCCAGGCGCTGAGCCGGTCGCTGTTCAGCCAGCTCATCCCCGCCGGGAAGGAGGGCGAGTACTACGGCTTCTACGAGATCAGCGACAAGGGCACCAGCTGGCTCGGACCGCTCGCCTTCGGCCTGGTGTTCCAGCTGACCTCGTCGTACCGGGTGGGCCTCGTCTCCCTGCTGATCTTCTTCGTGGTCGGGTTCGCGCTGCTGGCCGCCGTGCCGATCCGCCGGGCCATCATCGCCGCCGGGAACACCCCGCCCCGGGTGCTGTGAGGCCTGCCGGACGTCCGCGCGGGCAAGATCCTTCCGCGTCGATGGGCTAGGCTGCCCCGACGTGACCGACGACGCCGCTGCCGCCCCGATCTGCCTGGCCCTCCCACTCCCGGGCCCCGGCGACGACCGTGCCGGCGGCTGCGCCGCCGCGCGCGCCGTCGACGGCCGGCCGCTGCACGCCGCCGCGCTGAAGTTCTTCTGGGGCCCGATGGACTGCGGCAAGTCCACGATGGCCCTGCAGATGAACTACAACCACGCCCGGCAGGGCCGCCGCGGCCTGGTCACCACGCGCATCGACCGCTCCCTCGGCCCGCAGGTCACCACCCGCATCGGGCTCGCGCACTCGGCCGTCGAGGTGACCGACGAGCTGGACCTGCGCGACCTGGTGCGCGACGCCTGGGCCGAGGGGGTCCGCGTCGACTACCTGATCTGCGACGAGGCGTCCTTCTACAACCTGGACCACATCGAGCAGATGGCCGACCTGGTGGACAACTTCGACGTCGACGTGTACGCCTTCGGCCTGGCCACCGACTTCCGCTCCTGCCTGTTCCCCGCCGCGCAGCGGCTGTTCGAACTCGCCGACGAGGTGGCCCGCATCCAGGTCGAGGTGCTGTGCTGGTGCGGCCGCGAGGGGCAGCTCAACGCCCGGGTCGTCGAGGGGCGGGTCGTGCGCGAGGGCGAGCAGGTCGTCATCGGCGACACCGTGGACACCGCCGACGTGCGCTACCAGGTGCTGTGCCGGCGCCACTACCGCTCCGGCGACCTCGGCCCACGCGCCTGACGCCGGTCCCCCAGGGGGTCAGAACGGGTCGCCGCACACCCGCCACTTCCCGTCCTCCTGCACGATCGGCAGTTCCCGTTCCTCGCTGCCGCCGCCGTCGCGGGTCAGGCGCACCGTCACCGTGCCGCGCGGCCGGCCACCGCGGGTCTGCACCGCCACGTCGACGATCTCGTAGCCGCTGACCTGCGGCGGGGTGCGCACCCAGCTGCCGAAGCCGACCTGGCTCCACTTCCCGCGCGCCTCGCGGCACAGCTTGTCGTACGCCTGGTCGGTCTCCCCGGCGGCGACCTCGCGGAAGAACGCGTCGGCGGTGTCCCGGACCGGGCCGTTGGCCTGGAGCACCACCTGCACGTTCCAGACCCCGAGCCCGGCCACCCCGACCAGGCACGTGCCCAGCCCGAGGACGGCGACCAGCACACCGGCGCGTACCGGCCGGCGGCGGCGCCGGGCCGGCCGGCTCCCCGCCCGCTCCCTGCCCATCACCACCGACGGTAGAGACTGGCGGGCCGTACCGCAGGCACTTGTGCCGCTGTGATCCGCCGGCTGATCCTGACAGAAGGTGGCAGGTACCGTCGGCAGACTGGCCGGCATGACAGTGAACGCCGACCTCGCCATGGTCAACCTCGACAGCTCCGACCCGGCCGCCCACGCCGCGTTCTACTCCCGCGCCCTCGGCTGGGAGGTCACACACAGCCAGGCCGAATACGCGATGATCAGCAAGGACGGCACGTCGATCGGCTTCGGCCTGGTGCCCGGGTACGCGCCCCCGGCCTGGCCGGACGAGACCGCCGGCAAGCGCTACCACCTCGACCTCTACGTCGACGACGTGACCCTGGCCGAGAAGGATCTCGTGGCCGCTGGTGCCACCCGGCCCGAGTTCCAGCCGGGCGGGGAACGGTGGACCGTGCTGCTCGACCCGATCGGCCAGCCGTTCTGCCTCTGCCCCCGGCCGCAGGGCTGACGACCCTCGCCGGCCCGCCCGGGCTGCCCGGCGGGCCGGCGGGTTCCGTCAGCGGAAGTCGGCGGCGTGCCGCGCCGCCCAGTCGGCGAAGCTGCGCGGCGCCCGGCCGAGCAGCCGCGCGACGTCCGGGCTGACCCGCTGCTCGGCCGGCGACGGCGTGCCCAGGATGCTCAGGGTCGCCGCCACCACCGGCTCCGGCATGAACGCCAGCATCTGCTCCCGCGCCTGCTGCGGGGTCTGCTCGACGAACCGGACCGGCTCGCCGAGCGCCGCCGCCAGCGCCGCCGTACGCTCCCGCGGCGACACCGCCGCCGGCCCCGTCAGCTCGTAGGTGCCGCCGGCGTGGCGCCCGTCGCGCAGCGCCAGCGCCGCCACCTCGGCGATGTCGGCCGGGCCGACGCTGGGCAGCGCCACGTCGCCGAAGGGCGCGTGCACCACCCGCCCGGAGCGCACCCCGGGCGCCCAGGCGAGGGCGTTGGAGTGGAAGCCACCCGGCCGCAGCACCGTCCACTCCAGCCCGGACGCACGGACCGCCTCCTCCTGCCCCGGTGGATGGCGCTTCGTCGCCACGCCCTGCGAGGACAGCAGGACCACCCGGCGGACGCCCCCCTGCCGCGCGACGTCGAGGATGGCGCCCGCGTCCGCGCCACCGGCCAACTGCTCGCCGGTGAACAGCAGGAACAGCGCCTCGCCGCCGTCGACCGCCGCCTTCAGCCCGGTCGGGTCGGCCAGGTCGGCGCGGACCGCCCGGACGCCGGACGGCAGCTCCGCCGCCGAGACGCGCCGGGACACCGCCGTCACCTCCTCGCCCACCTCGGCCAGCGCCCGTACGAGCGGACGTCCCACGTTTCCCGTCGCCCCGGTAACCACGATCATGATGTGCCCCTCTCGAATGTGCGATGTGGAGCACGCTAATCGCCTGCGTATAGTAGGTACCTAGAGGAAAGTAACGGCGTCGGGAGGATTTGTGACCAGCACCACCTGGCGCTCCGGGCTGGACGGTGACCCGGAGCAGGCCTGCCCGATCGCCCCGGTGGTCGACCTCGTGTTCAGCCGCTGGACCACGCCGATCCTCTGGGCCCTGCACGAGTACGGCCGGCAGCGCTTCGTCGAGCTGGAACGGCGGCTCGTCATCATCACCCCGAAGGTGCTCACCCAGCGGCTGCGGCAGCTCGAACGCGACGGCCTCGTGCGGCGCACCTACCACGCCGAGGTCCCGCCCCGGGTGGAATACGAGATCACCGAGCTGGGGCGCAGCCTGGCCCCGATCTTCGCCCACCTGGCACAGTGGTCGGCCGGCAACCTCGACCGGGTCGAGCAGGCCCGGCAGGACTACGACGCCCGCCAGCGGCCGTCGCGCGGGCGCTGAACGGTCAGCGCAGGGGCCCCCGGGCGACCGCGGCCCGCATCTCGGCCGGGTCGCCGGCCGGGACGTACTCCAGCCACCACGTCGCGCCGGCCGCGGCCAGCTCCCCCAGGTAGGCCCGCTCGGCCCGCTCATCGAGCCGCCGCCGCCGGCCACCGATCGCCACGTCGAACGGCTGCCCGTCGGCGCGCACCGCCGGCAGCGCGGCGACCAGCTCGCACACCTCGTCGGGAGTGACGTCGGACCAGCCGGCCGTGTCGGTAAGCTTGTAGGGCACGATGCCGTCCGCCCGGGCCGCCCGCCGCAGCACGGATCTGGCCTGCAGGCTGCCACCGACCCACACCGGCACCCGCGGCGACTGCACCGGCGCGGGCCGCAGCGCCACGGCATCGGCCCGGTAGTGCGTGCCCCGATGCGTGACCCGCTCGCCGCCGAGCAGCCCGACCAGCAGGTCGAGGCCCTCGTCGAGCATCGCGGCGCGGGTCTTCACGTCGGTCGGCTCCCCGAACGCGGCGAGCCCCCGGTCGGCCGGGTCACCGACACCCACCGCGACCCCGGCCCGGCCGCCGGAGAGGTGGTCGAGGGTGAGCACCTCGCGGGCCAGCTTGGCCGGGCGGCGCCGGGGCAGCGCGGTCACCGTGGTGCCCAGGCGGACCCGGTCGGTGCGGCCGGCCACCGCCGCCAGCACCAGCCAGGGATCCCAGGTCGGCGGGTCGTCGCCGGAGTGGTGGATGAGGTAGTCCTCCAGGAACACCCCGTCCCAGCCGGCTCGCTCGGCCAGCGAACCGAGCGCGACGAGATCGGCCACCGTCACCGAGGCGCCGCCGCAGGAGATCTCCAGACCGTGCCGCATCCCGGCACCCTACGGGCGGGGTACGACGGTCAGGCCGGTGACATCACCTCGAACAGGTTGCCGGCGTCGTCGCGGAAGAACAGTCCCCGGGCGCACAGGGGGTGGTCGGTCCGGCCGTTGTCCGGCGCCCCCGGCTCGCTGCCGTACGGCACGCCGGCGGTCCGCAGCCGCGCCAGGATCGCGTCGAAGGTGGCCGGGTCGACGTCGAAGGCCAGGTGATGCCCCTCCGGCGCGGGCACGCTCATGAAGTCCAGGGTGAGCTGGTCGTTGATCCGCACCGGGGCGAAGTGGCCGTGCCGGCCCGCGGGCGCCAGCACCGGCAGGCCCATCACCTCGGCGAAGAACCGGGCGGCGGCATGGTGGTCGCGGGCCGGGACGATGGTGTGGTTGAGGGTGACGGTCATGCGCTCTCCTCGGGGGTGGGCGGCGCGAGCGCGCCGTGCAGGAACAGGTCGACCAGCTCGGCCGGGGTCGGCCGGTCGTCCGCGAGCGGTGGTCGGCCGGGCAGCAGGACGGCGAGGAACAGGGCGGCCAGCCGGTCGGCCGGCAGCCGCAGCCGGTCCGCTTCCGGGGCGAACAACGCGGCGACCGCGGTCCGGGTGGCGTCCGCGGACTCACGCCGCCCGGTGCCGTCGGGCGGCGGGTGGTCCCCGCTCGTGGTTCGCCGGCCCCGGCCGGGGCGGCCGGCGGTGTGGGCGACGGCGAGCACCGCGCCCAGCCGGTCCAGGTGGGCCAGCAGCGCCCCGGCGGCCTCGGTGAGCCGGTCGGCCAGCGGCTGGTCCAGCGGGATCGCGGCCAGCTCGGCGAGCACGGTGTCGGGGCGCAACGCCTCGGCGACGGCGGCGTCGAGCAGGGAATCCTTGTCGGGGAAGGCGCGGAAGACGGTCGCCTCGCCGATGCCGGCGGCGCGCGCCACCTGGGCGGTGGTGACCGCCGCCCCGCGCGTGGTGAGCAGGGGCAGCGCAGCCTGCACGATCATCGCCCGGCGCTCGTCGGGGCTCATGCCGGGCGCGCGACGGCGGGGTCGCTGCGAATCGGTCATGCCGACCAGGATGCGGAGTGAGTACTCACTCCGTCAAGGGACTATCCGCGCCGACGGGCGCGCGCCGCCCAGATCGCGTACGCCGGGTCCCGGTCCAGGTTGTGGCGGTCCCGGTCGTAGCGGCGGGTGGTCCGCGGGTCGGCGTGCCCCATGGCGTCCTGCACGTCCTCCAGCGGCACCCCCTCGGCGCGGGCCGTGGTGGCGAACGCGTGCCGCAGCGAATGGGGGGACAGCTTCGCCCAGGCGGGGATCCCGGCGGCCTGCGCGAGCCGGCGCACCAGCCGGAACACCGCGTGCCGGTCCAGCCGCCCGCCGGTCGCGGTGACCAGCAGCGGACCGCTGAGCTCCGCCACGCTCACCCCCTCGGCGGCGGCGCGCGCCGCCAGGTAGGCGTCGATCGCGTACGCGGTGCCGGGGGTGAGCGCCCGGCGACGCGCCTTGCCGCCCTTGCCGACGAACCGCACGCTGCGGTGCCCGCGCTCGGCGCCGAGGTCGGCGAGGTCCAGCGAGACCAGTTCGCCGACCCGCAGCCCCAGGTCGGCCAGCAGGGCGATGGCGGCCCGGTTGCGGGTGGCGGTCGCGCCGGTGTCCGCGTCGGCGGCGGCGAGCAGCGCGTCCACCTCGTCCGGGGTGAGCCCGACCGTGGCGGAGTGGTCCCGGTCCACCCGGGGACGGTCCGCGGCGGCGACCGGGTTGGCCTCCACGGCGCGCAGCTTGACCAGGAAGTCGTACCAGCTCGACAGGGCGGACAGGCGGCGGGCCACGGTGGCCGGGGTCAGCGGCCGCCCGCCACGCCCCGACGGCGTGGCCTCCAGTTCCCGCCCGTAGGCGTTGACGTCGAGGAAGCTCGCCCGCAGCGGGTCCAGCTCCCGGCCGGCGCACCAGCTGAGCCAGCCCGTGACGTCCCGCCGGTACGCGTCGCGGGTGTGCTCGGACAGCCGCCGGTTGCGCAGCCACGCCTCGGTGAAGTCGGTCGGCCCGCCGCCCAGGGCGGCCGGGGTCGACCCGCGGGGCAGCACCTCGGGACGCAGCATGTGAGAAAGGCTCTCAGCCGACCGGGTGATTCGCGACGAGGCGCGCCCGACGATCTCACGCCGTCTCCTCCACAGCCGGACCGCGGCCGGCGGGGCGGTGGTCGGGGGCCGCTGCGCCCGGCCGCGTCGTCGCGGATCGCTCGTGCCGGCCGACGCAGGCGACCCGGCCGGGCCGTCGGTGGATCTCCGGCCCGGGATACCGTCACGACGTGCGTGCCAGCCGCCTGGTCTCCCTGCTGCTGCTCCTGCAGACACGCGGCCGGATGACCGCCCAGGAGCTCGCCGACGCCCTGGAGGTGTCGGTCCGGACCGTCTACCGGGACGTCGAGTCGCTCGGCGCCGCCGGCGTTCCCGTGTACGCCGACCGCGGCCCGGCCGGTGGCTACCAGCTGCTGGAGGGCTACCGGACCCGGCTGACCGGGCTGACCGCGCCGGAGGCCGAGGCGCTGTTCCTGGCCGGGATGCCCGGCCCCGCCGCCGACCTGGGGCTCGGGCCGGTGGTGGCGGCCGCCGAGCTGAAGGTGCTCGCCGCGCTCCCCGGCGAGCTGGCCGACCGGGGCGGCCGGGCCCGGCAGCGGTTCCACCTGGACGCCCCCGGCTGGTTCCGGCACCCCGAACCCACCCCGCACCTGACCGCGCTCGCCCGGGCCGTGTGGGAGGACCGGCTCGTGGAGATGCGCTACCGGCGCTGGCGCGCGCCGCGCGAGGTGACCCGGACGGTCGCCCCGCTGGGTGTGGTGCTCAAGGCGGGCCGGTGGTATCTGGTGGCCCGCTGCGACGACCAGGTACGCACCTACCGGGTCGGCGCCGTCCTCGACGTGGCGGTTTCCGACGAGCGCCACGAGCGGCCCGCCGACTTCGACCTGGCCGACTACTGGCGGGAGTGGACCGAGCGCTACGAGCGGGACGTCTACCGCGACCACGCCCGGATCCGGCTGACCGTGGCGGCGCTGGAGTTCATGCCGTACGTCTTCCCGCCGGAGATGAGCCGGGGCGCCCGGGCGGCGGCGGGCGAGCCCGGCCCGGACGGCTGGCTGGAGACCACCGTGCCCATCGAGTCGGTGAGACACGCCCACACCGAGCTGCTCAAACTCGGCGCGGAAGTGGAAGTGCTGGAGCCGGCCGAGCTGCGCGAGCGCCTCGCCGCCACGGCGCACGCGATGGCGCGGCTCTACCCGGGCGCCCCGGATGCGCCGGCGGGGGCGGCCGGTCCCCCGGCCACCCCCGCTCGGCCCTGTCCCCTGACGCCGCGGGCTGACCCGGCGGCGCCGGTCCGGCGCTGACCCTCCCAGACGGCGCCCGGTCAGGCGCTGATTTCGCCCGGCGGCGCCTGGGCATTCGCTGACTTCGCCGGCGGAGCCTGGTCGGTCGCTGATTGCGCCTGCGCCTGGTCAGGCGCTGATCTCGTTTGGCGGCGCCTGGTCAGGCGCTGATCTCGCGGCGGCCGTTGCTCGCTGCGGTGACCGCGATCCGGCGGGGCTTGGCCCGCTCCGAGATCGGGATGCGCAGGGTCAGCACGCCGTTCTCGTAGCCGGCCTCCAGCTTGTCGGTGTCGAGGGTGTCACCCAGGAAGAGCTGCCGGGTGAAGGTGCCCATCGGCCGCTCGGCCGCCACCAGCTCGACGTTGTCGCCGTCCGGCCGCCGGCGCTCGGCGCGGACGGTCAGCACGTTGCGCTCCACCGTGCAGTCGATGCTGTCCGGGTCGACGCCGGGCAGGTCGAAGGCGGCGTGGAAGAAATCGCCGTCGCGGTAGGCGTCGAGGTGCATGACCGCCGGACGGGCCGTGGTGCCGAAGAACTGCTCGGCGAGCCGGTCGATCTCACGGAACGGGTCGGTACGCATCAACATGGCCGTGCCTCCTCGGTTCTCCTGGCCGAAGGTGTCAAGTTGAGTCGAGGTGACTCAAGTTCTCGATTTCTTTTTTTAGCGCGCTGGGAGCGCGTCGTCAACCCGGGCCGGCAGCAGCTTCTCGAACCAGTGCTGGGCGTACCGGTCGGCGTTGAAGGCAGGAATCTCCCGGTAGCCGTGCCGCGCGTACAGGGCGCGTGCCTCCACGAGGTCGCTGCGGGTGTCCAGCCGGATCCGGTCCAGCCCGGCGTCCCGCGCGTACGGCTCGACGGCGGCGAGCAGCGCCGCGCCGCCGCCGGCGCCGCGGTGCGCCGGGCGGACGTAGACCCGGGTCAGCTCCGCCCAGCCCGGCCGCCAGCGCAGCCCCGCGCAACCGGCCAGGTGCCCGTCGCGGCGGGCCAGCAGGAGCAACCCGGTGGGTGGGGACAGGTCGTCGCTCGGCGACTCCTCGAGGGCGGCGCTCACCTCACCCGGCCGCTCGGGCCGGCCGTGCCAGCGGCGGACCGTCTCGGCCAGGTACTCGCGCAGCATGACCCGCGCGTCGGCCGAGTCGGGGGCGGTGCAGTGGCTGGTCCAGGTGCTCACCGCTTGATCCTCACCGGCCGGTCAACGGCTTTTCGCCGCTCAGGGTCGCCAGTAGACGCCGTGGTCCCGCGTGAGCAGCAGGTCGTCGATCAGGTAGCGGCGCAGCGTCACGTGGTCGGCCTCGCCGCCCTCGCACCAGCGGCGCAGCGCGTCGTCGACGGCCCGTTCCGGATAGCGCACGCCCGGCTCGAAGGAGCGCTCGGTGATGTGCTCCAGCAGCACCCGGCGCCGGCCCCGCTGAGCGGGCAACCGGGTCAGCGTGCCGTCCCGCAGGAAGGTGCGCAGGATCGTCTCCCGGGGGTCCGCCGCGGGCGCCGGCGCGGGCGGGCCACCGGCGCGCGCGAAGTCCCGCAGCCGCTCGCCGTCGACCCGCAGCCCGGCCCCGTCGTCGGTCAGCACACCGACGTCGGTGAGCCGGCGAACCGCGGTGGCGGCGTCCCGGGCGGACAGCCCGGTGCGGGACACGACGGCGGGAAGGTCCCCGGCGCCGAGCACGATCGCGCCGAACACGGCGCGGCGGCGCTCGTCGGCGAGCGCCCCCGCGAGGGCCTGTGCACTCATGACGGGCAGCCTGCCAGCGCCCGCCACCGGGCGGCCACGGGTTTTCCGCCGGGCCGACCGGTCGCGATTCATCGCACGGCCGGCCCGCCGTGGTTGTCCGCCAGAGGCGACGTCGGCCGGCGAAGGGGCCGGCGTCGGCGGCGCGGCTCAGGCGGGGACGCGCGCGGCGAAGTCGACGTCGGCGGTGTCGACCGTGCCGGCGGTGCGCCCGGGCGCGGAGTGGAAGCGCCAGTAGAGGTTGGTGTGGGCGATGACCTGCTCGGGCGGCGGGGCGCCGTAGGCCGAGAGGTCCTCGGTGGTGTGCGCGTCGGCGACCAGCGTCGCGTCGTAACCGCGGGTGATGGCGCCGTGCAGCGTCGAGCGGATGCACGCGTCGGTCTGCGCGCCGGTCACGACGAGCCGGCTGACGCCCCGCGTGGCGAGGACGGACTCCAGGTCGGTCTCCTCGAAGGAGTCGCCCCAGGCCTTGTGCACCAGCGCCTCGCCGTCGCGGCGCACCAGCTCGGGCACGTACTGCCACTGCTCGCTGCCCGTGGGCAGCTCCTCGCTGCGGTGCTGCACCCAGACCACCTCGACACCGGCCGCGCGGGCCCGGTCCACGAGGGTGGCGATGTTGCCGATCACCCGGTCGCGGTCGTGGGCGTGCTGCACGACGCCGTTCTGCACGTCGATGACGAGCAGGGCGGTGTGCGGTCGGTCGACGAGTGTGCTCATGGCGCCTCCCAGGACGGCCGTCGGCTGGTCGACGACCAACCTAGCCCCGCCCACCGACAGTCCGAGCGCTCAGATCCGGCCGGGCGGTGACCCGGCCGCCAGGGTGACCCGGCGGAGCAGGTCGGCCAGGACCCGCCGCTCCTGCGCGGTGAGCACGCCGAGGACCCGCTGCTCCTCGTCACCCACCACCCCCATGGCGCGCCGCCACGCGGCCCGGCCGGCGTCGGTGAGCTCCACGTCGATCCGGCGGCGGTCCACCTCGGACGGGATCCGCTGCACGAAGCCCCGGCGGATCAGCGCGTCCACCCGCGCCGTGATCGAGGCGGGCGCCATCCGCAGGTCGCCGGCGATCTCCGAGGGCGCGGCCCGGCCGCCCCGGCCGGCGAGGGCGTGCAGGGTGCCGTACTCCTTCTCCTGGAGGTCGAGCGCGGCCAGCGCCCGGTCCTTCACCTCGCGCAGGTGCCGGGTGAGCAGGGACATCCGGACGACCGCCCCCTCGACATCGGGGTCGAGGTCGGGCACCACGGGCAGCCAGCGTTCGACGTGCTGGTCGACGGCGTCGCGGTCGCTCACCCGACCACGATACGCCGACAACGAAATATTCGTTGCCGAAATATTCGGTGTCGAATTACTCTGCCAAGGTGACACATCCCCTCCGGCTCCGCGCCTTCCGCCTGCTCTTCCTCGGCCGCACCGTCTCCGCGCTCGGCGACGCCGTGGTGCCCACCGCACTGGCGCTGGCCGTGCTGCGAGCCACCGGCTCCACCACCGCCCTCGCCGTGGTGCTGGCCTGCGCGATGGTGCCCCGGCTGCTGCTGCTTCCCCTCGGCGGCGTCGTCGCCGACCGCTTCGACGCCCGGCGCGTCGCCCTCGGCACCGACCTGGTGCGCTGCGCCGCCCAACTGGTCGTCGGCGCCGAACTGCTCGGCGGCGCGCCCACCCTGGCCCACCTCGCGGTGGCCAGCGCCGTAGGCGGCGCGGCATCGGCGTTCGCCATGCCCACCTCGTCCCCGCTGGTCGCCGGCACCGTCGACGCCGACGGCCGGCAGCGGGCCAACGCGCTGATGGGCGCCACCGGCAACGCCAGCCGGCTGGCCGGGCCGGCGCTGGCCGGGCTGCTGATCTGGACCGCGGGGCCGGGCTGGGCGTTCGTGCTGGACGCCGCCTCGTTCGCGGTCAGCGCCGCGCTGCTGGCCGTCATCCGGGTGCGGCACGTGCCCGTCCCGCACCGGTCGCTGCGCGCCGACCTGGTGTTCGGCTGGCGCGAGGTCCGGGCCCGCGACTGGTACTGGAGCAGCCTGCTCGCCCACGGCGTCTGGAACGGCGCCGCCGCGGTGCTGCTCACCCTCGGCCCGGTGGTCGCCGTGCACCACCTCGGCGGCGAGGGCGTCTGGGTGCTGCTCCAGCAGGCCGGCGCGATCGGCCTGCTGGCCGGGTCACTGCTCGCCGCCCGGGCCCGCCCCCGCCGGCCGGTGCTGCTGGGCAACCTGGCCCTCGCCGCCTACGCGGCGCCCCTGCTGCTGCTCGCCGCCGCCGCGCCCGCCCCGGTGACCATCACCGCCTACTGCCTCGCGCTGGTCGCCCTCGGCTTCCTCAACCCCGTGTGGGAGACCGTGGTGCAGGGCCAGTTTCCGCCCGAGGTGCTCGCCCGGGTCACCTCGTACGACTGGCTCATGTCGCTGGGCGCCATGCCGCTCGGGTACGCCCTGGCCCCGCTCGCCGCCGGGGAGTGGGGCGCCCCGGTCCCCCTCGCGGTGGCCGGGGCGCTGGTCCTGGTGGCCTGCGTCGGGACGGCGGCCGTCCCGGGCGTACGCCGGCTGGGCTGGCCGGCCCCGGCCCCGCCGGCCGTCGCGGAGCCCGCGCCGGCCGGACGCTGAGGCGGGCCGGCGCTAGAGCCGGTGCCCGGTGGTGGCGTCCACGTGCCCGGGCACCTCGTCGTGCCGCTCCCCCACGCTGGACGTGCCGGACGGCTCGAACATGAGGATCGACGCGCCGTCCGGCGCGGACGGCCGGTGCTCCACCCCGCGCGGCACCACGAACACGGCGCCACGCGGCAGCACCACCTCGCGTTCCGCGCCGTCCGCGCCGTCGCGCAGGGCGATGCGCAGCTCGCCGTCGAGCACCAGGAAGAACTCGTCGGTGTGGTCGTGGGCGTGCCAGACGTGCTCCCCCGCCACCTTGGCGATCCGGACGTCGTAGTCGTTGACGGTGGTGACGATGCGCGGACTCCACAGCTGGTCGAAGCGCGCCAGGGCGGCGGCCAGCTCGATCGGCTCAGTGCTCATCGGTCCATCCTCGCCCGCCCGCGCCGTGCACGGGAAACCCCGGCGGCGCGGGGCAGCGCGCGGTTGCCCGGACGGACCATCATGGACGGGTGGCCGAACCCGTCACCGACCTCGACCGCCCCGACGCCGGGGCGTCCGCCGCGCCGACGACCCCGCCACCCGGGCCGCGCACCGCCGCGCCCTGGCTGGTCGGCGGGGCCGTCACCGCCGTGCTGCTGCTGCTCGCCGGCCGCTACGGCTATCACCGCGACGAGCTCTACTTCCTGCTCTGCGGCCGGCACCTCGACTGGGGCTACGTCGACCAGGGCCCGCTCGTGCCCGCGCTCGCCCGGCTGGCCGACACCGTCGCGCCCGGCAACCTGGTGCTGCTGCGTACCCCGTCGGCGCTGATCGCCGGCGCGTCGGTGCTGCTGGTCGCGGCGCTGGCCCGGGAGTTCGGCGCCGGCCGGGGCGTCCAGCTGGCCGCCGCGGTGCTGGCCGCCGCGTCCGGGATCGTGCTGGCCCCCGGTCACCTGCTCAGCACCACCACGGTCGACGTGCTGGTCTGGCTCGTCGCCGCCTGGTGCGCGGTGCGGCTGCTGCGCACCGGCGACACCCGCTGGGCGCTCGTCCTGGGCCTGGCGCTCGGCGTGGGCATGCTCAACAAGCTGCTGCCGGCGCTGCTCGGCGTCGGCCTGCTGGCCGGGGTGCTGATCGCCGGGCCGCGCCGGCTGCTGCGCGACCGGTGGGTGCTGGCCGGCGCCGGCATCGCCGTGCTGCTCGCGGTGCCCAACGTCGCCTGGCAGGTCGCGCACGGCTTCCCGCAGCTCGTGGTGGCGTCGTCGATCGCCGGCGGCGGCAGCTCCTACAGCGGCCGGGTCGACGCGATACTGCTCCAACTGGCCATCATCAGCCCGTTCGCCGCCCCGGTCTGGGTCGCCGGCCTGGTGGCGCTGCTGCGCCGGCCCGCCTGGGCGGCGTACCGGGCGATCGGCTGGGCGTGGCTCGTGGCGTTCGCGATCGTCGTGCTCGCCGGCGGCAAGGGCTACTACGACGCCCCGCTGCTGCTCGTGCTCGCCGCGGCCGGCGCGATCGTCACCGCCGACTGGGCGCGGCGTGGCGCGGCCCGGGTGCGGCAGGCGCTGCTCGCCACCGCCGCCGCCCTGATGGTCGCCAGCAGCGCGGTCCTGCTGCTGCCCACCCTGCCCGCCGACGGGCTGCCGGGGATCGTGGTCGACGCCAACTACGACGCGGGCGAGACCATCGGCTGGCCGGCGTTCGCCGACTCGGTCGCCGCCGTGCACCGGGGCCTGCCGCCCGAGGAACGGGCCCGGGCCGTCGTCCTCACCGGCAACTACGGCGAGGCCGGGGCGCTGGCCCGCTACGGCCCGGCCCGCGGCCTGCCCCGGGCCTACTCCGGGCACAACAGCATGGCCTCGTTCGGCCGCCCGGCCGACGACGCCGACCTGGTCATCGCGGTCGGCTGGGACAGGCCCGACCGTCTGCGCGCCTGGTTCACCGAGGTCACCGAGGCCGGTCGGGTCGACCAGCGGGTCGACGTGGACAACGACGAGAACGGCGAGCCGATCTTCGTCTGCCGCGGCCTGCGCCGTCCCTGGTCGCAGATCTGGGACAGCGAGGTGACGCACGCCTCCTGAGTGCCGGGGCACCGGGGCGGCCGGGCCATACTTGGCGCCATGCTCTGGGGTGTCAGCGGACCGCTCTTCCTCCTCGACTACCTGGGGGCGGTCGCCGTGGCTCTCGCCGTCGCCCTGGCGGCGCGGGAGCTGACCGGCCGGCGGTCCCGGGGCGCCACCCCGGACCCGATCGAGCTGGCCTACCTCACCGACCGGGCCCTGCTGGCCTGCCAGGTGGCCGTGGCCGCGCTGCACCGCGCCGGCGTGGTACGCCTCGGCGAGCTGGCCACCCTGTCGGTGGACGGCCCGCCGCCGCCCCGGTCGGCCCCGCTGGTCCGCGCCCTGCACGCCGCGCTGCGCCGGCCGCAGACGTGGGCCGCCGTGCTCGCCGACCCCGGCGTCGGCCGGGCGCTGCGCCGGCTGGTCGGCCGGCTCGTCCGGGACGGCTGGCTGCTCACCCCGGCCCAGCGGCGGCGTGTCGCGCTGGGCACCGTGCCGCTGTTCGCGGTCGCCGCGGTCGGGGTGACCCGCCTGGTCGACAGCGCCGTCGAGGGGCGGAACGCGGGCGGGCCGGCCTCCGTGGCGGGCCTGCTCCTGTGCTGCCTGGCCACCGCCCTCGGCGGCTGGTGGCTGTGCGAGGTGCCGGAGACCGGTGCGGCGGCCCGCCGCCTGCTGCGCCGGCAGCGCCGGGAGCACGCCGAGCTGGACCCGCAGCGGCGGCCGACCTGGCGCGAGCGCGACACCGGGCAGCTGCTCACCGCCATGGCCCTGTTCGGGCCGCGCCCGCTGCTCGCCGTGGACCCGGCCGTCGCCGTGCAGGTCGGTGTCGACCCGGAGCGGGGGCGCCCGACCCCGGAGCGGAAACCCGCCCGCCGCTGACCGGACGACCCGGCCCGCCCCGGGTCAGCGCAGCTCGTCGGCCGAGCGGATCACCCGCGCCAGGTCCCGCACCTCCGGGTCCTCGGTCGCGGCGGCCGCCCCGTCGGCGATGGCCGCGAGGTCGGCGAGCCGGACCGGGCCGGCCGACTCCGCACCCCGCAGCGTCTCGGCGAACCAGGCCGCCGCGTAGCAGGCCCGCAACCGCGGCGACGCCGCGGCGAAGCCGCCCTGGACGTCGGCGACGGTCACCGACCCGTACGTCTCGGCCGGCGTCCGCTCGACCGGGTCGGTCCAGCGCACCTGCACCTGCGCGATCCGGTCCGAGGGGGACGCGCCCTCGGCGAGCCGGACCGCGTACAGGGCCGTGACGCTGTGCCCGGGGCCCACCTCGCCGCCGTCGACCCGGTCGTCGCGGAAGTCCTGGTCGGCCACCGCCCGGTTGTCGTAGCCGACCAGCCGGTAGGAGCGCACCGCCTGCGGCGCGAAGCTCACCTGCACCTTGGCGTCCAGCGCCCGCACGCTCAGCGTCGCCGGCAGCTGCCGCACGAACACCTCCCGGGCCTGCTCCCGCTCGCTGACGTAGACCGCGAAGCCGTCGCCCCGGTCGGCCAACTGCTCCATCAGCTCGTCGCCGTAGTCGCTGCCGACACCCACGCCGAGCAGGGCGATCTGCTTCTCCGCCTCGGCGCGTACGCGGCGCAGGATCGGTTCGGCCTCCGTGCTGCCGGTGTTCGCCAGGCCGTCGGAGAGCACGATCACCCGGTTCGTCCGGCCGGGGCGGAAGCCGTCGCGGGCCACCCGGTAGCCGAGCACCAGACCGGCCTCCAGGTTGGTGCTGTCCCGGGTGTGCAGGGAGTCGATCGCCGAGTGCAGCGGGCGGGCGTCGGCGACCGGCGTCATCTCCCGGACCACCCGGGCCCGGTTGCTGAACTCGACCACGGCGATGGAGTCGGTGGGGCGCAGCTGGTCGACCAGCGTGTGCAGGGCGTCGCGGACCAGGTCGAGCCGGCCGGGCTCACCCATCGACCCCGACACGTCGATCACGAAGGTGAGCGCCGCGTCGGGGCGGCGCTGCTCGTCCTGGGCGCGGGTCTGGAGGCCGACCCGCAGCAGCCGCTCGTCACCGCCGGCCTCGTGGGTCTCCGGCAGGCGGGCGCCGTCGACGTGCACGGCGAAGCCGTCACCGGCGGGCTGGGGGTAGTCCTGGCGGAAGGAGTTGACGAACTCCTCCGGCCGGACCGTGCCGCGCTCCGGCAGCCGGCCGTCCAGGATGAGCCGGCGGGCGTACCCGTAGGAGGCGGTGTCGACGTCGACGGCGAAGGTGGACAGCGGGTCGTCCGAGGCCCGGGTCTCGTCGCCGGACCGGGGCGCGTCGGCGTCCGGGCGGGCGGCCCCGGGCGCCGCGTCGCTGCGCTGCCCACGGGCCGGCCCGTGGGCCGAGTCGCTGCGCTGTGCGCCGCCGTCGGCCGTGCAGGCGCCGACCGTCAGGGTGGTGGCCAGCGCCGCCAGCAGCAGCACCGACCGTCTGAGGTGGACCATGGCTCCTCCGCAGGGATGGGGGACGGGTCGTGGTCATCGACGCGGGGCCACGACCGGCCGATCCCGCCGTGATCGAGCCGAGACCGAAGCGCGACCGTCGTGACCGATCCGTGCGCGGACCGTGACCTGAGCGGGCCGGCGGGCGGCCCTCGGCGGGCGGTGCGCCGGCCGATGCGGCAGAGTGGGCCCACGGCCGGCGGCGGCCGGGACGAGCGGGAGGTGGAGCCGTGGACGGCCCGACCGGGGTGGTGTTCCCCGCGACCGGCGACGGCCGGCGCAGCACGACCGCGCTGGGGCGGGCGGTGGTCGCCGACGCCCTGCGCGCGGTGGACCCGGTCGGCGCCCGCTCGGCCGAGCACGAGACCGACTGGCGGCACGGCTACGTCAGCCACTTCCGCCGGCTCGTCGAGGCCGGCCTGCTCTCCCGGGACGCCGCGCTCACGATCGCCCGCGACGGACTCGCCGCACTGCACGCCCGGATGCGCTACCTGCCCGCCGCCGGTGGCGAGGTGGCGCTCGAGGAGGCGTTCGCGCTGCCCGACGGGGAGCCGCCGCTGGAGACCGCCACGGTGACCGGCGCCGGCCCGGTGGAGCGCGAGCTGTCCGTCCCGTACCGCGGGCAGCGCCTGCGCGGCGACGACCTGCGCCGCCGCCTCGACGCCTGGGTGGACGCGGGTGTGATCGAGCCGAGCTGCGCGGAGGCCGTCCGCGCGGTGCAGGCCGAGCCGGACTGGTTGGACCTGCGCGACCTGCGGATCGTCGTGCTCGGCGCGGGCGCCGAGATGGGTCCCCTGCCGTCCGTGCTGCGCTGGGGCGGGGACGTGGTCGCCGTCGACCTGCCCCGCCCGGAGATCTGGCGCCGCCTGCTGCGCACCGCCCACCGGCACGGCGGCCGGCTGCACCTGCCGGTGCGGCCCGGCGCCGGCGGCGGCGAGGCCGCCCTCGCCGCGGGCGCCGGCGCCGACCTGCTGCACCGCCTGCCGCAGGCCGCCCGCTGGCTCGACGGCCTGGACGGCCGGCTCGTGCTCGGCAACTACGTGTACGCCGACGGCGCGACCAACGTCCGGGTCGCCACCGCCGTCGACGCGCTCACCGTCCACCTGGGGCGGCGCCGCCCGGACACCGCGTTGGCCTTCCTGGCCACCCCCACCGACGTGTACGCGGTGCCCGCCGAGGCCGTCGCCCACGCCGAACGCGGGTACGCGGCCCGCGGCGTGGCGCGCCGGTCGCTGCGGCTGCTCTCCGGCGGGCGCCTGCTGCACCGCAACTACCCGCCCGGCGCCGACCCGGGGATCAACGACAGCCTGGTGCCGCAGCAGGGGCCGAACTACGCGCTGGCCAAGCGGCTGCAACGCTGGCGGGCGGCGGTGGCCCGCGACGCCGGCAGCACGGTGTCGTTCACCGTGGCACCGCCCACCCGGACCCGCTCGGTGCTGCGCAACCGTGCTCTCGCGGCCGCGTACGCCGGGGCGCACCGGTTCGGCATCGAGGTGTTCGAGCCGGCCACCAGCAACACCCTGATGGCTGCGCTGCTCGTGCACGACCTGCGCACCGGCGGTGGTCCGGCACAGGACCACCCGTGGCGGGACGAGGCGTACGCGGCGGCGCACGGCGGGCTGTGGCGGGTCCCGTACGCCCCGCGCAGCGCGCTCGGCCTGGCCGTGCTGCTGGGACTGGGCGGCGCACGGTCCTGACAGGTTTCCTTCTCCGGAGCGCCGGGAAGGCACCGGCATGGCCGAGACCTTCGCAGATCAGGACCTGACCACCCTGCGGTCCATCGCGCGCGGGGCCGGAATAACGGACACCGAGCGCATGCCGCACGACGAGCTGGTCGACATGTTGCGCCGCGCGGGGCTGGCCGACCCGGACGCCCGGCCGGTCGACACGAGCCTGGCCGATCCGGGTGATCCCGGTGTGCCGGGCGCCTACCACGGGCTGGGCGTCGGGCGGCGGGAGTCCGCCGGCGGCGCGGCCGGGCAGACCGCCGACTGGCCGGACCAGCCGACCCAGGATCCGGCCGGGCTGTCCGGGCTGCCGCGCAGCAGCCTGACGCTGGGCGACGAGAGCACCGGCGGGCGCGCCGCCGAGGAGGCGATCGGCGCCCGGCCCGGGGAGTCCGGCACCGAGATCGACGACCGCGCCGAGGACGACCGGGGCGTGCGGGGCGACATCCAGGATCCGGCCGGGCTGTCCGGGCTGCCCCGCAGCAGCCTGACGCTGGGCGACGAGAGCACCGGTGGACGCGCCGCCGAGGAGGCGATCGGCGCCCGGCCCGGGGAGTCCGGCACCGAGATCGACGACCGGACGCAGTCCTGACCGAACTGCTCCGCGAGCCGCCTCCCTGGTGGGACGGCTCGCGGAGCATTGTGGACGTTAATCCCGTTTGACCGCTCGACGCACTCCTGCGTTGTCTGCGACGACCGTGCCTACTGTTCCGGATATGCGAATAGTGAAAGGTCGGCCGTTGCCCTCACTTTTGAATCGGGACATACACTCACAAGCTCCCCAATAGCCTCAGCCGGTGGCTTCTCGCATCTCTTTCGACGCGCTCCCCGGCCGCCCGCATCCTCCCGTCACCACCGTCCCGCCCCGACGCGATCGACCGGTCTTCGTCGACGCCACGGGCGCCCGCCAGCACCGGATCCGGCGCGCGGGCGTCCTCGTCGCGGTGGCCTCGCTGAGCTACCTGCCGATGGCCGCCGCCGCCCTGCTCCCGGGCCCCGCGACGCCACTGCTGCCCGGCCCGGTCTCCGTCGGCGGCGCCCCGAGCGGCGGAGCCACCCGCCCACCCCTCGTCGCCCTCTCGCCCGCGCCGACCCAGTCGTCGCCGGCTCCACGGTCGACGAAGACCGCGGACCCGCGACGGGCACCGGCCGCCGTGCAACGCTCGGCCAGCAACGAGCGTCCGGAACCGCGGCCGATCGACCCGCCCCCGGTCGCTGCGCCGCCGAGCGAGCGGCCCACCCCCACCACGTCGCCGACGCCGACGCCGGCGGACCCGGCGCCGCCGGAGGACCGGACGCCGCCGGTCACCCCGACACCGTCCACGACCACCGAGCCCGGCACCGCCCCGGGGGTCGTCGGATGACCCTTCCGAAGCGTCGCACCGCCGGCCGGTTCGTCGTCGCCTCGCTGGCCCTGGTCGTCGGGTCCGTGCTGCTGGTCGAGGCGTACGCGAACGCCAGCTTCCGCCCCGACCACGTCCGCGAGGCCGAGGACCAGGTCACCGTGCCCAGCGAGATCCTGGGCGGCGGCCCACTGCTCGACGCGCGGGGAGACCAACCCCGCACCTACCGGATGCCCCCGCGGGCCATCGCCCTCACCTTCGACGACGGTCCCGACCCGACCTGGACCCCCCGGGTCCTCGACCTGCTGCGCCGGCACCACGCCCCGGCCACCTTCTTCGTCATCGGGTCGGAGGTGGCCCGCCACCCGGACCTGGCCCGCCGCGTCGTGACCGAGGGCCATGAACTGGGCGTGCACACCTTCACCCACCCCGACGTCAGCCTGCTGCCCGCCTGGCGGCAGCGCATGGAGTACGCGCAGACCCAGATGGCCATCGTGCACGCCACCGGGGTCCGCACCAGCCTGCTGCGCTTCCCCTACTCGTCGGTGCCCAGCGCCGTCGACGACGCCAACTGGCCGGTGATCCGGCGGGCCGCCGGGCAGGGCTACCTGACCGTGGTCAACGACCTCGACGGCGAGGACTGGGCCCGGCCGGGCGTCGACACCATCGTGCGGAACCTGACGCCGACCGGCGACGCGGGCGCCGTGGTGCTGCTGCACGACGCCGGCGGGGACCGCGCGCAGACCCTCGCGGCCCTGGACCGGTACATCCCGCTGATGCGCTCCCGCGGCTACACCTTCACCACGATCAGCGGCGGCGTGAACCGGGCCCGGCCGGAGGCGGCCGCGTACGCCGGCAACCTCCCGGCCTCCACCGCGGACCGCTGGCGGGCCGCCCCGCTCACCTGGGCGATCCGGCTGGCCGACGGGATCCTGCGCGGCCTCGCCCTGCTCTTCGTGGTCGTCGGGCTGCTCATGCTGACCCGTACGCTGCTGCTGCTCCTGCTGGCCCGCCGGCTGGCCCGGCGCCGGCGGGCGCACCGCTGGCCCTGGGGGGTGACCACCTCGCCGGTCTCGGTCATCGTTCCCGCATACAACGAGCGGGCCGGCATCGTCGCCACCGTCCGGTCCCTGGTCGCCAACGACCACCACGGCATCGAGGTGATCGTCGTCGACGACGGCTCGACCGACGGCACCGCCGACCTCGTCGACTCCCTCGGCCTGCCCGGCGTCCGGGTGATCCGCAAACCCAACGGCGGCAAGGCGACCGCCCTCAACACCGGACTCCTGTACGCCTCGCACGAGATCATCGTCACCGTCGACGCGGACACCGTGTTCGAGCCGGACGCGATCCGGCGGCTCGTCGAACCGTTCACCGACCCGCGCATCGGCGCGGTGGCCGGCAACGTCAAGGTCGCCAACCGGCACCGGCTGCTCGGCCAGTGGCAGCACATCGAGTACGTCATCGGTTTCAGCCTGGACCGCCGGTTCTACGAGAAGCTCGGCTGCATCCCCACCGTGCCCGGCGCGATCGGCGCCTTCCGCCGGCGCGCGCTGACCGAGGTCGGCGGGATGAGCGGCGACACCCTGGCCGAGGACACCGACGTCACCATGGCGGTCCTGCGCGCCGGCTGGCGCGTGGTGTACCAGGACCGGGCCCGGGCCTGGACGGAGGCGCCCGCCTCGGTGGGCGACCTGTGGCGGCAGCGCTACCGCTGGAGCTACGGCACCCTCCAGTCCATGTGGAAGCACCGTGGCGCCGTGCGCGACCGCGGGGCCGGGGCCCGCTTCGGCCGCTTCGGGCTGCCCATGCTCGCCCTGTTCGGGGTGCTGCTCCCGCTGCTCGGGCCCGTGCTCGACCTGCTCGCCGTCTACGGACTGTTCTTCCTGGACACCACGAAGACGGCGGTGGCCTGGCTGGTCATGCTGGCCATCCAGCTGCTCACCGCGGCGGTCGCCTTCAAACTGGACCGGGAGCCGCTGCGCCCGCTGCTCGCCCTGCCCATCCAGCAGTTCGCCTACCGCCAGCTCATGTACCTGGTGCTGGCCCGGTCCATGGTCACCGCACTGACCGGGGCGCGGCTGGGCTGGCGCCGGGTCAAGCGGGCCGGTGAGGTGGCCGAGAAGGCATCCGTGCCGCCGGGCGGCGGGGCGCGGCCGGGCCGGGACCGCTGGTTCGACACGCTGCGAGCCCTCGCGCTCGGCCGGGTCATCGCGTACCACATGTTCGGCGCCGCCTGGCTGAGCTTCGCGTTCCCGGCCATGGGGGTGATGTTCGCCCTCGGCGGCGCGCTGATGGCCCGCTCCCTGGACCGTACGCCGGAGCGGGCGGTCAGCGGCCGGCTGCGCCGCCTGCTGCCGGGACTGTGGGCCCTGGCCCTCGTGCTCCTGCCGCTGATGATCTGGCACGGCTGGTCCGACCGGCCCGCCTGGCCGGCGCTGCTGAGCTGGGCGGTGCCACTGGTGCAGCCGCCGGGCAGCCAGTGGGCGGCGGACGTGACCGGAGTGCTCTGGTACCTGGTGACGTACCTCTGGCTGGTGCTGCTCTCCCCCGCGATGGTGGCGCTGCACCGGCGGTGGCCGCTGTGGTCGGTGGCCGTGCCGCTGGCCGGCGTGGTGCTGCTCCAGACCGCGGCGCCCGGGTTCGACGGGCCGGTGGAGTCGGTACTGACCGACCTGGTCACGTTCGCCGCCTGCTGGCTGGTGGGCTTCGCCCACCACGACCGCCGGCTGGGGCGGATCCGGCTGCCGGCGCTGCTGGGCCTGGCGGTGCTCTGCCTGGGGGTGGCGGTCGGCTGGCTGGTCACGCATCCCGGTGCGGGCCCCGATCTCAACGACATCCCGGTGGCGCAGGCGTTCTGGTCGCTCGGGTTCGTGCTGGTGCTGCTGCGCTTCGCGCCGCCGATGGGCTGGCTGTCCCGGGTACGGCCGCTGGACCGGCTGGTGACCGCCCTGAACAGCCGTGCGCTGACCATCTACCTCTGGCACAACGCCGCCATCGCCGTCTGCTTCGCCGTGGGCGACCGCATCGGCCTCTGGCGGCTCGGCCAGGTGGGTTACCTGGCGATGGCCCTCGTGCTGATCATCGGCCTGGTGCTGGCCCTCGGCTGGATCGAGGACCTCAGCGCCCGGCGCCCACCACGACTGCTGCCCTGGCCCCGGCGTACGGCTGCGCAGCAGGCGGGGCACCCGCCCCTGGCGCGTCCCACCACCGTGGAGCGCGAACCGACCACCGTGAGGACGTGAACACGTGCGACACGAACATTCGAATCGTAATAACTCGTCCAATTTGTCGCATACTTGACGCATGATGGCGGGCGCCCCGACCGGGGTCCGCCCGCCACCGGAGACACGTCACCGCGGGCCGGCCGCCCGCGGCGGCGCGAAGGCGGTGATTGGGGTGATCACCGCGGCCGGCACGGGTCTCGCCCTCCTACGGGCCCGTGCCGGCCACCCCCGACCCGGGCGGCACACCGGCCGCCGCGGAACTCACGACGCCGGACCCCTCGCAGGTCAGAAGCGGAGCGAAGATGGCGATGTGGCACCCGCCGACCCCGGCGGAACAGGAGCTGTGGAACGCCGTGGTGACCGGGGTGCGGGCGGCCGACGAGTCGGACCTGGCCGGCGTCGACGCCGCGGTCGACCGGCTGGCCCGGCTGCCGCACCCGTGGGCGTACCACGTCCTCGGCGACACCGCCGCGCTCCTCGTCGAGGAGCTCGACCCGGAGGGCCAGGACGTCTGGCCGCTGCTGGCGGCCCAGCTCGACGACAACGAGCCCGCCGGCACGGCGGCCCGGCCGCGCCGGGCGTCGCCGTACCCCGGCGGCCGGCGACCGGCGCACAGCGCCGAGCCGGAGGCGCTGCGGCGGCGGCTGCTGCTCATCGCCCGGCTCGCCGACGCCACCGAGGTCGGTGTCGGGGCGTTCCTCGACGTGGCGCTCGCCGAGAACAACGCCCGCGCCCGGAGGGCGCCGTCCCACTCGCTGCCACACTGCCGCCTGGGCCAGTGAACCCGTCGCCGCGGCCCGGGCGAGCCGTCAGGCGTAGGCGGCCGCCTCAGGCTCATCCCATACGCACATAACTGTCATTATGGTGTGCCACCGCTATGTGCGTTTTGTCCGTCTTGATTATCGGATTGGCGTTACCGGTAATCAGGTAATCCGTTGCTGAGGGGGCGGTGAAAAGAGACTGGACCGGCGACGCCGGGACTTGTAACTTGCAGATGCCCGTGACACCGCCCGAGGAGGTGAGACCCATGACCGCTGTACCGATGTGGGTGCTCCCCCTTCCCGTCACGGCCGGGCGATCGACCTAGGTGTCGCCGGGAGCGCCGTCAAGGCACTCCCGAAAGGCAACACCTGTGCGCTCTCTGCAGTTCACCGCCGAACCGTCGCCAACCTCCGGCGCGGGCCGGGCGCCCCTCGCGTACGACGTGATCATCGCCGGCTGCGGGCCGACCGGCGCGATGCTGGCCGCCGAACTGCGGCTGCACGACGTACGGGTCCTCGTCCTGGAGCAGGAAACCGAGCCCGCGTCGTTCATCCGCATCGTCGGCCTGCACATCCGCAGTATCGAGCTGCTGGCGATGCGCGGGCTGCTGGAGCGCGTCCGCGAACGTGGGAGACAGCGCCCGGCCGCCGGCTTCTTCGCCGCCATCAACAAGCCCGCGCCCGAGGGCCCGGATTCGCCGTACGCCTATCTGCTGGGCATCCCGCAGCCGGTCATCGTCCAGCTGCTCGAAGACCATGCGCTCGAACTGGGCGCGCAGGTCCGGCACGGCGCCGCGGTCGCCGGTCTCGCGCAGGACGACGACGGTGTGACCGTCGAGCTGGCCGACGGGGAACGGCTGCGTGCGCGGTACCTCGTCGGCTGTGACGGCGCGCGCAGCACGGTACGCAAACTGCTCGGCGTCGGCTTCCCCGGCGAGCCCTCGCGGACCGAGACGCTGATGGGCGAGATGGAGGTCGGTGTGCCGCCGGAGGAGATCGCCGCCAAGGCCGCCGAACTCCGCGGGATCCAGGCGCGATTCTGGCTCCGGCCCTTCGGCGGAGGGGTCTACAGCGTCGTGGTCCCCGCGCCGGGAGTCAGCGACCGCGCGGTACCGCCCACACTCGAGGATTTCCGGCACGGGCTGCGCGCCATCGCCGGAACCGATTTCGGCGTGCACTCCCCGCGCTGGCTGTCCCGCTTCGGGGACGCCACACGGCTGGCCGACCGCTATCGGGTGGGGCGGGTGCTGCTGGCCGGCGACGCGGCACACATCCATCCACCCATCGGCGGGCAGGGCCTCAACCTCGGCGTACAGGACGCATTCAACCTCGGCTGGAAACTGGCCGCGCAGATCCGCGGCTGGGCGCCGGAGACATTGCTGGACACCTACCAGGCCGAACGTCGTCCGGTCGCCGCGGACGTCCTGGACAACACCCGCGCACAGATGGAACTGCTCTCCACCGAACCGGGCCCGCAGGCCGTGCGCCGGCTGCTCACCGAACTGATGGACTTCGACGTGGTGAACCGCCATCTCCTCGAGAAGATCACCGGAACCGGCATCCGCTACGACTTCGGCCCGGGCCCCGACCTGCTCGGCCGCCGCCTGCCCGACGTCGACCTGGAACAGGGCAACCTCTACGGTCTGCTGCACCGCGGCCGCGGCCTGCTGCTGGACCGCACCGGACGGCTGACCGTCGGCGGCTGGTCGGACCGGGTCGATCACCTCGGGGACCCGGCCGCGGCACTGGAGGTGCCCTGCCTGCTGCTCCGGCCCGACGGCCACGTCGCCTGGATCGGCGACGATCAGCACGACCTGGACGACCACCTTTCCCGCTGGTTCGGCGAGCCCCACCGGGCGCGGTGATGAGTTGTCGCGCCCGCACCCGTCATACCTCTGACGGGACACGACGAGGCGGAAGGATGACGTGATGGGTACGGACACACGGCTGAGGGAGCTGGGCGTGAGCGGTCTGGGCGAGGTCGACGAGCCGGCGTTCTCGGGGCTGGCGCAGCGGCACCGGCGGGAGCTGCACGTGCACTGCTACCGGATGCTCGGGTCCTTCGAGGACGCCGAGGACACCGTGCAGGAGACGTTCCTCCGGGCCTGGCGGCGGCGGGAGACCTTCGAGGGGCGGTCGACGTTCCGGGCCTGGCTGTACCGGATCGCCACCAACGCCTGCCTGGACCGGCTCGCCACGTGCCGCCCGGAGCCCGCGACCGGCGGCGAGGTGCCGTGGCTGCAGCCCTACCCCGACCGGCTGCTCGACGAGCTGCCCGCCGGCGCGGCGGACGAGCCGGAGACCGTCGCCGTCGCGCGGGAGACGATCGAGCTGGCGTACCTGGTCGCGGTCCAGCACCTCGCGCCGCGCCCACGGGCCGTGCTGATCCTGCGGGACGTGCTCGGCTGGCCGGCGAAGGACGTCGCGGAGCTCCTCGGGGACTCCGTGAACTCGGTGAACAGCGCCCTGCAACGGGCCCGCGCCGGCATGCGGGAGCACCTGCCCGCCGAGCGGCAGGACTGGACCGGCGGCGAGGAGGACGCCGGGACGCGCGAGCTGGTACGCCGCTTCACCGACGCCAGCCTGGCCACGGACATCGACCGGCTCGCCGCGATGCTGCGCGACGACGTCCGCTGCTCGATGCCGCCCACGCCGGGCCTGCACGTCGGCCGCGACGCCGTCGTGGACGACTGGGTCGCGGACGGGTTCACGGACCTGGGGCGCCTGCGGGCCGTCCCCACCTCCGTGAACCGGCAGCCCGCCGTCGCCTACTACCTCTGGCAGGAGCGGGCGGGTGCCTACCTGCCGCTGACCATCGACGTCCTGCGGATCACCGGCGGCGCGATCAGCGAGATCGTCATCTTCCACAACGACCAGTTCCCCCGCCTCGGGCTGCCGGAGCGGCTGCCGGCGGACGGCACCGAGTAGTCCCGTAGGCCAGCGACCTGGTCCCGTTCGCCAGCGACCGAATCACGGAGGAACGACATGAACCGCATGGATGACACCGGGGTCGCCGCACGCCCGGCACCGGTTCGGAACAGCGCCACCCGCCGGCTCGCCGTCACCGGCCTCGCCGTGACCGGCCTCGCCGCCACGCTCGCGGCGATGGTGGCCACCACCCTCGCCGCGGCGCTCGCCCGGGCCGTCGGCGTCGACTTCGAGATCCCCGACGGCGGCGAGGCGATCCCGCTGCCCGGGTTCGCCGTGGTGACCGGGTTCTTCTCGGTCGTGGGCATCGTGATCGCCGGCGCCCTGCTTCGCTGGAGCGCTCGCCCGGCCGGGCGATTCGTGTGGACGGCGGCGTCACTGACCACTATCTCGCTGGTCCCGCCCCTCGTCGCCGGGGCGGACACCGCCACCACCGCCGCCCTCCTCGTGCTGCACCTCGTCCCGGCCGCGATCATGATCCCGACCCTGGCGCGGAGCCTCCGTACCCGGAGCGGGTGACGGGTTGCGGTCCGGCCGGTCCTTCGGTAAACACTTACTACATGAGTGACAGCCGGACCGCCCTGCTCGACGCCGCGGCGGAGGAGTTCGCCCGCACCGGGCTGCACGGCACCCGGGTGCAGGCCGTGGTCCGGCGCGCCGGGGTGAACGAGCGCATGATCTACCACCACTTCGGCAGCAAGGAGGGCCTCTACGCGGCCGTCGTCGACGAACAGCGGGCGGGCCTGGCCGCCGCCTGGGCGCCGGTGCTCGACCGCGCCGCGGCTCTCGACCCGTACGCCGGCATGCGTGCCGCCTTCAGCGGCTTCTACGAGGTGCTGCGGGCCCGCCCCCGGCTGCTGGCGCTCATGCTGCACGAGTCGCTGAGCGGGTCGGGCGCCCTGTCCCTGCCCACCGCCGACCAGTTGCCCGCGGCGATCCGGGACCTCTACGAGCGCGGCCAGGAGGAGGGCGTCTTCCGCGCCGACTGCCCGTTCGAGGTGGCGTACGCGACCGCGATGGGCGCGCTCGTGGCGTTGCAGGTGTTCGCTCCCCCGTTCGCCGCCGAGGCGGGCAGCCCGGAGCTGCGGGACCGGGTGGTCGGGCAGTTGCTCGACGGCATGACCGGGCCGGTGTCCGGCCGCTGAACCAGCGCACCACCGACTGGACGCGGAAGCCCAGCCGGCGCAGTAAGCATTTACCGCAGAACCGAGGAGGACCCGATGGACCGCACCGTGGAGCCGCCCGCTCCGGCGTCCGGGATGTCACCGGCGCTGCGCCGCCTGGTCGGCGTGATCATGCTCGGCGCGCTCGCCGTGCAACTCGACGCCACCATGACCAACGTCGCGGTGCACACCCTGCTCCGGGAGTTCGACACGACGCTGCCGACCGTCCAGTGGGTCGGCACCGGCTACCTGCTGGCGATGACCGCGGTGATCCCGCTGACCGGATGGGCCACCGACCGGTTCGGCACCCGCGCGCTCTGGACCATCAGCCTCACCGGGTTCCTGCTGGGTTCCCTGCTGTCCGGGCTGGCCTGGTCCGCGGGCAGCCTGATCACATTCCGGATCGTGCAGGGCGCGGGCGGCGGCATGCTCGTACCGCTGGCGCAGACCATCCTGGCCCGTGCCGCCGGCCCGGACCGGATGGGGCGGGTGATGGCCGCCATCGGCGTACCCGCCATGCTCGGCCCCGTCCTCGGGCCGGTCCTCGGTGGCCTGATCGTCGACGACCTGGGCTGGCGGTGGATCTTCTTCGTCAACCTGCCGGTCGGCCTGGCCGGGCTGCTCCTGGCCCGGCGGGCGGTGCCCGACGACCGGCCGGCGACCGCCGCACCGCTGGACCTCACCGGGCTGGCGCTGCTGCCGCCCGGCTGCGCCGCCGTCGTCTACGGCCTGGCCGAGGCCGGCCGGCACGGCCGGTTCGACGCCCCGGCGGTGCTGGTCGCCGTGGGGCTCGGCGGCCTGCTGCTGGCCGGGTTCGCCGGGCACGCGCTGCGGACCCGGCGCGAGCCGCTGATCGACCTGCGGCTGCTGGCCGACCGGACGTTCGCGGCCTGCGCGGCGGTCGTGTTCCTCTCCGGTGTCGCCCTGTTCGGGGCGATCATCCTGCTGCCGCTCTACCAGCAGCAGGTACGGGGTGCGTCCGCCCTCGCGGCCGGGCTCCTGCTGGCTCCGCAGGGGGTGGGCATGGCGCTGGGGCTCGTGGCGGCCGGGCGGCTCACCGACCGGATCGGGCCGCGGCCCGTCGTGCTGGTCGGGCTGATGGTGGCCGCCGCCGGCACGCTCACGTACACGCAGGTGGCGGCGGACACGGCGCAGCCGCTGCTCGCCGCCGCGCTGGTGATAAGCGGCGTCGGCATGGGGGCCACCGTGGTGCCGGTGCTGGCCGGCCCGTACCGGGGGCTGCCGGCGTCGGCGATCCCCCGGGCGACCAGCGCCATCCGGATCTTCCAGCAGCTCGGCGGCGCGTTCGGCGGGGCGGTGCTGGCCGTGGTGCTCCAGCGGCAGCTGGCCGGGCAGGCCGACGCGGCCGGTCGGGCGGCCGCGTTCGGGGCGACGTTCTGGTGGGTGCTCGGGTTCACGCTGCTGGCGGCGCTGCCCGCGCTGCTGCTGCCGGTGACCCGGGCGCCGCGTCCCGGCGTGGGGCCGGCCTGAGCGGTCGCCGCCGGGGGACCACCGGCTCGGGGGTGGTGGTCCCCCGGCGGCGGCGCATCAGCGGGGGCGCCAGGGCCACCATCGGCGACCGGGGGTCGGCGTGGTCGTCGGGGGTGCCGGCTCCGCGGCGGCGGTCACCCGCTCGGCGGCGGCCCGTTCCCGGGCGGCGCGCCAGTCGCGGACCGTGTCGTCGGCGTTCACCGGGCGCACCACCACGCGCGGGCCCGTGGGGGTGCGCAGCCAGGCCACCACCTCCGCGTTGAGGGCCGCCACGTACGCCCGCACCGAGTCTTCGGTGGGCAGGTCACGGACCTCGGCGGAGAGCTTCTCGATACGGCGGCGCAGTTGCAGCGGCGTGGGCAGCAGGAGGTCGCCCGGCAGCTGTTCGCGTTCCAGGAAGCTGCGGATCCACCAGCCCTCGTCGTAGGGCAGGTCACGGCCCGGGATCGGCTTGCCCGCCCCCGGCAGGTTGTCGAACTCGCCGCGCTCCTGGGCCGAGCGGATCTGCGCCTCGACCGCGGCCTCCCAGCCTGTCGTCACCGCCGTCACCTCCGTTTCCACCGTATCGGCCGGTCACCGACCCGGTTCAGCGCCAATCGGGACCCGGCTGTTCCCCGGGTTGAGGTAGAGCGACCCGGAGGCTCCGTGTGTCCGGTATCAGCAGGTTCCAGGGGTGGAGCCGGGCGGGCCGGGTGGCCCGCCCGGCTGGTCCCCGGCCGTCACGGTGAAGGTGAATCCGGTACTCGTCGGACGGCGCAGCGAGATGTCGCACTTGATCCGGCGCAGCACCTCGTTCCTGCTGAGGCCGAGCCCGTGCGCGATGAGCCGTTCCGGGCGCACCGGCACCGGATCCTCGAAGGCGACCTCCACCCGCACCGGCCACGCCCCGTCGAGCGGTGCCGGAGGGGCGTCCAGCCGCCAGGCCCCCGTCCAGTCCAGGGCGAAGTGGTGGCGCCGGGCGAGCAGCGGATCCAGCAGCCGGGCCGCCACCAGGTCCGGGTCGTTGACGTGGTAGCCGTGCAGCTCCTGCGGGTCGATGGACCTGACGGTCGCCCGCTCGTGCACGGGGAGCTTGCTCGTGCGGTCGCAGGACACGCAGCGGACCAGCAGCCACACGTCGAGCAGCTTGCCGTTGGCGTTGACGCGGAACCTGCCGTTACCGGTGGTCGCCGACTCCGACCGGCAGTCCACGCACCGCAACGACAGCAGGGGCAGGCGGGTCCGGCGGACGACCCAGGGCAGCACGGTATGAGGTGATGAAGACATGACTCGCTAGACCTGATCTCTAGACCTGACACGAGGCCGATCACGCGCGGCCTCAAGCGCTGTACGACCGGGCGCGCGGAGGCAGCCCGGCGGAACCGACGGGAGCGTCGGCTACCGGTGAGCGGAAAAAGGTGTCAGGTCTAGAGAGCAGGCGGGGTCACGTGGTTTTGTCCTCTGTCCTCAGTGCCACGGGGTTGCGGGAAACCTACGGGGCGCCGGCGGAAGGCTCAAACGGTTTACGACGGGACCTCAGGTACCGGCGTACATTCCTGGTGGGCCGGCGGGCGGCCCGTACCCGTGCGGGAGGGACCACCGGCGTGCGTCACTGGCTCATCGGCCTCGGAATCGCGGTGGCCTGCCTGCTGGCCAGCTGGGCGCTGCTCGTGCTGCTGGCGCGACGGCTGCCGCCGGGCATCCTGCGCGACCTGGCGGCCTTCATCCCGGACTGCCTGACCACCGTGCGCCGGTTGCGCCGCGACCCGCGGGTGCCGCGGCGGGCCAAGGCCGCGATCGTGTTCGCGGGGCTCTGGCTGGCCAGCCCGATCGACCTCATCCCGGAGTTCCTGCCGGTCATCGGCCCACTGGACGACATCGTGGTGGTGGCGCTCGCGCTGCGCTACGCCGGCCGGCAGGTGCCGCGGCAGGTGCTGCTCGACGCCTGGCCGGGCGAGCCCCGGCTGCTGCTGCGCCTGCTTGGCCCGGCGCCCGCCGAGCCGGCCGCCGAGGGGCGCGAGCGCTGAGCGGCCTGCTGGCGGCCTCGGCCGCGGCGTTCCTGCTGGCCGTGCTGTCCGCGGTGACCGGCTTCGGTGGCGGGGTGTTGTTGCTGCCGGTCTTCACCGCGCTGTTCGGGCTCCGGGTGGCGGTGCCCGTGCTCACCCTCACCCAGCTGGCCAGCAACGCCGCGCGGGTCTGGCTCAACCGGCGCGAGCTGCACCCGCAGCTCGCCGGCCGGTTCGCGCTCGGCGCGGTGCCGTTCGCCCTGGCCGGTGCGCCGCTGCTGGCGCACGCGCCGCTGTTCGCCCTGAAGCGGCTGCTCGGGGTGTTCCTGCTGGGCGTGGTGGCCTGGCGTCGCCTCGGCCGGCCACCCGGACGGCCCGGCGCGCGGACCTTCGTGGCGGTGGGCGCGGTGTCCGGGCTCGGGTCGGCGCTGCTCGGCTCGGTCGGCCCGCTGACCGCGCCGTTCTTCCTGGCCTACGGGCTGACCCGGGCCGCGTACGTGGGCACCGAGGCGGCCGCCGCGCTCACCCTGCACCTGGCCAAGACCGCCGGTTACGCCGGGGCGGGACTCCTCGACCGGCGGGTGCTGCTGCTCGGCGCGGCGCTGACGCCGGCCACCCTGGCCGGCGCGTGGGTGGGGCGACGGATCGTCGGGCGGATCAGCGACCGCGCGTTCGTCGCCCTGGTGGAGGCGGGACTGGTCGCGGCCGCCCTGCTCTTCCTGGCCGGCCGCTGAGCGTGTCCGGGCTCAGGGCAGCAGGCGGACGTGGCGGTGGCCGTCGCGCGGGAACGGCGGCCGGGCCGGCAGGACCTCGGCGAAGGCGTACCCGCTCTTCTCCGCCACCCGGCAGGAGGCCGGGTTGTCCACCTGGTGCAGCAGTTCCAGGCGGGTCAGGCCGCCCGCGCCGAAGCGGGCGAACGCCCAGCCGGTGACCGCCTCCACGGCCCGCGGGGCGACCCCGCGCCCGCGGGCCGGCGCCGCCGTCCAGTAGCCCACCTCGGCGGCCGGCCGGCCGGGCGTGACCTCCTTGAGCACCACGTTGGCCACCAGCCGCTCCCCGTCGTCGGCGGGTTCCAGCACCGCGAAGCTGAACCGGCGGCCGGCCGCCCAGCCCTGCCGGCTGCGGCGCAGGAACGCCCTGGCCTCCGCCCTCGTGGTCACCGGGTACCGGGTCCAGTTGCGCAGCACCGGGTCCCGGTAGGCGGCCAGCAGCGCCTCGGCGTCGTCGTCGCGCCACGGCCGCAGCAGCAGGCCGGGGGCAGAGGGGGTCGCGGCGGCGTGGAGCACGATCGGCATCCCGGTAGTGTGGGCGCGTCACGGCGCCGTCGCCACCCCCTGGGCGCTCACAGGTTGTCCGGCCGGTGCAGGGCGGGGTGGTGCTCGCCCGGCGCGGCGTACCAGGGCTGCGGGTCCGCGCGCAGCGCCGTGTCGATCCGCAGGCGGGACCAGTCGTCCAGCTCGGGCAGCTCGTCGGGCGCGAACCAGCCGACCGCGAGGGACTCGTCCCCGTCGGCGGTGGGCTCGCCGCCGACGGCCCGGCAACGGAACCAGACGTTGAGGTACTCGCAGGCGTCCCCGTTGGGGTAGACCACCGGGTGCGTCGCCACCCCGCCGAGCCGTTCGATCTCGACCTCGATGCCGGTCTCCTCGTAGACCTCGCGCACCAGCGCGTCGGCCGGCTGCTCGCCCGGGTCGACGGTGCCGGCCGGCACCGACCAGCGGCCGTTGTCGCCGCGGCGGGCCAGCAGCACCCGCCCGGCCCCGTCGGTCACCACGGCGCTGACCCCGTAGAGCATGAGCAGCTCGGATCCGATGTGCTTGCGCATCCGCGCGATGTAGGGCGAGACAGGCATGGCGGCACCCTACCGGCGGCCCTCCCGGTGCCGCCGCACCATGCCGGCGGCCAGCGGCGCGGCGTCCAGGTCCCCGGCGGCCAACCGACCCGCGACGGTACGGCGTACCAGCCGGTCGGCCAGCGCCGGCGCGTGCCGGGCCAGGGCCAGCTCGACCCGTCCCCGCCCGGTGGTGGCCACGTCCCGGGGCGCCCGGCGGGCCGTGGCGGCGCGCAGGATCGCCGCGACGACGCCCTCGACGGGCTCCAGCCGGGACACCCCGCTCAGTGACAGCCCGGCCTCGGCGGTGCTGTCGTGGATCGGTGAGGCGACCATGCTCGGGTAGACGACGCTGACCCCGACGTGGGTGCCGACCTCGTGGCGCAGCGCGTCGGCGTACGCCACGAGGGCCCGCTTGCTCACCCCGTACGCGGCCGCGAGGGGCAGCGGCAGCACGGCCATCCGGCTGGCCACGAAGACCACCCGGCCGCGCGCGGCCTCCAGGGCGGGCAGCGCCGCCGCCGTGGTACGCCAGGCGGCCAGCAGGTTGACCTCCAGCTGCCGGCGGACCACCTCGTCGGGCGGCAGCTCGGCCGGGGCGGGCCCGCCGACGCCGGCGTTGTTGACCAGCAGGTCCAGCCCGCCGAGCCGGTCCACGGCGGAGGCCACCGCGGCCGGCACGGCGGCCGGGTCGGTCAGGTCGCAGCCGAGCACCGGCACCTCACCGTGCTCGTCGGGGCGCAGGTCGAGCCCGACGACGCGGGCGCCCGCTCCGGTCAGCGCGGCGCACAGGTGCCGCCCGAAGGTGCCCTGCGCGCCGGTGACCAGCACCCGCCGTCCGGCCAGCCCGCTCACCGCCGCACCTCCGCCCGGCGCCGCCCGGCGGCCAGCTCCCGCTCCAGCTCGGCCAGGTACGCGTCGAAGTCGACCCGCATGTGTGGCCGGCGCTGCCCCCACCGGGCGGTGGCGACGCGCAGTTCGGCGCGGCTGGCGGCCGCCTGCCGATCGCGGTCCGGCGGCACCCAGGTGCCGGCGAGCGCGCCGGCGACGAGCCGGGCCTGGGCCTCGACCAGCGGGAACGCCGCGCCGGTGGACTGCATGAGCCCGACGAAGGCCAGGCCGGGGGCGTCCAGGTGGAACACGTGCCGGTAGAGCGGCAGCCGGTCGGCGCCGTCGCCGAGCAGGCCGGGGTCGAGGAAGGGGACCTCGACCCGGTAGCCGGTGCACCAGACCACGAGGTCCACCTCGTCGGCGCGGCCGTCGGTGAACTCGACGCGGTCGCCGGCGAACCGGGCGATGCCGGGGCGGGCCTGGATGTCGCCGTGGGTGAGCCGGGACAGCAGCCCGTCGGACAGCGTGGGGTGGTCCTGGAGGAAGCCGTGGGCGGGGGCGGGCAGCCCGTACCGGTCCGGTGGGCCGACGGTGGCGGTCAGCATGGTCTGGCTGATCCGCTGCCGCAGCCGCCACGGCAGCCGGCGGGCCAGTGCCCCGTTGAGGGTGTCGGAGGGGCGGCCGAGCAGGTACTTGGGCACCACCCAGACGCCGCGCCGCAGTGACAGCAGGGTGCGCATGGCCGCGTACGAGGCGTCCACGGCGATGTCCATGGCGGAGTTGCCGCCGCCGACGACCAGCACCCGCCGCCCGGCGAGCTGCTCCGGCCCCCGGTAGTCGTGGCTGTGCAGCTGCTCGGCGGTGCACTCGCCCGGGTACGGGTCCGGCCGCTTCGGCACCCGGTTGTGCCCGTTGGCGACCACCACCGCCTCGACGTCGAGGCGGACGGGCCCGTCGGGTCCGGTGGCGTGCACGGTCCAGCCGCCGTCGGCCGCGCTGACCCGCTCGACGGTGTGCCGCAGCCGTACGGCGTCGCGCAGCCCGAACCGGTCGGCGTAGTCGGCCAGGTACCCGGCGATGCGCGTGTGGTCGGGGTAGTCGGGCCAGTCCGCCGGCATCGGGTGGTCGGCGAACTGGGTGCGCCCCTTGCTGGTGTTCAGGTGCAGCGTCCGGTACGCGGGCGAGCCGGGCGACCCGTACACCCACAGGCCGCCGACGGTGTCGGCGGTCTCGAACGCGACGGCCGGCACGCCGGCGTCGGCCAGCGCCTTGAGGGTGGCCAGTCCGGCCGCTCCCGCGCCGATGACCGCCACCCGGGGTGGTGCCGCCATGCCTGCCTCCTTAATCCAACGACCGCTGGATAATCCCCGGCGGGCGGCGGCCCGTCAAGGGGTGGCCGGCGGGTACAGCCCGTCGAGGAAGCGGTGCACGAACCCCCGGAACTCGCGCCGCTCCCGGGCGCCGGAGCCCTGCTGCGCGGCGAGGGCCACCACGTGCCCGTGCACGGCCCAGACCAGGCTGCGGACGGTGACGTGCGGGGCCGGCTCGACCAGCGCCCCGCCCGCCGCGGCGGCGGCCAGCAACTCCTCCACCAGCGCGTACAGCGGGGCCGCGTAGCGCTGGTCGAGGTCGGCGTGCCGGTGCGGCTCCAGCCAGCGGCGCAGCCACAGCGCCGTGGTCTCCGGCCGGTCCTCGAGGAAGTCGACGAACACGTCGACGAGGTCGTGCAGCGCGCGCAGCGCGTCGGCCGGCCCGGTGGCGAGGGCCGCCCGGGCGCGCTCACCGGCCGCCTCGAGGACCTCCCGTTCGGCGGCGAAGACCCGGGCGAAGCAGGCGTCGTAGAGCTGCGCCTTCGTACCCGTGTGGTGGGCGACGGTGGCCACGTCGACGCCCGCCGCGGCGGCGACGTCGCGCAGGCCGACCGCGTCGAAGCCCCGCTCGGCGAAGAGCGCGGTGGCGGCGGCGAGCACCAGGTCGCGGGTGGGCCGCTGGTCGTCGCGGCGGGGCCGGCCGGGTCGGCGGCGGGGCATGGTCATCCCGCCATTGTTCCCCCTACAATCCAGCATCCGTTGGATTGGGGCGGCGTGCCCCGGGAGGAGGCGGCCATGACCGGGCTCGACGAGCGGCGGCGGTCCGGTGCCGCCCTGCCGCGCGGCCCGCTGGCCGGCTTCGCCGCCGGCTCGCTCGGCATGGGCGTCTGGGTCACCGTGCCCGGGCTGCTGCTGCTCTACTTCCTCACCGACGTCCTCGCGGTCGCCCCGTGGCTGGCGGGCCTGGCGCTGCTGCTGCCGAAGATCGCCGACGTGCTCCTGCACCCCTGGATCGGGCACCGCTGCGACGTCGAGCAGGCCCACCGTGGCCACCGGCGGCGGCTGCTGCTGGCCGGCTGCGCCCTGCCGCTGGCGTTCGCCGCGCTGTTCGCGGTGCCCGGCGGGCTGAGCGGCGCGTCCGCCGCGGCCTGGGTCGCGGTGTTCTTCGTCGCCGGGAACCTGCTCTTCGCCGCGTACCAGGTGCCCTACCTGGCCACCCCGGCGGACCTGCGGATCGGCTACCACGAGCGGACCCGGCTCATGGCCTTCCGGATGGTGGTGCTCACCCTCGGCATCCTGGTCTCCGGGCTGCTCGCGCCGCTGCTGGCCGGCGGTGACGACGCCACCCGTGGCGGCTACCTGCGGATGGCGGCGCTGCTCGCGGTGGGGATGCTCGCTGCCATGGCGGTCGGCGTCGCCGGGATCGACCGGCTGCGCCGCGCCGCGGCCGTGCCGGCGCCGCCGCATCAGGCGGGCGGGTGGCGGGCCCTGGCGGCGAGCCTGCGCGACCGGCAGTTCCGCTCGCTGGTCGGCGCGTACCTGGCCATGTCGACCACCACCCACCTGGTGCTCGCCGGGGTGCCCTACTACGCCGAGTACGAGCTGGGCCGCCCGAAGCTCACCACGGTGCTGGTCGCCGCGTTCGTCGCGCCGGCGCTGCTGGTCACCCCGGCCTGGCTCGCGGTGGCCCGGCGGGTCGGCAAGCAACGTGCGCTGCTCGCCGCGCAGCTCGCCTTCGCCGCCGGCGCGGTGGTGCTGGCCGTCGGCCGGCCGGCCGGGCTGCCCGTGCTGGTGGCCGCCGTGGCGGTGCTCGGGGTGGCGTTCGCCGGGATGCAGCTGCTGCCCTTCTCGATGCTGCCCGACGTCATCCGCGCCTCCGGGACCGACCGGGCCGGCACGTACACGGGGGTGTGGACCGCCACCGAGGCCACCGGCGCGGCGCTCGGCCCCTACGCCTACGCGCTCTGCCTGGCCGCCGGGGGCTTCGTGGCCTCCGCCGCCGGGCAGGCGGTCACCCAGTCGCCGGGTGCGCTGGCGGCCATCCGGTACGGCTTCGGCCTGCTGCCCGCCGCCGTGATGGTGGTCGCCGTGCTGCTGCAACGCCGCTACACCCTCGACGACACGGCCCGCGCCGACGTCGCCGGCGCGTGACGCGCGGCGCGCGCGACGACGAAGAGGAACACGCCGCACGCCGCGACCAGGAGCCACCCCGGGCGGGACGCGCGGGCCAGGCCCGCCGGGCCGACCCCGGCGACGAGCCCTCCGGCGACGGCGATGCCGATGGCCGAGCCGAGCTGCCGGGCGGTGGAGGTGATCGCCCCGGCGACGCCCGCGCGGGCCGGCGGCAGGCCGCTCACCGCCGTGTTGGTGATGGGCGCGTTGGCGAAACCGAAGCCGATGCCGATGAGCAGGTAGGCCGGCACGAGTTGCCGCGGATCCGGGTCGGGGCGCAGGCCGACCAGGGTGAGGCCGCCGAGGGTGAGGAACGTGCCGGCGAGCAGGAGGGGGCGGCGCGCCCCGTAACGACCCGCCAGCCGGCCCGACAGCGGCGCGCAGACCGTCGCGCCCAGCGCCAGGGGCAGGGTGGCGCTCCCCGCGGCGAGCGGGGTCCAGCCGTGTCCGTGCTGCAGGTACAGCGTGGTGAGCAGCAGGCTGACGGTGAGCGCGACGAACACGGCCACCGCGCCCAGCACCGCCGTGGTGAACGCCGGCCGCCGGAACAGTCCCAGCTCCATGAGGGGCTCGGGGCGACGCCGTTCGACCGCCACGAAACTGGCCGTGGCCGCGGCGGCGACCAGGTAAGCACCCCAGGCCGCCGGTGACGACCAGCCGACGCGCGGACCCTCGATGAGCACGGCGACGCTGACGCACACCACGAGGGTGAGGAGAACCTGGCCGGGCAGGTCGAGCCGCCGGGCCCGCGCCGCCCGGGACTCCGGTACGAACAGCGCGCTCAGCACGAGCGCGGCCACCACCACCGGGACGTTGATCCAGAACACCGACCGCCAACCGAACGCCCCGATGAGCGCGCCGCCGGCGACCGGTCCGGCCGCCATGCTCAGCCCGAACACGGACGCCCAGATCCCGATGGCCTGCGCCCGCTCCCGCGGATCGGGCATCACGTTCACCACGATCGCGAGGGCCACCGGGCTGAGCATCGACGCGCCGATCCCCTGCACGGCGCGCGCCGCGACGAGCGCGCCGAGCGACGGCGCGACGGCGCACGCCAGCGACGCGGCGCCGAAGACGAGCAGGCCGCAGCGGAAGACCCGGCGCCGGCCCAGCCGGTCGGCCAGCGCACCCGAGGAGATCAGCAGGCTGGCCACCGCCACGGTGTAGGCGTCCACCACCCATTCCAGACTCCGGGTGCCCACCCCCAGCCCGTGGCCGATCGCGGGCAGGCCGACGTTGACGATCGTGGTGTCCAGGCCGACCAGCAACATGCTCAGCGCGCAGATCGCCAGGACCGCCCACCGTCGGCGCACGGTCAGGTCGGCTCGCGCCGTCAGGGATGTCGTGGCCATCCGCTCACACTCCAGGGTCGGGGAGCCTGCCCGCCATGCTCGGGCCGGACGGACCCCCGGCCCCAGCACTTTTGCGGAAACCGCAAAGATGGCGAGCATGGAAGCGGACCTCGCGGAACTCCTCGACGGCATCGGGCCCCGGCTGCGCGCGCTGCGCCGCGACCGCAAGCTCACGCTGGAGGCCCTGGCGGCGCAGACCGGCATCTCGGTGAGCAAGCTGTCCCGGCTCGAGTCGGGACAGCGCCGTCCCACCCTGGAGCTGCTGATCCCGCTGGCCCGCGCCCACCGCGTCGCGCTGGACCAACTGGTGGCGGCGCCGGCCACCGGCGACCCCCGCGTCCACCTGCGACCCCACCGGCGGCGCCGCGGCGGCGTGGTCGTGCCGCTGACCCAGTATCCGGGGCGGGTCCAGGTCTTCAAGCAGGTCCTCGCGCCGCGCGAGCCGAGTCTCGTCACCCACGCCGGCTACGAATGGCTCTACGTCCTCGCCGGCCGGCTCCGCCTCGTCCTCGGTGACCGCGAGTTCACCCTCTCCCCCGGCGAGGTCGCCGAGTTCGACACCGGCGAGCCGCACTGGTTCGGCCCGGCCGGCGCGGACACCGTCGAGATCCTGCACCTGTTCGGGCCCCACGGCGACCAGGCCGTCGTCCGCACCGGGCCGTCGACGCCGTCGTGACCCGCGGCAACTAGACTTCGCCGCCGATGGACGCCCAGCCCGCCCCCGAGACCCGCCCCTGCGCCCACTGTGGACGGGACGTGCCGCAGCGCGCCGGCGCGGGCCGCCCCTTCCGGTACTGCCGCGACAACGACGGTGCCTGCCAGCGGGCCTCGCGCAACTCCCGGATGCGCCACCGCAACGCCCCCGGCCTGCCCGGGCAGGTGGCCCGCACCTGGGAGGCGGTCGACCGGCTCGACCAGATCGTGGAGACCCTCACCGAGACGCTGCACGCCGAGCTGTCCCCGGCCGGGGTGGAGCGCCAGCTCGCCGAGGTGCGCGCCGAGACGGCCGCCCAGGTCGCGGCGGCGCACACCGCCCGCGACGAGGCCCGCCGGGACGCCGAGGACGCCGCCGCGGCGGCCGCCCGGGCCCGCCACGAGGCGCAGGCGGCGCTGGCCGAACGCGACACCGCCCGGGAGCGGGCCGACCGGGCCGAGACGGCGTCCGCCGCGGCCGCCGAGCGGGCCCGGCTCGCCGAGGCGGCCCGGGACGAGGCGCGGGGTGAGGCCGGAGCGGCGCAGGCGCTGCGGGTGCAGGCCGAGCGGGACCGCGACGCCGCGCGCCTCGAGCTGCGTACGGTGCGGACCGAACGCGACGGTGAGCGCCGGCGGGTCGCCGACCTGACCGCCGAACGGGACGCCGCCCGGGCCGACGCGGAGCGGGCCACCCGCTCGGCGGGTGAGGCCCTGGATCGGGCCGAGGGCCTGCGCGCCGAGGCCGACCGGGCCCGCGCCGAGGCCAGTCTTGCCCGCGCGGAGGCCGAGCAGGCGCGGCGGGCCGGCGAGCAGGCACGTGAGGGGGCCGCGCAGGCGCGCGAGGAGGCCGCGCAGGCGCGCGAGGAGGCCGCGCAGGCGCAGGCCGCCCGGGAGCGGGCCGAGGCCGGCCGGGCGGAGGCGCTCGCGGCGGCCGCGGCCGCCCGACAGGAGCGGGACGCCCTCGCCGCGGACCTGGCGGCCGCGCGGCAGGCCACCGCCGCCGTCGAGGCCCGGCTCGCCGAGCTGGCGGCACGGCTGGCCGCCGCCGAGACCGACCGCGACGCCGCCCAGCGGCGGGCCGGTCAGCTCGCCGACCAGGTCAGCGACCTGGCCAGCGCACTGGCCCGGCTGGGCTCCCGCACCGGCTGACGGGATCGTCGCGGGCGGCCACGGGCTGGGACGGGCCGGTACGGGGCGGTGGGAGGTCGCCGCCGGCGAGCATGATCAGGGTGTGGGTAAGACGTACGCACGCATCGACGGCCGGCTGCGCACCTTCATCGAGGCGCAGCCGATGTTCTTCACGGCCACCGCTCCCCTCGCGGGCGACGGCACCATCAACCTCTCCCCCAAGGGTCTGCGGGGCTCCTTCGCGGTGCTCGACGAGCTGACGGTCGCCTATCTGGACTTCGCCGGCAGCAACGCCGAGACCGTCGCGCACCTGCGGGAGAACGGCCGCATCACGCTGATGTGGTGCGCGTTCGACGGCCCGCCGAACATCGTCCGGGTGCACGGCCGGGGCGAGCCGGTGTTCCGCGACGACCCGCGCTGGCCGCAGCTGCTGGGCCACTTCCCCGGCATCGACCCGGGCCCGCACGGCCTGCGGGCGATCATCGTGGTCCACGCCGAGCTGGTCCGCGACACCTGCGGCTACGCCGTGCCGCTGATGACCTACGAGGCCGACCGCGACCTGCACGGGCGGCGGTTCGCCCGCGAGGACGACGAGTCGCTGAGCCGGTACTTCGCGGGCAAGGAGCACGTGGCCACCAGCATCGACGGGCTGCCCGGCCTGCCGCTGCCCCTGCCGCCCACCCCGGCCGGGTGACTCCCGGTCAGTGGATGCCGGCCATGAGGTGCCGGATCTGGCGGGTGAACATCACCGCGGCGAGCCCGAACACCACCGAGGCCAGGCCGAAGGTCAGGAAGTAGGTCGACTCGGACCAGCGGTCGGCGAGCCGGGCGACCTGGCCGCCGATCGCGTCGCCGACGGCGGTGGCGAGGAACCACAGGCCCAGCATCTGGCTGGCGTACTTCACCGGGGCCAGCTTCGTGGTGGCCGACAGGCCCACCGGGCTCAGCGACAGCTCGCCGGCGACCTGGATCGCGTACACGGCGACCAGCCACCACGGGGAGACCAGGTCGCCGCCGACGGCGGCCCGCGCGGCGGCGGCCATCAGCACGAACGACAGGCCGTTGAGCACCAGGCCGACGGCGAATTTCATCGGCGTGGAGACCCGGTGGCCGAGCTTCAGCCACAGGGCGGCGGCCAGCGGCGCCCCGATGATGATCAGGATCGGGTTCACCGACTGGAGCCAGGACGCCGGGAAGGTGAAGCCGCCCACGTTCCGGTCGGTCTGGTCCTCGGCGAAGATGTTCAGCACCGACCCGGCCTGGTCGTAGATCAGCCAGAACGCGGCCGCGAAGACGAACAGCCACACGTACGCCTTCATGCGGCTGCGCTCGGTGCCGCTGATCTCCCGGTCGGTGAGGATCCGGGTGAAGTAGGCGATGGTGACCAGGACGGTGACCAGGGTGAGCAGGTTCACCACGGTGTCGACGGTGAACAGGCCGATCAGGGCGAGCACGGCCAGCACCACGAGCACCACCACGGTGACCACGGCGATGCGGGTCAGCGCCCGCCGGCGGTCGGCGCCGAGCAGCGGGTCGGCCGGGCGGGCGCCGGCGTCGCCGAGGTTGCGCCGGCCGAGCACGTACTGGATCACGCCGAAGGTCATGCCGATGGCGGCGGCGCCGAAACCCAGGTGCCAGTTGATCTTCTCGCCGAGGAAGCCGGTGACCAGCGGGGCGATGAACCCACCGAGGTTGATGCCCATGTAGAAGATCGAGAAGCCGGCGTCGCGGCGGGGCGAGTCCCGGTCGTACAGGTCGCCGACCATGGTCGAGATGTTCGGCTTGAGCAGGCCGGTGCCGAGCACGATGAGCGTCATGCCGGCGAACACCGTCCACCGGGCCGGGACGGCCATCACGTAATGCCCGGCCGCGATGACCACGCCACCCCAGAGCACGCTGCGGCGCGCGCCGATGAGCCGGTCGGCCACCCACCCGCCGGGCAGCGCCATGAGGTAGACCATGGCGTTGTAGGTGCCGTAGACGGCGTTGGCGGTGGACTCCCCGATGCCCAGCCCCTCGTCGGCGACCGCCGCGGTCAGGTACAGCACGAGGATGGCCCGCATGCCGTAGAAGCTGAACCGCTCCCACATCTCGGTGAGGAACAGGGTGGACAGCGCGCGCGGGTGACCGAAGAAGGTCTTCCCGCCGGGCGGTCGCACCTCGGCCGGCGCGTCACCGGTCATCGTCACCTCCGCAGGACGTGGAGGCGGCTAACATCCCCGTTGACAGTCGAAACACTCCACCGATTCGGCCCGGCCGGGGACGACCCCGCCGGGCAGCTGTCATGACCGGCTACCCTTGAGGATCCCGACCCCGCGCCGGGCCTTCGGCGTGGCCGGGAATGGGCCGGCGGTGACGGGCCGTTACACCTGAAGACGAGCACCACGAACGAGGGGAAGTCGATCATGGGCGAGCGTATGCTGCGCGGTAGCCGGCTGGGCGCAGTCAGCTACGAATCCGACCGCAACACGGAGCTCGCGCCGCGTCAGACCCGCGAGTACCTCTGCGCGAAGGGGCACCAGTTCGAGGTGCCGTTCGCCGTCGACGCCGAGGTCCCGACGACCTGGGAGTGCAAGTTCGACGGCAGCGTCGCCCGCCTGGTCGACGGCAGCGAGCCCGAGCAGAAGAAGGCCAAGCCGCCGCGCACGCACTGGGACATGCTGCTGGAGCGGCGCTCGATCGCCGAGCTGGAGGACATCCTCGCCGAGCGGCTCCAGGAGGTCCGCACCCGCCGCGGTCGCGCCTGAGCACCCGTAACGACGACGAAGCGCCCCCGGGATCACCCCGGGGGCGCTTCGTCATGTCTGTCCGGTTCCTCACCGGCCGGGTTCGATGATCTCCCCCTCGATGGCCCGGCCCGGCTCGGTCACCGGCGGCTGCTGCGGGGCCGGGGTGGGCTGCGGCGCACCCCGGCGCACCCGCACCCGGCGCGGCCCGAACAGGTCACCGGCGACCATCGACGACACCCGGCGCTCGGTGGCCCGGCGCACCCCGGCGCCGGCGAGGCGCCGCACCGGCGGCACCAGCAACAGCAGCCCCGCCACGCCGCTGACCAGGCCGGGCAGCGCCAGCAGCAGCGCGCCCAGCAGCCCCACCAGGCCGTCGGTGACCTGCCGGCCCGGCGGCTGACCGGACTCCGCGGCGGCCCGGAAGCCGCGCCAGGCCCGCATGCCCTCCCGGCGCAGCAGCACCAGGCCCAGCAGCGAGGCCGCGAACACCAGCAGCACCGCGAACCCGAACCCGACGCCGCGGCCCACCAGGATGAAAACGGCCAGCTCCAGCAGCGCGAGCAGCAGCAGGGCCGGTGGTACGTACCTCAGTCCTCGGCGCATCTCACCTCATCCGCCCGGGTGTCATCACGCCCCTCCAGCATGACACGCCCGCGCTCACGGCCAGCGGGCCAGCGCGTCGGGGCGGCGCGCCGCGGCTCGCCGGTCCCGCACTCCCCAGGTGGTGATCCGCCACAGCGCCTCGGCCACGATCAGCGGGCTCATCTTGCTGTCGCCGTGCTCCCGCTCGGCGAACGTGATCGGCACCTCGACCATGCGCACCCCGGCGCGGTGCGCCAACCGGGACAGCTCCACCTGGAATGCGTACCCCTGGGAACGCACCGAGGCCAGGTCGATGGCGTCCAGCGCGGCCGCCCGGTACACCCGGTAGCCGCCGGTGGCGTCGGAGACCGGCACGCCCAGCGCGAGCCGCGCGTACAGGTTGCCGGCGCGGGACAGCAGCAGCCGCCGCAGCGGCCAGTTCAGCACCCGCGCCCCGCGGGTCCACCGGGAGCCGATCACCACGTCGGCGTCGCGGGCGGCGTCCAGCAGCGCCGGCAGGTCCTCGGGGGCGTGCGAGCCGTCGGCGTCCATCTCCACCACGGCGTCGTAGCCGCGCTCCCGGGCCCACGCGAAACCGGCCAGGTAGGCCGCGCCGAGCCCGTCCTTGCCGGGGCGGTGCAGCACGTGCACGTGCGGGTCGGCGCCGGCCAGGCCGTCGGCGATGGCGCCGGTGCCGTCGGGGCTGTTGTCGTCGGCGACGAGGACGTCCACCCCCGGCGCGGCCTCCCGCACCCGGGCGACGATCCGGTGCACGTTGTCGGCCTCGTTGTAGGTGGGGATGACCACGAGGACCCGTCCCACCCCGGGATGGCCGACCGTCCGCCTGTCGGCTGCCACGACCACCGTATACCGCCTCCCGCTCGTCGTCCTACCCCGGGTCGGCCTCCCGGCGGCGGCGCAGCACCGCCGCGCCGGCCAGGGCCGCGACGGCGAGCGCCGCGAGGGCCACCTCCGGCCACACCCCCGCCGTCGTGGCCGGGGTACGGCCGTCGCCGAGCCGCATCTGCCGCACCACCACCGCGGCGGTGTTGAACCCGGTCGCCCCGTCTACCCGCCCGTCCGGGGAAACGAACCCGGACACACCGACCGTGGAGGCCATCAGGGCGGCACGGCCGTGCTCGACGGCGCGCAGCCGGACCATGGCCAGCTGCTGGCGGGCCTCGGCCACGTCGAAGGTGGCGTTGTTGGTCTGCACCACCAGCAGCTGCGCGCCGCCGGTGACGGTGTCCCGGACGATGCCGTCGTAGGCGACCTCGAAGCAGATCACGTCGCCGAGGGTGGCGGGACCGGCGTCCAGCACGCCGGGGGTGGTGCCGGGGACGAAGTCGGAGCGGACCCGGTCGACCTCGGAGCTGACCATCCGGGCGATCTCGCGCAGCGGCACGTACTCGGCGAACGGTACGGGGTGCCGTTTGGTGTAGAGCTGCTCCAGGTCGGCGCCCGCCCCGGGGCGCCACAGCAGGCCGGCGTTGCGGACCTGGCCCTCGCCGGGGCCGAGCAGCACGGCGCCGACGAGGATCGGCGCGCCGATCGCGTCGGCGGCCTGGGTGATCCGCTCACCGGCACCGGGGTTGCGCAGCGGGTCGATGTCGCTGGAGTTCTCCGGCCACACCACCAGGTCGGGGTGGCGTTGTGTCCCCGCGGCGACCTGTTCGGCCAGTTTCAGGGTGGCGTCGACGTGGTTGTTGAGCACGGCCTGCCGTTGGGCGTTGAAGTCCAGCCCGAGGCGGGGCACGTTGCCCTGGACGATGGCGACGGTGACGGTGTCGCCGCCCCCGCGTACCCCGGCCGGGACGGCGGGGCCGGCGGCGAGCACCGCGGCCAGGGCGGCGGTGAGCCCGGCCACGGGCCGCCACAGCCCGGCGGGCTGGCGCCAGTCCCGCCAGGCCAGGGTGAGCAGGATCCCGCCGGCGAGCGCGACGGCGAAGGTGACCAGCGGAGCGCCGCCGAGCGCGGCCAGCCGCAGCAGCGGGGAGGTGTCCTGGCTGAACGCCAGCCGCCCCCACGGGAACCCGCCGAACGGGGTGCGGTCGCGCAGCGCCTCCTGCCCCACCCACAGGACGCCGGTGACCAGCGGCCACGCCGCGCGGTGCCGGTCGACCAGCGGGGACACCCAGGCGGTGGCGGCGCCGAGCAGCGCCAGGTAGCCGGCCTGCAGCAGGGACAGCAGCAGCCACGGCAGGTAGCCGGTGTGCAGGTTGGTCCATTCCAGCAGCGGCGCGAACAGCGCCACCCCGGCGAGGAAGCCCAGCCCGGCGCCGGCGCGCAGCCGCCGCCGGTGCGCCGCCGCGGCCAGCAGCGCCACACCGACCGGGGCGAGGGGCCACACCCCGTACGGGGGGAAGGCGACAAGCAGCGCCAGACCGGCCAGCAGGGCCGCCGGGACGGCCAGTTTCAGCGGCAGCGGACGTCCGCCGGCGCCGGGGCGTGCCCCGCCGGTGGCACGGGTCTCTTCCCGGTCGAGCGTCGTCACCGGCACCTCACCACGATCACGCGCCGAAGGCTACCCGGCGGACCGCCCCGCCGGCCCGTCCGGGCCGGTCACTCCGGCAGCAGGATCAGCGGCAGGACGTCGGTGCCGTAACGGGCCTCACCGGTGAGGATCGGCGCGTCGTGGTCGAGGCACGCCAGCACGGTGGCGGCCAGGTCGGCCCGGCCCGTGAAACCCCGCCAGTACGCCAGTTCCTGCCACGCCGCGCCAACGGTGGGCAGCACGGCGCAGGCCTCGAGGGCGAGCAGCCGGCGCAGCGCCGCCCGGTCCTTCGGGTCGTCGACGGCCGCGTACGCCTCGGCGGCGGCGACCGCCGCCACCCCGAAGCGCACCCCGTCGGCGATCACCTCGTGCAGCGTCTCCCCCACGTGCACCGACCCGGCCAGGTACGCCAGCAGCGCCGACCGGTCGAGGACCAGCCGCACGGGCGGGCCGTCGGGGTCGCTCACGCGGCGGTGACCCGGGAGGAGGCGTCCTCGCCGCCGGCGGCGGCCTGCCGGACCCGCTCCCGGATCGCCTGGTAGCGCTCGGCCGGCCAGGCCACGTCGACGGCGGCGCGCGCCGCCCGCGCCCGGGCGACGCCCTCCTCGGTGACGGCGACGCCCTGGTGGGCCAGCTCGGCGTCGAGTGCTTCCCGGCGCATCAGCGCCCGCGCGGCGTGCACGAGGAAGGCGCTGGCGTTGGGTTCGCGTTCGAGGCGCTCGGCGACGTCGGGCGGCACCGAGATCGACAACTTCCGCACCGCTCCGGTCATACCGCACAGCGTAACCGGTCGTACCGCTCTGATGGGGGCGTCGGCAGGCATGAAAATCGGGGCGCGGCTCGCGCCGCGCCCCGATGCTCCCAGGCCCTTCCCGGCCGGTGGGGCGAGGACGATCGGCGCCGACCTTCGGACCGACCCGACGTGGACTGGCTGCCCCCGCCTGGCCGTTGTCTACTGGCCGTGCCTCTCACCCTGCCCGTACACCGGTAACCGCGGCCGGTTCGCGCCGCCCCGCCGACCCCCGCCCGCTGGACCTGGCCGCCGCAACCTTCCGGTCGCTCGGCCAGCGGACGAAGGGACGAAGCGAACAACAGCCGCTTCCCGTGGTAGGACTCAAAGACGGTACGGCGTCCACCCCCGCCGCTGTCAACCCACGTCGGCCTGTCGTGTGGTGCGACACGGCGTGTCGCGTCGGCGTGTCTCGATGCGAACGCCGGTTTCTGCGGGTCCTCAGGTGTCGCGCTGGTGCGCGGCCCGGTACTGCTCGTCGGGGAGGGGTTCCAGCCAGGTGGTGGGGTCCTGCCCGCCGGGCAGCGCCTCCAGCATGGCCAGGTGGCTCATGAAGGTGTTCTCGGTGGCGCCGTGCCAGTGCTCCTCACCGGGCGGGCAGACGACGGTGTCTCCGGCGCGTACGCGCACGACGGTCCCGTCGCGGGTGCCGACCAGCCCCACCCCTTCGGTGACGTGCAGGGTCTGCCCGACGGCGTGGGAGTGCCAGTGGGTGCGGGCGCCCGGGGTGAACCGCACGAGGGCGACGGTCATCCGCGACGGCTCGACCCCGTTGTAGACAGGGGTCAGGTAGACGTCGCCGGTGAAGTTCCGGGCGGGTGTCTTGACGGTGGGGTTGACGGGCCGCAGTTCCATCGACGCTCCTTCAGGGTCGCAGCAGGGTCTTGACGGCGCGGCGTTCGTCCATGGCCCGGTAGCCCTCGGCCGCCTGGTCGAGGGGCAGGTCGAGGTCGAAGACCCGGCCCGGGTTGATCGTGCCGTCGCCGATGAGGCGCATCAGTTCCGGCAGGAAGCGCCGCACGGGCGCCGGGCCGCCGTGCAGGTGCGCCAGGGACCAGAACAGCTCCATGCCGGGTACGGCCACGTCGTGGGTGACGCCGACGAACCCGACGTGCCCGCCGGCGCGGGTCGCGTGGATCGCCTGCATCATCGACTCCTGCGTGCCGACCGCCTCCACCACCGAGTGCGCGCCGAGCCCGCCGGTCAGGTCCTTGATCCGGGCCACGCCCTCGTCGCCGCGCTCGGTGACGATGTCGGTGGCGCCGAACTCGCGGGCGAGCCGCTGCCGGGACTCGTGCCGGCTCATCGCGATGATCCGTTCGGCGCCCAGCTGCCGGGCGGCGAGGACGGCGAGCAGGCCCACGGCGCCGTCGCCGACGACGGCGACGGTCCGGCCGGGGCCGGCCTGGGCGGCGACCGCGGCGAACCAGCCGGTGCCGAGCACGTCAGAGGCGGCCAGGTAGCTGGGGATCAGGTCGGCCGGCGGCACCTCGGGCGTGGCGACCAGGGTGCCGTCGGCGAGGGGCACCCGCAGGTGCTGCGCCTGCGAACCGAGCATGCCCATGGGGACCCGGTGCACACAGGCGGACTGGTAGCCGGCCCGGCAGATCTCGCAGGTGTTGTCGGAGGCCCAGAACGAGCCGACCACGAACTGGCCCGGCGTGAGGCTCGTGACGTCGGCGCCGACCTCCTCGACGATGCCGACGTACTCGTGGCCCATCGGGGTGGGGCCTTCCACCTTCTGCACCCCGCGGTACGGCCACAGGTCCGAGCCGCACACGCAGGTCGCCGACACGCGGATGATCGCGTCGGCGGGTTCCTCGATCCGCGGATCCGGGCGGTCCTCCACCCGGACGTCGCCGGGTGCGTGCATGACGACGCCACGCATGACGTTCTCCCTTGCCGATGAGTGATCGTTTGACGAGTTCCCCGCTCGGCGTCCAGGTAACTCCGTTCCCGCGCCGGCAGGGAGTTCCTGGTGAGGGGTGCACCGGCAGTACATGGCTGCCGCGGTTCCCGCCGCGTACGGTCGACGGCGTGGACAACCAGGACCAGGTCCGCGACTTCCTCGTCTCGCGGCGCGCCAAGATCACCCCGGCCCGGGTGGGCCTGCCGGCCGGCACCCGCCGCCGCGTGCAGGGGCTGCGCCGCAGCGAGGTCGCCGCGCTCGCCGACGTCAGCGTCGAGTACTACGCCAAGCTCGAACGCGGCCACCTCGCCGGTGTCTCCCCCGGCGTCCTCGAAGCCGTCGCCCGCGCCCTGCAGCTCGACGACGCCGAACGCGCCCACCTGCTGCACCTGGCGCAGGCCGCCGAGGGCTCCGACACGCTCGCCCGGCCCCGCCGGCGGGCGGGCCGGCACACCCCGCTGCACCGCAGCCTGCAGTGGACCCTCGACGCCGTCACGGCCGGCCCCGCGTACGTCAGCAACGGCCGCCTGGACCTGCTCGCCACCAACCAGCCCGCCCGCGGCTTCTTCAGTGACCTGTACCGCGGCGGCGGTCCCCAACCGCCGAACCTGGCCCGCTACCAGTTCCTCGACCCCGCCGCCCGCCGCTTCTACCCGGACTGGGAGCTGATGGCCGACGTCACCGTCGACGTGCTGCGCACCGAAGCGGGCCGGGACCCCCACGACCGGGACCTGCACGACCTGGTGGGCCAATTGTCCACCCGCAGCGACGCGTTCCGCACCCGCTGGGGCGCCCACAACGTGCGGCGGCACGGTACCGGCACCAAACGCTTCCACCACCCGGCCGTCGGGGACCTCACCCTGGCCTTCGAGACACTCGCGCTGACCGCCGAACCCGGCCTGTCCCTCGTCGTCTACACCGCGGAGCCGGGCTCCGCCACGGAGGACAAGCTGCGGCTGCTGGCCTCCTGGTCGGCCTCGCGGGAGACCGACGCGCGCGGCGAGCGGCTCCCCGCCGAATAGCCCCCGCACCGGCGGGGCCGGCGACTCAGCCGGCGAGGTGCCGGCGCAGCAGCGCGGCCGCCGCGCCGGGGTGGTCGGCGGCGAGCAGGCCACCGGCGGCCAGCACGTAGTCGACGTCCACGACGGCGCGGGCGGCCCGCGGCAGCGGCCACCCGCCGGCGTGGTCGCCGAGGACCGCGGCGAGCACCCCGGCGGCGTCGCCGGGTTCGGCGTGCCGCAGCACCCCGCCGGAGCCGACCATCAGTTTGACGTCGCGCAGGTCCCGGCCGGCCCGCTCGCCGGTGGCGGCGCCGCGGGCGTGCCGGCGCAGCGCCACCGTCGCGGCGAGCGCGGCGATGCGCCGGTCGGCGGCCCGGTCGGCGTCGTCGGCGGGCAGGAAGCCGGGGTCGGCGGCCCGCACCGCCGCCGCCGCGGCCAGGTCGTCGGCCTCACCGGGGGCGAGGAGGCGCTCCTCGGCGGCGGCGCGGACCACGCCGGGGGCGCTCCACCGCATGCCGAGGTCCCCCTCGACGGTGCGGGCCCGCCACAGGGTGCCGGCGACCTCCTGGCTGGGGCCGCTGTCCCGCTCGTCGGGGGTGAGCACCGAGTACACGTCGGTGGTGGCGCCGCCGACGTCGACGACGGCCAGGTCCCCGCCGAGGGCGTCGGCGAGGACCTCCACGCCGGTGAGCACCGCGTCGGGGGTCGCGGCCCGCACCAGGCGGGCGAACCGGCCGCCGCGGGACAGCTTCTTGCCGCCGATGACGTGCCGCAGGAACACCTCCCGGATCGCGGCGCGCGCCGGCGCGGGCGCGAGCACCCCGATGCGGGGCAGCACGTTGTCGGCGGCGGTGACCGGCACCTTCGCCGCGGCCAGCAGGGCGTGCAGGGCGTCGCGGGCGTCGGCGTTGCCGGCGAGCACCACCGGCACCCGCCAGCGCGCCCGGGCCAGCCGGGTGGCGTTGTGGGTGAGGGTGTCGGCGTCGCCGCCGTCGGTGCCGCCGACGAGCAGCACCACGTCGGGGCGGGCGGCGCGCAGCGCGGTCAGGTCGGCCTGCCCGAGCCGCCCGGCGGCCACGTGCACCACGTTCGCCCCGGCGGACAACCCGACCCGCCGGCCCGCCTGCGCGGTCACGAGCGGCTCGTAGCCGACGACCGCCAGCCGCAGGCCGCCGCCGGCCGACGAGCAGACGTACCAGGGCAGCTCACCGGCGGTGAGCCCGGCGGTGGCGGCGCCGACCGCGGCGTCCAGGCCGTGCAGCACGTCCGTGCGCACGGTGGTCGGCGCGGCCGCCGCCGCGACGAGGCGGCCGCCGTCCAGGTCGACCACCGCCGCCTTGGTGTACGTCGACCCGACGTCGGCGCAGACGGCCAGGTTCACGCCGCTGGGGGGACGACCACCGTGCCGGTCGCGGTGACCGCGACGATCGGCTCGGCGAGGACCTCGGCGGCGGACTCGCCCTTGTCGGGGCGGCCCCGGCACACCACCCGGGCGGCGAAGTCGATGGTGCGGCTGCGGGTGCCGACCCGGGTGACGGTGGCGACGACCTCCAGCACGTCACCGGCCTTCATGGGGGCCTTGAACTGCACGTCGGAGTAGGAGGCGAACAGCCCCTCGTCGCCGTCGGTGCGGATGCACACCTCGGTGGCGACGTCCCCGAACAGCCCCAGCGCGTACGCCCCGTCGACGAGGTTGCCCGCGTAGTGGGCGTGGGAGTACGGCACGTACCGGCGGTGGGTGACGGTCAGGCCGACGCGGGGATCGCTCATGCTCTCGCCTTCTTGTTCGTGATGAGGGCGTGCACCAGGTAGCTGGCGACCTCGCCGGGGGTGGTGCCGCGACCGAAGATCCGGTCGACGCCCAGCTCCCCGGTCATGGTCTCGTCGAAGCGGGGGCCGCCGACGATCAGCAGGGGCCGCTTGCCGGCGGGCAGCGCCTCCCGGAACGCCGCGGACATCTCCCGGGTGTTGTGCAGGTGCGCGTCGCGCTGCGTCACCACCTGGGAGACGAGCACCGCGTCGGCCTTCTCCTGCCGGGCCGCCTCGACCAGCTCCGGCACGCTCACCTGCGCGCCCAGGTTGGTGACCTTCAGCTCCCGGTAGTACTCCAGGCCCTTCTCCCCCGCGATGCCCTTGACGTTGAGGATCGCGTCGATGCCCACGGTGTGCGCGTCGGTGCCGATGCAGGCGCCCACCACGGACAGCTTGCGCCGCAGCCGCTGCTTCACCACCGTGTTGACCTCCTTGGCCGACAGCAGCGGGAAGTCCCGTTCCACCACCTGCACCTTGTCCAGGTCCACGAGGTGGTTCACCCGCCCGTAGACCACGAAGAAGGTGAACCCGTCGCCCATCTGCTTGGCGTGCACCAGCATCGCCGGGTCCATGCCCATCTTGTTGGCCAGCTGCACCGCCGCGCCCTCGGCGCGCTTGTCGTGCGGCACCGGCAGCGTGAAGGACACCTGCACCATGCCGTCGCCGGTGGTGTCCCCGTACGGCCGGACGATCTTCTTCTCCGTCATGCCGCCTGCTCCAGGATGTCCGTGGCCGGGTTGTAGTAGTCGGCCTCGTGCTTCGCGACACCGTCGAGGCCCTTGCCCCGGTCCGCGGGCCGCTTCATGATCCCGAACGTGCCTTCGGCGATCGCCGTCAGCAGCGACTGGTCACCGATGCGCTCCAGCAGGTCCACGGCCTCACCGAGCACCCGGTGGGCGCGCTGCTGGATGAACCCGCCCGGCGCCGGCACGAAGTCCTCGTGCAGCCCGCCGGCGGCGCCCAGCACGTACCGGACGTTCTGCAGGGCGATGTCCCGGTCCGACAGCCACGGGGTGACCACCGCCTCGGTCATCATCCCCACCAGCAGGATGCCCTGCCCGGTCATGGTGCCCACCAGGTTGAAGAACCCGTCGAGCAGGTTGCCGCGGAACACGTCCCCGGTCATGTGCTTCGTCGGCGGCATCCACTTCAGCGGCGCGTCGGGGAACAGCTCCCGCGCCAGCAGCGCGTGCGCCAGCTCCAGGCGGAACGACTCCGGCAGGTCCGGGTTGATCTCGAACGCGTGGCCCAGCCCGAGCTGCCAGTCCGCCAGCCCCGCCTCGTGCGCGAAGTACTCGTTGAGCAGCTGCGACACCGTCACCGTGTGCGCCTCGTCCACCGCGTCGGCGGTGGTCAGGTAGTTGTCCTCACCGGTGTTGATGATGATCCCGGCGCGGGCGTGCACCTGCCGGGAGAACCGCTGGTCCACGAACGTGCGGATCGGGTTGATGTCGCGGAACAGGATCCCGTACATCGAGTCGTTGAGCATCATGTCGAGCCGTTCCAGGCCCGCCAGGGTGGCCATCTCCGGCATGCACAGGCCCGACGCGTAGTTCGTCAACCGCACGTACCGGCCGAGCTCCCGCGACGACTCGTCCAGCGCCGCCCGCATCAGCCGGAAGTTCTCCTGTGTCGCGTACGTGCCGGCGAACCCCTCCCGGGTGGCGCCCTCGGGCACGTAGTCCAGCAGCGACTGACCCGTCGAACGGATCACCGCGATGATGTCCGCCCCGGCCCGGGCGGCCGCCTGCGCCTGCGGGATGTCCTCGTAGATGTCACCCGTCGCCACGATCAGGTAGATCCACGGCCGCTGCTCCGGATCCCCGTACCGCTTCACCAGGCGGTCCCGCTCGGCGCGCCGCCGGTCGATCTGCCGCACCCCCGCGGCCACCGCCTTCCGGGCCACCCGCCGCGCCGCCGTCGCGGCCTTCCCCGTCGGCTGGGTGAACCGCACCGACCCGGCCGCGGCCTTCTGCGCCAGCAGCGTCACGTCGGCGATCTGCTCCCGCGCCAGCGCGTCGAACACCGGCGCCGCCACCCCGTGCCCCAGACCGACGTCGGCGACCACCGCGTCCACCAGACGGTTCACCCACGGGATGCCGTCCGGGTCGGCCCCCGTCACCCCGGCCAGCCGCAGCACCGCCCGCTCCACCGACACCGTGGTGTGGCTGCGCGCCAGATCCACCACCGGCTGCCCGGCCCGGCACGCCAACTCCCGCGCCCGCGCCACCAGCGCCGGATCCAACCCAAGCTTGCCTGTCACTGAGGAGTGCCTTCCTGATAGATCACGTCACCACGCAGCACCGTCGCGCGGCACACCGGCAGCGGCGTCGGATCCTCCGCGCCACGCGCCTCCGGGTCCTCGGCCTGCAACACCGGCAGCCCCCGCTCCACCCCGGCCGGGGTGTCCCACACCGCGAACGTCGCCGGCGCCCCCAACGCCAGGACCCCCTCGTTGTCCAGGTGCACGGCCCGCCACCCGCCGCGGGTGTGCGCCGCGAACGCCGCCCGCACACTCATCCGCTGCACCGGGTTGTGGTGCGCCGCCGCCGCCCGCACCGACCCCCACGGGTCCAGCGGCGTCACCGGCGAATCCGACCCGAACGCCAACGCCACACCCACCCCGTGCATGGCGCCCATCGGGTTCGACTCCAACGACCGGGACAACCCCAGCCGCGACTCGTACATCCGGCCCGCCCCGCCCCACAGCCGGTCGAACGCCGGCTGCATCGACGCCACGATCCCGTACTCCACGAACCCGGCGATCAACCGCTTGCTCATGATCTCCGCGTGCTCGATCCGGTGCCGGGCCGCCCGCAACCGGTCCACGCCCACCTTCTGCGCCGCCTGCGCGAACCCCTCCAGCACCGTGCCGATCGCCGCGTCCCCGATCGCGTGGAACCCGCCCTGCAACCCGTGCGCCGAGCAGTCCAGCAGATGGTCACGCACCTGCTCGGCGGTCACGTAACCGTGCCCGCACGCCCCCGGCTCCCCGTCCAGGTACGCCGCCGACACATGCGCCGTGCGCGACCCGAGTGCCCCGTCGGCGTACAGGTCGCCGCCGGCGCCCACCGCGCCCAGCTCCCGGGCCTTCGCCGCGCCCAGCAGCTCACCCCAGTACCCGTACACCTCGGGCACGCCGTCGCCGGAGATCGCCAGCAGGCCGGTGAAGTCGCTCTCGTCGGAGGTGCCCGGGCCGCCGCACTCGTGCACCGCGGCAATGCCCAGCGACGCCGCGTGTCGCAGCGCCGCGCGCTGGGCAGCCACCCGCTGCGCCGCCGTGACCGAACCCAGCGCCGCGGCCCGCACGACGTGGTGCGCGTCGCGCCGCAGCCAGCCCGACGGGTCGTACCCGGCGGCGGCCGCCGCGTCCGGGCACGCCGCCAGCAGCGCCGCCGACACCAGCGCCGAATGGATCGACGCCTGCGACAGGTACACCTTGCGGCCCCCCGCCGCCCGGTCCAGCGCCGCCGCGTCCGGCAGGACCGGCTCCGCCCAGGACGACTCGTCCCAGCCGTGCCCCAGCACCACCGCGTCACCCGGCAGCGCGGCCGCGAACGCGGACACGGCGTCCAACAGCCCGGACGCCGACCGCACCGCCGACAGGTCCAGCCCCGACAGGGCCAACCCCGTGTCCGTGGCGTGCACGTGCGCGTCCACGAACGCCGGCGTCACCAGCGCACCACCCAGCTCCACCACCCGGTCGGCGGCCGGCGCGTCCGCGTCGGCACCCAACCAGGCGATCCGTCCGTCACGCACCAGCAACGCCGTCGCGCTCGGGTCGGCCGGACAGTGCAGCACTCCGCCGCGGTACAAGGTCGAGGGGTTCGTCATGATGCTCAGTCTGCCGCCAACCGCGCCTCGAACAGACGACGCACCCCCGGCTCGCCGCGCAGCAGGTCCAGCGCCAACTCCGCGTGCCCCGGCACGTACCCGTTGCCCACCAGCATGGTCACGTCCGCGGCCAGGCCCTCCGCCCCCAGCGCCGCCGCCGCGAAACTCGTCGCCATCGAGAAGAAGATCACCGTGCCGCCATCCTCGGTGCCCAGGACCGCACCGTGCTCACAACCCGGCACGTCCACGCAGACCACCGTCACGTCCGCCGGGCCACCCAGCGCCGTGGTCACCGCCGTGGACAACCCCACCGGGTCGCGCGCGTCGGCCAGCGCCACCACGTCCGCCAGGCCGGCCGCCTCCAGGGCGTCGCGCTCCGCCGCCACCGGCACCACCCCGACGGTACGGCCGGCGCCCGCCCGCCGTGCCGCCGCCAGGGACAGCGAACCGCTCTTGCCGGCCCCACCGATCACCGCCACCGTCACCGGCCGCGGGTCCTCCCCGCGGCGGCGCCGCGCCACCTGCTCGGCCACCACCCGCGCGGTCAGCGCCGGAGCCCCGCACACGTCGAGCACGGCCAGCGACAGCTCCGGGTGCAGGTCGCCCGGCAGCACCGCGGCGATCGACCGGGCGAACAGGATCGCGTACCCGTCACAGGGCACCTGCTCGCTGCGCCCGTCCCAGCGGGCCAGCCCGTCGAGGATCGTCAGCGGGGTCAGCGTCAGCGACACCAGGGTGGCCACCCGGTCGCCCGGCCGCAGGCCCAGCGGGGACCGCTTCCCGGCCTCCTCCACCGTGCCGATCAGCATCCCGCCGGAGCCGGTGACCGGGTTCTGCATCTTCCCCCGGGTCGAGATGATCTCCAGCACCTCGGCGCGGACCTTCTCCCCGTCGCCGCCGTGCTTCTCCGACAGCTGCCGGAAGCTCGCCGCGTCCAGGTTGAGCCGCTCGACCCGGATCCGCACCTCGTTCGCGGCGATCCGCGGGTCGGCGTCCAGGCGCCACGCCGCCTGCGGCAGCACCCCCGCCGGTTCCACGACTCGGTGCAGACCCACCGGTGACGTCACGCCGACCCCCTATGTCCAGCCGCCCGAAACCCCGGTCAGGGCTCGCGTCGCGGGAAAACTTCCGGCAGACTAATTTCTTCACCGGATATTTTCCAGTAGCCTTCGGGATCGTTGATCACCCGCACCACAGTCAGGAGGGGCCGTGACCCAGACCCAACCGGTTGAGACCATCCCTCAACCCCGTCACGCCCCGGTCGCCGTTCCGACCGCCGGGCAGCCGTACGAATACCGCCGCAGCCCCCTGGTCGAACCCGACTGGACCCGCTTCCCCGGCTGGCGCCACGTCACCCGGGAGCAGTGGGAGAACGCCCAGTGGCAGCGGGTCAACTGCGTCAAGAACATCAAGCAGCTGCGCACCGTCCTCGGCGACCTCGTCGACGAGACCTTCTACGCCGACCTCGAGGCCGACCAGAAGGCCCTGGCCACCATGTCCATGCTGGTGCCGCCGCAGATGCTCAACACCATGGTGCCGTTCGAGCCCATGACCACCGAGGCGTTCCTCGCCGACCCGATCCGCCGCTACATGATCCCCGTCGCCTCCGACCGGCGCACCGACTGGCCGTCGCACCCCTACGCCAGCCGCGACAGCCTCCACGAGCACGACATGTGGGTCGCCGAAGGCCTCACCCACCGCTACCCCACCAAGGTCCTCGCCGAGCTGCTCTCCACCTGCCCGCAGTACTGCGGCCACTGCACCCGGATGGACCTCGTCGGCAACTCCACCCCCGCCGTCGACAAGCTCAAGCTGACCCTCAAGCCGGTCGACCGCTACGACGCCCACATCGCCTACCTCAAGGCCCACCCGGGCGTCCGCGACGTCGTCGTCTCCGGCGGCGACGTGGCCAACGTGCCCTGGAAGAACCTCGAGTCCTACCTCATGCGGCTGCTCGAGATCGAGACCATCCGCGACATCCGCCTCGCCACCAAGGCCCTCATGGGCCTGCCCCAGCACTGGCTCCAGGCCGACGTCGTCGAGGGCCTCGAACGGGTCGCCCGCACCGCCGCCCGCCGCGGCGTCAACCTGGCCATCCACACCCACGTCAACCACCGGCAGTCGATCACCCCGCTGGTCGCCAAGGCCGCCCAGACCGCCCTCGACGTCGGCGTCCGCGACGTCCGCAACCAGGGCGTGCTCATGCGCGGCGTCAACGCCACCAGCGCCGACCTGCTCGACCTCTGCTTCGCCCTCCAGGGCGAGGCCGGCATCCTGCCGTACTACTTCTACATGTGCGACATGATCCCCAACGCCGAGCACTGGCGGGTCCCGGTGTGGCACGCCCAGCAGCTCCAGCACGACATCATGGGCTACCTGCCCGGCTACGCGACCCCGCGCATCGTGTGCGACGTCCCGTTCGTCGGCAAGCGCTGGGTGCACATGCTCACCGAGTACGACCGCGAACGCGGCATCTCGTACTGGACCAAGAACTACCGCACCTCGATCGAGTCCGCCGACCTCGAAGCGCTCAACAAGCGCTACGCGTACTACGACCCGATCGACACCCTGCCGGAGGCCGGCCAGGCCTGGTGGAGCGCCCACCGCGACGACTGACCCGCACCACCGCGTAGCCCCCGTGAGCCGGCCGGCTCACGGGGGCTACGCGCATCCGCACACGGCGGCGGGCCTCCGGATTCGATCCGGAGGCCCGCCGCCGTAGCGATCACTTGTCGAAGGCGTCGCGGACGTTGCGCCCGGCCTCCTTGACGTTCTGCCCGGCCTGCCGCGCCCGCGCGGCGCTCTGCTCGTTGGCGCCCTCGGCGCGCAACCGCTCGTTGTCGGTGGCGTTGCCGATCCGCTCCTTGGCCATGCCGGCCATCTCCTGGGCCCGGCTCTTCGCCTTGTCGGTGAAGCTCATCGCGCCTCCTCGGCTCGTTCCGGTTTCCGTGGGTTGCGTCCCCGGTGCCCGTCCCCCCAAACGCTGTGCTCGTGCGCACGTCGCGTAAGGCATCCTAGGAAGATAGGTTGTGGCTCACCATGGCAACGGGCCAGAGGCGTCGAAATAGCCGGCGGTCGGGCCGTCCCGGCCCACCTGGGCCATCCGGACGATGACCTCCGCGCCCTCCTCGACGGTCTGCGTGCCCGTACGCCCGTTGAGGTCCGTCGCGGTGAACCCGGGCTCCACCGCGTTGATGCGCATCCCGGGGAACGCCTTGGCGTACTGCACGGTGAGCATGTTGACCGCCGCCTTCGAGGCGGGATACGCCACCCCGGGGTAGCCGTACGCCGGGTCGGCCGGGTCGGTGAGCCGGGTGACCGAGGCCAGGCCGCTGCTCACGTTCACCACGACCGGGGCGGCCGAGCGCCGCAGCAGCGGCAGGAACGCGTGGGTGACCCGGACGGTTCCGAAGACGTTCGTCTCGAACAGCGTCCGCATCTCCTCGGCGGTGACCTCGGCGGCGCCGACGACGCCGTTTCCGGCCGTGCGCCCCTCGATGCCGGCATTGTTGACCAGCACGTCCAGTCCCCCGCCCGCCTCGACGATGCGTGCCGCGGCCGCCACCGAGGCGTCGTCGGTGACGTCCAGCGGGACGAAACGCGCTCCCAGCCGCTCGGCGGCGCGGCGGCCGCGCTCCGCGTCCCGGCTGCCGATCCAGACGGTGTGCCCGGCGGCCACCAGCCGGCGGGCGGTCTCGAAACCGAGGCCCTTGTTGGCCCCGGTGATCAGTGTCGTCGTCATGGCACCAGGCTCCGTCCGCAGCGGGCAGCCAGCCAGGCGCCGGTTTTCCTGGGACTGGCAGGGCCACCCGGTCGGAACGACCGCGGGGCAGACTGGTGGCTGTGACGGAGGCGGAGTTCGGGCAGGCGGTCCGGCGCTGGCGCGACCGGGTACCGCCGGAGGCCGCCGGGCTGCCCGCCGGCCGGTCGCGCCGTACTGCCGGACTGCGCCGTGAGGAGTTGGCGCTGCTGGCCGGGATCTCGGTCGACTACCTCACCCGCCTCGAGCAGGGCCGGGCCTCCCACCCGTCGGCGCAGGTCGTCGCGGCGCTGGCCCGGGCGCTGCGGCTCTCCGGCGCCGAGCGGGACCATCTCCACCGGCTGGCCGGGCTCGCACCGCCCGGCCCGCACGCCATGCCCACCGAGGTCACACCGAGCGTGCAGCGGCTGCTGGACCGGCTGACCGGCACCCCGGTCGCGGTCTACGACGCCTCCTGGACGCTGCTGGTGGCCAACCCGCCGTTCGCGGCGCTCATGGGCGACCCGTCCGGGTGGCGGGGCGAGGAGCGCAACGGCGTGTGGCGGCACTTCCTCGGCCCCGGCTCGCGGGTCCGGCTCAGCCCGGAGGAGCGACGCGGGTTCGAGGCCGCGCTGGTCGGCGACCTCCGCGCCGCCGCCGCCCGTTACCCGACCGACCCGCGGTTGGGCCGGCTCCTGGCCGACCTGCGCGCGCGCAGCCCTCGGTTCGCCGAGCTGTGGGACGCGGGCGCGGTCGGCCGGCACACGGCCGCGCGCAAGACCGTCGACCACCCGCACGTGGGGCCGCTGACCCTCGACTGCGACGTGCTCACCGTGGCCGGCAACGACCTGCGGATCATGGTCTACACGGCCGATCCGGACAGCACGGACGCCGAGCGCCTCGCGCTGCTGACCGTGCTCGGCACCCAGTCGCTACGGGGCTGACCTCCCGCCACGGCAGCCCGGCCGGCCGGTCCGTGGTTGACTGGGCGGGTGAGCGAGATCCTGCTGATCCGGCACGGCGAGACCACCTGGAGCGCCAGCCGCCGGCACACCTCGTACACCGACCTGGAGCTGACCCCCGACGGCGAGCGGCAGTCCCAGGCGCTCGCCGTGGCCCTCGCCGACCGGCGCTTCGCCCGGGTGCTGTCGAGCCCCCGGCAGCGCGCGACCCGCACCGCACACCTCGCCGGGCTCACCGTCGACGCCACCGACCCCGACCTGGCCGAGTGGAACTACGGCGCCTACGAGGGGCGCACCACCGTGGACATCCACGAGGAGAACCCGAGCTGGAACATCTGGACCGACGGCTGCCCCGGCGGGGAGTCACCGGCCGAGGTCGGCGCCCGGCTCGACCGGGTGCTCGACCGCGTGGCGCCGCTGCTGGAGTGCGGCAGTGTCGCGCTGGTCGGCCACGCGCACAGCCTGCGGGTCCTCGGCGCGCGCTGGATCGGCCTGCCGCCGTCCGCCGGCGGGCTGCTGCGGCTGGACACCGCCACCCTCAGCGTGCTCGGTCACGAGCACGGCCGGCGGGTCATCCTGCGGTGGAACCAGCCGGTGCCGCAGGCCACCACGGCCGGCCCCGACCGGGCCGCCCGGCACTGACCCTCGACGGACCCTCCCCCGACGGCTCCGGTTCGGCGCGGAGGCCGAACCGGAGCCGGTCGATGCCGCTCAGAGGTACCGCGCGGCCTCGTCGAGGAAGCGCTGCGCGTACCGGTCCGCCGGGATGTCCCCCAGGTAGTACTTCTTGAGGTCATGCCGGGTCGCGGCCAGGGGGTCGCTGCCGAGCAGATCGTCGAGGGCCGCGTCGAGCCCCTGCACACGGCCGCCGTGGGCGTCGATCACGTAGGCCGCCCGGGCCAGGGGGAACGCCTCCGCGAACTGGGCCGCCGGCGTGGAGACGGCCACCATCACGAAGGGCTTCTCCGAGTACAGGTAGTCCGCCACCACGCTCGACACGTCCGACACCATGGCGTCCGAGGCGTTGAAGCAGTCGGCGACCGTCATGGTCACCTCCGCCTCGGCGCCGAACACGTGGGGCCGCCCGTTGGTCCGGCGGTCCTCGGCCAGCAGCGCGCGGATCCGGTCGCACTCGCGCGCCAGCTCCGGGGACCGCTTCGAGTACGGGTGCGGCCGGAAGACGACGCTGCAGCCGCGAGCGACGAGCGCCTTGACGATGTCGTAGCCGGCCAGCAGCGACGAGTAGTTGGAGTCGGCGTAGAAGCCGGCCCAGGTCGGGGCGTACAGGACCCGCGGATTGGTGATCGACGCGATCGGCGCGGTCGCGATGTGGACGTTCTCGACCTGGGGCCGCCCCACGATGGTGAACATCTCCGCGGGCATGCTGACGCCGTTGGCCGCGAACCGGTCGATCGCGGCCTGGCCCGCCACGAAGTTCTTGTCGTAGATCCGGAAGACCGGGTTGTGGCTCGGCACCTTGTCGCTGTCGCCGTGGTTGAGCTGGATGTGCTTCAGGTTCGTGTACCGGATGACGTGGTTGTTCACCGTCGCGGTGTTCACGTAGAAGGCGGCCCGCAACGACGGGGCGATGACGTCGTCCAGCTGGTTCAGCCCCATCCGCATGACGACCGGGACCTTGGTGAGGGCCACGACCTCATCGAAGTTGGTCTGGTTGCGCACCAGCACGAAGAACTTGCGGCCGAGGCGCTCCAGGTAGGGCAGCCACATCGCGAGCTGGTAAGCGGTGCCGGCGGGCGCGTTCCAGTGCACGAGGAAGGCCGGCTCGTAGGCGGTCAGCGCGGCGTGCAGCTTCTTCTCGCGGGCGCGCCGCGCCCGGAACGCCCGCAACCCCTGCAGCACGGTGACCAGGGTGAACCCGAGCGCCGCGACCGCCGCCACGAGTGCGATGGCCCCGAACCGGCCGGTGAACGCGCAGGCCAGCGCCACGATCACCGCGGCGCCGTTGACCAGCGCCACGCGGCCGGAGTTCGCGTTGCGCTCCGGCGGCGAGCCGAGGCCGGGCAGGTTGGCCGAGACGGGGTAGACCGCCTCGTACACGGCCGCCAGCAGCGGTTCGGTGAGCACCGCCAGGCCCGCGACGGCGACGCCGGCGGCCAGGGTGGGATCGAGACCGTGGACCACGCCGAGCAGGTACGCGCAGGCGAGCAGCAGGACGCGCGCCACGACGAAGGTGCCGGCGACCGCCGAGCCGGCGCGCCAGGTCCAGGCCAGCAGCCCGGCCGCGACCACGGCCGGGGCGAGCGCCCAGAGGCGGGACCCGCCGACCGCCGCCAGCAGCAGGGCGACAAGGGCCACCACCTCGATCGACAGGGCGGGCAGACGTGCCCCGGCGGCCGACGTCTGGGCCTCCGCCAGCCATCCGCTGATCCGGGAGCGGCCCGGCTTCGCGGCCGTCACCGCCCCGCCCCCATCGACGGGCCGATCCACCGCGGCCGCGTCGCCCGGTCCGGGCATGCCGCCAGCAGGTTCTGTTGCAACGCCAACTCCTTTTTCACGGTGCCGAACCCGCTCCGCGAGCCGTCACGGCTCGGTGAACGGTGGGTCAACAGTAGGCGAAGCGCCGGAGCGGGCCCGCACGTCCCTGCCCAAACGGCGCACGCGGCACCGTACCTCCCGAATGTGGCGGGGGTGGCCGTCGGGCGCGGAGCGTGGTCGCCCCGGCGGCTCAGCCGACGACGCCGCGGAGCCGGTGCTGCTCCACCGGGTCCGGGCCGACCTTCGGCGGGCGGTGCTCGTACGGGGTGGAGAGGACGACCGTCGTCCGGGTGGTGACGTTCGCCGCCGTGCGGATCTCCTGCAGCACCCGCTCCAGGTCCGCCGGGCTGGCCACCCGCACCAGCAGCAGGTAGAAGTCCTCGCCGGCCACCGAGTAGCACGAGTCGATCTCCGGCAGGTGGGCCAGCCGCTCCGGGGCGTCGTCCGGCTGCGACGGGTCGAACGGCCGGATCGCCACGAACGCGGTCAGCGGCAGCTCCAGCGCCTCGAACGACACCCGGGCCGTGTATCCCTTGATGACGCCGCGCTGCTCCAGCCGGCGCACCCGCTGGTGCACGGCCGACACCGACAGCCCCACCTTCTCGGCGAGGTCCGTGTACGACAGCCGACCGTCCCCGGTCAGCGCGGCGACGATGGCGCGGTCGATCTCCTCCACGCGGTGCAACCTACCTGGAAAAGCGCTCCCACGCCGCACCCGGCCCGCCACCGTGACGCTGTGCGGGCCGGGTCGTCGCGCAGCGGGTCGATCAGCCCTTGGCCAGCGCCCGCGAGATGACCAGCCGCTGGATCTGGTTGGTGCCCTCGACGATCTGGAGCACCTTCGCCTCGCGCATGTACCGCTCGACGGGGTGGTCGGCGACGTAGCCGGCCCCGCCGAGCACCTGCACGGCGTCGGTGGTCACCCGCATGGCCATGTCGGTGGCGAACAGCTTCGCCTTCGCCGCCTCGATGGAGTACGGCCGGCCGGCGTCGCGCAGCCGGGCCGCGGCCAGCGTCAGCGCGCGGGCGGCGGAGATCTGGGTGGCGTGGTCGGCCAGGCTGAAGCCGAGCCCCTGGAAGTCGATGATCGGCCGGCCGAACTGCTGGCGCTCGCGGGCGTAGCCGATGGCGTAGTCCAGGGCGGCCTGGGCGAGGCCGACCGCGCAGGCGGCGATGCCGAGCCTTCCTGAGTCCAGCGCCGACATGGCGATGGTGAAGCCCGCGCCCTCGCCGCCGATCAGCCGATCGGCCGGCACCCGGGCGTCGTCGAAGGCGATCTGGGCGACCGGGGAGGCGTGCAGGCCCATGGTCCGTTCGGCGGCCTGGGGGTGGATGCCCGGGGTGTGCCGGTCGGCCAGCAGGCAGGAGATGCCCTTCGGGCCGGGGCCTCCGGTGCGGCAGAAGATGTTGTAGAAGTCGGCGACCCGGGCGTGGGTGATCCACGCCTTGGTGCCGGAGACCACGTAGTCGTCGCCGTCGCGGACCGCCTTCGTGGTGAGGGCCGCGGCGTCGGAGCCACCCTGGGGCTCGGAGAGGCAGTACGCCCCCAGCAGCTCGCCGCCGATCATGTCGGGCAGGAGCTTGCGCTGCGCGTCGGTGCCGAACTGGGCGACCGGGTAGCAGGACAGGGTGTGCACGCTGACCGCCTCGGCGACGGCCAGCCAGCGGCTGGCGAGGATCTCCAGCACCTGGAGGTAGACCTCGTACGGCTGGGCGGCGCCGCCGTGCTCCTCGGGGTACGGCAGGCCGAGCAGGCCGGCCCGGCCCAGGGTGCGCAGCACCTCGCGGGGGAACTCGGCGCGCTCCTCGAAGCCGGCGGCCCTGGGGGCGAGCTCCCGGTCGGCGAGTTCGGTGGCGAGGTCCAGCAGGTCGTGGGCCTCGTCGGTGGGGAGGATCCGGTCGACAGTCATAGCGCGATGAGCTCCGTGGGGGTGGTGTTGAGCCGCTGCCCGCCGTCCGTCGTGCAGACGACGATGTCCTCGATCCGGGCGCCGTGCCGCCCGGCGAGGTAGATCCCGGGTTCGACCGAGAACGCCATGCCGGCCTCGATCGGCCGGGAGTTGCCGGCCACCACGTACGGGTCCTCGTGGGTGTCGAGGCCGATGCCGTGGCCGGTGCGGTGCAGGAACGCGTCGCCGTGACCGGCGGCGGTGATGAGGTCCCGGGCGACCGCGTCGAGCGCCTCGGCGGTCACCCCCGGGCGGACGGCCGCCACGGCGGCGCGCTGCGCCTCGTGCAGGACCGTGTAGTAGTCGGTGAACTCGGCCGGGGCGGGACCGCCCGCGACGTAGGTGCGGGTGCAGTCGGAGCGGTAGCCGGACGGCATGGTGCCGCCGATGTCGACCACCACCGGCTCGCCCGCCCCGATCGGCCGGTCGCCGGTCTGGTGGTGCGGGCTGGCGCCGTTCGGGCCGGCGGCCACGATGACGAAGTCGACCCGCACGTGGCCGGCGGCGCGGATGGCGGCGGCGATGTCGGCGGCCACCTCGGCCTCGGTCCGGCCGGGGCGCAGCCACTCCCCCATCCGCCGGTGCACCGCGTCGATCGCGGCGCCGGCCTCGGCCAGGGCCGCCACCTCGGCGGGTGACTTGCGGATCCGCAACTCGCGCAGCACCTCGGAGGCGAGCCGCTGAGTGGCGTCGGGCAGCGCGGCACGCAGGGCGAGCACGTGCTCGGCCCACATCCGGTCGGAAAGGCCGACGGCGGTGGCCGGGCCGGGCAGCGCGGCCCGCACCAGCGGGAACGGGTCGGTCCCGTCGGCGTGGTCGACGATCCGGTAGCCGGCGCCGGGCGCGGCCTCGGCGCCGGGGCGCTCCAGCACCGGGACGACGAGGGTGGGCTCGCCCTCGGCGGGGACCAGCAGGCAGGTGAGCCGCTCCCCCTCGTGCGCGTCGTAACCGGTGAGGTAGCGCAGATCGGAGCCGGGGGTGAGCAGCAGCGCGTCCAGCCCGGCGGCGGCCGTGGCGCGCTGGGCGGCGGCCAGCCGCTCGGCCGGGTACAGCTCGTCGGTTCCCACCCTGGAAGCTTAACGGTCGTTTGGGCGGTCGCGGGACCCCGGTGCCCGCTCAGACCCCGGCCATCCGGTCGGCCTCGGCCTTGGTCAGCCCGGACGCCTGGAGCAGCTCGCCGACCACGATGAACACCTGCGAGGCGACGATGGTGCCGGAGAAGCCGAGCCCCGCGGCCCGGGCCCGGCGGGCCGCCTCGGCGGCGTGCAGGGCCCGGGACCGGGCGATCTCGGGGGTCCGGCCGGCCAGGAAGTCCCGGTGCAGCAGCCGCAGGGACTGCCCGAAGGTCTCGATCGCCCTGGGCAGGTCGGCCGGCGCCGGCTCCCGGGCGTCGAGCAGCGCGACCACCCGGCGCACCATGTTGCGGCTGTTGGTGAAGGCCAGCTCCAGGTGGTTGGCGGCGTGCTCGTAGCGGCGCAGCTGGGAGCGGCGCCCCCACCGCCACGGGGACAGCGACGCGACCTCCGCGGCCGCCGCGACGATCTCGGTGGTCTGTCTTCGCTCCGCCTCGGCCGTCTGGAGCCGCTCCAAGGCGGCGTCGGCCCGTCCCGTGTCGCCGTCGGCGAGGGCCTCGGCCGTGACGGTCAACTGGTTGGCGAAGAGGTCGAGGGTGGGACCGGCGGCCCGGTGCACCACCCGGACCGGGTTCAGCGGCAGCAGGAGCAGCGCCACCACCACGGCCACGCCGCCGCCCACCAGAGCGTTGGCGGTCCGCGGCACGGCGAGGTCCGGCCCGGCGGGCTCGACCGTACCCAGCAGCACCGCCGTGCTGCCGGCCTGCACCATCACGGCGCCGCTGCCGCGGAACACCACGGCCGCCGAGATGGCCAGCGCGACGACCAGCCCGGTCTGCACGGGCCCGTTCCCGATCACCTGGATGATCACGTCGCCCACGAGCACGCCGAGGATCACCCCGGCGAGCAGTTCGGCGGTGCGGCGTACCCGGTTGCCGATCGCCGCGGCGATGGTGCCCACGGCCGCGGCGGGCGCGAACAACGGCTGCGGGTTGTGCAGCAGGGTGTTGGCCACGTACCAGGACAGCCCGGCCGCCAGCCCGGCCTGGAGGGCGACGATGAAATACCGGCGCAGCCGCTCGTACGCCTCCTGGGCGTGCCGCCGGGCGACGGCCACCACGTCGGTCACGGCGCGTCCCGGCGGTCCGGGCGCCACCGGCGGTACGGCCCGGGCGCGGTCACGCACCCCTCTACCCCCGTGGCGCTGCGGTAGTCCCGCCGCCGGGCCGGTCAGGCGGTCGCGGCCTCGGCCCGGAGGTCCTCCTCCGACGCGCCGCGCCGCCAGTAGCCGGCGAAGGTGACCCGGCGCCGGTCCATTCCGCGCTCGCCGACCAGGTGCCGGCGGACCGCCCGGACCATGCCGGCCTCCCCCGCGATCCACGCGTACGGCGCGACGCCGGGCAGGCGGGCGGCGCGCAGCGTGTCGGCCAGCAGGCTGCTGCCCGGCGCGGTGGCACCCCGGACCAGCCAGGTCACCTCGGCGCGGGCGCCGGTGGGCAGCGGCTGGATGTCGCCGGCCGTGGGCACCTCGACGAAGGCCCGGACCGGGGTGCCGGCGGGCAGCCAGTCGAGGATCCCGCCGACGGCCGGCAGCGCGGTCTCGTCGGCGACCAGGAGCACGGAGTCGGCGCCGGTGGGCGGCTGGAAGCGGACCGTGCGCTCGTCGGGCACGGCGGGGCCGAGCAGCAGCACCCGGTCGCCCGGGCGGGCCCGGCCGGCCCAGCGGGTGGCCGGGCCGGAGTCGCCGTGGCGGACGAAGTCGATGTCCAGCTCGCCGAGTTCGGGGCGCTGCGCGCGGATCGTGTAGGAGCGCATCACCGCCCGCACGTCCGGGTCCAGGGCCCGCCAGGCCGCGTACCAGTCCTCCCCCGCCTCGACGGGGACGACCGGGGCGTCCTGGCCGGGGTGCGGCAGGAAGACCGAGACGCTCTGGTCCCGGCCGCCGCCGGCGAACTCGCCGAGGTCCGCGCCGCCGAGGGTGACCCGGACCAGGCAGTCGCCCACCGCCCGGGTGGCGGTCACCCGGGCGGCGTAGAACCGGTACCGCAGGGCGACGGCGGTGCTCACGCGGTGACCTTCTTCGCGCCCCGGATGGCGGTGGCCAGGTTCTCCAGCAGCGGGGCGGCCCCGGCGTACGAGAAGCGGGGCACCGCGTCCCACGGGGTGACCTGGCCGGCCTTCACCGCGGGCAGCTGCGCCCAGGTGGGCTTGGCCGCGAGGTCCTTCGGCTGCAGGGCGGTGGGGCGGTTGTCGAGCAGGATCAGGTCGGCCGGGAACTTGCCGGTGTTCTCCCAGCTCAGCGCCTCGAAGTAGTCGCCCTGTTCGAGCTTGGTCGGCACCACGATGTCGACGCCGAGTTCGGCGAAGTACATGAGGTCGGTGCTGACCTTCGGGTTGGAGACGTAGAACAGGTCGGGGCTGCCGGACGCGGCCATCACCTTGATGCCCGGGTTCGCCCTGACCGCCTGGCGCACCGCGTCGGCGGCGGCCGTGAACCGGGCCTTCGCGTCGGTGACCTTCTTCGCGCTCAGGTCGGCGCCGAGGGAGCGGGCGAGTTCGGCGTACCGCTCGATCGGCTTGGTCATCGGCACGCGGGCGGTGGTGATGGCGACGCTCGGGGCCAGCGGGAGGATCTTCGCCTTGCTCTCGTCCGGGACGTACCAGAGCGCGCCCGGGTCGTACATGTGGGTGACCAGCAGGTCGGGGCGGAGGCCGGCGTACTTCTCCAGGTTGAACTCGCCCCAGGCGTTGCCGAGGATCTCGACCTGCTCGACGTTCAGGTCGCCGGCCTGCGGCTCCTTGCTGCCGTCGGCCTTTTTCGTCTCGCCGAACACACCGGCGATCTGCGTGTCGAGTCCGAAGTCGACCAGGGCGGCGGCCACCCCGGTGAAGGCGACGATCCGGGAGGGCCGGGCGGCGGCGCCGGCCTTCTCCGGCCGGTCGTCGGTGAACGACCAGGGGCCGCCGGTCGGGCCGGCGCTGGTGGCGGCGTCGCCGTCCTTGCCGCAGCCGGCGAGGAGGGCGGTGAGGCCGGCGGCACCGGCGGCGGCGAGGAGGCCACGGCGGGAAAGGCGGCGGCTGGACACGATGTCGGGCATGGCGAAGTCTTTCGGTACGGGTCTGGGAATGACCATGGACAGCGGAGTTAGGTTAACCTAACCTAAGTCGCTGTCAAGGTCCTTCCCGCCTCCCGGAGCCCACGCTGTCCGTCATCACCCCACCCCGCAGCGGCGCCGTCGCCGCCCCGGCGCCCGGCCGCCGCCGGCTCCGGATCAGCGGGCTGGCCGTCGGCGTGCTGCTGCTCGCCGCCGTGGCCGTGCTCAGCCTCGCCCTCGGCGCGAAGCCGCTCTCCCTCGCCGACGTGTGGCACGGCCTCACCGACCCGGCCTCCCCCGAGTACGCCGTGGTGCACCAGGGACGGCTGCCCCGTACGCTGCTCGGCCTCGCCGCCGGCGCGGCGCTCGGCGTCGCGGGCGCGGCCATGCAGACGCTGACCCGCAACCCGCTCGCCGACCCCGGGCTGCTCGGCATCAACGCGGGCGCGTCGGCCGCCGTGGCCACCGCCACCGTGCTGCTCGGCGTCGCCGACCTGGACCGCCAGGTCTGGTACGCGCTGCTCGGCGCCGCCGCCGTCACCGTCGCCGTGCACGCGATCGCCGGCGGCCGGCAGGCCACCCCGGCCCGGCTGGCCCTGGCCGGCGCGGCGCTCAACGCGGCCCTCTACTCCTACGTCAGCGCCATGATGCTGGTCGACAGCACCTCGCTGGAGCGCATGCGGTTCTGGACGGTCGGCTCCCTCGCCGGGGCGCGCACCGACACCGTGCCGAGCCTGCTGCCGTTCGTCCTGGCCGGGCTGGTGATCGCGCTGCTGGTGACCCGTCCGCTGGCCGCGCTGGCCCTCGGCGACGACTCGGCCCGGGCACTCGGCGCCCGGCCCGGCCTGGTCCGGGGCGCCGTGGTCGTCGCCGTCACGCTGCTCTGCGGGGCCGCCACGGCGGCCTGCGGGCCGATCGTCTTCGTCGGGCTGCTCGCCCCGCACCTGGTGCGCGCCCTCACCGGTCCGGATCCGCGCCGGCTGCTGCCCTGGTGCGCGGTGTTCGCGCCGGTGCTGCTGCTCACCGCCGACGTCGCCGGCCGGCTGCTGGGCCGCCCCGGCGAACTCCAGGTCGGCCTGGTCACCGCCGTGCTCGGCGGGCCGCTCTTCCTGCACCTGGTCCGGCGCGGACGGGTGGGCCGGCTGTGATCGTGCTGCGCCTTCCCGGCGGGCTGTCGCTGCGCCTGCGCCCCCGCGCCCTCGTCGTCGGCCTGGCCGGCACGCTGCTCGCCCTCGCCCTCGCCGTGCTGGCCGTCGGCGCAGGCGACTACCCGATCGCCCCGGCCGGCGTGCTGCGCGTCCTCGCCGGCGGCGGCAGCCCCGCCGACCGGTTCATCGTCACCGAGCTGCGGCTGCCCCGGCTCGTCACGGCCCTCGCGGTGGGCGCCGCCCTCGGCCTGGCCGGCGCGGTGTTCCAGTCCCTGACCCGCAACCCGCTGGGCAGCCCGGACGTCCTCGGGGTCACCTCGGGCGCGGCCACCGGCGCGCTGGTCGTGGTGGTGGCCGGCGGCGGCAGCGCCGCGCTGGCCGGTGCGGCCGCCGCCGGTGGCGTGGCCACCGGCCTGCTCCTGTACGCCCTGGCCGGCCGGCACGGCGTGGGCGGGCACCGGCTCGTGCTGGTGGGCATCGGGGTCACCGCGATCCTCACCGGGGTCAACGGCTGGCTGCTCACCCGCGCCCCGCTCATGGACGCCGCCCGTGCCGCGCTCTGGATCACCGGCAGCCTCGACGGGCGGGGCTGGGCGAACGCGCTGCCCGTGCTCGGCGCCCTCGCGGTCCTGCTGCCCGCCGTGCTCCTCGCCCGCGCCCCCGCGCTGCGGCTGCTGGAGATGGGCGACGACTCGGCGGCCGGGCTCGGCGTGCCGGTACGCCGCGTCCGGGTCGCCGCGCTCGGCTCGGCCGTGCTCCTCGTCTCGGTCGCCGCGGCGGCCGCCGGGCCGGTGTCGTTCCTGGCGCTGACCGCGCCGCACCTGGCCCGCCGGCTCACCCGCGCGCCCGGGCCGAACCTGCTGCCGTCGGCGGTCGTCGGGGCGGCCTTGCTGCTCGCGGCCGACCAGCTCGCGCAGCACGCCGTCGCCGGCCGGCAACTGCCCGTCGGCGTCATCACGGGCGTGCTCGGCGGCGGGTACCTGGCCTGGCTGCTCGCCGGCGAACGCGGGGGCCGGCGATGACCGGCCCCGACGAGAAGGGAACCCCGATGCGGCCCGACACCCCCCGGCTGGTCGGCGAGGCGCTGACCCTCGGCTACGACCGGCGCACCGTCGCCGAGGACCTGACGGTCGCGGTCCCCGACGGGTCGTTCACCGTGATCATCGGGCCGAACGCGTGCGGCAAGTCGACCCTGCTGCGCGCCCTGGCCCGGCTGCTGCGTCCGGCCCGGGGCACCGTGCTGCTCGACGGCGCCGACATCCACCGCCGGCCGGCGCGGCAGGTGGCCCGTACCCTCGGGCTGCTCCCGCAGTCGGCGGTGGCCCCGGACGGGTTGACGGTGGCCGAACTGGTCTCCCGGGGCCGCTACCCCCACCAGGGCCTGCTGCGGCAGTGGTCCCGTGAGGACGAGCGCGTGGTCGAACGGGCGATGGCCGACACCGGGGTCGCGGAGCTGGCCGACCGGCCGGTCGACGAGCTGTCCGGCGGGCAGCGGCAGCGGGTCTGGATCGCCATGGCGCTGGCCCAGCAGACGCCGCTGCTGCTGCTCGACGAGCCGACCACCTACCTGGACATCGCCCATCAGGTCGAGGTGCTGGACCTGTGCGCCCGGCTGCACGAGGAGCAGGGCCGCACCCTCGTGGCGGTGCTGCACGACCTGCACCAGGCCGCCCGGTACGCCACCCACCTGGTGGCCATGCGCGACGGGCGGGTGGTCGCCGCCGGGGACCCGCGGGACATCGTCACCACCGAGCTGGTCGAGGACGTGTTCGGTCTGCCCTGCCGGATCATCGAGGACCCGGAGACCGGCACGCCGCTGGTCCTGCCGGCGGTGCGCAGGTCCAGCGGCGACGGAGAGCCCGCCCCCACCGTCGCCGGAGGCCGCTGCTGATCGAGGACCCGTACCGGCCGGCGCCCGTCGACGTTGGTGCGGCCCGTCGCCGGGTAAGCGAGCCGGGACCGTGAACCGGCAACGGGGCGAGACGGACGACAGCGGCCACATGGTGCGGCGATGCCGACACCGGCACGACCAGCCCGCGGCCCGGCGGATGCCGACCGGGTTCCCCGTTCGTCCGCTGACCGAAGGAGGAACGATGGCCCGCGATCCCGCTCAGATGAAGACCGGCGAGCTGCGCAAGCAGGCGGAACGCGCCGGAATGCGCAACGTCGACCAGATGAACAAGGGCGAGATGATCCAGAAACTCGGTGGGTCGGCCAACGCCCGCCAGGGCGGCGGCCAACGGCAGAAGGACCCCCGCCCGACGGGGATGAGCCCGAAGGACTACAAGAACGTCCCCGGCAATCAGACCTGACCGACCAGCCGACGCCCGGTGCCCCGCCCGTTTCGGGCGGGGCACCAGGCTTTTCCACCCTGTGGTCCACCGGTTCCGTGCGGGCCTGCCCGTCCTCAAGAGGAGGATTGCCGGTTTTATCGGGGGTCGCCCGCGTCCACCTTTTCCGGCGGTTCGGCGCCGTCCCGCTGCCGGCGGCCGTCGCGCCTGCGCTCGACCAGCGCCGCGACGAGCAACGAACCGGCGGCGGCCGCCCGTCCCCACCGGCGCAGGGCGGCCCGGACCGGCCCGGGCGGAGGCGGTGGGGGTGGCCCCGGCACCACGACCCGGTCCACGCCCGGGTACGCCAGCCGGGCGGCCTCGACCGCCTCCTCCTCCGACACCGCGACCCGGTTGGCGGTCAGCACGAGCCGCCGGGCCTCGTCGCGGTAGCGCCACCGCCACACCTCCCCCTCCGGCCACAGCTCGATCCGCTCCCCCGGCCGGTCCGGCGCGGGGAGCTCGGGTTCGTCGTCGCGCCGAGGTGACCGGCGGGAGGGACGGCCGGCACGCCGCAGGTCGGCCCGGGTGAGGTCCCCGAGCGAGGTCGCGTCGCCGCGGCGCAGCGCCCGCGCGGTCAGGAACGCGACCGCGCCCGTCAGGATCGGCAGGGCGAGCACCAGGACCCGGAAGAGGTACAGCAGGTCGTAGACCGGCACCCCGAGCAGCCGGGCGAGGATGTCGTCGCCGGCGGCCACCACGAGCACCGCGAAGAAGGTCAGCGCGGCTACGCCGACACCGATCCGCACGGGGTGGTCCCGGGGCCGGTCGAGCAGGTGGTGCGAACGGTGGTCGCGTGTGCGCAGCCGCTCGGCGAACGGCCAGACGTAGAGGGCCAGGAAGGCCAGCCCGCCGAGCACGACGCCGGGGAAGAACGGCGCCGGCACCAGGTAGCCGCCGACGCGGAACTCCCAGGGCGGGAACAGGCGCAGCGCGCCGTCGCCCCAGGCGACGTACCAGTCCGGCTGCGCCGGCGAGGTGGACTGGGCCGGCTCGAACGGCCCGTAGAGCCACACCGGGTTGATCTGGGCCAGGCCGCCGAGGGCGAACAGCACCGCCAGGACCCAGGCGAAGAGGGCCAGCGAGCGCAGGGTGTAGCTCGGCCACAGCCGGGAGCCGACCACGTTGTGCTCCGTCCGGCCCGGGCCCGGGAACTGGGTGTGCTTCTGCCGCACCAGGATGCCGAGGTGCAGGGAGATGAGGGCGACGAGGACGGCCGGCACGAGCAGCACGTGGGTGACGAACATCCGCGGGATCATCTCGTCGGAGGGGAACTCGCCACCCAGGGCCAGGGCGGCCAGCCAGGTCCCGACCAGGGGAATCGACTCCACCACCGAGGTGATGATCCGCAGGCCCAGTCCGGAGAGAAGGTCGTCGGGCATGGAGTAGCCGGTGAAGCCGTTGGCCAGGGCGAGGGTCAGCATCGTGACGCCGATCAGCCAGTTGAGTTCGCGCGGCTTCCGGAACGCCCCGGTGAAGAAGATCCGGGCCAGGTGCAGAACGATCGCGGCGACGAAGACCAGGGAGGCCCAGTGGTGGGTCTGCCGGATCAGCAGACCAGCCCGCACGTCCCAGCTCAGCCGCACCACCGAGGCGTACGCGGCGGAGGTGGTGCTGCCGTCCAGTGGGGCGTACGACCCCTGGTAGACGCGGTCGGCGGAGCTGGCGTCGAAGAAGAAGGTGAGGTAGACGCCGGTGAGGATCAGCGCCACGAACGAGTAGAGCGCGAGCTCGCCGAGCATGAACGACCAGTGGTCGGGGAAGACCTTCGCCAGCGCCCGGCGGGTGATCGGGGAGAGCCGGAGCCGGTCGTCCAGCGCGCGGGCCAGCCGATTCATGATCATGGCCGGCTCCAGAAGCCGGCGCCGGGCGGCGCGGTGAAGTCGCCGGTGGCCCGGAGGAAGCCGTCCGGGCCGACCTCGATCGGCAGTCCCGGCAGCGGCCGCGCCGCGGGACCGGCGACCGCCCGCGCCCCGGCCAGCAGGTCGAATGACGACTGGTGGCAGGGGCAGAGCACCCGGCCGGTGCCCTTGAGGTAGAGCCGCACCGGGCAGCCGGCATGGGTGCACAGCATCGACCAGACGACCAGGCCGCCCAGGTGGCCGCCGGCGGGCGGGCGGGCGAAGCGCTCGGGGTCGAGGCGGACCGCGAAGGCGGGGGCGTCACCGGCATCCGGGTCCCCCTCGGGGAAGACCGCCACCATCGTCTCGGCGGGCACGTCGTCCGGCCGCAGGGGCCGTCCCGTGTCGTCGACCAGCCGTACGCCGGGCCCCCACGGGGTGTCCTTGATGGCCCGGGGCGGGCGCACCCGGTCCCAGGGAAGCAGGGAGCGCAGGGGGAACAGCGCGGCGACGCCGAGGGCGGTCAGCGCGAGCCCGAGCGCTGCGAGCAGGCCGTACCGGCGCGTCGGGCTGTCCGGCGCGGCGAACTCCGCCGCGGTCAGCGCCTGCTCGGCCGGCGGCGAGGGGAAGCCCTCGTGCTCCTCGACGTACCCGCCGACCGGGACCAGCCGCCGGGCCCAGACCGCGAGCCCCACCGCCAGGCCGGCGAAGGCGACCGCCAGGCACACCCCCTCCCACCGGGTGTCGCCGCCGAGCCCGTACGTCACGGCGAAGCCGACCGCCCCGGCGGCGCTCACCAGGAACGCGCCGACGATCCGGCGGCTCGCGGACTCCTCGGCCGGCGACGGGGGCGGGCGTCTCACTCCGCCGCCCTCCGGCCAAGCCAGCGCACGCCGGCCACCAGGAGTACGAGGACCGCCGCCCAGGCGAGCAGCCCTTCGGCCAGCGGGCCGAGCCGGCCGAGCGGGTTTCCGCCCGGGTCCAGCCGCTCGGTGCGCAGCCGCCGCACGTAGCTGGTCAGGTCGTCGACCTGCTGGTCGGTGAGCACCTGGCCGGGGAAGGCCGGCATCAGCCCGGGGCCGACGCGGACCGCCTCGGCGACCTGGGTGGCCGACGCGTCGTACAGCGGTGGGGCGCTCCAGCCGTTCGTGAGCACGGCCCCCGAGCCGGTAGCCCCGTGGCAGGGCGCGCAGTTGGCGGCGAAGACCTCCCGGCCGGAGGCCACGTCGCCGGGGGCGACCCGGGGAATCCGCGGGCCTCCACCGCCGAAGCCGGTGACGTGGTCGACCAGCGCGGAGATGTCGCCGGCGGAGAAGACGGGTTCGCGGCGCCGCGCCTGGGAAACCTCGCGGGACACCGGCATCCGGCCGGTGGAGAGCTGGAAGTCGACCGAGGCGGGCCCGACGCCGACCAGGGACGGCCCCTGCTGCGACCCCTGCCCGCGCACGCCGTGGCAGCTCGCGCACTGCTCCAGGTAGAGCTGGGCGCCGCGGTCGGCGGCGGGGGTGGTGGCGGCCGGGGCCGGCGTGGGGTCGGGCGCGAGCGCCACCGGTCCCACGGCGAGCGCCAGTACGGACCCGACCACGAGGGCCCGGCGCGGGTACAGGGCGGGCAGCGTCACCGCTCGTGGTCGCCGCATCCGTCAGTCCAACGTGTAGAGGTATGCGGCGATGTCCTGGGCGTCGATCGCGCTGACGCCGAGGTCCGGCATGGCGGTGCCCGGCTCGACGGCCTGCGGGTCGGTGATCCACCGTCGCAGGTTGTCCGCGTTGTTGGGCAGCTCACCGGCGATGTACGACCGGGCGCCGAAGCGGGTCAACGGCGGGCCGACCAGCCCGCCTGCCCGGTCGACGCCGGGGACCGTGTGGCAGGAGCCGCACCCGTACTGGGCGATCAGCTTCGCGCCCCGGTCCGGCCGCCCGGCGCGGGACTCGGGCGGCGGTGGTGGCGATGTCGACGCGCAGCCGGTCACGGCGACGACCGGCAGCGCCGCCAGCACCGTGGCCAGCATCCAGAAATGACGGCTCATCGCACCATCCCTTCGGTTGCGGGACCCTTCGCCGGCGGCACGCCGGGCCGGGTCGTGACCAGGCGGGCGGGCCGCTCCCGGTCCAGCCGCAGCAGCCAGCCGAGGAAGACCGCCAGCGCCGCCACCAGGACCACCAGGTCCATCGGCGCCCACATCAGCAGTCCGGCGAGCTGCTGGTCGGCGAGCGGGTCGGGGCCGAGGACGCGCGCGGGGTAGACCGGCTCGGGGGCGAAGGTGAGGACGGCGCCGAGCGCGGAGGCGGGCAGCATGGTGCCGACCAGCAGCAGCAGCGACACCGGCGCGGGCGTGCGGTGGCGGGCCGGGCCGAGCACCGGCGCCCACAGCAGCCACGCCGCCGTCACCAGGCTCAGGTGCTCGGCGGCGTGCATTACCGGGCGGTCCACCGCGGCGACGTACGGCCCCGGCAGGTGCCACAGCCACAGGGCCAGGGTCTGGGCCGCCGCGGCCAGCAGGCCGTACCCGGCCGGGCGGCGCAGCCGGCGCACCGGCGCCGCGGCCCGGACGCGGGCCAGCAGCCGGCGCAGCGGGCGGGGCGCGGCCAGGGTGAGCGGCAGTCCCGCCGCACCGGCCGCGAGCAGCGGGCCGGCCACCAGCAGGAGCAGCATGTGCTGGGCCATGTGCCCGGCGTAGGAGGACTCGGCCAGCCGGTGCACGGGCCCCTGGTCGGCCGCCAGCACCACCACCAGCCCGGCGCCGAACGCCGTCACCCGCCGGCCCGCCACCACCCGGCCGCGGCCGCGCCGCGCCCACAGCTCCTGCACACCCCGGCCGTAGCCGGCCGCGAGCAGGCAGACCGCGGTCACGGTCAGCATCGTCAGCAGCCCGTCGGCCACGTCGCCGGCGCCGGACCCGTGGGCCCGGTAGACGCTCAGCCCTGACATGGCGGGAACACCAGCACGGCGACCCCGCCGAGCACGATGATCGTCAGGAACAGCAGGTTCGCCCAGACACCGACCACGGCGAGCATCCGGGAGCGGTCGACGGCCCGGTCCTCCGCGCCGGCCGACGACGCCCGCGCGGTGCGCCGCCAGACCAGCGTGGCCACCAGCAGCGAGCCCACGGTGACCACGCCCGGGATCACCACCGCGAGCCACACCGCCAGCCAGAGCGGCACGGCGGAGACGTGCTCGCGGCCCGCGGCGCAGGTCAACTCGTCCAGCGGCCAGGCCACGAGCAGGTGCGCGGCCCAGGCGACGGCCCCGCCGAGGACGCCGTACCAGAGCAGCAGGCCGCCGGCCAGGCGGGTGTGCGGGCCGGGTCCGGTGGTCATCACAGCCGCGGGGAGAGGTAGATGGTGAACAGGATGGCGACCCACACCGCGTCGACGAAGTGCCAGTAGATCGCGGCGTTGCGGACGCGTTCGTGGCGGTGGGAACCGAAGCTGCCACCGCGCAGGGAGGCGGTGAGCAGCCAGCCGATCATCGTCAACCCGACCAGCACGTGCAGCCCGTGGAAACCGGTGATCAGGTAGAACAGCGAGCCGTAGACGTCGGTGGTCATGGTGAAGTGCTTGAGGTCCTCGGCGTACTCGACGGCCAGCAGAGCCAGGAAGGTCAGCCCGAGCACCAGGGTGGCGGCGAGCCCGGCCCGCAGCCGCCCGCGCCGGCCGCGCCGGATGCCGTGCTCGGCCCAGACCACGGGCAGGCTGCTGGGCACCAGCACCGCGGTCATGAGCAGCGGGAGGAGCAGCTTCGGCTTGTCGACGCCGCCCGGCGGCCACTGCGGACCGAACTGGAAGCGGAGGTAGAAGTAGCTGCCGAGCAGGCAGGCGAAGAGGGTGGCCTCGGTGGCGACGAACAGCACCATGCCCCACCAGCCGGTCGGCCGGCCGACCGGCTCCTCCGTGGTCAGCGCCGTGACGCCGGTGGCCGCCGCCACGACCCCACCCGGGTCGGTCATGACGCCACCCCGAGTTCCTCGTCGGGACGACGCGGCGGCCAGAGCCAGGCCGCGATCGTCGCCGCCACCACCAGCGCGGCGACGACCGCGACGGGGTACGCGGCCAGCAGCATGGCGGTGAAGAAGACCAGCAGCGCGCCGGCGAGGACGAGTGGCTTGAACGATGACTCGGGCATGTCCACCGCCCGCTCGGTGCGGGCGTCCAGCTCGCTGGTGAACAGGGTGCGCCGGCCGTCGCTGAGGACGCGCTCGGCGGTCGCCCCGGTGGTGGTCGACTCGGCGGTCCGTGCGTCCCAGGCGGGGTGCAGGCTGTGCACCCGGGGAATGACCGGGAAGTTGTACGGCTCGGGTGGCGAGGCCGTCGACCATTCCAGGCTGTCGCCCTCCCACGGGTCCGCAGGCGCCGGCCGGCCCCGCCGCAGCGCGTGCACCACGCCGACGAGCACCAGCAGGAGCCCGAGCGCCAGCAGGTACGACCCGACCGTGCTGACCAGGTTCCACCCGTCCCAACCCGGCTCGCTGCGGTAGGTGTACACGCGCCGGGGCATGCCGAACAGGCCGGTGAGGTGCATGGGGAAGAAGGTGACGTGCATGCCGGCGAAGGTCAGCCAGAACGCCCACCGCCCGAGCCCCTCGTGGTACATCCGGCCGGTGATCTTCGGGAGCCAGTAGTAGATGCCGGCGAGCATCGGGAAGACGGCCCCGCCGATCAGCACGTAGTGGAAGTGCGCCACCACGAAGTAGGAGTCGGTGACCTGCTGGTCGAACGCGGTCACCGCGAACATCGCGCCGGTGAGGCCGCCGAGCACGAAGGTCACGATGAACCCGATCACGAACAGCAGCGGCACCCGCAGGACCAGCCGGCCGAGCAGCATGGTGGCCAGCCAGGCGAAGATCTGGATCCCGGACGGGATGGTGATGACGGTGCTGGCCGCGCTGAAGAAGCTGTACGACAGCTGCGGCAGCCCGGTGGCGAACATGTGGTGCACCCAGACCCCGAACGAGATGATCGCGATCGCCACGATGGAGAGCACGATCAGCGAGTAGGCGACCACGCCCCGGCGGGTGAACGCGGGCAGCACCGCGGAGACGATGCCCAGCGCGGATAGCACGATGATGTACACGTCGGGGTGCCCGAAGATCCAGAACAGGTGCTGCCAGAGCAGCACGTTCCCGCCGCCGGACGGGTCGAAGAAGTGGGTGCCGAACCGGCGGTCGAGGAAGAGCATCGTGTTGTCCGCGTTCAGCGCCGGTAGGGCGAAGACCACCATGAACGCGGTGGCCACGATCGCCCAGACGAACAGCGGCACCCGGTTGAGCGACATCCCCGGCGCCCGCAGCTTGAGCGCCGTGACGATGAAGTTGATGGCGCCCGAGGTGGTGGAGATTCCGAGGAACAGCAGTCCGAGCGCGTAGACGTCCATGTGCAGGCCCGGGTTGTGCTGCACCTGGTTCAGCGGCGCGTACGCGAACCAGCCGTTGTTTGGGGCCGCCCCGAAGGGCAGGCTCGCCCACATGAACAGGCCGGCGAAGAGGAAGACCCAGTAGCCGAAGGCGTTCAGGCGGGGGAACGCCATGTCCCGTGATCCGATCATCAACGGCACGAGGAAGTTGCCGAAGCCGAAGAGCATCGGGGTGGCGAACAGGAAGATCATCGCGGTGCCGTGCATGGTGAAGATCTGGTTGTACTCCTGCGGGGACACCACGCCGGACTCGGGCCGGGCGAGCTGGGTGCGCATCACCAGGGCGCTGAGCCCGGCGAGGACGAAGAAGAACGCGGCGGTGACCAGGTAGCGCCGGCCGATCTTCTTGTGGTCGACCGTGGTGAACCAGGCGCGCAGCGAGCGGGGCTCGGCCCAGTGCTCGGCCAGGCGGGCCAGGTCGTCCCGGCCCACGCCGGGGGCGGTGCTGGTGGTCGTGGACATGGTGGCCCTACTCCAGCGACCGCAGGTAGGTGATGAGGTCGGGCAGCCGGTCGGCGTCGACCGGCTGCGGGGGCATGGCGTTGCCCGGCTTGACGGTCTGCGAGTTGGCGATCCAGCCGCCGAGGTGTCCGGCGTCGTTGGGCACCGCGCCGGCGCCGATGCTCCACCGCGAGCCGGCGTTCGACAGGTCCGGCCCCACCTGCCCCTGCGCGCCGGTGCCCCGGACCGTGTGGCAGGCCGCGCAGGTGCCCTGCACGAAGGTCTGCTGACCGCGCCGTTCGGCCTCGGTCCGCGGCGCCCGGGCGGGGGCGTCCAGCCGGGCCAGCCAGGCGTCGAAATCGGCGCGGGGTTCGGCCACCACGAGGAACGCCATGTGGGCGTGCTGGGTGCCGCAGTACTCGGCGCACTGGCCGCGGTAGCGGCCGCCGCGCCGGGCCTCCAGCCAGGTCTCCCGGGTCTCGCCGGCGATCAGGTCCAGCTTCGGCATCAACTGCGGTACCCAGAAGCTGTGCAGCACGTCGTCGGTGCGCAGCCGGACCCGGACCCGCTCCCCCACCGGAATGTGGATCTCGTTCGCGGTGGCGCCGGAGGCGCCCGCGTAGCGCACCTCCCACCACCACTTGTGGCCGGTGACCTCCACGGTGGGCGCGTCCCGTCCCGGGCCGGCGCCGAGCGCGGCGAGGTCCCGCAGACCGACGCCGTAGACCGCCACGAGGATGACGAACGGCAGCCCCGCCCCGGCAATCGTCACGAAGCGCAACGGCTGGCCGTGACGCACCCGGGCGGTGCCCCGCCGGAACACGAGGGCCCAGGCGAGCAGCGCCATGACCTCGGCGAACACCGCCATGGAGACCCAGAACAGCAGCCACCAGAGGCCGCTGACCCGCCCCGCCCCGGTCCCCGCCGGACTCAACGCCGAGGGGCTGCCGCCGGAGCAGCCGGCGAGCAGCAGCGGGCCGTACAGCAGCGGCAGCACCGACCGCGGCCGGCGCTGCCGCCGAGCCGGGCTCGAGATGGTCTGCGCTGTCGTCTTCACCGGGAAGGACCCTAATACCGGCCTTCGTACCTTTTATCCCGAACAGCGGCATCTGGGATATCCGAGCGTCCTATGGTGTTGTCCAGTCCCACCTTCTCGGTCAAGCGCCTCAGGGACGCGGACAGGGAGATGATGCACGCCTCCACCGTGGACCTCCTCACGGACACCGCCGCAGCGGCCGCGGCCCGTCGGACGATGGCCTGGGCCGCCGCCGGGCTCACCGCCGCGGCCACGGTGGCCGGCGGCTGGCTCGCGCCCCCCGATGAACTCCAGGGCGACGCGCAACGCCTCATGTACCTGCACGTCCCCGCCGCCTGGGTGGCGTACGCCGCGTTCACGGTCGTGCTCGCGGCCAGCGGGGCGTACCTGATCGGCGGTGACCTGCGCTGGGACCGGTTCGCCCGGGCGGCGGCCGAACTCGGCGTGGTTCTCACCGCCGCTGCCATCGGCACCGGGGCCATCTGGGGGCACCTGGTCTGGGGCACCTGGTGGGCCTGGGATCCGCGGCTGGTCAGCACCGCCCTGCTGCTGCTCGCCTACGCCGGCTACCTCGCCCTGCGCCGGGCGCTGGCCGAGCGCCGGGCGGCGCGCGACGGCGGCGATCACCGGGTGGCCCGGCCGGCCGCGGTCGCCGGCGTCGCCGGCTTCCTCCTGGTGCCCGTGGTGCACTTCTCCGTGGTCTGGTGGCGCTCGCTGCACCAGCAGGCGACGGTGCTGGCCCCGCACCGGCCGCCCATCGACCTTCGGATGGCCACCGCGTTGCTCCTCGCCGTGGCCGCCGCGACCCTCGCCGCGTTCTGCCTCCTGCTGCACCGGGTGCGCCACCTGGAGCGCCGCCTGGCTCCCGAGCCCTCCTCCTCCGCCGCCGAGCGCACGCCGGCCGGCGTCGGATGATACGGCGGCGGGCGGGCCGGGTGGCCCTCGTCGCGGTGCTGCTCGCCGTCGGCGGGCTGCTGGTCACCAGCGCGCTCCGCGACACCGTCACCTACTACCGGACGCCGGGCGAGCTGCTCGGCGATCCGGGCCTCGCGGGCCACCGGGTCCGCCTCGGCGGCGACGTCGTGCCCGGCTCGCTGCGCCACGAGGGCGAGCTCGTCGTGTTCCGCCTCGCCGAGGCCGGCCACGAGATCACCGTCGAGCAGCGCGGCGCGCCTCCGGAGACCTTCCGCGAGGGAACCGGGGCGGTCGTCGAGGGCAGGCTGTCCTCCGACGGCGTGTTCCGCTCCGACCACGTGGTGGTCCGGCACGGCAACGAGTACGGCCCGTCGTCCTCCCCCGCGGTAACGGTCGATGCTGGGTGACCTCGGCACCGCCGGCCTCGCCGTCGGACTCGCCTGCGCGACCCTCACCACCCTGCTCTGGCTGCGGGTGGCCCTGTTCGGCGCGGCCGTCCGCACCGCCCGGCACGGCACCGCCGCCACCCTGGCCGCCGCCGCCCTGGCCTGCGCCCTGCTGGAGACGGCGCTGCTGCGGCACGACTTCAGCGTCCGGTTCGTGGCCGAGAACGGCGGCCGGGACGTCCCGCTCTACTACACCCTGACCAGCCTCTGGTCGGCCCTGGACGGTTCGCTGCTGCTGTGGTTGCTGGTCCTCGGCGGCTACGCCGCGCTGCTGGCCCGGCGCGCGTACCCGCCGCGGCTGCACGCGTACGCCATGGTGGTCCTCAGCGTGGTCACGATGTTCTTCTTCGCGCTGTCCACCTTCGCCGCGAACCCGTTCCGCGCGGTGAGCCCGGTGCCGGCCGACGGCCCCGGACCGAATCCCCTGCTCCAGCAGCACCCGGCCATGGGGGTGCACCCGCCGCTGCTCTACGCCGGCTACCTCGGCCTGGTCGTACCCTTCGCGTTCGCGCTGGCGGCGCCACTGGCGGGACGGGACGGACCGGGTTGGGTGCGGATGGCGCGCCCGTGGGCGCTGGTCGCCTGGGCGGCGCTGACCGGGGGCATCGGGATGGGCGCCTGGTGGTCGTACGCGGTGCTGGGCTGGGGCGGCTACTGGGCGTGGGACCCGGTGGAGAACGCCTCCCTGCTGCCCTGGCTGACCGCCACCGCGTTCCTGCACACCACCCTGGTCCGCGGACGGGTCGCCTGGCACGGCGCGCTCGCCTGCGCGAGCTTCCTGCTGGTGCTGCTCGGCACCTTCCTGACCCGATCCGGTGCGGTGGCCAGCGTGCACGCCTTCACCGACTCGCCGCTGGGCCCGATGCTGCTCGGCTTCGTGCTGCTGGCGGTGGTGGTGTCGGCCGTCCTGACCGGCCGCCGGGCCCCCGAGCCGGCCCCTACGGAGCGCCCCCGGGCGCTGTCCCGCGCCACCCTGGTGCTGGTCCACGCCGTGCTCCTGGTGACCATCGCCGCGGTGGTGCTGATCGGCACGATCCTGCCGCTGCTCACCACCCCGCTGACCGGCTCGGGCTCGTCGGTGGGGCCCGCCTACTACCAGCGCACAGCGGTGCCCCTGGCGGTCGTGGTGCTGCTGGTGATGGGCGTGACGCCGGCCCTGCGGGTCCGCGACCGCTCGGCGGCGCTGTGGCGGCTCGTCGTCCCCGCCGGCGCCGGCCTGGGCACCGTGGCCCTCGTCGGGCTGCTCAGCCGCCCCGGCCCGGCCGCGCTCACCGCGTTCGGCGCGGCCGGGTTCGTCCTCACCGGACTGGCCGGGGACCTGGCCCCGCGGCTGCGCCGGCCCGGCCCGCACCGACGGCCCGCCCGGCTCGCCGGACTGGTCGCGCACGCCGGTCTCGCCCTGGTCGCGGCGGGTGTCGCCGGCTCGTCGGCGTACGGCCGGGACACCGAACGGACGCTGCGGGTCGGCGAGACGCTGCGGGTGAGCGACGTCGCGGTCCGGCTGGTCGGGGTGGACCGGACCGGCGGCGACGGGAACATGGCGGTACGGGCCCGGCTGGTGCTCACCGCGTCGGGCCACGAACGGACGATCAGGCCCGCGCTGCGCTACCAGGCCGCCCGGGACACCGCCGTCACCGTGCCCGCGATCGGCGCCGGCCCGTTGCGCGACACGTACGTCACGCTGCTCGCCGTCGCCGAGGACAGCGGCACCGCCACCGTCCGACTCGCGGTGAACCCGCTCGTCGGCCTGATCTGGGTCGGCGGCGCCCTGACCGCCGTCAGCGGATTGCTCGCGGCCGCCGCCACCGCCCGCTCCCGAACCCGCCCGGCCGCCCGCGCCGACCGGCCGCGGCCAGCCCCGGTGGCCGTCGGACCGGGAGCCCCGACGTGAGGCGGCCGGCGCGGCGCCCCGGACGGCTGCGCGCCGGGCCGGCGACGGTCCTCGCGCTCACCGTCGCCGTCGGCGCGCTGATCGCCTTCGGCCTGCGCGCACCCGCCACGCCGAACCCCGGCGAGCTCACGGCGGTGACCGGCAGGCCCGCCCCGGCACTGGCCGGCGCCACCCTGGACGGTGGCCGCTTCGCGCTCACCGAAGCCCGGGGCCAGGTGGTGCTGGTCAACGTGTTCGCCTCCTGGTGCGGACCGTGCCGGGACGAGCTGCCGGTGCTGAGGGAGGCCGAGCGCACCTGGTCGCCGCGCGGCGTACGGCTGGTCGGGCTCAACATCCGCGACGGCAGCGACGCGGTCCGGGCGCTGCTCGACGAGACCGGTGCGGCCGGGTTGACCGTGGTGCCGGATCCCGACGGGACGCGGGCGGTCGAGTGGGGCGTGCGGGGCGTGCCGGAGACCTTCGTGGTCGGCCGGGACGGCCGGCTCGTCGACCGGCGGCAGGGGGTGGTGACCCGGCAGTGGCTGGAGCAGCGGATCCCACCGCTGCTGGCCGGATGAGGTGGCGACGCGCCCTGGTGGCGCTCGTGCTCGTCATGCTCGCCGCGGCGGCCGGCGCCGCGCTGGCCCGGTCGGCGGGCGACCCCGACCGCCAGGACCCGGTGCGCGCGGTGTCCGCCGGGCTGCGCTGCCCGGCCTGTCAGGGCGAGTCGGTGGCGGACTCCCGGTCACCGATCGCGGCGGCGATGCGGCAGGTGGTGGCGGACCAGCTCGCCCAGGGGCGGGACCGGACCGAGATCCGGCGGTGGTTCGTCCAGCGCTACGGCGCCGACGTGCTGACCGATCCACCGGCTCGCGGGGTCCGGCTGCTGCTCTGGGGCGTACCCGCGCTGGCGTTGCTGGCCGGCGGCTACGCGGCCGTGCGGACGCTCCGACCCGGTGCCGGCCGGACCGGTGCCGCCCGCACCGGTTCCGCCGTCCCCTGGGCGCCGGACGCCCGGGGCGCACGCCGGGCGTGGCGGGTGGCGTCCGCGGGGGTGGTGGCGCTCGTGGCGTCCGTCGCGATCGTCGCCGACCGGCTCGACCCGCCCGCCCGGCCGGCGCCGGCCGACCCGGTCGCGGTCGCCCTCCAACTCGCCCACGACCTGGAGACGCAGAACAGGTACGACGCCGCCGCGCAGATGTACCAGGAGGCGCTGCGGGACCGGCCCGACGACGACGTCCGGCTGCGACTCGCGTTCGCGCAGCTCCGCGCCGGTGACGGCGCGGCCGCGCAACGAACCGCCCGGGACGTGCTCGCCCGCGAACCGGCTTCCCCCGACGGCCTGCTGGTGCTGGGCCTGGCGCAGCGGAACAGCCGGCCCGTCGAGGCGGTCGACACGCTGCGGCGTTTCCTGGCCGTCGCACCGGAGCACCCGGCCGCCGCGGAGATCCGGCGGCTGCTCGCGACCGGGCGGGAACCTGTCGGGCCCTGATCCCGAGCCGGCCGGGTCCGCCCCGCGGGTCCCGGCCGGCCTGGCGAGCTACCCGACCGCGGCCGCGGCGGCGCGGCCGGCCGTGCGGCCGGAGAAGAGGCAGCCGCCGAGGAACGTGCCCTCCAGGGCGTTGTAGCCGTGCATGCCGCCGCCCCCGAACCCGGCGACCTCGCCGGCGGCGTACACCCCGGCGAGGGGCTCGCCGTCCGGGCGCAGCACCCGTGCGGACAGGTCGGTGTGCAGGCCGCCGAGGGTCTTGCGGGTCAGCACGTGCAGCTGCACGGCGATCAGCGGGCCGGCAGCCGGGTCGAGCAGCCGGTGCGGGGTGGCGACCCGGATCAGCCGGTCACCCCGGTAACGGCGGGCGCCGCGGATGGCGTGCAGCTGGGCGTCCTTGCCGAACGGGTGGGCGATCTCCCGGTCCCGGGCCTCGACGACCCGGCGCAGCGCCGTCGCGTCGAGCTGCGGCCCGCCGCTCTCGGCGGCCAGCTTGTTCATCCCGTCGACCAGCTCCGGCAGGGCGTCGGCGACGACGAAGTCCGCGCCGTGCCGCTTGAACGCCTCCACCGGCGCGGGCGCCCCCGGGCGGACCCGCTGCAGCACCTGCCGCACGCTGCGGTTGGTCAGGTCCGGGTTCTGCTCGGAGCCGGAGAGCGCGAACTCCTTCTCCAGGATCTTCTGGGTGAGCACGAACCAGCTGTAGTCGTGGCCGGTGGCCCGCAGGTGGCGCAGCGTGGCGAGGGTGTCGAAGCCGGGGAACAACGGCGCCGGCAGCCGCTCGCCGGTCGCGTCGAGCCAGAGCGAGGACGGCCCGGGCAGGATGCGGATGCCGTGGCCGGGCCAGACGGGGTCCCAGTTGCGCAGTCCCTCGGTGTAGTGCCACATCCGGTCCGGGTTGATCACCTGACCGCCGGCCGTCTCGGTGACGGCGAGCATCCGGCCGTCGACGTACGCGGGCACGCCGGTGACCATCCGGGCCGGTGGGGTGCCGAGCCGCGCCGGCCAGGCCCGCCGGACCAGGTCGTGGTCGCCGCCGATGCCACCCGACGTGATGATCACGGCCTGCGCCCCGTACGCGAAGTCGCCGACCACCGTCCGTGAGGTGGGCCGGCCGCGCGGGGCGTCGTCGGGCGCCAGGATCGCGCCGCGGACGCCGGTGACCGCGCCGCCGCTGGTGACCAGCTCGTCCACCCGGTGCCGGAACAGCAACCGGATCCGGCCCTGCTCGGCGGCGGCGCGGACCCGCCGGGCGAACGGCTCGACCACACCCGGGCCGGTGCCCCACGTGACGTGGAACCGGGGCACCGAGTTGCCGTGCCCGTGCGCCGCTCCCCCGCCCCGCTCGGCCCAGCTCACCACCGGGAAGACCCGGTGGCCCATCCCTCGCAGCCAGGCCCGCTTCTCCCCGGCCGCGAAGTGCACGTACGCCTCGGCCCACCGGCGCGGCCAGTGGTCCTCCGGGCGGTCGAAGGCGGCGCTGCCGGTCCAGTCCTGCCAGGCCAGCTCCACGGAGTCCCGGATGCCCATCCGGCGCTGCTCCGGCGAGTCGACCAGGAACAGCCCGCCGAACGACCACCACGCCTGCCCGCCGAGGTTCTGCTCCGGTTCCTGGTCCAGCAGCACCACCCGGCGGCCCGCGTCGGCGGCCTCGGCGGCGGCGACCAGGCCGGCCAGCCCGGCGCCGATCACGATCACATCGGTATCCACGGCACCGACCGTACGTAGCCGGATGCCAAAATCCTTGGTCGGGGTGTGCGCGATCCGCCACCGGGTTTGTCACCCCGATGACAAAAGGAGCCGACGATGGCGGACACGCTGCTCGACATCGAACCCGGCCTGGCGCGGCTCGCGCCGGCGGTCGGCGCGCAGCTGCGCGGGCTGCGGACCCCGCTGCACGAACGGATCCTCGAGACCGTCCGCGCCGCCATGCGGGCCCAGGGCCGCTCGCTCACCGGCGGGCAGGGGCGCGGGCTGGCCCTCGGCGTGCGTACCGCGGTGGACGCCTTCGTCGACGCGGTGGCCGAGCCGGCCCGCGACCTGGCCGCCACCCGGGCCGTCTTCCACGAGCTGGGCCGCACCGAGTACCGGGAGGGACACCGGGTCGACGCGCTGCGCGCCGTGCTCACCCTCGGCGGCCGGGAGATCTGGGCGTTCCTCGTCGCGCACACCACGGCCGCCGGCCCCGCCCCCACCGACCTGTACGTGGTCGCCGGCGCGCTCTTCGGCTACGTCGACGCCCTCGCCGGCGCCGCCGCCGAGGGCTACCTCGACGAGCAGCGCGACGCCGCGCAGGACTGGGCCACCACCCGGCGGCGGCTCATCACCCTGCTCGTCCAGCCGCAGCCGCCGGCCGACGCCGCGCTGCGCGCCGCCGCCGATGCGGCCCGCTGGCCGCTGCCCCGGACGGTCGCCGTGCTCAGTGTCGACGGCGACGACGCCGAACACCTGGGCCGCACCATCGGCGGCGGCGCGATCGCCACGGTCATCGACGACGTGGTACGGATCGTGCTGCCCGACCCGGACCTCCCGGGACGGCTCGACCGGGCCCGCCAGGCGCTCACCGGCCGGCGGGCGGCGCTCGGGCCGAGCGTGGCGCTGGGCCGGGCGCGGCTGTCGTACCGGATCTCCGGGCGGGCCCTGGCGCTGCGGCGCGACGGGGTGCTGCCCGCCGACCCGGTCGTCGGGGACGAGCACCTGCTCACCCTGGTGCTGCGCTGGGAACCGGGGCTGGCCGACCACCTCGCCGACGCCTGCCTCACGCCACTCGCCGGGCTGCGGCCGGCGGCCCGGCGGGCCCTCGCCGAGACGCTGCACGGCTGGCTGCGCCGGCAAGGGCAGGTGGTCGCCGTGGCCGAGGACCTGCACACCCACCCGCAGACCGTGCGCTACCGGATGCGCCGGCTGCGGGACCTGTTCGGCACGGACCTCGACGACCCCGACCGGCGGCTGGTACTCCACCTCGCCCTGCGCCACCGGCTCGGCGAGGGTCGGGATCGCGAAGGTGCCGCCGCGAGGTGACCTTGCGGACGGTGGCCACCATGGGAGCGTGCTTCGCTTCCTGCTGAACGTGTTGTGGCTCGTCTTCGGCGGTGGCGCCGTCCTGGCCCTGGGCTACGGGGTGGCCGCCCTGATCTGCTTCGCGCTGGTGATCACCATCCCGTTCGGGGTGGCCTCGCTCCGCCTGGCCTCGTACGCGCTGTGGCCGTTCGGCCGCACGCTCGTCCCGAAGCCCGGCGCCGGGGTCGCCTCCGGCCTGGCCAACGTGCTGTGGGTGCTGCTGGCCGGCTGGTGGCTGGCCCTGTCGCACATCCTCGCCGGCGTCGCGCTCTGCGTCACGATCATCGGCATCCCGTTCGGGGTGGCCAACTTCAAGCTCGTCCCCGCCGCGCTCTGGCCCCTCGGCCAGGAGGTCGTCGAGACGCCCTGAGCCGGGCCACCCACCCGTCGGCCGCTCAGCGGCTCAGCCGCGCGTTGAGCCGTGCGGCCTGCCGGGTGAGGTGGTCACGTTCGGCGAGGCTGGCTGCTGACCGGGCGGCCTCGGCGTAGAGCCGGGCAGCGGTCACGACGTCACCGTCCCGCTCGTGCAGGTACGCCGCGACGGCGGTGTAGCGGGGCAGGGCGGGGTCCAGCGTCGCCAGTGCCGCAAGTCCCGAACGCGCGCCGTCGGCCTCGCCGACCGCGACGGCCCGGTTGAGACGGGCCACCGGGCTGCCGGTGAGCCGCACCAGCTCGTCGTACCACTCGACGATCTGCACCCAGTCGGTCTCCTCGGCGGCCGGGGCGTCGGCGTGGAGCGCGGCGATGGCCGCCTGGGCCTGGAACTCGCCCAGCCGGTCGCGGGCGAGCGCCCGCTGGAGCACCTCGACGCCCTCGGCGATCAGCCGGGTGTTCCAGCGGCTGCGGTCCTGCTCGGCGAGGGGTACGAGCCGGCCGTCGGGGCCGGTCCGTGCCGGGCGCCGCGCATGGTGGAGCAGCATGAGCGCGAGCAGCCCGGCGACCTCCTCGTGGTCGATCGCGGCCGCCAGCTGGCGGGTGAGCCGGATCGCCTCGCCCGCGAGGTCGACGTCGCCGGAGTAGCCCTCGTTGAAGACCAGGTAGAGCACGCGCAGCACGGTGGCGACATCACCGGGCTGGTCGAACCGCACCTCCGCGACGGTCCGCTTGGCCCGGCTGATCCGCTGGGCCATGGTCGCCTCCGGCACCAGGTAGGCCTCCGCGATCTGCCGGGTGGTCAGGCCGCCGACCGCGCGCAACGTGAGGGCCACGGCCGAAGCAGGTGTCAGGGACGGGTGCGCGCACAGGAAGTACAGCTGGAGCGTGTCGTCCTCCCCCTCGACCGGGCCGGGCACCGGCTCGGCGTCGACGCGCACCTCGCGGTGCCGGCGCGAGGCATCGGCGCGAACGGCGTCGAGGAACTTTCGCCAGGCCACCGTGACCAGCCAGCCCTTCGGGTCGCGCGGCGGGTCGCCCGGCCACGCACGCACCGCCTCGACGAGGGCGTCCTGGACGGCGTCCTCGGCCGCCGCGAAGTCAGCTCCGCGGCGGACGAGGATGCCGATCACGGTGGGGGTGAGGGTCCTCAGCAGGGCCTCGTCCACCGTGGTCACTCCGTGATGGTCGGGGGCTCGGTCAGGAACGGCCGCACCTCGAGCCACTCGTGGATCGGCTTCCCACCCGCGCCCGGCGCCGCGGACAGCTCACCGGCGAGCGCGAGCGCCCGCTCGTAGCTGTCGACGTCGATCACCATCCAGCCGGCGATCAGGTCCTTGGTCTCCGCGAACGGGCCGTCGGTGACCGGCGGCCGCCCCTCGCCGTCGTACCGGACGAACGTGCCCTCCGGGGAGAGCGCCTGGCCGTCGACGAACTCGCCGGTGCCCTCGAGCCGGGTGGCGAAGTCCCGCATGTACTGCATGTGGGCCGAGACCTCCTCCGGCGTCCACTGGTCCATCGGCACGTCGTTGACCGCCGCCGGTGCGCCCCGGTAGTGCTTGAGCAGCAGGTACTTCATCGTGTTCTCCTCAGTGCGGTACGGCCGTCGTGGCCGTGTTCACCCGGGGGACGGAGCCGCCCGCACGTTCTCGACATCGCACCGCGACTTTTTCTGGCCGACCTTGATGACACCACACACTCCCCTAGAGCGTCCTAGGAGGCTAGGGATACGGGTGACGGGGCCTCACTCGAAAGGGGCTCACGAACGAGTCGGCGCGGCTAGCGTCGGAGTGGTGGGCGGTCATAACGGGGTGATCGAGGCACTCAAGGCAGACCCCACCATGTCGGGCCTGCGCCGGTCGCTGGAGGCGTACTACGGCGACCCGGCCCGCGACACGGCGATGGACGCGTTCTACGCACCCCTCATCCGTCCCGGTGACCTGGTCTTCGACATCGGCGCCCACGTGGGCGACCGCCTCGGCAGTTTCCGGCGGCTGGGCGCCCGGGTCGTGGCCGTCGAGCCGCAGCCGCTCTGCACCCGGGCCCTGCACGCCCTCTACGCGGACGACGATCGGGTGATTGTGGTGGAGGCGGCGTGCGGGGCGCGTACCGGGCCGGTGCGGCTGCACGTGAACTCGGCAAACCCCACGATCTCGACGGTGTCGGCGGGGTTCCTGCAGGCGGCCGACGGCGCCGGCGGCTGGGCGCACGAGGTCTGGGACGCCGAGATCGAGGTGGCCGGGACCACCCTCGACACCCTGATCGCGGCGCACGGCGTGCCGGCCTTCGTGAAGATCGACGTGGAGGGCTTCGAGGACGCCGTGCTGGCCGGGCTGAGCCGGCCACTGCCGGCGCTGTCGTTCGAGTTCACCACCATCGAACGCGACCTGGCCGCGCGCTGCCTGGACCGGCTCACCGGGCTGGGGTTCACGTCGTTCACCGTGGCGCTCGGCGACGAGATGGCGTTCGCCCTGCCCGGCTGGCGAGCGGCGGACGAGGTGGCGGCATACCTGCGGGCCCTCCCCCACGAGGCCAACTCCGGCGACGTCTACGCCCGCACCCGCCCGGCGTAGTTCCTCGTATCGACGCTGCTCACACCCTTGATCGGCCACCTTGTCCAGAGGCACTTTTTTCAGGTTTCGAACTTAGCCATGTTTTGTTACGCGCCCGTTATTGACGTGACCGCCGCCACTTCGGTTGACTGCGACGGAACCGCTTCCGCAACCGGTTCCGAAACATCCGCCTCACCCCTGCGACCCGGGAGCGTCACGTGCCGATCACCATCGCCGACGTCGCCACCCGTGCCGGGGTGAGCAAGACGACGGTCTCGCGGGTGCTCAACGGCAAGGGCGAGGTGCACGTCCGGACGGCCGACCGGGTCCGCGCGGTCATCAATGCCCTCGGGTACGTGCCGAGCGCCCGGGCGGTCGGCCTGGCCCGCGGGCGTACCCGGGTGGTGGGCATGCTGGTCCCCGCCCTGACCTGGCCGTGGATGGGCGAGGTGCTCCAGGGCGCGGCCGACGTGGTCGAGGCCGAGGGGTACGGCATGCTGCTGTTCACCTGCACCCACGGCGACGAGTCGATGCGGCGGTTCGCCTCCCAGGTCTCCGCGAAGTCCTTCGACGGCCTGCTCGTGGTCGAGCCGGAGGGCACCCTCGACTACATCACCGAGCTGCACGAGCGCGGCCTGCCGGTGATCCTCATCGACGACCGCGGCCACCAGCCCGGCTTCCCGTCGGTGCGGACCACCAACGAGGCCGGCGCGCGGGCGGCAGCGACGCACCTGCTGGCGCACGGGCGGAAGCGGCCGCTGGTCGTCACCGGCCTGAGCCGCTTCGGCTGCACCCGGGAGCGGCTCGCCGGGTTCGCGGCCGGGTACGCCGACGCCGGCCTGCCCATCGATCCCACCCTCGTCGTGGAGGGTGACTTCACCTTCGAGTGCGGGCGGGTCGCGGTGGAACACCTGCTCGCCGACGGCGTGCCGTTCGACGCCGTCTTCGCCCACAACGACCTCTCCGCCGCCGGGGCGCTCCAGGCGCTGCGGGACGCCGGCCGGCGGGTCCCGGAGGACGTGGCGGTGGTCGGCTTCGACGACCTGCCGCTGGCCGGGCACACCCATCCACCGCTGAGCTCGGTGCGCCAGCCGTTGCGGGAGATGGGGGCGGTCGCCGCCCGTACCCTCATCGCCCACCTCGGCGGGACGCCGCTGCCCGGCACCCCGACCGTGATCCCGACCAGCTTCACCGTCCGTGCGTCGACCGGCGCCACCTGACCTCCCCATCGAGACAGCACCACCCGCACCGGCGGGCGACCCGCCCACCGGTGGTAGCACCGCACACCCTTCATCCACCCCATCCCGCTCGAGGACCGCGGGAGCACCGAGGGAGACCTCCATGAGAAGAAGGCAACTCCTCGCCGTCGCGCTGGCCGGCGCGATGGCCACCGGCGTCGCCGCCTGCGGCGACAGCCCGAACGCCAACAAGAAGAACGGCCAGGCGGCCACGGTGCTGAACGTCGGCATGCCGAACGGACCGCAGGCAGAGAACAACAACCCGTTCCTCACCACGTCCGCCGCGGCGTCGCTCGGCTACCGCTGGCAGATCTACGAGCCGCTGATGATGTGGAACCCGGTGAAGCCGGCCGACCCGTTCAAGCCGTGGCTGGCCACCAAGGCCGAGTGGTCGCAGGACTACACCTCGGTGAAGGTCACCATCCGGGACAACGCGACCTGGTCGGACGGGCAGAAGGTCACCGCGGAGGACGTGGCCTTCACCTACAACCTGGTGAAGAAGTACCCGGCGCTGAACGACCAGGGCGTGCCCTACACGGACGCGACCGCCAGCGGCAACGAAGTCACCATCAAGATGGAGAGCCCGCAGTTCGTCAACCAGCAGAAGGTGCTGTGGCGGGTGCCGATCGTGCCCAAGCACATCTGGGAGAAGATCAGCGACCCGACGACCGACACCGTCAAGCAGCCGGTCGGCAGCGGCCCGTACACCTTGAAGTCCTTCACCCCGGCCAGCATGACCCTGTCGGTGCGGGACAAGGGCTACTGGCAGGACCTGCCGAAGGTCAAGGAGCTGCGCTACACCTCCTACACGGACAACAGCGCGCAGACCACCGCCCTGGCCAACGGCGAGTCGGAGTGGAGCTTCGTCTTCATCCCCAACTACCAGGCCGTCTTCGTGGCCAAGGACCAGGAGCACCACAAGGTGTGGGCGCCGGCGATCCTCGGCATCCACGGCCTCTACCTCAACACCACGAAGAAGCCGTTCGACGACCCGGCGCTGCGCCGCGCCATGAACATGGTCATCGACCGCGCCGACATCTTCACCACGGCCGAGGCCGGCTACTTCCACCCGCAGGTGAAGAGCGTGACCGGCCTGCCCAGCCCGGCCGGTGACTCGTTCGTCGCGCCCGACTTCAAGGGCCAGGAGCACAAGGTCGACGTCGAGGGCGCCAAGGCGCTGCTGACCGGCGCCGGCTACAAGCTGGAGGGCAACACCCTCAAGGACAAGACCGGCAAGGCCGTCACCATCAAGCTGACCGACCCGGCCGGCTGGTCCGACTACCAGACCAGCCTGGAGATCGTGAAGGACAACCTCTCGAAGATCGGCATCGCGGCCACGATCGACAAGGCCAACCAGGACGCCTGGTTCCGCAACGTCGAGCAGGGCAACTTCGAGGCGACCTTCCGGTGGACCGAGGGCGGCGCCACGCCGTACGACATCTACCGGACGATCATGGACGGCCGGCAGCTCAAGCCGATCGGCACCGCCTCACCCGCCGGCAACTTCGGCCGCTTCAACAACAAGGAGGCGACCGACGCCCTGGTCGCCTACGCGAACGCGACCGACGACGCGGCGCGCACCACCGCCATGAACTCGCTGCAGAAGATCTTCGTCGACCAGATGCCGATGATCCCGGTCGGCGCGGACAACATCGGCGGCGCGTACAGCACGAAGAACTGGACCGGCTGGCCGGACGACTCGAACCCGTACGGCGCCATGCAGCCCACCCAGCCCAACGCGGTGGACGTGGTCCTGCACCTCAAGCCCGCCAACGGCTGATCCCGCCAACCGCCTCCCCGGCCGGCTGCCGGCCGGCCGGGGAGGCGCACCCCACGTTCAGACAGGAACTCGGCATGACGTTGAGCGAGAGCGCGGCGGCGCCGGTCGACGAGGTGGTGCTGGAGGCCGTCGGCCTGACCAAGCACTTCCCCGTCCGCAGGCGGCTGCGTGACCTCTTCTCCCGGACGCCGGCCGTCGTGCACGCCGTCGACGACGTATCGTTCGCGCTGCGTCGCGGCCGGGTGACCGCGCTGGTCGGGGAGTCCGGCTCCGGCAAGTCCACGGTGGCGCGGCTGCTGGCCCAGATCTATCCCCGCACCGCCGGCGACATCCGCCTGCACGGCACCTCGACCCGGGTGCGCGGCGGCCGGCCGTTCCGGTCGTACGTGCGGCGGGTCCAACTGATCCTGCAGGACCCGTTCGCCTCGTTGAACCCGGTGCACACCGTCCGCTACCACCTGACCCGGTCGCTGCGGATCCACGGCAACGCCGGGCGCGGCGCCGAGGAACTGGAGGCGGCCCTCGCCAAGCTGCTCACCCGGGTGAGCCTCACCCCGCCCGAGCGTTACCTGGACGCGTTCCCGCACGAGCTCTCCGGCGGCCAGCGGCAGCGTGTCGCCATCGCCCGGGCACTCGGCGCCGGCCCGGAGGTGCTCCTCGCCGACGAGCCGGTCTCCATGCTCGACGTCTCGATCCGCCTCGGCGTGCTCAACCTGCTGCAGGACCTCAAGCAGCGGCTCAACATCGCCATCCTCTACATCACCCACGACATCGCCTCGGCCCGCTACTTCGCCGACGAGACGATCGTCATGTACGCCGGCCGGATGGTCGAGGGCGGCGACAGCGAAACCGTCACCCAGAACCCGGCCCACCCGTACACCCGGCTGCTCACCGACTCCGCGCCCGACCCGGAGCGGATCACCGGCGACGGCGCCGGCGCCGACGCGGCCGCCGGTGCGGACCGCGGTCAGGGCGAGCCGCCGAGCCTCATCGCCCCGCCGTCGGGCTGCCGGTTCCACCCCCGGTGCCCGCACGCCATGCGGCGCTGCACCACCGACCTGCCGCCGCGGCTGGACATCGGCGACCGGCCCGACCACTGGGCGGCCTGCTGGCTCTACGACCCGGACACCCTCGCCGCCGAACCCCCCGGCTCGGCCGCGCCCGACGCCGACCCGACCGTGCCACCACCCGCGCCGGCGGTCGAGCGGGTCGACACCGCCACCCTGGGGGAGGCACGATGAGATTCCTCCTGCAGCGCACGGCCTTCTACCTGTTCACGGCGTGGGCCGCCATCACGCTCAACTTCTTCATCCCGCGGCTGGTGCCGGGCGATCCGGTGCAGGCCCTCATCTCGCGCAATCAGGGCCGGATCAGCGCCGACGCCATCGAGTCGCTGCGCGTGCTGTTCGGGCTGGACTCGCACGAGAACATCTGGCAGCAGTACCTCGACTACTGGGGGCAGCTGCTCCACGGCGACCTGGGCCTGTCGTTCACCTTCTTCCCCACGCCGGTGTCGACGGTGATCGGCGACAGCCTGCCGTGGACGGTCGGCCTGGTCGGGATCACCACGATCATCAGCTTCTTCCTCGGCACCGCGCTCGGCGTCGGCGCCGGGTGGCGGCGCGGCTCCTGGGTCGACGGGCTGCTGCCGGCCACGACGTTCCTGTCCTCGATCCCCTACTTCTGGCTGGGGCTCGTCGCCATCGCCGTGTTCACCGGGCCGGGGAGCTTCTTCCCCTCCTCCGGCGGCTACGAGGCGGGCCTCGTGCCGGCGTTCGACGGGTACTTCATCCCGAGCGCGATCAAGCACAGCGTCCTGCCCGCCGCCACCATCCTGGTCTCCTCGATGAGCGGGTGGATCCTCAGCATGCGCAACATGATGGTGACCGTCTCGTCGGAGGACTACATCACGGTCGCCCATGCGAAGGGCCTGTCGGAGCGCCGGGTCGCCCTGAGCTACGCCGCCCGAAACGCGCTGCTGCCGAACGTCTCGGGCTTCGCGCTGTCGCTCGGGTTCATCGTCGGCGGCACGCTGCTCGTGGAGATCGTGTTCTCCTACCCGGGCCTCGGTTTCCAGCTCTTCCAGGCGGTCGGCTACAAGGACTACCCGCTGATGCAGGGGATCTTCCTGATCATCACGATCTCCGTGCTGGTGGCGAACCTGCTCGCCGACGTCGCGTACCTCCTTCTCGACCCGCGGACCCGAAAGAGCTGAGCGATGACCATCTCACCGTCGAGCATCGAGCAGGTCATCCCCGGTCAGGGGGCGATGGCGCAGCCGTCGGCCGCGCCCGGCCGGGCGAAACGGCGCCGGTTCCGGTTCGTCGCCAACGCCAAGGCCGCCACCGGCCTGGTCATCCTGGGCGTCTACTGCCTCTTCGCGGTGATCGGGCCCTGGGTGGCGCCGTACGACCCGGACGCGCGCAGCGCCGACGTCCTCCAGGGGCCGTCGGCCCGGCACTGGTTCGGCACCACCCACCTCGGTCAGGACATCTTCAGCCAGATCCTCGTCGGCGCCCGCAGCGTCATGCTGGTGGGCCTGCTCGCCGGCGTCCTGGCGACGATCCTGTCCATCCTCATCGGGGTGACGGCCGGCTACATCGGCGGGGTGCCCGACGAGGGCCTGTCGGCGCTGTCCAACGTGTTCCTGGTCATCCCCGCCCTGCCGCTGATCATCATCGTGACGTCGATCGTCGAGCAGGCCAGCGACACGCTGGTGGCACTCATCATCGGCTTCACCTCGTGGGCGTGGGGCGCCCGCGTGCTGCGCGCCCAGACGCTGTCGCTACGCCGCCGCGACTACGTCGAGGCGGCCCGGGCCACCGGCGAGCGGACCTGGCGGATCATCCTGTTCGAGATCCTGCCCAACCTCACCGCGATCATCGCCTCCGGCTTCGTCGGCACCGTCATCTTCGCGGTCATGTCGGAGATCACCCTGGCGTTCATCGGCATCTCGTCGATCTCGTCGTGGAACTGGGGCACCATCCTGTTCTGGGCGCAGGGCCAGCAGGCCCTCGCGCAGGGCGCCTGGTGGTGGTTCGTGCCGGCCGGGCTGGCCATCGCGCTGCTCGGCACCGCCCTCGCTCTCATCAACTTCGGCATCGACGAGTTCGTGAGCCCCCGGCTGCGCAGCGCCGGCAAGACCCGGATCCGCACCGCCGACGGCCGCACTGTGCGCATGCGGGTCGGCTTCACCCCCGTGCTGGCCCCGGCCTCCCGCCCGGTGCCGGCCCCCCGAGAGGAGGTCGCACCGTGAGCGCGAGGAGTGCAGCGAAGCGGAGCCCCGCAGTCGCGAACGAAGGAGGGCTCAAGTGAGCGATCCGGTGCTGGAGATCCGCGGGCTGCGGGTCGACTACGGGCTCGGGGACGCGGCGGTGCACGCCGTCCGCGACGTGGACCTGACCCTGCACCGCGGCGAGGTGCTGGGCCTGGCCGGGGAGAGCGGCAGCGGCAAGTCCACCCTGGCGTACGGGCTGACCCGGCTGCTGCCGCCGCCCGGCGTGGTCAGCGGCGGCCAGGTGATCTACCACCCGGCCGACGGCCCGCCGGTCGACGTGCTGACGCTCAGCCCGGCGCAGCTGCGGCAGTTCCGCTGGGCGGAGACGTCGATCGTCTTCCAGGGCGCCATGAACTCGCTGAACCCGGTGCACAAGGTCTCCACCCAGCTCCTCGACGTGATCAAGGCGCACGACCCGACGAGCACGGCGGCGGGCCGGCTGGCCCGGGCCCGGGACCTGCTCCGCCTGGTCGGCATCGCCGCGGACCGGCTGGACAGCTACCCGCACCAGCTCTCCGGTGGCATGCGGCAGCGGGTGATGATCGCCATGGCGCTGGCGCTGGAGCCGCAGGTGGTCATCATGGACGAGCCGACCACCGCGCTGGACGTGGTGATGCAGCGGCAGATCCTCGGCCAGCTCGCCGAGCTGCGGGAGCGCCTCGGCTTCGCGGTGCTGTTCATCACCCACGACCTGTCGCTGCTGGTCGAGTTCTCCGACCGGATCGCCATCATGTACGGCGGCCGGATCGTCGAGGAGGCGCCCGCCGCCCAGCTGTACCGGCAGGCCCTGCACCCGTACACCGAGGGTCTGCTGCACTCCTTCCCGGCGCTGCGCGGACCGCGCCGGGAGCTGACCGGCATCCCCGGCTCGCCGCCGGACCTGCGGGCCATGCCGGCGGGCTGCGCATTCCACCCGCGCTGTCCGAAAGCGTTCGACCCGTGCGACAAGAAGGTGCCGGTGCTGGGCGCCACCGACCCGGACCGGGAGGTCGCCTGCTGGCTGCACCCGGTCGCCGCACCGGTCCCCCGCTGACCTCCGCCCTCCGTTCGACCGAACGACCCGCTACCGCGAGGAGAACCATGGACACCGACCTCACCCGCCCAGACACCACCGGGCAGGCCGACCCGATCGACACCCTTCCGCCGACCTTCCGGTGGGGGGTGGCGACCTCGTCGTACCAGATCGAGGGCGCGGTGGCCGAGGACGGCCGGACGCCGTCGATCTGGGACACCTTCTGCCGCGTGCCGGGCGCGGTGGCCAACGGCGACCACGGCGACGTGGCCTGCGACCACTACCACCGGATGCCGCAGGACGTCGCGCTCATCGCCGACCTGGGGCTGGACACGTACCGGTTCTCCGTGGCGTGGCCGCGGGTGCAGCCGGGCGGCCGGGGGCCCGCGAACCCGGCCGGGCTGGCCTTCTACGACCGGCTCGTGGACGAGCTGCTGGGCCGCGGGATCGACCCGTGGGTGACGCTCTACCACTGGGACCTGCCGCAGGAGCTGGAGGACGCGGGCGGCTGGCCGAACCGGGACACCGCCCACCGGTTCGCCGACTACGCGGAGCTGGTCTTCGGTGCGCTCGGCGACCGGGTGAAGACCTGGACCACGCTCAACGAGCCGTGGTGCTCGGCGATGCTCGGGTACGCGTACGGCAACCACGCCCCGGGCCGGCGGAACCTGGGTGACGGGATCGCCGCCGCGCACCACCTGCTGCTGGGGCACGGGCTGGCGGTGCAGCGGCTGCGTGCCGCGGCGGCCACCCCGATCGAGCTGGGCCTGACCGTCAACCTGTCCACGGCGGACCCGGCCAGCGACAGCGCGGCCGACCGGGACGCGGCGCGCGCGGCCGACGGGCTGGGCAACCGGCTCTACCTCGACCCGGTGTTCCGCGGCTCCTACCCGGAGGACGTGGTGGCCGACCTGGCGGCCGAGGGGGTGCGCATCCCGGTGCAGGACGGGGACCTGGAGGTCATCTCGTCGCCGATCGACGTGCTCGGGGTGAACTTCTACTTCGGGCAGGTGCACTCCGGGACCGACGAGCAGGGCCGGGAGCGCGACGACGACGGCCGGCCGGTACGCCGGGTCATCCGCCGGGACCTGCCGCGCACCGCCATGGACTGGGAGATCGTGCCGGACTCCTTCACCGAGCTGCTGGTCCGGCTGCACCGGGACTACCCGGGCGTGCCCCTGGTGATCACCGAGAACGGGGCGGCCTTCGACGACAAGCCGGACGCCGACGGGTTCGTGGCCGACGACGACCGGGTGGAGTACCTGGCCGAGCACCTGCGGGCGGTGGCCCGGGCCCGGCAGGCCGGCGCGGACGTGCGCGGCTACTTCGCCTGGTCGCTGCTGGACAACTTCGAGTGGGCGTACGGCTACGACAAGCGGTTCGGCATCGTGCGGGTGGACTACGACACCCAGAAGCGCACGCCGAAGCGCAGCGCGCACTGGTACCGCGACACCATCCGGCGGGTGCGCGGGGAGCGCTGACCGGCAGTTCGGGGCGGCCGCGCGGGATCCTCCCGGGCGGCCGCCCCGCCGTGCCCGGCGAGCCGTTCAGACGCTTTTTTCATGTCTTGACATAAGCAGGTGTGAGGGGTTTTCTCATTCACGGATGTCTATTCGGAAGGAGCATCCGTGTCCCCCACCACCATGCCCCGGCTCGCCGGCCGCGCCGCCCTGGCGCTCTGCCTCGCCGCCGGCACCCTCGCCCTCGCGCCGCCACCGGCCGCCCAAGCGGCCGGCGAGAGCGTCAACGTCTGGCTCACCACCACCTCCGACTCCGGCGGGCGGACCGTCACCCGGGGCCTGCAACAGCAGAGCCCCCTGACCTTCGCCGCCACCAGCCCCGGCGCCACGCACACGATCACCGTCGACGAGAACACCCGCTACCAGCCGTTCGAGGGCGCCGGCGCGTCCATCACCGACACCACGGCGTACCTGCTGCGCGGCGGGCCGGTGAGCGCGGCCACCCGCGACGAGGTGATGCGCAAGCTGTTCAGCCCCACCGACGGCATCGGCCTGTCCTACGTCCGCAACCCGATCGGCGCGTCCGACCTGTCCCGGCCCGGCAACGTCTCGCTCGACGACACCTGCTGCGACCTCAACGACTTCGGCGCAAACGGCTACGACACCGACGTGGAACTGCTCACCGCGCAGGCCCGGCAGCTCAACCCGGCGCTGCGGGTGATGGTGGTGCCGTGGAGCGCGCCCGGCTGGATGAAGGACAACGGCCGGATGGACCAGATGGGCTGGCTCAAGTGGGAGTACTACGCCACCTACGCCCAGTACTTCGTGAAGACCATCCAGGCGTACGCGGCCCGGGGCGTGAAGGTCGACTACCTCTCGGTGCAGAACGAACCCAACTGCTGCCAGTCCGGCAACCCCACCGCCATGGACTACCCGGGGATGAGCTGGAACTCCTCCGGCCTCGTCGAGCTGACCAAGAACTTCGTCTACCCGGCGTTCCGCGCCGCCGGCATCACCACGAAGGTGCTGGTGCACGACTGGAACTACGGCGACTACGGCACCATCGGCGCCGGGCTGCTCGCGGACAGCGCGGTGCGCACCGACCCGCTCTTCGGCGGCATCGCCTGGCACGGCTACTGGGGTGACCCGGCGGTCGGCAGTCAGGTGCACGGCCAGTACCCGGCGGTGCCGCAGTTCAGCACCGAGCACTCCGGCGGCACCTGGATCGGCAACCAGCACAACGAGGACATGGCCGACATCGTGAACTACGCCCGGAACTGGAGCCGGAGCGTCGTGAAGTGGAGCCTCGCGGTCAACCAGTTCATGGGCCCGCACAACGGCGGCTGCGGCACCTGCACCGGCCTCATCACGGTGCAGGAGGGCGGCGCCCGCGCCGGCCAGGTCGACTACACCATCGAGTACTACACGACCGGGCACCTCACGAAGTTCGTCCGGCCCGGCGCGCTCCGGATCGACTCCACCGCCAACGGCACGGTGCAGAACGTCGCGTACCGGAACCCGGACGGCACCAAGGCGCTGCTCGCGCACAACGGCGGCGGCTCCGCCCAGTCGGTGAAGGTGGTCTGGGGCGGGCAGTCCTTCACCTACACCCTGCCGGCCCGCACCACCGCCACCTTCACCTGGGCCGGCACCCAGTCCGGCGGCGGGGGCGGCACGCCGACCGGCCCGATCACCGGCATCGGTGGCAAGTGCCTCGACGCCACCGACAACAGCAGCGCCGACGGCACCCCGGCGCAGATCTGGAGCTGCACCGGCGGCGCGAACCAGCAGTGGACCCGGGCCGCCGACGGCACCCTCCGCGTGCTGGGCAAGTGCCTCGACGTGTCCGGCGGCGGCACCGCCAACGGCACGAAGGTGCAGCTGTGGACCTGTAACGGCAGCCCCGCCCAGCAGTGGACCTGGACGGCCGCGCGGGACCTCGTGAACCCGCAGGCGAACAAGTGCCTCGACGTCACCGGCAACACCTCCGCCGACGGCACGAAGACGCAGATCTGGAGCTGCACGGGCGGGGCCAACCAGAAGTGGAACCTCCCGTCCTGAGCCGGGGCCGGGCCGGCGGCGCTCCCGCCGCCGGCCCGGTGGCTCAGCGGGTGCGCGCGCGGGGCCGGCGGGCCGGCGGCACCGGCGCCGGGGACAGCCGGGCGACCGGTTCGCGCGGCACGCCGCCGTCGCGCAGCAGCCGGGCCATCGGCAGGGTGGCCGCGCCCATCGCGACCGCGTCCGGTCCGAGCCGGCACAGCTCGATCGAGGTCTGGGCGTACGGCTGGCGCAGCGCGTGCCGCGCCGTGACCTCGCGGATCTGCGGCAGGTAGCGCTCGCCCAGGGCCAGGCCGGCCCAGCCGCCCAGCACCACCCGCTCGGGGTTGAACAGGTTCACGAGGTTCGCCACCCCGGCGCCCAGGTAGCCGACCGTCTCGTCGAGCACCTTCGCGGCGGTACGGCTGCCGGCGCGCAGCAGCTCGCCGAAGGCGGTCTCCTCGTCGCCGCCGGCCGCGGGGCGACCGCGGTTGGCCTGCCGGAACCGGTCGAGCACCCCTTCCGCCCCCACGTACGCCTCGAGGCAGCCGAGGTTGCCGCAGCGGCAGCGGCGGCCCCCGTACACGATGGTCGTGTGCCCCCACTCGCCGGCGCTGCTGTGCGCGCCGCGGTAGCCCACGCCGTCGGCGACCACGCAGGCCCCGACGCCGGAGCCGACCAGGGCCACGACCGCGTGCCGGACGCCGCGCCCGGCGCCGAACCACATCTCGGCCTGGCCGAGGGTCTTGGCGCCGTTGTCGATGTGCACGGGGATGTCGGTGCCGGCGCGGAGCATGGCGCCGAGCGGCACGCCGTCCCAGCCGAGGGTCTGCGCGTGCACGACGGCGTCGGCGGTGCGCTCGACGGTGCCGGAGACGGCGACGCCGAAGCCGAGCACCGCGGCCGGGTCGACACCGGCCTGGTCGATCACGGCGGCGAGGCCGTGCAGCAGGTGGTCGGTGACCTGCCGGGGGTCGGGTTCGGCGGCGGCGATCGGATACTCCGCCTTGGCGAGCGCGGTCATCGCCAGGTCGAACAGCTCGACCTGCACCCGGGTCTCGCCGACGTCGGCGCCGACGAGGTAGCCGTAGGCGGGGGCGACCCGGAGCAGGACCCGGGGGCGGCCGCCGTCGGACTCGACCGAGCCGGCCTCCTCGACCAGGCCCTCGGCGATCATCTCGCCGACCAGGTTGCTCACGCTGGCCAGGCTGAGCGCGGTGGACTGCCCCAGCTCGTGCCGGCTCAGCGGGCCGTCCAGCCAGATCCGGGTGAGCAGGACCGACCGGTTGGCACGACGCATGTCGCGCACGGTGGTGCGTCTGGCGTCCACGTCCGCCGCCGTCCTCTCCCGGCCGCCCCCGGCGACCTGCTTCACGCCGTGAACCAAGTGCTGACAGACTACTGCGCATTTACATTTAACAAAGTTAACTGCTAGCCTCCGGCGCATCGATGAGGAGGTATGTCATGCGACTTCGACGACGGCTGACCGCCGTGCTCGGCGGTGCCCTGCTGCTCGCCGTACCCACCGCCCTGCCGGCCGCCACCGGTCTGGCCGCCTCCGCCGCGGAGACCGCGCTGGTCTCCTGCGCGGGCGTGCCGGCCTGGGCCGAGGGGGTGACCTGGACCGCAGGCAGCCGGGCCACCTACGCCAACCGGCTCTACCAGGCGCTGGTCACCCACACGCCGCCGGCCGGCGCGGGCTGGACGCCACCGGCCACACCGGCGCTCTGGAGTGACCTCGGCGCCTGCGGCGGCGGCACCCCGTCACCGACCGCCACCACGAAGCCGCCCTCGCCCACCCCCACGCCCACCGCCTCCCCCACGGCGTCGCCCACCCCCACGGCGACGCCCACTCCCACCGCGACCACGCCGCCGGGCGGTACCACCTGCGCGCTCAAGTCGCGGCCCACCGGCAAGGTGCTCCAGGGCTACTGGGAGAACTGGGACGGCGCGGCCAACGGCGTGCACCCGGGCATGGGCTGGATCCCGGTCACCGACTCCCGGATCACCGCACACGGCTACAACGTGGTCACCCTGGCATTCCCGGTGATCCGCGCCGACGGCACCGTGCTCTGGGAGAACGGCATGGACGCCGGCGTCAAGGTGCCCACGCCCGCCGAGGTGTGCCAGGCCAAGGCCACCGGCCTGACCGTCCTGCTGTCGATCGGCGGCGCGACCGCCGGCATCGACCTCGGCTCCAGCGCGGTCGCCGACCGGTTCGTCGCCACCGTCGTGCCGATCCTCAAGCGGTTCAACTTCGACGGCATCGACATCGACATCGAGACCGGGCTGACCGGCAGCGGCAACATCAACCAGTTCTCGACCTCACAGGCCAACCTCGTGCGGATCATCGACGGGGTGCTGGCCCAGATGCCCGCCGGCTTCGGGCTCACCATGGCCCCCGAGACCGCGTACGTCACCGGCGGCAGCGTCACCTACGGCTCGATCTGGGGCGCGTACCTGCCGATCATCAAGAAGTACGCGGACAACGGCCGGCTCTGGTGGCTGAACATGCAGTACTACAACGGCTCGATGTACGGCTGCGCGGGCGACTCGTACCCGGCCGGCACGGTCCAGGGCTTCACCGTGCAGACCGACTGCCTCAACAGCGGCCTGGTCGTGCAGGGCACCACCATCCGCGTCCCCTACGACAAGCAGGTCCCCGGGCTGCCCGCGCAGACCGGCGCCGGCGGCGGATACCTGTCTCCGGCGTTGGTGGCGCAGGCGTGGAACACCTACCGGGGCGGCCTCAAGGGGCTGATGACCTGGTCGGTCAACTGGGACGGCTCGAAGGGCTGGACCTTCGGGGACAACGTGAAGTCCCTCCAGGGCCGCTGAGGCCGCGCGGGGCCCCGCAGGCGCGCGGGGCCCCGCGCCGGACGGCCGCGATCGCCGTCCCCTGCGCCGTGGCCGATCACGCGCCTGGCCCGGCGTCGCTGGGCTAACCTCTGACCGAGGGCCGCGGGTCTCCCCCAACGCCCGCGAGCCGCTCTTCGCACGCTCCCGCCCGCCGCCGACCGGCGGGCCGGTGGCCGGCTCCCCCCGCGGCGGTGTCCGCACGGGAACCACGGCACGTGCGAGGGCGCAGATGACAGTACGAGCTCAGGGCCTGCCCTGGCGGTCCGGCGACTTCCGGCTGCTCGTCGCCGGCCAGACCGTCACCCAGCTCGGCACCGACGTCACGACGATCGCGTTCCCGCTGATCGCCGTGCTGCTCCTGCACGCCACACCGTGGCAGCTGGGCGTCCTGGTCGCCGTGCAGAACGGCGCGTTCCTCCTGCTCGGGGTGCCGGCCGGCGTCTGGCTCGACCGGCGGCGGCTCCGGCCGGTGCTGATCACGACCGATCTGGTCCGGTGCGCGGCGCTGGTCGCGGTCACCGTGACGGCCGCGCTGGGCCGGCTGACCCTGCCGCTGCTCGTCGCGGCGGCCGCGGTCATGGCCGCCATGCGGGTGCTGTTCGACATCGGCCACCAGTCGTACCTGCCGAGGCTGCTCCACCGGGCGGACCTGCTGCGCGGCAACTGCACGCTGGAGACCGTCCGCTCCTCGGGGCAGGTCGCCGGCCCGAGCCTCGGCGGCTGGCTCACCCACCTGGTCGGCGCCACGAACACCCTGCTGGTCGACGCCGTGAGCTTCCTGATCAGCGCCGCCTGCCTGGCGCGGATCAGGGCCCGCGAGCCGGCGCCCCGGCCGGCCGCCCGGACGGGCACGGCGCACGAGGCCCGGGAAGGCCTGTCCTTCGTCCTCCGGGATCCGGTGCTCCGCGCCATCGCGGCCACCAGCGCCCTGGTCAACCTGCTGTTCACCGCCGCCACCGCCCTGATCGTCCTGTTCCTGATCGACACCGTCGGCGTCTCGCCCGCCGCCGCCGGCGTGCTGCTGTCCGCCGCCCCGGCCGCCGCCCTGCTGGGCGCCGTCACGGCGGGCCGGCTCGCGCGCCGGGTCGGCCTGACCCGCACCATCTGGCTGTCAGCGGCGGTGAGCAGCCCGTTCAACCTGCTGGTCCCCCTGACCGGCCGTGGCTGGGGCCTGGCCTTCTTCGTGGTCGGCCTCCTGGGCAGTGGCGCCGGGCAGGTCGTCTACGGCATCGCACAGACCACCTACCGGCAGGCCACCGTGCCCGCGCGACTCCAGTGCCGGGTCAACGCCACCATGCGCTTCCTCGTCATGGGCGCGCTGCCGCTCGGCGGCCTGCTCGGCGGCGCCCTCGGGGAGCTCGTCGGCATCCGGTCCACGCTGCTGCTCATCGGCGCCGGCCTGGCGCTCGCGCCCGTACCGTTGCTGCTGTCCCCGCTGCGGCGCGGCCGTGACCTGGCGGCGCCGAGGGATCCCGCCGACCCGCCGCTCCGGGTCGGCATGGCGCCCAGGGCCTCCGGCGGCCGCCGGGCGGGCCCCGCCGCTTCCCGGTCCGGCACCACCTGTCGGGCGCGGCGCGTGACCGGGCGCTGCCCGGGCACGACCGGCTCCGGTGCGCGAGGCAGCACCGGCCCCGGCTGGTCGCCGCACCCGCGGCGTCCCCTGACCCGCCGGGAAGGCGTCCGACGCGACCCCGGGGACCGGCGGCCGTGAACCTCCGAAAGGCGAAGGTGAACCCACGCGACCACGTCCCTCTCGGCAGCTCGCCGTCCCACACCCACTGGAAGAATTGCGTCAGGAGGGCCGCGCGTTCGGCCCCGTGGCTTCGCCGGCATCAACGGCACCGGGGCTGCGGAGGTGAGCCCCGTCCGTCCGCGCCGCCCGTCGTCGCAGAGACGCTCGCCCGTTCAGGTTCCCGAGGGCCAGAGCGCAGAAGATCAAGACCGTCACCACAGCCGTACGGGGAGCGGTCTCGGCGAGTCCGCGAGGAGGCGTGGTGCCATGGTTCGCGGAGAATGCGACGGCGATGGGATGCAGCGCCAACGAGACCAGGGCCGGGACCGCGGATATCAACCCGAGCCAGCGGAAAGGTCTCCGGACCGTCAACCATGTCGCGGACAGTCGGCCCAGTCCACCGATGAGGATCAGACTGACGGGCAGGCCCACGGTCGTCGCGAGCCGGACGCCTACAGCGATGGCGTGATCAGGAGAACCACCCGGCGGGATCACCGGCACGAACCCGCCGACGGCTCCGGCAACCAGTGACGTGCCGAGGTAGGTCAGGATGGCCAACGTCAGCACGCGGCGGGCGAACGCCGCGCGGCGCAGCCGCTGCACCGACGGCGCCTCGCCGTCGCGCGCGCCACGCCACACCTGCAGGAGCGCAACCACGGCCGCAGCCGCAGGTGCCCAGAACCCCGCTCCGCCGTCGGACACGCCGACCTGCCTCAGGACGACGTAGGCGCTCACAAGGATCAACAAGGCCAGCCACACGGCCGCAGTGTCGCCCGCGGTACGCGGATACCACAAGGCCGTGGCGGCACCGATGTCCTGGGCGCTCACGCCACCGAGCCCCGAGCGGCCGGATCTCGAAAGCCACCCCATGGCCCCGCGTGGGACGATCCGGGCCGTGAACGCACGCGAGGTCGCCGCGCTCTTCGATGCAGCAGCGGCACGCTCAGCCTCCGCCGCCGGTGCCCGCGACGACGAGGACCGGTGGGAGCTGTTGCGCCGGGCCGGCAAGGCCGGCAGGTTGGCTGCCCGCCTCGCTGTCACCCGGACGACCTCTGCTGACGTGGCGGTGCGGTCGACCGCGTGCGATCTGCTCGGCGTGGCCAGCCAGTCGCACGAGGACATCCGCGAGGACGCGGCGTCGGCGCTGATCTCGCTCGCCGCTGACGAGGTCGAGGACGCGGTGCGGTGGTCCATCGCCAGAGCGTTGGGGGCCACCGGTGATGTGCGGGCCACGCCCGTGCTGCTCGGCCTGGGTGAGAGCGCCGATGCGGAGATCCGGCTCGAAGTCGCGACGTCGCTGCCGGCCGTGCTGGGTGACGACGTGGATCGATCCGTTGTGGCGACGCTGGTCAACCTGTGCGGGGACGTCGACCCTGAGGTGCGCAACTGGGCCGCGTTCGCCCTGGGCTGGCAGAGCACCGTCGACGGACGCCCGGTCCGACAGGCGCTGTGGGAGCGGACCAGCGACAGCTACGGTGAGGCTCGCGAGGAAGGCATCCGGGGGCTGGCTCGGCGACGGGATCCGCGGGCGCTGCCGCTGGTGGCCGGCCTGCTCGCCGAGGAGAGCGTCCACCCCTCCACCTTCGAGGCTGCCGCGTTCCTGGCCCACCCGTCGTTGGTCCCGCTGCTCGAGGAATTTGATCCGACCAGCGAAAATGTCGCCACCGCACTGCGAGAGTGTGATCCCCTACGCCGCGCGCAGCGCGACGCCTCGGCCATGATGCTGCTGGATGCCCTGCATGCGCGCCTGCCCGACGTCGAGATGGCGATGTTCGGCGACCGTTTCGAGCTCGGCCTCGAACTCGAGGTCATCGACGGGTCGAGCGGCAACCGGACCGCCCGATGGTCGGTGGAGTCCCTGTTGAAGCGCGCCGAGGGCGATCCGCACCTGGCGGCGCGGTTGGCTGCGGGCGACCTGAGGCGCTGAACCACCGGCGCGAGGACCTGCTCGCCGACCTCAGACGGGTCCTCCGCCGTCGCCAGGGTCAGGGCTGTCGCGGATCGCGAGCGCGGCCTGGACGAGCGCGGCGTGGGTCAGCGTCTGCGGATAGTTCCCGAGGTGGGCGCCGGTCGCGGGGTCGAGCTCCTCGGCGTACAGGCCCAGCGGGCTGGCGTGGTCGAGCAGTTCCCGGAACAGCTCCTCCGCCTCGCGGCGTCGCCCGGTGGAGGCGAGGGCCTGGACGAGCCAGAACGAGCAGGGCAGGAAGGCGTTTTCGGGGCCGGGAAGGCCGTCGCGTCCCGGCGGGTAGCGGTAGAGCAGCGGGCCGCCGGCGGACAGCCGCTCGCGGATGGCGTCGACGGTGCCCCGCACGCGGGCGGAGGCGACGTCGTCCAGGCCGAGCAGCGGCAGCACGAGTACCGCCGAGTCCAGGTCCGGGGCCCCGTAGCTGCGGACGTAGCTGGACTGGGCCGGGTCGAAGCCGCGCGTCCGGACTTCGTCGGCGATGGCGTCGCGGGCCTCCTGCCAGCGCCGGCGTTGCCGGTCCGGCAGCGGGTGGGTGTCACCGATGCGGAGTGCCCGGTCGAGGGCGAGCCAGCCCATGAGCTTCGAGTGGACGTGGTGACCGGGCTCGCGCACCTCCCAGATGCCGGCATCCGGTTCGCCCCAGCGGCCGGCGACGACGTCGGCGAAGCCGCGTACGGCCCGCCACGTCTCCGAGTAGAGGCGGTGCCCGGCCTGCACGAACACCCAGGCCGCGTCGACCACCCAGCCGTAGCCGTCGAGCTGGTGCTGCCCGGCGGCGCCGTTGCCGGTCCGTACCGGCACGCTGCCGAGGTAGCCGGGCCAGCCGGGCAGCTCCCGTTCCCGCGGCACGTGGCGGCCGGTCAGCGTGAACAGCGCCGGCAGGCGCGGCCGCTCCAGCCGGCTGGCGTGCAGCAGCCACGCCAGGAAGCCGTGGGCCTCGTCGAGCTTGCCGACGCCCAGGAACGCGTTCACTCCGATGCTGGCGTCCCGGGGCCAGACGTAGCGGTAGTCCCAGTTGCGTACCCCTCCGGGGTCCTCGGGCAACGACATCGTCGGCGCGGCGACCGGCGCCTGCGACGGTGAGTAGGTCAGCAGCCGCAACGTCAGCAGGCTGCGGACGACAGCCTCCCGGAACGGCAGCGAGCCATGGATCCCGGCCGTCCAGGCGCGCCAGCGGGCCTCGTCGCCGAGGACGAGTTCCCAGGCCGCCTCCGGCTCCACGTGGATCAGCGGTTCCCGGTCGGCCACGGCGAGGACCAGGGTGAGCGGACGGCCCGGCACCACCTCGACCGGGGTGGTCCGGCCCGGCTCGACCGTGACCCCGGGCGTGCAGTCCAGGGACACGGCGAGCGCCCCCCACTGGCACACCAGGGCGTTCCCCCGGCGGTGCAGTCGCGGCCGGCGGTGCCGTGCCCCGAGGCGGGGGTCGAACTCGACGACCGCGCCCACCGTGCCCCCCTCGGCCGACAGCCGCCGCACCAGCAGCGTCGTGGGCAGCAGCCGTCCCGTGATCTCGGCCACCATCGACTCGGTGAGGGTCAGCCGCCGGCCGTCCACCTCCCACGTCGTCTCGATCGTGGCGGTGTCCTGCCGGTAGCGCCGCTGGACGACGGGGGCGGGCGGGACCGGACCGACGCGGAAGGTCCCCGCCGCCGGGCCGCCCACGAGGCGTCCGAACACGGGCTCACCGTCGAACCGGGGTACGCAGAGCCAGTCGATGGCGCCGTCACCGCTCACGAGGGCGGCGGTACGGGTGTCGCCGAGCAGCCCGTAGTCGCTGATCGGCGCCGGCGGTCGGGGGTCCGTCACGACGGGGTCCGCAGGAGCAGTCCGAGGACGACCCCGTAGATCACGTGGACGACGGCCGTGACCGCGGGCGTCTGGACGCCGTAGTTGAGGGCGAACAGGCCGGGTGGCTCCAGCACGGCGGTGCTGGAGGGCCCGGCCCGCAGCGAGGCCATCCGCGGATGGACACCGGGCAGCAGCGGCAGGATCACCGTCAACGCGATCGCGACGTGGAGCCCGCCGAACAGCGCACCGAGCCACCAGGTGGCGCGGTGCAGCAGGGCGAACGCGACCGCGTACCCCAGGGCGAAGCCCTGCCCGGAGAGGAGGTGGATGAAGAAGCCGACGACCCGGGCGCGGTCGGGGTCCTCGGTGACGAGGGTGCCGAGCACCAGGGGAAGGTCGAGGCGGGTCAACCCGGCCATCTGCGCGATGATCATCGCCGCGGTCAGCGCGGCGGTGGCGACCAGCCCGAACACCGCCCATCCGGCCCAGTCCATCTCAGCGGTGGCCGCCAGGGCACGCCCTGGTCGCCGGGGGCGTCGCCGGCCTGTCGAGCGGCGGCCTGCCGGCGTTCCGTACCGGCGCGGTTGTCTCGGCCATCGGTGCCTTCCGGCTGAACACCCGGGGGCGGGTACCGGCCCCGGCAGCCCGCCTCGCTGCGACGGTCGACCACGGTGGCCGCCCGGGCCTCCACCCTAGGCGCGCCACCGCCCGCGGTCGGGTGCCTTGCCCGAACGAGCAGCGCGAACAGCCCGACCGGGTGAGCCGGCGGGCAAAGTCAGGCGGGTGTGGCGGGCTGGCATAGCGGCTCGCCGGTGGCCGCGTCCTGGCACAGGTACCGGCCGCCCGCGTGCATCCATCCCCAGAGGCTGTCCTCGAACAGGGGCTGCCGGCAGTGCTGGCAGGTCGGCCTGTGCCCCGTGCCGAGCGCCGGCTGTACGGCCGGAGCGGCGCCGGCGTCGGCGGCGGGTGTCGCCGTGGTGGCCTCCGGCAGGGCGGCCGCCGGTTGCGGGCCGGGCCCCGGCTGCGGAACGGACGTCGCGTGCTCCACCATGAACACTCCCCCTGCTCGACTCGACCGTGCCGCACCTCTCCCGAGGCCACGGGAAGGTGCGGTACAAGAAAGGCGCTGGGGGCTGCCGAGCCGTTACGCGACCGGTCGGGCCGGCCCGGCCGTGGCGGCCCGGAACAGCGCGGCCGTCGATCTGAGGTGGGCGGCCAGCTCCGGCGGGCCGTCGACGGTGAACGGCAGCCCGATCGAGGCCAGCCGGAGCGCGTGCCATTCGGGGGTGTCTGGCGGCGCGAGCCACCGGCAGGTGCCGTCCGGTCGATCGGTCAGGGTGCCGGGCGGCGGCCCGCCGAGGCGATCCACCACCTGGGCGGCCGGCGCGTGCAGCACCACGTCGGCCGCACAGGTCGGCGCCATCCGCATGGTCCGGTCGGCGACGAAGGCGGCGACGTCCCCGCCGGGTACGTCCCTCGTGGTCGCCCGCGCACCGGTCGCGGCGGCCGTGGTGACCGTGTCCAGCCGGAAGGTCCGCCAGTCGTCGCGGTCGAGGTCGAAGGCGAGGAGGTACCAGCGCCGCCCGGCCGTTACCAGGGCGCGCGGCTCGACGTGCCGGCCCTGGTCACGGTATCGGAACCGCAGCCGCTCGTGGTTGGCGATCGCCGCGGAGGCGACGACCAGCGTGTCGGGGTCCACCGGTTCGACGGCCGGTGCGAACGGGTGGGCCACAGTGGAGGAGGCCAGGGTGTCGACCCGGCGGCGCAGCCGGGCGGGCAGCACCTGCAGCAGCTTGCCCAGTGCCCGCACCGCCGCCTCGTCCACCCCGGCCACCGGCTGCGCCGCGGCCGTGCGCAGACCGATGGCCACGGCGACCGCCTCGTCGTCCTCCAGCAGCAGCGGTGGCATCGCCGCGCCGGCGGCCAACCGGTATCCGCCCAGCCCGCCCTGCTCCGCGTGGACCGGGTAGCCCAGGTCACGCAGCCGGTCGATGTCACGCCGCAGGGTCCGGCCGGACACCCCGAGCCGTTGCGCCAGCTCGCTTCCCGGCCAGAGCCGTGGGGTCTGCAGCAACGACAGCAGGGACAGCAGTCGGGCACGGGGGTCGGACATGGCCGCCATTCTGCCGCGTGACTAGGACAGGAATTGACCTATACGCGATCTACCGTGGGCGCAGTTCACACGACACGAGGGAGATCCACTATGAGCCGCACCGCGCCCGCCGGGTACACGACCGCCGCACCGTGGATCGTCACGCCGGACACCGGGCAGCTGCTGGACTTCGTCACCGCGGTGTTCGACGGGGTCGAGCTCGGCCGGGTACGCCTGGAGGACGGGACGATCGGCCACGCCGAGATCCGGGTCGGCGACACGATTCTGCTGGCCTTCGATCGCCAGCCGGACTGGCCGGCCATGCCGTCGCTGCTGCGGGTCTTCGTCCCCGACGCCGACACCGCGATCGAGCGCGCGGTCGCCGCCGGGGCCCGGGTGGTCACCGCGCCGGCGACCCACGCCTTCGGTCAGCGGGGCGGCCGGGTACGCGACCCGTTCGGCAACATCTGGTGGATCAGCGCGGTGGTAGAGGAGGTCGCACCCGAGGTGGGCATGCGGCGGCTCGCCGAGCCGCAGTATGCCGAGGCGATGCGCGACGCGCAGGAGAGCCTGGACCGGGAGTTGAGCGGCCGCACCGAAAGTGTCGTGAGTCGCCCGCTGATCAGCTGATCTCGCGGGATCTTCCGCGGCCCCACTTTAACGTATATCGGACCCGGGGTCTTGCCGCAAGACCCCGGGTCTGGCGCAGAATCGTCGGCCGGACCGGGGAACGGACGAAGAATCGGGGCGCGACATCGCGATGATCGAGCAATACGTGTCGGATGTGCACGAGGTCGACGAGACGCAGGTCGTGCTCGCCGGCGGCAAGGGCGCGCACCTGGGGGCGTTGGCGCGGATCGACGGCATTCGCGTGCCGGCCGGGTTCTGCGTGACGACGGACGCCTTCCGGCGGGTCGTGTCCGAGGCGCCGGCGATCGACGAGCGGCTCGCTCAGCTGTCGCGCCTGGACCCGGACGACCGGGAGGGGATCCGCACGCTCAGTGCGGAGATCCGCCGCACCATCGAGGGAACCGTCCTCCCCGACGACGTGGCGGCGGCGATCACCCGGGCGCTCGCCCGGCACGGTGAGCGGGCGGCGTACGCCGTCCGGTCCAGCGCGACGGCGGAGGACCTGCCGACGGCCTCCTTCGCCGGGCAGCAGGACACCTACCTCAACGTGGTGGGGCCGGCGGCGATCCTGCGGCACGTCAGCCGGTGCTGGGCCTCGCTGTTCACCGAGCGCGCGGTGACCTACCGCCAGCGCAACGGCATCGACCACCGCCGGGTCCAGATGGCCGTCGTCGTCCAGACGATGGTCTTCCCGCAGGTGGCCGGCGTCCTGTTCACGGCCGACCCGGTCACGTCCAACCGGAAGGTCGCCTCCGTGGAGGCCAGCTTCGGACTCGGCGAGGCGCTGGTCTCCGGGCTGGTGAACGCGGACGCGTACACGGTGCGGGACGGCGCGGTCGTCGACCGGACGATCGCCACCAAGCGGCTCGCCGTCCACGCGCTGCCGGCCGGCGGGACGACGCACCAGGCGATCGACCCGGAGCGGCAGCAGCAGCCGACGCTGACGGACGCGCAGGTCCTGCGGCTGGTGCAGCTCGGCCGGCGGATCGAGGCGCACTTCGGCCGCCCGCAGGACATCGAATGGTGCCTGGTCGACGACGACTTCCAGATCGTCCAGAGCCGGCCGATCACCACGCTGTTCCCGATCCCCAGGTCCGCCGACGGGGAGAACCACGTCTACCTCTCCGTCGGTCACCAGCAGATGATGACGGACGCCATGAAGCCCCTGGGCTTCTCCATGTGGCAGCTCACGGCCATGGCGCCGATGCACGAGGCCGGCGGGCGGCTGTTCGTCGACGCCACCCGGGCCCTGGCAGCGCCGTCGAGCCGGGCGGGCCTGCTGGACATGGCCGGCAAGGCCGATCCGCTGACCAGGGACGCACTGGAGACCCTCATCGGCCGCGGCGACTTCATCCCGGCACTCCCCGATCCGACTCCGGCGGCGCCGCGCGCCGGTGGCGCGCCCGCCCCGATCGAGACCGACCCGGCCGTCGTCACCGGCCTGATCGACCGCAGCCGGACCGCTCTCGCCGCCCTGCGGCGCGACATCGCGACGAAGTCGGGGACGGCGCTGTTCGACTTCCTCCTGGCGGCCTTCGAGGAGCACAAGCGACTCCTGGGCGACCCGCAGAACATGCAGGCGATCATGGCGGGGATGGAGGCCTCGTGGTGGCTCAACGAGCGGCTGCTCGCCTGGCTCGGTGAGAAGAACGCCTCCGACACGCTCACGCTGTCCGCGCCACACAACATCACGTCGGAGATGGGACTCGCGCTCCTCGACGTCGCCGACGTCATCCGCCCGTACCCGGAGGTGGTGGCCTTCCTGGAGAAGGCCGGGGACGACGGCTTCCTGGACGAGCTGGCCACGCTCCCGGGGGGCCGCGAGGCGCGCGACGCCATCCGGGCCTACCTCGACACGTACGGGATGCGCTGCGTCGGCGAGATCGACATCACGCGGCCGCGCTGGAGCGAGCACCCCACCGCGCTCGTGCCCCTCATCCTCGACAACGTCCGGAACTTCGAGCCGGGCGCTCGCGCGCGGCGCTTCGCGCACGGGCGCCGGGCGGCGGCGAGGAAGGAACAGGACATCCTGGAGCGCCTGCGCGCCCTGCCCGACGGGGAGCCGAAGGCCGCGGAGACCAAGCGGATGATCGACCGGGTCCGCACCTTCATCGGGTACCGGGAGTATCCGAAGTACGCCATCGTGAGCCGCTACTTCGTCTACAAGCAGGCCCTGCTGAAGGAGGCAGAGCGGCTCGTGCGGGCCGGCGTGCTGCGCGAGAAGGAGGACATCTTCTACCTCACGTTCGCCGAGTTGCACGACGTGGTCCGCACGAACCACGCCGATGACGAGCTCATCCGCCGGCGGAAGGAGGAGTTCCGGTCGAATCAGGCGCTCACACCGCCCCGGGTGCTCACGTCCGAGGGCGAGTGCCTCTCCGGGGCGTACCGGCGCGACGACGTGCCGGACGGCGCCCTGGTCGGACTCCCCGTCTCGGGCGGGATCGTCGAGGGGCGGGCCCGCGTCATCCTGGACGTGGCCGAGGCCGATCTCGAACCGGACGACATCCTGGTCACCGCCTTCACCGACCCGAGCTGGTCACCCCTGTTCGTCGCGGTGCGAGGGTTGGTGACGGAGGTGGGCGGCCTCATGACCCACGGGGCCGTGATCGCCCGGGAGTACGGCCTGCCCGCCGTCGTCGGCGTGCCCGACGCCACCAGGCTGATCCGGGACGGGCAGCGCATCCGCCTGCACGGCACCGACGGCTACGTCGAAATCCTGTCCTGAGCGATCGGCATGGTGCGGCGAATGCCAGCCGCCACAGTGGGCACGCGTGTCGCCAGGCGTCGGGCCGCTCAGCCGACGCCGATGGTCTGGTGGTCGGCTGCGATCACCGCCACGACACGCTCCTGCCCCCGCGGGTACGGCTGATCGGTGTACTTGGCGACCAGCCGGTCGATGAGCTGCCACGCCGCGTCGCCCTCGACCCATTCGACGACGCGGCCGCGGACGACGAGCGGCGCGAACGGGTTGTCGGCCGGCGCCACGGACAGCGCCACCCGCGGGTCGTGGCGCAGGTTGCGGGCCTTGCGTGTTTCCGGGCCGGTGAAGAAGACGACGCGGTCGCCGTGCGTACCGATGTAGACGGGGGTGGTGTGGGGCGAGCCGTCGGGCCCGACGGTGGCGAGGTGGGCGATCGGGGCGCCGTCGAGCACGCGCCGCACCTCGGGGTCGAGGCCGCCGGTGACCGGGCTCATCGCGCGACCTCGTAGTGCAGGTGGGTGACACCGGGGGCCGCGACGGCCTCGACCAGCCGCAGGCGCACGTGCGCGGGCAGCGGCTGGAAGAACGGTCGCCCGCCGCCGAGCAGGATCGGCACCTGGTGCAGGACCACCTCGTCGACGAGGCCGGCCGCCAGGGCCTCGGTCGCGACGCCGCCGCCCATGAGTGCGACGTCCTTGTCGCCGGCGACGTCGCGAGCCGCGGCGACGGCGTCCTCGATGCCGGTGCTCACGAAGGTCTGCCGCTCGTTGCGCTGCGGCGCCGGGCGATGGCTGAGCACGACGAGCGGCGCGTCGGGGTGCGGGGTGCCGCCGGCCGACCATCCGGAGTCGTCGTAGGTGTGGCGGCCGACGAGGCTGGCGCCGATGCGCGCGGCAAGGGCGTCGAAGACGCGGGCGCTGGGCTCGCTCAGCCGGAACCCGTCGAACACCCGGCTGGGCGTGTCGCCGTCGAAGTACCAGTCGAACAGCATCGGCGCGTCGCCGAGCCCGCGACCGGTCCCGGGATCGCGTCCGGTGATGTAGCCGTCGACGGACACCGACAGTGCGACGAGGACCTTGCTCATTCCGCTCACCCCTTCTGGGTTCCTTCAGGAGACTCCGTCACCGTAGCAGTCTGAGTTCCTTGAGGGAACCTCAAGTGGTAGATTGATGCCATGCAGCGCACCGACTTCGGCCAGATGGCCTGCTCGATCGCGCGCACGCTCGACGTCATCGGCGAACCCTGGTCGCCGCTGATCCTGCGTGACGTGAACGTCGGCCTCACCCGGTTCGAGCAGCTCCAGGCCGACCTCGGCATCTCCCGCAAGGTCCTGACCGAGCGGCTCAACCACCTGGTCGCCCACGGGGTGCTGGAACGCCGTCCCTACGACCGGAGACCCCGCTTCGAGTACGTCCTGACCGAGAAGGGCACCGAGCTGGTCGACCTGCTCATGGTCATGGTCGGGTGGGGCGACCGGTGGCTGGCCGGTGCGGCCGGGCCACCGGTGCTCTACCGCCACCACGCCTGCGGCCAGGTCAGCCATGTCGAGCTGCGCTGCGCGCACTGCGGGCAGCCGATGCACGCCGGCGACGTCGACCCGCTCCCCGGGCCCGGAGCCGCCTGACCACCCCTCTTGCGGATCTTGCCAGCTCAGGTGTGGCATTGTCATGGAAATGGAGCCGGACGCGGACGCCGACGGCGACCGGCGCCTTACCGAGGCCGGCCGCGTCGGCCTGCGGGTGCTGCGCGACTACCGGCCCACGGTCGCCCGGCTGCGGAGCCTGCTGCGCAGCGCGGTCACCTCGTTCGTGGTGCTGAGCGTGACGCTGTGGCTGCTGCCGGGGGTCACCGCGAGCGGGTTGCTCGCGACGCTGTGGCTGGTCGGTCTGATCGCCGGGATCGGCGCGGTGCTGCGTCCGGTGCTGTTCGCGCTGGCCACTCTGCTCGGCGGGCTCGGCGCGCTCGTCATCGGCGTGTCCGTGCAGGCGATCGTCATGTACGTCGCGCTGCGCCTGGACCCGGAAGCGGACGTCGCCGGGTTCGCCGACGCCTTCGCCGCCGCCTGGCTCGCCGTGGCGCTCGCGGCGGTCGTGAACTGGCTCGCCGACGCCGGCACCGACGACGCGTTCGTCAGCGAGATGCTGTGGGTGATGACCCGGGCCCGGCGCCGGCGGGAGCGGCGTCTCCGCCCCGGATGGCGGCACCGGCTGCGGCACGGCCGCGCCGCGGCGGTGGCCGCCCGGGCGCACCAGCCCGAGGGCCTGCTCGTCGTCCAGCTCGACGGTGTGGCCGCGCCGCTCGTGCAGTGGGCCATCCGCGCCGGCAACCTGCCCACCATCGGCCGGTGGCTCCGCACCGGCAGCCACCGCCTGGCCGGCTGGCACACCGGCCTTCCGGCCACCACGCCCGCGGCCCAGGCGGGCCTGCTCTACGGCGACGTCCACCGGCTGCCGGCCTACCGGTGGTACGAGAAGGGAACGCCGAACGGCGACGGCGGCCACTCCCCCGGCCGCCTGGTGGTGACGAGCCGGCCCCGCGACGCCGCCGAGATCGAGCAGCGCCTGTCCACCGGGCAGGGGCTGCTGCGCGACGGCGGTGTCAGCATCAGCACCGTCTTCTCCGGCGACGCCCCGACCAGCCTGCTCACGGTGAGCCGTGCGGGGCTGCCCGGCCGGTCCACCCGGGGCTACGCCGTCTTCATGGCCAGCCCGTACGGTTTCGCCCGTGCCGTCGTCCGCGGCGCCGGTCAGGTCGTCCGCGAGCTGTACGAGGCGCGGCGGCAGCGGCTGCGCGACATCCGGCCCCGGGGCCGGCGCAGCGGCTCCTACCTGGCCCTGCGCCCGATGGCGAGCCTGCTCAGCGACCTGAACGTGTCGCTCATCGCCGAGCAGCTGGCCGCCGGGGCGCCGGTCGTCTTCTGCGACTTCCTGGACTACGACGAGGTCGCCCACCACGCCGGGCCGGCCCGGCCGCAGGCCATGGCGGTCCTCGAGGCGCTCGACCAGACGCTGGGCGTCCTCCAGCGGCTGGCCGCCGAGGCGGCCCGGCGCTACCACATCGTGGTGCTGAGCGACCACGGGCAGAGTCAGGGCGCCACGTTCCGCCAGCGGTACGGCGAGTCCCTCGCCGACGTGGTCGCCCGGCTCGCCGCGCCCCCGGTAGGTGAGGTGGTGCCCGGCGGCGCGACGGCCGCCGGCCCGGTCCCGGAGGTGGCCGCCGCCGAGGTCACCGGCCCGGACGAGGAGTGGGGACGGCTGAACACGCTGCTCACCGAGGCGGCCGGCTCGGGCGGGGCGACCGGCGCGGCGACCCGCCTGGCGTTGCGTTCGCACGTCGACGGCGGCGAGGTCAGCCTCGGGCCCGCGGAGCGCGAGGACGCGGCGACCCACACCGACCCCGCCACGGTGGTGGTGGCCTCGGGCAACCTCGCGATGATCTACCTGGCCCGCCATCCGGGACGGCTGACCCGCGAGCGCGTCGACGCCGTGGCGCCGGGGCTCATCGACGGCCTGGCCGCGCATCCGGGCGTCGGGCTGGTCGTGGTCGACTCCGCGGCCGGTCCGCTGGCGATCGGGGCGCGGGGCTGCCACCGCCTGCGCGACGGGCGGGTCGACGGCGAGGACCCGCTGGTCCCGTACGGCCCGCGGGCCCGTCACGACCTGCTGCGCCATCAGGCGACCGAACACGTGGGCGACCTTGTTGTCATCAGCACGGTGGATCCGGGCCTCGAAGAGGTGGCGGCCTTCGAGGAGCTGGTCGGCTGCCACGGAGGGCTCGGCGGCTGGCAGACGCAGGCCCTGCTCGTCCACCCCGCGGACTGGCCGCGCGACGGCGAGCTGGTCGGCCCGGACGCCGTCCACCGCCACCTGCTCGGCTGGTTGCGCCGGCTGGGCCTGCGCCGGCCCGACGAGCACACCGGCGGCGAACTGGACGGGGCGGACGACCCCGGTGCCGGGCGGGCGGCGCGGGCGACGGCTACTGCGTGGCCAGCGGATCCTCCCGCGCCGCCCGCCGCCGGTTCAGCCAGCCCAGCGCCTGGCTGATGACCACGACGAGCAGGATGGCGACCACGACGCTCTCCCAGGGCTCGGGGAAGACCGCACGGCCGAGGACCCCGATCGCGGCGTAGAGCACCGACCACAGCAGGCTGGCCGGCGCGTTGGCGACGGCGAAGCGGCGCCAGGCCAGTCCCGCCACGGCGGCGGCCAGCAGCACCGGGATCCGGCCGCCGGGGATGAGCCGGGACACCAGGAGCGTCGAGACGCGCGCCTCCCGGACCCGGACCGGCACCCGGTCGATCCGTTGGTCGGCGCGCAGGCCCGGCACCCGCCGGGCCATGCTCCCGCCGCCCCAGCCGAGCAGGCGGAACGTCGCGAGGTCACCGACGTACGCGCCGACGGCCCCGGCGAGCACCACCAGGACCACGGTCACCGGATGCTGGTGGGCGGCGAGCGCGGCCGCGCCGCTGACCGCCGCACCGGTCGGCACCACGGGGACCACGGAGCCGAGGAGCACCACGAGCAGCAGCGAGCCCAGCGCACCCAGCGTCGCCGTCACGGCCGGCACACCGCGAGCGACTCGCCCGGCCGCAGCACCCGTACCCGGGTGGCCGGCGACACCGTTGCCGCCTGCCGGGCGAACTCGTCGCCGGGCCCGTGGAAGCGGTCCGGCCGGACCCGGTCGAGGCCGACCGGCCAGAAGGTGCCGTAGTGGATGGGCACGGCCCACGCCGCCCCGGCCCGCCGTACCGCCTCGGCGGCCCCGGCCGGATCGAGGTGGCCGGGGCCGAGCGTCGGCCCCCACCCGCCGACCGGGATCAGCGCGAGATCCAGCGGCGCGAGGGCCGCCATCTCGTCGAAGAGGCCGGTGTCCCCGGCGAACCAGGTCCGCGCGCGACCCTCGACGAGGTAGCCGAGGGCGGGTGCCCGGTGCCGGGACCAGGGCCCCCGCCCGGCGTGGTGGGCGGCCGGCACGGCCGTGACGTCAAGCCCGCCGATGGTGATCCGCTCGCCGGTCGCCAGCTCCGTGCACCGGCCGGCGGCCGCCGCGCCGAGGGCCTGGCGGACCAGGGGCCTGGCTCCCGCGGGGACCACCAGCGCGGTGTCCGAGGGCAGCCGGCGCAGCGACGCGAAGTCCAGGTGGTCGGCGTGCAGGTGCGACACGAGTACGGCGTCCGGGGCGGCCGGCAGTCGCGGGGCCGTTCCCCGGCGCCGGCGCAGGTGGGCCAGCCGGTTGCGCAGCAGCGGGTCGGTCAGCAGCCGGGTGCCCGCGTCCTCGATCCACACGGTGCTGTGCCCGTGCCAGGTCAGCTCGACCACGACGACACCCGCACCAGCTCGGCCACGCCTGCCACCGTATCCGGACCGGCGCGGAACTGTCGGAGGGGCCGCGTAACGTGCCGCGCGTGACCGATCCTGGCAACGTTCCACCCGAGATCCTCGATCGGCTCCGGCCCGTCTGCCTCGGCCTGCCCGAGACCTACGAGGAGCCGGCGTGGGTGGGCACGCGCTGGCGGATCCGCAAGCGGACCTTCGCCCACGTGCTCACCGTCGATCCCGACCACCAGGCCGCCTACGCCCGGGCCGCCGCCACCGACGAGCCGATCTGCGTGCTGACGTTCCGCTCGCCCGGCGACGAGATCGCGGGCCTGCTGGCCGGCGGCCCTCCCTTCTTCAAGCCCGACTGGGGCGCCGACGTGGTCGGCATGGTGCTCGACGACGGGACCGACTGGGACGAGGTCGCCGAGCTGATGACCGAGAGCTACCGCGTGCTGGCCCCGAAGAAGCTGGCCGCACGGGTCGGGCCCCCGCTGTCCGGCACCGGGCCGCACTGAGGCGCCGATCAGCTCTGGCGCGCGCAGCCTCCGGCTGCCACGCTGGCGGTTGTGTACGACTACGACCTGCTGGTGCTGGGCTCCGGTCCGAGCGGTCAGAAGGCCGCGATCGCCGCGGCCAAGCTCGGCCGGCGGGTCGGCATCGTCGACCGCCGCGACATGATCGGTGGGGTGTGCATCAACACCGGCACGGTCCCCTCCAAGACGCTGCGCGAGGCGGTCCTCTACCTGACCGGCCTGAGCCAGCGGGACCTCTACGGCAGCAGCTACCGGGTCAAGGAGGAGATCACGGTCAGCGACCTGGCGGCCCGCACCCAGCACGTGATCAGTCGCCAGACGGACGTCATCCGCAACCAGCTGGCCCGCAACCGGGTCGCGATGATCACCGGCACCGGGCGCTTCGCCGACGCCCACGCCGTCTGGGTGGACGGCGGCTCCGGCCGCGAGTCCCGGGTCACCTTCGACAAGATCGTCATCGCCGCCGGCACCCGGCCGGCCCGCCCGGACAGCGTCGACTTCGACGACCGGACCATCGTGGACTCCGACGGGGTCATCAACCTGCAGGCCGTACCCCGCAGCATGGTCGTGGTGGGCGCCGGCGTGATCGGCATGGAGTACGCCTCACTGTTCGCCGCCCTCGGCACCAAGGTGACCGTCGTGGAGCGCCGTGACCGGATGCTCGACTTCTGTGACGAGGAGATCGTCGAGTCGCTCAAGTACCACCTGCGGGACCTGTCCGTGACGTTCCGCTTCGGCGAGGAGGTCGCCGCGGTGGAGAAGCACCAGACGGCCGCGCTCTGCGTGCTGAAGAGCGGCAAGCGGATCGTCGCCGACACGGTCATGTACTCGGCGGGCCGCCAGGGCCAGACCGACGAACTGGCGCTGGAGGCGGCCGGCCTGTCGGCGGACCGCCGGGGCCGGATCCAGGTCGACGCGAACTACCGCACCGCGGTCGACAACATCTACGCCGTCGGCGACGTCATCGGTTTCCCGGCACTGGCGTCCACCTCGATGGAGCAGGGCCGCCTGGCGGCGCAGCACGCCTGCGGTGAGCCGGTGCGGGCGATGCCCGAGTTGCAGCCCATCGGCATCTACACGATCCCGGAGATCAGCTTCGTCGGAGAGACCGAGGAGGAGCTGACCGAGAGTTCGACCCCGTTCGAGGTGGGCATCGCCCGCTACCGCGAACTGGCCAGGGGTCAGATCGTCGGCGACTCGTACGGCATGCTGAAGCTGCTCGTCTCGCCCGATGACGGGCGGCTGCTCGGGGTGCACGTGTTCGGGACGGGGGCCACCGAGATCGTCCACGTCGGGCAGGCCGTGATGGGTTGCGGCGGCACCGTCGACTACCTGGTGGACGCGGTGTTCAATTATCCGACGCTGGCCGAGGCGTACAAGGTGGCGGCGCTGGACGCCGCCAACAAGATCCGCAACATCACCCGGATCGACGGCTGACCGCCGCGCCGAGAAAGAAGGACCCGATGCCGGGCATGCTGGCGAGCCGCACCGCGGTGCTGGTGTGCCAGGGCCGCGCCGCCGCGGACGGGCTCGTCGCCGCCGGCCGCTTCGCGGATCCGACCGCCCTGCCCCTGCTGCGCGCCGACGAGCGGGAGGTCGTGCAGCAGGTCCGCGACGGTGTCCCGCCCCCGGGGTGGCGACAGCGGGTCGACTTCGAGACGGTGCGGGCCTCGGCCGAGCTGATGGCGCCCCGGACGATCGCCATCGACGACGCGGTCCGCGCCCACCCGTGCCCGCAGCTGGTGATCCTCGGCGCCGGGCTGGACGGCCGGGCCTGGCGGATGCCGGAACTCGCCGAGGTGACGGTCTTCGAGGCCGACCGGCCGGCCAGCCAGCGGGACAAACGCGACCGCGCCGCGGCCCTGCCCGGCACCCCGCCGCGGTTCGTCCCCGTCGACTTCGGCCGCGACCCCCTGGCCGGGACGCTCGCGGCGCACGGGCATCACGCCGACCTGGCCACCACCTGGATCTGGGAGGGCGTCGTGCCGTACCTGACCAGAGCCGAGGTGACCGCCACGGTGGCCGCGGTCGCCGCCTGCTCCGCGCCCGGCAGTCGCCTGGTCGTCAACTTCCAGAGCCCCGCCACCTCCGCGCGGCTGGGCCGGATCGCCGCCCGGCTGCTGACCGCCTCCACCGGCCGGCCAAGCGTCTGGGCCGACGAGCCGTGGCGCTCGACCTGGACGCCCGCCGCCATGGCCGCCCTGCTCACCCGCCACGGCTTCACCGTCACCGCCGGCGAGAACCTGCTCGACACGGCGCGAAGGCTGGCCCTGCCGGTGCGCCACGCGCGGTCGCTGCGCCACGGCCAGATCATGGTCGCCGATCGGGCCTGACCTTCGTGCGCGAGGGGTTCAGGAGGCCACGGCCAGCTTCAGCCCGAGCCACCGCGCCAGCTCCTCGATCTCCTGCCGCACGGCGGTCGTCATCGCTCCGGTGAACGGCACGTCCTGGTGGATCGCGTCCACCCGGAACACGCCGCCCCTGCGGTCGGCGGTGGCGTCGAGCTTGCCGACCAGGCGGTCCCCGTGGAGGATCGGCAGCGCCCAGTAGCCCCAGCGGCGCTTGGCGGCCGGCTTGTACATCTCCAGCTGGTAGTCGTACTCGAACAGCTCGGTCATCCGCCGGCGGTCGAAGACGAGCCGGTCCAGCGGGGACAGCAGCGCCGTGCGGCCGGTGAACTCCCGGTCCAGCAGCTCGGGGTCGACCCGCCACTGGCCCTTCACGCCCTCGACCACCGCGGGCTCCCCCACCGCCCCCACGTCGTTGGGTTCGAACGCGCTCTCCGCGGCCCGGGGGCGCGCGATGCCCAGCGCGCGCAGCCGCCGGGCGGCACGGATCCGGCACGCCTCCTCGTAGGGCACCGCCTCGTCGGGGTAGACGCGCTCGGCGAGGTCCCACAGCCGGTCGGCGCCGCGCCGGCCGGCGGCCGCGACCTCGCCCCGCTGGACGAGAAAGTCGATCATCTTGGTGACGTTGCGGTTGTTCGTCCAGCCGGAGGAGCGCCAGGAGACCACGCACGTGTCCGGCAGGTCGCGCGACGGCAGCGGCCCGTCGGAGCGGAGCCGGGCCAGGATGTCCAGCCGGCAGCCGTTGTTGGCGTCCACCCAGTCCCGCAGGCCCTCCTGCCAGTCGCGCAGCGGCGGACGGCCCGGCCACTCGGCCATCTCCGCCCGGTACAGCGCGAGGTCCTCCGGAGGGCGGACGAAGCCGTGCAGCTCCAGCAGGGTCTGCTCGTCGAGGGCGTCGCGCAGCTGGGCCGGGGCGTACGAGGAGCCGAGACGGCTCCACAGGACCAGGTCGGCGCTGGGGGCCACGGCCGCCGTCGGGTCGTTCTGCAGCAGCGTCAACCGGCGGACGACGTCGAACATGCCGCTCGGGCGGTGGGCGTCGAGCAACTGGGCGCGCATCGCGAGGCGGCGGGCGTCGCGGCGGGACAGCTCGTGCACGGTCACCAGCCGAGCCTAGGAGGCCGGTACGACCACCGGGAACCGCCGATCGTTGACATGTGACCATTTGGTCACCTATCCTGATGTCGTGAGCGAGGACGACGATCTGGTGTTCAAGGCGCTCGCCGACCCGACCCGGCGCGCCCTGCTCGACCGGCTGTTCGTCCGCGACGGTCAGACGTTGACCGAGCTGGAGTCCGAGGCGGCCATGACCCGCTTCGGCGTCATGAAGCACCTGCGCCTGCTCGAGGAGGCCGGTCTCGTGGTCACCAGACGGCAGGGCCGGGAGAAGCTGCACTTCCTCAACCCGGTGCCGATCCGGCTGATCCACGACCGGTGGATCGACAAGTACACCGAGCACCATGCCGCGGCGCTGCTCGACCTCAAGGCGGAACTCGAAGGCGACAACCCGAAGGAGAACCGATGACCACCACGACGACGGCCGGTACGACCAAGGTCTACCGGGTCTACATCAAGGCGACCCCGCAGGCGATCTGGGACGCGATCACCAAGCCCGAGTGGACCCGGAAGTACGGCTACCAGGGCATCGCCGACTTCGACCTGCGGCCGGGCGGCCGGTACCGGGCCCTGGCCATCCCCGAGCACCGGGAGGCCGGGATGCCCGAGGTGCCCGTGGAGGGCGAGGTGATCGAGGTGGACCCGCCCGTCCGGCTGGTCCAGACCTGGCGGCCGACCTGGCTCGACGAGCCGGCGACCCGGCTGACCTACGAGATCGCGGAGCGGGGCAACGGCGTCACCTCCCTGACGGTGACCCACGAGCTGGCCGGCGCCCCGCAGACCCTGGCACAGGTCAACGGCGAGGTCGAGAACGCCGGCGGTGGCTGGCCCGAGGTCCTCAGCGACCTGAAGTCGCTGCTGGAGACCGGCAGCTCGCTCTACGCCTGACCGCTCCCCCGGGGCGAGGCGCAGGCGACGGGCGGCCCGGCTGGTCGGAGGCCGGGCCGCCCGTCGGGTCCCGCGTCAGCCGCCGAGGCTCGCCGCGGCCGAGGCGATGGCCGAGGAGAAGTAGCTGACCTGGGTGTAGACACCGGGGTAGTTGGGCCGGGCACAGCCGTTGCCCCAGCTCACGATGCCGACCTGGATCCAGGCGTTGCTGGCGTCGCGGCGGAACATCGGCCCGCCCGAGTCGCCCTGGCAGGTGTCCACGCCGCCGCCGGCGTACCCGGCGCAGATCTCCTCCGCCGGAATGATGTCGCCGCCGTAGTTGGCGTTGCAGGTGGCGTCGCTGACGAACGGCACGGTCGCCTTGAGCAGGTACCGCTGTTGCGCGCCGCCTTCCCGTGCCGCGCCCCAGCCGGCGATCGTGAACGTGCCGTTGTCGTACGCGGTGGTGTTGGCGACCTTCAGGGTGCTCAGCCCGGTGACCGGGGTGGCCAGGCGGATCAGAGCCCAGTCCTTGCCGTTGCCGTTGTAGCCGGGGGCCCGGTAGACGTAGTTCGACCGTACCGTGATCCGGCTGGACGACTGGAGGTCGATCACGCCGAGGGTCGCCGTGATGCTCGTGTTGGTGCCCGTGGCGCCGACGCAGTGGGCGGCCGTGAGCACCAGCCGGGGGCTGTACAGCGCGCCGCCGCAGCCCATCGAGAGCCGCACCATGAACGGGAACTCGCTTTGAGCGGCGCGGGTGCCGCCGACGACGTTCGGCGTGATGGGCGCGGGGTCGGCGACTGCGGGTGCGGCGAGGGTGAGGCTGCCCGCGGTCACCGCGGCCAGCGCGGCGGCCACCAGGCCGGTGAGGGTACGCCAGCGAACCATGAGTTCCTCCGCATCAGGACCGGTACGCCTCGTGAGCGCACCTGATTCGAGACTGCGGACAGAATATTGATATCAATTGATTTGCCGGCCATACCGCTCGGGTCGTATCCCTCCGCTATGGACACCCGTCACGTCACGGCTTCAGGCGCTTCTCGAACCAGTGGTGCGCGTAGGGCTCGTCGTTGTACGGCGCGATCTCCCGGTAGCCGGCGGCGCGGTACATGGCGATCGCCTCGGTCAGGTTGCGGTTGGTGTCCAGCCGGACGGCGGTCCAGCCGCGCTCGGCGGCGTACCGCTCCAGCCGGTCCAGCAGGCGCCGGCCGACGCCGAGCCCCCGCACGCTGTCCGCCACCCAGACGCGCTTGATCTCCGCGGGCGCCTGCGGGTGCAGCTTGACCGCGCCGCAGCCGACGGGCTCGCCGTTGAGGGTGGCCAGCAGGAACACGCCGGCCGGCGGGACGAGTTCCTCGTCGCGGACCGGCTTGCTGAGTGCCGGGTCGAACCCGTCGTCGAACCGCTGCGCGATCTCGCGGGCGTAGGCCCGCACCGAGGCGCGGGCCCGGGGGTCGCCCGGCGGGCAGGGCTCGACGACCACCATCGAGCCGACGAGCAGCCGCTCCACCTCCGCCATGGCCGCCACCAGGCGCTCGCGGCGCCGGTCGCTGAGTGGTTCGAGGATGGAGCGCGCCAGCTCGTCGGACCGCTCGTCCAGCTCGGCCCACTCGGCCCGTCCGGCGCCGGTGAGCGTGGCGACCCGCACCCGTCCGTCGCCGCCGGTCCGCTCCGCCGGGCCGACGGTCACGAGCCCGTCGCCCTCCAGCGTGCGCAGCAGCCGGCTCAGGTACCCGGAGTCCAGCCCGAGCCGCGCCCGCAGCGCCGCGACCTCGGCGCCGCCGGGGCCGATCTCCCAGAGCAGCCGCGCCTGGGCCAGCGGCCGGTCGCGGGACATGTAGTGGTCGTCGAGAGCGCCGACCCGCTGGGTGACCGTCCGGTTGAACCGCCGAACGGTGGCGATGAGCTCCGAGTTCATCTGCCTGACTTTAGTCAGGCTTTATCGCCGCCCGCCACCGGCGGGCTCGCGGTCCCGCGCCGGCGGCGACCGTGCGACAGGCGTAGGAGCCGGTGGCGGCCATCTTCCACAGGTGTCCGATGACCTGCCGCAGGTCGGTCCGTAGGTTCGGTTCGACCGTCGTGGCGACGGGCCCGTGTCCGTGCCGACGAGGGACCTCGAGCCACTGGTCGACGGGTGGTGTGGGGAGAGGAGCACGCAGATGCGAAGACGAAAGATTGCCTGGCGCGGCTCGGTGACGGCCCTGGTGGTCGTGGCCGCCGGCCTGCCGGCGACCGGCGCCCTGGCCGGGCCCGACGGACGCCCGGCCGGCGCGCAGGGGTCTCACCCGGAAGACTGCGCGCAGTTGTCGTACCCGGAAGACCCCGGCTTCGTCGCCAGGAGCCCGGGCGAACTGGATGCCGCCAAAACCAGTTGGGAAACTCCGGAGTACGGCAATTACACCGGCCATAATCCGTCCACTCCTGGCACAGCCGTCAATTCCCCCTGGCAGCTCACCGCGGTGAACGCGTCCACCGCCTACGCCCTCGGGTACTGCGGGCAGGGCGTCACGCTGGGCATGATGGACTCGGGCTACCGGCCCACACACGAAGCATTCCAGACCGAACTGATCGAACCGGTACGAGCGGAGGGTGTCTACGGCACGTCCGGCTACGGATACCGTGGCGCGACCCCGGCGAACCCCTTCACTGCGGGCGAGTGGTTCACGGTGGCCGGTGACCAGGCGAGAACAAGCGACTACTCGCACGGGAACGGCATGCTCGGGGTCACCTCCGGCATGCGCGATGGCATAGACCAGCACGGCATCGCCTTCGGATCAAAAATGTACGTCGCCAAGACCGGGGGCTCCGACAGCCAGTCCCACGGTCCCTTCCACGATTACGTGTACTGGTACACCGCCAACAAGGCCCTGGTCGACGCGGGCGCCCAGGTCATCAACAGCAGTTGGGGCTCCTATGTCCAGACTCTCGACAGGACCCGCTATGACGGCCTGGGAAGAGACCTTGGAGTCAACGGCAACCTCGCCAACGCCTACCAGGTGGCCGGCAAGGACAGCGCCAGCGCCACGGCGATGGCGACCATCATCCCCAACGAGCACCTGAAGGATCTGGAGTACCAGTACTTCTTCTTCAAGAAGAGCTATTCGGAAGGCGGCATCCAATACAATCCGGACCACCCCGGTCGTTCCTTCATGGACGCCATCTGGGACGCCATCAAGGACAGCGGCACCGTCAACGCGAGGTCGGCGGGCAACAACGACTGGAGCAACCCGTACTTCCGCCCGGCGTATCCCCTCTTCAATCCCTCGGCGGAAAAGCAGTGGATAGCCGTCGGCGGGGTGCAACCGCCCACCGCGACCAATCCCGAATACACGAAGCAGTTCGGGTACAACGAGGCCGGGCTCGCCAAATGGTGGAACGTGTCCACCCCGTCGAACAACGTCCGGACCACGAGCAGCAGTGGTGACACCAACTATTCAAACTCGAGCGGCACATCACCGGCAACGCCCGTTGCGACCTCGGTGATGGGGGTCCTGCTCTCCCGCTACCCGGACATGGACGCCAAGCAGGTGCGTGAGCTGATGCTCACCACGGCGAACAACAAGATGTCCGACGGCGTGCGGTTCCTCGGCACCGGGCAGACCTCCCCCTCCGGGGAATCCATCGCCTGGACCGCTCCCGACGGCCTTCCGGACGAACGCTGGGGCTGGGGAATTCCCGACCTGGCCAAGGGCATGTACGGCCCCGGCCAGCTCCTGAGCCCCATGACCTACAACATGGACAAGGCGCCGGTGGACGTCTGGTCGAACGACATCGGCCAGATCGCGATCAAGGAACGGGAACGGGAAGATCGCGAGTGGCTGGCGGGCTACCAGAAGCACGGCATCGCCTTCGCCGGTGAGTTCAGCCCGAACGTGCTGCACCCGGACGGCACGCTCGACGACCACGCCTTCATGCTTCAGGGGATTCTGGCTGACCCGCAGATCCAGGCCATCACGAACGGCCACCCCGAGCGGTACGACAAGATCACCTACGCGGACGCGGTCAAGTGGCGCAAGGAATGGATGGACCAGCGCGCGGCCTACATCCAGAACAACATCGACAACAACCTCTACACGGCTTCGCTGACCAAGCAAGGTCCCGGGACGTTGATCATGACGGGCGACGAGACCTACGAGGGCGGCACGACGGTTGACGGCGGCAAGCTGTCGATCACCGGCTCGCACGCAAGCTCGATCGACGTCAAGGGCGGCACGCTCGGCGGCAGTGGCAGCGTGGGTGACCGCGTGACCGTCACCAGCGGCGTGCTGCGGCCCGGGCTCACGCCCGACGAGGCCGCGAAGCTCACCGGCACCTCCGCGGGCAACGTCCTGACCGTCGGCGGGAACGTGACCGTGGGCGGGCAGGGTCGCGTCGCCGTCACGATCTCCGGCGACACGGACTACACGAGCGTCCGGGCGGCGGGCCAGCTGGTGCTGGGCGGCGAGCTGGACCTGGACGTGCGGGGCAAGCTGACCCCGGGCACCGTGTTCACGATCATGAGCGGTAGCTCGATCACGGGAGCTTTCCACGCGCTGCCCGAGAACCGGGCCCTGAACGTGGGCGGCCACCTGTTCCGGGTGTCCTACCAGAACAACAGCGTGACGCTGACCGTCCTGCACCCGGTGCCGAACAACGGGAAGTAGGCCGTGATCCGCGGCTTGACCGTGGTCGAGCCGTGGTGAAGGGACCGTGCGGAAGGGCAGGCCGCGACGCCGAGATCGGCGTCGCGGCCGGCCGTTCGTCCGGCCCGCCACGCGCCCCTCATTCCGGGACGGCCGGCGGAGCGGGCGGCTACTGGGCGCCCGCGCCGCCCGGGGAGGTACGCCGGCCCGCCGTCCGGTGGACCCAGGACCGCCACAGCTCCGGTACGGACCGGCCGCCCGCGAGGCACCACACGGCGATCACCGGGTCGCAGATCGCGCAGCCGAGCGAGGAGTCCGCCGCGAACGGCAGGATCGGTGCGCCGTACCGGTGGTGCAGCAGGTCCCAGGCGGTGTGCATGAGCCACGCCACGCCGATCCACCGCCAGGACCGCAGGCCGCGGAAGGCGGCGTACGTCATCGCCGCGGTGAACGCCAGCTCCCACACCCCGAAGCCGCCGCTGAGGTAGGCGGCGCCCGCGCCGGCGACCATGACGGCGTTGACGGGCCGGCGGTGCACGGCCGGGAGCAGCGAGTTCAGCGCGGCGTAGGCCAGCCCGATCAACACGGGCGCGATCACGAACATGCAGGCAACCTACGATCGGGGCCGCCCGGCGAACAGTGGCGCGAGCGCCAACCACCAACGGCTCACCGCCACGGGGCGCGGGAGTAGCCTCGGCGCGTGCACACGGTGGCGGTGGCGGCGTTCGACGGGGTGGTCGGCTTCGACCTGGCGACCGCGCTCGAGGTGTTCGGCAGGGCACGGCTGCCCGGCGGCGCGCCGGCGTACCAGGTGAAGGTGTGTGCCGAGCGCCGCGAGGTCGACGCGGGTTCCTTCGTGCTGCGGGCGCCGTGGCGTCTCGACGCCGTGATCGGGGCGGACACGGTGATCGTGCCCGGCACCGCCGACCTCGCGGCGCCGGCCTCGGCGCCGCTGCTCAGGGCGCTGCGGAGGGCGGCGGCCCGGGGAGCCCGGGTGGCGTCGATCTGCGTGGGCGCCTTCCTCCTGGCCGAGGCCGGCCTGCTCGACGGCCGCCGGGCCACCACCCACTGGGCCGCCGCCACGGAGCTGGCCCGCAGGCATCCCGCCGTCACCGTCGAGGAGAACCTGCTCTACGTCGACGAGGGGGACGTGCTGACCTCGGCGGGCGCGGCCGCCGGGCTCGACCTGTGCCTGCACATGGTCCGGCGCGACCACGGCGCCGCCGTCGCCGCGGAGGTCGCCCGCGCCTCGGTGATGCCGCTGGAACGCGCCGGCGGTCAGGCGCAGTTCATCACCCACGAACCGCCGGCCGCGAGCGGCTCCCTCGCGCCGCTGCTGCAGTGGCTCGCCAGCAACGCGGTACGCGACATCGGCCTCGACGACATGGCCGCCGAGGCCGCCGTCAGCGTGCGCACCCTGCTGCGGCGCTTCCGTGCCCAGACCGGGACCACGCCCATGCAGTGGCTCACCCACCATCGGGTGCGCCGCGCGCAACACCTGCTGGAGACCAGCGACCTGCCCGTCGAGCGGGTGGGGCAGGCGACCGGCTTCGCCTCGGCGACCACCTTCCGCGACCGGTTCAAGGAACTCGTCGGCGTCAGCCCGTCGGCGTACCGGCGCACGTTCTCCGCCCGCTGACGCACGCCGGGGCCTACGGCGGCACCGACCGGTCTCAGCCGCTCAGCCACCGCCGCGGCGCGCCCCGCCGGCTACCGGCCGGGACGCGCCGCGGCGCCTCGTCTCACGCGACGGTGACGGCCTTCGGCGTGGTCTTCGAATCCAGCCAGGTGTTGATGAGCTTGGTGAAGTCGCGCCCGGTCTGCTTGTTCACGAAGGCGATGAACGACGCCCGGTCCTGCTGGGTGTTGCGCTGATCCTGCACCCAGGCGCGGGCCAGCGCGAAGAACGCCTTGTCGCCCAGCTTCCGGTGGATCTCGTGGAGCATGGCCTCCGGGCAGAGGTAGACGTTGCCCTCGGCGAAGTTCTTCGGGTTGGGCTTGCCGGGCGGGCCGAGCTTCTTGCGCGCGGCGGCGTCGGCGTCGCGCAGGTACCGGTCCAGGCTGGCGTCACTGAGGTGCAGGGTCTCCTTGGTGTACAGGTCCTGGGCGTACTGGGCCCAGCCCTCGTTCAGCCACAGGTCGGTCCAGGTGGTCGGGGTGACGGAGTCGCCGAACCACTGGTGGGCGTACTCGTGCAGCAGGTCGCCGCCCCAGCGGTCGCGGCGGGCCTTGGTGTTCTCGATCTTCCGGCCCATCGTGATCATCTGCTGGGTCTCCATGCCGGACGCCGAGTCCACCACCACGACCCCGCCGGACGGGAACGGGTACGGGCCGAACTTCTTCTCCAGCCAGGCCAGGTACTGGGGGGACTTCTTGAGGTACGGCAGCAGCTTGTCGTCGGCGCCCTTGCGGTACCAGTAGGTCAACGGGATGCCACGGGGCCCCTTGGCGGTCAGCTTCTCGTACTTCCCGACGGCGAGCGTGGTCAGGTACGTGGCGACCGGGTCGGCGCTGCGGTAGGTGAAGGTGGTGCCGGACTGCCCGGCCGGGGTGCCGCTGGCGATGGCGGTCCAGCCCGTCGGGACGGTGACCTTGATGTCGTAGAGGGCTTCGTCGGACGGCTGGTCGTTCGCCGGGTACCAGGTGAAGGCGCCGAAGGGCTCCTGCGTCGTCCAGAGGCCGCCCTCCTTGGTGACGGTGAGGCCCAGGTTTTCCACGTCCTTGCGGTGCGACGGCATGGGCGTCGTCTTCGGCTTGCCGTGGTACTTGACCACCAGCGTCACCGGCTTGTCGGCGACGACCGGGGCGGTCACGGTGAGCTTCTCCTTCGCGACGGTTCCGGTCACCGTCGCGTCGTCCAGCGTCACCCCGTCGACCTGGTAGGGCATGAAGTCGAGGACCAGGTTGGGGGCGTCCTTCGTGGGCCGGATCCGCAGGGTGGCGGTGCCCGTGAGGGTCCGGGTCGTCGGGGCCCAGTCCAGCGCCAGGTCGTAGTGCAGGACGTCGAGGGCGTCGGTGCCCCGGGCCGGGTAGACCCGGTCGGCCACCGGGGTCGAGCGCCCGGCCTGCCAGGCGGTGTAGTCGACGGCCGGGGCGGTGGGGCTCGGCGTGGTCGTGGGGGTGGACGAGCCGGCGGCCGGGGCGGCCGGCTCGGGGGTGGTGCACCCTGCGACGAGCAGCGGTGCGACCAGCAGGATCAGTGGTACGTGGCGACGCATCAGCGCACCATACGGCAGTGATCCATTTCCGTGGGGCCCTCGATGTTCCCGCAGTTCGAAGGACCTGCTCTGCCAGGATCGGCGCATGGCGAACGTGTGGTCCGGTGTGACGATCGACTGCCTCGACCCCGTACGGGTGGCCCGATTCTGGAGCGCTCTGCTCGGTCGCGAGCCCGGCCCGTCGCCGGAGGGCTGGGTCTATCTCGGCGAGCGTGGTGACCCGCAGCCGCGGCTGGTGTTCCAGCCCGTGGGCGAGCCGCCGACCGGCAAGGTGCGGATCCACCTCGACATCACCGTCGACGACATCGACGAGGCCATGACGGCGGTCGACGAGCTCGGTGGCCGGTTCACCGGTGAGCGGCACGACTACGAGGAGGGCGTGGTCGTCGTCATGGCCGACCCCGAGGACCACGAGTTCTGCCTGGTCGAGTACTACGGTTGACGGCCGCGCCCGAGCCAGCGTCGGTTCACCTCCGCCGGGCGCGGGCGGTGGCCCGGGCGTTCGCCTTCTCGATGGCCTGGACCAGCTCGTGTCTGTCCAGGCTCTCCGGATCGTCGATGCCCACCCGGCGGGCCACCTCCTCGAGGTGCCCCTTGCTGGCGTTGGCGTCGACCCCCTGGGCGGTCGGGCGGGCCCGGTCGCGGGAGGCCGGGGTGCCCAGCGCCGCCTGCGGGTCCGACGGCCCCTTGTGCTCCTTGGGTTCCCAGTGGTCGCCGACCTTCTCGTGCGTGTGCTTCAACGACGCGAACGCCGTGCGGTGCGCCCGCTCCCCGTCGCCATAGGTCTCCTCGGCCGACTCCAGCGTCTTCTTGTACGTGCGGACCGCCTTGTCGTCCGAACGCGCGACGGTCGACGGCACCTCGTCGCGCATCTGCTCGGCCTGCTCGTGCTTGTCGGGCATGACGTCCCTCCCGTCCCCGAACCTGGTTAGCGGCCCCATTCGTCACGGGCGGCGTCGGTGCCGGCCGGGACCACCCGGGAGGCGGTCGCGGACACCATGTCCCGCACCTCGTCGGCGAGCCGGGCCGAACTGCCGCCGGCCGCGCGCAGTTGCTCCAGCCCCATCCCGCCGAGGACCACCGCGGTGGCCAGGTAGCCGGCGGTGAGGCCCGCGGATGCCAGCCGGCGAGGCAGGAAGGACTCCAGCAGGCGCAGGATCGTGGTGGAGGCCGCACCGGCGCCGAGGACCAGGCAACCGCCCGCGGTGGCCAGCAGCGCGATGCCCAGCCCGGCCGGGCGGGCGGCCTCGGTCAACTGCCCGCGGACGGCGCGGATCTCCTCGCGGACGACGTCCGCCACATCCTGCGCCAGGCGGTCCGTCGGGCTGCCGCTTCGCCCGTCGCGGCCCGAATGCCCGGTCACGTCGCTCATGCGCGCCTCCCCCTGAGCCGGTTCACGGGCCCTGCGGGTACCCGGCTCGCCGGGCCACACACCGGAGGGGCCGCGCTTCCTCGGTTTTGCGGCCGGCGGTGGAGCAGGAGTTACCGCTCGGGGACGGCGTCCAACCGGACGCAGCAGGCCCCGGGGTGTGGCGCGAGCCGGGGCAGCAGGTCGGTGCGGCCGGCGCCGTCGACCAGACCGGTCAAGAACGCGTGGTTGAGGCCGCACACCAGGGCGGTCTGCCGGGTGGCCAGGGCGTGGAACGGGCAGTTGCGCAGCAGCACCTGACCCTCGAGCGCCTCTGGCTCGAAGCCGAGGCCGGCGAGGGCGCCGGCGAGGTCGGCGCCGGAGTCGCGTACCGCTGCGCCGAGGTCCCGGCCGCGTCGCCGGGCATGCCGGCGGGCCGCCTCGGGGGCGTCGTGCGGGTCGTCCGCGACCGCGTCCGCGAGGATCTCGGCGATGAGCTCGTAGCGCCGCTCGGGAACGGTGATGGCCACGCCGTCGCCGGCCGTCTCGTAGACCTTCGGCGTCCGGCCGCGGCCCCGGGGCTGGTCGGCCGGCGGCTCGTAGCGGGACCGCAGCAGCCCGGACTCCACGAGCTTGTCGAGGTGGAACGCCGTGAGGTTGCGGGACATCCCGTGCGCCTCGGCCGCCTCCTCGCGGGTGACCGGGTGGTCGGCCCGGCACACGTAGTCGTACAGCGCCCGCCGGGACCGGTCGACGAGCGCGGCCATGGCGCTCCAGCGGTCCCCCGTGCTCATGCCGAAAGGTTATCACCAACGACGGCTATTGAAATTCAGGACGCGCTGGGGCAGCATGATCGCTATCACCAATGAGCGTTGGTGAAAATCACCCCGGGGGTGCCCGTGCGACCCATGGATCAGGCCAAGCATCCGGTGAGCAACCTGGCCGGTCGCTACGGACACCCACTTCATCCCGCGCTGGTGGCGGTGCCGATCGGCACCTGGGTGGCCAGCCTCGCCTTCGACCTCGCCACCCGGCTCGTACCCGGGTCGCCGGGCCTGGCCGACGGCGCACGGTGGCTCATCGGCCTCGGCGTCGTCGGCGCGCTCGCCGCCGCGCTCGCCGGCTTCCTGGACCTGTTCGCCATCCCCGCCGGTACCCCCGTGTACCGCACCGCGCTCGCGCACATGGCGATCAACCTCGCGGTCACCGGCGCGTACGCGGTGAACTTCGCCCTCCGCGCCGGCGACCCGCCGGGGCCCGTGCCCGCCGGACCCCTCGTGCTCTCGGCGATCAGCCTCGCCGGGCTGGCGGTCGCCGGTTACCTCGGCGGCGAACTGGCCTACCGGTACGGCGTGCGCGTCGCCGACGAGACCACCCAGGCGCGGGGCTACCACCGCGCAGACAAGGAGAACCCCTGATGGCCGTCGCCGCACTCGTCACCTGGCTGATCACCGCCGTCGGTGGCATCGTCATGCTCGGCACCTGGATCCGCGCGGGCGGCCACCGCCCGGGAAGCGGCAGCCGGCTCGCGCCGGGCCTGGTGTTCGGCCACTTCGCCCTGGCCGTGATCGGGCTGGTGCTGTGGATCGCCTACCTGGCCGTCGACGACGACGCGCTCGCGTGGGTCGCGTTCGCGGCGCTCCTGCCCGTGGCGGTGCTCGGGTTCACGATGCTGGCCCGCTGGATCCCCGCCCGCCGGTCCGGGACCGCCGAGTCCCGCTTCCCCGTGCCGGTGGTGATCGGCCACGGCCTGTTCGCCGCCGCCACGCTCGTCCTGGTCGCGCTCGCGGCCCTCGGTGTGGGAGGTCGCTGAGGTGAGCGTCACCGCCCTGCGGGTGCACCACCAGCGCCCCCGCCGCGACCCGGCCGCCGCCGAACGGGCGGCCGCGGAGTTCCTGACCGCGCTCGGCGTGGACCTCTCCGCCGCCGGGCTCGCCGACACCCCGGGCCGGATGGCCCGCGCCTACGCCGAGCTGCTCACCCCGCGCGAGTTCCAGCTGACCACCTTCGACAACGACGAGGGGTACGACGAGCTGGTGCTGGCCCGGGGCATCCCGATCCGGTCGGTCTGCGAACACCACCTGCTGCCCTTCGTCGGCGTGGCACACGTCGGCTACCTGCCCGGCGAGCGCATCCTGGGGCTGTCCAAGCTGGCCCGGGTGGTCGAACTGTTCGCCCACGGCCCGCAGGTCCAGGAACGCCTCACCAAACAGATCGCCGACTGGCTGACCGGCCACCTGCGCCCGCGCGGGGTCGGCGTGGTCATCGAGGCCGAACACCTGTGCATGACGCTGCGCGGCGTCCGGGCGGTCGGCAGCAGCACCATCACCTCCACGCTGCTCGGCACCCTGCGCGACGACCACCGCTCGCGGGCCGAGTTCTTCACGCTGGCCGGGGTCGGCCCCCGCTGATCGAGGAAGGGAGCACACCGATGCCGAAGAACGGCACGTTCGTGATCGTGGGCGCCGGGCTCGCCGGCGCGCGGGCCGCGCAGACGCTGCGGGAGGAGGGCTTCGACGGCGGCGTCGTCATGATCGGGGACGAGCCCGATCGACCGTACGAGCGGCCACCGCTGTCCAAGGGTCTGCTGACCGGCGGCGCCGAACCGGGCAGCGTGTTCGTGCACGACGCCGGCTGGTACGCCGAGCACGGCGTCGACCTGCGCACCGACACGCGCGCCGTCGCCGTCGACCGTGCCGCCCGGGAGGTCCGCCTCGCCGACGGCCGGCACCTCCGGTACGACAAGCTGCTGCTGGCCACCGGCGCCACGCCCCGCGACCTCGCGGCGCCCGGCGCCGGCCTGGCCGGGGTGCTGCGGCTGCGTACCCTCGCCGACAGCCGCCGCATCGGCGCGGCGCTGGTGGAGGGCGCGCACCTGGTGATCGTCGGGGCGGGGTGGATCGGCCTGGAGGTCGCCGCGGCGGCCCGGCAGCGCGGCGCCACCGTCGACGTCGTCGAGACGGCCGCCCTGCCGTTGCGTCGCGTGCTCGGCGACGAGATCGCCCGGGTGTTCGCCGACCTGCACCGGGACCACGGCGTCACCTTCCACTTCGACGCCGAGGTCCGGGAGATCCGCGGGGCCGGTCGCGTCTCCTCGGTCCTGCTGGCCGACGGCACCGAGCTGCGCGCCGACGCGGTGGTGGTCGCCGTGGGCGTGCGGCCGAACACCGAGCTGGCGACGGACGCGGGCCTCCCCGTCGACAACGGCATCGTCGTCGACGCGGCCCTGCGCACCGCCGACCCGGACATCCACGCGGCCGGTGACGTCGCGAACGCCTACCATCCCCTGCTGCGCCGGCACGTGCGCGTCGAGCACTGGGCCAACGCCCTGCACGGGGGTCCGGCGGCGGCCCGGGCGATGCTCGGCCAGCCGGTCAGCTACGACGACCTGCCCTACTTCTACACCGACCAGTACGACCTGGGCATGGAGTACGTCGGGCACGCCCCGCCCGGGGCGGTCGACCGGGTCGTCGTCCGGGGTGACGTGGCCAAGCGGGAGTTCATCGCCTTCTGGACGGCGGGCGGGCGGGTGCTCGCCGGGATGAACGTCAACGTGTGGGACGTCGTCCCGTCGATCCGGCGGCTCGTCACGTCGCCCGACCCGGTCGACCTCGACCGGCTCGCCGACCCCGGCGTGCCGCTCGACGCGCTGCGATCCGGCTAGGGCCGGCATCGAAGCAGGTCAGCGCCGCTCGTTGGTCGTGGCGGACCCGATGGTCGACGTCGGTAGCCTCGGCAGGGAATCTCGGCAGGTGACGACGGAGGAGGCCGTGGGCTTGCGGTTCGAGCATCGCGACACCGAGATCGACGTGAGCCTCGTCGACCGCGTCTGGCGCACCCGCTCCGACTCGGCGGAGACGATGACGTCGGCGGCGCGCACCTGCTGGCAACTGATCCTCTCGCGGACGCAGGGACGCCTCCACGCCGGCCTGCGCGGGCCGGAGACCAGAGCGACCACGGCGCCGGTCCCGCCGGACACCGAGTTCCTCGGGGTCCGGTTCGCCTTCGGCGCGGTTCTTCGGCCGCACCCTGCCGCCTCGGTCGTCGACGGCTACGTGCCGTTCCCCGTGACGGAATCGGGCCGGATCGTCATCGGCGGCGAGGAGTGGGAGGCGCCGACGTTTGAGAACGTCGAGCACTTCGTGCGGCGCCTGCAGGACGCGGGTCTGCTGGGGCGATCGCCTCTCGGAGACGGGGAGCAGGTCACCGGGCGATCCGGAGCCGGCCCGACCGAGCGCACCCTGCAGCGTCGCTACCGAGCGGTCACCGGACTGTCGCGTACCGCGGTACGGCAGATCGACCGCGCGAACGCCGCAGCCACGATGCTGCGCGACGGCCTTGACTGGCACCCGGTCGTCGAGACGTTGGGGTACTTCGACCAGGCCCACCTCGCGCGTGCGCTGCGTCGCTACGTCGGGTGCACCGCACGCGAGCTGCAGGCGGACGGCTTCGCGGCGATGTCGTTCCTGTACAAGACCCACCCTGGGCCGGGCAGCTAGCGTCCGTCTGCCGACCGACCCCGGCCGGCTGTCCGCGACCCGCATTCAGGGGGAGAACCGTGCTGCTCAGCGTCAACACCTTCGTCAGTCTCGACGGCGTCATGCAAGGACCCGGGGCCCCCGACGAGGACCGCTCCGGCGGCTTCGACCGGGGCGGGTGGCTCGTGCCGCACGCCTCGACGCACACCGACGAGGTGGTCGAGAGCTGGTTCCGTGAGGCCGATGCGTTCCTCTTCGGCCGCACCAGCTTCGGCCTGCTCGGCGGGTACTGGCCGAAGGTCACCGACCCTGATGACCTGATCGCCGCCAAGCTCAACACGCTGCCGAAGTATGTCGTCAGCTCTAAGCTGACCGACGATGAGGCCGACTGGAGCCCGACGACGGTCCTACGCGGTGACGTAATCGACGAGGTACGCCGCCTCAAGGAGCTCCCCGGCAGGGAACTCCAGGTGCACGGCAGCTGGAAACTCGTGCAGACGCTGCACCAGGCGGGCCTCGTCGACGTCTACCGGCTGCTCCAGTACCCGGTCGTCGTCGGCACGGGGAAGCGCCTGTTCCCGGACGGGTCGGCGCCCGCGACGTTCGCAACCGTCGACGAGAGCTCGCGGGTACTGCCCGGCGGCGTCGTCTCGCTGACTCTCCACCCCACGAGCCTCGGCGCGATCTCGGCAGGCGCGTACGCGGTCGACGAAGGGCGCTCGGCGACGGTCCTGGGCTGACATCCCGCGCCGCCCCGGGGGCGCAGAGGTCCGTCAGGCTGGGGCGAGCAGGCAGAACTCGTTGCCCTCCGGGTCGGCCAGGACCGTCCACGGGACGTCGCCCTGACCCACGTCGGCGGGCGTCGCGCCGAGATCCCTCAGGCGGTTCACCAGCTCCGCCTGGTGGGCTGCCGAGGTGGTGGCCAGGTCCACGTGCACACGGTTCTTCACCGTCTTGGGTTCCGGGGAGACGACGAGGTCGACGCAGACGGCGACGGGGTCGGGGTAGCCGAAGCCCTCGGGTTCGAGGTTCGTCACGCCGGGTTCCTCGCTGGCGACTCCCCAGCCGAGCACCTCCGCCCAGAAGCCGCCCAGCGCGGAGTCGTCCCGGGCCTTCATGTTGATCTGCACAAGCCGCGTCGCCACGCCGGTGATCATAGGCCCGGAGCCGCGCTCACGCGGACGGGGTGACCGGGGGCCGCAGGCCGAGCCACTGCTCGGCCTCCCAGGCCCGGAACCGCTCCACCTCGGTGAACCCCAGCTTCGCGGCGAGGCGCATCGAAGCGGCGTTGGCGGTCTGGGTGGTGAGCACCACCGGCTCGCCGGGCAGCACGGTGTCGAACCAGTCGAGTGCCGCGGAGCACGCCTCGGCGGCGTACCCGAATCCCCACGCCCGTGGCAGGAACAGGTAGCCGAGATCGGCCTTACCCACGGCGGCGGGGCGACGGTGCTCCGTGGCCCTCCTGAGCAGGATCTGGCCGATCATCGCGCCGTCGAGGTCGACGACGAGGCTCCCGGGCCACCGCCCAGGAGTTTCGGACAGCTCGCGCTCGAGCTCGGCCCGCGGCCGGGGGCCGCCGAGGTAGGTGTGCACCTCCGGCGACGCCAGCAGCTCGATGAACGCCGGACGGTCCCGGGCCTCGGACGCACGGAGCACGAGCCGCGCGGTCCGGATCGGCTCGGGCGGCCAGGCGACGGGTCCGAGGTCGGTCATGCCGGCCAGCCAATCAGCGGAGCCGGCGGCGATCAAGACCGCGGACCCGTTCGGTGCCGGTCACCCGTCCAGGCCGGCGTAGGCTCGTAGCGCCTCGTGGGTCGTCGGCAGGCCGTGTTGGCGGAGCGGGCCCTGAGGCCCCGAGGGGCCGAACACCTGCGGGTTGTCGATGAGCCAGGCGACCACGGCCCGCTGCGCCGACGTCAGTTCCGCGAAGGCCCGGCCGTGGTCCCGCTCCATCCGCGGGAACGCGCGCGCCAGCACCACGTTGAAATGGTTGTGCCAGTTCGACGTGGGTTGCTCGGCGAGCGCCGCCGCGACGAGGTCCGACCGCACCTCCTCGGCCACCGGCGCGGCGAAGGCGTCGAGCACGTCGAGTGCCACATGGCTGGGGCTCGCACCCCAGATCGTCTCCGCGGCGTCCGGTCGGCGAATGGCCGCCCATCGGCGTAACTCGGCCACTGCCGGGCCCGGCACCTGTTCACCGGCCAGCTGCGCCCACGCCACGGCGGCCGCCCAGCTCAGGTCGGGATCCGCGCCGCCAAGGTTCCGGTCGAGCAGGTTCACGACCGGCTGCGTCAACGCGCCACCGACCAGCCCCAGCGCGATCAGCGCCCCGCCGACGATCGACGCCGGGCGCTGCTCGTCGGAGGCGATGGCGAGCAGGCGGGGGCGGATCGACGCCGACTCCTCCGAGAACCAGGCCAAGGCATGGATCGCCTCCCCGACCACGTCGGCGTCCGCGTCGGTCAGGCAGGTCAACAGCAACGGGACGCCGGCCCGGACGGCGTCGTACGTGGCGAGCGCGTACCGGCGCTCGATGAGGCGCAGCTCGGACCTGGTCAGCGGAGGAGGCTGCCGCTGCCCGGTACGGACGACCTCGTACCAGTCGCTGATCGCCTCCGACCAGCGGCGCCAGGTCTCCTCGGGTACCTGGGCCAGGTCGTTGCGGAGGCTGCCGACGGGGAAACCGGTGGCCGGTATGTGGTACGGCGTGTAACCGACAGCGAGGCAGGAGAGCAGCTGGATGACCTCGTGCCGGGCGGGTGTGGCGGGGTCGGCCACCACCTCCAGCAGGAACGGGACCGCGTGCGCGCTGGCCTCGTAGCGGGTGCCCTGGTGGTAGATGTTGCCGTACAACTCGTACATCGCCGCGCGACGGGCCTCCGGGTCTGACGACCGCAGATCGCGGATGAGGCCGGGCACGTCATCGGCGCTTCCGTAGGCGTGCGTCAACGACGCCCAGTCGACGCTGTCCAGATCACGTAGCACGCGGCGCATTCTCCACGCCGGACCGATCCGCCGCAGTCCCGGGTGCACCGGCCACCCGAGCCGGCCGGCACCGGGTGCCGGCCGGCTTCGCCGGGCGGGAGGATCAGTCGGTGCCCTGGTCGTGCGGGACGGTGACGGTGACGGTGCAGCCGACCGGCCGGCCGATCTCGTCGTGGCCGGCGTACGTGAGCTGGTAGACGCGGTCCCCGCCGTCACCGGCCCGCTCGGCCCGCAGCTTCCCGCTCGTGTCCGGCGTACCGGTGACGAAGTCGCTGACGTCGGCGGCGTCGCCGCCGGTCACGCCGGTGAGGGTGAACGCCTTCGGGCCGAGCACGCCGTCGTGCAGGTCCGCAGTGACGGTGACGTCGACCAGCTCGTGGTTCGGCGGCCACAGGACCGGGCGGTCGACGGCGCAGTCGAGCTGCCGTACCGGCAGCGGATTCGCCAGGGTGGCGGTGGCGTGCCCGATGGTGGCGGTGAGCCGGCCCCCGGCCTCGTAGTACATGTGCGCGGTCCGGCCGTCGAAGTAGAACGTCGGCGCGGCGGAGCGGCCGAGGTCGGGAGCCTGGGTCATCGAGTCGTGCACGACGCCCAGGTGGACCTCCTGGTCGAAGTCCTCCCCCACGTCCACAGCGTGCATGTTGCCGTCGGCGGCGTGGTAGATGACCAGGTTGCGGTCGTTCCACCGCAGGAAGAACGGTCCGGAGGCGTTGGGGCCCTCGTCGCCCTGCGGGGTCACGATGGGGTCGGGCTGCATGGTCCAGGTGCGGGCGTCGTTGGAGACCGCCCAGCGGATCCGGCGGGACACCGGCCCGGTCGGGCCGGGCGCCCCACCGGTGGGGTTGTCCATGAAGACCATGAGGTACCGGGTGCCCAGGCGCGGCACGGACTGCTCGAACACCCGTGCGTAGGAGGTCTCGCCCCCGGTCGTCTCGTTCCGGCTGACCGCCGTGCCGCCGTAGCTGAAGTGGATGCCGTCGTCGGAGGTCGCGTACCGGGTGATCGAGTTCTCGCCGTGAAAGTAGAGGAAGAGCTTGCGCTCGCCCTCGACCCACACGGCGTGCGGCGAGGAGATGTGGCTGACGGTGGAGTAGTACGGCAGCCAGGTGTTGCTGATCAGGGGGTTGGCGGTGTACTCGGTCCACGGACCGTCGATCGAGTCGGAGTACGCGAGGGCGATGCCGCCGGGGCGCTCGTGCGGCGCGTAGTACAGGTAGTAGGTGCCGAGCGGGTTGGGGAAGTAGTCGGCGGCCCGGATGACGCTCGGGAAGATGAACTCGTTCGTCGGGTTGTAGGCGAGGGCGCTCTTGTCGAACGCGGTGCCCTGGTAGGTGAACCGGGGGAAGTCGAGCCCGGTATCGGCGGCGGCCGGTGCGGCTCCGGCCAGCGCGGCGACGAGCAGGCCGGCGCCGGTCGTGGCCAGGGCGGCGCGCCGGGAGGACGGAACGGTTGGCTTCGTCATGCGGCTTCCTCTTCGGTCGGTGCGATCGGGTGACCGTTCGCGAGCAGGGCGGAATGACTCTCAGTAAGAAGACAGGGGTCATCGATCGGCGGACGCGTCCTGGCGTTGCCGTGCTAATACGTATTAGCATCTATGTTTCTCGAATGTTGCTCGCTGCGCGACGCTTCTGTCAAGAGGAGGCCCCGGCGCGGCGCCGATCGGCTCGGGCGACCGGCCAGGCCGACGGCGACCGGATCGCTAATGCGCATTACTCCTGCGGGTTCATCGTCCCGAAATCTCTCGGTCACCTCTTGACACGCGCCTGTCCACCGGCCAGGCTCCTTCCCAACGCCGAGCGCTAATACGCATTAGCCGCACCGGAAGGACCCGACGTGACCGCTCCCCTCAGACGCGTCACCCAGCGTGACATCGCGCGGATGGCCGGCGTCAGTCAGGCGACGGTGTCGCTGGTGCTCAACAACCGCACCGACGCCGACGTCCGCATCGCCCCGGAGACCCGGGACCGGGTGCTGCGGGTCATCGCCGAGACCGGCTACGCCGCCGACCCCGTGGCGCGCCGGCTCGCCTCGCGGTTCAACCGGATCATCGGCGTCTTCACGTACGAGCCCGCCTTCCCCAGCGGCAGCCGCGACTTCTTCCACCCGTTCCTGCTCGGCATCGAGGAGTACGCCGAGCGGGTCGGCTGCGACCTGCTGCTGTTCACCAGCGCGCCGGTCGTGGACGGCCGGCGCCGCATCTTCCACCAGGACAACCGGCTGCGCCTGGCCGACGGGTGCATCCTGCTCGGGCGCGAGATCGACGGCGCGGAGCTGCAGCGGCTCAACGCGGACGGATTTCCGTACGTCGCCGTCGGCCGACGCGACGACGCCGGCGGGCCGGTGCCCTACGTCGGCGCCGACTACGCCGCCGCGGTGGCCCGGCTCGTCGAGGCGGCGCTGCGGCACGGGCACCGCCGCCTGACCTACGTGGGCATGGGCATGACCGCCGAGTCCTCGCAGGACCGGCGCCAGGGTTTCGCCGCCGCCGCGGCCACCGCCGAGAGCGCCCACCAGGTGGCCGCCGCGCCCGGGGCGGCCGACGCCACCCTCGACGACCTGCTGGCCGACGGCAGCACGGCGGCCTTCGTGGAGGATTTCGCCACGGCGGTCGCGCTGGAGGCCGCCGCCCGCCGGCGTGGCCTGACCGTGCCCGGCGACCTGTCGATCGTGACCCTCGGCGACCCGACCGTCCCCGTCCCCACCGACATCGTCTTCACCGGCTTCCGCATCCCCCGCGAGGAGATGGGCCGGCAGTCGGTCGAGGTGCTGACCGGCGTCATCGACGGCAGCGCGGGCGGCCTCCAGCAGCGACTTCTCCCCTGCGAACTCGTCGAGGGCAGCACCCTCGGCACCCCTGATCCGGCGGTCGACCGGCCCTGAGCCGTCGGCCGCGCAACTGGAAGGAAGCAAGTGGTCATCATGCGTGCGGACGTCCTCGTCGTCGGGGGCGGACTGGGCGGTGTCGCCGCGGCGCTCGCCGCGGCCCGGACCGGCCGATCCGTCATCCTGACCGAGGAGTTCGACTGGCTCGGCGGGCAGCTCACCAGCCAGGCCGTCCCGCCGGACGAGCACTCCTGGATCGAGCAGTTCGGTGCCACCGCCAGCTACCGGGCGCTGCGCAACGGCATCCGCGACTACTACCGTCGCCACTTCCCGCTGACCGAACGGTCCCGGGCCTGGACCGACCTCAACCCGGGCGCGGGCTGGGTGAGCCGGCTGTGCCACGAGCCGCGGGTGGCCGTCGCCGTGCTCGAGGAGATGCTCGCCCCGTACCGCGGTTCGGGCCGGCTGCGGGTGCTGCAGCCGTACCGGCCGGTGGCCGCGGAGACCGACGGCGACCGGGTGACCGGCGTGACGCTGGCGCACCGCGACCGGGACGAGCGGATCGACGTGGTCGCGCCGTACGTCCTGGACGCCACCGAGACCGGCGAGTTGCTGCCGCTGACCGGCACGGAGTACGTCACCGGGTTCGAGTCGCGGGCGGAGACCGGTGAGCCGAGCGCCCCGGCCGAGGCCCAGCCCATGAACATGCAGGCGGTCTCCGTCTGCTTCGCCATCGACCACGTCGACGGCGACCACACCATCGACCGGCCGGCCGGATACGACTTCTGGCGCGACTACAAGCCCGACTTCTGGGGCGACCGGCTGCTGTCCTGGAAGTCGCCGCACCCGCGCACCCTGGAGATCGTCGAGCGCAGCTTCACCCCCAACCCGGACGACGACCCGCTGAGCGTCAACGCCGACCAGCGCGTCAACCCCGGCGACGGCAACCTGTGGACGTTCCGCCGCATCGCCGCCCGGCGCAACTTCACCGACGGCGCGTACGGCAGCGACATCACCCTGGTCAACTGGCCGATGATCGACTACTTCGAGGGCCCGGTCATCGACGTGCCGAACGCGTCGTGGCACCTGGCCAAGGCCCGCGAGCTGTCGTACTCGGTGCTCTACTGGCTGCAGACCGAGGCGCCCCGGCCCGACGGCGGCACCGGCTTCCCGGGCCTGCGGCTGCGCGGCGACGTGACCGGCAGCGCCGACGGCCTGGCCCAGGCCCCGTACATCCGCGAGTCCCGCCGGATCCGGGCCGAGTACACCGTCGTCGAGCAGGACCTGTCCCTGGCGGTCCGGGGCGACCACGGCGCGGTCAGCTACCCGGACCCGGTGGGCGTGGGCATGTACCGGATCGACCTGCACCCGTCGACCGGCGGCGACAACTACATCGACGTCGGCTCCTGCCCGTTCGAGATCCCGCTCGGCGCGCTGATCCCGCAGCGGATGGAGAACCTGCTGCCGGCCGGCAAGAACATCGGCACCACCCATGTCACCAACGGCAGCTACCGGCTGCACCCCGTCGAGTGGAACATCGGCGAGGTCGCCGGCCTGCTCGCCGACTTCTGTCTGGCGCGGGGCGAGTCCCCGCGTGCGGTCCGCAACACCCCCCGTCTGCTGGCCGACTTCCAGGACCGCCTCACCGCCGCCGGCGTGGAACAGCGCTGGCCGCGGATCGCGGGCTACTGAACACACACCCCCGGTGAGGAGAAGATTGTGAGAGCACGAAAGGCCCTGCGCGGCATCGCCGTAGCGCTGGCCGGCGCGCTCGCCCTGACCGCCTGCGGCGGCGGCGGTGGCGAGTCCGCCGACAACGGCCCGGCGAAGCTGCGGATGACCGTCTGGTCCGCCAACGAGGCGCACCTCAAACTGTTCAACGAGATCGCTGACGAGTACCGCAAGAGCCACCCGGACGTCGCGGAGATCAAGTTCGACCCGCTGCCGTTCGACAACTACACCACCACCCTGACCACCCAGATCGCCGGCGGGAACGCGCCCGACCTCGCCTGGGTGTTCGAGAACTCCGCCCCCGACTTCGTCGCCTCGGGCGCCCTGCAGCCCCTGGACGACACGCTCAAGAAGGCCGAGGGCTACCAGTACGACGACCTCTCCCCCGCCACGCTCAAGCTCTGGCAGAACGACGGGAAGCTCTACGCGTACCCGTTCTCGACCTCGCCGTTCGGGGTCTTCGTCAACACCGACATGGTCAAGAAGGCCGGGCAGAAGACCCCGGCCGAGCTGATCGCGGCCGGGCAGTGGACCTGGGACAACGCCCTGGCCACCGCCGCTGCGGCCGGGGCGAAGTCCGGCAAGGCCGGCCTGGTCATCCGGGACTTCGACTACAAGGGCTGGGACAACCTGTCCACCTTCTGGACCGGGTGGGGTGCCCAGGCCTGGAGCGAGGACGGCAAGACCTGCGGGTTCAACAGCCCCGAGATGGTCGAGGCCATGACCACCCTGCACAAGGCCACCTTCACCCAGAAGGCGCTGCCCGGCCCGGGCACGACGGCCGACTTCTTCGCCGGTGACTCGGCCATGACGGTCACCCAGATCTCCCGCGCCTCGCTGCTGAAGGACGGCGGCTTCGGGTGGGACCTGGTGCCGCTGCCGGCCGGGCCGAAGGGCAACTACGCGGTGGTCGGCCAGGCCGGCCTCGGGGTGATGAAGAAGAGCCCGCACGCCAAGCAGGCGGCCGACTTCCTGGCCTTCTTCACCAACCCGACGAACTCGGCGAAGCTCGCCCAGTTCTTCCCGCCACCCCGGCAGTCCCAGCTGACCGCCGAGACGCTCGCGAAGACGAACCCGAAGCTCAAGCCGGAGCAGCTGCAGAAGGTCGTCATCGACGGCATCACCAACGGCGTGGTGAAGCCCAGTCACGCCGGCCAGGCCGAGCTGAGCCAGCAGGTCCGCGCGGGCCTCGACCCGCTGTGGCAGCCGAACGCGGACGTCAAGGCCGTGCTCGACGGCGTCTGCGCCAAGATCCAGCCGCTGCTGGCGAAGTAGGGCTGAGGACCATGACCCAGACGGACACCAGGGTGGGCCCGGCGACTGCCGGGCCCACCCCGGGCCGGGCCCGGCCGTTCTGGACCACCCGTCGCCGGGACCAGCTCACCGGTTACCTGTTCATCACCCCGCAGCTGCTCGGCAGCGCCGTCTTCGTGATCCTGCCGCTGGTCCTCGTGGTCTGGTACAGCCTCCACGAGTGGAACGTGCTCGCCGGGACCTTCGACTTCGTGGGCACCGACAACTACCAGGCTCTCGCGGACGACCCCAACCTCGGCGCGGTGCTGCGCGCCACCGGGCTGTTTTCGGTCGGCCTCGTGGTGTTCAACCTCGCCCTCGCGCTGCTGCTGGCCGTCCTGCTCAACCAGAAGCTGCGGGGCACGATCCTGTTCCGCACACTGTTCTTCTCCCCCGTGGTCGTCTCGCTGGTGGCGTGGACCATCGTGTGGGGCTTCCTGCTGCAGGACAACGGCGGGCTGAACAGCCTGCTCGACACCGTCGGCGTCGACGGGCCGAACTGGCTGCGCGGGGAGGGAACCGCGATGCTGTCGGTGATCGTCGTGCAGGTGTTCAAGAACGTCGGCCTGAACATGGTGCTGTTCCTGGCCGCCCTGCAGGGCGTGCCGGCCGAGCTGTACGAGGCCGCGCAGGTCGACGGGGCGAGCCGGCTGCGGCAGTTCTGGCGGATCACCGTGCCGCTGATCAGCCCGACGATCATGCTCACCTCGATCATCACCGTGGTCGGGTCGCTGCAGGTCTTCGCACAGATCGCGGTGCTCACCCAGGGCGGGCCGGGCACGTCGACGACGGTGCTCGTCTACTACCTGTACCAGCAGGCCTTCCAGTTCCATCACTTCGGCTACGGCGCCACGCTGTCGATCGTCCTGTTCGCCATCGTGCTCGCCCTCACCGTGCTGCAGTGGCAGATGCGCAAGAGGTGGGTCTTCCATGAGTCGTGACCTGTCGCGGCGGACCAAGCTGGTGCTCTACGGGGTGCTGCTGGTCCTGGCGATCCCGTTCGTCTTCCCCACGTGGTGGATGGTCACCTCGTCGCTGAAGCCGGTGGCGGACATCTTCGCCTTCCCGCCGGACCTGCTGCCGACCAACCCGCGGCTCGACGCGTACCGGCGGGTGTTCGAGCTGCAGCCGTTCGGGCAGCAGTACCTGAACAGCCTCTACATCGCGCTGGTGGTCACGGTCGGCACCCTGGCCGTGTCGGCCCTGGCCGGGTACGCCTTCGCGCGCATCCGGTTCCGCGGCCAGAACGTGTTGTTCCTGGTCGTCCTCGCGGGCCTGCTCATCCCCAGCGAGGTGACGATCGTGCCGCTGTTCCAGATGTTCTTCAAGCTCGGCCTGGTCAACACCCACTGGCCGCTCATCCTGGTGCCGATCTTCGGCGCGCCCAGCGTGCTGGCGACGTTCATCATGCGGCAGTTCTTCATCAGCCTCCCCGGCGAGCTGGAGGAGGCGGCCCGGGTCGACGGGCTGGGCCGGTTCGCCACCTTCTGGCGGATCGCCCTGCCGCTGTCGCGGCCGGCGCTCGGCGCGGTGGCCATCTTCACCTTCCTGCACAGCTGGAACCTCTACCTGGAACCGATCGTGTTCCTCTCCTCGCCGGAGAAGTTCACGCTGCCCCAGGCGCTCACCCAGTTCGTCGACGCCTACGGCGGCCCGATGTGGGACGTGCAGCTGGCCGCCGCGTCGATGACCGCGCTGCCGGTCCTCGTGGTGTTCGTCATCGCGCAGAAGCAGTTCGTCGAGGGCCTCGCGCACACCGGTCTCAAGGGATGACGGCGCCGGTCGTCGGCATCGACATCGGCGGCACGAAGACGGCGGCCGCGCTGGTCGACCGGGACGGGCGGGTGCGGGCGCGCCGCGAGGCCCCCACGCCCGCCCGGTCCGGGCCCGAGGCCGTGCTGGACGGCGCCGCGCGGCTGGCCGCCGGCCTGCTCGCCGCGGCCCCCGGGCCGGTGGGGGTGGGCACGGCGGGCACGGTCGACCCCGCGACGGGCGGCATCCGGTACGCCACCGACAGCCTGCCCGGCTGGGCGGGCACCCCGGTCGCGGACGCGCTGGCCGACCGGCTGGACCGGCCCGTGCGGGTCACCAACGACGTGAACGCCGCCGCGCTCGGCGAATGCTGGGCCGGCGCCGGACGGGACCGCACCCACGTGCTGCTGGTGGCCGTGGGCACCGGGCTGGGCGGGGCCATCGTCCGCGGCGGCCGGGTCGAGGCCGGTGCCCGCGGCGCCGCCGGCGAGGTGGGGCACCTGCCGGCACCGGGCGCCGGGCGACTGCGGTGCGGATGCGGCCGGCACGGGCACCTCGAGGCGATCGCCTCGGGCAGCGGGCTGGCCGCCGCGTACACCCTCGCCACCGGAACGCGGGTCACCGGCCGGACCGTGGCGGACCGCGCGGCGGCCGGCGACGCGGTCGCACGGCGGGTCGTGGACCGGGCCGGAGGCGCCCTCGGCGCGGCCCTGGCGGGGCTGGTGGCCCTGCTCGATCCGGACGCCGTCCTCGTGGCCGGCGGCGCGGCCGGCGCGCTGCTGCCCGCCGCGTCGGCCGCCTACGCCGCCGAACTGCCGGCCGGCTGGGCCGGCGTGCCGCTGCGGCCCGCCGCGCTGGGCGCCGACGCCGTCCTGGTCGGCGCGGCCCGGCTGGCCATGGACAGTCACGACCTCGAAAGGACCAGCGAGTGAACGCGCTCGACGAACTGGCCGGTGGGCTGGTGGTGTCCTGCCAGCCGCTGCCCGACGACCCGGACGACCCGATGCGGGACCCGTACGTCCAGGCACGGGTCGCGGCCGCGGTGGTCCGCGGCGGCGCCGTGGCGGTCCGGGTCAACGGGCCGGATGACATCGCCGCGGTACGCCCCGTCGTCGACGTGCCGTTGATCGGGCTGTACAAGCACGGCACCGAGGGCGTCTTCATCACCCCGACCGCGGCGCACGCCCTCGACGTGGCGCTGGCCGGCGCGGACATCATCGCGATCGACGCCACGGACCGCCCCCGGCCGGACGGCCGCACCTTCGGCGACACGGTCCGCCTGATCCGGGAGCGGACCGACGCGCTGATCCTGGCCGACATCTCGACCGCGGCCGAGGGTGTCGCCGCCGTCGAGGCCGGCGCGGACGCCGTCGCCACCACGCTGTCCGGCTACACGCCGGCCAGCCCACCGACTGACGGGCCCGACCTCGGGCTCGTGGCGCGACTCGTCGCACAGCTGTCCGTGCCGGTGATCGCCGAAGGGCGGTACCGCACCACGGAACAGATCGGCCGGGCCTTCGCGGCGGGGGCGCACGCGGTGGTGATGGGCAACGCCGTTACCTCACCGCTGTGGATCACCCGCCGGCTCGTGCCGGCCACCCCCCGTGGGGCGAGCGCGCGGGAGAAGAGGGAGTGAGCATGAGAAGACGTACCCTCCTGGCCACCGGCGTGGCCGGGCTGGCCACCGTGGCCATCGGCCGGCCGGCCCTCGCCGGGCCCGCCGGGCGGCAGCCGACCGTGGCGCTGGTGCCGCTGGACGACCGGCCGGTCAACACCTACGCCCCGCAGATGACCGCGGCGAGCGCCGGCGCCGAGGTGCAGCTGCCGCCGCGGGAGTTGCTGGGCCGCTTCTTCACCCCCGGCGACGGGGCCGCCATCGCCCGTTGGCTTGGCGCCACGGGCGACGCCGACGGGTACGTGATCTCGGTGAGCATGCTCGCCTACGGCGGCCTGATCGCCTCCCGGACGGCCGCACCGACCCTGGCCGCCGCCCTGGACAACCTGGCCGCCGTCCGGAACCTGCGCGCCACCCGGCCGGACGCCGTGATCGAGGTGCACGACACCATCCAGCGCCTCGCCATCACCAGCACCGGCACCGACCTGGACCGGTACCGCGACGCGCTGGTCAGCTGGGCGAAGCTCTACGACCAGGTGGTCAACCTCGGGCAGGAGGAGCTGCGGGCCCAGCTCGACGCCGTCCGGGCGCAGATCCCCGACCAGGTCGTCGAGGACTATCTCGCCGCGCGAGCCCGCAACCACCAGGTCAACCGGTTGATGATCGAGTGGGTGGCCGACGGCACCATCAGCCACCTCGTGCTCTCCGAGGACGACACCGCGCCGGTCGGGCTGGCCCGGGCGGAGCGGGTGGAGCTGGAGGCGCTCGTCGCCCGGCTCGGCGTCGGCGACCGGGTGGAGATCTTCCCGGGCGCCGACGAGGTGGACGCGTTGCTGGTGGCCCGGGTGATCGCGGCCGGCACGACGCCCACCTACCGGGTGGAGTACGCGGGCGTCTCCGGCGAGGACTGGACCGCCCAGCTGGAGGGCATCCCGTTCGCGGAGAACATCCGCCGGCACGTGGCCGCTGTGGGCGGCCGGGTCGTCGGCGGCGACGCGGACATCGTGCTCGCCGTGAACACCCCCTCGGCGGCGCCCGCCCGGCGGGCCGCCGACCTGGACGCCTTCGTCGGGCGGATCGGCGCGCTGCTGGCCGCCGGCACCCCGGTCGTCGTGGTGGACCCGCTCATCGTCAACAAGGCCGACCACGAGCTGGTCGCGCGAATGGAGAGCGGCCTGGACCTGGCCGCGCTGCTGTCGTACTCGGGGTGGAACACCGGCGGCAACGCCCTCGGACTGGCGCTCGGGCACGGCACCGCGCGGTGGGCGTACCTGCGTTCCTCGGGCAGCGGCTTCGGCGTGCCCGAGCTGCGGGGGCCCGGCCGGGCGCACGCCGAATACCTGCTCTACCGGTTCGTCAAGGACGACCCGTGGAAGAACATCGTGCAGGTCGAGGCGTACGCGCACGCGCGGGCGCAGGGCTGGGATCCGCTTGCGCTCAAGCCGGAGCAGAAGAGCTATTTCGACGGCTGGGTACGCGAGCGGCTGGTGCCGCTGACCGAGCGGTACTTCGCCGACCACTTCGCGGGGCACCGCGTGGTGCTGGGCCGGCGCGGCGCGACGACGTTCACGGCGACGCTGACGCGCTTCGAGTCGGCGCGCGTCGAGTTGCCGTGGGACCGGCTCTTCGAGGTGATCCTGGAGCCCCGGCTGCAGCTGTCCTGACCGGCAGACGGTCGCGCCGGCGCTGACCCGCCGGCGCGACCGGCCCGGCGCCGGACCGGTCCACGGCCGTCCGGCCTCAGTCGGTGAGGCGCAGCAGTGCCCGGCCGGGGAACGGCCGGCCGTTCTCCCCCTCCCAGGTGGCCAGGTGCCGCTTCTTCTCGGCGGGCGACGGCGCCAGGAAGTCGAAGTAGCGGAGGATCACGTCGCGGGCCTCGTCGACGGTGTAGGTCGTCCCGGACGGCACCGGCCCGAGGCTCTCCACGGTCACACCATCGGGCGTGCAGCGCACCACGGCGGAGTTTCCCTCGAACTCCTCGTACGCGGACCGTCCGGACGTCACATCGTCGATGCACTGCAGCAGCTCCAGGCAGTCCGGGGCGTACGTCTGGATGTCGCTCACCAACTGGGAGCCCAGGTCGCGGAAGTGCCCGTTGCGCGTCGTCATGGAAGGCGCGCCGTACTGGTTCCGCTGGAACTCGATGCCGTCCTGCATGTGTCAGTTGCCCCCCGCCACCGGCCAGGCCGAATACCACGTCGTGCCGCCGGGATTGTAGAAGCCCTCCACCAGCAGCCCGTTGGCCCTACCCTGCCACTTGTTCGGATCCCCGGGGTGGGGACCCCCCGCCCGGAACGCGCCCTCGATGGTCTCGTCGACGCGCTGGGGTGTCCAGTTGTCGGGGAAGAACGTGCTGGCGCCCCGCTTCTGGCGCCAGACGCCGGTCGCGTCCTGCACGTCGACCCGGGCCCGGTACGTGCCGTCGACGTAGCGCTCCAGGATCATCTCCCGCCCGTTGGCGTCGACCCGGACCCGCGCTCCCGGCGGGTTCTCGCCGAGGAAGCGGTGGTGGAAGCCGGTGCCGCGGGGCGGGCTGGCGTTGGTGTTGACGTGGCCGCGGAAGACGTGCTCGTAGCGGCGGTGGCGCATCCGCGCCCGGAGCCACTTCTCCACGGGCCGGAACAGGCCGGCCTTGCCGCGGCTACCCACCGAGCACCGCGTCGGTCGCCATGGTCAGCAACTGGTCGATGAGGGCGCCGGTGATGAGTTTGAAGATCGGGATCTCCAGCAGCGACGCCCCGAAGGTGACCGCGGCCGTCGCGATCGCCTGCGCGATCTGGATGGCCAGCAGCGTCAGCTGCACGATCACGTTGATCTTCAGCGCGAGCACGATGCCGGCGCACACCATCAGCCCGGCACCGATCAACGCCGCGGCGCCGGCGCCGTCGTCGAGGTTCGTCTTCGCCGAGTCGCCCGCCTCCCAGGTCGCCTGGAAGCGCTCGACGGCGGAGTCGCGATTGTCGGTCCAGACCTGCCGCGCCGACCGATCGGCCTCGGCCACGGGAGCCGCCAGGCGGTCGGGGAACGCCAGCCACGCCTGCCCCATCTCCAGCAGCTTCGTCTCGTCGGCCTCGGGCCAGGTGTACCCGAGCACGCCCAGCAGGGACACCAACTCGGCGGGAAGCGTCATGCCCATGGTCAGCCCAACATCTCGCGCAGGCGGCCGAGGTGCTCGGCGATGGCCCGCTCGGTCTCCTGGTAGTTCATGCCCATCACCCGGCTCAGCTTGCCGATGTCCTCGATCTCGACCACGTTGGCGTCGTAGGTCTCCATCGCCAGGTCCCGGATCGTCTCGTACACCATGCCGATGAGCGAGCCCAGATCGTCGCCGCCCCAGGGGGCGCCGAAGGCCGCCAGTTCGGCGTTGAAGGCGGCGACCGCGGAGCGGATGCGCTGCGCGGCGGCGAGGATGTCGTCGCCCGCGTCGATGATCCCTTCCGGGTTGATCTCGATCTCACCGGTCATCGCCTGTCACCCCGACCCTCGCTCATCGTCACGGCTCCCGGATGCGCGCCATGATGCCGGTCAACGCCCCGGTCAGCGCGGCCATCTGCCGCGCGCTGGCATCCTGCAGCTCGGCCACCCGGCGGGCGAGGTCCTCCCCGACCGGCCCCACCGGTACGGCGTCCGCCGTCTCCACCTCGTCCAGCGCCCGGTTCACCGCCTCGACGACCAGCTCGCCGAGCTGCCAGGAGGCGAGCCGGCCGGCGCGCAGCTCCAGGCGTACGACGCGGCCGGCGGCGTCGACGTCCGCCGACACGTGTCCCGCGTCGTCGGATCCCACGCCCCGCCGCTCCGGCTCTTGGGACTCGCCGGCATCGGACGGGACTCCCCGCGCCGACCTGAGCACCTCCATGACGCCGCCGAGCAGGTCGGACGTTTCCTGGATGGGGACGTCGCCGCCGAGCCCGGTGCGCGGGCCCACCTTGGCGATCGCCTCGTCGAGCGCCCCCTGGAGGCGGCGCCACGCCAGGTCGCTCTCGGCGACGGCCGCCGCGAGACTGTCGGCCAGTCCGGACAGCTCCGGCATGGGCTCGGTGCTCACCGAGTCGGCGCGGGCAGCGGTGAGCGCGTTGTTCGCCGCCTCCGCGACGACGGGGGCGAGATCAGCACCGGACAGCCGCATCAGCTGCGCGGCCAGCTCGACGGACCGCAGGCGGCCCGCCGACGCGACGACTCTGACCTGCCCGTCCGCGGCGTCTCCGTGGCCCTCGGCGGCCGCCTCCGGCCGGAGCCGGTCCACCCGCTGCTCCGCCAGCTGCCGGCGGTAGGCACCCACCCGTCCCGCGATGTCCACATCGCCGTCGTCTGGCATCCCGTAGCCTCCCCGTCAGCGTCACCAAGACCCTAGCAACCGACACCGACCGTGGCGGCGTCGCTTGTGGACGGACGAGCGCGGTCAGCCCGCGTGCTCGCGGTGCTGGCGCGGTCGGTGCTGCCCGTCCTCGCGGTCGATGCGCAGCTCCCGTTCGAGCTCGCCGATCACGGCGCGCAGGTCGTCCAGCCGCTGGGTGAGGGCGATCCGGTCGAGTTCGTCGGGGATCCCGTCGCCGTCCTCGTCGTAGTCCGGTGCCAGCCGCTCGGTCATCTCCAGCCGCCGGGCCTCCTCCATGGAGTTGACGATGACCGCGATCAGGATGTTGAGCAGCAGGTTCACCGTGATCAGCACGTAGCTGACGTAGTAGACGAGGGTCCACGGCGACACGGCCATACCCTGCTGGAGCAGGTCCGGCAGGGTCTCCAGCGACAGCAGCACGAACAGGGTCAGCAGCGAGCGGCCGATGTCGCCGTACTGCTCCGGGTACCGCTGCCCGAAGATCAGCCAGCCGGCCATGCCGTACACGTAGAGGGTGACCGCGGCCAGGGCCAGGAACCCGGCGACGCCGGGCAGGCTGCGCCACAGCGCCGCCACGATGGTGCGCAGGCCGGGTGAGAACCGCACCAGCCGCAGCACCCGGGCGACCCGCAGGAACCGCAGCACCCCCGAGTCGCCGTGCAGGCCGGGTATGAAGATGCTGGCGATGACCAGGAAGTCGAAGACGTTCCAGCCGTGCCGGAAGAAGTCCTGCGGCCGGCGGCCGAAGGCCAGCACCCGGATCGCGATCTCCACGACGAAGACGAGCCGGAAGAACCACTCCAACCACAGCAGGGCGGGGTGCGTCAGCCCGACGTCGCGGTAGGTCTCGAAGCCGAGCACCATCCCGTTGAGCATGATGACCACGACGATCACCACGTCGAAGGCACGCGAGTCGGCGATCAGCCGGCAGCGCTCCGCCAGGCCGGGCCGCCCGGCCGGCGGTGCGGTGCGCTGCCGGGGCACGGTGGACGGCCTCACCGTCCCCGCCCCGCGCTGCGGCCGACGCCGACGGAGTGAGCAGGTGCGCGGTGCCGGGCAAGCATGCGGACAAGCCTAGAGGTGCGACCCGTCCGCGCCCGTCGCCGTCCCCGTGCCGTCCGTCCCGGCCGCCCGGGCGTACCCAGCCGGCGTCAGGGCGTCGCTTCGATGATGCGCAGGTCGCGGTCGGCGCCGTCGCCGAGCGCCCGCAGCGCCTCCTGGTAGGCGGGGGTCTCGTGGGCGGCGAGTGCGGCGTCCACGCTGTCGAACTCGATCAGCGTGGTGCGCTCCAGCGCGCCGGACTCGAACGCGTGCGCCGGCAGGCCGCGCGCCAGGAACGTGCCGCCGGCGGCGCGCAGCGCGGGCCCCGCCAGCTCGGCGTACGCGGCGACCTTCGCCTCGTCGCTGATGGACCGGTAGGTGGTGATCCAGTAGGCCTTCGGCACCGTCACTGACTCCCGCTCATGTGGTGGGCACTCCCCCGCTGGGCTGCCCTGAGCAGCCTATCGGTCATCGACCGGCGCGTGGTCACGCCTCGGCGCGCGTGGCGTCGACGACGCGGCGTACCTCGTCGCCGTCGGTGGCCTCGCGTCCGTCGCACCGCACCGGCGCGCGGAGGTGCACCTCCCGCGCCCCGGTCTCGGCGAGCACCTGCCGGACGTTGTGCGACCGGATGCCGCCGCCGGCGATGAGGCGCAACCGGTCCCCGGCCCGCTGCCGCAGTGCGGCGATGCGCGGGGCGCCGGCCAGCGCGGTCGGCGCCCCGCCCGAGGTGAGCACCGCGTCGGCGCCGAGGTCGAGGAGCTCGTCGATCGCCCGCAGCTGGTCGCCGACCTCGTCGAAGGCCTTGTGCACCGTCACCGGCAGCGGTCCCGCCGCCTCGATGAGGCGCCGCAGCACGGCCAGATCGAGGCCGCCCGCGGTCGTGAGGGCACCGACCACGACCCCGACCGCGAGACCGTGCGGGTTGGGCAGGCCGCGGATGGCCGCGATGTCGGCGAGCATGACCTGCTCCTCGACCTCGCTCACCCGGAAGTCGCCGCCACGGGGGCGGACCATGACCCGTACGGCTGCCCGCCGCAACGTCCGCAGCGCGACCTCGACCGTCCCCAGGCTGGGGGTGGTGCCGCCCTGGCCGAGGTCGGCGCACAGCTCCAGCCGGTCCGCGCCGGCGGCCTCGGCCACCAGCGCGGTCGGCACGTCGCTCACGCAGATCTCGACGGTGGTCATGCGGCCGCCCCGGCCGGGGCGGCCGCCGCGGTCGACTCCGGACGCAGCGGGAAGTGGCAGGCCACCTCGTGCGCGTCGCCGGCCAGCGGCGGCTCGGTGGCGCAGATGTCCTGGGCCAGGGGGCACCGGGTCCGGAACCGGCAGCCGGTGGGCGGGTTCAGCGCGCTGGGCAGCTCGCCCCGGATGGTCACCCCGTCGCGCTCGGCCGCGGCGTTGGGCGTGACGGAGGGGACGGCGTCGATGAGCGCCTGGGTGTACGGGTGCCGGGCGGCGCGGACCACGTCCCGGGCGGGCCCGACCTCGACGAGCTTGCCGAGGTACATGACGCCGATCCGGTCCGCCATGTAGTCGACGACGGACAGGTCGTGGCTGATGAAGACGTACGCCAGGCCGAGCTCACGCTGCAGGTCCCGCATGAGGTTGAGGACCTGCGCCTGGATGGACACGTCCAGCGCGCTCACCGGCTCGTCGCCGACGATCAGCCGGGGTTGCAGGGCCAGCGACCGGGCCAGCCCGATGCGCTGCAGCTGGCCGCCGGAGAACTCGTGGGGGTAGCGCTCCAGGACCCGCCGCGACAGCCCCACCTGGTCGAGCAGCGTCGCGATCCGCGCCCGCCGCTCCGTCGTGCCGCCCACCTTCTGGATCTCCAGGGGTTCGGCGAGGATGGCGTCGACGCGCATCCGCGGGTTCATGGCGGCGTAGCTGTCCTGGAACATGAGCTGGACCTGCCGGTGCATCCGGCGGCGCTCGCGTCCGGTCAGGCCGGCGATGTCCGTGCCGTCCAGCAGGATCTGCCCGGCGGTCGGCTGCTCCAGCCCGACGGCCAGCCGTCCGACGGTGGACTTGCCGCAGCCCGACTCGCCGACCAGTCCGAACGTCTCGCCCGGGGCGACGTCGAACGACACATCCGCCACGGCGCTGACCTGCCCGGCGGTCCGGCGCAGCAGCCCGCGCCCGTGGGCGGCGTAGTTCTTGACCAGGTTCCGCACCGACAGGACGGGCTCGGCCGCCGACTCAGCGGAACTGGCCGCCGCGACCGCCGGCGCCGGTTCGACCCGTACCGGGGCGGGCAGTCTGACCGGCGCGGCGAGCTCCGTCGGCACCGGGTGCAGGCAGGCGTGCTGGTGCGCGCCGGCCGACAGGGTCACCTCGGTGGTCCGGCACTCGTCGGTGACGTGCCGGCAGCGTGGCGCGAAGCGGCAGCCGGTCAGGGGCCGGGACAGGTCCGGCGGCAGGCCCGGGATGCTGTAGAGGCGGGCGTGTTCGCCGGACTCCCGGATCGCCGATTCGGGGAGCGCCTCCATGAGCGCCTGCGTGTAGCGGTGCCGCGGCGAGCGGAACAGCTCCGCGGTCGTGGCGGTCTCGACCACCCGTCCGGCGTACATGACGGCGACCCGGTCGGCACGGCCGGCGATCACCCCGAGGTCGTGGGTGACCAGGACGACGGCCATCCCGAACTCTTCCTTCAGGTCGTCGATGAGTTCGAGGATCTGCCGCTGGGTGGTGACGTCGAGCGCGGTGGTCGGCTCGTCGGCGATGAGCAGGCGGGGTGAGCAGACCAGCGCCATCGCGATGGCGACCCGTTGCCGCATCCCGCCGGACAGCTCGTGCGGGTAGTTGTCGACGATCCGCTCCGGGCGCGGCATCCCGACCCGGCGGAGGATCTCGATGGTCCGCTCCCGGGCCTCCGCCCGGCCGACCCGCTCGTGCACCCGCAGCGGTTCGCCGACCTGGGCGCCGATGCGCATGGTCGGGTTGAGCGAAGTGAGCGGGTCCTGGAAGACCATGCCCATCCGGACCCCGCGGATCCGGCGTACCTCGTCGGCCGGCAGCGCGCGCAGGTCGCGGCCCTCGAAGAGGATCTGTCCCCCGGACACCCGGCCGCCGGGCGGCAGCAGGCCCATGATGGAGAGCGCGGTCATGGTCTTGCCGCTGCCCGACTCGCCCACGACGCCGAGGGTCTCCCCCGGCATGACCTGGAGGCTGACCCCGTCCAGGGCGTGCACCGTGCCGTGGCGCAGCGCGATGTCGGTGTCGAGGTCGCGCAGTTCCAGCAGGGGCTGGACTCCGCCGGCTGCCGGCGTGTGCCGGCCGGTCGATTCGCTCATTTTCTGCTCCTGGTCAGCGTCGCCGGAGGCGGACCTCGAAGGCGTCCCGCAGGCCGTCGCCGATGAAGTTGAAGGCGAGGACGATGAGGATGATGGCGATGCCGGGCGGGTAGAGCAGCCACCAGTGGCCGCTGTAGGTGTCCGCCAGGCCGTCGGAGAGCATCCCGCCCCAGTTCGCCGCCGGCGGCGGGACGCCGAGGCCGAGGAAGGACAGGTACGCGACGTAGAGGATCGCGTCGGCGACCTGGAAGGTCGCGTTGACGATCACGGTGCCGATGGCGTTCGGCACGATGTGCCGGCGCACCGCCCGGCCGCCGGTGCCACCCATCCCCCGCATGGCCTGGACGTACTCGCGGGAGCGCAGGGTCAGGGCGTCACCGCGGACCAGCCGGGCCGGGCCCAGCCAGGCGAAGGCGCCGATGATGACGATGAGCATGGGCACGCTCGGCGTGACGATGGCGGCGAGCAGCATGAAGAGGAACAGCGACGGGATCGACATCATGGCGTCGACCACGCGCATCATCGCCGAGTCCACCCAGCCGCCCGCGAACCCGGCGACGGCGCCCCAGATCGTGCCCACGGCGGTGGCGAGGATCCCGGCGGCGAGCCCCACGATGATCGAGGTCTGCCCGCCGAGCATGAGCCGCCCCAGCTGGTCGTAGCCGACCCCGTCGGTGCCGAGCGGGTGCCCCTGCTCGCCCGGGGTCAGGTGGACCGCCGTGAGGTCGGTGTGCACCTGGTCGGTGTGGTAGAAGAGCGGGCCGAGGAAGCAGATCCCGGCCAGCAGGACGAACAGGCCCAGGCCCACGAGGGCGAGCCGGTTCTCGCAGAAGACGACGAGCCCCTGCCGCCAGAGGCCGCGCACCGGCGGCGCCTCGGCGTCGGCCGGCTGGTCGGGGACGGCGCCGGGGCGGACCGCCTCGGAGAGTGTGGTCATGACGCGCTCCGCTGGAGTCGGACCCGGGGATCGACGGCGGCGTAGAGCAGGTCGGCGACGAGCGCGCCGACCACCGTCGCGATCGAGATGATGACGGTGACCCCGAGCAGGATCGGGAAGTCACGCTTGAGCGCCGCCTGCCAGAACAGGTGTCCCATGCCGGGGAAGTTGAACAGCGACTCGACGACCAGCGCGCCGCTGAACAGCGCGGGCAGGTACATCCCGAGCAGCGCGATGACCGGGAACAGCCCGTTGCGCAGCGTGTGCCGCAGCACGACCCGCCGCTCCGAGAGGCCCTTGCTGCGGGCGGTGCGGACGTAGTTCTCGTTGAGGTTGTCCACCATGGCCGAGCGGACGTACCGCGAGTAGACGGCGATGGTGACGATGGCGAGCGTGATCGTGGGCAGGACCAGCCCGGCCGGGTCGGCGAGCACCTCCGCCACCGTGAACCCCTGGGGCGCCTCGGGCGGCAGGACCGGCCACACCTGCGAGAACAGGATGATCATCATGAGGCCCAGGAAGAAGATGGGCGTGGCGTACGCCAGCAGCGACAGCGAGGTGATGGCGTAGTCGGGCCAGCGGTTGCGGCGTACCGCCTGGATCACGCCGAGCGGGATCGCCAGCACGATGGCGAGCACGGTCGACAGCAGCGACAGCACCATGGTCTTCGGCAGCCGCTGGCTGATCGCCTCGACGACCGACTGGTTGAGCTGGTACGAGTAGCCCAGGTCGCCGCGCAGCAGGCGGTGCACGTACATGCCGTACTGCTGGATCCAGGGCCGGTCGTAGCCCATGTCGTGGTTGAACGCCGCGAGCTGCTCCAGCGTCGCCTCCTTGCCGAGGGTGGCGCGTGCCGCGCCGCCGGGCAGCAGGTGCAGGATGAGGAATGCGATCACCGTGACGAGCACGACGACGACGAGGGCCTGGCCCACGCGCGTGATGAGGTAACGGACCACCTGGGCCCCGCCTCCTCCCCGGTCGGGGCCCCGGCGGCGCGGTGGGCGCCGCCGGGGCCGGGACGATCAGTGATCGGTCACTTCCAGGACCAGTCCTGGAAGTACATGAAGTTCATCGGGTCCTGCGGCTCGACGCCCTGCAGGCCGGACCGGTACGCCGAGACCTGGAACACCGGGTTCGGCATCCAGAGCACCGGCAGGTCCTTGGCGAGGAAGTCGTTGTACGCCTTCAGTGCGCTCTCGTCGCCGGAGAACTGGGTGGCCTCGATGAGCTTGTCGGCCTCCGGGTTGCTGTAGCTGCCCAGGTTCACCGGGGCGCCGGTGGCGAAGAGCCGCTCGCCGCTGGCGAACGCCGGGTAGTACCAGCTGCCCTGCGAGCCGAAGAAGGACATGTCCCACGAGCAGGTGGCGTCCGTCGGCTTGCAGGCCGGGGTGACCGCGACCGAGTCGGGCACCTCCTTGATGGTCAGCGGGATGCCCAGCTTGGCCATCTGCGACTTGATCTCGGCGAACATCTTGGTCGTGGCGGCGAAGCCGGTCTGGCTGGTCACGGTGAGCTTCAGCGGCGTGCCGGCGGCGATGCCGTCGCCGCACTGGTTCGGCCCGCTGCCCGGCGTCTGGCAGGTGGTCTGCCCGTCCGGGGTCACCTTCCAGCCGTGGCTCTCCAGCAGTTCCTTCGCCTTGGCCGGGTCGAAGGAGTACGCGCAGCCGGCGGCGTCGGCGCCGTTGGTGCCCGGCTTGGCCGGCACCGGGCCGCAGGTCGGCGCGGCCGTGCCGGACCAGATCACCTTGCTGATGGTCGGCTGGTCGATGAGCATCTGCAGCGACTGCCGCAGGTACGGCTGCTTGAACAGCACCCCGGTCTTCGGGTTGTTGAAGTTCAGCTGCAGGTAGGTGACGGACCAGCCGTACCACGGCGAGACCGTGTAGCCCTTGGACTTGAGGTAGCCCTCCTGGGAGAGGTTGGCCGCGGGCACGTAGCCGTAGTCGATGTCACCGGCGCGCAGGACGTTGAACTCGGCGTCGTCGCCGGTGAACGGCCGCAGCACGATCTTGGCGAGCTTCGGCTTGTCCGTGCCGGAGTAGGTCGGCTGGGCGGCGAGGGTGACCTCGCCGTTCGGCACGTACTTCGCCAGCTTCCAGGGGCCGCTGGTGACCTTCCACAGCTCGTTGGAGTCGTACGTCTTCGGGTCCTTGGCAGCGGCGGTGAGGAAGTCGAAGACCTTCTTCGCGCCCGCCGGGGTGCTGGCCAGGTCGCTCACGGTCGCGGTGGCGGAGTCCTTGTCCCAGGCGTGCTGGGGCATCGGGGTGATCTTGTTGAGCTGGTTGTCGACGAACCAGGCGGTGTTGAAGACCTTCGTGGTGGTGATCGAGAAGGTCTTCTCGTCCTTGACCGACCACTGGGCGATGTTGTCCGGGAGGCCGCCGGCCCGGTAGGACGCCCACTTGTCCTTGTTCGCCTTGACCAGGTCGTACCAGAACTGGATGTCCCTGGTGGTGACGGGCTTGCCGTCGGACCAGGTGTTGTCCTTCAGCGTGATGGTCAGCGTCCGGCCGCCGTCGCTCACCACCGGCGCCTCGGCCATCGAGCGCTGCGGGTCGATGTTGTACTGCGCCGTGCCGTCCAGCTTGTACTGGTAGAGGGACCGGTACAGCGCCTGGCCGAAGATGGCGTTCTCGCCCTGGGTGAAGCCGGGCGCCGAGATCGGCAGGATCCAGTTGGGGGTACGGAAGGCGACGGTCGCGGTGTCCTTGCCCTGGCTCCCGCCGTCCTTCGACGAACCGCTGCCACCACCGCAGGCGACCAGACCCGTCCCGAGGGCGACGGCGCTGGCTACCGCGACCGCGCCGCGGAGGGCTCGCCGGGGAAATCTGCTCCTCATGAATCTCCTCGATTGATGTGCACTGCCCCGCGTCTCCGGGCGCTACCGGCGGTGTCCCGCGTTCGGCCACCTGGTGCTGCTCCTCGACGTTCGACGCGGAGAATGTATCCGGGCCGAAGTGTTGAGTCAACGAAAGTTACCCTCTTTATTCGGAGACTTCGGCCAGGGTACGATCGAAGTCGGCGAAGCATCGACCGAAACTCTTCGCGTGGGCTCCGGGGCGCACCCTGCCGGGCACTGCGACACTGAGGCGGCGCCGGAGGACCGCCCGAACAAGGAGAGGCACCCTTGGAACCTTCGATCTCCGCCACGCTGCGAGACCAGACGCTGAGCCTGCTGGCCAGCGGCACGGTCACCTCGCGCGCCGACCTCATCGAGGCGTTGCAGGTCGCCCCCTCGACCGTCACGAGCGTGGTGCGCCGGCTGCTGGAGGAGGGCGTCATCCTCGAGGAGGGGGTGGGCCGGTCCACCGGCGGACGGCGGCCCCGGATCCTGCGCCTGCGGGAGACCAAGGGGATCCTCGCCGTCGCGGAGCTGGGCGGCCGGCACGCCCGGGTGGGGTTGTGCGCGCCCGACGGAGCGCTGCGCACCACCGAGGAGGTGGCCATCGACATCGCCGCCGGCCCGACGGAGGTGTTCGAGGTCGTCGGGGCGACGGTCGAGCGGCTCCAGGCGGCGGCACCCGGCCAGGAGTTGCTCGGCGTCGGTGTCGCTCTGCCGGGTCCGGTCGAGTTCCCCGGTGGGCGGCTGATCGGCCCGGCCCGGATGCCCGGCTGGAGCGGCGTCGACGCGAGGGCCCGCCTCGCCGAGCGCTTCCCGGTGCCGGTGGTCGTCGACAACGACGCCAAGGCGGCGGCGATCGGCGAGTACGTCACCCGGCGGAACGAGTTCGGCGACATGATCTACGTCAAGGCCGGCACCGGCATCGGCGCCTGCCTGGTCAGCGGCGGTCAGATCTACCGGGGCGGCCGCGGCCTCAGCGGCGACGTCACCCACGTCCGCGTGGCCGACAGCGGCGAGCGGGAGTGCTCCTGCGGCAGCCGGGGCTGCCTGGAGACCGTCGCCAGCGGCGCCGCCCTGGCCCGCCAACTGACCGAGCAGGGCTCGCCGGCGACCACGATCCGGGAGATCGTGGCAGCGGTCAGCGACGCCGACCCGACCGTGGTGACCATGGTGCGCCACGCCGGCCGGCTGCTCGGCGTCGCCCTCTCCGGCCTGGTCAACTTCCTCAACCCCGACGCCGTCGTCATCGGCGGCGCACTGTCCAGCCTCGACGTCTACGTGGCCGCCACCCGCGGGATGCTCTACGAGCGCTGCCTACCGTCCATGACCCAGTCCCTGACCATCGAAGCCAGCGTCGCGGGCCCGGATGCGGCCCTGGTCGGCCTCGGGCACCTGCTGCGCACGACGACCGACGTACGACCCTCCTGAGGAGCAACACCCGTGCCCCGTCCCCTCCGCGTCGCCATCGGCGGCATCCACATCGAGTCCAGCACGTTCTCGCCGCACCTGAGCACCGCCGACGACTTCGAGGTCACCCGGGGCGATGCGCTGCTGGCGCGGTACGACTGGCTCTCCCCCGCCCAGCCCTGGGCCGCCGACGTCGAGTGGATCCCGCTCGTGCACGCGCGGGCCCTGCCCGGCGGGGCGGTGGACCGGGCGACGTACGACGCCTGGGCCACCGAGCTGGTGGAGAAGCTGGCCGCGGCCGGCCCCCTCGACGGCATGCTGCTGGACTTCCACGGCGCCATGACCGTGGTCGGCAGCGACGACGCCGAGGGCGACCTCGTCACCGCGATCCGGTCGGTGCTCGGGCCGGAGCCGTTCGTCTCCGCCGCGATGGACCTGCACGGCAACGTCTCCCAGGTGCTCTTCGACGCCTGCGACCTGCTCACCTGCTACCGCACCGCCCCGCACGTCGACGTGTGGGAGACCCGAGAGCGCGCCGCCCGGAACCTGGTCGAGGCGCTGCGGCGGCAGCAGCGCCCGCACAAGGCGCTGGTCCACGTGCCGATCCTGCTGCCCGGCGAGATGACCAGCACCCGCGAGGAGCCGGCCCGCGGCCTCTACGCCCGGATCCCCGACGTCGAGGCCCGCGACGGCGTCCTCGACGCGGCCATCTGGATCGGGTTCGCCTGGGCCGACCAGCCGCGCTGCCGGGGCGCGGTCGTCGTCACCGGCACCGACGCCACGGCCACCGCCGAGGCGGCCCGCGAGCTCGGCGGGCACTTCTGGGCGGCCCGCGACGAGTTCGCCTTCGTCGCTCCCACCGGATCGATGGACGAGTGCCTCGACACCGCCCTGGCCGCGGTCGCCGATCCGGCCCGGCGACCGTTCTTCATCAGCGACTCCGGTGACAACCCGGGTGCCGGCGGCGCCGACGACGTCACCTTCGCCCTGGAACGGATGCTGGCCCGCCCCGAGATCCGCGACGGCTCCCGTCGTGCCGTGTTCGCCTCGCTGGTGGACCCGCGGGCCGTGGCGCAGATCGCCGACCAGCCGCCCGGCTCGCCGGTCCGGGTGACCGTCGGCGGGCGGATCGACTCCCGCGATCCGGGGCCGCTGCCGCTCGACGGGATCCTGGAGGCGGTCGCCGACGATCCCGACGGCGGGCGGTGCGTCAGCGTCCGGGTGGGCGGGCTCAGCGTCTTCGTCACCTCCCGCCGGATGCAGTACCGCCTCCTGGACTCCTACGCCCGGCTGGGCGTCAAGGTCGACGAGGTGGATCTCGTCGTGGTGAAGATCGGCTATCTCGAACCCGAACTGTTCGACGCCGCCGGGGACTGGCTGCTCGCCCTGACGCCGGGCGGCGTCGACCAGGACCTCGCGCGGTTGCCGTACCGGAACGTGGTGCGGCCGGTGTTTCCCCTGGACCGCGACTTCACCGCGGACCTCGCCGTGGTGACCGGGTGATCGCGTGACGCAGCCCGAAGACCAGTGCGTCCTCGCCGTCGACGTCGGCGGAACGACCATCAAGGGGGCGGTGGTCGGTGCGGACGGCCGGCGCCGGCACACGCTGACCGTGCCGTCGTGCGCGGACGACGACCCGGTCAAGGCGGTCCGGTCCCTGTGCCTGCAGCTGCGCGACGACGCGCTCGATCTCGGCGCCACACCCGCCGCGATCGGCGTGGTCACGCCGGGCCTCGTCGACGAGACGAACGGGGTGGTGCGGTACGCCGCCAACCTCCGGTTCCGCAACGTGCCGCTCCGCGCCCTCGTCGGGGACGACCTCGGGCTCCCGGTGGCGGTCGGGCACGACGCGCGGGCGGCCGGTGTCGCCGAGGCGGTGGCCGGGGCGGCCCGGGGGCTGGACGACTTCCTGCTGCTGCCGCTGGGCACCGGCATCGCCGCTGCGGTGGTGGTGCACGGCGAGCCGGTGCCGGGCGCGACCGGCTCGGCCGGCGAGGTCGGCCACATGCCGGTCCACCCCGGCGGCGAGCCGTGCAGCTGCGGGCAGCGGGGCTGCCTGGAGGTCTACGCGTCCGCCGGCGGGCTGGCCCGCCGCTACGCCCGGCTCGGCGGCGCTCCGGGCGCGGACAGCCGCGCCATCGCCGACGCGCTGGCCACCGACCCGGTCGCCGCGGCCGTCTGGAACGACGCGACCCAGGCGCTGGGGATCGCCCTGGCCACCCTCACCCTGACCCTCGATCCGGCCAGCATCGTCCTCGGCGGCGGGCTGGCGGACGCGGGCGAGCTGTTCTTCGACCCGGTACGCGACGCCCTGCGCGCGGCCCTCGCCTGGCGGACGCCGCCACCGGTGCTGCGCTCCGCCTTCGGTCCGCAGGCCGCACAGATCGGCGCCGCCGTCCTGGCCCGGCGGCTCGCCGGGCTGTCCGTTCCCGACGGTTGGGGCGCACCGGAGCCGGGCGAGGGATGAGCCGGTCTCCCTGGTGACGCGGCCCGGGGACCTTGACGATGGCCGTGCGGTGCGGGTGGATGGGACTACGCGTCCGGCGGCCGGCGCCGCCGCGGCAGTCCAAGGGGGAGGATCCACATGACAGTCCCACGCCTGCGCGGTGCCGCGCTCGCCACAGCCGCCCTGGTGGCTGTCGGTTCGGTGGTGGCACCGGGCTCGGCCGGCGCGGCACCGGGCAACCCCGGAGCCCCGCGCTACTCGGCCGGCGCCGCGAGCGTCGGCGACCCGTACTTCCCGGACGAGGGCAACGGCGGGTACGACGTCCAGCACTACGACCTGACCTTCTCCTACGACCCGGCGACCCGGTTCCTGGCCGCGACCGCCACCGTCACGGCGACCGCCACGCAGGATCTCGACCGGTTCAACCTGGACTTCCGCGGTCCGCAGATCTCGTCGCTGACGGTCAACGGGCACGCGGCCGACTTCGTCCGGGAAGGCCAGGAACTGGTCGTCACGCCCCGCCCGAAGCTCAAGGCCGGGCGGGCCTTCACCGTGGTGGTGAGGTACTCCGGCGTACCCGGTCCGATCACCGACCCGGACGGGTCGATCGAAGGCTGGGTGCCCACCGACGACGGCGCCTTCGTGGTCGGTGAGCCGCAGGGCACGCCGGCCTGGCTGCCCACCAACGACCACCCGACCGACAAGGCCACCTTCCGGTTCACCGCCACGGTGCCCGAAGGGCTCACCGCCGTCGGCAACGGCCAGCTCCTGGCGAAGGAGACCCGGGACGGCTGGACCACCTTCACCTGGGACTCGACCGAACCGATGGCCACCTACCTGGCGACCATCTCCATCGGCACCTTCGTGGTCACCGAGTCGACCACGCCGAGCGGGATCCCCGTGTACGTCGCGGTCGACCCGCGGCAGGTCGCCGGGTCCGCCGCCGCGGTCGCGCAGATCCCCAAGATGATCGACTTCTTCTCCGCCCAGTTCGGCCCGTACCCGTTCGCCTCGACCGGCGCGATCATCGACCGGGCCCCCGACGTCGGCTACGCCCTGGAGACCCAGACCAAGCCGATCTTCTCCAGCGCCGCGAGCGTCGGCACGATGGCGCACGAGCTGGCACACCAGTGGTACGGCGACAGCGTCTCCCCGGAGCGTTGGTCGGACATCTGGCTCAACGAGGGCTTCGCCACCTACGCCCAGTGGATGTACACCGAGTACAACGGCGGCGCGTCGGTCAGCCAGACCTTCAACAGCAGCAGCAACTACGGTCGCGCCGCGTCGTCGTCGTTCTGGCAGATCGTCCTCGCCGACCCGGGCCCCGAGGACATGTTCAGCAACATCCCGTACAACCGGGGGGCGATGACCCTGCACGCGTTGCGGGGCAAGGTCGGCGATGCCACCTTCTTCCGCATCCTGCGCGCGTGGGCGGCCGGCCACCGGTACGGCCACGCCGCGACGGCCGACTTCGTCGCCCTCGCCGAGCGGGAATCCGGGCAGAACCTCGATGCCTTCTTCGACGTGTGGCTGTACCAGAAGGGCAAGCCCACGACCTGGTGACGACGGTGGGGTCCCGTTACCGTTCCGGTCGCGGGGCCCCACCTGCGCCCTCGGTGTGCACTAACCCGCGCCGGTGCGGCGGGTCGTGCTGAACCGGCGTTGGTAGGCGGCGGGGCTGATCGACAGTTTCCGGGCGAAGACCCGTCGCATGCTCTCGTAGCTGGGAAACCCGGCGAGCGTAGCGGCCTGCGTCGCGGTGTGTCCCTGGTCGAGAAGCGCCCGGGCCATGTCGAATCGGATGTTCTCGACGTAGCGGGCCGGTGTCGTGGACAGCTCGTCGTGGAAGAGCCGGGTGAGCTGCCGGGTGCTCACGTTGAGATGTTTCGCGAGCGCACCGAGCGAGTGGTCCCCGCGGGGGTTCGCCGTGACCAAATCGGTGACGGTACGGAGAGCCGGCGAGCGGGGCGGCGGCCCTTGCAGCGGCGCCGAGAACTGGGACTGGCCGCCCGCACGCTGCATGTACACCACGAGGGCACGGGCGACGTCGCGCGCCAGATCCGGCCCGTGGTCGTCCTCGACGAGAGCGAGCGCCAGGTCGATACCGGCCGTCACCCCGGCCGACGTGTAGGTGGTGCCGTCGCGGACGTAGATCGCGTCGGGCTCGACGCGGCACGTCGGACACCGGGCGGCCAGCTCGTGCGCGACCTGCCAGTGGGTGGTCGCGCGCTTGCCGTCGAGGAGGCCGGCGGCGGCGAGGACGAACGCCCCGGTGCAGATCGACGCGACCCGGCCCGCCACCGCCGCCGGTGCCCGGGCGGCGTCCGCCAGCTCGGCGGGCACAGGGGCGCGCGGATAGCGGTCGGAGCCGGCCACCAATAGCGTGTCGGAAGCCGGCTCCGCCGAGACGGCGCCGTCGACCGCGATCCGGACCCCGAGGTTCGACGTGACGTCCGCGCCGGTGGGCGACAGCAGCACGATCCGGTAGTCGGCGCCGAACCTGTTCGCCTCCTTGAACACCTCCGCGGGACCGGCGACGTCCAGCAACGTCACCCCGTCGTACACGAAGATCGCGACGCGGTGAGGGTTACCTTCCACCATTCCGATCCCTTCCCGCCCGATCCCCGGTCACCCACGTTACGACCACGGGCGCGGGCCGCGACGGGCGACGCCCTGTCCGGATATAGGTGATTCCTGGCCGGACGAAGGCGGCGCCGTACGACGATCGGTGGGCAGCATGGAGGCCGGACACACCCCTGCCGGAAGGTCGGAGATCATGCCAGAGGTCATCGCGGGCTTGGAGATTCCGGAGACCGCGGCGGTCGCCGAAGCGACCAGGCGCATCCAGGACACGACCAGCCCCCTCATCTACCACCACTCCCGACGGGTCTTCTTCTTCGGCCTCATGCACGCTCGCCAGCTCGGCGTGAAGCCGGACCCGGAGCTGCTCTACCTGGCGGCCATGTTCCACGACACCGGTCTCCTGACTTCCTTCTCCGACGTCGAGCAGCGCTTCGAGGTCGACGGCGCCGACCACGCGCGCACGTTCCTCCTGGACCGGGGCTTCTCGGCGGCCGCCGCCGAGACCGTCTGGACGGCGATCGCGCTGCACACCACGCCGGGCATCCCCCACCGGATGGCGCCGGAGATCGCGACCACATACCTCGGTGTCCTGACCGACGTGCTCGGCCTCGGCCTGGACGAGCTGGAACAGGATCAGCTGGCCGAGATCCTCGCCGCCCATCCGCGAGGGGACTTCAAGAACGAGTTCCTGCGCACCTACGTCGACGGGCTGAAGAACCGCCCCGAAACGACGAACGGCACCGTGAACTCCGACGTGCTCGAACACTTCCTCCCCGGGTTCCACCGCGTGACGACGGTCGAGCGCATGCTCGGTTCGCCCTGGCCGAGCTGACGGGGTCCGTGATCGCCGAGCCGGCCCGTACCGACGACGTTTCCTGGAAGGATTTCGAGAATGCGAGCGATCACCGTACGAGACCGTGACGCTGGTGTCGGCGGGCTCACCCTGACCGACATGCCGTACCCGCACGCGGCGGAGAACGACGTCATCGTGCGTGTGCACGCCGCGGGCTTCACCCCCGGAGAACTCGACTGGCCGGCGACGTGGACCGATCGCGCCGGCCGTGACCGGACACCCACCATCCCCGGGCACGAGCTGTCCGGAGTCGTGGTCGAGCTCGGCTTCGGGACCACCGGCCTCACCGTGGGCCAGCGGGTGTTCGGGTTGACCGACTGGGCCCGTGACGGGTCCCTGGCCGAGTTCACCGCGGTGGAGGCCCGCAACCTCGCTCCCCTCGCGGCCGACATCGACCACACCGTGGCCGCCGCCCTGCCCATTTCGGGGCTGACCGCCTGGCAGGGGCTGTTCGACCACGCCCACCTCAGGACCGGACAGACCGTCCTGATCCACGGCGCCGCGGGCGGCGTCGGATCGATCGCCGTGCAACTCGCCCGGGAGGCGGGCGCCCGGGTCATCGGCACCGGCCGGGCCGACGACCGGGAGGTCGCGCTCCGCCTCGGGGCGCAGACCTTCCTCGACCTGGACGCCGACGATCTCCAGCAGGCCGGCGAGGTGGACGTGGTGTTCGACGTCATCGGCGGCGACATCCTCGCGCGATCGACCGAGCTGGTACGCCCGGGCGGCACCCTCGTCACCATCGCCGCGCCGCCCAGCGTGCAGCCCAAGGACGGGCGAGCCGTCTTCTTCGTCGTCGAACCCGACCGCGCCCAGCTGGCCGACCTGGCCGAGCGCGTCCGTACCGGACGGCTCAAGCCCATCGTCGGCGCCGTGCGACCGCTGTCCGAGACGGTCTCCGCGTTCGCCCGCCGCCACCGCACGCCCGGCAAGACGATCATCCAGGTCGCGGACGAGACCTCGTGACCAGTGCGCGGCGGCCGTCAGCCCGCCGTCGCCCCTCGGACGCCGTACCGTTCGGCGGCGCGCGCCCGGGCCTTCGCGGCCTCCACCTCGCGGTCGCGGGGAGGCGCCTTCGTCACGAGGCTGTCCAGCAGGGTCCGGGTGGCCGCCGTCACCGCGCGGACCGCCTCGTCGAACGCCTCCTCGTTGGCCGTGGACGGCCGGGTCGAGCCGCTGACCTTGCGCACGTACTGGATGGCGGCGGCCTCGATCTCGTCCTCGGTCGCCGGCGGCTCGAAGTTGTGAAGCACGCGAATGTTCCTGCACATGCCCCCAAGAATGCCAGGTCCGGCGGACACCGGCGGATCGGTTAGCGGTGCCGCCCACACACGTGCACTGCTACCGCCTCGCCGGGAACGTCGCCGACGCGGACGACCTGGTGCAGGAGACCTTCCTGCGTGCCTGGCGGGCTCGCGACCGCTTCGAGGGCCGGGCGTCGGCGCGCACCTGGTTCTACCGGATCGCCACGAATGTCTTCCTCGACAGCCGCAAGGCGGCCGGTCACCGGACGGTGCCGTATGGTGACCCGCTGGAGTGGTCCATTGAGCTCGGTCCCTATCCCGACGCCCTGCTGGCCGACGACCCGCAGACCGGTGTCGCCGCCCGGGAGACCGTCGAGCTGGCCCTGATCGCAGCGCTCAGGTACCTGCCGCCGCGGCAGCGGGCGGCCTTCGTGCTGCGCGACGTCCACGGCTGGACGCCACCGGAGATCGCCGCCGCGCTCGGCACCGCCGTAGCGGCCGCCAACAGCCTCCTCCAGCGGGCCCGCCACACCCTCCGGGGGCGCGCTCCGTCGGACCCGAAGGACTGGCGCCGCCCGCAGCTCACCAGCGAGGACGAAGAGATCCTGCGCCGCTACCAGCGCGAAGGACCCGGAGACGATCCGGGCACTGCTCGCCGAGGACGTACGGATCACGATGCCGCCCGAGCCTGCGGTCGTCGGGATCGACGCGGCCTCCGAGTTCCTCGGCCGGCCGCTCGACTGGCGTACGTTCCCGACCTCGGCCAACGGGCGCCCGGCGCTGATCAACTATCTCCGCCGGCCCGGCTGCCCGCACTACGAGGCCCTGGTCGTCGACGTGCTCCGGATCGAGAACGGGAAGATCGTGGAGAGCAACGCCTTCATCGGCGCCCGTCACGTCGCCGCGTTCGGCATGCCCGCCACGCTCGAGCCCTAGGCGAAGAAGTCGCACGCCACATCGGCCGAGTGTCCTGCGGGCGCGCCGGCTCTCTTGACCGCCAACCTGCTGCTTTACTACCTTCCTAGTAAAGCAGCAAGGGGGCACTGTGTTCGTCTTCCGGCTCGACGCCCACTCCGGCGTGCCGCCGTACCTGCAACTCGTCCAGCAGGTCCGCCAGGCGGTGCTGCTGGGCTTCCTCCAACCCGGCGACCGCCTGCCGCTCATCCGCGAGGTGGTCGAGGACCTGGCGATCAATCCGAACACCGTCGCCAAGGCGTACCGGCAGCTGGAGCAGGAGAACCTGGTCACCGGCCGGCCCGGCCAGGGCACATTCGTCAACGAACAGCAGGTGGCCGCGATGCCGGCATCGACGTACACGTCGCTGCGCCGCGCCCTGGCGACCTGGCTGCGCCGCGCCTACGGCGCCGGCCTCGACGAGCAGGCGGTCAACGCGCTCTTCACCTCCGTCCACCAGCAGACCAGGAATGAGGACGTGGCGTGACAGAGACCGAGGTCGCGCTGCGCACCGACGGTGTGGGCAAGCGATACCGGAAGGGCTGGGCGCTGCGCGACTGCACCCTGACCCTGCCGGCCGGCGGCGTGATCGCCCTGGTCGGGCCGAACGGCGCGGGTAAGACCACGCTGCTGCGCCTGGTCGTCGGGTTGCTGGCGCCGAGCACCGGCACCGTGGAGGTCCTCGGCCACGACGTCACCGCCAGCACCCCGCACACCCTGTCCCGGGTCGGGTTCCTGGCCCAGGACCATCCGCTGTACAAGCGCTTCACCGTCGCCGAGATGCTCCGCTTCGGCCGGGCCTGCAACCTGCGGTTCGACCAGGGGCTGGCCGAACGCCGGCTGGCGAAGCTCGGCATCCCGCTCGACCGCAGAACCGGTGCGCTCTCCGGCGGGCAGCAGGCGCAGGTCGCGTTGGCCCTGGCCCTGGCGAAGCGACCGGACCTGCTCGTCCTCGACGAGCCGGTGGCCAGTCTCGACCCGCTGGCCCGGCACGAGTTCCTCCAGATCCTCATGGGCGCGGTCGCCGAAGGCGGGGTGACCGTCCTGTTCTCCTCCCACCTCGTGCACGAGCTGGAGCGCGTCTGCGATCACCTGATCGTGCTCAACCACGGCCGGGTCACGCTCACGGGTGACATCGACACCCTCCTCGCCGAGCACCGGCTGCTCGTCGGCCCGCGCACGGACACCGACCTCGACCGCGCCGGCACCGTCGTGGAGGCCGTCCACAGCGACCGGCACACGACCCTGCTGGTACGCGACGGCGCGATCACCACCGCGCCCGGCTGGCAGGCCCAGCCGGTGGCGCTGGAGGACCTGGTGCTGGCGTACCTGCGCCGGCCGACCGAGCCGAGCCCCGCGGTCAGGTCGGGGGTGGCGGCATGACGTGGTTGATCTGGCGCCAGCACCGGGCCGAGGTCGGTGTCCTGGGTCTGCTTGTCGGCATGTTCGGCATCGCCCTGCTCGTGCTCGGGACGCACGCCCACGACCTGTTCCCCGGCGGTCCCGCCCGGTGTGCGGGAGAGGCCGGTGTCAACGAGGGCTGCGCGGCCTCCTTCCGCCGGCTCGACGAGGAGTACGGGTACGTCGAGAACCTCCTGGCGGGCTTCTATCTGGTCCCCATCGTCATCGGTGCGTTCCTCGGTGCGCCGCTGCTCGCGCGCGAACTGGAGGGCGGCACCTGGCAGCTCGCCTGGACGCAGGCCGTGCCGCGGATGCGCTGGCTGGCCACCAAGCTCGCGGCACTGGCCGGCGTAACCGTCGCGCTCACCGGGATGTTCACCGCGGTGCTCACCTGGTTCCGTCAGCCCTTCGACGCGTGGGAAGGGCGGTTCCAGTACGACGCCTTCGACCTGGAGGGACTTGTTCCGCTGGCGTACGCGCTGTTCGCGTTCGGCGTCGCCACCGCCACGGGGGCGATCCTGCGGCGCAGCCTGCCCGCGTTCGGCGTCGCGTTCGGAGCGTTCCTCGCCGCCCGGATGTCGGTGGCGCTGCTGGCCCGTCCCGCGTACGCCACCCCGCTCACCACCATGGAGCCGGTCCCCGTCAGCGGCTCGACGGACCAGGCGGGGCACTGGCCCGTGCCCAGCTTCGCTGACTGGAGGATCGAACACGGCTACGCGGACGCCACCGGCCGAAGGCTGAGCTGGACCGAGTACTACGAGCTGGAGGCCGCCGCCAACCGGGCCGGCACCAACCTCAACCAGTTCCTGCACGCGCGCGGCATCCAGCAGTTCGGGGTCTACCACCCGGCCGACCGGTTCTGGACGTTCCAACTCATTGAGGCGGCCCTGTTCGTCGCCGTCGCGGCGGTCCTGATCGGTGTGGTGGTATGGCGGGTGCGCCGCCGTATGATCTAGTGCCCTGGTCAAGGCACTAGGCTGCGTCGTCATGAACGAACCGCGCGGGTCAGGTGTCCTCCGTCATGAGTCGCTGCACGACGGGTTCGTGCCGGCGCAGGGCCCGCAGCAGGCCTTCGCCGACGCGATCGACCGGCACATCGAGGAACACTTCGGGCCGGTCGAGTTCGTCTACCACGAGATCGTCTCGCACCTGGTCGGCGTGCACGTCTATGTCGTGGCACCGACCGAGGAACGCCCGTACCGCACGCTGATCACGTCCGGGATGAGCGAGCTGCCCATGACGGTGCCGGAGGGCCACGGCATCAGCCCGTACGCCGAACTGATGCTCAGCCTGCCTGCGGACTGGCCGCTGGACGCGGTGGCCGGGCTCGACGATGCGACCGGGTGGCCGCTGCGCGTCCTCAAGGAGGTCGCCCGGCTGCCGCACGAGTACGGGACCTGGATCGGCGAGTGGCATTCCGTGCCGAACGGTGACCCCGCGCAGCCGTACGCCGAGGGCAGCCCGTTCGCCGGGGTCGTCGTCGCGCCGATGCTGCGGGTGGCGCCCGAGGCCCGGGCGATCGACGTCGCTGACGGCGTCCGGATCGCGTTGCTCGCGCTGATCCCGCTGCACCCGGACGAGATGGCGGTCAAGGTGGAACGCGGCACCGACGCGCTCATCGAGGTGCTCGATCGCGGTCGCGTCACCGAATTGCTGGACCCGCAGCGGCCCTCGTACGCGTGACGGCGCGACCCGGGCGCTGTTCGGGCGTGCTCAGCTCCCGTCGAGCAGCTGTCCGAATCGTTCGACGGTCTTCTCGGGGCCGGAGCTGGTGCGGAAGGCACCACGCTCGGGTAGGCGGGAGTGACCCGGGTTGCCGTCGGCGACCCAGTCCAACTCGAGGTGCCAGGTCAGGTCACCGGTGACGTCGCCGACGTTCGCGACGAACACCTCGGGATCGGTCGCGGAGACCTTGAAGGGGAAGGTCACCGCCGGGGCGACCGTCGTGCCGGTGTACCCGTCCACCCCTGGCCGGGCAGCCACCCGTGGACTGGCCGCCTGGAGGTCGACGGCGAAGTACCGGCTGTCGACCTCGCCCCCGCACTGGCTGGTCAGGCCCACGCGAACGCCGCTGGCCGGCTGCCGCCGATCCACCACCGCGCGCAGCCCGGTGAGCAGCACGGCACTGGCCGACGGTGTCTGCACGGTGAAGTAGACGACGCCGACGGCCGGGACGCCGCCGTGCGCGTGGATCCACTCCTCGGAGCCGTACTCGGACGAGGGAGACGGTGAGCCGCGCAGCGCGGCGAGGCTCGGCAGGAGGAAGCTGGTCCGCGGGCACTCGGCGCTGCCCGCGGCCGTGCGGACGGTGATCCGCAGCGGATCCGCTGCTGACGCTCGGGACGGCTGGTCGAGCGCCGAGGTCACGGCCTGGCGTGCCTTGTCGCTGACCGCGTCGAGCGCACCCTTACCCACCGCCGCCCCGACCAGGAGCAGGGCCGCGACGACCGCTCCGATGAGGCGGTACCGCCGGTAGCCCTCGGCCAGCCAGGCGGGACTGAACCTGGGCGGTTCGGCACCGGGAGGAGCCGCGGCTTTTCGTCGGGTGGTCCGTGCCTTTCGTGACATGAGCGTGGCTAACCCGGGACTCGCCGGAGCAGCGCCTCGAGGTTGGCGAGTTCCTCGGCCCGGTGCGCGCAGTAGCCCTGTGTCCAGGTGTCGTCGTGCAGCGGTTCGAGCGTCATGATCACCTTCGTGCGGTCGCCGACCGGCTCGATGTCGATGACGGTCAGGTGCTCGTACGGCTCCTGATCGGGTACGAAGTCGATCAGTGACCGGTAGGCGAGGCGCGCCGGCGGGGTGACCTCGGTGAAGGTCTTCCGCAGCTCGACCGAGACCGGGTTGCCCGTGCGGTCGAGGAAGGCGACCTGTTCCGGGGCGGTCGCCGTCATGGTGTACCGCAGCCGGCCACCGGGCTTGAGGTCGACCTCGCTGACCCGGGTTTCGAAGCCATCCGGCGCCCACCACTCATCCAGGCCGGCCGCGGTGGTCATCAGCTCCCAGACACGCTCTGCCGGAGCGTCGTAGGTGCGTTCGAGCCGCCGGGCATCCGGGCTGGGTTCAGGTTCGGCGGTCATCGGCTCCTCCAGGGTCTGTCGGCGCGAAGCGTCGCCTGCCGGATCAGGTTCGCCCACTAGGATTCGACCGGTAAAGGGTTGCCCCGGCGATGTGAACAGCAGTGAACGGTGCCGGGCCCACAACGAGCGATGGGTTCTTCGTGGGTGATCGGGGCGGGATGCGGCGACACTCCGACGACGGCGCGCCGACGCTGTCCCTCGGCCTGCGGGACCTGCGCCTTCGCAGCGGGCTCAGCCTGCGGCAGCTCGCCGCGCGGTCCGGGTACTCGATCGCCGCGTTGTCCATGGTCGAGAACGGCCGCCGCCATCCCAGCTGGACGCTGGTCGAGGCGTTCACCCAGGTGTGTGGCGACGACCCGGCGATCTGGCGGCCTCGCTGGGAGGGCGACGGCGCCGGGCCGGGCGGCTCGCATCCCGACCCGCCGCTGCCACCGGAACCGGTGGTCGACGGCGCCGACCCGGAGCGGTGTGGCTGCGTGCCCGACAAGCGCACCATGCACGCCCGGAAGCTGATCTGGACGAGCCACGTTCCCGCCGGCTACGGCAACGTTCACCTCGGCGTCGTCGAGCTGAGGTACTCACCGGGCCGCTCGGCGGTGTGGGGACGTTTCACCGGGACGGCGGCGCTGGACAACGTCGAGAACGCCCGATCGATCGACGTCGCCGTCTCCGTGCACCGCGTCGACGACCGGGCGGAACAGGTCTTCCACTGCCGGTACTGCTTCGACGTGCACTGGTCGGACATCCTGGTGGCCGGCGGCTCGACCACCTACGCCCGTGCGGTGCTCTATCGCGACGGCCTCGAGATCGGCAGAGCCGAGACGAACCACCTCCTCCTGCGCTGACGGCTCGGGGCTCAGTGGGGAAACGCGCGGGGGACGCGTGCGCTGAGGAGTTCGTCGCGGAACGCCTGGATGCGCGTGATGACCTGTCGCCTGCCGATGGTGTTCTCGATGCGGTCGAGGTACAGGCATCGGGCGGCGAGTTTGTCGAGGTCGACGGTGAAGTAGATCGCCATGAGCGGGTTGACGAACAGGTCGCCGCCGCCGGTGCGCCGGCTGAACCGGACGTCGCCGAACGCGCCGCTGGTGGCGGCGGCGATCTGACCTTGGACGATGCTCGGCCGGTCCGGGGTGGCTGCCTGGGCGTCGGCGACGGCATCGCGGTACAGCGCGGCCTCGCGGCTGGAACCGGGAATGGACAGGGCGCCGAGGTAGCCGCCGTCGCGGTCGAGCGCGGCGAGGTTCTCCAGCACCTCGACGTGGTTGACGCCGTCGTGGGCGTCGATGCCGAAGCCGAGGCTGGTCACCAGCTTGACCGGCACGTCCAGCGCGGCCACGGCCGCCAGGCTGGTGATGTCCTCCACCGGGGTGCCGAGATCACTCTCGTCGCCGCGCAGCAGGACGTCGGTGCCTCCGTCGACCAGCACCACCGCGTCGACGTCGAGGTGTTCGACCAGATGCCGGTACGCCGCCCGTAGCGGCTGGACACCGAGCGGCGGAAAGGCGTACACGGTCGACGGGAGTTCCTGAGCCGCCAGCCACCGGGCGAGCGTCCGTTCGGGGAAGTACCAGTCGGGACTGGCAGTGTCCGGCCGCACCGCCGCGACGTGCTCCGCTACCCACGCCTCCCGGTCGACCAACTCCAGCTCGGAGAAGGACAGGCTGGCCAGGTGCACCTGTGCGCCGCCACGCCACAGCGCGAACGCGAGGGGCAGGCCGGCGTACACGTCGAACCCTCCGCCCGCTCCGGCGATGAGGATGCTCCGCGCCGGAGCCAGCGCGGCGAACAGCGGCGGAACCGCCAAGGAGAACGCATCGGGACCGGACGGCTGGACGGCGGGGTTCGTCACCGCTCAATGATCAACCATGGTCATCGAAAAAAGATCTGGGCGTGCTGTCGATTGCGGTGGGGCCTCTTCGTCGTCCTGGTGAGAGCCCGGCACCGAGCCGGTCCATTCACCCGCTGGAGGGCATGATGACCACCACCACGAACACGACCCACGCCACCACCTCGACCTTCGGTGCGCTGATCCGGACCGGTGTCATCGCCGCGGTCGCCGCGAGCGCCGCCACCATGGCCGTCGCCGCCGCCGGCAACGCGGCGGGGGTCGGCCTCGACGTCGGTGGCGCCCCGATTCCGGTGACCGGGTTCGGCGTGCTGACCGTCGTCTTCTCGCTGGTCGGCGTGGTCATCGCGGCGCTGCTGTCCCGTTTCGCCCGGCGTCCGCGGCGCGCCTTCGTCCGCACGACGGTGGTGCTGACGGTTCTGTCGCTGGTGCCGGACGTGATCGTCGACGCCGAGGCGACCACCAAGGTGCTGCTGATGCTCACCCACCTGGTCGCGGCCGCGATCGTGATCCCCGCCGTCGCGCGCCGCCTGGCCGCCTGACCGGTCACCATCCCACCATGGAGCTACCGGAGGTGTCGGACGCCGCTGACGTGGCGCAGGACGGCCAGGACCCGGCGGTTGTCGCTGTCCGAGGACGGCAGACCGAGTTTCGCGAAGATGTTCGCCACGTGCTTCTCCACGACTCCGGCGGTGATGACGAGAGCCGCCGCGATCCCGGCGTTGGATCGTCCCTCGGCCATGAGCGACAGCACCTCGCGCTCCCGGGGGGTCAGCGACGCCACCCCGGCCGTCTCCTGCCCGGCCCGCATCAGGTGGCCGACGACCTCCGGATCCAGCGCGGTGCCACCGGATGCCACCCGGGTCAGCGCGTCCACGAAGTCGGCGACGTCGGCGACGCGGTCCTTGAGCAGGTACCCGACGCCGGTGGGCCGGTCGGCGAGCAGGCGGGTTGCGTAGCGCGTCTCGACGTACTGGGAGAACACCAGCACACCGACGTCGGGGTGCTCGCGCCGGATGTCGATGGCGGCGCGCAGTCCTTCGTCGGTGTGCGTCGGCGGCATGCGGATGTCGATGACGGCCACGTCCGGCGTGCTGGCGGCGATGGCGGACCGCAGGGCCTCCGCGTCGGCCACCGCCGCGCACACCTCGAAACCGCGGTCCGTGAGCAGCCGGACGAGTCCTTCGCGCATCATCGCGGCGTCCTCCGCGATCACCACCCGCATACCGTCGCCTCCGTTCACACGTGTGTGGGCAGGTCGATCTCGACCCGGGTCGGACCGCCGGCCGGGCTGTGCACGCGCATCCGGCCGTCCACCACCGCGATGCGGCGGGCCAGGCCGGACAGGCCGGGGCCCTCCGGGTTCGCCCCGCCGATGCCGTCGTCCGTGACGGTCAGCGTCAGGCCCGCGCCGGATGCGGCGACGCCGAGCCCGACCCGGGTCGCCCGGCTGTGCTTGGCCGCGTTCGCGAGCAGCTCGGAGGCGCAGAAGTAGGCGATGGTCTCGATGGCGGGCGCCGGGCGGCCGGGCAGCTCGACGGTCACCGCGACCGGGACGGCGCTGCTCGTCGCGAGCGTCGCCAGGGCGTCGCCGAGGCCGTTGTCGAGGACCGGCGGGTGGATCCCGCGCACCAGGTCGCGCAAATCGGTGAGGGCGTCCTTCGCGCCGCGGTGGGCGAGCGCGACCAGCTCGCGGGCCTGTGCGAGGTCGGGTGGCGGGCCGTCGGCACCGAGCTTCTCGGCGGCCATGCCGAGGTTCATGGCCAGCGTGGCCAGCCGGATCTGGGCGCCGTCGTGCAGGTCCCGTTCCAGCCGGCGCATCATGGCGGCCGCGTCGTCGATCGCGCGGGCCCGGGTGACCTGCAGTTCGCGTACCCGCTCGGCCAGCCGGCGCGGACCGAGCAGCCAACGCATCGCGGCGACGTCCAGTGCCGTACCGGCCCGCAGCAGCCACGGCGCGACCAGCAGCATGGCGAGGCCGGCCGCGGCGATGAGGAACGCCCCGGCGAACGTCCGCGCGCCGATGGCGCCGAACGGCGTCAGCGCCCACACCGGGCCGAGGCGCGTTCCGGGCGGGTGGTTGCGGAACAGCGGCCACCAGACCGGGTAGCTGAGGTTGACCAGGCCGAACACGTAGCAGAACGCGCCGTAGCCCTCGGGGATGGCCAGTGGCACCTTGAGCAGGCCGTACCCGACGGCCCGCCAGCCCGGCCCGTCGGAGACCAGGGCGCCGATCCGCCTCGATAGCCGCGGCGGTGGGGCGTCCACGTGCACGTCGAGCAGCCGATCGGCGAGTGAGCGGTGCACGGTTCCCATCGCGCGGCCGATCGGGGCGCCCAGCACGATCAGGAGCGCGACGGTGAGCGGGAGCAGGACCAGGAACAGAGGTGCGACGGCGGGTGCGGGCTGCCGGGAAGTGGCTCCGCTCGCCCAGAGGGCGAGGGCGCCGAGGGCCGGCAGGAGCACCGGCACGCCCAGGACCGCGGCCGCTCCGAGCACGCCGGCGAGGCAGAACACCGCCCGGCGCAGGGCCAGTGTGGTGAACGGAGCGCGCAGCGCGGTCATCAGGCCATTGTCGCCGCTCATGCGTCGCGATGGCGGAGCAGCACTCCGCCGCACAGGATCGCCACCGCCGCGTACCCGCACATCAGCAGCGCACTGATCCAGCCGGCGAACAGCCCGGGCACCGGCGTGGTCACCGCGATCGAGTTGAGCAGCATCAGCAGCGGGACGAAGCGGCCGACCTGGATTCCGCTCTCGCCGAACAGGCCGGCCACGATCATCGGTACGAACATCAGGCCGAACAGCGTGCCGATCCCGGCGCCCGAGTGCCGCACGATCGTGCCGATGCCGACCCCGATCAGCGCGGTGACGCCCAGGTACAGGCCGGTCAGCACGACCGCGCGCAGGATGGCCGGGTCGGTCAGGGACGCGGCCGGGATGGCGGTGCCGCGGATGGCGAGCTGTCCGCCGAGGTAGCCGGCGAAGCTGGCGACCAGACCGACGCCGAGGGCCGCGCCGCCGCACACGGCGACCTTCGCGGCCAGGACGGTCCGGCGCCGCGGGACGGCGGCGAACGTCGAACGGATCATTCCGCTGCCGTATTCGCCGGTCACCATGAGGACGCCGAGCGCGCCAAGGAGCAGCTGGGCCAGGATGGCGCCGCCGAGGCTGTTGTTGAAGATCTGGGCGGCGGTCGCGACCGGGGTGTGCGATCGGTACCCGAGCCCCACCCCAATTCCGGCCGCGGCCATCGAGACCACCGCGGCGGTCGCCAGCCACCAGGTCGACCGGACGCTGCTCAGCTTGATCCGCTCCATCCGGGCCGCGTGCCGGAATCCGTACCTGTTCATGACGCTCCCACTCCGCGGTAGTCGGTGGCCTCCGAGGTGAGCCGGAAGAACGCGTCCTCCAGGCTGTCGCCGGCGGCGGCGAGTTCGGTGACGGTCGTCTCGGCGAGCAGCCGGCCGCGGCCGATGACCACGAGCCGGTCGGCGGTCAGGGCCATCTCGGCGATCAGGTGGCTGGACACGAACACCGTCCGGCCTTCGGCGGCGAGCGCGCGCAGCAGGTCCCGGATCCAGCGGATGCCCTCCGGGTCCAGTCCGTTGACCGGCTCGTCGAGCAGGAGGACACCCGGGTCGCCGAGCAGGGCCACCGCGACGCCGAGCCGCTGGCGCATGCCGAGCGAGTACGTGCCCGCGCGCCGGTTCGCCGCGTCGGACAGGCCGACGATGCGCAGCACCTGCTCGACCCGGGAACCGGGGATGTCGTTGCTCGCGGCCAGCGCGCTCAGATGCGCCCGGGCGCTGCGGCCGGGGTGGAACGCCCCGCCGTCGAGGAGCGCGCCGACCGTCTTCAACGGCCAGTTCAGGTCCGGGTACCGGGCGCCGCCGATCAGCGCCTCGCCGTGGTCCGGGGAGTCCAGGCCGAGGATCATGCGCATCGTCGTCGACTTGCCGGATCCGTTGGGGCCGAGGAAGCCGGTGACCACCCCCGGTCGCACCCGGACGCTCAGACCGTCGACGGCGACCCGGTCGCCGTAGCGTTTCGTCAGCTCACGTAGTTCGATCATACGAACGACGCTAGGCAGCGCCGCCTTCGGTCAGAAGCCGGAAACCATCCAACTCCGCCTGGGGGTTTTCCGCCGTTACCTTTCAGTGCGCTTTAGTGAGCACACGATCGGTCGCCCCGCCTTGCGGTGGGGACGGTCCCGGTCTTGCCGGCGGATGCCGTGCCGGGTTCACGCTTCACAGCCACCTGCCCGCGTGCGCGGGTCTTCTGGTCGGCTCCACGTGCTGCCACCGAGCCACTCCCGGCGGTGTTGAGCTCGGCCGCCAGGGCGGCCAGGTTGCGTGCGGCGTTCAGATCCCGGTCCAGGGTCAGCCCGCACGTCTCACAGTCGTACTCACGCTCGTGCAGGGCGAGCTTGGCTTTCACCGCGCCACAACCCGAGCAGGTTTTCGAGGACGGATACCAACGGTCGGCCACGAGCAACCGGCCGCCGTTCCACCCGGTCTTGTATGCCAGCTGACGGCGGATCTCGGCGAACCCGGCATCAGCGATGCGCCGGGCCAGCTGCCGGTTGCGGAGCATGCCGGCGACGTTCAGGTCCTCGACAACGATGCTGCCGTGTTCGTGTGCCAGCCTGGTGGTGAGCTTGTGCAGCCCGTCGCGGCGCAGGTTCGCGACGCGAGCGTGGGCACGCCCCAGTCGGTTCGAGGCGCGCTGCCAGCGCCTCGAGGGGCGGCAGCCGGTGCGCCGGTCGGGCCCGGACTTTCGCGAGCAGGCCGGACCGAGCGCCCGCAGTCGGGCCTGCGCGGCGACGAGGTGGCGCGGGTTGTCGACCAGCTCGCCGGTGGACAACACCGCAAGGTGCTTGATCCCGACATCCACACCCACCACCGAGCCGAGCCGGGCTGGCTGCCGGTCGGCCCGCTGCACCTCAACGGTGAACGAGACATGCCACCGTCCGCCGTCGCGGCGCACGGTGGCGGACATGATCCGCGCGGTGCCGTAATCGACCCGGCGGGCGAGCTTACGGGCGGATTCGTGCAGCTTCAACCGGCCCAGCCTCGGCAGCACCACGTGCCTGCGGTCAGGCTCGACGCGGATCGCGCCGGTGGTGAACCGCACCGACGGTGTGGCACGGCGGCGCGACTTGAAGCGGGGGAAACCGACCGGCCTGCCGGCCCGCCCGCCGTTGCGGGAGTCAGCCCAGTTCTTCAGGCCGCGGGCCAGAGCGTCCAGTCCGGTGTTGAACGCCTCTTTGGACACCTCGCCCCACCACGGCGCCGCCTCGGCCTTCGCGGCGTTCCACGCCTTGCGCAGCCCGGCCAGCGACCACGGCAGCGACGGCGTCAGCAGCTCATCGGGCACCCCATAGGAGCGCTCCAACGCGCGCTGGTCCATGACCGCCTTGACCCGGGCCAGCGCCCAGTTGTGCACGACTCGCGCAGCCCCGACGTGCGCGTTCACGGCGCGTTCCTGCCCCGGGGTGAGGTCGAGGGCGAAGCGGTACGCCTGGACCGTCCTCACGTCGGATCCCCGGTGGCCGCCTCCACCGCGCGGCGGACACGATCCGCGGCGGCGCGTCGGCCGTACAGGCGGACGCACAGCGACGTCAGGATCTCCGTCACGTCACCCACCAGGTCGTCGTCGACCCCGGACGGGTCCACCACCAACAGCCGGCGGCCCTGCGCGGACAGCGCAGCCTCGACGTACTCGGCACCGAACCGGGCGAACCGGTCCCGGTGCTCGACCACGATCGTCGAAACGGCCGGGTCACGCAACAGGGAGAGGAACTTCTCGCGGTCCCCGTTGAGCGCCGAGCCGACCTCGGTCACCACCCGATCGACGGCAAGTCCCTGACCGGTGGCCCACACGGTCACCCGGGCGACCTGCCGGTCCAGATCCGGCTTCTGATCGGCCGAGGACACCCGCGCGTACACCACAACCTGCCCGGCATCCGGCGCCACGCCGGCCACTGGTTCACCAACCATGATCAGCCGACCGAGCCGGTAGGCGGAAACGGGCAGCGTTCCCGACTCGTACCGCCGCCGCGCGGTCGCGTACGAGATACCGGTGGCCGCCGCCCATTCCTTCAAGTTCACACCGTCACCATAGGAGACTGCTGAGCACTCCTGACCACCGACCAGCCAGCAGTTGTTGGCCCCCTGAAGCGCAGCGCTCCCGTCGATCAATCGCCGTCGAGCGTGGTCATCGACCCTCGGCCCGGCGAAGCATCTCGTCCATCTCGGGGTCGGGCAGGACCTCGCGGACCTCCTGAGCGCAGCGGCACGCGGCGGCGATCTTGGCCGCCCACGCCAGCGCCTCCTCGCGTGTGGCGACGTCGACGACCACCAACCCGCCGATGACCTCCTTGGTCTCCGGGTACGGGCCGTCGGTGGCCATCCCGTCCGTGGCCACGATGCTCGCCTGCTGGCGTTCGAGTCCGGTGCCGAAGACGAACACACCGGCGTCGACGGCCTCCTGGATCACCGCGTGCGAGGCCTTGCCTACGTCAGGCAGCTCCTCGGCGGGATGTGGTCCATCGCGCCGTCGTTGAACGAGATCAGGTACCGCGTCATCTGCTGACTCCCTCGTCCCGGCGGCCTTCTCCGGCAGCCGCCTGTCACCTGCGCTACGAACGGCCCGCTCCGGATCCGACGCTATGCCCGAAAAGCCTTCCACGGGACCTGCCCCGGCGCGGCGCGCTCGGATCCGGGCGCCGAGGTGGAGAGGTCAGCTCAACGCGGCCGCCTTGCGCAACAGCACCGAACGTTCACGCTGGTTGGCGCACAGCCGGGCCGCCAGCTCCAGCTCGGCGCGCGCTTCCGGTCGCCGTCCGAGCCGGGCCAGCAGTTCACCGCGTACGGTCGGCACGAGATGGGAACCGGGAAGCCGGTCGGCGGCGATCAGCTCGTCCACGATGGCCAGCGCTCGCGCCGGACCCGAGGCCATGGCCACGGCGACGGCCCGGTTGAGCTCGACCACCGGCGAGGGCGCGACCCGGCCGAGTGCCTCGTAGAGGACCACGATCCGGTCCCAGTCGGTTGCCTCGACCGAGGGCGCCGACGCGTGGGTGGCGGCGATCGCGGCCTGCAGGCCGTAGGGGCCGAGGCCGCGAGCCGAGGCCCTGGCCAGCGCGGCCAGCCCACGGCGGACGGCCGAGATGTCCCACCGTCGCCGGTCCTGGTCCTCGAGCAGGATCGGCGAGCCGTCCGGGGCGGTCCGGGCCGGGAACCGCGCGGCCGTCAGCTCGCACAACGCGAGCAGGCCGTGCACCTCCGGCTCGTCCGGTTGCAGCGCGGCCAGCGTGCGGGCCAGCCGGATCGCCTCGTACGCGACGTCGGGGCGCAGCAGCCGGTCGCCCGACGTGGCCGTCGACCCCTCGGTGAAGATCACGTAGAGGACGCTGAGCACGCCGGCCAGCCGTTCCCGGCGCTCGCCGGCCGCCGGCAGCTCGAACGGCACCCGCGCGGCTGCGATCGTCTTCTTGGCCCGGGTGATGCGGGCCTGCACGGTCGGCACGGACACCAGGAACGCGCGGGCGATCTCCTCGCTGGACAGGCCGCCGACCACGCGCAGGGTCAGGGCCACGCGGGCCTCCGGGGAGAGCACCGGATGGCAGCTGACGAACATGAGCGCGAGCACGTCGTCGTCGATCCGGTCGGGGTCGACGCCTTCCTCGGCCGCCGAGTTGACCGCCAGGTCGGCCGCCAGCAGGGCGTACCGGTCCTGGAGGGCGGCCCGGCGGCGGATCGCGTCGATCGCCCGCCGCCGGGCCGTGGCCGTCAACCAGCCGGCCGGATTCGCCGGAGCGGCGTGCGGCCACGACACCAGCGCCTCGGCCACCGCCTCCTGGGCTGCGTCCTCGGCCAGCCCGAAGTCGCCGGTGAACCGGGTCAGCGCGGCGACGATCCGCGCCGACTCGATCCGCCAGACGGCCTCGACATCGGGCGTACCCATCAGTTCCGGCCGTTCCTCACGCGCCCGGCCCGGCCCCGGACGGTCACTCGCCGACCTGCGGAACCTCGTCGCTCCCCGGCACCCGCCGGACCTCGATCTTCGACCCACGGGCGGCGGGGACCCGCTTGGCCCACTCGACCGCCTCCTGCTTCGAGGCGACGTCGAGCAGGAAGAAGCCCCCGAACAGTTCCTTGGTCTCGCCGTACGGCCCGTCCGTGACGACCGGGGCCTCGCCGCTGAAGTCGACCACGACGCTCCGGGCCGGATCGTCCAGGCCTTCCGCCGCGAGGAGGACGCCGGCCTTGACCATCTCCTCGATGAACTGGCGAGTCGTGGCCATCATCTCGTCGATGTCGGCCATCATGGCCGCGTTCGACTCGTCGGTGCCCCGCATGATGAGCAGGTACTTCGGCATGGCGTTCTCCTCGGTCGGCGCGGCCGCCTCTCGGCCCTCGCACCCTAACGTCGAACGAGCGGCCCGCGGATCGACGTGGCCCCGAAGAAATCTCCCGCCGCGGCGCAACCGGTTCCACCCCGGGACGTGCCGATGAGCGGTCGCCGGGACATGCGCATCCCGGGTGTCTCGGCCGGTTGCACGTGCAGCGCGGGTAGGACCGGTGGAGGATCGATGGGCAATCGGGGCTCAGGCACATCCACCCGCCGCGCGCGAATCTGGAGGCACCTTGAAGCTGTTGCTCACGTCAGGCGGCGTCACGAACCCGCGCATCCACTCGGCGCTCGTGCAGCTCCTCGGTAAGCCGATCGCCGAGTGCCACGCCCTCTGCATCCCCACCGCACAGTGGGGTCACCCGATGTGCGGTCCGAAATCGGTGCGGGGTTTCGTCGCCGCCGAGCCCACGTTCCGGTACCTGTCCGGCCTGGGTTGGGCGTCGCTCGGTGTCCTCGAACTCACCGCACTGCCCACCATCGGCGCGGAGCGATGGGTCCCCTGGGTCCGGGAGGCCGACGTCCTCCTGGTCGACGGCGGCGACGCCACGTACCTGTGCCACTGGATGCGGCAGTCCGGGCTGGCCGACCTGCTGCCGTCGCTGACCGACACGGTCTGGGTGGGAGTGAGTGCCGGAAGCATGGTGATGACGCCCCGGATCGGCACGTACTTCGTCGAGTGGCCGTCCGCGCCGGACGACCGCACCCTGGGAGTCGTCGACTTCTCGATCTTCCCGCACCTGGACCTTTTCCCGACGAACACCCTGGCCGACGCCGAGCGGTGGGCCGCCGAGATCGGTGTCCCGGCCTACGCCATCGACGAACAGACGGCCATCGCGGTCGTCGACGGCTCGGTCGAGGTGGTCTCCGAGGGGCAGTGGAAGAGGTTCGAGCCGTAGCCGCCCGGCATTCAGCGCTCCGCACCAGGGCGAAATGGCTGGCCTCCCCGGCCCGTCCCTCCCTACCGTGTAACTGCACCTCCTTCTCGTCCCACGCACAGAGGACTTCACGCGCGTGACCCCGCCTGCTCTCTAGACCTGACACCTTCCACGCATCGGTCGCCGACGTCGCCGTCGGCTCTTTTCCCGTGTCTTCCGTCAGGTCCTGAGAGAGCTCATGTCTACGCGTCCTCACCACGTGCTGTCCTCCACCCGTCGGCCCCCGCGCCCTCCCCTGCTCGCGTTCCTTCTCGATCCGCCGCCCGCCCGGAGCAGCCGGGTCGCGGTGGAGTGGGGCCCGTGCGGGGAATGGCTCGCCGCGCCGCGCCAAGATCGGTACCCCGCTCTCGTTCGTCGGGCAATGAGTCGCCGCCGCGGGCCTGACCCGGGGCGAGAAGCCCGGTGGCCTCGTACCGGGCTGCAGCACGCGGCGGTCCGCGCGCGGTCGCTTCTGACCGGACGCGAACCACTGTCGGGGCCGGCCCGATACCGGCGGCGAAGGTGACCACCGGGTGCGTACACCCGGACGTGCCGAGGAGCGAGCACGTCCGGGTGTACGCACCCGCCCGCCGAGAAACCCGTTGCGAGTGGCCGGCGCCGGTTGTCTGGTGGAGCGGCCACCAACCACCGGAGGGACCATGACGCCCGTGCCGCTGCCCACCCCCACGGTGCACACCGCTCGCCTCCGGCTGCGTCCCTTCGACGACGCGGACGCCGACGACCTCCTCGCGCTGCACAGCAACGCCCGCGTGCTGCGCTACTGGGACGCGCCGCCGTGGAGTGATCGCGGGCGCGCTGCACGGTTCATCGCGGCGTGCCGGCAGATGGCGGACGAGGGCACCGGGGCGCGGCTGGCCGTGGATCGCGACGCCGACAGGGCGTTCATCGGCTGGTGCAGCCTGAGCCGGTGGAATCCGGACTACCGCAGCGCATCGCTGGGCTACTGCTTCGACGAGGCGGCGTGGGGCCACGGCTACGCCACGGAGGCCGCACACGCGGTGCTGCGGTGGGCTTTCGACACGCTGGACCTGAATCGCGTCCAGGCGGAGACCGACACCCGCAACGTGGCCTCCGCCCGGGTGCTGGAGAAGCTCGGGTTCGTGCGTGAAGGCACGTTGCGGGAGGACTGCGTCGTGAACGGCGAGGTCTCCGACTCGTGGGTCTACGGGCTGATCCGGCGGGAGTGGCGGCCCTCGGCCGAGCCGGCGCCCGCCCGTTCCGGCGATACTGAGCGCCGGACCAGGAAGGAGGTGGCCGCTGTGCCGCTCGGTCGGCTCCACCACCTGATCGTCGACTGCCCCGATCCCATGGTCGAGGCGCGTTTCTGGAGCGCGGTCCTCGGCGACCCGATCACCTACGCGGACGAGGACTTCGTCGTCGTGTCGGCCAGCACGTCGGCGTCCGGGCTGGCGTTTCAGCGCGCCGTCGACCTGACGCCGCCCACGTGGCCGGAGCCGGCGGTGCCGCAGCAGATGCACCTCGACGTGATGGTCGACGACCAGGCCGCGGCAGCGGAGGCGGTGCTCGCGCTGGGCGCGCGGCCGCTGCCCGGCGATCACGTGTACGCCGATCCGGCCGGCCACCCGTTCTGCCTGATCAGACGCCCTACCTGGGCGCCACCCGTGACCTGAGCTCAGCCCTTGCGGATGCTCAGGATCGGCGGCGGCCTGGTAGAACTTGCACCGGCTGCACCGCAGCCTGGGCCACCGCAGTCCCGCCGACTACGAGGCCGCCCCGGCGGCCTGACCACCACCGATGGTGTCCGCCGAGCGGTACGAGCTCAGAGCACAGGAGTGTCAGAACGGATGGACGGAAGTACAGGCAGCCCGTGGGCGGTGACCGGCCTGGACCCACTGGCCGGGCGGGTGTTGGAGCACCTGGTGACCGTGCCGTCGGCGGACGGCACCGAGGTGGCGGCGGCCGTCGGGGTGTCCCCGGCGGAGGCGGAACGGGCACTGCGGCACCTTGCCGACTCCGCACTGGCGCTGCGGATCGACGACACGACACCGCGATGGGCCGCCGGTCCTCCACGGTCGTCGCTCAGCGCCCTGCTGGCCCGGCGGCGGGCCGAACTCGCCCGCGTCGAGGCCATCGTGGAGCAGCTTCACGACGTGTACGAGGCGGTGTCCGGGCCGCGCGCCGCGCACCTCGTGGAGGTGCTGGAACGCGAGGACGAGGTGCCGGCGCGCTACGGCCAGCTGCTGAAGGGCAGTTCGGTCGAGATACTGCACCTGGCCAAGCCGCCCTACGTGACGGCCGGGCAGGCGTCCGGCGCGGAGTCGGGAGTGGCGCCCGGGGTGCGGCTGCGGTCGGTGTACGAGACGAACGGCTTCACCGACGCGGTGTCGCTCAAGACGGCGCTGCGCGGGACGGGTCAGGGCGGGGAACTGCGGCTGGCGACGGGGCTGCCGGTGAAGCTGGTGGTGTTCGACCGGGCGGCGGCGCTCCTACCGGTACGCGGGGACCGCCCGGCGGCGGGTTCCCTGGTGGTGCACTCCCCCGCGCTGGTGGTGGCGCTGGTGGCGCTGTTCGAGAGCGTGTGGGAGCGCGCCGAGCCGGTGTCGCTGGCGAGCCGGCACGACGGGTCGGCCCCGAAGGGCGGCCCGACGACCGTGGGGCCGGACCGGCGCACCCGGGAGATCCTGCACATGATGGCGAGCGGGATGAAGGACGAGGCGATCGCCCGTGTGCTCAAGGTGAGCCGCCGTACGGTGCAGAAACACGTCAGCGATGCGGGTTCCCTGCTCGGCGCCCGGACCCGGTTCCAGATCGCGCTGCTGGCGGCGGAGCGGGGGTGGCTCAAGGAGTCGGTGGGGAGGTGACCGGGGCAGGTCCCGAAGCCGACGCCGCGCCGGGACCGCCCTGAGGGGTCCCGGCGCGTCGTCGTGCCGCCTAGCCGGGGCTCACGTGCAGGACTTGGCTCCCTTCGCGTACGCCAGGCCGAAACCGGCCGCCGCGGAGTCCATGTAGATCACCTCGCGTCCCGCGCCCGCGGTCGCGAACATCTGGGCGCCCGGGCTGCAGGATGCCGGGCCGACGTACGTCCCGTCGAAGGTGTACTGCTTGAGCTTCGGGTTGAGCGCGTTGTCCGGGTAGCCACCGGTCTCGAGCCAGAGGTCCGCGGGGGCCTCCTCGGTGACCGTGATGGTCGTGTCGGACAGCGTGAGGACGTCGGCGCGGATCGCCTGCGGGGAGTTCTCCTCGAAGAGCAGGTGGCTGGTGCCCGTGGCGAAGTCGAAGAGCCGCACGGAGTCGTTGAACGTCCCCTTGCTCCACTCCCCGTCGACGTACCTGCCGTAGTCCCGGTTGATCACCCAGGCGACGCCGGTGCCGGACACCTGGGGGTAGCTCATCGTCTCGGCGCCGGGGTCACCGCCGGCGAAGGTCGTCTTCCCCGTCGCGATGTCGTACACCTCGACGCCCAGCGACCACCAGGTGCCGTCGGGGTTGGGCTGCGCGTAGTCCTCGTACCGGACGTAGGAGATCTTCCCGTTCCGGACGCTCGGCGCCGTCGCGTTGCCGAGCCAGTCGGGGTGCGCGAGGGTGTGGACGGTCCGCGAGCTGCCCTGCAGGTAGCGCACGACGTCTCGGTATCCCTGCTCCGGGTCGTACTGGCTCCACGCCACGACGTCGCCGTCGAAGCCCAGGCCGTCGATCCGGTACGGGGAGCGGTAGAGCTCCTCGACGTCGCCGCCGCCGACGGGCGCCGACAGGATGCGGTTGATCTCCCACGTCGGCGAGTCGGGGTCCGCCTCGATCGACAGCCACACGACCCGCTTGCCGTCGGTGTGCGGGAAGCTGTGCGGGTTCCCGTCGTTCGGGGAGATCCGGTACGGCGCGACCTTGCCGTCGATGCGGCCCACCCAGATCGACGGCGGCTGGGTGCGGTTCGCGTCCGACCGCGGCACGGTGAACCAGCCGCCGGCCATGCTCGCCGTCATGTCGACGTACATCCCGGTGTTGAGCCGGTCGACCAGGAGGTCGGTCTTCTTGCCGTAGAGGTTCGCCTTCCACTTCGCGGTGATCCCGCGCGAGTCGAACGCCGCCTGCACCACCTTGAGGTCCTTGTTGCTCAGGCCGAAGGACTTGGCGGAGGCGAGCACCGCGTCGCGGGCGTCGACGAAGTCGGACATGGGCGAGAGGTAGTCGGTGAGCGCGCGGTAGACGATCTTGTCGGCGACCGGGCCGCCGAACGCCTGACGCAGGTCCCACAGCGCCCCGGACACGATCGTCGAGTTGAGGTGCACGCCGCCGTCGTCCATCTGCGGGGTGTCCATGAGGTGCTGGAAGTCGGCCGTGGTGGCGCCGTCGTCGAGGTTGCGCAGGGCGCACCGGGTGGGCGTCAGCGTCCGGCAGAGGTCGCCGCCGATCAGGCTCGCCTCGGGGTCGGACATCGGCGTGCCCGCCGCGTCGAGGTCGATGGCGTTGCCGAAGTAGTCGGCGATCGCCTCGTTGAGCGCGCCCGGCTGGCCGGCGTAGACGAGGCTGGCGGAGTTCTCCACCACACCGTGCGTCATCTCGTGGCCCACGACGTCCGGGTCGGCGGCCAGCGGCAGGTACTCGTCGTCGCCGCTGCCGTACACCATGCGGGTGCCGTCCCAGTACGCGTTCACGAACGGGTAGCCGCCGTAGGTGATGCCGACGATCGAGTTGATCGCCATGCCGTCGTCGTCCAGGCTGTTGCGCCCGAGCTTCGCCTGGAACCACTCGAACACCTTCGCCGCGTCCCAGGCCGCGTCCACGGCGCCGGCGTCGGTCAGGTCCGCGCCGAGCGTGCTCGACGGCGACGCGAACGGCCCGACGCCCTCGGGCAACTGGCCGTCGAGCAGCTCGTAGTAGTCCCGGCCCCGCGCGTCCCAGGTCGTGATCGGCACCGTGCGGCCGTCCGGGAGGGTGTGGGTCCGGTCGATCATGAGGTAGGAGTCGGCGTCGTCGACCCGGACGAGCGGGAGCGCAACCGTGGCGCCGTGCAGGCTCCTGCCCTCGCCGACGACCGGCGTCGTGCCGTCGCCCGACGGGGACGCCTTCGTGGCGGCCCGCGGCGCGACGGCGGTCCCGCCGGCGGCCAGGGCGGCGGCCTGCTGCGCGGTGACGAACGGCTTGATCCGGCTGACGCTGAGCAGCGTCACCCCGTTCGTCGCGCCCACGTACACGTCGCGGAGCACGGGCTGGCCCGTGACGACGTCCTTGCCCTTGACGAGCACCCGCCGCGCGAGCACGCCGGTGCCGGTCGGCATGACCACGAGCCCCTGGTCGGTGCCGGTGAGGTCGGCGTGGGCCGCGTCGGGCGTCGTGCCCGGCCGCGGGGCGCCGGCCACGACGGCCGCACCGGGGTGCAGGCTCCTGCGCACGTCCTCGACCGCTCGGGAGATCGCGACGTTCGCGGGCATCGGGGTGCGGCTGGTGTCGACGTCGAGGTCGGTGAAGTAGGTGCCCGACGTGCCGGTCACCGCACGCTTGCCGGCCTTCTTCTCCATCCGCACCACGTACTGGGCGCCGAACACGGGCAGGCCCTTGTACTTCTGGTTCAGCCGGACCGTCTCCCGCGCGCCCTGCGTGTCGACGCTCGCCGTGGTGAGCGTGCCGGCCGGGTCGGCGATCCGGTAGCGGTCCTTGTGGCCGGTGAGGTGGGCCTTGGCGGCCTTGTCCGGTGCGATCGTGGCGTCGACCGGGTCGGCCAGGTCGTCCACGAGCGCGGGGGTGTCGGTAGCCGGCGCCACGGTGGCCGGGACGGACGCCTCCACGGGCGTCGTCGTGCCCGTCGGCGCCGCGTTCGCGGCCTGGGCGGTGGTTCCGAGGAGGGCGGCCGTCGCCAGGACGGCGAGGGCCGGTGGTGCCTTGAGTCTGCGCATCTGTTGCTCCTGCAAGGTGTTCCAGCGCCCGGCCGGCTCCTTGCGGCACGGGATTCGCTCACCCTCACCGCGGTGTCACCACCGACACAAGAACGACTTTGCGCAGCTGCACAAGTCAGAAGCCAGCATCCACCCACCCCACTCGGCCGAGAACTTCTGCGGCGGTCTCGGCGGGGGTGCGGTCGTTCGTGATCGGGAAGTCCCCGACGGTGGTCATGCCCGGCGCTTGCCGGGCCAGCGCCTCCAGGTGCCGTTCGAGCTTCGCTCCCGTGTCCCGTCGCCGCAGCCGGTCGCGAACGGTGTCGCTGTCAGCGATCAACTCGACCACAGTGACGGCACAGCCCGTGAGGCTCTCCTCGTACCGTTCCCGCTGCGCCATGCTGTCGACGACGGCTGCCACCACGACGAACCGCGCCCCGGCAGCCCTGAAGTTCGCCCACACCGAGGCCAGGTTGGCGTATTTGAGCTCGTCGTACATTCGTCCGCCGGGAGACGGCGGCGGCCCGAACTGCGCCAACAGGTCGGTGTCGACGACGGCCGTGACGTGGCCGGCTCCGGTCAGCAGTCGTCCGACCGCGTCCGCCACGGTCGACTTCCCCACCCCGGCGACGCCGGTGACCAGCAAGGCTCGACAGTCGGGCCGGTGAACCGCTCCCGTGTCCCGGAGAGCCGTTGCCTCCGGCGTCAACCGGAACCAGTAGCTGACCGTGGGACCCTGCGCGGCCAGACCACCGCCCAACGACTCGTACAGCGCCCGGGCGGGGCCGTTGGCCTCGCCCGCCGTCAGGAACATCCTGCTGGCGCCGGCCTGCACGCCGGCCGACATGAACGCGCGCAGCAGTGCCGCACCGATCCCCCGCCGCCGGTGCTCCGGCGCCACCTCCAGGCGGTGGAGGTAGAGCATCGAGGAGGTGTCCGGCCGGACCAGCCGGTAGCCCCAGCACCATCCGACGATCTCTGCACCGTCGGCGGCCACGAAGGCCAGCGCACCCGGGCTGCGCAGGAAGGCCGGGCCGCCGCCCGGCACCGCCCCGAACCTGCCCATGGCGCGTTCGAAGAGCCGGACATCGGCTGCTGAGACTCGACGGATCACACGCCATTCTGACCGTCCGCCCGTCAGGATCTCGACACCCGGGAGTGCGCGGACCTGGCGAGCGGTCGATCAGGCCTCGCCCAGGTCCGCTAGTCCTCGAAGTCGAACTCGAAGGTGCCCGCCTCGATGCGGTCGATCAGCTGGCGGACATCGTCCGCCTGCCGGATCGCGCTGTCCCATCCACTGCTGGTGATGTCGACCAGCAGCACCGGCGCGGGCTCGCGGCGCAGGTCGAGCACGAGCAGCTCACGGGAGCCGTCACCGCCGATGATCGCGATGCCCGGGTGCGTATCGGCGGCTCCGTCCCAGGCGTCGTGCAGTTCGCGCATCTCGCGTGGTGAATTGAGCCAGACGTAGGCTCCGCTGCTCAGCCAGCCGCGCCGGAAGCGATCTTCGTGGCGTACCAGCGGTTGAGCACCGGGTAGAAGATCGGCTGGTCCGGCAGGCGTGGTGGCCATGCCCGCCACCCCGACGCCGCCACGAGGTCGAGTTCGGCCTGCCCGGTCGGCCGCCACAGGGTGACCGTGTCGGAGTTGTCGACGGTCTGCTCCTCGCCGATCGTGGTCACGGGTCAATCGAGGCCGAGACCGCGGCGGCCGATCTCGTTGAGGTCCTCGAGACGGAAGCGGTTGGGCCAGTCGCGCTCGTAGTGCTCGGCCGGGAAGTCGCTGGGGCTCGACCCGGTCAGGAACGCCTCTCGTACGTTCGCCGCGTACCGCTCGTTGCGCGGGCACCAGGGCGCGGCGGGGATGTACATGACGTTGCCCCAGCCCTTCTGGTCCTCGACGGGAGCCACGCTGTGGATCATGTCGCAGTGCCACCAGACGGAGTCGCCGGCCCGGACGTCGGGGATGCCGGCGAGGGCCTCCATGAGCGGGGCATGCCACTTGTGGCCGGCGGGAAAGACCTGGTTGACGGTGACCCCGCACATGTCGTCGTCGGGCACGTCGTCCAGCAGCGGCCGCAGCATCAGGTAGGCCATCGCCTCGGGAATCGGCACGGTGTGCAGGACGCCCTGGTCGTGGTCCATGTCGGACAGGGCGGTCCACCCCTGGAAGGTGCGGAAGGCCGAGCACATGGTCGAGCCGGGGTACTGCGGTCCGGCGGTGCGGTAGGCCGCGTCCCACGGGTCGTACTGCTCGACGCTGCCGTCGAACAGGTGCCGGAACGCCCTCTGGTAGGCCTGGGTCATCCACAGGTCCAGGGTGCCGGGGTCGAGGTGGGTGCCGAGGCCGGCCGAGTCGGCGCCCTCGGGTCGGCGGCGGATGCGGTCGGGGTAGAGCGAGTCGCGGTGGGGGTCGAACCACTGCACGCCGTCGGACTCGTGCTTCCACTGGCCGTTGAGGAACGCCTGGACGGTGGCCATGCGCTCGCTCTGCCGGGCCTGCATCTGTGCGGGCGACCAGTAGATCGGGTAGATCTCGGGCTTGGAGCCCACGCTGCCGAAGAAGTCGTCGCCGGGACCGCGGTAGTTCTCGAAGAAGTGGTTGCTTTCGACGTAGTCGACGATGTCCCGGTCCCAGGCCTGGGCCTGAGCACGGTCGAAGTGGCCACGCACGACCAGGCAGCCGCGGCGCCGCAGCAGGGCGGCCTGCTCGTCCGGGACGGTGCCGGCGGCGATGTCGGCGTACTCGATGACCGGCCAGATCGTCTCGCCGCGTCGGCGGGCCGCGGAGATGTCGTCGACCGCGGCCTGGACGCGCTGCTCGACGACCGAGAAGACCTCCTCGACGGTCCGGCCGGAGGCGGCGATCCGCTCCCGCAGTGCCTTTTTGATCTCGCGGGTCGCGGCCTTCAGGTCGGTGGGTGTCTCCTCCCAGTGCGGCAGCGCGGCAGTCGGCGACACGGCGGCTCCTTTCAAGTCAGCCTTGCTTACTTGAAGGACTGTAGGCGCTCTCCTCGCTTCAAGGCAAGGGCCCTGACTAGAATCGCGGCGTGGAATCCGCCAAGCCGTCAGTGGATCTGGTCCGGTCGCTGACCGACGAGCACGTGCTGCGGGCACTGATGCGACACCGCCGCCTCACGCGGGCCGAACTCGCCGTCGAGATCGGCATCTCCAAGCCCACCGCCGGGGAGAGTGTGCGCCGGCTGACCGAACTCGGACTGGTGGCCGACACCGGGGAACGCACGCCCGGCGGGCGCGGCCGTGGCCGGGTGGGTTCGTACTACGCGCTGGCGCCGACCGTGGGGGTGGCGCTGGCGGTAACCATCGCCCCGGAGGGCGTGGTGGCGGAGTGCGTGGACGTCTACGGCGACACCGTGGCCCGAGCGGTCCGCCCGATCGACCGGCCCGCCCGGCCCAGCAAGGTCTCGTCGGCGGTGCGGTCCGCGGCCGCGGAGGCGGGCGCTGCCGCCGGGCAGCCGGCCCGCCTGGCCGTCGTCGGCGCGGCCGACCCGGTGGACCGTGTCACCGGCCGGCTCGTGCAACTGCCCGACGCGCCCTTCCTGGTCGGCGAGCTGGATCCGGTGGACGTCCTCGCGCCGTACGCCGACGGGCCGGTCGTGGTCGACAACGACGTGAACTGGGCGGCCCTGGCCGAGCGGGACAGTGTCGGCGCGGAGCAACTCCGCGACTTCGCGTACCTCTATCTGGGCGAGGGGCTCGGATGCGCGATCGTCAACGACGGTGCGGTCCGGCGCGGGCGCGCCGGCCTGGCCGGTGAGATCGCCCATGTGGTGACGGCCGGGCCGGGCGGCCGCGCGGTCCGGTTCATCGAGCTGTTCGAGGAGCTGGGTCTGCGCCTCGGCGGATCCACGGCGATCGACACCGAGCGGCTGCTCGGCAGCTCGGCCGCCACGCACGAGACCATCGGCACGGCGGTCAGCGGCGTCGTCGCCGCCGTGGTCGCGCTCGCCGACCCACAGGAGGTCGTCGTCGGCGGCTCCTGGGGTCCGGCGCTGATCGACGGCATCCGCGCGGCGATCGCACCGATGCCGCGACAGGTGTCCGTCCGGCCCGCCGCAGTCACCAGCGAACCGGTCCTGGCCGGGGTGCGAGCCGAGGCTCTGCGGCGCCTGCGGTCATCGGTCACCGCCAGCAGCTGACGCCGCCACGGGCAGGAGTGCCTGCGCGGACACGTGTGCCGTAGGTCCGCCGAGCACTCCCCCCGAGGACGGCTACGCCGGGGTGGCTGCCGGGCTTTCCTCGGCCGGGAGGCTGTCCATGAAGGAGCTGACCGAGAAGACCGCGTTGCCCGCACCGGGCGGGCCGTAGCCCGGCGGGCTGGACAGCCCGTTTGCCTCCATCGTCGCCCGGTAGACCTCCAGCAGGCGGATGTGGTACTCCAGCGGGGCACCGTGCGGGTTCGTGCGGCCCAGCGGCGTCGTGGGTTCCGGGCACCAGGTGGTGAACCGCGGGGTGATACCGCGGGACATGAAATATTCGAGGCCCTCGGCGGTCGAATCGATCGCCTCGTCAACCGTCGCGAATCCGTACGGGGCGGCCATCTCGACCCCGGCGACGAAGTTCGGGATCACGTTGCGCGGCCCGAAGACGTCGGCGGAGTCGAGGATCCGGCGATGCCACTCCTCGCGTCCGACGTACCGCTCCTTGCCAGGGCAGTAGAGCTCGAAGAGCCGCTTGTCCCACACCTCGTAGTTCGGGTGGTAGATGCGGATGCCGTAGTCGTGGAAGCGCTGCACATCGTCCTTCGGTAGCGCCTGGGCGACGACCTTGCCGATCCACCGGCCCGGGAACCGCTCCTCGATGGCCTTGGCGTAGCGCCCGTAGAAATCCGCCTCGGCCAGCCCGTCGACCTTCGAGGTGACGCTGCCGCCGGTGAGGGTGTACGCGCGCGAGGCCCCGGCCGTGTCGTACCGGTCGATGATCTCCATCGCCTCCAGCACCTCGTCGATCGGCTTGACCCCGGTGTACGGCCGGCCGGCCGCCTTGTGCTGGCGCCAGTTGTGGTTGATGTCGCAGTACTGGCACTCCTCCTTGGCGCCGAAGTACTGGCACACCCGGAACACGGTCAGGTAAACGAGGTAGCCCCATTGGATCGTCGGCGCGACCTCCATGACCGACTTGCCGTTGGCGAGGCGGTGCCGGTAGTACTCCGGCATCGGTGGCAGACCGACGTACGCGATCGGCCGGTCGTCCAGGAACAGCTGCAGGGCGCCGCTTCCGTCGTCCTTCACCCGGTACGGCGAGTCGGGATTGACGCGTACCGAAACGACGGTGCGCCGCAACCCGTACGGGCCGCCGGTGAGCACGATCTCCTCCGGTGGCCGGCGCAGAGCCGCGGTGCCCAGCTCCGGCAAGGTCCGATGGTCGAAGGAGAAGATGAAGTACGACTTCGGTTTGACGTCGCCGTTCTCGTTGTCGGTCAGCGCCGAGTCGTCGAAGGCCATGCCGCCACGCAGCAGGTCCTCCTTGATGACCGCCTCCCGCGGGATGTGCGGGAACCGCCCCATCAGGTCCTCGATGAGATCCGTGCGAGTCTGCATGCGCTCCCCCGGTCCGTCGTGACCACGCCGGCGCGAAACAGCATCAACCAGGCCGGCGGCCACGAGCATCGTTGTGCTCCGCCGACGCTACCCGCTCCCACGCCGCGCGTGAGGGTGACCTCCGCCGCTCACCGGGCCTGGTCGACGCGATCTGGCGCCGCTGCACACCGTTCCCGCGTGCCGGCTGTCGGCCCGGCGGAACCGAGGGTGAAGGCCGCCCCGCCGAGCGCAGCCGCCACCCCGCAGAGGAGCAGGGTCGTCCGGTAGCCGACGTGCTCGACTGCCACGCCGGTCAGGATTCCGGACACCAGGAGGCCGGCTGTGGACGCGTTGGCGAAGAGCGTGGTGGCGCGACCGGTCGCCGGGGCGAGGAGGTCCTGGAAGTAGCGGATGCCGGCCGCCCCGACGATCGCGATCCCCACGCCACGGAAGACCTGGCTGATCACGAGCATCAGCAGGTCCGAAGACACGACCGTCAGGGTGTGATAGCAGACGAGGAAGCCGAAGCCGCCGAGGATCACCGCCCGCTGGCTGAACCGGGCGGGGACGACGGCCAGCCCCAGCGTGGCCACCACCTCGACCGCGGCGCACACGCTGAAGAGCACGCCGACCGACGCAGGTTGCTGATGCAGGGCGCGCGTGACGAACAACGGCAGCGCCACACCGCCCGCGAACATCGCGGTGAAGAACAGGGTGACGCTCGCGGTGAGCAGGACCGGGGTACCGCCCGGCGACGAGCTCGCAGCCACGACCGGCCCGGGCCGCGGCACGACGAGGACGGTCAGCGCCGAAGCGAGGAACACCCCGGCAGCCGACCACATCAGCCATGGATAACCGCCCCGGGACAGCACGAGCGCGCCGAGCAACGGCCCGCCGGCCCACGCCAGGGACCAGGCCGAGCGCAGCAGCGGCGCGGAACGCTGCCCGGCGGCACCCTCGCCCAGCACGGCGCGGGCCAGGGCGAACAGCTGCGGAAAGGCCGCCCCCAGGGCCCCGAGCACCGTTGCCGCCATCAGGAGCAGCACCGGGAAGTTCGACACCCGCGGCAGCAGCAGATAACCCGCCGAGCCCACCAGGATCACGCCGATCACGTACGTTCGCGCGGGCCGGCGGTCGAACAACCGTCCCAGCCACCAGCTGATCGTGATCCCACCGACCGCGAACACCGAGGCCCACACGCCGATCTGGAGCGGCGTCAGTCCCGCCACCTCGGCGCCGAAGAGCACGATGTAGGAATTGACCATCGAGTCCGCGATGCCGAGCAGGAGGATGGCGGCGAAGAGCGCGAGGAAGGGCACGGGATCTTCGTAGCGGTCGGACGTCTCCGGCGACATCGATTAACCAGCGGCGACGGTCGTCCCCGCGAGCCTGCCGGAGGACCGGGCGACCGCCAGCGGGCGAAGCAGGTCCCGGGGCCGGCGAATCCGCGGCGACACGAGCCCGGGCGCCACGCGATCCGTGGCGCCCGGGCGGTCGGACCTGCGGTCAGGGCACCATCCAGCTCAGGACCGGGGAGGCCTGGAGCGCGACCAGCACGCACATGAACAGCAGCAGCACGAGGCTCCAGCCGAACACCTTCCGGAAGATCTCCCCCTCCCGGCCGGCCATGCCGACCGCGCCGGCGGCGATCGCCAGGTTCTGCGGGCTGATCATCTTGCCGAGCACTCCCCCGGACGAGTTGGCCGCGGCCAGCAGCAGCGGGTCCAGCCCGGCCCGGGCCGCCGTCTGCACCTGCAACGCGCCGAAGAGCGCGTTGGCGGAGGTGTCCGAGCCGGTCACCGCGACGCCGATCCAGCCGAGGATCGCCGACAGGAAGACGAACGCCCCGCCGGCCGCGGCGAGGAACGCGCCGAGGGTGTTGGTCTGGCCGGACTGGTTCATCACGTACGCCAGGGCGAGCACCGCCATCACCGTAACGATCGCGTAGCGCAGCTCGGCGTACGTGCGGCCGTACGCGCGCAGCGCCCGGCCCGCCGAGACCCGCAGCACGAGCGCGGTCAGGATGCCGGCGAGGATCATCAGGGTGCCCGCCGCGGGCAGCCAGTTGAGGGTGAACGTCACCGAGGACAGGGGCTTGCCGTTGCCGCCCAGGATGTCCAGCCCCGGCCAGGCGAACTTCACCGTCCAGGGTTCCTTCGCCAGGGCTGTCTTCACGGGGCCGAGGTTGGCGATGGAGAAGATCGCGATGATGATCAGGTAGGGCGCGTACGCCCGGGCGACCTCGGCCGGGGTGTCCGCGATCCGCCGGCCGCCCGCCGTGGCGGCGCGTACCTGATCGGTGGGCCGCGGCTCCGGGTCGTCGTCGCCGCGGTGCCGGCCGACGGGAGCGGTCTCGTCGATGCGCGGATCACCCGGCGGGGTCTGCCCACCGGAACCGCCCAGTCCGGGCGCGGCGGTGCTGGTCGTGTCGGCGCGGGCGCCCGCGGCGGCGCGGACCGTGCCGGGGCCGGCCAGCTCGGCGTCGGCTGCCCCGCGGGCGGCCGGCACGGCGGCGGCCTCCGGCTCGCGGCCGAGGTCGGCGGGGGTGACCGGGTGCCAGACGCGGACCAGCAGCACCACGGCGGCGGCCGAGACCAGCGCGGCGACGATGTCGGTCAGCGGCACGGAGATGTAGTTCGCCGCGACGAACTGCGCCAGGCCGAAGCTCACCCCGGCGACCAGCGCGGCCGGCCAGGTCTGGCGGATGCCGCGCCGCCCGTCGACCAGGGCCACCAGCATCAGCGGTACGACCACGGCGAGGATCGGGGTCTGCCGGCCGACCATCGCGCCGAGGGTGTCGACGGTGAGCCGGGGGTCGGGGTTTGCGCCGCTGCTGACGCTGGCCAGCGTGACGATGGGGGTGGCGAGCGCGCCGAAGGCCACCGGGGCGGTGTTGGCCAGCAGCGACACCGAGGCGGCGTGGATGGGGCGGAACCCGAGCGCCATCAGCATCACCACGGTGATCGCCACCGGCGTGCCGAAGCCCGCGAGGGCCTCCAGCAGCGCACCGAAGCAGAACGCGATGATGATCGCCTGGATGCGCATGTCCGGGCTGACCCGTTCGAAGGAGCGGCGCAGCACGTCGAAGTGTCCGCTCTCGACGGTGAGGTTGTAGACCCAGATCGCGTTGATGACGATCCAGAGGATGGGGAAGAAGCCGAAGGCGGCGCCCTCGGTGGCGGAGAGCACGGCCTGCCCGATCGGCATGGCATAGACGGCGACGGCCACGATCAGGGCGACCGCGAGGGAGATCACGCCGGCCAGCCAGGCCTTGACCTTCAGGACGCCGAGCAGGACGAAGAGGGTGAGCAGGGGCAGGACCGCGAAGATGGCCGAGAGCGCGACGGAGTCACCGACGGGTTCGGTGACGACGGTGAACTGGTCGAACATGGGTCACCTCGACGCTGTGTGGGGGGACGGGGGTCAGCGGTGACGGTGGATCCCGCCGTCAGGACGGGGCTCGCTGGTGCAGCAACTCCTCGGCACCTCGTCCGCGGATCGAGGCGTCGAGGACCTGGGCGGTGTGTGCCAGCGCGATGTCGCCGCCGGCGCGGGTCACCGAGGCGGCGACCTGCATGAGGCAGCCGGGGTTGGCGGTGACGAGCAGCGCCGCCCCGGTGGCCAGTACGGTGCGGGCCTTGCGGTCGCCGAGTTCGGCGGCCGGCCCGGGGTGCAGGATGTTCCAGATGCCCGCCGAGCCGCAGCAGATCTCCGGGTCGGCGATCTCCCGCAGCTGCAGCCCGGGGATGTCGTGCAGCAGCCGGCGGGGCTGCGCGCGGACGCCCTGGGCGTGGGCCAGGTGGCAGGCGTCGTGGTAGGCGACCGTCACCGGTAGCGGGTGGCGGGTGGCGACCGGGCCGAGCTCGACCAGGACCTCGGAGAGGTCGCGGACCCGGCCGGCGAAGTCGGCGGCGAGCGCCGCGTACCGGGGGTCGTCGCGCAGCAGGTCGCCGTACTCCTTGAGGGTGGAGCCGCAGCCGGCCGCGTTGACCACGAAGTAGTCGATGCCGGCGGCGGCGAAGGTGTCCAGGATCCGGCGGGCGAAGCGGCGTGCCTCCTCCTCCCGTCCGTTGTGCACGCTCAGCGCTCCGCAGCAGCCCTGCCGGTCGGGCAGGATCACCACCTCGCAGCCCTCGGCGGCGAGCACCCGGGCGGTGGCGGCGTTGACCTCGGGGAAGAAGGCGCCCTGCACGCAGCCGGTGAGCATGCCGACCACGGCCCGCCGGGCGCCGGCGGCGGGCACCCGCTGGGGCGGGCGGGCGGCCCGGCCGAGCCGGGGTGCGAGGGACTCCACCGTCGCCAGGGTGGGTGCCAGCCGGCGCAGCAGGCCGCTGCGGCGGACCAGCCGGGGCAGGCCGGTGGCCTGGTACGCCCGCAGCGGCCCGCGCAGCAGCCGCAGCCGCCTCCGGTACGGGAAGAGCGCGAAGATCGCCGCCCGCAGCGCCCGTTCCCGGGGATTGCGGCGGTGCCGGCGTTCGACCTGCTGGCGGGTGGCCTCGATGAGGCGGTCGTACTGGACGCCGGAGGGGCAGGCGGTCACGCAGGACATGCAGCCGAGACAGCGGTCGTAGTGGGTGACCATGGAGTCGGTGAGCGGCTCGCCCTCGAGGCCCTGCTTCATGAGGTAGATCCGCCCGCGCGGCGAGTCCATCTCCTCGCCCCAGAGCACGTAGGTCGGGCAGGTGGGCAGGCAGAAGCCGCAGTGCACGCAGTCGCCGACCAGCTCGGCGGGCGGCGGGTGGTGCTCGTCGAAGGCGCCGGCGCCGGGCGGCTGGGCGGCCGCGCCGAGCACGTCGCGGGGGCCGCTGGCCGGCCGGCTGCCGCCGGGTGAGGTGACCGGGGTCGGGCCGGGCTGCTGGGGGATGCTCATCAGATCCCTCCCACGAATCGGCCGGGCGCCAGCCGGGCGTCCGGATCGAAGCGCTGCTTGACCCGGCGCATCAGCTCCAGGCCGTGGACCGGTCCCCACAGCTCGACCCGGTCCCGCACGGGCGCGGGCGCGGTGAGCACCACCGTGTGCCCGCCGAGGGCGGCGGTCGCCGCGCGGAGCGCGTCCACCAGGGCGGCGACCCGCTCCGGGTCGGATGCGCCGGGCAGGCCGGCGTAAAGGACACCGACGCCGGCCGAGCCGCGCAGCGCCAGGGGCAGGTCGTGCCGGTCGGCCGCCGCGCGGGCGTCGCTCAGCAGCCGGGGTACGCCGGACAGCGCGGCGGTCAGCTTGAGGCCGACGTCCCCGTCCCGCCACGGGTAGCGTGCCCAGCCGTCGGGTGGCTGGTCGGCGGCGGTGGCGTCGGCGCCGAGCAGCCGGCGGGCCGCGGCGGCCCGGGCGGTCACCCCGGCCGGGGTGCCCTCCAGCAGCACGGTGACGGTCGCCGGCCCGCCGGCCGGGGCGTCCACCTCCAGCGCGGTGGGTACGAGCTGGGCCGCCCGTACCGCTGCGGCCAGGCGGCCGGCCTCGGCCGGGTCGTCGACGGCGCGGGAGACGTATGCGGCGGCTGCGGGCAGCGGGTGCAGCCGGAACGCGCACTCGGTGATCAGCCCCAGCGTGCCGTACGCGCCGGTGACCAGCTTGCCGAGGTCGTAGCCGGCGACGTTCTTGACCACCTTGCCGCCGGCGTGGGCCACCACCCCGTCGGCGCGGACCAGGGTGACCCCGATGAGCAGGTCGCGGACCGTGCCGTAGAGCATCCGGCGGGGACCGCTGGTGTTGGTGGCGACGGCGCCGCCGACGGTGCCGCCGGGCAGCGGTGCGTCGAGGGCGAGCTGCTGCCCGGCGCCGGCCAGGGTGGCCGGCAGCTCGTCGAGGCGCGTGCCGGCCCGGACCACGGTGATGAGGTCGCCGGCGGCGTGCTCGACCAGCCCGGTCAGGGCGGTGGTGTCGAGGATCAGGTCGAGCCGACGGGGTGGGCTCCCCCAGTCCTGCTTGGTGCCGCCGCCGCGGAACGTGACGGCCAGGTCGAGGGCGGCTGCCGCCCGCAGCAGGGCGGCGGCCTGGCCGGTGTCGCGGGGCGCGGCGACGTAGCGGGCCGGCACCCCGTCGATGGTGTCGTGCTCGCCGGCGGTACGGACGACCTCGGCGGCGGCGCGGAGCTGGTCGAGGGTGCGGTCGGCGGGCATCAGAACACCTCCGCCAGGCCGGCCTCCTGCGCCGGGTGGGCCCCCTTGCGCCGGCCCGGCACCTCACCGCAGAGGCGGGGTGTCGGGAAGACCTTGCCGGGGTTTGCCAGCCCGTCGGGGTCGAACGCGCAGCGCAGCAGCTGCATGGTGTCCAGGTCGTCGTCGGTGAACATGCGGGGCATGTACTTCGCCTTGTCCATGCCCACGCCGTGCTCCCCGGTGATCGAGCCGCCGTGGGTGATGCAGAGGTCGAGGATCGCGCCGGAGACCTCCTCGGCGCGGACGGTCTCGCCGTCGACGGCGGCGTCGAAGAGGACCAGCGGGTGCAGGTTGCCGTCGCCGGCGTGGAAGACGTTCGCCACCCGGATGCCGCGTTCGGCGGAGAGCTCGCCGATGCGGCGCAGCACCTCCGGCAGGGCGGTGCGCGGGATCACCCCGTCCTGGACGATGTAGTCCGGGCTGATCCGTCCGACGGCGGCGAACGCGGACTTGCGGCCCTTCCAGAACAGCGCCCGTTCGGCGTCGTCGGCGGCGATCCGGATCTCGAACGCCCGGTTGTCCCGGCACAGGCTCTCCACCTGCGCGAACTGGGCGGCGACCTCCGGTTCCGGTCCGTCCAGCTCGACGATCAGCACCGCCCCGGCGCCGGGCGGGTAGCCACAGTGCACGGCCGCCTCGGCCGCCTCGATGGCCAGGGCGTCCATCATCTCCACGGCCGCGGGCACCACTCCGGCCGCGATGATCGCCGAGGTCGCCGCGCCGGCCTGGTCGGTCGTGGAGAAGGCGGCGAGCAGGGTACGCACCGACTCGGGCAGCCGGGTCAGGCGGACGGTCACCTCGGTGGCGATGCCGAGGGTGCCCTCGGAGCCGACGAACGCGCCGAGCAGGTCGTAGCCGGGGGCGTCGGGGGCGCGGCCGCCGAGGCGTACCCGGTCGCCGTCCGGGGTGACCAGCTCGACGCCGAGGACGTGGTTGGTGGTGAAGCCGTACTTCAGGCAGTGCGCGCCGCCCGAGTTCTCGGCGACGTTGCCTCCGATGGAGCAGATCTGCTGGCTGGACGGGTCCGGCGCGTAGTAGTAGCCGTGTGGGGTGGCCGCGCGGGTGACCGCCAGGTTGATGACGCCGGGCTGCACCACCGCCCGCTCGTCGTCCGGCGCGATCTCCAGGATGTCGCGCATCTGCGAGGTGACCACGAGGACGCCGTCGGCGCGGGGCAGGGCGCCGCCGGAGAGCCCGGTGCCGGAGCCGCGGGCCACGAACGGCGTACCCGCGGCGACGCAGGCCCGCACGACGGCGGCGCACTGTTCCGCGTCGGCGGGGAGCGCGACCAGCGCGGGGATCACCTTGTACTGGGCCAGCCCGTCGCACTCGTAGGTGCGCAGCTCCTGCCGATCGGTGATCACCCGGTCGGCGCCGATGGCGGCCCGCAGGGCGGCGGCGAGAGCGTCGAGGTCCGTCGTGGTCGTGCTCATCGCCACCTCCACCGTCGCGTCGGTCGTCGGTCAGGGCATCCGTTCGTACGCGGGCACGGTCAGGAAGTCGGCGAAGTCATCGGCGACGGCGACCTCCATGAACAGCGCGCGGGCTTCGGCGTAGTCGCCGGGTGCGCCGGGCAGTTTCCCGATCTCCTCGTCGGCGATCCGTTCGACCAGTTCCCGGGTGACGCGCTCGCCGGTGTCGTCGAGGCTGACGTCGTTGTGCAGCCACTGCCACACCTGGCTGCGGGAGATCTCCGCGGTGGCCGCGTCCTCCATGAGGTTGTAGATGGCCACCGCGCCGGAGCCGCGCAGCCAGGTGGCCAGGTACTGCACGCCGACGCTGACCGCGTTACGCAGCCCGGCCTCGGTGTGCTGCCCCGGGGTGGACCGGACGTCGAGCAGCTCGGCGGCGGTCACCCGGACCTCGTCGCGGGTGCGGTCGAGCTGGTTGGGCCGGTCACCGAGGACCCGGTCGAAGACCTCCCGGCAGATCGGCACCAGGTCGGGGTGGGCGACCCAGGAGCCGTCGAACCCGTCGCCCGCCTCCCGCGTCTTGTCGTCGCGGACCTTCGCCAGCGCCGTCTCGTTGACCTGGGGGTCACGGCGGCTGGGGATGAACGCGGCCATCCCGCCGATGGCGTGGGCCCCGCGCCGGTGGCAGGTCCGCACCAGCAGTTCGGTGTACGCGCGCATGAACGGCACCGTCAAGGTCACCGAGTTCCGGTCGGGCAGCAGGAAGTCGGCGCCCCGGGTGCGGAACTTCTTGATCACGCTGAACATGTAGTCCCACCGGCCGGCGTTCAGCCCGGCGGAGTGCTCGCGCAGTTCGTAGAGGATCTCGTCCATCTCGAACGCGGCCGGGAACGTCTCGATCAGCACGGTGGCCCGGATGGTGCCGCGCGGGATGCCGAGGCGCTCCTGGGCGAGCAGGAAGACGTCGTTCCACAGGCGCGCCTCGAGGTGGCTCTCCATCTTGGGCAGGTAGAAGTAGGGCCCGGCGCCGCGGTCGAGCTGCCGGCGGGCGCAGTGGAAGAAGTAGAGGCCGAAGTCGACCAGGCTGCCGGAGGTGCGCTCGCCGTCGACCAGGATGTGCTTCTCGGTGAGGTGCCAGCCGCGCGGCCGGACCACGATGGTGGCCAGCTCACCGTCGTGCAGGGCGTACTGCTTGCCGTCCGGTGAGGTGAAGTCGAGCTTGCGGTCGATCGCGTCGCGCAGGTTGAGCTGGCCGGCGATGACGTTCTCCCAGAGCGGGGTGTTGGCGTCCTCGTGGTCGGCCAGCCACACCTTCGCACCGGAGTTGAGCGCGTTGATGGTCATCTTGGCGTCCGTCGGGCCGGTGATCTCCACCCGGCGGTCGACCAGGCCCGGCGCGGGGTCGGCGACCCGCCAGTCGGACTCGCGGATCTCCCGGGTCTCGGGGAGGAAGTCGAACAGCGCGCCCGAGGCGAGCTCGGCCTCGCGCCGCTTGCGCCGGTCGAGCAGCTCGCGGCGGCGGGCGTCGAAGGCGCGGTGCAGGTCGGCGAGGAAACTCAAGGCCTCGGGGGTGAGAATCTCGTCGTACCGGGGGTGCATGGGCCCGGTGACCTCGATGCCGGCAGGGTTGGCCATCGACTCGCTCCTCACCGTGATATGTGTCGCGATCTATCCGGGGGTGCTCCAGCCGACTGTAGTTCTCGCTGGTCATGGCCGCGAGTTGAGCGACGGCCCAGTGGCCGGGAACGGTCGGTCCACTGCGGCGAGCGGTGCCTGACGAACGGCGAACGGTCGAGTCGGGCTCACCGCACGACGGCGTACCGCACATGGACGGCGTACGGCGACTGGTGGACCGAGAGGATCTCGAGATCGATGTCGCGGTCGAAGCCCTCGAACAGCCGCTTCCCCCGGCCGAGGACGACCGGGGCGGTGGTGATGCCGAGTTCGTCGACCACTCCCGCCGTGAGCGCCTGCCGGATGACGTCGGCGCCCCCGCCGATGGCGACGCCGCCGCCCCCGGCCGCGCGGCGGGCCGCCGCGAGGGCTTCCTCGAACCCGTCGACCATGAGGAAGCCGGTGCTCGGGTCGGGCTGGTCCGCGGTGCGGTGGGTGAGCACGACCATGGTGCCGCCGAACGGGTTCCGGCCGCCCCAGGCGCCGGCGCTGTCGTACATGCCCCGGCCGCACAGGCCGGCGCTCGTCCCGTCGAGCAGCGCGTCGAAGTAGGCACGGTCCGCGTCGGTCATGCCGGCGCCGGGTTCGCGTTCCGTGTCGTAGGTCCACGGCCCGCCCATCACCCAGTAGTGGAGCCGCTCGCCGCCGATGCCGAGGCCCTGGCCCGCGTGATCGTCGGGTCCGGTGACGTAGCCGTCCAGTGACACGGTGATGCCGGCCTTCACGGGGCCGTGCCGTTCGGTGGTGCTCATGGTTCCTCCTCGGACCAGCGGTGCAGCGCGGCGGCCAGCTGCGCCAGGGCGACGTGGGCGGCGTCGAACAGGGCCAGCTTCCGCGGGAAGTTGTGGATGAGCCCCTGGTAGCGGGTCGCGGTGACGGGAACGCCCGCGGCCAGCAGTCCGGCGGCGTACCGCTCCCCCTCGGCGGACAGCAGGTCGAACTCGGCGGTGACGACCACGGCGGGCGGCAGGCCGCTGAGGTCGGCCCGCAGGGGGTTCAGATCCGGCTGCGTACGGTCCACGCCGGGTGGGGCGAACGCGTCCCAGAAGAAGCGCATCTCCTCCCGGTCCAGGCCGTACTCGTCCAGCGCCGGGTAGTCCGCCGTGGGGTCGATGACCGGGCAGACGAGGAGCTGTCCCGCCAGCCGGATTCCGGCGTCCCGGGCACGCCGGGCGGTCACCGCCGCCAGGTGCCCTCCCGAGGAGTCACCGGCCACCGCTGTCCGGTGTGGGTCGAGGCCGTGCCGGGGCGCCTCGGGCCCGCGCAGCCAGGTGAGCGCGCGCACCATGTCGTCCACCGGCGCCGGGTACGGATGCTCGGGCGCGAGCCGGTAGTCCACGGACAGCACGGCCCAGCCGGACTCGGCCGCCAGGTGCCGGCAGAGCCCGTCGTGGGTGTCCACACCGCCCATCACCCAGCCGCCGCCGTGCGCGTAGAGGACCACCGGCTTCGCGTCGTCGTCGCCGTCGCGGTAGAGGCGGGCGGGCACGCCACCGGCGTCGACGGTCGTCACGGACCGGATCGCCGGCCCGGTGCCCACCTCGGCGGGCGTCGCCTGGACCATGCTGAGCCGTGCGGCCGGCAGGTTGGCCCGGGTGAGCGGGACGCGCTGCTGGACTCGCATGGCCGCCCGCGCCTGCGGGTGGAGCCGGTTGGGGTCCACCCGGTCAGTATCACCGGCCCGGCGGAGGTCGGTGTCGCCGACACGGCGGTACCGGACGGGTGACCGGGCCGTTACGGTCGGGACCGTGGACGAGTTGCTGCCGGCGCTGCCGGAGGACTGGGACCGCTGCCTCGCGGTGGTCGCACACCCGGACGACATCGAGTACGGTGCGGCCTCGGCGATCGCCCGCTGGACCGCTCAGGGCAAGCAGGTCACCTATCTGTTGGCCACCCGGGGCGAGGCGGGGATCGACGGTATGCACCCGGACCAGGCCGGGCCGCTGCGCGAGGAGGAGGAGCGCGCCGGGGCCCGGGAGGTCGGCGTACACGTCGTGGAGTTCCTCGACCACCGCGACGGCGTCGTCGAGTACGGGCCGGACCTGCGCCGCGACATCGTGCGGGCGATCCGCCGCCACCGGCCCGAGGTGATCGTCTCGGGCGCGTTCACCGTCCGCATGGTGGGCGGTATGACGAACCAGGCCGACCACCGGGCGGTGGGACTGGCCACGCTGGACGCCGCCCGCGACGCCGGCAACCGGTGGATCTTCCCGGAGCTGGTGGACGAGGGGCTGCCGCCCTGGGGCGGGGTGCGCTACGTCTGCTTCGGCGGCGCCGAGCGTCCCACGCACGGCGTGGACGTCACCGGTGAACCGTTGCGGCGCGGCATCGCCTCGCTGGCCGCGCACGCGGAATACACCCAGGGCCTGGGAGTGGCCGGACCGGAGCCCGGGCCGTTCCTGACCTGGGCGGCCCGTCAGGGCGGGCCGGCGCTGGGCGTGGAGGCGGCGGTCCTGTTCGACGTTTACGCTCTCGCCTTCGAGGGCCCACCACCCTGGCTCTGAGCCCTGCCCGACCGGGCCCTCCGCGCTCAGGTGGACGGGTGGCCGTCGCCGTCATCGAGGTCACCGACGAGCGAGTCGGGGGCACGCATGCGCCACGCGTCGGTGACGAGCTCCGTCAACCGGTCGGCGCTCACCTGTGTCAGGCGCAGCATGACCAGGGGCAGGCCGTCGTACGCGGGCGTCGTGAAGAAGACCTCCGGCTCGCCGAGGAGCAACGCCTGCTTCTCCGCCTCGTCGCCCACGTACAGCACCGCGATGTCGGTCCGGATGCGGCGCGGCGAGCCGGGTCTGCGCTCGGGGTAGGACCAGACGAATCCCTTGCCGCCGACCCGGAAGTCGAAGCCGTCACTGTCGATCTCGACCACGTGAGGCAGCGCCAGCGCGAGGTGACGGACGTCGTCCGCGTCAGCCATCGAGGTCGCTTCCGGACACCGCCTCCTGCATCCGGGAAGCCTAGCCGCCGCGCCGCCGCCGGCCGCACAGGACCCGACCGCGAGGCGAGCCGCCGGGAGCGTCGAGCCATCCCGGCCCGTCTGCCGCGACGACGAACAGCGCGGGTACGCCGTCGACCGCGGGCCGCATCACCGCGCGTCGGCCCCGCGGAGCTTCCGCCGCACGCTGCGGAGTTCCCGGGGGCTGCCCCAGGGGTAGATGGTGATGCGGTTGCCGAGCGCAGCCAGCCGGGCGGCGGCGCCGGACCGGTCACCGGCTAGCCAGAGGACGTACGAGAAGCTGCACTCGGCCTGGACCCAACCGTGCACGGGCCGGTAGTCCGGGTGCCCGACCGACCTGGCCACGGCGTCCCGGATCTCGTCGAGCACGGCCGGCGAACGCAGGTGGGCGATGCCCGACTCGTACGCGAACTCCAGGTGGGCCTCGGCCACGGCCGCCGCGTTGAGCGACCCGGGCGGCGACGCCGCGGCGCAGCGCCGCGCGAAGCCGAGCAGCTGGTCCAGCGAACCGCCCCACTTCGGGCACAGCTGCTGGACGTGGGTCAGCTGGGCATAGAACGGATCGGACCGTGCCTTCGCGGCGCGCTCGTACCGCCGGTTCGCCTCCGCCTGCCCCATCTGGAGGCCCCGGGCGGTACGCAGCCGGGCCGTCCACGCGGCGATGTTGCCCGGCTCCTCCGCGGTCACGTCGCCGAGCACCCGCTCGGCCTCGCGGAGGATCTCGTGGAAGGACGCGAACTGGCGGTTGCTGGTGTACCGGGCCCGCGCCGACCCCCGGGCCTGCCACGCCATCCACACCAACCGGGCGCCGAGCAACGTACCGGCCAGGGTCGACCCGGCCGGCCCGCCTCCCGCCGTCCGCAGGAACGTCTCCACACCCTTCGTCTCGGCGACCATCGCGGTGGCGACTGTCGGGTCGTCGTGCTCCGGCAACTGGTCGAAGAAGGCGACGACGGCCGGCCAGTCCTCGGCGTGCAGCGCGCGCCGCAGCGGCGCGAGATCGGGGTAGTGGTCGACGAGGTCGTAGCTCGGCAGCCGGAGAAGTGAGGAGATCTTGAGGGGCACGTTGGAGAGCTTAGGAGCAGGCGCCGGACCGCCGAGTGCACCGATCGGCCCGGGGACCGGATCGAGCCGAATCTGTGATCCGTCGCCCTACGTTCGGCCCTGGTAGCCGCGCGGGCTGGGCAGGCGCCGGTTAGTGGTCGTTGAGCATGAACAACAGCGTCTGGTGCTCGACATCGAGAAACGCGACCCGCCACCGCGGCGACGGAGGGGTTTCGTTGTAGGACCTGCTGTGCAGCCACCGCGGCTCGCTCGGCAGGAACGGCACCAGCGCCGGCCACACGTCCGCGGGGCTGCTGCCGTGCGGAAGTTCATCCTTTTTGACTGATGCCCACGGCACGAACTCGTACCGCTTCGCCAATGCCTGCGCGTCCCCCGGTCGCAGCCGGACCACGCCCTGGTACGCGAAGTCGGTAGGGCCGGGCATCCTCGAACACGGGTTCCCTGGGGCGCGCAGCTGCCAGTGGATCTCCGGGTAGTCGCCGAGGTCCGGCAGGTCGGTGGGCGGGTCCCACCGGCCGGTGCGGACCTTCGCCTCCGCGACCTGCACGGACTCCTGGCACGTGCGCGGGTCCGTCGGATCGTCACCGCTGAGCAGGAATCCCGCTGTGGCGCACCCGACGACCGCCAGCAGCACGGCAGCGGCCGCGCCGCACACGGCCAGCAGCACCGACCTGCGCGCCGTCATGGGTACGAACCCTCGGCCACCACCAGCACCTGAGGCCCTCAGGATCCGGTCGCCTGGTAGGTGCGGAGCGCGGCCTCGGCGAGCTGGGTGAGGTGTGTGTCGCCGCCGGGTCTGTTCCCCTCCTCATGGACGACCACCAGAGCGGTTCCGGTCCGGACGAGGATGCTGTCCCATTCCAGCGTCTCGGCACCGGAGGTGTGGCTGCTGAGGTGAACACTGTCGTCGCCCAGCCGCGGTCCTGGCGCCACCGCGTAGCGGTACCTGTCGCCGGACGACGCCACGACGGTGGGGCAACGGCCGACGAAGGTTCGCAGGTCGGTCATGGCTCGACGTGCGCCGTCATCGGCGTAGGTTCTGAGGACCTCGTTCGCCACCCAGGGCCAGCCGGGCTCCGCGTCATGGCTGACGGTGACTGCGGCCATCGCCGACGGGGTCCCGGTCAGCCGCCTGCCCGACAACAGCGGGATCATGTCCGAACAGGGAACGTCGGCGGCCGGGCGCTGGTCTCCGGCATCGCGCGGCATGGTTGTCGCGATCCCCTCCACGGTGAACCCGGCCGGCAGTGCGTCCGTGGTCACCAGGCGCATGGACAGCGCCGGGGAGTAGCCGGATCCACCGGTCGCCGGAACTGCCGGGGAAGCTGCCTTCGTGGTGGTGGCCGAGGCGGTCGCCTGCGCGGTGGAGGGAGTCGTCGCGCCCGCTGGCGGATCCGCCGGGCGGGCAGCTGACGAGTCGCACGCGGTCGCCACACAGACGGCGACCACCGCGACCGACCTCCACAGCACCATCCTGAGCACCGTGCGACTCCACCTTCCGCGCGGGAACGCGTCAGACCACCAACGCGCGTGACGTCAACCGTCGCGCACCCTACACCGCGTCCGGCTCGCCGCCCGCCGGCAATCGATCATCCCTACCCGGGTCGGCCCGCACCCAACGCGTCAGGACGCGGGCGATCTCGTCCGGCGTCATGAAGGTCGCGTGGTGGCACACGCCGTCGTCGCGGTAGATGCGGGCATCGATGTTCTCCACCGACGCGGGGTCGTCGCCCTGACCCGGCAGGAACTCGATCGTCGCGCCTGCGGTCGCAGCCGTCCACTCTCCCCTGTCTCGCACGTGATCATCCTCCGGACGGTTCGGCCGTCGGCCAGCCTCATCGACGAGTCTTCACATCTTGGCAGCGGGGCGCGCCTCCGCTACCGTCCATGGGAACGCTCCCATGAACTTAGACACATCTATGTGATCAGGAGGAAACACGTCGTGGCTATCCTCTCCCCCCGGCGCCGCAGATCGGCGGCCATCAGTGTGGCGGCGATCGCGGGCACCGCCGCCGCCGGCGTCTGCCTCGCGGTGGGCGGCGCGTCCGCCGGCACGGTGTCCGGATCGCTCTACCGCGACCCGAGTTCGGCCGTCGTCCGCTGGGTCGCCGCCAACCCCGGCGACTCGCGTGCCGCCGTCATCCGGGACAAGATCGCGAGTCAGCCGCAGGCCCGCTGGTTCGCCAACTTCAACCCGTCGACCGTGCAGTCCGAGGTCTCCGGGTTCATCGGCGCCGCCAACGCGGCGCAGCAGATCCCGGTGCTGTCGGTGTACGAGATCACCAACCGGGACTGCGGCGGGGCCAGCGCAGGCGGGGCGCCGGACCTCAACCAGTACCAGACCTGGGTGTCCAACTTCGCCAGAGGACTCGGCAACCAGACGGTCCTGATCATCCTGGAAACCGACTCGCTCGCCCTGCAGACGTGCCTGAGCAGCGGCGAGATCAGCGCGCGCAACCAGGCGATCGCGACGGCCACCCAGACCATCAAGTCGGCCAACCCCAACGCCAAGGTGTACCTCGACGGCGGCCACTCCACCTGGAACAGCGCGAGCGAGACGGCCAACCGGCTCCGGGCCGCCGGCGTACAGTACGCCGACGGCTTCTTCACCAACGTGTCGAACTTCAACTCGACCTCCGGCGAGGCGAACTTCGGCCGGGCGGTCATCTCCGCCCTCAACGGCATGGGCATCTCGGGCAAGCGCCAGGTCATCGACACCAGCCGCAACGGGGGCGCCAGCGGAGACTGGTGCGCCGACGACAACACCGACCGGCGCATCGGGCAGTACCCGACGACCAGCACCGGCGACGCCAACATCGACGCGTACCTCTGGGTGAAGCCGCCCGGGGAAGCGGACGGCTGCCGCTACACGGCCGGCTCGTTCCAGCCCGACCTCGCCTACAGCCTGGCCAACGGTGCGCCCAACCCGCCCACCACCGCGCCGCCGACAACCACGCCGCCCACCACCGCTCCCCCCACCACCACGCCGCCGACCGGCAACGGCTGCTCCGCGTCGGTGGCGGTCAACCAGTGGTCCGGCGGGTTCACCGCGAGCGTGACGGTCACCGCCGGCTCCGCGGACATCAACGGCTGGACCGTGACCATCACGCTGCCCGGCGGCGCCGCGATCACCGGCGCCTGGAACGCCCAGGCCAGCGGCACCAGCGGCACCGTCCGGTTCACCAACGTGAGCTACAACGGACACGTCGGGGCCAGGCAGTCGACCAACTTCGGCTTCCAGGGCACCGGCACCGGCCCGGGCGCGACGGCCACCTGCGTGGCCAGCTGACGCCCACCCGATCCCCCCGGCCCGGCGCGGAGGACCACTCTCCGCGCCGGGCCGTCCTCTCCCGCGGCTACCGCCGCGCCGTCAGCGGCAGGACTCGCGGTGCGGCCGCGGTGAGGGTACAAACAAGACACTGGGCGAACGCCGGCAACGGGGGGTACTGATGATCCGGTTCAAGTTCTCCCCGGGCCGGCGGTCCGGTGCCCTGGTTGCCGCCATGATCACCTGCGCGACGCTGACACTGGTGTGCGCACCACCGGCCGCGGCGGCCGGTTCCCTGGTACCACCGGCGGGCGTGAGCGCCCGTGCCACCGGCACGAGCACCGCCGTGATCTCGTGGAACTCGACCGCGTCGACCTCGTTCTACCGCGTGCTGCGCGCCACCGTGTCCGGCGGCCCGTACACCGTGGTCGGCACGGTCCCGACGACGTCGTTCACCGACACCGCCCTCACGCCGGCCACCCGGTACTTCTACGTGGTCCAGTCGGGATACGGCAAGAAGCTGTCGGCCTACTCGACGGAGGCCAACGCCGTGACGGCGTTCACCGCGCCGGCCGGGGTGTACGTCAACGCCACAGGATCTTCCATGGACGTGCGGTGGGAGGCGGTGCCGGGCGCCGCCCGTTACGAGGTCCTACGGGTCGCACCGTACGAGACCTGGACGGCCATCGGTTCGACCACGGCGACCATGTACCGCGACGAGAACGTCGTCAGCGGCAGCCACTACGGATATTCAGTTCGTGCCGTGGCGCCCAACGGGGCGACCGGGACCTCCCCCGACGTCTCCGGGCACGCGGGTCCGGCGACGAAAATGGACTTCACGGTGTACCCGCCGAATGCGGAACCGGGACAGTGGGTGCTGCTCAGCGCCGAGGTACGCAACGCCGACGGCTCCCGACCGACCGGCCCGGTGGACTTCTACCTCAACGGTTCCTGGCTCAAACAGGTTGAGCTGGGCAGCGGCCGGGCAGAGCATGTGGTGCAGATGGGCGCGCAGTCGCTGACGTTCTCGGCCCAGCACCAGGGTGACGTGCTGCCGGTGACGGGTGCCAGCGGGTCAGGACCGGTCACCTCCACCGCCCATGCGGCGTACGGGTCGCTGACGCTACAGCCGGCGCAGGCGCGGGCGGTGACCGGGCAGGCGATAGCCCTGGCGGGCGGGGACCTGACCGGTGACGGCCTGAACGACGTGGTGGTCACCAGCCAGCGGACCGTGGAGCAGTCCTACGAGGTCGGGTTCGACCTGTTCGTGCAGCAGGCCGATCACACCCTGGCGGCGCCCCGGTACCACGCCATCTCGCCGAGCGGGGGCGGCCTCACGCCGACCATCGCCGACGTCGACGGGGACAGCCGAGCGGACCTGGTGATGACCGGCGGGGACGGCGTCGACGTCTACCGGCAGACCCCGCAGGGGTTGGCCGCCCCGACACCGGTGTCGTTCGGCACCTCGGTCACCTCCGCCCGTGTCCTCGACCTCGACGGTGACGGCGTACGGGATCTGGTCGTCGGCGGGGCCGCCGGCGCGATGGTGCGCTACGGCACCGGCGGCGGGGCGTTCGGCGGACCGGTCAGTCTGTTCCCGCAGTACGGCGAGGTGGTGGTCGCGGACCTTGCCGGAGACGACCGGCCGGACGTCGCTGTCCTCCGCGATCACGTGATCTCGGTGCTCACCCAGCTCACGCCGCGGGAGTTCTCGGCACCGGTCGAGTACGCCGTACCCCCGGACCCGTGGGAGTTCATCGGCTCGTTCGCGGCGGGCGACGTGAACGGCGACGGCCGCGCGGACCTGGTGGTCAGCGTCGGGGGGAACAGTCCCTCCGGTCGCCTGGAGATGCTGACCCGGGATGCGGCGGGCACGCTCGGCACGTGGCGGGTGTACCCGTCCCGGGACAACCCCGCGGGCGTGCTGCTCGCCGACATGAACGGTGACAGCCTGCTGGACGTGTTGACCACGCACACCGGGTTCCCCGGCGTCGGCGGGATACTGCAACGCCCGGACGGCTGGCTGGGACGCCAGGTCATCTACCAGCCGTACTCGGCCGCCGACATCAGCAGGTACGGATTCGCGGCCGCCGACATCACCGGCGACGGCCGACTGGACCTCCTGCTCGCCGACCCGTGGGCGGGTCTGGTCACCCGCATCCAGTAGCTGGCCGGATACGTCACCCACGTCCGGAGACATGTCACGCTACCGGCGTGCTGTCGGGTCGACGGAACGGGCTTCTTCACGGGTCGCTGGCGCGTCACGGCCGAGGCGGGCCCGGGCTCGGGCCATACGAACGGCGGCGGTCAAGGTCGTGACGTCGTAGGCGCCGTAGTGGCGGCGGCCGTTGATGAAGAACGTCGGGGTCCCGGACACTCCGCTGTCGTCGGCCGAGTCGATGTCGCTTTCGATGCGGCCGGCGTGGGCGTGACGTTTCAGGTCGTCGTGGAAGCGTTCCTGATCCAGGCCGAGGTCGCCGGCGTACCTGATCAGATCGGTGAGGTTCAGCTTGTCCTGGTGGTCGAGCAGCAGATCGTGCATCTGCCAGAACTTGCCCTGAGCGGCCGCCGCTTCGGCGGCCTCGGCTGCCAGCCGGGCTTGCGGGTGCACGTCCGGCAGGGGCAGGTGACGCCACACGAAACGCAGGTCGGCGTGGCCCAGCAACTCCCGGACGGCCGGCTCGGCCTTCCCGCAGTACGGGCACTGGAAGTCGCCGTACTGCACGAGCGTGACCGACGCATCGGCTGGGCCGCGGACGTGGTCCCGCTTCTCGTCGACGTCCGGGACGAGGTCGGTCAGCTCAGTCATGTCGCCGAAGAGCGCCCGGGTCCGCCTGTCCCTGGGCAACCTGTTGGTGAGGCGGAACGCGGCCCAGGTCAGCGCCGAGGAGACGATCGCGGCGCTGAGCACCCCGACCTTGGCCTCGGCCAGTTGGTCACCGGTGAAGGCCAGGCTGGCGATCAGCAGCGACACCGTGAAGCTGACACCGGCGATCGTGCCGCTGCCGAGCACGCCCGCCCAGCCCACGGCGGGACGGATGCGGCCCTGTGAGATCCAGGTCAGCCCGGCCGAGGTGCCGATCACGGCGAGCGGCTTGCCGACGACGTACCCGAGCAGCACGCCCCAGGTGACCGGCGACGCGAACGCCTGGGCCAGGAACGGCCCGTCGATGCCGATGCCGGCGTTGGCCAGGCCGAACAGCGGCACGATGACGTAGCTGGACCAGGGGTGGTAGATGCGCTGAAGGCGGTCGTTGGGCGACAGGGTGTTCGCGAGGCCGATCGAAGCCGTACGCGCGAGCTTGGGCGTCGGCTGCTCACGGAACGACCGGAACAGCCCGCTGACCTGCTCGAGCTCGGCGCGGCCGGGAGAGTAGGCGAACGCGGCCAGCCCGATGGCCAGGCCGGCCACCACCGGGTCGACTCCGCTGACCAACAGCGCGCCCCACATCACGATGGCGGCCGGCACGTACGCCGCACCACGTCGGACGCCTGCCGCGCGGACGGCCAGCATGACCGCGAACGCCGCTACGGCCACCACGATGGGCGTCGTCTTGATGTCGTCGCTGTAGACCAGGGCGATGACGACGAGTGCGATCACGTCGTCGACCACGAACACGGTGAGCAGGAAGATTCGGACCCGGTCAGGCACGCCGCGGCCGAGCAGTGCCAGCAGGCCCAGCGCGAGGGCGGTGTCGGTCGACATGGCCACGCCCCAGCCATGGGCGCCCGGCCCGCCGTGGTTGATCACCAGGAAGATCAGCACCGGGATCAGCATGCCGATCACGCCGGCCACGGCGGGCAGCACGAAACGGCGCCGGTCGCGTAGGTCGCCGAGGTCGAACTCGCGCCGCGTCTCAAGGCCGACGACCAGGAAGAACAGCGTCATCAGGCCGCTGTTGATCCAGGTGTGCAGGTCGCGAGAGAGCTCGAGGTGTCCCAGGCGTAGCGACAGTTGGGTACGCCAGAGGGCCTCGTACGAGCCGGGGTCGATGTTGGCCCAGAGCAGTGCGGCGACGATGGCGGCCACGAGCACGCCGGCGCTGCCGGACTCGGTCCGCAGAAAGGCTCGCAGCGGTGCCGCTGGATTCCGCTTCCAGATCGTTCGGCCGCTCATCCTGGTTCCGGTCACACGTCACCTTCCGGCGCGCTGGCCCTGTCAGCAGGGACAGCCGGATCACGTGCCGCAAGGCGGCAGCCGACCGCTCGGTTCAGTACTGATCGCGCTGCCCCGGCTGCGGCCGCGTGCTGCTCGGCCTGATCGCCGAGCAGCGCCCGGCCTGACGTCAGCGCGGCCCGACGAACTCGGTCCGCACGCTCCACGCGAACTGGATCAGCAGGGTCACCGGGGACTTCTCGGCGATGTCGTGCATCACCTTCAAGTCGTCCGGGTCAGGCTCTTCGCTGAGCGTGATGGTGCGCTGCAGGTACCGCTCTGCGCCCTCCTGCTCGGGTTCGTGGTAGTCGATCTCGACGGTGATGTCACCGGCGGTGTCGTACTTGTAGTCGACGTACTGCCGCAGTGTCTGAGCCGTGCACGACGCGAGCGCCATCAACAGGTACTCCGTCGGTGTGGGGCCGTCGCCGACCGCGCCGTTGTGCGGTTCATCGGCGACGAACGTGAAGCCGCGGGTGGTCATGTCCGTGCGCCGGCGCTCGGTTGCCGGCAGGACAGCCCGAGCGGATGCGACGACACGATCCTGGTCGGTTTTCATCAGCCGCGCCTTCCTGTAGATCCTGGTAGTGAGGGTCCAGCGACGCGGATCAGCAGCAGCCCGAGGCGCCGTGTGGGCGGAAGCTCTGGCCGGGCGTGTCACCCCCGCGACCGGGTACCTCCGCAGGCTAGCCTCCGATGGACTATATCGTCCAATTGATCGCTCAGACCACGGCCGTCAGACAGCCTGGAACAAGGAGCATTTCTGCTGGGCTCGATCAACGGCATACCCGAAACTGGACTTGCGGGTCCGCTCTTCGCTAGGATCTGTCGTCGTGCACGAACCGGGGTGGCACACAGGGGCTGGATCAGCGGGTCGGCTCGCCGGACGGCTGCGTGAGGTACGACTTGATGTGTTCCAGCGCCATGTCCAGCGCAACTTCCATGGGTGCGACGTTGTGTGCGGCGTTCGCCAGCAGGTAGCCGCCCTGCAGAGCTGCCATCAACCCCGTGGCCAGCTTCTCCGGGTCGGCGTCCTGGCGCAGGGCGCCGCTGTCCCGCATCCGGTGCAGACCATCACTGATCAGCTTTTCCCACGCCGCGAACGTCTCCAGCAGCATCGATCGAGCCTGCTCATCTTGATCGGACAGCTCGACCGCCATCGACCCGAGGCCGCACCCGTATCTGCCGTTGTTCAGCGAGTTGGCCTTGACCAACGCGTTGCGCCACCGGACCAGCCCGGAGAACGATCTCAGTCGCTCGAGCCCTCCGCGCTCGCGCTGAAGCACGAGCGCGCCTCGATATCTGACCAGGGCTCGCACGAGCTCCTGCTTGTCGGCGAAGTGGTGGTAGAGCTGTGACTTGCTGGTCTGGCTTGCCTCGCGGACGTCGTCAAGGGTCGTCGCGTTCACTCCGCGCACGAACATGAGCCGGTTCGCCGCCTCGAGGATCCGCTCCCGCGTGGCGAGGCCCCGTTGACTGATCCTCCGCCGATTCGTCGGCGCAGCAGCCACCTGCTCGTCGCTCATCGCTCAAGTGTATCCAGCGCCGCCAGCTGAGCCCCTGGGAAAATGGAACCTTGGAGTCCATCCGGCGCGGGCGGCATCCACGGCCTGGTGAATGACGAGTGCGCCCGCGGCCCGCTTGCCTAACCGGGACGCCACGTTCGGGAGATCATCGACGGCGAGTCTTTCGGGACTATTCGGTCCTCGCCCCGCCGCCACCGCTCCGGCCGGCGCGGCATCCGCTCGTGCTGTCACGCACACCTCGGCCCTCGGGTCGGCGCGCGGACGGGGGTCCGCGCGCCGGAGGTGTCAGGCCGTCGCCCGCTTCGGCAGCTTCCACCCGGGGCGGGGAAAGTGGCAGGTGTAGCCGTCGGGGTAGGTCTGCAGGTAGTTCTGGTGCTCGGGCTCAGCCTCCCAGAAGTCGCCTGCCGGGGTGACCTCGGTGACGACCTTGCCGGGCCACAGGCCCGAGGCGTCGACGTCGGCGATGGTGTCCTCGGCGACCCGCTTCTGCTCGTCGCTGGTGTAGAAGATCGCCGAGCGGTAGCTGGTGCCGATGTCGTTGCCCTGGCGGTTCTTCGTCGAGGGGTCGTGGATCTGGAAGAAGAACTCGAGCAGCGCGCGGAAGTCGGTCTTCTCGGTGTCGTAGACGACCTCGATGGACTCCGCGTGGGTTCCGTGGTTGCGGTAGGTGGCGTTCGGGACGTCGCCGCCGCTGTAGCCGACGCGCGTGGAAACGACGCCGGGCTGACGCCGGAACAGCTCCTCCATCCCCCAGAAGCAGCCGCCGGCGAGGATCGCCTTCTCGGTGGTCACGTCGTCTCCCCTACTCGTCATCGGGTGAAGCGCACTCGGTGCGCCGATTGTACTCTCGCCGGCCCCACGCCGCGTGGACCAGAAGGTCCAGGTAAAGTGTCCGGAAGCGGTGGGAGCGGAACCGTCACAGCGGCCATACTACCTGGGAAAGATGGCTCCCACCGTAGTACCCGCTTGTCCTCAGACTGGACTTGACGGACCAGTTTCGCCGGGGCTAGGTTCGGGGCCTCCGGCTGGAAAGCCACCAACCGCGTTCGTCGTGAGCGACCCGCGCCCATCGAATGTCCGTGGCGGGCCGGCGCTGTCCAGACCGGCCCACCGCGTCCCGTAACCCATGGCATCCGATGCCGAAACGGGCCTTCCCTGCCTGAAACGTCCGCATCAGAAGACAAATGACCGAGGAGACAGTTCCCATGAAGGCGATCGTGGTGACGGACCAGGCTGCCGGGATGGCCGGGATGAGGCTGGTGGAGCGGCCCGAGCCGGAACCGGCCCTGAACGACGTCGTTGTTCGGGTTCATGCGTCGGGTTTCACTCCGGGTGAGCTGACCTGGCCCTCCACCTGGACCGATCGACGTGGCCGGGACCGGACGCCGTCGATCCCGGGACACGAGCTGGCCGGAGTGGTCAGCGCTCTCGGGTACGGCACGACGGGACTGTCTGTGGGACAGCGGGTGTTCGGCCTCACGGACTGGAACCGCGACGGCACCCTGGCGGAGTACGCCGCCGTCGAGGCGCGCAACCTCGCGCCGCTGCCCGGCGACGTCGACTTCACGGTGGGCGCGAGCCTGCCGATCTCAGGCCTGACCGGGTGGCAGGGACTGTTCGTGCACGGCCGCCTCCAGGCGGGGCAGAGCGTCCTCGTACATGGTGCGGCCGGTGGAGTCGGCTCGATCGTGACCCAGCTCGCCAGAGAGGCCGGTGCCCACGTCGTCGCCACCGGACGTTCCGCAGACCGCCAGACCGCGCTGGACTTCGGCGCGCAGGAGTTCGTCGACCTCGACAACGAGACCCTGGAAGACGTCGGCGGCGTCGATCTGGTTTTCGACGTGATCGGCGGCGAGATCCAGAAGCGTTCCGCGGGTCTGGTCCGAGCCGGAGGAACGCTGGTGACCATTGCCGGCCCGCCCGAAGCGCGGCCGGCCGAGGGCCGGACGGTTGATTTCGTGGTCGAGGCCGATCGCGGGCAACTGCGCGAGGTCGTCCAGCGGATCAGGGATGGTCGGCTGCGGACGAACATCGGGACCGTCGCGGCCCTCGACGACGCCGTTGCCGCCCTCAACCCGACCGAGCGGGCCAAGGGAAAGACCATCATCCGCGTTCGCTCGTGAGGACTCCGGAGCGAGAGGTGCGTCGACGGCCTTCGCCTCCCGTCGACGACATCCGACTGGCCGATCACGACTACCGCCACGACCCGGGAGTGATCCGATGACCATCAGCGACGGCGCACCCGCCAGGACCGGCGCTGCCGAGCCGACCCGCTCCGCCTCTGCACACTTCGCCGAGGCCGGACACCCCGACGAGGGCGGCACCCTCAACGAGGACGAGACCGTGCTCATCGACGAGGTGGGTGGCGAGTCCCACGCCCCCGCGCTCGACCTCAGGGTTGTCAACGACGAGAAACTCGGCACCTACGAGGCCATCGTCGGGGACCGAGAGGTGGCCGGGCTGGCCTACAACGTCGCCGGCGACGACCGGCTCGTGCTGCTGGCCACCTCGGTGATCCCCGAGTTCCGCAAGCAGGGCATCGCCACGGCGCTGATCCGGCGCGTCCTGGACGACGTGCGTGTGCACGGCAAGACGGTCACCATCACGTGCCCGGTCGTGCGCACCTTCATCGCGCACAATCCCGGCTACGCCGACCTCGTCGACCGCGAGCACCCGGGAGCAACCCAGGGGCACATCCACCTGCCCTGATGCCGGCGACCTGGGTGGACCGCACCTACGGGCGCGACCGAAGGCCTGTGGCGCAAGAAGATCATCGGGTCCCGTCCGTGTGGGCGCGCGGATGGACGAGGGCCCTTACTGAGAGAGGTAGTCGGATGAAAGCCATCGTGGTGACGGACCGGGCCGCGGGAACGGCGGGGATGAGGCTCGTGGAGCGGCCCCAGCCGGACACGGCGAGGCTCGCCAGCCTTGAGGGCGCGAACTACGGCGATGTCCTCGTTGCCGTACATGCGTCGGGATTCACCGGGAACGAGCTGGAGTGGCCCTCGACCTGGATCGATCGCCTGGGCCGGGACCGGACGCCGTCGATTCCCGGCCACGAGGTGGCCGGGGTGGTCACCGCTTTCAGCTACGGAACCACGGGGTTGTCCGTGGGACAGCGGGTGTTCGGCCTGACGGACTGGACTCGCGACGGCACGTTGGCGGAGTACGTCGTCGTCGAGGCGCGCAACCTCGCGCCGCTGCCGGGCGACGTCGACTTCACGGTGGGCGCTGGCGTCGCGATGGCGGGCCTGACCGCGTGGCAGGGGCTGTTCGATCACGGCCGCCTCCGGGAGGGGCAGACCATCCTGGTGCACGGCGCGGCCGGCGCAGTCGGTTCGATGGCGGCGCAGCTCGCCCGTGAGGCCGGCGCCTACGTCATCGGCACCGGACGTGCGGGCGCCCGGCAGGCGGCGGTCGACTTCGGTGCGCACGAGTTCGTCGACCTCGACAACGACGCCCTGGAGGACGTCGGCGCAGTCGATCTGGTCTTCGATGTCATCGGCGGCGACATCCAGGAGCGGTCCGCGGGTCTGGTTCGACCCGGAGGAACGCTGGTGACCGTCACCGGGCCGCCGCAGGCGAGGCCCACGGATGGCCTGGCGATCGATTTCGTCGTGGTGTCCGACCGCGCCCAGCTGGGTGAGGTCGCCCAGCGGGTCCGGGACGGCCGGGTGCGGACGAACATCGGCAGCGTGGCGGCCCTCGATGACGCCGTGGCCGCCCTCAACCCGACCGGGCGGACCAAGGGGAAGACGGTCATCCGCGTTCGTCCGTGAGGACCCGGGGCCAGCAATCGGGCCCGCCCGGATCAACATCAGCCACCTGGGCCTCCAAGACTCCGGGGCCGGTTCACCACAAGGAAAAGGCACGTATCGATGCAGCACATGGCACCAGTGATCGAACAGGCTCGCCGGGGCGGGACGCTCCGGCTGGCATTCTTGTCCGCGGTGGTCTCCCTGGTGGCCACGTTTGCCGCGTCGGCCGCGCCGATCCCCCTGTTCAACGTCTACCGGGCTGAGGAAGGGTTCACCAACGCCGGCATCTCGATGGCCGTCGTCACCACCGCTGTCGGCACGATCGCCGCACTGTTGGTGCTGGGGCGACTGTCCAGTCATCTGGGCCGGCGGCCCACCGCGATCGCCAGCCTCGGCCTGCTCCTGCTGGGCTGTCTGCTGCTGCTGAACGTGCACGCCATCGGCACCCTGCTGGCCGGTCGGCTACTGATGGGGGTCGGTTCCGGCCTGGCCAGCACCAGCCTCACGTCCTACATCGTCGACGCCGCACCCAGCAGGCCGGAGTGGTTGGCTGCCGTCGCCTCCAGCCAGGGACCCATGCTCGGCCTCACCCTCGGTGCCATCGCCTCCGGCGCCCTGGTCCAATTCGGTCCCTGGCCACGCGACCTCGTCTACCTGGTCTGCGCCGGTCTCCTCGTACTGTCCGCCGCACTCGTCCTCATCAGCCCGGAAACCGCGAAGCCGACGCCGGGCGCGTGGCGATCACTGCTACCGCAGGTCCGCGTGCCGGGCCGGGTCAGGCATCTGCTCCCCGTCGCGGCAGCGGTGTTCCTGGCCACCTGGGCGACCGGAGCCTTCTACCAGGCGTTCGTGCCCGCGCTGGTCGACGATCGGCTCCACACCCACAGCCCGCTCGTCCTCGGACTGGTGTTCGCCGCCTACATGGCCCCCAGCGTTCTCGGCGCTCCCCTCGGCGGCCGTTTCACCTCCGCGGCGGCCCAGCGCATCGGCATGATGGTCTTCCTGGCCGGGTGGATCGGCATCATCACCGCGATCACCATCGGGACGCTGGCGGTGTTCATCGCCGCGACCATCGTCGCCGGCGCCGGTCAGGGCATCGCCATCAGCGCCGCCACCCGCGGCCTGCTGCACGGCAGCACACTGGCCGATCGGGCACCGATCTTCAGCGTCATCTACGTCCTCTGCTACAGCGGCGCCGCCTTCCCCAGCCTCATCTCCGGGGAACTTTCGAACACCTTCGCGCTGTCGCAGATCGTCGTCGGATACGGCGCACTTGCCCTCGTCGCCGCCCTGCTCACCGTCCTTGCCGCACGCAACCCGCACGTCGGCACAGTCAGGAACAGCCAGCATGGTGAGTTCGAAGTCCAGAGTCAGACTGTTTGATCACGTGCGTAACGACATGTGGACGGGTGAGTCGATGAGCAGTGAAGGACAGGCACAGGTGGCCGAGGAACTGGTCGACAGCGTGGCTCATGGCCGCTTTGAGCTCTTCCGCGGCGGCGAGCTGGTCGGCTGGCTCTACTACACCCACCTCAGGCCCAATCGGTACGCCCTCCGGCACACGGAAGTCGAGCCGGGTCATCAACACCAGGGCGTGGCGGGCGCGATGGTGGGGCGGGTACTCGACGAGATCCGCTCCCGCGAGGGCACCGTCACCGCAATCTGCCCCTTCGTGGTCGACTACCTCTCGCGAACGACCGTCTATGCCGATCTGATCGACGCCCGGCACCCCGGCTACTCCGATCGTGCTGCCGCCGAGTCGGCGCTCAGAAAAGCCGTGGCTGCGACCACGGACGGCGCGCCGGAGACCCGCGAGTCGTAGGAGCCGGGCACTGTCGCTGTCGGGCGTGCACAGCCCGGAACTTATCGATGGCGGGCGGCGCGCAGCGAGTCGGCAGCTGTCAGGAGAGCGGCACCGAGGAGCACGGTGTCCTTCAACACGAACTGCCCCAGCAGGGAGAGGCTCAGGATCCCCTGCTTTTCCTGCCGAACCTCCGGGGTCGTGGCCAGGAAGCTGAGCGTGGTGAGGAACATCCCGACCGCTCCGAAGCTACCGAGTGCCGACGCTCTGGGCGCCAGCGGCTTCGCGGCGATCAGAGAACCCACGGTGAGCTCCGTGATCCCGATGAGCCGGTTGAGCTTCTGGGCGCCCAGCTTCTCGCGGAACCGCGAGAACAGCGGACTCGAGGTGACCAGGGGCTCGTCATTCTCGACCTCGTACTGCTTGAACTTGAGGGCGCCGATCCACAGGATGTTCGTCGCCAGGGCGGAGCGCAGGACCGAGTGGCCTACGGAGGCGAGGCCATCGGCCGAGGCGTGTCGTGTGCCCATCGCTCGCTCCTCGTCGCGGTGTCAAGGGTCGGCGTGCTGGGGACCATTACCCGCTCGGGCTCGCGACACGCACCGAGGGCGGGCGCTCGTCACCACGCTGCCGTCCCATCGACGGTGCGGAGGGCCAGCGCAGCGCGCTTGGGGAACCGAAGGGGCAAGGGTTACGGAAGTCCCACGGGCGAGCTGCCGAACCGCCAGATAATGCGGGAGTCAGCCTGCAGTTACTCCCCAGGGACGGCGGCGGCGCTGACCACATGCGGCCGGGAGGAGGCAGCAGTTCGCATGAGCACGATGCACGCCGTGAGAGCTCACACCAGAGGCGGGCCGGAGCAGCTCGTGTACGAGGAGGCTCCCAGGCCTGAGCCGGGGCCCGGTGAGGTGCTGGTGGCCGTGAAGGCTGCTTCCATGACACCCACCGAGCTCACCTGGCCCCAGACGTGGACGCACAGCTCCGACGGGTCAGGGCCGGAGCGCACGCCGATCATCCCGTCGCACGAGTTCTCCGGAGTCGTCGCCACGTGCGGGACGGGGGTGGAGAGCCCCGCCGAGGGAGAGGCCGTCTACGGGTTGATCCCGTTCACCAGCGATGGCGCGGCCGCCGAGTACGTCGCCCTGCCCGCGGCCGTCCTGGCCGCCAAGCCCGCCAGCGTCGACCACGACCACGCCGCAGCGCTCCCACTGGCCGCGTTGAGTGCGTGGCAGGCCCTGGTGGACCACGCCGACCTGCAGGCCGGTCAGCACGTGCTGGTGCAGGGCGGCGCCGGCGGCGTGGGGATCTACGTGGTGCAGCTCGCGGCTGGTCTGGGTGCTCGCGTCAGCGCCACGGCTGCGGCCGCCGACCGGGAATTCGTCGAAGGTCTGGGTGCCGAGCAGGTCATCGACTACGCCCACGACCGCTTCGAGGATCACGTCCGCGACGTGGACGTGGTCGTCGATCTCGTCGGAGGAGCCACGCAGTCGCGGTCCTGGTCGGTCCTGAAACCGGGCGGTGTGCTGGTCACCCTCGTCACCCCACCGGATGAGCAGGAAGCGGCCCGGCACGGCGTCCGCGGGGTGTACTTCATCGTCGAGCCCGACCAGAACGCACTGCGTTCCATCGCCGAGCTCGTCGACAACGGCCGGTTGAGGCCCGTGCTGGACCGGGTGCTGCCCCTCACCGAGACGCGTTCCGGCTACGAGGCGCTCGAGACGGCCAAACGCCGCGGCAAGGTCGTCATCCACGTCGCCGACTAGTCACTGCCGCCGGTGCCCGTACCCCTCTGCCTGATTCTCACCCCACAGGTACGTTTCCAGCCGCCCTGACCGGGTAACACCGGCCATGCCTGGACTGTCACTGGTGACGGTCGGCGCCAGCCTGGTGCCGGCCGATCCGGCGCAGCTGCTGCCGGCCCGCGAGCAGATGGCCTTCACCCTCGGCTTCCACATCATCCTGGTGCCGTTCGGGGTGGCCTTCACCTTCCTGATGCTCATCGCGAACGCCCGGGGCATCCGTCGCAACGACGAGACGGCGCTGCTGCTGGCCCGGCGCTGGTCGCAGGTGGCGGCGGTGCTGTTCGCCGTCGGCGCGGTGTCCGGGACGGTGCTGTCGTTCGAGCTCGGGCTGCTGTGGCCGCGGCTGATGGGCACCTACGGCGCGGCGTTCGGCATCCCGTTCGCGATCGAGGGTCTGTTCTTCTTCCTGGAGGCGATCTTCGTCGCGATCTACGTCTTCGGGTGGCAGCGGATGCGACCATGGCCGCATTTCTGGACCGGTGTGCCGGTGGTGCTCTCCGGGATCGGCGGCACGCTGTCGGTGGTCGCGGCGAACGCGTGGATGAACCAGCCGGGCGGATTCACCATGCGGGACGGCGAGATCGTGGAGGTCCGCCCGCTGGAGGTGATCTTCAACGGGGCCTTCGGGTTCGAGGCCGTCCACATGCTGCTGGCCGCGTACATGGTCGCCGGGTTCGTCGTCGCCGGCGTGTACGCCGCCGGGATGCTGCGCGGTCGCCGCGACCGGTACCACCGGCTCGGCCTGGCGATACCGCTGACCGTCGCGGCGCTGGTCACCCCGCTGCAGATCTTCGTCGGCGACATCGCCGCGCGCGAGGTCTACCGGAACGAACCGGCGAAGTTCGCCGCGATCGAGGCCGTCCCGACCACGGGCACCCACGTGCCGGAGGTGCTGGGCGGCTACTACGCGAACGGGAAGGTGCACGGCGGCATCGAGATTCCCTCGGGGGCGTCGCTGTTGTCCGGCTACTCGCCGTCCACCCGAATCCAGGGGCTGGACGCCATCCCCGCCGAGGTGCGACCACCGGACCGCCTGGTCGCGATCGTCCACCTGAGCTTCGACACCATGGTCGGCATCGGCACGGCACTGCTGGGCCTCTCCGCCTGGTACGCCCTGGCCTGGTGGCGTCGCCGTGACCTGCCGCGCAGCAGATGGTTCCTGCGGGCGACGACGGTCAGTGGTGTGCTCGCGGTGGTGGCGCTGGAGGCGGGGTGGGTGGTCACCGAGGTCGGCCGGCAGCCGTGGACGGTCACCGGTCACCTCCTCACCCGGGACGCGGTCACCACGTCCGGCAACCTGTGGCTGTTCTTCGCCGCCACCCTCGCGCTGTACGTCGCGGTCGGCGCCACCACCGTGTACGTCCTGCGGCTGCTGCGCCGCCGTTGGCGCGACCAGGGCGGGGCGGCCGAGACGGACGTGCCGTACGGCCCGGCCCGGGGCCCGGAGGCCACGCCGGCGGCGGGGCAGCCATGAGCACGTTCGCCGCCGTCGTGTTGTTCATCGGGGTCACCGCCTACGCCGTGCTCGGGGGCGCCGACTATGGCGCCGGGTTCTGGGATCTCACCGCCGGTGGTGCCCGACGTGGGCGCGAATCGAGGCACCTGATCGATCAGACGTTGGCGCCGGTGTGGGAGGCCAACCACGTGTGGCTGATCTTCTGCCTGGTGATGCTCTGGACCGGCTTCCCCTCCGCGTTCGCCGCCATCACGACCACGCTCTACATTCCGCTGGGCCTCGCCGCCCTGGGCATCGTGGTCCGCGGCAGCGGCTTCGCGTTCCGGAAGGTGGTGGTGAGGACCGACCAGCAGCGGGCGACCGGGGCGGCGTTCGCCACCTCGTCGGTGATCACGCCGTTCTTCCTCGGCACGGTCGCCGGTGGGATCGCCTCCGGGCGGGTGCCCGCCGGCGGGCACGGCGATCCCGTGACGAGCTGGGTCAACCCCACGTCGCTGCTCGGCGGAGTGCTCGCGGTCGGGGTGTGCGCGTTCGTCGCCGCGGTGTTCCTCACCGCCGAAGCCCGTACGCGCGCCGACGCCCGCCTGGAGGTCTGGTTCCGCCGTCGGGCCCGGGCCAGCGCCGTGGTGACTGGCGCGGTGGCGCTGGCGGGGATCGCCATCCTGCACGCCGACGCCGGGCGTCTGTTCGACGGGCTGACCGGGCGCGGCCTGCCGTTGGTGCTGATCTCCGCGGCATGCGGGCTGGCCAGCCTCGCGCTGCTGCATCGGGCGGCGCCGCGGTTACTGCAGGCGCTCGCCGTCGGCGCGGCCGGCACGGTGGTGGTCGGCTGGGGCGTCGCGCAGTACCCGTACCTGCTGGGCACCCAGCTACGCATCGACGAGGCCGCAGCACCCGACGCGACCCTGGCGTCGCTCAGCGTCGTCGCCGCCGCGGCGCTCCTGCTCGTCGTTCCGGCCATGGCGCTGCTGTTCGTCCTGCACCAGCGCGGTCATCTGGACACCACCTGATCCAGTTCACGCCGGCGGCAGGAACCTCTCAGCCGTGTAGACGACGGCCGAGTCGGTCCTGAACATCGTGTACATCGCCACCTACTTCGGCGTGCCCAGCAATTCGGTCTTGACACCACGGCGGATCAGCAACAAGGTCGGCGGCCACGCGGCGAAGAAGCCGATGATCAACCCGACCTGGATGATGAACCAGAAAACGGGACTACCAGGCCGCAGGGTCTCGTGGAAGACGCGAAGATGCATCAGCGCCAGCCAACCCAATAGGGCGAGCTCGAAGACGGACACCGTCAGCAGGTCGCCGCGGAGGAATTTCCGCACGGCGGCCCACGCTCGCCGACCGCCGGTGTGCTCCTCGGTGGAGTAGCGAAATGCGATACCGATGGCCACTGCGCCTAGATAGTCGCCGACGACTTCAGGCCACAGTGTGCTGCCGAAGATCTCGAGGCCTATGCCGTAGATGATGGGCGTAGCAATGATGACACCCAGAGTGCAGTGCGTCGCGCAATGATAAGTTTGGATTGTCGTGGGAGCATGGCGCGACGTCCTGGGCGGCTTGCCGTGCCGGTCGAGCCACCGGCGAGACTGGGGTCTCCCCCATTTTCGGTAGGTCAGGACGGCTGCCGGGCCGAGGTAGAGGGCGGTTGCCGGCCAGACTATCTCCATGATCTTGGCTGGCTGACGATAGCCAAGGACAAATTGATCAACAGCGACAACGGCGGTGCTGGCCAGCACCACGAGGAGCGAGGCCCACGCGAGCATCACGAGCCACGTCGGTTGCACAACCACCTCCGTTTCGCTGCACGGCGCTCAACGCAATGTCGGTGGCGGCGGGCCCGACGAACTCCGCCGACCCGGCGAAGAAGGTGACCAAAGATGCCGCCCCAGACATGAGAGCACATCGGGCGGAGAGGCATGCGGCATCGCGCACCCCCTCTGGTTCCGGCGGCTGTCAAGGCCACCGGAATTCCCACACGGCGTGGCCCCTGTCGTTCACTGCTCGGTGACAGCCGTCGGACGGCGCACTCTGTTGCCCAGCGCCGAGCGTCAGGGCCGGTCGGCCACGCCGACCATGTCGATCAGGCCCGCGAGCAGGGCCACCCGCGGGACCACCGAGTCGAGGTCCAGCCACTCCCCCGGGCTGTGATCGGCGCCGCCGATCGGGCCGAGCCCGTCCAGCACCGCCGCCCCGGCCTCCGCCAGCAGGTTCGCGTCGGCGCAGCCGCCGGTGGCGGTGTGCGACACGGGCACGCCGATTCCGGCGCCGACCTTCGCGGCCAGCTCGATGAGCCGGCGCCCGGCCGGACCGGGTTCCCAGGGCGGGGTGGGGGCGTGCACAGCCAGTTCGGCGCGGACGCCGGAGACCGACGGCGCGGCCACCAGCCGGCGGATCTCGGCGAGTGCGGCCTCGTACTCGCCGGTGTGCCACGCGCGCAGGTCGACGAGCATCCGGGCCCGGTCGGCCACCACGTTGGGCCGGCCGCCGGCCTCCAGCACCCCGACGTTCACCGTCACCCCGGGCCAGCGGCCGTTGAGCTGGTCCAGCGCCACGGTGAGCCGGGCGGCGGCCAGCAGGGCGTTCGCGCCGCGTTCGGGCTCGATGCCGGCGTGCGCGGCCCGCCCGCGCAGGGTCACCTCCAGGTCGGCAACCCCCTTGCGCGCCGACACCAGGTCGCCGTTGTCGCGGGCGCACTCCAGGCAGAGCGCCACGTCGGCCTCGGCCCCGAGGGTACGCAGCAGCGGCCGGCTGCCCGGCGAACCGATCTCCTCGTCCGGGGTGCAGACCAGCACGATTTCCCCGTACCCGTCGAGGTTCAGCGCGGTGAGCACCTCGACGGCGGCGAGGCCGGCGAGCAGGCCGCCCTTGTCGTCGCTGACCCCGGGCCCGTACGCCCGGCCGTCGTGGACCCGCAACGGCCGGGCGGTGGCCGTGCCGGCCGGGAAGACCGTGTCGAGGTGCCCGGCGAGCAGGATGCGGCGGGTGCCGGTGCCGCGGCGGCGGGCGATGAGCACGTCGCCGAGCGGCGTTCCGGCCGGGTCGGCGACCGGCTCCCGCTCGACGGCCAGCCCGGCGGCCAGGCACCAGGTCTGCACCAGGTCGGCGGCGGCCCGCAGACCGTCGACGTGCCCGGAGCCGGTGTCGACGGCGACCAGTCGGGCGAGCCGGTCGTGGTAGGTGGCCAGCCGGTCGCCGGCGGCCGCGATCAGTGGGTCCATCAGAGCACCTTGTCGAGGAAGGCGCGGGTGCGGTCGTGGCGCGGGCTGCCGAGCACCTCGGCCGGCGTGCCGGCCTCGACGACCACGCCCGCGTCGAGGAAGGCGACCTGGTCGGCGACCTCGCGGGCGAAGCCCATCTCGTGGGTGACCACGACCATGGTCATGCCGTCGGCGGCGAGGCCCTTCATGACGTCCAGCACCTCGCCGACCAGTTCCGGGTCGAGCGCGGAGGTGGGTTCGTCGAAGAGCATCAGTTTCGGGCGCATGGCCAGGGCCCGGGCGATGGCGACGCGCTGCTGCTGGCCGCCGGAGAGCTGGCTCGGGTAGTTGCCGGCGCGCTCGGTGAGCCCGACCCGGTCGAGCAGCCGCATGGCCTGCTCCCGGGCCTTGTCGCGGGGGGTGCCGAGGACGCGGACGGGCGCCTCGATGACGTTGCCGAGCGCGGTGAGGTGGGGAAAGAGGTTGAACCGCTGGAAGACCATGCCGATGTCCCGGCGGCGCACGGCCACCTCGCGGGCCTTGAGCTCGTGGAGCTTGTCGCCCTGGCGGCGGTAGCCGACGAGGTCGCCGTCGACCCAGAGCTGGCCGCCGTCGATGCGCTCCAGGTGGTTGATGCAGCGCAGGAAGGTGGACTTGCCGGAGCCGGAGGGGCCGAGCAGGCAGGCCACCTCGCCGGGCCGGACGGTCAGGTCGACGCCCTTGAGCACCTCGACGGTGCCGAACCGCTTGGTGACGCCCTCGGCACGCACCATCGGAGTCATCGCACGCCTCCTCGGGCGAAGCCGCGGCCGAAGCGCCGCTCGATCAGCCACTGGCCGGCCGAGAGGAGGCTGACCAGGGCGAGGTACCAGATCGCCGCCACCACGAGCAGCGGGATCACCTTGTAGTTGTTCTGGTAGACGGTCTGCACGGCGGTCATGAGGTCGCGTCCGGCGATGATCGACACCAGGGCCGTGGACTTCAGCATGGTGATGGTCTCGTTGCCCATCGGCGGGATGATGACCCGCATGGCCTGGGGCAGCACCACGCGGCGCAGGGTCAGCGTGGGGCTCATGCCGAGCGCGGCGGCGGCCTCGGTCTGCCCGCCGTCCACGGCGAGGATGCCGCCGCGGATCACCTCCGCGGCGTAGGCCATCTCGTTGAGGGACAGGGCGAGCACGGCGGCGACGGTGCCGGTGACCACCACGCTGGTGGGGCGGTCGAACAGGACGGTGCCGGTGAGCGGCACGGTCAGGGTGATGCGGGGGAACAGCGCGCCGAGGAAGCCGAAGAAGATGATCTGCACGAGCAGCGGGGTGCCCCGGAAGATCCAGATGAAGGTCCAGGAGACGCCGCGCAGCACCGGGTTCTCCGACAGCCGCATCACGGCGAGCAGGATCCCGCCGGCGGTGCCGAGGAGCATGGCCAGCAGGGTCAGCCAGAGCGTGGTGACGACGCCGTCGAGGACGTAGTCCTTGAACAGGTAATGGGCGATGGTGCCGGGTTCGAGGTTGGGGCTGCTCAGCAGCGCCCGGAGGAACAGGGCGGTCAGTCCGAACACGATCAGCGCGGTCAGCCAGCGCCCGTAGTGGCGGACGGGGACGACTCGCACCGCCGGGGTGTCGGTGGTCATTCTGCGGTGCCTCCTGCGGAGGAAGGTGGCGGCGGTCGCCGGGCGCCTCTCCGGGCCCGCCCTCACGGAAGTGGAGGGCGCCCGACGACCGCGGATCAGGGGTGGTGGTCCGCCGGGGTCAGTCGATGGCCTTGTCGACGGTGGCCTGCTTGACGGCGATGGGGGTCTGCTTCCACCGGGCGAGGATCTTGTCGTAGGTGCCGTCGTCGATCAGCGACTGCACGGCGGCCCGGTACGCCTCGGCGAGTTCCTTGTTGGCCTTGAGGAAGCCGAAGCCGTTCGGGCTGGCCAGCCAGCCGTTGGGCGCGGCCGGGTCGTCGACCAGTTCGGCCTTGCCGGTGAGCGACGCGGCGGTGTCGACCAGGTTGACCTTGGTGGCGGCGACCGCGTCGACGTTGCCGGCGATCAGCGCCTGCACCGCCTGCGGGTTCTCCGGGTACTCCTTGACCTCGACGGCCTTGCCGGTGCAGCTCTCCTTGGCGTACGCGGTCAGGTTCTTCGCCTGGTTGCTGGCCTTCTGCACGGCGACCTTGCGCCCGCACAGGTCGGCGACGGTCCTGACGCCGAGGGGGTTGCCGGTGGCGACCAGGAAGCCGGTGCCGGAGGCCGAGTAGTCGACGAAGGTGGCGACCTGCTGGCGCTCCTTCTTGTCGGTGATGCCGCCGGCGATGGCGTCGTACTTGCCGGCCTGGAGGCCGGGGACCAGGCCGTCGAAGGGCTGCTGGGAGAAGGTCGCGGTCAGCCCGAGCCGGGCCGAGGCGGCCTGGAACAGGTCGTAGTCCAGGCCCTTGAACTCGTCGGTCTTCCCCTCGACCTTGAAGTCGATGAACGGCTGGTAGGGGGCGTTGGTGGCGACGGTGATGCCGCCCCGCCCGCGCACGTCGGCGGGCACCTTCTTCGCGAGGTCGTTGTCGGTGGCGACCGCGCCCACGCCCTCGATGCTGACGGAGACGGGCTTGATCTTCTCGGCGGCGGAATCGGCGGCGGAGGTGGAGCCGCCACAGGCGGCGGTGGCGGCGAGCAGCGCCGCGGTCGCGCCGAGCAGGGCGAACTGGCGGATGCGCATGGGGGTGTCCTTCCGGGGGCCAGGTGTCAACCAGCCCCCGGACTGTAACTGACGTTACGGTCTCGGCGAGATTACAATTTTCTGTAACGTCGGGGTCAGTCCTCCCCGAAGGCCTGCTGCGCCGCCTCCATGGCCTTGAGCCGGGCGCCCGCCACCGGCCCGAGCCGGTCGATCAGCGCCGCGACCAGGGTCTCCACCAGCGCCAGGGTCGGGGCGAAGCTGTCGTACGGCGAGGGCGAGTCGACCCGGCTGGGCAGCACCACCTCGGCGAGGCCGGCGACCGGGGACAGCCACCGGTCGGTGAAGAGCACCACCTTGGCGCCCCGCGCCGTGACGTTCCGGGCCAGCGCCAGGGTCGCCTCCTCGTAGCGACGGAAGTCGAAGAGCACGACCAGATCGCGCCGCCCCACGTCGACCAGCATGTCGGTGCGCTCCACGGGGCTGGCCGGGAGCAGCCGGCTGTTGCCACGTACCTGCATGAGGTGCAGCACCAGGTAGTGGGCGAGCAGCGCGGAGAAACGGCCGCCGGCCGCGGTGACCCGCAGCTGCTGGTCGGCGAAGAGGCGTACGGCGGCGTCCAGCTCACCCTGCGGCAGCTCGGCGAGCGTCCCGGCCACCGCCTCGGGCAGCGTCGCGGCGGCCCGGGGCAGCGCGCCCTCCGGTGGCGCGCCGGTGCGCTCGGCCGCCCGGTACGCCGTCAGCGGTGAGGTCTCCCGCTCGGCCAGTTCCTCCCGCAGCGCCCGCTGGAACTCGGGGTAGCCGCCGAAGCCGAGCCGGGACAGGAAGCGCAGCACCGTCGGGGCGCTCACCTCGGCACGCTCGGCCAGCGCCGCGACCGTGCCCAGCCCGGCGGCCGGGTAGGAGGCGAGCAGGGCGCGGGCGACCCGGCGTTCGGCCGGGCTGCACTCGCCGAGCCGCTGGCGGACCAGCGCGGCGACGCCCACGCCGTGGGGTTCCTCGACAGGATCGGGATTCGACACGCGCCGAGCCTAACGGCCGTCCCGGGATGCGCCCGGGACGGCAAGGCCGTGGGGCGGGACGGCGGTGCCCCGCCCCACGGCCGATGGGGGATGCCGGGTCAGGACCGGGTGAGGGTGCAGGAGTAGTCGGCGGCGCCGGAGCCGGAGTACGCCTCCAGGTCGAGGTAGTAGGTCGCCGAGCCGGACGCCGTCCGGGTCAGGGTGACCGACTCGTCGGTGCCGGCGCCGTCGTTCACCGACCGGGTCAGCGTGCTTCCGTTGGAGCTGAGCAGGTAGAGGTCGGCGTCGTAGGCGGTGGGGATCGCGCAGGCGGCCGTGAGCGTCTGCCCACTTGCGAGGGTCAGGGCGAAGTAGTCCCGGTCGGTGCTGCTCTTCATGTCGCCCGTGACGGTCGCCGGGTACGTCAGCGCGGTGATGACGTTGGCGGCCGTGCGCGAGTCGTTCGGCTCGACCTCGGCGTAGGCGGACCCGCCGGAGGGTGGCGGCGTCGACGAGCAGTCGGTGACCGGCGTGCCGCTGTAGAGGCTGCCGTCGGGCACCCCGGCCCGCACGCTCTTGAGGTAGTAGCCGCAGGTGGGACGGTTGGCGAAGTCGTAGGTCTGACCACTGGTCAGCTTCCAGATCTTGAAGTTCGTGTAGGTGAGCGGCTGGCCCGAGACGGCGACCTCGGGCTGGTGGTCGCCGAGCACGACGTACGCGCTGGGTCCGCTCAACGTGGCCAGGCCGTTGCGGTCGATGTAGAGCGAAGCGCCCTCCTCGACGCCGACGCCCCAGGCCCTGCCGCCACTGGTCCGGCCGTCCTTCACGGCCCGCGCCACGAACGCCATGGTGCGGCCCATCCGGTCGCGGGTGACGAAGTGCGAGTCGTTGATCGTGTCGGCGTAGTTCGGCCAGCGGAACATGCCGGTGGTGAAGGTCAGCGATCGGTCGTACGGGTTGGCCAGCGCCGTCGCCGAGGTGGCGCTCGCGGTGCAGGCGTCGTACACGATGTCGCTGTTCACGTGGTGGCCCGCGCTGCCGCCGCCGACCCCGCCGCCCTTGGCGACCACCGACTCCACCGACACCTCCAGCGCCGTGCCCTTCCAGGCCACGTAGTTGCACTGGTCGCCGCCGGCGAAGTAGACGAACTCGGCGTTGCGGATGTCGGTGTTGACCTGGCTGTCGTTGCCGTCCCGGGCGGCGGTCAGGGTGAGCGTCGTGCAGGAGTTGACGCCGGTCAGCGGGGTGATGACGTCGCACTCCGGGGTCCCGGAGCCGGAGCCGGCCACGACCACCACGTCGATCGCGCCGGTGCCGCCGCGGATGGCGTCGACCGCCCGGCTCATCGTCGCGGTGACGATCCCGCCCGAGCCGTTCATGGTGTACGCCGGGCCGGACCAGGCCGTCCGGCTCGCGTCGGTGGCGCTGCCCTGCCGGACCCGGGTGACCTGGGCGTGGGCGGCGGTGACCCCGATCGGGGCGAGGGTGAGGAGCGCGGCGGAGGCCGCCACCAGCGTGAGTCGGCGGGGGTTGCGGGCACGGGACATGGGCACCTCCGGGGGGCCACGGATCGATGAAACAGAAGTTACAGCTGTTAATCACAAGTCTCAATAAGTAACCTCTGTTACAGTTCCGCGTCGGCCGACGATGATCCGGGCCGGAACGACACCGACCCGGCGGCGCGCTCCCGCAACGGGGGCGGGAGCGCGCCGCCGGGTCAGGACGGCGGAGGTCGGTCCGGTCAGGCGGGGGCGATACCGATCACCACGCCGGTGAAGGTGGTCGCCGTCTGCCCCCGGTACGCCGCGAAGCCGGCCCCCGGGGTCAGGTGGGCCTCCCACTGCGGGTTCTTCTCGTACGAGGTGCCGCCGACCGACGCGCAGCCGCGCCGCGCGGCCAGCCCCTCGACCAGCCCGACCATGGCGTAGTCGTAGAAGACGTCCGTCGAGGGCGCGACATCGCACGGCCCGTCCGCCGGGGTGACGGCCGGCTTGCCGGCGGCCACCACGGTGCGCCACCCGGCGGCCCGGTAGGCGTCCCCGGCGGTGAGCCGGCTCCACCGCACGCCCTCGATGCCCCACACGCCGCCGTGGTCGGTCACCCGGGCGCGGCGCAGGTCGAGCACGCTGACGCCGCGCTGCCCGAGCACCCGCAGGGACTGGGCGCGCCCGCCGACGCCGGTGACCTCCAGGGCGGTGTTCTCGTCGAGCCCGAACACCCGCTGGTGGTGGGTGTCCGAGGCCAGCCGGATGGAGCGCGCCTCCCGGCCCCGGCGGGAGAAGTGGGTGTCGACCAGGCCGGCGGTGAAGAAGCCGAACCCGCCGTGCGGCAGGTAGCCGAGCACGCCCGGGTCGTCGAAGTAGCCGGGCTTCGCGCCGTCGCGAAGTCCCGGCTCGGTGGAACCGCCGGTGATCATGTCCCGACCGGCCATGATCTGGGCGCCGGCGCTGGTGCCGGCGACCACCGCTCCGTGCCGCAGCTTGCGCCGGATGGCGGCAAGCGCCGCACTGTCGCGCTGCGGCGCACCGCGCGTCATGGTCGTGACGTAGCGGTACTGGTCTCCGCCGCCGAAGAAGAAGCCGGTCATCGACTCGATCTGCCGGACCACGGCCGGGTCGTCGGCCGCGGCCGGGTGGTCCAGGTCGATGGGGATCCACTGGGCGTCGGCCACGCCGTAGGTCCGAAACAGGTCCGCGTAGTAGTCGCCGTTGCAGACGCTGTTGTTGCAGTCGGGGGTGTCGGCGTCGGGGTCCTCGGCGGGCACCGGGGCGGCGGCGGTGACGATGCCTATGCGGGCCTTTCCGGGGCCGCCGGCCAGCCGGACGATGTCGCCGTAGATCTCGCTGTTGTCGTCGGCGAGGGCGCCGCCGACGAGCACCAGGCTGCCGCCGGTGCGATGGGTGGACGGTGCGGCCGACGCGGACGCGGCCGGTAGGGTGAGCGTGGCGACCGCGCAGACGCCGACCCCCAGGGTCAGCAGGCGGTTCAAGGGCATGACTGCTCCTCACAGGACCGTGAGGGCGGGCCGAGCACGAGCGTACGGCAGCGGGCCGGCGTCGACAATGATCGAACGACCGATGGCGTACGCGACCCGCCACCTTCCACCGCTCAGGCGTCGCGGCGGCGCAGCAGGACGACGGCGGCGCCGACGAGAGCCACCAGCCACGCCAGGAGGACGGCCGCCCCGGCTCCCGGAGTCAGCAGGTCCGGGTGGGCCCCGACGGTCATCACCGCCTGACCGGCGTTGGAGGGCAGGTAGGGCGAGACCGCCTCCGACCAGGTCTCCGGCAGCAGGGAGACCACCCCGGGCACGACCAGCAGCAGGGCCACCACGCTGGTCAGCGCGCCGGCGGTGTTCCGCAGCAACGAGCCGAGCGCCAGGCCGAGCACGCCGACCCCGGTCAGGTAGGCCGCGGCGCCGAGGACCGCCCGGAGCGCACCGTCGTCGGCGAGGGAGATGGCCTTGTCGCCCAGCAGCGTCTGCCCGCCGAGGAAGGTGAGCAGCACGGTCGGCACGAGCACGGTGAGGGACACGCCGGCCAGGACCGTGACCTTGCCGGCGAGCACCGGCCAGCGCCGGGGTACCGCGGCGAGCGAGGAGCGGATCATGCCGGTGGAGTACTCCCCCGCGGCCAGCAGCACGCCCAGGGTGCCGATGAGCAGCTGGGCGAGGTTGACTCCGCCGAGGCTCGCGCCGAGCGAGTCGAGGGAGGACGGCCCGCCGGGCGGTGCGGGGGTGCCGGGCTCGATGGTGGCGTCGGCCAGGAACGCCGAGAAGCCGAGGCCGAGCGCGGCGAAGACGACCACGGTGGCGGCCAGCATGATCAGGGAGGACCGCAGTGAACGGAACTTGATCCATTCGGCGCGGACCACCCGGAGGCCGGTGACCCGGGCGTCGGTGGGGATGGTGGCGGGCAGGGTGGCGGTCGTGGTCATCGCGGGTTCCCCTCGGAGGTGCCGGCGTACTCGACGGCGTCTCGGGTCATGGTCATGAACGCCTCCTCCAGGGAGGCCTCGGTGGCGGAGAGCTCGTGCAGGGTGAGGCCGGCCGCCGCCGCCCGTTCGCCGACCTGCTCCCGGGTCAGGCCGGTGACCTCCAGCAGGCCCGGCTCGCCGCCGGTGATCGCCACCGTCGGCCCGGCCAGCACGTCGCGCAGCGCGGTGGCTTGCGGCGAGCGGACGCGGACGGTGGCGCGGGAGGCCCGGCGGGTGAACTCGGCGAGGGAGACGTCGGCGATCAGCCGGCCGCGGCCCACCACGATCAGGTGCTCGGCGGTCTGCGCCATCTCACTCATCAGGTGGGAGGAGACGAAGACGGTCCGTCCCTCGGCGGCGAGGCCCTTGAGCAGGTCGCGGATCCACCGGATGCCGTCCGGGTCGAGGCCGTTGACCGGCTCGTCGAGCATCACCACGCGTGGGTCGCCCAGCAGCGCGGCGGCGATGCCCAGCCGCTGGCCCATGCCGAGCGAGAAGCCGCCGGCCCGTTTGCCGGCCACCTCGTGCAGGCCGACCAGGTCGATCACCTCGTCGACCCGGTGGCGGCCGATGCCGTGCGTCGCGGCCAGGGCGAGCAGGTGGTTACGGGCGGATCGGCCGGTGTGCACCGCCTTCGCCTCCAGCAGGGCGCCGATCTCCCGCAGCGGGGCGGGGTGGTCGGCGTAGGGCCGGCCGTTCACCGTCGCGGTGCCGGCGGTCGGGGCGTCCAGGCCGAGGATCATCCGCATGGTGGTGGACTTCCCGGCCCCGTTGGGGCCCAGGAAGCCGGTGACGGTGCCTGGTCTGACCTGGAAGGTCAGGGAGTCCACGGCGAGCTTGTCGCCGTAGCGCTTGCTGAGTCCGGTCACTTCGATCATGTGACCAACCGTCGCCCGCGTACGTCGGCCGCCGCGTCGGCCAGGCGCGGACACCTGCGCGTACCGCGGCCGCGGTACGCCGACCGTCGCCCTACTGCGTCGGCGGGTCCGCCCGGACGAGCCCGGTCTGGTAGGCGAACACCACGAGCTGTGCCCGGTCCCGCGCGCCGAGCTTGGCCATGGCCCGGTTCACATGGGTCTTGGCGGTGAGCGGGGACACCACCAGCCGCTGGGCGATCTGCTCGTTGCTCAGCCCCGTGGCGACCAGCGTCAGCACCTCCCGTTCCCGGTCGGTGAGCGCCCGCAGCCGGTCCGGGCTGGCCGGCGGCTCCGGCTCGGGCTGGGCCAGGAACCGAGCGATCAGCCCTCGGGTGGCCTTCGGGGACAGCAGGGCGTCGCCGGCCGCGACGGTACGGATGGCGTCGAGCAGTTCGCCCGGCTCCACGCCCTTGCCGAGGAAGCCGCTGGCGCCGGCGCGGAGCGCCTCGAAGACGTACTCGTCGACCTCGAAGGTGGTCAGGATGAGCACGCGTACGCCCGCCAGGTCCTCGTCGGCGGTGATCTCGCGGGTGGCGGCCAGTCCGTCCAGGTCGGGCATGCGGATGTCCATGAGCACGACGTCGGCGCGCGTGGTGCGCGCCCGCGCGACCGCCTCCCGGCCGGTGGCCGCCTCCCCCACCACGGTCAGGTCGGGCGCCGAGTCGATCAGCACCCGGAATCCGGCGCGGATGAGGGTCTGGTCGTCGGCGAGCAGCACCCGGACCGTCATGCGTTCTCCTTGTCCTGCGGGACGGGCAGGTCGGCGCGGACCACGAAGCCCCCGTCGGGGTGCGGGCCGGCGTGGAAGGCGCCGCCCACCGCCTCGGCGCGTTCCCGCATGCCGAGCAGGCCGAGGCCGGCGCCCGGTTCGGATCCCGCGCCGGCGCCCTGGTCGCGTACCTCGACGGTGAGCCCGGTCGGGGCGTAGCGCAGGTGGACCATGACGGGGGCGCCCGGGGCGTGCCGATGGGCGTTGGTCAGCGACTCCTGGATGATCCGGTACGCGGCTACGTCGACCGCGCTGGGCAGCGGGCGGGGCTGCCCGCTCAGCGTCCACCGCACCGGCTGGCCGGCCGCGAAACCGTCGACGAAGGTGTCGAGCCGGGTCAGGCTGGGGGCGGGTTCGGTCGGGGATTCGGGCTCCTCCTGGCGGCGCAGGACGCCGAGCAGGGTGGCCATCTCGTCGAGGACGGTCCGCGCGGCGGAGCGTACGTGCCCGAGGGCCTCCTCGGCCGCGTCCGGCCGCTGCCGCAGCACGTGCCCCGCCACGCCGGCCTGCACGTTGATCACCGCGATGTGGTGGGCCACCACGTCGTGCAGCTCCCGGGCGATGCGCAGCCGCTCCTCGGTGACCCGGCGGCGGGCCTCCGCCTCGCGGGTCTGCTCCGCCCGCCGTGCCCGCTCCTCCAGCACCGCCACGTACGCGCGCCGGCTGCGTACCGCGTCGCCGGCGGCGACGGCCACGCCGAACCAGAGCACCAGCACCACCACGGCGGGATCGAGCCAGCCGACGCCCAGCGCGACGACGGCGCAGGCGCCGAGCAGGAGGGCGCTGGCCGCGCCGGCCGCCACGGCGGTCCGCCGATCGGTCCGGGTGGCCACCGTGTACGCCGCCAGGGCCACGGTGAGCACCAACGGTCCCCGGGCCTGCTGGGCGAGCAGCGCGGTGGCCGCCACGACGGTGACCACGGCGAGGACCGGCAGCGGGTGCCGGCGCCGGAGGACCAGGGCCGCGGAGCCGACCAGGGCGAGGAGCACCGCGCCGGCCGTGAGCGGGGCGCGCGGAGGGCCGCCGGGTGGGTTCACCGGCAGGAGGCTCGCCGCGAAGAGCACGGCGGCCGGCAGCGCGTCGACGACCGTCGGATGCGCGGCGGCGGCCCGGCGCCACCGCTCGAGTCGTCCCATGCCGTCAAGGTACGGCAGCGGCCGGCGGCGGCCCCGGCGATGGTGCGGGCGGCGGTGACGCTCTCTCGGGTGCATCCGTCCGGGTCCCGCGCGGCGAACAAGGGTCGTGACGACAGTCACCGCTTGGGTCCATCGACGAAAGGCGTAACCCATGAACATGTCTCGCGTCGCCGCCCGTGTCGCGGTGGGCGCCACGGCTGCGGCCATGGCCACCACCGCCCTCGCCGCGCCCGCGCAGGCGGCCACCGCGCCGTCCGGGACTCGCTCGCTGGCCGCCGTGCTCACGGCCGACACCAGCGGCTTCGACCGCAACCCGCGGGACTTCGACGTGCTGACCGCGGCGGTGCTCGCGGTGTTGCAGGCGAAGCCGGACTCGCCGGTCAAGGTGCTGACCGACGGGTCGGTCCCGCTGACCGCGTTCGTGCCCAACGACCACGCGTTCCGCGAGCTGGTCCGCGACATCACCCACGCCCGCACGCTGCCCCGCGAGCGGGCGGCGTTCGACGCGGTCGCCGGCCTCGGCACGGACACCGTGGAGGACGTGCTGCTCTACCACGTGGTGCCGGGCGCCACGATCGACCGCAAGGCGGCGCTCAAGGCCGACGGGGCGGAGCTGACCACCGCGCTCGGCGCCACCGTCGAGGTCGACGTCAGGCACTGCTGGTACGGCCGGCAGGTGCGGCTGGTCGACGCCGACACCAGCGACCGCGACGCCCGGGTCGTGCGCTACGACATCAACAAGGGCAACAAGCAGATCGCCCACGCGGTCGACCGGGTGCTGCGCCCGATCGACCTGCCCTGACGCGCGGCGGGGCGGCGTCCGGCATCCGCCGGGCGCCGCTCCGCGCGCTCTCACAACGGGGTCCGTCCGGTGTCAGCTGACAGTATGTGCAACAATCGTCAGCATGTCAGCTGAGCGCCTCGACACGATCCTGACCGCGGCGTACGAGTGCTTCACCCGGCACGGGATGCGGCGCACGACCATGGATGACATCGCCGCGGCGGCCGGCATGTCCCGGCCGGCGGTCTACCAGTACGTCCGCAACAAGGACGACGCCTACCGGCGGCTGGCCGAGCGGCTCTTCGACGGCTCGCTCGCCCAGGCCCGCCAGGCGGCCGCCACCCCCGGCGACGACCTCACCCACCGCCTGCACGACGTGCTCGCCGCCAAGCTGGAACTCACCCTGAAGCTGCACCGGGAGAGCCCCCACGCGACCGAGCTGCTCGACACCAGCGCCAAGCTCACCGGCGACCTCGTCGAGGCGTACACCCGGGAGCTGACCGACGTGGTGGCTGGCGCGCTGGCCGACGCCGCCGGGCCGCGGGCCCGCGCGGTGGCCGACGTGCTGGTCGCGCTCACCCGCGGCCTGGAGGCCGACCTCACCGACCCCGACCTGCCCCGGCGGCGGCTGCGCGACGGCGTCGCGCTGCTCGTCGCCGGCCTGCCCGCACAGCTGGGAGACCCCGCATGACCACCGTCCTGATCACCGGCACCTCCTCCGGAATCGGCCGGGCCACCGTCCGCCGGCTCGCCCGCCGTCCCGGCCTCACCGTCTACGCGACCGCCCGCAAGCTCGACGCGATCACCGACCTGGCCGACACCGGCGCCCGGCTCCTCCCCCTCGACGTGACCGACGAGGACTCCATGCGCACCGCGGTGGCCGCGGTCGAGGCCGCGCACGGCCACGTCGACGTGCTGGTCAACAACGCGGGCTACGGGGAGTACGGCCCGATCGAGGAGACCCCGCTCGACCGCGTGCGCGCCCAGTTCGAGACGAACGTCTTCGGGCTCGCCCGGCTCACCCAGCTCGTGCTGCCCGGCATGCGCCGGGCCGGCCGGGGCCGCATCATCAACGTCAGCTCGATGGGCGGCCGTCTCGTCTTCCCCGGCGGCGGCTACTACCACTCCAGCAAGTACGCCGTGGAGGCGATCTCCGACGCGCTGCGCCAGGAGGTCCGCCCGTTCGGCGTGGATGTGGCGATCGTCGAGCCGGGACTGATCCGCACCGGTTTCGGCGCGGTGGCCTCGTCGTCGCTCGGCGCCGGCGCCGACCCGTCGGGCCCCTACCGGGAGATGGTGACCACCGTGGACACGGTGATGGCCCGGTCGTACGAGAACAAGCTGCTGTCGGCGACGCCGGACACGGTGGCCCGCGTGATCGAGCGGGCCGTGACCGCCCGCCGGCCCCGCACCCGCTACCTGGTCACCGCCGCCGCCTCGGCCATGGTCCACACCCGCCGGCTGCTCGGCGCCCGGGTCTTCGACGCGGTCAACCGGCTCCAGTTCCGCTGACCCGGTCCGCCGCGCGTCACGGTCGCACCGGGTGCCGTGGGCAACTGCGCCCGGTCGTCGGCCGCCAGCGCCGCCCACATATGGGTCGCGGCGTCACCCGCGCTCGGCGGGTGGAAGGCAGGCGGCGACCGCAGCCGGCAGTGACGCCAGGTGACTCACCGGACGCGTCAGCGGCTCGATCCAGCCCGGGCCGGCGCCGTGCACCCGGAGCGAGGGGAAGTCCCGGGCGAAGCGCACGAGACGGTACGCGCGCCCGGTGACCGGCGTCTGCGACCAGACCACCACCGTCCGCGGCCGCGTCCGGTACGTGGCGTCCGCCAGGGCGGCCCAGGGCAGGGCCGGGCCGAGCAGCAGACTGCCGACGGAACGCTCCCGCAGCGCGGCGCTGAGCGCGTGCAGGCCGAGGCTGTGCGTCTCGTGTTCCGCGCCGGCGAGCAGCACACCGTGGGCCGCTGTCGGCCGGTCGCGCCGGAACACGTCGAGCCCCACGCGTACCCCCTCGGAGAGCGCATGCTCGACGGCGATCTCCGCGGCGGTGTGGCCGCGCAGGGCCGTGAGCGCCGGTACGCAGACCTGCTCCCACGGCCCCGCGACCCCCCACTCGACCGTCAGGTCGGCGACGAGCGCGGCGACGCGGTCGGCGTTCAGGTCCTCGGCGGCCAGGGTGAGGCGCTTGCGCGCCGTCTCCACGGCCTCGGACGGCATCGGAGTCTTCAGCACCAGTCGCACTCCCGGGTATGCGGTTCCTACCGGTGGTTCGTCCGGAGAGCGCGGTGCGGATGCGTGGCGGAGAGCCGGCTGCCGGAATGGGCCTCCGCCCGGACCGGCGGCCCGGTCAGTCCCTGGGGATGCGGTGGTCCGGTGGTGCGCCCATACCGGCGGTGCTGCCCACCAGGTCGCTCAGCCCTCCGGCGGCGTTGATGAGACCGATGTGCGAGAAGGCCTGTGGGAAATTGCCCAGTTGCTCGCCGGTGTAGGGGTCGATCTGCTCGGCGAACAGTCCCAGGTCGTTGGCCCGGCCGACGAGGTCCTCGAACAGCCGCTGCGCCCGGTCGCGCTCACCGGACAGGGCTAGGCAGCCCACCAGCCAGAACGAGCAGATGACGAAGCCGGCCGGGTCGCCCTCCCAGCGGCGCAGCAGTCCCTCGTGGGCCAACCGTTGCTCCACCACCGAGATGGTGGAGCGCATCCGGGGTGCGTCTGCCGCGAGGAAGCCGACCAGCGGCATGAGCAGCACGGAGGCATCCAGGTCGTCGCCGTCCAGGGTGCCCGCGTAGGCGCCGAGAGATGCGTTCCAGCCACGGGTCAGCACGGTGTCGCGCACCTGGTCACGGGCGTCCGCCCAGCGGGCGATGTCGGCCGGCTCACCGAGCCGCGCACCGAAGCGCACCGCCCGGTCCAGCGCCGTCCAGCAGAGCACCTTCGACGAGAGGTGGTGCCGCTGCGTGTCGCGGGCCTCCCACATGCCGGCGTCGGGACGCCGCCAATCGGTCACCGTCCGGTCGGCAAGCGCCCGCAGCAGTTGCCGCACGTCCGCGGGCAGTGGGTCGTCGAGGTGCTCGCGCATCAGCCACGCCGCGCCGAGCGCCTCACCCGGCACGTCGGTCTGGCGCTGCTGCCACGCATCGTTGCCGATCGTGACCGGTCGGCTGTCGGCGTAGCCCGCGAGGTGCTCGAGGCGGTGTTCGGTGAGGTCCCGCTCGCCCGCCACCCCGTACATGATCGGCACCGGGTCGTCGCCGATCCGGCCGATCGCCCTGCCCAGCCACGCGAACTGTCTGTTGACCTCGTCCGAGCAGGCCGCCCGCCACAACGCCTCGAGAGTGAAGCTGAAGTCGCGCGCCCAGACGAAGCGGTAGTCGTAGTTCCGTTCACCACCGGGTTGTTCAGGGAGGGAGGTGGTCGCCGCGGCCACGACCGCACCGCTGGGACGGTAGGTCATGCCTTGGACGACCAGGGCGCTCCGTCGGACCTGTTCTCGATACAGGCCCTGGTACTCGTGCAGGTTCAGCCACGACAGCCACCCCGACGCGGCGTTGTCGACGACGTCCTGGGCGTCGTGCTCGGCCTGCGGGTCGGTGTCGTAGGCCGGCGCGTAGGCGAGGGTGAAGGTCTCCGTCTGCCCGTTGCGCACAATGAAGTCAGCGTGTGCCTCGCCCTCGCCGCAGGTCAGTGGGACACTCGCGCGCAGCGTCAGCCGGGCGGCGCCGGCGCTGGCGATCAGCACGCCGTCCTGCTCGTGCAGGTAGGCGACGACGCGGCCGTATTCGAAGCGGGGCCGGTAGTGCAGGCGCATCGACACGGCCCCGGAGAGCCCGTGCACGATCCTGGCGAGCAGGCGGGGAGAGCGCAGGCCGACGTCATGTCCCCGGGCGCCGGGCTCCAACGCGAGGGCGTCGAGCACGGCCACCGCGCCCTGCGCCGTGGTGTGCACCGTTCGCAGCACCAGGGTGTCGGGCAGGTACGCCCATTCGGTGCGCGCGTCGTGCACGGGGCGGATGGACCAGTGTCCGGCCTCGGGGTCGAGGAGCCGGCCGAACACCGACGGTGCGTCGAAGCGCTGCGGGCACCACCAGTTCACCGAGCCCGTCCGGTCGACGAGCACGGCGCTGTGTCCGTCGGCGAGGAACCCGTGATCGCTGATCGTCGCCTCACGCATCGCAGCGCTCCGGCGCGCGGCGACCGCGTCCGGCCGGCGCCTGGCGCGGCGTGCGGTCGGACCTCAGGTACGGGGGTCGGTGAGCCCTTCGGCCATCGTCTGGAATGGCGGGCAGATGGGGGCGCGTACCCGTGTTGATCTTCCCACCGCCGACCACGAGGAGATCGAACTGCTCCGCCGCACCGGTCATCCGGCCCCTCCTTGAGCGCCGAGCAGAGCGCCGAAGACCGGTGGCAGGCTCTGGCCCGCTAAGAATGACAGGCAGCACGCCGCCGGGCGCCCGGATCGGGCCACGGTCATGCTTTCGGGCGGGCAGCAGGGGCGGCCGTTTCACCTCCAGATCCCGCCCGAGTTCCGGCCACGAACCCGCCCTCAACGGCATGGGCATCCCGGGCAAACGCGAGGTCATCGACACCAGCCGCAACGGGGGCGCCAGCGGAGACTGGTGCGCCGACGACAACACCGACCCGGCGCATCGGGCACTACCCGACGACCAGCAGCGGCGGCAGCAACATCCACGGCCGTATCCGTAGCACCCGGGCACCGCCGCCTGCCCGTCAACGACGTGTCAAGAACGGCCGGGGCACCGTCAAATCACGGTATCGGTACCGGATTCGCCGAGGCCGACTCGCCACGATGGCGACATGACGTTACGACGGTTGAGGCGGTGGAATCGCGGACCGATACCGTGATCGAGAGACGGCCGTACCGGTGGACACCCGAGGTCACGCCCGGTGCCCCATCCTCGACACCGCCGTCCTCGGCGCTGCCCGCGTACCCGACCTCGCCCGCAGCCCCGGCGTCGCCCAGCGACGGGCCGGAGCGGCGGCACGAAGCGCTGGTCTGCGTCCGGCTGACCGCGGCTACACCCGGCAGCCGCTTGCTGGAGTACCTGCGAGCCGAGCCTGCGCGGTCGACGCATGGTGGATCGCCGCGGACATCGACGCCATCGTCCGGCTCTCGGCCGCCAGCCTGACGGTGCTGCACCGCGCCGTCGGCGACCTGCGCCGGCGTGGCGGTGCGGAAGTCGTCGTCACGCACAGCATCCTGCGGCCGCTCGACCTCGCTGCCGACGCCGGACGACCCACGGCCGCCCGGGCGCGCGCGGCGTCACCGGCATGAGCCGCCGTCGTGCCCACTGAGGCCCTCCGTCCGGGCGCGCGTCAACGTCCGCCCGGTTGCGCGGTCTTCCTACCGTGCGGGCTATGGCATACGAGCCGGTCATGGTGCCACCGAAGAACCCGCGTACGAGACGGACGGTGCTCATCGTCGTCGGTCTGGTGCTCTCCCTCTGCTGCCTCGGTGGGCTCATCGGCGGCGGCCTGCTGTGGAACCTGGCCCGGGAGGCCAGGGGGCCGGCGCACGAGCGTGTCGACACCTTCGCCGCGGCGATGGTCGCCCGGGACTTCCCGACGGCCTACGGGCAACTCTGCCGCCGGCTGCGGGACCGGCAGAGCCAGGCCGACTTCGTCCGCCAGCAGTCCGCGCAGTTCACCTCCACCGGTTACGAGATCGTCGGCGTGAACGTCACCAACAGCAACGGCCGGGTCGGCGGGCGGGCCGACGTGCGCTGGCTCCTACCCGACGGCGCCGGCGGGACCCAGGTGCTCACCCTGGTCAAGGAAGACGGCGACTGGCGGATCTGCGAGTGACGGCTCCGCACTGAGCCGACCACGTCAGGGCTCGGAGGTCCCGTCTGCGGAGCTGTTCACCACGTGTTCCTGCAGCGTCCGTCGCTTGAGCTCTTCCAGGGCGGCTTGTCCGCCCCGCTCCAGGTCCGCGACGGGGGTGCCGCTCGCATCCGTCACCGCGAGATGCCGCCTGCCCCAGATGCCCAGGCTGACCACGACATCGAGCAGGTCAACGCCCATGGGCGTCAGGCTGTACACGGCCATCTGCCGGTGGTGGGGATGGCCGTGCCGCGTCAGCACGCCGGCTTCGACCAGCCGCGCGAGCCGGTCCGACAGCACGGTGGTCGAGATGCCCTCCTCGGACTGCAGCAGCTCGCGGAAGCGGCGTTTTCCGGCGAACGCGAGGTCCCTGACGATCAGCAGGCTCCACCTGTCGCCGACGAGCTCCAACGCCTGGCTGATCGGGCACAGGGACCGCCGCGTCAGGGACATTCCACGCCTCCATACCGGTTGCATTTTCCTACCAGTCAGCTCTACCGTGAACTGGTGCTGAAAAACTACCAGTCGAGCAGCCGCCGCACGTACGTCGTCATCGCTCAAGCCACCACCCCCACCTGGCTGCGGGACTGGGCGCGCGTCGCACTGGCCGGTGATCCCGCGTGAGCAGGCTCATCGTTCAGATGCAGACGTCCGCCGACGGCTACGTCGAAGCGGCCGACCCGGCGGTGCGGTGGGCGGTCTGGGACTGGGGGCAGCACTGGTCATGGGACGACGAGCTCAGGCGGGACTTCAACGAGACGCTCCGCGCGGTCGACCGGATCCTCCTGAGCCGCAAAATGGTTGAGGAGGGCTACCTCGACCACTGGGCGCGGAGCGCGGCGGATCATCCCGACGACCCCGACTACGCGTTCGCCCGCCGGATCGGCGAGGTGGAGAAGATCGTGTTCTCGACCGGCGAACGCGGCCAGTTCCCATGGCCGCGCACCCGACCGGCAGCCGGCGGGCTCGCGGCGACCATCGCGCGTCTCAAGCCGGAGCCGGGCGGCGACATGATCGCCTTCGGCGGCACCGGATTCGCCGCCGCTCTCGCCGCCGCGGGCCTGGTCGACGAGTACCAGTTCTACGTCAATCCGACGGCGGTGGGCCGCGGGCAGTCGCTGTTCCACTCCGTGACCGGTGGGCTGCGGCTGACACTTGTGCGCTCCAGGTCGTACGCGTGCGGCATCGTCGTGAACACCTACACACCGGCGTGAGCTGGGGTGATCCCGCCGGCCCGGGGTGCTGCTGACCGGTCAGCGTCTCAGGTGGCCCAGCACGGCCAGCACCCGGCGGTTGGCGTCGTCGGACGGGGTGACCCGGAGTTTCGCGAAGATGGCGGCCGGAGCGCTGGTTCGGCACATATGTGCTCAGTTACCGTGACGGCCAGCCCGACCACATCCATTTCTGTGGATACTCGGGTGACTGATCTCCCCCTCGTCCTACCGGGCAAATCGGTGGTGGTGGCTGCGAACCGCCCGGCGGGCGCGGGGAGTGACCACGGCGCCCTGTTCGTCGGCCACCATGAAGGCAGCGGCCCTGGCGGCAGACCGGCACCCTGTCACGCAGCCCCACGCTGCTGGCCGGGTTCGGCACTCGACGCCCGCCGGGTGCCGGCCGAGGACGCGGAGTTGCCCTGGGTGACGACGATGCCGCTGGCGTAGAGCAGCCAGCCGGAGAGGCCGAGGAGCTGCACCCGCTGCCAGGCGCCGAGCGCCGCGTCCGGGTGGACCAGCTCGGCCAGCGTGCCGGCCGTGCCCACCAGCAGCACCCCGGCCACCGCGAGCCCCCAGCGGAACGAGGCGGGGCGACCGCGCCGGCTCATCAGCAGCGCCAACAGGGAGGCCAGCGCGGCGGCGATCGCCAGCGCCGAGCTGACCGAGTGCCACTGGTTCCGCCACGACAGCGCGCCCGCCTCCGCCAGCCGGGCGCACCGCGCGTCGACCGAGGGCGCGCAGTCCATCGAGCTCACCGTGCCGTCCAGTGCGGTGGCCACGCCGAAGGCGACCAGCGCCCACCACGCCCACCGCGGCCCGCCCCGAGCCCGGCGGGCCAGCGCCAGCCCGGTCGCCGACGCGAGCGCGCCGGCGACCAGGTCCCCCAGGCCGAACACCAGGTGGTACGGCTGGTCCCGGGCGGCCAGTTCGCTGGCGTACCCGTCGAGGAGGCCGAACGCCGGGTTCAGCAGGGGTCCGATCAGCCACGACGCGTAGAGGACTCCGGCCAGTGCGAGCGTCAGCCCCGGCAGCGCCCGGGCGCGGCTCACGAGGAGTCCCGGACCAGCGGGAAGGGCAGCGTCTCCCGGATCGACCGGCCGGTGAGCAGCATGAGCAGCCGATCCACACCGAGGCCCAGGCCGCCGGTGGGCGGCATGGCGTACTCCAGCGCGGTGAGGAAGTCCTCGTCCAGCTCCATCGCCTCGGGGTCGCCGCCGGCCGCGTGCAACGACTGCGCGGTGAGCCGGCGCCGCTGCTCGGTCGGATCGACCAGCTCCGAGTACGCGGTCCCCAGCTCCATTCCGAACGCGACCAGGTCCCACCGCTCCGCCAGCCGCGGGTCGTTCCGGTGCTGCCGGGTCAGCGGCGAGACGTCGGCCGGGAAGTCCAGGTAGAACGTCGGCTCGTCGGTGCGCGCCTCGACCAGCCGTTCGTACAGCTCCAGCAGCACCGCGCCGCGCTCCCACCGCGGGTCGTACGCGATCCCGGCGGTGTCGCAGAGCCGGCGCAGGGCGGCCAGGTCGGTGTCGGCGGTGACCTCCTCGCCGAGCGCCGCGGAGATCGCCTCGTTGACCGTACGGACCGGCCACTCGCCCCCGATGTCCACGGTGTCGCGCGTCCCGGGGCGGCGCACCACCGGCGACCCGTGCACCGCGACCGCCGCCGCGACGATCAGCTCACGGGCCAGCTCGCGCATCACGTGGTAGTCCGCGTACGCCTGGTACGCCTCCAGCACCGTGAACTCCGGGTTGTGGCTGTGGTCAACGCCCTCGTTGCGGAACGCTCGGCCCAGCTCGTACACCCGCTCCATCCCGCCGACGGCCAGCCGTTTCAGGTAGAGCTCCGGCGCGATGCGCAGGCTCAGCCGCAGGTCGTAGGCGTTGCTGTGGGTGACGAACGGGCGGGCGTTGGCGCCGCCGTGCACCCGTTGGAGGATCGGGGTCTCCACTTCCAGGAAGTCCCGGTCGGCCAGGGAGCGCCGCAGGCTGTGCAGGAGGGTGCCGCGGGCCCGCAGCAGGTCCCGCGCCTCCGGATCGATGGCGAGGTCGAGGTAGCGCTGCCGGACCCGGGCCTCCGGGTCGGCGAGCCCGTGGTGCTTGTCCGGCAGCGGGCGCAGGCACTTGGCGGTCAGCTGCCAGCAGGCCACCCGCACCGACACCTCGCCGCGCCGGGTCGCGTACACCTCGCCGGTGGCGCCCACGTGATCGCCGATGTCGACGGTGGCGCGCCACCGGACCAGGTCGTGCTCCAGCACCAGCTGGAGGTCGCCGCTGCCGTCGCGGATCGTCGCGAAGCAGATCCGCCCGTGGTCGCGGACCAGCAGCACCCGGCCGGCCACCGACACGGTCTCCCCGGTGCCGGTGTCCGGGGCCAGCCCGGCGTGCCGCGCCCGCACCGCCGCGCAGTCGTCGGTACGCGGGAAGCCCACCGGGTACGGGTCGACACCCTCGGCGCGCAGCCGGTCGAGCTTCTCCAGGCGTACCCGGATCTGCTCGGGCGGCTGCGTCGCGGCCGGCTCCGGCGGCACGGCCCGGACCGTCGCGGCGGCCGGCGGCACGTAGCCCACCGCGCCGCCGGCCGGCGGCACGCCGTGCAGCGGGGTGGGGCGGCCGCCCGGCAAGGCGAGGAAGCCCTCGGCGACCGCCGCGGCGAGGCCCACCCGGGCCAGCTCCCGGCGCTCACCGAAGCACAGGTAGCGCGGCGTCCAGTGCGGCTGGTACTTGGCGTTGGACAGGTACAGCGACTCCAGCTGCCACCAGCGAGAGAAGAAGAGCAGGGTGTGCCGCCAGAGCCGGATGACCGGGCCGGCGCCGATCCTCGCGCCCTGCTCGAAGACCGACCGGAACACCGCGAAGTTCAGCGACACCCGCTCGACGCCGAGCCGGGGCGCCTCACCCATCAGCGCCGCCACCAGGAACTCGGTGATCCCGTTCTCGGCGGACCGGTCCCGGCGCATCAGGTCCAGGGAGAGCCCGTCGGCGCCCCACGGGCTCAGCGACAGCAACGCCCGCACCCGGCCGTCCGCGTCCCGCGCCTCGACCAGCACGCAGTCGCCGTCCGCCGGGTCGCCGAGCCGGCCCAGTGCCATCGAGAAGCCCCGCTCGTGCTCGGTGTCCCGCCAGGTCGTCGCCAGCCTGGCCAGCTCGGACAGCTCCCCCGCCGGGATGTCCGCGTGCCGGCGCACCCGGGCCGTGTAGCCGGCGCGCTCCACCCGGTGCACGGCCTGGCGGACCGGGCGCATGTCCCGCCCGTCCAGGTCGAACTCGCGGGCCAGCAGGATCGCCTCGTCGCCCAGGTGCAGCACCTTGAGCCCGTGCCGGTGGTACGCCCTGGCGCCCGCCTCGCTGGCGCCCATCACCGCCGGGGTCCAGGCGTACGCGCCGGTCTGTTCGAGCCAGGCCTCGATGGCCGGCCCCCACGCCTCCGGGTCCCCCACCGGGTCGCCGCTGGCCAGGCTGACCCCGTTGACCACCCGGTAGGTGATGGCCGCCTTGCCGCTGGCCGAGAAGATCGCCGCCTTGTCCCGGCGGGTGGCGAAGTAGCCGAGCGAGTCGCGCCCGCCGTGCCGGGCGAGCAGTTCCCGGATCCGCTCTTCTTCGTCGGGGTGCAGCACGGCGGCGGCCCGCTGCGACCGGAGCAGGGTGAACAGGCCGGCGACGAAGGCGATCCCGCCGAAGGCGCCGAGCAGCAGGTTGACCCAGCCGGGCGCCTGTCCCTGCCGGGTGACGTCCAGGGTGACGGCCCCGCCGAACACCTTCTCGACGGCGTAGCCGAGCCGGTCCACCCAGGTGCGCAGGCTGCCGGGCTCGACGAGGAGCAGCAGGTAGCCGAGCCCGACCGCGGCCGCGGCCAGCCCGAGGAAGACCCCGAGGGCCCGCCAGAGGCTGCCGCTGCGCACCCGGGCGTAGAACTCCCGGCGGGCGGCCAGCAGCAGGGCCAGCGCCCCGGCGGCGAAGGCGATGCCGACCCAGACCCCGACCGTCTCCAGCGAGGTGAACAGCCGCTCGCCGGCGTCGTCGGTGAGGTCGTTGCTGCCGATCACCAGCAGCAGCACGCCGGCCAGCACGCCGACGGCCAGGGTGAGGGTGAAGTAGACGAGCAGCACCCAGTACGCCAGCCGCTTGCGGCGCAGCACCGCCGAGGCGAGGGTGCCGAGGAAGACCGCGTACGCCAGGTTCGCCGGGGCGGGCAGCAGCAGGGCGTCGATGGCGGTGCGGACCGGCTGGATGTCGGAGCGGACGGCGCTGCTCAGCGCGGCCAGCGCGCAGACCACCGCGACCACCCAGAGAAGCGTCGCGAAGGCCCGCGGCACCTGGCGTCGCCAGTCCCGGCCGGCGCGCCGCGCGTCTCCCACCGTCCGCGGCGCGGTGCTCGGGCTCAACGTGGCCTCCCTCGTGCCGGTGACCCCCGGCGACCGGCTGATCTTGACATCCTCTCCGCCCTAAAGGGCGGAGATTCCCTCCATGCTGCGCGTGGACCGCGCGGCATCCGGGTGGGTTACCGCTTCGCCACGCGGTGCCGGGAGGAGACCCGGTCTTACCTGCGCTCCACGGTCGTTTCGACTCTCCGCCTGTCCGGCGGCGAGCACGTTGATGGCGGCGTTGGCGTCTCGGTCGTGGGCTGCTCCGCAGGGGCAGTCCCACGCTCGGACGTTGAGTGCCATCTTGTCGTTGATTCGGCCACACTGGGAGCACATGCGGGTCGACGGGAAAAATCGGTTCACCCGCCCGAAGGTGCGCCCGTGCCGGGCCGCTTTGTACTCCAGCATGGCGGTGAAGCTGGCCCACCCGGCGTCGTGGACGCTTTTGGCCAGCCGGGTCCGGGCGAGACCGGCGACGCACAGATCCTCGACGTACACCGCTTGGTTCTCGCGGATGATCGCCGTGGACAGTTTGTGCTGCCAGTCGCGCCGGGTGTCGGCCACGCGGACGTGTGCCCTGGCGACCTTCACGACGGCCTTCTTGCGGTTGCTGCTGCCCCGCTGCTTGCGGGACAAGTCCTGTTGCAGCCGCTTGAGTTTGCGGGCCGCGCGGCGCAGGAACTTCGGAGCGGCCACCTTCGTGCCATCCGAGAGGACCGCGAAGTGCGTCAGGCCCAGGTCGATCCCGACCTCCGAGTCCAGCTCGGGCAGCAGCTCGTCCCCGGTCTGGACGACGAACGAGGCGAAGTGTCGCCCGGCCGCGTCCCGGATGATCGTCACGCTGGACGGGTCCGAGGGCAGCGACCGGGACCAGCGCACCGTCACGTCGCCGATCTTCGGCAGCCGCAGGCGGCCGTTGTCGAGCACCTTGAACCGGGAGTTTTTCGTGAACCGGATGGCCTGCCGGTTGTCCTTGCGGGACCGGAACCGGGGCGGGGCCATCTTGCGGCCCTTGCGCTTGCCAGTGATCGAGGCGAAGAAGTTGCGGTACGCGGTGTTCAGGTCCGCGAGAGCCTGCTGCAACACCACGGCCGACACCTCGCCCAGCCACGCCCGTTCCGGGGTCGCCTTGGCCTGCGTGATGACCCGCTTGGACAGCTCGGCGTCCGAGACGTACGGCAAGCCTTGCTCGCGGGCTTCCTGCCGTGCACGCAGCCCGTCGTTGAACACCACCCGCGCGCACCCGAACGCCCGAGCCAGCTCGATCTGCTGGCCGGGCGTCGGATACACGCGGAACTGGTAACGGAGCTGCACAAAGGCACACGGTATCATGTTGGGCTATGGCCGAATCTCAAGGCATTCGCACTGGCAGGCACTGCGTTTTCGCAATGCACGTCCACTTGGTTTTCGTGACGAAGTTCCGGCACAAGGTGTTCGCCGACCGGCATCTGACCCGGATGGAGGCGATCATGCGGGACGTGTGCACCGACTTCGAGGCGGAGCTGGTCGAGTTCAACGGCGAGAACAACCACGTGCACCTGCTGGTCAACTTCCCACCCAAAGTCGCGGTGGCCCGGCTGGTCAACAGCCTCAAGGGCGTCTCCTCACGGCGGCTGCGGCAGGAGTTCCCCGACCTCGTGCATCATTACTACCGGGCCAACAAGCTGTGGTCGGGCTCGTACTTCGCCGGGTCCGTCGGCGGGGCACCGCTGAGCGTCGTGAAGCAGTACATCGAGCAGCAGAACCGTCCCGGTCAAGGCACTGCTCGGGCCCAGCGGCCCTCCCAGCGCGGGCCCTCACCCCCGGCCTGAAGGCCGGAGCACTGGCCCGCATTCCGGTAGCCACGCCCGCCGTCGGTCCCCGGCCGAAGCACGACACTCCCCCGCTGTGCTGACGGTGTTCACCAGCCGGTCCGGCCGAGGGTCGACGCTGTGCGCGACAGGCGGAGGCCACGGCAACGGCCGGGCGGTAGCCTGCCGTCATGGGGAGCGCCGAACTGGATGAGTTGATCGTCGCGGATGCCGACGCGCTGCGGGCGTGGTTGTCGGCCAACCACGACACGTCGCCCGGTGTCTGGCTGGCCCTGACCAAGAAGGGCGGCACGGTCACGACGCTGACCTGGCAGCAGGCGGTCGACGAGGCCCTGTGTTTCGGCTGGATCGACGGTCAGGCCCGGAGAGGAGACCAGGAGACCTCCTGGATCCGGTTCACCCCGCGCCGGGCCCGCAGTTCCTGGTCGCAGCGCAACGTCGCCCACGTGGCCCGCCTGGAGGCGGAGGGCCGGATGCTGCCGCCGGGTCGCGCCGCGGTGGAAGCCGCGAAGGCGGACGGGCGGTGGGCGGCCGCCTACGCCCCGCCGTCGGAAGCCGAGGTGCCGGACGACCTGCTGGCCGCCATCGCCGCCGACCCCGACGCCCAGGCCATGTTCGACGTCCTCACCAAGACCAACCGGTTCTCTCTCATCCACCGCGTCAACGCCGTCAAACGAGCAGAGACCCGCCAGCGGAAGATCGCCGAGTTCGTCGCCATGCTGGCCCGCCACGAGACCATCCATCCGCAGAAGGCCAAGCCCTCGACATCGCCGTAACCGGATCTTCCTGGTGCCCGAACCCGGCTCCACCTGGGCGGCGCGGCGCAGGTAGGTCTCGGCCGGCTGGGCGGCACCGGCCACGTCGGCCCGGGCATGACCATGTCCGCGGCGATCTGCTCGCTCGCACCGGACTGCACCTCCTAACAGTGTGCACTCCCCCGGTGGAGGGAACGGGGTCCCGCCGCGGTGGGAGGACAGCCCCGCGGGTCGGCACGGAGCATGGCCTCATGAGCAACAAGCCTTGTCCGGTCCGTCCCGGGCTGCGCACACCGGCCGTGGCCGAGAGGGTCACGCGATGACGTGGCGGCAACGGCCCCAGCGGGTCCAGGTCCCGGACGGCGTGGCAACCGGTCCCGCACGTCGCCGCGCCGCTCCGCAGGCGGTCGGCAGGTCCGGTCTTTCGGCTCGTTCCTCCCGTTCGGCTGCCGCTGCTCGGGTCCGGCGGTGGGCGGTGGCCTGCGTCGTGTTCGTCGTCGTCGAGGTGACCGTGCGGGCGTACTGGATCTCGGGGGGCCGGTGGGGGTACACGGCCTGCGACCGCACCCATCTGGTCGACCCGACCGGCGGGTGCGGCGCGGATCTGGTCGAGACGCTGCCGTTGCGGGCGGGGTGGGGAGCGGTGGGAGTGGGCGCCGTCCTCGCGGTGCTGGTCGTGTGGCTGGTCCGGTTCCCCGGCCGCTACTCGGTCGCCGGTGGTGGGGCGGCCGCGGCGCTGCTCCTGGTCCTGTCCTTCCCGCTGCATCTGCTCTTCGAGATCCCTGCGGCGTTGGTGGGACGCCCCTCGGACTGGCGCGATCTCGGCGCGCGCCTCGTGCTGGCGACCGGCGGTCTGCTGTTCGCCGGGCTCACGAACGCCTGCGCTCCGCGGCGCGGTGCGCAGGCGGCCGGCTACCAGCCGGTGCCGCGGTGGACCCGCCGCTGGGCGTACGTGACGGTGGCCCTGCCGGTGGCCGGCTGGGCGGTGCCGCACGGGCTGTGGGCGCTTGGCGTTCCGTTCGGGATCCCGCAGCGGGAGCTGGACGACATCCACCGGAGCCTTTCGACGGGGACGGGCGTGGCGATCACCCTCGTCCCGCCGCTGGCCGGCCTGCTCGTACTCGGGTTGGTGCAGCGCTGGGGGCAGCGGTTCCCGCACTGGCTGCCGGGGCTGCGCGACAGACGGGTTCCCCCGCTGTTGGCGGTGGTCCCCGCCGGGGTGGTGGCGCTCGCGCTGGTCACCTACGGCATCCTGAGCGTCGCCGTGCTCGTGCGGCAGGTTCTCCGCGGCGAGACGCACTGGTCGCAGGTGCGTGAGGGGTGGGCGGTGACCGGCACCCTGCTGGTGTTCCTTTGCTGGGGAGTGGCACTGGGCGTCACCACCACGGGCTACGCCATCGCCACCCGGCGCCGGCCGGAGCGGGCCGTGCGTCCTGAGCAGCGTGCGCGGTCAGCCGTGCGGGCCGCCGGTGACGTAGCCGACCTGGCCGGTCACTAGGTCCAGGTCCTCGGCGATGAACAGCCGGACGGCTCGGGCCAATGGGTTTCGGCGACGGCCACGGCCGCCGGTCGGCGATGGCGGGTGGCGTCACAGGTCGGCGATGGCTTCGGCGGTGGTGGGCGGTGTGCCAATGGCTTCGATGGGGATATGAGCGGCGGGCTGGGTGGTGAGGTGGGCGGCGCTGACGCGGTCGAGGCGGAGCCAGCGGATCGCTTGACGGGTGCGACAGTGCGCGATGAGGTACCAGTTTCCACGGGTGCGGGCCAGGAGTACGGGATCGAGTTGCCGGGTGGTGGGCGTGCCATGCCGGTCGCGGTAGTCCACGACGAGGACGCGTTGTGCGTGGAGTGCCTGCTCGATCGCGCGTCGAGTCCGGGCGTCGCCGGGTGTGTCGGTGTGATCGATCCAGACACGACCGTTCAACGCGGTGGCGTTTTCTCGTGCGCGGGTGTCCATCACGCTGAGTACCTTGACGAGGGCGGCGCGGGCGTGGCTGTCGAAGGGCTGTCCGCGGTGGGCGGCCACGGCGGCGGCGAGGCCGGAGACCTCGGCGTCGGTGAAGTTCACCGGTGGGAGGGTCGCGGCGGCGTCAACGACGTAGCCACCCCCGGGGCCGGGTCGAGCCCAGACCGGGAAGCCGCCGTGTTGCAGGGCCGAAATGTCTCGTTTGATCGTGCGGACGCTGACCTCGAAGACCTCGGCGAGTCGCTCCGCCGTGCGCCCGGCAGGCCCGGCGCGCCGTAGTTCCTCACGTAGGGCGTAGAGACGGTCGGTGCGGTTCATCCAATAAATAGTGACATGCCGGTGACATCGGTGGGGGTGACGATGGTGTCATGAGCACGTCACGCGATCCGATCATGTTCCTCAGCGGCGCCGGGCTTCCCGCCTGGATCTGGGATGACGTCCGCCGCGACCTCGGCGAAGGACAGCAGACCTGTGTCGCCTCCCGACCGCAGAGCGGCCGAGCCCGGTTGCGCGACTACGCCCAGGCGGTCATCGACTCCGCACCGCCGGGCGGCTACGTGATCGTCGCTCACTCGGCCGGCGGTGTGATCGGCGCCGAAGTTGCCCGGCTCGCGCCCGAACGCGTCAGCGCCTTCCTGGCGATCAGTGCCGTGATCCCGCAGCCGGGAGGATCGTTCATCTCGGCGATGCCGGCGCCGAACCGGTGGGCGCTCAGTGCCGCGATGCGAATCGCCGGGACCCGGCCGCCGGACTCGGCGATCAGACGTGGCCTCACCCGCGGACTGAACGAAGAGGTCGCGAACCGCATCATCGCCGACTTCACCCCCGAGTCCCCCGCCCTCTACCGAGACCGGACCGCGCACCGCTCGTGGAGCGGGTGGCGCGGTTACCTGCGGACCACCGACGACCATCAGCTGCCGATGACGCTGCAACAGCGATGCGCCCAGCGACTAGACGCCACCTGGCAGAACGACCTGAACACGGGGCACCTACCGATGCTCGAGGACCACCAGGCCGTCGCTGCGGCAATCACGCGATTCCTCACGGCACGGCCGTGACACCGATCGATTGACGGGCATACGCCGTTACGGCAAGGGACCTGCGGCGACGCGAACCACTACCCTCGCAGGTGCGGGCGTCGTGCCGGGTCATGGATTGCGTTCCGTCCCGGTCGCGGGTTCGTGGATCGCCGGGGTGCGACGGTGTCGTCTGGGCTCCCGGGGGCGCTGATTCGGCAAGGCCGGTGGCGAGTCGTCGGCGCGTAGGGCCATGGCGAAGGTGATCGCGCCGAGGGCGGCCAGGGTTGCGATGACGGCGAGGACGGTGCGCAGCCCGCTGAGTTGCAACGCCGGTCCGGCGGCGGTGTATCCGACGAATGCGGCCAGGTTTTCGGTGGTTGTCACTGCGGTCATCACGTGAGGTCGGATAGGTGCCGGGGTGCGTAGGGTGACGCGGGTGTTGACAGTTGCGGCTAGCAACGGCGTGGCCAGTCCGACCAGAAACAGTCCGCCGGCCACCGCGAGGGCGTGATCGACGAGTAGCAGCCACAGCGGGGCGCACTGCAGCATGGCGGCTCCGGTGAGGGCGGTGTTGTTCATCCGCCCGAGGCCAGCGACGGCCACCAGGCTGCCGATGGCGAGGCCGGCGCCGTTTGCCCCGGTGAGTAGGCCCAGCGTTCGAGGATCGCCTCCCAGCTCATCCATGACCAGCACTTGCAGGCAGATGAACACGGCGGGGACCGAGGTGGTCACCAACGTCAGGGCGAGCACGAAGAGCCGAAGTGCTCGATGGCGCAGCGCGTGGCGTAGGCCCGCGAACGTGGCAGCCCGCTCGTCGCTCGCACGAGGAGACGCCCTGTTCGTATCGGCCACGACAGGAGCGGGCGGCCGGACGAAGAAGGCCAGGATGAGGTAGGAGATGAGGTAGGTGCCGGCGTCGATCCAGAGGACCTGGGCCGGCCCGAGCAGGGCGATGAGTAGGCCGCCCAGGGCGGGTCCGGCGAGGGCCGCGACCCGGGTCGCACCGTCGATCAGGCTGTTGGCCCGGGCGAGAAGTTTCTCGTCGGTGCCCCGCGTCGGGCCGAGGAGGTCGGCCAGGATCAGCCGCTGCGAGGAGACATAAGGGGCAGTGAACACACCGAGACTGAACGAGACCACCAGCAGGGCCGGCAGGCTCAGCCATCCCGCCTGATGCAGCAGCGGAATCAGCGCCATCAACGGTACGCGCGCCGCGTCGCAGATCAGCATGGTGCGCCGCACGCCCAGCCGGGCCACGACCCTGCCGCTGGGCAGGCCCAGGGTCACGACCCCAAGAAACTCTGCGGCCAGGACCGCGCTCATCTTCACCGGCGAACCGGTGGTCACCAGAACGAACCACGGCAGCGCCAGGAGGGTGAGCCAGGAGCCGAAGGTGGACAACAACTTCGCGACGAACAGGGCGAGCAGTCCTGGTGTGCGCAGCATCAGCTCGGACCGTCGGGCGTGGGGACGGCGTAGCCGAAGAAGGCGACGCGGCGGGCGTTCGCCGTGCGAGGCCGTGTGGTGGCGGTGTACTCGCCGATGAGGGCTTTGATGCGCTCAGTTACTTCGACCAGCTCGTCGGGGTCGAGGTAGCCGATGTCTTCGCCGACCCAGGCCGCTTCCTGCCAGGCGGTGTCGAAGTCCGCCTGGTGGCGTTGGTAGGCGTCGAGGGCGGCGAGCCGCTGGGCGATGAACTGCTCTCGCAGCGCCCGGGAGGCGGCGACGAACTCCGGCGAGCCGTCACCGGTCGCTGACCAGGTGATCCCTCGGCTGGTTGCTCGCCATGGCCGTTCGCGTCCCTCAGCCAGTTCGGGTGCGGGCTCGACAAGGTCCCACTTGGCCAGCTGGCCGATGTGATAGCTGATGGATGCCGTGGACTCGCCGGTCCGGTCGGCCAGCTGTCGCCCGGAGGCCGGACCGTCGACAGTGAGCAGTTCGAGAAGCTTGAGCCGGATGGGATGGGCGAGCGCCCGCAGCGCCTGCGGATCGGTGAGTTGCTTCTTCTGACCGGACGACATGTAGCCAACATATCTTGGCCAACACTTCTTTGCCAACCCATGCTCGCTTCCAAGCGGTGTTGGCCGTCACCGGCGGTGACGGCCAACCCGGCTTGTGCAATACCGGCGCCGAAGTGTCGACGACGCGGCAGGTCAGGTGACCCCGATGTTCAGGTAGAAGTGGCCGAGCTTGAGCGAGAGCGAGGCGCCTCCGAAGTGGTGAATGACCATTGCCAACAGGATGACGATCAAGATGCAGACGACGAGCCAGATCAGGAACCACACGAACCCTGGGATTCCGTAGCGACCGACGCGAGCCATCAGGCTCGCCCCCTCGCGGTCGGCGCTGCAACGGGCGCAGCCCCGCATAGGCGTGTCGACTGTCGGTAACTGCGCCCGACGCTAGCGGACGTCTCCATACAGCCTCCTTCATCGAAGTGACCGCGAACCTTCCCTACCGCGGCGCGCGCCAAACCGGGCCGTAGGAGCCCGCGTCAGGATCCCGCCGGAGCCGGGCCACCTCTGTGCTGTCGGTGATGTCCGGGGTCGGTCAGCGGGACGTGGTTCTCGCCCGCTTGCTCTCGAAAGCGATCGGGATCGGTCGACGACCAGTGACCAGCGCCTCGGCGTCCTGTCACGCCGCTAGTGAGGCGCTGCAGCTGGAGAACTGCCTTGCGCCGGTGCCGCGGTGAGGGCCATAGTCGTTCCATGATCTCGTACCGGAAGGGCGGCGACGCCCTGGCGCGATGAGCGCCCCCGCGCGGCGCAACGACGCCGCGACATCTTCCCAGGCCGGTCGCAGCGGCAAGCCTCACGACCTGTGGCAGCAGGCCATCCCGATCCGCCAGGAATGGCTCGACCACGCCCTGTCCACGCAGCCGGCCGACAAGTCGACCGCCGAGCGCGTCCTGACCGCCATTTACGCCAGAGCGTCTCGGCCGCGACCCCGGTTCGAATGGGTCGACTCGCCCGACAAGGCGCGCCCCCTGATCACCGGCTGGCCCACCCTCGATCAGCTCTACGAGTGCATCCGGGATCCGCGGCCGCGCGGGATGCCACCGCTGGCAAGCGACATCGCCATGATCGCCTCCCGGTTGCGCGGCGCGCTGAGTGCGGGTGTCACTTACAGCGATCCCGAGCTGTCACCCGTGCGTACGAGCAAGACCAAGGAGCCATGGCCCGAACTGGCGCCTCTGCAGGGGCTCGACAGCGGCGTCCCGCTCGCTGTCGTGCTGCACCAGGGCGTACGCACGGCATTGCACCGCAGCCTCGCACACGGGTACTACCTGCCCGTGCGTGCGGCGCTCGCGGGTGACGGCCCGGTACCCGTGTGCTGGTACGGGCAGCAGGACGCCTCCTGGATCGCCTACTACGACGTGCTGCACCGGCTCGGCCTTGCCCGGTACGGGCCGGACGAGGCCGAACACCTCAACGCCTGGGCCGATCTGGCTCGCTCCTGCGGCTGGTGGTGGCCCGGCGAGGACGTCTGCGTCGTGGTGGACCGGCCCGAGGCGATACGAACCGAGCGGGTCTCCGGAACAGTGCACGACCAGATCCGGCTGCAACCTGGCGGCCTGCGCTACCGCGGCGGCTGGCAACCACTCCTGAGCAGGTGAGCTGAGTCGACGGCCGGTCGGGACGGCCACCCGCCGGTCCCGGCCGGCCCGCTCCGCATTCTGCAACCCTGAGAACGAAGCCCAGCAGGACAGCCGGACCCCGGCGGAGAGCCGGTTGCGGCACGGTCCGCGTCACGAAAACGGTGAGCGCGGAACGGCACACCCCCGACGGGAAGAGGACCGCTGCGTGGGCATGGTGTTGATCGGACGCAGATTGTCGGCCGAGGAACTGGCGATGGTGCGCGCCGACCCGACAGTGGTGCACCGTGAACTGGTTACCTTGCGTGACGAGCGCTAGGCGGCACATCAGGATGCTGGCGCGACACGATTCGAGACACCAATCCGCACGACCGCCTCACGGTCCTTCGTGAGTAACGGAGTCTCCCGGGTCGGTTGTTGCGACGACGGCGTCGACCTCGAACTCCACCAACCACTCTGGATTGATGAAACGCGATACTTCTACAAAGGTACACGCCGGTCGCACCTGAGAGAACCGTTCGCCATGTGCGCGCGCCGCCTCTCGCCAACGGGCGATGTCAACAAGCATGACCCTGGTTCTGATGACGTCTGCCAGCGTTGCGCCGGCCTCGCGCAGCGCTTGCTCGGCGATGTCCAGGCAACGCACGGATTGCGCGTACACATCTCCCGGACCGGCCGTGGCACCGTCGTCCGCGATCGGCGCGGTGCCGGCCACGGATACGTACCGCCCTATCCGCACGGCGCGTGAGAAGCCGATCTCCGGTTCCAGCGGTGATCCTGAAGTCACCAAGCGGCGAAAAGAAGTCACGGTACAAGAGCATTGCAGAGCAGCGACCGCGCCGGGCGCCCGCTCGGCGCCTTAACGCCCGTCGACTCCACCGGCCGCGGTGAATCTGCGGTCGCTGGTCAGTTGACGTTCACGACGACCTTTCCAAGGGCGCGTCCCTTACCCACGTGGGCCAACGCCTCGGGCGTCTCGTCGAGCGTGAAGGCCCGGTCGATGTGGATGACGAGGTCACCCGCCACGCAGAGATCGGCCACCGGTTCGAAGTGGGTCGGGCCTTCCCGGACGGCGAGCACGCCGAGCCGGCGGTGGGTGAGCCGGCCGGCCACCGCGCCGATCGTCAGGACGCGCAGCAGCGCCGGGACCGATCCGCCGACGCACCGGTAGCGGCCGCCGGGGGCCAGTGCCCGGCGGTAGGCGAACACCGATCGGTGCGCGACCAGATCGAGGATGAGATCGTACGGGCCGCTGCGGGTGAAGTCCCGGCTCCAGTAGTCGATCACCTCATCCGCGCCGGCGGACCACATGAAGTCGAGCTTGCTCGCGTTGTCGACGCCGGTTACCTGAGCGCCGAGTCGTTTGGCTAGCTGGATCGCGAATGCGCCGGATCCCCCGCCGGCGCCGTTGATAAGGACCCGGCTGCCAGCTGCGGCGCCCGCGGTGCCCTGCTGGGCGATCACGCCCGCCTGCGGGATCGCCGACGCCTCGGCGAAGGTCAGGGCGGCGGGCTTGCGGGCCAGGACCGATTCGGGCGCGATCGCGTACTCGGCGAAACCGCCCTTGAGCACGAGGTTGTCGCCGTACACCTCGTCACCGGGTCGAAACCGAGTGACGGCGGGACCCACCGCGTCGACCCATCCGGCGATGTCCGAGCCGAGGGTCCGGTGTGCCGGGGAGCGCAGCCCACCGATGCGCGAATACAGTGGCGAGCCTTGCAGAGTCTCCCAATCGCTCAGATTCACCGAGGTCGCCGCAACCTTGACCAGCACCTGTCGGGCAGCAGGGGAAGGCTTGGGGAGGTTCTCGATCCGCAACCCATCCGGGGGCCCGTACCGGTCGTACACCACTGCTCTCACCTGGTACCACCAGCCCTTCGGGAAGTAGGCCAGCCGCAGTACCCGATCCGTTCAGCGCCAGCGCCTACGCCTCTTGGTTAGCACGGCGGGACAAGCGGCTGGTCGACAAGAAGGCTGCCGGCGACGGAGCAGTCGGCGTAGGTCTCGGGGTGATGGTGGTGGTGCATCCGTGGCCGGAGCCATTGCCGGCGTCTGGTCGGGGCAGCTGGAGCTGTCCCTGCCCGCCAACCTCGGTGGCCAGGCGCTTGGCACATCGTCGCCCCGGCCGGCTGGGCCTTTGACACGGGCCCTAGCCGAGTTCAACGAGGCTGGCGAGGTTCGCCAGGGCCATGCGCGTACCCATCTCGTTGTCTTCGGCCGGGATGGCGTCGGGAATTCCGTCATGCACAACGACGACTTCGGTGCCACCGTCCACGTCGGTGAGCGTCGTGATCATGGTCATCGCGCCACGCAACGTAGGATCGTCGGTCTCGAACTCGATCACCTCGACCACCTGCTGGTCGGGCACAATCTTGACGAAGTTGCCGTGGTAGCTGTCGGTGTGTGCTGTCGACTTGCCGGTGTTGTCCGGTGCCTCGTAGGTGAGCGAGACGCGCAACCTGCCACCCTCGCGCGCGTCGAACTCATGAACATGCCCGCTCATGCCGGTTGGGACGCGCCACTTGGCGACCGCGGCCGGGTCCAGCAGTGCCCGATAGACGGCTGAGCGCGGTGCCTTGATGAGTTGGGATACCTGGGTCGAGTACATGGAGTGAATCTAGTGTCCGGCGCTCGAGATCGCGGCACGCTCACCTCGACACGAACGGGCGGCGCAGTCCGCGCGACCCTGACGGATCGCAGCGCGCGGTCGACGACATGTGCGCGCACCACGTAATCCCAGGGCGCACCACGTTTGGAGGTCGGCCTGCCCACCGCGCGGCGCCGCCGGTACCGCGTCCGAGGCGGGTGTACAGCCGACAGCTGCACCGACGCGGTCCGCGCGGTGACCTCTTCGGTCTTCTCTGGAAGGTGATGCAGGCCCGCTCGCCCCCATCATCGCAGGCCAGAGGGCCGTCATCGCCAAAGAGTCCGGAGCCGGGGGAAGGTTAGTCAATGGCCGGTCGCGCGATGATGTGGGCGACTAGTCACCGACGAATGTCGCGCACATACTGCTGATAGAGCCGCCGCACGAGGTCCGGTGACGCAGGGAGGCACCCATACCGGCAGGCGCATCGCTGGCGATCGCCGCGGGAGCGGATGCACCGTTCATCGTCGCCGGCGGATGAGATCGGGACACCGCGGACTGGTCACCGTCGACTGGTTGCCGGTTCCTGTCAGGCGCGCCGGGATCGGTGTGGGCTGTGGGGAGGTGGCCATGTACCCAGCGGCGAAGGTGCGCGTCGTACTCGCGGCCGGGACGCTCGGCCTTGCCATGGTCGCCTGCCAGTCCTCGCGCACCCCCACGCCGGGGCCGCCCGCCCCTGATGCGGCACGCTCCACCTGGTCCGCGTCTGGTGGGTCGGGTGGTGGACGGATGGCATCGCCGTCCATGTCGATCACGCCGCCCACGACGGCCCCGGGCGCGTCCCCCGCGCCGGTACCGTCCGTGCCGGCGCCGACCAGGTCGGCCGGCCTGACCAGGCGGCAACTGGCCGGGCAGCGGATCATCTACTCCTATCCCGGGTTGACACCACCGGCGAGCCTGTTGAGGATCATCCGCGCCGGTGAGGCCGCCGGGGTGATCTTCTTCGGGGAGAACATCGCCAGCATCGCCCAGATCAGCAATGTGATCGCCCAGTTACGACGAGCCCAGGCGCAAAGCCCGGTCCACGTGCCGCTGCTGCTGATGGTCGACCAGGAGGGTGGCCTGATCCGGCGGCTACCGGGGGCGCCCGCGCTGTCGGCGAAGCGGATCGGCCAGTCCGCCGATCCGGTGGCCGCGGCGACCGCGGCAGGCACCGGAGCCGGCCGCACCCTCGCCGCGGTCGGCATGAACGTCAACCTCGCCCCGGTTCTCGACGTCTATGCCACTGCAGGCAACTTCATCGACCAGTATCAGCGCTCCTACAGCGCGGACCCCTCCACCGTCGCGCACCTGGGGCGGGCGTTCATCACCGCCCAGCAGCGCACCGGCGTGGCCGCCACCGCCAAGCACTTCCCCGGACTCGGGCGGGCGGCAACGGCACAGAACACCGACACCCGGCCGGTCACCCTGTCCCAGTCGCTGGGCACGATGCGCGGCACCGACGAGTTCCCGTACCCGGCCGCCGTCGCCAGCGGCGTCGACCTCGTCATGCTGTCCTGGGCCGTCTACCCGGCGTTGGACCCGAACCGCCCGGCCGGCCTGTCGCCGACCGTGGTCAGGCAGGAACTGCGCGGTCGCATCGGGTTCACCGGAGTAACCGTCACCGATGCCCTGGAAGCCGGTGCGCTGGCTGCCTACGGCAGCACCGGCCAGCGCGCGGTCGCCGCCGCGACCGCCGGCATGGATCTCATCCTGTGCTCCGCCCGTGATGTCAGTCAGGGCGAAGCCGCCACGGCCGCCCTGGTCGACGCGCAGACCGGGGGCAAGCTCGACACCGCCGGCTTCATCGCAGCGGCGGATCGGATCGCCGACCTACGGGCCCGTCTCCACTGATCTTCTAGCGGGGCGGCCATCCGAGGCGCCTCCATCCGCCCGAACCAACCCGTGCACGACCCGAGCGCCCTGAAGTCAGGCGTCGAGGCCGGCCCAAGGAACCGGCGGACCGACGAGGACGCCGTGGATCTCCGGCTGCTCGTTCGGCGGAAGCGGCGGTCCGAACTCGGCCTCGCGACGACCAGGTTCACCGCCGCGGCACGGCCCCGAGGTGGACCTGGTCTCGCTGCGGCGTGCAGCTCGGGCAACTCAACGACCCGGACTTATGTGTCAGAAGCACCAGGGCCGCTGGGGTCTCGATCCTGAGCATCCCCGATCGTGGGGTCAGCGCCCGTCTTCATCCGGATGCGCCGCACCCACCCGCTGGCGGCGCCCCGCGTCGGGGGGCGTGCCGCTGCTGTCCCGACAGCTCCGGGGCATCATCGCGCATTCCTGGCCACAGCCGCTGCCCGCAAGCTGGAGCGGGCAGTTGGACCGACCCGAGCCACCGGGGACGCCGCGGCCGGGGCGTGAACAAGTTGGTGGCTCAACGGCTGACGACCGGGTCACCAAGATCGGGGGTTTCTCGCGCTGACCGGGCGTGTGGGTCAGGCCAGCCGGAGGACAGTTGCCTGAGGCAAAATGTGCCAGGGTGGAAATTATTGCGCTCAACTAACGGGGCAGCGCGAATCAAGACCTGGGAGAACACCACTCAATGACCACCCCCTACGACCCTGCCCAGAACCAGCCGCCGGCCGGCCAGCAGCCGATGCCGCCCACCGCTCAGTTCCCGCAGGTGCCGGCCGGTCACTTCCCGCCGCCGGCGCCCGGGCAGTTCGCTCAGCAGCCCGGCCAGTTCCCGCCGCCGCCCGGCGCGCAGGCGCCCGCCGCCCGCAAGCGGCCCTGGCTGATTCCCACCCTCATCGGCGTCGGCGCGTTCGTGGTGCTGTGCTGCGGCGGCTCGATGGTGATCGGCCTGGTCAGCGGCGACGACAAGAAGTCCGGTGTGTCCGCCAGCAGTGACATCCCCGCTGCCAGCCCCAGCACCTCCGCCCCTGCGGCCGTCGCCCCGAGCATGTCGGCGCCCGCATCGGTCAAGCCGGAGCCGGCGAAGACGACTGCGGCGCCGGCCTCCGCCAAGCCGAAGACCTTTGGCGTCGGCGACAAGGTGCGCGGCGGTGACTTCGAGTTCACGGTCAACAGCGTGAAGTGTGGGATCTCCCAGGTGGGCAGCCAGTTCCTGAACACCAAGGCGCAGGGCACCTTCTGCAAGGTCAATGTGACCGTCAAGAACGTCACGAAGAGCGCGCACACCTTCCACGCCGACGGCACCCTCACCGCCGAGGACGCCACGGGCCGGGAGTACGAGGCTGACGGCGAGGCCGGGATCTACGGCAACACCGACGGGCAGGGTTTCCTCGACGAGATCAACCCTGGCAACTCGGTGAAGGCGAACGTCTACTTCGACGTGCCGAAGGGCACGAAGCTGAAGACGATCACTTTCGACGCCGGCCTGTTCACCTTCGCCGAGGACGCGGTCGTCACCCTGTGACCGGCCTTCGGCCGCGAACTGCGTGACTGGCGACAGCAGCGGCAGCCCGGAGAACCCGGGCTGTCGCTGTTCTGCCGCAGGTCGGCGCGGATGTGGTTGGTCCCGGCGGCGGTGAGGCTGCCGTCTATGTCGGATGCCTCGTTGATCGGCCGACCCAACACTCCCGCACACCTGCTCGGCGGTCGCCGTGGCGACGAGCGAGCCGTCCGCGTCGATCCGCACGCCAGGGCCGGCCACGTCGCCGCCAGTTGCGCAAAACTCCGCGATCCTCTCGATCACCTACCGGCCGAACCCCAGCCGATCCACAACGGGGTGGCCTGACCAGGTCCGCGAGCTGGTCGGCGACAGGCCGCGGGGATGCCACAACGGGCACGGCTACGCCGGCGGCTCGACGACCACGCCGCTGCGCGACCGGTGGCTGTGCCGCTGCGGCGGCCATTTCTTCATCCGGTGCCACACCTGCCGATGGGCGTGCGGAGCCACAGGTCGGCCCGGACTGCGATACGCGGTGAACCCAGTCAGCGCCGGGACAGCACGAAGGTCACCGGCGAATTTGCGGCCGGGTTGAACAGGAAGGTGGCATGGCCCTTGGCGCCTTCGTAGGCGCCGGTGCCCCCGGTTACCGCCGCGATGCTGGTGGCGCCTGGCACGAAAATGCCAACACCTTCGGTGGTAATAGTGCCATGTTGCAAGGTGGTGACGATCGTGCAGGTCGTCGTCGCGGTGGAAGCTTCGATCACTGTGCAATGGCCTTCCGCCTTGCCCGCAGGACTCTGATCCTTGGCCCAGACAAGCGTGTCGCGGAAGACCTCCCGGTCGCCGGTGTGGCTCGGCTCGCCACCGTTGAGGAACGCGTCGATGGTGGCACCGGTGTCCAGCAGCCGCAGAGTCTCCTCGTGGTCGGCGGGACCGCTGCCGACGGCGCCCGCGAGCGCTGCCATGGGAGCGAGGAGAATCACTGTGATCAGTGGGCTGAACCGCATGACTTGCCTCCTTTTCGGCGAAGCGAACGCGCCACCAAGAATTGCGAGCGCAATCGATGGCGATTGGTCTGTCTCTGCGCTACGCCCCTCATGAGATGGTGCCGCCGGGACCGTCACCGGTCCCGGCAGCGTCCTGCCTGCCCGAGGACCTGCGAGCTCTGCTCTCTCTACTCGCCGCGGAGGCCCGGCAGCTTCACCACAATGAACTCACTGTCGTCTGCGCGGCCAGGGTTGCGGCCTACGTTGGGGAAATTGTTGTCACAGCCGAGCAGCAACTGGTTGCCGGCGATCTGATGGATGGCCTCGATCGACTCGCACGTCACGCGGTACGGGTTGCCGAGTCCCACGTCGCCGTCGTGGACTGGGGGCAGGGAAAGCAGGTCCGGGTCGGGCACGGCCGTCAGGTCGACAGCCTCCGTCTTCACCAGAGACCCGCCGGCATCGGCATCGGCATCGGCGAGGTTGACGGCGTACACCGTGCGGAACAGCGCGTTCAGTCCGAGACCACCGTCACGCTCGATCACCACGAGGTGGTGCCGGTCGAGGGCAGCCATGTCAGAGACGAAGTATCCGGGCTGCTCGGTCTGGTACAGCCAGACGCGCCCCGTGAAGGCCTCGTCGCGCACGCTGAACTCGAAGATGTAGCGCCGCGTGGTACCGAGCTCGGCTACCGTCGCGCCCTCCAGAGCCGGATACAGGTACTTGCCGTCCGGGCTGATGGCCATGGCCTCGAAGCCGCGGCTGTTCGGCTGGGTTGCCGCCGCCCCGCCGAGGTGGGGGTTGTTGGGCGACCGAAGGCCCCCCGGAGCCGCGAAGGGCGGATCGAGCAGCTTGCCGGTGGCGTCGAAGTGCAGGACCCACGGCCCGAACTCGTCGCCGACCCACAGGTCCCCATCTCTGCCGCGCTGCAGGGACTCGGGATCGATGTCACCGCCGGTCAGCAACCGCTGGGTCGTCCCCTCATTGACAAGCGGGAAGCCGATCAGACCGTCCGGGTCACGGAACTCAATGAACTCGTTCAAATCGACCTCGACCTCGCCGCTCCCGCCCTTGGCGGTCCTCAGGTCCGGCCGGATGTAGTAGGCGCGGATGAGGAAGTCCGTCGAGTTCGCCTTGCCGCCGAACCCGTTGTCTGGCATGGCGAGGTATTCCCCCGGGTGTCGGCCGTCGACGATTGCCGAGAACCCCTCGACCGGCTGCGCAGGCAGCGGGAACGTGATCCCGTTGACGGTCCCGGGAGGCAAGAGGGTCCCCGAGGGCGGGCCGGGAGCGTACGTCTCGACCGGCAGCACGGCGCGACCAAGCAGGGTCGGTTGGGCGCTTCCCCGTCCATCGGCGTGTGCCCCGATGGACGGGGTCGCCACCGCCGCCGCGAGCACGGCGGCGGCGAGCGTGGACAGTCGCTTGATCATTATCGGCTCCTCCGGACGATAAGAACCGTTAGTGAGCTTGCGTAAGCCCCTGTCCCGGGTACCGGTTGCCGAGGTCCCGCGCCGGCATGTGACCGACTCGGTTTTCAGCCTGACCCGGTTCGGCACGCGGCACGAGCTTCAGGCGCGCTCGTTGCGTCCGGGTCATCTGTTGGGGTTCACGGGGGCAGCGTCTGTCGCCTCGTGTCCCGGTTTACAGGGAGCGTGGTCCCGACTTGCGGCCAGGACAGCGCCCGAGCGGCGCCGGAGCGCCTAGCTACGCGGACGCGCCGCGCGGCAGAATGAGGAAACAATGAGGCTGCGACGTCCGCTGGTGGCTCCCGCCGTCGTCGCGGGAGTCACGGTCATGCTCTCCACGATGACCCTGTGGGGGGTCTGGAGCAGCCATGGCCGGCTAGCCTCGTTCCTGTCCGGAAACCAGGCCAACACCTGGGTGGCCGGCTTGGCGTTCGGCGTGGTCGGCGCGTTGGTGCTGCGTCGCCAGCCGGCCAACCGGCTGGGTTGGGTGCTCGGGGCCGCCGGGCTGTGCGCGGCTGCCAGCTCGACGGCGGCGGAGTACGTCACGTACACGCTGTTCACCCGGCCGGGCGCGTTGCCCGGCGCGGGCGTCGCCGCACTGGCCGTCTGGCTGTGGCTGCCCGCGTTCCTGCTGATGGTGGTCGCGCTTCCGCTGCTGTTCCCGGACGGACGGCTACGCTCGCCAGGCTGGCGGGCGCCGGCCGCGGTGGCGCTTACGAGCGGCACGGTGGCCATCGTGGGAATCGCCACCGTCGATCAGGTCGTCGCCGGTGAGACGGGCGGGGCGTACCACAATCCGCTCGACCTTCCGCTACCCGACGGGCCGCAGCTGACGGTCGTGCTGGTGGCGTTCTTCGTGGCGGTTGCGGTCGGGGCGGTGGCGGTCGTCGCCGTCGTGCTGGGCATGCGCCGCGCCGAGCCGGCGCGGCGGCGCCAGGACGCATGGTTCGTCGCAGCGCTCGCCCTCATCTTGACCGCCACCCAGGGCCCGTGGTCGGACGTGGTGACGTTCGCCCTGCACGTCGCGGCGGTAGCCGCGTTGACGGTGGGCGTCGTCCGGCACCAACTCTTCGACATCGAGACGGTGCTGTCCCGCGCGCTGGTCTACGCACTGCTGACCGGTGTGGCTCTGGCGGCGTACCTGCTGGCCGCGGCGGCGTTGGGGGCGAACCTGGGCCCCGGTGTCGGGCCGGCCCTGGTGGCGGCGGTCGCCGCGCTGCTGCTGGCCGGGGTGCGGCACCGGGTGCAGTTGGCGGTGGAGCGGTTGCTGTACGGGCGGCGAGACGACCCGCTGGCCGCCCTGACGTCGTTCGGGGAGCGGCTGGCCCAGACGATGGACGTCGATGCCGTGCTGCCGGCGGTCGTGGACACCGTACGGGCGACGCTGCGGCTGCCGTACGCGGCCGTGCGGTTGACGGCCGAGGCGACCCCGGCCTACACGGCCGGCGAGCCAATCGCCGGCACCGTCGAGTTCCCGCTGACCTACTCCGGCGAGCCGGTCGGCGTACTCATTGTCGGACCTCGCCGTGGTGAGCAGGACCTGTCGCCAGCGGACCGGCGGCTGCTGGAGGCGTTTGCCCGCCAGGCCGGGGTCGCCGCCCACGGCGTCCGCGTGACCCGGGACCTGCGCCGCTCCCGCGAGCGGGTCATCATGGCCCGCGAGGAGGAGCGCCTGCGCATCCGTCGCGAGCTGCACGACGGCATGGGGCCGGCGCTGGCGGGCATCACCCTCGGCCTGGAGACCGCGGCGCGGCGCGCGCACCGCGACGGGCCCGAAGCGGGGCCCCTGCTCGCGGAGCTGCGGGAACAGTGCGCGGCGTGCGTCGAGGAGGTCCGGCGGATCGTTGCCGATCTGCGCCCGCCCACCCTTGACCAGGGCGGCTTGGTCGACGCGCTGCGCCGCCACGCCGAGGTGTTCAACGCGGCCACCACGGCGCCGACCGTGCTGGTGGAGGAGGATCTGCCCGGAAGGCCGTACGGGCTTCCCGCCGCAGTGGAGGTGGCGGCCTACCGGATCGCGTTGGAGGCGATGACCAACGCGGTCCGGCATGCTGGTGCCCGCACCTGCCGGGTTTCGGTCAGCCAGCACGACGCGCTGCTCATCACTGTCTGGGACGACGGCAGCGGGGTGGCTCCGGCGGCGTTCGGCGTCGGTCTGGCCTCCATGCGGGAACGCGCCGAGGAGTTGGGCGGGCGGTGCACAGTGACGTTCCGGCAGGGGCAGGGAACTCAGGTGGAGGCAGTCCTCCCGGTGGTCGCATCGTGATCCGCGTACTCATCGCCGATGACCACCCGGTCTTCCGTGCGGGCCTGACCGGTGTGCTCGAGGACGCCCCCGACATCGAGGTGCTCGCCGCAGCCGAGCACGGAGCTGACGCCCTCGACCTCGCCGTACGGCTGCGTCCGGACGTCGTGCTGATGGACCTGCACATGCCGGTCGTCAACGGCGTCGAGGCGACCCGACGACTGGTTGCCGCCGCACCCGAGGTCGCCGTGCTGGTGCTGACGATGTTCGACGACGACGAGTCCGTCATCGCGGCGCTGCGCGCCGGTGCCAGAGGCTATGTGGTCAAGGGTGCGGACGGAGATCGGATCGTGGGCGCGATCCGCGCGGTGGCGGCCGGCGAGGCGCTATTCGGCTCCGGCATCGCGGCCGGCGTCCTGCGCGTCCTCGCAGCCCACCGCCGCGGGGACCGGCCCGGCCGACCGTTCCCGATGCTCACCGATCGCGAGCGGGAGGTCCTCGACCTGATCGCGGCGGGGCTCGGAAATCGGGAAATCGCCCGGCGGTTGAACCTGTCCGACAAGACCGTCCGCAACCACGTGACGAACATCTTCGCCAAACTGCGGGTCGCGGACCGGGCCCAGGCAATCATTCGGGCGCGGCAGGCCGGCCTCGGCCTCGTGGACGGCAGCTGAGGCTTCGTCGAGCTCGAGGCCGGCCGACAGCGGGTCGGCGACAACTGCGGCGAGCACAGCGGCGGGGGGCCAGTGCTGTGGTGTTCCAGGGTCGTGCAGGTAGCGGAGCTGCCAGACCCAGACCTGGCCGGGCTGCCACTGCCAGCACACCAGGTCCGGGGCCGCCGTGTCGCTTCACGTCTGCGGCTACCAGGAGCTCCGGGCGAGCCGTGGCAAGCAAGTGTGCTCGCAAGGCCAGCGCCGTGCCTTCGGCGAGGAAGTAGCCTTTCCGCGCAACGTGGTGATCGCGGTCTGTGACGCTCTTGGATGTCCTATCACGACACGCCGACGTGGTCGGCTGCAACAGATATGAGTGAAGCTCCCAAATGAAGAAGGTCTCTGCCGAGAGATCAACTTCACAAGGAGCTTCACGTGAATGCCAGCGACAGACCTGTCAGGACGCAACCTGGGCAAGCCTGAGCACGCATTCGAAGCCGCGTTTCTGCGCGGGCGAATCCACCATTGGCAGGATCAGCGCTGGTATGCCGGCGGAAACCGATCCGCCGTCGCCGGCGGGATGATCACCGACCATCAGGGTCTGGCCCGGTGCGGCATGGAGGGCTTCGAGGGCGGCGCCCCAGATCCGAGGGTCCGGTTTGACGAAGCCGACCTCGTAGGACAGCACGAACGCATCGACATAGCCTTCGAGTCCGTGCCGCGCAAAGCATTTGCGGATGTCCCAGCCGACGTTGCTGACGACGCCGATGCGAACACCGCTATCACGCAATGCGGACAGGGTGGCGACGGTGTCGGCGTACGGCTCGATCGCTTCGGCGCGTGTTTCGTGCAAGACCGATGCCAGCGCCTGGTCCACCCCAGGAATCTGTTCCAGCACGGCGAGGATCGCCCGATCCCAGACTCGCGGATCCAGATCCCGGGCGATGTGGGCCGGATCCGTGGCCGTCGCCCGCAACAGTTCCGCGAAGTCGCCAGCAATACGGTGCGCCTCGCCGGCAGCCAATGTCCGGTCGATCGACGCCACCGCGTTGCCCACCCAGCGCTTCGAGTCGCTGGCGAACAGAGTCCAGGCGAAGTCGAACAGTACTGTCGTCACGGGCTTGGCGGTCATCGCATCACCCTAGATCAACACGACGAGTTCTGTAGGCCGCGAAGCAGTGAGCTATTCCGAGCAAACTCCTCGGTGACGGTTCGTGATCATGCGGTTCGTCCGTATTCGATGTGCAGGAGCACGAGCGCCGCGCGGGTGATGTCGCCGATGTCCCACGGGCTGACGCTGACGTTGCGCAGTGCCTTGAAGGTCATCTTGAGCAGGGAGTTTCCGCGTTCACCCGGTCCGCGTTTGCGGCTGTGGTCACGGTTGTGAGCCTTCTGATCCTCGGTGAGCTTGCCGCCCTGTGGCTTCTTGATCGGCACGGTGATCGTGTCGGCTTCGCCTTCGTAACCGAGGTCGCTCAGCGTGGCCAGGTCCTCGCTGACCCAGGCCTGGATGGACGGCAATAGTTCGGTGTGGGCGGGCAGGCAGGTGGTGTCGTGTTCGCGGCCGGGGCATACGTCGGAGGTCCACAGTGGCCATCCGTCGGGCATGGTGAGTACTTGCACATTGCCGCCGTGGTTGTTGTGTTCGCCCGGCCACCACAGGTCGACTCCGGGGGTCGGGCCAAGGGTCTGGCAGCGGTCGGTCTCGATCAGCGTGCCGTCGGTAATCACGTGCGGGTGGCCGGCCATCTTGGCCGCCAGGAGTGCACCAGCCAGGCTGGGAACTGATGTACTGAGCTTCGGCCCGCGCTTCGAGCGCCGTGCAGTGAGCGACCAGCACAACGCTGCGACCGGGCAACCCCTCCGGGACGAGTGGAAGCAGGTTGTGGTGAAGATCGGGTCAGTGGCCGGGATCCGAGCGAACCTGAGTACGCCGACTCATGCTCGGCCGGGGTTAGGCCGTCCACGCTGACCGCATGACGTCTGAAGCGGTCGGCACAGGTCGACGGGGTGGCCCGATCGTGGGATTCCTGTTCCTGCTCTGGGTCTGCGGGCTGATCACGGCGGCCGTGTGGTGGGTGGGCATCGGCCTGGAGCAGTGGAGCGTCAGCTACGGCGACCAGCCCGGCGAGTTCGAGGACCTCAGACGTCGGGCGAACGTGGCGGTGCTGGTCGCCGCGTTGGTGGCGACCGCCGGGCCGGCCCTCATCGCGCTCGTGGCGTACCAACTGCGGCTGGTACGCACCGCGGTCGTTTTCCTGGTGCTGGCCGTCGTGATCGCCGTGCCCGCCGTACCGTTCGCCCTGCTCGCCGGCCGGGACCTCGATCCGGCGCCGGCCGTGACGACGCCCGGCCCGCCGGGGCACTGCGTGGAACACAGCGGCGGTGACACCCGCTGCCCAGGCGGCTGAACGAACGGTTCCGTCGGACCGTCGTGCCATGATGCCGCTCACCTCAAGGCAAGGAGCACGGCGGAATGGCCACGGTGACGGTTCGGGACGAGACAGCGACGGGCAGGGCGATCGATCAGTGGCCGTTGACCGGTCTGCCGGGGCGCATCTCCGCGCGGGAGCTGGTCCGGTTGCGCGTCCGCGAGGAGGTGGCGCGGTTCAATGCCGGCCAGGCCGACGTCTTCCGGGGTCTGGTGCGGCCGACCGACGCGGAGGCGACGTTGAACGGCTATCGGGTCGGTCGCGGCCGGCGGCTGGACTGGGAGCGTCAGGCGGACGCGGCGTGTGCCGCCTTCGCCCGCAATGGCTTCGTGCTGCTGGTGGGTGACCGCCAGGTCGAGGATCTGAACGAGGAGATCGACCTGTTCGGGGATCCCGAGGTGGCCTTCGTGCGGCTCGTTCCCCTGGTGGGTGGCTGACGTGGGTGACTGGACGCGGTTGCTTCCCGCGCTGAGCGCGGCGGATCGCCGGCAGGTGGAGACCGGGATCGCCGAAGCCGATGCCCAGGTTCGGCCGCTGCTCCGGACAACAACCACCTACTACTGGACGTCGTCGGTGACCCGCACGCCCGAGTGGGCCGTCACCGAGTCGTGGCCGGCGGAGCTTCGCCGCCGCGCCGCGCTGGCCGTGCACCTGGAGGCCGCGGCCGGCTCGATCCCTTCCGCGCTGAACGACGTCCTGCGGAGTCTCGCCGACGGCGAGCACGACTGGACCCGGGCGGATCTCCTGTGGTGTCTGGAGGTTGCCGGACGGGGGCACGGCTACGACAACGGCGCCCACCTGGAGTTGCCGGCGACGATCGCCGTGCGTCTGGCTCCCGCGGACCTGGCCGATCTGGCGCCGGCGCTCTCGGCCCTGTTCGACGAGATCGCCGAGGACGACTTCATGGCAGCCGGGCCGCGGCGGCGCGTCGCCGTGCTGATCGGGCAGGCGCTCGACCGCGCCACCGGTCGCCGCGTGCCGTCCTGGTTGCTGCACAACGGGGACGAGTTCGGTCCGCTCGTGCGCGCCGCCTTGGGGGACGTCCTCGCCGCGCCGGGTGTGCCCGAGCTGCTGGCGCACTGCGCCTCGCTCGACAAGCCGGCGGCACCGGCCAAATGGCTGCGCCTCCTCGACGAGCTCCTCACGACCGACGGGAAGACGGCAGTTCGCGGCATCCTGGAAGCGTTCGCCGCCCACCGGCATTCCGTGCACGACGACTCGGACCGTCTCCTCCGTGGCCTGGTGTGGGCGCTGTCGCGGGAGTCGGACGAGGCGGCGACGGACCTGCTGGCCAGGGTCACCGCCACCGCCTCGGCCGCGCCCCGCCAGGCGTCCGGTTTCCCGCACGCCCAGCGCACCGCGATCGCGGCCGTGCAACTGCTCGCGGGGCGCGACGGTGAGGCGCCGGTGCGGACTTTGGCGCGGCTCGCGGTGACCGTGAAGAACAAGGCGGTGCGCGGTCGGGTGCAGTCCGCGCTGGCCCGCCTGGGCGCCCTGCGGGGGTGGTCACTCAGTGAGGTGATGGAACTCGCCGTCGACGACCACGGGCTCGACTCCGCCGGGAGCCGGCGGACCCAGGTGGGCGCGTACGAGGCGACGGTGCGGGTCGTGGGCGAGAAGGCGCGTCTGACCTTCGCTCGCGGTGACGTCGTCGCTCAAGGGCGTCCCGGTCGCGCTCAAGGAGACGCACGCCGACGAGCTGAAGCAACTGCGCGACGGGGTGAAGGGCATCAACGCGACCCTGACCGCCGAGCGCCAGCGGGTGGAGGCGCTGCTGTCCGAGGCGCGCACTTGGGCGTACCCGGACTGGGTGTCCCGCTTCCTGGACCACCCGATCACCGGGACGTACGGGCGGCGGCTGATCTGGGAGACCAGCACCGACGGGCGCGACTGGTCGGCCGGCCTGCCTTGGGAAGACGGCGACGAGTGGACGATCGCCGGTCTCGACGGGCGGCCGGCGCGCGGTGACCGGGTCCGGCTGTGGCACCCCATCCGCGCCGGTGTGGATGAGACCCTCGCCTGGCGTGAACGGGTGCTCGCCACCGGCCTGACGCAGCCGTTCAAGCAGGCCTTTCGCGAGGTCTACCTGCTCACGCCGGCCGAGGAGCGGACCAGTTCCTACTCCAACCGGTTCGCCGCGCACATCCTGCGCTACCGCCAGGCGAACGCGCTCATGCGCGCCCGCGGCTGGCAGGCCGGCTACCTCGGCACGTGGGACGGTGGGTACGACAGCGAAGCCACGAAGCTCTTCGGCGGTGGTGCGTGGCGGGCGTCCTTCCACCACCAACTGGTCGACACCGACGATCCACGCGACTACGACGTCCACTACTGCTCCACCGACCAGGTGCGCTTCGCCCGACAGGACGGCGCGACGTGGCAGCCCGCACCGCTCGCGGACGTACCGCTGCTGGTGTTCACCGAGGCGATGCGGGACGTGGACCTGTTCGTCGGCGTCACCTCGATCGCCACCGACCCGCAGTGGGCAGACCGCGGCGAGGACCGGTTCCGGGACTACTGGCACAGCACCGTGGTCGGGGCGCTGACCCCGTCGGCGGAGGTGCGCCGGGACGCCCTGGCCCGCCTGCTCCCCCGCATGGCCATCGCCGGGCGGGTCACCCTCGCGGACCGATACCTGCACGTACGCGGGAACCTGCGCGGCTACCGGATCCACCTCGGCTCGGGCAACATCATGATGGAGCCCAACGATGCCTACCTTTGCATCGTTCCCGCACGTGGGGGCACGGGGCGGCTGCACCTGCCGTTCGAGGACGACCCGATGCTGTCGACGATCCTGTCGAAGGCGATCATGCTCGCCGCCGACGACACGATCACCGATCCCACGGTGCTGCGGCAGCTCGCCTCATGACCATGCATACGCGAGGGCATCCTAGGTGGGGAAGCCCGGGGGCACAGATCGCCAGGCACGAACGGCGAGCTCCTGCTCACCCAGGTGTCGTCGAGAAGGTGCCGTTACGGGCCCGGAGAACCAGTCCAGCGTCCCGTCCATAGCCACCAGCGCCGCCGTCTGCAGATCACCGATCAGGCCGTGAGCCTCGACAGCAGGGTACGAATCCACGCACAGCTCCCCAGATCGTCTGCATCACCGGACTAGCCTTGTAACGGTCGAAGCACTCATAACGCTGCGTACCTCTCAAATTCGCGTCGCCATCGACCGTGGACATGCCGCGAGCCGCTGATTGGCCCTCGGCCCGGCGCGGGCGCGCCAGGGAGAGTGGGGACCTGACGCCGTACTCAGGGAGTTGTGATGCAGGTAGCCGTGGTCACCTTCGACGGGTTCAACGAGCTCGACAGCTTTATCGCTTCCGCGCTGATCAACCGGTGCCGTCAGAACGGCTTGGAGGCTTTCATCACGACGCCGACGCCTGTGGTCACGTCGATGAACGGCGTCGAGGTGACCGGGCAGCGCCCGATCGAGTTCGTGACCGAGGCCGACGTCGTGCTGATCGGTAGTGGGGTGAAGGCGCGCGAGGTGGTCGCCGACGACCGGCTGATCTCCAGGCTGGCACTCGATCCTTCGCGACAGCTGATCGGCGCGCAGTGCTCGGGCGCGCTGGTGCTCGCGCGGCTCGGGCTGCTCGACGGCATGCCGGCGTGCACGGACAGGAAGAGCCGGCCGTTCGTCGAAGCCTGCAATGTCACCGTGCTGGACGCGCCGTTCCACGCCGAGGGGAACATCGCCACGGCGGGCGGATGCCTGGCGTCCCAGTATCTCGCCACCTGGGTGATCACCCGAATGCTCGGGTACGACGCTGCGCGCGACGTCGTCGACTACGTGGCTCCGGTCGGCGAAAATCAGGAGACTGTCGAGCGCGCAATGCGCGCCGTCCGCGCGGGCGAGGTTGCCCTGCGCTAGAGCCCCGCGTGCCCTGGCCGCCCTTCGTGGCGAGCCGCGCGCTGCCCGACCCGGGTGAGCCGCCATTCTGTCGACACCGCACGCCGACTGAGGCGATCCACGGTCGCGGGGACGGCTTGTTGGCAGAGTGGGGCGTCGCCGCCGCACTGGGCACGGCCCTGCTCGCCGCACTCTGGTGGATCTACTTCAGCACGACCGCCAGCTACGGTGCGCGGGTGCTGGCGGCGAGCGGCACAGACCGGCGGGCGGCGCTGGCTCAGGACGCCTACGCGCTGCTGCGCACCTGCCGATGATCGCCGGCATCGTCCTCGTCTCGCTCGGGCTCGGCAAAACGATGTCCGTGCTGGGCAGCTGGGGCCTGATCGCACCGGGCGCCCCGCTCAACACCCTCCCGCACCTGGCCCTCTTCGTCGGCGTGATCACCTACCTGCTCGCCGACCACGCGATCCGCTGGCGAATGACCCGCCGCGTCCACCCACACCGGATCGCCCAGGCACTACGCACACCCGCACCAGCACCGGCGCCGTCAGCTACCTCATTCCGGACCGGCAGGGCACCGACCAACTGTCCCGTCGCGGAAGCCTTCAGGCGAAGGAACATGGTTTTGGTGCGGCGGCCGCCCTGTTCCTGAGAGGCGGACCCACCAGCGGCCCATTCGCCCACTCGAGTGGCTGGCATACAAGTCTGCCGATTAGGTACTGGCCTCTGTGGGCCAGTCGGACAATCGGGGCCACGCGCACAACGGGCTCGGAGAGGGATCATGGCCCGCAAAAGACACTCAAACGTGGACAACTTCACGCCGACCTGCGCGTAGCCGACCTAAATGAGCCTGTCTTTGGAGGCCGACGCCGTTCGGATGCACGAGTTCCACCGCGACCGACATGATGACTTCGGCAAGCAGGCACCGCTCGATGCCCTCGCGTCGAACCCGTTCGCCTGACGCCCTGAGGGATCGAGACTGCTCCGCTGGCTTTCCTTCTCCTTGCAGAGGGTAGTCGTGCCCAATGAGCACTGCCGACGACCGGTTCACGGCCCGCCGGGCGCTGATCGTCATCGGTCTGGTCCTCGCCACTCTGGTCGGGTTGGCCTTGGTCTGGCAGACCCGGCTGGTGCTGGGCTGGCTGGTGGCGGCAGCGTTTCTCGCGGTGGCCCTGAATCCACTGGTGAACCGGGTGCAGCAACGACTGGTCCGGCGGCGGGCGGCGGCCGCGCTGCTGGTGTTCCTGGCTGCCTTGGTGGTGCTCGCTGCGCTCACCGTGGTCCTCGTCGTGCCCCTGGTGAACGAACTGGCCCGGTTCGCCCACCAGGCGCCCGACCTGTTGCGCGAGGTACGGGCAGGGCGGGGCCCCGTCGGCGAACTGCTGGAGCGGTTCCACGTTCGCCGGTACGCCGAGGCGCACGCCGACGAGTTCCGGCGCTTCGGCGGTCAACTCGGCCGCTCGACGCTCGGGCTGGCCCGCGGGGCGGCACAGGGCGTCGCGGGGATGCTGTCCGTGGTGGTGCTGGCGTATCTGATCGTGGTGCAGACCCCGCAGATCACCGCCCGGACGCTGGCCCTGGCCGGCGGTGGCGCCCGGGCGGAACGGCTGCACCGCGTCGGTCGAGAGTCGGCTCGCACCATCACCGGCTACGTGAGCGGAAACCTCTTGATCAGCCTTATTTGCGGCGTGCTGACCTTCGTGGTGCTCGTGCTCACCGGCGTGCCGTACGCCGCCGTGGTCGCGCTGTTGGTCGCCGTCGCCGATCTGATCCCGATGGTGGGTGCGACCCTCGGGGCGATTGTCGCGGGCGGTGCGGGCTTCCTGCACTCCCCGACCGCCGGGGTGATCGTGCTGGTCTTCTTCGTGGTCTACCAGCAGTTCGAGAACCACGTGCTGCAACCGGCCATCATGTCCCACGCGGTGCAGCTGAACCCGTTGACCGTGCTGGTCAGCGTGCTCGCCGCCGCTCAGCTCGGCGGCCTGGTGGGAGCGCTGCTGGCCATACCCGCCGCCGGAATCGTCAAGATCCTGCTGCGGGAGTTCGTTCCGGCGACGCACGCCGGCCCGGATCAACCACCTCACGACCCCGGGCACGGCGACCAGCCGCGCTGAGCTGTTACGCCAAGGGCGGTGCTACGGCGGAGACCGGCAGAAACGGCAAGGAGGAACGGGCAAACGATGACGACGGGCAGGGCGAGCAAGCTTCTGCGACGACCGGAGCAGGCGCGGACGGCGTTCCTGGAGCTGTTCTTCGACCTGGTGTTCGTCCTCGTGTTCTTTCAACTCTCCCGCCAGCTGCTCGAGCAGCTGAGTTGGGCTGGCGCGTTCCAGACGCTGGTGTTGCTGTTCGCCGTGTTGCATCTGTGGGGCGCTACGACGAGGTTGCTGGACGCGTTCGACCCGCGACATCCGCTGGTGCAACTGCTCACCATGCCGATCATGTTCGGCGCCCTCGTGCTGGCGGCTGCGGCGCCGGAGGCGTTCGGCCAGCGGGGCCTGGTCTTCGCCGGTGCGTACCTCACCATCCGGCTTGGTGGCCTCGCCATCGCCATCTACTTTCTGCATGGCCACGAGGCACAGGCCAGCGCGGTGCGGCTGTTCTTCTGGGTCGGCCTGTCCGCGCCGGCATGGATCGCGGGTGCGCTCCTACCCGAAGCGGTGCGTGCGGCGCTGTGGATGACGGCGGCCACCGTGGAGTTCGCAGCGCTCGCACTCGGCTTTCCCACGCCGACGTTGGGCCGCCACGGTCCGCGTCGACTCGAGATCGTGGCATCCGAAGAGCACATCGGCGAGCGTTACCAGCAGTTCTTCATCGTCGCGCTCGGCGAGCCGATCCTGGTGACCGGACTGACCTTCGCAACCGGCGAGTTCGGGCTCGATCGCAGCACTGCCACGCTCCTGGCTTTCGCCACCACGGCGCTTCTGTGGCGCATCTACATTCACCGCGCCGGAGCGCTCCTGGCGGGCGCCATCTCCGCGAGCCGCGACCCTCTCCGCGTTGCTGTCCTGACGTTCTACGCCCATGTGATCATGGTTGCCGCCATCGTCGCCGTCGCCGTCGGCGACGAACTCGTCATCACGCACCCGCTCGGTGACTCCGAGCCGGCCTGGATCGCCGTCATCCTTGGCGGACCCGCCCTGTTCCTCGCCGGACGGGCCCTCTTCGAGTACGCGGTGTTCGGGCGCGTGTCGCTCGCCCGCGTGATCGGCGCACTCGCCCTCGTGGCCCTCACCCCAGTGGTGCGGCCGGTGCCGCCGCTCGCGGTAGCCACCGTCGCCGCCCTCATCCTGGCCTGCGTCGGCGTAGCAGACGAGGTCCGTACTCGAGGGCGCCCATCCGAGCCGCCGTCACCACCCCGCTGAACGATCGCAGGCAGGCGACGGCAGGACATGGAGATTTGTCCAGGGCGGATCGGGTAACCCGCGACATGGCGGCTGAACGGCGCGGTCCGGCTCGCCCCGACGCCGCGCATGCCAAGGCGTTGGTCGCGAAGGCTCGGCGTCGCGGTGGCGAAGCAGGTCGGCTGCGGCTGCGACTGTTGACGATCATTCTCGTCGTCGCAGCGCAGTGTGGGCTGGCCGCGACGTTGTCCTGGGGGCTGGCGCACGATGTCCTGGGTCGCCCCGCGCCAATCTTCGCGCCCAGCGCTGCCGTCGGCACCATCGTCGCGTCGCTCGGGCAGCGCGCCCTCCGCACCGCCGAGATGATGCTGGGCGTCGGGCTGGGCCTGCTCGTCAGTGATCTTCTCATCCGTTCCATCGGGTTCGGGCCCTGGCAGATCGGCGTGGTGGTGATGCTGTCCATCGCGGTGGCCCTGTTGATGACCGGTCGCAGCGGTGCGCTGGTCGCTCAGGCGGGCAGTACCGCCGTGCTGATCGCCACGTTCGCCCACATCGAGCAGGGCCTCGAATGGAAGCGCGTCGTTGACGCCGGAGTGGGCGGTGCCGTCGGGCTGATCGTGGTGGCGTTGCTGCTACCGGTCAACCCGATACGCGTTCTTGAGCAGGCTGTCGCACCGGTCGTCGCTACCCTCCACGCGCAACTGCAAGAGGTTGCACAAGCACTCGCCGAGCGTGATCAGGAACGGGCAATGCGAGCCTTGGACCAGCTCGGTGGGCTGGAACCCGACCTCGGCCGGCTGCACGAGGCCCTTGCCGGCGCCGAGGAGGTAACGATCATCGCGCCGGCCCGTTGGAGGCGCCGGACCGATGTCGAGCACTACCGGCACGGGATTCAGCAACTCGATCGAATGACCCTCGCGTGCCGGGCGCTGACCCGCTGGGCCGCGACCACGCTGCAATACGACGAGCCGGTGCCGGAGGAGCTTCCCGCCGCCGTGGAGCGGCTCGCCGAGGCGGTCCAGCTGCTGGCGCGAGAGGCGCGACACGCTGGGCCGTTCGACCAGACGCGGGCCGCGGTGCTGGACGGCGCCCGCCTGGCAGGCCAGGCGTATCACCGGGGCGCCAAGCCGTTCGCGGATGCCATGGTGATCCAGCTTCGCACGTTGGCGAGTGACCTGCTTCGGGCGACCGGGTATGAGCCGGCGACGGCCAACCAGATGGTGCGCGAGGCGGCCACTGCCTAGGAGCGGCCCGCCCGGGGCAGGGGGTTGAGCGTCGGCCTACGGGCGACGGCCATTCAGGTCCGGGAGCGGGCGTTGGCAGATGTCGTGGGCCTCGTCGGCCGCGAGGCCGAGCATCCGCAGCACGTCCTCGGTCACCTGGTCGCTGGCTGCGGCGTCGTCGCGTTCCGGGTGGTCGTGCAGCAGTTGGCCGAGGCACAGCGCGGCTCCGGCCACGATCACCATCGCCAGTTCCGGGTCGCGGATGCGGAACCGGCCGGCGCGCACTCCGTCCTCGATGTCGCGTCGGGCGCGCGGCGCGAGCCCCTTGCCTGAGGTGGCCAGCGCCAGGCCGTTGTTGAGCAGGACCTTGCTCAGTTCGGGACTCCGCCGATGGAGACGTCCGGTCAGCCGGAAGCTCTGCGCGAAGACGTGAGCCGGGTCGTCCAAGCCGACGGTCAGTTCGTCGAGCAGGGTGCCATAGCGGTCGAGTGCATCTTCCACCGCGGCCTGGAAGAGCTGCTCCCTGCTGTCGAAGTGGTTGTAGAACGAGCCCATCCCCACATCAGCGGCCTGGGTGAGTTCCAGGATCGGGACGTTGAGCTTGCCGGCGGCGATGAAGGCCTGGGCCGCGCGCACGAGCGCGCAACGGGTACGTGCTTTGCGCCGTTCCAGGCGGTTCGGAGCGTGCCTGGTCTGCTGCGCCATCGCTGTCCTCTCCGAGGTTCGATCCGCGCTCAGCTTACCCGGCGGCCCTCAGAGGTGACGGAATCGTCACCCGCCCTTGACTGACGCTGAACTCGTAAGTGACGATTTCGTCAACACTGCGAAAGGAGGGCGACATGATCAATCGGCACGATCCCCATACGGGTCTGCACAGCGAGCAGGGCGCGTTGCGGGGCGAGCACCCGGGTCGGGCCCGGAACCCGATCGTCAAGGTGCACGACCTGGCCTGGCTGGAGTTCCAGAAGCCTGATCTGGAGCGCGCCGAGATCTTCGCCCGGGCCTTCGGCTTCACGACGTCGCTGCGCACCCCAGACGAGCTGCATCTGCGCGGCACGGACCCGGGTTCGCCCTGCGTGCTCATCCGCCGGGGCCCGCGGTCGCGGTTCATCGGCCCCGCCTTCAGGGCCGCCGACTCGCAGGACGTGCTGCGCCTCGCGGAGGCGACCGGGCGACCGATGACCCCCCTCCCCGAGAGCCTGGGCGGGGTCACGGTGGATCTGGTCGACCCGAGCGGGGCCCGCGTCCGCGTGGTCGCGGACACGCACGAGCTGCCTGCGCTGTCCGCGCAGTCGCCGTTGCCCTTCAACGTCGGGCACGACGTGGCGCGGGTGAACGTCACCCAGCGGCCGCCGCGGGAGCCGGCCACGGTACAGCGACTCGGTCACGTCGTGCTGCAGACGACCAAGTACCTCGAGACGCTCAACTGGTACCTGGAGCACCTGGGTCTGATCGTCAGCGACTTCCTGTATCACCAGGGCCAGCGTGAGCGCGGTCCGGTCATGAGCTTCATCCGCTGTGACCGCGGCAGCACGCCCACCGACCATCACACGCTCGCGATGACCCTCGGCCCGGCCAACCGGTACGTGCACTCCGCCTTCCAGGTCCCCGACCTGGACGCGCTGGCCGCCGGCGGGGAGTACCTGCGCGAATGGGGCTACCAGCGGTCCTGGGGAATCGGGCGGCACATCCAGGGCAGCCAGATCTTCGACTACTGGCGCGACCCGGACGGCTTCCTTGTCGAGCACTTCACCGACGGCGACCTGTTCGACTGCACGCTGGAACCGGGTTGGGCGCCAATGGCCGCCTCCGGGCTCGCCCAGTGGGGTCCGCCCGCCACCAAGGATTTTCTCGGCATGCGACCCGGCCGGGAATCGCTTCGCGAGCTGCGCGCGGTCATCGGCGCGCTGCGCGAGGACAACGAATTCGACCTCCACCGCCTGCGCGGCCTGATGAAAGCGTTCACCTCATGAGCACCTCCGTCCTGCGCACCGCCGACGCCTGGTGGGTGCTCACCCCCACCGGCGCCGCCAAGGTGCAGACCAGCGCCACCACCACTGCCGAACTGCTGGCGGACCGGCCGGCGATCGCCGCGGCCGCGACGAGCAGCGACACCGTTCCGGTGGACGACCTCGCGCTGGTCTCCCCGGTGACCGCACCCTGCCGCGTCGTCGCCCAGATGACGAACTTCGCCTCGCACGTCAAGGACACCAACGGCAACCCCGAATCCGTCCCCCTGACGTTCTTCCGCAAGACCTCGGGCTCGATCAGCGGGCCGTTCGCCGACGTCGTCCGGCCCGCCCACGTGCGGCTGCTGGACTACGAGGTGGAGATCGGGCTGGTCTTCGGTCGGGAGATGCCGGTCGGCACTTCGGTCACCGAGGACAACCTCGCCGACTACGTCGCAGGCCTGGTCGTCACCAACGACGTCTCGGCACGCGACGTCCAGCTTCCCCAGACCCAGTTCTACGAGGCCAAGTCCTACCCGACCTTCACCCCGGTCGGCCCCGCGCTGGTGCTGCTCGACGCCGACGAACTCAAGCGGTTCACCGACCTCCGGCTGAAGCTGTGGGTCAACGGCGAACTGCGGCAGGACATGCCCGCCACGGACATGATCTACACGCCGGTGCAGGCGGTGCAGGCGCTGACCCGCTTCCAGCGGATCGACGCTGGCGATCTGCTGCTGACCGGCACGCCGGTCGGGACCGCCCTGAGCGCGCCGCCGAAGCCGGTCATGTTCCTCGTCTCGCTGCTGCCCCCCGCGGTGAAGTGGAAGATGTTCTTCAAGGGCCAGGTTCGGAACCCCAGGTACCTCCAGGACGGCGACGTCGTCGAGGCCGCCGTCGCGACCGACGACGCCGCGATCGACCTGGGCCGGCAGCGCACGGTCGTGAGGTACGCCGGATGACCGAGGACCTGCTGTGGCCGGACTACGCCACGCCCGACGGCCTGGCCGCGATCGAGGCTGTGCCGCTCGAGGCGCGGGGCCTGCCCGAGTCGACGTACGCGCTGCTCTCGCGGGCGGCGACGTGCTGGCCGGACCGTACGGCGCTCACCGTCCTGCCCGACGCCACCCGCTGGCGGGGGCCGCTGCGCCGTACCTTCGCCGAGCTCTTGGCGGAGGTTCACCGGGTCGCGAACCTGTTCCACGACCTCGGCGTGCGGCGGGGTGACGCGGTCGCCCTGATGTCGCCCAACTGCGCCGATCTGATCACCGCGACGCTGGCCGCGCAGCTCGCCGGGATCGCGGCGCCGATGGGCAGCGGCCTGTCGCGGCAGCACCTCGCCGAACTCCTCCGGCGCTCCGGCGCCCGCGTGCTGGTCACGGCCGGGCCGGAGCTGGCGCCGGCCACCTGGGACACCGCGCAGGCGCTCGCCCGGGACGGTCTGCTCGACGCGATCCTCGTGCTGCGGCCCACCGGCGCCGCCGGCGCGCGCGAGCCGCTTCCCGCCATCCACGGGGTGCGCATCGGCTACCTCGGCGAGCTTGCCGCGGCCCAGGATCCCGCCGCCTTCGGCGGTGACCTGCCTCGGTCCGCCGACCTGGCCGCGATGTTCCACACCGGCGGGACCACCGGCGCCCCGAAGCTGGCCGCGCACACGCACGGCAACGAGGTCGCCGACGCGTGGATGCTGGCCGCCAGCTCCCTGTTCGATCAGGAGAGCGTGGTCTTCGCCGCCCTTCCGCTCTTCCACGTGAACGCACTCGTGGTCACCCTGCTCACGCCCCTGTTCAAGGGGCAGAGCGCGGTGTGGGCCGGTCCGCTCGGCTATCGCGATCCCGCGCTGTACGGCTCATTCTGGAAGATCGTGGAGCACTATCGAATCGTCGCCATGAGCGCCGTGCCCACGGTGTACGCAGCGCTGGCGCAGATCCCGGTCGACGCTGACATCAGCAGCCTGCAGGTTCCGTTGGTGGGGGCCTCACCGCTGCCCGCCGCGGTCCGGGACAGCTTTCACGCCCGCACCGGGATCACCCTGACCGAGGGCTACGGGCTGACCGAGGCGACGTGCGCGAGCGCGCGCACCTTCCCCGACGTGTCACGGCCCGGCTCGGTCGGCCAGCGCCTGCCCTACCAGTCGGTGCGGGTGGTCGCCGCGGACGGGACGTGGGACGAGCTACCCGCCGGCGAGACGGGCATTCTGGCGATCAGCGGCCCGACCGTCTTCCCCGGCTACGTCACCGACCGCGACGAGAACGGCCCGGTCCTGGACGGCCTGGGCAAGCTGGTCGACGGCTGGCTGGACACCGGCGACCTCGCACGCGTCGACGAGGACGGGTTCGTCTACCTTTCCGGCCGGGCCAAGGACCTGATCATCCGCGGCGGGCACAACATCGACCCCGCCACCGTCGAGGACGCGCTGCTGGCCCACCCGCAGGTGACCGCGGCCAGCGCGGTCGGACGCCCTGACGTCCACGCTGGCGAGGTACCCGTCGCCTACGTCACCCTCGGGTCCGGCGCCACGGTCACGGAGGAGGAACTGTGCGCCTGGGCGCGCGAGCGGGTGCCTGACCGCGCCGCCGCGCCCAGGACCGTCACGGTCCTCGACGAGCTGCCCGTCACCGCCGTCGGCAAGCTCTACAAGCTCGGGCTGCGGGCGGACGCCGCCCACAGGGAACTCCGCGCGGCACTCGAAGGGGCCGCCGGCGTGCACGACATCGAGGCCACGATCGAGGGCAGCTCCATCGTGGCCACCGTCAAGATTTCTCCCTCCGCCGAGGATGCCGTCAAGGCGATTTTGGGCCGTTATGCCGTCGAATGGCGATTGGTGGTTATGTCATGACCCTCGCTGCTTCCATCCTCGCGGTACTGCTCGCGTTGGCCTTCCTCGCCCTGGGCACGGCCAAGATCCGGGCCGTGCAACCGATGCGGGAGCTGGCCGCGGAGGCGGGTTTCTCCGTGGCGGCCTACCGGCGCATCGGCCTCCTCGAGGTCGCTGCGGCGGTCGGCCTGCTCATCGGCCTGCTCGCGCCGCTTCTCGGTGCTGCCGCCGGTGCCGGGCTGCTGCTTCTGCTCACCGGGGCCCTCGTGGTGCACTTGCGCAAGGGAGACGGCCCGCAGAAGTACGCACCGGCCCTCGTCTGCGGGCTCCTCGCCGCCGCCTACCTCGTTCTTCAGTTGCTGACGCGATGAGAGCGGTTCCGGTGGTGATCGTCGGCGCGGGCCCCGCCGGGCTCACGGCCGCGACGTTGCTCGCCCAGTACGGCGTCGAGTGCCTGATCCTCGAGCGCTGGGAGTCGATCTATCCCCAGCCCCGCGCCGTCGCCCTCGACGACGAGGTGCACCGCATCCTGGCGCGGCTCGGGCTGCGGGACGAGTTCGCGGCGATCTCCCGGCCGCACCTGGGACTGCGCCTCCTGGACCGAGACATGCGGGTGTTGGCCGAGTTCCGGCGCGACGTCGCGGAGGGCCGGCACGGCTACCCGCAGGGGAGCCTGTTCGACCAGCCGGAACTCGAGGCGATCCTCCGCCGGAATCTGGCCCGGTACCCCACCGCCACCCTCCGCGGCAACGCCGAGGTCACGGCGCTGGCTCAGGACGCGGACGGGGTGCGGGTCGAGTTCACCGACAACGCCAGCGGCGAGCACGAGTCCGTCCGCGCGGCGTACGTCCTGGGTTGCGACGGCGCCAACAGTCTGACCAGGGCCTCCATCTGCGCGACCATGCAGGATCTGGGGTTCACCCAACGCTGGCTCGTCATCGACGTGGTCACCGAGGCCGACCTCGACCAGTGGGAGGGCGTGCACCAGTTCTCCGACCCGGCCCGCGCCGGCACGTACATGCGAGTCGGGAAGACCCGCTACCGCTGGGAGTTCCAGCTGTTGCACGGCGAGACCGCCGACGACTACCGCGACATGGCCCGGCTGCATCCGTTGATTTCGCGGTGGACCGGGAACATCCCCCTCGCGGAGCTGGAAGTCATCCGCGCCGCCGAGTACACCTTCCGCGCACAGCTCGCCGACCGCTGGCGCGACCGCCGGGTATTCCTGCTCGGCGACGCCGCCCACCTCACTCCACCGTTCATCGGCCAGGGCATGTGTGCCGGACTGCGCGACGCGATGAACCTCGCCTGGAAACTCGCCGGCGTGCTCGACGGGACCCTGCCCGAAGCCCTGCTCGACACCTACGAAATCGAACGCAGACATCACGCCCGCGCGATGATCAAGCTGGCGAAGTTCATTGGCACCGCGATGACAGCCGGTGGCGAGGTGGGGAACATCATCCGTCGGGCGGTGGCGCCGCGGCTGCACCTCGTACCCGGCCTAACGGACCTGGCCACTGACAGCCAGACGCCCCCGCTGCAACGGTCCGACCTGGTGATCCGGCCACGCCTGCGCCGCACCCTCGCCGGGCGGCTGTGCCCGAACGCGATCCTCGACGGCGACCGCCGATTCGACGACGTGGCCAGCGGCCGATTCGCGATCGTCACGTCCCACGAACCGTCCGCCACCGAACGAGCCGACATCGAACGGCGTGGAGCAGCGCTCATCACCGCGGAGCCCGGCAGTCAGCTACACCAATGGCTGAGGACAGGTGGGGCCCGGGTGGCCGTCGTCCGCCCCGACGGCACTGTCCTCAGCGCCGGTCGGCAACTGCCCACCTGTGACTGACTCACATCGCCCTGTCCGCCGCTTGCATTGACACCGGACGGCCCAGCCGGAGGCCCCTCCCCCGCCGCCCGAAACGGACCGTGGAGGAGGAGTCGGCGCCGGACGGTTTCTGGTCGGCCCGGACAGCAAGCCGCCCGGGCCTCGGTCGTAGTCGTGCGGCTGGCTGCGTGATCAGCGGTAGGCGAGGCGGGCCTGCTGCGGGACGGAGCCGAACTTGCCGGAGTGGAAGTCTTGGAATGCGAGCACCCCCGGCGCAACGGCCACGCCGACTTCCTCCGCGAGGCCGTCGACGGCGTCGTCGGCGTCCGAACACGGGAGATCGCGCCCGCTGTCGGAAGCCCGACCTCGCCGCGCGGGTCCTTGACCGGTAGGTCCGGCGCCGGAATTCTCGACCCATGGCGTCGCCCACCACCGACCGGCCGGAGCTGTTGGCGCACGCGGAACGGCGGCGCGCGTCGCTGACCGAGCTGTACCGGCGGCTGCACGGCCATCCGGAGCTGGGGTTGTGGTTGCCGCGTACCCAGGCGGCCGTGCTCGACGCCCTGCGTCCCCTGCCGCTGCAGGTGCGCACCGGCACCACCTCCAGCGCCGTGGTCGCCCGGCTGGCCGGCCGGGGCGACGCCCCGCCGGTGCTGCTGCGCGCCGACATGGACGCGCTGCCGCTGACCGAGCGGACCGGCCTGCCGTACGCCTCGACGGTGGCCGGCGCCATGCACGCCTGCGGGCACGACGCGCACGTCGCCATGCTGGTGGAGGCCACCCACCTGATCGCGGAGGCCGATCCCGGCCCGCCCGGTGACGTGATCCTCATGTTCCAGCCCGGCGAGGAGGGCCACGACGGCTGCCGCACCGTGCTCGCCGACGGGCTGCTCGACGGCGACTTCGCGCCTGCCCGCGCGTACGCCCTGCACCAGTTCCCGGGGCTGCCCGCGGGGACGGTGAGCACCCGGCCCGGCGCGCTGCTGGCCGGCGCGGACGCGCTGACCCTCACCGTGCACGGCGCGGGCGGCCACGTGGCCCTGCCGCACCTCGGCGCCGATCCGGTGCCGGTGCTCTGCGCGATCGTGCTGGCCGTGCAGCAGATGGTGACCCGCCGGTTCGACGTCTTCGACCCGGTGGTGGTCACGATCAACCGGCTGGACGCCGGCGTCTCCGGCGCGGGCGTCATCCCCGACACCGCGACGGCCGAGGGCACCGTGCGAACATTCAGCGACGCCGCCCGGTCCCGGGTGGCCGAGGCGCTCGCCCAGGTCGCCGCGGGCGTTGCCGCCGCACACGGCTGCACCGCCGAGGTGAGCATGCACCCCGGCTACCCGCCGACCGTCAACGACGCGTTCGAGGCGCGCTGGGCGCTGGCCACGGTCGCCGGGGCGCTCGGCCCCGACCGGGTGAGCGAGCTGCCCACCCCGTTCCCGGCCAGCGAGGACTTCGCGTACCTGCTGCACCGCACGCCCGGCGCGATGCTGATCCTGGGCACCCGGCCCGGGGCCGGGCCGGTCGCGCCGGTGCACTCACCGCAGATGCGCCTCGACGAGTCGGCGCTGACCGCTGGGGTCGCCGCGCTCGCCGCGCTCGCCCTCACCCCGCGCTGACCGCCGCGGGGGTCATTCCGTACCGCAAGCCCGCCGACGGCACCGCACTGCCGGCTGGGAAGGACGGCCTCAACCGCGAACACCGCACCGACCGCGCCAGGGTCGAGCAACGCCGCGCCAGGATGGAGAACGGAAAGATCCTGCGCGACTACCGCGGCGCCACCCACACATTGGCCGATGCTGCTTCAGGTATCGCCAACCTGCACAACATCACCCTCGCCGCGCTCAATGACGCGCGGTTGGCGGCAGGAGGATGCTCGACGAGTACCGTGCGAGTGTGATCCCGGCTTGCCCTGAATGCGGTGCAGCAGGCGTGCCTCTGCTGTTCGGTCTTCCCGTTCCTGAAGCTGTCGACGCCGCCGAGAGTGGGGACTTGGCACTCGGCGGTTGCTTGCTTCCGGACCAGCCACCGAACTGGCAATGCCCGCAGCGGCATCGATGGAATGACGCCGACGAGGGCGCGTGGGATGAGCGGCTCCTGGCCGTTCTGTCGGCTCACGGTTACAGCGAGGCAGATGACCAGCCCGACTGATCGGATCACCGACGGCTCGCGCAATCGTCTCGGCCAGGACCTTGGAGCAGACACCAGCCCGGCGGCCATGACGTTGCGTCGTGCGCACGCTCGGCGGCAGTTGAGCGCATCTGGTCGTGGCCCGCGTAAACGCTTCGCTGGAATTGGTGAGCGAGCCCCCAGTGTTCCCTCTCCTTGATGCCCTATGCGCATGCCATGCAGAAGCGGGCGAACGGCCGCGCGGCGAGCCGTTCATCGCCGATCGGCTGCCCGCATCGTTCGCAGACGCCGTAGGTCGCCGCGTCCACCCGACGCAGCGCGTCGTCAACGTCGGCGATCCGCTTTCGCGCCCCGGCCAGCAGCGCGGTCAACTGGGCGCGTTCGAAGCCGATGGTGGCGCCCTCCGGGTCGTGCTCGTCGTCGGCATTCGAATCCCGCGATGCCAGGAACAGCGCCTCCAGATCCTGGGCCAGCGTCGCCGCCTCAGCCTCCGCCCTTGCTCGCAGCCGCAGCAGTTCATCCCGGACCATATGTGTAGCCTAACGGGGCCTAACGGCCTCCAGCCGGCACAGACAGGCCATGGAGGGGACGCGCACCGGTGGCGGCATAAGGGCGCCGCGAGATGACGGGGGTCGCGATGGTTTCCTGGGCCCGGCGTACCCGATTGGGATACAGAGGTTGAAAGGTCGGGGTTACCGGTTCGGCTTCGAGGGTCAGACCGGTGTGGGCCCAAGTGAGGATCGCCTCGTCGGATGGCCCGGCAGTTCGAGGCGTCCGTCAGTGACCTCACTACGCCGCTCGGCCTCGCCCAGCCGACCGTCAGTCATCACCTCCGGATCCTCACCGAGGCCGGCCTGCTCGAGCGCGAGCAACGCGGCGTCTGGGCGTACTGCCGCCCAATGCCTTCCTCGATCGCAGCGATCGCCGACTCGCTGCCGCCGCCCCGCAGACGGGCGACCAAGAAGGCCCGCTAGAACACAGACGGCCAGCAGCTAGTGCGGCTTGGGGAGCAGCACTCGTCGTCCTGGGACCCGGCGGCGCGTCCACCCCAGCCTCGGCGGACCTGGTCGACAGACAGCCGCTGTCCGCTTGGCCTGGGGACTGGCAAGTGACTGGCTCCGCTCCTGTCATTGCCGTTGCCGCCGGTTGATGGCGCTCACGCAGCTGCGTGCCGCCGGGGCCCGGTCGGGTAGCCGCCCCGATTTCGCTGACGAAACGGTCAGGCCGCCCCTGGGTATCCCAGATGGCTCTCACCCGCCCACCCGATGCCCCCGGGCGGCTGCTTCCACTCGCTGGCGCGCCTTCTGGAGATAGGAAGGTTAGGCCATCGCTTACGCGCCGCTTGCCGGCTGGCACCAATCGCTGCACCGAGCTCGGGATAGCCGGCTCCGCATCGCACCGCTTCCTCGGCATTGGCGGAGACCACGTCGGCGAGAAGAATACGCATCTGTTCACCTGCTGCCATGCGCGCCAGGTGGGTCCGCATCCTCTCCGCGTAGCTGGGCCTGTGGTCAGCTCCGCCCTGCGGATCCATATCGGAGCTGTTCAGCCGCTGTGCCCAGTCCACGGCGACAGCACCCAGTTGCCGCCGTAGTTCCTGCCGCTCGTCAGCCGTCAGGCCCCGGACGATCCCACCCCCTCGCCATCGACCTCACCTTCAGAGTCCGCCGGACAACCACGGTTGTCAACTGCTGCACGTCTGTCAGGATTCGGCGAGCAGGAGGCGAGGCGACCGTGCCAACCACGCTGCGCTGTGTCGCCACCACCTCGATGCTGACCTAAGTGCAACATGTCGGCCGCCGACTTCCTGCGTCCCGCCGGTGGTAGCTGGGACGACTCGGCCGACCATGCGTGGGCACGATCTCCGGGTGGGTTGAGCAAGAAGGTGCACCTGGCCGGAGGCGATCGTGGGTCAGTCGGCTTACAGTGTGGGAATGTGGGAGTCTGTCGCCGCGTCGGTGGCGGGCGTGGTGGTCGCCGTGGCCGGGACTGCTCCGGCGTCGCCACCGGCACCTGCGGTGGACGCCACGCCGGTGCTGACGTCGACACCGTTCGGCGCGCTGCCCGCGCAGGGCGTGACCCACACTGTCACGATCTCCGGCAGGGGCACCCTTACGGCCACGCGGGTCACCTTCACCACCACGGCGGATCTCGACGGAATCATCGCCCGAGCTGAGCCGGGTCGGTGTGCGGCGTCCCCTCGTATCGTCGTCTGCGATCTCGGTGACCTGCTCCTGGGTGCCGCCGCAGCGGTGCCGCGCATCACGATTACGGGGCGGATTCGCCCGGGTGTGCCGCCGGGCACGCTGGTCCGCAACCGGGTCAGTGTCACTTCGGCGGAGTCCACCGTGACGGATTCCCACATCGCCAGCAACGCCTATCTGCTTCCCGGCTCGACGGCCACGGCCACCACCGCGGCCACAGATCCAGCGTTGGAGACGCCGGCTGTGGCAAATGAGGTCCGGCCGCCGGAAGGGTCGCTGCGGACGCCGGTCGTGGCGGCGGTGGTGGTCAGCGCCGTCGCGGCGGGCATCCTGCTAGCGCGTCGACGGCTGCGGAGGCGTCGCGGCCTGCCGCCCGGCCGCCTGTAACGACTCGGCGCTGGAATCCGATGTAGCAGAGGGACGGAAACGAGGTCGACGGCGGGAGGACGCCATGGGCGAACGGTGGTGGAGGCAGGCCACGCTGGCTACCGTCGCCGCAGCGACGCTGATGGTGATGTCCTTCTGCCTGGACGCCGGGGCGGCGACCGCCGGGGCGCGAGGTTCATCAGCGCAGGGGCCCTTGCCGACCTTGCCGGCCCTGCCGAGCCCGTCGCTGACGGTGTCGCTGCCACCGGTCAAGCCGCCGAAGGTGCCGCTGCCGTCCACCAAGCCGCCGGCGGTGAAGCCGCCGCCCGTCCCGTCGGCCACTGCGTCGACCCGACCGAGTGCGCCACCCGCGACTGTTCCGCCGACCTCAGGCAAGCTGCCGCGGGTGGATGTCTCGGCCCCGCCCAGCAACGACGGGCCGATCGTGAGCCCGGGATCGGCTCCTGCGCTCATCGCTGGCGACCCTGGCGCCGATCTGTATCCGCAGCCGCCGGTGGACGCGGCCGTCACCCCACAGGCCCGCCAGGTCGCCGCGCTCAGCGAAGTCGAGCACCGGATCCAGTACTTGGAGAACGTTCTCGCTCGGACCCGCGATGACCTCGCCAGAGTGCAGCGCGGGCCGGACCCGGTGCTGCAACTGCTGACGTCCCTGACCGCTGGCGGGGACTCGGATGCGGCGCCCTTCGGCGTGGTGGACTCCGCGGATGTGGTGGACACCCCCACCGGTCGCGCTGTCGCGCTGTCCGGCGCGATCAACTCCGGCCAGACCGAACTCGTCCGCCGCCGGACGGAGGAGGCGCGCCTTCGGCAGGAGATCAGCCGTCGCGTCCGCACGGTTCCCGTCGTGGCGGCACCGGCCCGCGCCGTCGCTACGGTCGGTGAGGGCCGGCTCGGGCGTCCACTGTCGGGTCGGCTCACCAGCAGGTACGGCACCCGTTTCGACCCGTACTACCACGTGTGGCAGTTGCACGCGGGCGTGGATCTCGCCGCCCCGATTGGTACCCCGATCCTCGCGGCCGCGGACGGTCGTGTGTCGCGCGCCGGCTGGTACGGCGGCTATGGCAACTACACCTGTATTGATCACGGCAGGGCTGACGGGCAGCGGCTGTCCACGTGCTACGGCCATCAGTCCAGACTGATGGTGTCGCCTGGTCAGCGCGTCCGCGCCGGGCAGGTCATCGGGTTGGTCGGATCGACCGGCGCCTCAACAGGTCCCCACCTGCACTTCGAGGTACGTCTCGGCGGCCGTCCAGTCGACCCTCTACCTTGGATCTAGGCCGCACCACTCTTCGGGCAGGACGCGAGGTTGTCGGCCGTGGCCAGGGCCATCGAAGAGACCGTCGCGGATCTGGCCGCGGTGCCTGCCGAGCCAATGCGCCGTCCTGACGCGCTCGGCCGTCCCGACGAGCGCAAAGGCCACGCGTATTCGGGAACACCGACTTGCTGGTGCCGACGGACACAGCAGCACGGGGATCTCATCAGGCGGCAGGGCAGGCTGTCGTCGACCGGATCGGTTGGCCACCGAAGGGACTCAGGCAGCTTCTGCAGCGACTTGGACGGCCACCGGCCCTCACTCACCTGACTGCTACCTCACGTCGCGGCGGCATCACGCAACGGTCTTCTTTGGGTTTCCCATTTGGCGACGCGACGTGGGCTAGGCAAGGTGGCACGCGTCTCGATAGCGTGCGGTTAACCGGCCGGTAACAAAGGTGGCACACATCCGATGACCACAGCGATCGAGCCAGAGCTCGTCCGCCGGGCCGCCGCGGGCGACCGGGCCGCGGCGGCTGCCCTGCTCGCCGACCTGCGGCCACGGCTCGTCCGCTACTGCCGGGCCCGGCTGGGCCGCATCGGCGGGGCGCACACCACGGCCGACGACGTCGCGCAGGAGGTGTGCCTGGCGGTGCTTAAGGCCCTTCCCCGCTACCGGGAGCAGGGAAGGCCGTTCTCGGCGTTCGTCTTCGCTGTCGCCGCGCACAAGGTCGCCGACGCCCAACGGGCGGCGGTGCGGTACTCCGCCGTCGCCGTCACCGACACCCCGCTGGAGCCACCAGACGCCGCACCAGGGCCGGAGGAACAGGCAGTCGCGACGGATCTGGCCCGTCGACTCTTTGTACTGCTGCACCGCCTGCCCAACGTGCAACGGGAGATCATCACGCTGCGGGTGGCGGTCGGTCTCACCGCTGAGGAGGTCGGCACGATCCTCGGCATGTCGGCACCGGCCGTACGCGTGGCCCAGTCCCGAGCCCTCGCCCGACTCCGTGCCCTTGCCAGCGACGGACTCGGCGAGGTGGCGGCATGAGTGAACACTGGCCCGACGGTGGCGAGGAGCCGGACCTCACCACCATCGCCCACGACGACCTGTTGCTCGACGTGCTCGGAGGAGGCGGCGGATGGGAGGCCGACGCCGACGGCCTGACCGCGATGCTGGCCGCCTGGCGCGCCGACCTCACCGCCGACGAGGAGAACACCGACGTGACCGGCGCCCACGGCCTACACAGCCGGACGGCCGTCCACCATCCGGTCGACCAGGTTGGGGCCGATACCACCTCCGGGCACTTCCCCGCCTCGGCCCCGTCGCGACCGTTCACGCGGCGGGCCCTGCGGCTGGCCGCCGCTGTGGCCGCGGCCCTCGTGCTGCTGACTGCGCTGGGGGTCGGCAGTCGCAACGCCGGGCCGAACAGTCCCCTCTGGCCGCTGACCAAGGTCCTGCATCCCGAGCGAGCGGACGTACGCGATACCGAGCGCACCATTGCCCGCGCCCGCGCCGCCGTCGAGGCGCGACGGTTCGAGGAAGCCCGGCAGTTGATCGATCAGGCCCAGCAGGATCTGACCCGGATCACTGACGTGGCCGCGGCCGCCCGCCTGCGCGCCGACATCGACGCCGTGCTGCACGACCTGACCGTTCAGGCCGGTTGCCCCACCTTGCCCCGGTGCGCAACCATCCCAACGCCGTCGCCGGTCACGTCGACCGCCAGCCCCCACGCGACCCGCAGCCGGGCGCCGAGAACGACCACCTCGGCGCCGCGTCCGGCCGCATCCGCCCCCTCATCCAACTCCCGCTCCAAACCCTTGCCGTCGGCCCCCGAGCTTCCCCTGCCGCCGGCACCGGCCCCATCTGTACTGCTGCCGCTTCCCACCGGAGATCTGGTGGAGTCCTGAGATCCGCGCGTCTCATGCGGTCACGGCGGTCGCATCCGAGTCCGCTGCGTTGGCCGTAGGAGCGACCGTGCCCGGGACCCAGCCGATGGCAGCCACCGCGTGCCGAAGACGCTCTTGGCTGGCGATCACAATCGATGACCTCAGGTCAGTGCTGTTGATCAGTGATCTTTGGGCCGATCAGTCGGGCTTCGATGCGGCACGCCTTGTTGTTCGGCAGGTCATCGAAGATCAGCTCACCGCCGAAAGCCGCCATGGCTTCGGCTTTGCGGTCGCTGAGCACCTGCCACCGGGCCGTTTTCGGCCGTCGCCAGGGGTCCGTTTTCAGCCGTCGTTGACAGTCTCAGTTGCCGGAGTCCCTACCATCTCCGCGACGCGGATCTAGAGCCGCACGTCGATGCAGGATGGTCCCGGTGACTGGCGTCGGCGGGACCAGGTCGACAAGCCGGTAGTAGGCAGGCGGGGAGCAGCCAACGCTGACCAGTTCGGTGTTCTCTGGGAGGTCACGCCAGGCCGCTCGCCGGCATCACCGCAGGTCAAAGCCCTCCTTCCTGTCCCGCGTCGGTGAGCACTTCGCGCTCAACGGACCGGTAGCGCCTTTGTGCCACCGCCCTTGATCGAGTGGGTCACCTTCGGACCCCCCGACCAGTAGAAGCAGCGGATCCCCCGGTCACCGCGCGCCCACGCCTCCGCGGCCGGTACCAGGTACGAGGTGCCCGTGCGGTAGCGCAGCACGCCGTCGACGGGGACCTTCGCGTACCGGGCCACGAGGGCCCGGCACTTCGCGTGCACGCCGTCCTCGTCGCGGCCCGCGTCCGCGTACGGGGTGTCGGGCGCCGTCCACGAGCCGACGTACTCGAACGTGTGCGGCCGGGCGCAGCCGGTCTGCTCGAAGGCGCCGTACCGGTCCTCGTTCAGGCACCCGAAGGCCAGCGGTGACGGGCCCTTCAGCGCGTCCCGCAGGCTGCCGGTGTGCTGCACCGGGTGGTCGTCCGGATGCCGTTGCGCGGAGCCGCCGTCGGCCGTGTCCAGCTCAAAGATGTCGCACCGGAACCAGCGACTGCCACCCTGCCACCCGCCCGGAGACGGGGGCGCGACCTGCACCGTCAGGCGAGCGCCCCGCCAGTCGCCACCGACGAACGCGGTCGCCTTCGCGTCGCATTCGGTAAACGCCGGTCGCAGCACCGCCGAACCCACCGGCGGCGGGGTTTCCCGTTCGGCTACCGCGCCGGTGAACGTGCCCAGGTAAAAGGTCTCCAGCAGGTGCTGCCGCGTGCAGTCGACCGGCTGGTAGCTGGTCAGGTAACTCGACGGACCGGCGATCACATGGCAGTCGCCCACCTTCGGGGTGAACTGCACGGCCGCCGCGGCGGGCCGCCAGTCGTCGGTCAGGTCGCCGTCCAGCCCGGCCGGCGCCCCGCACCCCGCCATCGCCGTCACCGCCCCGGCCAGGGCGGCCACCGCCACCCGTACCCGCCACCGTCGCATGCCACCCTCCCCGTCGTGCCGGCGCAGCATATGCCACCCGGAGGCATCGCCAGGGTCCCCATCCGGCGTGCGACATCCGGCGCAGGCCAGGCGCTGAGAGGGCGCGGACGGCCCGTGACGACCCCGCCGACGAACGGCTCGGGGCGGTCCCGATCTTTCGTCACATGCTGACCATTCCCGCCCCGCGCAAGACGCTGCGGCCACTTACCTGGCTGAGCCGGTCAGGCCGACCGCAACCATCCCCGGCTTACTCACGTCGGCGGCCCCGAGGCGACTTACCTGCGCATCGCCGAACTTGCCCGGCTGAGCCTGGCGAGGGTCAAGAGGTACGGCCGAAGCGATCCGGGAAGGGCTCGGCGATCACGGCCGAGTCTGCACAGTTGCCGCTCGCTGAGCCGGCACCAGCATGAGCTGACCAGCGACCGTACGCCCCACCGCTGATCTGTCGCACCGACCTGCCATGATCACCCGCGACCCGCCGAGGGCGGCGACCGTTCACCACCGATCGCGGCCACGCTGGCCGACTGGCCTGCACTGCACCACGACCAGGAGACACACGAATGCGCAAGACCATCATCGCCGTTGGAGCCCTCGGACTGGCCCTGCTCACCGCTGGCTGCGGGAACGAGGACACCACCAAGCCGACCACCTCCGCCGCCCCGGGTGCCGCCTCCGCCGAGGCCAAGGCCGACAAGCCGCAGGAGCCGAAGACGGTAGAGGCGGCCAAGGCGCTAGCTCAGAAGGAGTACGACACCTACGCGGCCGGCGACTGGAAGGGTGCATGGGACCTCTGGACCAAGGAGGGCAAGGCGGCGATCACCCGCGACGAGTACGCCCGCCTGCACACCGAGTGCAAGACCATCACCGGCCTGACCTTCGAGATCACCGGGGCCCGTCTTGAGGGCGAGGACAAGGCGGTCGTGAACTTCAAGCGGTCGATCGCCGCCGGGATGTCCGAGATCCGGTACGAGGACGGGCAGTGGCGGTACCAGCCGGACGCCGAGTCGATGGCGGACTACGCCAAGGGCGTCGACAAGGTCATCGCCGAGGGGCAGGCCAGCGGGCGGTGCCAGAAGTAGGCGAGGCACGCGAGTAGCCCGACGGGCCCGACTCTCTCAATCGCGAGATTCTCTGGGTGCAACGCAGGCCGCGGGTCGCGGTCACCCAGACTGCCTCACCACGCCCGCGTCGGCCCCCAGGGCGCCCCGATCGCCCACTTGCGCCGCCATCCGTGTTCCGGTGGTCATGATGTGGATGACGGCAGCAGGGTCGCCACCTCGACCACCTCGACCGTGGCCGCGGGCTGATTGGTGGCCAAGGTCAGGACGTGCCGGGGCGCAGGGGGCGGCAGTCGGTGGAGTGTCAGGCCTGGTCCGCCACCGGCTTTGAACTTCGCCTCTGCGATTGTCCAGGCGACTACCTCCAGTGTCGGTCGATCGCCGGTCCGCTCGACGTCGATTCCGACCCGCCCGCCGCCGGGCAGGGCGGCAACGGTCACCACCGCGCCGCTGTGCGACACAGACATCTCCAATGCGGTGCCGGGTAGCGTCGGCCGGCCGTGCCAGCGGCCGCAGTGAGAGCACGTGCGGTCCACCGTCACCGCCTCGGCCGGGAGGTCGAGCATTGAGCCGGCGACGATGCGCAGCAGTGCCGCTCCGAGCAGGAATCGAGCGCGGTCAGCCTCAGCTACGGCGCGATCGACGCGCTGCCGCTCGCGTTGGTCGAGCACTTCGAGTAGCCCGACGTGCGCCACCGTCAGGCCGACCGTGAACACCGTGATCTTGCTCGTAGTTGGGGGTTGGACAGCCACGATTGCTTAGGTTAGCCTCACCTACCGTGTCGCTGCTTGAACCCCGGTGGGTGCGCGTCGCCGTCCCGGTGTCTGAGACGGCTGACGCGCATCGCCCTGCCCTGATCGACTCGACCGGCCGTCTCAGTTACGGGGAGCTGGCCGAGCGGGTGGCTGCGCTCGCTGCCAGCCTGCCGTCAGCACAGTCTGGTCGGCGTCTCGTGCACGTGCCGCTGGCTCCGCATCGCGAGCTGGTGCTCGGCTATCTGGCGGTGCTGTCGGCCGGGCACGTGGCACTGATCACCCCGGCGGAGCATCAGTCGATCACTGCGGTTTACCAGCCCGACCTGTGGCTCCGCGCGGATGGCACGTTCGAGGCTGCGACGCCGAACGGTGACACCGATGAACCGCGGCACCTCCTGCATCCGGATCTGGCGATTCTGCTCAGTACGTCGGGCAGCACAGGCTCACCCAAGCTGGTTCGACTCAGCCACCGCAACGTGGTCAGCAACGCCGAGGCGATCGCGGCGGCGTTGTCCATCACGCCGGCCGACCGTGCGGTCACCTCGCTACCGCTGCATTACTGCTTCGGGCTGTCGGTGCTGCACGCCCAACTCCGAGCCGGTGCCACCACGGTGCTGCGGCCCGGGTCGGTGACCGACCCCGGCTTCGCCGATGACCTGCGCCGCGACCGGGTGACCGTGGTCGCCGCCACTCCGCACGTGGTGGATCTGCTCGACGTCCAAGGTGTGCTAGATCGTCTGCCTTCGCTCCGGTTGCTCGCCCAAGCTGGCGGCGCGTTGCCGCCCGTGCGGGTGCGAGAGCTCGCCGCTCGGGGCCGCTCGGCCGGCTGGAGTCTGGCGGTGATGTACGGCCAGACCGAGGCCACCGCGCGGATGGCCGTGCTGCCACCCGAACTGTCGGACCGGTACCCCGATGCGGTGGGATGGCCGATCGCGGGGTCGGCGTTCCGGCTCGACACGGCCGGAATCGACGAAGCGGTGGGTTCACCCGACGGCCCGGTTGGCGAGCTCGTGTTCACGGGTCCAGGCGTCATGCTCGGGTACGCCGAGCAGCCCGACGACCTGGCCCTGGGTCGTATGCACACTGAGCTTCGGACCGGCGACCTGGCGCGGATCGATGCCGACGGACTGGTCCGGATTGTCGGACGGCGGTCCGACTTCGTGAAGATCATGGGAATCCGGATCGACCTCGGCCAGGTCGAACGCTCCCTGCGCGGCCAGGGCCTGCAGTCCTGCGTCACCGGCCGCGACGACCAGCTCCAGGTCACCTACCGGCACTGCGAGCAATCTCCCGACGAGGTTCGTGACCAGGCCGCCCAGGTCTCCGGTCTCAGCCGGTCGGTCATCTCGGTCCACGCGGTGGACGACCTCCCGCTGCTGCCCAACGGCAAACTCGACCGCCGGCGCAGCGCCGAGCTGCACGTCACGGCGGCCCCCGGCCAGCAGGCAGAGATCGCCGCCGCGGTGGTCGCCGTGCTGGAGCCGCTTGTCGGCCGCGGTGGCGTCGACCCCGATCGGTCGTTCGTCGAGCTCGGCGGCGACTCCTTCAGCCACGTCGTGGCGTCCGTCGGCCTGACGCGTCTGCTCGGTGATCTCCCGTCCGACTGGCACCACCGCCCAGTGCGCGACCTGATCGCGCTCGCCGACCGGCTGCCACGTTCCCGCTGGCGGCGTCCGCTGCTGCGGCGGGTCGAGACGACCGTCGTCCTGCGCGGCGTGGCCGTAGTGACGATCTGTGGCAGTCATGTCGGATTATTCCGGCTGGCCGGCGGAGCGCACATCCTGCTCGCGGTCGCCGGATTCCTGTTCGCAAGGTACGTACTCGCCGCGCCGACGACGGCGGAGCGCGTGCGGCGGAGCGCCCGGATCGCGGTCGGGGTCGTCGTCCCGGCGGTGACCGTCGCGGCGGTGATGCTGTTCGGGTTCGGAACGGTGCACTGGTCGAACGTCGCGCTGGTGCATTGGCTCGCCCGGCCGCAGGTCGGCAACATCTTCTGGTTCGTCGAGGCCTACCTGGTGATCATGGTTGCGGCAGTCGCGGCGCTGGCTGTTCCGCGGCTGCGGGCCGCATACGCCGCCGACGCCTGGCGCACCGCGATGGTCGCCTTGGGGCTGCTGCTAGTGCCTCGCTACCTGGTGCTCGCGTTGTACGACGGTCCGCTGCGGGGCCTGCCCGGCACGGTGGCGTGGCTGTTCGTGGCGGGAGTCGCGATGGCGGCAGCCGACAGTCAGAGACGCAGACTGGTCACGACAGCGGTCGCCGCCGGCGCCGCCTTTGGCTTCTTCGCCGGAGAACCCGCGCGCAACCTGACGATCATGGGCGGGCTCACGCTGCTGGCGCTGGTGCCCGCGCTGCCGGTGCCGCGGCTGCTCGTCCGTCCGCTCGGCGCTCTGGCGGCCGCCTCGCTGCACATCTACCTCGTGCAGTTCCAGGTGTTCGCGTTCTTTGATTCTCCGATCGTCCAGTTCACGGCCGCGATCGCCGCCGGTCTGGGGTTCTGTGCGGTCGGCAACCACGTCCTGCGCCGGCGGCTGTCGCCTCTGCCCGCGGTCGCAGTCATCCGTCGTCGGGTAACGGCGAAGCAACTCGTGAGAGAGGACATGACATGCGTCGACGCACGTTCCTGACCGGCCTGGGGGCCCTCGGGGCAGTGGGCCTGGTGGGGTGCGGGTCGAAATCCGAGGGCGGGTACAAGGCCGACCCCGATTCGCTGCAGGTCTACTCCGCGCAGCACGAGAACCTCACCAAGGCGTGGGCCGAGGCATTCACCTCGGCGACCGGCATCAAGGTGCAGGTCCGCAAGGGCTCCGACGCATCGATGGGTCATCAGATCGTGGCCGAGGGCTCGGCGTCGCCCGCCGACGTGTTCCTCACCGAGAACAGTCCGGCGATGACGCTGGTCGAGCGGAACAAGTTGCTCGCCCCGCTGGACGAGGCGACCCGGCGGCAGGTGCCGGCCCACCTGACCCCGTCGTCGAAGTCGTGGACCTCGATCGCCGCCCGGTCCACGGTGCTGGTCTACAACACCGCCAAACTCGACAAGGCCGACCTGCCGAAGTCGCTGATGGATCTCGCCGCGCCGCAGTGGAAGGACCGTTGGGGGTGCGCCCCGGGTGGTGCCGACTTCCAGGCGATCGTCGCAGGCATGCTCGCCGGTCAGGGCGAGCAGAAGACCACCGACTGGCTGAACGGCCTGAAGTCCAACGCCCGGGTGCTGCAGAACAACATCGCCACGATGAAGTCGGTCAACGCCGGCGAGATCGAGTGCGGCGTGATCTACCACTACTACTGGTACCGGGACCAGGCCGGCACCAAGGAAGGCAGCGCCAACACCGCCCTGCACTACTTCCGCAACCAGGACCCGGGCGCGTTCGTGTCGCTGTCCGGAGGAGCCGTGCTGGCCCGGACGAAGAAGCCGACCGAGGCCCAAAGGTTCCTGACGTTCATCACCAGCAAGGCCGGGCAGCAGGTGCTGGTCGACTCCCAGTCGATGGAGTACGCCGTGGGCAGCGATGTCGCCTCGGCGCCCGCGCTGCCGCCGTTGAACAGCCTGCAGGCGCCCCCGGTCGATCCCTTCACGCTGAACTCCGAGAAGGTGACCGAGCTGATGACCGATGTCGGCATCATCTGACCTCCGCGACTCCCCCGCCGCCGGGTACCCGGAACGGGTGGCGCCCCGGCCGGTCGTACGCGCCCGCCGGTCCACCCGGATGCCGTGGCTCGTCGTGACGGCCGCAGTGCTTGTCGCGGCCGTCATGGTCCTGCCGGTCCTGGTCGCGCTCGGTGAGGCTTCGGCCAGTGGCGACGAGGCGTCGAGGCTACTGCTGCGTCCGAGGACTGCCGAACTGCTCGGCAACACCATGCTCCTCGTCGTGCTCACCGTTCCGATCACCGTGCTGCTGGGCTGTGGCGCGGCCTGGCTGGTGGAACGGACGACACTGCCGGGCGCCGGCACGTGGCGCACGCTGCTCCTGGCACCGCTCGCCATCCCGGCGTTCGTCAGCAGCTACGCCTGGACATCGGTGCTGCCGCAGGTCCAGGGGCTCGCCGGCGCGGTGTTCATCACCGCCCTGGCCTACTATCCGTTCGTCTTCCTGCCGGCGGCGGCTCTGCTGCGGGCGCTCGACCAGGGGCACCTGGACGCCGCACGGTCGCTCGGCTCATCCGGTCCGGGAGCGGTACTGCGGGTGGCGATGCCGCAGTTGCGGCCGGCCATCACCGGTGGCGCGTTGCTGGTGGCCCTGCACCTGCTGGCCGAGTTCGGCGTGCTGCAGATGATGCGGTTTCCCACCTTCACCACTGCGATCCTCCAGCAGTTCGCGGTCGGGTTCAGCAACGCCGCCGGCAGTCTGCTGGCCGCGGTCCTGGTGGTGCTCTGCGTCGGCCTGCTGGCCCTCGAGGTGCCACTGCGCGGCCGCACACGGATCGCCCGGGTGGGCGCCGGCGCCCGGCAGCGTCCGGTTGCGTACCGCCTGGGCGCGTGGACCCTCCCCGCGTCCGCCGCACTCGCCGCGCTGGTCGGCCTGGCGCTGCTGGTTCCGCTGGCGCTGGTGGGGCGCTGGCTGGTGCGGGCGATCACGTCCGGCGCGGTGGCCGTCGGCCCACTGCTCGCGGCGACGGGTTCGACCGTCGGCCTTGCGGTGCTGGCGGGCCTGGCGGCGTCGGTTGCCGCGCTGCCCGCCGCGTGGCTGCTGCACCGGTATCCGTCCCGGCTGTCGACCGCGCTGGAGCGGGTGACGTATCTTGCGAGCGCGCTTCCCGGGGTCGTGATCGGGCTGGCGCTGGTGACGCTGGCGGTGCAGTGGGCCCGTCCGGTCTACCAGACCGCCGCACTCGCGGTGCTGGCCTACACGGTGCTCTTCATGCCCCGCGCCATGGTCGCCTGGCGGTCCGGCCTGGCCGCGGCTCCGCCCGAGCTCGTCGAGGCGTCGCGTTCGCTGGGGCTGTCCGGTTTCCGTACCCTCATCCGGGTGGTCCTGCCGCTGGTCCTGCCGTCGGCGCTGACCGGCTTCGTGCTGGTGTTCCTCGCGACGTCGACCGAACTCACCGCGACCCTGCTCCTCGCGCCGACCGGCACCGAGACGCTGGCCACCGCGTTCTGGTCGGCGAGCGACGAGTTGGATTACGTGGCGAGTGCCCCGTACGCTGCGGCGATGATCGCCCTGTCCGCCCCGCTCACCGTCCTGCTGCGCCGGCAGATCATGGACCAGCGATGAGCGGCGCCGGGATCTCCATCACCGGGCTCACCGTCGGGTACGGCGGCCCGCCGGTGCTGGACCAGGTCGATCTCGAGGTGCGTGCCGGCAGCACCACCGCAGTGCTCGGTCCTTCCGGCAGCGGCAAGACCACGCTGCTGCGGGCGATCGCCGGGTTCATCCGGCCTGACCACGGGCGGATCGAGGTACGCGGCGAGGTGCTCACCGACGGACCGACGTTGGTGGCTCCGGAGCGCCGCGGCATCGGTTACGTCCGACAGGACGGCGCACTCTTCCCGCACCTCGACGTCGCCGGCAACATCACCTTCGGGCTGCCACGCGCCGAACGGCGCCGGGCGGCCCAGGTCGAGCCGTTACTCGAGCTGGTCGGCCTGTCACCGAGCCTGGCCCGCCGCCGACCGGACGAGCTGTCCGGCGGGCAACAGCAGCGGGTCGCACTCGCCCGGGCCCTGGCCCGCGAACCATCCGTGGTGCTGCTCGACGAGCCGTTCTCATCGCTCGACACCGCGCTGCGCGCCGCAACCCGCGAGGCCACCCGTGCCGCTCTCGCCGCGCAGGGCGCGACCACCGTCCTCGTGACACACGACCAGGCCGAGGCGCTGTCGTTCGCCGACCAGGTGGCCGTCATGTTCGACGGTCGGTTCGCCCAGATCGACAGCCCGGCCGGCGTTTACGGCGCACCGGCCACGCCCGAGGTCGGCCGGTTCCTGGGCGACGCGATGCTCCTCGGCGGACAGGCCGCCGGCCGGACCGTCTCCTGCTGTCTGGGCAGGCTCGACCTGGCCGAACCGGCCACCGGCGACGTACTCGTGATGGTCCGACCCGAGCAACTCGTCCTGGGCGAGCCGTTCGACACCACCGCCTCGGTCTCGTCGGTGACCTACCAGGGCGCGGACGCCCTGGTCCGCCTGGAACTGGTCGGCCAGACCACCCGTCTTGTGGCTCGCGTCCCCGGCGATCGCGTACCTCACCCAGGCGACAAGGTAGGTATCGCCGTACCCGCACCGGTCCGCTCATTCCCCCAACGCTGATCCGACGATGATGACCGCTCCTGTTCTCAACCAGTGAAGGCGCGTCAGTCACGTTGGTCAGGTGATCGAGCCGGGCGTCACGAGGTCCACGCCGCAGCGCAAGGGTGGCCGACCGAACCCGACAACGCGCTCGGCGGCTGCCGCCGTTCGTGACAGCGACAAAGGTCAGGGCGCAGACGGGTCACGCGCGGGGAAGCTTGGTTGACCTCGTCCGCCTTGCTTACCGAGTCCACCAACGTTGTGGCCGGTCCGTCGGGGTGCACGGCCTGGGCTACTCGCTGGCTACTCGTCCCCGCTCATCGTCAGCCAGCGCGTGGCCACGTCAACCGATGCTGGCTGCCCCGGTGAGGTGCTACGGCCGGTGCAGGCCGAAGCCGCGGTGGGCGCCTGCGCGGTCCGGGACCGCACGGGGATGTTACGTTCCCCGCTTGCGGCGGCGGTTGATGGACTAGCTGTTCCGTGACGGCGGTAGCGGCTGGCCCGTCGCGCATGACGCGGACGCTGTCCCGCGCCGTCCGCCGGATGGGCGTGCCGGCCGCGTCGATCCACCACGAGGGGTTCACCTTCAGCTGATCCCGGCCGCGGGCGTCCGGGCGATAGCGTGTGGCCCCATGGGATCTGTGGACCTGGCCTTGGCCGTCGTGGTCGCCGCGGCCAACGTGGCCGTCGCCGCCGTTCTGCTCGCCAGGAGCGGTGGCGGCACGCAAATGCCCCGGATCTTCGGTCGCCCGCAGCCCTTCCCGCGCCTGCGGGCCGCGATGCACGTCTGCCTGGGGTTGGGGATGGGCGTCGGCTGGCTCGTCAAGGACATCTTTCCGCCCCACTCCACGGGGGATGCGGTGCTGTTCAACGTGGTAAGGATCCTGCTGTCGGCCGGCCTCGCCGCCGCCCTGCTGGTCGCCTTCCAGCACGCGCGACCCATCCGTGACAAGACCGCCCGCTAGCGCGGTGCCGCTATGGGTTCATTTTGTAGATACCCATGCCAGCACATCGCGGCACCTCGTGCGGGACGCCACGGCAGCGGGCTTAATGGGCCCCGACCAGACGGCCGGGGGGATCGGGCTACCGGGCGGACAAGGTTCTGAACGTGCTGCCGGATCCCGCTGCGGCGCTAGCGGAGGCACACCGGGTGCTGACCCCAGGTGGACGGGTTGTGCTGGTCGGACAGCGTCGACTGACCCCGCGGAGGGACTGCTGGGGTCAGACTGGGGTCAGACACTGCCAGCTCGGGCGAAAGCGCGAGGGGCACAAGGACGGTCATCAGCCTAAACGGCCGAAGCGACCAATGGGCTTCTCGTCGATTGCCACACCCCGGGAGCGCAGGATCGCGTACACCCGCTCGCGAGTCTCCCGGTTCGGGCGCCTCAGCATCCAGATCCGGCCAACCAGCACGGCGCTGTTCGGCCCGGGCACGTCCCACGGTCCGCCGTGCGGGTAGACCGCCAAGGCAACCTGGGCGAACCAGGGCCGGGCGAGCCCAGCCTGGTGGATCTCATGCCAGCGGAAGGGCCGGGTCACCCGGCCACGGTGCCGGAGCAGCAGGCCCGTCTCGTCGGCCAGCAGTGCGTCACCGCGCTGGAACCAGGCGAGTACCACGACGCCGAGCAGGATGCCCATCGGGAACGACGGGACCCCGTGCAGTCGCCACACGCTTGTCCCGACCAGCATCGCGAGGACGCCCGCCGGGACGAGCGCCGCCGGCCACGCCTGCGACGCAAGCAGCACCTTCGCCCCGCCTGGTTCCCCGTGGTCCGTCATGCGAATCCGATACCCGGTCCATGCTGGACCGACACCGCGGCCGGCGCGGGATCATGTCGCTGGGCGGAGGATGGCCCGTCCACGTGTGTTCACGCAGGTGAGGCTCCATGATCACGCAGTTGGGGCGGGCGGCCGGCGCTCGTGCCCTTCGACACGGAGCCGGATCTTGTTCGCAATGCCAACGTGGCGTGCGTGCGTGATGAGGGCCTGGAGGCGGCTGCAGATCCAGGCCCTCACCGTCGCGAGCGAGGGACGGCCCGTCAGCCGAGCCGGACGAACGCGTCGGCCCACGACGTGTGGTTGAAGCTATTGCCGGAGCCGGCGGCGCGCACGATCAGGCGCAGCAGCCGGGCCCCGCGGACGTCGACGTCCACGGGTTCGGGTCCGGTGGCCGCCCGGAGCACGCCGGTCGTGTGGACGAGTCGGTCGTCGGCCCAGACCTCGGCGATCGTGTTGCCCCGCGAGCTCTGCCGGGCGCTGAAGTCGTCGATGCCCACGAGCGAGGTGAACCGGGCCACCCGGCCCCCGAGGTGGTAGGTGACTTCGGAGTAGGAGTGGACACCGAGGCCCTTGGCGTGGACGATGCCGGCGAAGGAGATCGGGGTGCCGTCGCCGGCGGCCTGCTTGCCGTTGCTGGTGTCCAGCTCCACTGGGCCCCAGCCGTTGACAGCGGTGATCCAGGGCAGATCGCTCAGGTACGAGTCGACGGTCGGCGGAGGCGGCGGCGGAGTGAAGCGGCGCTCGGCGCGGAAGGTGAGCGGCGCGTCGCGGGCGACGGTGTAACCCGACACTGTCAGCCGCCACTGTTCCGTCGTGGACTCCTCTGGAACCCGGACCCGCCAGGTGGTGCTCACCCGGGCGCCGGGCGCGAGGCGTCCGAGCCCCTGGCTGGTCGCCGGCTCGACCGTCCAATGTGCGGGCGCGGAGAGCACCAGCCGAGCGCCGGTCCAGGGCACCGCGGAACCGTTCGCGAGCGTGGCGGTGAGCTCGTAGGTGACGCCGGGAAGCAGCAGGTCCGGGGTGTCGAGCTCGACGCCGTAGCCTTCCCGCGTGACCTCGTCGACCCAGGACTGCCGCAGGAGGCCGACCAGCCGGTTCACGACCTCGGGGTGGGCGGCGGCCAGGTTGGTCGTCTCGCCGAGGTCACGGTCCAGGTCGTAGAGCTCGACCTGCCACCGGTCGTCCGGTACGGTCCGGTCCTCCCCCGGCGCCCACCGGATCGCCTTCCAGTTGCCCTCGCGTACCGCCTCGGCCGCTCGCTGCAACCGGCCGCCGTCGACGGCGCGGGCACGCTTGGTGTTGCCGTTGTCGAGCCGCCAGAAGTAGAGGTACGGCTGGGCGGCGGCCGCGGTCGGACGCGGCTGGAGCAGCGAGCTGAACGACCTGCCGTCGATGTCGCGCGGGCCGGGAACGCCGGCCAGGTCGGCCAGGGTGGGGAGCAGGTCGGTCTGCTGCGTGACCCGGTCGGTCACGCCAGGCTGGATCCGGCCCGGGGCCCACGCGATCAAGGGGATGCGGACGCCACCCTCGTACAGGTTGCGCTTGTAGCCGGTGAGGGGGCCGTTCGCGTCGAACCGGTCCGGATCGACGCCACCCTCCTCGTGGGGACCGTTGTCGCTGGTGACCAGGACCACCGTGGACTCGAGCAGTTTCTGCGCCGCGAGCTCGTCGACCAACTCACCGACGTACGTGTCGACCCGGGTGACCTGGGCGGCGTGGCCGCGGTCCGCCGAGGGCCAGTCCTCGTCGGCGTACGGCTCCTGGCTGGGGACGTCGCTCGGGGCGTGGGGAAGGTTCGGGGTGACCACGAGCAGGAACGGCTCGTCGCGGTGGGCCCGGATGAAATCGAGCGCCCGGTCCTGGAAGAGGTCGGGGGCGAAGGCGGTCTTGTCGGACCCGGCGTTCTCCGGCAGCTCGAGCCGCTCCCCGTTCTCCCACAGGTACGACGGGTAGTAGTCGTGCGCGTGTCCGTGGGTGATGTAGCCCAGGAACTCGTCGAACCCTCGGGCGTTGGGGTGGCTCGGCTGGTCACCGCGCTCGGGCCCGAAGCCCCACTTGCCGAACAGGCCCGTGCGGTAGCCCCGGGCGCGCAGCACCTCGGCGAACGTGGTGTCACCGTCGGTGAAGGCGATCGCGTCGGGGTCGCCCGCGGGGTTGTTGCGCACCGGCCCGTGACCGGCGTGCAGGCCGGTCAGCAGTGCGGAGCGGGAGGGCGCGCAGACGGCCGCGGCGGAGTAGGCGTCGGTGAAGCGCAGCCCTTCGGCCGCGAGCCGGTCCAGGCGCGGCGTCGCGATGGTGCGCTGCCCGTAGGCGCCGAGCTCGCCGTATCCCAGGTCGTCGGCGAGCACGAGGACGATGTTCGGCCGGGGTCTGCCGGTGGTCGTCGGATCGGCTGTCGCGACGGACGGGAGCGCGGCGGCTCCGAGGCCGGCGGCGGTGCCGGCGAGGAATTGGCGGCGAGTGATCATGAAATTGCCTCCGATGGCAGGAACAGGCAGGGAGAAGGGGTCGTCACGCGCAGCGGAAGCCGACGTTGGAGGCTGCGGAGTCAGGGGTGTTCCCGGAGCGGGCCGCGACGCGGTAGCGGTAGCAGTAGGAGTCGTGGCACAGGAACGACCCGCCGCGCATCACGCGCCGTCCGGCGGCGTCCGGATTCTGCGGCCCGAGGGGGTCGACGACGGGGGTGCCGGCGCGCAGGGGGTAGGTGTCGGGGGCGAACCAGTCCTCGCACCACTCCCACACGTTTCCGACCATGTTGAAGAGGCCGTAGCCGTTGGGGGCGTACTGCTTGACGGGTGCGGTGCCGATGAAGCCGTCTTCGGCGGTGTTGCGGCGGGGGAAGTCTCCCTGCCAGATGTTGCAGTTCCATCGACCGCGCGGGAGCAGTTCGTCGCCCCAGGGGAACCGTGCCCCGTCGAGGCCACCCCGGGCGGCGTACTCCCACTCGGCTTCGGTGGGCAGGCGCTTGCCGGCCCAGGCGGCGTACGCGCGGGCGTCGTTCCAGGTCACCTGGACGACCGGGTGGTTCTGCAGGTCGGCGATCGAGGAGGCTGGCCCGTAGGGATGGCGCCAGTCGGCGCCGCGGACCACGTGCCACCAGGGGGTGCCGCCGGCGGCCCCGAGGATGTCGTGGCGTTCGGCCTTCGTCTGCAGGTGGAACACCGCGGACACGCCGAGCGTCTCGGCTTCGGTGACGTAGCCGGTGGCCTTGACGAAGGTCGCGAAGGCGGCGTTGGTGACCGTCGTGGCGTCGATCGTGAAGGCGCCGAGGGTGACCTCGTGCACCGGCCCTTCCCCGTCAGCCGGGTAGCCCTCGCTGAACGCGTCACCCATGGCGAAGCTTCCGCCGGGGAGGCTGACCTGGCCGCGCGTGGAGCGCGACCGGCCAGCCTCCCGGGCGACTGGGTCCGGCTGCTGGGGCCGGTGGCCGATCTGGAGAAGCCCCCCGGTCGTCGCGGCCTCGCGCAGGCCACCGGGGGTGCAACAACTCGGCGCGGTGGAGTGGTGATGCTCGGAGGTCATCAGTCGGTGATCGCCGCGGCGCCGAGCGGAGCGGCGGCGGTGCCGGTGGCGGCGAGAGCTGTGCGGCCCAGGGCGGCGGTGGAGACGGCCACGCCCGGCGTGAGGGGCATCGGTGGCATCGGGACGTCCTGTCGTCAGGTGGGTGGGCGGGGGTCAGGCTCTGTGGGCGGTCAGGCCGTCGAGGGTGATGGTGCCGCTGTCGAGGCGGACGCTCGCGGCGTAGCGGTACTGGGCGAGGACGGCGGGGTCGCTGAAGTCGATCGCGCCGCCCGTGTCGGCGGTGAACAGGAACTCCCATCCGCTGCCCTGGTCGACGTACGCCGTCGCCACGTGGCCGCGGAGTACGAACGCGTATCGGGCGGCCGGGCCGGTCAGGTCCACGGTGCCGTCCAGGCTGTCGAGCGGCTCGACGCCTGCGGTGATCAGTGCGCCGTTGACGCGTAGGTCCCAGCCCGCCCGGTGTAGTCCGTTGTGGTAGCGGAACAGCAGGTAGTTGCCGGCGTCCTTGGCGAGGCCCACGAAGACGGTGTCCTGGGTGCCGGCCTCGGCGAAGGTACCCGTGTCGAGCACGACCGCCACGCGGTCGGAGCCCGGTGCGACGTCGGAGCGCAGGACCAGGTGGGTCATCCTGTTCGTCGTCACCGCGACCCTGCCGCCGCTGACGATCGGCGGGGCGGCGTACGCGGTGACCGGCAGGACGCTCCAGCGTTCGAGGCCGCTGTCGAACGACTCCTCCAGCTCCACCGTCGGGTAGTGCTCGGGGGTCGGCAGCGCGGGGAACAGGCCGCTCTCGGCGATGTGCGTCTCCAGCAGCGCCCGCAGCTGGTGGGCCCTCTGGGGGTAGCGGTCGGATAGGTCCGTGGTCTCCTCCGGGTCACGGACCAGGTGGTAGAGCTCGCTGCGCCCGTCGCGCAGGTACTGCACCAGCTTGAACTGGCCGGACCGTACGGCGGCGTGCGGGTGGGTGCGGCCGATGAAGTGGGGGTAGACCCAGAACAGCGCGTCACGTTCCACCGCTCCGGTCCCGGTGAGCACGGGGGCGATGCTCGTGCCGTCGAACCTTCCGTCCGGGTCCCCGCCGGCGAGGTCCAGGACGGTCGGGAGCACGTCGATGGTGCTGGTGGGCGTGGGGTTCTTCTGTCCCGGGCCCACCGTGCCCGGCCAGTACGCGATCAACGGGACCCGGATGCCGCCCTCGTAGAGGTCACCCTTGCCACCGCGCAGCGGCTGGTTCGCGTCGTCGTAGGGGCCGCCGTTGTCGGAGGTGACCAGCAGCAGCGTGTCGCGGGCCAGGCCCAGGTCAGCGAGCGTGTCGGCGATCCGGCCCACCTGCTGGTCGACGCTCTCCAGCATGGCGGCCAGCACCGGCCGGTTCGGGGCCTGGCCGGCACCCGGCTTGGCTCTGTACTTGGCGACCAGGTCAGGTTTCCCGTCCAAGGCCGTGTGTACCGCGTAGTTGGACACGTGGAGGAAGAACGGCTCGTGGCGGTGGCGGGTGATGAAGTCGACGGCCTCGGCCGCCAGCCGATCGGTGAGGTGTTCGCCCGGTTCCCGCGCGGGCAGGTCCGGCATGAAGAAGTACGGGTGGAAGTAGTCGCCGTCGGCGATGTACTTCTGTTCGGAGGCGATCACCTCGTCGAACCCGTGGGCGTAGGGATTGCCCGGCCGCTCGTCGTACGGCCCGCTGTAGGTCTCGGTGAGGTGCCATTTGCCGACCAGCCCCGAGGCGTAGCCGAAGGGCCGCAGGACGTCGGGCAGGGTCGGGATGTCCGGCGACAGGTACTTGTTGCTCGCCGCGGGCTCGGCCCGGAGGAAGTCCGTGATCCCCGTATGCACCGGATAGAGACCGGTCACCAGCGCGGCGCGGGTCGGCGAGCACACCGGCGCGGCGGCGTAGGCGCTGGTGAAACGCATGCCCTCCCGGGCCAGCCGGTCAATCCGCGGCGTCTCGTTGAACGTGTTGCCGTAGCTGCCGAGCTCGTCCCAGCCGAGGTCGTCGATGGAGATGAACACGACGTTCGGCGGCCGGTGGCGCGGCGCCGGCTCCGGTGGGCCGGCCGCGATCGCCGGACCCGGGGCCAGCCCGGTCAGGGCCGCACCGGCGACGCCGCCGAGGAAACCTCGGCGCGAGACGGTGGTCGGGTCGAGAACGTTCATGAGCGCCTCCGATTGCGCAGGGAAGGCCGCCGTCCCTCATGGGCGCGGGCAGGAGAAAAGCCGGGCATGCGGCCTTGTCAGGCGCAGCGGTCGCCGGTGCTGCGACCGGGTGCCGTGCAAGGAACCCGGGGAGCGAGAGTCGCGTTGGCTGCCTCTGCGAGCGGCGGCCGAGGTGCCGCTGTCGGCACCCGGTGCCGCAGAGCTTCCCTGCCCCGGCCGCTGCCCACGCCGGCAGCGCGGGGAGCAGGCTCAAGCCTCGTCGAAGGACCCGCGGACCGGCCCGCAGCGCGGTCAGGCGTCAGATCCACAGCGTGAACTCACAGAGGCTGCTGTCCACGCGCATGACATCGACCGCGCACCGGGTGGTGGAATTTGCGTTCGGCACATTGCCTATAATGTCGATAGGAATTATAGGGTCAAGCTCTGTCTTGAAACCTGGGATGCCTGGACGTACACGGTGGCACGTCGGCTACGTGCCGTCGCTGGCCACCTCGCCCTGCCGCCGCCGGGCAGCAGCGGCGCGAGGTGGGTGGGGTTGGGCTGGAAACCCGTAACGCGGCGCCGCAGGACTGCTCGGCGCCAGCCGCCCGGCAAATGCCGTGAGTGGCCCGGTCCTGGTTACGCCAGCATTTGGATGGTGTTGGTGCGACGATGCATGACGTGGGAACCCCGAAAACCGCTGCACCCGCTGTTGTCTCGCCGCTTGCTGGCGAGCCGATCAAGCGCGCCGACGCCGAACGGCTCGCGGGCGTGCTGAAGGCCGTCGCCGACCCGGCCCGGCTGCGACTGCTCAGCCTGATCCAGTCCGCTCCCGAGGGCGAGGCCTCCGTCAGTGACCTCACCGCGCCGCTCGGCCTCTCCCAGCCGACCGTGAGTCATCACCTGCGGATCCTCACCGAGGCCGGCCTGCTCGAGCGCGAGAAGCGGGGCGTCTGGGCGTACTACCGCCTGGTGCCGTCCGCGATCGCGGCGATCGCCGAACTGCTGACGCCACCCCGCAAGCGGGCGACCAGGAAGACTCGCTAAGCACCAATGTCAAGACTGCACGGTGTTACGGCTCGCCTGCCGGCGCCGCGTCGATTTCACCGGTGCCGGCCTGCCCGGCAGGGTCGCCGGGCAGGCCAGCGGTCAGGAAGCGGCTGCCGCCAACGCGTACGCCACCGCTACCGGAAGCGACTAGTGGGCGCAACTCCGCCGTCGCACCGTGCGGTGCGGCGGCGGAGTATCGACCTGCGCAGGAGCGGCCAGCTGTCACCGCATCCTTCCTCACGTCGCCAATCGTGGATGTTCCGCAGATCGCAGGACCGCTCTCACGAACTCGTCCGGTGGCCGGTAGTCGTGCTCGTTCACGTAATGCACGATCAGGTCCGGCGCGGCGTAGACGACCCCGTCGGCGGAGGCCCTGATCTCAGCGGAGCCGAGGAAGGTCTCCCGCCCTTCGACGGTGACCGCGATCGGCGGCCAGGGCGGCCGCTCGGCGCACCGCGGTGACAGGTTGCACTGGTGGAGCCCCCGGGTGGCAGCAACGCGCTCGGTCGCGCACAGTCGCGCCAGGACGTCGCGGAAACGCTCCGGAGTCTTTCCCTGGGGAAACCCATGTGCGGCGTCCAGCCAACCCACACAGAGGGTCTGCTTCCCGTCCTCGGGCAGCGGCGAATAGGTGTAGATGTCGAGATCAGCGAAGTATGTCACGGCGCCTCCCGGCACGCGGCCCAGTGGCACATGCCCATGTTCGGCTGCAAAAGCTGGGACAGGCGCGTCGGGCTGGTCACTGTAGTCGGATTGCCCATGATATTGAGACCGGTAGGCGGATAGAGCGTGTAGTCCTGTATGAACTGGCCGGGCTTGTAGACCTGCACGGGCTTCACCGGAGCGCCGGTCTCGATGTCGTTGCCGAGACTGTCGAGGATGGTGTCGCCATGATCACAGTACATGGCAACACAGGTTCCCTTAGGAACTCGTGTCTTGCCGGCACCCGCTTCCTGTCCGCCGTGTCCGCTCAAGACCTCTTCCCCGTCCGGACGGCCGGCAGGCGGACCGGAAGAGCCGGGGCCGCCACCGGAGGTCGGACTGCTCCGTGTCGCTCCGCCGGGGGCGTGCTTGCCCGCCGAGACCGCCTTGCCGAGGCCCTTGCCGAGCAGTGCCTCGCCGACGGCGGCCAGGACGTGGCCTCCGCACTCCGGTGCCCGCTCGGTGGAGGTGCAGTCCTTCTTGATCGGCTCGATGGTGTCGTTCCAGGTCTGCTTCCAGCCCTCGGCGGTGGTGTACTGGTGCTTGAGCTGGTCGTTGAGTTCCTTGCAACCGGTCTGGTTGTCGGTGTACTCGCACCGGAACGACTCCTTGACCAGGTTTCCAGTGCCCTTCAGGCCACCCCAGATGTCGTTCCAGGCGGTCTTGGCGGTCCGCTTGATCTGGTCACCGGCGCTGTCGTTCGACCCGCCCGAACTCGTGCTGGTGGTGGTCGGGTTGGGGCTGGTGGAACCGCCACCGCCACCGTCGGCGGCGACCATGTGGCCGTCGGTCTCGATGTAGCTGATCGGGTTGCCGCCGGCGAGCGCGTACCGGTTCTGGGTGAGCGGATCCAGGCCGAGACCCAGATCACCCAGGGAGCCGGCGAACATGTCCTGTTGCAGGAACCGGCTGGTGTCGGGTCCGTAGCGGCGGGCGCCCATGTCGTAGCCGCCGGAGCCGTTGGGCACCGCGCTCGGCGTGGTGCCGGTGCCGGCCGTACCCGTGTCGATGCGCTTGTTGCTGAACCGGTAGGGATTGATCGGGTTCAGGTTGTCGGTGTCACCGGTGGTCAGCTGCGGGTCGGCGCCGCCGTAGGCGTCGTAGCCGTAGGAGGCCTTGACCTTGCCTGCGTCGTCGATGAGCTGCGAGACCGAGGAGTGCACGTCGGTGCCATAGGTGTACTGGTTTGGCTCCGCGGTCGACCCGGTGGCCTGGTCAGTCATCGCGGTGCGGTGTCCGTAGGAGTCGTAGGAGAACGTCCTGGTCCGCGGGTTGGTGCCGCCGCTCTGCCGCTCCTCCGTGGCGAGCGAGGTCAGTCCCTGGTAGGCGAAGGTGGTCTTGCGGTCGTTGCCGGTGCCGCTGTGGTCCTCGTCTTCGAGGGTGGTGCGGTCCAGCGCGTCGTAGACGTACTTCGTCTTGTCGGTACGGGTGCCGCCGCTGTACTGCCGCAGACCGGTGAGCCGGTTGAGGTAGTCGTAGCCGTAGTCCGTGATCAGGTTGCTCGACGGGGTGGCGAGCTCCGACGGGGAGCAGTCGGCCTGGCTGCCCGCGGCCAGGGTCAGGCAGTCGAGGTTGCCCCAGTCGTCGTACCAGTACTTGCCGATGGCCCCGCCGACGGTGATGTCCGTGAGCTGGTTGCCGGTGTACCGCTTGCTGGTGGTGGTGCCGTTCTTTACCTCGGTGGTGATGTTGCCAGCGCGCACCGTGGTGTCGCCGATCAGCTTGCCCGGCTCGTCGAGGGTGTAGCTGTCGGTCTTACCGGCGCGCAGCTGGTGGCTGATGAGCCGGTCCCGGGCGTCGTAGGTGTACTTGGCGTCGCACGGTGCGGCGGCCAGGCAGGTGGCGTCGGTGTTGCCCTCGGCCCGGGTGAGCACGTACCGGTCGGTGGTGCGGTTGCCGTTGACGTAGTCGCCGTTGGGGTCGAAGTAGCCGACGTCGTGCGACTCGGTGGTGGTGCCCGAGCCGTTCCGGGTCAGCAGGGTGCGCAGCTTGCCGTTGTCGAAGTGCGTCCACGTGGTGGTCTGCTTCTTCGGCCACGCGGTGGGGTCCGCCGTGCAGGAGGCGCCGGCGCGGTAGATGTCGCGCTGCTTCTCCCACCCTGTCGACCAGAACGCGTTCACCGTGCGGCTGTCGCCCTTACAGGCGCTGTCGGTGCCCAGGTCGAGCTGCTCGGTGAGCCAGTCCGCGCCGTCGTAGGACAGCTCGAACCGGCGGGGCGCCTTGGACTGCGTACCGGTGTCGGACTCCTCGCCGTTCTCCCGGCGCAGAGTGATGTTGCCGTTGAGGTCGTAGCCGTAGTCGGTGAACGTCCAGGCGGTGGCGCTCTGCTTGCGGTGACGCACCTTGGCCGGCTCGTCGAACCCGGTGTAACTCGCCTGGGTCTCGACCTCCTTTTCCTCCGAGTCGGTCACTCCGGTCTCGAAGCCGGTGAGCAGGTTGTTGTGCGCGTCGTAGGTGTAGCGGTTGATCTGCCCGCCCTTGTCGGTGCGGGTCTTGAGCATCCCGTCGACGTAGTACGTCCAGAACATCCGGTCGTTCTCGTCTAGGGCGCCCGGGCTGCTCTTCTTCTCCGGCTGCCGCTGGGCCTGCCAGCCCTGCGCCGTGTAGTCGAAGTGCACCTTCGGGTTGGCCGGGTCGTCCGAGGTGCGGATCCAGCCCGGGTCGAAGTAGTCCAGCACGGTCTTCGCCCCGGCGCCCACTCCCGCCGCATCCGCGACGGTGGTGGGCAGGCTCGTCCAGGCCAGCCGGCCGTTCGGGTCGTACGCGTTGTGCGTGTACTGCCGCTCGGTGCCGTCACGCGAGTCGAACGGCAGGTCGGTACGCACCGGCCGGTTCAAGGCGTCGTAGTGCTGCACCGTCACGTAGAACGACGGCGTGGCGCCGTTGGCCACGTCGTACGCGCGCGGCGAGGTCAGCTTGGTGCGGTTGCCGTTCTTGTCGTACTCCAACTGCGCCACGACGTTGCGGGCGGTGGCGCCGTCGAACCGCTCGCGCACGGTGACCGGCAGGTCCCGCTGGTCGTAGTCGGTCTCGGTGCGTTGCGCGCGGCCGCTGGCGATGTCCTGCTCGGTCGCGATGACGTTGCCGTTCGCGTCATAGTCCACCCGCTGGGCGTGGCCGAGTTCGTCGCGCTGCGCCTTGACCCGGTGCGCCGCGTCGTAGTCGGTCTCGGTGGTGTAGTCCGCGACCGCCGGGCCGTTGCCCGGGCAGGTGATGGCCGCCGACCCCTGCCGTGGCGAGGTCACCGACCGCAGGTCACCGGCCAGGTCGTAACACATCTGCGTGACCCGGGCCTGGCTGGTCGACGTGCCGTACTGCGTCTGCCGCACGATCCGGTCCAGCGGGTCGTAGCCGTAGGACACCGCGTAGTCGTCGGTCGTGGCGCTGGCCACCCCCTTCGGCATGGTGACCTTGCTGGTGCGGCCCGCCGCGTCGTAGTCGATCCGGGTGCGCTCGCCGGCCGAGTCGGTGCTGGTGTCCGGACCGGTGATCAGGGTCGCCCGGTCCATGTTGTCGTAATCGATCCTGGTGACCGCCCCGTCGGCCGGGTCCCCCGAGCCGTAGCCGTAGTGCGGGTCCATGGACCGGGTCACGTTGTCGTTGGCGTCGAAATCGGTGCCCGACCAGAGTAGGGTGCCCCGCTCGTGCCGGGTCGACTTCGGCGACGACTGCCGGCCGAGCCGGTGGAACGCGTCGTAGTCGAGGTACGTGCGGTAGGACCGCACGTCGGCGCCCGTGTCCCCGGAGTGCATGGGATCCTGGATCCAGCGGACCAGACCGTCCACGTCGTAGCCGAACTGAGTCACGTTGCCCAGCGGATCGCGCAGCTGCGTCGGCTGTCCCGACGCGTCATAGGCGGGGAACGTCGTGGCCGGATTGCCGACGGCGTCCCGGACCGCCGACACTGTTCCCGGGTTGGCCGAGCCGGCGAGGTTGTAGTCGTAGTCGGTGACCGCCCCGGTCGGGTCGGTGACCTTGTCTACGTTGCCGGCCGCGTCGTAGCTGTAGCTGGTGGTGTAGTCGCCGGCAACCGTCGTGGTGGCCATGCCCTTCGGGTTGGTCACCGTGGCGAGCAGGCTCAGGTGCTTGCCGCTGTCGTTGACGTCCACCGCCGAGTCGGCGTAGGTGAGCTGCGTGGTCTCGTTGAGCTGGTTGGTCGACGTGAGCGGGTAGCCGTTGGCGTTGTACGTCCACGACCGGAACTTGCCGGTCGGCTCGGTCACCTTCGTGACCTTGAAGTCGGCCGACCACTGCACGCCGGTGGTCCGGTTCGCCGGATCGACGATCGAGATGACCTTGCCGCTGGTGTCGTACGAGTACCTGGTCACCCGCGACAGCGGCGCGGTCACTGTGCTCACCCGGTTCGTCAGGTCGTATGCGTAGCCGGTGACCTGCCCCTCGCGGTCGGTGCGGGACTTGAGCTTCCACTTCAGCTGCGCCCCGTCCGGCGCCAGATAGTAGGCGTACGTCGTCTCCTTGCCCCGGGGGTCACGCACGCTGAACAACCGCGACGACTGGTTGGGCGTCTTCGCGGCCGGGTTGACCCGGTCGGCGGCGTCCGGTATCGCCGGACCGGCACCGTTGGAGGTGGTGTAGGTGAACACGAACGACCGGTCGGCCAGGAACGACCCGTCGGCCTTGGTGCCGCCCCGCTGGGTCAGTCGCAGCAGGTTCCCGTCGTCGTAGTAGTCGAATTCCAGCGCCGAACCGGAGTGGTCCGTGATCGTCTGGATCTGCCCGCGCACGTGGGCCTTCTTGATCTCGTCCTTCGTCCAGTAGTCGATGGCGAAGGACCGACCGCCGGCGTCGGTCACCCGGGTGACCCGCTTCTTCGGCCCACCGGGATCCTCACCCGGCGGGGTGTCCTCCACGGTGAAGGTCAGCTTGTTGCCGTTGCGGTCCTCCACGCTTGTCGGGAAGCCGTCGGCGTCGAAGTAGAAGGTCACCTTGTCGGGCCGGGTCAACGCCCACTGCCGCGCCGGGTCGGTGCCGCCCAGCGACCGCAGGTAGAGGTTCACCCCGGGCGGCTCGGTCCACCGGGTCACGCCGTCGGTGCCGGTCACCCCGTCGAAGTGGTGCGTGGACCCGTCGCCGTCGGTGAGCTCGACCCACTTGTTCGACTTGCCGGAGATCTGGTCGGCCTTGTTCGGGTGGATGTCCAAGGGCTCACCGAGCCGGGTCAGTCCGGAGATCGACAGGGAGAAGTTCGTCCCCGCCGGGCTGCGCGAGTGGTCCTCGAGCGAGTTGTAGGTCAGATCCACCATGGTGGCCAGCCCCCGCCCCGGGGCGAAGAACGGTGACCAGCGCACCAACATGTTGCCGTTGGCGATGTTGGTCAGGGAGCTCATGCCGGCACCCACGGCGGTGCCGTCGTACTGGTAGTAGCGCTCCAACCCGAGCTTCGTGGCCAGCGCCTTCGCCACCAGCACCGGGTTCTCCACCGGAGGGTTGCCCTTGGCCGCGAACCACGTCCCGGTGGCCGGGTCGTACACGTCAATGCGCAGCCGGTAGCTGCCCTGCTGCAGGCCGGGCGGCAACGCCGGCGGATAGATCGTCAGCGGGAACGTCTGTACCGCGTTCGCCGCGAAGGTCGCCGGGAACGCCGTGGCCGACCTGCCCTCGAACATGACGGCGCCGTTGGCCGCGAACCAGCGGTACCACACCTGCGCCGTGCTGCCCGTCCAGGTCACCCCGGAGGTGTTGGTGACATTCACCTTGACGCAGTAGGCGGTCGCCGGGCACGTCGTGGGCGCGGTGCCCGCGTCGTCCTGCGGCGCGCTGGACAACGACCGGCCCAGGCTGCCGCCACTGGTGCCGTCGGCGTTGACGCTGCCGGCGTACGGGTCCTGCACCGGCACCCCGGTCGCGGTGTTCTCCGTCATCGCCTGCGGGAACACGTCGTCGGTGGCATCCGTGGGGCTGTTCAGCGTGAACCCGGCCTTGAACGCTGTCGTACCGGTGTTCGCCACCGTCACCGACCGCGCCGCGCTCACCGTCGTCTGGCCCGACGTGTCGGTCACCGCCGCCGCGACCTGGTGGGCGCCGTTGTATCCGGGCGCCAACGGGTCCAGGGTGTTCCACGTGATCGAGTACGGCTCGGTGGTGTCCGGTTGCCCCACCCGCACCCCGTCCACCAGGAAGGCGACGCTGGCCACCCCCCGGTCGTCGGACGCGTCCGCGGACACCGTCACCGCGCTGCCGCTCACCGTCGCGCCGGCCGCCGGAGCGGTCAGCGCGCCGGCCGGCATCGCCGAGTTGTCCACCGTCACCGACGCCGCCGCCGAGGTCGACGTGTTCCCCGCGTCGTCGGTCGCCCGCACGGTCAGCGCGTGGGCGCCGTTCGACGCCGCCGTCGAGTTCCAGGCGATCACGAACGGCGCCGCGGTGTCGCTGCCGACGACCGTGCCGTCGACCAGGAACTCCACTTTCTCCACCCGCCGGTCGTCCTCGGCCGCGGCGGTCAGCGTGGCTTCGCCGGCCACCGCCGCGCCGGCGCTCGGCGCGGCGAGGGAAACCCGCGGCCCCTGGGCCTTCCGGCCGTCGGCGTACGTGATGGTCAGGGCGGGCCGCTGGCTGGCATCGGGCGCGTCGTCGCTGGCGAACCAGACCGTGTTGCCGTAGGTCGGGGTCTCGTCGGTACTGCGCAGCAGCAAGCCGTTGTTCGGGGCGGTGCCGTTGACCCAGGACTGCACCACGCCGGTGACGGGGAACTCCCGGAACAGGTTCGCCGTGTTCCGCGGGATATCGAGTTTCGCGATGACAGTGCTGTCGTAGTCGCCACCCGGCGTCGTCCACGACTGCCCGGCAGCCGCCTCCGTCCAGTTGGCGCTGCCACACTTGTCGTCGCCCTCCGTCCAGGGCCGGGTGACCCGGTGCACCTGGGTGGTGATGGGCGACAGCGGTGCGTTCGTCTCCCACAGCGACAGCGTCGCCGCGGACACCTCGGCGTTCTGCGGGATGTCACCGAGGTCGAAGCGCACCAGCCCGCGAGTCACGCTCCCCGGGCCTCCCCCGGAGGCGAAGGACGCCTGCGCGCCGTAGCCGAAGCAGCCCAGGGTCGCCCCGGGCACGGTGTACAGGTGGGTGACGCTGCCGGTGGCGCCGTCCGGCCGCAGGGTTCGCGTGGCCTGGCCGGATGCGGGCAGGGTGACCGTTTGCGGGGCGGACGCCGCCCCGTTCGTCACGAGCTTGTAGGTGAAGGTCGCCTGGGCCGCCGCCGTGGTGTCCGAGTAACGCGTCGTCGACGCGTCCCGGATCGTCGTCAGCAGCGTCGCGGCGCTCGGCGTGAAGTCGGCGCCGCCGGGGGCGCGGTGCACCTCGTACGAGCCGAACGGCGCGCCGCTCGACTGCCCCGTGTAACGGGTCCAGGCCAGGTCAGCGCCGTCGGCGTGCAGGGTGGACGGTGGCAGCAAGTCGCCGCCGTCGGCGCCGGCGGCCGCCGTGAGCGCGGTGACCGGGGGTGCGGCCGCAGCCGCTGGCCGGGACATTCCGGCCTGGAGCGGGAGCAGCACGGTGAGGGCGACGGCCGCGGCCAGCGCGGGTCGCGGGCGTCGCAACCAGCCGTGGCGGGTCGCTGTCGAGCGATGGCGCGGTGGACGGAACATGCTGCCTCCCCCGTAGGCGCTGAAGGTCACGACCGCTGACGCCTCCGAAGGGCGGCACAGAGCCCGGCGACGAAGCCTCGAGGAGGTGACGACGCCCCCAAGACAGGGACGCTTATCGAAGTCTCAAGCTGTCCACAGTGACCGGCAACACGGGAGAGCAATAGAAAACATGTGATCTGGATCACAGCGTTTCGCCACGCCGGCGGGGCTGCCCCACATGAAAGAAGGTTGATAGAAAGAACGGTTCGTGGTTACGCCGACGCGCTGCGTCACCAGTCTGGAGCGAATCCCAAGCAGAAACCTCGCCTCTGAAAGCCGGGAAGTGGCCTTTGACCTGCGTGGGCGATACTGGGATCGAACCAGTGACCTCTTCGGTGTGAAGCAGGACGCGCACCCACTCTGACCTGCGGAAACGAGAAGCAGCAGCCAGGGGCGGGTGCAGGTGCACACCGTCGGGTGCCGTTCGAGGCAGTTGAAGACCGTTCGATGCACCCTGTTGCTCCCAATCTGCTCCCCCGACCCCGAGCTTGCGACCGGGCTGCTGAGGCCAGGCTGAGAAGGACTGTCCTGCAGGCCGTTCGTTGACGATTCGTGCCGACCGGCCCGAGCGGCCTCGGTTGACGTTGACGCCCGGCCAGCGGCAGTTAGGCTCTGTCGCTCCCGACCTGCTCCCACGGCCCCGCTGTCCATCGGGCGCTCTTACGGACGCCGCGCCTTGTCCGCGGCAGATCCGGTAAACGACAGAGATCGAGAACGGTTCGGGAGGCGAACACGCTGTAGTCCGTCCGCGGGGCTCGTCGCCGCGGTCCAGCCAAGGTCTCGGGGCATCTTGGTGATCAGCAGGACAGGGACGTGGCACACGTCCTTCACCCGTTGGGGTAGGTGACAACCGGCTCCGCTTCCGGATCGGAATACGCCCAATGGGCGCCCGGCTGAGCCTGACCGGTGAGGACCGCAACTGACGGCTCCGACAGCGGCCGGTAGGGCAACTCATGAAGCAAGCGGCTTGCTTCTTCGACGGGGAACCAGCGGGCCTCCTGAATCAGACCATCTGGGTCGCGGACGTGCAGGGTCGGATCCACCACGTCGACGGTGAAGTTCCACACCCGGCTGACGGTGACTGCTCCGGTCACCGCCGCCGTGCCATGAAGAACGAGGTCCGCGGTTGCGACGACCAGACCTGTCTCCTCGGCCAACTCTCGGCAGGCGCCCTCAAACGGCGTCTCGTGGTCCTCGATCCGCCCGCTCGGGATGTTCCAGTAGGGGCCGCCCCACCGTGGGTACGCCTCGTACACGAGAACGACATTGTCGTCGTGATGTGCGAGAACGCCGGCGTACCGGGACCGACTCATGCTTGGCACGGGGCCATTCAACCGGCAGCCGCTGCTCACCGCCCCGACCATCGCAGCGCTGCTGGTCTACTTCGCCTTCGCGTTGCAGTGCATGGCCACCGTCGGCATCATCCGCCGCGAGACCGGCGGCTGGAAGTGGCCCCTGATCGCGTTCGGCTACCTGACCGCGCTGGCCTGGATCATGGCCTACGCCACCAGGACCATCACCGCGCTCCTGGCGGGCTGAGGTCATGATCCCCATTCACCCCAGCCCGTCGCGGGCCACCCCGAGCAACTGCGCTGGATCACCCCGGCCGGAGTGCTGACCTTCACCGGCGTCGCCGCCACCCTGCCAGCCCCGCTCGCTGCCCTACGCGACGACGGCACCCTCGCCCAGGTCCGCGTCGAACCCGCAGCGATCGTCACCACCCTTCATCCCGGCCGGCAGTGGTCCCGCGACGGCGCCCGGGTCCGCACGGCTCTGCACGCCGCTCTCGCCGACCCGACCCACTGGACCCCGGCCGACAACTGCGGCGAGCCGGACGACGGGCCACCGCGTGACGCCGCCCGCGAGCTGCTCGACGGGCCCGTCGGCGACCTCGCTCGCTCCCACGGCGGTCACATCGAACTCGTCGACGTCCGCGACGGCACCGTTACCGTCAAGCTCGCCGGCACCTGCCACGGCTGCCCCGCCGCCCGCACCGCCCTCCGGCAAGGAAAGGAAGACCAGCTCCGCAGTAACCACCCGCAGCTGCGTTTCGTCACCGCTGAGCCGCGCCGCGATTGACCCGGGTGGAGCTGCTTGCCCATACGGGGAGCAGGCTTCAGCCCTACCCCAACTGCGAGAGCGCTATGCCGCCGTACCCCGTCACGTTCAGGCGGGGCCGGTAAGTATGGGCCCGGTCGGGGCTACCCCGCCCGGAGGGTGAGCAGGGTGATCTCGCTCGGCGCGAAGATCCGGAACGGCGGACCCCAGAAACCGGTCCCCCGGCTCGTGTAGAGCTGGGTCCGGCCGTGCCGGCTCAGGCCCTGCACGACCGGCTGGTCGAGCCGGACCAGGTAATGGAACGGCCACATCTGACCGCCGTGGGTGTGCCCGGACAGCTGCAGATCCACGCCGGCCGCCACCGCGTCGCCGATCTGCTTCGGCTGGTGCGCCAGCAACAGCACGGGCAGCCCCGGATCGGTGCCGGCCAGCGCCGCGCCGTGGTCGGCCCGGTGACCGGCGACGCCGGACGAGGCCGCGGTCACGTCGTCCACCCCGGCGACTACGAGCCGGGCACCGCCCCGCTCCACCACCAGGTGCCGGTTGTGCAGCGGCTCCCAGCCAAGGGCCCGCATGTGCTCGACCCAGCCCTGCGCCTCGCCGTAGTACTCGTGGTTGCCCGTCACATAAACCCGGGCCAGCCGGGCCTGGACGGCACCCAGCGGGGCCGCCTGGGCTCGGCGCTGATCGACCGTGCCGTCGGCGATGTCACCGGTGTGGCAGACGATGTCGGCGGCCAGCCCGTTGACCACCTCAATGGTGCGGGCGGACCAGCGGGCCCGGTCGATCGGGCCGTAGTGGGTGTCGGTCAGCAGCACCACGCGGAGCCCGTCGAGACCGGCGCCCAGCCGGTCGACGGTGACGTCCACCCGCCGCACCCGGGGCACCCGCATCGCCTCGGCGTACCCCCACACGGCCAGGACGACCGAGACGACCGCCGCACCGACTGCCACCGCCCGGGACCGCACCGGATCGGCGACCCCCGCCGCGGCCAGCGGGAGCCGGGCCACGTTTCCGATAAGCGCCCAGACGAACAGGATCCAGACCAGGCCGAGCAGTGTGTCCCCGGCGCGGGCCGCCGCGTCCAGCCGCCGGCGGCCGTGCCCGAGATACATCAGGGCGGGAAACGCGACCAGCGCGACGACGAACACGCTCGTGCCGGCGGCCACCACCGGCGCCGGCCACCGCGCCGCCACCGTCAACGTCCACCACGGCAGCCCGAACAGCAACGCCAGGACCGCGACAAGCGTCGCCCCGGACACCAACGGCCGCAGCGCCCCTCGCGCCGGCCGCACCTGAACGGCATCGCCAGCAGCCATCGTCGTCCTCCCGTCGGTCCGTGCAGCATGACACGGTCCGGCCCGGATCGACCACGCCCGGAAACCGGGACGGATCCGGCCGTAGGTGATCGACCGCGACCGGGACCCGGCTCAGGTACGGTCAGCGGGTGGCGTACGACGCCTTGGCCGAGAGCCTGCGCCTGATCATTTCAGGGTTGCCGGACGGCCCCGTGCGGTTGAGTCGGCGCCGTCGTTTCGCGCCGGTCGCGGTCGACGTGGACGGCAACGTCGCCGCCACACGGTTCCTACGCCGAGGCGTTGGCTGTTACTGGGACGAGACGCACCTGCTGGCCGTCGACAACCACGGAGCCTGGCGAACGCTCGGCGGCGGCGGAGCGTCGTACGACGAAGACCCCACCGCGGAAGAGTTCGAGCGGGCCCGCGACGACCTCCCGCCTTACCAGGTGGCGATGAGTGGGAGCGCTGGCGTCGTGCGCGACGGCAACCCCCCGCTGCCGTGGGGCAGGCAATGGGTGCGCGGATCGGCGGTGCTCGTCGGCCATGGGGTCGCAGAACTGCATGTCAACGGCCGCCACCTACCCGTCCCGTACCACGGTCACCTGATCGTGGTTTGGAGCTCTCGCCGGCCGCCGACGGTTACCGCACACGACGGCACCGGGCGCACGGTTGCCACCGCCACTGTGTCCCCCACTTAACGCGGCGCGACAGCGTCGCCGGTGTCGACGCTGCGCCGCGACGGCGACATTACGGCGATCATCATGATCCCAACGGCGAGCGCCCCGAATGGCCGAGCAGGTGGGCCGAGCGCGAGAACGACCGGCGGCGACACGAATACGCCATACGGGCCCGGGCCTGGCACCGACGCCACGACGAGCTGATCCGACTGCGGATCGAGGCCGCCGGGTTCCTCGGATGTATGCAGCCACGTACCGGCCCGCCGGTCGACCTTGACGACGACGAGGTTGTCTACCGGGTGCTGCCCGCCGTTGAGCTGGTCGAGGCGCAGGCACGCCACGTCCCCGGACTACCCCCGCCCGGGCTTGCCGGCGCGGCGGCAACCGTCGGCGCACCCGGCCGTCCACTGCCGGGCGCCCTGCGGATCGTCGACGCCGGTATGGCCGTCGTCACGAACCATCGGGTGGCCTTCTCCGGACGCCGACGCCGAACTGCTGCTGCGAGCCACGGCCCCCGGTCAGCGCGGCGAGCAGGCACAGCCCGAGCCAGCGGCGGTCGACGTTGGGTTCGGGCACGTCCTCGCCGGGTTTGGATGCCTGGGGCGCCGGCCCGCCGCTTGGGCGGCCGCCGCGCTCCGGAGCGCGCTGGCGAGGTCGCTTGCGGACCCGAACAATGTCGCGGCCGCGGTGCGGCGGCTGCAAATCAGAACACGGGACGGGCCTGTCCAGGCTGGTCACGTCGGGTCTGGGCGGCAGTGCTCCCGCCCTTGGGCCTACCACCGGCGTCTACCCAAATCAGCCGCCGTCGGGGCCGCCGATCGTTCCGAGGAGTTCGGCGCGGGCGGCCTCCAGGGCGACGAACAGTGCTCCGGTGAGCGAGGCCGCCTCACCGAGGGCGCTGGTTTCGATCCGCGGCGGAAACGGCACGTACGTGTTGACCGTCTCCCGGACGGTGGGCAGCAACAGGGGATTGTGGCCGACTCCCCCGCCGAGGACGACGAGTTCCGGGTCGAAGACGGCACACGCGCTGGCGATGGTGAGGCCGAGTTGCCGCGCCTCGGCCTCCACCAGGTCCCGTGCCGCCGGTACCCCGGTGGCGGCCTGCGCGAACAGTTCCTCCACTGACATCGGTCGACGGCCCGGCCAGATCGGGTGGGCGTCGAGCGCCGCGAGCACGCCGTACGCTCCGGCCTCGTCGGCTAACTGCTCCCTGCCCCGCCCGCGCCGTTGGTCGGACGGCACGGATCCGGGCAGCGGCAGGTAGGCGACCTCGCCGGCCGCACCGTGCGCCCCGCGGACGAGTTGGCCGTTGTGCACCAACCCCATTCCGATGCCGGCGCCGACGGCGAGAAAGCCGAAGGTCGCGACGTCGCGGGCATGTCCTCGCCAGCGCTCGCCGAGCGCTGCGAGGTTGACGTTGTTCTCCAGCACGATGGGCGCGTCGATCCGCTCCTCGAGTGGTGTGAGCAGGTCAAACAGCCCTTCCTCGCCGAGGTTGCGGGCAACGGACATGGTGCGGCCGTCGGCGTGCACGACGCCCGGAGCCGACACGCCGACCCGACGAAGCGGACCGAGGCGCTCCCCCACGGCCTTGGAGGCCGCGATGATCATCCGGCTGGCCTGCGCGGCGACCCGGCTAGCGCCGGTGGCCTTCGTGGCTTGTCGCTGCTCGTAGCAGACGGTTCCGCCCACGTCGGCCGCTGCGACTCGCAGGTTGTCGCCCCCCACGTCGACCGCCACCACGTAGCCGGCTGTCGGGGATAGTCGGTAGTAGGTGGGGATGCGGCCCGGTCTGCCACGGCGTACGCCGGCGTCGACGATCAGACCGCTGTCGATGAGCCGGCGTACGACCTCGGAGATGGTCGGCCGCGACAGGCTGGTGCGGCGGGCGAGTTCCGGTCGGGTCATGGGCACGCTGTCCAGCAGTGCGGCCAGCACCGCCCGACCGGAGGGATCGACGGAGACCAAGGCGGATTCACTCCTTCGCCTACGGGTCAGGGAGGCTGCGACGCCGGTCTTGACCGGTGATCGCGAACCGAGTACAAGTTTTTGTTAAGCAGCCTACCTAAACCCCAGGGGGGCGATCATGTCCGAGCACATGAGCGAGCTGTCGAGGCGAAGACTTCTCCAAGTGTCAGCCGCCGCCGGCGCGGGCCTTCTCCTCGCGGCCTGCGACGTCGGCGGTGGCAGCGACACCGGCGCGGGCAGCGGCGCGGCTGGCACCGGGGAAGGCCACATCACGGCCCTGTTCATGAAGCAGGCCGGCTATTCCGAAGACGACATCCGCGCGATGACCGCGGAGTTCCAGCGGAAGTATCCGAAGATCACCGTCGAGCCTTCCTTTGTCGCCTACGAGGCGTTGCACGACAAGATCGTGGCTGCCGCCCCGGCCGGCACCTTCGACGTGGTGCTCATCGACGTGATCTGGCCGGCGGAGTTCGGAAGCAAGCGCATCGTGACCGATGTGACCGACCAGTTCCCGGCCAGCTGGAAGAGCGACATGCTTGGCGGGGCGCTCGCCACGGCCGCCTATCAGAACCGCTACTTCGGGGTGCCCTGGATCCTCGACACAAAGTATCTCTTCTACAACACCGACATGCTGACCAGAGCGGGCGTTGAGCCGGCCAGTTTGTCCACCTGGGACGGCGTGCTCACCGCCGCGGAGACGCTCCGGGCCAAGAAGGTGGTCGAGCATCCGCTGATCTGGAGCTGGAAGCAGGCCGAGGCGCTGGTTTGCGACTACACCCAGCTGGTCGGCGCCTTCGGCGGCAAGTTCCTGTCCGATGATGGAAAGTCGATCGCCTTCAACACCGGTGGCGGCCTGCAGGCGCTGGAGTTCATGAAGCGGACGCTGGACCGCAAGATCACCAACCCGAACTCGGTGGAGTCGCTGGAGGAGGACGTCCGGAAGATCTTCTCCGACGGCCAGGCGGCCATGGCCCTCAACTGGACCTACATGTTCAACGCCGCGAACGACCCTCAGCAGTCGAAGGTCGCGGGCAAGGTCGGCGTCGCGGCGACGCCGTCCGGGTCCGCCAGCGCCCCCGGGGTCAATGGCTCGATGGCCCTGTCGGTCAGCGCGGGCAGTAAGAACCAGAAGGCCGCGTGGACCTACATCAGCTACATCACCAGTGCCGAGGTGCAGAACAAGTACGCCAAGAGCTCGCTGCCGTGCTGGACGAAGTCGTACGACGATCCGGCGGTGGCGTCCACCCTGCCGCAGGTGGTGCCGGTGGCCAAGAAGCAACTCGCCGACCTCATCGCCCGCCCGCAGGTGCCTCGCTACAACGAGATCAGCCAGCTCCTGCAGGCCGAGCTGCAGAACGCCTTGCTGAACCGGAAGCCGCCGAAGAAGGCCCTTGACGACGCCGCCGAGCAGGCGCGTACCTTGCTGTCATGACGGCGGCGCCCCCGGCGCGCGCGAGGCCGGAGCCATCGACCGGCGGGGGTGCCCGACGGTCGCGCCGGTGGCCGCTCGCGCGCCGCGCGGGCGGCGGGCAGCTGCGGCTGGCGTTGGTCCTGCTGTTGCCCGCGGCGCTCGTCGTCTTCGGCGTGGTGCTGTACCCGGCGGGGCGTGCGCTGGTCATCTCGTTCTACGACGTCGACAGCCCGTTCCCCGGCCGGTATCCGTTCGTCGGCCTGCACAACTACACGGAGGTCCTCGCTGACCCCCGCCTGTGGGCGGCGGTGGGACACACCGCCTACTTCACGCTGGTCTCGACGATGCTCGAGCTGGTCCTCGGGTTGGGCCTCGCGCACTTGCTCGCCGCCCCGCTGCGTCTGCGTTGGCTGTTCCGGGCGATCGTGATCCTGCCGTGGGCGCTGCCGACCATCGTCAACGGCGCGATGTGGCGGTGGGTCCTCAACGCTCAGTACGGAGTAGCCAACGCCCTGCTGACCGACCTGCACCTGCAGGGCGGCTACCGGTCCTGGCTGGGCAACGACCCGTTCCTGGCGTTGAACATGGTGATCGTGGCCGATGTCTGGAAGAACACCTCGCTGGTGGCGTTCTTCCTGCTCGCCGGGCTGCAGACGATCCCGTCGGGGCTGTTCGAGGCTGCGCGGGTGGACGGGGCGGGACCGGTGCGCTCGTTCTTCCGGATCACGTTGCCCCTGCTGGTGCCGAACATCGCACTGGTGCTGGTCTTGCGCACCATCGAGGCGTTCAAGGTGTTCGACATCATCTATGTGATGACCGGTGGCGGGCCCGCCAGCGGCACGCAGACGGTCACCTTCTTCACCTACCTGCAGGCGTTCTCCGCCCAGCGGTTCAGCACGGGCGCTTCGCTGGCCTACCTGACCGTCGTGGCCGTCCTCCTGCTGGCCCTGGTCTATCTTCGGCTGTTGCGGCAGAGCGAGCTGAGGTCGCCATGAGATCCAGTCTGCGTTACCGGGTCTTCATCCACTTGGCCGCGGTAGCCACCTGCGTGGTGATCCTCGCGCCGTTCGGGTGGCTGCTCTACTCGTCGTTGGTGGGCCAGACGGACCTGATCGCCCGGCCGATGCGGTGGCGGCCCGAACATGTGACGCTCGACCGTTACCGCGAGATCTTTGCCGGTGGCGGTGCGAGCGCCGGCGCGGCGTTCCGCGCCGCGATGGTCAACAGCTTCCTGGTCGCGGCCGGAACGGTGGTCATCTCGCTCGTCGTGGGGGTGCTCGGCGGCTACGCCCTGGCTCGGCTGAGATTTCCGCTGCGCCGGGTGACGCTGTTGTCGTTCCTGGTCACCTACATGCTGCCGCCGATCGCGTTGATCATTCCGCTGTACCTGCTCATGTCACGCCTCGGGTTGCTCGACACTCGCAGCGGGCTGATCGTCGTCTATTGTTCGCTCGCCACGCCGTTCACGCTGTGGAACATGAGCACGTTCTTCGCGTCGCTTCCGGTGGAACTAGAGGAGGCGGCCCGGGTCGACGGGTGTGGCCGTCTGGGCGCCCTGGTGCGGGTGATGCTGCCCTTGTCGAAGCCGGGCATCCTGGCCACCGGCCTGTACGCGTTCCTGCTGTGCTGGGACGAGTTCCTCTATGCGCTGATCTTCACGTCCACCGCGCAGGCCAAGACGGTGCCCGTGGCGATCGCGGAGTTCACCGGTCGAAACGCCGTGGACTTCGGGCTCATCGCCGCAGGCGGCGTGCTGGCCGCGCTCCCGCCGGTGGTGCTGGCCGTGCTGTTCCAGCGCTATCTGGTCAGCGGTCTCGCCGCAGGGGCGGTGAAGGGATGACAAGGCCTTACCCCGGTGGGTGCCCGGGCGGCCTCGGTGGCCCGGTGTGGCGCCCTGGTGGTCTTGGGCCTGGGTACCAGCGCCCACGCCGCGGTCGGCTTCGCGGCCACCCTCCGCGCGCACGGCTTGCCCGCGACGGCGGTGAGTGCCGCCGAGCTGCGCGAGGGTGTGCCCGGACGGGCTGGCTGCCGGGTTCCTGGGCATCAGCCAGTCGGGTCGCAGCCGGGAGACGGTCGAGGCGCTGGCCGCCGCGCCGGCCGCAAGGCTCGCCCTGACGAGCGACCCGAACAGTCCGTTGGGCGCGGCAGCCGACACCGTCATCGCCCTCGGCTGCCGAGGACACCGTGGTGACCACGCTCAGCTACACCGCGAGGCTGCGGGCACTCGGCCTGCTCGCCGGGCGGATGGGCGGCCAATCCCGTACCGACTGGGCACTGCTGCCGGACCTGGCGTCGCAGGTGCTCCACCGGGATGTCGAGCCGCTGGCGCCGCGCTCGCCGGCGTCTCTTGCGTGGACGTCGTGGCAGCCGGGGCAAGGGTGGCGACGGCCGGTGGCGCCGCGGTGCTCCTGAGGGAGGCCGGGCATCTGCAGACGGCGTGCTTCAGCACTCGCGAATATCTGCATGGCCGGGCGGAAACGGCGGGCCCGGGCGGGCGGTGCTGTTGTTCGGCGCGGCCCGCGAGGTTCCGCTCGCTCTTGACCTCGCCCGGCACGGGGCGCGGGTCGTTCTGGTGACCGAGTTCGACGTGCCGGCGTCGGATGGGCTGCTGGTTGCGGCTGGCGCGGCTCGGCGGGCTCGGCGGCTGTGTGCTCGACATTCTCCCGGTGCAGTTGGCCGCGTACGCCCTGGCCCAGCACGCCGGCCGGCCGATCGAGCTGCGCCACATGCCGGCCGATACGAGGCTGTACGCATGACGGCTGGCGGGGGCGGCTGGTCGCCGCCCCCGCCAGCCGTCGGTGCTACGGCACGGGGGTCGATGTGGTGGGGATGTTGTAGCCGCGGGTGCGCAGGTATGGCGCCTGCCCGCCGAGGTCGCTGGATTGGTAGGTGGCGGTGATGGTGGTCGACTCCCCCGGCCACAGGGAGACGTAGTTGTCGGTGTAGTTGACCGGCAGCACCTCGTTGCCTCCGTTGCCGGCGGTGATCTCGGGGCGCAGGAAGAAGGCGATGTTCGTCGGGCTGTTGTTGGTCAGCTTGATGGTTGCGGTTTCCTGCCCGCTGGCGACGCTCCGGGTCACGCTGGTCGCGAGGTTGGGGTTGGCCGGCAGGCTGTTGAGGCCAGTCAGGTTGGCGTAGGTCTTGACCGCCGTCATGTACCAGTTCTTTTTGTTGCCCAGCGCATCGGGTTGGCTGGAGTACCAGTAGAGGTTGTTGCTGAGCACCGCGCCGGCCGGGTCCTTGAGCTGCAGCCGGATGAAGTAGGTCGCGGACAGGCCGGTCAGCGCCGGGAGGGTGAGGACCTGGGTGGCGGCGTTGGCCGTCGCGGTGACCGGCACGCTGGTGGTGTAGGCCTGGCTCAGGTCGGGGATCTTGTAGACGGTCGCGGTGGCGGTCAGCCCGCTCCGTGCGGTCAGGGTGGAGTTGACGGTGTACACGTTTCGGGTCTTGTAGTCGTAGGCGATGTGCAGCGGCTCGTTGGCCTTCTTGCTGCCGAAGTAGCCGCCGCCGGGCTTGAGGTAGTAGTCGTACAGGTTCCAGTGCACCGACGGCCAGGCGTTGTTGAGCATCCAAAAGATGACCCCGAACGACTGGGTGTACTCGTGGGAGTTCCAGGCCTCGAAGAACGAGCGCGTGTTCTCGTAGTTCTGCAACTCCGACTTGCGGGAGTAGTCCTCGGCGCTGGTGGTGGTGCCGTAGCGCTTGTCCACGCCGTCGGTGTAGACCTGGATGTTGTCGAACACGCTGCGCGGCTTGCCCGCGTGGTAGTTCCAGGTGGCGCCGATCGGCCAGAGGTTCGCGGCGGGGATGAACTTCTGCAGGCTCTCCAGCGGCGGCGGGGCTTCGGTGCCCTCCTCGCCGGTGGTGCCGAAGGCGCTGCCGGACTGGGCCGGGCTGTCCCACCACAGCAGCGGCGGTTCCCACTTGTACGGGCCGTCCATCTTCATACCGGCGTTGGCGTTCGACCAGGTCGCCACGTTGTCCACGGTCGGGTTCTGCCAATGCAACCGGGTCGCGGTGTTCTTGTACGCCGTCAGGTGGGCGGCGGTGGGCGGCTGGTCACTGCCGTAGGCCCACATGAACGGGCTGGCGTGGGCGCGCAGTGCGCGCATCTGGCTCTCCAGCGAGGCGTTGGCGACCTGCTCCTGTTCGGCCGTCCAGGTGTTGTCGTTCTCCCAGGCGCTGCAGCAGACGAAGCCGGGCATGATCATGACACCGGCCTTGTCCGCCAGGTCGTAGAGCTCGTCGTTGCCCAGGGTTCCTTCCAAGCGGATGGTGTTGAGGCCCATGTCCTTGACGTACTGGACGTGGGCGGCGTTGGTCTTGGTGTCCCAGCGTTGGAGCAGGTCCCACATGTAGCCGCCGCCGCGGAAGAAGATGTTCTTCCCGTTGACCTGGTAACCGACGAACGAGGTGCCGTTGACCGTGGTCCGGTAGTCGGTGAACTGGCGGACACCGAAGTTGATCGACTTGGTGTCCGAGGTGGCGCCGGCCAGGGTCGCCGAGGTGGCGAGCTGGTAGAGCTCCGGGCTGCCGTACTGGTAGGGCCACCACAGGGCTGGGCTGGTGAGGTGCAGTTGCGGGTAGCCGGCCGGGTCGAAGGTGACTTCGCGGCGCTCGTTGGCGGCCAGGGTGACCGGTTGGCTGACGGAGACGGAGGGATAGCCGGCCTTGGTGATGGTGGCGTTGACCGTGGCGGTGACCGGGGCGTTCGTGGCGTTGACGGCGTCGACGTAGACGGTGAGGTCGGCGGCGTTGGTGGCCGGCAGCGGCAGCACGGTCTTCACGTACGGGTCGCGCAGGGCGATCGGCCCGGTGGTGTCCAGGAGGGTTTTGCCCCAGAGGCCGGCGTTCATGTCGGGGGCTTCCGGGTTCCAGTCCACGGTGCAGAAGGAGAGGTCCTTGCAGTCGTGGGCGGGCGGGGTGACGAGGATCGCCAGGGCGTTGAGTGCACCGGGCCGGATCAGGTTCGTCACGTTGTATTCGTGCGCCGCCATGGTGCCGACCGCGTTGGCGTCGAGCTGGGTGCCGTTGAGCCAGATCTGGGCGCGGTAGCTGATGCCCTGGAAGCGCAGCCAGTACGCCTGGTCGGCGGTGGTGGCCGAGGCGGTGAACTGGCCTCGGAACCACCAGTTCTGGCTGGTCAGGTCAGGCACGGACTGCAGATTCGTGCCGACGTAGATGTTCTGGTAGACGTTGTTCGCGACCAGGCCGGCCAGCACGGTCGACGGGAGCGAGATCGGGTTCCAGCCGGCGGTGTTGTAGCCGACCTGGGAGATGGTCGGGCCCGGGTCCGCCACCTGGTTGGCCGATCGCAGGGCCCAGCCACTCGTCAGCTCGGTCGAGCCGACGGTGGCGGCGCTCGCGCGCGGCACGTGGACGAGCCCGATGCTCGCCACGAGCGTGATGGTCGCGAAGAGCATCGTGATCAGTCGACGGGTCAGCCGGTGCGGTGGCGGTGTTCGGGGGATGGTGGGGCGCGATGGCATGGTTGGCCTCCTCGATGTGATCAAGGCGGTGCGCCGCGAGTGGCGCGGCGGTCAAGCTCCGGTGGGCCAGGACACCTGGGTGGAGTGGTAGTAGTTGATCGCCATGACGCGCCAGCGTGGGCCCTGAGCACCGAGCCGCTGGTTGAACGACGTCCAGTCATGGGTGCTCGCCGGTGACCAGCCGAGCTCGGCGATGGCCGGCAGGCGCGGGAAGGCCATGTACTCGACGTCGGCCAGCGACTGGATGGTCTCAGTCCACAGCGGCGCCTCGACTCCGAGCACCGACGTTTCGCCGACGCCGGAGAGGTAGGCGCCCGGGTCCCAGCCGTATGCGTCCTGCACGTCGATGAAGCCGGCCCAGCGCTGGCCCAGTTTGGTGCGGGAGTTGTACTTCATGTCGAGGTAGGCGCGGTTGGCCGGGGACATGATGATCTTGGTGCCGTTTTGGGCGGCGGTGGCTACCGCGGCGTCGGCGGTGGTGGTTCCCCAGTACTGGGCGACGGTCGACGGCAGGGCCGGGGCGTGGACGACGTCGTGCCAGCCCACAACGGTTTTCCCGTGGGCGGCGACGATCTGCTGGGCCCGGTTCATGAAGGTGCTGTAGTCCGTGGCGGTGGTGGAGCTCGCCTCGTCGCCACCGATGTGCAGGTAGGCGCCGGGTGTCAGCCCGGCGATCTCACCCAGGACCTGGTCGAGGAAGGTGTAGGTGAGTTCCTTACTGACGCAGAGCGAGCTGAACCCGACCCGGGTGCCGGTGTAGAGCTTCGGGGCCACGCCGTCGCAGTTGAGGTCCGCGTACGAGGCGAGTGCGGCGTTGGTGTGGCCCGGCATGTCAATCTCCGGGATGATCATGACGTAACGGGCGGCGGCGTAGGCGACGATCTGCCGGTATTCGTCCTGGGTGTAGTACCCGCCCGTGCCGCCGCCGACCTGCGTGCTCCCGCCGTAGACGGCGAGGTTGGGCCAGCTGTTGACGGCGATACGCCAGCCCTGGTCGTCGGAGAGGTGCAGATGCAGGCGGTTGACCTTGTAGAGCGCGATCTCGTCGATGTAGCGCTCGACCACCGGGACCGGCAGGAAGTGCCGGGCAACGTCGAGCATGGCGCCCCGATGGGAGAACCGCGGATAGTCGAGGATGTGGCCGGCCGCGATCTCCCAGGGCCCGGGCTGGGCTGTCGCGCTCTCCGCGGCGGGTGGCAGCAGTTGACGCAGCGTCTGGACGCCGGCGAACAGACCCGCCGGCTGGTTGGCACGTACCGCGATCGACGGGGCGCTGACGTCCAGCTGGTAGCCCTCGCTGCCGGCGGCCGGCGGCGCCCCGGACAACAGCAGGGCGATGCCGTCCGTCGGGGTCGTGCTGGGGGCGTCGACGACCGGCAGGGTATAGCCGGTCGAGCGGCGGAGCAGGGCGGCGAGCTGCCCGGCGATCTGCGCCGCCGCGGGCGAACCGGGCTCGGTGTAGATCGTCGTCGTCGCGGTGATCTGGTGGGTGACGCCGCTTGCCGGCGCGGTGACGACCGGCGCCGGTACGACGGACGTGAACGAGACGGATGACGCCTGGACGGCGGCGGGAGCGGTGGGCGCGCCCCAACCGCCGGTGAGCGCAAGGATGACTGTGGTGGTGAGCAGACGTACGCCGCCGGTGGTCATGACTGCCTCCGCACCCGGGCGATGCCGCAGGAAGCCGGACGCCGACCGCGCATCGACCTTCGTCGCTAGCAGTCAAGTTAGCGGCCATCTTTTGGTAAGGCAAGCTACTTAACAAATTTGGTTGCAGGTGAGCGGGCAGCCCCCCGCGGCGGCCGTGGACACCTGCGCCGCGGGTCCCGTACGCCTCATCGGCGCGTGCGCTGCACACGGTTTCCCGCTGTGCTGCACTGTCGGAGGGGCGCAGATCTGACGCAACGTACGGCCCGCCCCGACGCCGTCGTCGTCGGTGGCGGCGTCATCGGCCTCACCACCGCCGTCTGCCTGGCGGAGGCCGGCCTGGCGGTGCTGGTCCGGACCGCCGATCCGGTCGAGTGGACCACCTCGGCGGTGGCCGGCGCCATGTGCGGACCGACGATCACCGGTCCGGACGACCCGGCCACCCGGTGGAGCCGGGCCGGTGAGGCCGAGTTCGCCGCTCTCGCGGCGGATCCCCGCTCGGGGGTGCCCATCAGGCGAGGCCGGCTGGTAAGCGACTGGGGCGACGCAACGCCACCCTGGGCGGCCGGGCTGGCCAGGTTCGCGCCGTGCACCGAGCAGGTCAGCGGGGCTACACCCTCATTCGGAACAGCGCCATCATCGCGTAGCCGAGGAGCAGCAAGCCGACGCCCGTGTCGACGACGAGGGATGAAGCGCTCAGGCCGAAAAGGACAACCGGGGATCAGAACCGTCTGACGGATCGCGGCTGGCCCTTGCCGGTTTGGAACAAATCTTCGAAGCGCCAGCGTGAATCGGTCAGTCCCGCACGGGTCTGTCCATTTTAGACCAGTAGTTCCTGTGGGTACTTCGGACACTCATCCTGGTAAATATACTTAAGGATCTTGATTGGTTAACGGATAGACGGAGGTGTCAGTGAGACACAAAAGACGATGGCGGTCCAGACTTGCCGCGGTGGTTGCGGCCCTGGTTGCCGCGCAGGTGGCGCTCGTTGCCGCCCCGGCGTCGGCAGGGTCGGGCCGCCTGTGGGAGGTGGAGGTCGCGAAGATCCCCACCGCCAAGTACACGCGTGACGCGAAGGTTTACGTCACGGAGGCTACGCAGGCCTTGCGCCCGTTTGTCGGTGCCGGGTTGGGCGACAGCCGGATCGACACGGTACTGGCGGATGTCGGCAGCCGGTATTTCGACGGCGCCCGCTTGAAGAGCGCCGCCGATGGTGAGGTCGCGTTCGACAACCTGGAGCACCTTGAGGCGTTCCTCAAGGGCCGGATGAATGGTGCGAGCCCGCCCAGCGGCGAGGCCGAGCAGGCGCACGTCAGGGCGTTGGTGGAGACCCTCACCGGGGTCCGACTGTTGGCTGACGCGGCGATCCAGGACGCTGAGGCGACGATCGGCCCGTTCCGGGCCAGTCCGCCGCCCGCGCCCGCCCCGGCGGGGCTGACCGAGGCGTTCGCGGACCTGGATGCGGCCAAGGTCAACCTGGCCAAATCCGACGACATGCTCGCCAAGGCCAACCCGGAGCCGGCGACCATTCAGGCCGGGAACGCCTGGTCGAGCGGCTTCAACGTGCTCACCCGGCTCGGCATCACCTACAGCGGCGACCACGACAACGACGGCGTGGTCGACGTGGTGGAGCTGCGGTTCGGCTCCAGCCCGCTGCTGGTCGACTCCGACGGTGACGGACTGACCGACAAGTTCGAGATCACCGAACTGACGGGTTGGACCCGACCCAACGCGGTCGACACCGACCAGGACTCGATCGCCGACGGTGCGGAGGACGTCGACGGCGATGGCCTCACCAACCTGCAAGAGCAGGACCTGGGCACCTCACCCACCAACCCGGACACCGACGGCGACGGAGCCACTGACGGCGCCGAGGTGGCCCAGGGCAGCAACCCGCTCGTCGCCGACCAGCCGCGTGCCCCTCCGGCGCCGGGCGACGTCCCGCCGATCGAACCCGTGCCCACCGACATCGACACCGACGGCGACGGGGTGCCGGACTTCACCGAGGAGAACAACGGCTCCGACCCGACAAAGCCCGACACCGACGGCGACGGCCTTTCCGACAGCGTCGAGCTCGACTACCTGATCAGCGCGCTGTTCCAGGACACCGACAACGACGGCCTGCGCGACGACTACGAAGTCGCCAACGCCGAGTCGCAGGGCCTGCACCCGGGCCAGTTCGACGAGCAGATCAGCAAGTGGACGTACGTCACCGACTTTCTGCTGGGGATGTTCGCCGGTGACTTCGCTGAGAAGGACTCGATGGCGTGGCTCGCCGGCAACCTCTGCGGCGGCGGACTGAGCGTCATCCCGGTGGTCGGCTGGATTCTCGGTGGTCTCGCTGACATCCGCGACACCGTCGCGGCGCTCATCCACGCCGAATGGGTCAGCGCCGGCCTGAGCATCCTCGGCGTCATCCCGTACGTCGGCGACGCGGTCTCCATCCCGGCCAAGGTCGCCAAGTTCGTCAACAAGTACGCGCACCGGCTCATGGGCGCGGCGCGTTACGTCGCCAAGTACGACAAGATCCCGGACTCGGTCAAGGAGCTCACCTACGAGCTCATCATGCCCGAGGTCTGGAACTACCTGATCGTCGAGCAGGTCGAGGAGCCGGCCGGCTTCGTCGCGACGGCGTCCAGCAGCCGGGTCTCCAAGGCGAACTTCGACCGGTTGCTCAACGGCAAGCGAACCGACCTCAAGCGGCTGCACGAGATGATGACCGACCCCGACGGGCTGCACGAGAACGGCCCGAAGGTCGACTGGGCGTACGGCTGGCAGAGCGGCGAGATCAACTTCGCCGACATGATGCAGGGCATCGGCCGCCCCGGCTTGCGGGACTTCGGCGTCAAGAAGCCGGACCACCCTGACTTCAAGGGCGGCCGCGACGTCGACTACGCCGAAGAAACCGACGAGGGCTGGATCTTCCACGAGGTCAAGACCGGCTTCGCGTTCGCCGATGATCGGATCCAGGAGCAGGTCGACCAGTGCGAGAAGGACGCCTGGTACCAGAATCCCGCCAACCAGGACACGATCAAGGAAGCCAACAAGGACAAGATGAAGGGCAAGGGTGTCAAGAAGGTCCACTGGCACTTCGTGGCGAGCGGCAGCGGTCAGCCCAACGTGAACGACCTCGGCATGTCCGAGGATCTGTTCAACTGCCTCAAGAGGAACAACATCACCTACACTATCCATTTCCCGGCGGACTGATCACAGCGTGCGGGCCGGGCCACGTGCCCGGCCCGCACCCCCGGACCCCGTATGTGAGGACGCAGAAATGACCTCTTCGCCTTTCGCAGTGCCGGGCATCGAGCCGAGGACCGGCTCCGCGAACCAGGGCAATGTCGGTTACCGCGGCGACCAGCTGGCCGGCCTTCCCGCGGTCGCCGCTGTTCTCGAGGCGTTCCCGGCCGAGCTGATCGCGCTGGCCGGTCCGGACGAGACGCGGGAGGAGCATCCGATCAGCCGCCTCGCGCTGACGGAGCAGGTCTACGTGTCGACCGGTAGCGGCCTGCACTGGGGGCTCGGGTTCGCCGACGAGGTGGGCCACCTCGTCCAGCCGAGCATGGGCCACATCCGTGAGGACCTGATCGAGAAGGCACTCGCCGAGCAGCCGGGTGTCGCGTCCGCGTTCCACTACGACCGGGAGTCCTTCGAGGTGGAGACCTCGGAGCTGCTGCGGGCCGACGAGATGATGGCCCGGTGGCTGGCGGCCATCCTCGCCGCACACCGCGCGTACGCCCGGCACCTCGGGCGTGAGCTGCCCTACTGACGTCAGGCTGAGGCCCGTGGTCGCGGCCAGCGCGGCATCGACGTCGCGCCAGTCGCCCAACAGCCGACGTTGCTCCGCTCTACGTGTGGCATATCGATGGCTTGGCCGTCCGGCATGATCGGCGTGGTCGACGGAAGGCTCACATCCGGCCGGGCCTGTTTCTGAGTGGGTGGTCGTAGCCGGGCGGACGGTAGCGCGACCGCCGCCGTGCCGGAAAATCGCACGACAATTGTCGTGAGGTTCCGCAGAATCCTCGCTGATGATCGCCGCCGTCCTCCGCCGAGCGCGCCCCCCGTCGCCTCTCGCCGGCCAGCTCGCTGCCCAGTCACTCCTTTTCGCCCTCGGTGAGGGCACCTTCATGACCGGATCGGCCGTGTTCTTCACCAAGATCGTCGGGCTGTCCGCCGGTCAGGTCGGTCTCGGCCTGACGTTCGCTGGCATCGCCGCCTTCCTGGCCGCACTGCCGATGGGCAAGCTGGTCGACCGCTTCGGGCCGAAGAAGATGTGGGCCGTCAGCGCGACCGGGCAGGCGGCGATGTTCGCGGTGTGGCCGCTCATCACCGATTTCAAGGGCTACGTCGCCATGGCCGTCGGCATGGAGGTCATCGGCGCCCTCGGCAACGCGGCGCACGGCGCGTACACGATCGACGCACTGCCGCCGAACGAGCGGGTGCAATCACGCGCCTACATGTACTCCGCGCTCAACCTCGGCTTCACCCTCGGCTCCCTGATGGGTGGCTTCGCGCTGGCGTTCCACTCCAACGACGTCCTCCACGCGCTGCCCTGGTTCACGACAGTGGTCTTCCTCGTCAACGCTGCCGCAATCGGCCGACTGCCGCGGGCCTCACACGACGACCGCACCCCGCAGGACCGCAAGGCGAAGATCCCCGGGCCCGGACCGCTGCGCAACCCCGGCTGGCTCCTCACGACGTTCTTCACCGGGGTCTTCTGGACCAACCAGGTGCTACTCAACATCGTGATTCCGCTGTGGCTGGTGGAACAGACCGACGCCCCCCGGGTGCTGCTGGCCTTTCTGTTCGGCACCAACACGGTGATGTGCATCTTCCTGCCGATGGCGGCGGCCCGCGGCGTTGAGGACGTGCCGACCGCGCTGAAGGCGGTTCGGGTGTCGTCCGCCTTCTTCGTGCTCTCGTGTTTGATCACGCTGGCGACCCACGACACCGTCGGCTGGGTCACGATCTCGCTGGTCTGGCTGGGTCACGTCACCGTGACCGGGGCTGAGCTATACCTCTCGGCCGCCAGCTGGTCGTTCGAGGCCGAGTTGATGGACCCGCGTCAGCGCGGCGCCTACCAGGGCGCCGCCGAACTGAGCGGCACCCTGGGCAAGGTATGGGCGCCGGCGGTGTACACCTTCCTCGCGATGAACTGGGGCGCCAGCGGCTGGCTGGTGATCGCCGGCATCATCGTGGTGGCCACCATCGGCGTGCACCCGTCGACTCGGCTGGCGCGGCGATTCCTCGAGCAGCACGTCCCTGCCGACGTGTTGGCCGACGCCCGTGCGTCCAGCCGCGAGCCCGAGGAGGGCATCGCGGCCGGGCCGCCCTCGCTCATCAACACCGATGAGCCGCAGCCCGAGTCCACCGGTGGCCTGATCCGCTAGGCCACGCCCTGGCTGACTTGACCACTTCCCGCAGTCGCGGGCGGCACGGGCACGCGCCGACGCCGGCACGGCACCCTGCTGGTGACCCTCCTCGACGACCCCGCCGCCGTAGACTCGCTGCGCTACGAGGATCCATGCCCGCTGGCTCAGGGCGGCGTGAGCTCCCCGCGGCAGCAGCACGTTAGGGCGCGGTCGGCGGCAAAAGACGACGGTCTAGTTGTCGCCTCGGTTCCTGTCGCGGACCACCGCTAACCCGCCGACCCGGGTCGTAATGCCCGCCGGCCCGCGTCGGGCCGAAGCGAGCACGCTTGACGGTCGACCGAGGGTGTCACCCTGCTCCACCTCGATCGCGACCGTCTGTTCCCCTGTCGTGTCGAGCAGGTGGGCGGCCAGGCAGCCGGTGCTGTTGGCGTTGGCGACGTCCTCGTCGACACCGATCGCCGGCGCGAACATCCGCGCCGCACCCGGTCGGTCGCCCACCGGCGGTACGTACACGAAACACCCGAGGAGCCCGTACCGCCGGCACGCCGCTGTCAGCCTGCCGAGGTGTGGGCAGACTCGGAGCAGCGCCGACCGGTCGTGGACCGGTACCAGCATGCGTGGTGCGCCGGGCGCGGCGATGCGTAGCGCGTCGGTCGGATGCGGGTCGTCAGCGGTGAGGCCGAGCGCGGCGACGATCGCGGCGCGCTCGTCCGGTGCCGGGTGACGCAGCGCGACGAGGCCCTGGTCGAACCACACCTCGATGCCGGCGGGGCGGCGGATCGCGACGGTGTCGAACGTGCGCCCGCCGGTGTGTTGGCGGTCGTTCAGCTCGCCCAGCGCGGTGCGGGTCAACCGGACGGCCTGCGCGGCAACGGTGCCATGGCCGCAGCCGGACAGTTCGGCGGTGGCGGTGAAAAACCGGACCGGCCAGCCACCGTCCGGCGTCCGCCCTGTGCCGAGGAACGCCGCGTGCGAAGTGCCGGCCGCAGCAGCGACCGCACGCCGGTCCGCGTCCGTCGCCGCCGGGTCGTCGTCGGTGACGGCCGTGGGGCTACCGCCACGGCCATCGCGCCGCACGCACGCATCAACCACCGTGACATCCGGCCAGGACATGGGCCCACCTCTGACGCTCAACGAACCGGCAAACTCTACTGCGGGAATATGAGCTCCTCTGAGCCGCCCGAGCCCTCGCTGCTTGTGACGGTGAGCGGGAGTGGCCTCCGTGCAGCTCGGGCGACGCACGAGAATGCCACTCACACAGCAACTCATGTCCGGTCCCGCCACTACTAGCCGACTCCCAGGTGAAAACCGTGCCCACCTCGTCGCTCAGGCCGACCCGAAGCGCGGAAGAGCAAATCCAGTCCCGATCAAGCCGAAACACTCTGTAGCCCACGGACGGCGGCAGATGCGTGTAGGGACCTTGGTCGACGCCGGGCCGGAGTGTCGACCAAACAGGACGGGCCGGATCTGCCCGGGGCATTGGGTCACCTTCCGGGCAGCCTCTGGCGGCTATCCGCCCGTCCCCCTTGGCCCGGGGGTGCCGTTTGAGCTTTGACCTGTGGCGCCCGGGACTCGCACGGCCGCGACGAGACGGCGTACGACCTCGGGATCACCGATGATGGCGGCGCCGGCAGCTACGAGGCCGGCGAGGTCGTCGCTGCCGAAGACGGCGAGGAGGGCATCCGTCGTGGTGATCAGGACGGCGTGCGGCTCTTCGGGCGGCTCGTGGGTGACCTCGGCGCCGGCCGACGTGAGGCGGACGCCGAACACCCCGGCGGGACCGTGGTCGCGTAGTTCGATCCGGAGCGTCACCTCGGGCTGTTCCGGCGTCGGCACGAAGTAGGTGCGGATGGTCAGCATGGCGCTGTCTGCGCTCACGAAAAGCTGTTCCGCAGTCGGCGGGGCGGCCAGCGCCCAGGTGCCCAGCGCGACCACGATCGGCTCGAGGCCGCGACCCCACGCGGTCAGCTCGTAGACCCGCACATTGCCTGGCGGAGGCAGCTGCCGACGGCGTACGACGCCCGCGTCGGCCAGCTCGCGCAGCCGGTCGGACAGTGCGTTCGGGCTGGCGGTCGGGAGCGCCTGCTGGAGGTCGGTGAACCGTTTCGGCCCGAGCAGCAGCTCGCGCACCACGAGCAGCGACCACCGCTCTCCGACGATGTCGAGGCCGCGAGCAACGCCGCACGCCTGGCGATAACCCCGCTGAGTGGGCACCGAAAACCTCCCTACGCCTTGTCCGCTACCGCGCCGCCCGTTCGTCACACTGGCGAGTCCAAGAATGATACTTGCTTGATCCTAGCAGTCACTATTAGCCTCATAGCGACTGACCAGAGGAGGAGTCCATGACCACCCCAGCGACACCCCCGATCACCGACCGCGAGACCTGGCAGAAGCAACTCGACGAGCTCCGGCTCCGCGAGAAGGCGCACACCCGCGAGGGCGACGCCGTCGCCGCGGCCCGCCGGCGGTTGCCGATGGTCGAGGTCGACCCGGCCACCCGTCTGGTCGGTGCCGACGGCCGGGTGCCCCTGCTTGACGTCTTCGAGGGGAGGACTCAGCTGTTCGCGTCGTACCACATGTGGCACACGGGCAGGCCGGCCGCCGACCAGTGCGAGGGATGTACGTTCTTCACCGGGCAGGTGCTCGAGTTGTCCTACCTGCACTCGCGTGACGTCACGTTCGCGGTCTTCTGTCAGGGGCCGTTCGAGGAGTCGTCGCGCTACCGCGACTTCATGGGCTGGCAGGCGCCCTGGTACTCGGTGCCCGCGGAGTCGCTCGACTCCCTCGTCGCCGGGCGCGCGTTCGGGATGAAGGCGTGCTACCTGCGCCAGGGCGACCGGGTGTTCGAGACCTACTGGACCACCGGGCGGGGCGTCGAGGCGATGGCGCCGTCGTACGGCCTGCTCGACATGACCGTCTACGGTCGCCAGGAGACCTGGGAGGACTCGCCAGACGGCTGGCCGCAGCGCTTCCGGACCGACGGCGACCAGTTCCGGCTCGACGGCCGGCCGACCTCCCAGTGGTCGCGCCTCGCCACCGGCCGTGACGACGACCTGGGCGCCACCGAGCCCGCCGGCAGCGCGCACCAGTGCTGCCACTGAGGTTCGGCGTCTGCCCGAGGGCCCGCCACCGTTCGTGGGGCCGATGATCGACATTGCCCCCCTCCGATGGCTGCTGACAGTGGCGTTCGGAGGGGCGGCCGCCTTTCACCTGCTCCGGTGCCTGCGCCCACCCGCTGCGTGGCTCTCTCCGGTGGCGGAGCATCGACTCTCCGAGATGTTGCACCTGGTCATGGGACTATCGATGATCGCGATGATCTGGCCGTGGGGCGCGGCGGTCCCGGCAGCGGCCCGGATTGTCATTTTCATGATGTCGACTGGGTGGTTCGCGGTGCGGGCGGTGTGGACGCCCCGCGGTCGCGCCCTTCCGGTTTTCTTCGCCACTGCGACAGGGACGATGGTGTGGATGGGTGCCTCGACACCGGGGCACGCCTCCGCCGGCGGTCACAGTGGTATGGACATGGCCGGGATGGGTCATGCGCCGGTCGGGTGTGCCGGATGGGCCAGTGCGCTGCTCGGGGGCTACCTGGTACTCGCCGGAGTCTGGTGGGTTGGCCGCGGGATGCGCGTCGGTGGCCTGTCCACGGCGACGACGGACGCGGTGGGGTGTCCGCTGGACTGGTCGGCACTGTGCCACGGCGTGATGAGCGCGGGTATGGGCATCGCCCTGCTGGCGATGGCGTAAACGATGGGCGCCAGGCGGGATGCTCGTCGCCGGGTGAACTTCGGTTGAGATCAACAGGAACATGCCAAGATCGGGCATCCGCTCTTCGACAGAAGCGGATAACTGGCATGCCAGTCGTCACGGAAAGTCGGCGGGTACGTATCCGCAAGGTTGCATTCGGCCCTGTGAAGAAGTGTCGTGTTAGGGAGGTTCAGAAATGACGGTGGCCGTCGACGCCGAGATCACCGCGTTGATGCAGTGCCTCCAGAGGCAGCGAGACCACGTGCTGGGTGCCGTGGAAGGACTGAGCGATGAGGCGATGCGGCGCCCCGTGCTGCCCTCTGGGTGGAGCTGCCTCGGGATGCTGCAGCACCTCGCGCTGTCGGTGGAGCGTTTGTGGTTCCGCGCAGTTGTGGCCGGCGACCCGGAGGTCATCGACCTGGTTGGCAGCCAAGACAGCCCATGGCAGGTAGCCCCGGGACTGCCGGCCGGCGATGTCCTTGACTGCTATCGCCATGAGGCTTCTCTGGCCGATGCCGTCATCGCCGCCTCATCTGCCGATGCCGACCTGGCCTGGTGGCCCTTCCCCGGGAATGAGTGGCGCCTGCACAATCTTCGGGACGTCCTGCTCCATGTGATCACCGAGACCGCCTGCCACGCCGGACACCTCGACGCGGTTCGCGAACTCATCGACGGGCAACAGTGGGTGGTGAACGCCTGACCAGTAGGCCTGGCGCCGCATTTCGACTCCCGTGCGGCCGAACCCTGGTTGCGCCATTCCGGTCCCCCATGTCAAGCCTGGCGACCACTCTGACGGCCAACCGGATCTGCCGCGAGTCGCGCGCTAAACGCGAGGCCGGAGCGATCATGTCAAGCGTCAACCGAGGCCGCCGTGTCAACCATCAACCGGAGTCGGACAGCCGGCTGTCGGCGACGTCGCGTCTCAGGACGTGCGTCGATGCCGCCGGCAGTCAGGGCGTTGTGCACCGCGACCGGGCGGCAGTAGAAGCTGATCTGATACTCGGACGAGGTGTCCATGATCTTCTTGGATGGGGCCGCCGGAGCCGCAGGTGGAGCGGTGGCCGTGTCCGGGTCGAACGCGGCCGTGGCTGTGGCGGGCGCACTGCGCGGCCCCACTGACGTCGTCGACGTCGGGTGGGGTGCCGATCTCGTCAGTGGGGCGTCAGCATGACGGCGCTGTGGGCCTATTCCAGGGCACTCAGGGGCGCACGCGAATGACGGTCTTGCCCTTGCGCCGCTCGGTCGGGTTGAGCGCGGGGATGGCGTCGTCGAGAGTCGCGACTGTTCCGATGTGCGTGCGAAGGCGCCCGTCTCGCACCCGGTCGACAATCTCCATTAGCTGACTCGGAACGGACTCGACGACGAAGTCGACCGCCAAGCCGTCGACAGGGCGAGCCTCAACAGGTCCGACCACCGACACCAGCGTCCCGCCAGGCCGGATGATGCTCGCCGAGCGCCTTTGGATATCACCGCCGATGACATCGAAGACCAGGTCGACCCCGCCGATGTCGTCGAGATCCTCGTGGTCGAGGTCGAGGAACTCGTTCGCGCCGAAGTCGAGCGCCGCCTGGCGGTCCGCCGCCCGACCGGTACCGATGACGAAGGCGCCGAACTCCCGGGCGAGCTGCGTCACCACTGATCCGACGGCGCCGGCGGCGCCGTGTGCAAGGACGCTCTGCCCCGCCTGAAGACGACCGTGCTGGAACAGGCCCTGCCACGCGGTCAGGCCGGAGATCGGCAGACTCGCACCCACCGTGAAGTCGACGTTCCCCGGCAGCGGCGCAAGGTTGCGTGCCTCCACGGCCGCGTACTCAGCCAGCGTTCCATCGCGGTGCCAGTCCGTGATCCCGAACACCCGCTGTCCCAACGAGAGTCCCGTCGTGCCGTAGCCGAGGGAGGAGACCACTCCGGCGAACTCGTGGCCGATGATCGCCTGGGCGCGATCGTGACCGGAGCGATCGACCCACGTCGAGGGCCACTCCCACTCCGCGGGGACGAAGCCCGACGCGTGGACTTCAACCACGACGTCGTTGATCGCCGGCGTCGGCTCAGGCCGCTCCGCGAGTGTGATTCCGGCTGCTTCCGCGGCCTGATCCATCGCGACGATTGCCTTCATGGTGCCTCCGTGTATCTCGTGCTCGTCGGCTCTGTGCGCCGCCTTTTGGGCCTGCTAGCCCTGCAGGTGCCGACAATGACGTCCGCCCTGGTCACTGCCGGTTTGACCACGACGACAAAGATCTTGCCCTCATCAACGTGCCCAGGCTGGTCGAATCGCTGAAAAACCACTGGGCGAGGATGACGGGTCGTGCTGCTTCGACTGGTCTACCTCGGCGTAACCAACGCGCTGGCGATGCTGGCACCCGATATCGAAGGCCACCGCAGCCTCGGCACTGGCACACATGCTGGCCGCCTCGGGCGGCGATCCTGTGGCGGTCCCCGATCACCAGGTCGCGAGGTCTTCCGACCAACTCTCGACTGCCTCGTCAGGGCGGGCGGGACAGGAACGCACCCTGGTCCTAGCCGGGCCCGGCATTCCGCACACCGACGGCGACCTCGCCCTCATCCCGGAACACCCGCAAACCGGTGAACTCTGGCCGGTAACCCGCCGACGATGCCAGTCCCGCTGGCCTGGGACGCCTGGCGACACCTCGCGTTCCAGCGAGCCCCGAAGCCGGTTGGACGGTCCGTCCCAATCCCGCCGGACGCCCTGCCGGCACTGCTCCCGAATTACCGATTCGAGCCGGACGGTGACCGAGACGCGGGCCGAGGCTCATACCTCCGTCCGGACACGGACGCGGCCGGTAGCAGGAGGGTCCTACCCGCGGGCCGTCGTTGGGCCTAGTCCTGGGTTCCGCCAGCGTATTGATGGTGTTGGTGCAACGATGCATGACGTGGGAACCCCGAAAACCGCTGCAACCGCTGTTGTCTCGCCGCTCGCGGGTGAGCCGATCAAGCGCGCCGACGCCGAACGGCTCGCGGGCGTGCTGAAGGCCGTCGCCGACCCGGCCCGGCTGCGACTGCTCAGCCTGATCCAGTCCGCTCCCGAGGGCGAGGCCTCCGTCAGTGACCTCACCGCGCCGCTCGGCCTCTCCCAGCCGACCGTCAGTCATCACCTGCGGATCCTCACCGAGGCCGGTCTGCTCGAGCGCGAGAAGCGCGGGGTGTGGGCGTACTACCGCCTGGTGCCGTCCGCGATCGCGGCGATCGCCGAACTGTTGACCCCGCCCCGCAAGCGCGCGACCAGGAAAACCCGCTAAGCGCCACTGTCAAAGACCGCCGGCGCCGGCCCTGCCGGCAATTGGATCCGCTCTGGTCGCGGCCGGTTTCATCCCGCCGAGAAGGTCCCGGCAGCGCTCTCGCTTCGACAACCCACCGCTGGGCAAGCCCGCGGCCGGGTCGCTGACCAGCTGGTCTGGGTCACGATGAAGGCATGGCTGTCACGGGCAGGAACTGCGGTGACGGGCCAACCGCCTACCCCATTCGGACGGTTTTCGAGATCCTGGCAGCGGTGGGGCGCCCTGGACCATGCCTGCGGACCGTTCACCGCCCGCTACGCGGCTGGGCGTCCTGCTAGCAGTTCACGCTGTTGCAGATGCTCTTTCACCTGCCTGAAGCGCGGTGATCAGTCGCTGCTGGTGAAGGTCGGCGAGTTGCTGAAGCCGGCGGGCGATGGTCGCGGTGGACGGAGCTTGCTGTCAAGCAGCGACCTGCCGGTTCCTGGCCTGGGACTAGAGGCCGTCGGAGAAGGACCCCATAGAGCCCTGCGGAGGGCGGGAAGTGACTTCCGCCCTCGCTCGCCTTGACGCGTCGGCGCGCATACCGGCTCACGAGCCTCCCGGCGGGTTCCACACCCCACCAGCGAACCCAAGGTCCGCCGCGGTCACCTCCGTACGTGCCGTGACAGCGAAGGTGCGCACCACAGTTCGCGCCAAACCCGTACCGACCCTCACGGCCGCCGGTGCCGCAGCCGCCCTCACGGTCGTGGCCCGGGGCCGCCTGCTCGACACCCCGATCACGCGAAGCCCTAACGGCGACCGCTCGCGCCGTCAGCGGCGGCCAGACGGTCCGCCCGTCATCCGCTCTGCGAATTGCCGTAGCTTCGCCTGCATGCTCGGCTTGGCCGCCTCGCGTCGCCCGCGGTCGATCATCTTGCGCCCTTGTGGGCTGTTCAGGAACCCCTTGATCCGTTGGCCGACCGATGTCATGACCTGCCACCTTTCATTGCTCTAGTGACTGCGGTAGTAGGGCCGCGCCTCATGGCTTCTTACCCGCGGACGCCCTGCCTATCTGCCTTGGAGGTGAGCCGGAACGGTCAGATCCAGTGACGAGGGCAAGCCGCCGCATGAGCGCCGTCGGGGTCGCGGTGAGGGCGGTCCTCCCGGCCGGGCGGGCCGCATGGGGGCATCGCTACGAGGTGGCTGAACGGCCCGGCCGCGGCAACGCGGCAACTGGGTGGCTAGGGCCGCCGGTTCACGCCTGTCAGCCGGCCGGTATCCCGAAGGGGTCTTCGCCCTCGCCGAGGAGTAGCGGCACGTCGTAGACCGACGTGTCCGGCCGGGCTCGCGCATGGCGGAGCCGGTGGCGCCACCGTTGGTGCTCGAAGGCGACGTCGGCGTCGATCTCGGCCACCACGACTGGATCCACCTGCGCGTACGGCAAGGGCTCGGTCCGGTCCAATCGGCCCCGACCAGGATGCGGGCAGTGGCTGCGGCCACGGGTGGGCGATCGTGCCGGGGCGTGCAAGGAGCGGTGGTGTGAGCAGCGCCGCCAGCTCTGTGGCCTGGCCGGTGGTGAGCGGGTGGGAGCGGCCGGTGTAGCGCAGTCGTCCCCGCCGGTCCAGGCGGCCGAGCAGCACCGTTTCCGGGCTGTGGATGCTGCCGGTGACCCCGCCGACGATGGCCTCCGTGACGATGCGGGTGCGGAACTTCGACCAGCCGCGCCGGCCGGGCTCGTACCGGCCGGCCCGCCGCTTGCTCACCACCTTCGATGCCCGCCGCCCTTGACCGGCCCCGCCCCTTGAGGGATGACCTGCGAAACGAGAACACGCAGGCCGTGGTGGGGGCCGTTAAGTGCCATTCGGCGCCGTGGGCGCTGTTCAATGCCGTTCGCTGCACCCGGCTGCTGCCAACCCGCTTCCACTCTCTGACCAGGCGCACGGCGGCTGGTTGGCACGGCCAAATGACTCCTCCGCCGATCATGAGACCTTTGCGTGAGCCGGTAAGTGGTCGCGGCCGGGGGCCCTGCGGCTGACGTCGGGTCGCTGTATCGAACGATGCGAGCGCGGCCGCTGGTGCGACCAGGCGGCGGGGTGGCATGGCAAACGCTGCCGGCTAAAGGACCGATCGGACCGTGCTACTTCCCTTTCACGGTGCCTATCTCCAGGACTTCATCCTTACTACCCGTGGACCGCACGATCGCTATCTGACTTCCATCGGGAGCAGCGCACACAGCACGGAAATCGCCGGAGGCAAGGAGCGCGACCTTCCCACTCTCAGCAAACACCTGCCAAACGCCCCTGCGTCCGTCCTGCACCCCGCTAACCACCACCGAGTCGCTGTTAGGCACCACGGCCAGATCGTAGGGTTCCGTGAACTCGGGCCCAAACTTCCGCAACTGCTTCGAATACTGATCGAAGACGAGCGGTTGCCATGGCACGTCAGGTTTCTCAGACAAGCCCATGGCCCGGTTCGACGCTAGGAGGTAAAGCTTCCCTTCGGCGTCGACATCCGCGAAACCAGCACGTCCTGGCTTCTGGCAGTTCGCATTCTCCAACGAGGCCGCTCGCAAATCCCAGGCAAGAACATCAGTCGGCTTGTAGGACGGAAAGGCCATCGCCTCCCCGTTCTGGAACAGGCCCAGGCTCATACAGTCGCCTGTCAGCAACTCCAGCCAGCCTGTCCGCATGTCATGATTCCATTTGATGAGGCGATTCGGCGCACCCAGAGACGCAAGCCGGACAAGCTTTCGGCCTTCGATTCGGACCGCGAACCTCTCTCCGGCCTCGTCACACGTGACTACCGCGCCGAGGGCCCCGTTTGGAAGGGGTGCCAGATCGAAAAAGTCCGCCTGAGGGCAGAACCCGTTGGCATCCAGCTCGATCGGGCTCAAAACCCCATCATCAGTGAATTGAGCCAGATCGGGCTGGTCTTTAGATCCTGTCGAGTAGAGAGCAAACAGACGGCGATCAGCACTCCAAGCAATGTCGTCCACGTGCGCCGCATCGGTCACTCCCAGACGACGGGGTTGGGAAGCCTCCTCCGGCGCGCACGCAGTCAGCAGCACCATGACAGCGGCCGCGACGAACGCGCAGCAATGCGCGAAGCGCTTGACTCCGCCATTCGTCACGGCCGCCGAGTCTCCTTTATCCACCGAAGTTCTTTAAGAGAAGCAGATTCCCGCACAGTTCGTCGAAAGGGCTCTTTGTACCCCCTCGATCGCCTGGTCCGTCCTGCTGCTGTCGAGCCCTTCGTTCAGGATTCTATCACCCGAGCTGTATCCGCCATTGGAGGCCCAGGCATTCACCACGTCCTGCTTGGTTATGTGCACTGAGTCGCGCCCGATTTCGATTCCGACGTCGTTGTTCCGGAGGTCGCGGCGCATCTCAATCACACCGCGCTTCTTCTCCCAGTGATCAACTTCGTGAGCCACCCCGAACAGTCGGGCGTCGTCCTCCGGCACCCCGTTGGCCACCATAATGGCCATCCAAAGACCGTGGTGTTTGGCGTTCCACCTCGGGTCTTCGCCGCTGACACCCTTCGGCCGCACCGCGAGTTCGTTCTCTGCCAGATGAAAAGCCCGCTGTGCGATCTTACAGGTTACCGCGCCTACCATCCGGCACCAGGCACGCTCGTGTGGGCCGATTTGGTCCTTCCTTGCGCCGGCGTTCCCACTGGTGTACCTCCCGCAGAAGGGTTCTCCGCCGAAGCAGGTCTTCGGCTCGTCGCCCCATTTCTTGAGCATGTCGTCCGCGCGCTCGATGGCCTTCCGTTCGCTGTCGGTGAAGGCGTGACAGTTGTTGATGCTGACGCCCTTGCAGGCGTACCGCTTGTTGCCCTCGCTCTGGTCGGCCTTGCATTCCGCTCCGCATCCGGACCCGCCGTACCGGTGCTGAGTGTTGAGCTCGGACTGGTGCGAGGGTTTCCCGCCACCCCACTGAGCGTCTTCGGGACTTAGACCGCTCGGGTCACTCAGGGTGACGGGCGAATTGTTGGCGTAGCTGTAGGCGTTCCACTGCTGAGGGTCAGCAATATTCATAACCGGATCGATGCTAATGAATTTTCCGGTGGTCGGGTCGTATTCGCGGGCACCAAGTCGGGTGAGCCCGGTGCTGGCGTTAAGGGGCTTGTTGAGGAAGCCGTGGTTGTCGGGATAGCTGGCGACGGCCCCGCGTGGGTCGCCGTAGGGGGTGTATTGCCGCCAGGTGGGCGTTTGGGCGGTGTTGTTGAGGTAGAGGGTGGGGGTGCCTTGCGGGTTACTGATGACAAAGGTGTAGTTGGTGCCGGCGCCGGTGCGGATGGCGGTGCCGCCGCCCGGGAGTGGGTAGTAGCGGACGCCGGTGACGGTTTGGGTGGTGCTGTTAAGGGTGTGCTGTTGTCCGGTGGGGAGGTAGAGGGTGGTGGTGCCGGGGTCCTTCTGGAGCAGGAGGTTTCCTGCGGCATCGTAGAGGGAGTTGCTGGTGCCGGCGGTCCGGGCGACGGAGGTGAGTTGGCCGGCGTCGTTCCAGGTAAGGGTTTGGTTTCCGTTGCCGGCGTTGCGGGTGGTCATGTTGCCGGCGGTGTCGTAGCGGTAGCTGGTGGCGCCGGTGATGGATCCGGTGGTGCTGGTCAGGGTGTGGGGCTGTCCGGCGCCGTTGCCGTTGTAGGTGTAGGTGGTGGTGGTGTCGGTCGGTCCGGTGAGGTTGTGCTGGGTTTGTCCGGTCCGATTGCCGAGGTTGTCGAAGGTCCAGCTGGTCCAGTAGGCGCTGTTGCCTCCGATGGTGTTGCCGACCATGGCGTGGTTGGCGATGGTGGGCGTGGTGGTGCAGTCGTCCGTAGCGGTCCACGCTTCGGTGAGGCGCCGGAGCTGGTCGTAGGTGTAGCACTGGGTTTCGGACGACGCGCCACCTAGGCGGGTGCTGGTGTGGTGGATGACGTTGCCCGCGAGGTCGTAGTCGTAGTTCTGCTGGTCGACATTGTCGGGTGTGGTGGGTGTGCGGGTCACCAGCTGCTGCTTGAGGCGCCCGGTGTGCTCGTCGTAGGTGTTGGTGATGAAGGCCTGGTTGGGGGAGGAGCCGATGGTTTGCTGGTTGATGCGGCCATAGGCGTCTTGGGTGACGCCTTGGAGGTAGCCGTTGAGGCCGCCGAAGTGATCGACCTGGTCGAAGGCGTCGTAGCCGTACAGCGTGGTTTCGGCCGGGAGGCCGCCCTTGAGGGGGTAGGAGGTCTTGAGCGGCAGCCCGTTGTTGGGCGTGTAGACGTAGTTGAAGATGTAGTCGCCGCCGAGGGGGCCCTCAACCGTCGGGATGCTGATCGTCTCACCCGTCGGCTTGCCGAATACGTTGAAGCCCTTCACCTGCGTCTTGTAGGGCTGGTTGTTCCAGTAGGCGGTGGAGGTGGTGAGATGTCCCTTCGGGTTGGTCATGTTCAGCACGGCGTTGTTGGAGTTGTCGTATACCAGAGCGGTGAGTTGGTTACTTGGCGACTGGGCGGTCGTGGCGGCGGCGTAGCTAGCAATCTTCCGGTTGAGTGCGTCGTAGGTGGACGACACGGTCTTGCCGCGGGAGTCGGTGGACTGGGTGAGGTTGCCACTGCCGTCGTAGGTCATGCCAGTCGTCTTGCCGGCATCCGGGTCCGTCTTGCTCGTGACCTGGCCGAGCAAGTTGTACTGCGAGGTCCAGGTGTTGCCGTCTGCGTCGGCGACGGCGTCCTGGTTGCCGTGTTCGTCGTAGTGGTAGGTCGATGCGATGGTTGTCCCGCCGGTGGTGGTGAACGTGCCGGTGAATGTGTCGGCGGGTGTGTTCAGCGTCGGTCGGCTCGAGTATTGGAGGAGTTGACTGGTGCGGCCGATTGGGTCGGTGATGGTTGTGGAGACGGTGCCCCCGGCAGGCGGGATGACGGTGGTGCGGTCGCCGTTGTAGACGGTGGTGGTTTTGGAGACGGTCAGACCATCCTTGGCCTGCTCAACGACGACGGGCCGGCCGAGGCCGTCGTAGGTGGTGAACGTCTGGCTCGGTACCGATGACGGCAGCTTCGTTGCCGTGGCCAAGGTGGTGTTCGGAGTCGTTGCCGAGTCCCACCAGCCGTTGTAGGTGGCATCGATCCAGCCGCGGCTGTCGTAGAAGGTGTCGGTGACCAGCCGGCCGCCCTGCGGCGTGTCCGTCTGCGTCTGCCGTGGCCGCAGCTGCGCGTCGTAAATGATGGTCGACTTGATGTAACCGTTGAAGTCGTTGGCCCACTCAGTGGTAGTGGCGGTGATTCCAGTCTTAGAGACGGCGTACGTGAACTTGTAGTTCGCCGGCGCGCTGGTGGCACGGTTGTTGAGCCAGACGGCGGTGGCGCGTCCCAACGGGTCGTACTGCTGGGTGGTGACGACGCCGTTGGGGTCAGTCGCGGCCAGGGGCAGGCCGCGTTGCGGGTCGATCGTGGTCGACTGGGTGTGGCCGAGGGCGTTGGCGACGGTCGTCGCGGTGGTCAGTCCGACGGCGTTGTCGGTGTAGGTCGTGGTGGTCTTGTTGCCGTTACCGTCGTAGGTGTCCCTCGCGCGGCCGTAGCTGTCGTAGCTGGCCCGGCTCATGGTCTGCCACGTGTAGGCGCCGCTTGTGTAGTCGGCGGCTTTGCGCGTCATGGTCACATCGCCCTTGCTGGGCGGGGCAGCCTGGGGGAACGTGGTCGACCAGGTGGCGTCGTCGTAGAAGGTGCGGGTGCGCCCCACCACCTGCGCCGGCCGCGAGACCGTCGTCGGGGTGGTCAGGGTGTTGAGGCTGCCCGGCTCGGAGGCGGGGCTGCCGGGGGTGTAGCCGGCGCACGCCACGGAAACCGTCTCGGTTTCGCTGACCAGGCCGACCAGGTTCTTGCTGGCGTTGACGGGCGCGTAGTTGGTGGTGGTGCAGGAGTCGTACGCCGGGTCGGCCGGGACGGCGTGGCTGTAGGTGGCCTTGGCCAGCCCGAGGGTGGGTGAGGAGACGGTCGCGTCATAGCTGGTGTCGGTCTGGTTGACCCGCCAGGTGGTGGAGCCTCCTGAGGTGACCGCCTGCCGGTTCTGCACGAGCGCGGGGGCCACCCAGTTCGCGGTCAGGTCCGGCAGGCCGGTACGGGCACGGGTGGCGGTGGGCGCGGACACCCAGTAGGCGGTGATGGTGGAGTTGTCGACCGGTCCGCCCTCGCCCTTGTGCTGCGTCGTCTCGAGCGGCTGTCCGGCGAGTTCGTTGAGGTCCTCGTGGGTGCCGCCGGTGGAGTCGGTGAGGTTGACGACCGCGCCGCCGTTGTTGCGGGACATGCCTCGGTAGTAGGCCGCGGTCGACTTGGTGCGCCGGTCGAAGTCGCCGTCGCCGGTGAAGGTCTGCACCGTGCGGTACCCGCGGAACTGTCCGTAGGTGCGGTGCTTGGCCTTGACGAGCTCGTTGTCGTCGTAGTGCCACGCGGCACCGCCGAGGTAGGCGTAGCTGGTGAAGGTGCCGCCGGATCCACCGGTAGGGTCGGTGGCGCTGACTCGGGTGACGGCGTACTTGTTGAACCAGTCGAGGATCGGCGCGGTGAGGCCGTCCGGGGTCCACCGGATCGGGTAGCAGGAGGTGGTGTTGGTTGCCGGGTCGACGGTGACCGGCGCGGTGCAGGGATCGGGCCGCTCGTAGGAGACGGTGATCACCGAGCCGGTCTCGGTGGTGATCGTTTCGAGTCGGTGCCGGTTGAACACCGGGAATCCGTCGACGGTGGCGACACGGTTCTGCAGCTTGATGCTGCCGAACGACACCGAAGGCAATGTCTTCGACACTGTCGTCCCGCCCGGGGGGGTGTCGTATCCGGTGCGGGTAATCGAGTCCAGCCACAGGGTGGGTGAGGTGCCGTCCTCGGTTGTCGGCATCGTGTGGGTCAGGGCCCAGAGGTCGACGGGCGTGTACGGGGCGCTGCCTGTGTTGGACTGCTGGGTCGTGATTGAGGTGAGCCTGACGGTGGAGAAGAACGACGGGCTCTGCGAGGTGCAGGTGGCTCCGGAGTCGCAGACCAGGTCGTAGGGCACGTCGGGCCAGTTCGCCTTGTTCGCCGCGTTCAGCGGCTGGCAGGTGCCGGACAGGCACCGGTCGCCGGTGCCGAATACCACCTGGTTCGGGACTGGGCCGTAGGCGTTGCCGTCGGTGAATCCGTAGTCGATGCGGTCGAGGTAGCTGTCGCGGACGTAGGAGGCCATCGTGGCGCCCTGGTTACGGCCGTAATAGTTGGTGGCCTGCTTGTAGTAGTAGGCCATCGCGGTGCCGTGCACGTCCTTGACGTAGTCAAGGTTCCACCGGCGCGCCATGGTGCACACCGACGAGTCGAAGCCAGCGGAGTTGTAGCACGGCCCCGACGAGTGCGGCGAGTAGACCGGCACGGTGTCAACCGACTTCGTGGTCGGCTTGCCGGACGTCCATCCCGGGAGCTGGTTGCGGCCGAACTCGTAGACGGTGCCGTCGCGCGCGGTCAGGCGCCAGTAGTCGGTGTCGCGGGTGCCGGACCCGTTGTTGGAGTTCATCACGTGCGTGATGACCTCACCGTTGTCCGACGTCGGCTTCCACACCTGCTTGCCTGCGTCCCACACTAGGGCGGAGGTGGAGCCGTTGAGCGACAGGGTCAGGATCGGCCCGTCGTAGCACAGGTCGCTGGTTTTCTTCGGCGACGCTGTGCCCTCGGGGTCGTCGGCGCACGAGATGAACGACTGCTCAACGTACGACTGCGCCGTGGACCAGCCGTCACCTGCCCAGGAGGCTTGGGCCTGCGTCGAGGCAGTCTGCCCATCGACGCTGCTCGAGTCGTACGACAGAGTCAGCGTCGGGGTCAGGCCGGTGGCGGCCGGAGGAACGGTGAGGGGGTAGCTGTAGGTGAACGCCCCGGAGCTGCCGCCGCCGCTCCACGAGCCGGACGGCTTGAGGTCGCTGGCCGCGTAGGTGCCGGCACCGCTGGCAGTGGTGTCCGATGTCGCGACCGCCGCCAGCACCGTCGGCGCGGATGCGGATGCAGCGCGGTCACTGGAGGTCCCGCCCGCGAGGGTGATCTCCGCCGACACCGTCCGTGCAGCCGCGTCGTTCGTGGATTTCACCAGCGTGGCGGTGCGGCAGGCAGACACCTCTGGTGTCGTCAGGGCGCATTCCGGTAGCTGCACCAGCCGCAGCCGGGAGCCGTAGTTGCCGCCGTACGCTTCGGCGAAGCCGGCGTAGTCCACGCCGACGCGGGCATGCCCGGTTCCCTGCCCCTGCGGATACACCGCCACGAGCAGTCCGACGATTCCCGCCCGCTGCGCCGTCGCCTGGTCCAGCACGCGCACGTCCGCCTTCGGCGGGCCGGCGTAGCGGCCGCCCGTGGCGGTCGGGCGCAGCCACACCGGAGTGCCCTTGGCGCGTGCAGTCGCCGTTGCCGCGTCGCTGGAGGTGGGCAGCGTCACCGAGGCCTTGGCGGCGGCCGGCCACCGGGTCGCGGTGGGCTTGTGATTGCTCTTGGCGGCGTTCGGCGGCGTGACGAAGTGCGACGGTACGGGCTTGACCCCCGACACCGCGCGTCCCGGGTACGGCTTCGGCGGCTTGGCCGGCTGCTGCGGTGCGGCGTAGGCGGGTACCCACGTTCCGACGATGACGCAGGTCATCGTGACGCCCAGGGCAAGTGCCCTGCGCAACCGTTTCCGTGCCTGCCCACGCTGAAGACTCGGCACAGTCATCGCCACCTCACTTGATCAAGGGCAATCGCCGGACATCCATGCTCAGAAGTCCGCAGGGACTGTCGCACGCAAGGTCAACTTCCCATCAACCCCCAAGATCACGGATGGATAACGATCAGGTTTCCTGGCCTGAGCAAAGGGACATCGATCATCAAGACCTAGGCATTTCGCCTCGATCAACCGGTTCCCCCGCCGCCGTGCCGACGCCTAGGGTCGGCCTCCGATAGACACAGCAACCCCAACGGGGAACGAAGGCGGTTAACTGAATGAGTACGACTCCGGGCCGCGCCACGCGCAGACGCGGCATCTCCGTGCTGGCCACAGCCGGCCTACTGCTAGGTGTGGCGGTGGCGCCACCGGCGGCCGCTGCGCCACCCATCCCGGCCCCACCGCAGCCCGCGGCCCCGACCAATCTGACAGTCGACCAGGCCGTGGCGCAGGCCCGCGAAACTGGAAAGCCGGTCGAGGCCACCGGTGCCGCCTCTGCGAGAGATACCGTGATCGGGAACCCGGACGGGACGGTCACGGTCACCCGCGCGGCTCTACCGCAGCGTAAGCGTGTTGGCAACACATGGAAGGCGCTCGATGCGACGCTGGTGCGCAACGACGACGGCACCTGGTCCTCGGCGGTCGGCTACGCCCAGGTGCGGTTGTCCGGAGGAGGTAGCGGCCCGCTGGCGACCATCGGCGACTCCGGAATGTCGATGGCGCTGACGGCGCCGATGCGGCTGCCCGAGCCGACGGTGTCCGGCCCCACGGCAACCTATGCGAACGTGCTGCCCGACGTGGACCTGCAGGTCACCGTAGATGCCCACGGCTCGTTCTCCGAGGTCTTCGTCGTCCACACCGCGGAGGCGGCGGCCAACCCGGCGCTCAGCACCCTGGCGATGGAGACCAAGACGACCGGCATCACGCTCGCCAGCGACAGCGCCGGTAACATCACCGGAACCGATCGGACCAGCCAGGTTGTCCTCACGGCCCCGGCACCGCTGATGTGGGACTCCACCACTGCCGCTCAGTCGTCGACCACCGAGACGACCATTGCCAGACGGCGCGGTGGCGCCCACGCCGCATCCACGAGTGCGGGTCCCGCACCTGCCGCGCGTACCGCGCGGATTCGCACCACCGTCGACCGAGGCAAGATCCGGCTGACACCCGACAAGGCGCTGCTGGCCGGGCCCAAGACCGTCTATCCGGTGTTCATCGATCCCACGTTCACCTGGTCCTCCTCGGGCTCGGACAACGATGGGTGGGCGACCGTGGCGAAGCAGTACGCGTCGACGAACTACTGGAACGACACGCCCGACCCGTACGGCCGCATGCAGGTCGGCAACGGAGGGTCGATCCTGTCCCGCACGTTCATCAACTTCCCGATCTCCACCTCAGTGCTGGCCGGGGCCGATATCAACACTGCCACGCTGAAGATCACCGAGACGTACGCGTGGTCGTGCGACGCGAGGCGGGTCAACGTATATGCCCCCACCGGGACATTGAAGTCATCGAACGCCACCTGGAGCTACTGGAGCGGGCAGAGTCTCGGCTCCGTGGTCGCCTACCAGACTGTGGCCCACGGGTACAACTCCTCTTGCCCCGCTGATGGTGTCGCCTTCGACGTGAAGAGCACCATCCAGGCCAACGTGTCGGCCGGTAAGAAGGTCCAGACCTTTGCGCTGCTCGCCGCCGACGAAGGCGACACCTTCGGCTGGAAGGAATTCCTGGAGACCAGCCCCACCTTGTCGATCACCTACAACCACAAGCCGAACAAGCCGTCCGGCCTGACCACCTCCCCCGCCACCTCCTGCACTTCTCTCGTCACCATCGGCGACGGCAACGTGACCTTGTACGCGCCCGTCTCGGACCCCGACGGCGGGGTACTCGGCGTCCGCTTCGAGCTGTGGAAAACCAGCACGCCGGGGACCATCCTGGCCTCCTCCGACCCTAACCTTCTCACCTACCATTCCGGCTCCACCGCCGTGCGGAAAGTCGGTGTGGACACGCTGCGAGCTGCGGCGGCCGGGACGATCACCCAGTTCTCCTGGCGCGTCCAAGCCACGGACTTCAACAAGCCCAGCGACTGGTCGGTCACCTGCAGTTTCAAGTTCGACCCGACTCGCACCGGCGCGCCCGATCTGCCCACCCCCGCCGAGGGCAGCACCCAGATCGGCAAGTCCTTCCCCATCACCATCTCCCCGCCGACCACCGGGACGACACCCAGCAGCTACCTGTACCAGCTCAACGCAGGCCCGCCCAGCACCCTGCCCGCGACCAACGGCAGCCTCACGATCAACATCACCCCAACCCGTTTCACCAACTCCCTGACCGTCACGAGCCTGTCCCCCGGCGGCAACATCGGTGACAACGCCGTCGTCACGTTCAACTCCGTGCCGGCCGACCTTGCCGCCGACGGTGACTTCACCGGCGACGCCAACGCCGACCTGGTCACCGCCGGCGCAAAGGACGGGCTCCCGCCCGGCCTGTGGCTCGGCGCTGGCAGCGGAGTGGCCGGGGTCAACCGCGTCGCGACCAACCTCGGCGCCAAGGGCAACGGTGTCTTCCTGACCGGACGCCCGACCGACTTCAACGGCGCCCAAATTCTCACTGGACGGTTCGCCGGCGAGGGTCTGCAAGACGTCCTCGCCTACTACCCCACGGGAACCCACACAGGGGAAGCGGTCATCCTGCGAGGCAACGGGGACGGCTCGACCATCCAGGCCGGCGACGGGACATACGCCGGCATCAACTCCGGCACGTTCGTCGACAACCAAGGCCTCAACCCGCTGCAGCTCGCCAACGCCGGACACAGTAACGGCCTCGCCTACCCCGACCTGATCGGCATCGCCGGCGACAGCACCGGCTACTACCTCAACTACTACCCCAACTTCAACGGCATCGGCGGCTACGGGCAGGTCGACACCCTCGCCGCCCAAGCCACCCCCTCCGGCGGGTACGACTGGAACACCTGGACCATCACCACCGCCCAAACCACCACCGGCACCGCCCTGTTCCTCTGGCAGGCCAGCAGCGGCACCTTGTACCTGTGGAACAACCTCACCTACGACAACGACGGCTCCTACACCCTCCACTACAGCCAGCACCTGCTGAGTACCAGCTGGAACACCGGCAAGTCCCTGACCTTCCAGGGCGGCGACATCGACGGCAACGGCACCGGCGACATCTGGACCCTCGACGCGAGCACCAAGGTGACGCCGTGGCTCGTCACCGGCCTCACCACCGGCGCCGGGGTTATCACCGCCTCGACCGACCGAGCGCTGATCGCCGCGGATCACGCCTGGGCGTTCAACAACGCCGAGGGAGGACCAGTCACCGGCGACGGCGTCGCCACGGACGATGTCAACACCCTGTCCGCGACCGGCGCAGGCAACACTTCGTGGAACAGCGGCGACGTGTTCAGCCCCGACATCAGCCTCGACGGCACCAACAGCACGCTCACCACGGCCGGCCCGGCCGTCACCACCAACGCCGACTTCACCATCAACGTCTGGGTCAAACCCGCTGCCACCGGCGGCACCGTCATCTCGCAGGACGGCGCCACCACCGCCGGATTCAGGCTCTGGGCTGAGGCCACCGACTCCAGCTGGCGATTCGGCATGCCCCGCACCGACGCCACCAACGCCACCTGGGACACCGCCGCTGCCGCGGCCAACAGCGTCCAGATCGGCGTCTGGACCCGCCTCACCATCTCCTACCAGAGCTCATCTGGACGACTCGGCCTGTACGTCAACGACGTCAACGTCGCCACCGCCGTCCACGGCACCGGGTGGGACGCCACCGGCCCACTCCGCATCGGCGCGCACAAAACTGGGACCAGCAGCTACACCGGATACCTCAACGGCCAGATCAGCGAAACCCTAGCCTGGAAGAGCAACGTCAGCCCGGCCCAGCCCGTCCCCGCCGGCCCCAAACGCGACTTCAACAGCGACGGCTACCCCGACGTGATGACCCGCTACAGTCCGAACAAGAACATTTTCCTCTACAAGGGCAACGGCGCTCTGTTCAACCCGGGCTACACCACCATCGGCTCAGCCTGGTCAGGATTTGACATCATCTTCTCCCCCGGCGACTTCGACGGCGACGGCACGACGGACGTCATCGCGCGCTACACCCCCACCAAGGAGCTTTACCTCTACAGAGGCACTGGTAGAGGCAACTTCCAATCCGGATACACCGTCATCACCTCAAGCATGGCCGCCTTTGACACGATCTTTTCCCCGGGAGACTTCGACGGCGACGGAGACGCCGACATCATCGCCCGCATCAGCACCACCAAGGAGCTCTACCTCTACCAAGGCACGGGCGACGGGCGTGTCCAGAGCGGCTACACCGTCATCAGTTCCAGTTTCGCCGCCTTCGACAAGATTTTTTCGCCCGGTGACTTCGATGGGGATGGCCACCCAGACATCATCGGCCGCATCAACACCACGAAGGATCTTTACCTTTACCGAGGCAGCGGTAGCGGACGCATCCTGTCTGGCTACACGATCATTGGCTTCAACTGGAGTAACTTCAACCAAATCCTGTCGGTCGGTGACTTCAACATGGACGGCAACAACGATGTCATCGGCCGCTACAGTCCCACGAGCGATATCTACCTCTACCAAGGCAATGGCACTGGACGGTTCAAACCCGGCTACACCATCATCGGGTCCAACTGGTCAGCGTTCGACCTCATCTTCTAAGTGAAAGACTGAGGGGCGGGTCGCTGAACATCAACGACCCGCCCTTCGGCCCAATCCGCAGCGCTCTGCCCCTCGTGCCCTTGGCAAACGCGCGCCGCGCAGCCTATGAGGGCTGCAGGGCCTCGCAGGCCATAGCTGCTCCTAGCGGATCTCCTCGTCATCGTCGGCCTCAACGGCCTACGACTGCTCGCCTCCTCCGCCTGGCGACGCGCCCAGGTCGAAGGAACGCCGTGAGCCGCCCCGGCCGGGACGGAGGAGCGCCAGCCGGCTGCACCGTGACCGTGGGAGTCTGTATACCCGCCGCCGTCGCTGTCGGCTGCCGAACGGTCACCCTGCTTGGAGTGCGGCGTTTGTCGACTTCTGAGCAGTTGCGGAATCACCCGGAGCGGGTGGTGACCGGCCACGACGGGTGTTCCTACGGTTAATGCATGGCCGACCAGCGTCCGACGCCTGCCCATCCGATGCCTCACCTGGCCGGGGCGAAGCGGAACGGCGTGCGGCAGCGGGATCTTCCGCCCGAACTCGACCCGGGTTCGATCGCTGTGCTCAGCGGTGCCACCTTCATGTACTCCGACCCCACTGGTGACATCCCGGCGGGGTCGATCGGTGGCCTCGTTCATCTCGACACCCGGCTGCTGAACCGGTGGATGCTCACCGTGAACGGAGCGCCGCTGCTGGTTCTCCGCTCCGGGACGGTCGACCACTATTCGGCGGAGTTCTACCTGGCCAATCCTGAACTGCCGGACCTGCCGGCGGACGCCCTTACCGTCCGCCGACGCCGCTACCTCGGAGAGGGCCTGCATGAACGGATCGAACTGCATTATTCAGCGACCAAACCCGTCCGTGTCGAGCTGCGGCTGGGTGTTGGCAGTGACTTCGCCGACCTCTTGGAGATCAAGTCCGGTGTGCGGGAACGCGCCGAGGCCATCGCCCGACGGCACCGAGCGGACAGCGGCCGACTGCTGTTCCGCTACGAGAACGGCGACTTCGTCGCCCAGACCGAGGTGCATTCGTCGCCGGTACCGGACCGGGTGGACGGTGATGACTTCGTCTGGGTGCTCGACCTCCCGCCTGGTGGTGACTGGGGGGTCGATCTGAAGGTCTCCCTCCCGCCGGGCATGGGGGTAGTGGAGCCGGTGCGCGGGGACTTCGAGGACGTCTTCCGGCACAGCGCCGTCGATCCTGCCGCCCGATGGCTGATCACGGCCTACCAGACGCTCATCGGCGGCCCGCGCCTGGCCAAGGGGGCCCTGGTGGCGCTCGCCGGGTTGCAGGGCCGCAAGCTCGATGACTTCACCGACGAGGAGCCGGGCAAGATTCTGCACGAGGTGCGCAACGGCGAGTTGACCCGGACCGGGCAGAGGCCCTACAGCCCGTACTACGGCACCGCGGACGCGACCCAGCTCTGGCTCATCCTGCTCTCCGAGTACTGGCGGTTCACCCGCGACGACGAACTGGTCCGGTCGCTGCGCCCCAACGCCCTGGCCGCGCTCGAGTGGATCGATCGGTACGGCGACCGCGACGGCGACGGCTACGTCGAGTACCTGACCCGGTCCCCGGAGGGGCTGGGCAACCAGTGCTGGCGTGACTCGTGGGACGGGATCCGGTTCTCCGACGGCCGGTTGCCGGTCCTGCCGATCGCCACATGTGAGATCCAGGGCTACACGTACGACGCGAAACTGCGCCTGGCTGAGCTGGCCGAGGGTCCATTCGACGATCCTGACCTGGCACGGCGCCTGCGCGCGGACGCCGAGCGGCTCCGGGTCGCGTTCAACCGGGATTTCTGGGTCGAGGAGCGGGGTGGTTACTACGCCGTCGGGATCGACGGCGACAAAAACCGGATCGACTCCATCACCTCCAACCTGGGGCACCTGCTGTGGAGTGGGATCGTGCCGCAGGAGCGCGCCGGGCAGGTGGTGCGGCAGTTGATGTCCGCTCGATGTTCTCCGGTTGGGGGATCCGCACCCTGTCGATGGACGAGACGGCGTACAACCCGATCGGATACCACCTCGGCACGGTGTGGCCGCACGACAACTCCATCGCGGCGCTCGGAATGGCCCGCTACGGCTACCGGGAGGAGGCGAACCGGGTCTGTCTGGCGCTGTTGGAGGCGGCGAAGGCATTCAGTTTCCGACTGCCGGAGGCGATCGCCGGCTATCAACAAGGGCGCTCGACCTGGCCGGTCCAGTACCCCACCGCGTGCAGCCCGCAGGCCTGGGCGGCAGGCGCGCCGCTGAACTTCCTCCGCAGCATGCTCGGCCTCGATGCGATAGGCGGCAAGCTGGTGGTCGACCCGCAGGTCCCCAAGGAGATCGGACGGATCATGATCAGCGGCGTGCGGGCGTTCGGTCGGCACTGGGACATCGAGGCGGTGGGCTCCACCGGATACGTCCGGCTGGCTGAGCCCTGACCGGCGCGCGCCGCCGGCGTTTGTCCCGGCCGTGGGGCGGCAACGGCCGCGAGATGACGAGGCCCTGTGACCTGTCGACCTGGCAGGGGAAGTTGGCACCTGTCGTCATTCGGCTCCGGTTCACCGACTATCCCCGAGGGGGAAGCTTGACCACGCTGCCGAAGAACGCGTCGATCTGGCGGACCACCGAGATAAAGCGCTCGAAGTCCACCGGCTTGCTGCGGCTGCGGGCTTGGCCTGGTCCAAACCGACGGTGTTGGTTCACTGCGGGTCGCCGTCCGCGACGACGAGGTCCTTCCATTACCGGCGTCGCTGCACCTGGTTTCAGCCGACGAATGCGCTGCTGGTCGCAGCAGCGGCAACTGCACGGCCGAGTTCGTGGTGACGGCCGCCGACGGTGCCGGCCGGGCAACGACGGTGACCCGGCTCGTCGAGCACCTTCGCGGCCGCGGTTGGCCGGTCGAGCCCACGCTGGTCGCTGCCGGCATCTGGCTGATGCCTCCTTCCCCGTTCGTGCCGGTCGGTTGGCTGCTCACCACGGTCGTCGTGGCCTGGTCCCAACGGGGCGACGCTCTGTTGGCCGACGAAACCGGTCTGCTGCTCCGACACCGCAGCCGGGTCACCCGCCGCTACCGCTGGGGAGAGATCCGCGAAGCTGAACTGACTCGACCCGGGTTCGGCCAGGTCGCCCTGGCCGTCTACCCCAACGGCGGGCCGTGGGACGTTCCCGGCCCTAACAGCGCCGTCCTGGTGGGCCGCATCTGGCGGCTACGCATGCCCGATCCGGAAATCCAAGATCGGGTCAACGCGCTCCTGCGCTCCCGAGGAGTTCGCACCACCGACTGATCAAGAACGCAGGGGGTGCATCCTTGCCTCCGACATCGAGAGGGCGGCCGAGCGACACACAGTTTAGGAAGCCAGTTGCGCTGCCGGCCTGCTAAATGCTTGGCCTGACCGCGCAGCCTGGCAAACGCCTCCTACCACCGCGCGGTCAGAGCCGAAACTCTTTGTCCGTACCTCGTTGCACACCACGCGCCGGGTGATACGACTGGCCGAGAGGCACGAACCACAGAACCGCAGCTCCTAGTCCGGAGCGGGCTGGTCCTATGCCCGGACCGTTGGCTCACCGTCCTGTGGCGGGGCTGCGCATACTGGACCGGTCGGCAGGACGGGGCGCATCCGTGAGGACACGTGAGCTACAGGACCTCCTGCCCAAAGGTGGCGAGGCGCACCGAGCGACGTTCCTGGAGCTTTTCTTCGACCTGGTCCTCGTCTTCGCGCTCAACCGGGCCACCACTCAGGCGGTCGGGGATTTCACCGATCCCGGCAGATTGGGTGTGATCCTCAGCGACGCCGGCAAGACCCTCATCCTACTGCTCGCCCTGTGGGCCATCTGGCACGTCACGGCCTGGACCACCAGCCGGTACGACCCCCGTCACGAAGCGATTCAGCTTGTGGTCATCATGCGGCTGCTGGCCACCATGGTGATGGGGGCGGCGATACCGGGGGCGTTCAGCGACCGGGGCCTCACCTTCGCCGCCGCCTATGTGATCGCCCAGGTGTCCCACCCGCTGATCCTAGCGATCATGCTTCGCGGCTCGGAGCGCCAGGGACTCAAGCTGCGGATGCTGATCACGTTCAGTGTCACCGGCATCTTCTGGATCGCCGGCGCGCTGTTGCCAGCAGGGTGGGACCGAGGAGTGCTCTGGGCACTTGCCCTGGCCATCGAGTTCGGGGCCGCGCGATACGGCTGGCCGGTACCAGGCCTGGGCCGCTCTCCCACCTGGAAATGGGACCTCTCGGGTGAGCATCTGGCCGACCGCTACCAGTCGTTCTTCCTTATCGCCCTCGGCGAGTCGGTGCTAACGACCGGCATCGCCTACAGCGACAGCAGCCACAGCGCCGGCCACACGACCGCGTTCGCAGCGGCACTGGCCACCACGGTGCTGATCTGGCGAATCTACTTCTACCGGGCCGGCCAGATCCTGCCGGAGGCCGTGCGCAAGAGCAAGCAGCCGGCCAGGTTCGGCCGATCGACCGCCGACTCACACATGATCATGCTCGCCGGCATCGTGGCGACCTCCATCGGCTCCGAACTCACCATCGACCACCCCTACGGGGAGGTGCCGCCGCCCTGGCTCGCGCTAGTGCTCGGCGGACCAGCGCTGTTCATGGTCGGTCGCTCCCGCTTGGAATACGAGGTGTTCTGCCGAGTATCGCCCTCCCGAATCGCCGTGCTCGTCGCACTGGTCGCTCTCTTCCCGCTGTTGATGCTGGCGAGACCGCTCGCGGGACTCGTCGCCACCGCACTGGTGCTCGCAGCGGCTGCGGTCGCCGACTGGCGGCGCGCACGACGGGCGCCACCCGAGCCAGCCAAGCCAGGCAAATAGCAGCCCGGATTTCGACGTGATCGGACGACCGAACGCCTCGCTTACAAGAGGGAGATGCCCCTGGCGGGGCACCCGCGGGTTTGTGAAACTCGATGCGTCGCCCGCCGACGTCGACAGAGCTTGGCACGACGAGTCCGTTTACAAGAGTGACGCTGGAACCCGCCCCGGTAGGTACCCCCGGCTGCCGCTATGAGCGCGTGTCTGAGTTTCTTGATCTTTCGCGGGTTCCGCGGGCGACGCCTTGTCGGCTCGGCTCCACTTGGAGGCGTCGTGGAGATCGTGTATCCGCGGGTCGCGGCGATCGACGTGCACAAGAAGCAGATCAGGAGATCTGGTTGCAGCAGCTACCCACCGGTGCCAGGGAGCGCGCACGTCAGCTGCTCGGCGCGTTCAGCCAGCTCGGGTGCGGTGACCCTGAGGGATGGGCCCGGTCCGAAATCGGGGAGGACATCCCGCAACTGGCCCGCTACCGATTCCTGCGCACACTCTGGCCGCAAGTGATCGACAGCTGGCACGACGCGAAGCGGGAGCCAGCCAAGGCGATCTAGCGCAGCTGGCCCGAGCCGTCGCCTACGAAACGGTGTTCGCCATGCTGTACCACCTCGCCGCCGACGAAGAGGCCACCGGCCAATTCCCGTCCTGGGCGCTGGCCGAGATCGCCCCAACCGGCGAGCCCACGGGAAGACACCTCGACGGCCTCCACGAGGACCTTCTCACTCTCGACCCCTCCGGTCGCGACGGCCAAGACCTCTGGATCTGACAGCGACCCCGCAGGATCATCCTCATTCCTCTAGGTCACCCGTCATGAAGTGCGGACGGATTCGTTAAGCATGTGGTGGGAATAGCACACCCAGCTACTCGCCGTCTGACGCCTCGGCCGCCTCGATCTCTCGCCGCGGCTCACCAGAGGCAGGCTTGCCGCGCTTCTTCGGCTTAAACAGAGAGGTGACCCCCTCGCCGACGGTCCCGGCCACTCCGGCGATCGCCCCACCGACGCCCTTCACGGCGGTCAGCGCTTGGGGCTCGTCAGGAACTCCATCGCCATCGAGGTCGACGCTTCGGAAGGGCCGAGTCACGGTGCCGGCTACGTTCGCCACCCAGGTGCCCGTAGCTTTGGCCGCGTCCTCGAGCGCCACAAGCGCCCGGTTCGGCTCATCCTCTTCTTCTTCCGCCGTGACGTTGATCGGCACTGTGAGGTGATCGGGGCACTCCGGTGGCGCCTCGGCAAAGGCGGTCCTCGCCGCCTCGACGACCTCCCGGCCGAAAACGACGAGGTCGTCGCCCTGCTGGCGGCCCGGGCACCGCGACTGGACCGCCCTGGCCAAGGTCGCCAGACCGGCGGGGAGGCCGTGCTGATCGACGGCACCCTCATCCCCACCCGCCGCCGCACCGGCAAGGACAACCGCAAGAACTATTCGGGGAAGCACAAGCGCCACGGCCTGCACTTCCTCGCGCTCACCGACGAACGCTGACGCCTGATCTGGATCTCCGCCGCGAGGCCCGGGCGCACCCACGACATCACCGCCGCCCGCCACGACCACATCGTCGTGCACGTGAAAGCGCCGGCCTCGGCGCCCTGGCCGACCTGCGCTTCCTCGGCCTCGACAAGGACTGCAACGACCAAGTCGTCGTCACCGGCTACAAGGCAGCGGTCGAGGCCGCCCCCGCCAGTCGACCACTTCCATAAAGTATGAATATAAAAGCGCTATGCTTCGAGCATGAGCCGTCAAGACGCCGCTCCTGGCGCGTCCGCCGCCATCGGGGCAGCCCTCTACGGCCTGGCGACCAGGGCCGCGAGACGCCTGCCCCGGGACATGAGCCTGACGTCCGCCGCCACCCTGGCTACCCTGGACCGGACCGGCCCGCGGCGCATCACCGATCTGGCCGCGGTCGAGGGCGTCACCCAGCCCGCGATGACCGTCCTGGTCCGGGTGATGGAGGCGTCCGGCCTGGTCGAGCGGCGGGGCGACGCGTCCGACAAGCGGGTCACGCTGGTGTGCCTGACCGAGGCCGGCGCCTCCTATGTCCGGACGCGGCGCCAGGCGGGCGTCCACGCGTTCGAGCGGTTGATCGGCGAGCTCACCGGCGACGAGGTCGAGGCGCTGGTGGCGGCCCTTCCGGCGCTGAAGCATCTGGCACAGCTCGAAAGCCAGGACCGCGAAGGGCCGAAGCAGCGACCGGGCAGCCGGTCGACGGGGGCGCGGTGAAGGCGTTCCCGGTGGCGCGGTCCGAGGCGCGGCTGCTGGTCCCCACCCTGATGTTCATCGCTCTGGTCGTGGCGGCGGTCGCCAGCCTCGGGACGCCGCTCATCACCAGCGTGGCGACCTCGTTCCACGTCTCGCTCGGCAGCGCGCAGTGGACGCTGACCGTCGCACTGCTCAGCGGCGCCGTCGCCACGCCGGTCCTGGGCCGGCTCGGAGCCGGCCCGCACCGGCGGGCCACGATCCTCGCCACGCTGGCGGTGGTCGTCGCCGGCAGCGCGCTCACCGTGCTGCCGCTGCCGTTCGCGTGGCTGCTGGCCGGCAGGGCGGCCCAGGGCATCGGGCTCGGGCTGGCGGCGCTGATGATGGGCGTGGCCCGGGACCACCTCCCCGAGGAGCGCAGCGCGGCCGTGATCGCCCTGATCTCGGTGGTCTCGATCATCGGGGCCGGCGTCGGCTACCCACTGGCCGCACTGCTCGCCGAGCTCGGCGGGGTACGGGCCGCCTACGGCCTCGGCCTGGTCGTCACCGCCGCCGCCCTCCTGACCGCGTGGCGCTCCATGCCCGAAGCCCCCGAAGGCCGCTCCGCCCACGTGGACCTGGCAGGCGCGGTCGTCCTGGCCGTCGCGCTGCTCCTGGTGCTGTTCCTCGCCGGCGAACGGAATCTATGGAGCCGGCACCTCGCCGTGGCGGCGGGCCTCGCCGTCGTCGCGGTGGTGCTGCTCTGCGTCTGGGCCGTCATCGAGCTGCGCAGCACGACGCCCCTGGTCGATGTGCGGGCGGTGCGGCACCCGGCGGTCGCCGGGGCGAACCTCGCCATGCTCGTCGGCGGGATCGGCATGTACCTCCTGCTCACGCTCATCACCCGGTACGCGCAGACGCCGCACGGCGCCGGCTACGGCTTCGGGCTGACGACCTTCGTCGCCGGGCTGGTCCTCATCCCGTTCTCGGTGCTGGGGTTCGTCGCCGGCAAGCTCACGCCGCGGGTCCGGACGCTGATCGCCGACCCCGTGCTCCTGGCCGGCAGCGCCGTCGTGGTCGGCGGCGGGTTCGCCCTGTTCGCGGCGGCCCGGTCGGACCTGGTCGAACTGTTCGCGGCGATGGGCGTGCTCGGCTTCGGCGTCGGCGGCTTCTCGGCCGCGATGCCCGGCGTCATCCTGGCCGTCACCGCCAAGAGCGAGACGTCGAGCGCCATGAGCTTCAACTACGTCGTCCGCAGTGTCGGGTACTCCCTGGGCAGCGCCATCGGCGGCCTGATCCTCGCTGCGGGCACCGGCCCCGGCCACCTCTTCCCCGACGACAGCGCCTACACCAACGCAGCGCTGGTCGGCATCGGCGCCATGGCGATCACGACGCTGACAAGCCTCGCGCTCGCCCACCGACGCTCGTCCGAGACCAACCCGTAAGTCAGATGCACTCATCCCAACACTGGAGGTTCCATGCCCAAGGGCTACTGGGTCAGCGTCTACCGCACCATTTCAGACCCGGAGAAGCTGGCTGCCTACAACAAGCTGGCCGGTCTGGCCGTCAAGGCCGGGGGCGGTCGGACCCTCGTCCGTGGCGGTCGGGTCGTGGCGCATGACGCCGGAATCGCCGAGCGCACCGTCCTGGTCGAGTTCGACAGCTTCGAGCAGGCCGTCGCGGCGCACGAGAGTGCGTCCTACCAGGAGGCGCTGGTCGCCCTCTCCGACGGCGTCGAGCGCGACTTCCGTATCGTCGAAGGCATCGACTGACCGAAGTCCAGGTGTCCTCGTTCGCCGAGCACCAAGACGGCATCACCTGCCCCGGCACGCTGGTGTGGGTCCACGACCACGGCGTCTACCTGATGCCCAGCGGCCTGCCGCACCTCGAGGATCCGAACCGGCCCGGCAGCAGCCTGGCCGTCTACGCCCACGGTTGAACCCCGACACGGACGGCCACCGCGGCGACCCGGATCTCGGCGGCGACGACTTCGCCGAGCACCTGCACCTCACCGACCAGCCCACCCCGCTGATCACCCGCCCGAGCACCGCAGCAGCTGCCGGCTACCCGTGGCTAGGACTGACCGTGCGCTACGACACCCACGAGGTCGGATCAGCCGGATCCGCCGCCAGTCCTGACACCAGCCGACGGTCCCGCCGCCCGCCAGGGCGGCGGGACCGTCTCCGTTCTCGAGGAGCAATCTGCGATGACCACACCCGAGCCGACGACGTCACCACCGACCCTGGAATCCGTCCTGCTCGACGCCTGGAACATGTTCCACCCGGACCACCCCGCACCACTGGGGTGGCTCACCCACACCACCGCCCAGATCCACGCTCACCTGCACCACCAACACACCCCGCCGCAGGCCCAGCCGCCCGCCGCCGGCACGTACGCACTGGCCCACTTTCCGCCTCGAGGTGTGGCGATCCCTGCGGGAGGCCGCCAGTACCCACGACATCGACGCCGACGCTGCAGACCGGGTGCTGAGCGCGCTGAACCTGCCAGCACTGCCCCGCCGCTGGCAGGTCCGCCTCACCTTGTCCGTCCTCCTCGAGGTGGCCGCCACCGGCCGCGAGGACGCCTTCGGCGCCGCCGAAGCAGCCGTCGAAACCGCCCTCACCGCCGCAGAGATGGGAGCGCGGTTCGAGTGGGACGGCAGCGAACGCGACGGCGCCGACCCCGGCGATGTGGACCCGACCACCGACGAACCGGCCGAGCTGGCGTGAGCGCAAGATCTTGTCGTTGCGGTCAACCCCGCCTGACCGGTGCGGGCGTCATTGTCGGCACAAGCAGGGCTGCTCCGAGCTCCCCCCAGCGCCACATCGGGCAGGTCATCGGCCTCGTCCGAGCCCGGGCGATCCTCCCCGCCAAGCACGCGTATCCCGACCGGGTCCGAATTCGATGTCGTCGGTCGGCGGCTTGTCCTCTATCTCCGCCATCGCGAACTCGATGCGCTCGGCGCGGATCCGCGCATCGCGTCGTTCGCGTCGTTCCGCGATCTCGTCGCTCGGCTGACGTGTGCGCCCGTGCCCGTTACGGCTCATAGCGGGTGTGAGTCGCATCTCGGGGATAGTTCTTCAAGAGTCAACGGCTCGGCACGTCTCGCCGCCCAGGGCGCCAGGCCCGGAGCCCAGTCGACCAGCGGTCCGGCTCCACGTTGTTCGGCTACCCTGATGCCCGCCAGCCGTTCGCCCACTCTGGCTATGGCCGGTCACCGCACCACGGGGGTTCTGCGCGAATCGAGGCAGCTCCGGATACGTCTTGAGCGGCGCGCGAAGAAGCGCCCGACGCGACCGGGGTCGAAGGTGTCTCATGAGGTCACTGAACGGTGCGCCGACCGGATCGGCTGGTGAGCTGGATCCCCGGGTGTCCGCTCCGGCCCGCAAGGGGCACCCGGGGATCCGCACGGATCAGACGGCCGTCCGACGCAGGCCGGTGATCTGGAGAGCGACGAATCCAGCGACCACCACCGCCTGCGCGATCACCAGCGCCACGCCGAGGGTGGTCAACGGGAACCAACCGGCGACGAGCAGCTCGACGCTCGCGGCGACCCAGGCGATGTTGACGGCGATCACGACTGCCACTGCGGGTCGGCTCACCGTCGGCCTCGACGCGAGGAAGAGCAGGGCGGCCGCGAAGGCGACCAGGAAGGCGCCTACGGGGTAGAGAAGACCGGCGGGAAGGCCGAACAGCCGGCCGAAGATCGCCGCGGCGGCGAGGTAGACGACGCCGTTGGCGCCTGAGCCGATCGCGTCCTGCTTGAGGGCGAAACGGAGCAGCTTGGCGTCGTCGGCGGTCCGGACGGTGCTGGCGATGGTGGCCATCTCGAAGTCCCTTCGTGGTGCTGACGTGCGTCTGATCACGAAGCTACGGAGCGGGCGGCCATGCCGAATCCGTCATCGTGACGGTAGGTTGCCAGTCGTGCTGCACGGGCGGGCCGAGGAACAGGCGCAGATCGACCGGCTGGTGGACGGTGCCCGGGAAGGTCGCAGCGGCGCCCTGGTTTTCCGGGGTCCGGCGGGGATCGGCAAGTCGGTGCTGCTGGAGTACGCCGCGCTGCGGGCGACTGGCATGCGGGTGGTGCGCGGTGTCGGCATCGAGTCCGAGGCGGCGTTGCCGTTCGCCGCACTGCACCTGCTCCTGCGGACCGGGCTCGACCGGATCCACGCGCTGCCCGACGCGCAGGTGAGGGCGCTCGGCGCCGCCTTGGGGCTGCGCGACGCGCCACCGCAGAGCCGGTTCCTGGTGGGCCTGGCCACCCTCAGCCTCCTGTCCGAGCTGGCCGGGGACGGCGGGCTGCTCTGCCTCATGGACGACGTGCAATGGTGCGACGAGGCGTCCGTCGACGCCCTGGTGTTCGCGGCGCGCCGGCTCGGGGCCGAGGGCATCGCCATGATCTTCGCCGCCCGTCCGGACCTCCCGGTCACCGGCCTTCCCGAACACTGTCTCGCTGGGCTCGACGACACGGCGGCGGCCGCCCTGCTCCCGGCCGATCTTCCGCCGCAGGTCCGGGAGCGCCTCGTCCAGGAGTCGGCCGGCAACCCGCTGGCGCTCATCGAGCTGCCGGCCGCGCTGACTCCCGAACAGCGGGCTGGGCGGTTGTCGCCGGTGGGGGCGATGCCGGTGGCGGAGCGGATCCAGGAGGCCTTCCTCGCGCAGATGGCCGCGCTGCCCGAGGCCGCGCGCACCGCGCTCCTGGTCGCGGCGGCGGAAAGCTCCGGCGAACTCGCGACGCTCGTCGCCGCCGGCGCTCCGCTCGACGGCCTGGAAGCCGCCGAGCGGAGCCGGCTGATCGGAATCAACGGGACGGCCGTCGGTTTCCGTCATCCCCTCATCCGGGCGGCCGCGTACCAGAGCGCGTCCGTGAGCCGACGCCTCGCCGTACACCGGGCGCTCGCCGACGCGCTGATCAGCTCGACCTCGCCTGACGCCGCTGACCGGCGCATCTGGCACTTGGCCGCCGCGGCGCTCGGTCCCGATGAGGGCGTCGCGCGGCAGCTGGAGGAGGCGGCGGGCCGGGCCCGTACCCGAGGCGGCCACGCCGCGGTGGCGGCCGCCTACCAGCGGGCCGCCGAGCTCACCGTCGATCCGGTACGCCGATCCGCCCGGCTGGCCGCGGCGGCGCTGGCCGCGAGCGACGCCGGTCTGACCGACCGCGCCGCCGCGCTCGCCGCAAGCGCCACGCCCGACGTGGACGACCCGGCGATGATCGTGGCGTTGACCCAGGTCCGCGCCCACCGCGAGGTCGAGTTGGGCACCCCACTGGCGGCCGGCCGGATCATCCTCGACGCCGCCCTCCGGGTGGCGGCGCGCGACCCCGAGCAGGCGACCTGGCTGCTGGTGGAGGCGGTCCGCTGCGCCTGGTTCGCCGGCGACGCGCCGCTGGCCGGACAGGCGGCGACGGCGCTGCACGAGCTGCCGGCGACCGGTTCGCCGCTGGTCGGCCAGGCGGTCGGGCTGGCCCGGCTGCTGGCCGGCGACCTCGCGGGTGGGCTGCCGCTCACCGGCGGCGCGCTGGACCCGTCCGGGCTCGCCGGGCTGGGCGTTCCGGGGCTGACCTTCGCCGCCGGCGCCGCCCTCGCGACGGGCCGCGCGGCCCTCTGCGAGGAACTCACCGAGCGGGTCGTGGCGGACTGCCGCAGGAGCGGGATGATCGGCTGGCTGGCGTTCGCCCTCCAGGACCAGGGGTTCGCGCAGGGGATGCAGGGCCGTTACGGGGAGGCGAGGGCGACCCTCGACGAAGGGCTGCGGCTGGCGACCGACCTGGGTCACGAGCACCGGGTCATCCACCTCACCTGCTGCCTTGCGTGGATCCTCGCTCATCAGGAGGACGTGGCGGGGTGCCGCGCGAGGGCCGAGGACGGCGTCCGGCGGGCCGACGACCGCAAGCTGGTCCTCGCGGCGACCCTCGGACGCTGGGCGCTGGGCCGGCTCGAACTCGGCCGGGGGAACTCGGACGCCGCTCTGGAGCAGTTGGAACGGATCCCGCCGACCGGGTTCGGGGCGCTCGCCGCCGCCGATCTCGTCGAGGCGGCGGTCCGCAGTGGACGGCCGGAGCGGGCCGGCGAGCCGCTGGAGCGCTACGTGACCTGGGCGCGGCATGTCCGTCAACCGGCCTCGGACGCGGTCGCCCTGCGCTGCCGGGCCCTGGTGGAGCAGGACGAGGCGCACTTCCTTGCCGCCGTCCGCGCCCACGACGGCGACGACCAGCCGTACGAGCAGGCGAGGACGCGACTCGCCTACGGCGAGTGGCTGCGACGGGCCCGGAGGCGGGCGGACGCCCGCACGCAGCTCCGCGCCGCGCTGGAGGTCTTCGACCGGCTGGGCGCGGAGTCGTGGGCCCGGCGGGCCCGCACCGAGCTGCGCGCGACCGGGGACGTCCCGGCCGCGCCGCGCCGGGCTGGCGACCCGCTCAGCGTGCTCACCGCGCAGGAACGCGAGGTCGTGCGGCTGGCGGCCGCCGGCGCCTCCAACCGCGACATCGCCGCCCAGCTCTTCCTCAGCCCACGGACCGTGGGCTACCACCTTTACAAGGCGTTCCCCAAGCTGGGCATCACGTCGCGGGCTCAGCTGGCGGCGCTGGCCGGGGTCGCGGCCGCCGAGAGACGGCGGCCGCCTGCAAGAGCGGGTGGCGTCCGGGCCGATGTTCCTGGTGGGCGATACTGGGTTTGAACCAGTGACCTCTTCTGTGTCAAGGAAGCGCGCTCCCACTGCACCAATCGCCCGTGGTGCCCGCCGACACGGCAGGGCCGGGGCAGGCGGTCCCGAGCGGACGAGGGATTCGAACCCGCGACCCTCACTTTGGCAAGGTGATGTGCTACCAGCCGCGCTATGTCCGCGTGCCGCCGAAGCGTTCCGGCGACTGCCCGCGCCGCGCTCCGGTGGTCGATGCTGCACCATGCCGCGGCCGGTGCCCATCCTGTCGACACCTGCTGAGGGAACCTCCGGAGTGTCATCCGTCGTCGGTACAGTCTGAGCCCGCTTCTCCTTCTCAGGAGGCGACGGTTGGGAAAGCTGAGGGACCGGCTCGGCGGCGACCCGTTCTGGACTCGCGACGAGGTACTCGGCCACGGGTTCGACTTCCGACCCGTGTGGTGGAAGCGACGCGTCCCCAGCGAGACGTGGACGTCGCCGCTTTCCGACCTGCCCGCCGCGAAGTGGGGGCGGCAGTACCGGCACATCACTCGCGGCGACCTGCTCACCGCCACTAACAACCGGCCCGACGACATCGGGCGGCTGCTGGTCGGCTGCTACGCCTGGGGTACAGGCGACCTGGGATTCCTCGTCGGCCGCCGAGCGCAAGTCTTCGTCAAGAGCAGTCCAGACGCCATCACGAGCAAGCTCGCCAAGGCGCTGGCCGTCCTGCGAGCCACCGGACCGGTATACGCGTACGAGTTGCTGGCCCGCGGGAACGAGTGCCACACCCCCCACCTCGGGCCATCGTTCTACACGAAACTCCTGTATGCCGTAGACGCCCGACCCGAAGCGGAGGCTGGCACGGCTCTGATCCTCGACCAGTTCGTCGCGATAGCCCTGAAGGAGGTCGAGGGCTGGGACCTGCCCGAACAGGGGCCATGGGACCGCGACCAATACCAGCGGTGGCTCGACTTCGCCCACAACCACGCCAGGAACGAATCCACCGAAGATGCGCCGGTGCGCCCGGACGCAGTTGAGGCGGCCATGTTCAGAAAGGGCCGCGCGATCTACCGGAAGCGACGAGCCGCCGGCGGCTGAGCCCGAGCGATTATCAGCCAACACACGGCCCGAGGGTCTGCGTCCATCGAAACGCTACGTCGATGATTATCTGCGTCTAATCGCTGCCGTTCGGGCAGCCACCGAGGGAGGTCACCCCGTGGAGTTCCGCAAGGCGGTCCCGTTAACCTGCCCACCCACCCGGCATTGAACGAGAAGTGGCTTCAGGCATTACTGGCCGAGGACCCAAGCCTGCTCGGGCTCGGTGACCTGGTCGTCAAGGGATGTCGAACGGCGGCAGCCCCGTGCCGGACGCTTGGACCTGCTGCTGCACGACCCGGAGACCCTGACCCGGTACGAGGTCGAAATCCAGTTGGGGGCGACGGACGAGGCGCACATCATCCGCACCATCGAGTACTGGGACATCGAACGGAAGCGGTACCCGCAGTACGAGCACGTCGCTGTGATCGTCGCCGAGGATGTCACCAGCCGATTTCTCAACGTGATCAGCCTGTTCAACGCGGCGATCCCGCTCATCGCCATCCAGATGCGGGTCCTCAACGTCGGAGGCATCCTCACCCCAACGCGACAACGGTCCTGAGCCAGGCCCGCCTCGGGACCGACGAGGAAGACGAGCCCGGCCAAGCCACAGATCGCGCCTACTGGATCAACCGCGGGTCGCAATCCTCAGTCACCCTGGCCGACACCATCCTCGGCCTCGCCACCTGGACCGGCGCCTGCATCACTTGCCACCAACCCGTGAAACCATTACACCGCAACAAACGCCACCGAACTTAACAAAGCACTACTAGTCGTCCGTCAGACTGGTCGGCCGGCGCGGCCGATGCTGGCCGGAGGCTGCCAGCAGACCGGGCCGGGCCGCCCCGCCCGGCCCGGCCCGCTTTGACCTGACGAAGCGAATTCGGCAACGTGCGCGGTCAGCAGGCACCGTCGGCTTCCCATCCTGCCCGATGATCACGTCGCTGCTCACACGTGTTCTCGTGTTCGGCTGCGGTGACAGGCCGAAGGCAGGGAGAGTCGCTATGGCAGAAGTCCCAGGGCGACGTGGACCGGTGGGCCGATCGTCGACGGACGCGACAGCGTGAGAGCGCTGGAGAGGAGACCATCAGGTGAGCGCTGAGGCGCTTTCGCCGATTTCTACTTACTTCCGCGTCTGCGACGGGGTGCGGGTGAGGTACGTCGACAACAGGGCAGACTCCGATATCACGGTTCTGCTGCTGGCGCCGTGGCCCGAAACCCTGTGGGCCTTCCGCCGCATCTGGAGCCGCCTCTCAGCGGTCGGGCGGGTGGTCGCCATAGACATGCCGGGATTCGGCCATTCCGATGGCCGCTCGGAACTGATCGCACCGGACGCTTCGGGAGCGTTCCTGGCCCGCCTGATCGACAAATGGGCCCTCGGATCTCCTCATATCGTCGGGCCAGACGTCGGAACGGCAGCGGCGCTCTTCCTTGCGGCGAGGACACCGGAGAGAGTCACGAGCTTGACGATCGGGGGCGGCGCGGTCCGCTTTCCCATTGAAGCGGGCGGCGCACTCAAGGACATCATCGAAGCACCGAGCCTCGACGTCGTACGCGGGCTGAATGCCAGAGCCAACATCGGTCAGACAGTCGAGGCGGTGGCCGGAAGCGACAGCGAACCCGAAGTTCACGAGGACTACGTCAGTGCCTACGACCTTGGGCGATTCGCCGAGTCCGCTCGCTTCGTGCGCCACTACCCAGAACAGAACCGGGTCTTGCGCGGCCTTCTCCCGACGATCGCCACGCCGACCCAGATCCTCGCCGGACGCAATGATGACCTTGTGCCGTGGTCCAACAACCAGTACCTCCACGACCTCCTTCCTAACAGCGAGATTCATCCTCTCGACGCCGGTCACTTTGCATGGGAACAAGCACCCGAGGCGTATGGCGGCCTGACCGCCGAGTGGATCAGCGGCGGATATCGGCACGTCGGTGCGAGCTAGAAGATGTCACGTAACCCCGGCGTCCGTCCGCTTGAACGATCGTTCAACATGCCTGGATGCAGGTGATCACGGCAGCCCGCCCGGAGTGAACCCGTCAGTGGACGTGATGCCCGGTACACGATGCGTCGGATGATGGAGACGGTTGCCTCCCCAGCTGTCGAACCGGGGCCATCACCGTCCGACCGCCTCAGCGCTGCGACGTCTACTGCAGGTTGGCGTGCCGTGCATGCATCAGCGCATACGCATCCGACTGGGAGCCGGTGAGATCGAGGACGACCGCGTCGAGCAGTAGCAGTGCGCTCTGCTCGAACAGGGAACCACCGAACTGACCTGTCCCGGCGGTTGGCACCTCGATGACGGCGCTCGCCAGTCGGGCGAGGGTACTGTCGGTACGGGTGGTGACGGCGAGCAGGTCAGCGCCGAAGCCGACAGCGAGTCTGGCCAGGTGGAGCGCTACCGGCGTCTCGCCGGTTCCGGAGATCACCACCAAGCCGTCACCCTGGGTATCGGTCCCGGCAGTACCGCCGCTGCAGGTGATCAACGAACTGGGTGCCGTCGTCCGCCACCGCAGCCCAGATGTCGTCGTTGCCCGCTTGCAACACGACACCACCGTCGGGCTCAACGGTCAGGGTGATCTCGTCGTCACGCCGATCCAGGAGCACGAGCGGCCAACTACGCCAAGTGGATGTAGCGGCAGTCGAACTCGTCGTGCCTGTCGTGCACCCAGTTGAGCCATCGGTCCACCTGCGCCAAGGTCCACCGCCGGTAGGTCCCTCCCTGGTCCCCCGCCGAGGCCACGCCACTCCCCTGCCATAGATCCGAGCCTGGTGAATGTACCGCGGTCCAATTTCCGTGATGTCCGGCAAGGCCGACTCCTCGTCTTCGAGGATGTGACGGGCGGCCCGTATCCACGAGTCCCGGGCCGCCTCATTCGCATCGAGGGCTGGTCTTGTCGTCCGTCACCACGGCCGGACCGCCGGAGGCTCAGTCAGCGTGGGTTGACCCCGCGAAGTACCTTGTCCTTCCTTGTGTGAGGGGCGGCCGGCACCGGAAGGGGCGGTGGCATGGACCAGGACGCGCGAGAGCAGGGGCTGCTCAATGCCTTGACCACCGAACACTTCGTGCTCCAGACGTCGCGTAGCGCCACGATCACCGAGTCCGTCGGGCGGGCGACCGTGTTCCTGTCACTGCTTTCCGCCTCGCTGATCGGGCTGGGCTTCGTCTCTAGCAGCGCACACCTGACCAAGCCGTACCTGGGGGCGGTGCTGCCGACCCTGGTGATCACCGGGCTGCTTACCTTCGCAAGGCTGGTGGAGAACATGGTGGAGAACTCGCTGGATCTCAAGCGCATCCAGCGCATCCGCGCCTACTACCACCGCCAGTTCGCCGGCGAGCACGACTTCTTCGCCGACGCGGTGACTGGTGGGGGTGACACGAAGACGATCGCGGCGGCGGTTGGCGGCGGTGCCTCTCGCTGGCAGTTGCTACTGACCACGGCGGCTATGGTGGGCGCCGTCAACGCACTGTTGGTCGGCCTGGGCGCGACCCTGCTGACCGGAGTGGCGGGCGGATCCCCCACGTTTGCGATCGTGCTCGGTGTGGCTGTCGCACTGGTCGCCTACGCCGCCCAGCTCGCGTTCATCAAGCGGGCCTCGATCTGGCTGAGCGGCTGATCGTTGCTCGGCCACGACGAGCATGTCGGTGCGAACGCGGTTGCGGGCGATCGTAGTGTCATCCGATGTCGCCTGCTGGCAGGGCATGCCCTCGCCGCCTTGCAAAGCCTCGTGTCGACTCTTGCTATTCGTCTGGTTGCCTTCTCGCTGCCTTCCGTTGACCGGCACCGGGCTAATCGCCGCCGGCATCGCTGCCGAGGCTTGCGGGTATAGCGGCCCGTGCGCTGGCAGGGCACTTCAGTGGCCGACAAGCCGGACGCAGCACGTTTACGCCGAGGCCGCTTTGGTACTCGCAACGTGACTGCCTCTGCTCTTGGCATCGGCAGAAGGAGGCCCGTCGCCTGCGGGACAGCATGGGCCGAAATGAACACCGCACCCAGTAGGGAAGGAAGCCCCATGAATGGCCGACCGAATATCGTCCTCGTCCATGGTGCATGGGCCGACGGCTCCTGTTGGAGCGGGGTCATCGAGCGTCTACAGGCCGACGGCTACCACGTGACGGCCCCACAGTTCCCCCTAACCTCGACGGCCGATGATGTCGCCCGGCTACGGCAAGTTCTCACCCTGCAGGACGGCCCAACGATCGTGGCCGGGCACTCCTACGGCGGCCAGATCATGACCGCCCTCGGCACCGACGCGCCGAACGTGGTCGGACTGGTGTACATCGCCGCCTTCGGACTCGACCAAGGCGAATCGCTCGGCGCGTTGCTGTCGCAGGGACCCACACCACCGGCGCTGGAACACCTGTTCACCGACAAGCAGGGCTTCATATGGCAGCAGCAGGACGACTTCATCCAGCACTTCGCCGCCGACGTCGACCCGGTCCGGGCCAAGGTGATGCACTCCGTACAGCAGCCAATTGCCGGCTCAGCCTTTAATGATGCGATGGGTGTCCCGGCCTGGAAATCGCTGCCGTCCTGGTTCCTGATCGCCACGCAGGACCAGGCGATCCCACCGGACGCGCAGCGCATGTTCGCCAGCCGCATGGGCGCGACGACCAGCGAAGTCCCTGCGAGCCACGTCCCGATGGTTTCCCACCCCGACGTAGCGGCACAACTCATCAAGACGGCAGCCGAAACCCGGACCGCAATGCCGGCAGGCCAAGCACGTAGATGACAACCAGCCGCAGGCAGCGGTGGAGCACCTCGCGGCCGGGAAGGAGCCGGGGGCGTGCCCACGGTCAAGACCTCAGCGAACCCGTCGGCTCATCCGTCGCCACAAGATCAGCTGTGTGAGGCCGCGGGCGGCGATGCGCCGCCATGCCTCGGGCGAAGGATCTCGACGGTGACCAGGGTCGCTGGTCAGTCGACAAGGCCGAGCGGCAAGACCAAACCCAGCGGGCACATCGACCTGACCATGGTCCAGACCGCCGCCCGTATCGACGACGCCGCGCAGCGGCTGAACGCCGCGTCGGCAAGATCCGGCTGTAGCAGGCAGCGCCGCCCAACCACTGGTGGCACGTGCCGTTCCACCTGACCGGCGGCGGCATCACGTCCCGACCCACGGGCCGGGACGTGATGTTCTCCATCGACTTCGACTTCGGCTTCGTCGACGCCGGCTGGTCCTCAACACCCTCGCCGGTCAGACAGTTTCCTCCCCACTGCCCGGCCTGTCCGTCGCGGCATTCCACGAGCGACTCTTCACCGCGCTGTCGTACCCCGGCATCCGCGTCCACATCGAGGCAAAATCTTAGTATCCGACCGACAGCATTCCCTTCGCCCAGGACACCACGCACACCGCGTACGACCAGTATTGGGTCAAACGGTACTGGCAGGTACTCAGCCAGGTGGGGCTGTCGTCAACGCTGGCCTGCCCGGCCACCGTTCGCAGTGCCGCCAGGTCGACGCTCTCGGTGGCCAGCAGCGCCAGCAGCCAGTGCCGCAACCCGTGCATCGTCATTCGGGCTCAGAGCCCGCGATCCCGTGGCCGCGACAGTCCCGAAAACGATCAAGGCCGCCGACCTGAGTAATGCCAGGTCAGCGGCCAAAAGCCTCTGTCGTTCGATTGGTGTCCGAGGGGCAACACAAACTCCGCATCGTTGCCGCGTGGATGAGGCCACGGTGCGGGTCGACGCGGCACCGGAGCGCGGCAGTTGGGTCGCTGAGTCTCGACGCTGCCAGGGACTGAAGCTCACCGCTGGAGCGTGGCAAGATCGGCAGATGACGCTCTGGGGACGCGAAACTGAGCAGTCGGCTGTCGGTGGCTTGCTCGACCGGCTTCCCACTGCGGGCAGCGCGTTGGTTCTGCGGGGCCAGCCGGGGATCGGGAAGTCGTCGATCCTGGCGTATGTCCAGGCCGAGGCGGTGCGCCGGGGATTTCGTGTGCGGACGGTTTCCGGTATTCAGGCCGAGTTCCACCTGCCGAACGCAGCACTGCGGGCACTATTGGGTTCGAGCGTCTCCGAGCACGGCAACTCGACCGCGACGGCGTTGGAGGCGCTGAACCTGCTCTCAGGCGAGGACGCCCCGAACGTTCTGCTGGTAGACGATGCCCAGTGGGTCGATCCGTCGAGCTGGGAAACGCTGACCTTCATTGCCCGCCGTGTCGAGTCCGAGCCGATCCTGGCGTTGTTCGCCGTACGCGAGGGCGAGGTGGCGCGGCGGCGTCTGGTGGGCGCGCGGTTGCCGGAACTGGAGATCGGGGCATTGTCTCCCGAGGCCTGTGGCGTTCTCATCGATGAGGTAGCGCCGCGGTTGCCGGTGGCGCTGCGGGCCCGAGTGCTCGCTGAGGCGGCTGGTAATCCCCTGGGCGTGATCGAACTGGCGAGTGCAGCGGATCGGCTCGGCGAACGAGGCGTTCCGCTGGGCCTGGTGTCTCTGGATACGCGGCTCGACCGCGCGTACCGCACGATGGCCGAGGAACTCCCCGCGCGCACGCGGACGCTGCTGTGCGTGGCAGCCGTGAACGACCGTGACCGGCTCGATGAGATCTTGTGCGCCGCGGACCAGATCGCCGAAGGTGCATCGGTCGCCGACCTCGAATCGGCTGTCGCGATAGGACTGATTGAGGTCGACGACGTTTTCCGCGTGCGGTTCCGCCACCCTCTGGTGCGCTCGGCAATTCAGCAGTTGGCAGGCGTCGCAGGCCGTGCTGAGGCCCACGCCGCGCTGAGCAATGTCGTGGCCGAGCCGGACCGGCGGATCTGGCATCGTGCGTCGGCGTCGGTCGGCCGCGCCCCGCATTTGGCCGACGAATTGGCGCAGGTAGCGTTGGCTGCGCGGCAGCGTGGCGAGCTTGTCACGGCGATCGCTGCCTGGCAGCGGGCGATCCAGCTGGCCGAGCCGGGCCAAGACCGGGGTGGATGGCGGGTTGCGGCGGCCAATGCTGCCGCGTACCAGGGCGACATTGGCGCGCTGGAGAGTCTGATCTCCGAGGCGGGTGCGGACGATTTGTATCCGGCTGACCGTGTCCATCTGGCCTGGTTGGCTGAGACCTATCTGACTCCGGCCTGGTCGGGCGCGGACAGGTTGCCTGCCTCGATTGAGGTGGCGTTACAACTGCAGCGGGAGGGCGACGCGGACCGGGCGCTGGACCTCCTTGCCTCGCTCGGCGTGCGCTGCTCGTTCGCCAATCCCGAGCCGCCGGTACGTGCCGCGTTCGTCGCCGCCGCCGAGCAGATGGGCGCCGACCCCGATGACGCTCGGCTGCTGTCGGTGTACGCCCTCGCGGATCCGATCGAGCGCGGCGCCCTCGCGCTGCCAGGCATGCGCCACCGGACCGGCCGGGTCGACACCCGGGGCGAAGAGTTGCAGATGATGACGACCGCTGCGTCGAACCTGGGTGCGATCGACCTGGCCGCGTCGTTCGCGGCGAGGGCGATCGCCGACTACCGCTCCCGCGGCATGCTCGGCCAGCTCGCACAAACCCTGGTGTCGCAGGCGTGGGCCGCGGCGCACATGGGCGACACGATCCTCGGGCGGACTGCCGCCGCCGAAGCCCACGAACTCGCCGCGGAAACGGCACAACCCCTGTGGGTACTCACCGCGGACATGATCGGCGCGAAGGTCGCGGCGCTGCGCGGCGATGAGCAGACTGCTCTGGACCTGGCCGCCGAAGCGGAACGGGTCTTGTTGTCCGTGGGTGTTCACCCGATGCTGGCCCTCGTCCAGGAGGTGCGAGGCATCACCGCGCTCGCGGCCGGCCGGTTCGATGAAGCCTTCGAAGAGCTGGCGCGGATTCTCGATCCGGGCGACATCGCCTACCACTATCCGACCGGTTGGGTGGTGTTCGAGCACCTCGCCGACGCCGCCATCGGCGCGGGACGCGAGAGGCAGCTCGCTGTGCTTGCAGAGAGCCTGACCCCGGTGGCGCAACGCTCGCAGTCACCGGCCCTGCAAGCCGGCCTGGCGTTCGCCGAGGCGTTGCTGTCCGGCGACGACCTGTTCGGGGCGGCCTTGTCTCTGCCGACCGGCAAATGGCCGTTCTCCAGGGCTCGGCTGCATCTGGCGTACGGCGCCCGGCTGCGCCGCAACCGGCGCAGTGCCGAGTCCCGGCCCCATCTGCGGGCGGCGCTGAGCGTCTTCGAAGCGTTCGGGCTGGCCCCGTGGGCTGCCCGCGCGCAGCGAGAGCTGCGGGCCTCCGGCGAGATGGTTCGTCGCCGCGCTGACGCCCGCCAGGATCTCACGCCGCAGGAGCTGCAGGTGGCGGTGATGGCCGCGGAAGGACTGAGTAATCGGGAGATCGCCAGCCGCTTGTTCTTGTCCCCGCGAACGGTTGGTAGCCATCTTTACCGGATCTATCCGAAGGTGGGTGTGAAGACGCGTACTGAACTGGCCAGAGCGATGATGTTCATCGACGGGGACGACAGCATGTGACGGGCGGGATTCAGTCATCTGACAGACGCGGCGGCTCAACCGCCGTCCATAACGTCAGACCATGATCGACCGTGATTCGAGTGAGCCGATCGCCACATTTGCCGCCGCCTTGCGCACGGCACGTCACGCGCTCGCACTGAGTTTGGAGGAGCTGGCGGAGGCATCCGGGGTCAGCGTGCGCGCGCTCAGCGATATGGAACGCGGCCGAGCGCTCGGGCCGCAGCGGCGTACCGTGGCGCAGATCGCCGACGCGCTGAAGCTGGATGGCGCACCGCGGGAGGCGTTCCTGGCGTTGGCCAAGGCCGGGCGGACCCGGTCGGTGCACCTGGCCGTGGCTACGGGTCTGTGCGAGCTACCGGGGTCGGTCGGCGATTTCACCGGCCGCGCAGCCGAGCTGGCCTGGATTACCCGGGTGGTGTGCCGACAGCCGGGCGCGCCCGGCCAGTCGGGTACGGCGGTGATCTCGGGCGGCGCTGGCCTGGGAAAGACCAGTCTGGTCGTACGCGCGGCGCACAGCTTGCGCGACACCTTCGCCGGTGGAGTGCACTTCGTTGACGCCGCGGGAATGGGTATACGCCCTCTAGGCAGCGACGAGATACTGTCCCGGGTCTTGCGGGCGTTGGGTGTGCGCGAGCAGCAGATCCCGCAGGAGCCCGACGAGCGAGCCGGACTGTACCGGCAGTTGCTGCGCGATCGCCGAGTCCTGGTGATCGTCGACGACGCGGCGTCGGAGGCACAGGTACGCCTGCTGTTGCCCGGGGCGGGGGCCAGTCAGCTGCTGGTCACCAGTCGTCGGCTGTTGGCCGGTCTGGAAGGCGTGCAACGGCTGCACCTGGATCCGATGCCGGATGTCGACGCGTACGACATGCTGTGGCGCATCGTCGCCGAACGCGGCGATGCGCCACGGCCGCAGGAGCTGCAAGCCCTCGTGGAGATGCTGGGCGGCCTGCCGCTGGCCCTGCGCATCGCTGGCAACCGTCTCGTAGCGCAGCCGCATTGGACGGTGGCGGATCTGGTGGGTCGGCTTTCGAGCAGCGAGCGGCGCCTGGACCAGCTCACCGCAGGGGATTTGAAGATCGCTGCAGCGTTCGCGATGTCTTACGAGCAGCTGCCCGAGGGTGCCCGTGACGTGTTCCGAGCGGCTTCGCTGGCACCGGGACTGGATTTCAGTGCACTCCTGACCGCTGTCATCGCCCAGACGGCGCTGGCCGACACCGAGGATCAGCTTGACGACCTGGTCGACTTAGGCCTTCTGGAGGCGGCCGCAGGCGGCCGATACCGCTTCCACGATCTCGTTCGGCTGTACGCGCACCAGCGCCTGGAGCGGGAGAACTCCGCGGCCGAGGTCGCTGCGGCGCGTCGGCGGATGGTGACGTGGCTGTTGACGACCCTGCGCACAGCTGGGCAGTGGTTCGAACCGCGCGGGGAACACGCCACGTTCGCGTCGGCGGAGGACGCCGACGCGTGGATCCGCCTCGAAGCCGAACACTGGTTCCCTGCGCTTGGAGCCGCAGCGCTTGCCGGTGACCACGACCTCGTCGTGGCGGCGGTCGCCGCCCTGCACTGGTTCTCCGACCGATGGCTGCACTGGCAGCAGTGGCGCGATGTCTTCCAACTCGGCCACGACTCAGCTGTCTACATGGGCGACCTCGGTTTACAGGCCGAGTTCCTCAACTACGTGGCCTGGACCTTCACCCTGCCCTGGCGAGACATCCGACCCGCACTGGACTACGCCGGGAAAGCGCTGGACCTGGCGCGTGCGGCTGGAGACACGCTCCAGGAGGCGTGGTCTTTGGACTACCTGGCCAGCGCCCACTACAAGCTCGGCGACCTGCCAGCCGCCCGCACTTGCGCGATGGCCGCAGCGGAACTATTCGACAAGCTCGGCGACATTGATGCGAGCTGCCAGAGCTGGGTATCGCGCGGCCTCATCGCGCGCCGACTCGGCGACGCCGAGGAGGCCCTGACCTGCTACGCCCATGCCCGCCGTCTGGCCGAGGACTCGACGTCGGGCATGACACCAATCATTGCCGAAAACACCCTACCCATTGTGCTGTCGCGCATCGCACAGGTACTAGGCGACACGGGCCGCACCGACGAGGGCCTCCCGCTCATGCTGCGCGCCGTTGACCTGCTCGACGGCGCCCACAACCGCTTCCAGCAAGCCACCATCCTGTGGATGCTCGCCGACCTCTACCTTCCCGACGAACCCGAGCAAGCCTGCCAAGCCCTGCTGCGGGCCGCCGAGGTCTTCGAGTCGATCGGCGAGAACGAGCGGACCGCCGAATGCCGACAGAAGGCAACCGCGATCAGCGCTGGCGGAGCTTCGTAGTTCTGCATGTGGTTCTGCCTGGTTCACCGCAGCGCCACACCATGCAATGGAGATCGAAGCGGTGGGCGACCTGCCTGCCGCTCACGATCTCCAGGAGCAGCGCATGAGTACTATCCGCAACGTCGTGCTGGTGCACGGCGGCTTCGTCGACGGATCGGGCTGGCTGGGCGTGCACCGGCGCCTGACCGACGACGGCTTCAACGTCAAGATCGTCCAGAACCCGACGATGTCCCTCGAAGGCGATGTCGAAGCCACCCGGTTCATCCTCGACGGCCTCGACGGCCCGGCCGTACTCGTCGGCCACTCCTACGGCGGAGCGGTCATCAGCGAAGCCGGCACCCACCCCGCCGTGCAGGCGCTGGTCTACATCGCCGCGTTCGCGCCGGATAAGGGCGAGTCGGTCAAAACCCTGATCGCCGACCCGCTGCCCGGCGCCCCGGTCCCGCCGATCCTGCCACCCCGCGACGGGTTCCTGTTCCTCGACCGGGACAAGTTCCACCACTCCTTCGCCGGTGACCTGCCCGCCGACGAAGCGGCCTTCCTCGCCGACTCGCAGGTGCCCTGGGGCGTCGGCGCCCTCGCCGGTGCGGTCACCGAACCGGCGTGGCGGCACAAGCCCGCCTTCTACCTGGTCGCCACCGAAGACCGCATGATCCCCCCGCCCGCCCAGCGCGCTATGGCCAGCCGCGCTGGTGCCGTCACCGTCGAGGCCATCGGCAGCCACGCGATCTACGCCTCCCAGCCCCAGGCCGTCGCTGACCTCATCCGCCAGGCCGCGAGCCGCTGACCCGATCGGAGAAACCCATGAATACCGACTCCACCATCTCGCGGCGCACGCTCGTCGCGGGCATCGGCGCCACCGCCGCGGCGGCCACGGCCGCCGCGATCATCGGCAGCCCCGCCGAGGCCGCCACCACCGGCAGCACCGGCACCACCGGAACCAAGCCCACGATCGTGCTGGTGCACGGCGGCTACGCCGACTCGTCGTGCTGGAACGCCACCATCCAGGAGCTGCAGTCCAGGGGCTACACCACTGTCTGCGGGTCCAACCCGCTGCGAGGCATCCCGACCGATGCCCCGTACATCGCCAGTCTGCTGGACTCCATCCCCGGACCCGTCGTGCTCGTCGCGCACTCCATGGGAGGAACGGTCATCACCAACGCAGCCGCCGGGAAGGCCAACGTCAAGGCGCTGGTCTACATCGCGGCATTCGTACCCGAGGTCGGCGAGACGCAGGGCGAGCTGATCACCAAGTTCCCCGGCAGCGAGGTCGGGCCGGTGAGCGTCGGGGTCCCGTACACGAAGGCCGACGGAACGACCGGCATCGACCTGTACCTGAGCAAGGACGGCAAGGCGGCCTTCGCCGCCGACATCTCCACCAGCGCCTTCCGGGTCCTGCAGGCCACACAGCGTCCGTTCGACGCCGACTCCTTCATCTTCCCGACCACGGCCGCGGCCTGGAAGACGATCCCGTCCTGGGGACTGTTCGCCGGTCAGGACAAGGCCATCCCGCCCGCGTGCGCCCGGTGGATGTACGCCCGCGCCAACATGCGCAAGGTCGTCGAAGTCCCGAACGCGTCCCACGTCGTCATGCTCAGCAACCCCCGAATCGTCGCCAACCTCATCACCGACGCCGCCAGGGCCACCTGCTGACGCCTGTGACGAGAGTGCCCCGGGTCCACCACCATGGACCGGGGCACTCTCCTCGTGACGAGCCGGACTCACCGATTGAGCGTGGGGCCCAACCCGGCAACTCACCCTGGCCGCCACCCTGCGGTCAGCAGGTCCCGCGCTGCATCGGCACCGTGTGGCCGACCTGTTCATGCGGGCCGAAGCGCGGTGCGGACCCAAATGTGGGCCTCAGCATCTGGCCCTGCTACGAGGGTGGAACATTCTTACCGGTCCCTCAACTTCCGGACCAGGTAGATGATGCCGTACAAGACACCAGCGGCAACACCACCGATCAGGGCGCCGCCGAGAGCGCCGCCCGTGCGGTGGCCGTCGGCCAGGGTGTCCAGAGCATTCAGAGCGATCGTCATGGGCAGCAGGGTATTGGAGCCTGCCGTTACGTGGTGCCCTTGGTCTAGTTGATGCAGATCGACGGGCGTTCTCGCCGCCGAACGGCTGGTACACGAGGAACACAAGCCGTGGCCGCCCATCGAACGCTTGGCGCGACCGGCGGCGGTGAGGCAGAACTATGCCGCGAAAGGAGCCATAGGAGGATGTCGACCCCAGCGCGACCTCTCGGCGCATCGCCCGGCGTGAGTCGCTGAGCATCCAGCGGCGCAGTCCAGGGACTGCGACCGGGTTCCAACGCCGTAACGAACGAACCAGGGATCATCACGTGCTGGTCCTTGCGGCGGCCGTACGTGTGGCACAGGACCCGCTCCGTCGAAGGGTGCGCGTCCGGCCGCAGCCAGCAGGTGGTGTCCATGTCCACCGCCAAGACCAGGCGGCCGTCGGTGGCGCAAGGCAGCGGGAGCTTCGCCAAGCTCGTGCCGTAGGCTGACCTGGTTTAGGTGTGTGGCGCTGAGGTCTCATGGCAGACGATCTCTACGATCACCGACAAGGTCATCGACGGGATGACCGAGTGGCAGAGCCGGCCCCTGAACCCGGTCTATCCGGTGATCTCCTCGACGCGGCGCCAGGGAGACGACCGGACCAGGGCTGTAGCAGGCGGCCGCGGTCAGCGCCGCGCGGGCGCCCAGATGTACACCCACGGCGGCCCGGCACCGGCGACCGGCTCGAGCTCGTACACCCCGTCGACGTCGGCGTCCAGGAGCTCCCCGCCGTACTCCACCCACAACCATTCCTGGCCGATGCTCTCCGGCGGCAGCCCTGTGTCGTTGACGGGCACCAGCAGGGACCGGCCGTCGACCGGGCCCCCGACAGCCGGCACCTCGACCCGCTCCCACATGCCCCGATCATCAGCGCGCACGGCGTGATGGCGGCGCTGTTTCGCCTTTCCGGGCAGGGGCGCTTGCTGCGACCAGCGGTGCGCCAGCGCCTCAAGCGCCGTCGCGGCGGTCTCGGCCGGCATCCGGCGCAGCTGGTCGGCGAGCGGGCGCGGCGACTCCGCGTCGGCCCGGCCGGTCCGGACTATCGCCCAGCCCGCGGACTCCTCGCCGGCGCCCGCACCTGGACGGCCGCCCGGCGGCTCCTCGGCCCGGGCGGCCCTGGCGAGCCTGGCCCTGCTGATCGTGGCGCTGGTGGCGGTCGTCGGCGACGCTAAGACGATCTCGTCGGGCGATCGAGGCGGCGTCTCGGCGGCGAACATGCGCAGGCGTTCGTCGGGGTGGTCATCGCCCTGCTGGTGCTGCTGCCGGAGACCCTGGCGGCGTCCCGCGCGGCCCGCCAGGACCAGGTGCAGATCGGCCTCAATCTGGCGCTCGGTTCGGCCATGACCAGCATCGGGCTCACCATCCCGGCCATCGCGCTGGCCTCGATCTGGCTGGAGGGTCCGCTGCTGCTCGGCCTGGACGGCACCCAGCTGACGCTGCTCGCGCTCACCGCGGTGGCCGGCGTGCTGACTGCGGTGCCGGGTCGCGCGACGGTGCTCCAGGGCGGCGTGCACCTGGTGCTGCTGGCGGCCTTCGTCTTTCCGCCGCCAGTCCGTAGCGGCGGGCGCCCGGGTCCGGCGGTCGCGGCCACCGCCAGAGACGCCCGCCGTGCTCACTCCGGCTGGCCCGCCGCGTACCAGTAGATGCCCGCCGCGCAGAGGTAACCCAGGACGCCGGCCGCCAGGACCAGGATCATCAGGAACGCCTTCGCGGCCGTCGACCGGTCGCTGCGTGCGATGGCGCGGTTGGCGGCGACGCAGGGCAGCGCGATCAGGCCGCCGAGCAGCGCGCCCCCGATGATCAGGAGGAACGGCAGCAGACCCAGGAGCCGGAGCGGGTAGGCGTCTCCGGGCCGGTACGGTGCTTCACCCCGTCGACCTCGATGACGGGGTACGGGTCGAAGAGATTCGCCTGCTTCAGCTTGGCGCGGAGCCACCCGCCCCCGACGGCGGGCAACTGGACGACGCCTCGGCGGCCCCGCTGTGGGATTCCGCCGACCAGGACGGTGTTCTTCCAGACGCTCACGTCGACCACCACGGGGCCGGCGACTCTGTCGATCACGATGGGTTCGGTGTGCATGAGCGGCCACAGTAGACGTCTCGATCTCCCGGCGCTGCCCCCTCCGGCGGGCTTGGGCACCGGCCCCGCGCGGCGTCCTCATAAGGTGCTGAAGCCAGGCCCCGGGCCACTCGGCGCACGACGGGGAGGGAACGTGGCGCGGATTCTCGCGCATCGATGCCGTTGTGCCGCGAACAACCATCTGGCTTCATCCCGCGTCGCCACGAGCGCCGACAGCATCTGGACACGGCAGCGGTGGCCACCAAGCTGGAGTGGCCGAAGAGACTGTGCAGGGCTCATGGGTCGGCTGGGCCACGCCAACGCCCGCTCATCCAGATCGGCGGGCGACCACCTTCGCTGCCCGCTCAGCGCGGGGACAACATCCCGGTCCATGTCGCGCACGGGTGTCACCACCAGCGGCGCCTGACCTTGATCTCGCGTACGGGCAGCGTTCACTTCCTTTCTTGAAGGCACTCGGGCGAGTGAACCATTGCCCACCTGCCGGTCTCTCGCACACGAGCACAACAGGCCCGTATGCGACCCGAAAGAATGTCTAGTGTTTGAAGAGTGCGCAAGTCAGCGGCCTGCGTTCATATCTGGAGCGTCGGGTTAGGAAGCTGGCACAACTCAGCCGGCCTATCTGCGAGATTAGAAGCTGCGCGACCAGCGGCTTGCATGATCATTCCGGACATCTGCCGGATCATGAACAGCGGACTGCAACCATGGCTCAGGAGTAGAACCCTGCCCAGTAATCCTCGTCGCTCTGTGTGAGGTCGTCGGGACGGGTTGCTCGGAGCAATGCGTACCGTCCAGCCAGCATGTCAAGGGCATCGGGGATGATGCACTCGCGGGCTGCTCGGATCGCTTGCACAGCCTGGATCCTCCGGCCTTCGATGATGAGCCTGTCGGTTTCGTCCCAGTCCTCCACCCCCACATGATGCCCCGCGTTGGGCCGGCACCTCGTCCCACCCGCCAACCCGGAATCTCTCGATTCAAGCCTCGGCGGTCGCGTCAGGAAGCCATGCTGACGCCGGCACCCTGAGGCCGGGGCTTGAACCCTGAACCCCTCGGGCGGCCTGTGGACCATGTCAGATCGGGCGGATCGGCACTCTGACCTGGGCGAGGTATCACGTTGCCTTACAGCCCTTGACAGCTATTGTCGGCGTCAGTTGTGCCCGGCATGTGCCCGATGACCTTGCCGGCCCGCAGGGTTACCCACGGCAACGCCCGCCGTGACGGCCGGTCATACGGAGGTCAACAGTCAACTGCCCCATGGACGGCCGCATGCCGGAGCAGGGGATCACTCCTCATCCGGCAGCAGAACGGGGAAATCCGGCATGCCGGAATCCGATGGATGTAACAGGCGAGCTATGTCCGACGCCTGTCGATGGTGAAGGCCGCGGTGCGCGGCCTCCATGACCGGGCGGGGCCGCAGCCGACCCCCCAGCGGCCCCGCCCGGTCCCAACTAACCGCCGAATAGTTCGGCGGGAGGCCACCGGCGGGGCCTCCGGTCGGAGTGAGCCGATCACCCAGTGGTCAGCGGCGGCTGCACTTAGAAATCCGGGGACGTCCGGCCAGGGCGCTTTAGTCCTGCAAGATGGGAGGGGGCGGCTCGTCTTCCATGACTTCCCGGGTCGCCCCGCCATCCAACCACTCAGAGGTTCTGGCCGGCCTTCACAGAGTCGACGAAGGTCGCCCACTCCTGCGCGTCAACCTTGATCGTGACCTCCGGCCGCTGGGAGTTCCGCAACAGCCGGCCACCGTCCGGCGCGAGGGCAACTTCGAGGCAGTTCGGTCCGGAGTTATCGCATCGGTTCGGGCGAATCCACTGCATATGGTTCTCTCCTTCGGTTGGCCGGCCTGCACGCGGCGGACCGGCAGAGCAATAGACGGTCGGTCATCTCGTCTAAGCGGCAAAGCCGACGAAGGCGTCACAGGGGCCGGAAACCCCGGCTGAACCTCGGCCTGCCGAGCAGATACGTCCGATGCCAGCAGCGCTCGTGCGCCCCACTTGTCCGGCAGGTACTGGTGGGCTTTCATGCCTGTGGCCGCCTGACTACCCGGTTTAGGTCCTTCCGGGCTGGCTGTAACGGAATCTGCCCGGGTGTCGCCTCAAGGGCGATCGGCTTTGCCGGGCCGGTCACCGGCCGGGGTGGGCGCTTCCCCAAAGGGCTCACCCCAACCCACCCCGGCCACCTCCCGCAGCTCGACCGGTCCAAGTCGGACTACCACTAGAAAGGCATGTGGGCCCATGGCCGCCGGGCATCCCTCCTGGTGCGTCAGCCACGACAACGGCATCCACCGCTCTCGTTTCTGGGCCACGTCCCAGCCAGGCCACCACCCGGTCGACGTGCGGGCCTTCTTGTGGCAGCGGGACCTACCCGACGGCCCACTCGTCGGTATCGGCCTCGACATCAGGATGAGCGAGGAACAGTGCGAATGCCTGCTGGACCTGGGCCAGGCCCGCGTGCTCCGTTACGCCCTTACCCGACTGCTCGACCATGCCAAGCAGGGCTAGCCACCGTGCAACCTGACCCTGACCCTGCCTCGCCGTATCGGACCCCATAGGCTCCCCCGCGACGGAGCGGCAGTTCCCCCGTGACAGCCGCTCCGTCACTTCTCCCACCCCGGGACGTCTCGCTTAGAAGAGGGAGATGCCCCTGGCCGGGCACCCGCGCGTTTGTGAAACTCGATGTGTCGCCCGCCGACGTCGACAGAACTTGGCACCACGAGTCCGTTTACAAGAGTGACGCTGGAGCCCGTCCCGGTAGGTATCCCGGGTTGCCGCTGCGAGCGCGTGTCTGAGTTTCTTGATCTTTCGCGGGTTCCGCGGGCGACGCCTTGTCGGCTCGGCTCCACCTGGAGGCGTCGTGGAGATCGTGTATCCGCGGGTCGCGGCGATCGACGTGCACAAGAAGCAGATCACGGTGGCGGTCCGGGTGCCGGGCGAGCAGGTCGGGCAGCGCCGTCAACAGGTGCGCAAGTACCCCACCTTTTACAGCGCGCTGCGGGAGATGACCGCCTGGCTGGTCGCCGAGCAGGTCACGCATGTGGCGATGGAAGCCACTGGCGTTTACTGGCGGCCGGTCTTCCACGCCCTGGCCGAGGCTGACGGGCTGGAGGTCCTGCTGTGCAACGCCCACCACGTCAAGAACGTGCCGGGTCGTAAGACCGATGCCTCCGACGCGGTGTGGCTCGCCGAGCTGTGCGAGGTGGGGCTGCTGCGCGGCAGCTTCATCCCGCCGGCCGACATCGCCGCGATCCGGGAACTGACCCGCTACCGCAAGAAACTGATCGAGGAACGCACCCGGGAAACCCAACGGCTGCACAAGGTCCTCGAAGACGGCGGCATCAAGCTCGATTCCGTCGCCTCCATCGCCACCGGCGTGTCCGGGCGGGCAATGATCGAAGCGCTCATCGCCGGCGAGCGGGATCCGGCAGTGTTGGCAGACCTGGCCAGAGGTGTGCTGCGCAAGAAGATCCCCGATCTGACCCTCGCCCTGGCCGGCCGGTTCGCCGACCACCACGCGCTGCTGTGTCGGCTGCACCTGACCCACATCGACCATCTCAACGACATGATCGGCAAGCTCGACGCCCGCATCGAGCAGGTCATCATCCCGTTCGCGGCACAGCGGGACCGGCTCAAGACGATTCCGGGGGTGGGTGACCGCGCCGCCCAGACGATCATTGCCGAGATCGGCGTGGACATGACCCGCTTCCCCACCCCAGCCCATCTCGCGTCCTGGGCCGGGCTGTGCCCAGGCAACCACGAATCAGCCGGCAAACGCAGGAAAGGCACCACCCGCCACGGCAACCCGCACCTCGCCACCGTGCTGGTCGAAGCCGCCTGGGCCACCTCCCGCACCCGCACCCGACTCGGCGCCCGCTACCGCCGCCTGCACCGACGCTTCGGCAAGACCGGCAGCAAGAAAGCCGCCGTCGCCATCGCCCACACCGTCCTGGTCATCGTCTGGCACCTACTCGCCAACGATCAGACCTACACCGACCTCGGCGCCGACTACTACACCCAGCGAGACGACCCGGAGACCCGCAAAAAACCGCCTGCTACGCCAACTACACGACCTCGGCTACCAAGCCGAACTCACCGCACTCGCGGCATAGCCCCACACGCCGTCCGTCTAAGTTTCGTTTGACAGTGTCTCGTGCCCCCTGTGTGCCCCAGGCGGCCGCGCGCCGACCACGGGGAGACCTGGCAGGATCAGCCCGGTGATGGGTTCCGCCAGCCTGCTGCGCTGCGAGGCGATCGCATGGGTTGACGAAGACTGGCCGGGGTGGGTCCGTGTGCGCCTGGTCGACGCCGACGGACGAACGTGGTTCTTCGTCGACAAGGTCCCGATCTTCTTCGATGACGCCATCCCTCCCGGCGCTCCTCTCCCCGAGCTGGCGTTCATGAGGTGCTATGTCGTCGGTCAGCAGGAGGATCAGGTCCTCGTCGTTAGCACTGTGCCGGACCACGTGAAAGCGGAGGACGGAACCACCCAGTTCAGGGTCCGGCCCAGCGACGTAGAGCGGCGAGCATGACCTGATCAACTCGCACTGTCAGCTTGGGAATCGGGTTAAGTCAGGGCCTCCGGGCGTGGTGCCTGCTGGTCGGGGGCCATCGGCGACCTGGCCAAAGCTCGACGATCCGCCCCTGGCCGATGTTGACCGCTTCGTCGGGCACGGATCGGGCACGGGCCTTGGGTGAGGCTGTTGCTAGAACCCCTTAGCCGCGACGCGGCGGCAGATCCGCCGAAAGCAGGCCTTGAATCCTCTGACCTGGCTCGCGGCCCCTCGGTGTCTCTCGACCTCTCGCATGGGTTTTCGATGTCGGCTGTGCCGGATCTGTGCCCGATGATCTTCATGAGGAGACCTTGCCCGCCTCGCTACTCGCGCTCCCACGCGGCCTCTTCAGCTCGAGTCGGGCAGGCGAGGATTGATCGATCGTTGTAGCATGCCTCGTCCAGCGAGGAGGACAAGTGGAAAGAGTTGACGTGCCCACGGCGTGGGTAAGCAGCCTCAACCCCGTCCGGCTAGAGTTGTGCGCCCGGCACGGAAAGCCGGCTGAGGACGATCGAGAAGTCGAGTTCAAACAGAAAACCCCTGAATGGGTGTGGGCTGCCCTGCCCGCATTGATTGGCGTCGCCGTTCTGGTAGTCATTGTGCTCAGGGCTAAGGTTTCGCCCGTGATTACAGTCGCACCTCTGATCCTTGCCGTGTTAGCCGTCGACAGGAAGATGCTCCCACCACTGAAGGTTGACCGTTGGCCTTTCTGCGCGCGATGCCTGACTCTCGGTAGGCTGGGCGCTTTCGGCACCACCTTCGGCATTCTCGGCCTCATTAGCACCGGTCTAATTGCTTTGCGACTCGCAAACGTCGGCACCGATCGCACGACCCTGTCTCTGCTGCTCGTTCTACTCGTCGTCATGGTGATTGGAGCGGTCGTGAAAGAAAAGTATTCGTGGCGAAGGATTGCCCGAGGTCACGCGTCGAAGGATCAGGGTTCGGTGCAAGTAGAGGCGCACGATCGATTTGCGGCCGCGGTCAGGAACCAGCTCATTGCCGAGAGGGAAGCGGCCGGGGCTCAGCCAACGGGCCTATAGACTTCGATGCGTTCACTAATCCCTCGTTACCGAGCGTCAAGAGCACGAACATATCCTCTGCTCGCCCCTGTCATCCCGATGCTCCTATGGATGTCAAGCTCCGCTGGTCTCCTACTGGTGGAGCTTGACCCCTTCGTCCCGGAAGAATGATCAGCCGTCGATGAGCTGGGCGAGTAGCCGGAATGAGCTGCCGGCACAGTCCACCATCGTCCATGAGCGTCCGGCGTCGGCCGCCCCGGTCGTCACCCAGTTGGTCACCCAGCCCGGGTGTCAGACGTTGAAGCGGAACAGGCTCCTCAAGAATTCAGCTATCAAACCCCGAAGTCAGATGGAACCTGAGAAACCTTCCTCCGAAAAGCGTCATTGACCGGCGCGCCAACGTTGAGCGCATGCTCCAGGATTTCTTCCTTCCGGAAGTCATAATCAGAACTCCCGTAACTTTCAACCAATTCCGCGAGAAGGTTCGCAACCTCGGCTAAATCCAGGTATCGGAAACCTTCTACAGCACGCTTGAACTCGTCCGGCTCGATAACTTCCACCGCAAATCCCAGGCCGCCACTCATTATGGCATTGAAAACCCGCAGTACATGCGAGAGCTTTTCAACCCCGACCGGCGTACCGACCGGCACCGCGCCCTCGACCCCGTAGTCAACTGCCTCGTTGAACACATCAACTAACGACTTCGTCACCATTACACATCCCCCAGTTCAGGGTTCGAGCGGGCCTTGACACACGTACGGACGCTACGGAACAGACTGAAGTCGGCTCTCGTGTCTCGGACCGCGCGCCCGGCGGCCACTGCCACAGTGGCGCAGTTGACCTAACCTTGCCCGGCAGCGGACCCGGCTCCCGGGGTCGGACCTGAACACCGACGGACACCCTCCCCCTCCCAGGTGAGCGGTTGACCTGACCCTGAGCGGCTGCGGAGCCGGCTCCTGGACGACCGGCGCGCCCTCGGCGGTCGCCGCCCCCATGCTTGGGGCTTGCCGCGCGGACCCGGCGCGCGCATCCCTGCGCCGCGCTGCTCCGGCGCGGCGCGGCTGGCTGCCGGCGGTGCCGTGTCGTACTCCGCTTGATGCGTTACAGGCTGGCTTCACGTGATGGGTGACACGACCTGGACCGAGTGCTTCCGCGGGCGCAGGCACAGATTGGTGCGTCAGGACGCTGTTCGGGTTCTGAGCGTACGGCTGAGAGACTGCGATCCATGGGGAACTCGGCTGTCTACCGGATACATACCAGTGATGACCTTGGCGTCGCGTATGCGATGTCCCAGCGTCTGCTGGCCCGCAGGTCGATCGGCTGCCGCTGCCCCCAGGACGTCCTCGGGCGTGCAGAGACCAGTACCCATGGGCTGGTCCGGTACCTGGGCATCGGACCAGCCTTGGTGTCCCTGTCCATCCCGGCACGCTTGCTCAATCAGCTAAGAGGCGTTCTGGAGCCACATCTACCGCCTGGCGACCGGCCGCGTCGGCACCGTGACGGCAGCGGTTACCTGATCACGGACATGACAACCGAGGTCGTGGCAGCGCTCCGTCAACTGCCACCGATCGGCGCTCTGGTCTCCACGCCCGAGTACCCGCTGCCGAGGACCTCGGCTGACGTTCTCCTCGCCCCGGCGGGCACGGATCCCGCATGGATCTCGTGGCAGACGTGCTGGCCGAGCGAGCACAACCGCTGCGGGTTTGAGCTCGCCGTCAACGGTGCCGAACTGTGGCACGTTCCAGCACCGGGCGGGCACAGCGTCTACGTACACGTGCACCCTGCACAACCCAAGCTTGCGCACGACCTTGCCGCAGGCGTGGGAGGCCAGGTCATGGGCGAGCCGGCAATGGGCTGGTGAATACGACCATGAGCGACTGGTGGAACGGCCCTGGCGAGCCGCTGACGGTGTGCGGGCCTGGAACGATCGTCCAGGTCGGGGCGATCGTGCCGGAAGCGGGAAACCTGGTTGTCGCCCGGTTGGACGGGGCGAAGATGACGGATGCGGACCATGTCTTCTACGAGTTCTCCGACGCGCTGCTCTTTCCCGGCTACTTCGGCTGGAACTGGGACGCGTTATCCGACTGCCTCCGTGACCTGAACTGGCTGCCCGCCGACTCCTACCTCATCGTCGTGGAGCGCGCGCCACTGCTCATGTCCACCAGCCCTGACGAGCGGCAGACACTCTTTCGGGTCCTGTCGCGGGCCGTTCGCACGTGGGCCAGCCCGCTCGGCCGGCCGGATGGCAAGGGCGTCCCGTTCAAGGTGCTGCTGCTGTGCGACCGGGACGACGAAGCGGTCGAGATGAAACGAGAGATCGTCAGCCTCAGCCTTTGAACGGGGCGAGATCCCCGGCGTTGTGTTAACTGACCCGTTGGGATGTGGTCTGTGACGGTAGCGAAGTCGAAGGGCATCGACTTGACGACGTTTGGCAGAGTGCGTTCGGTCCGGGATACGAAGGGGTTCGATGGCTAGAAGACGCAGGCGACCCGCTACACCGCCGGTGCAGGACAGGCGGGGCTGGGGGGAGGTCATTGCCATGGGCTTGGTGTTCTTTCTGGGCGGATTGAGTCTGGCGGTGGCCTCGGCCGTCTACATGACGCGGGTGTCCGCGAAGGCGGATCGGTTGCGTGCCGACGGGGTGCCGGTCACGGCTACGGTCTCGCACTTCTACAACGGGTGGGGCCGGAACAGCGGGCCGGATGGCCTCATCGTGACCTACGAATATCAAGGCGGGTATTACCAGGACCGCATTCGGTGCGGCGGCGGTACTGGCTGTCAGCGGGAACCGCCTGTCGAGATGACCGTGTGGGTCGATCCAGCGAGGCCGCAGGAGTTCGTGGCCGCGAACGGTGACACCGACGATTCAGCGGCGTGGCTCAACCGTTGGTCGAGGATCGTGACGGGTGGGCTGTTCGCGGCCCTCGGCGCCGTCACACTGGTCGTGGCACTGTTCGGCGACCGCCTTCTCGCCTGGTCGAGAGCACGGGCCAAGTGAGGAACAGCGGCGGGAGTTCGGCCCGGCGCAGCCGAACCGGTTCCCAAGCCGTCCCGCCGGATTTCAAACTGCCACGGGTGAACCGGGACGCTGAGGCTGGCCTGCTCCCTCCGCCAGGCTACAACGTCGCGTACCTGCTAGCGGCGTCGACCGCCACGGCCGCGGCGGCCCTGACTGGGCTGGTTGGCGCTGGCCCTTCCACTCCGCTTGACATGAAGGACGAGGCCGAGGCCCGCACCTCCTACGGCCGCAAACGCCCCGCCCATCGGAATGGTCGTCCAGGACATCAGGAAGGACAACGAACCATCGGTGTGCCCGTTCTCGGCCACGAACCGCTCGGGCTCTGCCGGATCGACCCACACTGTCAGTTCCGGTTCTGGAGTGCTGTGGCAGCCGGTCACCCCGGCGCAAGGGATCCACGTGTGATACTGCGCCGGCCCGTACATGTAGTAGATCTCGATGCGATCGATGCCGCTGCCACGGCCGCCACCCCCGGCTCGATCGGTAACCGTGGCGGTGACGGGAACTCCCTCGCCCCGCAGCCGGTCCGCCCGCTCCGACAACCGCCACCGGCACAAGATGGAGCCAACCACCAAGGCCGCACCAAGCAGGAGAAACACTGAGGCCATCAGCCCCGTTCTCCACCAACCGGTGTCAGCGGGGGCGGTGGCGCCGGCCTTACGTTTCGCCACGGCTCAACTCTCCTAAACAGTCCAATCAACGGTCGGCGGTCAACGCCCGCCGACGGCCTACGGTAGGAGTGGCGATCAACGGGCCGGCAGGGGCGGAAGCCGACCCGGCCCGTCCGCCGTCCTCGCTCCACCATGATCGTCTAGCCGGACGTGTCACCCGACATCTGACATCAATCCGTCACGCATCAACTGGAGTCCGACACGCCGGCAGCGGGCCTGTCCGGTCTCGGGACCTGCGTGACACATCGGTATCAGGACCTGCGTGACACTCGGCCGAGTGTTGGCGGAGATGAGCGTGATGGAACAGCGGTATCGAGCCGTCCAGGACGTGCTTGCCGGATCGACGGTCACGGACGTCGCCGAACGATTCGGGGTCTCCCGCCAGGCGCTGCATCGATGGCTGGCCTGGTATTAGAGCGTGTTTGAGAAGGTCTGTTGCGGACGGCATGGCGGCACGACTTCCACCGGCGTGACGGGCAGGGTAGCGGCGGTGTCTGCTCGCCGTGGCTACCCCTCCGACCTGACCGACGCCCAGTGGGCGCTGATCGAGCCGCTGTTGCCGGAGCCGAACACCGACGGCCGGTGGGAGAAGCACCCGCGGCGGGAGATCGTCAACGCGATCCTGTACGTGGTGCGGTCCGGGTGTCCGTGGCGGTACCTGCCCGCTGACCTGCCTCCCTGGCAGCCGGTGTACTGGTACTTCGTCCGGTGGGAAGAAGCCGGCGTGACGGAGAAACTCCTGGCCACGCTGCGGGTCAAGGCGCGGGTGCAGCAGGGCCGCCAGCCGGACGTCGGCGGGGATTATCGACTCCCAGAGCGTGAAGGGTGCCGACACCGTCGGCCGGGGCAGCCGAGGCTACGACGCTGGCAAGAAGGTCAACGGTCGGAAGCGGTTCATCATCACCGACACCCTGGGCCTGCTGGTCACCGTGACCGTGCTCGCCGCGAGCTGGAGCGCGACGGCGCGAAGGCAGCCCTGCTCAGCGCCTACATGGCCGCCCCCATCCGGCACGTCTTCGCCGACCAGGGCTTCGCCGGACGACTCGTCGACTGGACCCGCGACACCCTGCGCACCACGCTGGAGATCGTCCGCAAACCCGCCAACCAGCGTGGCTTCGCCGTCCACCCACGCCGGTGGGTCGTGGAACGCACCCTCGCATGGCTCACCGCCTGTCGCCGGCTGGCCCGCGACTACGAGCGCCACCCCGCCGTATCCGAAGCCCTCGTCCGCTGGGCCGCCATCGCCGGCATGACACGCCGCATCAGCCGCGGCCAACCCGCACGCCGTCAAGCCCGTCGCACCTTCACCTGGGCCTGATCAACCCCATCTCAAACACGCTCTCAGTGCCATCGACGCAGTGTAGGGCGCTGCTAGACCCGGTGATCATGTTCGTGCTGGGCAATCATCTCGGCACGTCCGCGCGCCGCCACTCGTCAACCACTGCCGACGACGGATCCCGTAGCAGCGGAAGTACCTCGCGCACGACAACCGCCTCGAGCAGGCGCAGGCCGCGTACCGCCTCGGCGCTGGTCGAGTCGGCAGGGGCGGACACGCGGGACATCATGCCACCAGGCGATACGTCCGGGAGCCCGGACCGGCCACCGCTGCGGATGGCCGGCAACCGCCCTACCGTGACCTGGTGCGCCGAGCCCTGGTCTCCGTTGCCCTGGCCGTGGTGCTCGCCACTGCGGCTGGCTGCGGCGGAGGCGGCGAGGAGTACGCGCCGCTGCGGCACCCGTTCCGGGGGCGACCCTGGTCGTGGACGCCGACAGCCCGGCCGCGCACTGGCGTGACGACCATGGCGCACGGTGGGTGGACCCGATCGCCGACACCCCGCAGGCCCGCTGGCTGACCGGGCCGGCGGACCTGGCCGACCTCCGGACCTACCTGGACGCCGCCCGAGATCGGCGTTCCCTGCCGCTGATCGTGATCTATCACGTGCCGAACCGGGACTGCGGCCGGGACGCGGGCGGCGCGGCTGACGCCGAGGCGTACGACCGGTTCATCGAGCGCACGGTCGCGGTGCTCGGCGACAGCCGGGCCGCCGTCGTCCTGGAGCCGGACGCCGTGGCCGACGAGTGCTACGACGATGCCCGGGCGGCTCTGCTCGTCCACGCCGTCCACCGGCTCTCCGACGCCGGGCAGTACGTCTACCTCGACGCGGGGAATTCCCCCTGGCGCAGCCCGGAGGAGATGGCCGGACGGCTCCGCCAGGCCGGCGTGGCGCGGGCGGAGGGGCTCGCGGTGAACGTGGCCAACCGGCAGTCGACCGCGGACAGCCACCGGTGGGGACTGCGCCTGTCGGACCTGGTCGGCGACCGGGAGATGCTCATCGACACCTCGCGCAACGGCCTGCCCGCCCCGCCCGACGACCAGTGGTGCAACCCGCCCCGCCAGGCCCTCGGCCAGCCGCCGACCACCGCGCCCGGCCTGCCCCGCGTGGCGGCGCTGCTGTGGATCAAGAGTCCAGGCGAGTCGGACGGCCCCTGCGGTCGAGGCGAACCCGTGCCGGTGTCGTCTGGCCGGCGCAGGCCCAGGCCCTGATCGCGGGCTCACCCTGGCTGCCGGCCACCGCCAGGCGGGCGGCTGCCGGCGTCACCACGCCGGTCCGGTGACCGCCTGGGCACCTCCACCATCACGGACTCTGGTGGCGTCACTGCGCCGTGTCGGGGTGTGGATCGGGGCGGGCCGCGGGGGGCGGGCTGCCCGCCCCGATGCCGAGGTCACACGACCTCCCTTCACAGGCGTCGCCGCTGGGTGCGGCGTTACGTCCTACCGGCCCACTCCGGCCGCCCCCGCGGCTGGTTACGCAGCCTGCTCGGGGATGACGGGGGCCGGTGGAGGCGGTGCGGGCTGCGGCGTGGCGACCTCGCCGGTGCGGCGCAGTTTCTGCCACTTGAGGCGGCCCCCGCTGAGCGCCGTGATCGCGGAGTGCAGCAGCACCAGGTACATGACCTGGCGGTAGAGGAACTGCTGCAGCGGCAGGGCCCATAGCGGGCGTAACGGTTCGCGGTCGAGGCGGAACGCCAGGATCGCGGTGATGATCTGGACGGTCAGGATGGCGAGCCAGGCGATGACGGTCTCGTACCGGTCGAGGAAGAACAGGCCGTAGACGGCGAAGATGTCGACGACCGGAGCGAGTAGGGGAAGGATGACGGAGAAGAGCGCGATGAACGGCACGCCGCGCCGGCCGAAGCGTCCGGACGGCCCGGTGTCGGTGAGGGCCCGGCGGTGGCGCCAGAGGGCCTGCATGGTGCCGTAGCTCCAGCGGTAGCGCTGCCGCCACAGGTCCGGCAACGTGCTCGGCGCCTCGGTGCGCGCGACCGCCTTCTCCTCGTACACCACCCGCCACCCGGCGCGGTGGATGCCCATGGTGAGGTCGGTGTCCTCGGCCAGGGTGGCCCGGCTGAGGCCACCGGCAGCGAGGACGGCCTCCCGGCGGAACGCGCCGAGCGCGCCCGGGATGGTCGGCATGCAGTGCAGCGTGTCGTAGAGCCGCCGGTCCAGGCTGAACCCGATGACGTACTCGATGTGCTGCCAGCGGCCCAGCAGCCGCCGCCGGTTGCCCACCTTCACGTTGCCGGCCACCGCGCCGACGCGGGGGTCGGCGAGCGGCTGCACGAGGCGGTGGATCGCGTCGGGGTCGACCACCGTGTCGGCGTCGACCATGACGAGCAGGTCGTTGCGGGCCAGCGCTACTCCCGCGTTCAGTGCGGCGGCCTTCCCGCCGCCGGGTATGCGGGCCACCCGCACGTTAGCCAGCCTCAGCCGCTCCACCGCCTCCGCGGTGCCGTCGTCGGACTCGTCGTCGACGACCAGCACCTCGATCCCGGGATGGGTGCCGGAGGCCAGGGAACGGGCCGCTGCCGCGATCGTCGTCCGCTCGTTGTAGGCCGGCACGATGATCGTGACCGGGTCGGTCACCTCGCCGCCCCAGGACCAGGTGGGTGCCCGGCGGTGGCGAGCGTGCCGGAGCGCGTACCCGAACAGCAGCAGCGTGCGGGCCAGGGTGAGCAGGCCGACCACGATGAGCAGCAACCACAGCAGGCGCACCGTGGCATCGGCGGCCCGCACCCCCCACACCAGCAGTGCACCGCGGATCTCGTCGGCGGTGCCCAGCCGCGCGGTGCTGCCGAACTGCCCGCCCAGCCCCTGTGAGACGGTGGTGAACCGGTAGCCCCGGGCCTGCATCTGCGGGATGAAGCGGTCCAGGGCGGCGATGGTCTGGGACCGGTCGCCGCCGCTGTCGTGCATCAGGACGACGGCTCCCCGATCACCTTCCGGGGTGGCGTTACGAACGATCGCGTCCGGGCCGGGACGGGCCCAGTCCTGGCTGTCGGTGTCGTTGAACACCGACACGTACCCCCACGTGCCGGTCTCCTGCACCACCCGCCAACTGTCGTCGTCCAGGGCGTCAACGCCGCTGGAGTACGGCAGTCGGGCGAGGCCGGTGGTGACGCCGGTGGTGTAGGCGATCGCCGCCTGAGTCTGTGAATATTCCAGCTTTCGCCGCCAGGGCGGCAGGTCTGTCATCTCGGGGTGGGTGAAGGTGTGGATGCCCAGCTCATGGCCCTCCCGGGTCATCCGCTTCGCCAGGTCGGGGTACCGGCTGATCTGTGAGCCCACGACGAAGAAGGTCGCCGGCGCGTGATGGCGGCTCAGCACGTCGAGCATCTTCGGCGTCCACACCGGGTCCGGTCCGTCGTCGAAGGTCAGCGCGATCGTGCGCGCCGGCATCCGCCGCGCGACCACGTGCCCGCTGCGCGGGTCGACCACCGTGCCCGCGTCGCGCACCGCCGCTGGCACCGCGCCCGCTCCGGCCGGGCCGCCGGCGCGATGGTCGGGCGTGAAACGAGCGTTGGCGTACGCGCCGACGGCGAGCAGATTGAGCAGAATGAACGTCGCTACGGCGGCCAGGATCCAGCGACGCCGGCTGCGCCGCCGCCGCCGTGCCTGCGCCAGGGGGGCTCGGGGCGGCGGCGCTGTGTCATCGGTGGCCGGTACGCGCCGGCCTCCACGCCAGACGCCCATCAGGCCGACGACCCGAGCACGTCCACGCCCTGCATCACCCAGAACGCGAGGATCAGCGCGAGAGCGAGCACGACCAGGGCGTACGTGACCATCCGCAACCGGCGACCGCGACGCCCCGAGCCGTCTACGAAGATCGCAGCGGTCACATCCGGCGGCTGTAGCAGCTCGGTGTGGGGGTCGGCAGGTTCAGCGGCGGTCGACGGTTCCGCCGCAGGGACAGGGTCAGGCCCGGCGACCGGAGCCGGATTGCGCCGGTTGATCGGCACCCGGGCAACCACGCGGACCCGGGCGAAGGCGCGGGTTGGCCGCGCTCGTTCGACATGACCCTCGTTCATCTCTCCCACGGCGGGAAGAACTACCCTTGTTTGTTGATCACGAATCGCTGACCTGCGAAGATCCTGTTTCTCGTCCACCGGTGACAAGCGGTCGGCCGGCGGCGGGACCCGGGTCGCGCGGACGCGGTGAAGGCCGCCGGGCCTATCCGGCGGCCTTCACCCCTCAGCTCCTGAGCAGTGGGTGTCGATGCTCAGCCGAGCAGCGACAGGATCCGGTTGAGCAGGGCGACGATGCCGTTCAGGCCCCCGCCGCCGCCGGTGTTGTCGAGCAGGCCTGCGACCGCGCAGAGCAGGTTGCCGAGGAGGTTGCCCGGCCCCTGCTGGGCGGTGATGTCCAGCACGATCTCGTCGAGGTGGACCACGAGGCCGAGCAGGTTGAGATCCAGCGGCCCGAGGTTGAGGTGCAGGATGTCGCACGTGCCGGCGGCCTGCAGCGGCACGGTGACCTGCTGCGTTACGGTGCCGAGCGTCGTACCCAGCGAGTTGGTGAGAGTGCCGGTGAGCGTGCCGACGGCGGCAAGCTGACCGTTCTGGTTGATGAATCGGGTGGGCGTGAACGTTCCGGCGAAGGCGCCGGTGCCGCCCAGGGCGTCGGTGAAGCTGCCCGTGACCGGTGTGGCCACCGTCGAGGCGGCGGGTGCGACGGCCGGAGCCTGCTGCGCCACCGGGGCGGCCTGAGCCACGCCCGTGCTGCCGAGGACGAGACCCGCCGCGGCGGCGAGCGCAGCGGCGGTGGTTCCGAGGCGTGCTACACGCATGTGCTGTTCCTTCCTCTCGGTTGCTCTTGCGTCGTAGCTCCTACCCCTATCGAGCAGGGCAAACCTTTTGAGAACAATTCACATTGGAGTGGTTGCATGCCTCGTCGAGGCCGCATGAGCGGCACAAAGAAACGGCTCATCGGTCACAGGTCGCCGACATCCGGGCGCGAAAGGGCAGCAGCCGGGGTGGGCTGGCGCGCCGCATTGGTATTACTTGGAACCGGCCGAGAGGAAGGTGGCCATGTACCGGATCATGGGCCCGTGCGGCTCGCCGTAGTCGAGAATGACGTCCGGGGAGCCGCCAGGTAGCGCAGGCGCCTCACCTGGCGCCCGGCGGTTGACCCTCACGAGGGCGTTCACGCGCACACCGCGATCAGTGCCCGTGACCAGTCCGCTCGTGATGACGACAACAGTCGAACCATCCGCTTCCGGGTCCAGCGGCAACTCGCCTGGGACTGACGGGTCCGGAGTTGCTGCCATGCACCGGTGACTATTTCCCGCGCGATGGTGGCAAGTCGATCGCCGGCGGCCATGATCAGTGCATCTTCCGGCTCCATTTACGATCGACGATTCCTAGGGCATCGGGTAACGCCGCTCACCCTCGCCCCCGACCTGCTAGCCAACCCATGCCGCCGACCGTACAGGCAAGCCCCGGCCATCCCAGCCAGCCACCGCGTCGCAGGCCAGAGATCATCGTCATGGCTGCCATCTCAACGAAAGGGCAGGCTCGTGCCGAGAAGCCGCTGCGCCAGCAGCTTCCCCGCGTCATGGTTGAGTAGCGCCTGTCGCTAACGGTTAGAGAAACTGGATCACCGGTCGGCGGCCGCTGCGAGCAGGAGGTTTTGGTGGGACTGCACTACGTCAAGGCGCTCCTGATGTGCAAGCGTGCGGGGACGTTGCTGAGGTTCTGCCTTCCCGTCGACGAAGAGGTGCCGGTCGGGTTCCGCTGCCAGCCAAGCGACCCCCGGGAGGGCGCTGAGGAGTTGCCGGCGCTGTGCGGGTCGTGTCGCCTTCTCGCCTTGGACTCGCAGCGGTTGCAGGCGCAGGTCGTAGGGCAGGTGTCGGAGGGTTGGGCTAGGCATGAGCGGGTTGGCGCGGTGGTGGTCGGCTGCTGACGGCGAGCGCCCGACCCGACATGGCAGCTACGCGGCCGGGATCGACGCGTGAAGGTCTCTATCCGGGTGGCTCGTGCTCGGCATGCGGCCGTTCTTGGTCGATATGCGGGTAGTGCAGCCAAGCTTTTGCCACGCTGTCCGGAATTCTGCCTCGTCACGATCAGTCCACCTCGCTACAACGATCGGCCGGTAGGGGCAGCGCACTCTGACGAGCCCCAGGCGGAAGGCGTGTGCGGTGCCGCGACACGCCGGTTCGTTGACGGAGGAGACCGCCGCTTCGAAGCCGTCGACTGGGCGCCGCTTCTCGGCGACGTCCGGCGTCGCCTTGAACAGAGGGCCTGGCCTCGACAACGCTGACGGGATCGCCTCGTAGACCAGCGCCTGACCTTGCCAGTCTGCGACAGGCGTGCGGGAATGCCCGCGGCCTCACGATGGCAACCTCGGCGGTGACCAGTTCGAGCGCGCGCGCCACCGACGCGCCGATATTGCCGATGAATGGCGACGATATCGGTGAAATTGTCAGCATCACAGCATATCTCCTGGTCTCCCTCTGCTCCGGTCGACCCCTGTGAGCCGGCCAAGCAGCCAAACCTGGCGCGGGCCGCATGAGATCGCCGTAACGCTGGCATCCCACGTAGCGCTTGGTTGGTCTGAGACGGAGTAAGTCTTCCCGCCCCGATCAGCGCCCCGCGGGGCTCACCCTGCAGCCTTGGATCTAGTCCGATGAGCTTCAGCGCTGCCGGGCGGTATGACGAGCATCCACCGATGTCATGGCTGTGAAGTTCGGCCGCACGGGCTGGAGCCGGAGTGGGAGGAGGCCTATGGTCGCGGAGCTCACGACGGCGGGGCGAGAGCGAGAAGTACTGGCAGCTGTAGCGGACGCGATCGTCATGGCCGCACAGGGCAAGGCGTTACGCGTCACGGTGACCTGCTCTCCGGCGCGCCTGCCCTTCGCCGGACATCTGGCCAGAGCCCTGCACGCTCGGGGCCGGGCTTGTCGCTGCCTGCCGCCCACGCCTGCCGGCGCGCCGTCAGGGCGTCCAGGCGCGGCTGCTCACCTCGTTGAGGACACGACGCTGAACGTGATCATCGCTGGTCCGCGCACGACTGTCAGCCAAGATGATTGCCACGTGAATATCCGCGTCATCGAGGACGGATGGGAAGCCTTCCCTGCCCCGCATTTGGATGGCTCGGTTGCCGTAAGCAAGGGCGATAGCAGCCATGGACCGGACCTCGTGGTGGACTACAGCAATCCTGACCACCCACTTGTCCGCCCTGTACCAGTCCCCGCACCACCCCCGATGCGATCGTCGGGCGCGCCCGGTTGCGCAAAGGTCGGCGAATGACCGCCCCCCATGGGTCAGCAGCCACACCACATCCATTGCGGAGGTGACGGCCACGAATGCAGCGTCGAGGCTCTGCTTCCCCTGGTAGGCGCGGTCGTGGCACTGGCCGTCCGTTGCCTCACCGGCCTTGAGCCGGAGCTCACGTTGCCGCAATACCGGATCCTGCAGCTGCTCGATTCGCGAGGACCACGACGCGTCAGCGAGATCGCCGCCGAGTTAGGTGTCATGAGGCCCGCCGCCTCTCGACTGTGCGACCGCCTGCAACGTCACCGGCTAGTCGAGCGGCGCAGCGGCCTCGCTGACAGGCGCGAGGTGCACTTGCACCTCACACCAGCTGGCGCCGCGCTTCTCGGCGAGATCATTAATCGCCAGCGAGCCGCCCTCAGCGACCTGGCCGCGACTCTTCCCAACCTCGACATCCGACCGCCGCATCGGCCGTAGCTCACGGACGGGCCGAACGGCCGGCGCGGTCAAGCCAGCGGTCCTGCGTCGGCTGGACCAGACCGCCCCCAGAACGGATGGTGCCGGTGCCGTGCCTGGGGAGGACGACTGAGTGCCACGATTGGTGCGCCGATCCGGCACGCCGGCGCGTTCATGGCCTGGTCGGGCTGTCGGGCTTGGGTAGGAGGGAAGCCTCGGGTACGTTGACGGCACCCCCTATTGGGGCGCACCTTCAGGCGGGTTGGTAGCGGTGTGTTAGGCGATGAGGCCCGGCTGGCCTCGGTACGGGCGACTGCGCTGGCTGCTGTACCGGACGAGGCGTTGGATCGCTTCGCACGCATGGTTGCCAAGGTCATCGGCGTTCCGGTGGCTCTGGTATCGCTCGTCGACGACGTCTGTGAGTACTTCCCCGGCGCGGCCGGCCTGGCCCAACCGTGGGCCAGCACTCGTCAGACGCCGCTGGGTCATTCCTTCGGCCAATCGGTCGTCATGGCGGCCAAGCCTCTTGTGATCACGGATGCTCGCGGCGATGATCGCGTGTGCGACAACCCCGCGATCGAGGGTCTCGGGATCGTCGGGTACGCCGGGATGCCACTGCTCGACGACCAGGGCAACGTCATCGGCTCCTTGTGCGCGATCGACACCTCGCCTCGGACCTGGACCGACGCCGAACTCGATCTACTGGCTGACTTGGCCGCCGCCTGCTCGGCGAAATTGCGGCTACGCATCGCTGCCAGCCGAGTCGGGCGTGAGCTGGAGGCCCGGGTCGCCGCCCAGACGGCGGTCGAGCAACTGTCCAACCGATTGGCGCTCGCTTTCGACCGCGGTCAGGTCTTGCTCGCCGCCAGTACCGCCCTGGCCGGCACGGAGACCTTCGAGGACGTCGTCGCCGCGGTCGGCGACGTCGTCGGTGGCAGTCTCGGCCCGTCCTTCGTCGGACTGCTGGTGCGAAATGAGCAGAACCTCCTTGATCTGGTCGGCCCCACGGATCTGCCGCCTGCGGTTGCCAAGTGGCTGCCCATCTCGCTCGACGATCCACTGCCGGTCGCCGACGCCGTCCGCGCCGGCGAGTCCGTCTTCCTGGGCGATAGATCATGGATCCTCGCTCGCTACCCGCACCTCGCCGACGCCATCGAAGCGGTGGGCTGGCATGCCGTTGCGGCCATCCCGGTTCCAGGCCTCCGTCAGCCCCTGGGTGCCCTGTTCTTCGCGTGGCCGCAGGCTCATCCGTTTGAGGTCGACGAACGGGCCCTCATCACCTCACTCGCCGGCTACGTCGCCCACGCACTACAACGGGCCAGCCACTTCCAAGACCGAGTAGATGCAGCCAGGACCCTGCAACGTGCCATGCTCAGCCACCTCCCCCGGTTCAATCATCTTGAGCTGACGGCTCGCTATCAGCCGGCGCACCGCCGCGATCAGGTCGGCGGCGACTGGTACGACGCGGTCAAGATCGAGAAGGACACCCTCGCCGTCGTCATCGGGGACGTTGCAGGACACGACATCAACGCCGCGGCGCAGATGGGGCAGCTCCGTTCCATCCTGCGCGGCTACCTCGTCGACCGGCAGGAACCACCGTCGGCCCTGCTCCGGCGCCTCGACAACGCCAACCATCTGCTCGGCAACCCATCGATCGCCTCAGTGATCCTGGCCTACGTCGGCGCCACGCCAGACGGCTCGCACCTCCTGCAATGGTCCAACGCTGGGCACCCCCCGCCCGTACTCGTCGACTCGGACGGCAGCGTACGGGCACTGGCCGGCCGCAATCCGTTGCTCGGCGCGAGTCGCCTCGTCCGCCGCACGAACCAGCAGCAGCCGCTGTCCCCCGGTTCGACACTGGTTCTCTACACCGACGGGCTGATCGAGCGCCGGTCGGAGACGTTCGAGGAAGGTGCCGCTCGACTGCACGCGTGCCTGGTCGACCACGCGCACCTTCCCCTGGACGAGCTGGTCGACACGATTGTCGCAACCGTCCCCGACCCAGCACACGAAGACGACATCGCCGTCATCGCGCTCCGCCTACCCAACTACGCACCATCGCCTCAAAGCTGGGTAGGAACGAGCTGAGGCAGGGTCGGGAGGTGCCATGACAGACCAGGATCGTTCGCCGCCGTCGCGCGGGCCGGTGCGACAGACGGCGCTGCTCTCCGCCTCCTTCACCCGTGACAACTTCGGGGCCCTTCGCCACGTCATCGCGGCGCAGGCAGCAGCAGCCGGCCTGTCCGGGGACCGGCTCGAAGATTTCGTCCTGGCCGTCAATGAACTGATCATCAATGCTGTCCGACACGGCGGCGGCCGCGGCAGTGTCCTTATACGGCCCAGAGGGCATGTCGCCCTCACCTGCGAGATACGGGACTACGGCGGCCCCAGCCAACTCCCGCGGATCCCCGACAACCCGCCCACCGGCGTTGGGGGCCGAGGACTCTGGCTGGCTCGCCGCGTCACCGACGCGCTCACCCTGCAATCGACCAACAGGGGCCTCACCGCCACCGTGACCATGGCTCTGTAGCGGCACCCTGGTCCGACAAAGTCCGGCCTACAGGCATGTGTCTGTCGCTCAAAAGGTCAGCCACTTCTCACTCGCTGATGATCTGGCGCTTCCCTCCGGCACTACTGGTCGTCTCTCTGATCAGCGTTTGGCGGCCCGCCCAGGGCCCAGACAACCCAACGGCCCGCGTGCGAGGTTCGGCACCTCTCGACCTAGACGGAGGCGGGAACCCCGGCCGCGCCTTGCTGCCTTGCTGCTGGGTGGGCAGTTTTCCGGCCCAACGACCTGCTCGGCGCTCCCATTCCTCAGCGGTGGGAGAAGCGAAGGAGCTTCGGCGAAGCCGAAGCTCCTTCAGCCGCATCCAGCCTTCTGAGCACACGTCGTATACCCGGCTCCGGAGGAATAAACTTTCGATCTTGGGTGGCTTCGCGCAGCGCTGGCTCGGGACAATGCAACGCGACGGCGCCGTCGTCGCGTGGCCGGTGGCGCTTCTGGGTACCAGGTGGCCGTGGATATGGACCTGGAACTGTGGCAGGCGTTGGCCGCGCGGCACCGGCAGTGTGAGGACGATCCGCGCCGGTGTCGCGACTGCCAGGCGTACTGGCCGTGCTCCTACCGCCTCCTGGCGGGTTGTCAGCCGCTCGCGACGGTCGGCACGGGTACCTCGGTTGCCCAAAGGTCGCTCTGGACGGCCTAGGCTCGGGACGATCGACGGGACATGCAACGAGGGCGGGCTCGCCAACGCCTCTACGACAGTCATGTCGGCCCTCGTTGAACCCGACCGACCGACCTGCCGGTGATCGATTGCCTGGCGCAGGCGTTGCGTGCCCGCGGCCAGCCTGCCTTTATCATCCCGCCGAGAAGGTCCCGGCAGCGCTCTCTCTTCGACAACCCACCGCTGGGCAAGCCCGCGGCCGGGTCGCTGACCACTTGGTCTGGTCACACTGAGGGTATGGCTGTCACGGCCACGGAACTGCGGCGACGTGCCAACCGCCTCCTCTCGCTGGTGCGGGCGCCGGCGCCGGGGAGTGCGGATTATCATCCGAACCGCCACTGGGCCTCTTCAAGAAAGTCCGCATGCTGGGCTTCCTCCCACTCCCGCATGCTCGGGTACCGGTCCCGGCAGTACCGCCGCTGCAGGTGATCGACGAACTGGGTCCGCTCGTCGTCGTTCGCCAGTCGCAGTCCACGATCGTCGTTGCCCGCTTGCAACACGACACCACCGTCGGCCTCGACGGTCAGGGTGATCTCGTCGTCACTCGGATCAGGAGCACGAGCAGCCAAGTACGCGAAGTAGATGTAGCGGTAGTCGAACTCGTCGTGTCGGTCGTGCACCCAGTTAAGCCAGTGATCCACCTGCGCCAAGGTCCACGGTTCCATACGTCCCTCCCCTAGGTTCCCGCTGGGGCCACGCCACCCTTCTGCCATAGATCCAAGGCTATTGAATGGCCGCCACCCTCCCTGGCGGACGGCACGGCCACCTGGCTGGCCCACCGCCACCGTCGTCGCAGGCCGCAGTGGTGGCGGAAAAGGGGGCAAGCCTGGGGCTGAGCTCGCCGCCCGTTGACCACATCCCTGGCATCCGGCCATCGGCCTCATCGCCTCGGAAGCCCGCCCTTGCTTTCCAGTGGCAGCCCGCCGGCGGCAACCTCGGGGTTTGAGCGCGCGGACTGGCCGTCAGGAGCTGCAGGTGTTCAGCATGCTCTGCAGGGCGGACTTCTCGGCCGACTGCAGGGTCAGGCCCCAGGTGTACTTCACGGTGATCCACATTTTGCTGTAGGTGCACCGGTAGGACGACAGGGGCGGCTGCCAGGTGGACGGGTCTTGGTCGCCCTTGGCCTGGTTGACGTTGTCGGTGACGGCGATCAGCTGCGGGTGGCTGAGGTCGTTGGCGAAGCTCTGCCGCCGGCTGGTGGTCCATCCGTTGGCACCTGAGCGCCACGCCTCGGCGAGGGGCACGACGTGGTCGATGTCGACATCCGAGGCGGCGGACCAGGTCGCGCCGTCGTATGGGCTGTACCAGCGGCCCGATACGGCGGCGCAGCTGCTGTCGGTGACGACGGAGGTGCCGTCGCGCTTGAGGACGGTCTCGCGGGTGTTGCAGGTGCCGCTGATGGTAATCCAGTGCGGGAACAGGTCCCGGGAGTACCCACTCGTCGAGCCCTCGGACTTGACGGTGAGGGCGTTGAGCTGCGACTGGGCGGTCGCCTTGGACGGGATGCCGGGAGGCGTCGCGATTGCCGGCGCGGCGTCCACGGCGAGTAGGTAGGCGCCGGTCAGCGCCACGGCGGCTGCGGCGGTGACGGCTCGCCGCCGCAGTGAGGTTCGGGGGGACTGTCGGGTGACTGGCATGAAGGCCTCCTCGGCAGCGCGATGAACAGCGACCATCTCGGCCGAGCATGTCCATCGAAGGTCGCCTTTGTGAAGAGGGAAAGAGGCTTCTGCGAATACTGGCCCGTACCAGCCTCCCAGCGCCGCTCCGGTGGCCGGCAGGCGTGTCTGTTACTGCTGGCGGGTTGGTGCGTGTCGACATGGCGACGGAACGGGCGATCGCGGCTGGAGCGGCGTCTTAGAGTGCGACTCTCAGGCTGGTAGCACACGTTGGGAGCGACGGTGGCCAACGACCTGATCGTCAACGTGGAACGTGGAGAACCTGTTCCGACCCGACGCTGGCGACACGCCGGCGGCAGAAACGTACACCGCGAAGCTCGCCTATCTCGCCGGACTCGTCTCCGGCACCGGCGCCGACGTGGTCGCCCTCCAGGAGATCGGCTCCCCGACAGCGGCCGAGGATCTCCGGGCAGCCCTCGGCGAGCCGTGGCAGGCGGTGGTGTCCTCCCACCCGGACAGCCGTGGCATCCGGGTGGCTGTTCTTGCCCGCCACGCCCTGACCGAGGAAGCGCAGATCGTCGCGCTGCCGCAGGCGGGGCTGCCTGCGGTCCCCGACGTTGACGGCGGGACCCTCACGCACCTGGGGCGCGGGGCGGTCCAGGTGCACGTCGACTGCGGCGGCCCCGAGTTACGGCTGCTAACCGCCCACCTCAAGAGCAAGCTGCTCACCTACCCCGGCGGGCGGCGCTACCCCCGCAGCGAAGACGAACGCGCCCGCGGCGCCGGCTACGCCCTGCTGCGCCGCACCGCCGAGGCCGTCGCGCTACGCGTGCACCTCAACGAGATCCTGACCGCAGCCGCCGTCAACGGGCAGCCGGGCATGCCGACGATCCTGTGCGGCGACCTCAACGACGGACCGGACGCCGTCACCACGGTGCTGCTTGAGGGCCCCGCGGACGGCGACGTTCACCGCCCGGACAAGGGCGACGCGGTCCGGCTGTACAACCTCGGACGACGCCTGCCCCCAGCCCGCGCCTACTCCCGCATCTACCAAGGCCGCGGCGAACTGATCGACCACATCCTGGCCACCCGCGACCTCCAGCTGCGACTGGTCAGCGTCGACTCGCTCGTTGACGACATCACCTCCATCGGCGCCTCCACCCGCAGCCGGGAGCGAGCCATCGTGCCGGATCACGCCCCGGTCATCGCTCGATTCACCAGCCCGTAGCGCAAAGGGCGCGGGCCGCCGTCTGATGCGGTTGCCATCAGCGCTGCCGACAGCTTCGTGGCCGAGCCGAGTCGCCCTCCGCCTTGCCGAGCATTACGTCTGTGTCACCGGATCGGATGATCTCTTCTAAGGCTGCCACCATCGCCTCGACGCCCGGCCTTGGAATGATGACGAGGTCCGAGCACCAGAAGTATCGACCTCCACCAGCCTCGCCAGTCTCAGCCCACTTTTGCAGGACGCGGCTGATCTCATCCGTGGTCATGAAGGTGGCGTAACGATGGGTGCCATCAGCAAGGCAGACGTGGGCATCGATGTTGTCGGCCGTTTCAGGATCATCGTCCTGGCCAGGCATGAAGCGAACACGTGCGCCCTCGACCATGCAGTCCCAACCCGCTACCTGACTCACGGTGTCATCATTGCAACTCCGTGCGCTGGGCGTGGAGTCGGATTGATCTACACCGTGGATAGCCAGGGAAGGTGGGAGTGGCACACGGCACCTTCAGGCCATCGGCCCGGGCCGCCATGACCCCGTGTTGACCGTTGCATCGGGCACGAACCGGCCGCGTTCACTGCTCCGGTGTGGATCGGCGGTGGAGAGGTCGAATGACGTTGCATGCGAGGTCATGGAGGCTGGGACACGAATTGAATGAAGGGATCAACGGATCTGGTCTTCAAGAGCCGCTGGAACAACTTGATCCTCAAGGCTGTGGGACCCTGTCGCGGTGTCGCGTGCGCGCCTGCTGACGGTCGTCGGGGTCCTCCTGATGGTGACCTCGTGTCTGATTCCCTGCATCACGTTCTGGAACGGGATCACCCTGCCCGACCAGGACCCGACGCCTGAGGCCATCCAGCAGGAGAACGCGGAGGCCCTCGCGTTCGAGCAGAGCTTTGAGAACGCGGTGTGGATCGCCGCCGCGCTGGCAATCCTTGGTCTGGCTGCCTTCATCTACGCGTGGAAACACCGCCGGAGGCCAACACGCGTTTAGGGGACGAAGTAACGTCGCAGCTCGTGTCCACGGCTCAGGGGCCGGTGCCGGCGTCGTCGGCCCCCGTCTTGCGGGCGGAGCCTGGCACTTTCATCCCGTGCGGCTGCGATGCTCTTGTCGGTAGACGGCGACGGCGGCGGTGTCGGCGACTTCGGTGATTTCGAAGGCGTCGGGAAGGCGCTCGTCGAGGGTGGCGCTGATCTGTCTGACCGCGGGTGCCGGCCCGGCGACAGCGATGGGCACGTCGTGCACCGATGAGCGTGCCGAGGGCCAGGCGAAGGCGGTCAGGAGCACGCTGACGGCCACCGTGAGCAGGGCGACGGCCCTGGCCACCGCTGACCAGGGCGACGGCGATGAATCGATTGCGGGGTGGGCCTGAGCGGCCATCTTGTTTCCTCCTGATCCGACGGTGTTCGTCGCAGGGTGAGCGGGGTTGGGGGCTCTCAGCGCGGGACGGCAGCGAGCCGCTGCACGTTGTCCGCATGTGGCTGGTGGTGTCCGAAGCCTGGGTGGTTCATCGCTCGCGGTTGCTTCGCCTGGCCGCGGTCGGCATCGGGTCACCAGTGGGTGATGAGCGGCGGCTCCGGTTCGTGCTGCCGCCAGGTTTCGGCGAGGCGGGCGAGGCGGGTGGGGGCGGCGATGCCGCGCACGGTTGCGATCTTGCTGTTGGTGATGTCGAACGTCACGGCGCCGGCGACCTGGTCGCCGAGCATGAAGAGGATGGCGGGGGCGCCGTTGACGAGCGCGTAGTGGATGGCGGGGGTGCCGCCGACGAGTCGCCGTTTCGCGGGTGTGGGTTTGAAGCCGGCCCGTACGACGGCGGCGATGCGATGCGGAGTGTCGTATCGCAGCAGCGTCTCGGCCAAGCCGGCTGCGCCGTCGGAGACGGCGGTCGCGTCGTCGGTGAGCAGCGCCACCAGCCGTTCGGTGCGGCCCGAGGAGGCAGCGGCGAGGAATTCCTCGACGATCCTGCGGGCGGATGCCGGGTCGACTTCGCCGCCGCGGCGCCGTGCGGCGTTGATGCGGCGCCGGGCTCGGTGGAGGTGCTGCTGGCTTGACGACTCGGTGATGTCGAGGATCTCGGCGATCTCGGCGTGGCTGTAGGAGAACGCTTCGCGCAGGACATAGACGGCCCGCTCGAGGGGTGACAGGCGCTCCATGAGCGTCAGCACTGCCAGGGAGACCGATTCGCGCTGCTCGAACGTGTCGGCCGGGCCGAGCATCGGGTCGCCGTCGAGGAGTGGTTCGGGCAGCCAGGCGCCGACGGTGCGTTCGCGGCGGGCTTGTGCCGAGCGGAGCCGGTCGAGGCACAAGTTGGTGACGACCTTGGTCAGCCACGCTTCCGGCACCTTGATCTGCTGCCGGTCGACGGCCTGCCAGTGCAGGAACGTGTCCTGCACGACGTCTTCGGCGTCGGTGGCGGAGCCCAGCAGCCGGTACGCCAGCGAGGCCAGCCGGTTCCGACTGGCCTCGAACCGACTGGTGTCGAAGCGATCGGTGGCGGTGCTGTCCACGCGGGCCACCCTAGGCGGCTGCGCCGAGTGCCTTCGTGGCGGACGCATCTGGCACGGTGTCCAGGCGGCGCTTGCGCTTGGGCAGACCGAAGGTCGGGTGCGACGTGGCCCACAGCGACATCTTGAGGATGCCCGACTTGATCCGCGCGGCCTTCCGGCCGCCCACGTACTTCGGCTTTGCTTGCGCTTCGTCGTCGACCGCCTGCAGGATCCCGTCCTGCCGCCCGAGGCTGATGTGGTTGGCCGTGTAGGTCATCTTGATGTTCGCGATCTTGCGACCGGTCAGGCGTCCGATGATCGCCTCGATGACTTGCTTGCTGGTGTGGCCGGCCGAAGCGCAGGACATCGGCAGCGGCCGGCCGTTGTCGCCGATGGCGTAGGCGCTGTCGCCGGCGGCGTAGACGTTCGGGTGCGAGACCGACCGCATGGTGCGATCGACGACGATCTGGCCGCGTTCGGTGACCTCCAGCCCGCCGGCGGCGGCGATGGGGTTGACCGCGAACCCGGCCGTCCACACGGTGGCGTCGGAGGCCACGGCCGTGCCGTCGGCGCACAGCACCCGCGTCGCTTCGACGGCTTCGACGCTGGTGTGCTCCAGGACGGTGATGCCCAGCCGGTCGCATGCCCGGCGCAGGTGGCTGCGGGCTCCGGCAGAGAGCCGGGCTCCCAGCTCGCCGCGGGCCACGAGCGTCACCGACAGGCCAGGCCGGGATTCAGCGATCTCGGTGGCGCTCTCGATGCCGGTCAACCCATCGCCGACGACCAGCACCCGCCCGCCTTCCCGCCGCCTGTCCAGGCTGTCCAGGCGCTCGCGCAGACGCAGCGCCGAGGGCCGGGCGGCGATGTCGAAGGCATGCTCGACCACGCCGGGGACGCCGCAGTCGTCGCCGCGGCTGCCGAGGGCGTAGACAAGCGTGTCGTAGCCGAGTCCGCCGCCGCCATCGGCGTCGGCCACAGCAACGACCTGGCGCTCGGGGTCGACGGCGGTGACACGAGCCAGGCGCAACCGAATCCCCGTGCCCGCGAAGACGGCGGCGAGCTTCGGAGCCTCGATCTTCTGGCCGGCCGCGAGCTGGTGCAGCCGCAGCCGCTGGACGAAGTCCGGCTCAGCGTTGACCACGGTGACCTGGGTGTCCGCCGGGGACAGCCGGCGGGCCAGGTTCCCGGCGACGAAGGCCCCGGCATAGCCGGCGCCGAGGACGACGATGCGGTGCTTCATTGTGATGCTCCTGTCGGTTCGCTTGCTCTCGGTGACTGAGCGGAACAGCACCCCGATTGCTGACAGGAACTTCATGTGGCATGGGTCACAGGGCGGCAGCAGCGCCGCCCAACGATGCTCACGATTATGGATGCGACTTGGCACCCCGGATGGGGGTCGAGTCTGAGACACACGGTTTAGGTTGCGCCTGGTCGGAGGCGCGCGGGTTGCAGTCTTTGCAGGTCAAGCCGTGTCTCTGCACATCCTCGGCCGGTAGCCGTTTCCGCTCGCTTCCGGTCGACAGCGCCCACAAGACTCGGAGGCAAGCAGCTCTGCTGCGCGGCAGCGATCGCCCCCACCTCGATGGAGAGCGACCCCGATGGCGATCGTCCCGCCCCAGCCCCTCGTTCATCACGCCCCGCAGTGTGGCCGGCCGGCCCGGCCGATGCCGGCCGGAGGTCGCCAGCAGGCCGGGGCCGGGCCGGCGCGGCCCGCTTGCGGGCCACCTTGATCTGATAGAGCGCAATTCGGCGACGTCAGCCGCAGTCCCCTTGTCCTCCGTCGACTGACGCGACACTCGTCCGCCAACTGATCTGCGACACCTCAGCGCGCTGATTGCGGCAGGTCGTGCCCCTGACCGTGGGGAGCTGTAGGCCGTGGTCAGCTTGTCAGAGGCCGTAGGTGTGCGGTCCGCCTAGCCATCGGCTCAGATACACGGATTGGCTCTCGCCGGTAAGTAGGCCGACCAGTGCTGCGGAGAATCCGACGTGGTAGTGCTCCCAATACGGCCCTCTTTCCTTCAGCACAACAGGCCATTCGTCAGGGGCCGTGCCGGGCCTGACGTGCCAGAAGAGGAAGTCGCCGTTCCGGGTGTACCCCCACGAGATCAGGTTGTCGCCAGGCTCGAACCAGGACGGGACATCCTCGCGGTTCGGCGTCCAACGCGATGCGTCGCCTAGCGGCCAGCCTTCGGACCAGTTGTCGGGCCCCGCGAAGTCCAGGCGGACGCACTCGTGCGCCCAGGTGTTGTGTTGCACCAGGTCTGCCCAGTCGTGGACCGCGTTGGGGGCGCAGACGATGAGGTGATCATCGACGGAGCCGGGCCCATGCACGTCGACGAACGCCTTGTAATCGTCGGGCAGCGCAACACCCAGCTGTGTCTCGACTGGCGACCAGCCGCATCCGGTCGCGTCTGACATGGCGCGTGCTGGCAGACCCAGTAGCCGGGACAGGCGTTCAGTGCCGTCGACTAGCCGCTGGAGCCTTCGCCGGCCAGGATGTCGTCCTCGATGAGCCGCTCGCCGGAGACAATGTCGCCGGGCCTGAGTTGGTCGCCACCGGCGCCGGTGACGACGGCGGATGACCCGGTGAGCTCAACAACGACCAGGTCCAGGTTCCGCTCCTCGCGGCCATGCTCGCAGCAGGCACGGTCGAAGCGGTCACCCGGGCGAGCCCAATGCCGCGGGTGATACCCCGGCTCACCCTCCAGCTGCCAACCTCCCGGCACTGCCTGGACAGACTCAACGAAGAAGCTCAGACGCTCGGTACGCACAGACAGCATCGTGCACGGCTGGCATGGCACCCGTCATCCGGCCCCACCGCCGTTTCCACCGACATTCGCGCTCCGGCTACATCAGGACAGCGAGGCGATCGGGCACGCAGCGGGCACGTAAGCCGCGGAAGGCCGAACAGTGACCGTTGATCAAGGGTGTGACCTGGAGCCACCGGCAGGATTCGAACCTGCGACACACGGTTTAGGAGACGGTTTAGCCCTTGCGGCGCCGGCCTTCCTCCTACCAGGGCATACGCCCGAACTTTCGCCACGGCCGTGCTTGATCATTCCGCGCATGTTCCGGATCTTGCCGCTCCTCAGGAGCCACGTCAGCGACGTCCACTTCGACGGGTAGGCCGGTGCGGCCGATCGTGGGCCTGGTCACGGTACGGCGCCTCTGCTCAGGCCGTCCGCGGCCGTCGGCTCGTGTTGGCGACGGCCGCCAGTCTTGGCTGTACGGATGGCTGTACAGGCTTGAGCGGGAAAGGTACAAAGACAACTCGTGCCCGTTATCACGGTTCGGCAAGCCTTGAACCTTGTTCTGGTCCGACCTATGAAGGTCGAGATCGACGGGCAGATCATCGGACGCCTGGAGCGTGGCGCTAGCCAGAGCTTCGGCGTGGCACCAGGCCCGTATGTGGTGCGGGTCCATCTGGACTGGCGAAGCAGCTTGCCGATCCACGTGGACCTTGACAACGACGAAACGATCACGTTGGAGGCGGCAGTAGGCGAGCGATCCTCAACGTTCAGGGCGAGGTTCTTACGGCCGAAGGCTGCGCTCGACTTGAGGCTGGTGTGACCTACGCATTACGAGATCAAGTTGCCCACCAGGGTCCACCTGCCCCAACCCCGCCTGGCCTGCGGAAACCCCTCTCGGCATCTCTCAGCGTCAGCGGCCGGAGCTCGACCTCTTGAGGACTGGATGAGGACTGGAACCGGGCAACCTTACGACCGTCTGATCCGTAGATTGCCATGACCGCTTCACGGCAGTCCGCCGACATCCGGCTCGCCGTGGCTGCCAGCGCCCTACCCGGCCGATCCGGTTCGGCTTCATTCGGTCGCGTAGGTCCCCGTGGTTCCCGCGAGGAGCAAGGCTTGAAACCTATGGATGGGCCATTGGGAGGCGTACCTTCCCAAAGGGATCCCTGCCAGAACTGAGAGAGGGCATCATGCCAGTCACTCTCGTCCCCACGACCGTGAGGCGAGCGGCCGCATGGATTGGCCTCGTCGCAGCCGTAGCCGCGATGGCCTACGGAGCGGGCGTCATACCGGCGCCTGCTCGGGTTGCAGTGGACCACTGCTACGTCACCTACGACCAGTTGGAGAGGCAGCACAGCCGGTGCGCGGGGCGCTGGACCCGGGTGGGTCTGACTGCTTCAGGACGGGTCCACGGCGTGCCCGTCAGCACGCAGTGGCAAGCACTCACCACGGATCCGGACGAGAACTACGAATGAGAAGTCACCGTCCCCGAAACCTCACGTCGTCACACTGCCCTCACTGTCCTGACGTTTGCATGGATTATCCCGTGGTCCCTACAAGTCCTGTTTACGACTCTCACCGTCACGACGGTTGGCTATCTCGCCTGGGCAACTACGAGCCGGCTGCGACGACCATCGGTTAACAGCCCCGACTCGCGCTCCCGGGCAGGGTAGGGCGCTGCCCATCCACGGCGGCGTGTGTCCGCTGCCGCGACTGGCTTATGCGGCGCGGTCCTCGTCCGTGAACCTGCTTGCGTGGATCGGGCATAAACAGGCGTGAACGAACTACGGTCGCAGCCGATGCAAGTCGCCGACGACGTGCTGATCCGCGAGTCGATACGAGATCCGGAACGGTTCGCGCCGATCTTCGACCGGCACGCCGCCGCCGTGCATCGCTACCTGGCCCGCAGGATCGGAGCGCCGGGCGAGGACCTGCTGGCCGAGACGTTCCTGATCGCGTTTCGGCGGCGAGCCTCGTACCGACCGATGCAGCTCGATGTGCGGCCGTGGCTGTTCGGCATCGCCACCAACGTCCTGCACCGGCACGTACGCCAGGAGGAACGCCGGTATCGGGCGCTGGCCCGGGCCGGGCTCCTCGAGGCCGGTTCGCACGCGGACGACCCGTCCGATGACCGACTGGACGCCCAGGCACTGCGATCCGCGCTCGCCGCGGCGCTGGCGGGCCTGAAGCCCGCGGACCGGGACGCGCTGCTGCTACTGGCCTGGGCACAGCTCTCCTACGTCGAGATCGCCGCCACGCTCAATATCCCGATCGGAACCGTGCGTTCGCGGATCAACCGGGCCCGTCGGCTCACACGTACCGCACTGAGCTCGCTCAAGGAGGACCGATGAACGAGGTCACGTTCTTGCAGGCGTACGGGCCGGACGCGCCGGACCTGTCCGACGAGGCGCTGCACGCCGCCCGTGTCAGAGTGCTCGCTGAGATCTCGGCCGCTTCGACCGCCGTGCCGCACGCCACTCGGTCCGCCCTGGTCAGCCGGCTCGGCGCGGACAGCCGTCGGAAACTCCTGACACGTCTGGCCCTCCCCGCGGTGGGGCTGGTCGCGGTGGTAGCGACGGCTCTCGCCGTCATGCCGGACGCGTGGCAGCGCGCCCCCTACCCGCCCGTCACGGCAGACGGCCCCAGCGGCACCCGTTCGGCTGCGCCAGGCCGCATCAAGCTGGTCGCCGCGACCGCACCGGAATTCCCGTACGCGCTGCCGAACCTCGGCAAGCCATCGTTCACCGCTGATCCCGGTGGCCCCATCATCGCCGTCTATCCGGCCCCGGACGGCAGCGACGTGGTGCTCACGATCGGCACAGCGCGCGGGGACCAGCCAATCCGGGGGGAGCGCGACATCAGCGTAGACGGCCGGCCGGGCCGGATCCTCTCCATGCCCGGGGACGGCTTGGGTTCTGTGGGCTCCGTTCAGCTGACCTGGGAGCGGCGACCCGGCGAGTGGGTGACGATCGTCGGCAACGGCCGCCGTGCCAGCGTGGAGTCGGTTCTGCAACTCGCCCGTCAGGTGGTGGACCAGCCCCAGCGCCTCGCCTTCAAGGTCACTGTCGGCCTGGTCCCAGACGGTTGGGGACTCGGCGGGTTCAAGGACGGCGGCTCGATCATCTCCTACCGCGATCCGGCGAACTCGGACCTTGACTTGCACGTGCGGTGGACGCCGGAGCCGGACACGAGCCCGGATTCCGACATCGAGGGCTTCCAGACGGCGCATGCCGTCACGGTGAACAAGCGTCCGGCCCGGCTCGTCCGGGCCGAGCAGTTCTGGCGGCTGACAGCCACACTCGCCGATGGATCCGGGTTCACGCTGATGGCACCGCGCTCGTTCACCAGGGATCAGGTAATCGCCGTCGCGAACAGCGTCCAGCTGAACCGCTCGTAGGTGATCTCCACGGGAACGCGATATTCCGTTGATCATCGCTGCGACGATGCCGGTCGTTACTACTTAAGGATCTCCTCATCGGGCAGTCGTAGACCTTCCAGGCGTCCTCGGACGGGGACAAGGTGGAGCGCCCTACCGGACGAGTCTCAATGGCAGTCGTCAAGGGCGGGGCGGCGACCGAGGGATTGTGAGATCAAGATGGGCGACGTGGCGAGCTGCACGGATGAGCTCCTAGCAGCGATCCAAGACCCAGGAGTCCCCCAAGACGACGCCGGCCAAGTCGGGCCCCCGCCGGAGGCATGCCCTCATTGGCCGGCGCGCCGGCCGATGCCGGCGCTTGCGCCGCCAGCAGGCCGAGCGCCGCCGACGCGGCCCGCTTGCGGGCCGCCTCGATCTATCAATAGGCCAACTCGGCAACACGTGCGCGCAGCTGTCGTATCGGCATCACTGTCGGCCTAGGCCGCGCCCACGTCGCACCGTCAGTTTGAAAGGTGTCTAACCTCAGCTTGGGAATCGGGTTGAGCCACGGCCGCCGGGCGTGGTGTCGGCTGATGATGGACGCGCGGGCGACCGGGCCAAGCTCTACGACGCGCTTCTACTGGCCGATGTTGACCGCTGCATCGGGCACGGGCTTGATGAGGCCGAGGCCTGAACCCCTTAGTCGCGAGTGGCAACGCAGCGGGCAAAAGCGGGACCTGGGCACCAAGCGGCGCTGACCAGGCGGTACGACGATGGCCCCGGCACTGAGCGCCGGGGCCATCGATCCGGTTTCGTCGTGGCGGGCTGGTCATCAGCTCCCGGAGTCCGGAAACAGGTACAGGTCGAACCACGTCTCCTGGTTGTCAAGCTGCAGCTGCTGGCTGCCGTAGAGGCTGGGCGGGCCGGCGTAGGTGCCGGTGAGGGTGTAGAGGCCCGGGTCGACGGCGAGCTGGAAAGTGCCGTCGGGGCCAGTGACAACCTCGATCCCAGCCGGTTCCAGCCGGATCGTCGCCCCCTCCACCGGCAGCCAGGTGGTCGCGTCGATCGCCTGGCCCTTGAGGTTCCAGGCGGCGGAGACCGTGAAGGTCCCCTGCGACATGGGGCTGAGCCGGCCGTGGCGATCGACCGCGACCGCGTACACCGGATGCTCACCGCTCACGTTGCCGACGTCGATCGTCACACTGGCCGTACCGTCCGGCGCCGCCGGCACCTCGCTGTCCAGGTTCGTGTCGTCGAGGCTGTACCGGAACCTGGTCACCGTGGTGTCACCGTTCGCGTCGAACCTGATGGCAATCTGGCCACCTGCAGCGACGCTGTCCCCGTTCGGGAAGCTGATCGACGGTTGGAGGGGCAGCTTAGCCCCAGCCTGGCGCCCGGGGGCCGCCGACGCTGGCGACGCCACCAACGTCGAACCGGCGGCCAGCAGCAGCGACGCAGCCATCGCAACAAGCCCGCGGCGAGTAGGACGGATGCGCGCACCCGAGGTTGGTCCGACAAACATTCAAGCCCCCGCATGATCAGAATGTCACGGTGTGATCAACGTAGCCAGCAAGATGATCTCCGTCAACGTCTTTCGATACGGCGCGAGTGGATCTGTGGTCGCCAGTTGGGTTGCGAGGCCTAAGCGGTGTCTCGTAACCCGCGGCGGGTCGCTCTCCGAGAGCGGCTGCGCTCAGGCGGTGAGTGCGATGTTGTGAAGGTGCGCGATGCCGGAGGCGGTGTCGGCCAGTGTGGTGGCGGCGCGGCGGTAGTCGCGCAGGATCTTGTAGGTCTTCAGCCGGGCGAGGGTGTGTTCGACGCGGGCGCGGACGGTGCGGTGCTCGGCGTTGAACTCCTCTTTCCAGGCAGGTAGCGGGCTGCGGTCATGGGGTTTGCGGTAAGGGATGATCACTTCGGGGTTGCCCAGGTAGCCGCCGTCGGCCATCACTGCCCGCCCAGCGAGCTTCTCGGCGATGCCGCTGGTGCGGTAGACGATGGTGTCGTTGCGGTTGCCCGGCTGCGGGATGCCGAGGGCGATGACCAGGCGCGTGTTGGCGTCGATGGCTACCTGCAGGTTGGCCGAGTACCGGTAGTTCTTCGACGGTGCGGCGAGGCGGTGGTCACGAGTGGGGATCAACGTGCCGTCAACGATGGCGACTGGTCCTTCGGGCGGCGACGGAACGACGCTAAGGCCAGCAGTGGGCCGAGGCTATCTATGACGCGGTGCGCGGCCGAGTGTGAGACCCCGAACAGCGGCCCGAGCTGCCGGCGTCACCTTCGGCCCCGCGTGGACTTGATCGCCTGCACTAGCCTCGCTGCATGTTTCCCCGGGCCTATCCAGCGGTCCCCATTTCGGGGCTGGTGGCGTCCGTGTTGATCCTTCTGGCCGGTCTCTTCTCCGACCTGGGGCCGCCCCCGCCGGCCGGGCAACTGCTTCGCGGCACCGTGATAGCCGTCCAACGGGACAGCGGCGGCCACATAGTGACGGCGCTCGTGCAGGCCGACACTGAAGGCGGTCCGGTCATCTGCGGCATCGACCGGGCGGCGTTTGGCGGCCAGCGGCTCCCGGCGCTGCACGCGGAGCTGACCGTTGATTACCAGCCCATGGGCTGCGCGCTCCCTCCGGTGTCGCGGCAACTACCCCGTTGGGCGATCCTCGCGCTTGGCGGTATCGGCGCGGCGCTCATGGTGCTGTGGCTCCGCGCAGGCCGGTGAGGCGCCCGGCCTGCGCCTCGTCACTGGCCAGCACGTCGCCGACCTCTGCCTTGTAAAGGCGGCTCGATCGCTGACGCTCGCCGAACAGTGTCGACGGGTGACGTTGGCATGGGAGGCCCTGCGTCCTGTGCCAGCGGATATCTGTTGTTGTCACGCGCTTCGCTGGCTTCTTGCTGACGGCCGGTGCCTGAAGCCGCGCTCGAACCGGAAGCCGCGGCGGGCATGACAGGTCCAAGTTGGACCCATCGCCCCGGGACCCTCGGGTACGGTACTCGCCGCGTCCCGACGTCTCGCATGCCGTTTCGCGGTCTGTTGTGCCAGGTCTGCGCCTGGTGATCTCGCTCTGCCAGGCGTCACCGCCCAATCTGCAGGTAGACCGGCGGGGTGACGACGCCGAGCACGTCATCGCTGCCGGCCAGCTCGGTCAGCAAGGCGCGGTACGGCTCAGCAGGGGACCAGAGGCACGTCGCGGCCGACGAGGCGTACATCAAGGCCAAGGTCGCCCATCCAGGTCGGGAACGCCTCATCGATTAACGACTTGCCTGTCGACACTCCAACGAACCAGACCGTGGACGTCACCGGCCAAGGGTAATCGTCAACCGCAGCTGAATGGCCCGGAAGGGTGACCTCGGGTGGCGGGTCCGCACCCCCTGCGGACCTGCGCGGTGACACCTTCCGGGCCCTTCAGGGTGTCCCGGCCGCTGGAGGCAGGGCGGTCGGGCTTCACCGGAGGACCGTTCAGCTGGTGCTGTTGTTCGGAATCGGGCGGCCGGCGCGGGTCAGTGGCCAGAGCCTCGGGCCGCTGGGCAGGTGTAGCGGTAAGTCCGCTCGGTAGCCGTGCTGGCAGAGCAGGTCTCGGGCGCCCTCGGTGGTGACGACGGCGTACACCGGGTGGCCGGTCCGGTCGACCATCTGGTGGTGCTGGTGCAGCAGTTCGCCGGCGACCGGCCAGCCGTAGCTGGGTTGCACGGCGAGCCAGGACAGCCAGTGGTGCGGCGCGTCGGACCGGTAGCTGCGTACCGCGGCGTTCAGCTCGTCGAAGCGGGGAGCCGCCTGGCCTGCGAACGTGGTCAGGTGGTAGTCGCCGAGCGCCCATTGTTGCGCGTCCAGGTCGTGGCGGCGCCACACCGCGACCGCTGACCAGTCCCCTGCCACGTCGACGTGGCCGGTTTCGATGGCGTGGTCGACGTCGACGGCGAGGAGCCGGTGCAGGACGTCCAGTCGGTTGTCGGCGTCCGGCACCAGCCACTCGGCGACTGGGTCCCGGGACAGGGCGTCGACCAGCAGTGCGGTGATGGCGGGAACGTCGGCCGGGCGCGCCCGGCGTACGGAGGTGGTCATGGCGGCGTTCACCGCGGCCGCCGGTAGTAGGGATTGGGCGGCGGGAACGACGAGCGGACGCCGCCGTTGAGCTGGCCGCGCCACATCGGCCAGAAGGGTGGCCCGGACGATGTCGGCTGCATCGGCAGCCCGGCCTCGTAGCCGTGGCGGGCGTACAGGTCGCGGTTGCGGGGGTTGCTGGCCTCCAGGTACGCGGGCAGGTTCTCGGCGTCCAACCCTTCGTGGGCGTGGGCGAGCAGCGCTGACCCGACGCCCCGGCTCTGCACGGCCGGGTCGACGCCGAGGTAGGCGAGGTAGGCGTGCGGTAGGCGCGGGTGGCGGGCTTCGAACATCGCGTCGAGCAGCAGGAACTTCGGCGCGTACCGGCCGGTGGCTTCCTCCAGCCCGTATAGATGGTCGGAGTCCGGTGGGGGTGTCTCGTCGCGCCGGTACCAGATCGCCGCCCCGGACAGGTCGTCGGTGGTGTCGACTCTGCCGTCGCTCAGGCCGAGGGCGAGCATGTACCGGAAGTAGCCGGTGAACACCTCCGTCCGGTCGGCGGTCTCGGGGACCGCCCACTCGGCGACCGTGCCGGTGGAGAACGCCTGCGCCAGCACGGGCAGCAGCGCTGGCACGTCGTCGGGGGTGGCCTGCCGCACGGTGAGGTCTGCGCGGGTTGTGAACATACTGTGGCTCCTCAGGCGGGCTGGCGGACGGAATCGGGTGTGCGAAGGGGCGCTGTTGCGCTGTCGGCGCCGAGGCCGATCGTCTGGTAGACGTCGGGCCGGGCGGCGCGCAGCGTGAACGCCCATGCCAGCCCGGTCGCCGCGGCGACGGCGTAGCTGGCGGGGAACATCCATCGCAGCGGGGAGGTCGGGTCGACACCAAGTAGGGCGTCGAACTGTTCGACGGTGACGACGAGGATCGCGCCGAGGGCCAGGGCGGACAGGACCGGCGCGACGGCAGTGCGCCACCTGCCGTCGTGGTGGGCGATCCGGGTGAAGTAGCTGACCACGGCGACCGAGGTGGCGGTCATCAGGATGAGTACGCCGAGCGCGCCGAGGGAGGTGAGCCAGAAGAACAGGTGCACGATCGGGTCGGCGTCGGCCAGCACGTACCCGGTGAGCACGGCCACGGCGAGGACGCTCTGGAGGATCGAGCCGGCTTTCGGCGCGCCGGTGCGCCGGCTGGTCCGGCCGAGGACGCTGGGGAGGACCCGTTCGCGGCCGAGCGCGAACGCGTACCGGGCGACCGTGTGGTGGAAGGAGAGTAGGGCGGCGAACAGTGAGGTGATGAACAGCCACCGGCCGAGGGTCACCAGCGACGAGGTGAGGTGCGGGGACACGAGGTTGAAGATGAGGTCGGTGCCCTCGGTCTGGGCGGCTGCGACGATCTGGTCGGGTCCGGTAGCGACCGACATGGCCCACGCCGACAGCCCGTACAGCAGGCCGGTGACCGCCACGGCGATGTACGTGGCGCGGGGCACCGTCCGTTGGGGGTCCTTGGTCTCCTCGGCGAATACCGTGGTTCCTTCGAAGCCGACGAACCCGGCGATGCCCGTGACGAGGGCGGCGCCGAGGCCAGGCCCGATCAGGTTGCCCGGGGCGAGGGTGTCGAAGCTGACGCCGAGATCGTTGACGGGTCGGGCGACCATCACCGCGTCATAGACCAGGGCGATGATGCACTCGGCGACCAGTAGGACGGCGAGGACCTTACCGTTGAGGTCGATGCGCAGCAGGCCGAGCACGGCGATCACCGCGCAGGCGATGACGGCGCACAGCCACCAGGTGGTGTTCATCCCGAACCGGTCGTTGAGGAACCCGGACAGGACCGCGCCGAAGACGCCGTACAGGCCGATCTGCATGGCGTTGTAGGCGAGCAGGGCGACGATCGCGGCGGCGACGCCGGCTGGCCTGCCGAGGCCTCGGGTGACGTAGGTGTAGAACGCGCCGGCGTTGACGATCCGGCGGGACATGGCCACGTAGCCGACGGCGAACAGGGCCAGCACGCCGGCGACCACCAGATAGGCCAGGGGGATGCCGAGCACGCCGGTGACGGCGTAACCGGTGGTCGCGCCGCCGGCGACGGCTGTCAGCGGCGCGGCGGCCGCCACGACGAAGAACACCACGGCGGGGATGCCGAGCCGGCCGCGCGCGAGGACAGCCGACACGGTGTCAGGATGAGGTCTGGGCATGGGAAGGCTGCCCCTCTCACGGGGTTGAAGGGTGAACGGTGGGGTGGTTCGCCGCAGCTGCGCTCAGGTGCGATGGCTCAGAACGGTGTGACCGATCGCCGTGTCCAGGTCGGCGAGGAGTTCACGCATCGGCGGCGGGGCGGCTGCCAGCAGGCGCCGCAGGTGCGCGCCGACCGCGTAGGGCGCGCCGTCGAGGATGAACTGGTCCAGGCGGCAGGACGCCGCGATGCCGGCCAAGGCCAGGTCGAACGCGTCCAGGTCCTCGTACTGACGCAGCTTCGTTGACAGGCGTGCCCACGACCAGGCAGCGACGTTCATGTCCGCCGGAACGTGCACCGTCACCGTGCGGAGGAAGCGCCGCTGCTGCTGCGGTTCCACCTTGCCGGCCTGCCACAACCGTCGCGCGACCTCATCGTGGGCAGTCGCCGCGAGGTACGACAGCCACGTGCGGGTGGCGGTGTGCTGCGGTTCGCCGACGAGCCGGTCCAGGATGAGGTGTTGCAGAGCGTCGGCGGGCGGCCGGTGGTCAAGCACGTAGATGTGCCCGCGGTCGAACGAGATCCGCCCGGCGGCACCCAGCTCGCCGAGCAGCGCGGCGGCCAGCCCGTGAGTGATCGCGCTCTGGTGCAGCCGGGGCCGGCCGGTCTGGTCGTCGTGCGCGATCAGGAAGAACTCGTCAGCCAGCAGCGGTGGCCGATCCGAGCCACTCCCCCGCGGCTGCCGGTGTCTCGCGGGTGTGGACTCCAGGTGCAGGTGCACTACCGGTCGGTGATCTTCTGCGCCAAGGGGTGTGGGGATCACCGCTGCTGGCCTTCCTCGCTCGGGACTTCAACGGGAACGGGGATCTTGAGCTTCCTCAGAACGTCGCGCCCGCCGGGATACCGGGGCAGTTCGTCAACGGCCCATCCGTACTGGGTGCAGGTCGTGCTGTCAGTGCAGTTGAAGCAGGTGTGGCCGTCGGCGTGCTGTTGCGCTGTCCGGCGGGCCGAGTCGAAGACATCCGCGGGGCGGTAGCTGTCGTCGATCGGGCTCATCGCGGCCTCGCAGTTCGGCCTAGGGCGAAGGCCCTGCCAACCATCTCGATCCAGGGCGGATGCTGGGTCGAGAGCGATGTACTCGCACTCGGGGCGTTGTCGTAGCACCCGTAGCCACCGGTCGCTGGGCTTCGCGTTGTTGGTTGAAGTCCGGTGCACGACCACGTCAACGGGGATGCCGGGCGTGAGGTCAAGGCCGAGTAACCACTGAATGTCATCAAGCCGGAGCGCTGAGCCCTGCGCCGGTTGGGCACCGTCGGTGATGTCGCGTGGTCAGCAGACTCAGGCATTGGAATCTCCGCCGGCCCTCTGCGCGCTCACGAGCAGGCAGCAGACCTCACCGGTCGGGCTGTCGATGGTCGCTACGTCCAGGCATCTAAGTCCGGATGCGGTGATGGCGGCTTTCCAGCCCTGCGGCCCCGACGTCCAGCGGGCGACGGGTACCCGGCTCCCGTCCGCCAGCCGCATTATGGCCCGACGTGAGCCGAGCCAGCGCGGGTGCGGTACGGAGAACAGCAGCCGGCCGCCGGGACGCAGTTGTCGTGAGATCAGCGGTAGGAGCTGATCAGGCGGGCACAATCCGACCGCCCCGAAGATCGAGAAGCAGATATCCAGCGGGTGCGTGCGGGCGAGGAAGATGCGCGCGTCGGCGCAGTGGAAGCGGATCGGCAGGTGGCCCCAGCGGGTACGTGCCCGGGTGATCTGCAGCGGTGCGACATCCACCCCGACGCAGTCGGCGTCGCGTAGTGCCAGCGGTGTCAGGTTGTCACCGTTGCCGCAGCCGAGTTCGGCTACGGTCAGCCCGCTCACCTGGCCGAACAACTCGATCCCTGGGCCGTGGCCCGGATACTGCGTCCACTCGACTCGGCCCGGAGTCATCGGTCGGTCGTCGGGCAGCGCGAGGAGTGCTTGCCGGTCCCACGCGTGCCGGTTGATCGCCGTCGAGATGCTGGTATTCATGGCGCGCTACGACTGGGTGACGTCGAGGCAGGACTGCACGTTACGCATCTTCTTGCCCAGGTTGATAAGGCTTCGGGCAGCTGCCTTGAGGTCCTTGGAGGCGGCGCGCATCGCGGCCAGGTTCGCCGCATCGGCGTTGGGGTTGGCCTTGACCCAGCGGTCGATGGTGCGGGCGACGTGTTCGGCGAGTTCGGCCTCTTTGGTGACCACGCTGCGGAAGTGGCCGGCGCATTCGGTCCAGTTCCATGGGTGGGGCTCATGGCCGACGCCGGCGGTGTCGAGCTGATAGTTGGTGTATTTCAGCGAGGTGCTGATGCCGTCGAGCATGTCCCGGACCGTCACGACCCGGCCGCTGGTGTCCCTGGCAATCGCCACGACCACTCCTCACATGTTCCCGGGGTGGCCGCGCACGGCGCGGGAGACGCCGCGCGCGGCCACCGGTTCGGATAGAGGTGGCCTGCGCGGGCAGGATGAAGCGGCTTCAGGCGCCGCGCGGCCACCGGTTCTTCTCAGGTCAGCGGGGCCAGGGTCCGCTCGATCCAGGGCACGCGCATGCCAGCCAGCTCGCGGCGCATCGTTTCGACGTCGGTGCCGAAGGGCACGACGCAGCCGCCGGACATGTTGGGAGCGCCCTGGCAGGCGTGGACCAGCCTGCCGCCGAGAGCCGCGTGCGCGAGGATGCTCTCGCGTCGCCGCGACTCGTTGAACCAGGTGCCGTGATACAGCTCGTCGAGCACTTCAGCGGTCGCCTTGTCCAGATCGTAGACCACTCGGGCAGCAGCGCACAGCATCCAGGCAGGGGAAACGTTGCTGATATGCCCGTCAAGCTCGACCCGGTTGAGGGCCATCAGGGTCCCGCACTCGCGCAGCATCAGCAGCGTCCCGTCAGGCACGAAGTCCAGGCCAGGGTCCTGCAAGTGCTCCTCGCGGAACATGTAGGCGTACACGTCATGTGCGGTGCGCAGCACCTCGGCCGGATCGGTGGTGGCGTGGCCGTGCTCCTTCACGAAGTCCAGCACGAGCTGCTCGATCGTCAGATCCTCGCTCTCCGCGGCCGGGAGCAGCTCGTCGCGGACCTGCTGCCAGTCGCACAGCAGCCAGCTCGGGTTCTCGTAGCGGAAGAAGAATTCCTCCGGCTTGATCGTCACCGTCGATCCGTCGATCGTGATGCCGTGGATGCGCTCCCAGGTCTTGGTGAACGGCACGGGCAAGTCGACCTTGATAACGTCGGCACTGGCTACCGTCATGGCGGCAATTCCTCTCAAGATGGTATGTGACCGTCTGCGCGCTGGTGGGGCGGGCCTGCGGAGCTATCCGGCTGGCAGAACCACCGCTATGAGTGGCTGTGAGTGGGCGTGTCTCACCTCCTTGTGGCTCGGCTCCCAGCTTTGGCGGACCCACCTGGATTCCGCGTGGGCCCGCCAAGCAATGCGGCGGCTGAAGCGACCCACTGGTCACTCGCCCGCGCAGCCTGATGGCGGTACGCAGACGAGGAGTCAGCCTCGTGCACAAGGATCGGGACGCCGCAGCAATCGGCCGCGTCAGCTTCCTGGCTGGCTTGCCAGACTCGATAAATCTGTCCACCATGGATCCTTGCTGTTGATGAGAACGGGGTCTGCGAGCTGACCAGCCGCACAGGAGCGGGCTTCGATGCTTGTCAACACGAAACCGTTCACGGGCGGCCAGCGGTACCGTCCACTAGCCGTCCGCTCGCAACCAGGCAATGACGGGCCATAGCGGAGGTGACTAGCGTGACCGCCATGGACAGGCAAGGCGGGAGGTGCTCAGATGGCCGGAAGGCGCTACTCCCCTAACCGACGGCTAGCGTGGGAGAGGCTCCAGCGGGGCTGGTCGTATGAGGAGGTCGCCGAACGTATCCGCGCGGGGATAAGACTCGCTGGAGAGAGCGACACCGGGCTCAACGCCAACACGGTGCGGCGATGGGAGACCGGCGAACGATGGCCGGACCCGCGCTACCGCAAGCACCTAGTAGCCCTCTTCGACAAGCCAGCCAGCCAACTCGGCCTTCTCACTGCAGACGAGCTGGCGCTCTGCCCGCAGGCGGAGACACTGCACGAGTTCAGGAGATTGTGGGACATGCTCACCGGAGAAGAGAACGAAGCCGGCTGGGACCGCGCAGCCGTCCTACGCGCACTGTTCGGCGCCAGCATGCTGCCCCTGGTCGCTCCCCTGCTGTCGCTGGACCTCCAGGCAGCGCATGCGGATACGAAGACCGCCGACCCGGACGCCTACGCCGAGATCGTCCGCTGTCAGCGGGCGCTGTACTGGACTAGCCCGGCAAGGTCGCTCTACGAGGCCGCATACGCTCACACCCAGCTTGGCACCGGGCTCGTCCGCGCGGCGAGCGGCACCAGCCGCACCACCCTCTCTGCAGCCCTCGCCGAATCGGCGCTCCTCACCGCCCGGCTGGCGTTCTTCGACCTCAACCAGCCTGCCATCGCTCAGCGCTGCTACGACGTCGCCCTGGCCGCCACCCGGGAAGCCGGGGACCACGCCCTGGCCGCCACCGTCCTCGGTCACATGGCCTTCATCCCCGCCTTCAGCCGCGACCCCTCCGCCGCCCGCCCGCTGATCGACGCGGCGCTACAGCACACCTGGCACGGCGTCAGCCCGGCCGTCCGCTCCTGGCTTCACTGCGTCGCCTCGGAAGTCGAAGCCCGCGCCGGGGCTGGATCAGCGAGCCGTCACCAGATCGACCTCGCCTCAACCGCGATCGAAGCCAACTCGACCCCGCCGGAATGGCTCGACTTCTACGACGCAGTTCGTCTGCACTCATTCGCCGGCTACGCAGCCCTAGCGGCCGACGACTACACCGAGGCCACCAAGCAGCTCACCGCGGCCCTCGCGGGCCTGGCCGCCACGGCAGCCAAGCAGCGCAGTGTCATCCTCGCCGACCTCGCGTCCGCACAACGCGGCGACGGAGACCATGCCGCTGACTACCTCAACCAGGCGATGGACGCCCTGCTCAACGACTGGTACGGCACCGGCCTGGACCGGGTCCGAGCTGTCCGGCCGGCACTTGGCGACAGCCGGCAGGGCAGGCAGCTTGATGAGCGGATCGCCGCCCTCACCGCGAGCCGAGCCGCCCTGCCCGACCACTAAACCGCCGACTCGTTGTGCTTGCGTACCAGCTCGGGCAGCTCAGCCAGCGAGTCGAGGCGGAACAGGCAACGCTCGCTAACGATCTTGTCGTCGAGGATGTGCCCCCACGGGCCGCGCCGGACTAACGCGGTCGCGATCCCGGCCTCCTGCGCAGGCCGGATGTCGTTGTCCAGCCGGTCCCCGACGTACAGCACTTGATCGGCTGGACAGCCCGCCTCCGCCACAACGCGCTCAAAGAACGCCGCCGATGGCTTTTCCACACCCCAACCATCCGACGTGCCGATCACATCCACCGGCAGGTCCAAGGCACGCAGAATCGTCTCGGCCCGTGCCGTCTGATTACCTGCCAGGCCCACCTGCACGCCCAACTCCCGCAGTCCGGCGAGGCACGCCCGGGCATCCGGGTACAGATTCTCCTCCGAGAAGTGCTCCGGCTGACCAGCCGCTGCCCGGCGCTCCCGCTCCTCGGTCAGATCGAAGCCTGGACGGAAAACTTGGAACGTCTCCCGGTAGTCCAAGCCGCGTGCGATCACCGCCCCGAAGACTGCCGAGAAAGTGTGCCGCGGTACCCCCAGCCAGTCCGCCCAGGTCCCGTACTCCCGGGACTCGTCGACGATCGTCTCTCCAACGTCGAAAAACACACTAGCGATCACCATCTGATTGTGCCGCTTTTGCCCAGAGTGATCAACACGGACGGCCGCACTCCGGCACGCGGGTTTCGGTCGGTAGCCTGCCGACTGCGCCGGAACGTCAAGCAAGAGCGGCATCCGGATCGGTCCCCGGACGAACCCTTGTTCGGCATCGTTCAGGACGTGTGGTCCCCTGACCGAGCAATGGGCCTACGCCCGCCCTACCTCTCTGAGGCCGCACGCCGCAAAGCCCTACCCGGCTGGCCGCACGCCTACAATCACCACCGCTGTCACACCGCACTCGGTGGCGAACCACCCGCCAGCCGCGCTTCCAACCTCTCTGGGCAGAACACTTAGGTCGACGGCAGTGAGGGCGACGGTTGCATCAGCGAGAGGACCGGAGGTGCGGTCACGGGTTGCCGGGCATACCAGCCAGGAACGCCTTGCCGAAGTTCTTGGCGTCGACCGCTCCACCATGGTGCGGTGGGATCGGGGAGAAACTGATCCACAACCGTGGCATCGACGCCTGATCGAACCAGGGACCTCTTGGCTGTGCACGGGCGCGCCGCACCGTTTGTGACCTTGCGCCAGAAACCTGCGGGTTGGGATCGGTTCCGTTAAGCACTGTTCGGTGCAGTTAGGCACAGTTCAACGCCGTTCCGTGCATCCAACTACTCCCCCGATCGTCGATCCCGGATCCCAAGCGGGGGACGGATCAGGCAGTTGTCGGCTTACCGTCACTCCCTGAGCTGTCGGTTGCAGGGGAGGCCCGCATGAAAAAGAGTAGGCATGCAGCAGCCAAGCCCACAGCCCTACGGAATCGATCATCCACGGCGAAGGGATCCGCTCATGGACGATTCGAGACTGCCGACATCGGACCTTGCCAACGCGTACGCGCAGGTGGCCGGAATCCTTGCTGGGTTTGCGTTCGTTTCTCTCGGCAACTACCTGGCCAGTGGCCAGCGCAGCAGCGAAGAGGACAGTGAAGGCGTCTTGGTTCGCCGAATCTCGACCACCCTTTTCTCCGCTTTCGCCGCACTCGTGCTGATCTCCGTTCTGTACGCGCTGCTGACGGGAGAGAAGGACGGCACCACACGGGCAAACACGGCGCTGATTATAGCGGGCCTGCCATTCGGCCTGTCCGTCCTAACGCTATTCTTCGCCCTGACTCTTATGGCATCCGACCGCGGCTTCAAGGAGGTGGTTCGCTTGGGGCTAATCCTCGTAGTCTTGATCGGCCCCGCCATCGTCCACTTACGGCTCATGAATGCTCTCGCAGCCGTCGATCCTCGATCCAACGAACGCTTATCACCCTTCTACGTCGGGATACGCCTGACCGTTGTCCTTATGATCGCCGCTTCGGCAGCATGGGCGATGGCATCGTGGCGCCGCCGCAGACGGGGCGACCACACAGCTCCCATCGCGACGCTCGCCACCTCCCATGCAAGCCTGGTCACAGCCGTAGTGGCCGCCGTCCTGTCGTCGGTCGTCATAGCCAAGCCTGAAGCTTATAGGCCACCACGTGTGATGCTCTATCTGATCGCTGTCGGAATGTTCCTACTGCTTGCCGTATTCGCAACCTGTGCAGCGTTGGCAATACATGGCGCTGACGCCCTCCGCCGAGTTCAGCCCAGTGCTACACGTGAATCTAAAGCCAAGGAGGCCTCTGGAGCGACCGAGCCGACACACACCCTCTCCCCGATATCTGAAGAGATTCCGACCAACCGGATCATCCTTTCCCTCGAATGGCGATCCGGCAGGTTCAAGCGAAAGGGGTAGCATCCATGCGATGCAAGCACGGCAGAGCCCAGAGCCAAAGGTGGATGGAAGGCATCTCTTGGCCGGCGGCGGAGACTCGACCGACCTCCGGCGCTAGCCCGGTGTGACGGTGCCGCAATGCCAGGAAGCGACGTTCTTATGCCCAACCCGTACGCCTCATACGAGCTGGCCTTGCGCCCGGACCATCGCATCGTCATCTTGCGAGACATCGAATGTGACGCCGCCGTCGGAGACACGTCGGCAATCGAGCACGCCGTGCGCGACGTTGCGGCAGGTAACCGTTATGCCCTGTACCTGCACACGGTGCAGAATCTGCTCGCTACACACGTGTGGGTGGAGACGTGGACCGGGCCACCCGCTGATGAAGGCGTCGATACTGGCTGGACCAGTGCAGCGGCCGTAGATCTCGATTGCCCGACGGGCCTGCTGGTGCTCGGTGACGGGATGAGCGCGTCCATCGATGGAATCGATCCACCTGAGGGCCCAGGCCGGTACCGCATCGCTGTCTACCACCAAGGGCGCGAGCGAGCCGAGTTGGCATACCGCGAAGTCGTGCACGCCATGGGTCCGCGAGCAGGCCGGGCGGAAAGCGAGCTGCAGGCCCGGTACGGAGCCGTCGAGAAATACCTCCTTCGCATGTGGTGGCAGCAGGCTCTCCCGGACACTGACGACGATGACAACTGACGACCTCATCCCACGCACGTCGCCCGCTCGGTCGCATCGGCGTTAGCTGATGACCGCGGGCACCGCCTTGGCCGTCCTGGTAAGCGGCTTTCGTCCTTGGTTTCAGTCAGGATGGGTCGCTTCCACAAACGGGGTGAGCACCTACGAGACCAACAGCGCATCGGTTTGGGCCGCATCCACCGCCTGGAGCACGGCCCTAGTGCTCAACGCGACATCAGCCGCAGCCTCGATCCTGCTCGCCCGCGCATCGATCGTCACCTGCCGCCGGCGCTGAACTCCCTACGATGGGCATCCCGGCACTCTCCCTCCTTGGGGTCGTGCTCGTGCTCTGGGCATGAATCGAGATCCCCCGCGCCGATACGATCGGCGCCGGCGGGTGGAGCACCATCTCAGGCGGCCACGGTGGTGACATCGTCCGCGACCGGCTACAGGTCCTGCATCTCGACGGCTTGCGTTACGACATCGGTTGAGGTCTCTACGCTGGGATTCTCGCCATGTCCTCGCCGTATGCCCTGCTCCTTCTGCAAACTTTTCACACTCACCGACATGCGACCTAAATCTGCCCGGCTACCCGCGAGGCAGCTCCTTTTCCCGAAGACGCTGCAGCGATGCTCGTCCCTGACAGGTGGCTGACCCGCCCGAGCAGGAAATCCTCCGGCCTGGCCAGCCCTTCCACCGCAGGTCCACCCTTGCGGGCCCGTGCGAGCTCTCCGCCGAGATCCTGCGGCAATACGCCGAGCCCCGGATTCACACAGCAATGCCCCTGCTGCTCGGCAACACAGAGTCCACGCGCGAATCACGGCAAGGCCGAGTTATGCACCCTGGCCCACGTCACTGCCAGGGCTCGTGGCAGGGGGCAGAGCCCCTGCCACGACCTGATCGACGGGTTCTAGTCGTGGCCCTGGTCCGACCTGTGGATGCTGAGCATGCGCACGGTCGTGCTGAGCTTGACCGGCGCGTCATCGGGGCCTTTAAGGAAGGGGCTGATGTAGATGGGGCGGCGCAGCGCTCTGCGGGGTCCGTATGCCTGGTTGCGCCAGTGGCCGGACACCCAGAACCGGCTGCTCTGAGGGCGCCCTGGGTCACCTGACGCCGATCGCCCAGGCGACGGTCGGGTGCCGCGGTTGGCGCCGATGCGCACGATGCGCACCTCGGGCGTTGGTCGGTTGGTGCGGGCGTAGGACTTGCGGACGGCTTTGTCGACTTCTGCCATTGTGACGTTGGCAGCTTGCTGGGCGACCAGCAGCCAGGTGGCGACCAGCGCTGCCGCTGGATGTTCGCTATGCAGCAGGTGTTGGTCGTTTACCCGAACGGTGCTCATCGGGGCGAACCACCCCACCTGTTCGCGCAGTTGCTGGAGCGGTGTGTCGTGCAGGCCTCCGCCGATGGTTCGGTAGTTGATCAGGTGCCAGCCGTCGCTGGTGGCGGTCCAGGAGGCGGCGGTGATCCGCCGGGGCGTCACCGGGCGCGACCATACGAGCAGTCCGTCGGTGCCGGGCATGAGCTCGCGGTTGGTGGTGACGTCGGGGAGTTTCTCTGCGGCGTACTCGGCGAGGTCGGTGAAGTCGTCGTCGATCCAGAACAAGCCTGCTCGGTCCAGGCCGGCGGCGACCTCTTGGCGCGTTTCGGCGGTAGCGAGCGCGGTTGGGAGGCTGTCGGTACCTCGGTAGAAGCCGGCGAGCCGGTCGCGTACCTTGGGCAGCTCGCGTGCGGTGATGACGGTGGCGGGCCAGGCGGTGGTCGTGATGAGCGTCCGTCCAGGTTGCCGGGCGTTCAGGAACGCCTGGTGCAGTTCCTCGATGCGCTCTCGTACCTGCGGGTGGTCGGCGAGGCCGAATGCCTGCACCGCCCGGTCGACGACCTTGTCGGTTCTGTCGTCGTCGATGTGGCTCTGACACGTCGCGCAGGCGGCCCATGCGTGGCCGAGGTTCTGCACCAGTCCTGCAGCCGAGCCGAGCGCGAAGGCCGTGACTTCGCCGCCGACGAGCGTCCACGTGGGGAAAGGGTCACCGCAGAAGTCGCAGTGGCGGTTCACCGTGTCGAGCTGCCTGACCGGGACGGGTACTGGTTGGTGGCCGTCGGTGGCGAGTTGGATCGGGTGTACGTAGGTGGGGGGTGCGCCGAGGGTGTTCAGTGGGGAGAGGCAGATCTGGCAGGCCATCTCCTCGGGCGCCGCGGTCATGCCGTCGCCTCCTTGCTCAGGCGGCGGTCGCGCAGGCGCGGTCCTCGACGGCGCCCGACGGCGGGCATCGCCATCCCCGGCTCGTAGACGACGTGACGGTTCCGGCCGTGGTGTTTGGCGTGGTACATGGCAATGTCCGCGCGCCGGAGGGCCACCTCCTCGAACGGGTCCGTGCTCTCGACAAGGCCGATGCCGACGCTCGCGGTGACAGTGACCGTGACGGTCGCGCCGTCGGTCGTGAGGTCGACGGGCTGAGCGATGAGGGTGACGAAGGTGTCGGCAATGCGGGCCAGGTCGGCGGTGCGGACGGGCAGCAGTGCGGCGAACTCGTCGCCGGCGAGCCGGGCGGCGGTGCCGCCGTGGAGTGCGGCGATGTCGGCGATGCGGCCGCCGATGGCAGCCAGGACGTCGTCGCCTCGGTCATGGCCGTGGGTGTCGTTGACCGGTTTGAAGTCGTCGAGGTCGATCAGGACGACGACAATCGGCTGAGAGGCAGCGGCCTTAGCGAGGGCGACGTGTGCGGCGAGCAGGCCAGCGCGGTTGAGCATGCCGGTGACCGGGTCATGTTCCAGCTGCCAGATGGCGTCGGTGAGCCGGGTGCGGAGCCTGCGGACGATCGGCCACATGGTGAGGCCGCCGAGGGTGAATGACACCAACGCGGTGGCGATCATGATCAGTGGTAGGGACACTGGAGTCCTCCATTCGGTTGGAGAACCCGGGACGCATTCGTTTCTCAGGCGGGCGTCCCGGGTCCTGATACGACGACGGCCCGCCTTGTGGCGGGCCGTTTTGCTGCTTGTGCCGATAGTTGGCGGCACGGCAATGGCTGCATCGGTGGAGGCGACGCTGGCGTGCTAACTCAGGCGATATGGCGAGCGGCAGGGGGCCGTCACGAGGCGACCTGGCCACGACCGGCGGATCGGAGGGTGCTGTCGCGAACGCAATGTGGGGGGTCGCGTCGAGGTGGACCGGTTAGCCGCAGGTGTTCGCGCTAGCCGCACACGGGGTGCGCGGCCATCGGCGCGCAGTGTGCCGGCCAGGTCAGCGGGGATGTCGGCATAGGGTTCGACGGCCAGGAGCACTTCGTTCGGGTCGAGAATCGTCTCGAGCAGACCGAGCCGGACGGTGTCGGGTTGGTTGTGGGGGTCGGTGACCGGATCCCAAGCGAAGTCAACGACGGTCGCGAAGTAGGTGCGGTGTGGGTTCCAGCCGACCTGGATGGTGTAGCGGTCGAAGCCGGGTTTGGGTGCGAGGGTGTAGAGGCTCATCTGGTTCCTCTCGCGGGTGGGCAGCCGAAGCCCGTCCGGCAGGAGTTGCGCGGGTTGCGCCGCAGCGAGCGGCAGATGGCGGCCTGCGGGGTCGCCGGACTCTCGGGCTCATGCCTCGGGGTGGCGGGCGCGTTGCTCGGCGAGGTCGACGATCTTGTCGCGGCGGGCGGCGGGAAGGTCGGCGAGCAGGTCGACGTACTGCTGTTCCTGTGCGGTGACGGGTTCGGCGAAGGCCGCTTTGTAGGCCAGGCGCGCGGCTTCGTGTGCGGCCTCGATCGGGCCGCTGTGGTCGTAGGCGTTGGCGATCTGACGCAGCTGCTCGGCCGCGGCGAGGGGGTCGCGGGACAGGGAGATGTCGTAGATGCGGAAGTTCGGCGGCAGGTCCGCGGCGCCGATGGCGGTGATCAGGCACAGGTTGGCCTGGACGTGGTAGGCGTGGGCCTCGCTGCGGGCCGGCGTTTCGCCGCGGGCTCGCACTGCGGCGCGTTCGGCGTGGCAGCGCAGCCGGGCTTCGTCGGCGTGTCTGGCGAGGGCGAGCAGCATGCTGCGGGTGGGATCCATCGGAGTCCTCCTGTTGTTGAAGGTGTGCCGGCTATTGGGCCGAGGGGTTGGTTCGGGCGTTGGCGATGGCCTGCTCGAACACCGTGGGTGGGAGGCCGGCGTGCAGGGTCTGCAGCAGCAGGTCGGCGAGCCGGTAGTCGGGGTCGACCTGCAGGGCGCGGTCTGCTGCCATGCCCGCCAAGGTGCCGTCACCGCAGCGCCATGCGGTGATGGCGAGGAGGGTGGCCGGTGCCGGCACGAGCGGCTCCTCGGCGCGGCGGGTGATGTCGGCCCAGAACGTGACGTGCGGGTCGTGCGGCTGGGTGAGGTCTACGGCAAGGTCCCGCACCGACGGCCGCTTCAGGAGCAGGGTGAGCCAGGCGACCTCGTCGTCGGTGAGGCGCTCGCCGTCGTCGTGCATGCGCAGCGCGTCGTGGACCGCCCGGGCGCCAGCCTCGTCCGCGGCGGCCTCGCCGGCGGCGCTCACCGCTGTCAGGCGGGTGACCGCCTCGGTGGTGGCGCGGCGCATGCAATCCCGGGCGGCGCCGTCGACGGATGCGAACCGGGCGGCCACGGCTGCCCGGTTCGGTAGTGCGACCTGCCCGGCGGCGGTTGCCTGCACGGCGATCAGCGAGGCAGTGGGATCGAACGGAGTGCCCTGCGGTGGGCAGCAGTCGGGGTTGTCGCAGGTGAGGTTGAAGACCCGCCTACCGGTGACCCGCAGCAGTTCCAGCAGCGCCATGCCACTGGCGGTGAGCGCCTCGCCGACAGTCAGGAGTGCCGGATCGATGTGCTCAGCTCCGTATCCGACGAGCATGAGGTCGGTGATCGGCTGCTGCCGCCGCAGGACCGGGACCATGTTGGCGGCGACGTCGAGGATCTGGCTTGCCGGGGCATCGGGGGCGGGCAGGTCACCTCGGGCGGCGAAGACGATCCGCCGGTCTCTGCTCGCGATGACGACGATGCTGCCGTCGCTGGGACGGAAGCCGAGGAGGTAGGGCACGGCGGCCACCAGGTCGGCCGGTGATCGCACGCTCAACTTGTTGTCGGGGAACGACATGACGATCTCCAATACGGGTTTCCTGTCGGCGATAACGGGAAGCTCGGCACGCCGGATGAGCCGCCGGTGCGTGTCGGCTGGGCGCGACGCAATGCGGCTCTCCGGAGGTAGGCGCATCGAGCAGCCGCTCGGGGCGCTCGACGGTTCAGTCGCGGTCGGGGTCCAGGTAGAGGTCGACACCGGCGCCCTCGAGGCTGGCGGTCAGCGTGATCGGGGTCTGCTCGACGTCGGCCAGCGCGCGGTTCAGGTCGGCGCGGACGAGGACCTCGGCGGCTGCGGTCGCGTCGGCGGAGGTGGTGTGGCCGCGGAGCCACATGTCGTACTCGTGCCGCCACGGCACAAGCCAGCCGTCCTGGTCGACCGTGGCGTACTCAGGGGCGGTCCAGCCGTACGCGGTCCACGGCCGTGTCTCGTCCGGGCTGTCGGTTGTGGCCGCCCGCAGCGTGTCCCGGGCCGCGTCGCATGCCTCGGAGGCAGTGCCGGCAGGGAGCCGCAGTGTTACGTCGGCGATGACCGTGACGTGGTGTGCCTGAGGTAGGCCGGCGAGCCCGAGATCGGCTAGGAACTTGCTGACCCGCTCGGCGGTTCGTTGATAGCAGCCACCGATTTCGTCGTCGCCCAGTGCGCGGATAGCGCGGGTGCGGATGTTGCGTCGCAGCGCGGCGAGGACCTGCACTGCCGCGTCCCGTGCCGCCGTCGCGGCGGGGAGGTCATCGGCGTCGGTCAGCTGCACTGTGCCGGTCACGGGCTGCGCCTCGGTGTCGATGTCGTCCACCGGGACGTCGTCCGGGCCGTCGGCGCCCCGCCACCTCAGCCCGGTCAGGGAGATGCCGGCGTCAGCCAGCGCAGGCAGGTGGCCCTCCACGATCGCGGCAGCGGCGCGGAGCGCCTGCGCCTCGCGGGTTGCGGTGACCCACGTCTGGACGGTGACCTGCACCGTGATGCGGTACCGCCGCGGATCGGGTTGGCCATTCTCTGGCGGTGCGGGTGTTACGTCGATGACGTGTCTCGGGTAGACCGCCATCGCCGGCTGAAGGCGGCGCAGTTCGTCTGGCACGCCGAGGCGTGCCTGCTCGCGGGCCTCACCCAGGTCGGCGTGGGTTCGGGTGTGCGACAGTTGGGCGTCAGCGGAGACGGTCCATCGGTGCGGCAGCGGCTTTAAGCCCCACGTGGCGAGGGCGTCCTCGCAGCCGGGCCGGCAGATCAGCCGGTTCCGCAGGGCGGCGATGAGAGCGGAGCGGGCCTCGGCAGCGAGGGCCTGCCGCTGTTCGATGGCGGCGATCGTTTCGGCGTGCAGAGTGCAGATCTGCTCCGCCAGGTTGGCGTCGGTCATTGCTGCGGCGCCCGAGTGCCGGCGGCGGTCGAACGGATCCTTGCGATCCGCGCAGCGCAGGAGGCCAACCGGACGGTGGCCCTGTCGCTTGCTCGGCCGGATCCTTGGTTCACGCCGACGGGTGCGGCGACGTCGGTAAGGAGATTGGGCAGGGCCGCGTTGTGCGGCTCAGCACGGAGATGGCCGTCTGTCAGGTACCGGGCGGGACGAAGCATGTGCCCTCCTTGAGGCATGAAGGAAGGCGGCCACCAGGTGGTGGCCGCCTTCAGGGACAGGGGTGCCAGGCCCCGGTCGCCGCTGAGGCGAGGGGCGGGTCATGACTGCGGGGATCTAAGCCTGTGGACGGCGGCCGACCGGGAAGGGTGGGCGCGATGTCGTCGCGGACGCAGCAGATCAGCAGCAGGAGAAAGAAAGAAGAGGCTTCAAGCTAATCGCGATCCTGCTGGTGTGGCGTGGGCTGTCAGGTGTTGCCGTCTGGCGGGACCTGACAGCACCGGCTCACCTGATGTCAGGCTGTGGCCGGCGTGACGCGGGAATTCTGATGGCCGCGCCGGAGGACCAGCACGTCCTCATGTGCGACAAGGTGTACCGGCACGCCCTCGGCCCTGGACTTGCGTACCGCCATGAGGCCGAACATCGAGGCGCGGTGCACGATCTGCCCGTCGCGGACGGCGGCGAGCATCGCCGCGCACCGCTGCACCGGAATCAGCCCGACCGACTGGGCGACGGCCAGGAACTCGCCGGGTAGGTCGATGAAGTCGTCCGGGCGGCGCCGTACCGGTCGGCACGTGATGACCACCGTGCCGCCGGGGCGCAGCAGCTGGTAGCTGGCGGCCATGATCGCGGCGAACCCGTCGAGCAGACCCGACCATCCGACGTAGGCAAGGTTGCCCCGCCGCCGGTCGCCGTACACGTGCGCCCGCTTCGTCACCCCGGTGCCAGTTGCCCGGACAAGTCCGTGGGTGGAGCGGCCGTACGGCGGGGAGGTGAGCACGAGCCCGACCTCACCGACCGCCGACGCGGGGGCGAGTTCCAGCAGGCCGGTTGCGTCGCCGGTGATCACCTCCGCCGTGCCAGGGGCGCACTGGGACGCCGCGAGGGCAATGTTGGCCGCCGCCAACGCGGTGAACCGCGGTTCGATGTCCACGCCGAGCGCACGCCGCCCGAGGTGCATGGCCTCCACAAGCGTGGTGCCCGACCCGCACATCGGGTCGAGCACCAGATCCCCAGGCGCGGTGTAGGCGGCAATGGCATGCGCAGCGAGATGGGGCAGCATCTTCCCCGGGTGCGTGGACGACTCTGGCACGTACCGGCCCCGTCGCTGGTCCCGAGAGGGCTGCTGGCAAGTCAGCCACACCGATGTAATCGGCAGAGGCTCAGACATCGCCGCCTCCCGCCTGTGCCTGGTCGGTGCTACGCGTCAGGATTAGCACGTCAGTGTGAATGTCCAGCTGCGTGTGCTGGCCACGTCGGGGCGGCCGGTCGGCTGCCACGATGTGCTGCAGGTACGCCAGCCCGACCCGCTTCGTGGCGGCGACGACGTCGACCGGAAGGACGACGTCTCCGTGCGGCAGCAGCACCGCCACGCAGCCGCCCGGCACGAGGCTCTCCCGGCAGCGTCCGAAGAACTCGACCGGTGAATCGGTGTTGTCGACTGGCCAGCCGCTGACGATCAGCGTCGCCGCCTCGCGGCCCCAACCGCCCTGGCAGGCTGCTTGTAGGTGGCTGCGGCGGTGTGCGGCGATGATGGCACGGGCCAGCTGCGGGCCCCCAGCCAGGTCGATGATCAGGTCGGACGGGTGGGTGAGGTTGTGGACCAGCCGGACGCCCATCTCGTTGGACATGGTCTCGCCCGGCTGCGGGGCGGGGACCGGCCAGACGGTGATCGGCACGGGCGGGTCACCGGGCACCACGTCTCCCACGGGGAGCGGCGCGCTGTGACGGTTGGTATCGGTCATGGGCACGGTGGCCCCCGGACCGGCGGGCGTACTGACGATCCTCAGTACGCCGCTGACAACCCGATCGAACCCGCTTCCGGCCTGACAGCACCAGTCATCGCGGCGCCTGACAGCCAGTCACCCACCGTGCGGGCGGTCGGCACACCGCGAACCTGACACCAGCGGACACAACCTGTCCCGGTCGGACGATCGCTCGTGGTGTCAGGTCGAGCTGTCCCAATCGAGGTCTCGGCCTTCGCACAGGGCGAAGCGCTACGTGGAGGGGACGTCACCATGGCAACGACCACTCGAACGAGGACGGCCAATACGGCGCTGACCACCGCCGAGAAGGCCTTCGAGCTGCTGACCTGCCAACCCGCGCCGCTGGTTTTCGACGCCCGCCCGGTGCCAGGGCTGCCAGACACGGCGATGCCGCTCGACGAACTGCGCAAGCTGCTGGTATTCCAGCGCTACGACAGCGACACCACCGACGAGCTGTGGCGGCAGCTGGCCCACCACGCCCGCGAATGCGGGCCAGCCTGGGTCGTCGGCGCAATCGGCGTAGCGCTGCCCGCACTGACGCACCTCGCGGCGAAAATCAGCCCCGGACAACCCGGGCACGCCGACGACGTGGACTCCGAAGTCCTGGCCGCGTTCCTTCAAGCGCTACGCACGGCGGACCTCGCTCCGCCCAAGCTATGGCTGCGGCTGTGCTGGGCGGCATGGCGCGCCGGCGCCGCAGTCGTCAAGACCAACAACGACCAGGAGTTGCCGCCGGACCTGCCCAGCGGCTCACGGTCGCCGAGGATGCCCTACGGGCATCCCGACCTGCTGCTCGGCCGAGCAGCAGTCGCCGGCCTGATTACCGCCGAAGCCGCCGAGCTCATCAGCGCTACCCGCTTCGGTGACGCATTGATCGAGCAACTCGCCGCCGAGAAGGGCGTGACCGCACCAGTCCTGCGCATGCGCAGACGCCGCGCCGAACGCATCGTGGCGGCTGCCGTAACACGCGGCGATCTATCTGACGCCGCCCGCTCCTCGGACCGCCACGAACCCGCAACACGGCCGGACAACGCCGAAGCAGGTCGGCATACATGCAGAGCGCCCGGATCGCGGCAAGACAGTTCATTGCCCAGGGGTGTTGCGGGCGGTCAATCAGCCGTTGGAGCCTGACTCGCTCGCCTGCAGCGACTATCCGTTGCCGTCCGGATCGCCGAACTAGACGAAGGTGCCTCATGGCTGAACTTCAACGCGTCAGATCATCGACGCGACCGACGTCGACCGTGCCAACCGGCGCGCCGACCCTCGACCAGACGACCCCAGCTAAGCCATGGCCAGCACTTACCGAAGACGCGATGATTCTCGCGATGAAGTAGACAAGTCATTAACTCATCCCGCCGAGGCGGCGAAGACGGATCAGCTCAAGCATGGCCGGATCGGCGGCGAACAGGGCCCACGCCGACCAATCCCAGCCCTGCATGAAGAGGCCTTTGCGGGCCTCGGAAAGGCATGCCTCGAGAGGGTAGCCGTCAATGAAGGCCTGGTAGAACTCCTGGGCAAAGCGCAGGGCTGCGTTGTCGAAGACCGTCCGTGTAGTGGCGATCGCGGCTGGAACTCCCTGCCGGACGATGCTCTGGCATACCCCGAACGTCGCCCGGTCGGCGGTGCCCGGGGTGACACCGGTGTCGCAGCCGCTCAGCACCGCGAGGACCACGCCTGAATCCCATAGCTGGACGGCAAGCTCGTCGGCCGTCAGCAGGAAGGGGTCGCCGTCGTCATCGTGGAGGATCAGCGCCGCCACACCTTCGGTGTGGTCGATCCCGCCGTGGCCGGTGTAGTGAAGGATGTGTGGCCGGACACGCCGCAGGCTCTCCCGCAAGTCGCGTTCGGTGGCGTCCTCGATGGTTGTCACCGACGCCCATCCCTTCTGCTCGGCCTCCGCGAAGCTCTCCCGCAGCAACCGCAACTCCTGGCGAGCACCTGGCAGTGGCGCCACGCCACGCGGCTCTGAATGCACCGCCAGAACCCGCAGAGTCGCGCCGACTGCGCGGTGCGCCTCGTTGATCGCGTCGTTGACCAGGCGGACCACGGAGAGCTTCACGGTCAGACCGGCCATGACCCGGAGGGCGGGAATCCGCAGGCACTCCCAAGGCAAATCGGTGAGGTCAACGAGCCCGGAGGAGACGGTCAGCCGCACTCGCGGGTTACCGGTCAGGGCGGTGAGAAAGCGCGACGTGGCTTCGGCGTCCGCGCCGAGAGTCTGACGCCACAGAACCTCGCCGATCTGCTCCACCAGAACGGCCGCGTCCGGCAAGCGTGCGACGTCCCGGAGCGTCGTGTTCGGACGGAGCGATGTGGTTGACGCGGACACATATGCATCCCGCAGGCTGGCAGCGGCGCTCCGGAGCTCCCCGATGTCGATCTCGACGGGCCAAACATAATTTCCCGACGCGGTGGTCAGTGCCGCAATGCCCTGCCAACGACTTTGCTCGGGCTGGTGCGTGGCGCGGGCCACGTCGGGTGGGTCCAGACGAAGCGCGACGTTGGTGTAGGGGGCCCACTCCACGTTCGGCTCGGCCGGCGGCGGCTGGCCCTCCACGGCGCCCACCACGCGGGTCAACTGACCGTCGAAGATCGTTCGAAAGTGCGGAGGGATGCGCAGGAACTCGCTCAGCCGCTCGTCGCTCTCGTACGCGCGCCAGGCGTCCGACGGCGCCTCAACATCAGTGTCGCCGAGAATGCTCGCCTCGAGTTGGCGCAGGCGCCGGATGCCACCGGGCGTGCGGACTCGCTCCATCAGATCGGGCCAACCCAGCTCCAGCATGCGGACCTTCGCGAAGCGGCGGCGCCGAACGAGGTCGAGAGCGACGCCGAGCCGCACCTTCGCGTACGCGTCGAAGTCTTCATCGGCGGCTTTGGCGGCGGCCAGCAAGGTCTGGGCTGCCTGGTGGTAAGAGTCCGGGTCCTCGCCGTAGTCGGGGAGAGTGGTGGGATGTCGGGGCAGCGCGGCGACATTCGCCCGGAGATACTCCATCGGCACCTGGGAGATCCGGGGGGATCCGGCCAGCAGCAGTGGCCACCGGTCAATGCTGAGGGCCCCGCTCGGATCGCGCTGACGGACCAGCGCCGGGCGCTCGTCGAGGTCGGTGCGCGCCCGCTGGGCGTCGAGCCATTTGTCGATGGCGTCAATCTGCGTCAGGTAGTCGTTCCGGTAGGTGCCCTGCCGCACGATCTCCGCGAGCTTCTGGTCGTCGTGCCAGAGCCGGAGCACCCGCTCGAAGAACTGGAGGTGGAGCCAGCCAACCGAGGTGGTGCCCACCTGGTCGCCGACGGTCTGCGCGATATAGGTGAACGGCCCGTCCCGGCTGACAATCGTGCCTCCAGCTGCGTGCGCGTCGGTAAATCGCAGCAGGATCTCCAGGGTCCTTCTGGTCACGTTCTCCGCGGTGAGCCGATCGGCGAGCACATCCCGATGTTCCTCAACGCTGGGATCGGTCGCGATCATCTGCACTAGCTGGTGCCAGAGCTTGACGGGCTCGACCGGGGCCGTGGTCATGCGCTCTCGCCGCCCTTCTCCGCCTGCTCGCGTTCGAAGCCGAACGCGAGCAGATCGCACTGCTGTTTGAGGCGGCGCGGGTTGCCCCGGGTCGCAATGTCGATGAGATCGGCAGCGCCGACCCACTCCGGGAACTGGGCCGCGATGAACCGGTCGGATGAGGAATCCCGCACGGCGGAGACGGCGATTCCCATCTGGATCACCTTCTCGAGATACATCCGGGCGTCCACCTGTTTAATCGCGTTGACGCCGCCGACCCGGGCGCTGAGCCCGCGGTAGAGCACAAGTTGATCGACGGCCACGATGAACAGGCAGCTGGCCTCGGCTTCTGCGCTCTCCGAAAGAAAGATCTTGATGGTCTCGAGGACGTCAAAGGCGACCTCCGGCAGGCATCGGTCAAGGTCATCGATGAGCACGACGGTGCGGGGGTGGCTCGCCGCCCTGAACAGCTCGCGGACACCCTGCCGCATTTCCTCGACAGTGGCGACGCTGCGCTCCGCGGTTTTCTTCGCGGCCGTGTCCGGGCCCTTTCCGAGTAGACCACGTATCGGCCCGAGCGGACTCCCCACCGCTGCGGCAATGTCGACGACGAGGCCGGCCAGTGTGGAGAGCTGCCGGGCTGACTCGGCGTCGCTGACGGCGCGGCTGGCGACCGCAGTCGCTCGGCCGAACGTGGCCATCAGCCGCTCGAAGTCGTCGCCGCGCTGCTCCTCATCGCTCTTCTCGGTGCTGCTGGGAAAGACCTCGCCGAGCAGCAGGCTGCGCAGCCGAGCCGGCAACGACCGTGCTGGCCCGCGCGTGGCATCGCGGTCGACTGGAACTTTGTAGACCGCTCGGGCGACCGTCTCCAACAGTGCCCGCCAGACGGCGTCGGCCGTGACGTAAGGCCAGGCCGAGAACTCGATAAACCGCCTGTCCCGCCAGCCGTCCTGCTGGCCGAGGTAGTGGCTGACGAGGTTAGCCAGGGTGGTCTTGCCCTCCCCCCACGCGCCGTAGATCCCGAGCGTGAAGGGCAACGGCCGCCCGGCCACGCGCCGGGCGAGCCGTTCCGCGTCGCCTGACATTGCTAGTAGGTCGTCGCACGGATCGGAGATCGGCGTGTCGATAGCGTCAGGCACGAGGCCTCCCCGTGACGACCACCCAGCCGAGCAGGAGCAACGCCGCGAAGGCCGCCGCGAAAATCCAACCCCCTGTCACCGCCAACAGAAGCATGGCGAGCACAAGGGCGCTGCCGCCCAGCACGGTCCGCATGTGGATTAGGCGAGGCCGCTTCCGCGCCACTAGCCGCACCGGCCCAACGATGATGAGCAGGAGAAGGGCGAGGGCGGCCCACGCCACGGCGGAGGCGGCCGCACGGGTACCCTTCGCCAGAATCCGCAGACGATTGGTGGCAGCCGTCTCACTTTTCTTGGCCTTCTCGGTCGCGGTCCGCAACTCGCGGTCGGCCGAGGATTGGGCGGCGATCGCCGTGTCGGCCTCCACCCGCAACGCACGTAGCAGCGCCTCGCGGTCATCAATGCTTTCGTGGAGCTTGACGGCATCCTGCTCGCTCACGCGAACCACCGCGACTCGGTCAGCCACTTGCTTAACCCGCTCCTCGGCCATCTTGGACTCGAGCGCCTTGCGGAGCGACCGCACCCCATCGGCCTCTTGCTGGGCGCTCAGCAGCCTCCGGCCAGCCGCAGTGGTCGCCATCGCCGGACCGTCCTCGCCCCACGGCGGGTCGAGCCGTGGGGCCAGTGCCGACCCGGCCACGTACGCGAGCACCGCAAGGACCACTGCCAGTCCCGCATCGAGCCGGCTCATGGCGGCCGGGCGACCGTCCGGGAGGACTGACTGCGACACGAGGACAGGCTACCGGCGCGCAGCGCGATCGCCCGCTCACCGAACGGTTGCTAACAAAGGCCACTTCGCCCGATTGGGTGAGCAAGATCCAGAGGTCCGCCATGGCGGCTTATCGAGGCGGATCCCGCGTTGCTTTCCCGGCTGCCAGTTCGGCAACCGCGGCGCCGCACCGTGTACCTCGACGCGATACGCCGTCCCGGGCAATGCCTGGTTCCCGGGACGCGCCAACCCTTGCTCGGCAGCCTGAGTCGCTGACTGGTTCGGTCAGGTTGTGACAGGCTGGCGGGGAGTTCATCGGACCTGACAGCCGAGATCTGAGTAGTGCATGTCATCCACGGCATGCCCGCCGGGCGGGGACCTGTATCCGGCGAGACTCTCGGTCCGGCATGGCTGGCGCGGCGTACTGACACCGCAACCCTTCGCTAGGCGCAAGGGAGGAGCGCCCCCACCGAACCGTCCCTCGCCCCGGTCCCCACCACGGCGGCCACACATTCCTGTGGAGCGCCGCAATGCACACGATCTCTGTTCTCAACGACCTGGTTCTGGCCGCTGCCGCCCCTGATGGTGGAGGCCCCAAGTCCATTGCCCAGGTCATTTCCAACATCACTGGCTGGGTCATGGGCATCATCGCGTTGGTCGCGACGATGTTCCTGGTCATCGGCGGCCTGCGCTACATGGCCGCCGGTGGCGACCCGGCCCAGGTCGAGCAGGCGAAGGGCAACGTCAAGTCCGCTCTGATCGGCTACGCCCTCGCTGTGTTGGCCCCGGTGATCCTGCAGGTGCTGCAGGGCATCCTCGGCGGCTGAGGCGGCGACCATGGTCGACTGGATGATGAACGGCCTTGTCAGCTGGCTCGCCGAGAAGGTCGTCGACCTGCTCGGCGGCCTGCTGGCGTTCCTGGCCTCTTCAATGTTCGTGTCGCCGGACGTCACCGTCCTGCCGCAGGTGCAGTCGATCGCCGACAAGAGCGCCCTGGTCGTCAGCGCCTGCTTCGTCCTCGCGATCATCGCCGTGGGCGTCGCCGCCATGGTCGGCGACTCGGTCGAGGTGCGCTACGGAATCAAGGAGCTACTCCCCCGGCTTGTCGTTGGGTTCGTCCTGTCCGCGTTCGCCGTCCCGCTGACCGGTGTGCTCATCGACATCGCCAACGCCCTGACGGCGTCGATCGCCGGCACCACGGCGCCGACCACCGAGGCGGTCACCTTCGTCCGGGCTCGCATCGCCTCGGCGATGACCGACGAGGGCTCCGCCCTGCTGATGGCGGTCATCGGGCTGCTCATCGTCGTTTTGATGTTCATGCTCGTCGGCACGTGGCTCGCGCGGATCGGGGTGCTGGTCGTCCTGGCCGGGATCGCGCCGGTAGCCCTCGCGTGCTACGCCACCCCGTCGACGAAGGGTGCCGCCGAGTTGTGGTGGCGCAGCCTGCTCGGGTGCCTGGCCACACCCACGCTGCAGGCGGTCGCCTTCTCGGCGGGCATCAACCTGCTGATCGACCCGGAGGCGAACCTGCCGATCCTGCTCGGCCTGCCGAGCTCTGACGCGGTGAACCTGATGCTCGTCATCGTCGTTCTCTGGGTCACGATCAAGATCCCCGGGATGATGCGCCGGTACGTGACCCGTGGCGGGTCGTCGAACACGGGCGGGGTTCTGCTGCGTGCGGTGTTCATCCAGGGCGTCACCCGCCGCCTGCCGCTGCCCCTCGGTCGTCTAGGTGCGGCTGTGCGAGGTGGGCGATGACGCACGAGGACACTCCCCCGCGCGCGGTCGTCCCGGCCAACGTCAACGAGCCTGACCGGATCGCGTTCGGGCTGACATTCCGGCAACTCGGCATCATCGGCGGCACAGGGCTGGCCGGGTTCGGTCTCTACCGCACGATCGGGCACTTTCTCCCACCGGCGGTGTGGATCGTCGCGGGGGTCATCGCGTTCGCCGTCGCGGTCGTGGTGGCGCTCGGCCGCCGTGACGGCCTGCCCCTGGATGTGTGGCTGCGGCGCGGCTTCACGCTCAGCCGCAGCCCGCGCACGCTCGCCCCGGGTGAGGCTCGCGCCAGCTCGGTCGCGGCCGTGGCGGTCAAGCTGAGCGTTCCGGCGCCGCTGCGCTCTCCGGTCACGTCGATCAGCCCGACCGGAGTCCTCACGAGTGAGGGCAGCGACAAGGTGCTGATTGCCTGCGGCACCACGAACATCCACCTGCGCACCGGTAGCGAGCAGGGCGCGCTGCTGGAGGGGTTCGGTCGGTTCCTCAACAGCCTGACCGGGCCGGCGCAGATCGTGGTGGCCGCGCAGCGGCATGACCTGACCGTCTACGCGCAGGCGACCGTCGATTACGCGCCGCGGCTGCCGGATCCGGCGTTGCAGGCCGCCGCCGGGGACTACGCCGAGTTCCTCCTCGATCTCGACGCACAGCGTGATCCGTTGCGCCGCCAGGTCCTCGCCGTCGTCACCGGCGCGCACGCGGCCGACACCGCCGTGCGAGCCCTGGCCGGGCTCGGTGTCGAAGCCGCCGCGCTGGACGGGCCCGCGGTCGCTGCGGCCCTCGCGGCGGCGGTCGATCCGTTCTCTCCCCCGCCGCCTGGCCCCCGCGCGGTGCCCGGTGCCCCGATCACCCTCAGGAGCACACCATGAACCTGCTGAAGCCCAGGAAGAAGAGTGTGGCGGCTGGGGAGGGGATGCCTTCCCCGGCCGCGTTGTCGGTCACGCCGTGGCATGTGCAGGTCGGCGACAGCTACGCCGCCACCTACGTGGTGTGCGGATACCCGGCCGAGGTCGGCCCCGCCTGGTTGGATCCGCTGCTGTCCTACCCCGGCCGAGTCGACGTCGCCGTGCACCTGGGCCCCGTTGCGGCGCAGCTGGCCGCGCCGATGCTCAAGCGTCAACGCGCCCGCCTGGAGTCCTCCCGCCGCCTCGACGCCGATCAGGGACGGCTGGGTGATCCGGTGGTGGAGGCAGCAGCGGCCGGCGCCGCGGACCTCGCCGAGCGGGTCGCCCGCGGGGCGGCGAAGCTGTTTGAGGTCGGCATCTACGTCACCATCCACGCCCGCACCCTCGACGAACTGGCCACGGTCACCGCGGGCGTGAAGTCCGCCGCCGCCAGCGTGCTCCTCGATCTGCAGCCGGCGACGTTCCGGCACCAGCAGGGCTGGATCTCCACGCTGCCGGTCGGCGTGGATCCGCTGCGGATGCGCCGCATCCTCGACACCACCGCCCTCGCCGCGGCGTTCCCCCTCGCCTCAGCGGACCTCGCCGCCGCCTCCCCCGGCGTCGTCGCCCCGCCCGAGGGCGTGCTGTACGGGGTCAACACCACCTCCAACGGTGTTCTGATTTGGAATCGGTGGGCGCAGGACAACCACAACAGCGTCGTCCTGGCCCGCTCCGGCGCCGGGAAGTCGTACTTCGTCAAGCTGGAAGTGCTGCGCAACCTGTACCAAGGCACGGCCGTCAGGGTGATCGACCCGGAGGACGAGTACGCGCCCCTCGCGGAGCACGTCGGCGGCACTGTCGTGCAGCTCGGCCAGCCCGGCGTCCGCATCAACCCCCTCGACCTGCCCGCCGAAGACCGGCCCGACACCCTCACCCGACGCGGCCTGTTCCTGCACACGCTGATCTCGGTCATGCTCGGGGCGGCGCCGCCGCCGGCCGAACGAGCCGCCCTCGACCGGGCCATCACCGCCACCTACCACCAGGCCGGGATCAACAGCGACCCCGCCACCTGGACCAAACCGGCACCGCTGCTGCGGGACCTGGCCGCCGTACTCGCCGCCGACAGTGACCCGGCCGCCGGGCAGCTCGCCGCGCGGCTCGCCCCCTGGACGGTCGGGAACTTCGCCAGCCTGTTCGACGGGCCGACCACCACCAGCCCGAAGGGTCACCTGGTGGTGTGGTCCCTGCGGCACCTGCCCGACGAGCTACGCACCGTCGGCACGCTCCTCGCGTTGGACTCGATCTGGTCAGGCATCGACACACCAGCCTCAGGCGAGCGCCGTCGGCGGCAGCTCGTCGTGGTGGACGAGGCGTGGCTGCTGATGCGCGACGGTGAAGGCAGCCGGTTCCTGTTCCGGATGGCGAAGGCCGCCCGCAAGCGCGCGGCGGGTTTGTGTGTGATCACCCAGGACGCGGCCGACGTGCTCTCGACCGACCTCGGCCTGGCTGTCGTGTCCAACGCCGCGACCCAGGTGCTGATGCGCCAAAGCACACAGTCCATCGACGCCGTGGCCGAGGCGTTCAACCTGACCGCCGGGGAATCGCGGCTGCTGCTGTCGGCGCCACGCGGTGAGGGCCTGCTCGTCGCCGGCCGGAGCCGGATCCCGTTCCGCGCCGTCGGGTCGGCCGCCGAGCACACGATCGCGGTCACCGGCATCGGGGAGGCCGAGTGATGGTGGACCCGACCTGGCCCGAAGAGGCCCCACACTGGATCATCGCCCGGCCATGGCTCGGTGTTCTCGCCGCCACCGCGATCGTCGGCGCGGTGTTCGCCCATGACCAGCTGCTCGCCTGGCGGCACAAGCGACTCGTGACCGGCGCGCGGTGGCTGACCATCGCCGCCCCACCCGAGGTCACCAAGGAGGCAGCCGCCGCGTTCTGGACCATGCTCGTCGGCGTGCTGACTCCGCCAGGGTGGCGGCGCAGGCTCTACGGCCACCCGCACGTCGGGTGGGAGTACACCTGGACCGGCCGCGCCCTGACGATCCGGGTGTGGGTGCCCGGCACGGTGCCGGCCGGCGCGGTCGAGGCCGCCGTCCGCGCGGCGTGGCCCGCCGCCACCGCGACGACCACCGACGCCGCCGCGCCGATCCCCCTGATCGTGGGTGAGCAGGTGGGTGGGGCGCACTGGCCGCAGCACACCGACGGGCTGCCGCTGCGCAGCGAGCACGACAGCGACCCGCTGCGGGCGTTGCTCGCTGCCGGCGCCGAGGTACGCCACCGGGAACACGCGTGCGTGCAGGTCCTCGCCCGCCCGGCATCGACCCGCCGCGTCCGGGCAACCAGACGGGCGGCAGCCACCACCGGCAACCATCCGCACGGGCGGCCCGACGTGGCCGCCCGCGCCGTCTCCGGGGCGGTGCGGCTGGCCATCGAACCCCTCCTGTGGCTTCTCGACGTGTTCACGCCCGGCTCATCCCGGCCCCGCACCCCGGCATACCCCACGGTGCGGGCGGCCGAGCGGGACCCGGTGGCGAGCGCCGACGCGCGCACGGTCGTCGACAAGGCCGTGCGCGTGCCGCACTTCGAGATCGCGGTTCGGTTCGCGGTGGCCGCCGACGCGGACAAGACCCCACCGGACCCGCAGCGGGCCGGGCAGGTCCGTTCACGGCTGCTCGGGCTGCGGCACACGATCGCCTCGGCCGCCGCGACGTATACCGGCCCGAATCGGCTGCGGCGCATGAAGATGCGACAGCCGGTCGCCACCCTCGCCGGACGGCGGCTGCGGCGCGGGTTCCTAGCGACCGTGCCGGAACTCGCAGCCCTCGCGGCGCTGCCGCAAGACCTCGCCGTGCCAGGCCTGGACCGGGCACGGGCCAAGGCCGCGCCGGCGCCCGTGCAGGTGCCCGCGGGCGGGCGGGGCGTGAAGGTGCTGGGACGGTCGCAGATCGGCCGCCACAGCGTCGGCCTGACCGTGACGGACGCCCGGCAGCACGTGCACGTGGTCGGCAAGACCGGCGTCGGCAAGAGCACGCTACTGCTGAACATGATCCTCGGCGACATCAAGGCCGGCCGCGGGACGGTGGTCATCGACCCGCGCGGGGACCTGATCACCGACATCCTCGACCGGCTCCCCGCCTCCCACGCCAACAAGATCGTGATCATCGACCCGGACCAGGAGAACCCGGGCTGCTTCAACCCCCTCGACGACCAGGGCGACCCTCACTTGGCGGTGGACAACCTCGTCGGGATCTTCGCGAAGATCTTTCAAGGGCAGTGGGGGCCACGCATGGACGACACCATGCGGGTGGCGTGTCTGACGCTGATGCGGCACGCCAAACCCACCCTGAGCCTGGTCCCGTCGCTGCTGCAGAGCCGGGAGTTCCGGGCCAGGTTCACCCACGGCCTGGACGACCCGGACGGGCTCGGCGGGTTCTGGCTTTGGTACGACGGCATCAACGAGCAGTTCCGCGGCCAAGTCATCGCCCCGGTCCTCGCCCGGTTGCGGGCGTTCCTACTGCGGGACTTCGTCAAGAGCGTGATCGGCAACGCCCACTCGTCGTTCGACATGGGCAAGGTACTCGACGGCGGAGTGCTGCTATGCCGACTACCGAAGGGCATCCTCGGTGAGGAGACCAGCCGGATCCTCGGCTCGCTGATCGTGGCCCGGGTGTGGCAGGCCGCCATCGCCCGCGCCACCATCCCCGAACACCAGCGAAAAGACGCCTGCCTGTACGTCGACGAGTGCCAGAACTTCCTGACACTGCCGGGCAGCGTCGGGGACATGCTGGCCGAGGCCCGCGGGTTCCGGCTCGGGCTCGTCCTCGCCCACCAGGACCTCGCCCAGCTGCCCAAGGACGTCGCCGCGGCGGTGTCGGCCAACGCCCGGTCGAAGCTGTTCTTCACCGTCGACCCGGCTGATGCGCGGGAGCTGTCCCGGCACACCAAACCCGAGCTGGACGAGCACGACCTCGCGCACCTCGACGTCTACACCGCCGCCGCCCGGCTCCTCGTAGGCAACCGGGAACTACCGAGCTTCACGTTCGTGACGAACCCGCCGGCACCGGTCGTGGGTGAGGCGACCGCGATCCGGCAGGCGTGCGCCGCCGCCCACAGCCGCGCCGACGGTGAGCCACCAATGCAGCAGCTCGCCCGCACCGCGATGAAGCGACGCATGACCGCACACGACCGCTGAGGCTCGGCTCGTTCGAGGGCTCGGCCGGGTGCGGCACCGGGGGCTCGTTTGGGGGCGTCGGCGAGACGAGACCCCACACGAGTCCCCTCCACCTGGCCTGTCAGGTGCCTGAACTGCCCAAACCCGCCGGCCGACAGGACCGGGGGCCAAGATCAACCTATCCAGACTCCCTACGGGACTCTCTCTCCACGGGGTGAGCATCTATGCCGCAATCGCGTACTGCCGGACTACTGGCCATCTACCCCCACATCACCAGCCGCGACCGCCTGCTGCTCCAACTCCTCGACGACCACCATGTCCTCACCACCGACCAGATCCACCGCATGCTGTTCCACGCCCGCCGGACCTGCCAGATCCGGCTTAGCGAGCTGGCCGCCCTGGGCCTGCTGGACCGATTCCGGTTCGCCCGCGACGGAGGCGGCAGCCAACCATGGCACTGGACGCTCGGCCACAACGGGCACCGCTTCCAAGCCGCCGCCCACAACCGGCCCGAACCGACCGCCCGCACGAGCCGCCAAACCGTGCAGCGACTGTCGGCCAACCCGCACCTGACCCACCTACTCACCACCAACGAGTTCTTCGTCCGACTCACCGCACACGCCCGCCACCACCCCGACGCGCAGCTGGACCGGTGGTGGTCCGAAACGCTGACCAGCAAGCAGTACCGGACCATCACCGCCGACGGCCACGGCCTATGGAGCGTCGACGACACCAACGTCGGGTTCTTCCTCGAAGCCGACACCGGCACCGAAGCACTACGCAGCCGCGTAGTCACCAAGCTCGACCGGTACGCCCAGCTGATCCGCCGCGGCGGCCCCCGATACCCGGTGCTGTTCTGGCTTCACAGCGAACAACGCGAAGAACACCTCCACCGGCTCCTACGCGGCAAACCCGGCGACGTCCCGGCCGCGACCGCCACCCACCACAACGACCCCGCCGACGCGGTCTGGCTACCGGCCGGCGCCACCGGCCGGGTCCGGCTCACGGCGCTGCCCAGCGACCACGGCCAGCCGGTAGCGGACAACCCGAACTACGACGACGGCGTCTTCGTGCTCTGACAGGCCGTGATGTGACTAGCAGCGGCTGTTGGCACTCTCTGTCCGGCGTTGGCAACCCGTGACACCGGCGAAGCCCTCACGTCGACACGCCAAAAGGCAACAGTGCCGCAACGACGATCGGCGCCGGGGCCTGGAGTAGGAGTCGGCGCAGCGCGGCCAGGCGGCCGGGGAGCGTCGGGACACCGAGGCCGCGGATGAGCGGGCGATTGTGTCGAGGGCGAGGGGTCGGCCTGGTTGGCTGGAGCCAGGCTGCGTCTGGGCTCAGCCCGTGTCGCGCTGACACAGCACGCGATCGGGCGTGAGGATGTGGGCATGAGTTCATCGCAGCCCGTAGCCGACCCCGGATCCGAGCCGGACACGACCGCGGGCGGGCCGGTGAATACTGCTGGAGCGCCGTCCAGGCCCCCATCGCCGGACTCCGCCGGGGCTTCCCCGGATCACCGCTACCTGCTCGACAACGCCCGAGTGGAGGCGGGTGAGCGGTTCACCTGGCTGGCCGAACTGTTCGACGGTGTCACACGTGGGCACTTCGACCGGCTCGGAGTGAGGGCGGGCTGGCGCTGCTGGGAAGTTGGTGCCGGAGGCCCCAGCATTCCCGAAGCACTCGCCACGGCCGTCGGACCAACCGGTCACGTGCTCGCCACGGACGTCAATCCGGCCTGGCTGGACCCGCACGGCAGTTACGAGGTGCTCCGGCACGACATCGTCAAGGACAGGCCGCCGCAGCCAGGCACGTTTGACCTGGTACACGCACGGCTCGTGCTCGTTCACGTACCCGACCGTGCCCGAGCGTTGGCGACAATGGTGGCGGCGCTGCGGCCCGGCGGTCGGCTACTGATAGAGGATGCCGACACCGAGCTGCAGCCGTTGGCCTGCCTCGATGAGGTTGGCCCGGCGCAGCGGCGCGCCAACCAGCTGCGGCGCGCCGTCCGGGAGTTGATGACCCGCCGCAGCGCCGATCTGCGCTACGGCCGTACGCTGCCGCGAGCCTTGCGAGCGGCGGGCCTGGTCGATGTCACGGCGGCCGGCTACTTCCCGGTCGGCGGGGCAGCCTGCGACCGGCTGGAGACCGCGACGGTGCGCATGGTCCGCGCCGAGTTGCTCGCCGCAGGGCTGGCCAACGACGTCGAAATCGACGCGCACTTGGCCGCCGTCGAGGCCGGCGAGCTCGACCTCACCCTCGCGCCGTTGATCTCGGCTTGGGGACGCCGCCCAGGCTAGGGACTGTCCTGCCGATCATGGTTGGTCGTCGAGTCGTCGACCTGTGCAGCTGTTGCGTGTGACTGATGGTTCCGAGCGTGAACCGACGCCTGTGACCGTGATGCGGGACGGGAAGCTGCACGCGCGCCGGGGCTGCGTCTCGGTGACGCCATCGTCTACGAGTGGGGATTTCACCTCGACAATCGGCCGGATGAGCAGCGCAGCTTCGTGCTACTCGATGATGGGTTCCAGATCAATGAGGTGATCTGAGCAAGATCAGCTTGATGTAAGGGGTTCTGCCTGTGTCTGTGGGGATGGCTGGGTTTAGCGGAAAGATGCTGAGTCCGTAGCCGGCCCTACTCAGCGTTCTGTGCCTCGATCAGGTCGAGGTCGCGGACGCAGAAGCCGTTGTGCTCGAAGGTCTCGTTGAGCACCGTGCCGAGGCACTGCCGCACCGAGCGGCCCCGGGCGTACGGCGGCCAGACATCGTCATCGGGCACCGGCGCCCGTGCTGCGAGCTGCGCAGCGGTGACCTCGTCGAGCCAGGCCTCGAGCTCGGCGGCCTGTGCGTCACGCACTCTCACGATCTCGTCGAGGGCTGGATCGAGCGAGAGGTCAAGCCCGTGCGCTTCACGGTAGGGCTCCATGGTCGTACCGATGCCCATCGGCGTGAACAGCTCCGTCGAGCCCAGGCAGCAGCGGCGGAACCAAGAGTCGTGGACGAAGACCAGGTGGCGCATCGTCTGCACCGCCGACCACTCGTCGTTCACGCTGCGGCGCTCGATGCCGGGCGTCCGGCGGATTCGCTCGATCGTCGCGGCCCAGCCGGCATGGAGCTGACGCGCTGCCTCGCGTAGATCGCCAGGGTCCTCGGAGCGGATCAGCACCCGCACCGGATGACGCCGGTCCAGCTCTGCCTCGACGTACCCGGTGACCTCGACACCGTTCACCACAAGGTTGGTGATGAGCCCGTCGATCACGGCATCCTGCATGACGACGCCGATCAGGCGCGCCCCGGTCAGATCGCACTCGCGGAACTCCGCACCGCGCAGATCCTCGTCGACATACCGCGTCATGGTCCGAAGACTAGGTCCGAGCACCGACAAGCCAGCCTCCCGGCTTGATTTGGCCTCTCCCAGGTCCTGACCGAGCGCGAAAAACGCAACAGGTCCGGCCTAAAGGCGAGCATGCGGATCTCCAGCAGAGCCGCGCTGAGCAGTCCCACGACAACCTGTTCCCGGTCCCGTCGCCTCCACCATCGCAGCATTTGGGCATTAGCACGCCGACCGTTCGCTTGGCGGACGCGCACTGTAGCTGTCAGTGGAGGCAACCTGACAGCCGCGCAGCTGGTTCTGTCAGTGCAGCTCAGAGGCATAGTCGTGATTTCTGACAAGGGCTGTGCTGTCAGGTCACGAAGCTACGGTGCAGCTTCTTCTATCTGCTCGCACCGCCGCCGTCTGCCCCTTCCGCAGCCTGCCCGCGCCAGCGGGGTCACCCACAGCCCACCTGAGGTCGGCTCGTGATCCACGCCCCGCGCCCTTCACGGCAGCTCGCCGGCTCAGACGCCGCGGCCCGCTGGCACCACCGCGCATTCACCCCTGCCCACCCATTCAGGAAGGGAGCACACTGCCATGTTCAAGCCCAGGCAGCTCACCATCCGCGTTGTCACCGTCTGTTTCGCCCCGAGCGATGACATGGACTGGTTCGCCGCCTCCGAGAAGGTCCACGATGTGCTGCACGCCAACGGCACCCCGACCCGCCGCTACCACGTCCGCCACCGCCGGCTGATCGGCTGGCTGACCCGCTTCTTCCGCTACTACCTGCTCCACACCGCCCGCCGGTTCGGCGCGATCACCATTGCCGCCGGCGGCCGCAAGAGCCGCCTCGACCTGACCGGCACCGCCGCCAAGGCCGCCGAACGTGCCGCCCGGCGCTGGCACGCCTGGAACACCCACATCGCGGCAACAACCCGCCCGGCCCGCAGCTGGGAGGACTACCTCGCCCAGCACCACGCCGACCCGGCCAAGGTCCCCCTGGCCGAGGCCCGCCGCCGCTTCGAACAACAGCCCCGCGTCCTGGCGATGCTCGCCCACTCCTTCGACCCCTACGAGCTGCCCGTCTACCAGGCGGGTGAAGCCGCCTACGCGGGGCTGTACTGGCGTATCGCCCTGGTCGGCGATGCGCTGATCACCACCGACGGCCGCCTCCTCATCTCGGCCAGCGACTCCGTGGCTGACCGGTTCCGCTTCCTCAATGAGGCATGCGCCTACCTGCGAGGCCTGCACCGCGGCGCACGACTGTGCGCCGTCGCCATCGCCTAACCCCCATCGCCGAACACCGAAGGCCGGTCGCAGCCCTGCTGCGACCGGCCTTCCGGATGCCCACACAACCCTCCCCGTCCGCAAAAGGAGACCCGGGTGTTCTTGACAGATCCCGCGCTACGGCGCATCGCCGCCGACACCAACGACGTCCTGCCCGAGCACTCGTGGCGCCACGACACCGCCACCCTGGACGCCCTCGGCGACCTCGCCCGCGTCCTGCACAAGACCGCCCTCGGGTTCAACGACAGCACCGCCACCCTCGAGAAGTCCCTCACCCGGCTGACTGAGCTCGCCGAGGCAGGCCACCAGCAGCTGGCCGCCCGCGCCGACCTACACCTGGCCGGCTACCACCAAGCGCTGACCGACGCACTCGCCGCCCGCGAACGGCACCTCGTCCTCGGGACCATGCTCATCACGGCCTATCGCGGCTGGCGCAACCACCGACCGATCGGCGACGGCGACGAGCGGCATCTGCTCCTGCAACCCGGCGACCCCTCACGCGGCGTGGCCGTCCTACGCCAGCAGGAGCCGCACACTTGGCTGGTCTTCCCCGACACCGAAGCCGCCAGGGCCTTCGACATCCCCTACCCGGGCCGACTCGTCGGCGAGATCGCCCAAACCGGCGCCGGCTGGACTCCGACCGCCTACACCAACCTGCGGCATCGCCAGACCCAGCCCGGCCTGACCTACCCGCTGCCGGTCTGCCACGACCTCGCCTCGGCCTGCCGGTCACTGCTGCGCTGGTGGCACCTGCGCCACTCCGACGCCTGGCGCAGCCGCACCCCCGGCCAGCTCACCCCGGCCGAACTCGCCCACCTCTGCGCCTAGGTTCCCGCAGTCGGTAGCCGACGGACCCACGGCCGCCGGCACCGGCCCCGGCGGCGCCGCGCCGCCCCAGGTCACCGGGCCGCCATCAGCAGCACCCAGAACGGCAGCGCACAGCACCTCGCGTCTGCCGTGCTGACCGCTGCCCGCGACTCGGCGCACCACCGCCCGGCAGAACACCGCATCGGGCGTTCCAACCCCAGTTCCCAAGGAGGGAATCGCACATGGAAAGTCTGTCCCTGACGCCTGCCACGCAGGCGGTCCTCGACGCCCTGACCGAACTCGGCCGAGGCAACGTCCACGAACTGGCCGCCAAGTCCGGCAAGGCCCGGTCGACCACCGACAAGGCGATCAAGACCCTGGCGGACGCTGGGGTGATCGTCGCGGTGGACACCGACGCCGACCCGGCCGACGGCACGCCCACCCAGTGGACCCTGGCGCACCGGGCGGAGGACCCCGACGCTGCCCCGGACGACGTCGACCTCGGTGACGAGCACGCCGCGATCGTGGACGAGGCTGACTTCGGCGACCCGGACGTCGACGACGCGGCCGCCGAGCCAGACACCGGTGACACCGGCGATACCGAGCGAACTGATCAGCCCGGAGACGGCGAGGGTGGGACTATCCCGGACGACGCCGGCGCCGATACGGAGGACGAGGCCGGCCAGACCGAAGACGGCGACGAGGACGACAGCACGGGGGGCGACGAGAGCCCCACTGTCACCGTTGTGCAGGCGGCGCGTCCCGGGGACCGCAAGGTCATGGCCATCAAAGGTGTCCTGGCCGACTACGGCGATGACGGCGCGACCCTCGATGTGATCGTGGCGGAAAGCGGCATCGGTCACCCGACCGCGACCCGCCTGCTCACCGCGATGGAGCAGGCCGACGCCGCCCGCCGCCTCCCCGGCGCACCGCAGCGGTGGATCCCGGGCCCCACCAAGGCCAGCGACGTCGACCCGAACCCCGAGCCGCCCCGCTGCCCCCTGTGCCACCAGGTCATCCGGCGGCTGGGGAACACGCCGAGCGCCACCGCGGCGGTGCTGCCCCTCATCCGCCCGGACGGCACGCTGCACGTCGTCGGGCCGGACGGTGAGACCCACGTCGTCACCCTGCCCACGCGCACCACCCCCCGCCCGACCGGCGTCTTCAGGAGCGAGGGCCGGCGCGGCGACGGAACCCTCAACACGGACGGCAGCCAGCCGTTCGGCCGGGGCGAGCTGGAAAAGCTCACCCTCGACGTCCTGGCCGCCAACCCGGGCCGGGCGATGACCCCGCAGGACATCGCCACCGCGCTCGGCGGACAACTCGGCCGCACGGTCAGCTCCGGGGCGGTGCGCAACAACTGCACCAAGGCCGCCGCCGCCGGCCGCATCCTCCTGGTCTCCGACACGCCGCTGACCTTCGCCCACCCGGCGCCGACCGACAACGGCGACACCGCTGAGCAGTCCTGATCCCACCATCGCCACCTATGCGGGGGCCGAGCCGGTCGGGCTCGGCCCCCTCAGTGCATAAAGAGGAGAAGCACGTGCCACACGAACTCGAAACGTTCGCGGACGGAACGACCGCCTTCGCCAGCGCCCGCCTGTCGGCCTGGCACCAGCTCGGCACCGTCACCCAGAACACGATGAAGGCCGAGGAGATCATGGCCGCCGCCCGACTCGGCGACTGGGGTGTGCGCACCATCCCCACCGTCGGCATCGACATCGTCGACGGCGTCGAGGTGCAGATCCCCGCCGACGACAAGCGCATGACCGTGCGCCGCAACCCCGTCACCGGCGAAACCGAGTACCTGGGCATCGTCGGCACCGACTACACCGTGGTCCAGAACGAGCAGTGCGCCGAGATGCTCGACCGCCTCGTCGATCAGGTAGGCGGCGCCCACTTCGAGACCGCCGGCAGCCTCCGCCGCGGCAAGAGCGTGTTCGTCACGATGAAGCTGCCCGACGCGATGGAGATCGCCGGGGTGGACCGGCTGGACATGTACCTGATCGGCACCACCTCCCACGACGGCACCGCCGCCCTGCGGGTGGACGCCAGCCCGATCCGAGTCGTCTGTGCCAACACCCAACGCGCCGCCTTCCGGCATGCGGTCGGCCACTACACGTTCCGGCACACCTCCAACGTCAACTCCCAGATCAGCCAGGCCCGCGAGGCACTGGGCCTGATGTGGACGTACGTGGAGACCTTCGAGAAGGCCGCCGAACGGATGCTGCAGACCGAACTCACCATGCGCGAGTTCGAGAAGGTCGTCGCGCAGGTGTGGCCGGTCAAGGACAACGCCTCCGAACAGACCAAGAACAACGCCAAGCAGCGGCTCGGCACGCTCAAGTACCTCATCCGTGAGGCCGACACCCAGAAAGCCATCACCGGTAGCCGCTGGGCCGGTTGCCAGGCCATCACCGAGTACCTCGACCACTATCAGCCCGCCAAGAACGCGACCGCCCGCGCCAACCGGGTGCTGACCGGCAACGCCGACCATCTGAAGATCGCCGCCTTTGACCTGCTGAAGGTCTGACCGCCCCCCTCGTCCACCGGCCGGGGGTGGCGGTCACCACGCCGCTGCCCCCGGCCCACCAAAGCCGATTGGCTGCGCGCGTGCTCGGACATCAACCGTGAGGCCGCGTCACCTCATCGCCCTGCGGGTCGTAAATCGTCAACCCATATCGCTCCGCAAGAACCAAGATCAGTTCGAGGGCCGGTGTGCTTCGCTCCCCGAAGGTCATATTCATGCTGACGTGGTCGATACCAACGTGGAGTGGCATCGACATCCAGGGCGAGTCATCGCGGTATGGCGGGAAGTCGGGGTAGCGGGCACGCAGGCTCTCGTAGAAGCCGACGATGCGATCGTCTAACTCGCCCTCGGGATGCTGGCTGCTACTGCAGCGCTTCACCATGGCGCGCACTGCGTCATCGCTCGCGGCCGGGTCGATGGCCAGCACATCAAGGTCAAAACTCACCGGCACATGCTGCCGCACCCATCCTCAGCAGTCGAGCAAGAGCTGAGTCCCGTTCTGTCCCGGTGACCGCCCACGCGGCTCCGCGTACCGCACGCCCTACTCATGTCGGGAGAACCTGTACGGCGCCCCCTCAATCTCGGTCACGTAACCAATCACCGGTAACGGGTTCCGCGCCTCAGCCAGGTCGACTAGCAGCTCCGTGACGGTGCCGGCGTAGCGCTCCGGCGGGTCGACCATGGCGGTGTCGCACACGACCGTTGGCCACTGCTCGGGAGGACCCTCGTTGAGCTGCCAGCAGAGCAGATAGTCGAGGTTCACGGTTCCCCATACACGGAGATCACCCGGGGACGCGCCGAAGTGGTACGGGAACCCTCCTGCAAGCTCCGCCTTGTCGTTCATCACCGCGTGCCAGTTCCGCGCGTACGTGAGGAAGTCCTCCGCTGCGCTCCAGCGACGGGGGTGGAGGACCTTCAGGAAGCCGATTTCACCAGGTGGGAAGAGCTCAACGTAACGGCGGTAGTCCTCTGGGAACGGGTGGCCAGCGGCTTCCGCGAGGGCTGGCCAGTCGATCTCCGTGTCGGCCGGTCCCTCCCACGCGAGTAGCACGGCGAGCCGGGCTAACAGCGGCGAAGGGGCCACCCGCTGTTCGAGAACGCCGACCTGCTCGCTGGCTTCCTCAACGGCGCCCATACCGACCTGCTGCCGCTCACTCACCGCCTGTAGCCCCTACCTGACCTTGCGGTTGCCGGGCCGTGCACGCGCGCAGACCGGGCCTCTTCGTTTTCACGGAAGGCATCGCCATGACCAAAGTCATTATCGGAGTAGTCACTGTCGTCATCGTCGCCTGCTTCGGCCTGCCCATGCTGCTGCTGTCCTCCGTCTTGGGCGGCGGCGCCAAGGAGTGTGGCATCGTCGCCGTGCCCCATCCAGGGCAGCCGCCCGGCACGGGTAGCTGGGACGCCAAGCAGCTGGAGAACGCCGCGACCATCATCGACGTCGGCGTCGCCAAAGGCGTACCCCGCTGGGGTTGGGCCATCGCCGTCGCCACCGCCATGCAGGAATCAGGCCTGCGCAACCTGCCCCACCTCGGCGACACCAACGACCACGACTCCATCGGAGTGTTCCAGCAGCGCCCCAGCCAAGGCTGGGGCAGCGTCGCGCAACTGTCCGAGCCCGCCTACCAGGCGGGCAGATTCTTTGACAAGCTCCTGACCGTTCCCGGATGGGAGTCGATGCCCCTCACCCAGGCCGCCCAGGCGGTCCAGGCCTCGGCCTTCCCCGACGCCTACGCCAAGTGGACCGGCGACGCTGTGCACCTGGTGGAGCAGCTGACCAACACGCCGACGGACTGCGCCAGCGATGCGCCCGCCGCCCTCCCGGACGGGTTCACGCTTCCCGCCAACACCCCGCCCGCCGTCACGACCGCCATCTTCTGGGCCGTCAACCAACTCGGCACCCCGTACCACTTCGGCGGATCATGCACCGACCCGCACTCCGGCAACCCCGACCAACAGTGCGACTGCTCATCGCTCATGCAGGCGGCGTACCGAGCGGCCGGTATCTCCATCCCCCGCATCACCACCGACCAGGCCAACGCCGGACAGCCCCTAAACAACCCCGCGCTCCTGCTCCCGGGCGACCTCATCCTCATTCCGGGCAGCCAAGGCACCATGGCCAACCCCCGTCACGTCGGCATGTACCTCGGCGAAGGACTTGTCATCCACGCCCCGACGACCGGCGACGTCGTGAAGATCACCCGACTGAGCAGTTGGACCAATCAGATCGCAGCGCTTCGACGCATCGTTGCCCCCTCCGGGTGAGAGCTCATCGAGCGTCGCGCCAACCGGGCTGCTGATCTTCAGCAAGCACTATGACGTGCGGGAGCAATCCGCTCCGATCGGTCATCGCCCTCAGTGGAGCGGCCGCGCACCGTTACGCCTGCCCGGGCGACGGCGGATGCCGGTACCGCAGCCCGCTGCGGCAGCCGGAGGCGGCAAGGCCCACGCCGAGGGCTGGTCGGCTCCCTGGGCCGGCCGGGCGCCGAGCATGTCGTGGGCGACGGAGTCAGCGTCGTACGGTGCAGCCGGGAGTGCCTGTCGGGCAGCCGGTCCAGGCCGCAGACCGCCTGCGGCGCAGGCCGAGGTCCCGGCGGAACCGCAGGCACGTGTGCTGTGACCTGCGGTGACGCGCGGTGCGGTGAGTCCAACTTCAGAGCGGCAGCCCGATGCAGCAGTGCGCTCAGCTCCCGGGAACCCCCGTGGGTCGTGTCGCTCAGCGTCTGATCTGCGGTGCCGATGACGTCCGCCGGCGATCCCGGCTGAGGTGGCTTGACCGCAGCAACGGATTGAGCGTCGATCGGGTCCGCCGGTGGCTGATCCGTCGGCGGCAGTCCGCACCATCACCCGACCGCCCGGCAAGGGCTTGCTGACGAAGAGGCGCAAGCGATGGCCAGTCCTGGATTTGGCCCGCAAGCTCCCGGGTGGATCCCTGCCGCGAGCAACCGCAAGACCCGCCTTCACCGCCATCCCGGTTATCCCGGCATGCCCGCGCCCGCGGCTGCCATGACCCGGATCCCACGCCGATCGTCGACAGCTTCCCTGGCGACGGTGAAGAACCCCGCAGCAACTGAGCTCGCCCACGTATCGCACCGCCGTACCGGAAGAGCCGGCGGTTTCAACCCAGAGATCGGCCGGGGCGCCACGACAGGCGCTCCGGACCCTGACGGACGGAGATACGCAAGCCATGAGTCAAGCCGTCAAGGCTGCACTGCTCACCACGAAAGACCTTGGGAAGAACGAGCGAGCGGTAGCCATTGCCATTGCCGCCCACGCCAACCGTGAGGGCAACGCCTGGCCGTCCGTGGCCACCCTTGCAGAGTACGTCGGCTGCTCCGAACGCACAGTGCAACGATGCCTGGCCAAGCTCGTGCAACTGGGTCGCCTCGTCGTGTCGAAGGTCGCCGGTATCGCCACCCGCGTCTATCGGCTGGTGCATCCGAATCGACGAACCACAGCCGCAGCGGGGGTGACAGAACAACCGGCGGGGGTGACACATTCGCCTGCCGGGGGTGACAGCCAGAGTGTCACCCGAAGTACTGAAGACCACTTGAAGGGCGATGCGCCCGCGAGCGCTGCGGGGTGGCGGCGGTATCTGCCGACAAGTCGGCGGGCTCCGGTGCCAGCTGGGAACGACGGGCGGCCGCGCGTGGCGGAGGCAAACGTCGGAGGTGGCGGTCGGTGCCACCGTCCTGGGCATGTTGGTCAGCCCGCTGGCCGCTGCGTCGCTTGCCGTTCCGAGGCGATCGAGCGCAGGTGAACGACCGACTGGCTCACCAGGTGCTGTTCGGCTCTGCGGCGGAACTTCGTCGCGCTGGTGCTTCGCGCCGATCATGGATCAGCAGCCCTGAGATACGGCATGCTGCTTCTGCTGACGGGCCGCGCAGATGGGTCACATCGACCCCGGCTTTCGGAGAAAAACGCGCCGCACCACCCGCCGCTTAGCTACCGGTTCGACGCCGTAGTCGCCGTCGGAATCAACGGGCCCTCCACGCAACAGGGAACCTTCGGCATTGCCGGTCCCGGCGCTCGATCGCATCGGCCAGCATTGACCGCCAGGTTACGTAGTAGATCCGTTCCAAGGCGCAGGCGGCCCGTCCTTATCATCGGCGCGACGGCATCACACTCGGCGACAACATGCGTCCAGTCCAAGCGGATGACCGAGTAGCTCTGCACTCAGAGATTACGGAAGTCTAAAAGGTAGAGGCCGCGAACGCCGGCGACTGCGATTCCAGAGTCGTCCGGCAACCAGACGACCTCCGACACGTCTGCCTCCGTCCGAAGCATCGCCAGACATTGGATGGTGTCCGAATCCACCGACCAGAGTCGAACCGTCCGGTCAGAGCTAACTGTCGCCACCCGGTTGCCACTAGGCGAGCATGCGATCCCAAGGATCGTGTCGCGATGACCGCTGGCCGTTGCCTGGACTACGCCGCTGTGCGAGTCCAAGAGCACTAGGCCGCCGTCCCGACATCCAATCACCATCCCGGCGCCGTTCTTTACTGCACATAGGACGGCTGCGCGTCCCGGCGGAACCAAGGAATGCCGTAGGGTTGCGGCCGGCATGGTGAAAACAAAGACAGCACCGCCGGCACTGCGCGCAGCGAGCCAAGTGCTGTCTGGGGCGACATCGAGGTGGATTAGCCGGTCACTGGCGAGTTCATCGCCTGCCGCCCACAGTCTATGCCGGGCAAGCCGGCCGTTCCCCTCGTCTTCTGTGCGCGTGAAGACCTCGATGCCTCGCTCGATACTGGAAGCCAGCCATGCTCCGTCGGGCGCCGACGCCAAGGCCCGCACGATCGACTTCGTTCCCAGATCTGTAGGCAGCGGGTACTGCTCGTCGGTCTTCGCCTCCCAGACCACGATTCCGTCCGCTGTGGTAGACGCCAGCCAATCCCCACAAGGAGCAGCTACTGCGATAGGCTCTGTCAACGAGGTTTCCATGGTGTGCAGCCTTTTGCCGTCAATGGCATTGCGGATTACGATAGTTCCGTCAGCGCGGGCGGCTGCAATCCATTGCCGTCCGGAACCCGGGATGATGTCGCGCCACAATCTTCCGCCGACCGAGTCAAAGCGCCAGGACCTCGTCACGTCGGTTCGCGCGCCGGTTCGGGTATTCCACGTCTTAACGACGCCGTCGCTCACTGCGGCGACCTCGAGCTCGTCGCCGACGATGGAAAGTGCCCGCAGCCTTCCCTGCAGTCCAGTCGACACTGCGTCCTCGATCGCGTCGGCGTTTTCTGCTGCCGGGTCCCAGATACGGATGGCACCGTCCTCGCTAACGCTCGCTATCCACTCGCCGTCAGGTCCACTGACAATCGCGGTAACGCGACCTGTATGGCCACTGAACACCATCTCATGACCTGATTCACGGAACCGGACACTAATGACCCCGTGCTCTGTGCCACACGCGAGCCACTCGCCCGTTTCCGGCGCGGCCAACGCCGAAATCAGGCCAGGGCTGTTGCTGGCGATGACGTCGGAGACCCTACCGTCTTGCCAAACTTCGATGTGGATTCCCACGCCCGCGGCGAAGCCCTCGCCGCCGCTGGCAACCATTGCGAGGACGGGCTGCCGTCCGTGTCTGTCGAGCGTGCGCACGTCGGCGCTTTCCAGGTCCAGCAGGTGGATCCGGCCACTGCTTGAGCCAAGTGCTACCTGTTGGCCCCCCGCCAGCAGGCAACCGGACAGAATAGGGTCGAGGAAATCCGAGAGCACCTCCCGGTTTACTGAGTTCCGAAAGTCGTGAAGGTAGGTAACACCTTCACGGGTGCTTGCCACCACTCGGTGGTCGTCCACCATGACCACGGACATCACCCAACTACCGTCGAATCCGGCCCGCGCCACCGCGCCCTCGTTCGCGACGTCGAACAAACTGACATAACCGTCGTCCCCTGCGGTGGCAAACCGAGTTCCGGAACCGACTGAGAGCGACCGGACCCAGTCGCGATGCCCCTCGAATGACCTGATGAGAAGACCAGTGACCGTGCTCCACGCTCGGACGACCCCGTCACTGCCGGCAGCGAGCAGAATCCGACCTCGGTCGGCGGTCGCCAATGCCAGGATCCGCTCGTTCCCGCCGGGAATCACCCTCAGCAGTGAGGTATGCGGCGCGTCTGGTAGCGGGAAACGGCCGACTAGCTGTGGCGCCGTCTCTAGCGCCAGGAATCGACAGATCTCGGTGCCCCATCCCCGCTCGTCCAAGAGTCTACTGACGAAGATGGTGATCACCGAGCGAGGAGGGTCGGTTTCGGCCAGCAGGTTCGCGCAGCGAAGCAATACACGTCTGAGGACACGGGACCGGGAATCCCGTGCGAACGACAGATCGACCGCAACGGCCACAGGTCCGGCGAGCACGAGCTTCTCACCAATCCAACGCAGGTCGGTAACGAGGTCGGTTGCCCGTTCCACGTCGTTCGACTCGAAGAGGTGGTAGGCCAGGTGCCGCCACAGATAGTCGGCGGACGTGTTTAGCCGCCACCACGCCGTTACCACGCGATCGTCGACGGATGGCCGCAGCATTCGCTCCTCGGGCAGGGTGGCGGCCACTGCGTCGAGGAACGTCCGATTGAGGTCGGCAATCCGCTGCTCGCCGAGGCTTCCACGCAGGAAGGCGCGTACAACGTCGTGAATCTGGAGGTAACTCCGTCCCCCCTCGCGCTCGATCGTCACCAGCGACAAGTTGGCGAGCTCCCTCGCCGTTCGCGCTGAGCTAACCTCATCCAAGTCTGCTGTCGCCGCCCAAAGGCGTGTAACCGCATCTAGGTCGAAGCGCTCGTCCTCGGCGAAGATGCTCAGCTCGCCGAGACGCTCCACGGCGTCATTGCCGAGGAGGGTAGTGCCTGCCTCGATGGTCGCTCGGACAGCCCGAGCGCGCTGCTCGGGCACGTTCAGGTCAATGGACATCGTTCGGGTATCGAGGTCGTCAACTGCGGCCGGACCGTAATCCCTGAGCCGAGCCAGGATTGAAGCCCCCGCAGCGGTGGCGTCGTGACCGAGTGCCGCATGACCGTGGAGGATCCGATTAACCAAGCGCAACAGCAGCGGCCAACGCCCCGTGCGTCGCAGCAACTCGTCGGCCACGGCTGGAGCCAGATCCGGTACCTCCCACTGCAGGAGGCGCCGCGCCTGGTGCTCGGACATCTGGTCGACCTTGACCGCGATCGCACCCTCCGGCAGCACAGAGGGAGACCGGGTAGTGACGAGCCGTACCGTTTCCGGGCCGCCATGGAGGAAGGGCGCAAGCTGATCTTCCTCCCACACATCGTCGAGGACGATCAGAATTCGGCCGCGCTCGTCCAGAAGCCTGCCTAGGTGCTGCCCCGCCAGCCGAGGATCCGCGAAGCCTGGCCGTCCACCCGTGATCAATTCCACGAGGTCGTTGACCTTGTCGGCGATGGAGGCTGGGCCGCGACAATCGCGGCCCACCGTGATCGAGTAGATTTTGCCCTTAAAGTGCCGTTGAACACGATTCTCAGCGCAGGCAATTCGTGCGAGCGTGGTTTTGCCGAAGCCGCCCGCCCCGCGAAGAGCGGTTGTGATTCCCACGGTACTAGCAGAGCGAGGCCTTCGGATCGCCTCAATGATGTCCTCGAGCTCACGGCTTCGAGGCACGATCCACCGCTCAGGTTTCGTGGTTGGAGGTGGGAGCGGATCGCCTGGTCCGCCATCTCGATGCGCGCCGATCCTCAACGAGAGCCACGTCAGGAGCGGCACAGCCACAGTGACGCCCAGCGCCCAACGAAAAGGATGACGGTGGACGTTTTCCAGGCCAGCGGGCCAGGGTGCCGCAATGTTAGTAAGGGCGTTGATCGCGACAGCACCGATGGTGGTCAACACGCTCGTGGCGGCGGACACCAGGACAACCAGGCCCGAGACCGAGCCCGGCCGCAGTCTTCTTCCCACCGATAGATCACCGTACTCAAGCGGCTGAGGCTTCGCCCGCGGTGATACTGCGCGGCCGCCGCCAAGAGAAACCATTTATACCCTAGGCAGTCGATCTCCGCATCTGAGCCTACGGTCAAGATGATCGAGGGCAATTCGTGCCCAATTGCTCCCTTCGTGGCTGATCCGGGTGCGGTAACAACTCGTTCCTGACCAGCCTGCCCGGCCGGGTACAGGTTGCGGCTGTGCCCTATCCTTCGCCGTTATGCCTGTCCAGCGCCGCTCATACATGCTCGGCCCGGCACCGTTTGATAGCCCGTACCTGGCTCTCGCTAGTGCTGGTGAGCCGACTTCTCGGCGAGCCTAGCGAGAAGCTGGTTGGCGAGTGTGAAGGTCTCATCTTGGGGCTGGGCGTCGAGGTCGGTGAAGGCATCGGTTAGGGCGCGGAGCAGGGTGCGGATGCCGTCGGCGTCGCCGAGGGCGTGACGGGCGCGCATGGCGCGGGTGTAAAGGGCTTCGTTGTAGTGATCCAAGCCGATGGCCTTGTCGACCAGGTCGGACATGGCTTGCGGGTTGCTCTGCAATAGCTCGTCGGCGAGCAGGAGGTGGGCTTGGGTTCCCCAGCGCCGTACGGCTTCGCGGTGCGGTTGGAGCCATTCGTAGTCTCGGCCGTCGGCCAGCGGCGCGGTGTAGAGGTCGCAGGCGGCGGTGAGCAGGTCCCGGCGGCGCGGGCCGGTGGCGATCGCTGCGGTCCGCAGGAGGTCACGCAGCGTCCAAACGTCGACGTCGACGGTGGCTGGATCGAGTCGGTAGCGTCCCCGGGTCTTGATGACGTAAGCGTTCTTCGTGTCCGCGGTGCCGGCGCGGCCGAGGACGTGCCGCAGGTTGCTGGCGTTGGTGTGGACGCGTTGGTCGGCTTGGCTGAGGCGGGCGTCGGGTTCGAGGTACTCGCCGATGTCGCGGGTGGTGACCCCGTCGGGGTGGCAGGCCAGGAACACGGCGAGCTCGAGGGCCTTGGCCCGCAGCGGCCGGCCGGGCTGGGTGACGTTGTCGACCCGCGGCTCGCCAAGCACCCGGAGCTGTGCTTTGCGGGTGGTCGCGTCGGGCTGCGCCGTAACCGCCTGCTGTTCGACGGGCTTGCTGTCGGTGCGATTGGCGTGCAGTGGGACGACCGAGACCGGTACAGCGGGTGAGGCGTCGGCGGGCGGTTCACCGGTCTGGGCTTCCCGCAGGGTCGTGAGGATCTGGATCGCCGTGTCGTGATCGAGTACGGGCAGGCGCGGTGGCACCGACTCTGCCATCTGGCCGGACACGAGTGCCGCGTGGCCGTCGGGGCCCACCTCGACGGTAGGGCCGTGGGTCCATTCGCCGAGCAGCAGCGCCGAGACGTGTAGGTCGGCGCTGAGGGCGAGGGTGGTCTTGGCGCGCATTCGGGCGCTGGCGGGCGGGGTGTGGGTGATGAGCATGATCGGCGGTAGCGGTTCCTCGTCGGGGGCCTGCCGGCGCGGGGAGTCCAGGTCCGTGAGGGCGTGTTCGTCGAGGATGCGGCTGCGGTGAAGGAGTTTGGCTTCCATCACGGCGAGCAGGTCACCCGTGCTGTCGGCGATGTGCAGTCGTGGCCATGGGATGAGGGCCGCCGTGTCGGCGCCGAGCAGTGTTTCCAGGGTGGCGGCGTCGATGATGACTTCGCCACGTGTGTCGGGGTGGTGCGGGCCGCCGGATGCCAGGACTGCGACCAGGGCGGCGCGGGCCGCGGCGCGGGCGCCGTCGCCGACGATGCCGGTTCCGCCGGGCGGCAGCGGCGCGAGGTTGGGCACGAGCGCGGGCGTCTCGCCGTGGTGGTCGTCCGGATGTAGCAGTTCGGGATTGCGGGCCACGGCGCGGCGCAGCTGGAATACTGGCGGTGGCAGTTGCGTGGGTGGGTCGGCGTCGGGCTCGCCGGTGTATCGGCGGCGGCGTTGCGCCCAGACCAGCGCGACGGCGGCGCTGATCGCTGCGGCAAGCGACCAGGGCAGCCAATTGGACGGCGATAGCTGCACCCCGCGCTCGTCACTTGCCGCGGTCGAACCTTGGGTGTCGCCCGCAGCTGGCGAGGCGGACCCCGACGCCGACGCGGTGGCGGCGGAGGTCCCGATCGGGGTTGGCGAGGTGGACTCTCTGGCGCTCGGGCTTGCCGATGGTGTGCTGCTGGGGATTGGTGCTGCTTCCTGATCGGGCGTGGCGGGCGGCACGGTAGGACTCGGCCAGCCTGAGGCAGTACTTGGCGATGCCGACGGGGTCGCGGTCGAGGGTGATGGCGCCGGCGGAGCGGGCGGTGCCGCCGGTGTGGCGGTCTGCGGTGGGCGGGCCTCGGCGGGGAGCCGGAGCTCCCAGCCGGGGTAGATGAGGTTGCAGTCGCGTAGGGCGCCGCCGATTCGAGGGAAGTGGCGGTGCTTGTTCAGGCGGCAGATCTCCGGCCACCTGTCCGCGTCGCCGAGCCACTGCTTGGCGATTCTGGACAGGGTGTCGTGTCGCTCGACGGTGTAGACGTAGCGGGTGTCTGCGACCCGGATCAGCGCGGACCCTCGCGCGACCGCCTGCCGCGGAATCACACCACCGCCTTCAGCGGAGGCGACGACGGCCGCTGACCTGTCAGCGCCCTCCCCTGTGGTGAGGGATCCGACGGAGGTGACGGCGACTGCGGCGGTGCCGGCCAGGCCGAACACGAGCCGGTGCAGCGGTGCCGGAAGCCGCAGCGCCGGGATCCGCCACCGGGTCAACACCGCGAACAGCTCGGTGAGCAGGAGCAGCGCGAACACGGCCCACAGCAGCCACAGCACCCAGACGGCCGCGCCCGTAAGCACGCTCGGTGTGAACCGGCCGCTCGGCTCGTCGAACCACGTGACGACCTGCGGCCACGTCGGCAGCCGCCGCACAGGGTCGCCACCGACGGTCCACAGCAGCCCAGGCACGCCGACCAGGAAGACCAGCGCGCCCACGCCGGCGCGGACTGCCCGGACCGCGGCCACCGGCCGCCGACCTGGCGGCCGACGCGATGACGACTCGTGCGGCGCATAGACCGTGGGACGCGCATACTCGGCTAGCCGATTGGCTCTCTCCCGCGACTCCTGCGGCACTCTCTCGCCTCCACCCGCGCCGATTCCTACCTTCCCCCGCATATATGAGGATGACTGTCGATGGCCACCTCGCGGAGAAGGATTCTCACCATACGCTCACAAGAGATCACTGGGCGGGACTGAAGTTGACGATCCACTCCCCCGCCGGGAGAGACTTCCGCACATGCCAAACGGGGGCATCCGGCTATCCATCGACCTCAACTCGTCGGCCATCGCCGCCACCGCCGACCGACACGGCGCCCGGATCCCCATCATGCTCGACGGTCACCTCGCCATGCCGCACGGCGTCGCCCTCGACCCCACCGGCCACATCCACGTCGGAGTGTCCGCAGCGTCCCAGCCGTCGGCGAACCATCAGTTCGTCGGCGACCCGCTGGAGCTGCTCGGCAGACCAGCAGCAGACCAGCCGATCGACGGCGTGCAACTGCTCGCCGCCCAGCTCTGGCATGTCGCCGACCAGGCCGCCCGTCAGATCGGTGAGCCGATCACCGCCCTCACCGTGACCATCCCGCCGACCTGGGGACCGCGCCGCCGGGCACAACTCGCGGAAGCGGCAGCGCGGGCCAGCCTGGCCGCCCCTGCCATGGTCACCGCACCAGCAGCCCTCGCCGCCTACACCAGAGCCCACGGGCTCACCGCACCTGACGGCTCCTGCCTACTGATCTGCCAGGCCGACCGCCATCCGGTCACCCTGACCATCCTTCAAACAAGCGCCGACGGGTACCGCGAGCTGGCTACACTATCGATCGACCTACCCGGCGACCTGAACCAGGTTCTCGCTCAGCGCATCGTCGACGCGGCCACCACGGACGACGACCCACTGAGAGCCGAGATAGCCCTGTCCCAGCAGGACCCGGACAGCTCGGCGCTGCTGGAATCCGTCCGCCAGGCCAGACAGCTCCTGATGACGCAGGACCGCGCGCCGGTGCTGCTCCCCGCACCCCGCACGCCCGCGGTCATCACCCACGACGACGTCGCCATCGCCGCGCAACCCCTCCTCGACAGGGTTCACGACGCGGTCCGTGACACCCTCGACGCGGCCGACATCGACGGCCAACACCTCAGCGGCGTCGTCCTCCGCCAAGCCGAAGCCATAGCCGGCCTGCAAGACCAGCTCACCACAGCCACCGGCCTCACCCCGGCAATCCTCGCCGACCAGCCCCACGTCCTCGCCGACGGCGCCCTGGCGCTCACGGCACCACACCATCACCCAGCCACCGCCGCCAACACCCACCTACCGCGGGTCCGGCTCCGCGTCCGGGATTTGACCAGCGCCCTCCTGCTCGGCGCCTGTTCTCTCATCCTGCTTCTCCAAGCCATCTTCACCGCGGACATCACCACCACGTTTCTCCGGGTCGTCGGTGTCCGCACCTCCCTACCGCAACTGGGCGCCGCCGGCGCCCTCGCCGTGCTCACGGCATTCGCCGTGGCGCACCTCGCCCCCACTACCTGGCTCGCCGGAGCACACAGCACGTCTGCGCCCGAGCCCGCGACCGGCAGCCTCATCCGACGCGGATACCTCGCCGCCGCCATCGGGGGCGCGATCGCCGCCGGCCTCTACGGCCTGGCCACCGGCACCTCCGTCCGATACGACTACAGCCCATACCTGAAATGGACTCTCGGCTCCGCGGTGCCACTCGCCCTCTGCGCCGCAGTCATCGCCGCGACCGCACCCCGCATCCCCGCCAACGACCTTCCCGCCTGGCTCGCGCGCACCCGGCCAGCGATCCTGCACGCCGCCATCGCCACCACCGGCATCTACTTCATGCGAGCAGCACTCACCATCACCCCACCGGTCGACCTAACCGGCATGCCCGGCCTCATCGGCAGCGCCGGAGCCGCACTCCTCGGCATCGCAACCGCCCTCACCGCCAGCCGAAGCCGCACCATCCGCACCATCACCGCGCCCGGCCTCGGAATCGGCTACGCCATCGTCTTCACCAACGACACCAACGGCGCCGTCATCGCCGGATACCTCGTCGTCCTCACCTGGTGGGGTATCCGCCTCACCGCGCACACTCTGCGACTTGCCTTTCCCACCGCAGGCGCAGCGCTTCGCCGCCTCATCGATGGCCGAGAGGCCTGACAATCGCACCCGAAGGTGCCTGAGCCGCCAACAGATCAGGGGTAGCTCGACGCCGACGCGTCCGAAGAGGCAGCGATCGTCCTCGGGCCCTGACTGCTTGCGGATTTGGGTCAGCAGAAGGGGCCTCCGGCCGGTCGCCGCTGTCCGCGCAGCGGCGGCCAGCGGACCGAATTCGGCCGGTCCTGCAAGACCGACGATGACTACTGTCGAGAGAGGCGCCGCACACGCCGGAGGTGCTGCCCAGTGCACTGCGATTCCCGCAGGCGCCGATTGGCCGGTACTGACACCAGGGTTGACGAGTGCCAGAGGGCTCGTAGGGAGTGGACCTTGTCGCAGTTGCTTCAGGGGATTCATGGCGCACCAGGGGTGACAGTCCGGCCGCGAAGTAATCATGACGATTGGGGGCGATCGTGCGGACCGTACCTGGATCTGGTCCGCGTGCGCCCCGAGCAGTTCCACCGCGTCACGCGGTCATGCGGGGTCAGCGCCTGCCTGGTGTGTGCCGGCACCGCCTGGCCGGACCGTGCTGACGGAGAGGGGCGGTGATCACCACCGCCCCTCTGCCGTGGGAGTGCCACCTATGAACAAGCTCTTTGTTTCGCGAAGGCTTGCCCGCTCCCCACGCGCCCAATGACTCCCCAGTAGTCCACCCATGCTCCAGAAGGCCGCGATATGTAGCAAGCATAGTTTTCAGGAGACCAGAGTTCGAGATGAACATGAACGCCAGCGTCGTTCTTTACTTGATAGCAATCGCTGTAATCCCAGCGCTTCGAATATCCAATGACCGCCCCATGAGGCACCCACTGTCCGCGTGAAACGGGAGGAGAGTCCAGGTGCGCGTACCTTGCCCAACCGGTCATAACCCCGTTGTACCAAAAGTCAACCTTAACGGTCCAGCCAGCCCAGTAACCGCCGCCGCAGGTGCCCGTGACGTCACTGATGTAGTACTGCACTCCGCCTACCTGCGATGCAGGCCAGGCGCGGGTGCGGACGGTCCATCCTGCGGGCGCGTAAAAGTCGGTAGCCCAGTCGCCACCCCAAATGATGTGGTGGTAGTCGGGGTAGCCCGGCTGCGTCCCATAACTGGCCCAGTTTCCGGACATCGGTGGCTGCACGTTAACCACGGGCGTCGCCGCCATTGCTGGAGCGCTCGGAAGAGCTAGCGGCATAATCGCCCCTAGGACAAGAGCCGATAAGCAAGCAAGGGCCTTTCTAATTCCCATTTGGCCTGCCCAACCCCTTAACGCTCGCAGCCATCTTGGGGCCACAGGGATTCTCTGGTCGCGCATCTGTCCTCCTCGGCTGGACACCATTTGGACCCCTAGCTGCCTTGAGTCGGCCCCTGCCACAGGTCAGGTCCGCGACTAAGTGGCGTTGACGCGAACGCAAAGCACTGAGCTGAGGATCCACCACGCCTTCGCAGGCGGATGACCCGTTGCAGGCGACGGGGACGAGTGCAATAAATCAGTTCCTACCCGAAGCGGTCGTGACGGCACGTGTCGTGATGCCCGCCAGCGCCGGCAGGCCGTACGGCGGCTGTCTCCTGGGAGCGGCGATCCGGTGAGCCTGCTGCGGTGCGGCTATCGGTTCGCGCTCTCGTACACGGACCTCCGCAGATTGAGCCACCAGCCAGCGGCGGCCCGGGCGGGATGGGGGGCATCCGGACGTGCGCGGACGCGGCAGAGCAGAGCGCTGTTGCGCGTAATACCGAGGCCATAGATCAGCCCGTTCAATACCGACGCGCTCGTCCCGCTCCCGGTCGTCCGCCAGAGTCGGATGTGCTGGTCGATCGCACCTGTCCAGTAGTGGTCGGGGCTGCTGCCGCCTAGGTGTCCGATCGCCGAGGCCGCCGCGAGGGTGACCACGGCGGGCAGACCGGTAGCGACGGTCAGTCGCTCGACGAGAGCGCGCTGCTCGCCGCTTCCCAGGATGCGGAGTGCTTCGAGCAGTGCGCGGGCTACCTCGGTGCTGCCGTTCGCAATCTGGCCGGCGAGCTCAAGCGCCAGGGCGGACGCCAGTGGCGCACGGTATGGCGTGCCGAACAGCAGGATCGCCGCGTACAACCGCACGTCGAAGACCGGACTGAACAGCATCTCCTCGACCAAGCTGGGCAGCAGCGTGTCCGGAAAGCGTGGAGCTTCCCTGGCCATACTGGCCACTGTGGTGTTGGCGATCCGCTCCGCCAAGGAGCGCTTAGGGTTGGTTCCGTGCGGAAGACGGTGTGCGACGGCGGCCGAGTTGGCCGCGTGGCGCAGCCGCTGGCGAGCGTCGGCGGGCAGGTCCGCCGGGATCCGCCGCAGCAGTTCGGTGGCGAGCAGCCTGGTGTCCTCGTAGTAGGCGGGATCGATGGCGAGCTCGTTGACGATCGGCACCAGCCGTCGTATCTGGGACTCGGTGAAGTGCCCGTAGCGCACCTTGCGAACGCAGGCGAGCAGAGCGCCGTACTGGGCCCGATCGTTGGTGGGATTGATGAGCTGTCTGATTACGTGTGCAGCCGCGTCGGGGTGGGGGCTTGCGTCCAGCACACTGACCGTCTCCACAAACACCTGGTTGGAGCGGTCGGCTGCGAGGCTGGCGCAGGCCGCGACTGCCGGCTGCTGCCCAAGCGGGTGGGCGAGCAGGCGATTGAGTGCCTCATAGCGCTGAGCCCAGGCCACGCCGTCGGCCACAATCATCTCGGCCAGGAGCCGCTCCGCCAAGAGCGCCCACGTAGACTGGGGCAGAATGACCTGACCTGCCCCGGCGACCAGTGCCGTCAACTCATCCCACTCCGCCCCGGTTACCACGTCGTCAGATCGCACGGCCTCCAGCAGCTCGTCCATACGATCGACGGTCGCCGGTACGTAATGGTGCGGCGGCCTCTGCAACAAGGGCGCGGCGCCGGAAACCGCAGCGGAGTAGCGGTAGATGCTATCGATCAGGACGACGAGCCGATGTGCCGGCAATTGTAGGAGCTCCTCGTACCGGCGCACCGCCAGGTAGGGCACGCGGACCGCAGCTGTCTCCCACCGCGAAATCCGGTGGATGCTCGTGCGCTCGGCCCAGCAACCGCCTTGGAAGTCGGCGGCGAAGTCCAACTCCCGCTGCCACCGCTCCTCCGGCCCGTAGAGGCGGTTGACCCGGAGCAGCCAGCCGATCCGGTGCTGTTGCTCCGACCATCCGGCCCGTCCCGGCGTCGGCCGGGGTGTACGGTACGGCCGACCACGACGGCTCCCGGAACCGCTCTGGGCATCCATGACCCCTTTATTGCACTCGGCGGGTAGGCGTGCAATCAGCCCGTTGCACCCCGGCCACTCACCCGATCATTGGCGGTGATGAAAGCACCTGTAAATTTTTCAGAACGAAAGATCGAGAAGTGAACAGTCTTCAGATGCGCGGGACCGCCCCGGACAGCACGATCCATATTGCCGGGAGGACAAGCAGCGTTCATCATTGGCTGGACCGCCCTTCGAGGGCCACTACTCGGCCGCCGGCGCGACGCAGACCCCGCGCCAGATGCAGGACTTCCAACTGCGGGCAGGGGCTGGAGCGACATCGGCTACGACTTCCGCATCAACTCGGTCACCGGCCTTATCTAGGAGGGCTGGAGCTGGACCCGCTGTGCGCGCACTGCGCCGGCCACAACACCGAGGCCATCGGCGCCTCCTCATGGGCAAGGAGCAGGCGGGCCGCAAGGACGTCTCCGAGGCCGCCCGCCGCGCCGTCAAGTGGCTCTATGACGAAGCCGACGACCGCACGGGCAAGTGGCTCCCACTACTCGGCCACAGCGACCGCAGGGCCACCTAGTGCGCTGGCGACGAGTTGGTGCCCAGTCGGAGACGTTGAAGATGGTCTCGGCGGCGGCACCGCCGATCACTACCGCTGCTACATCCACCCGTGGCCGCAAGCCGAGACTGGCCAGGCCCTGAGCTGCATCGCGTGCTTCTTGTGGACGGCCAGGTCTGCTAATACTCCAACGTCACTTGATCTTCGTTGACCTCGTGTGCGAGCCGGCGCTGGTAGTCCGGTTGTCGGGTTCGGGCTTGGGATGTTCGTCTCCGGATGGACCAGCGTAGGGCGCCAACCACATCGAGACAACGGTTTCCACCACTGACACCACTGCCTCCTGTTGGCGGCAGCAGGTCAGCGGCTGGGGCCCATCAGGACGCGCCGACAGATGTTCGAGCGTGGGCCGCCGACAACACCGTCACTATCGGCGGCGGAGACGAGGCGTTAGGTACTTGCGCTCCGTCTCCCTGCTTGCGGGTTGAGCCAACACGGCGCATGCCGTCTTCTCACCACATGATCGTTTGGTGAGAACCCGCTGCGTACACCCGCCTCCGAACCGGACGTTCGTTTCCAGACGAATCATGTCAGCAGTCGCTGTTGAGCTAACTCCAGGGTACCCGACAAGGCGAAACAATATTGACTGAACGGATTACCTCGGCGGCCTCGTGATGGAGTTGGCGCCGTATCCCCACACCTACGATACGCGGTGTGGCGGACAAGTCGGAGCTGTCGTCGGTGATCACGCCCGATACCGTTCAGCGCAGGACCCGCGAGGATCGGCAGACGATCACAGGGCGAATCGCTGCGGTGCTGACGATCGTGCGGATACGAAGTTGCATCGCCGGAGCGGCGGCGACCCTCGTCGGTTGTTACCTCGGAACCGGCACCATGGTAGGAACGCCCGCGCGGAGCGCAGCAGCGGCCGCGAGCATCGCCGCCGCCATTGCGTTCGCAAACGTGGTGAATGATATTGCGGATGTCGACGTCGATGCCCTCGGCAAGCCTGATCGACCGCTGCCAGCTGGTCGCATTTCATCGCGCGGCGCGCATACCGCGGCAGCCGGAGCCGCATCTCTGGCCATGGTTTCCACCGTTCCGTTGGGAACCACTCTGATCGCCGTCATGGCGGCCCTGCTGGTCGTCTCGTTCCTGTACTCGGCCCGGTTGAAGGGCACCGTTCTGTTCGGCAACGTTCTGGTTGCCGCCTGCGCCAGTTCTCCACTCCTGTTCGGCGCCGCTGCTGCCGGCAACGTGACCGGCCAAGTGCTGTGCGCTGCGCTCCTCGCCTTCGAGTTCATGCTCGCGTACGAGGTACTCAAGACGTTGGCCGACAGGGCCGGCGATGCAGCGGCCGGACTACGGACCCTCGCAACTGCGACACGATTCCGGACTTCGACAAGGACGTTGGTTGCTCTCGCCACCGCACTCACGATCACCGTGTTCGCGGCCGTGCCTCTCACCCGTAGTCTGCTCGTGTACGTCACGATTGCCGTACCTGTTCTAGTCGCTCCGATCTGGTACGTCGTCTATCGACTGCACCGCGGGCGGCCGCCAGTGGACATATGGGATCTCATGCGGTTCATGCGACGGGCCTGGTTGCTCGGGACGGTCGCCCTGCTGGCGCTGCGATGACAGCGGAGATAAGTTGCCCCCCGGTCGTCGGGCTAGACGAACCGCTCGCCTGCGACCCCACGCTGACCGGCGGCAAGGCGGCCACCCTGGCCACGCTGCGGCAGGCTGGATTTCCGGTGCCTGGCGGTGTTGTGGTGACGGTGCCAACGCTCTCAAGAATCCGTCCAGAAGAGCACAACAAGCCCATAGTTCCCGACTGCGTCCGCCGGTCCCTCCAGTCGCTGGTTGAGGAACAACCGGAGGCATCATGGGCGGTGCGGTCGTCTGCCGTTGCGGAGGACTCCGACGCCGCGTCGTTCGCCGGCCAGTACGAAAGCTATCTCGACATCCGAGGCGTGGCTGGCCTGGAAGCGGCCGTGGTCGCCTGCAGCCGCTCCGCCCGGCAGTCGCGGGTGGCCAGCTATCAAGCCGAAGTCCGGATAACGGATGCGCGCATGGCGGTCCTTGTGCAGCGGTACATATCCGCCGAGCTGGCCGGGGTCGCCTTTGGCGCGGACCCGTTGACCGGTCATCGGAACACCATCATCGTAAGCGCAGTCCGGGGTAGCGGCACCAGCCTGGTAGGCGGCGTGACCATACCTGAGGAATGGGACGTGGTGGCTGGCAAGGCGCGCTGCCGTCAGCCGGCCGGAGGCATACTTACCGCGGCTGATGCGCGGATGGTGGCGGACCTCCTCCAGACCATGCAGGCGCAGCTTGACCGGCCCCAGGACCTGGAGTGGGCAATGGTGGACGGCAGGATCGTGGTGCTGCAGCTACGTCCGATGACCGCCCTGCCCGCGGAGGTAGCGTGGACGGCACCGACGCGAGGTGGCTGGTTACGCACCATCCGCCTCGGCGAGTGGCTGCCCGAGCCGGTCGCGCCGCTGTGCGAGTCCTGGTTGCTGAAGCGGATTGAGGAACGCTTCCGCCAGCGGCAGCGGGAGGTAGGTGGTTTCCTCGCGCCGGCGCCCTTGCATGTTCTGGTCAATGGCTGGTACTTCCACTCCCCGATCGGCGTGGGCAGCCAGACACTCCTTGTCACCGGCCTCCTCCGTCGTCCGCGGCTCGCGCTGGCGACGCTCGTCGGCCGCCGCCGACCAGAGTGGTCCGACGTCATGGCGCACCGGCGCTATGCGCGGGAGTGGCACGGGGACCTCCTGCTCCGCTACCGCTCCGCCGTCGCCCGCTTGACACCGCAGGTGGAGACGGCGGAACCGACTGAGCTGCTCGCCATCGTCGACGAACTCGCCGACCTGGCCGGCGAATGCTTCTGGTCCTTGGTCCTGAGCGGTGGTGCTGCCTGGCGGGCTGAAGAAGCCCTTGACCGCTTCCACCGTCGCCACCTGGCCCACCGGGTGCCGGTACCGAGTAAGACCCTGTTGCAGGGTCTGTCAGACCACCTGCCGCAGCCGCATGCCGTGTTCAGCCTGGACTGGATCCATCCGACCCTTGGAGAGCTAACACCGCACGCGACGACGGACGGCAACCTCCAGTTGCGGCAACGCCGTGCGGCGGTCGAGCGGGTGGCCGCCGAGAATGCATGCCGACGGGCATTGCGGGGGCGGGCACGCCGCCGGTTCGACCGTTTACTCGAGGTGACGCAGCGGGCCGCCCTCCTGCGGCAGGAGCACAGCGACTGGTTCACGGTCGGATGGCCGACGATGCGGAAGGCCATCTTGCGGGTCGGCGAGGCGTTGTTCGCGGGCAATCTCATCAACGATCCCGACGACGTCTTCTTCCTGACCAGGGCCGAGCTGGCGGCGGCCAGTGGCGGGAAGGTGACCGGCGATCTCCGGGCGGTGGTGGCCGAGCGCCGGCAGGAGCGGAACCGGCAGCGCCGGCTGACACCGCCGAGCATGATCGGCAGGTTGCCTTTGCTGCTCTCCCGGGTCTTGCTTCCGTCCCTCGGCCCGTCCGCCGGCGCGGGGGCGAGTGGGACCTTGCGGGGCGTGGCCACGAGCCCCGGGAGGGCCACCGGGCGGGTGCGGGTATTGCGAGACCCAACCGCTATCGACCAGGTTGGTGTCGGTGAAGTCCTCGTCGTGCCCGCTGCGGTACCGGCGCTCACCGAGGTGTTCGGCCGGATCTGCGCGTTGTGCGTCGACAGCGGCGGCGTGGCGGCGCACGCCGCGATCGTGGCACGGGAATACGGCCTTCCAGCCGTAATGGGGCTGGTCGATGCCACCACTCGTCTGGCGGACGGCATGGCCGTCACGGTGGACGGCACCAGCGGGGTCGTCGAAATCCAGTAGCCGTGCGACGACTGGAGGATGGGTGTGGCGGACCACGTGTGGGACTTCGCAGTGCTCGTGCTCGCGTACCTCGTTGGAGCGGTTCCGTTCTCGAATCTGGTCGCGCACCGGTACGCCGGTCTGGATCTTCGCCATGCTGGCACCGGCACAACGACACCGGCGAACCTTCACCGGACAGCCGGCCTGCGTCCGGCCGTCCTCGCCGGTGTGCTCGAAGTAGCCAAGGGAATGGTGGGACCAGCGCTGATCGGCCCGGACCGTCCGCTGCTGGCCGCGGTGGCTGGCGGGCTCGCCGTCACGGGCCACAACTGGTCGCCACTGTTGCGGGGGCGGGGTGGCCGGGGCATCTCCACGGCGACCGGAGCCCTGCTGGTGGTCGCATGGCCGGGCGCCGTCTTCATGTTCGGGTGCCTCGTGATGGGCATATTGACGCGTCGGGTCCTGGTGTTCATGCGTGCGGCGGCGTTCGCACTGCTGCCGCTGTTGGGCTTGATCGACGGAAGACGCGGGCTACTTCTCGGTGCCATTCTGGTCGGCCCGATCGGTTTCAAGACCACACACGAGATCTTTCGGCGTCGACTCCTTGATCCCCTTGTGCGTCGTGGGGCCAAACGCAGTGGAGACGGTACGGACATTGTCATCCGCGGGTGCGGCCGGGACGCTCCGCCCTAATTGGCGAGGCGAATCGCACGTGCCATTCCGCATGCCGGCGCCGTCCGTATGGCGGGCAACCGCGAACGATAGGAGGGTTCCCGGATCGTCATGCGGCGGAAGAATGTCTTCATGACAGGCGAACACAGGCCGGACCAATTTGCCGATGTGGCCCGGTACGTGCGATCAGCCGAATATGAAGCGGACCTTGCCGCATGCCGCGCAGTGTGGTCCACGCCCGGAGTTGTGGAGACCGCGGGCAGCTTCGTCTTGCTGACGTACTTTGCGAACCCGACGTTGTTGGCTGTGCGCGCCGCAGGCCCCACCGCTTCGCTTCGGACGGCCATCGACGGTCACCGCGAAAGGGAATTCCTGAATGGAATCATCGGGCTCGGGGCGGGCGGCCCAGGAAACGCCGGCATCCGGGACGAGAAGGTCATGCGTAGAGCTGAACGGTTGCGGGAAGCCCATCTGCAATATCCCGGAATGACGGTGCCATACATGCACTTCATCGGCGGATTGCTCGCGATCGCGCCGCTTCGTCTGCGCGCGCACCGCGACGAGCAGCTGTCGCCTGCCGTCGGCGAGCGCTACTGGTGCTACATCACCAACGTCATGCGGTTGCTTGCCGCCAACCTGGCCACCGTGCCAGCGACTGAACGGTCCTGCCGGGAATTCGACCAGTCGACGGCTGGGCCGTCACCGGAGGGAGAAGAGCTGATCAGGGCGTTCTCCGGCCGGCATCCCCGCCATGTCGCACAAGCGATGCCGATGCTGTTCCCGGCGTCGCGGCGGGTGGTTGACGGCGCCCTCGACAGGCTGAACGACCGGGTGAGGGTGAGCCGGTCGTTCGGCTGACGGTCCGTCGTCGTCGCTCATCCGGCGGTGGCTGCTGCCCTTCGATGAAGCCGTAGCCATAGGGGCAGGCCGACGAGCGCCACAGCCCAGTAGGAGAATGCTCGATACACCAGCGTCGTCGAGGTCGCAGGTAGCACATCGACGCCTGCGGCGCAGAGCACCATCACCAGGGTCGGTTCCGCGACGCCGAGGCCGCCAGGAATCGGAGAGATAAACTTGCCGGCCTGCACCGCGAGGTACGCGGTGCCAACGACCGCCAGTTCTACGTCGATCTTCATGCTGCGGGCGACGGCGGCGAGGCAGCACGCGTCCGCAAACCAATTGAGGACAGCGAACGCCACGGCGGCGTACCAGTCCTGCTCTCGCAGCCGGCGCATCGCGTCGAAGGTGTCGCGCCCGAGCTTCCGACTTCGACCCATGCGCCACCAGCGTCGTACGACCCAGGAGGGGGCACGCATCCGCCGGCGTGGTTGGGCGGTGCGGTGTTGCCAGTATCGCAGCAGGAGCGGAGGCAGTGACCGCAGCATTGCCGGGAGGGCCAACGTGATCGCGAGTGCCACCGCAATCGTAGCGGCTCCCTCCATCTGCAGAGCCTCGCCGACGCCGGCCAGCACCGCTCCAGGCAGGCAGAGAGCCATGAGGCCCAGCACCGATGCGGCTCCGGACAGGGCGACCGTGGCGACGGCCGCATCGAGCGATGCTCCGCCGGCGCGCAACTGCCGCACCGTGAACGCGGTCGCTACGGCTGATCCGCCGGGCACTGTGATCGCGACCGAGGACTGCGCATAGGCGATGCCGACGGCGCGCCACGGCGACATGCGGGTGCCCAGGGCTCGGAGCAACCGACGTTGTTGCTCCGCGAGCATCACGACCGACCAGATGCTGAGCACCGCGGCGCCGGCGAGCCATCCCGGTGCGGCCGACGTCAGCAACGCAAGGCTCCGAGGCACGTAGTGAAGCTGATGACGCAGTGCCAGGGCGGCGATCAGCAGAACGGCGACGGCGGTCATGGTGGACACCGCACGGCGGCTGGTACGCGGGAAGCGGCCCGGAGCGCCACCGACTGACGTGTTGATGGCCGGACCTCAGACGTGCGCTGTGATGGCGGGGTCCTGCCAGGGGATGCCCGCCCGCCGCATCACCGTGTCGATCAGGCGGGCCATGCCGGCGCTGCGACCGGTCGGCATGTTGGCGGCGTGCTCGGCGGCCAGGTGAGTGGCCTCCTGGGCGAGGTCTCGGCGGAGGGCATCGGCGATTCCGTGCCGGTGCATCAGGTCCAGCAACCACTCCCAGCTCGCATCGCGATCGCCCAAGCCATCGCGGATCGACTTGACCGTCTCGCCGTCGCCGGCCGTTGTCAGCACGTCGAGGAGGCGGAGCAGCGGAGCGTTCAGTTTGCCACCCCGGAAATCCTCGAGTCGGGGACGACCGAGCACGGTCTCGTCACCGAAGGTGTCGAGGTAGTCATCCACCCCTTGGTAGAAGGAGCCGAAGGCCAGGCCGAAGTCCCGGACTGTGTCCGTATCCGGCGCTCCGGCGATGACCGCTCCCATCGCTGCCGCACAGCCGAAGAGGGAGCCGGTCTTCCACCGCACCATCGAAAGGTAAGGAAAGTCTGCAGGCTGTCCGTACCAGCCGGCGCCCCACCCGATGTCAATGCTCTGTCCCATGACCAGACACGTGGCGGCGGTGTCCAGCTCACGGTGCAACGCCAGCTTCTGCTGGGGCGTCGGCCCATCGCATCGATGGATTAGGTGGTAGGAGAGAGACCTGGTGACGGCGGCGACGTTGATCGCGGTACTCGTCGCCGCGGTGGTGTGCAGGGCCGGACGGCCCCGTCGAACGTCAGAGTTGTCCTGCACGTCGTCGAGGACTAACGACGCGAGGTGGTACAGCTCCACGCTGGTGGCGGGCGCGACAATGTCCTGCCAGCTCCGCCCGTACGCCTCCGCGACCGTCCAGGCCAACAGTGGTCGTAGCCGCTTGCCGCCTCTGGTCAGCTGCGATGCCACCATACGGCGTAGTTCTGGCACCGGCCCCCAGTCCCAACGGTCGAGTTCGGCGAGCATCATCTGTTCGACGGCGTCGAGAAAGAGCCTGTCGTGCGTCAAGTCGCTGTTGGTCAGCATCAACACTGTCCGTTCGTCAACGCCGGTCACGGTCGTACACCGCTCGGGTCCAGTAAGTGCGGGCGCTGGCCGGTCGACCGTACGTTCCATTACCGGCGATCCGCTTGGCCAGCATCGGCGCGGCCACCGCCGCGCCGAACAGGGCAGCCCGCCGGCCGCCGGTGAGCGCGAGCAGTGGCGTCAGGAGAGTTTGGGCGAGGAAACAGCCGGGAGCGGTGTCCCCCCGCGCGTATCCGCCGAGGATCCCGCCGAGTAGCACTGCGGCGCCGGTGGGGTGGGCGACGGCGAGGGCTCCCAACGCTGGTAGGACGCCCCGGCCGCCGGCGCCCTGGAGAAACGGTGACCAGTTGTGGCCCACCACGACCAGTCCCGCCCCAACCGCTCGCGTGCCCGGCGGCAGATGCCGGATCATCAGGGCGGCGGTCGCTCCCTTGCCGACGTCCAATAGGCAGACGGCAACAAACGGCAGATGGCCAGCAACCCGGAAGACGCCAGTGGCGGAGACGGTTCCGTTGTCGACGCGACGCAGGTCCTGGGCGGCCGCGACTCGCGCGACCCACTGGGCGAACGGGACGGAGCCGAGCAGCAGGGCTGCGGCCAGTCGGCTGGTGTGTGTGCGCCTGCTCATCCTCGCCTCCGGCTCACGGTCCGCTCGTAAGGTCCGGCACCCGGGGCAGCTCCACCTCGTCACGCCGGGCCGGTGATGCGGTGCCGCGTCCGTTGGCCGCGACGTGCTCGGCCCGGCTGTCCTCCACCACGGCCTCGAGGATCTGCCTCCAGTGGGTAAACATGAGGTAGTGGCCAGCGTCGGCGGTGAAGGACGACCGGCTGTGCCGAATCGCAGTGGCGAGGCGGCGGCCGAACTCGACGTTGACGATCGTGTCCGACTCGCCGTGCCAGATTCGAACCGGCGTGCTGATGGCTGCCGGGTCGAAGCCCCAATCGCGCGCCAACAGCAGCGCGTCGTGATAGATCCCGACTTCTGCCTGACAGAACGCCTCCTGCAGACTCGACACACGCATGGCATGCATCGCGCCATCGCCCAACACCTGCTGGTCGGCTGCGGGGAGGCCGGCGATGTGCCGATCGAGCAGACGACGAACATGCGGACGGATCAGCCGCACCCCGAGCCAGAGTGTCGGGCGCGCCAACGGTGGCACGAGTCTCAGCCAGAAGATCAGCTTCCGGAAATCGGAGGTGGCCAGCAGCTTCCAGGCACCCGTCGAGGGCGGTCCGACGCCGCTGATGAGCGTGGCCGACATGACGCGATGCGGCAGGCTGAAGGCGCAGGCGGCGGCATATGCGGCTCCGGCTGAGCGGCCGACCACCGCGAACGACGAGATGGCGAGGTGATCGGCGACCGCTTCCACGTTGGGGGGCCAGTGGAGCAGCATTCGACCTGGCTCCGGGTCGGAGCGACCGACACCGGGGCGGTCGATCGTGATGAGTCGGATCCCGAGCTCCTCGATCACGGACACGTCCGGTGGGACGGTCAGGCGGCACTCCCCCCAGCCGTGGAAGAGGAAAACTGGTAGACCCTCCGCTGGGCCATACGTGCAGTACGCCAGTCGACGTCCGCCTACCCGAATCAGACCCTCGTCCATGCCGCATCCCTTCTGTCGCGAAGCTGGCCACCCTGGTCAACCAGATCCGCGGCGCCCGGCACCGTGTCGGATGGCCGCCGGGAATGTCTCCTCAGCACCTGCGTGTACGGCCAGACCTCGGCGAGTGCCAAAGCGATGCCGACCCAGAACAGCCCGAGCGGCCAACGCGTACCGGGAGGCGTGATGATGATCAGCCACAGCGACGCATATAGAACCCATGCGCTGGCCCGCGCCATGCGACTGACTGGAAAGCCGTAGCGCCCCCGCGAATACGCCCGCGCGCCCCACAACACCCCTTGCCGAAGCAAGACCAATGCGAAGGCCACTTCCGGAATCCGGCCGGCGTGCATCAACACGACCATGGCCGTACCGATGATCAGCTTGTCGGCAAGTGGATCGACCAGCGCGCCGAGCCGTGACTCCGCTCGCCACCGCCTTGCCAGCCAACCGTCGATCTGGTCCGTAAGCGCGGCTGCGCCGAAAAGCGCGCCAGCCCGCCAGCTGTGCCCGTCCCCGGCTTGGATCAGTGTTACCCCGAAGATCGGTGTAATCAGGATCCGGCCGATGCTGAGGGCGTTCGGGAGGTGTCTGCGCGAAGAACCGGTCCGTCGCAACTGCGGCGGCGGCTGGCGGGTATGTGTCCAGCTATGGCTTTGCATTCGCGAAATAGTCCTTCGGGCACGAGGGAGCCCGGTGCAGGGCCCGGGATGGGCAGCCGTCGGCCGACCGACGACGCCTGTTTCACCCTAGGCAAGCAATCGGTGACGAGGAATCGACGAACGGCTGATATGGCACGCCGTGCGCCGACGGTAACCGCCACATAGTCCGAAGGCGGCGACCTCCCACGGGCCGTAGCGTCGGACGCACCCCAAATCACCGTGGAGGTTGCCGGTGACTCCGTCCAATTCGAGTGCACCGGTGGTCGTCGGCGTGTCGGCGAAGGCGTCATCGGGCGGGAGGGCTCTCCCTTGGGCTCGGCGGCCCATCCCTACCCTCTATCGACTACCGTGGTTACTCATCGCCTTCGCGCCCTGGTACCTGAAGCACATCGTCGTTGCACCGTACCGGCCCCTACCGTGGCGGAGTCGGATAGGTGGGCTGTTCACCGACCTACGACGCCGGCATCGCATCGCGCTCTACGACGGCGTCTTGAACATCATTCTCAACGGCCTGTCATCTCTCGCCGGACGAGCGGTAGGCCTGGTGGCGGGCCGGATCGCGGTCGCCTTCACCCGCCTGGCGTTCTCCTTCGACGACGAGTACGAACGACGGTGCGCCCGGGGCGAGCCGGTCGCATTCGATGACGTCTTCGGTAGTGCGCAGGTAACGGAAGCACTCGGCGAGTGGCGCGAGATCATGCGACCCTTTCCGACCTATCCCGCGCTGCGGAATCACCTGCACGAATCGGTCCGGTCGTTGTATGCGGACTACACGATCGGTGGACGCTCGGCACCTGCGGAGGCCCACTTCGCGCAACTCCTGCGGGCGGCCACGTTGGATTCCGGCGGATTCCTCACGGCGGTGGCACAGGTGGTCGCCCTGTCGATGAACGTGGCACTGCCTGAGCCAGCGTATCGTCAGTTCTCCGCACTCGGCATATTGGGCAAAGCCGCCGATGACATGATCGATTTTCGGGCCGACCTCCAGGCGGAGCGCCCCAATCTCCTGGCGGCGCTGGTTCGGGAGCATCCGTCGGAATCCGACCCCGTCCAGCTCGCGTCCGCGAGCGGCGCCCGCATGAACACCGTCTGGTGGCGAAGGCACTGTCCCGCAACCTGGCAGCGGTATCTGGCCGAGTGCTCGACGCGCTATGCGACGCTCAGCACGTGCTGGCTGCGACTTGCTAGCCACCTCCTGTGGGTCCCGGCCCTGCTCGGCAGGTCCACGACCAGGGACGTCCGCGGACGATTGTGAGCGCCGCACGACATCAACCAACGCCACGGAGTCTCGGCGGTCCCTCCTCATGATGTAGGTGCTCGATATGCAGCGTCAGCATTCGCGGAGAGTGCGTATTGCGTTCGTAGTGATCGGCATGACTGTCGGATGGCTCACTCTTCCCGCCTTCTTCTTGATCAACGATCGCAACGAGGGGAGCATCCTGGTGCAGACCACCATTACGGTGGTGGTCGGGACCGTCGGGATGTTGTCCTTCCTCCCGTCCCGACCCGACAAACGCACGCTGGACGATGCTGCTCGCGAGCTGGCGCGCGCCGTACACCAGCGTTGGACCGAGGCGGCCATGGAGCGGCAGCTCCGTCACCCGGCACCGATTCCCGTGCGGCTGCTGCCGTCGACCGTGGGCGTCGGGCCGGCGAGGGCTCCGATGAGCCTCTCAAGCCCAGCCCCACGGGACACGGCCAGCTTGTCGGCTCTCTACGACCTGCCGGACTGCGATCGCTTGGTGCTGCTCGGCGGGGAGGGCACCGGAAAGTCCAGCGCTGCGATGCTGCTATTACTCGACGTGCTGAACCGTTCCACGAGCGACGGTGACCGGGCGAAGGCCCGCGTACCGGTCCTGTTCTCACTGACCGGTTGGGATCCGGACGAAACCGACCTGGAAGACTGGCTCGTGGAGCGGATGACGGTCGAGTATCCGTTTCTGAAGGCTCCGGACTACGGCCCCGACGTGGCCCGCCGACTGCTCGTCGAAGACCGGCTGGTGGTCTTGCTCGACGGTCTGGATCAGCTGCCGGTCGGGCTCCGCAGTTCCGCACTACAAGCGCTGAATGGACAGGCGTCATTCCAGCTCGTCCTGATCTCCCGGACGGACGCCATGCGAGACGCAGCGGCAGGAGGCTGGCTGGTCTGCGCGGTTGCGTTCGAGCTGGTCCCGCTGAGCAACCACGAGGCCGCAGACTACCTGGGGAGCTGCCGGCCGCAGGAGGACGCGGGCCCATGGTGCGACCTGGTGGAGCACGTGCGGAACGACTCCGACAGTCCAATCTCCCGGGCACTGTGCACCCCGTTGATGCTCAGTCTGGTCCGCGACAACTACGCCTTCGCGCAGGACCCACGGCCGCTGCTGGATTTCATCAACCAACACTTCACCGACTCGACCGAGGCAGAGGGGTACCTCCTCGACCGAGTGATTACTGCCGCCTACACCGATCGACCGAGGCGTCCCCGCCGATCACGCAGGCCTCACTACAAAATGGAGGAAGCCCGGCGCTGGCTGGCCTATGCGGCGCACGAAATGCAGGTACGGGGCACCGAGGACCTGGCCTGGTGGCGAATTCGCGAGTGGCGGCCGCCCACGTTTCGTTTCCAGACCACTGCAGTCGCCGCGACGCTCGGCCCCGGTCTCGTCCTCGGGTATGGATCCGGGCACAGCCTCGTGGCCGCCGCCGTGGGGGGTGCGGCCGGTGGAGGCTGCGGCGTGCTGGTCGGCATCCTGATCGCGCGCCGGATCCCCATGCAGGATTGCCGCAGCCCCCGGCAGTTGGGCTCCATCCGGTGGTCCCGACCAGCGCTAGCCGATCCCAGCAGGGTTGGTTCGGTCGAAGGACGCGTCGACGGGCTGGTGTTCGGGCTACTCGCCGGGCTCGTCTTTGGCTTCGCACTAGGCTTTCGGGTTGGCCGGGGCGTGCTGGCAGCGCTGGTCGCGACTCTGGTCGGCGGGCTCGTGGGGGCGGGCCTCGGCGCTGCGGGCGGCAGCTATGTCAAACGGAAGTCCCGCCCAGAGGCCGAATCGTCCGCGAGGCGCCGCTGGCGGCCCGTCTCGCGCGACAGCATCGGACTGGGAGTGGTATTCGTCGTCCTGGGCGGCGCCGCGGGTTGGGCGTCCGCCCTCGGCGTGGCCTGGGGCACGGTGTTCGGCGTCACGGTGTGGCTGATTCTGCGGATCATCTTCCGGCTGGCCGTCGGCGCGACAATGCCGTCCGCAGACGCTAACAGCCCGATCGACCCCCTTACCTGCTGGCGCCGCGACCGCCTGCATGGTCTCGTCCTCGGGCTGATCTTCGGCCTGGTGTTCGGTCTTGTCTCGGGCGCGGTCCTGGTCGGCCGGACCGGCTTACGACCGTGGACCGGAGCCGGCTTGATGGCATGGATCGGAACCTGGTCGGTCATCGGTTTGCTGGCCGGACGCGTCTACTCGAACACCTGGTCGGTTTCGCTGACGTTCCTCGAACTGCATCGCCGCGGACTGGCACCGCTGCGGATGCTGCGGTTCCTTGAGGACGCCCACCAACGAGGAGTGTTGCGCACGGCAGGCCCGGTCTACCAGTTTCGGCACAGCCGGCTACGGGACCGGTTGGCTGCCCAATGCGTTGAGCCGCAAGCAAGTCCAGCAGAAGCGCCCCGATGGAGCGTCGGGACCGCCCCGGCATGGCGGTCCGTCGATGGCTGAGCGGCGCGGATCCCGGAGACCGCAACCTGGCCGCCTACTCCGCCGCTTGCGCACGCAGCCGGCCTGGGGACTCGCTGATTCCGCTGGAGCGGGGACGAGCGGGCAGTCCGTCGGCCGTCCACCGGTGCGCCTCACGGTGCTGCTGATCGTGGTGGCCGCGCTGTTGGCAGCTACCGGCGCCGCCAACACGCTGTGGCCCGTGCTTCTGCGGGACCATCCGCTCCTGTTGCCTGTTCTGGATGGTCGAAACCGGTACCTCCTGCTGGCGAGCGTCAAGGTCGGGATGGTTCCGCTTCTCGCCGTGGGCATCACCCGGCGCACGATCGCCCATGTCGCGTACTACCTGCTCGGCCGCTGGTACGGCGACAGCGCGATGCAGTGGGTCGCCCGCCGTTCCCCCCTCTGGCGGAGGGCGTTGCAGCGGACACGTCGACTGCTGCCGAAGGCCGCCGCAGCAACGGTGTTGGTCACCTCGAGCAACATCGCACGCACCATCGCCGGCGCCACCGGCACATCGCCGATACGCTTCGCGCTTCTCGAGGTCTTCGGCACAGGCCTGCAAATCGCCGCCCTGTTCCTGTTCCTACAGTCCACGGGCGACAGCATCGCGGTGCCCGTCGGAATCCTGGACAACAATACCGCGTGGGTGATGGCAGTGACGCTCTCAGTCGGTTGCGGTTGGCTGCTATGGCGGGCGACGCGGTGGCGCAGGCGCAGGGCCCAGTCCTCGGACAGGTCGCCGGAAGGCGCTTGAGCGCTGACGGTCGAGTCCGCCCCGCCGCGCGCCCACCGGGTCAACTCCGCCATCCGGCCAGTATCGAGGCCGAAGGGTCACCGCACCAACCAATCACATGTGCGAAAGGACGAATTCTCCGCTCAGGGACGATGGTCCTCACCTACTGGCTACGGGAAGGTCGCCCAGCGACCTCATCGGCGTGAAGCGCGACCCCGGACCCACGCTGACCTGCAACAACGAAACCTGCAGATTACGGTGGGTGCAGCTGTTCGGTGCCGTCAAGCGCTGTTCGGGCGCCGTTCTGTGAAGCCGGTTGCTCCCAACTTGCTCCCCGCTCTCGGGCCCGAGACCGGCGGGCAGCTGATCGGCTGAACCGGCCCCCCTGTCGGGCAGGTCGGCGCTCGTACTGAGCGCCGGCTACGCGTCGCTGACCCTGGCCTACGAGGTAGGCGCTGCCGACGGGTAAGTGCGTCCCGAAGTTCCCGAACCGCTCCCCCCGGCCATACACAACCGACTTGCCAAGCCGCCTGCGGCCGCCCAGAATACGGAGCAGCTCAAGCATCTCCCTGGGATCCCGCCCCGCGCCTTTCGTGCCAGCGGCATGTGCGCGCATGTGACCAAATGGCCTTGCAAATCAAGCCGCGCTTCATCAGATTGACAGCCTGCCCAGGTTCGTGACTCGGCTCGCTGGCCACGATTGCCCCTCGGATTCGGTGAGGAGCAATTCCCATTCCTTCTCTAGGGCTTGACTGATTCGACGGTCGCGGGCGATGGCTTCTTTGAACCAGGCGATGGTGGCGGGCGCCATGGCCAGAATCTGGTTGTAGTTGAGGGCGGCCGGGTTCATGCCAAACACCAGCCCGGTCTTGAGAAGCGTGCCTGAGGTGGCGATGGAGTGCCCGAGCAGCAGCATGGAGGTGAGTTTGGCGTGCTCCAGCTTCCGTTGCGCTGCCATACCGCCGGTGGCATAGCTCTTGAGAAGCCAGTACCCACGGATGATCGCGGACACCACGCCAGGAGTGATGCCCATCGTGAAGAAATGGCGCAGGTCGTAGCCGTTCTTATACATGTAGCGGGCGACCTCGGTCCAGGGCACCTTGACGCCGGAGGGGTCCAAGGCGAACGGGGAACCAACCTGTCCTAGCTGAAGGAGGCTGAAGAACGGGGGCTGCAGGCCGGCAGGAGTGTAGACGTCCGAGAGCAGATGGCGCACCTGGGTGATGAGCGCGGTGATCAGGTCGACCGGGTCGTAGCCGGTGGCTGGGACCTGGACCAGGCGCCCTGCCTTGTCGATGTAGGTGCCGGTGCCGTGCATGAGATCTGCAACGCCGTAGAGGAAACCCAGGGCCGGGTCGTGGCCGAGGCTCTGGAGCCGATGGGTATACGACGACATGCCGCTGACCCGGCCCCCGGTGGCCCACGTGGTGGAGGCGTCATAGGGAACTTTGGCCAGCTTCTCGAACCTCTTGAAGAATCGGGCATGGATGTCTTGAGCCCGATCCTTGTCCTGGAGCCACTTGGTGAGGGGCGATCCCGGGTACTCCTTGCCTCCGAAGGTGGAGCCCTGGGGGATGCGGACGAGGATGATGTCAAGGAGGGTCGCGAGGGCTCCGGCAAGCAGGACGACCGTCCAGTCGGTCTTGTCCCAGCTGACGTCGCCATGTTCCTCGGCGTAGCCGCGCAGGCTGCGAGCGATCTGGCCGGCGGGTAGAACCTGCTGGAGCGGGTCCCGGGTCAGATCGATACCCAGCAGATCCAACCGGGCTTCGGCAAGCCTGACGAGCTGATCGAAGTCGTCATCAGTCGGGACGATGGGGACGGCGTAACGGCGGTAGCTCGGTGCCTCGCCACTAACGGTGACCATTGCGCTCGACTGGGACTCTTGAGCTGGTACGAGGACGCCCATTGCTTGGAGACGGGCGCGCACCGCGTCGAACTCGGACTCGACCGAATCCAGGGTGTCGCTGACGCGAAGTTCGCGTTCGAGGACATCCTTGAGGTCGAATTCCGCCTGGTCGAACAAGCCCCGCAGTTCGGTCAGCGTGACGGCCTGGTAAGCCACGACCGCGGCAGCAGCCGAAAGCTGGTCACCCGACACTGAGCGGCTCCCGCCGTTCGAAGGCCTCCTGACTGGTCTGCAGATTCACCAGGGCCAACTGGAAGGCGGCCAACTCATCCCTGAGCGTGGCGAGTCGCTCCTCGTTCCTCGTGGTCTGGGTGAGGTGGGCCTCCATCCGGTGAGCGAGCCCGGCGATGTCGTCGGTGAGCTCGGCCATTGCCTGCTGGTGATTCTTGATGACTTGCTGAATCAGATGCTCGCGCCGATTTTCTCGTTCGCGCTCGTTGGTGGCCAGCACCCAACGCGCGCCTTGGTGAACCGCGACCCCGAGGATCACCACGGTGCCGATCCCGGTGGCCATCGCGCTCAGGCCCAGCAGGCCGCCGAACCCCAGGGCGGCCAGACCCGAGGTGATTCCCGCCCCGCTGAGGCCGGAGACGCTGCCAGCAAGACTGATCGCGGCGATCGGGGCACCGAACGCAGCCGCCCTGGCAGCAATGTCCTTGGTGGTGGTCTCCAACTGGCTGGTCGTGATCTTGCCGGAAGCGAAGTCCTCTTCCGCAATCACGAACCGCTCGGTCGCCTCCACGACCTTGTCAGCTGACTCGGCGAACACGAGTCCTGCGACCAGCACGATTCGCTCACGCTCGGCGTCTGCAGCATGTCTGTCAGCACGCGAGATTCGCACCAGATCGCGCACCAGCACCGTGAACACCGGCTCGCGCTGATCCTCCTCGAGGCGGTCGTGCAGTTCCCTGGACAGCTCCACCGTGACGTCAGGGACCCCTGCGTCGCTCGCGGCATCCCGTTGCGCCCCAGTGATTTCCCTGCGCAACTCCGATCGCGCTTCGTCGTCGAGACCGATCGTCGATGCGAACAGGTACAGATTCGCGATCTCGCGAGGATCGAGGAGGCCGTCGACCAGCGCCAAGCTCACCAACACCCGGCAATAGAGCAACTTCCCGTCCGCGCCGAGCGCGGACAAGTCGCCGGAATCGGCGGGGTTGCCGGACGACCAGGCCGACAGGCCGTCCTTGACCTCTCCGACCTTCGCCATCACCTGCTCGGCGGACTGCTTCACGATCTCCTGTGCATCGCCAGCAGCATCAACGACAAGCTGCCTCGCGGCGCTCGTGCCGTCGGCAACCATCCGTCCGGCGGCGTCGGCAACGCCCTTCAGCCGTCCAAGCCCAACATCACGAAGGTCCATCGCCATCCCTTTCACGTTCTTTGGCGAAAGGCTATCGGTAGCCACCGACGAGGCGACGTCCTCCCAGCGGCCCTACCGCATGTCCTCATCGGCCAAATTTCGATGCCCTACGACTCTGGCGCCGCCAGCCCCAGCGAGCGCCTCTATGCCTGGCGAGGCCACCCGGAACGCCCGGTCGCCGCCCGCGCGGCTCATCTGCACCACGGCTTCCGACAGCGAGGGCAGCCTCAGCGGGCTCGTCGCGCTCAGTGAGCTGTCGCGCTTGGCCGGCGTCGTCACCTCGGCACTTCCGAACCGTGGACAGCTTGTCGACCATACGGCTGACACCTCGACTGCCCCAACTGCAGCGACGGCAGCACGTCACGCTCCACGGCCAGGCGATCGCCTGGATCTCGCAGTGCTTTTCCCGTTGATCTCCGGCACTACGCGACCACGGCGGCATTGGCCACGCTCAGGTCGCCGCCGAAGCCTTCGGCGGGCACGACCAGTTCCGACTTTGCCACGGCGCACTGCGGCCTCGACCGCGCCTTTTTGGACTCCGGGTCCTTGGCCCCGCAGAAGTCAGGCCGGAAACCGTAATGCGCCGCAGAGCGCACGTACTGCACCGTCGGGAAGACCACGTTGACGACGACTGCGCCCTTGAGGCAGCCCATCCGGTCGGGCAGGACCACCCGCAGTGTTCGTCACGACCGAGCCACATCTGTCAGGCAACGCCGACACCAATGGCGATGTCGACGTGGTCTGGACGCCCTCGTGTTCCGTAGGGCCGCCAGCGGAACGCGAATCGGAATGAGGAGGTCAGAGGTACCAGGATGACCTCAGCTACGTATTGCGATGCCTACCGGCCGGCGGGACGAGGCCCCGGCTGGCGGGGAGAAGCTGACGAATGCCCGATCTGACGCCCTGTCTCGTATGCATGTTCAATAACGTGTCCAGGTGGAGTTGCGCACGCGATGATACATCCCCATCCGCTGGGACCGGGCTGACAACTCGCCCGTCGGTGTGACTGTCGTCGCCTCCCCCGCCGAGCTGCGGCACATGGTCGCCCGGGGCCGCGCCGACCGGCACGTCGTCGCCTTCCCGTATCGGCAGGTGCGCGAGCTGGTCGGCGCTGCCCTGGACCACTGCCGGCGCGGGCACAGCTACGTCGGCAGGTCGACGACCCGGGCGGTCTGCGACTGGTGGCCATGCCGCTGCGGCGGGCACCTGGTGCTGCGCTGCCGCATGTGCCCGGACGTTCGGGTGGACCCGGTCGTCAGCGCCGACCGCAACCCGTGCCGCACCTACAGCTAGTCCGCCTGACGGACTAATCGCCGGCGTCGGGCGTGCTGAACGTTGGCAGGATCCCGGTCATCGACAGCACGCGCCGGACATGGCCGGTGGGATTGACCAGGGCGAGGCTGAATCCCGTGTCGGTGGCACCGCCGTGGGCGTTGACGAACGCGCTCAGCACGTGGAGTCGATTGAAGCTGACCCGCGCCAGGTCGACCTGGACGCGGGGCGCTAGGGCGATCGCGCCCTGCAGGACATCCCCCAGCGAGCTGGAGCTCGCCGTTAAAGAGAGCATGCGGGCCGGACCTCGTCGAGGTCCGGCCCGCGCGGCGAAATCCCTCAGACCGCCGGTAGGCCCAACTCGCGGGCGACCGCGCGGGCAATCGCCCGCTGCCCTGGCCATAGTGGGTGTCCCTGGCGCTGGTCCTTACGGTAGATCGTCGGGTCGACCTGAAAAACCCAGCTATCGGCCGTGCACAGCTCATGACCGTTGAGCGCGTCTGCTACGAGGACGAAGCGGGCTCCGGCACTGGCCGCCGCACGGCGCAGAGTGGCGTCAAGGTCGACGCCGAGTTGGTTAGCGCGCGCCCGCTCGCGCGGAGTGAGCCACCAGCACGTGTTGTCGCGCTGATTCTTCGGGAAGAGGCGCGGGTAGCCGACGAGGACGACCTCGGCCTCGGGCGCGGCCTTCTTGATCTGCCTGATCAGCGTGACGACGCGTGGGAGCAGGTTATGCACGGCGGCGAGGTTGTCTTCTGGATGAGCTAGGCATTCCCTAAAGAAGCAGTCGCCCATGATCGCGCTGAAGCCGATATCGTTACCGCCGATAGTCAGGGTCACTCGGTCGACATGGTCGCCCGCGTTGTTCAGCAGCCTTTCGATCTCCCACAGCCGGCTCAACTGGCTCCGGTTGTCGGGGGCGAGGGTCTGCCTGCTCTCGTACAGGTCGGCCACGGTGTCGCCAGAGCAGGCTAGGTGGTGATCCGCGCGCACGCCCAGCAGACGCGGCCATGCCGCCCAGCCCGCGCGGTGGCACATATTCATACCTGGCAGATCAGTAGGCACATCGAACTTCGGGTTGCCCTCGCCGGACGAGAAGGAGTCACCGAGTGCGACCGTGACGGGCGGCGGGGATCCACTGCCACCCGAGCCAACGGCGATGAAGGTTTGGGCGTAGTAGGCCCAGTCCGTCCTACTCCAACTGCAGCTGACGTTGACCGCGTAGGTGCCAGGGCTGAGCGTGGCCGGAACCAGGAACGAGGTGGCCGGCCAGCTGCCTTGGGCGTCTACTACAGGCTCGGCATCGCCGTGCAAGGCGCCGGATTCCTCTTCTAGAGCAATCGAGGCGATGCCCGGTCCTCCAGGGCACCGAGCAGATGGTGCCACCGTTAAGCGCCCGCCTGGTGCGACGGCGGCCGCCGACACGCTGAGCGTCGGTGACGGTCCGGTGACCGTAAACGCCACCGGAGCGTATTGCAGCAGGACCGATTGGTCCGTATAGGACCGGCAGGTTACCGCCACGGTCGCGGGGCCAGCCGCCGGGTCGCCGCCCATCACGGGCGGATTGAACGAGACAGCCTCTCGGCGGGGCACGCGCAGGGGATAGCCGTCGAGGCCCCAGGTGCCGTCGGCGTCGGTCGACCACGTCTCCGCTGGCCAGCTCTTGCCTGCGGCGTCTACGAATGTCGCGACAACCAAGGACCATGGCTCCCCGGCTGGCACGGGGCACGGTTGCATCGAGTTGATGCGCGTGACGATGCCGGCTGTTCCGGCGGTTCTTGTCATCGTCACCTGCGGGCCGGCGGCGAGTGCCGACCCCGGTACGGCAAGACTCGCCGCCATCACAACGCTTGCCGCTATCGCCGCTGTACGCGGGCGGGCCGTCCAGATCGCCATAATGCCCCACCATCGTCGACGGATTCGGATGGCATTACGCTATGCGGGCGCTGGATCGCCACGAAGCAGGGAAATGGTTTATTCAAGTTAGTCGTTCGCTAGAACATCCTGCCCTTCAGGACAGAGAATCCTGGCGGACAAGACATGGCCGGTGATCGAGGCGGCGTACCTGAGCCAGTAAAGATCACATCCCATCGTAGGCAGTCGGCAATCCGAACCATCTAGCCGAAGAACCACGCCAAGCAGTTGATCTAGGGGCGGGCGGCTCGACAGGCGGGGTCCCGACGCCGCCTTGATCGTCTGCACCTTCACAGGAGTGGGCACCAAGGACCAACGATAGTTCCCGGCCACCTGCAACTGCACGATCAAATACAGCCCCAATCAGTCCTTGCTCATAACCCGTGCCCACTCGGCATCGCGGGCATCTCGCCATGCTGTCTCCGCATCCCGCTCGTAGCCGCAGGCAAAGCACCGCCCATGCGAGTCGGTGCCACCGAACTCATCGAAGCTCGCTGGGAATGTGATCCGCCAGCATTCGTCGCACTCCTCGAGGTTTTCGGCCTGGCAAAACTGATCATCTATGCCAGCAATTCCCGAAGCATCGGGGGCCGCCTGTTCATACAAGCTCGCCAACAAGAACCTCGTCGCCTGCTCGGCCGTGGCGCATCGGCTGAGTGACCTTAAGAGCTTCGCGTAGGGCCCCATAGTCAAGCTCGTGCCCGCATCCTCGAGAACCTTGAGCAGCGCGCTAGCCGACAGCATCCTGCCGTTCGTGCCGCGCTCCAGGCCGGTATTGTCGAACGCCACTATCGCGGCGAGGCCATTCGTCAGGGCGACATCGAAGAGCCCTTCAGGGGTACCAGATCCGCCGTAGCACCTGACGGCGCAACTCATGGTGATCCACCGTCCCATCATGCCGCCAGCCCCGCACATCGAATATGGCACGCCGCAGCGGCGAAGGCGCGGCCCGGCGGGCCACTCGGCCCGCCGGCCACGTCCTGTCCGCTCGCGCCCGCCAACCGGCCACCAGCCGGCGGCCGCCAACTCGTCGACGCCGAGGAAGTCCCCGACGATCCGCCGCACCGGCACGTGGTGCCGCCGCGTTGCGTGCACGTAGACGTTTATCGTCGTGGTTACGCTCGCGCGGCCGGCCATCGTCCGCAGCGCCGTCAGGTCGACGCCCTCCGTGGCGAGCAGCGTCAGCAGCGAGCGGCGCGGCCCGTGCGTCGTCATCCGGCGTGGCAGGCCCTTCTCCCGCGCCAGGTCGCGGATCTTCACCCACCGTCCGTCGTAGAAGTCCTCGATCTCGGGACGATGTCGGTGCCCGGCGCCCGGCGGCCACACGTCGCGGCCTGCCGGGACGAAAGATCACCCGGCGCGGCCGGACAGCGGAAAATGCGCGCACGTTGTGTAATCACGCTCGAATGGCTCATCCCTGACACGCTCGGCAGCACCTACGGTAGTGCAGTGATGACGAGCGGTGGGCGTCATAGCCCGGCGGGCCGGAGGCGACGAGTGAGTGGCCCATCAGGACGCGGCGTGGTGATCGACGGGCCGCCTGAGCCGCACCTTCCACCAGCGGGCGGCATTGTGCAACGGATTTAGATACGCTGTTGCCTCTTTCCGCGGTGTCGAATTCGCCCGAGCAGGGGTATGAGTGGAAGGTATTCATGGCTTCGGGACTGAGCTGGCTGGACAGCTCCCGCGAGGACCAGCAACGCCTGCGCGAGTTGCTCAAGCTGTTCAGCGATACGGAAAGCCGGGACGAGTTGGGCATCGGCCAGGTCCGGGACGCGTTCAGCGACCTGCTCTTCCCTGGCACGTCGGTCATCCAGACCCGGGCGCGGTATCTGCTGATTGTTCCGTGGTGCTTCCAGGAGGCGCAGCGCCGGGGGCTGCGCGGTGACCGCTTCGCCGCGCAGGTCGATCGCAACGAGCGGAAGGTAATCGACGCTCTGCTGCGCGGGGATGACACGGAGGGGGTGATCGGCCGGCGGGCCGGGGTGGGTGTGCGGACGCTGCCGTCGAGCATCTACGCGGCGGCGCTGCTGCGGTACGGCATCCGGACTGGCGCCGACGACAGCGCGCCCGGCGGCCGGCTCGCATCGGGCCTGGTTGAAGCCGATGAGCTGACCGAGCGGTCGGGCGGAATGTGGCACCGGACTCTGCCGTCGGCTCCGGCGAGTTTTCCGGCGGAGGTCGAGGGTGGGCTGAGGCTGAGTCCGGAGGAGGCCCGATGGCTGCGGGAACGGCTTCTCGCCGCCGCGCCGAGCACCCTGCTGGCATACCTGCTCCAGCCCGAGAACTGTCCAGGCTGGGACAGTACGGCGCCGTGGGATGAGCCGGCGGCGCTCGTTGCTCCGGAGCCGATCGGATCGTTGGTGCGGGACGCGGTGCGGTTCTCGTTGGCGATCCACGGTGCGGCGCTGCTGTACAACCTGCTCGTCGCCGAGCGGTATCAGGTGGCAGGTCTGACCGAGCACGAGGAGCCGGTGGACTGGTACCGCAATGAGCTGAAGGGCTGGGACGATCGTGTGTCGGCGGAGCGGGGCCTCAAGGGCTGGGACCGGTCGGGTATGTGGGATCGGCTGATCGAACAGAATCCGCGGATCGCCGGGAATGTCGCCGGGCGCCGGTTCATCGACCGCTGGCTCGAGGCGGTCACCAGCGGAGCCGCGGGTGGCGCCGCGGACGACCAGAGCCTGCGGAACCTGGTGGCCGAGCGGGAACGGTCGGTGAAGAAGGGTCAGTCTCGGCTGGTCAACGAGAAGCTGCTGCGTACCTGGAGCGGCGCGTCGGGCAGCAGGCAACTGGTGTTCCGCTGGCCGCAGGTACGCCGGATCCTCATCGACGTCCACGACGGCTGCGCCGCCGACCTGCCGGAGGCTGCCGGTGCTCGCGCCTGATTCCCGCGCGCTGCTGCTCGACGCTCTGCGCCCGCCGCCGGGCGGGCGGCTGTCCCGGGCCGTGGCGTTGACGTTCACCCTCGATCTGGAAAGCCTGCTGGTCGCCCCGCTGGCGTTCGCCGCGCACGGGCTGCGCGAGTCGACGGACCCGATCGCGGTGATGGAGGGTGTGCGGCACTGCGCCGACCGGATCGACGTTTTCTGTCAGGCTGGGCAGATTGTGGTGCCCCCAACGGCGTCTGCGCTGTTGGCGTTTGTCGAGCCGATGGTGCACCAGGTTCGCCGGCCCGGGCCGGGGCGACTGTTTCATCCGAAGCTGTGGGCGCTGCGGTTCCACGACGAGGCGACCGGGGAGACGTCGCTGCGGCTGCTGGTGCTCAGCCGCAACCTGACCAAGGATCGTAGTTGGGACGTGTGCCTGCGCCTGGACGGTGTGATCGGCACTCGGCGGCTGGTGGCCAACCGGCCGGTGGTTGAGCTGCTGCGGCAGGCGATGCGGCTGGCGGTGGCGCCGTTGCCGCCGCACCGGCAGGCGGCGATTGAGGCCTTGGGCGAGGACCTGCGCCGCGCCGAGTGGGAGTATCCCGAGGGCGCGCGGGAGATGTTCTTTCATGCTCTTGGCGTGCCTGGCGCCCGGCTTCCGGATTTCGGGGGTACCCGGCACTTGGTGGTGTCGCCGTTCTGCACGCCCGGTGGTCTGGATAGGTGCGCGCCGAGCGGGCAGCCCGCGTTGGTGAGCCGGCAGGAAACGCTCGACTGCCTCCCGGAGGAGAGCCTGACCGGGGTGCAAGCGCTGGTGATCAATGCTCTCGCCGGTCTGCCGGCCGAGGGTGCGCCGTCGGGTCAGGAGGTGCTCGCCGGGCTACACGCGAAGCTGTATGTGGTGGAGAAGGGCCACCAGGCGCGGGTGCTGCTGGGCTCGGCGAACGCCACCGACGCGGCGTTCGGCGGTAACGTCGAACTGCTCGTGGAACTGGTCGGTAGCCGCACCCAGTGGGGCATCGACGCTCTGGTCGGTCCCACGGCGGGCTTCCGGGAGATCCTCGAACCCCACGAACGCCACAACGCGATCGAACCGGAGCCGGAGGTGGCCGATCTTCGTGAGCTGATCCGCGACATCGCCGCCATCCCGCTGACGGCCGCCGTCACGTCCGACGCCGACAGCTACCACATTCGGCTGGCGTCCGAGGACGCCCTGCCCGACGCCCTGGGCGTGCGCATTACCGCGCAGCTGCACACCCGCCGCGGGGAGGTGGTGGTGCTTGCGCCGGGACAGCCGGTGGACGCGACGTTCAGCGGGCTTGCGCTGGTCGACGTCACCCCGTTCGTCGCAATCAGCGTCGAGGACAGCACCGGTCGGGAACAGACGGTGGTCCTCGCGGCTCTGGTCGGCGATCCCGAACACCGGCTCGACCATGTCATCGCCGCGCAGATCGACACGCCGGAGAAGTTCCTACAGTTCCTGCTGCTCATGCTCGGCCTCGGGACCGAGGCTATCGCCACCGTCGGCGGCGAGGCCGGTGAAATCGGCGCCTGGCGCTCTGGCGCAACCGGAATCCTCGAGCTGCTGCTCAACGCTCTCGTCGACCGGCCCGAGCAGCTCGACGACCTGGCCCGGCTGGTCACCCGCATCGAAGCCAGCGGTAACGGCGAGCGTCTACTGCCCCCGGGCTTCGTCGAACTGTGGCGAGTCATCAGCACGGCGCGGGACATGATCACGGAGGCGGTGCGCTCGTGAAACGGTACGACGCCGGCCCGGTCATGGCCGGATTGAAGGACTTCCAGCGCGCCACCGTCGCCCATGTCATCGATCGGTACTTCGGCGCCGACCCGACCCGTCGGTTCCTGGTCGCCGACGAGACCGGGCTCGGTAAGAGTGTCGTCGCGCGAGGCGTCATCGCGCAGGCCTTGCAGCGGCTGCAGGACGACGACAGCGTGGAGCGGGTCGACGTCATATACGTCTGCTCCAACCAGGACGTCGCGCGGCAGAACATCGAGCGGCTCCGGGTCACCCCGGACGAGACGGTCACTCTGTCCAGCCGGCTTACCCTGCTCGCCAAGCACGCGGACCAGCTCAACGCCGCGACCGCCAGCGCCGGCAAGCCGATCAACCTGGTCGCGTTCACCCCCGGCACCTCCTTCGACCAGGGCTGGCGGACCGGCACGGCGGAAGAACGGGCGCTGCTGTTTCTGATCCTCGAGCAAGCGAGCTCGTGGGACGGCTGGCGAACCCGGGCGGCGCTGCGGGCGTTGCAGGCGGGCGTCTCCACCCCGGAACGGTTCGAGGACCAGTGCAACCGACTGTGGGTGTCCCTGAATCGGAAACTCGATCCCACGATCAGCGGCGAGTTTCTGCGCCAGGCCCGGCGGCGGGGCCTGCTCGGCGAGTTCGACGCGCTGCTCGACGGGATCGGCCGACGGGCTGTCCTGCCCGACGCGCTGAGGGAGACCGCCCGCAAGCTCACCGGCGACCTGCGTACGGCGCTGGCCACAGCCGGCGTCGAGGTTCTCGAACCCGACTTGATCATTCTCGACGAGTTCCAGCGGTTCCGGGAACTGCTCGACCCGAACGGCGGCGAGGGAGCCGAGCTCGCCCGACATTTGTTCGACTACCGGTCCGCCCGGGTGCTGCTGCTGTCGGCCACCCCGTACAAGCCGTTCACCTTCGCCGAGGAGGCCGCCGCCGGCGAGGACCACTACGCCGACTTCCGGCAGGTGCTGCGATTCCTCAGCGACGACGAGCCGTGGCACGCTGACGTGACCAAGGCGTTCGAGTCGTACCGGGACGCGCTGGTGCGCGGCGAGCCCTGCGGCGACCTGCGTGACTGGCTGCGCGGCCTGCTGCTGCGGGTCATGTGCCGCACCGAACGGCCCATGCTGGGTCAGGACGGGATGCTGCGCGAGCAGCTGAGCCTTGCCGACGATCTCGACGTCCGGGACGTGCGCAGCTACGTCGCGATGCGCAAGATCGCCGAGGCGGTAGGCGCCCCGATGACTGTCGAGTACTGGAAGTCCGCCCCGTACTTCCTGAACTTCCTCGACGGCTACCAGCTGGGCGACAAGGTCCGCGCGGCGCTCGACGGGCATCCGCACCCGGAGGTGCCCGCGCTGCTGGCCTCCGCGCAGCTGCTGGACGCCGACGCGATCAGCCGCCGAGAACCGGTCGATCTGGGCAACAGTCGGCTGCGGCAGCTCGCCACGGACACCGTCGACCGCGGCTGGTGGCAGCTGCTGTGGCTACCGCCGTCGCTGCCGTATCACGCGCTCGGTGAGCCGTTCGCGACGGCGGCCCGGGAGGGCATCACCAAGCGGCTACTGTTCTCCTCCTGGAACGCCACCCCCACCGCCGTGGCAGGACTGCTCAGCTACGAAGCCGAGCGCCGGCTGGGCCGCGCCGGCGAAGGACACCGCCACCTCGACTACCGCATGGAGCACGATCGTCCAGCCGCGATGAGCGCGCTCGCCCTGTTCTGGCCACATCCCGCCCTGGCAGCCCTGTGCGACCCGCTCGACGCAGCCCGGAAACGGCCGGACGAGACCCCGACGCTCGCCGTCATCGAGCGGGAGGTCCGGGAGCGGCTACACGCGCACGTGGCCGCGTGGCCGGCGACGACCGAGGGCGGTTCGGCGGAGCCGTGGGAGCTGGTCTTCCGATGGCCGGGCGGGGATCCCGGCATTGAGGATGCCGCCGCGGCCATGGGGGGAGCGTCCGCCGACGAGGAGGGGCCGGCCACGGGTCTGGACCGGCACGTGGCCCGCGCCCGCGAGCTGGCCGGCCAGGCCGGCCACCCGGCAGTGGGCCAGCCGGACGGGCTGCTCGACACTGTCACGGCGATCGGCCTGCACGGCCCCGGCAACATCGCCTGGCGGGCACTGTCGCGGCTGATCCACCCCGGCAGCGCCGTCACACCCGGCGGACATTGGCGCGCGGCCGCGCTGCTGGCCAACGGGCTGCGCTCCCTGTTCAACCGGCCCGAATCCGCGCAACTGCTGGAAAACCTAGAGATGGGCCAGGTCTACTGGCAGGCGGTTCTGCGGTACTGCGCGGCCGGCGGTCTGCAGGCCGTCCTCGACGAGCACCTGCACACGCTGCGCAGCACGGCCTCCGACACTCCGCTCAACGACGAGGAGCTGTGGAAACTCGCCGACGAGGCGCGGCAGGCGATCGCCAGCCGCCCGTCAACGTACGTCGCCTTCGACCCGCACCACCCCCGGCAGCCGATCAGGCTGCCCGGCCGGTTCGCGCTACGCTACGGCGGCCGCGGTGAGGAACAGTCCCAGGTCGACCGCAAGGTCGCCGTACGGCGTGCCTTCAACAGCCCGTTCTGGCCATTCGTTGTCGCCACCACCAGCGCCGGCCAAGAGGGCATCGACTTCCACCAGTGGTGCTCGGCGGTCGTGCACTGGAACACCCCCGCCAACCCCGTCGACTTCGAGCAGCGTGAAGGGCGGGTGCACCGATTCGGCGGCCACGCCGTCCGCCGCAACCTGGCCGCCGCGCACCGCGCCGACGCCCTGCGCTCCCCCGACTCGGACGTGTGGAAGGCCCTCTACGACGCGGCCCGCGCGCGCTCCGGAGCGTTGGGAGACTTCGCACCGTACTGGGTGTTCCCGGGGCCGGCGAAGATCGAGCGGCACGTCCTGCCGTACCCGCTCAGCCGCGACCAGGCGAAGCTCGACCGGCTCAAGGCGGACCTGGTGCGATACCGGCTGGCGTTCGGTCAGCCGCGGCAAGAGGACCTGCTGAACCTGCTGCGGCGACGGGAGAGCGAGGCAGTGGGCGTTCCCGACGTTCTGGATCTGCGACCCGCGCCGGAACGAAGCCAGCCGTGACGAGAAGTGGCTCGGCTCATCATCCTGGCTACGCCAGGGGCGAGCGCCTGGCGTCACGTTGGTAGGGCGTGGTGGCCGTACGGCTGGTCAGCGGCGGAGGCGGCGGGAGCAGGGGCCGTTTAACTACGTTATCCGCCGCATTCAACAACGACTACTGGAAGTGAAGCTTGGACTACAGGTTTGTTGAGCCAGCGTGGGTACCCTTTGAGAAGGTGGACCCTCCCAACATATCCTGGAAGCGCGCGAAGCGCGCCATAGCAACCACCACGAGCATGAAAGAGTTCGTGACGATCGACGGGTGGGACGCAAAGGCGAGATGGATTTACGGATCGCATCACAATGAGAGGAGGATCCATCGCCTATGCTCCACGTCGCCGCATGGGTTTGATCCGGACAGGGACCCGTGGTACGCGGCAGCACTCTACCCAGCGCCTCCGGATCCAATCTACAAGCTGGACAACCTGGTCGGGCTAGTCACCTGGGTTGGACACGTCGGCTGCCTCTGGCCGAGCAATTACGGCCCGCTGATGTTACCGCTGGTACGCGCGCTCCAACGCAGGTCTCAGCACTTCGTAGCTCCAGTCTTCTTCGGCTCTAACGCTGACAGACTGGGCCAGCCGATTGTCATGCTTCCGCGCTACGAGGAAGTACATCGGCTACTTGACCGATTTGACTGAACGTCCCGCTCGCACGCGCTGCCGTGCGCCGCGCCGTCGCGGATCGCCTCGGCATATGCCGCCGACCCGTTATGACAGGCCACCTCGGCTCCGGGGTGTTCCCAGCTACACCGCTAGAGGCATGGTGCCGCCGCCGGTGGCTGGTCCGTCCGGACAGGATCGTTTGCCCGGATCGCAGGTCAGCGTCACCCTTCGTGATCATCTGTTGGTCCAACCGGCCGTGCACCATGGCCGATCCCGCTTTCGATCGCCGCATCAACACCTGATCTTGAATGTCGTACCCATTCGGCAGGATGTGCGCCATGAAGACGCACCACCCGAACCCCCGGCGCCTGGTCTACGGCCACGCGCAGCTGCACGACTGCCTGGCCTTTGCCGACGCGAACACCGCCACCGAGGAGGCCGAGGAGATCAAGGCGCTGGCCGCCGCCCGCACGTGGGGCGAAGCCCGCCAGGTCCAGATGACCCACCTGTGGAACCCTGCCGGCCCCGAGTGCTACGAGCCGGAGGACGACGACTACGCCGACGGCAAGCCCTTCGACATCAACGAGCTGGGCACGGTCATGGAGGGCGACTGGCCCCGGATGGTCACCGAGCGCGCGTTAGAGCTGCTCCCCGAGGATCTCCAGGACCGGTTCGGCAAGCGCCAGTTCACCGCGCACAACGGTGATTTCCTCGAGATCCCGATCGACCACGAGAGCGAGCTGGTGGCGGAGCTGCGCGAGCGCGGCTATGAGGTCACCCGCGACGACGAGCTCATCAACGTGCTCGACGGCCGCAGCTTCAGCCCGCTCGCCGGCTGACTTCCGGCTCTCGCCGCTCGCACCGCTGGCTCCGGCCGATGAGGCGGGGCCAGCGGCGGCGCATCCCCGCGGGGAACCAGAAGAATCAGGTGATGGCGAGGGCCGCGGTCAGTACCGGAAGGTCGTACGGAGCGACCAGACGCAGCGGCTTCTCCTTCCTGCTCCCGTTCTGAGTGATGATGAGCGCCGCGCTCAACTGCCCGGCCTGCCTGCCTCGGCTGAGCTTGTCGATGGCATCCACCACCGTGATCGTCCTGGGAACTAGGAGGGCGTCATCCCCCGGCTCGGCGAACGCGAGCACCTGCGAGACCGGCTCTTCCTCCGCGATCCCGGTGTTCCTGGTCAACTGGTCCGCGAGCCACCGAGCGATGGCGTTGGTGGTCAGGACGCCGCGATAGCCGTCGCCGTCATACACCGGCAGTTGCGAGTACCCGAAGGTGCGGACATGGTCCAGTGCAACACTGATCGGATCGTCCGGCTGCACCACGCAGACCTTGCCGGAACCGAGGACGGTCAGTGCCAGCGGTGGCTCGAGGATCTGCTGTCGGAGCCGCTCGATCTCCAGCACGACGGCCTCTACCGGCTCAGCGATCGGCCGGCCGCCGTAGTAGGTACCGTGGCTGATCGCGTTCCGCAACGAAGCGAACGCCACCAGGGCACTCTTGTGGTGATTCGGCGGCCGCTTCTTATCGGCGTACTCCCGGGCCAACTGCGCGAACCCGACGCTGACGTCCGCGCGCAGGCTCGCTCGGATGTGATTCTCGATGTCGTTGAACGCTGCGAGGAATCGCGCACCCGCCGTCGTGATGGTCACGGGCGGAGACACTGCCACGGCGCCGGGACGACGCGACTGGAGCCGGAGGTCGTGTTCAGTACCTCACATCCTCGATCATGATGAACGGGCAGGAATCTGCCGTGCGGACGGATCGAGTCAGCTGGTTTCCTCCTAGTTCCCCGTGAGTTCCGCATGGGCCGAGAGGTTCGGCAAGTGCAGGTTCTGCCTCGGGGTTTAGCGGCTGGAGGTCACCGGTACGAGCGCGTGGATTCAGCAACAGGCAGAGCGGAGGCCGGGTGCGACGGGCGAAGGCTTCCCGATTCTGGACGAGGACTGACCGCACACGCCTTGCCTCGTTGCCTTCAAGCGCCTCCTCCGGCGTCTCCCCCGGGGCGGCGGCCGACACGAATGGCGGAACGGCTTCTGGACGAGCGGCCCTGCAACAGCAACTCTTCCTCTACCAAGATCGAGGCTCAACGTACGCGGGCAGGACGGGGGCCAGGGCGTGGTCGAAGACGACCTTCGGTACGAGCCGCCACAGCACGGCTTCGACTGGTTGGAGCAACTCGAGGCGGCGACGTGCCTCGTCGTCGGTGAGGTAGCCGAGAGCGATCGGGATGTGGTGAGCACGCTCGCCGGCGAAGTGCGCGAAGCGCCGGCGAACTCGCTGGTCCGGCTGCTCCACCAAGGCACATACGCCTTCAAGCGCGCCGGTTCGTGGCACGCGGCCATCGTCACGTCCGGCGGGGAGCCGGCGCGACCGGGAAGGGCGCGCTCGCGATACACGGAGGACGGGCACCTGGTGCACGCCGGCATCGTGTACGAAGCCCTGTGGCCGGGGGCCGAGGCGTTCGCTGGGCAGGCGAAGTTTCGACGTGGCGATATGGTTCGCACCAGGAGTGGCGCCGGCGGTATCGGCCGTGTCAAGGAGGCGCTGCCGTTGGCCGGCACCTACCAGTACCAGGTCGACCTGTACGGGGAGATCAAGCGCTACAACGAAGACTCGCTCGTACTGGTCGTCGGCGACCCGCGAGATCCCGCCTTCTGGTTGTCACAGCCGCCGGTCGGCGCCGAGGAGCTGTCCCTCACCCTGACCTGGACCAAGCTGCGTCACCCATTGACCGACACGCTGTACTCGTTTGCCTCCAGCAAAACGGTGTTCAGGGCGTATCAGTTCAAGCCGGTGCTGAAGGTGCTCACCGGCTCATCGGGGCGGCTGCTCATCGCCGACGAGGTGGGTCTCGGCAAGACGATTGAGGCTGGGCTCATCTGGAGCGAGTTGGAGCAGCGGTCCCGGCTCGACCGGGTCCTTGTCGTCGCCCCCGCGGTGCTGACCCTCAAGTGGAAGGCGGAGATGGGTCGGCGATTCGATCGCCAGCTCGAGATCCTCCGACCCCGGGATCTCGCTGACTTCGCCGAGCGGCTGCGGGACGGAGACGAGCCGACCCTTCACGGCGTCGTCTCGCTCGAGGCACTGCGCGGCGCCGATGGCGTCCTGGAGCAGCTCAACGATCTTCACCCGCGGTTGGACCTCGTCATCGTCGACGAGGCCCACTACCTGCGGAACCGGGAGAGCAAGTCGCACGCTCTGGGACGACTTCTCGCCGACTGGTCCGACTACCTGGTCTTCCTGTCCGCGACGCCACTCAACCTGGGCAATGACGACCTGTTCAACCTGATGAACCTCCTCGACGAGGGCCACTTCGGCGACCGGGCCGTCTTCGCGGCCCAGCTGAGGCCGAACCAGGTCTTGAACGAGGTGGCTCGGTCACTTCTCCACGAGGGACGCAAGACACCGCGCGAGCTGGTGCGCAGCCTGTCGGAGCTGGACACCCTTCAGTTCGGCAGGACGATCACCGATCGACCTGACTACGAGCTGCTCCGTTCGCTGTTTGATGTTGACCGACCGCTCGACTACGACGAGGTGGCCCGGTCACGCCGGCTCCTTGCCGACCTGAACGTGCTCGGAGGCGTCCTCACCCGTACCCGGAAGGCGGAGGTTCCGGACCGGAAGGCGATACGCGAGGCTCGCAACATCAACGTGGTGTGGACCGAGCAGGAGCAGGCGTACTACGACGCGGTTTACGCCTGGTACATGAGTCGAGCGTTGGAGATGAACACTCCCCCAGGCTTTGCGATGCAGATGCCGCTGCGGCAGGCCGCAAGTTGCATCCCTGCCTCACAGCAGTTGGTCCGGGAGCGCAACCCGGAGCAGTTCTGGCAGGAGATCGACGACCCAGAGGAGGAGATCGCGGCTGACGTGGCGGGCCTGCTGGACGTCCCAGCGCTCGCGGTACGGCTGCGCGTCGACAGCAAGTACGACCAGCTCCTCGCCGAGTTGCTCAAGGTCCGCGCCGCTGGCCTCCGGCAGGTGATGATCTTCTCGTTCTTCCGTCGCACGCTTGGTTACCTGGCGGGGCGCCTGCAGGAGCACTTCAAAGTGCGGGTGATGCACGGCGGAGTGCCGATGCCGGAGCGAGAAGCGATCATGCGAGAGTTCCGCGCCGGACAGTTTGAAATCCTGCTGTTGAGCGAGGTCGGCTCCGAGGGCCTGGACTTCGAGTTCTGCAATGTCCTGGTCAACTACGACCTGCCGTGGAACCCGATGCGGGTGGAGCAGCGCATCGGCCGCCTCGACCGGTTCGGCCAGGAGCACGAGAAGATCTTCATCTACAACATGCACGTGCCCGGGACGATCGAGACCGACATCTTCCAGCGGCTCTACCACCGCATCGGGGTGTTCGAGAGCTCCATCGGCGAGTTGGAACCGATCCTGCGTGACCAGCTCGGTGACATCACCAAACAGCTGCTCGACCCGAGGCTCGACGCGGCCGCCCGACGGCGGGAGGTCGAACGGGTCGCGGTGGCGATGCAGCAGCGGTCCCACGAGATTGAGGAGCTGCGGGCCTCGCAGGCCCAGTTGTCGGGCCTCGACGGCCTGCTGATTGAGGGGTTCACAGAGTCCGGACCCGGAAACGGCCGCTTCATCGGCGCCGCAGAAATCCAGCGGTTGCTCGACAAGCTCTTCCAGCGGCTTGGCGGTAAGCGGCGCAAGGCCGACAAGAACGGCATCTTTAAGGTGATTGGGTCACGCGATCTGGCGGAGCGGCTGCGGTCCAGCCGGGTAGGTGAAGGCGGCAGCCGGCTCACCCGGTCGAAGCTCGCCGCGCTTTTGCAGAACGGGACGCCGCTGGAGTGCACGTTCCAGCCGGAGACGGCGAGTAAGTACGACGCCGAGCTGCTGTCGAGCAGGCATCCACTCGTGAAGCTCGCCCTGGAAGTGCTCGATGACGAGACGTTGGACCTACGACGGTACGGCTCCGTCGCGGTTCCGGGGCTACCGCCAGGGAAGCGGTACCTGGTGACCATCGACCTCGCGGAGACGAGCGGTCTGCGAAAGCTGCTCGAACTCTGGGCGACGGCGATCGACCTCGACACGCGCGAACCGAACCCCGATGTCGGGGATGCCATCCTCACCGCCCTGGCGGAAGGTCGGCTCACGGACGGCCGGCTCATTCCGCCGGCTGACGTACATGAGGTGTGGCGGCAGGCTCAGGAACACCTCGCGGTACGGCACCGGGAAACCGAGCGCCTCCGGCAACAGGAGAACACCGCCTTGGTGGAGGGGCGGATCCGGGCCCGTGAGGGCTCGCTGGATCTTCAGATCCAAAAGACTCGCAGCGTCCTCCAGCAGCTACGCTTCGACGGCCGGGGGCCGAGCGTCGTCCGGATGAACGAGGGGCGGCTGCGCAACCTGCAGGCTCGTCGCACGGACATCCGGCATGAGCTGGCCGCCCGCAAGGAGCTCGACATCTCGTTGAGCGCTGTCGCGGTCGCCCTCATCGAATCGGCGGAGCCCACTCCTTCTCCATGTACCAGGGGGTAGGCGGCGTCGGGATCGCCTCCTCGGCGCTGCGCAGCACCAGCTGCGCGTGGTCCCGGCCACGAATGACCGGCCAGCGGTCAACCCGCATGTGTACCCGCTTGCCCGAGCCATGGCGGATCAGGATGCGGCCGTCGCAGTAGAGCTTGAACCCCATGTCACGGCCGAATGTCAGGCTCACGCCGTCCATGGTCTGGCCGTCGAACGTCAGCCCGAGCGGTTCACCGGTCGTTGCGCGTACCCGCAGTCGGCCGGTGCCCTGCTGTGGGCCTGGGAAGTCGCGGCCGTGGCGTGCGTAGCCGAGGTCGGACTGCCCGCTCAACACCTGCCAGGGCTCGTAGAACGGGGTGTACGCGGCATAGAGGGTTTCCTGTCGGAGCTGCCCATTCTCCTCCCACTCAACGACGAAGTCGAAGCCGGGACGGTGCAGGTTGAGCCGCTCGTAGCCCGCGGTGTCGGCGAGACCGGCCACGATCGCCTCGTCGGGCTCCACGCCGGCGTTGTCGAACACCTGCGCGTTCGGGAAAAGGGCGCCGATGCGTCGCTCCACATACGGGATACGGCTCATCCCGCCGGCGAGCAGCACGTAGTCGATGTCGCGGCTCAGCTGCGCCGGGCCTAGCGCGCGCAGCTCGGACGGCGACCGATTGCCACGCTCGGTCAGTCGGGCGGCGCGCAACGCCGCCCAGACCAGCTGCTCTGCGGCGTCCATCTGCGGCCGGAACGCATCCTCCAACTGCTCCCGGGTATAGGTGAGAACGGGTACTCGCCCGATCCCTCGCGACGGCAGCACAACCCGGTGCTCCGGAAGCCGGGACAGGTTCACCTTGGCGTCACGGGCCGCGCGGAGCACGAGCGCCCGCAGCAACTCCGGGTGTGAGACGGCCTCGAAGTCAAAGTCGCGCCCGCCAAGGTCCTCGAAGAGGTCCCGAGCGATCGCGTGGTCGAGCATGTCACCGGCGTACGCGGTGCCCAGCGCGGTGAGCACCGACACCTCCGGGTGGGCGCCGCCGACGATGTCGAGGACGGCGATGTCCAGGGTGCCGCCACCCATGTCGAAGACGAGCAGCCGCCCCTCGGGACGCTCCCCGTAGGCCAGGAACCGGTGGGTGACCCAGGCGATGCCGGCGGCGATGGGCTCGTCGACGAGGGCCGAATCCTCGACCGGCAGGCCCGCCTTGGCGGCCAGGCCGAGCAGGCGTTGCCGCTGCGGTCCGTCCCACATCGCCGGGCAGCCCAGCCGGAACTCCCGGTCGGAAGTCAACGGTTCACCGGCGCGCGCGGCCCGCTCGCCGATCTCGGCCATCACCGCGATGATCACCTCGTCCGCCGGTACGGCCCGTGGCCCGTCTGGACCGGGCAGCGCGACGGTTTCCGCGTTTTCGGTGATGGCACGCTTGACCGACCGAATCACCTGGTCGCTGGGCAGCGCGTCAGCGTCCTCGCCGATCAGCAGCGTCTCGCCCCGGTAGCCCGCCACCGACGGAAACGATCGCGTGGTACGGCCCAGCGGCGCAATTTCCACCGGCCGCCGGCCCGCCCGTGTGGCCACCAGTGACGTGGACGTGCCGAAGTCGACCCCGACGGCGTGGCCGTGGGTTCCCCCCATGTGCGCTCCCCTAGGTCGTCGTCACCAACGCCTTCTCGATGAGGATGTCCTCACCGGACGGGCGCCAGCGATATCCAGGTCGGATGACGGTAACCGCGTCATGGTTGCTCGGGGCACCGACGATGGGCTCATGGGCAGTCGGATCAAAGGGCAGTTTCTGGCCGGCCTGGCCGACGGGTTCGAGGGCTTGCGCGTACGCCAGCGCCCGCACCCGTTCGACCAGCACGTCCGGGGTGGTCTGTTCGGCGGCGAGCTCCTCCACCTCGGCGGCCAGGTCGGCCAGTGACCGGATGACGTCGATCTGGATCTGTCGGTCCTGAGCCGAGCGCAGTGACGAGGCCTGGCGGTGCTCCGCCCGCAGGCTCTCCTCCAGCCGGTCACACCGGTCGGCGAGGACGGCGGCCCGCCGTTCCGCCTCCTCGACACGCTCGCCGGCGGCCGCCGCCTCCGTGCGTGCCCGCTCCACGTCCTGACGCAAGGCGTCGATCCGCCGTTCCTGAGCCAGGGCGCCGACCAACGCGGCCACGACCTCGTCGTCACCGGCCACCCGCCGGAAGGCGGCGGCCAGCGCGTCCGCCGGCAGGTTCGACACGAACTCGCCCGGCAAGCCGAGCAGGAACCCGAGCCTAGTCCGGGACGTGACCCGGGACAGCTCTCGGGCCACGAGCGGGCGGACGTACTGCTCGACGATCTCGGGACGGGAGGTGACGCCACCCAAGGGGCCTGTCGCGCATTCGGCCAGAGCGTCAAGGGTCACGCTCTCCCACCAGTCCGGCGCCAGCAGGGCCTTGCTCCGGAACTTCCCGATCGCGGCGAGCAGGGCGGCACGGCCGCCGTCACGGCTCAGCGGCAGGTGTGCCACTGCCTGCGCGAGTCCGGTGAGGTCCAGACCCGTACGCTCGTCGCGCGACAGGGCGGGCAGGAGGCGACTGAGCGTGCCAACGGCCGCGTCGAGAACGGTGACATCCTGCTCGCGCCGGGCCGAGGCGACCTTGACCATGAGGGAGATCAGGGATGCGGCGGCTGACCCCGGCAGGTCCTCAACCCCCGACGCGCGACGGAGCAGCCACGCCGCGGCTGTTAGAACCGCAGGTTCCGCGGCCGCGTACCCACGGAGTTCCGCAGCGGCAGCGGCGAGGACCGGTTCGACGACCCCTCCGTCCACCAACTTCCGCTGGCGACCGCCGCCGACTGCTGCGGACTGGCGCGGCAGCGCGAGTAACAGACTCAACGCCACCTCACGGTCGTGCTCGGCGAGGGAACCGAGGAAGTCATCGATCCGCTGGCCGTCGACCTGACCGAAGCGCGCGCCGATTGCCAACGGCCGCGACAGGTAGTCCCGCAGTTCGGCAGGGTGTTCCTCGCCGACGACCGCGGCGATCCGCTCGGCGAGGGTTGGCTGCGTGGATGAAGCGCCCGGCTCCGCCTTCGTTCCGGCGGCCACATGTGGTGCTCGTTCGGTGGCCGCTGGCGCCGATTCCTGGCTGACGCGTTGTTCTGGTGCTGGAGCAGTAGGTTCCGGCTGCACCCCGCCGTCCGCACGGACTGTCTCCGTGGTCTGCGCTGCGGCAGATGCTGTTGTGTGGCGACGATTCGGGCCAGGGCTGGACTCCGGCAGTGTCTCCGCCCCGGGCGCCGACGGCGCGGCGGCCTCGGCTGAGGAGTCTCGAGCACCGATCCATCGGAAGAGAGGCGCTCCCTTCTTTCCCGTCACCTCGACCTGCGGGTTGTTCCCGAGTGTCTTGCTTGCGCTGGCCCACGCCTTCCTGACCGCGGCGGGGTCGAGACCGAGTTGCTCGAGCTCCTGCCTGATGCGGAGACCGGTCATCTTTGAGCGGTGTTCACGCAGCAGCCGCACGATGGTGGCCATTGGGTCGTCGGCGAACCAGCCCACGATTGGAGCCGGATCGATGAGTGCCTGATGGCGTAGCGAGTCACGCTGAGCGCGCTTGATGGATCCGGCCGCGACGATCAGCTCCTCCTCGCCGTTGTCCTCCCAGCGCACGAGGCACCTGGTCCCCTCGGCGGACAGCACTGCACCGACCCGGGCAGACTCGCTATTCCGGTTCGGCTGCCGGACGACGACCTCAGCTCGTTCCACGGCTGAGACTGTAGACGGGGTGGCGAGGCGGCCTCGATCGGCTCGGCAGGTAAACCTGCACTGGACGAGAATCTGACCGCGGCATGTGCGCAGCGGCCACCGGTCGGTGGTCGGGAACTGACGATCCTTCGTTATCCCTTACCACCGTGGCGACCTGGCCACCGACTGGCCAGCCCTCACCGACTCACCCACAGCGGGTTGCGGTAGGGGAACGGCCCACCATCGCGTGGCAACCGTCGTGCTGCCAGCGGTTGCGACCTGGTCACCGTCGCAGCCGACGGCTGCAGGGGCCGCCGTGGTCGGCGCGGAGCAGGCAGCGCCGCCCGCCCGGCATCAGCGCATCGCAGAAGACCCAGTGGCGTAGATTCTGGTCGTCCTCGGTGGAGACCGTTGTCCCCCCTGGCTCGGTCTGCGGCAGGACCAGCAGCCAGCGGCCGACCACCCGGGCCAGGCGCTGGGCGGCGGGCAAGTCGTTGGCGACGATCGGCAGGTGGATGACGTACCGCTGGGTCACCGCTGGTCTCCCCGGGCGTCGCCGATGCGGCCCTGGTCGGACTGCCAGCGGCGCAGCGCGTCCTTGAGGGCGGCGGTGTCCCGGCGACTGGCGGCCAGCGCGGCGTAGACGTTGGCCATGTCCCCGGCGACCCGGTCGAGGAAGGCGTAGACGTCGTCGGGATCCAAGCCCCGGCGTCGGAACCCGACCGGCTTGAAGCGGCGCTCACGCACCTGCCACGGCAGCAGACTGGTGTACGCACCGGAGCGGTAGGTGCTACCGGTCCCCGTTTTCTGCTTGCGGAGGCTCATCTGGTCGACCTCTCTCGTCGTCGCGACTGGATGGGTGGGCCCATCCGCCCTCCCCGCACGAGTGGACCCACCCGGCCCTGCCACCGCAGCTTCCATCAGCGGTACGGCAGCACGGCTCTTGGTAGTCAGCTTGTGACACCTAGCGGCTCCAATGCAACGTTCCACTACGGATTTCTCGACAGATGTATTGACTTTCTTTACTGCAACCTGTACTGGTTGCAGAGCAGCGCCACGCCTTGTTGCAGAGCGGAATCAGGGAGTGCTCGGATGGCGGAAGACATCGGATCGACCGTGCCGCGCCGGCAGCTCGGCCGGCTGCTGCGCCAGTACCGCACCGAAGCCGGCGTGACCCTCGACGCCGCCGCTGAGGCCCTGGAATACAGCCGGCAGAAGATCTGGCGCATCGAGTGCGGCCTGGGCGCCGTCCGGGTGCTCGACGTCAAGGCGATGTGCGAGCTGTACGGGGTTGCGGCCGACATGACCGAGGCCATGAAGGGGCTGGCCGCTGAGACGAAGTCGAAGGGCTGGTGGCACGCGTACGGGGACGCGGTACCGAGCTGGTTCGAGCTGTACGTCGGCCTGGAATCCGCCGCGTCCCGCCTGCGGGGCTATGACGAGTCGCTCATCCCGGGCATCCTTCAGACCAAGGAGTATGCCCACGCGCTCTATCGCCTCGGCCGGACGTTGAGCCACGAGGAACGAGAGCGCGCGGTCCAGGTGCGGCTGCAGCGACAGGCACTGCTCACCCGACGGTTGCCAGCGGCCCCACGGCTGGAGTCCGTGCTTTCAGAGGCGGTACTTCGCCGCACAGTCGGCGGCCCGGGGGCGACGACCGCCCAGCTCGACCATCTCCTCGGGCTGTCCGAGCTGCCGAACGTGTCCGTCCGAGTGCTTCCGCTCGCGGCCGGGCCCCAGCCCGGCGCTGTTGCCGGTACCTTCATGATTCTCGACTTTCCGCCCACCAAAGGCGGCCGAGCCGCGCCGGAGCCGTCGGTCGTCTACAGCGAGTCCTTGACCGGCGCGCTCTACCTCGACAAGCCCGACGAGCTTGCCGCCTACGAGCGCGTCTGGACCGGGCTGGATGCGCTCGCGCTCGGTGAGGCAGAATCGAAAGACATGATCAAGAGGATCATTGGGGAGATGCGACATGACTGACCTGACCGGCGCCGCCTGGCGCAAGAGCAGCCGCAGCGGCGACAACGGCGGGGCGTGTGTCGAGGTCGCCACCAACCTCCCCGGCATCGTCGCGGTACGCGACTCCAAAGACCCGACCGGTCCCCTGCTCACGTTCACCGCACCAGCGTGGATCGACTTCGTCCAGGCGGCCAAGCGCGAGATACTCGGCGAATGAGCCAGTCATACCTGGTTGTCCTCGGCGATCGCGACGCGATCGGGTGGGTGCTCCGCGAAGAGCGGATGGCCTTTCCATCCACACCACGGGCAGAGGTCGCAGCCCTGAGGCAAGGCGACCGGCTGTTCCTCTATGCAACAAGGGGTGCTTGGCGCAACCCGAGGCGGGACCGCGGCCGGATCATTGGTCTCGCATGTGCCAGGTCCAGCGTTCGCCGTTTCGACGAGCCGATAGAGATCGCGGGTCGGAGGTTCGTCTCGGGTTGCGACCTCGGCATCGACGGCCTCGTGCCGTTTCCAGATGGGGTGGAGTTGCAGCCAATGGTCGCCCAGTTAGATGCATTTCCGAAGCCGCAGGCGTGGAGCGTCTACCTCCGTCGAGCACTCCTACGACTCTCGGACGGCGACTCGGAGGCGCTCCTTTCCCAGGTAACGCCCCGCCTCGTTTCCCGCCGCGAAGCGCTCCCCACTTACACTTCGACTGCCGGCGCCTTGGCGACCTCGGGCGGCCGATAGCCAAGACCGTTGCCCGACGGTCAGCGGGAGTCAGCCGCATATGCGAGGAAAGGGCTGGGCGGCCCACTCCATGAGACGTAGAGCGCCTCCCGAGCTCTGGTGCTCGCAACGAAGAGCAGACAGCGCTCCCTCAGCATGTCGCTGTCGTGTTGCAACGGATCCACCTCCGGCGGTGTGACCTCCTTCGCGAACGGCACAGCCCGCTCGGTGGCACCGATCACGGCGACACAGCGGAACTCCAGGCCCTTCATCGCGTGCATGGTGGCCAGCCGTACCCCGTCGACGTCTGCACCAGGCTGGTCCCGCACCCGGACCGCCGGGATCCCGGCCCCGATCAGCTCGTCATACACGGTGCTGAGCATCGTGTTGAACCGCGCGCACACAGCGATCTCGCTTGCATGGATGCCCTGTTCCAGCCACCCGCCGACCCGCTTCATAAGCGCCGCGACCTCGGCCTGGGATGTGGCGTACCCCTGGGCATGCGGCCGCTTGCCGTGCAGCAGCGATCGGTAACCGATGAGGCTGTCCTCGCCCTCGCCGGCGAGGTCCTCGACCCGCGACCCGACGAGGACGCCGGCGGACCAGGAAAGGATCTCCTCGGTGCTGCGGTAGTTGATCCGCAGCCGGCTGCTTCGTCCACTGATGGTGATGCCGAGGGCGTTGAGCGACACCCGGGAGTCGTAGATCCGCTGGTGCGGGTCGCCGGTGATGAAAAGATCGTCCGAACCGGGTGCCACGGCGGCGCGGAGCACGCGCCACTGCGCGGGATGCAGATCCTGTGCCTCGTCGACCACTACGTGGTCGAAGCCGTGCACACCGAGGTCAGCCTCCCGCAGCAGCTGCGCGGCCCGCGCACAGACCTGCAGGTGGGTACGTGTGCCGGCCGCCTTGAGCTCGGCCGAGAACATCTCCACCGCATCCCACACGCGATCACGCTGCCGCGGGCCCAGCGCCGAGCCTCTGCCCCTCCGGCTGACCTCGCGGTATTCGTCACGGCTGTGCACGTCGTGGGCGAGGATGACATGCCGGTATTCCTGGGCGAGGAACTGCTCACTCCAGGGCAGGGTCAGCCGTCGGCACACCCGCCGCCAGATCTGCCGCTCGTCCGCGTCCCCCAAGGGGGTGGGCGCCCGACCGGCGAGGGTCCGTACCACCCGATTGGCGAAGGCGTTCACCGTGGTCACCTCGACCCGCGCCAGCTGACTCTCGTCGCCGAGGAGCAGTGCCAGGTTCTCGCGCAGGGCCGCCGCCAAGGCATTGGTATACGTGGTGAGCAGCACCCGGCTGTCAGGCGCGCGGGACAACAGGTGCTTGACCCGGTGCAAGGCCACCACCGTCTTCCCCGTCCCTGGTCCGCCCGTCACCTGCGCCGGCCCTCGATACGACACCCGGTATGCAATGCGCCGCTGTGACGGGTGCAGGAAGACGCGCCAAGCGGCGAACGGCTTCTCGAAAATCTCGGCCAGCTCATCGGGTCGAGTCACCAGCATGATGCGCGTCCTAGTGTTGGCAATGGCCGCCGCCAGGTTCTCGCTCGGCTCCGGTGTCGCGTCGACCGGCCTGCGCTCGGCCACGACGTCGCGGTAGACCTCATCGGGCGAGAAGCCCTCGGCGAGGTACTGCAGGACCTCGAACTGGTCCTCGGGCAGCAACGCTCCGAACGCTTCGAGCTGCGGTTTGTCGGTGATCGTCCGGACCGCCCGCAGCACTTGATCATCGATGCCGAGGTCGCGGAGCACCGTGTCCGAGTGCCGTGCGAACAGGAACGCCGGGGCCTGCGCCGCCGCCTTCTCCATCGTGTTGGTGATCTCTTCGATGGCGACGACGTCGCGGACCTCGAGGGCGCGGGTCGCGGTGTTGACCGTGTAGAGCCGCTTCGCCGCCCAGGTGTACGCGCCGTCGTGCGGCACGACGTTGAGCAGGAGGAACGTGTCGCTGCCATCGTCGGGTGCCAGCACCACTCCACGCCAGAAATCAGTGATGCGGATGGTCCGCATGCGCGGGTCTCTGGCGTTGTTCACCGACTCCAGGTGCAGGCCCTTGTCGGCATACAGCCCGGCGACGGTGAGCTGCTGGAACTTCTCCATCGCCTTGCGCACGCCGGCTCTGATCGGCTTCTCCAGGACGTCGTAGCTCTCCCAGAAGCTCTTGGCCAAGGCAAGCTGAGGCAAGGTATTCCCCCTGTAGGGATGGCGCGGGACGCGAGACTACCGGGCAGCAGCAGGATCAAGGTCCTCCCCGCGACTGCTGGAGCATGTCGCTCTCGCCCAGCATCCGCGCGACTGCCTGCAGCGCATCACCCTCCAGTTCCACCACGACGCACACATCGCTGTCGGTCCATCGCCCTTCAGAGGCCATGGTCAGTTCGCCTCACTCGACGGCGGCCGGCTTCGGCCGCGCTTGCCCGACTTGTAGGCAGCATCCATGGATGAATACTTAGCCGCCCTCGCGATCATGCCGTTCTCTGTCTGATCGGCGAGGTAAGCGAGGGCGGCGGCCTCTTCGGCCAGGTCGTCGTGCAGGTGAGGCGGGGCGGCGGGCAAGGCCTCGGACAGGGCAGCCTGCGCCCGACGGATCTCGCTGAGGGCTGCGCCGGCTGCACCGGCGCTGAGGTGGCCGGACGCGCGACGTTTCGCCTGCTGCACCTGGAGATAGACCAGCTCCGTACGCACGGTCGGATCGGGGATCCGCCCTGCGGCCTGGTCGCCGGGGACGACGTTGACGTGCAGCGGCACGGTGAGCGTGTGCTGGGCGAGGCTGGGCAGCTCGACCCACGTGAAGTGACAGGTCGCGACCTGAGCCAGGCCGAGTGCGGCGATGGCGGGCACGTCGAAGGTCAGCAGCAGTTTGCGGGTCTCGTCGGCGTAGAAGCTGCCGAGTTCGACGAGGAGTCCGTCGTCCGTCGTCGTCACCGGCATGTCGTTGACGACTTGGACCGCGCGTACCTGCGGGGCGGCCTTGATCAGCAACGAAGCGGCCTGGGCGGCCTGGGAGAGCAGGCCGTCGACCTCGCCGGCGATGAGCGCGCCGGCGGTGTCCGGCTCCTCGGCGAAGAGTTCGTTGCCGGAGCCGCCGCGGGCGATCGCCGACATGAGCCGCTCGTCGTAGCCGAGCCCGTAGCCGAGCGTCGACGTGGTGATGTTGTCGGCGTGGGCCTTGGCGGCGATGCCGCCCAGCCTGTCGGGGTCGGTGACGCCTGCGTTGGCATGCCCGTCCGAGATGAGCAGCACGTTCGCTCCGGTCGCCCCGGCGACCCGGCCTGCTTCCTGCAGCCCGCGCAGATAACCGGCGGACAGGTCGGTGCTGCCCCGTGCGCTGAGCTGTGCGATGGCGCGTTTCACCGCCTCCTTGTCGGTGAGCGGTCCGGCCGCGACCGTCACCTCGACCCGGTCGTCGAACGCGACCAGGCCGAAGTTGTCGCTGGGGTCGAGCTTGTCGATCAGACCGATGAGTGCGGCCTTCGCGCCGTCGATGCGGTCGCCGGTCATCGATCCGCTGCGGTCGAGCACCGCCTGGAGGGTGGATGCGGGTCGAGCAGTAGCGGAAGCCGGAGCAGATGGAGCGGTCAACTCGATGAGGACAGCCAGTTGGTTGTCGGTCTCGAGTGCCAGCAGGTCAAGATCGAGATGGGCCGAGACGTGCATGGGGGGTCTCCTTGAGGGGATTAGGAGGCGGAAGAGATCAGAGGCCGAAGACCTTGTGCGCCAGGCTGCGCCAGGCGGGGTAGTCAACCCCACGGATGTCATCGGTGGTCACGAGCTTGCCTCGGCTGCCGCCGCCATCCTCATCGGGGCGGATTCCGTTGGCGGCGTACCAGTCCTTCTTCAGCGCCCACTTCGAGGCGTAGCGAGGGTCGGAGAGCATCCCGAGGTGCTCCCAGATGACGGTTTCGCCCAGGTCGGTGAGGATCGTGAAATCCGGTCGGACCGTCCGGCCGTCTTCACCGGGGAAGGGCGACTCGTAGTCGTAGGACAACCCCAGCTCGTCCAGGAGATTGGCAATGAGCACCTCACTCTTGCTCCGGACGAGCTCGCCGCGGGCGGTTCGGTGCACAAGGCCGCGGTCGATCACCGCGTCGCCCACCTGGATCGGCTCGGAGGCCACGAAGAGGTTGGTCAGCCGGCTGGCGGTGTCGGAGTAGACGGCGGAGCCCAGCTTGGCGACCTCGTCGAGGTCGGCCTCGTGCAGCAGGATCACCTTTCCTCGCTGACGGGTCAGGGCGGTGTAGAGCAGCTCGCGGCTCACGCCGGCACTGGCCTCGGGAAGCACGACGAGAGTCGTCTCGAACTCGCTTCCCTGGGCCTTGTGAATGGTGATCGCCCAGGCGAGTTCCAGCATGGGGGCGTCACCGTCGTCGGACCAGTCGTAGTAGTCGTACTTGACGCCGTTGCGCCCGCTGAACTCGATCTCGGTCTTGTTCGGCGGCCAGGTGACCCACTTGGAGCGCGTCTGGCCGACCACCACGCCGAGCTCCCCGTTGGCGACGAAGCGCTCAGCGTCCTTCGGGTAGATCCGGGACTGCTTGAACTGGTGGTTGCGGATGTTGATCACCTTGTCGCCGACCACGATCCGCTCGGGGCCGATCGGCTTGGCGTTCCAGCGCCTGGGTCCGGTTGCCTGATCCAGTGCCCGCGTCCCGAACGCGTCCTTGAGCGCCCGGTTGATCTCGGTGGTGCCCCACCCCCGGCTGCGGACCGGAGAGAGGATCTGCCAGGCGTCGGCCTTCTTCGCCGCACCGCCGGGGAAATAGAGATTGCCCTTGGCGGAGATGACGCCGCCGTAGCTGCGGCCGAAGGCGGCCGCCAGCTCGTCGTCGGAGGCCTCCCGCAGCTCCGGGATCTCCTCCCGCAACACCGTGAGCAGGGTGGCGAGAAGCTGGGCCCGGTCGTAGCGCACCGCCCGCAGGGTCGGCAACTGTTCGCCGGCTCGCAGCCGTTCCCAGACGAGGTCGGCCTCTGGTGACAGCTCGCCGTCGGCGAACCAGCTCGCGAGCACCAGGTCGTCGCGCTCCTGCCCGACCTGCCGCCGGGGAATCGTGAGTTCGGCATAGGCGGGGGCACAGCGGGGGCTGCGGGTGGCGATGTCGTCGGGTGCGAGGTGTCGCACGATGTCGACGAACGGGCGACCCGCGCCGATCGGCGGGAGTTGGCGGGGATCGCCGACCAGCACGAGGCGTTGCACACCGGTGACCGCGTCGAACAGCGCGGCCAGTTGCTCCTCGGTGAGCATGGAGGCCTCGTCGACCACGATCGTCTTGTAGTTCTTGGCGCGGGTCTGGACGTCCCCAGTCACCAGGTAGCGCTCGGTCCACGGGTTGTACCGCTTGGTTGCGATGAGGAACTGCGCGAGGGTGACGGCCTCCGCCTCCACGCGATGCGCCAGTTGCACCCGGGCTTTCCCGGTCGGGGCGATCAAGAGGACGCCGCCCGCTGCGACAGTTTCCGTGTGCCGCAGCACCTGAAGCAGGGTGGTCTTGCCCGTTCCGGCGGAGCCGATCAGCACGCTGACCCGTGAGGAGTACAGGGTGTTGAGAGCAGCCACCTTCTCCGCCCGTGCCCGCGTCTCGGCGTCTCGCTCCTCTGCGGACAGGTCGACGCGGATCGGGCCGAGCAGGTCATCGAGTCGCCGCACGAAGTCCGGCAGGTCGGCGATCGACGGTGCCTTGAGCCGCCGCTCGACCTCCTTGCGGATGACGGCGCCGACCTCGGCCAATTCGGTGAGCTGCAATGCCGGCATGCCGTTGGGCAGCGTCACGCCGGTGAGCGGACCCTGCGGCGGCAAAGTGTCGGCGGAGAGCTGGTGGGCGTCGAGGACGTCGCCCGTCACCGGGCAGGGCACGCTGAGAGTCCGAGTCCTGATGCTGCTGACGACATCGGCCTGGGGCTGGAGCGTGTGCCCCGCTACCTTCGCTCGCTGCAGTTCGTCGACGATGAGGGCGCGCACCCGGCGGGCGTCGAGGCCGTCCGACATGGCGCTGGGAGTGGGTAGTGGGTGCTCGGACGCGACCGCGGCGTCCGGGAAGCAGCCCCGGTCGATGATGGCGAAGGGTACGGCGTCGGGTTCGTAGCGGTCGGCCTCGAACAGGCGGTACGGGTTGGCGATGATCTGCTCGTCGCTCAGTGCGGGGTCGCGTTCCTCGACGACGAAGAACCGTTCGGCCTGCTCTCGCGTCAGCGAGAAGCGGCTCAACAGCTCAAGCAGCTTCCGCCGCTCCGGCCTGAGCGCCTTCCAGGTGGCGCGGACGGTGGACGTCAGGTGGGTCTTCGCGGCGATCCCGAGCCGCTCGGGGTCGGCCATCGCCTGCTCGAGAGTCAGCCATGGGTCCGCGTCGGGACCGCCTGCGGCGGCAACCGTGTGCGCGAAGGTCACCGACTGCGGAACCCCGAAGGCCGCCAGGACGCTGGCCAGCCCAGGGCGAGGCCCCCGCAGCTTCCAGAGCCGGTTGAGCTGCCCCTCCAGCCAGTCGAAGCCCAGCGGTCCCGCCGCGGATCCGAGCAGCCGCTGCGCGGTGCGGCCGGCTGCCATCAGGGCGAGTAGCGCGTCGATGGCCAGGTCGTGGCTGACGTGCTCGGTCACGTACGAGAAGGCCTCCCAGCCCCCTTCCGGCGCGAAGGCCAGGGCGTCGGTGATGTCGATGCCCTTGTCGTCCCGTGCGGCGAGCAGCGCCTGGTAGGGCATGAGGAATCCCCGCTGCTGGTCGGGGCGCAGCGAGTGCGAGATGTTGGTTTCCCACATCTGCGCAGGGAATTGCTCGCCGCCGCTGCTGCGGTACGCCCCGGTCGGGGTCACCTCGGTGACCAGCGCAGCGCCGACCAGGAGCCGGCGTGGGTCATCGCTCAGCGGGCTGTGCTTGGCGTAGAAGAAGACGAGACTCGACTCGGGCCGCACGGTGCCGAAGAAGCCTTCGAGGATGGTGCGCTGGTTGTCGCCGTGCATCATCCAGGTGGAGTTGTCCCAGCCGGTGATCGCGTCCACCTGCTCCTCAAGCTCTGGGCGCAGCCCGAGTTTGCGCTGTTCGTTGATCTTCTTCGCGCCGTCCCGGGACATCCAGCGGAACGGCACGGCCTGGGCGGAGTACGCCGGTATCGGCTGCGGGGTGAGCTGGAAGGTGGCGAACGCCGGCGACTTCTGCGTGAAGGGGTGCTGGCGTTGGAACGGGGTCACCCGCGAGGACATGAAGGTGGCCCGTTCCGCGACGCACGGCGGCGCGTCCGCGAGAGGCAGGTCGGCGATGTCGCTGCCGGCCAGGCGCTGCTCGTGGTCGTCGTGCCGGCGCTGGCCGATGTTCTTCAACAGGACGCAGGTGCCGTTGCCGTGCGGGTCGGCGCAGACGGTGCCGTTCCAGCCGGCGTCGTGCCATGGCACCCGGATAGAGATGTGTTCGATCGCCCGAGCCGGCTCGTCCATGGCGCCTCCTGTTTCGGTGCCGCAGATGACGGCGGCTGGTTTGTAGGCAGGTGGTGGGGCACGTGCGGGTTATCGCGACCGGCGCAGAGAGGTGAGCAGGTCGGCGATCTCGCTGGTGCTCGGGTTCGCGGCGTTGCCCAAGCCCTTGAGGTCGGCGAGCAGCATCGACAGGGTCTGCTCGGCCGCTTGGCGCTGCCCGGCGCCGAGCTGGAGCAGGCCGATCTGGCGGCGCAGTTCGAGGGTTCGCGGGTCCTCGTCGCCGTAGGCCTGGCGCTCATCCTGGAGCAGGTCGTTGAGCTGCCGCAGCGCCTGGCTCGTCTGGCCGGTCAACGCGTGACAGGTCGCCTCCTGCAGACGGCAGCGCAGTAGCAGGTCCGTCTGCGTATCCTCGGCGGTGGCGAGGTCAACAGCGAGGTCCCGGTACGCGGGCGCCGCGCGATGGTAGTCCCCGCCTTCGAACAACACATTGGCCAGCTCGAAGCGGAGGCTCACCACGTCCCGGTCGGTGCCGCCGAACGTACGGCTGGCCGGCCCGGCCACCTCGGCCAGCACCTCCGCGGCCTGGCTGTAACGGGCCTGCCGGACCAGTTCGTGGGCGTCGCTGCGGGCCCGGCCCAGGTCACTCCGGTTGAGCCGGTCCGGACGCGAGTCAATCTCTACGGGAGGTGCCGACGCGTCTGGCTGCTTGGGAACCGGCCGGGATGGGGCGCCGGTCATCTCGGCGAAGACCCGGCTGAGGACGCGGGCGTACATCCGGACCGGGCTCGCGGCCGACGGCGAGCCCAGCGCGCCGGGTAGCGGGCCGAGGTCGGTGACGAAGGGGAGCAGCCGGTCGTAGACGATCTCTGCGCTGGCGGGTCGGGACTGGGGCTTCTTCTCCAGCAGGTCGAGCACCAGCCGTTCCAGGCCCGGTGGCACCTCGGCGCGGAGCGACCGCAGGGCCGGTGGCTGTTCCTTCACCTGCTTGCTCATCACCGAGTAGGACGTCGAGCCGGTGAAGAGGTGCCCGCCGGAGAGCATCTCGTGCAGCGTGCAACCGAGCGCGTAGAGGTCGGTCGCGGGGCTGCTCAGGTTCGCCTCGACCTGTTCCGGAGCCATGTAGGCGGGGGTGCCCAGGGGCTGCCCCGTATGGGTGATCTTGGAGAAGTCGGCGAGAGTTGGCGCCACGGCGAGCCCGAAGTCGAGGACCTTGACCCGCCCGTCCGGTTCGAGCATGAGGTTGCTGGGCTTGAGATCCCGGTGCACGAGCGACGCGCGGTGAGCGGCGGCAAGCACGGCGCAGACCTGGGCCGCGATCGCTGCCGCCCAGCCGATGGGCAAGGCGCCCTGCTCGGCGACGAGGTCGGCGATGCTGATCCCGCGGATGCGCTGCATCACCAGGAAGGGGCGACCATCGTCGTCGACCCCGACGTCGTAGACAGCGGGCACGCCGGGATGTTCCAGCCGCGCGGTAATGCGTGACTCTCGGACGAAGCGGCGGATGTGCTCGTCGTCCCGGGTGCCGTCGGGGAACCGGATGAACTTGACGGCGATCTCCCGGTCGAGCTTCGTGTCCCGCCCGAGCCAGACCTCGCCCATGCCTCCCCGGGCGAGGGGAAACTTCTCCAGTTCGTATCGCCCGCTGCTCAGCGTCCGCCCCGACACAGTCCCTCCCGCTGACCCCATGGCGCTGGGCATGCTATTCACTCCCTACTCCGCCCGGGCGTAGGCCGCCGTCAGCGAGACCCGCGATTCCTAGTGCCACAAGTGACTCCGCGAGTTCCGCCGTCTCCCGCACCGACTGTTGGAAGTCGGACAACAGCTGGAACGCCGCGCCATACTCGCGTTGCGCGTCTAGGGGCAGCCGGAGCAGGGGTGTCCGGTGCAGATCGGCACGCCCGGAGCTGGACCCGCTGCGGGGTGCGGTCTGCGCGATGCGGAGGAACCCGGCGAGAAACTGGGGGTCGATCCGCTCGAGATCGACCCGGAAGAGCAGTAGCTGTGGTCCGAGCAGCATTCCGTCCTCGGTGACCACGCGGACCGCCGAGTGCCGCCCGGGCGGCAGAGCGACCACGTCGCCGCGCCGCAGGGTGATCGAGCCCGGGCCGACGCTGGCGGCACCCGAGGGCGGACGGCCGAGCCGGACATCCTTGGCCGTGAGGACGGGCAGGTCTCCCCGGTCGGTGAGCATTCCCATCGGTGCCTGACGGATGGACACCGCGCCGGCCTTTGCCAGTTCGCCGATGGTGGTGGTGGGCAACGGGTCGGACGTGTCCGGGGTGACCAGATCGGGCAGGGTGTCAGCCAGTGTTCGGGCTGCCTGGAACAGCCGGGTTCGGGTGGGCCGGAATGTCCGTGCCCCGGAGCTGGCGGAGTTGGCCGCGATGTGCCGAGCCGGGGTGAGATCAACATCCTCGTCGAGTAGGTCGATGATGCGGACCGAGCGGCTCGGGCCTTGCGGATCGGTCTGCGGGTCGGCCACGAAGGACCGCCAGCTGTCCTCGACCATGTCGCGGTCGGTGGTGGCGTCGAGCAGCAGCACATGCGTGTGGTCGGTGCTGTCGGGACGGCGTAGCACCCACACATCCGGGCCGCCCGGCGACGTGGTCCCCCATCCGGGCAGGCTGATGACCGCGCGGAGCGCGCCGGCCCGGAGCAGATTTGCCCGGATTCGGCGGCCCGCGCGGCGGCTCGCCGCGGCCGCCGGCATCAGAATCGCCACATGCCCGCCGGGCCTGACGTGGGCCAGGCAGTGCTGCAGCCAGGCCAGCTCCGACTCGCCTCGCGGCGGCATCCCGTACGTCCAGCGGGGGTCGTTGGTGAGTTCGTCGTGGCCCCAGGAGCGCTCCGCGAACGGCGGGTTGCAGACCACGGCGTCGAACACTTCGCCGGCGAAGGCGTCGCCTTTTAGGGAGTCACCTACGACCAGTCTGGAGCGGTCGCCTTGCAGGAGCAGCCGGGCGACGGCAACTCGGGTGGCGGAGATGCTGATTTCCTGCCCGGACAGTTCGGTAGCGCCTGCGGCCCGCCCGGCCAGCAGAAGGGTGCCGATGCCGCACGCCGGGTCGAGCAGCCGCCCGCCCGCCGCGCCGGTCAATGCGATCATGAGGTTCGCCACCCATGTGGGTGTGACGGTGTGTCGGCGGGAGTGGACCTCCAGGTACCGCTCGCAGAGGAAGTCGAAGACGGTGGCACCGCTGTCCCGCTCGACGGCCTCGGCCGCGAGCCGGACGATGGTGGCACTGTCCTGGTCCGGCACGTCCGTGAGCAGGGCGTCGAACTCCGGGACGGCGGTACGGATCAGGTCGACGAGGTTCGCGATGAGGACGGAGTCGGGCTGGTCCGCGAGGGTCTTCCACCGGTCGGGCTCTCGCTTCAGGGCGACCATGAACGCGCCGAGGTTCCCCAGCCGGTCACCCAACTCGCGATCGGCGGCGGCGCCGCGCAGCGACTGCCACAGCCGGTCCGCCGGCGTGACGTCGTACGGCTTGCCGTGCCGGGTGAGCCAGTCCTCCACGTCCGGCAACGCGTACAGGGGGCTCGCCGAGCTGCCCGCGACGGGTTCGGGGAAGTCCGCGAAGCGGCGCCGCCAGTTACTGACCGCCGCGCGACCGACACCCGCCAACCGGGCGATGTCACTGCTGGCAACGGTCGCGCCGTCCCGATCGGGCACCGGTCACCTCCCCGGACTCGTCGTGGCGAGCCGGGTCAACACTCCGCGGCTCTGCAGTTCGGCGATATGTTCGGCCGCGCGTTGCGGCGCCGTCCCGCCGCGGACCAGCAGGCCGGCCTCGATGTTACGGTGCACGCCGGACTGGGTCAGATTGGCGCTCGAGACCAGCAGCACCCGCCGGTCGGCGACGGCGATCTTGGCGTGCATCCTGGCCCGGTCCTCGATCCGCTGCCCTGCCGGCCAGTGCCACAACTGCACACCGGCCAGGTCGGCGAAGGCGGCAGCCGGTTCGGCGCCGTGGAGCGCCCCGGCGGCGCCCTCCAGCGTCTCGACAACGACGGTGACCGCCACGCCGCGGTCGACGGCCGCCGTCAGTGCCGTTTGCAAAGGCGGGTACCGGGTCGCCGAGTACGTCATCAACAGCAGCTCGCTGCGGGCCTGCGCGACCAGGTCGACCAGCACCTGGGCGGTGGCGCGGACCGGCACCGGGTGGGTGCTCGGCCCGCTCCACACCGATTCGATCCGCACCGCCGCCGACCGCTGGGCGTGGCCGGCGGCCAGCCCGCGCAGGTAGGCCGCCGCCTCCACTCCCGGCACCCCCGACGTCCGCTGCGCGGCGAGCACCGCCCCGGCCGCCTCGGCGAAGCCGGGTACCGGGACGGCGTGCCGCAGCGCCTGCTCCGGCCAGCCGTCGCCGAGCCGGTCGGCCAGCACGTGCAGGTGCCCCGGACCCAGCCGGTTCACTGCGGCCTCGGCCGCCGCCTCGAACGCCGGGTGCCAGCTCATGCCGGCACTCCGCTTCGCTCCGTGCCGTCATGAGGCACCACCGCGCAGTGCCGACGATTCACTCGCTGACGCTCGCTCATGGCAGCTCGGGAAAGAGTGCCAGGTCCGGTTCGTCGATCGGTACGACGAGTCGCCGGTCCAGGAACCGGTTGCCGCGCTCGCAGGTCGTCTCCGAGACGAACAGGCAGACATGGCAGGCGGCGCCGTGCAGGAAATCCTCCGGATAGTGCGGGAGCCGCTCGGCGCAGAGCGGGTCCGACGAGCAGTGCATGGCGTCGTTCAGCGCCCGGCGCGTGAGGCGGACCAGGTCGTCGTGCTCCGCGAGCGACACCAGGCCGCCGAGCGTCCCCTCCGCGTCCGGCACGGCGGTGTAGATGAGGATGCCGGCCCGCTGCGGGTCGTCCGGGGTCCCAGTGTAGATGCGTTCGGACAGGCTGGCCGAGCTGTAGCCGCATTCGAGCGCGATGGTGCGGATCAGCAGGTGCGACAGGGTGTGCAGGGCGAAGTACCGCTCCCCCGGCCAGTGCTTCATCCGGTCGAAGCCACCCTTGATGCGCCCGGAGTAGCGGCTCTCCCGGAACCGCCCGTACGCCTCCCGGTGCGTCTCCATGGCTTCGGTGTCGGTGACCCGCTGCTCCCAGTCGGCGAGCAGGTCCTCGGGAAGGCGGAGGAAGATGCCTTCGCCCCGTACCTCGCTGGCCGGCACCCAGGTCGGCGTGGCCTTGGACAGGGGCGCCCGCCAAACGAGTTCCGGGTCCATGGGATCAGGAGCGTCCAGGCGGGTGAAGCCGACCAGCGCACGGACCTCGCGTAGCCGTTCCGCCTGGATGACGTCGGCGTAGATCTCCTTCAGCTCGCCCGGCACACCGTTCGGGTCCCGGCGCAGCGTGAAGTCAGGGGTGGTCGGCGGCAACTCCCCGGCGGAGAAGATCTCCCACTCCGGCGTGTGCAGGTCCGGGTAGCCCTTCTCGTCCTCGTCGCCCTTCGGGGCGCTGCGGTGCCGCTCGATGGCCGCCCAGATCTGCGCGTCGGTCCACCGCTCGAACTCCCTGAGCGCCGGCACGGCGGAGCGGGCGAAGGGCAGAAACGCGACGCTCTCCATCTTCTCGAAGGTCGACCAGTGCTGCTCCACCTTGGTCTGCAGCTCGCTGGCGCCGGTACGCGGCACGGCGAGAGCGGAGAGCGTCTGCGCGAACCACTGGTTGGACGCGCCGACCACCAGCAGCTTCAGCTTGCCGGTGCACTCCCCCGGCTCGAAGTCGCCCAGGTGCGCCCGGCGGCTGCGACAGCGGGGCAGCTTCTCCGCACCGCGCTGGCCGAGCACCTCCTTCATGTTGCGGCGGGCGCCGCACGGCACGCACCGGATCTCGACGTTGGCGCCGAGGTTGCCACCCCGGTCATCCATTCGCAGCTTAGGGTGGCTGGCGTTGGGGCAGCCGCCCCCCTGGTGCACGTACTGCGCGTACGGGAAGTCGTCGAGGTGGCCGGCGGTGCAGGCCAGCACGAACCGAGCCGCCACCGCCATGGGCCGCCGGCCGGACTTCTTCCGCCCGCACACGGTGTGGAAGAACCGCGCCTCGTGCGGCTTGCGGGCCTTGTCGTTCTCGAACCCGAAGACCCCGCCGTCGATCGGCGCCAGTTCGTCGCAAGCCGTGCAGCGCAACCAGCCGGGGAACGGCGTGATCGGCACTCCGACCCTGGCGGCAGGGCCGTTGGGCTGCTGGTCGGCGCCGTCGATCCAGGGCGCCGGCCGCAGCTCCTTGATGGACTTCTCCTTGAGCAGCTTTCGCACAGCGGCGAGCAGCCGGGGCTCGGCAATCGGCTCCCAGTCGGGCACCGCGTTGTGGTTCCAGTCGTCGAGGCCGCGCACGAGCACGGAGAAGTTCGGCAGGTCGACAATCGCGCCCACACCGGTGGTGAACATCAGGTGGCTGGGGCGGACCGAGCCGACCCGCCGGAAGTGCTTGCCCGCCATCAGTTCCCCTTCCCCGCGAGGGTTGACTCGCCCAGCTCGTCCCCGTCCGGCAGGTCCTCATCCCGCACGTCGTCACTCGGCGGCGGCCCGAATGACCACTCCGGTGCCCCGTACTGCGGGTCGAAGATCTTGTCGCCAGCCGGCAGCACCAGGTTGATCTCGTTCTCGGTCTCCCGCATGGACTGCCCGACCGTCAGATCGGTCCACCGATCGCCGCCGGCAACGGTGAGCAGGCCGGCGAGCTTCTGCTGCTTGAAGGTCCCGTCGGCATAGCCGAGCCGCGTCGAGCCGGTCTTCCGGTCGTTCCACATATCCCGCAGCCGGTTGATGCGCTCCGAGAGGTAGTCCCGACCGCGGTTGCCGGCGATGTCCTCGGCCCGCTGGAGGAACCGGTCGACGATCCGCTGCACCTCGGGCCCGTCGAGCGGCACGTCCTGCGCGTCGGTGTTGCGGGAGAATGCCTCCTCCGCGTTGCGCACGACCGCGACCAGGGTCGCGGTGGTCTGCCGGTCCAGCGCCCGCCGGGTGTACGGGGTGACGGACAGCGCCTCCACCTGCCGGTAGAAGGTGGCGTGGTAGTACTCGAAGTCCTCGTAGTGGGCGAGGTCCCGGGGCCGGGTCCAGTTGTAGAGGGTGACCACAAGCCCGGGCCGGCGGGCGTCCCGGCCGACGCGGGAGGACGCCTGGATGTACTCGGCGGTGTTCTTCGGCTGCCCGGTGACCACCATGAGACCGAACCGCGACACGTCCACACCGACCTGGAGCATCGACGTGGCCAGCACCGCGTCAACCGGGAGTTGGCCCTCGCTCTGCCGACCGTAGTAGCGGTCGGTCACCGGATGCAGGTTGAGCCGCGGGTTGGATGCGGTCTTGGCCTTCATGGCCTCCCGCATGTCCTCGAAGATCGCCTTCCGCCGGGCGGTCGTGTCGATCTCCGGGTCGAAGCCGATCTCCAGCCGCTTGAGCACGTCGCTGATGTCGCCGGACGAGATCCGGGACGTCAGCTCCTGCACGTTCAGCATGCTCGGCCCGACGAGCCGATCGGAGAGATCCTTACGCCGGCCATGCGTGCGAACACGCGTGGTCACGTCGTCATCGAGCAGGCGGCGCATGCCGGCCAGCTCACGGGTGGCGCTGAAGTAGCCGACGGTCGTCATGTACGGGTCGGCGGGCTTCCCGTATCTGTCGAACAGGGTCTGTCCGGCGAGCAGCAGGATCTCCGCGACCCGGATCTCGGCGGACTTCATCCGTACCCCGTGGGCGCAGACGCCGAGATAGCGGCGGCCCGGGTTCGCGACGGTGACCGGCACCTGCTGGCTGAAGAACGTGTCGGTGATGTCGATGACCGGCGGCGGGAACACCGCCAGGTCCCGACCGAAGACACCGAGCACCTGCTCGCGGGCCCGCTTGGTGGTGGCCGTGGAGGCGACGATCTTCGGCCCGGCCGCGCCGCCGCCCGGCAGCGGCCAGGTGCAGAGCTGGTCGACAGCCGCCTCGAAGAGCCCGACCACGGTGCCGAGCGCGCCGGAGATGAGGTGCAGCTCGTCCTGGATGATCAGGTCCGGCGGGCGCAGCCGGATCACCGGCTGGCTGGTGACCGCCTCCAGGCCGCCCTTCTTGTTGTGCCGGTTGCCGCAGTTGGTGCGCCCGTCGAGGTCGTCGTGCCGGTAGCCATGCCGTGGGCAGCGCTCGCGCACCCGCCCGAAGAGCAGGCCGGCGAAGCCGCGCCACGGGAGCTGGGCGAGCTTGTCGACGGTGGCGATGACCAGGCTGGGGGCGTACCGGTAGATCTCCTCATCGACGGTGAGGATCGGCAGGCCCTCGCTGCTGCGGGTGCGGGAGAACGGGCAGGCGTCGACGCCCTCGGCCTCGGCGCAGAACAGGAGGACGCGGCGCAGGTCCTCCTTCGGCTCCAGGTCCCGCTCGGCGCGCAGCTTCGACCCGCACCACGGGCAGCTCAGCGTCTGCAGGACGTTGGTGAACTTGCCATGACCGGCCTCGCGCGCCTCCGCGATCTGCTCGGCCGCCTCATCGAACCAGTTCGGCGAGACGCCACCGCCGACCCAGAGGCCGATGCGGAACGGCTCCTTCCCCCAGGTGCCCTCGGCGCGCTGGCGCAGCACCTCAGCCGCGCAGATCAGCGCGGCGGCCCGCTGGAACTGTTGGGCAGTGAGCAGCCGCAGCGTGTACCGCATGAGGACGGCCACACCGGCCTCGCCGCTACGGGCGTCCGCCCCGGAGCCGACCACGCCCTGAAGCCGGCGGATGGCGAACGTGAACGCGGTCAGGCCCAGGTAGGCCTCGGTCTTGCCACCACCGGTCGGGAAGAAGAGCAGGTCGACGGTGGCATCCCGGCTGGCGGCCCGCTCGGGGTGCGCCGGGTCGGTCAGCGACGGCAGGTTGAGCAGCACGAACGCGAGCTGGAAGGGCCGCCAGGAGGCAGCCGCGGCACCGCGCGCGTCGATGGCGGCCTTGGCCCCCGCGTACGTCAGGCCCTGCTCCTCCCGGAGCCGGGCGACCTCGCTGTGGCGGCGCTGCAGCGCCATGGCCTCGTTGGCGAACCGGAACGCGGCGAGCGCGTCGGCGTGCTTCTCTTTCTCCGGGTCGGTGAGCAGCGCGATCCCGGCGCGGATCCGCTTCGCCGCCTTCTCGGCGTTCATGACCGCGGTTTGGGCGGCCTCGCGGAGCGCCTCAGGCAGGCCGGGAATCTTCGCGGACTCGTCGTCGAGCCAGGCTTCGTACCCGTCGGCGAGCGGCGCCAGCCCGGTGCGGAGCCGGTCGATGTCGGCGGTGGCCAGGGCGTCCATGGACAGCTCGACACCGGCCAAGGGCGTGCCCTTACCGACCGGGGCGACCGTCGCGGGGACGTTGTAGGTGGGCAGCCAGGTGGTAAAGAGCTTGTGGGCGCAGCGCTCGCCATCACGCACCCAGGGGTGCACGGCGATGTTGCGCCCGGAGGCGTAGCGGCGCTGCGACCGATAGAGCAACCGCAGGTGCGCCTCTTCCAGGTCGTCGTCGACGCCCTTGACTCCATCGAGCGGATCGTCGATGGGGAGGAAGACGGCCGCATGGCCGTCCAGTGCAGTAACCGTCAGCGCGGACTGGAAGAGCCAGGCGGTGTCGGCGTTGCTCTCCGGCTCGAGCTGCGTGTTGATCAGCGCGAGCTGCACGACCCGCTGCCCGTCGCGCGGCCGGACCTCGACGGAGAGGTGCACCCCCGGGTCATCCTGACTGGGGACGCTGAGCGGGATCCGGTGCGAGGTCTCGCCGTCGAGCCGGACCTCCTTGGCGTAGGAGACCGGCTCCCGGTACCAGACTCGGCGCTTCTTGCCCTTCTCGTCCTCCGACTCGCGCAGGTCGTAGCGGCCCCACTCTGCGGTCACCGACACCACGTCGGTGTCGCCGGCGACGGCGAAGGACAGCCCCATCGAGGAGGCCCACATCTTGCCGAGGTTCTGCGGTGTGACCACCTCGGGCAGTTCGGCCTCGCTGCCGTCGCCCTGGACGGCGGCGTCCACGTCGGGCACCTCGGACGAGTCGCGGCGCTCGGTACGCGGACGCTGCTTCGGGCCGAGCATGCCGACGAGGTAGCGCTCGCGCGGACCCATAGCGCCGGGACGGAACTCCTCGCGGTCGCCGTCCCACGGGCCGAGCAGGTCCCGCCCGATCAGCTCCTCCAGCTCGTCGCGGACCTGGTAGGACGTGGCCTCGGGGAACGTCTGCGGTACGTCGAGCGGCGGGATCAGGGCATTCTGTTCGCTGTCATCCCTGCCGGACAGGGACAGTGCCTGCTGCTCGCCACGGGGGTGCGGGAAGAGCCCGCCCTGTACGTCGACCATCACCACAGCCCTTCCGCGGTGGTCTTCGCCTTGCGGCCGGACTTCTTGTCGTGCAGGCCCTTGGCCTCCTCCTCGGCGTAGCGCTGGTGGTTCAGCTCTAGCAGCCGGTCGAGAATCTCGCGTTGAATGGCCGGCCCGACCGTATAGCGCGTGTAGGCACCGGCCTTGTGGAAACCATGGTCGAGTCCCTGATTCACCAAATCGTCCCAGCCGTATACGCGGCACACGGCCTCATCGATCTCGCGGTGAAGCCGTCGCAGCCCCATGATGTCGGCGTCATTGCAGCCCGGATCGAACACTAGGTTATAGGTCGCGGTCAGCCCCGCCTGCCGGCTCATCATGACGTCTCGCCGGCACCGGCTCAGTTGCTGACCCAAATCACGAAGATCCTGGGTAAGCCGCGGCAATGGCAGTGTCTCGAAAGCATCCGAAGGCGCATAGGTCAAATCGGCCTTCATTGTAGAACTCCAGCTAGCCGCCCAATGATAATGCAACCCACTCGACAGAAGAGCAAGAATTGCATAATCATCGGACGCGAAAATCGCCAGCCTGTGCGCAAAGACTTGACCGGTAGGAACCATGACAGGCATGACAATTTTACTTACGAGCGTAAGCGCAATAACGTGATCCAGACCTGAAATGGCGTTTATCAACGCAGGACGGCGCCGCCAGAACTGCCACCAAGGGGCACGACGTACGGCCTCGCTCTTCCTCTGGCGATCAGGCTTGACCAAGCGAAGCGCGTGTTCATATGGCTGCCTGTAACTCTTTGCTCGATCCTCTGGCCAATCATGGAAGTTGATCACCCATCGGCTAGGGGAAAAATCCACTCGAGAGTTGAGATCCTGCCCCACCATATACGGGAACAGCACTTCTGCATTCCTCGCCTCACTTTGAATCATTAAGAGAGCCGCGTCGGGCGTCACTACGAACCCGGGACCGCCAACATCGGCGCCGAGGTACGCGATGCCAGAACTAGACGCCAGCCTATTTGGCCTCCCCTTTGCACGTGATTGCCGATCCAGCGAGGAGGTAATACCTTCCACGACCTCGCCGTCAATTGTTCGAACGATCCCCTCCGACGGCAATGCACGACTAGTCCAGACTGCGCAATACTCCAGCACGGCCGACTTCGACGGCCATGGCCTGCTTTTTACAGCCTGTCGGAGCGTCGCTCCTAGCGCAACGATTTGATCGAGGCCAACTTCGCGAGTATCGCCTTGGGCGAGCGTGTTGGTTGCAATAAGACCGACCTGCCCCCTACGATTGAGAAGGACATGGGCTCGTAGCGCAAAGTAGGCTACGAGGTCGGTATTCGTAGCACGCACATTATTGGCAACGAATACACTTAGGAATTCCCGGTAACCAAAACCGAGGGAAGGGCGAAGCTTCGGACCACCCAAGAACGGTGGGTTTCCGATGACAGCATCGAACCCCCCGCCGTCGAAGACCTCTGGGAAGATCAGTGGCCAGTGCAACGGATGCCGGTCAAATGAGCCGGCCACATGATCCGTGGCGAGCCACTTCCTGGCTTGCTCGCAGGCGGTCGCCTCGTCGACGTCTCCGCCAACCATGTCGTTGACGAGCTTAGCTGCCTCTACAGATCCGGCGCCAATTCCTCGTTCACCCTTGTTGACATTAGCGAGCGCGACGCCGACCGCGAGGTCGGCAAGCAGGCAGAGTAGCCTGGACTTAGATTCTGCCTCGCGCAGCAATTCCCGCTTCCTAGCAAGCGCGGCCATCGGATCCTTGCCTAATGCGACATCTCCGATCTTGCGACGCTGATCCGCCACCTCGCCAACCAGAGATCGAACGGCCGTTGTCCAGTCGAATATCCCCTGATCGTGCAGTTTCCGGCCCTGCTTCGGGTCGAGATGCATGTACTCCAACTGCTCGAGTGACGTGATGCCCAGCAGCGAGTCGCCAGCGACCAGCCGGTCGTCGAGGAAGGTGAAGGGGCGCTGTGGATCCATCGAGACCAGCCACAACGACAGCTTCGCCATCTCCACGGCCATCGGATTGATGTCCACTCCGTACAGGCAGTGCTCGATGATCTGGCGTCGCGCCTCGATGACCAACGGGTCGTCGTCGGCGTCCACTGACCGGTCGACGCCGCGCTGCTGGAAGGCGAACGCTCGCTCGTTGCCCTCCCGCGACCAGGCCTCGATCAGATGGCCCGCCAGGTAGCGGGCCGCCGCGACCAGGAACGCCGCCGAGCCCATCGCGATGTCGGCGACCTTAAGGGCGAGGATCTCGTTGCTGGACTTGGGCTTCCACTTCGACTTGTCCGCTGTCTGCAGCGGACCTGGCTCGTAGACCAGCGGTTCCAGGGTGCCCTCAACGACCTCCTCCGCAAGGAAGCGCGGCGTGTAGTGGGTGCCGGTGTTGCGGCGGAGTGCCGACTCCGTGACGAAGAGCGCGCCGGGCAGAATCACCACGGGCAGACCGCGCAGGTCCTCCCGGAGGAGACCGAAGAGCGGCAGCAGCCGCTCGGAGAGCCGGTAATCGCCGCCGGTGACCGCGAGCAGCTTCTTGCGGGCCTCCTCGCGCTCCACCCCGTCGAGCGGCGCGAGCTTCTTGGTCAGCGCCGCCACCGACCCGATCTTCGAGTCCTTGTAGTTCTCGGCGAGAGCCTTGGCCAGCGCTGGCACGTCGGGGTGCCGCTCGCGCAGCGCCCCCAGGTCGGCGAGCGCGACCTCCTCCTCCAGTCCCTCCTTGCCGATCAGCCCGACCGTCACGTCCTCGGCGCGGAAGCCCTCGAAGGAGAGCAGGCCCTCGTAGACGTACCCGATCTGCTCGACATCGAGGGTGCGGAAGCTGACCGTGCGGCGTTCCCGCGACCGGCCGGTGCCGACCTCGACGTACTGCACCGCGCGCAGCATGTGCAGCACGGTCCGGTCGTCGATGGTGAGCGGCATCCACGCGTACTGCTTCGGGTCGAAAAGCGAGCCGTCGTGGCCGTGTAGCTTGAGGCGGGGGTGGTCGATGCCGTGGTAGACGGCGTTGAACAGGGCGAGCAGCCGGTGCCAGGCGGCGGAGCTGTGCTCCAGGTCTTCTTCGCTGCCCTCGGTGGCCCGCTGCTCCAGCTCTTCGCAGAGCCGCCCGGCCGAGTACGCCGTCGCGTACAGCTCGTTGTCGGCGGGGAGCAGCTTGCGCTCCTCGGCGAAAAGCAAGAAGACCATCCGCATCATCACCGCGACCGCGCCGCGGTAGACCTCGTGCGCTTCTACGTCCGCGAGGCCGCGTCCGCCCAGCTCCCGCTCGCGTACGTCGATCCGGCCGATCGCGGCGACAAGCAGCTCGACGGCCCGGCGGACCTGGACGCCGAGGGCCTCGGTGATCTCCTCCTGGCTGCCCAGGCTGTCGCGAAGCAGCGGCACCAGCCGCTCGCTGTCGCGCACGCCGAAGAACCGGCGGCGGGACAGCAGCGAGACGAACGCCCGCACCACCTCCCGGTCGGCCGCCTCCGGCCAGGTGACGGTGTCGAAGGTGGCGGTGGTGGTGACGCCGCCGCGGGGCGCCCAGACCAGGGTCCACCAGCGGCCGTCGGTGGCGAGGCCGAGCTCGATGTTGTGGTGCCGGCACAGGTGGGCGAGCCGGTCGGCCGGGGTCGCAGCCCAGGTGGAGTCCTTGATGCGCGCCGTCGGCTGCTGGCCGGGCGGGCAGATCAGGCCGAGCAGCCGTACGCTGTCCGGCTTGACCTCCTCTCCCGGTTCGACGAGGACGAACGACGGGCACAGCTCGGTGTCGTGCTCGGCGACGGTGTAGGCGAGCGCTTCCAGGCCGTTCTCGTGCAGCGTGTCGCCCCAGCCGAGCAGCTCGCCCAGCACGTACCCGATCCAGGCCTGCTGGCCCGCGACGACGTCGGCCTGCCAGGTGGTGTGCTCCTGGCGCAGCCGCTCCCTGGCCTTCTTGTCGAAGGTGTCGAGGGTGGGCCAGGTGCGGCGCAGCACCGGCAGGCTGAGGAACGGGCCGTTGACGTCGACCAGGCTGAGCCAGTTGCGGTGCTGCTCGGCACCGTCGGGGGCGGGGCGGTGGAACGTGCGGCTCATCGGGTGGCCTCCCGCTTCGGTACGACGAAGACCACGGCGACCGGGAACCGGTGGGGCTTCGGGTCGTGGTAGCGAGCCGCGACGGCGGCGAGTTCACGGTCGCGCTCGGCTTGGAGGGCCGACAAGCGTTCCTCCCAGGATTGGCGGTCCTTGCGGTACTGGGTGAGTTCTTCCTTGCTCTTACTCATCGCGATGAGCTGCTCGGACGTGAACAGGGAGTCCTGCCCGCCGAGGCCATCCTCGGGCGTGGCGAGAGCGCCGCGCAGTGTGGCGGCGAACTGCTCGAGGTTGTGCTTGATGCGCTGCTCCTCGGCTTCCTGCCGCTGTGCCAGCTTGCGCTCCAGCGCCTCCCGACGGGTGTTGGTCCGCCAATCGATCGCGGCGAGCACACCGTCGGCGATCCGGGGCCAGCGCTCGGCGAGGCGGTCCCGCACGATCTGCGAGGCCGGCGTGCCGGTGGTGAGCGCCCGGTCGAGGATGCCGCCGAGGGTGCCGAGGTTCTCCAGGCGGCGGAAGCGGCCCTGCTCGGGCGCCCAGCCGCCCGCGTAGAGGACCTCTTCGTGCAGCCGGACGCCGTCCGCGCCGACCAGCACGAACCGGGAGTACGCCCCGACCAGCACGTCCTCCAGCGCGGGATCGTCACTGACGACCGCGGTGACCCGGTGGAGGCCGATGTCGGGGTTAGAGACGGCGGCGCGCAGCAGCCGGGTCGACATTGCGACCAGGGGGTGGTTGAGGTGGGCGAGGACGATGCCGTCGCGATCCTCCTTGGCCACCTGCGCATCGAAGGTGACCGGCAGCTGGCGGGGCGGCTCGTCGTCGTTCTGCAGCTTGGCGGTGAGGCCGGCGCCGGCGCGCTGCCAGGAGCCAGTCAGCGGCGGCACCCGGTAGAGGCCGTCGATCAGGTGCTGGTCGTCGGTGTGCCGCTCGAGTCGCTGCTGACGGGCCAGTTCCAGCGCGGTGTCGACGACTCGCCTGACCGCCTGCGGGGTGATGCCGAGCTCCTCGACGGTCTTGTCCAGGTCGGTGCGGAGCCGACGGACCTGCTCGCGCAGGTTGGACTCGGTCGGCAGGCTGCCGCCGGTCTTGCCCTTGCCGGCCTTGTCGATGTCCACGCCTACCTGCTCGCCGAGCATCCGGCGCTGCACGGCGTCGGACAGCACGGCGTTGACGGAGCCGAGGTCCTCCTCCATCCGGGCCACCTTCGTGGCGACCCGGGACAGGAACTCCAGGTCCGCCTCGAACGAGTCGACCGGCTTACCGAAGCCCGTGCCGACGAAATGCTGGATCTCCGGGCTGACCTTCTGCCCGTACCGGTCAATCCGGCCGATCCGCTGCTCCAGCTTGTTGGGGTTGAACGGGATGTCGTAGTTGACCAGCCGGTGGCAGTGGTTTTGCAGGTCGATGCCCTCGCTGGCGGCGTCGGTCGCGAGCAGGATGCGCACGGGCCGCTCGGTCGGGTCTGCCTGGAAGGCGAGCCGGACCTGCTCCCGCTCGTCGGCCGGCGTGCCGCCGTGCAGGAGCGCGAGCCCTTCGCCGCCGAGGCCTTCCTGCCGGAGCAGGTCGGCCAGCCACGTCTGGGTGTCGCGGTACTCGGTGAACACGACGACCCGCTCGTTGGTCCAGTGCCGGCCGTCCGGCTTGCAGATCGCCTTCAGGTAGTTGATCAGCTCGTGGGCCTTGGCGTCGGGCTGGGCCTCCTTGGCCTCCGCCCAGTCGAGCATCTTCTCCAGCAGGGCGGTCTCGTCCGAGGTCGGGTCGGGCTGCATGGGCCGGACCCGGTTGAGGGCGTCGTCCTCGGCCTCGGCGAGCTGCTCGTCATCGTAGGTGGCGAGGTCGTCCATGAACTCGTCCATCCACTCCGGCACGTCGTCACCGGCTGTCAGACTGGGCAAACCCTTCTTGCTGGCGAGGGTCTCCAGGTAGACGCGGACGGTGTGGGCGAACGCGGCCGGGCTGGAGAAGAGCCGCTTCTTCAGCAGCAGGGTCACTAGGTCGATGGCCTTACGGCCCCGCTGGGAGCTGAGCCGCTTGCGGCGCAGCTCGGCGAACTGCGTGAGCAGCGCGTGGATCTGCCGCTCGTCCTCCGGGTACGCGACCGGGATCGCGGACGCCTTCCGCTCCACGAAGCGGGGGCTGCCGTCCGGGTTCTCGATGTCACGCTTCAATCGGCGTACGACGGTTTCCTTGACCGCGGCCTGGTCCGGCCTGACGCCGCGGGCGAACCGCTGGTTGTCGAGGACCTCCAGCAGGGCGGTGAAGGAAGCCTGGTAGCCGTTGTGCGGGGTGGCCGACAGGAACAGCCGGTGGGTGAAGTGCGGGGCGAGCCGGCGGATCAGCTTGGTCTGCTGGGAGTCGACGGCGTAGACCTGCTTCGGCGCGGCCGGGGCGACGTGGTGCGCCTCGTCCAGGATGAGCAGGTCGAACGTGCGCGGATACGTCGGCCCGTCGGCCGGCAGCACCTCGTCGAGCAACCGCTGCGCCTTCTGGCCGCGCAGCCAGGGCAGGCTGACGATGCTCAGCGGGTAGACCTCGAACGGGTTCGCCGCCGAGCCGTGGCTGCGGCGGACAACCGCGCAGCGCTCCGAGTCGATGATGGTGAAGTCGAGGCCGAACTTCTCGGCCATCTCGTCCTGCCATTTCAGCGTCAGACCTGCCGGGCAGACGATCATGATGCGTCGGGCGCGGTGTCGCAGCAGCAACTCCTGGGCGACGAGGCCGGCTTCGATGGTCTTGCCGAGGCCGACGTCGTCGGCGAGCAGCAGGTTGACGCGGGGTGCGTCGACCGCGCGGGCGACCGGTTCGAGCTGGTAGTCCTCGATCGCGACGCCGGAACGGAACGGCGCCTGCAGCGTCTTCACGTCGGCGGAGGTGACCGCAGACCAGCGGACCGCGTCGAGGAAGGCGGCCAGCCGTTGCGGGGAGTCGAATTTGCCTTCGGCGACGTTCGGCAGCGAGCCGCTGGGCAGCACCTGCCGCCCCGGTTCGACCTCCCAGATGACGTCGAGAGTGTGGCCGTAGCGGCCGTCCTCGACGCTCTGCAGGCTGACCAGGCTGCTGTGCTCGCCGTCCTGGACGTCGCTGACCACCCACCGCTGGCCGCGTACCGCGACCAGGTCGCCGATCGTCGGCTTCTTTGCCGTCGTCACGCTCGGCATCGTGCCCCCATGTTCACTTCGCCCCCACTTGATCAAGAGGACCGTACGCACCCGCTGATCGGCGAGGGGTCCTCCGAAAGGCTTGTTTCTTCAGTTCACAGGCTCATGATGGAGCGACCAGAAGACCACCCAGGGTCGCGTCCCGTCAACGGAACCGATCAGTCAGAAGCCTGACAAATCAGTTGACCTCACACGGACCACCCCGAAACAGCAACAGCTCCACCAGGTCCGGCGTCCACCGCTCCCCCGCCTCGGACAGTTGAGCGGCGGCACGACCGAGGAAAGCCCGATAGACCCGGTAGCGGTAAGTCGACCACCGTGGGCCCTGCCAGAGCCAGCGGGCAGGGCGGCCTCCGACGGCGTACGGCTCGTCGCTACGTCGCGTCCAGAAGCATCGCATCGCGCTTGCCAATCGCGCGTCCAGGATCGGAGCTGGACATCGCACCTCCTGACTCCTGCTCGCGAAGTACAGAAACTTCGTGAAGAACGCCGGCCCGAGCGCCGGGATGCGCCCGCCGGTGAGCAGGAGGTCATAAGCAGAAGGTGCACCCTCGCGGTCCAGGACATCGATGGCAGCGCCCAGCCGACGCTCGATTTCGTCGCGGCCGAGTCTCGGGGACCTCCAACCGCCTCTCATCACCCAGGAGAGCCTGGTCGGCCCGAAACCACGGCTACCCCAGCCCCAGGCGAACGAGACGACCAGCAACGGCAGCCAGTTCCCGCTCTCGCGGCATCGCCGCGCCTCGGCGGTGACATCGTCCCGGCTCAGCGAGGTTACGGAGAAGGCCTCCTCATCAAACGGCAGCGACAGATCGCGTTGCCACCACCGCGCCGGCACCACGTTCACCGCATGCCGCCCGACTAGGTCCTCGGCATCGTGCGAATCGCCGCCGCGCTCGGCCTCCAGGTCGCGTCGCTGCCGTCTGAACCATTCCAGCTCGTCGTCGCGGAGCCCACCGTTGACGACACCCGCGTCGTACTCCGAGGCATTTTCGGGAAGGTGCACGTCAAGCCTTCTTCCGTGAACGAGGGGCTGAGGAGTGGCTGGGCCGTAGGGCGCCACCGGCGAGTCCGTCGGCGGTGAGCCGCACCAGCTCCGGGCCGAGTGATGCTGCCTCTCGGACGGCTGACTCGAAGGCGTCCAGCCGCCGGAACGCCTCGCCGTGCACACGCTGCTCCTCTAGCGGCAGCCGCCGGACCAGGGCCCGTCGGATGTCGTAACGAAGCGTGCCGGAGAGGCTCGACGTCTGCTTCTCGTTGCCGCTGGTACGCAGTTGCCCGGCGAGGAACCACGAGTCCAGCGCCGCCGGATTCGGTCGCAGCAGGTAGAGGTTGCGCCCGAGCAGCGCCCCTTCCGACGTGATGACCCGGGCCATGAGGTTCGGGGCGACCGTCGGCACCACCACATCCCCGACGGCCAGGGGTATGGGCTGCCCCAGCCTGCCGTCGTCCCGCCCGGACGCCTCTACGCCGGTAGCCACGTCGCGGCCGGTGAGCACCAGTGGGCCCTCCATTGTCCCGGCTGACTCGTCGTCGGACGAGCCGGTGGAGCGGACCGGGCCGATCAGTTGCAGCGCACCGGTGCGGGCCAGTTCGGCGATGGACACGGTCGGCGGCGGAGTTGCACCGTCGGGCTCGGGCGTGACCTGCGGCATCAGCGCCGGCAGGTCGCCGACAATGGCGGCCAGCCGCTCTCTGGTGCGTACCAGATGTTCTTCGCTTGCCTCGCCCCCAACGGCGGTTTGCCGGCGACCCGGCGTGAGATCGACCTCTTCGTCGAGCAGTTCGATCACGGGTACGGCGCGGGCGAAGCCGGCTTCCTCGAGGTCGGCCTCCGGCGCCGCGGCGAAGGTCCGCCAGGTGCTCAGCACCCGCCCGTACAACTCGGCGTGGTCGCCCTCAGCGGCATCAATCAGCAGCGCCCGAGCGGGGGCCGGCTCGTCTGCCCCGGGCCGTCGCAGCACCCACAGGTGCAGGGGTACGCCGTGCGGCGCGGCCACCCCGCTGGGGAGCGCGATCACGGCGCGCAGCGCGCCGCCCCGCAGCAGGTGGCCACGGATCCGCCGGGCGGCGCGACGGCCGGCAACCGTCGGTGGCATCAGGAGGACGGCGTGCCCGCCGGTCCGTAGGTGGGTCAGCGAATGCTGCACCCAAGCCAGCTCCGGCTCGGTACGCGGCGGCGCGCCGTACTCCCAGCGCGGGTCGTAACCCAGCTCTTCGAAGCCCCAGTTCGTGACGCCAAACGGCGGATGGCAGACGACGGCATCGACGGTTTGGCCGGGAAACGCATCCGCGCGGAGGGAGTCGCCGCTGCGAACCTCCCCTGGGATGTCGCGGAGAGCCAGCCAGAGTCCGGCGAGCTTGGCCAGGTCCTGGTCGAGCTCCTGCCCGTAGGCGGACGTGCAGCCGGCCCGGACTGCGGCCCGGAGGGTGGCGCCGGTGCCAGTGGCCGGGTCGAGCACGGAGCCACCGTCGATGCCGGCGATTCCGACCATCAGGTCGGCGAGCTCGTCGGGGGTGGCGAAGGGACGCCCCGGGCCCGGTGCGGAGAAGCGCTGCCACAGCTGATCGAAGGCGCCCTGCGGGCCGAGCTCGTCGGCGAGAGCGTCGAGCTCGGGCAGCAGGCCGACCAGCCGCTTGTCGATTTGCTTGCGGGTCGCTTGCTCGCCTCGTTGCCGGGCCAGCAGGTAGGCGCCGACGCCGGCCAACGCCGTGGCGGGACTCTCCTTGGCCGTGGCGAGGTACCGCCAGAGCCGGTCGGCTCGGGACACCTCGGAGAGCTTGCCCTGCCCCCGGAGCCACTCCTCGACCTGGAACAGGTCGAACTCGGGGCTTGCCGCGGTGCCGCCCACCGGGTCGGGGAAGTCGGCGTGCCGTTTGCGCCAGTTGCTGACTGCGGCCCGACCGACACCGGCGAGCCGGGCGATCTCCGCTGCGGTGATGCTCGGTGTCTCCTGCATGTTCGGAGTGTGTCACACCTGTCAAGCATGATGTGTGTTGACAGCGTTCACAGATGATGCTCTCATTGACCCCGCCACGTTCACAACAGGAGGAAAACGATGCGCAAGACCACCACTCTCGCCCTGATCGCCACCGGCCTCGTCGCCCTCGGATGCGGCGCTGGCAGCACCGACGAGGGCACCAGCAGCAAGTCCGACAGCGGCGCCAAGGGCGAGGACAAGCCGGCGAAGACCGCGAAGATCGGCCAGCCGGCCCGGGACGGGAAGTTCGAGTTCACCGTCAAGTCGTCCAAGTGCGGCGTCGCGAAGGTCGGCACGTCGATGATCGGCGACAAGGCCCAGGGCCAGTTCTGCCTGATCACGGTCAACGTCAAGAACATCGGCAAGGAGGCGCAGACCCTCGACGGCAGCAGCCAGAAGGCTCTCGCCGCCGACGGCACCGAATACTCCTCCGACACCGAGGCCGGCCTCTACGCGAACAAGGAGGCGAGCACCTTCTTCGAGGAGATCAACCCCGGCAACCAGGTGACCGGCGTGTTCGTCTTCGACATCCCGAAGAACGTGAAGCTCACCAAGCTCGAGCTCCACGACTCGATGCTCTCCGGCGGCGTGACCGTCTCCCTCACCTGATCCACCGCTCGACCGGGGCGGGCACCACCGCCCGCCCCGCCTGTCCCTTTCCTTTGGCTCGTTCACAGAGGAGACCGTCATGACCGACCCGACCCATGCCACCCCGACCGAACAACCCACGGATCAGTACGAGCTTCCTCGGGCCACCTCGGCGCAGGAGCTCGACCCCGCTGATCTCCATGAGGCGGGCGAACCCAAGAGCGTCGAAAGCAAGCCGTCCCTCGCCCTGAACGGCCGCTCCGTCGCGCTGATCGCGGCCGGCGCCGTGGCGGCACTCCTGCTGGCCGGAGCTGGCATCTACACGGCCTTCCAAGCGAGCCCGATCTCGTCGCCGCTGGCCGAACGGAAGTCGCCGCTCACGCTGGCCAAGGAGAAGTGCGGCAGCTCTCTCGCGGGCGGCGCCATGCTGGGCGACGAGGGCAGGACGCTGACCCTGCACGGGGCCGGCAAGGAGAGCAGCGGGCTCAGCTTCAGCGCGCTCGAGTGCTACTGGTCTGAGCTCAAGATGTCGGACTCGGTCAGGGCGGAGGTCCTCGCGACGCGGGCCCTCGATGGCCGGCAGAGCGGCGACTGGGACGACATCCATGCGTCCTGGAGCTACCACCCGGACAGCGGCCTCCAGATGGTCATCACTGTCACTGACTGACGACGGCGGGACATCCACCCGGTCGACCGCGACACGACGGCTACTTCGCCGCCGATCCGACTCCGCCTGCAGCGGAACCACTGCCACAGCCTGCTCTTCACCTCGGAGTGACCATGGCCCGCCGCCACCACGACGCGATTCCTTCAACCCCTGTTCGAACCAGCAGCCACGCCGACTCCCGGCGGCACCTCAGCCACTCGACCGGCATCCTGCTGGTCACCCTTCTGCTGCCGGCTCTCGCCCTGACCGCCTGCGGAGACGATCGCAAGGCCGCCGGGAGCGCGCCTTCCCCTTCCGCCAGTCCATCCGCCTCGGCGAGCCCGTCGCCGACGCCGAGCCGGACCCCGCCCGCCGACCGGGACCACGACGGCATCCCCGACAGCAGCGACAGCTACCCCGACGACCCGAAGAACATCCCCCAGCAGGCGCCGATCAACCTGGAGTGCGAGACCAACAACGAGTCGGGCGGCTCACTCCTCACCGTCTTCCCCGGCAAGGACGGCCGGCCCGACTTCACGGAGGTATGGGCAGCCAAGGCGAGCTCCTGCGACATCGTCGGCGCCGTCACCATCGTCACGAGCGTGGAGAAGCAGGCCTACAAGGTCTCCAAGTACGACGACCAGGACATCGCGCCGCTCTACGCAATCTGCGCCGCGATCGACACCGACGACGTCTACGCCGAAGCGGGATTCGCCGCCAGCAGCGAGCAGATCACCGAGATCAACGCCGCGCTGACCCTCTGCCCCAAGCATCCGTACGCGAAGAAGTGGCGGCAGGCCGTGCAGCGCGGCCAGGCCGACGCAGACCTTGAGGCCCAGGGCCGGCTGTTCGGATCCGGTACCTACCGGGTCGGCAAGGAAATCAAGCCCGGCACCTACGTCACGCACGACGTCGACGGCTGCTACTGGGAGCGGCAGAACAGCTCCGGAAACATCATCGACAACTACTTCACCAACGGCGCCCGCCGCGTACAGGTCACCATCCGATCCTCCGACTATGCCTTCCACTCCGAGAACTGCGGAGAGTGGCGCCCAGCCCGCTGACATTGCCCGCAACCGAGACGTCAGGAGGCGTCGTGCGTCCCGATGAGTTCCTCCGTGTCCTGGACCTTCTCCCCACTCCCCTGCACGCCCGCGCTCTCCCCCTGCGTCGCTACGTCCACGGCACCACCTGCGCGGACTGTCAGCGGATCGGCGACGCGGTCACGCTCGCGCTCACCGCGGCGAACTACGACGAGCTCGCCTCGGCCGCCGAACTCCTGGACACCGCCGAACAGCTCGCCACCGTGCACGGCACGGCCTGCCGCCCACAGCCGGACCAGCAGCGCGGCCGCGGCCGGGTCACGCGCTGGGCGGCGGTGTCCGCGCCGGTCGTCGCCGCGACCGACGCCAGCTGGAAGGGCCGCGCCGGCGGCATCGCGTACGTGGTCAGCGACGGCCACTACGGCCTGCGCGGCCGGGGCACCGGCCGGCTGGACCCGACCGGGGCGTCGCGGGTGCTGATCAACGAGTTGCGGGCGGTGGACTTCCTGCTCTCGGCGTACGAGGAGGCGCCGGCGGGGATGACGGTGTTGCTGGACAGCACGGTGGCGCTGCGCTGGCTGCGCCGGTGGCAGGCCGGTGAGGTGTCGGCCATGTCGGCCGGCTACAGCCTGCGCCAGCGCCGGTGGGCTGACCGGCCAACGCTGGTCCGGCTCGCTGATCAGGTGAGTCGCCGGCCGGACCTGTCGTTCGCGCACGTGAAGGGGCACAGCGGGCACGCCCTCAACGAGGCCGCCGACGGCCTGTCGCACATGGCCCGCCGCCGAGTCGAGGAAACCTTCGACGTTCGCCCACGGGCGCACGCCCTGGTCGACGCCTTCCTGCACGACTGGCACGCGGCCCTCCCCAACTGACCCGGCCCGCCAGGCAAGCCGGCTAATCCACTGCCGACACAGCGCCACAGCTTCCCACCACCCCCTCGGGCGGATCGATCGACCGTCGATCCGCGGACACCACGCGCCTGGAGGAGAAGACGATGACCTTCGTACAAGCACCCTGGGCCGGTCCGGGATTCCGCCCGCACCAGCCGCTCGGCCTTCTGCCGGCCGCCGCGACGACGGTCGACCCGATCGGTCACCGCGGCACTCCACCGGCCCGGACCTGCCTGGCCAGCCCCGATTGTCCTGTTGCACTGCCGGCGTGACCGCCGATCACTTCACAGAGGGCAAGCGCACAGCGTCGTCGCACCACCACCGCCAGCGAACCGGCCCGAGCCGGAAACCGTCCACCTTCGATGCCCTCCCCGGAGGTCGCCTGATGAACCACACCGAACCCCTGGTCGAGCTGATCTTCGACCGGCTCGCCGCCGACCGCGTACCCGATGACACCGCCGAAGTAGTCCTCGCCGCACTGAGCGGCGAGGCCGACCTGGCCGCGGCGCTCGCCGGCGCGCCGACCGCACTGGAGCCGCAGCGCACCGCGACGGACGAGCTGCGGGAGCGGATCTGGCTCTCTTCGGTCACCGTCGCCGGGTTCCGCGGCGTCGGCCCGGAGCGCACCCTCACCATCGAGCCCGGCCCCGGGCTGACCGTGGTGGTCGGGCGCAACGGCTCCGGCAAGTCCAGCTTCGCCGAGGCCGTGGAACTTGCCCTGACCGGGGACAGCGCGCGCTGGGCGGATCGCAACAGCGTGTGGCGTACCGGGTGGCGCAACCTGCACGCCGGCGACCCGTGCCGGATCGCCGTCGAGCTGCGCGTCGACGGGGTGGCCACGCCCACCCGGGTGGTCCGTTCCTGGTCGTCGGAGGCGGAGCTGGGCGACGCCCAGGTGATGGTCACCAGCGCACGCGGCAGCCACCAGGACCTCGCCGAGCTGGGGTTGGCCCGGCCGCTGGAGCTGTACCGGCCGTTCCTCACCGCCGCCGAGCTGGGCCGGCTCACCGCCGGCACGCAGAGCCAGCTCTTCGACGCCATCTCCGCGATCCTCGGCCTGGAGGCGATCACCGACGCCGACCGCCGCCTGATGGCCGCCGCGCGCCCCCTCGACACCACCATCAAGGAGGTACGCGGACAGCGCGCCGCCCTCGCCGCCCGCCTCGCCGGGATCGACGGCGACCGGGCCTGGGGGGCCGCCGGGCTGCTGCGCACCCGGGGTGCGGCCGACCTGGCGATGCTGACGGCGATCCTCGACGAGCCGGAGGACCCGACCGACGACGAGGCGGTGCTTCTCTGCCGGCGCCTGGCGGCGATGCAGCTGCCCGACACCGACGAGGTGACCCGCCTCGCCGGGCAGCTGCGGGAGGCCGCCGCGGAGGCACGCCGGCACGACGGCGGCCGGTCGCGGGCGTCGCTGCGCAGCGCAGAGCTGCTCCGGCTGGCCGTCGAGCACCACGACGACCAAGGTGACGGGCCGTGCCCGGTCTGCGCGACCGGCCGCCTCGACGACAGCTGGCGGATCAGCGCGGCCGAGTCCCTGGCGGAGCTGCGCGACCGCACCCTCGCCGCCCAGGCCGCCTCTGCCCGGCTGACCGCGCTGCTGCAGCGGGCGCACTATTTGATCGACGACCTGGACGTGCCCACCGGCGACGGCGACGGGGTGCCGGTCGGCGACCTGCACACGGCGGTGACGGCGCTGCGGCTGGCACCGGGCGGGCCGGAGGAGCTGGCCCACCACCTGACCGCCCGGTACCCGGCGGTGCTCGCGGCGGCGCAGACCGCGCAGGCGTACGCGAAGGATCTGCTCCGCCAGCGCGACACCGGCTGGCAGGCGGTGGCCGCCGAGCTGCGGGCCTGGATCGCGTCGGCCGCAACGCTGCCGGAGCAGGAACGCGCCCTCGCGCGAGTGAAGGCGGCGCGGGCATGGCTGAAGGCCACCGGGGCGCAGCTGCGCAACCAGCGGGTAGCGCCGTTCGCGGAGCACTCGCAGCGGATCTGGGCGCAGCTGCGGCAGGAGAGCAACGTCGAGCTGGGCGCGATGACCTTGGCGGGTATGAACACCCGGCGGCGGGTGGTGATCCCGGTCAGCGTGGACGGCACGGACAACGGCACCGCCCTCGGGGTGATGAGCCAGGGCGAGATGCACGCCCTGGGGCTGGCGACGTTCCTGCCGCGTGGCTGCGCGCCGGAGAGCCCGTTCCGGTTCATCGTGGTCGACGACCCGGTGCAGAGTATGGACCCGGCCAAGGTGGACGGCCTGGCGCGGGTGCTCGCCGAGCTGGCCGAGCAGCGGCAGGTGGTGGTCTTCACCCACGACACCCGGCTGCCCGACGCGCTCGCGCGCCTCGACCTGGGTCGGTCCCGCATCGTGGAGGTGACCCGCGCGGAGCGGTCGGTGGTGACGCTGCGGCCCGGCTCCGACCCGGTGACCCGCTACCTCGACGACGCGTACGCCCTGGCCCACACCGAGGAGATCGCCTCCGAGGTGCGCGGGCCGGTGGTGGCGGAGCTGTGCCGCTCGGCGATCGAGGCGGCCTGCCACCGGATCGTGTGGCGGCGGCGGGTAGCCCGCGGTGTGCCGCACGACGACATCGAGAAGGCCGTCGTGGCCGCGTCCCGCAGGCTGACCACCACCGTCGCGCTGGCGCTGTTCGACGACGCCGACCGGGGCGGTGACGTCCTGGGGTACCTGAGTCGCCGGCACGGGTCGCGGGCGGTGGGCGCGTACAAGGCGTGCAAGGAGGGCGTGCACGGGGCGTACCTGTTCGACCTGCCCGTCCTGGTCTCGGACGCCCGCCACCTCGCCGAAGCGCTGCGGGCCCACGCCGCTGCCGTGCCCGCGCCCCGCAACGGCGCCGAGGTCCGGTCGTGACCGCGCCGACGCCCCGGCACTGCCTGGCGGCGGCCGACCAGATGCTGCGCGGCACCGGACCACTCGGCGCCGCCGCGGTGACCGCCGGCTGGTGGCCGCGGGCGTGCGCCTGCCTGATCCGGCTCGCCCTCGAAGGCGGCATCGACGCCTACTGGCGGCGCACCCGCCCCGTGGTGGCCGCGTGCCGGCAGGGCCGGGCGAAACAGCTGATGCTGCGCGGCCGGTTCGGGCCCGGCCCCGCCGTCGCCCGGCGGGTCGCCTTCACCTGGGCGGCCCTGTCGGCTGCCGCCCACCACCACTGCTACGAGCTGGCGCCGACGGCCGCGGAGCTGCGTCGCCTGCACACCGAGGTGAGCGCCCTGCTCACCCACCTCGATGGAAGAACGGAACCGCACCGATGACCTACCCGCAGCCCGGCCTCGACCCCACCCGCCCGCAGCCGCCGCTGCCCGCCGTCCTGGGGCCGTATCCCCCGGTGTCCGCGCCCACCGGCGGGTACGCGCCGCTCCCGGCCATGCCCTACCCGGGCGGCGGCTACCCGGCGGGCGGGCAGCGGCTGACCGTCCAGCCCATCTTGACCTCGGGCATGGCGACGGCGTCGCTGGTGCTCGGGATCCTCGGCGTGCTCGGCGGTTGGTGCCTGTTCGGGCTGCCCTGCGTCCTGGCGGTCATCCTCGGCCATCTGGCCCTGCGGGAGACCCGCGACGGCATGCGGTCGGGGCATGGGATGGCGGTCGCCGGTCTCGTCCTGGGCTACGTCTTCGTCGGCCCGATGATCCTCTTCACCGTCATGGTGTTCTTCGGCAGCATCCTGAGCGCCGCCACCCCGACGCCCTGAACAACAGGTGTGACACGGCTGCCACCGCGGCCCCGGAAACAGGCGCCCACAAGGCCGCCGGAAAGACAGGAACGCATGCCCCAGAAGAATCCCCTCCACGCCGTGCCCGACCCGTCCCTCGAACTGTCCCGACGGGACGACGGCTTCGTCGTCACGGCCCGCTGGAACAGCGACACCGGATCAGACGAGATCAACGGACCGGACGAGGTCGTCATCCGCATCTCCAACGAGGCAGCCCCCGAGGTACGCCGGCACGGCATCACATCCGCGGTCCTGCACCGGATGGGCCGGCACGTCGACGACATGGTGGCGGAGTTTCACCACATGCCCAGCGTCGGGGCGTACCAGGTGATGGCGAGCCGCTACATCGAGGGCCGCCTCGCGGAGCTCGCCCAGGCCCGCGGCGCGACTGCGGACGGGTTCGAGGCCGACCTGCTCGCCGTCTACGAGGACCTGGCCGAACGCCGGCACATCGACCCGCTCGGTGCCCTCGCCACCGTGACCGGCCGGACCCGCGCGGCCCTCGGCCGCCTGCTCGACATCGCTCGTCAGCGCAACGACCAGGAGGGATCCTCACGTGAGCACCTCGCGTAACGCCCCGGTGACATCGTCAGCGCAGGGCCGCGTGTGGTCGGAGGTCTTCCACCGCAGCCGAGTCTCACCCCACGTCTTCGTCGTCGCCCAAGCCGCAGCGGACCAAGTCAACCAGGTGGTGGCCGGCCTCGGCCTGCCGCAGGCCACCTCGAACAGCCTGTTCGACAACGCCCACTGGGCGACCCCGCTGCTCGACGGCGCCGTGACGCGGCTGCTCACCTACGGCCTGCCCGCCCTGCCCAGCGGCACCCGCGTGTACGGACACCGGCCGCTGCGACTGCTCTGCCACCTCATGGACCTCCGGCCACCAGCCCGCGCGCTGACCGGCGAACGGCACGTGCCGGACATCGACCAGTTGCTGGCCGACCTCGACTGGCAGCGGCAGGCCGAACCCCAGGCGTTGCTCGCCCAGGCTCGTACGGCCATGGCCAACGACACGCAGGAGGTGCGGGCGGCGGTCCGGGTGTTCTTCGGAGACGAGGCGGCTGACGTGACCGCCGTCGAGAGACCCGGATAGCTGCGCCCATGGCCGGCGGACTGGTCGGCGCCGGGCGGTGAGGCACGACCGCGCCGCGTCGACGTCACCCCCGTCGTCGACCCGGCCGCCGCCACGACACACTGTCGGCATGATCCACGGGCATTCCGACGACATCGCGACGGCGATCCGCACGCGACATCTGCAGACACCGATCGCTCGCGTCCTCTGCTACGGCGCGGACACGCCCGTCTTGGACGTCGCCAACGCCCTGGCCGACGCCGGCTTCGACTCTGCGCCCGTGACCCGGGAGGGGGAGATCTGCGGCTACGTCCACCGCGCGGACCTGGTCGACCAGCCCGGGACACTCGCCGCGCACACCCGTCCGCTGACCGCCTCCCGGGTCATCGCCGGCGACACACCGCTGGCCACCCTCCTGCCGGCCCTCAGACGCGCCAAGTTCCTGTTCGTCGTCGATGGTCATGACATCGTCGGGATCGTCAGCCCGGCCGACCTCAACAAGCAGCCCGGGCGTACCTACTTCTATCTGCTGGTCAGTGCCTTCGAACTTTATCTGGCAGAGCGGACCCGTGCGTTGTTCGCCGACCAGGAGAAGGCTCTGTTGCTGCTACCGCAGTCCCGTCAGGAGCGGATCCGGGATCGACTCGCCACGGAGCAGCGCGAGGATGTCGTCGCCGACATCGTCGCGGCGATGGATTTCACCGACCTGCTGAAGATCGTGAAGAAGACGGATGCGCTACGCGGGGCGTTCGGTGACTACAGCGCAGCGAAGTGGGAGAGCGAGGTTTCTGCTCCGCTCATCGAGCTGCGGCACGCTGTCATGCACACCGTGCGGACCCTCGCCACCGAGGCACCCACGTCGCTGCAGCGGCTCATCAGCCTCGACGAGCGGCTCCGTAGACTGCTGTCCGCATGAGCCGGAGCAGTGGCCTCGCCACGATCGCGTCTCGGACGTAGCCTGATCGCGATCCTTATCGGGGAGTCGGCCGGAGCCAACCTTGAGTGCGACGGGAAACGGCAGGTAGCCCGGGCGCGGCGGCCATGCGAACATGCGTCTGCCCGCACGGGCGGTATTGAGCGGCCGGCCGTCCAGCAGTCGTCACCACCGCGCTCACCCAGGCGGAGGCCCGGCGCGTCACCGTCGCGGGCGGAAGTAGTTCTCAATCATGTAACCGGTGACCTTGGCGCCGATCTTCGCGCCCTCGACGTCGGCCGTGCGGGTGTGGATGCCGCCCCAGATGCGGGCCTCGATGACCTCGGCGATGGCCGCAGAGAAGCTGCCGAAGTACCGAGTGGTGCCCGAGGCTTCGCTGTAGGCGCTGAACGGGATGTCGTCCCGGCCGAAGAAGTGCTTCAGCGCCAGCATGCTCGCCGCGGTGAAGCAGGTGTGCCCGGACGTGAAGTCGGGGTGGGGCGGCGTGACGAGAAGCGGCATCCAGGTGGGTTCGGCCTCGGTGGCCGGGTTGCCGTCGGTGTCGGCCAGCTGGACGGCGGTGACCGGCCGCCAGAACGACCAGGCGGCCTTCTCGTTGTAACAGGCGGTCGTGGCATCGGCCTCCGCGAGGTCGACCATCGCGAACATCCGCGCCGTCTGCAGCGGGTTCAGCCGTTGGGTCGTGGCGAGCTGGCGCTTGATCTCCCACTCGCCCAGGTGCCGATCGTGCCACCAGATCGCTGCCTGAGTCTGGTCCGCCGTCCGGATCGGGCTGTTGACCGCGCCGATCGCCTTGACCTCGTTGAAGTCCCGGGCGTACTGCTCGCTGGTGAGCGCGGGCGGGCCGGATGAGCGGAACATCGACGCGCTGAGGAGGAGGAACGGCTTGAGAGTCGCCACCCATGCCCCGTCGTTGGCGTTGGTCGGCGGAGTGGGCCGCCACTGGCCGGGCTCGGTGCCGACCGGCCAGGCCGGGTTGCCGAACGCCCCGTCGTTCTGCCGTGCGCTGATCATCGCGGCGGCCGTCCGGCTGCCCACGGAGATGCCACCGCGCTTCGCGCTGCCGTTGGGAATGGTCGCCAGCCACTCGTCGTATTGCGTCTGCAGCCGCGCCTGCTGGTTCGGGAACAGGGAGCTGAGCACCTGGAAGGCCGCGGTCCCAACCGCCGCGTCCACCGACTCCCGGCCGTTGGTGGCCGGCGCGATCAGGTACGGCTGGTATTTCCGTCCGGCGATGGCGTTGACCGCGTCATAGACGGCACCGTGCACCATCGCGAAGCTGCGCGCCTGGACCTGCGGCTGTTGGCCCGCCACGTCCCAGATCGCGGATTGCGCGTTGCGGTCCCAGACGATGACGGCGTTGGCGGACGTGCTCGTGCGGGCTGCGGATGCCGACGGGCTGACGATCGCGACCGGGGACCCGGCGGCGAGGACACCGGCGACGACCGCGCACACGACCTTCCGGCGAGCGCGAACCTGACTTGCCATGACTGCCCCCTCACTGGGGATCCCGGCCAACTGACGGCCCATCCACGGGAGTTGCTGCCAGCAGGAAAGCTACAGCGGCACCCGCACTCCATTGTGTCCTATTGGTGAACAAGTCGTTGTCCCCGATGAACTTGAAGCTGACGGAACTCTTTGCTCTCTTGTGGACATCAGGCACCACGACGTCGTCGCGTAGGTTGAGCTTCGCCCGACTCGCGGAGGCGGCCTACCACCGGTTCGTGTGGCACCGGCGAGTGGCCCGCGGATGTTGCACAACGACCTCGAGGCAGCGGTCGTGGCCGCGCCCCGCTGCTGACCGCCGCCGTCGCGCTGGCGCTCTTCGACGATTCCGCCAGCGGTGGTGACGTGCTCGGATATCTCGCGCCGGCATGGGTCGCGGGCGGTGGACGCGCGGCGCGCTGACGAGCCACTACGGGGTGTTCGCGTACGCCTCGGTAAGTTCCTCCTGAGCCTGCAGCAGCGTGCGGCTGTGACCGGCCAACATGTCCGCCATGCCCAGGCCGCTGCCCGTCGCCGCGGTGCCGCTGGTGGCGATCCACTCCTGTGCGCGTCGGATCACCTGCCGGTCCTTCTGCTCCCGGATGAACTCATCACCGGCTTCGGCCAGCGCCGTCAGCCTGGTGTGCAGTTCCTGAAGCTGGATTCGATGTCGCCCCTTCGGGCGATGGTCCGCTCGCGCTCGGCGGTCTGCTGGCGTAGTTCCCGCTGCCGGAGGGCAGTCTGGTGGTGTTCGCTTTGCTCAGCTCGACGATCGTCGCTCCGACGTTTTGGTGCCAGGCAACCAGCCGAGCCCCCTTCCCGCAGGGCCCAACCTGGCGGTCGTCGGGGCCGTCGGCGGTACGGTCCCCCCAGCTCGCGATGATTTCCCCGACCGTCGACACCCCGTTCCGTCCGAAGGCGGGGCGGACCTCTGGTCAGTGGGGAATCCTCCCCGACGCCTCGGCGGGAGAGAGCGCGGCGCACGCCGGCGTCGCCCTGCTCGCCGCGGTGGTCGTCTTCGCAGAGGCGGCGCGGGTGGTCCTGCGGCAACAACCCGGCTCGACGGCGGTGTGGTCGCTGGTGCTCGCGATCCTCGGCTTGCTCACGGGCGTCGTCGTCTACTGGTCCAGGCTGTCGGCCGCGCTGGGCATCGCGGCGATCGTGTTGGGGCTGGACGTGCGGCGCCGGCTCCGGGTCAGCGCCGCCGTCGGGATCGGGCTCGGAGCGGTCGTCCTGATCGCTAATGCGCTGCTGGTCTTCGCGAGCTGACCGCACGTCACGCCATGATCGCCGCTCCGGGAGCGGCGATCATGGTGTACCTCCGGTGCCGTCGCTTCCCGCCAGGCCGCCACTTTCGAGCGCAGCGACGTGGACATCGCGGGTCCTCGCCGGGCGGAGTGCTGCACGCCGCCGTCGAGCTCGCCGACCACGTGTCGATTCCGTGAGGATGCACAACCTTGCCCGGGGGCTGGTCAGTCGTACCGACTGCTCCTGCCTCAACTCTGCGTGCTACGAGCCGCGGCGCCGCCCGCCACCGGCGCCCACCGGTTCGATGACCTGCGAGAACTCCTCAGGAAGTTGGGCCATGGCGTTCTCGAACTCGTCTCGGGTCACGGCCTCACGCAGGGTGGTGAGCACTGCGCGGACCCCGGCACCGGCGAGCGCACGGTCGACTTCAGGACGATCCCCAACCCGCCGCACAAACTCCTCAAGCCCGAACGCGGTGGCCATTTCCCCTCCGAGGGGTCTGTTCAGGTGAGCGGCAAGTCGATCCGGAAGCTGATAGGCGAGGTCCTCAGCCTGACCGGCGCTGATCCGCTCCGCCAACGTCTCCAACGTCACGCCGGTCAGCGTCGCCGCCTGATCGGTCGACACCTTTGCTCGCGTGGCCACCGCATTGATGAAATCCTCGTATTCCACCTGATTCTCCTCTCCGGCCAGCTCCCCCGCCGAACGGCTGGAACGCATCACGTCGCTTCGTTGAGCGAACTGGTACCTCGACAGCCTGCTAGTACGGAGGGTGATCCGGCCTCATCCCCATCGGGCGAATCATTACGGCGCCCTGCGGCAGCGCCCTCGACGATTCGATGGAACGGGCCGAGCGGGAGAGGGGTTGGCGAGGCTGCGCCAGCCCGGCTACGGGCTCACCCGCGGCTGCAGACCGGTCCTGCCCGGAGGGCGTGCGCGGGATCTACCGGCCGGACCTGCCTGGCCTGATCGCCCACCCCGCCATCTGATGGCGGCCATCCCTGGGGACTGCATCGCCGACGGTCGGGGGGTCAGGCCGATGACCGGTGTACGGCTTCCGCCCTGCTGCTCCATTTCCGCCCTCCGGCGACCTCCGCTTTTGTAAGTTGGCGGGACAAGCGTGCCTCCGCCCCCGAGGGGCGTGCCCGAAGGAGGCAGACGCGTGAGGCCCAGCCCGCTCCCCCGGATCCTTCGCCGGCGCGGCGAGCCGGACTATCCGACGTTCCTGGAGCTCTTCTTCGACCTGGTCTACATCTTCATGCTCTCCAGGCTCTCGGCGGGACTGGCCGGGGACCTCACCGTCCGGGGCGCCGCCGAGACCGCCGTTCTGTTGATGGCCGCCTGGTGGGTCTGGGTACTGACCGCGTGGCTCACCGATTTGTTCAACCCGCGGCTGCCGGTCATCCAGGCCACCGTCCTGGCGGTCATGTTCGGCACTCTGTTGATGGCGATCGCGGTGCCGTACGCCTTCGCCGATTACGGTTGGCTGTTCGTTGCGGGGTATTTCGGCATCCATCTGGTTCGGGACGCCGTGCTCATCCCCGGTACCCGGGTGAACCGCCCGATCCAGGCGCGGAGCATCCGGGTGTTCTTCTGGTTCGGGGTCACGGCGCTGCCGTGGGTGGCCGGGGCGTTCGCGCACGGAACGGCTCGGCTGCTGCTCTGGTCGGTGGCGGTGGCGGGCGACCTCGGGTCGGCCCGGTTGGGCTGGCCGACGCCGAAGCTTGGTCGCACCGAACTGGCCAGTCAGATCTTCACCGGAATGCACCTGTCCGAGCGGCATCGAGAGATCTTCATCATTTCGCTTGGCGAGCTGATCCTGAGCTGCGGTCTGGGGCTGGCCGGCAGCGGTTTCCAGGCCGGCCGGGTGGCCACGAGTTTCGTCGGGTTCGCCGGCGCCGTCGTGCTCTTCCAGCTCTACTTCCACCGGGTGCGGCAGCTGCTGGCACCACCGGCCGTCATGGTGGTGGAGCGGGTGCGGCCCGGCACCTCCACCTCGTACAGCCATCTGGTGATGGTGGCCGGGGTGCTGGTGGTGTCGACCAGCGTCGCGCTGGTCATCGACCAGCCGTTCGGTGCGGCACCGGCCGCTTGGATCGTCGCCATCCTGGGCGGGCCGGCGCTGTTCCTGCTGGGGAGTTGCCTGTTCGACGCCGTGGTCACCGGACGGCTCCTCTGGTCCCGGGCGTCGGGGATCGTGGTGCTGTGCGTGATCGGCCCCGTCGCGGCGCTGCTCCCGCCGCTGGCCATCCTGATCGTGGCGAATCTGGTGCTGCTGCTGATCCTGGTCTGGGAGACGCTGCCCGCACACTCGCGGCCGGTCCGGATCACAGTGCCGACCTGAGCGTCACCCGAGCGCCGGTGGCATCGGCACGCGGGCGTGCCGGTGGGTGCTCACCAGGTTCGCCGCGGCGACCAGGGCCAGGATGGTCATGGCGAGCAGCGCGACCACGACCGGCGGCAGCAGGCCAGCAGCCGGCGCCGCGCCGGCCAGCAGGACCAGCCCGGCCAGCCGGGACCGGGACATCCGACCGAAGACCGTGTAGTCGAGCGCCGCGCGGCCGACCAGGAACAGCGCCGGTCCGCCGAGGATAACCGCAGCCCACGCCGGCGGCGTCTGCCCGAAGGGACGCAGGACGACGAGGTGGCTCGTGACCGCCATGCCGCCGATGCCCGCCACCATGATCAGGTGAGTGACCGCGGCGGACTGTGTGAGCAGGGACGGGTTCGCCGATCGCGCGATGGCCTCGGTCAGCAGCTCGCCAGCCCGGTAGATGTAGATCCGCCAGGCCAGCACCACGATCGTGAACACCACCAGGAGCGCCCAGGCCCGCTCCATCGTGTAGTCGGTCCGGGTGAAGGTCGTCCCGGTGACGAAGATGGACGCGCCGAGCGCGATGATGACGAACTGCCGGTACCGCTCGGCCACCCGCTCGCCGACCAGCCGCCACTCCTGCGGCTGCGACCGCCCGAGCTTCGGCAGCGGCCAGCCGAGCGAGGCGGCGACGTACTCCATGGCGATGGTCACCGCCCAGATCAAAAGGCGGGTGTGGCCGGTGGCCAGCGCGCCGCCGATCCAGCCGACGGCGGCGATGGTGTACCAGAAGAAGACCCGGCCGCTGCGACGCGGCTCGGCTGCGCTCGGCAGGAGCAGGAGGTAGTAGCTGCTCGACCCGAGGTGGATCGCCAGGTAGGTGATCGCGAAGAGCAGGCCGCGCCCGTCGTACGCGTCGGGTGCCGCGGCCGCAAGCAGCAGGCTGGCGGCCGCCACCCCGATGAACTGCACCTGGACCGCGGGCCGCGACAGGTCCAGGGTGTCGGCGGCCCACGTGGTCACCGCCCAGACCAGCGTGAACGCGAGTAGCAGGACCAGCGTCTGGCCGACGCCGGTCCAGCTCACGTCGTCGGCGAGCGTCTTGACCAGGGAGATCATGGCAAAGACGTACGTCAGGTCGAAGAAGAGCTCCAGGAACGCCGGGCGGGCGGGGTCCCGTGGGATCGGAGCCGCCGTGTTGGCGCCGCCTTCGGTCACCATCGACGTCCCCCGGACCCCCGCACCGTCCTCGCCTGATGACACCCTACGGGCACCGGCCCGCCCGCATGCCCGCCATCGGCGCATTCCCGCTACCGCGCGATCTTGTCGTGCCGGCCCGGGGAGCGTTGGCTGCCGGCCTCGGCGCCGCGCGGCTCCGTGTCGAACACGCGGGTGACCAGGCCCTACACCGGTACGGCCGAGGGGCTGCTCGACACACGCCTGCCGATGTCGGCAGCCTCGGCCACTGAATCACGAGCTACCGCCGCCGGTGAAGCCGTTCGGCGAGGGTCTCGCGCAGGTCGTCGGGCAGCCCGTCGATCTCGACCAGCTCGGGCAGCAGCTGCGGCTCGGTGAGGTACGCCCGAAACGCCTGCGCGATCGTCACCCCGTGCGCCGGACGGTCCTCCACGCTCACCGGATCACCGGCCCACACCTCGCCCGGCTCCAGCACGCGCAGGTACGCGCCCGGGCGGTTCGCCCGGGTGAAGGTCTTCACCCAGCGCGGCTCGCCCATCTTGTGCTGGAACGTGACGCACGGGATACGGCCGAACGTCGGCTGGAGCAGCAACCGTGGACCGATGCGCCACCGCTCGCCGATGACCGCGCCGTTGACGTCCACCCCCTCGGTGGTCAGGTTCTCGCCGAAGAGCCCGTTGGCCAGGGGGCGACTCAGGCGCGCCTGCCACCAGTCGTAGTCCTGGCGCGCGTACGCGTACACCGCCTGGTCGTCGCCGCCGTGGTGCTCGATGTCGAAGATCTGGTCACCGACCAGGCCGCTGTGGAGACCGGTGGTCTTCGGCCCTGGCGCCCGCACGTGGACCAGGTGATCAACCGGCCGCTTGTTGATGCCCGTGACACCAACGCCCTTTGCCGGGTTGGGCTCCGGCACCGCGAGGTTGACCGAAACAATCCTGGACACGCCCGGCAACCTAGCCGCTCCGGCCACCGCACGCCGCGCAATTCCCATCCGGCGAAGCGTCTCCTCTGCGCGGGCACCCAGGGCCTCGTCGCCCGTCAGGGCCGGGTTTGCATCATCGCGCCGCGAGTCGGTGCCGATGGCGTCGGATCTCTGTCGCCAGAGCACGTCTTGGTCGATATGGTCGCCCGGTGCCCGATGCGATCTTCGCTCACCCTCGCCTCGCACGCGTCTACGACGCTTTTGATGGAGACCGCGACGACTTGGCTGCCTACCTCGCAATCGCCGACGAGTTCGGAGCACGCCGTGTGCTTGATGTCGGGTGCGGCACGGGAACTCTGGCGATCCTGCTCGCTCGTAGCGGCCACACAGTCGTGGCTGTCGACCCCGCCGAAGCGTCACTTGCGGTCGCGAAGTTGAAAGACGACGCCGCGAGGGTCACCTGGATCCACGGCGATGCCACGTCAGTGCCGGCGCTCGATGCTGATCTGGCGACGATGACCGGGAATGTGGCGCAGGTCTTCCTCGCCGACAATGACTGGGCACAGACTCTCCAGGGCATCCACGCCGCGCTTCGCCCGAACGGATATCTCGTGTTCGAGACCAGGTGCCCCGAACGTCGCGCCTGGGAGGAGTGGGCCGCCGACATTGATCCGGTCACCCTCGATGTCCCGGGCATCGGGCACGTAGAACGCCGCCTTGCGGTCACCGACGTCAGCCTTCCGTTCGTCTCCTTCCGGTACACCTACCGGTTCCTGGCCGATGGCGCGGTAGTCACGTCCGACTCGACCCTCCGGTTTCGCAGCCGCCACGAGGTGGAATCGAGCCTGGCTGCCAACGCTTATCGGGTCCTCGATGTACGTGAGGCCCCGGATCGTCCAGGCCGTGAGTTCGTGTTCATCGCCGCAGCCTGAAGTACCGAGCTGAGCCGGCACGCTCACATCGTCAAGTCCGGTGGCTTAGCGGCCAGCGTTTCCCAGGCGTGCGGGTGCGCCATCGCACCGAATTCACCGGCCCGGCTCTGGGCGCCTGCTGCTACCGTGTCCGGGTGATCATGGGGCGGACGGTTCTGGGTGCCTACTTTCCCGGAGCGGACGCGCACGAGTACCCGATCGAGCACCTTCCCGCCGACCTGCTGACTCACCTGTTCTATGCATTCGCCACGATCGAGGACGGGCACCTGAGGCCCCCTGCCGCGGCACCAGCGCAGGTCGCCGCGATCAAGCAGGCGCATCCGCACCTGCGAATCATGATCTCGATCGGTGGCTGGGGTGCCGGCGGGTTCTCCGATGCTGCGCTGACCCCCCGCGCACGCGCCAACCTGGTCGCCGAATGCGTGGAGCTCACCGCCGGCTTCGACGGCGTGGATCTGGATTGGGAGTTTCCGGTATCGGGTGGCCCTGCCGAGCTGACCCGGCGGCCCGAGGATCGGCGTAACTGCACGCTGCTCGCCCAGGACCTGCGTGACCGTCTCGGCCCGGACCGCCTGCTGACCGCCGCCCTGCCGGCCGGGCGGCTGCAGTCAGCCGGCCCGTATGACCCGGCGGACAGCTTCGAGCTCGCGGAACTCGCCGATGTCCTCGACTTCGTCAACCTCATGACCTACGACTTCGGTACGGGCTTCTCCCCGATCGCTACGTTCAACGCGCCACTGACGGAAGTCGCCGACGACCCGCTCGAACCCGGCCTGCGGCGGTGGAACAACGTCACGGGTGCGGTCGACTACTACGAGCGTCACGGCGTACCACGCGACAAGCTCGTGCTCGGCGTACCGTTCTACGGCCGCGGATTCCGCGTCACCTCACCTGGCGAGCAAGCCGGCCTGTTCCAGCCCCAGATCGGTACCGTCGATGTCGGCAACTGGCGCGACATCAGCCGTGACCTGCTGCCCGACCCGGCATGGCAGCACCACCGCCATCCGGTCGCCCGCACACCGTGGCTCTACCATCCTGAGACCCAGACGTTCGTGAGCTACGAGGACGCCGACTCCATCGAGGAACGAGCGGCGTTCGCGGCGGGGCACGGGCTGCGGGGCGCGTTCACGTGGCAGCTCGCCGGTGACGACAGCGAGCATTCCCTCCTCGCAGCCATGACCCGCCCGTTCCGCCGTTAGCCCTTCGTGGGCCACCTGGCCGACGTTGATGCGGTGCCACAGCAGGCCCGGCAGATCGGCGGCGACTTCGGCGTCCGCTAGGACATTGGTGGGCGCCCAGTCGGCTCATGAGGTCGGCACGCCGCCGTGGTGCTCGATCAACTTGCCGAGCAACGCGACAAGGGTCTGCCGCTCGGCAGCCGACAGCGGGGCGAGCAGTTCGTCCTGCACGGTGTCGAGCACGCGGTCCAGCCGTCGGAGCTGCTGAGTGCCCGCCCTGGTGATCGTGACAATGTTGCGCCGGCGGTCCGCCGGGTCGGCGCTGCGCGCGAGGAAGCCCTGGCTTTCCAGCTCGGTCACGGCCGCGACGACGTCACTGCGGTCCATGCGGCTGCGTCGCCCCAGGTCGGCCTGGCTCGCGGGACCGAACTCCTCCAACGCGGCGAGCACGCGGTAGTGGTAGCCGCGCGCCTCGGCGGCGGTGAACCCCTCGGCGACGAACCGCCGCGAGTGCACGGCGGTTTGCGAGATCAACCAGCTCGCCTTTGTCGCGAGACGACTCGGTGTCGATTCCACGGTGACCATGCTAACAAGACCGTTGGCTGCGCCAACGATCTGCCGTATCGTTGGCCGCACCAACGAATGGAGATTCGAGATGTCATCCCTGACCGACCGCACCGAGATCGCCGAACTGGTCCCCAGGCTCGCGTGGGCGCTGGACGAGCGGCGCTTCGACGACCTGCGGAGCATCTACGCACCGGACGCCGAAACCCACAGCCCACGCGGCACCCTGCGCGGTATCGACGAGATCGTCGACGTCGTGCGGCGAACCAGCCCGGAGGAGGTGCTGACCCAGCACTTCAACACCGACGTCGTGGTCGACCTCGACGGCGACCGCGCCGAGGTGAAAGCCCACCAGCTCGTGTACTTCTTCCACGAGGGCGAGGTGCCGCACCGGCTGGCCGGCCTCCAGACCCGGTACACCGCCGTACGCACGCCGGGCGGCTGGCGCCTCGCGCGGGCACAGATCTCCCCGCTCTGGCAACGCGCCTCGTAATCGCTGCGAACTCAGCGCCAGCCGTCGGCAGCGGCGACGTGAACGGCGGTCTCGCCACGCCGTCCCCAGGCCGTGGAGAGGTAGGCCTTGCCGGCCAGGATCCGGTTCGGGCCGGGCTCGGGCTCGTCCGCCGCTGAGGCGGAGTGCCCGGCCCGACCTGGACGGGATGACCAGCGGTCATCAGACTCGACAGCGGCTGCCGCCAGATGCAACGTCGTGATCAACCCACCCCGGCACGACCTCGACGGTTGCGGACGGCGATGACGATGACCTGCTGGCCGGGTCCCCCGCCGCCCATGCCCGCGCCGGTCCCGTCGCCCTCGATGCGCATGGCGTCGTGGACGAGTCGAGGTCCGGTCGGGGAACCCGATGTCGAGCCCCAGGGGTGCGGAAGCCCGTCACCGGGCGAACCGGTGACGGGCTTCCGCGCTGTTGACATCCCTGCTGGGCGACTCTGACCTGCGGGCCGCGGGGCGGAGGTTATGCCGCGCCGTTGAGCGAGGCCGCGAGGGCCTCTGCAAACCCGGTGTCGGCGGGCGTGCCGCTCACGCCGATGCGCCAGGTCCCGCCCGGGAGGTCGCCCACCGGAAGTGACCGCCCGCCCGGCTGCCACAGGGGCTGCCAGGCGATCGAGCCGCTCGGCCGGTTGAACCACCGGTTGTCCTCGCTCCAGGCCGACCCGTCCCGGTACGCGACCGCGAGCGTGGTCGTGTCGTCCGTGGCGAGTGTCCACGGCGTGAAGCCCGCCGCGTCCCCGTCGCGATCGCCGCCGGCGGGGTCCGCGAGCCGGGGCAGGGCCGAGTCGATGTTCCAGGCGGCCTCCCAGACCGGCGCGCTGGTGGGGCCGGTCACGTGCCAGACGAGGTCAACGTCCACCGTGGTCGGTGCGAACCGGAAGCGCCAGTCGACGGTCACCGGCTCGTCGCCGAGCGGGATGCCGGCCAGGAGCGTGTCCGTGCCGTCGGCCGACACGGTCACGGTCCGGGCGGCCCCCGCCGTGTCGGTGGGCCCGAAGGTGCCGACCGCGAGGTAGGGCGCCGTGGAACGGAACGACGAGTCCGTCACGGGCCGGTACGCGCCTTGGCCGGTCGGGTCGGCCTCGTAGGAGACCAGCCGGGACTCGGGTGCGGTCTGCACGACGGCCCGGTAGTAGGGCGTGCTGACGAGCCTCCCCTTCGTCACGACCGGCGTACGCCAGTTCAGCGGCGCCAGCCAGAGCCCGCCCTGACCCCAGCCGGCGCCGGTGACGTACCACTGGCCGGCGCCGGAGTCGTCCTTGACGACCTCCGCGGCGTGCGCCTCGATCCGGCCGGCGAGCTGGTCGACGGTGAAGTGGAACGGGTCTTCGCTGCGGTACACGCGGGTGTCCTGGTAGCCGCTCTCGCAGCAGACGAAGAGATACCAGGAGCCATCGCGGTGCACCACGAACGGCGATTCGGTCGGCCCGCCGAAGGTGCCGGTGGCCGGGTGCTCGAAGGCCGTCCGCCGGTCGCTCCAGTGCACCAGGTCACGGCTCGTGCGGTAGGCGACGATGTGGTGGCCACCGGCCGGGGTGCTGTTGGCGGTGTAGTACATGACCCACTGGTTGCCGACGCGGGTCACCATCGGGTCCCGGCCGTCGAAGCCGTCGGTGAACAGCGGGTTGCCCGGGTGCCGTGTCCAGGTCGTCAGGTCCTTGGAGGTGGCGAGGTGCATCCGGTACGCCTCGTGGTCGGCGGTGCCGCCCGCGTAGAACATGTAGTAGGTGCCGGCGTGGAACAGCACGTACGGCGCCCAGATGTGCGTCTCCCCCGCGCTCGGGTCGGCCTCGAGGGCGAACGGCTGCTTCGTCCAGGGGCCACGGGGTGACGGTGCCGTGGCATGGCCGAAGAACTTCTCGTCCAACGGGTTGGCCGGCTCGGCATGGGTGATCGCGAAGACGTGCCACAGGCCGGTCGCGCGGTCACGCACCATGGTGTGGTCGTTGTAGTACCAGCGCTCGTCCTCGCCGACGCTGGGGTCGTACACGTTCACGAACTCGCCGGCGGTGACCTGGACGGACCGGTTCTCGTACGGCTGGTTGCTCGGCGCGGCGCTGTCGGCGGCTCGGGCCGGCGCCGGGGCCACGATCAGTCCCAGGGCCAGGGCGAGCAGCGCGGACAGCCGACCGACGTGGGACGGTGGGCGGGGCATGCGTTCCTCCAGGGGTGAACGGGTGGCGTGGGGGGGTGCGCCGGACGGGCGCGCGGCCGCGCTGGTCCGCCGCCTACCTCCGGCGGCGGACCAGCGCCCGGCCCTACTGCTTGCCGCCGAGCTTCGTGTAGACCTCCGCGGCGTTCTCCTTGGTGATCTGCTGGGTGCCGAGGGTGGTCGTCTTCGGGACGTCCTTGGCGCAGTCGACGAGGATCTTCTTGGCCAGGTCGATCGCCTCACGCCCGCCGGTCGGGTACTGGAACGTCGCCTGGAGGCGACCCTGCTCGACGGCCTTGATGCCGCCGGAGGGGACGGGCAGCGCGTCGATCCCGGTGAACTTGATCGCGGTCTCCTTGCCGGCCGCCTTCGCCGCCAGGTAGGCACCTTCGGCCATCGGGTCGTTGTGCGCGTACACCGCGTCGATGTCCGGGGTCGACTTGAGCATCGCGTCCATGACGCTCTGCCCCTTCTCCCGCAGCCACTCGGCGGTCTGGCTCGCCACGATCTGGATCTTCGGGTTGCTGGCGATGCCCTCCCGGAAGCCCTGGGCGCGCTCGGCGGCCGGGGTGGAGCCGGGCAGGCCGGAGATCTCCACGACCTTGCCGCCCTGCGGCAGCAGCGTCTTGGCGTAGTACTCGCCCGCCGCCTTTCCGATTGCGACGTTGTCGCCACCGATGAAGGCCGTGTACGCGTCACCCTCGACCTTGCGGTCCAGCACGATGACCGGGATCCCCTGGTCGTACGCCTTCTTGACCACCGCGGTCAGCGGCTTCGCCTCGTTCGGCGAGATGATCAGCAGGTTGATGCCCTGGGAGAGGAAGTTCTCCACGTCGGCCACCTGCTTGCTGTTGTCCTGAGCCGCGTCCGAGACGACCACCTTGAAGCCGGGCACGGCCTTCGCCGCGTTGCTCACGTCGTCGTTCATGACCTGCCGGTACGGCTCGGCGTTGTTGGCCTGGGACATGCCGATCAGGAAGTCCTTGCCGCTGCCGCACTTCGCCGAGGCGTCGGAGCTGCTGCTGCCGGGGTCGTCCTCGACGCTGCACGCCGAGGTGGCGACGAGCGCGGCGAGCGCCACGATTGTGGCGGCTCTTCGGGCGTAACGCATGGTTTCCTCCATAGGGTGGTGGGTCAGGCGATGCGAGGACGTAGCTTCTGCAGCGCGGCGGCAGCCACGATGACCAGGCCCTTGACGACCAGCTGCACGTTCGCGTCGATGTTGTTGAGCGCGAGGATGTTGTTGAGGATCCCGAGCAGCAGGGCGCCGGCGATCGTGCCGCCCATGGATCCACTGCCACCGGCAAGGCTCGTCCCGCCGATGACCACGGCCGCGATCGCGTCCAGCTCGTAGCCGGCGCCGTCGTTCGGGCTGCCCTGGTTGAGCTGCCCGGCGTGGATGATCCCGGCCAGCGCGGCGAGCAGGCCGGAGATCGCGAACACGGTGATGCGGACACGGCGCACCGGCACCCCGGACAGCCGGGCGGCCTTCTCATTGCCGCCGATGGCGTACACGTGCCGGGCGAAGGCCGTGGTGCGCAGCACCAGCAGCGCGCCGACGCCGATGGCGAGGAACAGCAGCGCCGGCACCGGGAGGACCCCGTTGATGGACCCGCTCAGCGTCGAGAACGCCTCCGGGGCCTCCTGCGGCCCGTCACCGTAGGCGATGGGGATGCCCAGCCCGCCGGACCACATCCGCGCGATGCCCCGGGCCGCCTGCAGGCCGGCGAGGGTGACGATGAACGACTGGATGCCGAGCCGGGCGACGATCGCACCCTGGGTGGCGCCGAACGCGGTGCCGATCAACAGCACGATCAGGACCGTCGGGAGGATGCCCATGCCGCTGTCGACCATGAGGGTGGCGGACCCGACCGCGGCGAGCCCGAGCACCGCCCCGACGGACAGGTCGATGCCGCCGATCAGGATTACGAACGTCATCCCGACCGCGATGATGCCGATCTCCGAGACCGCCCGGACGATGTTGGCGAGGTTCCCGGAGCTGAGGAAGACGCTCTCGCCGTTGCGGACGGGCGACACGGCGATCGCGATGATGAAGACCGCGGCCAGGCCGAACAGGCTCTGGAAGCGGAAGAAGCTGTCGACGATCGCGTGCCGGTCCCGCGGCAGTCGGATCGGCCCGCGTCGGGGCGGCGCCTCGCGCGGCGCCTCAGCGACGGAGGTGGGGTTGGGCGAGTTCATCGGGCCTCCTTGGCATCGGCCCCGTTGGCCGCGGCGAGGATCGCTTGTTGGGTGGCGGACGCGCGGGGCAACGCGGCCACGGTGTGACCGCGGTGCAGGACGACCACCCGGTCACAGATGCTGAGCAGCTCGGGCAGTTCGGACGAGGCGAGCAGGATCGCCATGCCGGTGTCGGCGAGTTGGTGCAGCAGCCGGTAGATCTCGGCCTTGGCCCCGATGTCGACGCCTCTGGTCGGCTCGTCGAGCAGCAGCAGCCGCGGTCGCGTCAGCAGTTGCTTGGCGAACACGACCTTCTGCTGGTTGCCGCCGGAGAGCGTGGCGGTGGCGACCACGGGCGAGGCGGCCTTCACCGCCAGGGCGCTGAGCTGCCCGGCCACCGTCCGCTTCACCGCCTGCCGGCGTACGAGGCCGAGCCTCGATAGTGTCGACAGCGCGGAGAGCACGACGTTGTCGCTCACCGAGTGCTCGAGCATCAGCCCGGCGCCACGCCGGTCCTCGGGAACGAACGCCACCCCGCGCGCCAGGGCCGACCGTGGGCCGTGCGGGCGGTACGGGCGGCCGTCGAACGTCACCTGGCCGGCGCGGCGGCCGGAGCCCCCGGCGCCGAAGAGCGTCTCGAGAAGTTCGGTGCGGCCCGCGCCCATCAGCCCGGCGAGTCCGACGATCTCGCCGGAACGCACCGTGAGGTCGACACCGGCCGGCTCGGTCCGCCCGGGTGTCGGCCGGCGTGGCGCCACGGCGAGTCCACGGACGTCGAGCAGCACGTCCCCGGGCTCGTTGCGCCCCTCGCCGTAGAGCGCGTCGACCGACCGGCCGACCATCAGCTGGATGATGTCGTCGCGGGAGGCGGTCTTCGGGTCGACGCTGCCCGCGACGCCGCCGTTGCGCAGCACGGTGACCCGGTCCGCGACGACCTCGATCTCCGCCATCCGGTGCGAGATGTAGACGATGCCGACGCCGGCCCGGCGCAGCTCCGCGATCGTCGCGAAGAGGCGTTCGACCTCGGCGTCCGCCAGGGCGGCGGTCGGCTCGTCCATGATCAGCACCCGCGCGTTGAGCGACAGGGCCCGGCCGATCTCGACCAGTTGCTGCTCGCCGACGCGCAACGACCCGACGAGCCGCCGCGGTTCGAGGTCGGCGCCGAGCGTACGCAGATGGTCCGTGGCCTGCCGGCGCATCCGCCGGAGGTCGACGGTGCCCACCCGGGTGCGCGGCTCGCGGCCGAGGAACATGTTCTCCGCGATGGACAGCCCGGCCACCAGGTCCAGCTCCTGGTGGATCGTGGCGATGCCGGCGCGTTGGGCGTCGGACGGGCCGGCGAAACTCACCGGCCGCCCGTCCAGCTCGATGGTGCCGTCGTACTCGGTGATCACGCCGGAGAGGATGTTGATCAGTGTCGACTTGCCGGCGCCGTTCTCGCCGAGCAGCGCGTGCACCTCACCCGCCCGGACGGTGAGGTCGATGTCGCGGCAGGCGTGCACACCGCCGAACCGCTTGCCGATGCCGGTCATCCGGACCAGCGGGTGTTCTGTCATGCGGCACCTCGTCAGTCGTCTGCGGGTCTGCTGCGGGTCGGGCCGGAGCCGCCGGGCCCGGTGCGGACCCGGCGGCTCCGGTCGGTCACGACACGAGCCGCGCCTCGACGTAGTCGAGCCCTGCCAGGTAGCCGACCGCCGCGGCGGCCTTGCCGGTCACGGTGAGCGTGAGCGTGTGCCGGCCCGCCGTCAGCTCTCGCTGGCCGTAGTCGAGCGGGTCGCTCACGACCACCTCCGGCGAGTGGTACGCGTCGAAGGCCGGCCCGATCCGGGCACCGTCGATCGCCACCGTGTTGGTGCCGTAGTCCCGGGCCAGCGTCTGCACGAGGCGCAGGTCATAGGTCCCGGTGGTGGGCACCGTGAAGTTGACGGTGACGCTCTGGTTCGGCCCGTTCGCGTGGAACCACAGCTGCGCGCTCTGCGACCAGTGGATGCCGCAGCAGTCGCTCTGCGGGTCGGCCGGCGCGTCGGCGCTGACCGCCGGCAGGAGCGATTCGCCTTCGATCCGCAGCGTGTCGCCGGTGCTGGCTGAGGCGGTCGGCGAGTACGGCCCGGCGTTGCCGGCCGCATCCACCGCGCGCACCCGGTAGTACCAGGTCTCGCGCAGCCCCAGACCCGCGTGCTCGAAGCTCGGGCGGGTCGTGGTGCCGACGCGGTTGCCCGGTCCCGGCGTGAAGTCCGCCTGGCGGGAGGCGAACACCTCGTACCTGGGGGCGTAGACGTCGTCCGCGGCCGGCCGCCAGGCCACCGTCACGGCGTTGGTCGTGCCGCTGGTGGCGGTGAGCCCGCTGACCGCGCCCGGCGGCGTGTGGTCGGTGAACGGCGTGACCAGGCTGAGCACCGCGTACCGGGCCGCGGACCAGGCCGGAGCGCCGGCGGTGGGCGTCAGCGTGACGGTCACCGCGTCCCTGCCGCGGGTGAGCGCGGCCGGGAGCCGGTACTCGTCCTCCAACCACCGGTGCGACGCGTTGGCCAGCGGCTGCGACCACGTGCCGGCGTCCTGCCCGTCAACATCGACCGCCACCGACTGGTACCCGGCCGACTGGTCGCCGACCCGGCGCAGGACCGCGCCCGCGTTGTCCTCGTCGAGGGTCACCCGGAACCGGATCGGTTCGGTGGAGGCGCGGACGTCGTCGGTCACCGGTCGGGGCGCGCCGTCGTCGCCTTCGAAGGTCGCCGTGAGCACCGTCCGGTCGCCGCCGGACGCGTACTGGTGAGCCGTCTCGCTGACGGCGTCGCCCACGTCGACCGTGTCCGTCCAGCGCTGCCCGAGGGTGTCCTGGCCGTACCAGTACGCCGTGGAGCCGTACCGGGCCGGGTCCTGGTCGCCCGGGCCGTGCTCGATGCCGAACCGCAGTCCGGTCGAGAACGCCACCGACTCCGCGAGCATGAGCCGGTACGCCCCGGTGCAGTCGTACTGGCAGCCGTAGGCGGCGACCTCGTGGGCCGGGTTGCCGTTCATGGGCGCGGAGAACGTGCCGTGGTTGAAGTACCAGCCGCTCTCGTAGAAGTCCTCGGTGCCGGTGCCGTGGATGCTCGGGCTCTGCGCGCCGTCCACGTAGACCCGCTCGTCACCCTCCAGGTAGTTGCGCTGGTTGCCGGCGGGGATGTGCCCCTCCATGGTGTGGGTGACCCCCACGAACTTCCCCCGTCCGGCGACGTCGAGGAAGAGATGGTCCGCTCCCGGCGTGGTGTCGGCGCTGGTCGCGGTAGCCCGGAAGTAGCCGGTGTCGCCGGTCGGCCGCAGGGCCGCCGCCCAGCGGGCGGAGCTCTCGGTGGTCACGGTGGCCACCGACGGCTTGATCGCCACGTCGGATCCGTTGCGCAGCTCGATCGACCAGCGCGACCGGTAGGGCATCGGCCACCAGGCCGACAGGGTCGCGGTCGCCGGGTCGACGCCGAACATCAGGGACCGGACGGAGTGCAGCCCGAGGCCGGTGCCGAAGAACTCGCCGAGGGGTGCGTCCACCGTGGTCCTGTCGTCGAACGAGATGCGCAGCCGGGTGTCGCGCAGCACCGCGTCGGACGCGGCGACGGCCGCCTTGCGGTCGTCGTCGGCCGGGTAGGACAAGGTGTTGCTGCCCTGCCAGGTCTGCGCGGTGATCCGGTAGCCGTGCGCCGCCTCGACGTCGGTGTGCGCCGGGCCCACGTCGACGGTGTCGGTCCGCTTCGCGGTGCCGGAGACGAGGCTGTCGACCCAGTACGTGAACTCGTTGACGTCGAGGTCGGAGGAGATGAACTCGTTGCGGATGGTCAGCTTCGTCTTGCCGGCCGTGGCGCTCGCCGGCAGTTCGACGCTCTGGTCCAGCCAGGTGCCGAACGGCACCGGGTCGTTGGCCGGCCACTCAGCGACCGGTGCTCCGTCGACCAGGATCCGCGCCCGCTGGTGCCCGATGTGTGGGTCGAGCCGGCGGGTGAGCCGTACGCCGGTGTTGGCCGGGTCGACGGCGACGGTGAACTCGCTGCCGCCGCCGGCACCGAAGGCGCGGCCGTCGTCGGCGATCGGCTGGGGCGCGCCGACGAGCTGGGGAATCTTCAGCTGGAGTGCGGTGATCGCGCCGGGGCCTACGCCACTGGCGAGGGTCGCCCGGCCGCCCGCGGGGACGGCGAAGGTCCGCTCGGCCGTCGCGGCGCCCGGCTGGGCGGGCTTGGGGTCGCGGGTGCCGGCGGCCTTGAGCTGCGCGATGACGTCCTCGGCCCGGTCGGTGGGGTCGAAGGTGCGCACGCCGTCGGAGGTGGTGAACTTCCGGTAGGAGACGTGGTGGAAGATCGGGTTCTTCTCGGTGGTGACCCGCATCGAGCTGCGGTAGGTCATCGGCGCCTTGATGTAGACGCCCCCGGAGCTCTGCGCCGCGTTGGCGACCACCGGGTAGACGAAGGGGGCACCGAGCTTGCCGTCCACGACATCCTGGAGCTTGGCGTCGAGCACGGTCTCTCCGTCGAGGACGACCTTGATCCTGCCCGTGGCGGAGACGTTGCCCTCGTCGCGGGTGAACCAGATGGAGTCGATCTCGCCGGCGCCGCTGGCCTCGGCGATGACGCAGCCGTCGGCGCTGGTGCGCAGGCAGGAGTACCGGCCGGAGAAGCCGTCGTCGTTGCCGCCGCTGCGGTCGAAGCTGGAGAACTGGTAGGCCCGGGATCCGTCGGTCAGTTCCGGGAGCCGGTCGAGCCGGCGGTAGACGTCCCAGCCGACGGGGCCGTTCGTGGTCGGTCCGGTGGAGGCCGTGGCGGGCCCGGTGAGACCGACGACGGCCGAGCCGGCGACGAGCGTCGCCGCGGCGGCGGCACCGAGCAGCCGCCGGAACGAGGTACGTGGTGCGCGGGTGGTGGGTGTCATGAATCGCCTTTCCACATCGGTGGGTGGGGCGGGCCGTGATACGCGGCAGGCAAGGAATCGATTTCTCGCTGCAGTTGCGATCAGGTTAGGCAGCCGTCGCGCGGCGGTCAATCCTCCAGTGCTGACCGGCGAGGTCGGCGGCGCTTCGACGTTGACAGCCCCACCCGCCGCTCCTATGGTCCTCGTTCAGAACCGAGCAAACGATTTCTCGCTGACGAAGCGCACCGCGACCCTCGGCGCGCTGGGAGGGGGCAGCCGTGCCCCGACTCGTCGTCCTCACCGGATTCCTCGGCGCGGGCAAGACCACGACCATGCTGGCCGCCGGACGGCTGCTCACCGCACGCGGCAGCCGGGTCGCGGTGATCACCAACGACCAGGGCAGCGACCTCGTCGACACCCAACTGGCCCGGGACGTTGTGCCCGAGGTCGGCGAGGTGACCGACGGCTGCTTCTGCTGTCGCTTCGAGGACCTCGCCGACCTGGTGACGGACCTGCTCGACACCGGGCGGGCCGACACCATCCTGGCCGAGGCCGTCGGCAGCTGCACCGACCTGCAGGCGACGGTCATCCGCCCCCTGCGGGCCCGCTACGGCGACCGCCTGACGCTGGCCCCCCTCACCACGATCGTCGATCCGGCGCGCGTCGGCATGCTGGACGGCGACCTCGGCTACCTGTTCGACCGCCAGCTCGCCGAGGCGAACCTCATCGCGGTCAACAAGTCCGACACCCTGCCCCCCGCCGCGCTCGGCGCGCTCCTCGACCAGATCCGGGGCGGCTACCCCGGCGCGTCCGTCCTCGGCTACAGCGCGAGCCACGGCGAGCACGTCGACGAGCTCATCGCGCGGTGGACCGGCGAGCCACCGCGCGACCGCGGCGTGGACCTGGACGTCGACTACGACCGGTACGCCGCGGCGGAGGCGCGGCTGAGCTGGCTCAACCAGGTATGGCAGGTCTCGGCCGACAGCGGGTTCTCCCCGCGACGCTGGGCACACGTCGCCCTCGAATCGCTCTCCGCCGCCTGCGCCCGGCGGGGAGACGTCATCGGTCACGCCAAACTCGCCATCCAGTCGCCCGCCGGGCGGATCCGAATGAGCGTCGTGGCCGCCGGTGACCCGCCGCGGCACGAGCCCGCCGGGGGCGACGGACCGGCGGTGGCCCGGGCCACCGTGCTGGTCAACGTCCGCGCCACCTGTCCACCGGGGGACCTCGAATCGCTGGTACGGGCCGCCGCCTACGACGCCGACCTCGCGGCCGGCGCCGCCGCCCGGCCCGGCCCGGCGAACGCCTTCACGCCGTCCTACCCCCGCCCCGTGCACCGTCTCCCGGCCACACCGGCCTGACCGTCAGGAGCACCCATGGCAGACCAGATGAACGACCAGTGCTGTCCCGGCAACGCCTGCGGCCCGAACCGCCGGCAGTTCCTCACCCTCTCCCTCGGGCTCACCGCCGGCACCGTGCTCGCCGGCTCCCGGGCCGAAGCCGCCGCCGCCCTCGGCGTACCCGAGGATCGGCTGATCGGCGTACCGGTCGACAAGGCGCTGCCGCCCGACTGGTCCGCGGCGCTGTACCGCCGGGACGAGCCCACCAGCTACGCCGGCGCCGACCTGCGCTGGCTCGGCATGCCGGTCGGCGGTGGCGCCACCGGCCAGCTGTACCTCGGCGGCGACGGGCGGCTGTGGAACTGGGACATCTTCAACCGGCCGGCGGCCGGCACCACCGACGTCGGGTACGCGAGCCCTCGGCAGCCCGCCTCGCCCGTCCGGCACGGTTTCGCGCTGCGGACCCGCGCTGGCGGGCGGGTCCAGACCCGCGCGCTCGACGCCACCGGCTTCGACCAGGTGCGTTTCACCGGGCAGTACCCCATCGGCACCGTCCGGTACTCAGCCGCCGACGCTCCGGTCGAGGTGACCCTGGAGGGGTTCTCGCCGTTCGTACCGCTGTCGGTCGCGGACTCGACGCTGCCGGCGACCGTGCTGGTCTACACGCTGCGCAACACGTCGCACCGGACGGTGGACGCGACGCTGCTCGGCTACGTCGAGAATCCGGTCTGCCTGGACACCAGGACGCAACGCGGGATCACGCTGCGGTCGACGGCGTTCGGCGACCGGTCGCTGCGCGGAGTCCGGTTCTCGGCCGCCGAGCAGACCGAGACGGCCGACCGCCCCGACGTCGTCTTCGAGGACTGGGAGCGGGACACCTACGAGGGCTGGACCGTCGAGGGCACCGCCTTCGGCGCCGGCCCGGTGCTGGTCTCCGAGATACCCGACTACATGAAGGGCGGCGGGCCGCTCAACGCGACCGGACAGCGACTGGTCACCTCGCACGACTTCCGCGGGGCCAACGGCGACATCGGCCGGGCCGACGAGCCGACCGGCAAGCTCACCAGCGCCCCCTTCACGGTCTCACGCAAGTCGATCCGGCTGTCCATCGGCGGCGGCAACCACCCCGGCCAGGCCTGCGTCAACGTGCTCGTCGACGGCGCGGTGGTCGCCACGGCGACCGGCCGCAACGCCGAGGCGATGCACAGCGTCTACCTGGACGTCTCCGCACACCAGGGGAAGTCCGCGGTCATCGAGATCGTCGACGCCCACACCGGCGGGTGGGGGCACGTCAACGTCGACCGGATCGTGTTCACCGACGTGGCACCCCGCCCGGAGATCGTGTTCGAGGACTGGGAGCGCGACACCTACGACGGCTGGACCGTCGAGGGCACCGCGTTCGGCGCCGGCCCGGTGCAGGTCTCCGAGGTTCCGGACTACATGAAGCGCTTCGGCGATCTCGGCGCGTCCGGGCAGCGGTTCGTGACCTCGCACGACTTCCGCGGCTCCGGCGGCGACACAGGCCGGGCCGACGCGGTCACCGGCAAGCTGACCAGCCGGCCGTTCACCGTCGAGCGCCGCTACGTCAACGTGGCTGTGGGCGGCGGGAGCCACCGCGGCAGCACGTGCGTCAACCTCCTGGTGGACGGCGTTCTGGTGGCCAGCGTGGCCGGCCGCGACGCGGAGCCGGTCAGCGTGGCGACGATGAACGCCTCCGCGTACCAGGGGCGCACGGCGGTGATCGAGGTCGTGGACGCGGACACCGGCGGGTGGGGGCACGTCAACGTCGACCGCATCGTGTTCAGCGACGTGCCGACGGACACCCGGCCGCTGGACCAGGTGCCCGACAACGGCACGCTCGTCCTCGCCGCGCTCGACGCAGGCGCGGTGACGCGCCCGTCGCTCGCCGGGTGGGACAGCCTCGACGAGGTGTTCGCCTCGGAGGCCGGCCCCACCGAGGTGGACGGCTCGCTGGCCGGGCAGGCCGGGTCGGTGAGCGTGGCGGTCCGCCTCGCACCCGGCCAGAGCCGCACCGTGCGATTCGTGCTCGGCTGGCACTTCCCCGTGCCGGACCGCGTCTCGCTGGGCTTCCTGCGCGGCTCGGACAGCCTGCGCCGGCACTACGCGACCCGGTTCGCCGACGCCCGCGCGGTGGTGGAACACATCGCCCACGACCTCGACCGGTTGGAGGCCGACACCCGCATCTGGGTGAAGACCTGGTACGCCGACGCCACCCTGCCGCACTGGTTCCTGGAGCGCACCCTGGCGCCCGCGTCGACGCTCGCCACCAACACCTGCTACCTGTTCGACGACGGGCGGTTCTACGGCTGGGAGGGCGTGTACTGCTGCCCGGGCACCTGTGAGCACGTGTGGAACTACGCCCAGTCCATCGCCCGGCTCTTCCCCCAGCTGGAACGCGACACCCGCAGCCGCGTGGACCTCGGCATCGGATTCCACCCGGACACGGGCCAGATCGGCAACCGCGCCGAGGCCGACATGGGCTGGGCCACCGACGGGCAGTGCGGCACCATCCTGCGCTGCTACCGGGAACACCTCACCGCGCCGGACGACACCTACCTGCGGGTGAACTGGTCCCGGCTGCGGCGCGCGCTGGAGTGGATCATGGAACACGACGTGGGCCCGGACGGCACGCTCGACGGCCCGCAGCCGAACACGCTCGACACCACCTGGTACGGAAAGATCGCCTGGATCACCGGAATGTACGTCGCGGCGCTGCGGGCGGGCGCGGCGATGGCCGACGAGGTGGGCCAGCCCGAGTTCGCCGACCGGTGCCGGGTCCTCGCCGATTCCGGCAGCCGGTACCTGTCCACGGAACTCTTCAACGGTGAGTACTTCATTCAGGAGGTCGACCCGGCCCACGCCGATGCGATCAACAGCAATCGGGGGTGCCACATCGACCAGCTCTTCGGGCAGAGCCTCGCCGGTCAGCTCGGGCTCCCCCGTGTCGTGCCCGCGGAGCAGGCCATCAGCGCCCTGGAGAGTCTCTACCGGTACAACTTCACGCCCGACCACGCCGACTACCGGGAGGACAGCGTCATTCCGGGCGGCCGCTGGTTCGCGATGGACCACGAGTACGGCATGCTGATGACCACCTGGCCGCACGGTGGCGCCGACACCGCGGCCGGGAACCCGGCGAGCTGGGCCGCGATGTATTTCAACGAGGTGTGGACTGGCCAGGAGTACCAGGTCGCGGCACAGATGCTCCAGGAGGGCCTGGTCGAGGAAGGGCTCACCCTCACCCGGGCGGTGCACGACCGGTACGCCGCAGGCAAGCGCAACCCGTACAACGAGATCGAGTGCGGCGACCACTACGCCCGCGCCATGGCCAGCCACGGTGTCTACCTCGCGGCCTGCGGATTCGAGTACCACGGCCCCCGCGGCCACATCGGGTTCGCGCCCCGGATCAGCCCCGACAGGTTCGCCGCCGCATTCACCGCGGCGGAGGGGTGGGGCCTGTTCCAGCAGGAGCGCCACGGCGGGCACCTCACCGGCACCATCGAGGTCCGGTACGGCCGCCTCCGGGTATCCAGCATCGCCCTGGCGGTGACGCGGTCCCCGGCACGGGTGACGGTACGTCTGCGCAATCGCACCCTGCCGGTGCGTGACTGGTCGTGCCGGGACGGGCGCATTCTCGTTACCTTGGACGCCGAGGTCGTGGTCGGTCGGGGCGACGCCATCCAGGTGATGCTCAACGGCTGAACGTGTCGGCGCTCGACACGGCCCGTGTCGAGCGCCGGCGCGGACGCCCGTGACTAATCCGTCACTTTCCGCCCGTAAGATGCCCAGTCCCCGCACCGACGCCGGTGCGGGGATCGGGCACCCGTTCCCGGGCTTGTCATCGTAGGAATCCACCGGATGGAGGCGAATGGCGACGATCTACGACGTGGCGCGGCAGGCTCAGGTCTCCCCCGCGACGGTCTCGCGGGTGCTGAACGGCCGCACCACCGTCGATCCAGTCATGGCCGCACGCGTGCACCAGGCGATGCAGGACCTCGACTACCGCCCCAACGCGGTCGCCCGTAACCTGCGCCTGAGCCAGACCAGCCTCTGGGCGGTCATCATCTCCGACATCGGCAACCCCTTCTTCACCTCCATGGTGCGTGGGGTCGAGGACGTCGCGCAGAGCGCCGGCTACTCCGTGGTCCTGTGCAACACCGACGAGGACCCGGAGAAGGAGTCCCGGTACATCGCGGCGGTCCTCGCCGAACGTATGGCCGGCGTCATCATCTCCACGTCGGGCCGCTCGACGGTGATCAACCGGCTCCTCGAGGCCCGCATCCCGGTCGTGGCGATCGACCGTCAGCTGCGCGGCGTCACCATCGACACGGTGCTCGTCGACAACGTGCACGGTGCCGGGCTGGCGACCACGCACCTGCTCGACAACGGCTATCAGCGGGTCGCCTGCATCACCGGCCCCCGCCGGATCTCCACGGCCGCCCAGCGGCTCCGGGGCTACCAGCGCGCGCTGCGGGAACGCGGACGGGAGGTCACCGACGCCCTGGTGCGGTACGCGGACTTCCGCGAGGAGGGCGGCTACCGGGCCATGGCCTCGCTGCTCGACAGCGACAACCCGCCCGACAGCGTCTTCGCCACGAACAACCTGATGACCGTGGGCGCCGTGGAATGCCTCGTCGACCGCGGCATCCGGGTGCCGGACGAGGTCGGGGTCGTCGGATTCGACGACATTCCGTGGGCACACCTGGTCCGGCCGTCGTTGAGCACCGTCTCGCAGCCGACGTACGACCTGGGACGCGCCGCCGCCGGCCTGCTCACCGAGCGGATCGCCAACCCGTCGCGGCTGCCGTCGACCGTCACGCTCAGCACCGGGCTCCAGGTGCGCGACAGCTCCACCCGCCCGAGCTGACCGTCTGCCGGCACGCGGGCCCGGCGACCCGGCCGGACTTGCGGACCGGCCGGGTCGCCGAGCGCCAACTCAAAGGTTGACGTCGCCGCAGAGGTGCACCTGCACGCCGAGTTCGGCGAACATGGCGGCCTTCACCCGCAGTGTCCGGTCGGCGGTCTCCGCGTCCGGCGCGTAGGCGACGTTCACGTGGTTGGCCTTGTGGCGGGCCATCAGCTGGTCGCGACCGACCCCGTGCAGCACGGCATGCATGATCGGCCACTGCGGGTTCGTGGCCTCCAGCCGGCGCCGGGTCTCCTCCTCCGGAAGCTCGACGACGGTCGCGCGGCCGAGGTCGACGTGCAGCCCGCCGTCCATGATGAACACCCGGGACCAGACGATCTCGCCTGGCTTGGAGACCCCGCTCAGGGTGCCGCCGCCGAGCGGGAAGAACATCGGCGGCTGCCGCATGCTGTACGACTTGTCGTACCCGCCGTGGTGCGACGCCGGCACCGAGCCAGAGATCTCGAACACCCAGACGAAGTCGTCGCCGTAGGTCTCCCCCCACCGGATGTCGTGCAGGGTGGTGGCCGGGTCCAGGCCCATGGCGGTCCAGATGCGGTTGGTGATCAACGAGTCGACGGCCACCCCCTCGTCGACCTCGTTGAAGTGCGGCAGCGGCGCGCCCGCGTACAGTTCGCGGCTGCCGTCGCGGCTGCGTACCGGTGGCCGCTGGACGTTGTTGAGCAGCCCCTCGGCCAGGTCGCTGGCCGGGACGGTGTCCTTCAGCCCCTGCTGGTACTGGATGCCGACCGCGTCCAGGCCGAAGTCGTCGGCGATGCGCAGAGCGGCGATGTACATCTTGAACTGGCTCGTCAGCTGGGCGTCGGTGAGCTCGGTCGCCTCGTCGGTGCCGGTGTGGAAGGTCAACCCGGCCTCGTCCAGCCAGCGGCGGACCGCGTGGGCCTCCTCGTCGGGGACCCGTGCCATCTCGGCGACCAGCGCACTCTGCGACAGCCGCTCCTTGTAGATGCCCAGCGGGTTGATCAGTTCGTCGTCGAAGATCGCGTTGTACATACCCATGCAGCCCTCGTCGAAGACGCCGATGATGGCCTTCTCCCGGGCCAGTTGCGCCGCCAGGGCGCGACCGAGCTCGACCTCCGCGTCATCCGGCAGGGTGGACAGATCGCGGACGTGACTGGTGTCGTGGCGCAGCTCGCCGGTCTCCAGCCAGGTGCGCAGCCCGCTGACCGCCCAGTCGTCGGTGAAGTCCCGGCTCCACAGCGCGGAGTGCGCCACGCCCGCCTTGGTGAGGCTCGCCGTGAGGTTGAGCAGGCCGACCAGTCCCGGGAACTCGCCGCTCCAGTTGGCCACGATGAGGATCGGTCCCCGGTGGCTGCGCAGGCCGGCCAGGACGTGGTGGCTGTACTGCCAGACCGCCTCGACCACGATGAGCGGCGCGTCGACCGGGATGCCCTTGAAGACCTCGATCCCGGCCCGCTGGCTGTCGATGAAACCGTGGCCCTTGTCCGGGTCGAACGCGTGGCCACGCTCGACCTTCCAGCCGAGCGCGTTGACCGCGGCCGTGAGGTCGGCCTCCAGCTGCTGCTGAGTGGGCCAGCACGTGACGTTCGCGCGGGGCCGGAGATCGCCACTGGCCACCGTGTAGACGGTGCCGGGCGCCGCGACGGGCGGCTCGGCCAGCACGGGCAGCGGGTAACGGGTCATGGGGCGACTCCTTCGGTGCGTGGGGTGTCGCTGACCGCCGGCGCGCCGGCGGCCATCAGACGGTCCTGACGTGCAGCGAGCGCGTGCGCGACCCGCTTGGAACTCGTGTACAGCTCCCGGTACAGCTCGTAGAGCTCGTCGTAGTCCGCGGCCAGTTCGGCCCGGGGCTGCCGGATCTCCTTGACGGGGTTCCATGCCTCGATCGATGCGGGCCACCCGGTCCGCGCGGCGAGGAACGCCGCTCCGTAGCTCGCGCCGATGGTCTGCGACGGGATGACCTGGGCACGCCCGGTGACGTCCGAGACGATCTGGGTCCACAGCCCGCCCTGGGTGCCGCCGCCGACCGCCACGACCCGTCGGATGTCGCCACCGCTCGCCTCGATCGTCTCGATGTTGTGGCGTACGCCGAGCGCGGTCGCTTCGAGCGCGGCGCGGTACAGGTCCCCGCGCGTGTGCGAGACGGTGAGGCCGGCGACGAAGCCGCGGGCCCGCGGATCCAGGATGGGCGTGCGCTCCCCCGCGAAGTACGGGAGCAGGAGCAGCCCCTGCGCGCCCGGGCCGGAGGCCTCGGCCAGCCGGAGCAGCTCGGGATAGTCCGGTGAGCCGAACAGCTCGCGGAGCCACGCCGTGATCGCGCCCGAGGTGGCCAGGCCGCCGGCGAGGTTCCGCGTCCTGGGCAGGGCGCCGACCGTGCCCCACAGCGACGGGTTCGTCAGGCGGGCCGTGACGGTGTGGACGAGGAACATGGTGGTGCCGTACATCAGCATCAGGTCGCCGACGCCTTGGGCGCCCACGCTGATCGCCTCCGACCAGGCGTCGATGGTGCCCGTGATCACCGGGACGCCCGCCGGCAGGCCGGCCTCCGCCGCCGCGCGCGAGGTCACCGTCCCGGCCACCTCGCCGGGCCAGCGCAGCGGTGGCAGGTCCAGGTCGGGTGCGATCTCCGTGGCCCACGGCGCGTACCAGTCCTGGCTCTCGGTGTCGTAGAGCGGTGTGCACTGGCTTGCGGAGTGCTGGTCGAGCACGTAGTGATCGGTGAGTTTCCACGCGAGCCATGAACTGGGCATGAAGAGCCGTCGGGCCCGGGCGAAGAACTCCGGTTCGTTGTCGGCCACCCAGGCCACCTTGGCGCCCGCCGCCTGGCTGGACAGCGCCGAGCCGCACCGGCGGAGGATCTCCTCCGCGCCGAAACGCTCGGTGAGGCGGGCGATCTGCTGGGTCGAGCGGGTGTCGACGCCGTAGAGGATGGCCGGACGCAGCGGGATGCCTGCGGCGTCCGTCAGCAGCACGCACGGTCCCATGCCGCTCACGCCGACGGCGACGACGTCGGCGTCGCCCGGTGCGAGGAGCTCCCGGCTGAGCGCGACGAACTCCTGCCACCAGACGTCGGCGTCCATCTCCACCCAGCCCGGTCGCGGGCGGCTCACCTCGTGCGACCGGGTCGCCGAGCGAACGACCCGGCCGTCGGTGTCGACGAGGACGCCCTTGCTGCTCGATGTGCCGATGTCGACGCCCAGGACGGCCGCAACCTTCATGGCGCCACTGTTTCAGCAATCGATTTCCGAATCAAGACCGATGCGTCCGCGTCTTCCCCTGTCGGGTGCGAGCATGCACGCTGGCATGCTGTCGTATCGCCTGGTAAACGCGGGTGCTGGCACGGCCAGAGGTGATCGGCACCGGTGGGAAATCGTTAACTCACTACGGCTCCGGACACGGTGGAGCGGCCGATCCTCACGATGCAGACAGGCGTCGTCGCATGCCTGGCTGCCCTACCGGGTGCCCATGGCAGAACCAGGCTGGGTCGCCCTCAGCGGCGGCTCAGGTGACACCGCCTTGGCGCGGTGCTGCAACATGCGCAAGCTGCGGGCCACCCGGTGCTGGACGAGGAGGAGATGGTGATCCTGGGCTGCGCGCTCGACGCCTTGGTGCCGTAGTGGATCGCCGCCGATTGGGCCTTCCAGCAGCCCCGTTACCTGGGCCGCGACGTCTCCTGGTAGGACTGGCTCACGCTGCCGCGCGCCTCGTGACGCCTCCCAGGCCGCGCCCGGATCGCGTCCGAACACCTCGCGTCCCCATCACTGGCTGGCAACCACGCCGGCGGGAGCGTCGGCGAGGATCTGGATCCTCCGGGTCGGCTTGGTCAGTCGCCCGCGCAGCGCCCATTCGACGACGGCCAGGTTGATCACCCACCCGGCGAGCATCAGCAGTGCCCGGCCGACCCCGCTCGGCTGGCCGACCAGCAGCATCCAGGGAAGGTGGGTCAGAACCTGGGTGCCCGCACCGAGACCGATGGCATAGCCGCGGGCCATCCAGGCGCGGTGACGGGGAATGTCCCGCCGCCGGATGGCGGCGAGGCCGAGGACGATGCAGCAGAACATGGCCGTACCGAACACGAGCCGCATCGGGGTCACCAGCACGTGGTCGATCGGCGGTCGGGGATAGAACAGCGTCATCCACAGGCCCGACAGCGCAGCGGCGAGCCCGCACGGGATCAGCAACCGTCCGGCGAGGCGGTGCCAGCCGGGCCGGCGGCGCCGGAGGCCGGGGGCGAACTGGAACGCCCCGACGAGGCAGTACAGGCTGGCGCCGACGATGTGCACCAGCACGGGTACGGGCGAGGCGAAGAACCGGGCGTTGTCCGAGGTGACGGCCGCACCGCCGGCGAGTTCGGCGGTCCGGGCGGCACCGGCGATCACGGGAACCGCGCTGAGCAGGATCAGGCCGGCGGGTACCAGCCACTCTCGCTTGGCCGAGGAGGTCATGGTAGATCCCTTCATCCACTGGCCAGCCGGCCATGGCACGCGGTGTACGTCGTACACCCAGGGATGACGTTAGGGTGTACGCCGTACACCGTCAAGAGGCGCGCTACGGTGTGGCCACCGCTTCCCGGGGACGCGGGCCGGGTCCTGACCCTGGGAGGCAACCCGCCGATGTTCAACACCGCACGCCTGCAGGTCATCCTGGAGATCGCCCGCCACGGCACCATCGTCGCCGCCGCGGAGCGCCTTGCGCTGAGCCCGTCCGCGGTCTCCCACCAGCTCGCCGCGTTGGAGCAGGAGGCCGGTGTGGCGCTGGTGGACCGGGGGCCGCGCAGCCTGCGGCTCACCGTCGCGGGCCAGCGCCTGGCGGACTACGCGCAGCAGATCTCCGATCTGATGTCGGCGGCCCGCGACGAGCTGTCCGCACACGGCGAGGGCCGCCAGGGAATGCTGCGGATCGGGTTCTTCGCCACCGCCGGCACCGAACTGCTGCCGCGCGCCCTGTCGAGCTTCACCCGGGACCATCCGCAGGTCGAGCTGGCGCTGATCCTGGGGCAGCCGCACGAGCTGCTCCCCCGCCTGCATCAGGGTGAGCTGGATCTGGTGGTGGTCTTCGACCACCCGCTGAGCCCGGCTGAGGAATCGCCGTACGCGAAGGTCGAGCCGCTGATGGTGGACCCGCAGCTGGTGGTGCTTCCTCCGGATCATCCGCTCGCCCGCCGGCGGCGGCTGCGGCTCGCCGACCTCGCCGCCGAACCGTGGATCACCACCCTCGGCGTGCAGGGCGAGGTGTCGGTGCTGGAGCTGGCCGCGCGGGCGGAGGGCTTCGCGCCGCGGATCCGCTGCCGCAGTGACCATTACGAGGTGGTGCTGGGCCTCGTCCGGGCCGGTGTCGGGGTGGCGCTGGTGCCGTCGCTGGGCCTGCGCAACCCGGGCGAGGTGGCGGTGCGGCAGCTCGCCCACGCCAAGCTGTACCGGGAGATCGGCGTGGCGCTGCGTTCCGGCAACCCCAACCCGGTGGTCGGCAGTTTCGTCGAGCGGCTGCGCGGCGCGGCGGCGACGCTGAGTCAGGAGTTGTCGGAGCGGTGGGGTCCGGCGAGCCGGTCGACTGTTGCACCCCAGCGGCGCAGTTCGGCGACGGCGGCCCGCTCCTCCCCCGGCGGGAACGCGGCGATCACGGCGTAGACGACGGTGTGCCGGCCGGACACGATGCCGGTGTCGGCGCGTACCCCGGTGTCGGTTCCGGTTTTGTTCTCCACCCGGACGCCCTCGCCGGACCAGGGGTCGTGGCCGATCGAGTCGGCGACCATTGTGCGGTCGGTGTTCCCGGCGAGCCAGCCGCGCAGCAGCTCGCACGCCTGCGGGCTCTGCCAGGTCCCCTTCGCCACGTCGGTGAGGAAGGCGCAGAGTTCTCCGGCGGTGCCGGTGGCGAAGGTTTCCGGCACGCCGGGGCCGCGTTCGGCGCGGATCCGGTCGTGCACGGTGGTATCGCGCAGCCCGGCGTCGCGGGCGAGGTCCTGCACGGCGCCCAGGGTGACCAGTCGCAGCAGGGCGTTGGTGGCGGCGTTGTCGCTGACCGTGGCGACGGCCGTGGCCAGGTCGGCGACCGTCCACCATCGGGGTGACAGCTGGCCGAGCAGGCCGGTGCCGCCGAGCGCCCGGTCGGCGTCGAGCAGCTCGACCGGCTGGTCCGCGGCGAGGGTCCGGTCGGCGAGGCGGCGGGCGACCTCGGCGAGGAGCAGCACCTTGCCGACGCTGGCCAGCGGCAGGATCAGGTCGGGGTCGGTGGAGAGGGTGTGGCCGTCGTCGAGGCGCCGCACCATCGCCCCGATGCGCACCGCCGGGCTCATGGCCGCCCCGGCATGCCGGCCTGCCGATCGGGTACGGCCAGCACCCGGCCCGGCCGCGCGTCGGTGACCTCGCCGCCGCCCACGACGACCCGGCCGCCGACCAGCACGCACCGCACCCCGTGCGGCGGAGCGAGGGGATCTTCGTAGGTGGCGCCGTCGGCGACTCGCTCCGGGTCGAGGACGACCAGGTCGGCGGCGTACCCGTCGGTAAGCAGCCCGCGGTCGCGCAGGCCGAAGCGGGCCGCGGGCATCCCGGTCATCTTGTGCACCGCCCCCGGCAGGTCCAGTAATCCCACGTCGCGAACGTAGTGGCCGAGCACCCGGGCGAAGCTGCCGGCCCACCGCGGGTGGGGGCGGCCCCCCTTCGGTACGCCGTCGGAGCACAGCATGGTCAGCGGGTTGGCCAGGACCCGGCGGACGTCGTCCTCGTGCATGGAGTGGCTGAGGATGGTGACGTCGCCGTGTTCGGCTGCAAGGAGGTCGCAGGCGTAGTCGACGGGGTCGACGCCGTGCGCGGCGGCCAGGTCGGCGATGGTGTGCCCCTGGGCGTCGGGGTTGTTCGGGGCGGAGGCGACGCGGATGAGGTCCCAGCCGCCGTTGCCGACGGTGTTCTCCCAGCCGGGAACGCCGGCGAGCAGGTCGTGGCGGATCCGGTCGCGGACCGCAGGGTCGGCGGCGGCGGTGAGCATGGCGGGTACGCCGTCGGCGATCAGCCAGGGCGGCAGCATGGCGTGCAGGGCGGTGCTGCCCGCGGTGTAGGGGTAGACGTCGCAGGTGACGTCGAGCCCGTCGGCGCGTGCCTGTTCGAGGCGGGCGAGGGTGCGGACGGTGGCACCCCAGGCGCGCCGGCCGGCGGTCTTGTGGTGGGAGACCTGCAGCGCCGACCCGGCTGCGGTGGCGATCTCGATGGCCTCTTCGAGTGCGGCTTCGACGTGGGACATCTCGTCGCGCAGGTGGGTCACGTACGGCTTGCCGTGTGCGGCCGCGACCCGCGCGAGGGCGATGACCTCGTCGGTGCCGGCGTTGACGCCCGGGGAGTAGATGAGGCCGGTGGACAGGCCGGCGGCGCCCGCGGCGAGGGCCTCGTCGAGCAGGTGGCACATCGCCTGGATCTCGGCGGGGGTGGCCCGCCGTTGGGCGAAGCCGATCACGGCGGCGCGCAGCGTGCCGTGGCCGACGAGGGCGGCGAGGTGGTTGCGCCGGGCCACGCTCTGGGCGTCGGCGAATTCGGCGAACGACCCGTACGCGGACGCGGGTGGCCCGAACGTGGCGGCGATCAGTTCCCGCACCGGTCCGGCGCGCTCGGGCGGGACCGGGAAGGGGCTGATGCCGCAGTTTCCGCAGATCTCCGTGGTGACGCCCTGCAGCAGTGGCGCGCGGCGCAGCACCTCCCGCTGGTCGTCGTCTCCGGCGAGCAGGTCGGAGTGGGTGTGTACGTCGATGAAGCCGGGCGTCACGGTGAGGCCTGTCGCGTCGATGACCGTCTCGGCGGGAGTGCGGCTGTCCGGTGGCACCAGCACGAGCCGCCCGTCGCGAACCCCGACGTCGGCGGGGCGCGACGGCGAGCCGGTGCCGTCGATCACGTCCCCGCCGGTGACCAGCAGGTCCAGCCGGGCCATCAGAGCACCTTGGACAGGAAGGCGCGGGTACGGTCGTGCCGCGGCGCGGCGAGCACCTCCCGGGGCGGGCCCTGCTCGACGATCAGGCCCTCGTCCATGAAGACGAGGTGGTCGCCGACCTCGCGGGCGAAGCCCATCTCGTGGGTCACCACGATCATCGTCATGCCGCTGGCCGCGAGGTCCTTCATCACCTCCAGCACCTCCCCGACCAGTTCCGGGTCGAGCGCCGAGGTCGGCTCGTCGAAGAGCATCAGCTTCGGCGACATGGCCAGCGAGCGGGCGATGGCCACCCGCTGCTGCTGGCCGCCGGACAGGTGCGCCGGGTAGTGGTGGGCGCGGTCGGCCAGTCCGACCCGGTCGAGCAGGTCGGCGGCTCGCCGCCGCGCGGCGGCGGCGGGGACGCCCTTCACGGCGACCAGGCCCTCCATCACGTTTTCCAGGGCGGTGCGGTGCGGGAACAGGTGGAAGCGCTGGAAGACCATGCCGATCGACTCGCGCTGGCGGCGCAGCCGGGCGTCCGGCAGGGGCCGCAGCCGGCCGCCGCGCTCCTCGTAGCCGATCAGTTCGCCGTCGACGTAGACGCGGCCCGCCTGCGGCTCCTCAAGGTGGTTGAGGCAGCGCAGCAGGGTGGACTTGCCGGAGCCGGACGGGCCGACCACGCAGACCACCCGGCCGCGTTCGATGGTCAGGTCGATGCCGCGCAGCACCTCCAGCCGGCCGAAGCTCTTGCGCAGGGCTCGGCACTGCACCATGGGCGGGGTCATCGGGCGCTCCCGGTGAAGCGCAGGTTGCGGGTGATGCGCCCGCGCAGGGTTCCCGGCGCGGTGGTGCCGAAGCCGCGGCTGAAGCGGCGTTCCAGGTAGTACTGGCCGACGCTGGCGACGGTGGTGAGGACCAGGTACCAGAAGGAGGCGACGATGAGCAGGGCGATCACCTCGAAGTTGGTCAGGTAGAGCCGCTGGGCGACGGTGAGCAGGTCGGCGCCGGCGATCACCGAGACGAGCGAGGTGGTCTTCAGCATGGAGATGAACTGGTTGCCGGTCGGCGGGACGATGATCCGCATCGCCTGGGGCAGCACCACCCGCCTCATGATCTTCATGCGGGACATGCCCAACGCGGCCGCGGCCTCCTGCTGGCCGGGGTCGACCGCGCGCAGGCCGGCCCGGACGATCTCGCTCATGTAGGCGCCCTCGTTGATGCTGAGCCCGAGCAGCGCCGCGACGAACCCGGTGACCAGGGTGTTCGTCTCCCAGGTCATCAGCTTCGGGCCGCCGAACGGCACGCCCAGCCCGACCTCCGGGAAGATCAGCGCGATGTTGAACCAGAAGATCAGCTGCACCAGCAGCGGCGTGCCACGGAAGAACCACACGTAGGCCATGGCGCCGGCGCGCAGGACCCGGCTGTCCGAGACCTGCATCAGCGCCACGACGACGCCGAGCACCACACCGATCGCCATCGACGCGACCGTGAGCTGAACGGTGACCCACAGCCCTTCCAGGATCACCCGGTCGAACTGGTACTTGACGACGATGTCCCAGTGCAGGTTCGGGTTGATCGCGATGGTCCAGGCCAGCCAGGCCAGGACCAGGGCGGTCAACCCGGCGGCCAGCCAGCGCCCCGGCCGCAGCGGGTGGCTGATCCGGTTCACCTCCGGGCCGGCGGGCCCGGCCGAGGCCGGGCCCGTGGCGGTCGTATCCACCGGTGTACTCACTTCTGGTCGTTGACCGTCGCGGCCTGCACGCCGCTGCCCTGCACGCCCCACTTCTCCAGGAGCTTGGTGTACTCACCCGAGTCGATCAGCTCCTGAAGGGCCCGCTGGACGGCGTCGCGCAGCTGGCTGTCCTTCTTGTCGATCGCGATGCCCCACGGGCCGGCCTCGTACTGGGCCTCCAGCACCTCGTACTTGCCGCTCTGCGTGGCCAGCATCTTGGCCACCGGGTAGTCCACGATGGTGGCCACCGCGCGCCCGGCGTCGATCTGCAGCAGGCCGGTCGGGGCGTCCTCGCTCTGCGAGATCGTCATCTTCTTGGCGCACGAGGTGTTCTGCTTCTCGCCGATGGCGAGGTTCGAGCTGCCCTTGGCGAGCACCACGGCGCGGCCGCACAGGTCCGCCAGGTCCTTCACCCCGGCCGGGTTGCCCTTGGCCACCATGATGGCGCCGCCGGCCTGGAAGTAGTCGACGAAGTCGACGGCCTTGCGGCGCTCCTCGGTGTCGCTCATCGAGGACATCGCCAGGTCCCACCGGTCAGCCTGCAGACCCGGGATCAGGCCGGGGAAGCTGGCGTTGGTCATCTCCAGCTTCAGGCCGAGCCGCCCGGCGATCGCCGCCGCCAGCTCCGGGTCGACGCCGATCAGGTCCTGGGTCCCCTCCTTGTACATCTCCATCGGCGGGTAGCCCTCGGCGGTGGCGACCCGCAGGACGCCCTTCTCCTTGAGGGCGGCCGGGACCAGGTCGGCCGCCTTGGCGTCGGCGGCGGCCGAGGCGGAGGCACCGGCCTGCGGCGTCTGGCCGCTGGTCGAGCGGCCACAGCCGGCGACGGCGAGTGAGAGTGCGGCGAGACCGACGACAATGCGAAGCGCACGCTTCCTGACCACCGGAAACCTCCTGCCTGAGACGATGGCGGGGACCCTATCCGGGTTCAGGCAGCATGAACAGCCCGAATGCTTTGCAGGGTGAGCACCTAACTGTTCGATGCTCGCAGCGAAGCGGGCCACGGACAGCCGGCCCCCTTCGTCACGCTCGACTCGAGGCGGAACAGCGCAACCGCAGGCACGTTCGACGGTCGCCGCGGGATAAATGCCCGCGATGACCGACCGGTGGTCCAGAGGGCAGAGTCGAAAAAACCGGGCTCCGCCGTCGTAAGACGCTCAGCCCCCTGCTGCCGGGTCGACTACACGGCCAGTAACGCGTCCACCGATCGACGATCTAGCGCAAGGTCCGCTCGACTGGTCGAATGGGAGACTCCGCTGGCACCTGACAATTCAAGGAGTTCAAGGCATGGCAACAGATGCCCTCGACGGACCGGTTCCGGAAGCAGCCGTACCTGGGCAGCGAGTCCTCGACCTCCTGGACAAGGCAATCGCCGTGCAGAGCCCTCTGGTGCGCAAGAACATCGCCCGGGCCCGCCAGCGGAACCCGGAGGCCACACCGGCAGACGTGATCCGCAATCTGGAGCGGATGTACATCAGCGCCTTGACCGGAACGGGTGCCGCAGTCGGAGCAACTGCAGCGGCGCCCGGCGTGGGCACGGGCGTTGCACTGGCATTGTCAGCCGGCGAGGCCCTCTCATCCCTTGAGCTGAGCGCGCTCTTCGCGCTCTCGATCGCCGAAGTCCACGGAGTCCGCATCGACGAGACCGAGCGCCGACGGACGATCGTCATGGGAATCATGCTCGGCGGATCCGGCTCTGCCACCATCGGCAAGGTCGCCGAGCGTACGGGGCAACACTGGGGACGTCAGGTCGTCGCCAAGGTGCCTGTCCAGACGTTGCGTCAGATCAACGGGATCCTGGGAAAGAACTTCGTCACGAAGTACGGGACCAAGCAGGGAATCATCGTTCTCGGTCGAGTGGCACCGTTCGGTATCGGCGCTGTGATCGGTGGTGGCGCCAACGCTGCCCTCGCCACTCTGGCTGTGCGGGCCGGTCGTCGTGCCTTTGGCCCGCCCCCGACTTCGTGGCCTGACTGACCGCGCTCGGGCCCGCGCGACACCGCAACCGCCGAGCGACGTCGTCACCCCGCCGGCGGCCCGCGCGGTCGACACCCGTCGGTAGGCGCTCGAGCGCGGGGCCACGTTCGCCGCGCTGCCACTTGCGGCCGAGCAGCGAGAAGAGAGATCATCACGCATGCTCGACCCCTCGCCAGAGGACGACCGGACGTCACCGACCGTTTCCACGCCGCATTTCGTGGGTCGTGACCGCGAGATGACGGCGCTTCGGGGGGCCCTGGCCCGGCCACCGGCGATCGTGCTGGTGGAGGGCGAGGCGGGCATCGGGAAGAGCCGACTGCTGCGGGAGTGGTTGGCCGCGCCGGACCAGCACACCGCCCTGGTCTCGGTGTGCCCACCGCTTCGCGAGTCGCTGACGTTGGGGCCGGTCGTCGACGCGTTCCGTGGGATCGACCGGCCGGTGTCCCGGCTGCGGCTCAGCGAGCTTGCGGGTGCGTTACGGCCCCTGTTCCCGGAGTGGTCGTCGGACCTGCCGCCCGCACTGCCGCCACTGGACGATGCGAAGGCGGCGCGGCATCGCCTGTTCCGCGCCCTGGACGAGCTGCTGCGGGCTCTGCGTGTCGACGTTCTCGTGCTCGAGGACGCCCACTGGGCCGACGAGGTGACCCTGGAGTTCCTGCTGTTCGTCACCTCCCGACAGCAGTCGGACGGGCCGAGCCTCGTGATCTCCTACCGGCCGGAGGAGGTGGACGCCGGGTCGCTGTTGCTGCGGCTGACATCCCGGCTGCCTGCTGGCGTGACCCAGCTGAGGATCGCCCTGGCGCCCATGCGACCCGACGACACGGCAGCGCTGGTGTCCTCGATGCTGGACGGCAATCCGATATCGCAGGAGTTCACGACGTTCATGCACGAGCGGACCGGTGGCGTTCCGCTGGCGCTGGAGGAGTCGGTTCGCCTCATGTGCGACCGTGCCGACCTCGTCTTCCGCGACGGGCAGTGGGTCCGGCTGAAGTTGCGCGAGCTGCAGGTGCCGCCGACGGTGCGCGACTCCACCCGGGAGCGGGTGGGCCGCCTGTCGCCGGCGGCGCAGCAGGTGCTGCGGGCCGCGGCGACGTTGGGTGAGCGGTCGTCGGTGGCCACGATCGCGATGACCGCCGGTCTGTCACCGGATGCGTGTCGAGGCGCTGTCGCGGAGGCGGCCAATGCCGGCATCCTCGACGGAGACGACCGCGGCCGCTGGCGGTTCCGGCATGTGCTGGCCGCCACGGCGGTCTACGAAGCGATCCCGTTGACCGACCGCAAACACTTCCACCTGCTGGCCGGCCGGGCCGTGGAGGACATCGATCCGCCGCCGGTCGCACGTCTCGCCCGCCACTTCCGTGAGGCGGGCGAGACGCAGTCCTGGGCGCGGTACGCCGAGCAGAGCGCCGAGCTGGCCATGGCCTCGGGTGACCACACCAAGGCCGTCGACGTGCTGGTCGACCTGTTGTCGTGGGCGGTGTTGCCGCCGACGGATCGGGCACGAGTCGCGCGCATCGCCGGGGTAGCCGCGCTGGGCCGCCGTGAACCGGTCGACGAGGTCTACCACCGCGTGATCCGTACCTTGCGCTCGGTCCTGGACACCCCCGGACTGTCCGCCCGCCAGCAGGCCGAGATCCGCAACCCCCTCGGCCGGCTCCTGATCACCGGGGGTGAGCCGCAGGCCGCACTCGGCGAGCTGGAGCAGGCGGTGGCCAACCTCGACCACGACCCGGTCGAGGCGGCTCGGGCGATGACCTACCTGGGATGGGCCTATGCGGGGCCGTGGCCCGCGTCGACCCACCGGCGTTGGCTGGACCGCGCCGCCGAACTCGCCGCCGACATCGACTCCCCCGCGGAGCGGCTGAACCTGGCCGGCAACCGGGCCGCGGCGTTGCTCATGCTCGGCGAGGAAGAGGCCTGGGACGTCGTCGCCGGCCTGCCCACCGACGGCACAAGCTCGGCGGAGCGTCTCGACGTGGCCCGCATCCACGCGAATGTCGGGACCGGCGCGCTGATCTGGGGCCGGTACGCCGACGCGGAGGAACACCTCGCCGTGGCCATGGGCCTTGCCGAGGCCGAGCAGGCGTCCCGGTTGCAGCACAACGTCCGACTCGAACAGGCCAACCTGGCGTGGCTCACCGGCCGGTGGGATGGTCTCGCGGAGCGGAGCGCGGCACTCGCCGATGCCGACCGGGACCGGCCGGCGCACTACCTCGGCAGCATTCGCCTCGCGGCCCGGCTGGCCGCCGCGGCCGGACGGCGGCGCGCCGCCGAGGAGCAGTTCCGGCTGGTCCTCGAGGAGTCCGCCCGTCTCGGCGCAGCCGACGACACGATGGAGGCCGCCGCCGCGCTGGCCAGACTGTGGCTGGCGGACGGCAACAGCGGCCGGGCGCTGCAGGTCACGAACGAGCCGATGGACACCGTCCGGAGAAAGGGAATCTGGGTCTGGGCGACGGACCTCGTCCCCGCCCGGATCGAGGCGCACCTCGTCGCGGGCGACGTGAAGGCCGCGACCCGCCTGGGCGAGCAGTTCGCCAGAGGACTGCGTGGCCGTACGGCGCCCGCGCCGCGCGCCGCGCTCGCCGTGTGCCGCGCCCTGCTGCTCGCCGCAACCGGAGACCACGTCCGCGCGGCGACGGCCTACGAGCGGGCGGCGCGCGCCTGGAGCGCGTTGCCGCGCCCGTATGACGCCATGCTCGCCCGCGAGCGGCAAGCCGAGGCGCTCATCGCGCACGGCCGGATCGAACCGGGCCGGGAGCTGCTGGCCGCGCAGTACGAGCAGCTGTTCCGGCTCGGGGCCCGCGGCGATGCGGACCGTGTCGCACAGCGGCTTCGCGAACACGGCGCCGAGGTTCCGCGACTGTGGCGCGGCGGCCGACGAGGGTACGGCGACCAGCTCTCCCCTCGCGAGCTCGACGTGGTCCAACTGGTTGTCGCCGGCAAGACGAACCGGGAGATCAGCCGGATCCTGGCCAAGTCGCCGGCGACGGTGGATCAGCAGCTACGTGCGGCGATGCGCAAGCTGAAGGTGACCTCCCGGACCGCGCTCGCGGTCAAGGCGGTGGAGGCCGGAGTGTTCGCCGAAGAGGAAACCCTCGGCGACGCGTCGTGAAAATTGACGTATCCGCTGGATAGCGAGCGGTCTCTCGTCCGCCGAGCATGACTGCATGATCCATAGCCGTAGGCCAATGCATGGCTGAGCTACCTGTCGCGCGTGACGACTCCGCCGGCGAGCACCAACCACCTCTCGAGCTGTCGCGCGAGCCGCACGTCAGCGCTCGCGACGCCTCCGACGCCCACGACGCCGACGGTGCCGACGACCACGAGAGCCACGACCCCTACCAACCCCTGTAGGCAGAAGGACTTTGCATGAGACTCAAAGCCCTCGCGGCAACGCTTGCCGCAGCGGTCGGCCTGAGCATGATCCAGCCAGTACCGGCGTCCGCCGCTGAGCCCGATCCCGGCGCGGCCGCCAAAAAGATCGCGTCGAACCTGAAGGACCGCTTCCGCACGCAGCCGACCTCCGACTTCTGGATCACGTTCGGCGCCAAGGCCGATCTCGCCCCCGCCAAGAAGATCGCGAACTGGACCGAACGCGGTCAGTTCGTCTACGACGCGCTGAAGGCGGCAGCGAAGAGCTCCGCGGGGTCCGTCGCCGCCGAGCTCGACGCGGCGGGCGTGAAGTACACGTCCTACCCGCTCGTCAACGCCGTGCTCGTCAAGGGCGGCACGCAGAAGCTCGCGCTCGACGTCGCCTCGGTCGGCCAGGTCGCCGAGATCCACGTGGCGCCGCAGGTCGCGCTGGTCGAGCCCGTGGAGGAGAAGACGCCGGCCGACCAGGCTGCCCGCTCCGCCGCCCCGAAGGCCACGGCCGCGGAGGGCACCACCACGTGGGGTCTGGACGCCATCCACGCCCCCGAGGCGTGGGCCATGGGCGCCACCGGTGCGGGCATCACCGTGTCCAACCTCGACTCGGGTGTCCAGTTCGACCACCCCGCCCTGATGCACCAGTACCGCGGTACGAAGCCGGACGGGACCGTCGACCACAACTACAACTGGATGGCCGCCCGGGGCACGTGCACGGGCGCGCCGTGCGACGACAACGGACACGGCACGCACACCATGGGCACCATGGTCGGCGACGACGGCACGAACCACATCGGCGTCGCGCCGGACGCGCAGTGGATCGCGACGAACGGCTGCTGCGACAGCAGCGGCGTCGAGTCGCTGCTGAAGTCCGGCTGGTGGCTGCTCGCCCCCACCGACGTCAACGGGAACAACCCTGACCCGTCCAAGCGCCCCCACGTCATCAACAACTCGTGGGGCCAGACCGTCGAGCACAACTTCGACGACTTCTTCCAGGCCATCGACGAGGCCTGGAGCGCCGCGGGCATCTTCAGCGTCTGGTCGTCGGGCAACACCACGCCGTACGCCGCCTGCGACACCGTCTCCTCGCCCGGCTCCGCCGAGAGTGCCTACTCCGTCGGCGCGTACGACTCGGACGGCACGCTCGCGTCGTTCTCCCGCAAGGGCGAGGGTGAGGGTGGCCGGATCAAGCCGGAGATCTCCGCGCCGGGCGTCGCCGTCCGCTCGTCGTACCCGAACAACAGTTACGTCGAGATGGCCGGTACGTCGATGGCGGCTCCCCACGTCGCCGGCGCCGTCGCCGACCTGTGGAGCTACGACCCGACCCTCATCGGGCAGGTCGAGGAGACCCGCCGTCTGCTCGCCGACTCGGCCGTCGACGTCGACGACACCGAGTGCGGCGGCACCGCCGACGTCAACAACAAGTACGGCGAGGGCCGGCTCGACCTCGTCCGCCTGCTCGAGCTCGCGCCCCGGCAGGGCGGCACCCTCACCGGTGTCGTCACCGCCGACGGCGCCCCGGTCCCCGCCGCCGAGGTGACGATCAGCGGACCGTTCAGCCGGTCGATCGGCACCGACAAGGACGGCCGGTTCACGACCAACCTGCCGGTCGGTACCTACCAGCTCAGTACCAAGGTCTTCGGCTACCTGACCGCGACCGCCAACGTCACGATCTCCCTCGGCCAGGACAGCTCCGTCACGCTGCCGCTCACGGCCGCCGCGAAGCACGACATCAGCGGCCGGGTCGTCGACGACAAGAAGCGGCCGGTCCCGAACGCCGACGTCTCGGTCAAGAACACGCCGCTGAAGCCCGTACGCACGGACGCCAACGGCGCGTTCACGATCGCCGGTGTGCCGGAGGGCCAGTACGGGCTCGCCGTCACGCCCAACGCCTGCCTCTCGCCGACGTCCCTCCCGCTGACCGTCGGCGCCGAGAACAAGCCGCTGGAGATCCTGGTCGGGCGCGTCGTCGACAAGGGCGGTTACAGCTGCGACGTGTCCGAAGGCGAATACCTGCGCGGCACCGACCAGGTCGCGTTCACCAGCGGCGTGTGGGCGACGGTGAAGCTGCCGTTCCCGATCGCGCTCTACAACGGCAGCCATGACACCCTCGGCATCAGCCTGCGCGGCGTGATCACCCCGGACGAGGGCACCGGACCCGGCAGCGGCGGTGCGGGCGTCTTCCCGTTCTACGTCCAGACCCCCGTCGAGTTCGCCCCCGGTGGGGGCGTCTTCACGGCGGCCACCAAGGTCGACGGTGAGGACGCGTTCGTCGTCGAGTTCCGCAACGCCAAGATCTGGGCCTGGCCGATCCGGTCGGAGTACACGGAGCCGGTCAACTTCTCGGCCACGCTCACCCGCTCAGGCAAGATCATCTTCGGGTATGGCGACGGCATCGGCACCGACGACCCGGTGACCGCCGGCGCCAAGACCATCACCGGCATCCAGGGCTGGGCCGGCGTCGACGGCATCCGGTTCTCCGACAGCGCCCCGGTGCTGCACGACGGGATGATCGTCACCTACGACCTTCCCGACTGGGGCTACCTCGACGCGACCGTCGTCGACAAGAACGACGGGCTGCCGGTGGCCGGGGCCAAGGTCTCCTTCACGAACAAGAAGGGGCTGGTCGAGGCGGTCACGACCAACGGGACGGGCATCGTGCATCGCCAGCTCCCGGTTGGCGACTACACCATGACGGTCGACGCGCCGAACTACACGACCGCGGCGTACCCCTTCTCCCTCGACAAGCTCTACGCGAACGCCACGATCGATGCGCGGCTGACCACGGGCGTCGCCGGCCTGAAGGCCGACGGCCTCGACGCGCTGCTGGGCACCGACCAGAACGGCGTGGGCTCGCTGACGCTGACCAACACCGGTTCCGCCCCGCTCACGTACGACCTGGGCGAGGCCGCGCGCCACCCCGAGCTCGACGCCACCGGCGCCACCGCGCGCACCGGGACGGGTGCGGCCAGCACGATCGACCTCGCCGCGTGGAAGGCCGGCGCGAGCGGCATGAAGCCGTCGAACCTCGACGGCACGGCGGCGACGGCGAAGGCCGCGGAAGCACAGGCGGCCGGCAAGGTCGGCGTGACCTCCGGCGGAGACGTCATCACCCGGATCGCCATCCCGGGCACCATCCAGGAGAAGGAGCCCTCGGGCATCGGGTACGACGGCGACGTCTGGGTCCACGACTACAACAAGCGGACCAACACCGCCTACACGGTGACGGGCAAGCCGACCGGAAAGGTCTTCGACGCCTCGTGGAACCCCGCCTACCGGGCGTTCGACATGGCGCTCGACACCAGGACCGGTGACATGTGCCAGATGGAGGACAGCCCGGCCAGCTACATCCACTGCTTCGACCGGAACACCGGGAAGGAGACCCGGCAGATCAAGGGCGACTGGTCCACGCTGCAGCTGACCGGACTCGCCTACAACCCGGCGGAGGACGTGTTCTACGTCGGCGGCCGGAGGAACGGCATGATCGGCACCGTCGCCGGGACGTCGCATGACAACGCGGGTGCGCTGCTGTCCTTCTGCGCTCCGCCGCTGCCGGAGGTGATGGGCCTGGCCTACAACCAGGCGTCCGACACCATCTGGTACACCGACCTCACCTCGAACCGGCCGACCCGGCTGCTGCAGGTCGACCCCGACGACTGCTCGCTGGTCAACGCGTGGTGGTTCCCGGGCCAGAAGGCGGGCCAGGGCGGCGGCCTCGAGACCGACTCGACCGGCGCGCTGTGGGCGGCGGACCAGGTCGCCGATGACGTCGTGCTGGTCGACGTCGAGGACGACCTGCTCACCGACCTGCCGTGGCTGTCGCTGTCCTCGACCGGCGGCACCCTCGCCCCGGGCGAGTCGACGACCGTCAAGGTGTCGATCTCCTCGAAGGACGCCAAGCCCGGGGTCCTCGGCGCGAACATCGTGGTGCGGTCCGACTCCGGACGCCAGTCCAAGACGTACGTCCCGGTGACGCTCACGACCACGAAGTACCAGGTCGGCGTCAACGCCGGCGGCCCTTCGTTCACCGACGGCTCCGGCTACACCTGGTCCGGCGACCAGGCCGCCGGCAAGGAAGCGTGGGGCTACGAGGGGAAGACGAAGGTCGCCTCCACGACGTCCGGGATCGAACGTACGACGGACGACGCCCTGTTCCAGTCGCAGCGCACCACGGCGGACCGGCAGTTGTTCTACCGCTTCCCCGACGCACCCAAGGGCACCTACGCGATCGACCTCGGGTTCGCCGAGATCGAGAAGACGGCAAAGGGCAAGCGGGTGTTCGACGTCCTCGTGAACGGCACGCTGACGGACTACGCGTACGACGCGGCCGCGGCCGTCGGGCCGAACGCCGCCGACTGGCGCACCGCGGTCGTGAAGCACGAGGGCGGTCCGCTGACCGTCGAGCTGCGGGGCTCGAAGGGCCTGAAGGCCCCGACCATCGCCGCGCTGCGGGTGACGCTCGACCCGCGCGCGGACGCGGCGGAGCCGGAGCCCCAGCCCGAGCAGCCGGAGCCGGGCCCCGTGCCGGTGGCCCCCGCCGGTCGCTCGTACTCGATGAAGGTGACCGACGGGCTCTACCGCCAGGGTACGGAGGAGTCCGGGTGGCACGGCGACGACGTCTGCGGCGTGCTGTGGTTCGACTCCAGCTTCCTGTTCCCGTTCTACGACACGGCCTGGGACGGCGTGTGCGTGACGACGAACGGTCAGCTGATCTTCGACCAGGCCAGCGCGGTGGGAGGCAACACGGAGCTGCCGTCGCCGTACGCGTTCGACGCGATCTATCCGCTCTGGGACGACCTGGTCGTCGACGACGAAGCGGGTATCTACTTCGGCAGGACCGAGGTGGACGGCCTGGCCGCTGAGGTCATCGAGTGGCGCAACGCCACCTTCTACAGCGACCAGACGGCGCGCGTGAGCTTCTCGGTCACCCTGATCGCGGACGGCCGCATCCAGATCGGGTACGGCGACGGCGTCGGCGGCGACAACCCCCTCACCCGAGGGTCGTCCGCGACGGTCGGCGTGGAGAGCCTGACGCACAACCCCGCGGCCCAGTACTCCTTCAACCAGCCCATCCTGAAGGCCGGCCTGGGGCTGGAGTACACCCTTCCGGCCGCGGGCACGATCGAGGGCACGGTCACCGACAAGAACGACGGCAAGCCGATCGAGGGCGCGATCGTCACGCTCAAGGGGCCGAACGGCGAGCGGGTCATCACGGCCGACGCGAAGGGCCGGTGGAAGGCTCAGGCGCTGGTCGGCGAGAACACCGTGCAGGTCGAGGCGCCGAACTACGTCACCGCCAGCCACCCCGTGACCATCGCCAGGAAGGATCAGGCCGAGGTGGTCGACACGGCGTTGACCACGGGCATCGCGACCGTCACCGGAGGTGACCTCGACTGGCTCCTCGACAAGGGCCAGGAGGCGACGGCCGACGTGACCGTGACCAACACCGGCTCCGCCCCGCTCGAGGTGCGGCTCAGCGAGCAGAAACGCACCAGCGACGGCGGGCACGAGGCGGCCGACCTTCCGTGGCTGACCCTCACGGGCGCGGCCGCGACCGGCACGGTCACGCTCGCGGCCGGCGAGTCCACCACGGTCACGGCGACGGCCGACAACGCCGGCGTCGAGCCCGGCGTGCTCGTCGGGGACGTGCTCGTGACGTCGAACGCCGGCAAGAGTGAGGCTCAGCTCAAGCCGGTCCGCCTGGCGACCTCGGCCTACTGGCGGGGCGTCGACGTGGGCGGAGCCGGGTACGTGGGCACCGACGGCTTCGTCTGGTCGCCCGACCAGGAGCTCGGCTCGCAGCCGTGGGGCTACGTCGGCGGCAAGGCCCGTACCACCAAGGCCGACATCGCCGGCACCGAGGAGGACGCGCTGTTCCGCACCCAGCGGACCGGCGAGACGTTCAGCTACGTGTTCAAGAACGCCCCCGCCGGGACGTACCGGATCGGCCTCGACTTCGCGGAGATCGAGAACGTCAAGGCCGGCAAGCGAACCTTCGATGTTCTGGCCGACGGCAAGGTCGTGCTCTACGACCACGATGTGCAGGCGAAGGTGGGTGCGCTGACCGCGGACATGAACACGGTCACCGTCGAGCATGCCGGTGGCGATCTGAAGATCGAGCTTCGCCGCGAGAAGGGCGAGAGCGACCCGATCCTCAACGCCCTGAAGATCCAGGAGGACCCGCGCCGGTGAGGTAGCGGCACCGGTCCCCCAGCAATGGTCAGAGCCTCCCCGGATCGCCGGGGAGGCTCTGCCATGAGCGGACGTGCACTGGTCCGACATGTCGGTCTGATGGCTGCTTCGACCGCCGCATGCCCGCCTGGTGGTGATCCCGGTCACCTCCGCCGTCCGGCCATTGGCGGTCGCCGAGGGCGGACGGCAGGGTCATGGGTCGGCGTCGTCGCGCCAGCCACATCCCAGCAGGTCAGGAGTGTTCGTTGCCCGCCCACCGGCGTCCCCGCCCACCCCGTTCGGCCGCGCTGCCCGTCGTGACCGGAGTCCTCGCCGCCCTGCTGGTCGGCGGAGCGGGTCTCGGCTTCGCGCTGATGGGAGACGCCGAGGCTGATCCGGGCACCGCCGCCCAGGCGCGGGCCGCCGGCACGCCGGACGTCCGGCCGGCACCGGCCACCCCCACGCCCGATCTCCTGCCGACGCCCAGTGCCGCCGCCGTCTCCGGTCCATCTCCCACCGACATCCCGCCGCCTACTGATCAGGTGGCCCGGACCGAGTCGGTGCGGCAGCCGACCACCGCCCCGGCGACGCCACGCCCGGCGACCGGCGGTCCGAAGCCGACGGCCACAAGCCCGGCCACCAGGCCGCCGACCACGAAGCCGACGGTGCCGCCGACGTCCGGACCGACCGGCGCCCCCTCCTCGTCCCCGACCACCGCCCCGCCCAGCCCGTCCGGCACCCCCAGCCCGTCCGGCAGTCCCACCCCGTCCCCGTCCACCCCTGGCCCGACCCCGTCGAGTGGCACTCCGGCGCCGAGCAGCCCGGCGCCCAGCGGCTCCGCGTCCCCCGACCCGGCGTCGCCGTCGGCAAGCCCGACGGGTACGACGACGCCGGTCACCTCCTGACCGCCGCCGCCACCGTCAGGCCAGAGCCCGTGTGCTGGTGAGGTGGTCCGGCCTGAAGTCACGGCATCCGGCCGGCAGCAGGCGCCGAACCCCCCCCCCCCCCCCCCCCCCCCCCCCCCCGGCCTGACGGATCATTGCGCGCGCACCGGTTGTAGCGTCGGCCGAATGAGTTGGCTGCCTGACGACTTCGTCCACCCCGTCTACGTGCCGGTGCCCGACACCACGCTCCACCTGCGGCCGATCCGGGAGGCGGACAGCCCGCTCGACTACCCCGCCGTGATGGGCTCCCAAGAGCGCCTGTGGGAGATCTTCGGTCCGGCCTGGGCCTGGCCGCCGGAGTCGATGACCTACGAACAGAACCGCATCGACCTGCTGCGGCACGAGAAGGAGATCGCCGCGCACCAGTCGTTCAACTACGCGCTGCTGGACGAGGAGGAGGCCAGGATCCTCGGGTGCGTCTACATCGACCCGCCCGAGCGCATCGGCTCCGACGGCGAGGTCTCCTGGTGGGTGGTGGACGACCTCGTCGGCGGCGAACTGGAGCGCGCATTCGACGCGCTGGTACCGCGGTGGATCGCCGCGGACTGGCCCTTCCAGCAGCCCCGTTATCTGGGTCGCGACATCACCTGGCAGGACTGGCTCGCGCTGCCACGCGCCTCGTGACACTCCCGAAGGCCCGGATCATGTCAACCTCTGGCCTGACCGCTCCCCGCCGAAGCCGCCACAGCAGGCCGCGGTGATCTTCGAGGAGCCACCCGGCGACTACGCCTGGCTGTTCGACCTGGTGGCGACTGACCCGGTCACGCGCCACCGTGCGCTCGACCGGCATCAGGCGATGGTCGCGGCGGCGAGCGACGCGTTGCACCGATCGAATGCCCTGTGGTTGTCGCACTACCGGTCGAGGTCCAGCCAGCCTCGCCTCCGCGCGGCGATGGACCAGGCGCACGCCGACTTCCGCTGGCATGACAGACAGACGATCTACGGGCCGCTCGGCGCCTTCCGGGACGCCGCGGACGGTGACGGGGTGACCCGCGCGCTCTGGGCACCGTTCGTGGTGCTGTACCTGCGGTGGGAGGCGGATTTTCCCGAGGAGTGGCAGGCGCCGGAGTCGCGGATGTGGTCCCCCTGGGGAACGAAGGAGGCACTTCTGCGCCGACTCGACCGTGACGTCATTCCGGAGGGGATCAAGCCGCAGATCGCGGAGCTGATCCTTGCGGCACTACGGCGGCCGTACCGGTGCAAGGACTGGGGGTACGCCTGCCTGGTCCGGCAGCTCGACGACCCGTTGTTCCTCGACCGGGTGGCGATGTTGGCCCGTGCCGACGACCCCTTGGTGCAGCTCGACGACCCCTTGGTGCAGCTCCGGGTGCAGTTCGTTCTCCACCTGGTCGCGCACCCCGAGCAACGGATCACCCGGACGAGTTGGCGGCGCTGGCTCCGCACCGCCTGAACCGCCGGCCGCCCTCGAAGGTGGACGATGCTCCGATCGAGCCCGACTGTGAGTCGGACCGCGCCCGCCCGGATGCTCGCGGAGCTGTGCACGGTCGCTTCTCCTGCACCGATGCGATGACCCCCGGCTTCGGGCTCCGCGACGTCGCCGGCAACCCAAGCCCCTCTATTACTCCCCGCTGTCGGCTCCGGAGTCCTGCCGATGACGGTAGTAGGAGCTGACCGCGGGCTGCCCGGTGTAGTTGGGTCCGGCGCGGTCGTCGGCGCCGAGGTACGTATACGGCAGTGAGACGTCCCCGGCGCCGTTCCGCGTGATGCGGCGACGGCGGGTGTCGACGGTGAAGCCGGCCTCGCGGAGGGCGGTCGCCAGTTTCCGGCCGGCGGTCCGGCCGTCGGCGAGGCGGATGCTGTCCAGGTCGAGATCGGCGACGAACCGTCCGTCCTCGGTGAGCCAGCTGGCGACGCGGGTCAGCACTGCCAGTTTGTCGCCGACGTAGTGCAGGCCGTGGACGCAGGTGATGAGGTCGAACCGGCGCGGCGGCGACCAGGAGACGACGGAGGCGCAGGTCAGGTGCAGGGCCGCGCCCTGGACGGGCGTGGGGTCGAAGAAGTCGACGAGGTCGACGCCGACGATGGTGACGAGATGGTCGAGTCCGTCGCGGGCGAGGGTGTTCGCCGCCTGCACGAGGCCGCGGCCGCTGCCGCAGCACAGGTCGAGCCAGCCGATCGTCCCGCGCGGCGGGGACTGCCGGGCCCGGGCGATGACCCAGTCGAGGGGGTTGAAGCCGAGTTCCCGCGCGTAGCTGTTCACGCCGGCGAGCTGGCGTTCCCGGTTCATCGACGAGTTCGCCACCACGGCGGACGATTCCAACGCCTCGTCATCGAGCAGGCGGTCCGGCATGGTGAGCAGCCTGCCAGACCTTTACCCCGATGCCGCAGCCGAACCAGCCCTCCCCCGGCCGCTGGCACTCGCTGCCCGGACCGCTTCGCGGGCTGACCGAGCCGCGTTCCCGGCGGAAACCGGGTCGCGCGCTCGATGTGGCGGCCGTAACATCGGCGGGCCGGGGCGGCTCCCAGGTGCGCTTCCTTCTCCTTTCTTCGACTGAATGCAGCGTGCCGACTCTCCGCCCCGGCATCTGCCTGCCGCGGCGGCGCCGGCCGCCGGCACAGCAACCGCGAGGAGGACGCCGCTGATGGACGCGCTCGCGACGCTCCTGCTGCGCCGGGCCGGCTCGGTGGCGCTGCCGGAGCCGGCCGCCGCGCCACCCGCCGACGGCGACGCCTGGGTGGCCAACCTGGAGGCTGACCTGGCGGCCACGGGCTGGCTGCTCGACGCGGTGGTCCGGCGGCGGTTCGCCCGGCTGGACCCGGTGACCCGGATGCGCTGGGCCGATTTCGTCTGCGCGGTCACCGCCGAGCTGGTCGGCGCCGACCGGGAACACGTGCCGCTGTTCCGCCGCTTCCCGGACACCCCGGCCGACGCGGACCGGCTCTACGTCGAGCGGCTCATCGTGCACCTGCTGCAGACGGAGACGGCACCGTGCATCCTGTGCGGCGCGGAGGGTCGAGTCCACGCGCTGGATCCCTGTGGGCACCTGGTGTGCGCGGACTGCTTCGACGCCGACGGGTACACAGCCTGCCCGATCTGCGGGCGCGGCTGACCGCCGGCAACTCCTACCTGCCGCTCGAGGCCGAGGCGGCACCGCCGGCGTCGTCCACGGCGGCGCCGGTGCGGCTGCGCCGGCTCACCCTTGACCCCGCTCCGGCCGGCACCGCCGCCCGGCTGCGGGACGAGCTGGTGGGACGGCCCACGGCGCTCGGCGGGGCGGATCTGGCCGACCTGCGGACGCTCGTCGCCGCGACCGCGCCGGACCGCCTCGACTGGCTGCCGCCGGTGGTGCCCGCCCGGGAGACACTCGCGGTGGTGATCGCGGAGGCGCTGCACCGCACGGCACTCACCGCCGCCCAGGAGCGGGTCCTCGCCGAGGCCGCCGCCCGCTGGGGCACGGCCAGCGACGTGGCCCGCACCCTCTGGGCGTACTCGGGCGGGGATCCCGGCCTTGTCCTGCCGCGGCGACGCCGCGACAACCCGCCGTCGGAGGCGTACCGGCCGGTCGACGAGCCGGCGGTCACCGTCGGCCCGCCGCGGGTATGGGCGCTGCCCCGGCCACTGCGCCGCACGGTCCTCGCCTTCCTCGCGTCCCTCGACCCCGTCATCGCGGCCGAGGACCTGGCCCGCCATCCCACCGTCTGGAAGCGGCTCGCCGAGCGGCTGCACCCCTACGAACGAGTCGCCGCGTACCCGAATGCGGCGGTCGCGTTCGCCGCGCTGCGCGGCACCCGCGCCCCGGCCCGCGGCGCGCTGGGCACCGCGATGGTCGACGCCGCTGCGCGCGCCCACGAGCGGCTAATCCTCTCCTGGCATGCCGGCGGCACGGTGTCGGTGCGAGTTCGCACCTTCGCCGCGCTGGTCGAGCAGGCGGCGGCCGACGGGGACGCGGCAGACGCCGCCGCCCTGCTCGTCCAGCGGCCCGGCGACCTGTGGCGTCGGCTCGACCACCTGCTGCGCCTGGCCGGCGACGACCCGGACGCGCAGCGCGTCGTGCTGGACGGCGCGCGGCAGGTCGCGTCCCGGGTGTCGCCGACCGTCCTCGCCGACGCGGCCGCCGCGCTGACCGGCCGCGACGCCACGGTCGCAGTCCCGGAGGCGGTGGAGTTGGCCGCCGGCGCGTCGATGGCGGAGGCCGCACAGGCTGTCGGAGCCGGGCACGTCGGCACGGTCGGGGCCGCGCTGGGGCGCGCGCTGGGCCTGCGGACACGGCGACCGGCCACGCCCGCACCGGGTCGGGGCGCCGAGCCGGGCACGCCGCGGCGCACGTTCTTCCCGAAGGGCGACGTGGTACGGGCGTGGAGCGCGCCGGAGCGGCGCCGCCCGCTGCCGGCCGACGCGATCGCCGAGATCCGGGCAAGCGTCGACGCCGAACTGGTGGACCGGGCCGGCGGGCTGGACCGGTTCGACGTGGCGGTGCTGGATGCCGCGCTGGGCCGGGTGCCCGCTCCGCGGCGCGAACGCGCGGGCTCCGCCCAGCTGACGGGTTGGCCGCGGGGAAGCCTCCGCCACCTGCCCGACCTGGACGTGCTGCGGCTCTTCCTGCACTGGACCGACGGCGAGAAGTTCCGGGTCGACCTGGACCTGTCCTGCGCGTTCTACGACGCGGGGTGGAGGCCGCGGGGTCACTGTGACTACACCCGGCTGCGGTTCAAGGGGCGCGCCGCGATCCACTCCGGTGACCTCACGTCGGCGCCGCCGCCGCTGGGCGCCACCGAGTTCCTCGACCTCGACCGGGCCGCGCTGCTGGCCGCGCGGGTGGAGTGGGCCGTGCCCGTGGTGTTCAGCTACAACGATGTGCCCTTCGAGGCGCTGGACGCCGCGTTCGCCGGTTTCTCCCTGCCGGAGCGGGGTGGCCGCCAGTTCGACCCGGCCCGGGTCGTGCAGCGATTCCAGCTGCGCGGTGACGCCCGCTCGCTCGCGCCGCTGGTGCACAACGTGCGCACCGGCGAGGTGATGTGGATCGACGCGAGCCTGTCGACCACCGGGTACGGTCACAACGTCACCGGCTACGGCGCTCGGCTCGGCCGGCTCGCCGCCGACCTGTGGGAACACTTCCGCTCCGGCATCCGTCCGACCCTGCTGGACCTGGCCGCCTGGCACGCCTCGGCGCGGGCCGACCGGATCGTCGTCGCGCACGCGGACGGCACCACCACCCAGGTGCCGGTCGGCGGCGGCGCCGACACCGTTGCCGCGGTCCGCGCGGCAGCGACCCGCGACACCGGGGACGGCACGTCGCCGTGGCCCCAGCCGGGGAAGGCGTTCGTCGCGACGGTGGACCAGGACCGGCTGACGATGCTCCTCGACGGCGAAGTGGCCGAAGGTTCGAGCGCCCTGTTGCTCGACGGGACGGCCGGGGCGTCGTGGACGGCGGTGTCCCCCGGTGACCTGGCCGCCGCACTGGCGCCGCGGTAGCCGCCCCACCGGCATCGGTCCGTACCCGTACCTTGTTGCGGTGGCCACCCTCGCGCGAACGCCGATCACGACCCGTACGGTGCGGCTGCTCATGCCGGTGGCCGCGCTGCTGTTCCTAGGCCTCGCACTGCTGATCCGCGTCGTCGACGACGGGGCGCTGCGGCAGTACTCCGGCACCGCGCTGTACGCGTCGATGGCCTGGGCCGGGGTGCTGTTCGTGCGGCCCCGGATGGCGCCGGTGCCGGCCGGGGCGGTCGCCACCGTCTTCTGCTGGTTGGTGGAGTGCGCGCAGTTGACCGGGGTCCCGGCCGAGCTGTCGGCGCGGAGCCTGGCGGCGCGGCTGGCGCTGGGTGTGCAGTTCGACCCGGTCGACCTGGCCTGGTACCCGGCCGGCGTGGCTCCCCTGGTGCTGCTGCACCACCTGGTGCGCGCTCGGGCCCCCGCGACACCGCAACCGCCGAGCCATGCCGTCTCCCCACCGGCGGACCGCGTGCTCGACACCCGTCGGTAGGCGCTCGCGGGCGGGGCCACGCCCGCCGCGCTATCCCGGGCGTTTGGTTGCCAGACCGGTGCACCGCTGGGCGGTGGCGAGCTTGCCGAGGATGCGTTGTCTGCCGGCCCCGGTGGCCGGAACCGGCTGGCCGCTGGCGGAGACCGTCGCCGGGACGAACCGGCTGTCCACCACCGTCCGGCCGCGGACGACCAGTTTCAGCACGCCGGAGTCCGTGCTGTGCGAGTTGGCGTACCAGAGGAAGTTGCCGAGTCCGTAGTGCACGTAGGTCCTGCCGAGCCAGCCGTCGGCCAGCAGCGTGTGCGCGTGCGCACCGACCACGATGTCGGCGCCGGCCTCGGACAGCCTGCCGGCGAACGTCTTCATCTCGCCGGTCGGGCACGAGCTGCCCTCGACGCCCCAGTGCATGAAGACGATGACCAGGTCCGCCCGCTCCCGCGCCGACCGCACCGCGGCGGTGGCCCGCACGGGATCGAACGCCATCGCCACCCCTGATCGGGTGTCCGTAGCCCGCCACGACCCGGCCAGGTCATGCACCTGTGACATGCCGAGCACCGCGATCCGCAGCCCTCGTACCGTGGTGAGCCAGGGCGCGTACGCCGTCTCGGCGTCGCGACCCGCGCCGAAGACCGGGTACCGGGCTTCCGCGGCGGCGCCGAGGGTGTCGGCGAGCCCCTGCCGGCCGTAGTCGAGGACGTGGTTGTTGGCGATCGACACCGCGTCGACCCCGGCCGCGCGCAGCGCCGCGAAGGCGGTCTTCGGCGCCCGGAAATGGTAGGTCTTCGGCTGCGGGGCGCCCCGGTCGGTGACCGCCGTCTCCAGGTTGACCAGGGTCAGGTCCGCGTCGCGCAGCGTCGACGCGATCGGCCCGAAGGCCGTCTCCGGATCGTCGAGCAGGCGCAGGGTACGGCCGGTGAAGTGCACGTCACCGGCGAACGCCAGCCGTACCTCGACCGGCGCGTCCGGCGCCGCGGTGCCGGTCGGTGCCGGAGCGGACGTGGCCCCGTGCCAGACCGGCGCCGGGCCGGTCGGTCCGGCGGCGCATCCCGCCGGCCCGACGCCGATCGCGACCGCCGTCAGCGCCGCCAGCGCGGAACGCGCCGTCCTGCGCATCACGCGGCCGAGGGTACGCGCTCCGCGCGACCACCGGTGCCCCGGCGGCCACCACCACAGAACCCGGCCGTGACGCCGCATCCCAGTGGCTGAATCGCGCACGCCTCGACCCGCCCCGGTGCGCTCACTCGCCGAACAGCGGCCCCCACGTATGACGGCGCTTCCACGTCTCGTCACCGGCTCGGAACTCCTGCAGGAGCCGCACGGCCGCCGCACGGTCGGTGGTCTGGCAGCGGAAGTGCCGGTCGATGGAACCTTCCCGATACTCCAATGCGTATGTCCCGTCGGGCACTCCCCCGGCGTCGCCGTAGCCGACCTGGACGAACCATCCGTCGGCGCGTTCGAGAATCACGTAACCGTTGTCTCTGCCGACCTGGCCCATGATCCACTCCAATCGGCGGTCGTCGGGGTCGGGCATCGTCGGCAAGCTCTCCGACGAGAGCGTGAAGGGCGCTGTGTAGCCCGGCGCGTTCGGGTTCACGACGTGGTAGCCCGGTTCGTAGCACACCAGGCCGTGCTCGACGGCGAGGGCCAGGACGGCCGCACCGAGCTCGTCCGCTCGCGACCAGACGCACGAGACGGCCACGATCGCATCGGAACGCTCGGGGGTCATGCTCCACACTCCGAGCCGGTCGATGTCCTCGTCGCTGAGGCTCTCCAGCGGTGGGAAGCGGTCGAGCAGTGCGTCGTAGAACCGCCCCACGGCCGGATGCGCGGCGAACGGGTCCGGCCCACCGTCGGCCCAACGCTCCAGCTTTGCTCGCGCCTCGGCCGCAGTGATCGGCTGGTCCTCGTGCCAGACGTACAGGTCAAAACTCACCGCAACCCCTGGTGTCTCGGCCGGACCGGCGAGGCCGGCCCAGGTCCTGCGACCGTGCCCGGGAACCGTGCACAGGTTCTGCCGCGAAGCGCGGTCAGCAGCACTGCCAGGTGAACATGGCTCGGTCGAATCGACGGGCGGCGAGGTCGTCGGGCCGGATGAGCCAGTAGAGCATGCCGACGTCGCCCCACATCATGTTCGCGTTGTCGTCGCTGTCGAACTGGGCCAGCAGCAGCCATCGGCCGGCCTCGGAGGCGAGTGCCGGGTCCTGCCAGTCGACGCTGCCGCCCAGTGCCGCCTGCGCGACCTCGTACTCGACGTCGCCCTGCACCGGCCAGGCGTAGCCGCCGAGCTGGTGCAGCGGGCCCCCGCCACCGCTGATCGCCGAACAGAACTCGCTGCGTCGAAGCGGATGCTCCGGTTCTGCCGCCCGGCTGAACCCGGCCCCGAACGCGTCGTGCAGCACGGGATGGTCGTACGAGGGTGCCGTCGACACCGCGCGCGAGGCGAGCGGGATGCGCTTGTAGGGTTCGATGCCCTCGGGAGTCGCCCGCTGCACACCGGCTCGGCCTGCCGGCACGTACACGACGCGGGCACCGGCCTGGGACTCCGGATCGCTGGCGAAGACCAACGCCTCAGCGTCGTCGTACTGGCCGTCGAAGTAGAAGAACAGAAGCCGGCCGTCGACCGGCAGCCCCATCTCGCCGGCCACCCGTGGCAGCGCGGCGCAGTCGACGGACGCGATGAAACTCAACGGCCCGTGCCCCTCCCAGACCGGCCACGCCAGGTCCTCGGGCAGCTCGGGCTCACCGCCCAGGTATCCGATCGCAGGCCCGTCGCCGCCGTCGGCGGTGACCAGCCGAATTCCGGGCCGCAGCAGCGACAACCAGGTGTCGGCGACGTCTGCCGGTAGGTGCTCGCGGGCTGCCGCCGCAAGATCGATCTGGCTGGTCATGCGGAGCATCATGCCACCGCACACCGACACGAACAGCTTTGCCGGCCCGGCCCGGCCTCCCCTGAACATCACCGAGGCCGCCCTCGAACAGCACGACCTGCGGCTCACCTGACACCGGCCGCGTGTGCCCGAGAAGTCGAGCCTCCTTCCGCGCGGGGAGGTGAATCCCTCGAGGAGGGGAGGTGTCGGGGCGTCCGAGTGGACGATCTTGATGGCATGAGAGTTCACGGCAGCGCTCGGTGGGCGTACGGCATGGTCGCGTGGCTGGTCTTCTTCGTCGTGTCCCACGTGCTGGCGGTGTTCTTTCCCGGTGACGATCCGACCGGTGACGGGCCGTGGGACCTGAGGGCGTACGTGATCTTCAACGTCGTTCTCATCCTCATGGCGGCCGTCGGGACGGCTGTCGTGGTGGCCACCGTCCGGCCGTGGGGACGACGTGTCCCTCGGTGGGTGCTCCTGACGCCGCTGTGGTTCGGCAGCACGCTCCTCGTCGTCCGGGGCATTCCCGGGATGGTCGAGAACCTGCTCATGGCCACCGGCATCCGCCGCGGCGGTTTTGTGGGGGCGGAAGACATCTCGACGACTGAGCTCTGGGCCGGGCTCGGGATCAACACCTACTTCTTCGTCGGTGCGGTGCTGCTCGTGGTGACGACGGCCTCCTACGTCCGGCAGCAGCCACGCAGTCGACGGTGAGTGCCGCCAACGCCTGAGCCCTCGACGCTGGGACGCGGATCAGGCAGTCGCGGCCGGGGCGTACTCGGGCTCCCGGCCCTCGCTGGCAGCTGGGGCGTTGCCGCGGTCCGCCGTGGAACGCCGGACCACCAGCGCCAGCCCGGCGAGGATGGTGGCGCCCGCGGCCAGCTCCGTCGGGCCGACGGGCTCGCCGAGCAGCAGCCAGGCGGCGCTCAGCCCGAAGACCGGGACGAGGAGGCTGAACGGCGCCACCCGGGCGATCGAGTACCGGGCGATCAGCCGGTTCCAGATACCGAAGCCGACGAGGGTCGACACGTACGCGACGTACGCCACGGCGAGCAGCCCGCGCCAGGACAGGCCGGTGATCGCATCAAGGACCGCGTGCGTGCCGTCGACGACGCCGGCCAGGCCGAGCAGCGGCAGCGGCGGCACCAGGCTCGACCAGACCAGCAGCGAGAGCGGTCGCGTCTCGCCGCTGGCTCGCATGACCAGGTTCGCCACGGCCCAGCTGGCCGCCGCGAACAGCGTCAGCACGAAGCCGATCACCGTGGCGTGGCCGCCGCTGTCGATCGCAAGCACGCCGATCCCGACCGATCCGACCAGTACGCCGGCCACCTGCGCCCGCGTCGGCCGCTCGCCCAGCACCGTCGCCGCCAGCAGCACCGACATGAGCGCCTGCGCCTGCAGCACCAGCGAGGCCAGACCGGCCGACATGCCCGCCGCGAGCGCCGTGAACAGCGCGCCGAACTTCAGGACACCGAGCACCAGCCCGTAGGCGACCACGTAGCGAAGCCGGGCGGTGGGGCGCGGCACCAGGAAGACCAGCGGCAGCGCCGCCGCGACGAAGCGCAGCGCGGTGAGCACGAGCGGCGGCAGGTCGCGCAGGCCCATCTCGATGGCGACGAAGTTGACGCCCCAGATGGCGGCCACCAGCACGGCGAGAAGTCGGTGCGATGCTTTCATGCCCGCTACGCTGCCCGAGCGGACGCTTAAGGACCAGTTCAAAGTTCTTCATCGCTGTTGTAGCCTGGCTACATGGACCTTGATGTTCGCCGGCTCCGCGTGCTGCACGAGGTCGCGCTGCGCGGCAGCGTCACCGCCGCCGCAACGGCCCTGCACGTGACCCCGTCGGCGGTCTCCCAGCAGCTCGTCCAGCTGTCCCGGGAGGCCGGGCACGAGCTGGTCGAGCGGGCCGGGCGCGGAATCGTGCTCACACCGGCCGGCGAGGTGCTGGCCGGCCACGCGAAGACCGTGCTGGGGGCGGTGGAACAGGCGGTGGCCGGGCTCGCGGCGATCCGCCACGGCGTCAGCGGCACGGTGCGGGTCGGCGCGTTCGCGTCCGCGGCCGGGGCGCTGGTGGCCCCCGCCGCCGCCCGCGCGCGGGCCAAGCACCCGGAGCTGGACGTGCGGGTGATCGAGGCCGAGGACCAGCAGAGCCGCCTCGACCTGCGCTCCGGCACGTTGGACGTGGTGGTGCTGCAGGAATACGACCACGTGCCCGCGCCGCTGGTCGACGACCTGGACCGGCACCCGGTCACCACCGACCCGATGCACCTCATCACCCCGGTCGGGTGGCGCCGTCACACCGGCCGGCTGAGCGAGCTGCGCGATGTGCCGTGGATCGCCAGCGCCGAGCACACGCCGTGCCTGCGGTCCACACTGCACGCCTGCCGGCTCGCCGGCTTCGAGCCGGACATCCGGCACCGTTCCGTCGACTTCGCGCTCACGCTGGACCTCGTCGCGGCCGGGCTGGGCGCCGCACTGGTACCGGAGCTGGCGCTGCGCCACGTGCCACCCGGGGTGCACGTGGAGCCACTGGTCGAGCCGGTCACCGAGCGGCGCATCTTCGCGGTCACCCGCGCCCTCGGCGGCACGGCGCAACGGCCCGCCGTGGACGCCTTCCTGGCCGAGCTGAGCGGCCCGGCCGAAGCCCGGACCTGAGCCGGATGGTCTGGGGCCCCCGAGTGTCGTAGCCACGTCCTACGGTGGGGCGATGGACTGGAAGATTGAACTCATCCCCGTTCCGGTGACCGATGTCGACCGCGCCAAGGCGTTCTACGAGAAGGTGGGCTTCAACGCCGACCACGACCATCGGGTGCACGAGAGCCTGCGCTTCGTCCAGCTGACACCACCCGGCTCCGCCTGCTCCATCGTGATCGGCGACGGCATCACCGACAAGACCCCCGGCACCCAGGAAATCCAGGTCGTGGTCGCCGACGCCGAGGCTGCGCGCCGGCAACTGCTCGACGCCGGCGTCGACGCCAGCGAGGTCGACGTGCAGCCATGGGGGAACTTCGTCTACTTCGGCGACCCCGACGGCAACAAGTGGTCGCTGCAGGCGATCGCATCACGCCCCAACGGCTGACCGACAGCCCACAACACCCCATAACAAGGCCGATCGGCCCGGCGGTTGCGTACATTGCGGAAGGTCACGCTGTCGCGAGGAGGAGTTCCATGTCGAAGCCGCCCCTGCCCGAACCTGCGGTCACCATGCTCCGCAAGCCGAACCCCGCCGTCATGGCCACACTCCGAGCCGACGGTCAGCCGGTCTCCGCGGCCACCTGGTATCTGTGGGACGACGGCCGGATCATGGTGAACATGGACGAGGGCCGCCGCCGGCTGAGCCACCTCCGCAACGACCCCCGGGTCACCCTGACGGTGCTGGACGAGCAGGCCTGGTACACCCACGTCACGATCCTCGGGCGAGTCGTCGAACTTCGCGACGACGAGGACCTGACGGACATCGACCGGCTCTCCCAGCACTACACCGGAAGGGCCTATCCACGGCGCGATCGCCGAAGGGTCAGCGCTCTGATCGAGATCGACCGCTGGCACGGGTGGGGCGCGCTGAAGGACAACAACCAGATCGGCTGAGCCGGCGCCGACCCGGCAACCAGCGAGGCCGCTGCCCGCACGACCGACGGGGACCGAGCGGCTCAGTCGTCGGCTTCCTGTGCCGCGGCGGCGATCGGCTCGAGCAGCGCGATCAACTCGTCGAGCTCGCCGGCGGTGAGCACGTCGTACGCCGGCGCCGCCAGCTCGTCGGTGAGGGCCTCGATCCGCTCCTTGGTCTGGCGGCCGGCGTCGGTGAACCCGCCGGCGGCGTCCACGAGGCCGCGGCGGCGCAACCCGTCGACGACACCGGCGAGCTGCGCCTTGGGCAGGTGGTGAATCCGGCCGAACTCCTCGGCCCGCATGCCGAGGGACAGCGCGAGCAGGACGTGAGCCTCGGTGCCGCCGATGCCGTGGGCGAGCAGGGCGGCGTTGTGGCCGTCCCCGCGGTGCTCCCGCAGCAGCGTCGCCGCGTGCCAGAGCCTGGCCACCGGCTCCTCGGGCACGTCCAGCGCCCGCAGCCCGGCGTACAGCGCGCGGCCCTCGGTCGGCGCACTGACCGCTGCCCGGGTGGCCAGGCCGGCGGCCCGCACCAGGCCGGGCGAGTCGGCGAGCTGCCCGATCCTCTGCCGCAGCGCCGCGGCGCTGCCCCGCTCGCGCACGGCGATCGCCTCCTGCGGGGTGATCTTCCCCCAGACCCACGGGATGTGGCGCGCCACCTCGCCGTCGGCGAAGTTGTAGAAGACCGCGTGCACCACCTCGGCCGGCGCCAGGCCCAGCGGTGCGGCCCGGCCCGCGAAGTACCCGTCCCAGTAGTTGCGCATACCCAAGGCCAGGAACGCCTCGTTCGGCACCTCGGAGAAGGTGACGGTGGCGATCGGCTCGACGAGCTCGAACATGCGGTGGACCATGGCCAGTGGGTGCTGCATCGGTCGGCATCTCCCTCGGTCGCGACCGCGCCCTCGTGGGCGGCCTCTCACATCAGCTACGAACAACGCGGCCCGGATACGACAACTCCGGCCGACATCGATCCAGCCGAGGTCAGCAGATCATGACGGTCGTAGGATTGCGGAGTGGACGACCTGGCTGGTACGGATCATCGATCTGCGGAATCGGGGACCGGCTGGGCGCGCCTGCCGGTCAGTTACTGCCAGTACGACGTGTTCACTGTGCCGGGTGCATCCGGCATGGGGATCCACGTCCGGGGTGACGACCTGCTGCACCTCGGCGGGCCAAATCAGTTCACCGGCTTCTGCGGCATACATACCGGGCGGATCGAGGCACGGGTACGGGTGTTGCCCGGGCCTCCATCGGCGGTCGACGCCGGTTGGGACGCGATCAGTGAGGTGACCCTCTGGAGTCCCAGCGGGCGGCTGTCGGTCGTCGGCCTGATGGGCGGCACCGCGGAGGCCCTCACCGACGTGGCCGTTCCGCGCGGGCTGATCCGGGTGCGGGTGCACGCGCGCGACCGCTTGCACGAGACCGTACGCACCGACGACGACCCGCCCGAGCGGCACGAGCTGCACATCTGGGCGGTGTCCGAGGAGGCACCGTGGCGCACGGTGCTGGCCGGGCCGGGGGGTCGTGCCTGGGAGCAGAAGCCGGCGAAGGCCGCCGAGTGGGGCATGCTGTCCCTGGTGCCACGCCCGTCCGAACGCCCGGCCATCCTGCCCCCGCTGCCACCCGACCCGTACGAGGACGACTCCGGCCTGCCCCGGGTGACGGTGGTCCGCCACCGGCCCGCGCCGGTCGGGATCTCCGAGGGCGTGCTGCCCGCCGGTGACCTGGAGGTCCGGTTGGCTCGGGTCGACGACGAGACGCTCACGTGGTCGTGGGCCACCGCCGACGAGCCGATCTTCCCTCAACCGCTGGACGCGCTGCCCGACGACGAGCCGAGCATCGTGCGGCTGACGTCCGGCCCCGACGGCGTCACGCTGCGGCACGAGGGGGTCCTGGGCCGGCACGCCTTCGCCCTCGGCGTGATCTGGGAGCACCTGCTCGACACCGTCGGGTCGTACCCGTGGATGGAGCCGTTGCGCGGGCAGGCCGCCGAGGCGACCGCGCGAGCCGAGGAGGCCCGCCGCTGGAAGGCCGCGCGCGACGCCGAGCAGTGGGGCGGTGCTCCCCCGTCGGATCGGGTCCGTGGGCTCCTCGGCCAGGCGCGGTCCCTGGCCCGGATCGACCGCCCGCTGCTCGACCGCCTCGACGGCCTGCCCGCCGCCCGCCAGCGCGCGACAGCCTGCTGGGCGGCTCGCCGCGCGATGCGGGTCGCCGGGCTGGAACGGATCGGGTGGGTCGCCGAGGCGCTCGCCGCCGCCGAGGCCGGCCGCCCACTCCCCCAGCCCTTCAGCGAGCAGAACGGTGGCGCCGCGTTCCACCGGCTGCTGTCCGATCCCGAGGTGCCGCACACCATCATCACGCTGCACCTGCCGGCGAGGGCGTCCGGGACACGTCGTGTCTCCGACGTGCTCCAGCAGGCCACCGCGTTTCCCGCCCTGATCGCGCTGGCGAACGACGATCCGCTGGCCGCCGCGATCGACGCCGTCTACAACGCGGCTATCGCCCACGGCGACGACCGCGACCGCTTCCTCACCGAAGCCCACGCCGCCCTACGCTGAGACCTCAAACCGGTACGGTCAGCGCGTTCGGGTCGTCCAGATCGGCTGCTGGGGCTCGTCGTTGTGCACGATGATGTCGGCGTGCTCGGCCGGGCGGACCGTGGCGAGGTAGAGCTGTTGGGAGGGGATGTATCGCTCGCGCCAGCGCCGTTCGATGTCGGCGCGGGACGACACCCGGCGCTCTCGGACCAGGGCACGACCGACGGTCTTCTCGAGCGCGGTCGACACGAAGATGCGCAGGTCCCACCGGTCGATCAGTTCCGGGCGCATGAGGAAGACGCCGTCGAAGATCAGCACGGCGTCGGCGGTGGCGGTCGTGACCGGCGGGGACAGCGTGGCATCGGTCGTGCGGTCGTAGACCGCGTGTTGGAAGCGTCGATCGCCACCAGGGCCGAGCGGATCGAGCAGAACCCGGTTCAGCGCCGCGTAGTCGTGGGTGTCGAAGTAGCAGCCCTCGGCCGAGTACTCGCCGCGTGGGTAGCGCTGTGCCCGGGGGAAGAGGAAGTCGTCGATCGTCGCGCGGATGACGTCGCGGCCCTGTGCGCGCAGGACGACGGCCAGCTCGTCGGCGAGCGTGGTTTTGCCAGCGGCGGGCGGTCCGTCGATGGCAACGCGCGCCGGGTGTGTGACGGCGACGGAGCCGACTGCCTCAGCCAGGCGGTCGAGCATCTCGCCGCGGGTGCCGTCGTCCATGTCCCCTTCTGGAAGGTGTGTTCGAGGGCGGCCCTTCTACGGGCAGGGTGTGCCCGCGCAGACGTCGACGACCTCGCCGGTGAGCAGGAACACCGCCTTCTGGTGCTGGGCCCCGGCCTGAGCGCGCGGGAACTCGTGCGGATCCTTCCCGTACTCCGGGCCGACCGGGGCGAGGTTCGTCGGCGGTGGCGCGTACGCCGTGCCGCTGTTCCAGATCACGATCGCCGACCCCTGATACGGGTACCTGCGGATCGGCGCGATGCCCCAGTACGGCCGCACGTCCGCCGACCAGCCGTCGGCGAGCGCGGGGGTGTGCAGGCGGGCGCCGATCGTGCGTGCCTGCACCTCGGCCGCGGCGGGCGAGACCTGGTGGTCGCCGAAAGCCACGTGCATGAGCACCTGGTGCGCCGGGGTGCCCGGCAGCGGGCGGTCGGTCATGTGCTGGGCGTACCCGTTGGCCTCGGCGCGGTCCCACAGCATCTGGAGCAGCGCGAGGATCAGCTGCTGGTCGACCTTGTCCGGGTAGGAGCCGTCCATGATCTGCTGGAACGGGGCGAAGTCCACGCTGCGTTGCAGCAGCGTCGAGTAGTTCATCGCCGGCACGCCGAGCACCGCCCGGGTCCAGTCCTGAGCGATGGCGGTGAGCGCGCCGCCGTTGATGCCGCCCTGGCTGTTGCCGTCGTAGTGCAGCCCGCCGGCCGCGTTGATCAGCGGCCGCGCGGCGGCGTCCCGGAACGCCGGGTGGGCGGCGAACCCGCCCGGGTGGATCATCGCGCGACCGAGGAAGAGGAAGTTCAGGAAACTCTGCTGCAACCGGTCCACCACGGCGGGGAAGGCAGTGAGGTCGGTGAAGGCGCCGGCCACGTATGGGACGTCGGCGGAGGCCATGCCGATCCAGCTGGTCGCGCAGAAGGTGAAGTCGTACGTGTTCGACATCGTCTTGACGTTGCCGGCGTTGATCTCGGTGGGCCGGCCGAGCAGGCCGTGGCCGTAGAGCGAGAGGTGCGCCGGTGTCGCGGCGGAGGCGCTGCGCGGGATGTTGCAGACGAAGTCGGCCGCCACCGTGCTGCCGGATGGCGTGGGCAGGGCGTTCGGTGTGGGTGGCGTACCGTCGCCGCCGGCCGGTCCGTAGTGCAGCCGCGAGCCGGGCCCGCCGTCGCCGGTCAGATAGGACGGTACGTCGACGGTGCCGGTCACCTGCCGGGCGATCAGCGGGTCCTGTTCCGGCGAGTAGTCGGTCACATTGGTGACGGTGAACGACGGTGCGGCCCGGCGGAGGGCGGCGAACGCGCCGTCGCGGATCGCCAGCATCCGCCCCGTCAGCCCTTGGCGGCTGGCCACCGTGAAGTCCCAGGCCAGGTAGAGGCTGTGCCGCTTGACGCCGGTCCGGCTCAGGTCGGCGAGGATCCGTTTCATCTGCGCGGCGCGGACGTCCCGGCGGCCGAGGCCGGCGCCGGTCACGTACGCCCGGAACGCCGTCGGCGCCGGGATCGTCGCCCCCGTGCCGTCGCGCATGCCACGCAGGCCCACGACGTACCGGGTGCCCTCGGTCAGCGCGACCGCCGGCCGGATGATCAGCAGTTGCCGGTCGGGCCGGCCGGCGGCGTGCGCGTCCAGCTCGGCCCAGTACGGGGTGCGCTCGCCCGTCCGGGCGTTGAGCAGCACGATCGGCGCGTCCGGTGCCAGCGAGCGGCCGATGTCGGTGACCGGCGCGACGCCGGTCGCCGCGGCGTCGAGGCCGGGCACGTGCACCAGGATCGGCGAGCCGGGGCTGAACCCGTCCTGCCGGTTCCACTCCGCCGGGTCGATCGGCGTCCCCTGCACGGTCGCGGGCATCGCCGACGCTGCGAACCGCACCCGCTTGCCGGTGGGGCTGGTCCGGTCCGGCACGGTGAAGTAGTCGTTCGGGAACGGCAGCAGGCAGGCCGTCGGGTCGATGGGGTCGCACGTCCGGTCGCCGGCCGGCGCCGGGGTCGTGGGAGGCGCTGCGGCGGCGGCCGTGCCGAGCAGCATGCTGCCCGCGGTCACCAGCACGGACACGGCGAGACGGAGGCGTCCGGGTGTGGTCACGCGCTGCTCCTTCGACACTGGACGGTGCGTCGACGCGGTGGTCAAGGGGTGATGTTCTTCCTACGCTCGTGAATCGATCTCGGCAAGCTCCGGCTACCGGGCGCCGAGCGCTCCCGGCGGGAGCGGACGATGGTGTCCGGTCTCACCGCGGCATCGCCCGGCGGGTCACGCCACCGGCCGGTACTCTTGATCGAGTACGAACTGTACCCATATGTCCGTCAGCGGAGGGGTGCCCGTGTCCGATCACATCGACCTCGCTCACTTGCGGGAGGTGCTCGACGGGCCGTGGGCCGACGTGCGCAACGCGCTCCGGGACCACCTCGACGGGCGCTTCCTCCCGGTCTACGGCGAGACCGGCGACCAGGCCCGCGCGCGGATCAGCCGGCTGCTCACCGAACTCCCCACCGAGCTGGGGATCGCATCGGCCTTCCCGACCGAGTACGGCGGCAGGAACGACGTGGGAGGCTCGATCGTCGCCACCGAGATGCTGGCGCAGGTCGACCTGTCGCTGATGGTCAAGGCGGGCGTGCAGTGGGGCCTGTTCGGCGGCGCCGTCAGCGCACTCGGCACGAAACGGCACCACGACGCGTACCTGCGGGACATCATCTCCGGCAAGCTCCTCGGTTGCTTCGCGATGACCGAGACCGGTCACGGCTCCGACGTCCAGCAACTGCGCACCACCTGCACGTACGACCCGCACACGCAGACCTTCGACCTGCACACCCCACACGAGGCAGCCCGCAAGGACTACATCGGCAACGCGGCGCGCGACGGGCGGATGGCGGTGGTCTTCGCACAACTGGTCACCAACGGGCGGCGGCACGGCGTCCACGCGTGGCTGGTCCCGATCCGCGACGCGCAGGGCAATCCCCTGCCCGGCGTGACCATCGGCGACGCGGGCGCCAAGGCCGGCCTGCTCGGCGTGGACAACGGGCGGCTCAGCTTCGACCACCTGACGGTGCCGCGGGACATGCTGCTGGACCGGTACGGTCAGGTCGGGCAGGACGGCACGTACTCCAGCCCGATCGAGAACGACTCCCGCCGCTTCTTCACGATGCTCGGCACCCTGGTGCGCGGCCGGGTCAGCGTGGGCGGCGCCGCGTCGGCGGCCACCAGGTCGGCGCTGACCATCGCCGTGCGCTACGGCGACATCCGCCGGCAGTTCGGCACGCCCGGCGCGGATCGGGAGGTGCTGCTCAACGACTACCTGGCCCACCAGCGCAAGCTGCTGCCCGCCCTGCCCACCACGTACGCGTTGCACTTCGCCCAGACCGAGCTGGTCACCGCGCTGCACGAGGTGCAGAGCGGCGACGGCCCGGTCGACGAGCACCGGCAGCGGGAGCTGGAATCCCGGGCCGCCGGCCTCAAGGCCGCGCAGACCTGGCACGCCACCCGCACCATCCAGATGTGCCGCGAGGCGTGCGGCGGCGCCGGCTACCTGGCCGAGAACCGGCTACCCAGCCTCAAGGCCGACACCGACGTCTTCACCACCTTCGAGGGCGACAACACGGTGCTGCTGCAACTCGTGGCAAAGGGCCTGCTCACCGGCTACCGCGACGCGTTCGGTTCGCTGGACGGCTGGGGACGCGCCTCCTTCGTCGCCGAACACGTCCGCGAGATGGTGCTCGAACGCACCGCCGCCCGGTCGCTGATCGAGCGGCTGATCAGCGCCGTGCCCGGCCGTGACGAGGAGGTCGCCGTCACCGACCGCGGCTGGCAGCTCAAGGTCTTCGAGGACCGCGAGAGGCACCTGCTCGACGGCGCGGTCCGCCGCCTCCGCAACGGCGCGGCCACGAAGAAGGACCACCCCTTCGACATCTTCAACGACGTCCAGGACCACGTCCTCGCCGTCGCGGCCGCGCACATCGACCGGGTCACCCTGGAGGCGTTCGTCGCCGGCATCGAGGACGCCGCCGACCCGGCGGTCCGGGCGCTGCTCTCCCGGGTCTGCGACCTGTACGCGCTCAGCGTCATCGAAACCAACAAGGGGTGGCTGCTGGAGCACGGCCGACTCACACCGGCCCGCTCGAAGGCGGTCACCGGGGTGGTGAACGGCCTGCTCAAGGAGCTGCGCCCGCACATGCGGACGCTGGTGGACGGCTTCGGCATCCCGGACGCTTGGCTGCACTGCGCCATCCTGCGCGAGGAACCTCTCCGGCAGGAGACGATGGCCGCCCACGACGCCGCCGGTGATCCGCAGACCGTTGGGGCGTAGCGGGCCCACCGCCGGGACACGGAACGCCGCCCGTTGCGGCACGGGTCCCGGCGTGCGCTGCTCCCACCCGGGCGGACCGCTCAGCCCAGCACCCGATGCGGGTCCGCGCGCAGCGCGGCGACCAGCGGCGCCGGCGCGGTGCGCGGGGATCCCGCCGGGTACGGCGGCCGGGGGTCGTACTCGATGCCGAGCTGGACCGCCTGGGCGACGGCCTCCCCGGCGATCCGGCCGGCCAGCGTCAGGGCCATGTCCACACCGGCCGACACCCCGGCGGCGGTGACGTACTTGCCATCCACCACCACCCGCTCCTCGGCCGGCGCGGCCCCGAACGCGGGCAGCTGATCCAGGGCCAGCCAGTGCGAGGTGGCCCGGCGGCCGGCGAGCAGGCCGGCGGCGGCGAGCAGCAGCGATCCGGTGCAGACCGAGGTGGTCCATGTGGTGGCGGTGTCGACGGCGCGCAGCCAGTCGAGCAGCCGGGCGTCGGTCATCCGGGCGATCTGCCCCGGCCCGCCGGGGACCACCAGCACGTCCGGGCGGGTCACCTCGTCCAGAGTGGCGGTGGCCGTTAGGGCGAGGGCGCCCACGTCGGTGGTGACCGGGCCGGGCCGGTCGGCGACGAAGACGGTACGGGCACCGGGGAGCCGGCCGAGCACCTCGTACGGGCCGACGGCGTCGAGGGCGGTGAACCGGTCGAAGAGGAGGACGGCGATCTGCATGGTCGGTTCCTTTCCAGGGTGTCGGTCGGTCAGCGGGCGTCGACGGTGAACGGCACGGTGATGACGTGGCCGTCGGCGAGGCGGAACTGGCCCCAGAGCCGGTAGCGGCCAGGGCGGGGGAAGTCGGCGTGCAGGTCCAGGTCCGGGCCGTACGTCTGACCGGGCAGGGCGAAGACCGGCTGGCCGTCGGCGTCGACGGTCTCGGCGTGCTCGTGGGCGAAGCTGTCGCCCGCGGCCGACATGACGACCACGTGCCCCGCGGCGGCCAGGTACGGCCGCAGCCCGGTCAGCGGCCGGCCGGTGGCCGCGTCGGCGAAGCGGTAGGTGAATCGGCTGCCGCCGACGTTCGCGGTCCCGTCCAGGGTCACCCGCACGCCGTCGACGACCTGCTGCCGCCCGGACACCACGGGCCGCTGGTGGATGACCTCCGCGGGGTCGCCGACCACCAGGTCGTGGCGCTGCAGCACGTCGGTCAGCTCGCCCTTGCGCCGGAACTCGGTGTGCACGATGTACCGGCCCGGGGTGGGGAAGGTGAGCGTCACGTCGAACTCGCCGGGCCGGGCCGCCGGCTGCGGGTGGACGTGGGCGAAGCTGGCCAGGTCGTCGCGAACGGCGATCAGGTGCATCCAGGCGTCGTGACTGCGCCCCACGTCCCGGACCGGCCGGCCGCTCTCCGCGTCGGTGATCCGGACCCGGATCGTGGCGGGCCGGCCGGGCAGGACGTCGGCGGGCAGCCGGACGTCGACGCGGACCCCGGCGTCCTCGGCGTCCACCGGCTCGGTCTCGGCGGTCATCATGGTGCTCATCGCTGGTCGCATCGGCATGCCGGTGTTCTGCGTCCAGGCCAGCACCCCGTTCATCCCCCGGGCGGCGGCGTCGGTGCGGCTGAGCGCGGTGAAGCCGGCGCCCACGGCGAGCGCGAGCGCGGCGACCCCGGTCAGGTACGCCCACTCGCCGAGCCGGGCCCCCAGGCGGGGCCGCAGCGCGGCGGCCGTCTCCGGGCGGCGGAAGCGGCGCAGCCGCAGCGCGTTGGTGACCACGCTGACCGAGCTCATGGCCATCGCCGCGGCGGCGAGCGACGGGTCGAGCAGGATGCCCCAGGCCGGGTACAGCACCCCGGCGGCCACGGGGATCAGCAGGGCGTTGTAGCCGAACGCCCAGCCCAGGCCCTGCTTGATCGTGGTGACCGTACGCCGGGACAGCGCGATCGCCGAGACGATGCCGCGCAGGTCGCCGCCGACCAGGGTGATGTCGGAGGCGGCGATCGCCACGTCGGTGCCGGTGCCGATGGCGATCCCCAGGTCCGCGCGGGCCAGCGCCGGCGCGTCGTTGATGCCGTCGCCGACCATCGCCACCACCGCGCCCCGCTCCTGCAGTGCGGCCACCCGGGCGGCCTTCTCCTCGGGCCGGACATCGGCGATCACCTGGCTGATGCCGACCTCGCGGGCGACCACCTCGGCGGTGACCCGGTTGTCGCCGGTGAGCATCCACACCTGCAGGCCCAGCGCCTGCAACTGGGCCACCGCGTCCACGGACTCGGGTCGCAGGGTGTCGGCGATCCCGGCGACGCCGGCGAGCCGGCCGTCGACCGCGAGGTACACGGGGGTGCCGCCGGTGGCGGCGACGCCGGCGACGCGGTCGGACAGGGCGGTCACGTCGACGCCGTGGCGCCCCATCAGGGCGGCGTTGCCGACGAGCACGGCGCGGCCCTCGACCCGCGCTTCGATGCCGTGTCCGGGCACCGCCTCGAAGGACTCCGCCGCCGCAACGGCGAGGTCGCGGGCGCGGGCGTGCCGGACGATCGCCTCACCGAGCGGGTGCTCCGAGCCGGTCTCGGCCGCCGCGGCGTAGGCCAGCAGCTGGTCGGCGTCGACGCCGTCGACGACGTGCAGCGCGGTCACGTCGGGGCGGCCGCGGGTCAGCGTGCCGGTCTTGTCCAGCACCACGGTGGTGATCCGCCGGGCCTGTTCCAGCGCGTCGCCGCCGGAGATGAGAATGCCCAGCTCGGCGGCCTTGCCGGTGCCGACCATGATCGCGGTCGGGGTGGCCAGGCCCAGCGCGCACGGGCAGGCGATGATGAGCACGGCGATGGCGGTGCCGATGCCGAAGGTCAGCCGCCCGTCGGCCGGCCCGGCCAGCGCCCAGACGGCGAAGGTGAGCAGGGCCAGCCCGAGCACGGCCGGCACGAACCAGGCGGAGACGCTGTCCACCAGCCGTTGCATCGGCGCCTTGCCGCCCTGGGCCTCCCGGACCAGGCGCACGATCTGGGCGAGGGTGGTGTCCTGGCCCACCGCGGTGGCCCGGAGCACCACGGAGCCGGTCCGGTTGACGGTCGAGCCGATCAGCACGTCCCCGACCGTCTTCGACACCGGCAGGCTCTCGCCGGTCAGCATGCTCTCGTCCACGGTGGAGGCACCCTCGACGACCGTGCCGTCCACCGGCACCTTCTCGCCGGGCCGCACCCGCACCAGATCACCCACGACGACCTGGTCCACCGGCACCTCGGCCTCGGCGCCGTCGCGCAGCACCCACGCGGTCCGCGGGCGCAGGCCGAGCAGCGCCCCGATCGCGGCGCCGGTCTGCCGCCGCGCCCGGGCCTCCATCCAGCGCCCGGTCAGCACCAGCGCGATGACCACCACGGAGATCTCGAAGTAGACGTGCAGCGGCAGGCCGAGCCGTTCGGCGGCCGCCGGCCAGAGCGTGACGAAGGCGCTGTACCCGTAGGCGACGGTGGTGCCCAGGGCCACCAGGGTGTGCATGTTGACGCCGCCGTGCCGCGCCGCCGCCCAGGCCGCCCGGTAGAAGGGCCGGCCCGCGCCGAACTGCACGACGGTCGCGACGACCAGCAGCGCCGGCATGAGCCAGTCCATCGCGTCGATGGACAACGGCAGGTACATCAGCACCATCATGGACAGCCCGGTGGCCAGGGTGAGCTGCCAGGTCCGCTTGAGCCGGGTGACCTCCCGCTCCTCGGCGCGGGCCCGGTCGGCGTCCTCGTCGGCCGCCGGCGCGGGCGTCCCGCCCGGCTCACGCGGCTCGTCGGCCGGCACGGTGGCCGTGTAGCCGGCTCGCTCCACCGCTGCGGTCAGTGCCGGCGGGGCCACCCGGGCGGGGTCGTAGACCACCCTCGCCGTCTCGGTCGCCAGGTTGACCTGGGCCGCCTCGACGCCCTCGACCCGGCTCAGCGCCCGCTCCACCCGCCGGACGCAGGACGCACAGGTCATCCCGCCGATGTCCAGCGTGCCGGAGACAACCGTCGGTGTCGTCATCGCACTGCTCCTCTCGTACTGGGGCGTCGCAGGCGCCCTCGCTGGTCCGGCGGCTCTCGCCGGCCGGTGACGCCACGCTCGCCGCCGCCGCTGTCCGCCCGCTGTCCGCGACCCGTCGGCGCCGCCGGGGGTACGCGACAGGGCGCGGACAGCGCCTCCCGGCACGGTTCGAACCGCAGGGCCACCAGGAGGGCGGCCCGCCGGACGAAGGAGTGAACCGTGAACCAGCTCGTGCTCTCCGTGCCGAAGATCAGCTGCGGCCGCTGCGTCGACGCCATCCGGGAGGAGGTGGGTCTCGTCGCCGGCGTCCGCGCCGTGGCGGTGGACCTCGCGACCCGAACCGTCCGGGTCGACGGCGACGCCGACCGGGCCGCGGTGGTGGCCGCCATCGGCGAAGCCGGCCACCAGGTCGCCTGACCGGTACGAGGGGGGACGGACCGATGGACCTGGACACCGTGATCGTCGGGGGCGGTCAGGCGGGGCTGGCGCTCGGCCACCACCTGCACCGCGCCGGCGTGCCCTTCGCGATCCTGGACGCGCACGACCACGTCGGAGACGCCTGGCGGCAGCGGTGGGACTCACTGACCCTGTTCACCCCGCGCCGGTTCTCCGCCCTGCCGGGCCTGCCCTTCCCCGGCGACCCGGACGGGCATCCCGGCAAGGACGAGGTCGCCGACTACCTGGCCCGGTACGCCGCGCACTTCGCCCTGCCGGTCCGGCTCGGCTGCCGGGTCACGTCGGTCCGTCCCGGCCCGGCCGGCGGCTTCACGGTCGACACCTCGACCGGGACCCTGCAGGCCCGGCGCGTGGTGGTCGCGGCCGGGGCGTTCCACACGCCCCGGATCCCCGACGTGGCCCGGAAGCTCGCGCCGCGGGTCGCGCAGGTGCACAGCGCCCGGTACCGCCGGCCCGGCCAGCTGCCGGGACACGATGTCCTGGTGGTCGGCGGGGGCAACACCGGGGTGCAGATCGCCGCCGAACTCGCCGACGACGGCCGCCGGGTGGCGCTCGCCGCGCCGACCCTCGGCCCGGTGCTGCCGCAGTGCTGGCTGGGCCGGGACATCTTCTGGTGGTTCTCCCGGTCGGGCACCATGCGGCTGAGCCCGCAGAGCCGGCTGGGTCGCCGGATCGCCGCCCAGAACCCGATCATCGGCACCGACGTGGCCGGGTTGCTGCGCCGGGTGGACCGGGTCGGTCGGGTGGTGGACGCCGAGGGGGACCACGTCCGGTTCGCCGGCGGCGGGCGGCGGCGGGTGGACGCGGTGGTCTGGGCGACCGGCTTCCGCGCGCACTATCCCTGGCTCCAGGTGCCGGTGCTGGACCCGTCCGGCGCGCCCGTCCAGCGGGAAGGCGTGACGGACTGGCCGGGGCTGTATTTCCTGGGCCTGCCCTGGCAACGCGCCCGGGGCTCGGCGGTGCTCGGCTGGGTCGGCCGGGACGCCGAGGTGTTGGCAGCCCGGCTGGCCGAGGACCGGCGGCCGGCGCCGGCCCGACCGGCGGTCCCGGCCTGATCGGTGCAGGTCACCGCCACTCGGATGATCGTTCCGGCGACGGCCGGGACGTACCATGGGGCCCGCCCGGGCGATCGCCGGGCGACCGGAGCGGGCCCCGGGTGTCCGCCGCCGCGGACGGGGATGCGATGAGCCGGGACAGCGAGCCCACGGTGAGCTTCGGGGTGCTCGGCACCGTCGAGCTCCAGGTGGCCGGCCGCCCCGCCACACCGCTCGCCCCGGCGGTCCGCGCGCTGCTGGCCCGGCTGGTCCTGGCCGCGGGCCGGGTGGTCTCGGCGGACGCGCTGACCGACGCGCTGTGGGGCGAGCAGCCCCCGGCCGACGCCACGAACGCGCTGCAGCTGCGGGTGTCCAAGCTGCGCCGCGCCCTCGTGGCCGCCGGGGCCGGCGGCGACCTGCTCGTCACCCGCGCCCCCGGCTACCAGCTCGCGGTCGCCGCGGACACGGTGGACGCGTACCGCTTCGAACGGCTGCTGGAATCGGCGCGCGGCGCCACCACCGGCGACGGGCCGGCCGCGGCGCTGTCCCGGTTCGACGAGGCGCTGCGGCTGTGGCGGGGGCCCGCCCTGGCCGACGTCGGTGACGCCGAGTGGGCCCTCGCGGAGGCTGCCCGCCTGGAGGAGCTGCGGTTGGGGGCGGTGGAGGACCGCCTGGAGCTGCTGCTGGCCGCCGGCCGGCAGGCCGAGGCGGTCGCCGACCTGGAACGGCTGGTCGCCACCCACCCGCTGCGGGAGCGGCTGCACCGGCTGCTGATGCTGGCGCTCTACCGGGGCGGGCGGCAGGCGGAGGCCCTCACCGCGTACCACGCGCTGCGGCACCGCCTCGCCGACGAGCTGGGCATCGACCCGGCACCCGAACTCCAGGCGCTCGCCGAGGCGATCCTGCGCCAACAGGTGCCCGCCCCGGCGCCGGCCGCGCCGCCCGTGGCCGAGCCGGCCCGGACGGCGCCGCCGCCGGTCCCCACCTCCCGGGCCCCGCAACGCGACGACCTGCCCCGCCGGCTCGCCTCGATCGTCGGCCGTCAGGACGACGTGCACCGCGTCCTGGACCGGCTGCGCGAGGCGCGGGTGGTGACGCTGACCGGGCCGGGCGGAGTCGGCAAGACCACCCTCGCCCTGGAGGCGGCGCGCCACGTCGACGACGCCCTCGCCGACCGGGTGCACCTGGTCCGGCTGGCCGCCCTGCCGAGCGGGGCGGACCTGCCCGAGGCGGTCGCCGGTCAGCTCGGCGTACCGGCCGGCGGGCCGGGACCGGCCGCGACCGCCGCGCTGGTGGCCTGGCTCGGCGCCGACCGCACCCTGCTCGTGGTCGACAACTGCGAGCACGTCATCGATGAGGCCGCGGAACTGGTCGAGCAGCTCGTCGCGGCCTGTCCGGCGGTGACCGTGCTGACCACCAGCCGGGAGGCGCTGGCCGTACCCGGCGAGACCCAACTCGCGGTGGCGCCGCTCGGCGTACCCGACGGGCCGGCCGATCCCACGCGACTGGACGGCAGCCCGGCGGTGGCCCTGTTCGTCGATCGCTCGCGGGCGGTGCGCCCCGGGTTCGTCCTCGACGAGACGACGGCGCCGGTGGTCGCCGACATCTGCCGGCAGCTCGACGGCATGCCGCTGGCCATCGAGCTGGCCGCCGCGCGGGTCAAGGCGCTGCCGCCCGCCGAGATCGCGGCACGCCTGCACGACCGGTTCAAGCTGCTCACGGCGGGCGCGCGAACCAGCGAGGCACGGCACCGCACGTTGCGGGCCACCCTCGACTGGAGCCACGACCTGCTCTCCGAGGCCGAGCGGCGGCTGCTGCGCCGGCTGGCGGTGTTCCGCGGCGGCTGGGACCTGCCCGCCGCCGAGCAGGTCTGCGCGTTCGACGGCCTGCCCGCCGACGACGTCCTCGACCTGCTCTTCCGCCTGGTCGACCGGTCCCTCGTGGTGCCGGACCCGACGACCGGGCGGTTCCGCCTGCTGGTCACCATCCGGGAGTACGCCGCTGCCCGGCTCGCCGAGGCCGGCGAGACGGAGACGGCCCGCGACCGGCACCTCACCCACTTCACCGAACTCGCCGAGCGGTACGGACCGCACGCGCGCTCCGACGCCGACGCCTGGGCGCGGCTGACCGAGGAGCACGACAACTTCCGCGCCGCGATCGACCGTTGCCTGGACCGGCGCGACGGGGTCGACGCCGGCCTGCGGCTGGCGGACGCCCTCTTCCTGTTCTGGAACTACGGCCCCCGGTACGAGGGGGTGCGCGCCCTGACCGCGCTGCTCGCCGCCGGCGTCCCCACGCCCGCCGCACGGGCCGCCGCCCTGCAACGGATCGGCCTGCTCGGCGTCTACTACCCCACCCCGCAGACCCGGGCCGCTGCCCGCGACAGCGTGCTCGCGTTCGAGCGCCTGGGCGACCCGGCCAACACCGCCACCTCCCGGCTGGTCGTCGCATGGGAGGGCCAGTACGACGGCGACCCGCACCGGTACCGGGCGATGGTCGCCCAGGCGGTCCGCGAGCGGGGCGAGACCGACGACCCCTGGTGGCACGGGACGGTCCACTACGTCGACGCGCTGCTGGATCTGCGGACCGGCGCCTTCGAGCGGTCCGCCGAGCAGTGGGCCCGCAGCCTCGAGTGGACGCGGAAGGCGGGCGACCTGCTGCTGCCCGCCGGGATCCTGGCGCACCTCGGCATCGCGCTGCGCGAGGCCGGCCGGCTCGACGAGGCGATCGCCACGCTGGAGGAAGCGGCGGCCGAGGCGCAGCGCAACCCCTCCCCCCACGCGAGCGCGTTCACCCTCGTGCAGCTCGCGCACACCCGGCTGGACCGGGGCGAGATCGACGGCGTGACGGCGATGCTCGCCGAGGCCGACGACACCGCCCGCCGCAGCGGCAACCCACGCTGCCAGGCCTGGGCCGCCTGGGGCCGGGCCCGGATCCGGTACGCGGACGGCGACACGGCCGGCGCGGCGGACGAGTGCCGCCGCGCTCTGGACCTGCTCCAGGAGCGGGAGTTCCCGTGGGCGCGGCGCCGGCTCTGGTCCCTCACGGCCGACGCGGCGACGGCCGCGGGGCGACCGCAGGAGGCCGACGCGGCCCGGCGAGCCGCCGCGGACCTGGCGGCGGGCCGCTAACCGGAGCAGTCCGGGCCGTCCGGGCACACCACCAGACCGGCCCGGCGCAGAGCGGCCGGGTCCACCGCCCCGCCCACCCGCAGCGCGCCGGCGTCCACGTCGAACTCCAGCGACACCACCCCGGGCAGGTCGCTCACCCGCGCGCTGACCGCGCGGACGCACCGCCGGCACATGCCGGGCAGCAGCCGCACCGTTGTCACCCGCGTCGCCCCCCCGGGCTCGTTCCGTTCCGCCATGCCGCCAGCCTGGCCGCGGCCGCTGGCGGCCGCCTGTCCATCCGCTGTCCGCCCCCACGCGGTCGACAGCCAGCGTCCGGACAGCGCGACCGGCGACTCTCCTCACGTCACCGATCCGCACCTGACCGAGGAGCTGCCATGAACCACCTGCTCACCGCCGAGCTGTTCCAGCTGGAGCGCGCCGAACTGGTCCGCCAGCTGCACCGGGACCGGCACGCCGCGACCGTTCGCGCGAGCCGCACCCCGATGCACCGCCGGACCGCCCGCTGAGCCCCCGGACGCACCCGCCAGGAGATCTCCAATGACCACGAGCACCGCCCCCGCACCCACCACCACCGTCGCCGCGCAGGCCCGCGACGTCGTCCGCACCTACGGCCGCGGCGACGCCGCCGTCCGCGCCCTGGACGGCGTGACCGTCTCCATCCCGGCCGGCCGGTTCACCGCGATCATGGGCCCGTCCGGCTCCGGCAAGTCGACGCTCATGCACGCGCTGGCCGGCCTCGACACCGTCGACGCCGGGCAGATCCTGCTCGGCGGGACCGACCTCGGCCGGCTGACCGAGCGGCAGCGCACCCTGCTGCGCCGCGACCGGATCGGCTTCGTGTTCCAGGCCTTCAACCTGGTGCCGACCCTGACCGCGCAGGAGAACATCGTCCTGCCGCTCACCCTGGCCGGCCGCCGGCCCGACCCCGAGCACCTGGCCCACCTGCTCGCCACCCTCGGCCTGACCGACCGGTCACGGCACCGGCCCGGGGAACTCTCCGGCGGCCAGCAGCAGCGCGTCGCGGTGGCCCGCGCTCTGGTCACCCGCCCGGAGATCGTCTTCGCCGACGAGCCGACCGGAAACCTCGACTCGCAGGCCGCCGAGTCGCTGCTCGGCTTCCTGCGGCAGGCCGTCGACGAGCTCGGGCAGACCATCGTGATGGTCACCCACGACCCGCACGCCGCCGCGTACGCCGACCGGGCGGTGTTCCTCGCCGACGGCCGGATCGACGGCGAGCTCGACGCGCCGAGCGTTCCGGCCATCCTGTCCCACCTGGCGCGCCTGGCCGCGCCCGCCGCCACCGGAGGGAACTGACATGTGGCGCGTGACCCTGCGTACCACCCTGGCCCGCCGGGCCCGGCTCGCGCTGACCCTGCTCGCGGTCGTCCTCGGCGTCACCTTCGCCACCGGGAGCCTGATCCTCACCGACACCTCCGGGCGGCTGCTGGACGACCAGTTCCGCACCGCGACCGCCGGCGTCGACCTGACCGTGCGCGACGCGGTCGCCTTCGACTCCGCCATGGGCGTGGAGGTCACCCGGGATCCGCTGCCGGCGAAGCTCCCGGAGCGGATCGCCGCGGTGCCCGGCGTGGCCTCCGTCCGGCCGCAGGTCCGGGGCCAGGGCCTGCTCGAGGTGGACGGCACGGCCGTCGTGCCGAGTGGCCCGTCGGTGCTGGCCTCCTGGGTGCCGCCGCCGCTCGGCGCGTTCACTATCCGTAGCGGCCGGCCGCCGGCCGCCGACGACGAGGTGGTCATCGACGAGGACACGGCCCGGGCGCACCGCATCGGCCTCGGCGACACCGTCACGGTCCGGGCGACCGACACCGGCCGGCTGCGGGTGGTCGGCCTGGCCGGGTTCGGCGCCCGCGGCGGCCTGCCGAACAGCACGATCGCCCTGGTCACCCTCCCGTCGGCGCAGCGCCTCCTGCGGCTCGGCTCCACCGTCTCCGAGGTGGCGGTGGTCGCCGCACCCGGTGTCGCACCGGAGGAACTGCGGGACCGCATCAGCGTCGAGCTGGGCGCCGGCTACGAGGTCACCCCGAGCCGGGACATCGCGGCCGCCGGGGCGGCAGCCGCCCGGGACCAGCTCGGCTGGCTGCAACTCGTCCTGCTCGCACTGGCGGCGGCGGCCCTGCTGGTCGGCGCGTTCCTGATCGCCAACACGTTCTCCATCGTCATCACCCAGCGCACCCGGGAACTCGCCCTGCTGCGGGCCGCAGGGGCGACCGGCGGGCAGGTGCTGCGCTCGGTCCTCGGCGAGGCGCTGCTGGTCGGGCTCGCCGCCTCGACCGCCGGCCTCGGCCTCGGCGTCGCCGCCGCCACCGGCATCCGGAATCTGGCCGGGGCGTTCGGCGTACCGCTGCCGGAGGGCGGGCTGGTGCTGACCGCCCGTACCGTCCTGGTGGCCTTCGCCGTGGGCGTGGTCGTCACGGTCGGCTCGGCGGTCGGTCCGGCCCGGCGGGCCGCTGCGGTGGCGCCGGTCGCCGCGCTGCGGGACGCGACCGCCGCCCGCACCGGACGGCTCCGGGTGGTCGCGGGTGCACTGGCCGCCGTGGCCGCTCTGGCCGCGACCACCGCGGTGCTCGCCGCCGGCGCGCCCGTCCCGCTGCTCGGCGTCGCCGCGCTGGGGGCCGTTGGCGGGCTCGCGCTGCTCGGCCCCGCCATCACCCCGATCCTGGTACGCCTCATCGGTCGGCCCCTGGCCGCCGCCGGGGTGACCGGACGGCTGGCGAACGAGTCGGCGGCCCGGACTCCGCGACGTACCGCGGCGACGGCCCTGGCGCTGGCCCTCGGGCTCGCGCTGATCAGCTTCATGGCTGTCCTCGGCACCTCGGTCAAGAGCTCGGTCCGCCAGTCGTACGCCGAGGTGATCACCGCCGACCACGTCGTGGAGAGCGCCCGCAACGAGATGCTCGGCGGCCTCTCCCCCGCGGTGTACGACCGGGTGAGCCGGCTGCCCGAGGTGGCGGTCGCGTCCCGGCTGCGCTACGGCCACTGGCGCGACGGGGACGCCACCCAGGCCCTCACCGCCGTCGACCCGACGACGCTGCCCCGGGTGACGTCCCTGCATTTCACCGCCGGCAACCTGGCGGCGCTGGACGGCGGGGGCATCGTGCTGGCCGAGCACGTGGCCCGGGACCGGGGCCTCGCCGTCGGGGACGAGCTGCCCATGACGTTCTCCCGCACCGGCACCCGCAGCCTGCCGGTGGTCGGCCTGCTGAGGGACGGGGACGCCCGGGCGCTCTCCACCGACTACCTCATCTCGCTGGACACCTTCGCCCGGCTCTACAGCGAGGAGATGGACGCGAGCGTGCTGATCCGTACCGCCGACGGGACCGGACGCGCGGCCGCCGAGCGGGCGATCAAGGCGGCCCTGGCCGAGACCCCGACCGCCCAGCTACGCGACCAGGCCGCCGCGGTGGCCGGCCGGACCCAGATGATCGACCAGGTGCTCGGTCTGGTGACGGTGCTGCTGATGCTGGCCGTGCTGATCGCACTGCTCGGCATCACCAACACCCTCGCCCTCTCGATCACCGAGCGCACCGCGGAGATCGGGCTGCTGCGCGCGGTGGGAATGACCCGCCGGCAGCTGCGCTGGATGATCCGCGGCGAGGCGGTGCTGGTCGCCGCGCTGGCCAGCGTGCTGGGAATCCTGCTGGGCGTCGGTTTCGCCGCCGCCACGGTCCGGGCGCTGGGCCGGGACGCCCCGACCGTGCTCGCGGTGCCGGCCGGCCGACTGCTCCTGGTACTGGCCGTCGCCCTCGCCGCCGGCCTCCTCGCCGGGCTGCTGCCCGCCCGCCGGGCCGCCCGGCTGGACGTTCTCGCCGCCATCGGCACTCCGTGACCCCTCCCGGGCGGCACCGGCCGGGTCCGGTGCCGCCCGGCCACACCTTCTTCGAGGAGAGCACCATGAACGACACCATCACCATCCGCCGGGCCCACCCTGACGACGCTCCCACCGTGGACACCCTGGTCCGGGAGATCGCCGCCCACGAGGGCGACAGCGTCCACGTCAGCGTCACCGCCTCGGGGTGGCGCGACCTACTCGGGCGCGCAGACGTCACCGTCCTGCTGGCCGAGCGGGCCGGCGAACCTCTGGGCTACGTGTCCGCGCAGCGCCGCCTGCACCTGTGGACCGGCGGGGACATCCTCGCCCTGGACGACCTGTACGTTCGCGCGCAGGCCCGGGACGGCGGGGTGGGGCGAGAGCTGATGACGACGCTCGCTCGCTGCGCCGCCGTCGACCGGCTCACCATCCGGTGGGAGGTCAAGCCCGGGAACGTGGGGGCACAACGGTTCTACCGCCGGCTCGGCGCGAGGCTCTTCACCAAGGTGATCGCCGGCTGGCCTCCGGACGGTTATCTCCCGCTGCTCTCGCCGGGAGGCACGGACACGATCGCCCGGCATCAGGGGAGCCCCTGCTGAGCCGGCGGACGGGCCATCCCCCGGACCGTGGGCCCGCGTCCGCTCCGGGGGCACGCCGGTCAGGCGTCAACCATCGGTGCCAGGGCGAACAGGCGTGGCACCGGGTCCGCTGCGCGGATCGCGACAGCGACCTGAGTCAGCTGCGGGTGGCCGCCGCCGGCCGCCCGGATGAGGGCGTCCGCGGCAGCGTGGTTGCCGAGGTGACACTCGGCGATGGCCGACAGGAGAAACGCGACGTGGCACAGGTCCGGCGGGTCGACATCCGCCCGGATGTCGAGAAGCAGCGACCGCGCCTGCTCCGGCCTATGGTTGAGCAGGTGAGCGAGGCTCATGGCGACACGAGCGGACAACCGGTGCGGCTGCACGTGATGGGCGAGCTGGGCCAGCTTCGCGATCTCCACGACCTCCCGGTGTTCGACCGGCGCGCCGTTGACCACCGCGTCGTACAGGTACCACAGCCCGAACTGGACGGTCAGCGCCTGCCCGATGGCCGCGGCGGCCATGGGATCGGTGCTGTCGGCTCGGGCCAGCGCCGCGAGCCGCTCGGCCTCGGCGATGAAATCCGCCGCCGACCCGGCGTGCCCCATCCTCCAGCGCCGTTGGAAGGCGGCGAGCGCCAGTAGCGGGTCGTCGCCGTCGCGAACCGGATCTCCGAGACGATGGTCCATCGCTCGCAGCGTTCGGCTCACCTCGTCCTGGTAGTGGCCCGCCCGCAGCGCGGCGCGGGTGGCCGTGGGCGCCGAGAGCCAGCGGAGCAGCTTGCGGCCGTCACTGCGGGGCGACGTGCCGGGAATGAGATTGGCCAGTCCGAGCAGCGCTCCGACGAGCGCCGCGCCGAGCAGCGCGAGGCGCGTCACCGCCGTGCTCGTGAACGCCGTCGCGGCACCGAGCACCGCGGCGGCGCACAGGTTCGCCATCGGGCCGCCGAGGTAGAACATCACCATCCGCAGCGGCAACGCGGTCGCCGTCGGCGCCGGCCGGACCCACACTTCGCTCCGCCTGCCGGTGAAGGGTGCGATGCGGACCGCGAGGACCGGCAGACGCAGCAGCTTCGCCGCGACGAGGTGCCCGCACTCGTGCAGGACGACGTGCACCCACAACGACACGCAGGTGAGACCGACGGCGGCGAGCGCACCCGTCAGCGACTCGGTGACGAAGAGCGCGAACGCGACCGCCTCCAGCACCAGGAGGAGGCACGCGACGACCAGCCGTCGGCGGGAGGGGATCACCGCAGGATGGTACGGCGGGACATGGCGTGCGGTCCGGCCCGTAGCTGCGACTTAGGGGTTAAATGGCTTGCGGCGCCGCCGGGCTGAGCGTTGGCTGCTCACCATGTCCTCCCCCTCACCGGTCTTCGTCGCGGGTACGGGTCGTTCGGGAACCTCACGGATCGCCGACATCATCGGCCAACATCCGCTGATCCACCGGATTCCCATGGAGACCAGGTTCCTCATCGACCCGGGTGGCCTGCGGGACCTGGCCGACGCGCTCACCGATCGATACGACCCCACCGTCGGTGAGGACGCCCTGCACCGGCTCAGCGACTTCCTCACCGTACGGGTGCCCGGCCGGCGCGACGATCGCGGGAAAACCGTTCCCGAACTGGTCGGCGAGCAGCGCTACCGGGACGCGGTGCAGCGGCTCTGGCCGCAGTTGATCACGCACACGTTCGAAGAGCCCGCGCCCGCGGAAGGGTTCGGGAACGCCGACAGGCCGGCCGGGCCGTTCGCGCCGCCGAGCCGCCCACGGGTCGTCCCCAGGTATTTCAGTGACCGGAGCGAACTGGTCGGCATCCTGCGGAACCTAGTGAACACCCTGTTCGCCGGAGCGGCCGCCGACGCGGGCAAGCCGACCTGGTGCGAGAAGACACCGTTCAACCTGCTGTGCATGGACTTCCTCTGGGAACTGGTCCCCGAAGCGACCATCGTGCACATCAAGCGTCACCCGGTCTCGGTGCTCGCCTCCCACCTGGCCCAGCCGTGGGCACCGTCCACGGTCGACGGCGCGCTCGCGTACCTCAAGCCCATCTACGAGCGATGGCTCACCTGGAAGGACACGGTCGACCTGACGGGCCGGCGATACATCGAGGTGAAAGCGGAAGAACTCGCAGCCGACTGGCGCGGGCAGCGCAAGGGCCTGTTCGAACGGCTCGGCGTCGACGACTTCGCCACCCCGTCCGAGTTCCAGTCGCACAAGCTGGCGAACCGCAACAACCAGTTCGACGACGACACCCGCGAATTCGTCAAGGAGGCACTCAGTAAGATCATCCCGGCTATGGGATACGAGTGACGACTCCGACTCTCCACCGTGACGACGCGGCATCGTGGCCCCCGAACGCCCGTCAGACGCTGCTTCAGCCGAACCTCATCACAGACCCGAGCACCGGCGCTCCCTTATGCTCGGCGGATAACCGGACAGCCGTCCACCGATCGGTGTGGGAGCATCACGCGGTGCCTGAGTTGATCGTGCGGGACATGACGCGGAACGAGTTCGAGGTGTGGCGTGACCGCACCATCCGCTCCTACGCCGATGAACAGGTAGCAGCCGGGAACTGGTCCGCGGACGAAGCCCTCGAGTTGGCCACCAGGGCACACGACGTCCTGTTGCCGGACGGTTTTGCGACCGCAGGAATGCTGTTCCTGCGGGCGGTGCTCCCCGACGGCGCCCATGTCGGTGTGTCGTGGCTGGGCCTGACGCATCCGCGCGGCGCGCCCGACTGCGCGTTCATCTACGACATCGAGATCGATGAGGCGCACCGCGGAGCCGGCTACGGACGCGCGCTCCTGGCTGCTGTCGAGGACGCGGTGCGATCTCGTGGCGTGGGTCGCCTGGAGCTCAACGTCTTCCGCGACAATGCCCGGGCGATCCGGCTGTACGAGACGTCCGGCTATCGCGTCGTGACACAACAGATGCGTAAGTCGCTCGCTTGACCAGGAGTCCGGCCGGTCTCCTGCCCGCGCCGCTGCGCTTGGCGGCCGTCCGCGGCGGTCAGCCGGCGCCCGGCCGTCACCCATCGACCTCGGCGAGGAGATCCAGAAATCTCCTGCTCCACGCCTCGACGGTCGAGCGGTCGAAGAGATCGGTTGAATACTCGACCACGCCACGCAAGCCACCGGCGAACGGCGAGACGACCAGCGCGAAGTCTCGGCGTGCGCAACCGAGCCCCTGGTCCGCCACCTCCACGGAGAGGCCGGGCAGGTCGACCTCCGGCATTCCCGGATTCATGCCGAACAGCATGGTGGCTACCGGCGGCGTGCCGCCGCGCCATTCGGGATCAACCGCGGCGTAGATCGCGGGCAGGGGTGCCGGCTGGTGCCGGATCGCGTCGAGGAACGCCTGCTCGGTGCCGGCCACCAGCTCGGTGAAGGATCCCGCCGTCGCCAGCGGTGGCCGCAGCAGCAGGGTGCTGGTGAACAGACCGACAACCGACTCGTAGGTCCGATCGTCACGGTGGGCATAGGGGCACGCGAGCACGATGTCGCTGCTGCCGGTCAGTTCGCGCAACAGAGACGCGTAAGCCGCCGCCAGGACGGGGAAGAGTGTGCTGCCGCGGGTGGCGGCGAAGCGGGTCAGGTGCGCGGTCAGGTCGGCGGGGATGTCGAAGGTGAACTCCTCGCCGTGACCGGACAACCGGACCGGCCGCGGCCGGTCCGTCGGTAGCGACACCGTCCGGGGAGCGCCGGCAAGCTGGCTTCGCCAGTACGTGAGCACGGCCGGCGCCACCTGCGTGGCACGCTGCCGGCGCGCGTACGCCAGGTAGCTGGAAGCCGACGGCGGTGGGGTCGCTGCGCCCCCGCGCTCGGCGGCGTATCCGCGCCCCAGTTCGTCGAGGAGCTGGAGCATGGACCACCCGTCGCCGTGCAGGTGGTGCACGACGAGCATCAGCACCCAGGTCTCGTCGTCGACGCGGGCCAGTCGGGTACGGAGCCAGGGACCGGCGTCGTCGGGAAAGGCCTCCCGGCCGACCCGTAGGCACCACTCGTCGAGCTGATCCGCACAGAGGTCGACCACGGGCAGGCCCGCCGGGCCCGCCGGCAGGACCTCCTGGATCAGCTCGCCGCCGCGATCCACCAGGCGGGTCCGCAGGGCCGCATGCCTCTCGACCAGCCCGTCGACCGCACGTTCAAGCGCGGGCAGGTCGAGCCGGCCGGTCACGTTCATCCGTACCGCCATGTGCACGGCGGGAGGATTGGGTGCCTGGCGCTGGCGGTGCCACATCAGCTCCTGCTGGTACGTCGCCGGCGCCCGGTCCACGACCCCGTCGCCACCGCCCGGCGACAGGGCCGCCGCCATGTCCCGGATGCCGCCGCTGCGCAGCACCTCGTGCACACTCACCTTGACCTCGCCGAGCGCGGTCAACCGGTTGGCCAGACGTACGGCGGCGAGAGAGTGGCCACCGGCCGCGGTGAACGGGACGTCCACCGACAGCCGGGACATCCCCAGCTCCGCACACCAGGCGTCGTGGACGAGCTGTTCCTGGCTCGTGCGGGGCCGTTCCTCGCCGGGGGCGGCGGCCGGCGCCGGCAGGCGGGCGGCATCCACCTTCCCGGCGGCGGTGGTGGGCAGGTCGTCCCGCAGCACCCAGGCCGCCGGCATCAGGTGCTGCGGAAGGCGTTCGGCCAGCAGGGTGGCGAGCCGTGCGGTCCGGGCGTCGGCCGGCTCGTCGTCATCATCGTCGGGCACCACGTACGCGGCCAGGTAGGCATCGTCGCCGCGGTCGTGACGGGCGATCACCGCCGCCTGCCGTACGCCGGGCAACCGTGCCAGCTCCGCGGTCGCCTCACCCGGCTCCACCCGATGGCCGGCGATCTTGACCTGGTCGTCCAGCCTGCCGATGAATTCGAGGGTGCCGTCCCCGCGCACCCGGACGAGGTCTCCGGTGCGGTACATCCGGGCACCGGGCTGGTACGGGTCCGGCACGAACGCGGCCGCGGTGTCGCCCGGCCGGCCCAGGTAGCCACGGGCCACCCCAGCGCCGCCCACGCACAACTCCCCGACCGCCCCGGCCGGCACCGGCAGGCCGGCAGCATCCAGGATGTGCAGCCTCCGGTTGTCCACCGGGGTGCCGATGTCGATCTGCCCGTGGCCGGCCGGCGACACTGGACCGGCCGTGGTCACGATGCTGCACTCGGTCGGGCCGTACGCGTTGATCACCTCCGCGGAGAAGCCGGCGGGTGGGCGACGCCGTAGCTGGCTGCCCCCGACGACCAGGGTCCGGAGGGTGGCGGGTGGAGGTGTCGGCAGCGCGAAGACGAGCTCGGCCAGGGGCGCCGGCAGTAGTGCGACGGTGACGCCGTGCCGGGACCACTCGTCGACCAGGGCAGCCGGGTCGGACCGGACCTCGTCCGGGACGAGGTGGACGGTGGCGCCGGCGGCGAGAGCCGGGTGGATCTCGGCGAGGTTCGCGTCGAAACCCAACCCCATGCCGTGCGCCACCGTGTCGGCCGAGGTGAGCGCGAGTGCCCGCACATGCCAGGACACCGTGTCCACGGCGGCCCGGTGCGGCACGACGACGCCCTTGGGGCGGCCGGTGGAGCCCGAGGTGTACACGCACCAGGCCAGATGCTGGGGTGCGGGCACCCGGTCGGGTGGCGGCAGGTGGGGATCCACCGGCTCCTCCACGAGGACGTGAGCCCATTCCGTCGGGTGGTCGATCTCGGCTGTGGTGAGCAGCAGCCGCGCGCCGCTGTCGGCTAGCAGGGCACGGACACGGGCGATGGGCAGCGTCGGGTCGAGGGGAAGGAACCCGGCGCCGGCCATCAGGACGCCGAGCTGCGCGGCGACGAGTTCGGGCCGACGTGGCAGGAGCACCGCCACGATGTCGTCCTGTCCCACGCCGGCGCGGGCGATCCGGCGGGCCAACAGCTCGGCCCGCCGGTGCAGTTCCCGGTACGTCCACCGGGTCTGGCCGCAGACCACCGCGACGGCGTCGGGCGTGCGGGCCGCCTGCCGGACGAACGGGTCGTGCAGCCGTTCGGCGAGTGGCTCGCGCTGCGGCCCACAGAGCTGACCGGTGGGCGTGTCCAGGCGCGTCGCCAGGTGGGACAGCGGGTCACCCGGCTGCCGGGTCGCCTCGTCGAGCACCCGTTGGACGTAGTCGAGGAACCGCTGCACGGTCGTGCGGTCGAACACCTCGGTCCGGTACTCGACGTGGCAGTGCACGGTCTCCCGGTGCGACAGGTAGAGGATGAGGTCGACCGGCGCCTTGTCCAGGCCGATCCGGAGGGGCTTCGCGGTGACCCCCGGCAGGTCGAATGCGAAGAGTTCGTCGCCACTCTCGTATTCGACGACGACGTCGAAGAGCGGGTGGTGACCGGCCTGCCGGTACGGGGCGAGCGTGTGGACGAGGAGGTCGAACGGGACGGCGTGGTCATATCCGTCGACGGCGCCGGCCTGGATCCGGGTGACCAGTTCGCGGAACGTGGGGTCCCCGGTGAGGTCCAGCCGCAGCGGCAGGGTGTCGACGAAGAACCCGATCAGGTTCTCGGTCCTCTCGTCCCGTCCGCTCGTGCCCGTTCCCACGACCAGGTCGGGCTGGCCGCTGAACCGGAACAGCATCACGCCGAACGCGCTGAGCAGCGTGTGGAAGACGGTCACTCCCTCGGCTCGGCTGAACTGGCGGATCCGCTCGGTCAGCTCGGTGGGGAAGTCCACGAAGAGGCTCTCACCGGCGGCCGAGGGAACGGCCGGCCGCTGCCGGTCGGAGGGCAGGACCAGGGCGGGCGGCAGCGGGTCGAGCCGATCAAGCCAGTAGTGGAGATGCTTGTCGGTCTCGTCGGTGGCGGCACGATCCCGCGCGAGTTCCGGGTAACTCACCGGCAGCGGGGGCAGGTGCGGCGCACGGCCGGCGATTCGGGCCTGGTAACACGACGACACCTCCCGGGTCAGCACGGCGTACGAGCCGCCGTCGGCGACCAGGTGGTGGAACGACATCACCAGCACGTGATGCGTCGGGGTGAAACGGAGCAGCTCGAATGCGAACAACGGGCCCTCGCGCAGGTCGAACAGCCGGACGCTCACCGCGGCCATCGCCGCGTGTACGACCGGCTCCTCGTCGGCGCCCGGGTGTTCGCGCAGCGGAAGGTCGACCTGCAGCCGCGGATGGATGATCTGGTGCGGTTCGCCGTCGACATCCCGGTAGGTGGTCCGCAGCGGGGCGTGCCGGTCCACGACGTCCTGCACGGCGTCGCGCAGCGCATTCACGTCGAGCGCGCCGCGCAGCCGCACCGCCGCACCCTCGGTGTACGCCGGGGTACCAGGATCGACCTGTTCCGCCAACCACAGCCGCCGCTGGCCATTGGAGAGCGGTGCCATGTCGGCAGCTTCAACCCCGCTCCGAGGTAGCCGGCGTCGGGTGGCTCGGCGCAGCGTGTCGATGACCGGCAGCCCGTCCCGGACGGCCTGCGCCGGCAGGCCGAAGTCGACGAAGCAGGCGATCTCGTCGGCACCCGCCGCGAGAACCTGGTCCAGCACCGGCCGGCAACTGTCGGGCGAGCCGATGAGCGCCCGCTGGTCGCAGTACCGCTGGTAGGCCCGGGAGAGCACGAACCGGACGTCGTCGTCCGGGGTGTCGGCCAGGTCGATGTTCATCCCGAGGCTGTTGACCACCTGGCCGAGCAGGCTGAATGACGAGCGGAGATACGCGCAGAACGGCTCGAACGCCGCGGTGCGGGCCCGCTCGGCGTCCTCGTCGAGGTACGTGTGCATCAGCACCACGACCCGCCCGGCGTCGGGGTCGAGCCCGTGATCGGCGCGGGTACGCCGGTACAGTGCGACATTCTCCGCCAGCCGCGGCACGTCCTGCGTCATCAGGTTGGTGACCACACCCAGACCGCGGCGGGCGGCCTCCCGGTAGCTGTCCGGGTTTCCGACGATGGCCGCGAACATCGGCGGCTCGGCCTGCACCGGCCGAGGGAAGAGCCGGACCTCGGTGTCCGCACCGCTGCCCGAGCGGGCGTGGAGGGTCTCGCCGCGCCACAGCCGCCGGACGGTATCCAGGTTCTCGTACATCACCTGCTTGTGGCGCGGGAAGTTGTCCGGGTAGAAGACGAAATCGTTGGCGTGCCAGCCTGGCGCGCAGCCCAGGCCGATCCGACCTCCCGACAGCCGATCCACCATGGACCATTCCTCGGCCACCCGGATGGGATGGTGCAGCGGCAGCACCACCGACCCGGCGTTGAGCCGCAGCCGCCGGGTCCGCACCGCGAGGGCCGCGGCGAGCACCGAGGGATTGGGGAAGATCCCGCCGAACGAGTGGAAGTGCCGCTCCGGCAACCACACGGCGTGGAAGCCGTGGGCGTCGGCGAACTCGGCGGCGTCCAGGATGACCTCGTACGCATCGTCCCGGCCCTGGTCCGCGTAGTCACCGAAGAAGTAGAGGCTGAAGTCGACGGTGTCGGCCGCGTCGGTGGCCGGCACCGGCGGCGTGGCGACCGCTGGCCGCGGGGTCGGGACGGGCTTCGCCACGGACGGTGGCGGCGGCCCGGGCCGGGTCGGTGGGGCCGGCGCGGTCGGGACGGTTCCGCCGAGCAGAGCGAGCTGCTCCCGCATCAGGTCGAGCTGGCGGTGCACGACAGCGGCGAGATCGGCGGGCGCCCCCTGGGCGCTGCCGGCCTGCGGCGTGGGCAGCGGCGCGGGCAGCGGCGGAGCTGCGGTCGGCGGCGGCGCCGGTGGTGGCGTCACGCCCGGGCGCGCGAAGGCCGGCTCGCCCGCCGCCGATTTCGGGTCCGTCGGCTGGAGAGTCGACGGGGTCGGCGGACCGGGCCGGGTCGGTGGAATCGTCGCCGGCGAAGGGCCGCCGAGCACCGCCTCGGCGAGGCGGCGCGGGGTGCCGACGGCGCCGAAGAGGTCGCGGACCGGCAACCGGACACCGAACGCGTCGTTGATCTCCCTGGACATGGTCATCAGGAGCAGCGAATCGGCACCGGCCTGCAGGAACGTCTGGTCCGGGTCGACCTCGGCCGCGTCCACGCCGAGCCGCTCGGCGGTCAGGGCCAGAACCCGCGTCAGCGCCGAGTCCAGAGCCGGGTCGGGCCGCTCCTCCAGCCTGGGCGCGGCCGGCGCGCTGGCCACCGGCGGGGACCCGCTCTCCCCCGCGAGGGCGGGTGCGGCCCCGGACGGGGAGGCGTGCTCGGCCGCGGGATGCGTCACCGGCGCCCGCGTCCCGGCCCAGAAGCGCTGCCGCTGGAAGGGGTAGGCCGGCAACGACGTCCGCCGGCCACCACAGTCGGCGGTGACTGCGGCCCAGTTGACCGCCACGCCCGCGACGTGCAGTTCAGCGACCGCCTGCCAGAGTCCGTCGGCCGGCTCCAGGTCCCTCCGCTGGGACGGCACCCATCGCAGGTCCGGCCCGGCGCCCCGGGCGATCCCGGTCAGCACACCGTCCGCCCCCGCCTCCACGACCGTCGCGACGCCGTGCGCAGCGAGGGTTCGCGCCGCGGCGTCGTGGGCGACGGGCTGGCGGGCCTGGCGGCACAGGTAGTCGCCGTCGGGCCGCCAGCCCGGCCGCCGGACCTGCCCGTCCACGGTGCTGACCACCGGCACCCGGGTCGGCCGCACCGTCACCTCCTCGATCATGCGCCGGAACCGGTCGAGCACCGGCTCCACGGCCGCCGAGTGGAACGCCCGGTCGACCGGGAGCCGGCGGGTCACCGCTGCGAGCCGTTCGGCGCGGCCGGCCAGCGCCTCCACGGCGGCGGGCGGGCCGGAGACCACGTACTGGTTCGGACCGTTGCGGGCGGCGATCTCGGCCTCGCTCCCGGCGAGCAACTCCTCGACGACACCTGTGTCGGCCAGGACCGCCAGCATCGCGCCGGGCGGCAGGTCCTGCTGCATGAGGCGACCACGGTGGGCGGTGAGCGTGACCGCGTCAGCCAGCGACAGTGCGCCGGCGGCGACCAGGGCGGCGTACTCCCCCACGCTGTGCCCGAGGAGATACTCGGGGTTCAGCCCCCACGACCGCCACAGTTCCGCCAGCGCCACTCCGGTGATGACCAGGGCCGGCTGCGCCACGTCGGTCGGCGGGGTGCCCGCGTCCGGTCGCTCCCGCAGCCGAGCGACGAGGTCGCCGCCGACCGCCCGCCGGTACGCCTCGGCGCCCTCGTCGAGCACGTCCCGGACCACCGGAAAGCGCGCGGCGAGGTCGAGGACGACCGTGCCCAGGGCCCCCTGGCCCGGGAAGGCGAGCGCGACCGGGCTCGACCCGTCCGCGCCGGTCTGCCCGACCAGCACCGGGCCGGCGCCGCCGCCGCGCAGGTACCCGTCCAGGGCGTCGGCCAGCGCGGCCGTGGAGCTGCCGCGGGCCACCAGGCGGTGTCGAAGGTGGCGGCGACCCCGCCCGGCGGTCGAGACCACGTCCGCCAGCGGCAGCTCCGGCTGGGACCGAAGTCGGTCGCGGTACCGGGCGGCGAGTTCCCGCAGCGCCTCGGGGTCGGCCGCGGAGAGGGGCAGCAGTCCCGGCGCCGGGTGCACCCGGGTCCCGCCGACCGGGGTGGGTGGCGCCTCCGGCGGCTGCTCGACGAGCAGGTGGGCGTTCGTGCCGCCCACCCCGAGCGCGCTCACCGCCGCCCGGCGCGGGCGGGAGTCCTCCGGCCAGTCCAGGGGGCTGGTGGCGATCGTGAACGGCCCGCCGGACAGGTCGATCGCCGGGTTCGGACGGGTGAAGTTGATCTGCGGGGGGACCCGGGCGTCGCGGACGGTCATGATCGCCTTGATCAGCCCGGCCATGCCGGCGCAGCTGTCCAGGTGACCGATGTTGGCCTTGACGGATCCGAGGAACGGCCGGGCGCCCGCGTACACCTCGGCGAGGGCGTGGTGCTCGACCGGGTCGCCGAGGGCGGTGCCGGTGCCGTGCGCCTCGACGTAGCCGATCGACTTGGCCGGCACCGCTGCGGCGTCCAGCGCCCGTCGGGCGACGTCGACCTGGCCCGCCACACCGGGTGCGGTGAAGCCGACCTTCCCGGCGCCGTCGTTGTTGACCGCCGAGCCGAGGATCACCGCGTGGATGCGGTCCCCGTCGGCGAGGGCACGGTCGAGCGGTTTGAGGACCACCGCGGCGACACCGTTGCCCCCCACCGTTCCGTCGGCGTCCGCGTCGAACGGCCGGCAGCGGCCGCGGGCCGACAGGATCGATCCGGGGGTGGCTCGGTAGCCGGTCGCCTGTGGCACGTGCAGCGCCACGGCACCGGCGACCGCCACATCCGCCTCTCCGTCGAGCAGAGCCCGCACCGCCAGGTGCACCGCGACGAGGGAGGTCGAACAGGCGGTCTGCACGTTGATCGCCGGCCCGGTCAGCCCGAGACGGTAGGCGACCCGGGTGGCCAGGAAGTCGGGTTGATTGCCGAGCGCCGCGCCGATCGAGGCCACCGGATCGGCGGACCCGGCCAACTCCCCGAGCTGGTGGCGCAGGTAGCTGTGATGCGGGTACAGGTTCATCCCACTGCCGGCATAGACCGCGGTGCGATGACCGGGATGGTCACCCGGGTGCCCCGCGTCCTCCAGCGCGTGGTGGCACGTCTCGAGGAACAGGCGGTGCTGCGGATCCAGCATCCGGGCTTCCCGGGCGGTGATGCCGAAGAAGCCCGCGTCGAAGCCGCTGATGTCACCCAGGGTGCCGCTCGCGGCGACGAAGTCGGGCGCGGTCGCGGTCTCCGCGGGAACTCCCGCCGCCACCAGCTCGTCCGGGCTGAAGCAGTGGATGCTGTCCACCCCGGCGAGCAGGTTCGCCCAGTACCGCTCGACGGTGTCGGCGCCCGGAAACCGGGCAGCCATGCCGATCACCGCGATGCGCCGGTCCCGCGTCTGCGCCCCGATCGGCTCCGGTGACGATGCGGCGGGGGCGGCGGCGAGGTGGGCGCTGAGAGCCTGGACCGTGGGATGGGCGAAGAGCGTGGGTGCGGTGATCCGGCGGCCCAGCGCCCGTTCCAGGCGCGACCGGAGCCGGACCATCTCGACCGACCCGACACCGAGCTCGTAGAACGGCACGGCGGGGTCGACCGGGCCGCCGGTCAGGTCGGCGAGGATGTCGGCCACCAGTGCGTGCATCTCGACGCGGCCGGGCGCCGCGTTCCGGCCACCGACCGAGGCGGTCGCGCCGCCAACAGCGGGGCCGGAGTCCTCGTCGTGGGCCGGCGCCGCAAACTCCCCCGCCAGGTAGCGCCGGCGCAGCGCCGCACGCTGGATCTTCCCGCCCGACGTACGCGGAAACTCCGCTGCCGGCACGGCGAGGACCTGGGCCGGCGTGACCTGCCAGCGCCGGGCCACCACGGCGGTGACCGCCCGTGCCACACGCCCGACCGGCGGGTTCCCGTCGTCGGGCGCGTAGAAGATCACCAGCGATTCGGTGCCGGTCGCCGGATCCGGTACGCCGACCGCGGCGACCAACCCGTCGCGTACCCCGCGCACACCGCCCACCACCCGCTCGACCTCGTGGCAGGGCAGGTTCTGCCCGTTGAGGATGATCAGGTCCTTCGCCCGTCCGGTGATCACGATTTCGCCATCGCGCATGAACGCGAGGTCGCCGGTGTCCAGCCAGTCGCCTCCGTGCGGAAAGGCGAGCCGGGTCGCCTCCGGACCATCGAGGTATCCGGGAGTGACCCGGGCCGAGGCGAGCTGGAGGCGGCCGATGCGGCCCTCGGGAAGCACCGCTCCGTCGTGGTCGGCGATCCGCACCGTGGCCCCCGGAGCCGGCCGCCCGACGGAGAGATACTCGCTGACGGCCTCCGGGGCGTCGCCCTCGGTGGCCCACTCCAGGTCACCGTCCACACTGGCGGTACGGATGCGATGCCGGGCACCGGGCTCCCCGTAGGAGGCGTAGGTGATCCCGGTGGCGGTCTCCGACATGCCCCAGGCGGGGCGCATCGCCGCCGCCGGCACTCCGGTCGCGGCCAGGAACGCCTCGAACGTCTCCGGCAGGCACTGCTCCCCACCGCTGACCATGCAGCGCACTCCGCTGAGGTCCCAGCGCCGGTCGGGCGTACCCGCGACCGCATCGGCCACCAGCCGCAGTCCGAAGTTCGGCGCCCAGCTGTGGGTGACCCGGTGCCGCCGCATCAGCTCCAGCCAGTGCAGCGGGTCGGCGAGCACCAGCTCGGTGGCGACATGGACCGAGGTGGCGCCGAGGAAGATCCCGGCGACGTGGTAGAGCAGCAGGCTGGCGGAGTGGTCCAGTGGGAGCCAGTTGAGCAGGACGTCGCTCGGGCCGATGTCGAGCATCTCCCGCGCGCCGATGGCGTTCTCGGCGAGCGCCCGGTGCGTCAGTGGCATGATCTTGGGGGTGCCGGTGCTGCCGGAGGACAGCTGCAGGAGCGCCACATCTGCCGGCTCAGCGACGGGATCGTCCTGGCCCACCGCGCCGGCCAGCCGCCCCGGCCCGCGATCACCCCCGGCCCCGGCGGCGCTCAGCTCGGTCACCGCCACGACCCGGTTCCGCACCGCCAGGCGAGTGAGCACCTCCAGGTCGTCCGAGCCGCCCACGACGACCGGCTCCCCGAGCTTGCGCCAGGCGTGCAGGAGGGCACCGACACCCGGTGCGTCCGGGTCGTAGCCGCCGAGAGCGCCCACGGTGAGCGGGACCATGCCCCCCAGCACGCAGCCGGCGAAGGCGGGCCAGTACTCGACGCCGGAGGTGATGCGCAGGACGACGTACGAGCCGGCTTTCACCCCGTGTGCCCACAGACCGGCCAATGACGCCTCTCCCCTGTCCAGCAGGCTCGGGTAATCGAGGAACTCCTCGCGCCCGTCCGCGCCCACCACCCGGATACCGCAGCCGGGGAAGTCCCGGGCCGCCCGGATGAGCGCGGCGCGCAGGGTACGGGGGTGGGCGGCATCGTTCGGCACGTCTCCGCCGTAGCTGATCGCGGGAGGTCGGACGGGCGATGCTGAGTTCACGGGGCAACCTCGACTTTCTGTGCAGCGTGCCGGTGCCGCCGGCGCTGCCGGGATCGGGCCTGGGTGATGACGAACACGACGGCGGAGACGAGCGCCAGCCCGTGCGCAGCGGCGACCACCACGAACGGCGAGAACTGGTCGAGGGCGAACGCGCCGACGATCATGCCGAGGCCGAACCCGGCGTTCTGCGACGCACCGGCCAGGCCGAACAGCTGGGCTCGGCGGGACGGCTCGACGTGCTGCAGGCGGGTGGTGTAGCTGATCTCGGCGTAGCCGTCCGCCATCCCGGCCGCGACCACGACGACGACCAGGAGCCACAGCGGAAGCCCGGTGAAGGCGAGGACGAACAGCGCCGACATCGCGCACGTGGCGGCCCCGAAGGCCGCCGGGGAGGCCGGACCGGCGTTCCGTTGCCCGGACCGGGCGAACCAGCGACCGACGACCAGGCTGCCGACCGCCCATGCCGTGGTGAACAGGGCGGCGAACGAGGCGGGCGCGTCGGGTCGGGTCAGGCTCGCGTACACCGGCAGCCCGACGTTGTGCGACGCGGAACCGAAGGCGTCGGCGGTCCGTACGGCGATCATTGCCAGCACCACCGGAGCGATCCCGGAAAGCGCCTGCGCGAGGCGCGGGCGGCGGCCCGCCGGCCGCCCCGGTACCGGCGCGATCGGCGGGCGCCAGCTGCCCACCCTGGTCAGCAGCAGCGCGGAGAGGACATAGGAAGCGGCGTCGACCAGGAACGCGGCGTGGTAGCCGAGGAGGGTGACCAGCACGCCCGAGGTGCCGAAACCGAGCAGCATGGCCGTAGAACGGACGGCGACGAGCTGCGCGTTCGCGCGGGTGAGCCGCTCGGGCTCGACCAGCTCGGGGAGCCCGCTGCGCAGCGCGACCCCCCATTGGGCCTGGCCGGCGCCGAGCACGACGGCGAGCGCGTAGAGCACCGCCGGCTTCGCTTCCACCGGAACCACGACCAACAGCACGAGAACGGCGGCCGAGAGCAGGTCGGCGGTGACCATCAGGCCGGTTCGGGCGTACCGGCCCACGAGGACTCCGGCAATCGGCGCCATGAGAACCCCGGCAGCCAGGCGGACGGCCATGAACAACCCGGTCTGCACCGTGGAACCCGTGACATCGAGGGTGAACAGCCCCAGAGCCACCATGTTGAGGAAACTGCCGTAGGTGGACGATGCCTGTGCCGCGACAACGAGGCGAAGGGGGTGTGCCGCGCGGACTGCCGTCGTTGGCCGGCGCAATCTATCCCGCCCTTACCCGTGAGCGCCCACTATTCCCGTGGCGACTGAATGGACCCACCATGCGAGGCGTTCGGATCTGAGTCACGGGTCAGTCGTCGCATGACTGTTTCAGGTCCCGGAGATGGCGCAGCCCTTCCATGACCGTCGAGTCCGGCAGACCGAAGTCGATGAGGCACGCGACCTCGTCGACGCCGACCGCGCGTAACTCCTCGATCCGCTTCTGTCCGTCCTCCACGGTGCCGAACAGAGCGCCGTGGGCGAAGTAACGCTCGAAAGCCTGGTCGAGCAACTCGTTCATCAGCTCCTCGACCAGGGCGGGATCGAGGTCCTCGTCTTCCGCCGACATGCGCGACATGAGGTCCAACGAGCTCCGTAGGTATTCCTTCATCGGAGCCTGCACCAACGAGCGCACCTCCTCACGGGAGGTCCCGAGCAGGGTGTGCAGCATGACGACCACGTTCGGACGGGCCGACGACGCCTCCGCCGCCCGTCGGTAGACCGCGATCTTCTGCGCCAGATCGTCGATGTCCTGATCGAACAGGTGGGTCAGGACACCCGCGCCGAGTCGCCCGGCGGTCTCGAAGGTCTGAGGGCTACCACCGCTCGTGATCCAGATCGGTAGTTCCTTCTGCACCGGCCGCGGGTACAGCTGCACCTGTCGGGCCTGCCCCTTGCCGTCGACCACCTCGGCGGGCTCGCCGGCCCAGAACGAGCGGACCTGGTCGACGGTCTCGGCCACCACCCGCGCGCGGTCGGCGTACGACTGCGGGCTGAAGGCGAAGTCGACCGGGTTCCATCCGGGAGCGAAGGCGACGCCGGCCCGCCCACCCGACAGGTTGTCGACCATCGACCACTCCTCGGCGATCCGGAGCGGATGGTGCAGTGGCGCCACGACGCTACCGGCGCGGACCTTCACACGCGTCGTGACGGCGGCGACGGCGGCGCTGGTCAGTGACGGGTTCGCGTAAGGCCCGCCGAAAGAATGGAAATGCCGCTCCGGCGTCCAGACCGCTTCGAACCCATGCGCGTCGGCGAACCGCGCGCCGTCGATGAGGAGACGGTAGAGACCCCCGTCCCGTGCGGAGGCCCCATCGGCGAAGTAGAAGATGCTGAACTTCATGCTCGTGGTAACTCCTAGCCCGTAGCAGTCATCTGCATGCGTGCTCGCCGATCGGCTCTTTCATTTGCCTTCAGGGGTGGAAGCTCACGCCGGAACCATTCGGCACCCATTCCCTCGCGGTTTCACCAGTCCATCGTGGCGCGACGAATTCGGGCGCGCTTGCTCACGGTTGCTGTCCGCAGATCGGAAGACGTTTCCGTGCAGCTCAGGAGGGTGATGCGGTGGCGCCGGCCCCGAGGCAATGGGCGAGAAGCGGCGCTTTCCCGCAGTCAGCACCATTTCAAAGGCGGCCGTCAGGTACGACGGACCGGACGCTGCGAGGGGGCAGGCGCCGCTGGCCCGAACCTCACACCAGCGACGACACCGCGCGTACTCGCACTCGCTTCGACGGACGGAGTACTACCGATGGCGGACCGCCCGCATGGATCCCCTGACGGCGTGTCACTCGACGACCTCTGGTGGGAGGCGGCCGGGCCACCGGAGAGCGAGGAGGACGAGGCCGAGGGTTTCCTCACGCTGGGCGGGCAGTCCCTCGCCGCCCTGCGGTTCGTGGCGGCGGCGCGGGAACGACTGGGCCTGGAGGTTCCGCTGGCCCTGTTGATGCGCGACAACGCCTCCCTCGCCGACGTTCGCGCACGGGCGGTGTCCGCGCCGGCGCCGGCCCCCGCGCAGCAGCACCGCGCCCGCGACCGTTCGCCGCTGGCCCCCAGCCAGCGCCGACTGTGGGTGGTGAGCCGGCTGCACCCCGAGTCGGCCGCCTACAACGTGGTGACGGCGCTGCGGCTGCGCGGCCGCGTGCAGGTCGCCGCGCTGCGCGCCGCTCTCCGCGACGTGGCACTGCGCCACGACGCGCTGCGCGCGTGGGTCACCGACACCCCGGAGCTGCGGTACGACGACGACGCCCGGCCCGAGCTGACGGTCGAGGACGCCGACGGCGCGCTGAGGGACTCGGCGGCCGAGGAGTTCGTACGCCGGGTGGGGGCCGTCACGATCCCGATGGATCAGGCGCCCATGCTGCGCGCGGGATTGCTGCGCGCGGCCGACGGCACCGACGCCTGCCTGGCGCTGTCGATGCATCACATCATCTCCGACCAGGCCGCAGCGGACATCGTCGTGGCCGACCTCGCCACCGCGTACGCCGCCCGGTCGACCGGCGCGGCGCCCGACTTCGCTCCCGCCCCCAGCTTCGCCGAGTACGCCGTGGCCGAAACCCAGCTCGTGGGCGGCACCACCTGGCAGGCCGACCTGCGCTACTGGAAGGACCTGCTCGCCGAGGTCCGGGAGAGCCCGAAGCTGCCGGTGGCTCACTCGCTGGCCCCGTCGTTGCGCGGCGCCCACCAGGAGGTGGCGCTGGGGGCCGAGCGGACGAGCCAGGTGGATCGGTTCCTGCGTGCCCACGGTCTCACCCCGGCAGTCCTCCTGCTCGGTTGCCTGGCCGTCGTCCTGACGCGCTGGAGCGGGACCGAGCAGGTGGTGGTCGGCATGCCGGCCAGCCGCCGCCGCACGGCCGCCGAACACCAGCTGGTCGGCTTCCTGATCGAGACCGTCCCGCTGGTGCTGGAGACCGGCCGCCGCGGCGACCTGCTCGACGTCCTGCGACATGTCCGCGACCGCCACGTCGGCGCCATCACCCATGCCACCCCGACCTTCGACGCCCTGCTCGCCGAACTGGACCTGCCCGCACGGCCGCTCGGCAACCCGTTGTTCCAGGTCTGGTTCAACGACCTCACGCAGAGCGCTGCGCTGCCCCGCCTCCCGGATGTCGAGGTGCGGGCGCAGCCGGCGCCGGGGACGGGTGCGCTGTTCGACCTCAACCTCTACCTGCACCGCGACACCGACGGGTTCCGCCTCGAGCTGGTCCGCGCCGCGGACCGGGTCCGGCCAGGTATGGCCCGGGAACTGCTCGAACAATGCCTGCTCGTCCTCGACCAGGTACTGACCGACGCCTCCGTGTCGCCGCGGGAGATCTCCCTGGTCACCGCGGCGCGGCGGGCGCGCTCGCCGTTGGCCGACCCGGCACCGGCCGCCGCGGGAGCCGACGCCTGGTCCCCGGCGCGGGCCCTGAACGGCGGAAGTGACGACACCGCCCTGCACACGGCCGAGGGCCCACTGAGCTACCGCGCGCTCGACGCCGCCGTCGAGGACCTCCGTGCCCGGCTGAGCGCCGCCGGCGTCACGCCCGGGCAGGTCGTGGAGATCCGGGGCCGCCGAAGTGCCGGCCTGGCGATGGCTCTGCTCGCCGGCTGGCGCTCGGGGGCGGTGATCGCCCTGGTCGACGCGGCCCTGCCCGAGGCCCGCCTGGCCGAACAGCAGCGACAGCTCCGGCCGGCCGCCGTGATCGACGTGCCGCCGGAAGCGGTCGCGGCGCCGACGCTGCACAGCGGCGTTCCACAGCCGCGGACGCTGCCCGGCGCGAGTCATGTCCTGTTCACCTCGGGCAGCGGCGGGCGCCCGGCCGGTGTTGTGGTGGGTCCGCAGCCACTGAGCGCGGCATTCGCCTGGTACGCGACGGCCTTCCAGCCGACCGCCGCCGACCGGTTCGCGCTCGTCGGCGGGATCGGTCACGACCCGGTGCTGCGCGACCTGCTCGTCGCGCTGCACGTGGGGGCGAGCGTCGCGGTACCTCCGGAGGCGGTGCTCGCCGACCCGGTCGCACTGCTGCGCTTCCTCGCCGACCACCGGATCACCGTGCTGCACGCCACCCCGGGACTGCTGGAGCTGCTCGTCGCGGCACACCACTCGGCGCGGGTCCGGCTGGACACGGTGCGGCTGGTGCTCAGCGGGGGTGCCCCACTCACGGCCGGGCTGGTTCGGCGACTGCGGCAGCTGACCCCCGCCGCCGTGGTCAACGGCTACGGCACCACCGAGACCCCGCAGCTGGCAGCCTGTCACCAGGTGCTCGGTCACGGCGAGTCCGCCGAGGACGCGCTGTCTCAGTGGGCCGACGACGAGGTGCTGCCGCACGGCCGGGGCGTGGCGGGCAACGAGCTGCTGGTCCTGGCGGACGGCGACCGGGACGCCGGAACAGGCGAGCCGGGCGAGATCGTGGTGGCGGGTCCCCTGCTCGCCGAGGGATACCTGGACGACAGCGGACCGGCGGACCGCTTCGTCGCCGGCCCGGGCGGTCGGCCGGCCTTCCGGACCGGCGACGTCGGCCGCATCGACCTGGACGGCGGGGTCCAGTTCGTCGGCCGGCGGGACCGCCAGATCGACGTCGACGGTCATCGCCTGGACCTCGCCGAGGTGGAGGCCGCCGCGCTGCGCGCGGGTCCGGTGGCACAGGCCGTCGCCGGGACCGTCGCCACCGCGGCCGGTCCCGTCCTGGCCCTGCAGGTCGTTCCCCGGCCGGATGCCACGATCGACCCGCAGGCACTGCGTTCGCACCTGCTGTCGCTGCTGCCGGGCCACGCCGTGCCGCCCCGCATCGACGTCCGGGACCGCCTCGCCACCAGCGCCAATCACAAGGTGGTGTTCCACCCCACCGAACTCCAGCCCGCGGAAACCGGCGATCAAGCAGCGCGGGAGAGCCTGCGGCACGCCCCGGCCACCGACACCCAGCGCTGGCTGGTCGACCTCATCGCCGGGGTCATCGGCCGGCGGATCGGTCTCGATGAGCACTTCTTCGAAGCCGGTCTCACCTCGATGAGGCTGCTGCAGGTGCACGCGCTGCTGGCCGAGGCCATGCCCGATCCGCCTCCGGCGACGGCGTTCTTCGCACATCCGACCGTTCGCCAGATCAGCGCGCTGCTCGCCGGAGCGGACGCGACTGCCGAGCCCGTGGCGCCCCTGCGGCCCGCGGCCGGGCCCGGCGGCGCCAGCGACCGACGCCGGGCCGTCCGAACCCAGTTGAACCAGGAGCGGAAGGGACAGTCGGGCCATGGCCGATGAACTCGAGCCCATCGCGGTGATCGGCATGGCCGGGCGGTTCCCGGGCGCCGACGACGTGGAGCAACTCTGGCAGAACCTCAGCGCGGGCCGAGAGTCCATCCGCTTCCTGTCGGAGGACGAACTGCTGGCCGCCGGAGTTCCCCGCTCCAGCCTCGACGACCCCGCGTACGTACGGGCGGTCGCCGAAGCGGCGCAGCTCGACATGTTCGACGCGGCGCTGTTCGGAATGACCGCTCGGGAGGCACGCACCAGCGACCCGCAGTTGCGACTGTTCCTGGAGACGGCGCACGCCGCGGTGGAGAACGCCGGCTACGACCCGGGCTCGCTCACCGACGTGGGGGTCTTCGGCGCCGCCGGCACCAACCGGTACGTCGACCTGTACCTGCGCCCGGAGCCGGGGGCGGCCACGGGCATCACCGGCCTCGCGGTCGGCACCTGGAACAATCTCGGCTCGCTGGCCACCATGGTGTCGTACAAGCTGGACTTCACCGGGCCCGCCATGAGTGTGCAGACGGCCTGCTCCAGCTCACTGGTCGCCATCCACCAGGCGGTGGCCGCCATCCGCAACGGGGAGTGTGAACTCGCTCTTGCCGGAGGTGTCGAGGTCGAACTGCCCCTGACCCACGGACACCGCTGGGCGATGGACGGACCGTTCAGCCGGGACGGGCACTGCCGCCCGTTCGACGCGGCGGCCAGCGGCACGATCTTCGGCAGCGGCGTGGGCGTCGTGGTGCTGAAGAAGCTCGCGCAGGCGCTCGCGGACGGTGACGCGGTCCGGGCCGTCGTACGAGCCACCGCCGTCAACAACGACGGCGCCCGCAAGGTCGGCTTCACCGCCCCCGGCGTGACCGGCCAGACCAACGTGGTGCTGGAGGCCATGATGATGGCCGGGGCGGACGTGAACCACGTGGGGCTGGTCGAGGCGCACGCCACCGGCACCATGCTGGGCGACCCGATCGAGGTGGCCGCCCTGCTGGCCGCGTACCGCCGGCTGGGGCACCCCGCTGACGACACCGTGGCCCTCAGCTCCGTCAAGGCCAACGTCGGTCACCTGGGCCACGCAGCGGGCGTCACATCGTTCATCCGTGCCGTGCTCAGTCTGGAACGGGAGCGGATCGCGCCCACCATCAACGTGAGCGCCGTCAACCCGAAGCTCGACCTGGACGGCTCGCCCTTCTACCTGCCGAGCGAGGCCGTCCCCTGGCCCCGCCGCGCTGATCAGCCCCGGCTGGCCGCCGTCAGCTCCCTCGGCATCGGCGGCACCAACGCCCACGCCGTACTGCAGGAAGCGCCCGTACGGGTGGCCGAGCCGGCCGCCACCCGGCCTCGCCTGCTGGTCTGGTCGGCGGCGACGGCCGCGGCCCGGGAGACCTACCAGGAGCGGATCCGGGCCCACCTGGCCGACCACGGTGAGCGGACGTTCACGGCGACCGTGTCGACCCTGCAACACGGCCGCCGCGCCTACCCGCATCGAGCCGCCCTGGTGGCCGAAAGCGCTGCGGAGGCGGTCACCGGCCTCACCGCCGCCGACGGGAACGCCGTGGTCCGCGGCGCCGGAAAACGGCGTGAGCTGGCCTTCCTCTTCCCCGGCCAGGGCGCTCAGTACGCGGGCATGGCGCAGGACCTGTATCAGCAGGAGCCCCGCTTCGCCGAGGCGCTCGACGAGACGCTGCACCTGTTCTCGGCGGCCGGAACGGACGTCGCCGAGGCCTGGCGTACGGGCGACGACGCGCAGTTGGCGAGCACCACGGTCGCGCAGCCGCTGCTGTTCGCGGTGGAGTACGCCCTGGCGCAGCTGTGGCGCTCCTGGGGCGTCGTACCGCACCGCCTCCTGGGCCACAGCATCGGCGAGCTCACCGCGGCCGCCGTCGCCGAGGTCGTCAGCCTCTCCGACGCCGTCACGCTGGTCGCGGTCCGCGCCCGGGCGATGAACCGGATGCCGGCCGGCGGCATGCTCGCGGTCGCCGCCGGCGCCGACGAGCTGACCGACCTACTGTCGGCGGAAGTCGAGTTGGCGGCGGTGAACGGACCCCGACAGAGTGTGCTGGCCGGTCCGCACGACGCGCTGGCCGGCCTCGCCGACACGCTGCGGGAACGGGGCCTGCGCAGTCGCCCGATCCGCACCTCGCACGCCTTCCACACCGAGGCCATGCGGAAGGCGGCCGACGAGTTCCGCTCCGCCTTCGGCGCCGTCGCGCTGCGCGCGCCACGGATCCCCATCGTCTCCGCCGCCACCGGCACGACGATGACCGCACACCAGGCGACGGACCCGACATTCTGGGCCGACCAGCTCGTCGAACCGGTGCTCTTCGGTCCCGCGCTGGAACATCTGCTCGCCCAGGGACCGCAGGTGCTCGTCGAGGTCGGGCCGGGCCAGACCCTCACGTCGCTGAGCCGGTCGCACCACGCCCTGGCCGCCGGGGGCCACGCGGCCGTGGCGTCGCTGCCGTCCCGCCCTAGGCCCGGGGAGGACCAGATCGCGCTGCTGCACTCCCTCGCCACCGTCTGGACCGACGGACACGACGTGGACTGGCACGCGGTCGGGCACGGGCAACCGGTCGTCCGTACGCCGCTGCCGGTCTACCCCTACCAGCGGGAGCGGTTCTGGGCGGACCCGCCCGCCGCGCCCGCCGCGGCGGGGCCGACGTCCCCCGCGGCCGAGGCGCCACCGGAATCCACGAGGGCGCACAGCGAAGCAGCACCCACGACAGCCGACCCGACGGAGGAGCAGTTGACCGCCGACACCCCCGTGGACGAGTCCCCATTCTCGGTGCCCTGCTGGGTGCATGTGCCCCGGCGAGCCGACGCCAGCCACGACACGGCGCCGCACGCGCTGTTGCTGGCCGAAGAGGACCGCGCACGCGACCTCACCGTCGCGCTGCAACGGGCCGGGATCAGGATGGTGCCGGTCCCGGCCGATCCGGGCTCAGGCTCCGCCGAGCGGTCCTTCCACCTGCCCGTACGGCGCCGAGGTGAGCTGGCGGACCTGCTGCGCGACGTCGCGGCGGCCGGTCGGCAGCCGCTCATGCTGGTGCACGCGTGGGGTCTCTCGGGTGCGGCCGCCGACCGCGCCGACCTGGCCGCACTCCAACGCCCCTTCCGGGAGCTGCACGAGGTGGCCCGGCTGGTGTCCCGGGTGTCCGGGCTGGCCGACGGGGCTCGGATCGTCGTGCTGACCCGCCAAGCCGTCGACATCAGCGGCGCTGAGGTCGTACGCCCGGAGCACGCCCTGCTGCCACCGTTGGCCCGGACGATCGCCGAGGAGGACCAGCGGCTCACCGTACGGCTGATCGACCTCGGCGCGCGGGTGACCGACGACGACCTCGCCGCGGAGCTGGCCGACCAGGACGGCTCCCCGGTCGTCGCACTACGCGGCGACCTCAGGTGGGTGCCCGCCGAGCGAGGACTCGATGTGGTTCCCGGGGCGTCGCCGGCGGTCCGCCGCAACGGCGTCTACCTGATCACCGGCGGCGGTGGAGGACTCGGCATCGAGGTGGCCCGCGGGCTCGCGAGGACCGGCCAGCAGCCGGTTCTCGCACTGGTGGGACGGAGCGGGTCGGTGCCGGACGACGTGCTCGACGAACTCGGCGCGCTCGGCGCGACGGTGGAGGTCCATGCTTGTGACGTCACGGACGCCACGGCACTGGGTCGCCTGGTCGACGAGGTGACCGACCGGCGGGGTCCGGTCAACGGCGTCCTGCACCTGGCCGGCCGGATCGGCTCCGGCACGGTCCAGTTCACCGGCGCGGCGGACAGTGAGGCGACTTTCGCCCCCAAGATGGCCGGTGCGCTGAGCCTCGAGAGGGTGTTCGCAGGCCGCCCGCGGCTAGACTTCTTCGTCTGCTTCTCCAGCCGCGCCGCCCTGGAAGGCCAGGTGGGGGGCGCCGACTACGCCGCCGCCAACGCCTATCTGGACACCTTCGTGCGCGACACGCCCCTCGTCGCGGACCGCCTGTTGAGCATCAGCTGGCCGGCATGGCAGGGCGTGGGGATGGCCGCGGGCGGGATGCTCCTCTCCGCGGGCCGGGCTCCGGCCCGCCGGTGGCAGACGATGCTGAGCGCGGAGAACGACCCGGTGACCGATGAGCATCGGCTGGGCAGCGTTCCGGTGGTGCCGGGCACCCGACACCTGGACCTGGTCGTCGAGGCCTTCCGGGCCGAGATCCTCGACGGGGCGGAGGAGCCGGTCGCGCTGAACGACGTGGTGTTCCAGCGGATGCTGGAGCTGACCTCGCCGCGCCGGGTCGAGGTGGCGTTCAACCCCGAGGGCGAGAGCTGGGCCTTCGCGGTCTCCTCGGCGCCACTGACCACCTCCTCCCCCACCGACGTGCAGACCCACGTACGGGGGCGGGTCGCCGCGTGGCGACCCGAGCCGGACACCACGGCACGGCGCCGCGTCGACCTGGCAGAACTTCGCGCCAGGTTGAGCGAGCACCGGCCCCTCCCACCGTTCGGCAGCGACCGGCAGGCGTTCACGCTGGGCCCGCGCTGGCGCACCTACCACCAGGCCCAGGCCGACCCGGCCGGCGACAGCCAACTGCTCGTCCTGGCGCTGCCCGAGGACTACCAGCACGAGGCACGCCGGCACGCGGTGCACCCGACGCTCATGGACGCCGCCACCACATCGGTTCGTGACCTGGACAAGGACGACATCCATGTCCCCTTCATGTACCGCTCGGTGGTGGTGCACGGCCGGCTGCCCGGTCGCATCCTCAGTCACATCCGCCGCCGGCCAGATGCCCCGACCAACAGCATCATGGCGGACCTCGACGTCCTCGACGAGGACGGCACCGTGCTGGTCGAGGTGCGGGGCTTCACCATGCGCCGGGCCACCGACCCGGCCGCCCTGGTGTCACCGCGGCGGGTCGACGAGGCCGCCGAGAGCGTGGGCATACCGCCCGAGGTCGGTGTGGATCTACTGATGGACCTGTTGACGGGGCGCACGCCCCGACAGGTGGCGGTCCGCCGGTTCCGCGGCGGTCGTCCCGAGCCGTCTCCTGCGGACCCGCTGACGACGGCGGCCCGGGAGGAGGCACGGGCCACCCGGCCGGTACCGGCTCCCAGGACCGCTGTACCGGCGACCGGCCGGCGCGGGCCGTCGACGCCGGCACCTGCCGTTCCAGCGCCGATGCCGGAACGAACGCCCGCCGCCGAGCCGACACCGGCACCGGCCGTCGTGGAGCCGGCACCGTCGCCGAGCGAGTTCGCCGACCAGGTCCGCGAACTGTGGACGGCGGCGACCGGCGTCGCCGACCTCAGCGACGACCAGGACTTCTTCGCGCTGGGCGGCGACTCGCTGATCGCTGTGGAGCTGATGTCACAGGTCCGGGACCGCTTCGGCGTGGACCTGAGCGTCGGCGCCATCTTCGACTACCCCACGCTCGGCAGCTTCACCGAGGAGCTGCGCCGGTTGGGAGCGGGACGATGACCGGACGGCAGGATCGGGGGTGCCGACGATGACGGCCGAGCACCTGCTCCGCCTCGGCGGCAGCGACTGGTCGATCTGGAAGCAGTCGGTGCTCCGAAGCGCCGGCTTCCCCGCGGCCGACGTCGGCCGCCTCAGCAACGTCGAGCTGGCGGCGGCGGCCGACCGGTGCGCGACGGGCGAGGGCAGTCGCAACGACTACCAGGCCGCCTACGAACGCGCGACGACCCAGCTGTCGGAGCAGATCCGGCGGATCGCCCGCGACCCGACGTTCCGCGAGGCGGTGGCCTGGCAGAACCGGGCACTCATCGCCGACTGTGTCGACAAAGCCGCCGCCGGGGAGCCGCGCAACGTCCGGGGCCGCAACCACGAGTCGGCGATCGCCAGCTACTGGCAGCGCTACTGCGTCAAGAACGACACCATCGGCTTCTTCGGTCCGGTGGGCTGGGCGAACTGGTCCAGCGACGACGCGGCGACACGGGTCACGCCCGGCCCCGACCTCCTCGCGCGGCGCACCACCTACCTCGAGGTCTGGGCGGTGGACGCGGTGGCCCGGGCGTTGGAGCAGGACCCGAAGCTGATCCCGTGGCTACCGCCCCGCCGGATCAACTCGTTCGACCTCGTCGGCCGGACGCTACATCGCAGCAGCCGGCCGCCGGTACTGCTGACCGAGGCGGAGGCCGAACTCGTCGGCCTCTGCGACGGCACCAGGACCGCGCGGGAGATCGCCGAGGAGATCCTCTGGTCGGGCCACCCCGAGCTCTGCACCGAGCAGGACGTCCTCGACCAGCTCGTGGCACTGCGCGACCGGGGACTCCTGCACCTCGGCCTGGAGGTGGCGGTCTCCGCCCACCCCGAGCGGGAGCTGATTGAGCGGCTCGAAAGGGTCGGCGACCCGGTGGTCCGCGAGCAGGTCCTGACCCGGGTGGGCCGTCTCCTGCACGCCCGGGACGCGGTCGCCGCAGCGGCCGGTGACGAGGCGAAGCTCGTGGCCGCGCTGGACCAGGCCGCCAGGGTGTTCGAGGAGATCGCCGGAGTGCAGGCGGCCCGGCGGCCGGGCCAGACCTACGCCGGACGCACCATCCTCTACGAGGACACCGTCCGCGACGTGGACGTCCACTTCGGTGCGGCGGTCCTGGAAGCCCTGGCTCCGCCGCTGGCGCTGTTGCTGCAGAGCGCACGCTGGTTCGTCGCCGAGGTGACGCGCGAGTACCGCAAGGTGTTCGACGAGGCGTACGAGCTGGTGCGCGCGCGGTCGGGCGACGCCCCACCGTCGCTGGCGGCGGTCGTCGCGGCCGCCACCCCCCAGCTGTTCTTCTCCCTCCGTGAGCTGCCACGACCGGTGGCGACGGTCGCCGAGGAGCTCCAGCGGCGGTGGCAGGAGATCCTGCGGCCGTCCCCCGACACGCCCTGCCACCAGGTGCGTGCCGAGGACATCACGGAGCGGGTCGCCGAGCTCTTCGCCGCGCCGGAGCCGGCCTGGGCGGCCGCCGTCCACCACGCTCCGGACCTGATGATCGCCGCCGACGGGCCCGAGGCGGTGGCCCGCGGCGAATTCCTGCTCGTCCTCGGCGAACTGCACCTGGCGTCGAACACCGTCGAGAGCCGCCTCTTCGTCGAGCAACACGAGGACCCGTCCTGGCTGTTCCGGGCGGACGAGGCGGACCACCGCGACCGGCGGGTGTACCTCTCCTCACCGAAGCACTGGGAGGCGGTGAACTCCCGCACCTACCCACCGTCGGCGTTGCTGTCGCCCCGGTACACGTACTGGTCGCTGCATCCGGACGCCGGCGGCACCCCGGGAGAGCCGCTGCCGGCGGCGCGCCTCGTGGTGGAACGCAGCGACGGCCGGCTCGAGGTCCGGACCCGTGACGGTGCCCGGCGCTTCGACCTGCTCGAGGTGGTGGGCGAGCTGCTCTCGGCCGCCACGGTGAACGGGTTCAAACCGCTGCCACCGGCCGCGCACCGGCCCAGGGTCACGATCGACCGGCTCGTGCTCGCCCGCGAGTCCTGGACGCTGGACGCCACCGACCTGCGCTGGGCGTCCATCAAGAAGGAGCCGGACCGGTTCCTGGCGGCCCGCGCCTGGCGCGCCGAACTCGGCCTGCCGGAGCGAGGGTTCTACAAGGTGCCGGTCGAGGACAAGCCGGTCTTCGTCGACTTCACCAGCCTGGTGCTGGTGAACCTGTTCGCCAAGGCGGTACGGCGCACGGCCGAGGCGCGGCAGACCACCTTCACCATCTCCGAGATGCTGCCGGACATCAGCCAGACCTGGTTGACCGATGGCGACGGCGCCGGCTACACGGCGGAGGTGCGGGTGGTGGCGGTCGACCCGGCCGCCGGTGCCACCGCGGTGGACCCGCTCATCGACGGCACCCGCGCCAGACCCGGCGCGGCCGGCCCGGAATCCACCGATCCTCGCACCGGAAGGAATGAATAGGTGCTGGAAGAGGAGCTGATCAACTACCTCCGTCAGCTGTTGCCCGATTACATGGTGCCGTCGGCGATCGTCACGCTGGACGCCCTGCCGCAGACGCCCAACCACAAGGTGGATCTCAACGCCCTGCCGGCGGTCACGGTCGAGTCGCGGGCCGACGGCTCGCCCCGCGACGACCTGGAGCGGGATCTGGTCGGGCTCTGGGGGCAGTTGCTCAACCGGGACCAGGTGGGCGTCCACAACGACTTCTTCCGGATCGGCGGCAACTCACTGCAGGTGATGCGGGTGATCGCGCACGTACGCAAGACGTACGGGGTCGGTGTACCGGCCAGTTACCTGTTCGAGCAGCCCACCGTGGCGGCGCTCGCCGCGCGGGTGCGGGAGGCGGCGGCTGTGGGACCGGCCGGCGCGGGAAGGCGGGACTCGTGACGTCGACCATCGAGCCGTCGTTCGGGCAGGAGCGGATCTGGCTTCTGGAGCAGCTGCTGCCGGACACGCTGATGCACCACCTCACCATGGCCTACGAGATCCGGGGGCCGCTCGATCCGGCGGTGCTCGGCCGCGCCGCCGAGGCCGTGGTGGAACGGCACGCGTCACTGCGGACCACCTTCCACGAACGCGACGGCCGTCCCTTCGTGACGGTGCACGACACCGCACCGCCCGCGCTGCGCGTGGTGCCGGTGGCGTCGCTCGATGACTGGAGGAGCCGGGCGGAGGTGGAGATCGCGGCGAAGTTCGATCTCTCCGAGCTACCGCTGTTCCGGATGACCCTCTTCCCGATCGCCGACGACCACCACGTCCTCATGGTCGTCCTGCACCACATCGTCGCGGACGGAGCCAGCCTGGGCGTGCTCCTCGACGAACTCTCCGACGCCTATGCCACCCTGCGCGACGGCGGCCGGTGGCCGGCGGCGGACCTGCCAACCACCTATCAGCGGCACGTCGAGCAGCAACGGACCGCCGCGACGGACGGCTCCTGGGCCGAGGATCTCGCCTACTGGCGGGCGCGCCTGCACGACGCCCCTGCCGTCTTCACCATGCCGGGGGCCGCCCCGCGCCCGAGCCGACCGACGCTGTCGTCGTACGGAGCGCAGGCGTCACTCACCGAGCACGATGTCACCGCGCTGCAGGAGTTCGCCCGCCTGCACCGGGTGTCGCCGGCGATGGTCCTGTCGGCCGCATGGGTGGCCACCCTGAGCCGGCACAGCGGGGAACGGGACATCCTGGTGGGCACCTCGGTGTCCGGACGGGACCGCGCGGAACTGCGCGGCCTGATCGGCCTCTTCATGGACGTGGTGACGCTACGGGTGCAGTTGCCCGCCGGAACGAGCTTCGCCGAGCTGGTCACCCGGGTACGCGACGAGAGCCTGACGGCCATGATGCACCGGCGCCCACCCTTCACCGCCGTGGTGGCCGAACTCGGCCGCGAGCGGAGCCTGGCGTACAACCCGGTCTACCAGGTCCTGTTCAACAACGCCTCCCGATCGGCCCAGGCGTTCGCCGACGTACCCGAACTGGACTGCCGGCGGCTGCCACTGGCCTCCGCGGCCATCCAGACCGACCTCGAAATGATCGTGGTCGCCGGGCCCGACCAGCGGATGCAGCTGAACCTGGAAGCCAGCGCGGACCTCTACGAAGAGGCCACCACCACCCTTCTGCTGGAGCACACGGTCAACCTGCTGCGCAACGGGATGGCCGCGCCGGACACCCCGGTGGACCGGCTCAGCCTGGTGACCGAGGAGCAGCGTCGGGAACTCCTCCGCCTCTGCGCGCCGCCTCGCACGCCCCTGCCCGACGTACGCAGCGCCCTGGACCTGGTGCTCGCCTCGATCGACCGGCATCCCGACGCGCCCGCGGTACACAGCGGGGGGCGCCGGTTCACCTACGCGGAGCTGGGGAGGCACGCCGGCAGGCTCGCCGATCGGCTGGCGCGGCAAGGGGTGACCCGCGGTGACGTGGTCGCCGTCCACCTCGACCGGTCCGTCGAGGCCCTGCTCGCCATGCTGGCGAGCTGGCAGCTGGGCGCGGCGTACCTGCCCGTGGATCCGACGTACCCCCGCCGCCGGGTCGAGTTCATCCTGCGCGACGCGAGGGCGCAGGTGATCGTCACCGGCCCGGCCACCGCGCCGGACACCTTCACCGCCCTCGGCACGCCGGTCGTCGTCCTGGACGAGGCCGACGGCGACGCCGCGGACGGCGCGCCGCTCACCGCCACCGCGGGCGGCAGCGGCGAGGACTCCGCGTACGTCATCTACACCTCCGGGTCCACCGGCCAGCCGAAGGGGGTGAACGTTCCGCATCGCGCGGTGGTGAACTTCCTGACCTCGATGGCGCTGCGGCCTGGGCTGACCCGGGACGACGTGATGCTCGCCCTGACCAGCCCGTCCTTCGACATCTCCGTGCTGGAGCTGTTCCTCCCCCTGACCGTGGGCGCACGGATCGCGCTCGCCTCGACGGAGGACGCGCGCGACCCCCAGCGCCTGCTCGACCTGATCACCGAGGAGCGGGTCACCGTGCTGCAGGCGACGCCGGTGACCTGGGACGGCATCCTGACCCTGGCCCCGGCGCACCTGCGCCTGCGTCTGGCGCTCTGCGGCGGCGAGGCGCTCACCCGTCCGCTGGCCAACCGGCTAAGCGAGGCCGCCTCCGAGGTGTGGAACATGTACGGCCCCACGGAGACGACCGTTTGGTCGCTGATCGCCCCGCTACGCCCCGGACCTGACGACGAGCCCGTGCCGATCGGCCGCCCGATCCAGAACACCTCGGCCTGGGTGCTCAACCCCGACGGGGATGTCCTGCCGGCCGGTGTGGTGGGCGAGCTGTACCTGGGCGGGAGCGGACTGGCACTGGGCTACCGGGGCCGGCCGGGCCTGACGGACCAGCGCTTCGTCACCGGGCCGCCGGAGACCGGCGCGGAGCGCCTCTACCGGACCGGCGACCTGGTCCGGCTGCGCCCCGGCGGTGACTTCGAGTTCCTCGGGCGGGCCGACTCGCAGGTCAAGATCCGGGGTCACCGGATCGAGGTGGACGAGATCGCCAGCCTGCTGCGCCGGCACCCCGGGGTGAAGGAGGCCGTGGTCGTGACCCGCGACGACGGGTCCGGTAATCGCCAGCTGGTGGCCTATGTGGTGCCCGCCGGGCTCGGCGCACCGGCTGCCCGGACGAACGAATCGAGATGACGATGCACACCACGTGGCGGGTTCTCGCCCCAGGCCCCAGCGATCGCGTCCTGCTCGCCGTGGACTTCGGCCCCGGACGCCGCGAGGCCGGCTTCAGCGACCTGGTCGCCAACCTCGCACCGGAGCCGGTCGTGTGGGAGCCGGTGTTCGCTCCGCAGACCGGCGACCCGGTCACCGGCACGGATCCCCACCGCTGCCTCAGCCGCTGGCTCGACGACGTCGCCAGCGCCGGGCTGGAGGTCTGCGGGGTGCTCGGCTACTGCGCCGGCAGCGCGTTGGCCCGACAAGCGGCCGACCTGCTGCGCAGGAGCGGCCTGCCCGAGCCCCCGGTCGTGCTGCTCGACCCGAGCCACGTCGACGGCGCCCTGATCCAAGACCTCTTCGCCACGTCGGTGGAGGGTTACGCGGGACTGCTGTCGGAGGACCAGATCCGGGCTGCCCTCGCTACCGCGGACGGCCTCACCCGTCCCCTCGGTACGGACATCGGCACCCAGCCTCCCGCGGCGCTCGGCGAGGCGATGCGCGGCCTGCAGGCCGTGTACGACGACGTCGTCCACACCGTGTGCGACATGTTGGACGCCGGCGAGGAGGTGGGCCAGGGATTCTCGGAGCGGTTCGGCGCCTTCCTCAGCTATCTGGTCACCGCCGGACGCGCGGGCGCGGCGCGGGGCGGCACGGAGACGGTCATCGTGTCCGAACACCACGACCTGCCCGCCGGGTTCGGCGTCGAGGACCACCGCCTCCCGGTGTCCCGCGCGGCGCTGCTCGCCGATCCCGCCGTCGCGCGCATCGTTGCAGAGGCGCTGCGGTGAGCAGCGAGCCGTCACGCGGAAGGCACGCGGACAAGGAGACGCACGGATGAGGGAGGCCGTCCGGACGTCTGTCCCCGGACGCCCTGCGCCGGGGGTACGGTGACCCACGAATACCACTCCGCGCCCCCCGAGAGCGGTGCGGCCACGATGACCGGCCCGACCACGGTTGCAGATCTTGAATAGCGAGTTTCCTCCAGCCCGCCACCGTCATCGCCGTGGCGCTGTCATCGTGGAAAAGATCCACTCTGATGCCGGGATCGGTGATCTCACGTGCGCCGGTCCCCTGTTCGGACACCTTTGCTCTTAACGAGGAACCGGTCCTGGTCCACAGTTCGCCGCCATGCCGACGATGGCAACTACGTAGCGCATTCGCGCTAGTCAGGTTCGGTCACCTGGCCATGGGGGGGCCATGTTTCCGGCATGCCGACGGATGCGACCGTCGGCTCCCGAGATCGAGTACGGCTCGCAGCACAAGACAGTGACGAGATGCCGCCTGATACGCCGATCCGACGGTTGGTGGCACACCGACGTTAACGATGGATCACAGCGTGGCGAGAGGCGGCTGGCGAAGCTGCGGCCGTGCCGGCTTATCCGGTCGTCCTCGGCGCTGAAGACATTCGCCGGGAAATCACACCGGGCTGTCAGCATCTTTCATGCCTACAGCGGTGTGATCCGGTCGGCACCCAGCCGCCCGGCGAGTGTCCGCGTCGCGCCTGGCCACGCTTCTCCTTGTTGCCGAAACCGGTGGACCACAAATGCCACGTCGTCGGATCGCTCCGCGCCAACGGCAGTTGCTGCCCGCATCCGGGCGGCGTTGTCGGTGGCGTAGGCGCGGCCCGCATTCCGCGGCGCGGGGGTTCGCCGGCGCACCTCCATGCCACGTCGTCCTGCGGATTCCCGGACATAGTGTCGGCGGGTCGTCGCGCCGCTCCGCCCGGGCAGAGACCGCCTGAGGTGCGGAAGCTTCCCGTCCAACCATCCACAGTGTGCCGTGGCCGGCTACGACCCACCGTCTCGTCCTGGCCCGGCGCCGGCGCGGGAGAAACGGTTTCCGCACCGGCTGAACCGCAGAACGCGACGACGATGGTGCCGCCGATCAGCTCGGCCCAGCGGACGCCACCTGGATCTCGAGTCCGACTCGTGCCCCCTTTACACAATGACCCGCCCGGGTTGTCGACTCATGTGTCCAGCTGTACATCCCAGGCCCCCGTGCACCGATCTGGAACACCCGGCCGCACGCCGACCATTGCTTTCAGCGACGACCGCATCGCGGGCCGCAACTGCGACGCTGCTCCCGACCGCCGGCCGTCGATCTTGCCGGCGCACCGATCAAAAGCCGGCCATCTTCAACTGTCACCACACCGCCACCCACCGTGGCCTTTCCGGTCACGATGATGACGTCTACGGCGCCTGCCGTCGGCGACGACGGGCGCCGCGATATCAATGACGCCCGCCCCGTACGAGAACACGACCCAGTGATGATCAAATACCGACCGAGCTCGTTGAGAGCCGTACCGGTTGGAGCAATGGGCGGACCACCTCCTGAGTGCGCTGAATGGCAGTAGTTTCCCGTGCCCGAATCGCAGCTCCGGCCGTCCGCTTCCCCCGCGCAGGCAATTTACGAGAGCTCGGCGCGACGCGCGCGGCCCTGCGGGAGAGGCGCAAAGTTGTTGACACTCCTTCCTGAGGAGCACGGAGGAGGAAAATGCGGGAAGCGGTAGCGATGACCATCTATTTCCGATTGTGGTCCGCAAGAGATGCCGAAATCGGGACAAACGGACGAATCGACAGAAGCATCGGCCGCCCAGGCGGAGCCCCGGCCGACCGGGGCACCGAAGCGGCTCCACGACCCAGCAGCTGCCGGTCAACCCGCAAATCGGGCCGGAGAGAATCTCCCCACCAACTCTGACCTGGCCATTCTCGGAAAACCAGGAGGTGACGGCCGGCCGCGATCCGATCAACGGGACTCGACGCAAGAACGCCACTCGATCTAGGATGGATGTAGAGGTAGTTCGATACGACCTGTGAGCCCAGGAGAGGGAGGTGATCGGTGCAAATCGGACTATCCGGCCACCAGGAGCATCGCCCGGCGCAATTGACTAATCGGAGAATAATTGTCAGCGTTTTACGCCGGTGAGCTGGACGGCCCACGGTTCCACGGACGAAGAGGAATTATTTGCGTCGAATAGACTGCGGTGACTGATTACTCGGGGGAATGGTCACCAACTGCACGCAGTGCATGGTCTGATGGGGAGGGCAGTAGTCATAATAGATTTCGACGTGCGTCCAATCCGCAATCCGATGTCGGAGCTGGACCGACGGGAGATACTGAACGCACCGGTCTTCGGCAAGGTGTTCACCGACCACATGGTCACCCTGCGCTGGGACGCCGAGCGGGGTTGGCACGACGGGCGACTTGAAGCGTTTCAGAACATCGCTCTGCCGCCGTCGGCCTCCGTCTTCCACTACGGGCAAGAGATCTTCGAAGGCATGAAGGCGTACCGCCAGCAGGACGGTTCGATCGCGCTGTTCCGCCCGGAGCGCAACGCCGCCCGGTTCAACGCCTCCGCCCGGCGACTGGCGATGCCGGAGCTCCCGGTCGACACCTTCGTCAGAGCCGTCGAACTGCTCGTCCGGCAGGACCGACAGTGGGTACCCAACGGTGACGGCACCAGCCTGTACCTTCGCCCGTTCATGATCGCGACCGAGCCCACACTGGGGTTCACGCTCCCAGCGCGCAGCTACCTGTTCTGCGTGATCGCCTGCCCGGCATCTGCCGTCTTCAGCACCCGGACCGGCCCGCGGGCACTGACCGTGTGGCTGTCGGAGGAGTACGCCCGCGCCGCGCCCGGCGGGACCGGGGCCGCGAAGGCCGGCGGCAACTACGCGGCCGCCTTCCTCGCGCAGCGAGAGGCAGTCGAGCAGGGCTGCGACCAGGTTGTCTGGCTGGATGCGGTCGAGCACACCTGGATAGAGGAAATGGGTGGGATGAATCTCTGCTTCGTCCAACATTCAGCGGACGGCGAGTCTTCATCGCTCATGACCCCCGCGCTGACCGGCACGCTCCTGCCCGGGGTGACGCGGGATTCGCTGCTCCAGTTGGCCGGGCGGCTCGGCCTCGGCCGCAACGAGGGGCGCATCAACGTGCAGCAGTGGCGTAAGCAGTGCGAGGCCGGCCTGATCACCGAGGTCTTCGCCTGCGGCACGGCGGCGGTCATCGCGCCGGTCGGGCGCGTACGCGGGGCGAACGACGAGTGGACGATCGGCGACGGTCGCCCCGGTCCGGTGACCCTGCGCCTCCGTGACGAACTGCTCGGCATCCAATACGGCCGTATCCCCGACGACCTGGGGTGGACGCACATCGTGTGCTGACCGTCGACACCTGAGCGCCGGCCCGAGCACACCAGCGGTCCGGCCGCCTCGTCGCAGGCCCACAGCGCCTTCGACGGAATTGCAGAAAGCGTCGATGGACCATCCACGAAGACCTGGTTTCGGGGGTTTCCGAATGACATCACAGATGCCATGAAGCCGATCAGTTACATGCCGTCGGCACAGGAGTCGCAACGCGAGGACAAGTCGCCGGTGGTGGCACGCCTACGGGCCGTGATCCTCGGCGTGCTGTTCGCGGTGCAGATCAGTGCGATCCTGGCCGTGCCCGTGCCGCCGCGGCGGCTGGCCGCCAGTCTGGCCGTGGTCACCACCCTGACCGTCCTGCAGGCCCGTCACTTCAGAGAGACCGCGTCGCGTCCACCGTGGCAGCGAATGGGCCTCCTGGCCGTCGAGGGCCTCGCCACCTACCTGCCGCTGCTGGTCGTCGGTGCGGCCTGGCCCGGATCGGGGGGATTCCTCGCAGCGTCAGTGCTGCTGGTGATACCCGGTCGGGCCGCCTGGGCGCCGCTCACCGCCGTCATCGTGAGCCTGTTCGCGGCCGCCCTGACGTCAGGGCTGGGAGTTCGAGACGCCGGCTACCTCGCCATCACCAGCCTGGCCGTCGGCCTGACCATCTTCGCCATGTGCCGCCTCACCCGCACCGTCAAGCAGGCGCAGGGCACGCACACCGAGGTGGTACAGCTAGCCGTGATCAGGGAACGGATGCGCTTCGCCCGGGACCTGCACGATCTGCTCGGTTACAGCCTGGCCGCGATCACGCTCCGGGCCGAGCTGGCCGGACGGCTCATGAATAGCGACCCAGCCAAGGCACGCGGTGAACTGCGGGACGTGGTCGCCATGGCCCGGCAGGCCGTCACCGAGGTGCGGCAGGTCGCCCAGGGGTACCGCAACAATTCACTGGCCCAGGAGGCGGCGGCCGTGGCCTCGCTGTTCGCCAGCGCCGACATCACAGCGCGGGTCGACCTGAACTGCGGAGTTCTGCCCGACAAGGTCGACTCCGTCCTGGCCATGCTCCTGCGGGAGCTGACGACGAACATCCTCCGGCACAGCAGTGCGCGGAACTGCTGGGTCACGGCCGAACAGACCAATGGACACATCACTCTGTCCGTGGTCAACGACGGGGTGCCACGGACCGCACGCACCTACCGCGACGGTGGTGGGCTGGAGAATCTCGCCTTCCGACTGCAGGCAGTCGGCGGCACATTGAGCGCAACGGTGCGCGGTGACGGACGATTCCACGTGCTCGCGAAGATCGCCACCCAAGCTGACGCGGGCGTGGGTGCACGGTCACGCCGGAATCGATGGACCTCGTCGGCGCCGCGTCGGCCGGCGGCGTGAATTGAGGGAGTTGTGCATGCTGCGGATCTTGCTAGCCGAGGACGTCGCCATGGTCCGCGGGGCGCTGGTGGCCCTCATCGAACTGGAGCGGGACCTGAAGGTGGTGGCGGCCCTTGAGAACGGCACCGACATCCTCTCCACGGCGCTGCGCTGCCGGCCCGATGTCGCGGTCCTCGACGTCGACCTTCCGGGCATGGACGGCCTGTCGGCGGCAGCCCAGCTCAGGGCCAAGCTGCCCTGCTGTCGTACCCTCATCCTCACGAGCCTGGGCCGGTCCGGGACGGTCAGCCGCGCGCTCGCCGCCGGGGTGTCCGGCTTCCTGCTCAAGGACGCCCCTCCGGAGGACCTGGCTGACGCCATCCGCGCCGTCGCCCTGGGTCGCCGGGTGATCGACCCGCAGCTGGCCCTGTCCGCGTGGGACTGCGGCCAGAACCCGCTGTCCACGCGGGAGCACGAGGTGCTGCGGCTGACGGCCAAGGGCGCCAACCCCACCGAGATCGCCTCTGCCCTGCATCTGTCGGTCGGGACCGTCCGCAACTACCTCACGACGGTCGTGACCAAGCTGCACGCCCGCAACCGGGTCGACGCGGTCAAGATGGCGTACGACTCGGGCTGGCTGCCATAGGGCGCCCGACGGCTGACGCTAGCCGGATGTCGCGACTCGGAGTAATCGGAGATTGCTGTTTCTGTGAGCAAGGTCCGAGATGAAGAGGCGCACGGCCTGCGCGCATCGTGGTCCCAGATCAGCGGGCAGAACAATCTGCGACACAGCCGGCGACCCGGGGGTGTTCGCGCCTTTGATTTGCGTAAGCGACTGACGGAGGCGGCCAGTGAGGAAGAACTACTACGAATACCGGCACGTTGTCGGCTTCGAGGAGACGAACCTCGTCGGCAATGTCTACACCGTCAACTACGCGCGTTGGCAGGGCCGGTGTCGCGAGATGTTCCTGCTCGAGCACGCTCCGCGCGTGCTCGACGAGCTGAGTGGCGACCTGGAGCTTCGCCCGATCGAGTCCGAGTGCGAATACCTCGCCGAGGTTTCCGCCTTCGACGAGGTGTCGATCAGGATGCGGCTCAGGGAACTGACTCAGACCCAGATCGGCCTCGCCTTCGACATCGTGCGGGTACGTGACGGAGTGGAGGATCTGGTGGCTCGATGCCGTCAGCGAGTGGCGTGCATGCGTGTGGTCGACGGCGCCACCACTCCGGCACCGGTACCGCCACAGCTCGCCTCGGCGCTGCGTGCCTACGCGGTCGCCCCCGCCACCTCCGGCAGGGGCACCGGCACCGGAGGCCGGGCGTGAGGCCGGCCGGGCAGCCGGGACTCGCACCCCGGCTGCCCGGGACGGCCCGGCCGCTCGCGCCCCGGTTCTCCGACCACCCGCGGGAGCTGACATGAGGACTGGGAACCGCGCGGACCAGGCACCGCGGGATCCGGATCGGCGAACGAGCGGCCGGCGTACCTTCCCCGGGCCACCGCCATGGGCGACACCTGGCTTGCTGCGCAAGCTGTGGGGCGACCGGCTGGCCCTGCTGTCCGATGCGGCGAACGAGTACGGCGACGTGGTCCGGTTCGCCATGGGTCCCAAGACCCTCTACTTCTTCAACCACCCCGATCACGCCAGACACGTGCTCGCCGACAACGCCGCCAACTATCACAAGGGGCTCGGCCTGGCCGAAGCCCGACGGCGGATTCTCGGTGACGGACTGCTCACCAGCGAGGGCGAAACGTGGCGCGGTCAGCGCCGGCTCATCTCCCCCGCCTTCCGTCGGGAGCGCATCGCGGGATTCGCCGGTGTGGTGGCCGACGCCGGCGCCCAGTTGACCGAGCGCCTGGACGCGCAGACCGGAAACGTCGTCGATCTCGCCGAGGAGATGACGGCACTCACGATGGATGTGCTCGGCAGGACCCTGCTCGACGCCGACCTGAGCCCCCTGAGCTTCCTGGGAACCGCGTTCGAGACCGCGCAGGAACAGGCGATGTTCGAGATGGTCACGCTCGGCGCACTGCCGCTGTGGTTGCCGCTGCGGCGCCACCGCCGCTTCCGCGCCGCCAAGCGGCAGATCGAGGACGCCGTGCGGACACTCGTCGGGTCCCGCGGCCCTGGCCCGGGTACGGACGGGTCAGACCTCATGTCGGTGCTGCTGCGCGCCGCCGACAGCGAGCAGGACGCCGACGCCCGCTGGCGCGGGCTGCGCGACCAGATCGTGACGATGCTCCTCGCCGGGCACGAGACCACGGCCAGCACGTTGTCCTGGGCCTGGTATCTGCTCAGCCGCCATCCGGAAGCGGCCGAGCGGATGCATGCCGAGGCGGTCGCGGTGCTCGGCGACCGCACACCCGGGTACGCCGACCTGGCCGGCCTGCCGTACACCACGATGGTCATCCAGGAGACGATGCGGCTCTATCCCGCGGTGTGGGGGCTGCCGCGGGTGGCCCTGGCCGCGGACGAGATCGGCGGATATCCGATCCCTGCCGGCGCGGACGTGATGATCAGCCCCTACACGCTGCACCGGCACCGCGACTTCTGGCCGGAGCCGGACCGGTTCCGGCCGGAACGGTTCGCGGCCGACGCCCCGGCCGTCGCGCACCGGTACGCCTACATACCCTTCGGGGCGGGCCCGCGGGTCTGTGTGGGAAGCCATCTCGGCATGCTCGAGGCGACCCTCGTCGCGGCCATGGTCGCGCGACGCTTCCGGTTCGAGTTCGCCGGTCCGGCCGACCCGGTACCCGAGGCCATGCTGTCGCTCCGGATCCGTGACGGCCTGCCGGTACGGGTACGGCCGGCCTGAGCGCTGAGGCGCTCCCGTCCCGACGGATCGCCGCGGGGCCCGGCGCGGCGACGGGGTCGTCGGGCGGGTCGGCCTACGAGGCGAGCCAGACCGGCTCGGAGTCGAGGGCTCCGGCCAGGATGGCCTGGTGGAGCCGTTGCAGCCGCGGACCCGGCTCCACCCCCAGTTCGCTCCGGAGCACGGCACGTATCTGGCGGAATGCCTCCAGCGCGTGCCCGGCGCGCCCGGAGCGGTAATAGGCGGTCATCAGCAGGGCGCAGAAGTTCTCGTGCATCGGGTGCCTGGCCACCAGCATCGTCAGTTCTCCCAGCAGGTCCGCATGACGGCCGAGGGCCAGGTCGGCTTCGATCCGGCGTTCCAGCACACCGAGCCTGTTCTCCTCGAGCAGTCCCACCTCCGCGCGCAGGATCCGGCCGGCCGGGACGTCCACGAGGGCCGGCCCGCGCCACAGTGCCAGCGCGCAACCCAGCAGTTCGGAGCTGGCCCGCGGATCTCCCGCGTCCACTGCTCGGCGGCCTGCACGTGCCAGGTTGTCGAACTCCGCCACGTCGGTCTCGCACAGTTGCGCATCGAGCTGGTAGCCGGAGTGCCTGGTCTCGAGCACGCGCCTCGCCGACGTCCGGTCCCGGGCAGCCGCCGCCAGCTTGGCCCTCAGCTGAAGGATGTACGTTTGCAGAGTGGTGGCGGAGCTGCGTGGCGGCTGGTCCCCCCAGAGCTCCTCCACGAGCGTCTGTGTGGTGACCACCCGCCCGGCGTTGAGCGCGAGCAGCACGAGGATCTGACGCTGCTTGGGTGCACTCGGCATCACCGGCTGGTGGTTCAGGTGCGCGGACACCGGTCCCAGCAATTGGAAGACAACGCGCCCATTCTCGTTGTTCATTTCGCACCTCCAAGGCTGGCGGATGACTTGCTGTTGCTCGATCTTGCCTCGAGCGAAACCCGAGCTTCCAGAGACCTCGTCACGACCCGGAGGGTGAAAAACTCACCCCACAAACATGACATCGCAACGTGCGCCCATCAATGGCCGAGCCTGTGACGAAGTCGGCGGCAGACAGCAAGCGAGAGTAAGCCGGCCCGCATTTCTCACGCCACAATGGACAGGTGGCCCGTCGGTGTCACCACGGAAGGTGAACAGATGCCAACTGTCTTCGGATCGCTGCGCAGGCTCACGCTGACCCCTCAGCTCGCCGACGTGACGTTCGCCAAACGAGGCTTCCCGGCCCAACCGTCCCCCGGCACACGACATCTAGAGGCTGTCCCCCAGGCCGTAGTCTGCGGATTCGAGTGGGGAATCGACGCCCGCGACCAGTGGGAGGTCGAGCGCAGGCTGGATCTGGTCAACGAGGAGATGCGCGGATTCGCCTACGAGGGCGCCACGATGGCCTTCACCGTCCTCGACGCCATGGGACGCGGCCACCGGACCCGTGATCTGCTCCTCGGCCCGGGTCGCCCGCACATCTTCCTGGCGTACATCGGCATGGGTTTCGCAATGGCCAGACTGCCCAGAAAGCTGTGGCACAAGGCCGTTCCCGACCTTGCCGGCAACCCGTATTACCCGACGATGAGCTGGCTGGCGGTGGACGGTTACGCATTCGACCGCGCCTATTTTGACACATCGCGCTGGGTGGATGCGCAGAAGGTGCCGAAGCCTTATCCCTGGGAAGGGTCACCGGACTATTTCCTCCGCGCGGCCGATCAGGGCGTCGGGCGGGCGCTGTGGTTCATCTGTGGTGGCCGGACGCCCGACGTCGCCGCCGCGGTGGGGCGCTTCGCCGAGCACCGCCGGCCCGACCTGTGGAGCGGGGTGGGGCTGGCAGCCACCTTCGCCGGGGGAAGCGACGCTGACGGCCTGGACGCGTTGCGGCGCGCCGCCGGTGACCAGTGGCCCCAGGTGGCGCTGGGAGCGGTGTTCGCGGTGAAGGCACGTTCCTACGCCGGTCTGGTGCCGGACTACACCACCACCGCCTGCCAGGCCCTCACCGGCCTGTCCGTCGACAAGGCGGTCACGCTCGCCGATTCCACCGCGGTGCACTCCCCCGGCGCCGAGCCGGCCTACGAGCTGTGGCGACAGCGCATCCGGGCCCATTTCGACAGGGCCTGACCGGCGGCAGCTCGTTCGCGAGCTGCCGCCGGTCGGCGGGTCCTGCGGCCGCCCCTACGAGGACGCCGGCGACTCGGACGGCACGCGATAGCTCATCCGGCCGCGGTCGATGACGACGGTCCCGTCCCGCTTGGCGGTCCGGAACACGGCGGCGCCGTCGTCACCCCGCCAGATCGAGACGACCAGCGACTCACCCGGAACGACGGGAGCGGTGAACCTGCCGGACATCGCGACGAACCTCGCGGGATCGGAGCCGCACAACTCGTGCAGCAGCACCCGGCCGGTGAACCCGAAGGTGCACGGACCATGCAGGATCGGTCGGCTGAAGCCGCCACGTGCGGCGAACCTGGGGTCGGCGTGCAGCGGGTTCCGGTCGCCGGAGAGCCGGTAGAGCAGCGCCTGCTCCGGCCTGGTGCACTCCACGACCGTGTGGTCCGGGTCGCGGTCCGGCGGCGCCCACGGCGTGGAGGTGCCGCGGTCGCCGCCGAACCCGCCCTGGCCCCGGATGAACATGCCTGACCGGGTGGTGATCAGAGGCTCACCGGTGGCCGGGTCCACCGCCACGCTCTCGAACTCGACCAGCGCACCCGAGCCCTTGTCGTACATCCCGGTGACGGTGGACGAGGTGAACACGGTGCCGCAGACCGGCAGTGGCTGATGCAGCTCAACGTACTGCTCGGCGAGCACCAGCTGGGCGCGGTCGAAGTCACCGATGCTCCGCGCCGGCGGGATCTGCGCTATCACCACGCCGTACGTGGGCAGCACCTTCTGCTCGATGCCCTCGCTGTTCTCGGTGGTGAACTCCAGTTCACGCAACGGATCGCCGAGGCCCGCGCCGACGCCCAGGGCGTACAGGAGCGCGTCCGTGGAGGTCCAGGATCGCTCGCGCGGTTCTCCGGGTACACCGACGAGACTGTGATCGAGCGACACGCGACCTCCAGGTGGTGACACCAGTTCGTGGACTACAGGCTGACGGCGAGGTCACGAGGGGTGCGGCGGGGCGGCCCGTCGCAGTACGAGTTGTAGGCGTCGAGAAACTCCTGTGCCCGGCGGGTCGCCTCGGCGAACCGGGCGTGAGGCTCGGCGTCGGCGGTCAGCACGTCGTGCATCGCGCCGGTGATCTCGCCCATGATGCTGGCCTGACCGCCGAGCAGGGGCCCGAGCGCCGCCGGTGAGCCGTCCGCGGCCTCGAGCTGTTCGCCGGCCACGCGAAGGCGCGGGTTGTCGCGGTACCAGCCCTCCCGTTGCAGGACGTCGACCGCCGCCCTGCTGATCGGGATGCGGTAGTGACGCCTGGCCCACTCCGCGGCGTTGTCCGGCCGGTTCAGATACTGCATGAACGCCAGCGCACCGTCCTGCTTGGCCTGGTCGAGACCCGCGGCGAGCCACAGCGAGAATCCGCCCATCATGTTGCCAGCCAGCGGAACCTCGTCGTTGTACGGCATCGGGCTCACCGCCACGGTGAACCCGTGCCGCTCGCCCCGATCCAGCAGGTGCGACGCATCGACCGAGGAGCTGAGGAAGAGGGCGATCCGCTGCTCCTCGAACGCCTCGTAGCCGCCCGCGAAGTCCATGAGCTTGCCCGTGTACAGGTAATGGCCGTCGCGGTGGAGACCCTGCCACCACCGGACGTAGTTCATCATCTCGCTCGAGGCGAGATCCACCTTCTCGGCCCGGCCGGACCGGCCGTTGTCGCGATCCGCGATCAGCCCGCCCTGCTGGGCGACCGACTGCAGGAAGACCCAGTAGAAGTTGGGCCACGCGATGCCGTGCGTGGGACCGTTGGGCAGTTTGGCGAGCGCCTCGCAGGCCGCCGTGACCTCGCGCCAGGTACGCGGCGGCTCGGCCACACCGGCCTTGGCGAGGAGGTCCGTGTTGGCGTAGAGCACGATCCCGGACGCCGTGCGCGGGATGGACATCAGCTCGCCCTGGTAGCGGAAGTAGTCACGTGCCGCGGGCACCATGTCGTCGAGCACGACGGGCTCACCGAGGATCTCGCTCCGCCCCGCGACGGCTCGCTCGACCGGCGTGAACAGGGGATTCCCGTCCGGCCCGAGCGTGTCCATGGCGGCGCGGGTGGAGGTGAAGTGGTACTCCGCGATGTCGGGCGCCTCGCCGCGCTCCGCCGCTCGGGCCACCTCCTCGGGCATCGTACGGAAGTCGTACCTGTTGATCTCGACCTGGTACTCCGGGTGCGCCCCGTTGAACTCCGCCGCGGCGGAGACCGCGATGTCCGCCTCGTTGGTCGCCCAGCTGGCCGGGTCCGTCAGCCACACATCGATCCTGGTCCTCGGCTGTGTCATGTCAGCTCCTTATCCACGCCGGCATTGCGGGGTTATGGGCAGGCGCCAGTCGATCGTGTCAACGGGGCGCGGCCAGCCGCGCCTTCGGGTTTGCTCACCCCGGCGGAGATCGGGCAATCGTGGAGTTCGCCGCTCCGCGCGACCGTGCTCTGATGGCTACGGCTGCGCGAACGCACCGCTGAGGAGGCAGGATGCGCCGGACCGTACGAACTCCGGATGGTGGGCGGTTGGCCGTCGAGGAGTGGGGTGATCCCGCCGGCTGGCCGATCCTGGCCCACCACGGCACTCCGAGTTCCAGGAGAGCGACCTTCCACGGTCGGTGGGTGCGCGACGCCGCCGAGCGCGGGCTGCGGCTGATCAGTTACGACAGGCCGGGTTACGGGGACTCCTCGCCCCGGCCGGGCCGCACCGTCGCCGACACCGCCGCCGACGTCCGCGCGATCTGCGCCGAGCTGGACATCGACCGCCTGGGGACGTGGGGCTTCTCGGGCGGCGGTCCGCATGCGCTGGCGTGCGCCGCCCTGCTGCCGGATCTGGTGACCGCTGCCGCCGTGCTGGCCGGGATGGCACCGTTCGAGGCCGAGGGCCTCGACTGGTTCGCCGACATGTACCGGGACGACGTCGACGACACCCACCTGTATCTCACCGACCCGGTCGCGGCCCGGAAGAAGATGGACCGGGACCGGGAGGAGTTCCTCCTCGCGGCGACCGACGACGCGGTCGGTGAGGCGTGGACGCCCACACGCGACGATGAAGCGGCCACGCTCGGCAGGTACCACCGGTTCCTGTCCTCCTGCCGGGCCGCCGGCCTGGCGCCGGGCATCGAGGGATGGTGGGACGACAGCGGCACGCAGGTGCGGCCGTGGGGATTCGACCTCGCCGACATCGCCGTCCCGGTCCTGCTCATGTACGGACGGCGGGACGTGTTCGTCCCGTCCGGCCACGGCGAGTGGCTGGCCAGGCACGTTCCGGGTGCAGAGGTCCGGTGGTTCGACGACGACGGGCACGGGACGCTGGCGCTGAAGCGCCTGCCTGACGCGCATGCGTGGCTGGCCGAGCGCTCACGCCACCGGAACGCGGGTTCCGGCCAGCGCGGCGGCCACCGCGTCGAGGCCGGCCGAGATGGTGAAGACCGCGCCGGGCCGGCCCGCCTCGACCGGAGCGGCCGGTAGATTCGCGCCGGTCACCCAGGCCACGACGGTCTCGTTCGAACCGACCAGCCCCGCGGCGCTCGCCCGGCGCAGGCCCGCGACCGCGGCGGCCCCGGCAGGCTCGGTCGCGATCCGCGCCGCGTCGGACAGCAGGTCGACCGCGTCCAGGATCTCGGCGTCGCTGACCGTGACGAAGTCACCTCCGGCATGACGAACCTCGTCGATGGCCCAGTCGCCGAGCATCGGCTCCGGCACCTCGATGCCGTCGGCCACCGTGCCGGGCCACCGTGCCGGCGCCCGGGCGCCGTGCCACTGCGCAGCCAGCGGCGCACAGTCCCGCGCCTGCACCGCGACGACTCGGGGAACCTTCGCCAGCACCCCGCAGGCGACCAGTTCTCGGAAGCCCTTCGCCGCGCCGATCAGAGTCACCCCGTCACCGACCGGCAGGACCACCGCGTCCGGCGCGCGGCCTGCGAGCTGCTCCCAGACCTCGAAGGAAGCCGTCTTCTTCGCCTCGATGGTCAGCGGATTCAGTCCCGTGCACCGGTCCAGCCAGTGGAAGTGGGCGGCGGCACGCCGGGACAGCTCGAACGCCGCGCGGTAGCCCTCGCGGACCCGGAAGACGTACGCCCCCATCGCCGTCATCATCTCGACCTTGGCCGGCGCGCAGTCCGCGGGTACGAAGATGACGACCGACATGCCGGCGGCCGCGCCGCCGATGGCGGTCGACAGAGCCGCATTGCCGGTCGACGCCGTCGAGACGACATCGACGCCGGTGCGCAGCCCCTGGTCGATGACGAGGGCCGTTGCCCGGTCCTTGTTGGAGGCGCTCGGCCCCGCCGTCTCGTCCTTGAGCCACAGCCCCGGCAGCCCGAGCCGCCGCCGCAGCTCTCGCACGGGTCGCAGCGGCGTCCCACCCACCGGCAGCGGATACCGTGTGGGCACGTCGGGCCGGGGCAGCAGCCCCTGGTACCGCCACATGCCAGCCCGCGAGCCCGACCCGGGCAGGAGCGATCTGTCGTAGTCATAGGTGTACGTCTCGTGTCCGTGCGCGCCGGACTCCAGCCGTGCCTCACCCACCGGTGCCTCCTAGCGGGGTCAGTCCTCGAAGAAGTCCGCCACCGTCACGGTGCGCGCATCGTTCTTCGCGCGCTCCAGGACGATGGCGCCGACCGCGATGTCGAGGACGCCGAGACCGAACGGAGAGAACACGACCGCTTCGTGCGGCTGCGGTTTCCACTTGCCGAGCAGGACGTCGGCGAGGGTCCCCGTGACGAACTCGCGGCCGCCGGAGAGCTGCTCGGCCAGATGCGGCGAGGTCAGCGCGCGCAGGCAGTGGTCCACGTCGTCGACGACGTTCCGGGTGGCCAGCAACGTCTGCGGGTGGATGTCGCGCAGGGAGACGTTGAGAACGGTCTGCCCGGGCGCGAAGCGCAGGGTCTCCGGCAGGTACGGCTTCCCCGCGGTGGTGGCGAGGACGACGACGTCGCAGCCGAGCGCGGCATCCAGATCCGCCACCCCGCCGGACCCGGGCCAGTGCTTCTCCACGTCACTGACGAACTGCTCAGCTCGCCCGGACACGAGATCGTGGCACACGAACCGGGTCACCGGGAGCCCGGTGTGATGGAGGTACGCGGCGATCGTTCGCGCGATCACGCCCGTACCGACGAAGCCGAGACTGACCGGCCCGCCCCACGGCCGGAGAACTCGCGCCGCCAGGGCGGCGGACGCAGCGGTACGCGCGGCACTGATGTGTGCCGCCTCGAGACACGCCACCGGCCGGCCGGTTCGGTCGTCGTTGAGCAGCAGCACGGCGGACGCCCTGGGCAGACCGAGTTCGTGGTTGCCGGGGAAGCTGCTGATCCACTTCAGCCCGGGCATCCCGGCCTCGCCGCCCAGGTAGGCCGGCAGGGCGATGATGCGGTCCGCCGGCCGGTCCGGGAAACGCAGGAAGTGGCTGGACGGGTTGACGGTGTCGCCTCTGTCGTGAGCGAGGTACGCCGCCTGGACCGCGGCCAGGACGGCGTCGCGCGAGCCTTCGAGCGCCTCGACGGCGACCGCGTGCGGCACGATCTGAAACATTCGGACTCCTCACCAGCGAGCCAGGACCGAGTCGATGCCGGGGAAGTGCTCCGCCACCCACTTCTCCGAGTAGATGGTGTCGACATACCGTTCTCCGGTGTCCGGCGAGATGGCCACCACCGGCTGTCCGTTGCGCAACGTCGGGCCGAGGCGGCGCACCGCGGCGAGCACCGTCCCGGTGGAGCCGCCGACCAGCACTCCGTACCGGCGGGCGACCATGTGGCACGCGGACACCGTGTCGACCTCGGGCACCACGACCCGCTCGTAGTCGCCCTTGTCGACGAGCAACCCGGGACGGAGGCTCGCGCCCAGACCCGGGATGAGGCGCGGGGCGCCCTGTTCGGCGAAGAGGATCGATCCTTCGGAGTCGACGGCGATGATCCGGGTGGCCGGGCGGTGCTCGCGGAAGAACTCCAGGCAGCCCATGAGGGTGCCGGAGGTGCTCACCCCGATGAGCACCGCGCCGACATCGGGTAGTTCCTCGAGGATGCTCCGAGCCGTGTGCCGGTAGTGGGCGGCGCTGTTGGCCCGGTTGGCGTACTGGTTGGGCCAGAACAGCTTCCGGTCCTGCTTCAGCTGGGAGCGGATGTAGTCGATCCGGGTCTGCAGGAAACCGCCGTTGGCATCCCGTTCCGTGACGACCACAACCGTGGTGCCCTGAGCCCGCATCGTGCGGATGGCGGCCGCGTTGGTGTTGGGATCGGCGACGATCGTCAGGCTGATGCCCCGGTTGACGCAGACGGTGCCGAGTGCGATTCCGAGGTTGCCGGACGACGATTCGATCAGCCGGTCGCCGGGGCCGATGCCGGACCTGTCGATCAGGTCCTCGATCAGCCCGACTGCGGTCTTCAGCTTGATGGAGCCGGCGGGGTTCAGGCCCTCCAACTTCAGTTTCAGGTCGACCCCGGGAACGAACCCGGCCAGGTTGAGGAAGATGTCGTCGGTGACGATGTCGTACGGAGCGTCAAAAATCATCGGGCCTCGCTACGCCAGTCGTGCGCGGTCGCATCAGCCGGCGAACCGGCTCGGATTCCGGTGGTCGGTCAGCCATCCTGTGAGCGGACAAGGCTCGCCGGACGCATGTCCGTCCAGTGCTCCTCGATGTAGGTGAGGCAGGCAGCTCGGGAGTCGTCAACACGGACGACCTCCCAGCCGTCAGGGCAGGCGACCGTGGCGGGCCACAGCGAGTACTGGCCCTCATCGTTCACCAGCACGTGATAGCGGGCGTCACCGTCGTCAAACGGGTTGGACACGGGTACTCCTCCTTTCGTTGTCGGTCGCTCTCGCCACGGTGGCGGGCCAGCCGGCTGCATTGATCGTGCGTGCCACGGGCCGGCCGGGCACCTTGCCGGTTGCCGACGCGCTCACCGGTGCCGTCCGAAGGCGGAGGCGTCGGTCAGCCCGTCGATCCGGGCGGCCAGGTCCATGAGCACCGGCGAGTCGACGAGCGCGCGGACGCTGAACTCGACGTTCCAGGTGCGGCGGGCCGACAGCACCAGCCGGGTGGCGAGCATCGAGTCGCCGCCGAGGTCGAAGAAGTTGTCGCGTCGGCCGACCGCGTCCACGCCCAGGACGTCCGCCCACATGCGGGCAAGGGCGAGTTCGGTGTCGGTGACGAGGTCGCCCTGCCCTGGCTGCCCCTGGCCCCGGCCGTCGGCGGGTGCGGAGAGCGCACAGTCGTGGAGGAACTCCAGGACGGCCGCCCGCGCCTCGGCGTTGGCAGCCAGCTCCGGCCGGTCGCACGGGACGCGTACGGTCCGGAGGTCGGTGGCGCCCAGCCAGCCGGCGTCAGCCGGGTGGCCTTTCGAGATCACCTGTAGCGTCGGCCCGCTCGGCCCCGGCTGCTCGTCGTAGTGAGCCGCCACGAGGAAGTTGAGCCATTCGACATAGACGCCGACCACGCCCTCCACCGGGCCACTGACGTCGGCCCCGTCGAAACCGAAGGCGGCCAGCGCCAGCTTCGCGCGCAGGCGCAGGTCCTCCCCGATCCGTGCCATGAACGTCTCGGGAGTGGCGAGCAGGCCCTCGATGTCGAGCAGCGGCGGCCGTTCGACGTTCGGCGCCCGGCCCTCGACCTGACGCACGACTTCGTGGTACTCGTGCAGGATCTCCGACGGCGGTGTCGGTTGCGGGTCGAGCAGCACGATGGGCACAGGACCGGCCGGACCAGCCAGCAGCGCGGCCATCGCGACGGCCAGCGGTGCGGCCGCGCAGTACGCGACCAGGGCGGCCGGCCGGTCCGGTCGCTGCCGCGCGTAGAGCTCACGGGCGTACGCCGGAGTCGTGAGGGCGGTCGGCATCGGTGAGGTCAGGACATCCCGGCACTCGAACCCGGATCGCTCGAGGTGCATCTCGCTGATGTGTGCCTCGGGCCGCCGGCCCGGGTAGTCGAGGACGAGAAGCAACGGATTCGCGGACAAGGTCTCATCGCTCCCCTGCGTCGGCGGCTACCGCGGATCGGTCGCCTGGAGCCAGTAGCCGCGCGATGGCGGCTCGGTCGGCCTTGCCGCTCGACGTGCGCGGCATCGAAGGCAGCACCGAGATGGACGGTGGGATCGCGTACCAGGGCAGCTCCTCGCGGAGCGCGGCGAGCGCGGCGGCCGCGTCGAATTCCGTGCCGGCCGCGACCGTCACGGCACCTCGAAGCTGCCGCGAGCCGGCGCCCAGGTTCACCGGGACACAGATGGCTTCCACCACTCCCGGCTGTCTGCCCAGGCAGGCCTCGACCTCGAGGGGGTTGACGCGGTACCCGCGGATCTTGACCTCGTCGTCGGTACGGCCGAGAAAGTGCAGCACTCCGTTGTCCACGCTCGCCAGGTCGCCGGTCCGGAAGGCCCTGGTGTGCCCGTGCGCCGTCGGCGGGATGGTCACGTACCGCTGCGCGTTCAACTCCGGCTGGTTCAAATAGCCCAGTGCCAGCGGTGCTCCGGCCACGAGCAGCTCGCCGACGTGCGACTCGCCGGCCTCGTCGGTGTCCAGCAGGATCTCGCAGCCCGGCAGCGGGAGGCCGATCGGCGCCAGCGCGGGCCAGGCGTTGCTCGGCCCCGCCAGAGTGTGCGCCGACACGGTGTGCGATTCGCTCTGGCCGTAGTGGTTGTTGAGGCCGCACTCGGGCAGACGCTGGAAGAACTCCTTGATCGCCGGCGTGCAGACGAGCTGCTCGCCGGCGGTATTGATCTCGCGGAGGGCGAGGCCGGCCAGGGAGTCGAACGCCGTTGCCGCCGTCGCCAGCATGTGCAGCGCGACGCAGGGCAGGAACAGCCGTTCGATCCGCTCGCGTGCGAGCCAGTCCAGCAGCTCGATCGGGTCCTGCCGCAACTCCTCGGGCATGACGACCAACGACCCGCCGCCACCGAGCGTGCTGAGCGTCTCCTGGAACCAGATGTCGAAGTTCAACGGCGCGAACTGCGCCGTCCGCAGGTCCTGGTGGACCGAGTGGTGCCGCTGCCAGTGCGCCATGTTGTCGATGCAGCTGTGCGGGAGGGCCACTCCCTTGGGGTTTCCGGTCGATCCGGAGGTGTAGATGACGTAGACGGGCGCATCCGGCGTGCAGGGCACGAAGGCCAGGGCCGGCCCGGTCTGCCGGTCCACGTCGCTCCACGCCGGGATCTGCGCCCGGCGCGGTGCCGGCAGTTCCGGGTCGGGCCCGGTGTGCAGCAGGAGTTTGGCGCCGGTCTCGGCGAGCATGTAGGCGAGACGTTTGTGCGGGAAGTTGGTGTCCAGCGGCAGGTAGGTGGCTCCCGCACCGATGACGGCCCAGGCGGCGGCGACGATCGCCGCCGACCGGCGCCCTGTCACGGCCACCGTGTCGCCGGCCCTGACCCCGGCCTCGTGGAGCAGGTCGGTGATGCGGGCGATCCATACCGACAGGTCCTGATAGGTCAACTGGTGTTCGGAGTCGGCTACGGCGAGCGCCCACGGCCGCAGGTTCAGCGAGCGCTCGAACGAAGCGAGCACGCAGGGCGGATCGACGGTCCCGCCCCAGAGTCCGGTTTCGATGATCATCGGCAGGCCTCTCCCTCGAACGCGCTGGTGATTTGCCCTTCCCGCCGGACGCTCTTGATGAGTTCGTGCACCGCGTGATCGACGTCGAACTGGGCACGCTCGAACCGTTGGGGTGAGGTGAGGTAGCCGTTGTAGAACGTCGCGCCCTCGCAGAGCAGTCCGAAGATCCAGATCCGGGAAGCGGTGCTTCCGTCTTCCGCGACCGGGTGACCCTGGCCGTCCACATCGATCGACGACACGACCGCGCTGTCGGGTTTGAATCGCCGCAGCACGCCCCGTCTGGCCATCGCCCCGACCACGCTCGTGTCGTCCTGCAACGACCTGAGGCGGTCGGTGTATCCCTGGTAGAGCCAGTCTGCCCTGATCGTGCTGCGGACCGGAAACGCCGTGGAGGACAGGGACCATGCGGCAGCGCCGCTGTCCCAGGTTACGAGGGGATTCGGACCCAGGGACATCGACACCACCCCGGATCGGAGCAGGGTCAGGATGTTGGCGGATCGCTCTTTCTCCGGCCCGATCACCAGCCGGTTGATCGTCTCCACGTGGTAGCGGTAGAACCGGTCGAGCGAGGCGTCCGTCAGCCCGCCGAACTCGATGGCGTACCTGATGGTGTCGCGGACCTCGCGACACATCTCGGTCGCCGCCTTGAACGGGCTCCCCTCGAATCCGCGGGCCGCGTTCGCCAGGTCGGCGGCAATCCACGACTCCACCGACCGCTGATACGCCTCGCCGTCAATTGGCGCCGGGGAGTCCTGGGCGCCCGGGGTCAGCGTCCCGTGGTAGGCCGCCTCGGCGTCGAACTCGGCCGGCCCGGGCAGGTCGGCGAGCGTGTGCAGGCGCCCCGCGGCGGCGGCGGCGCGCGCACGCAGAAGGAAGACCTCAGCCGCTCCGGCGCCTGCCTCCTGCAGCAGCGCCGCCCGGCGGTACGCCACCCGCATTTCGAGCAGGAGCAGCGGAAGGACGTCGCGATCGAAGTCCAGTTGCGGCGTCCCGGCCCGCAGTCGGTCGATCGCCGACCGGGTGAACGCGACGGGCTCGTACGAGACGACCGACGACGGCGCAGGCCGCGCGCGGTACGGCAGGCCGGAGCGGGAGAACACGACGATCCGCGGCTCCCGGCCACTCGGCACGTACCGCTCGGGGACGACCGACCGGTCGAATCTGCCGCCCCGGCCTACGGTCAGCGCGAGGATCGCGTCCGTTGCCGTCAGACCGAGGCCGGCGATGGCGATGGTCTCGGACGGGTGGACGGACGCGAGTTGCCCGGGCAGCGGGTAAGGCGTTCCGATCCGCACGTCGGCGGAGAGGTCCTGATCGTCGCGTGCGCGGGAGGGCAGTTGGCCGACCGTCACGAAGACGTAGTCCGCCTCGACGCGGTCACCGTTGTCGAGATACAGGATCGACGTATCGCCTTTTGGCTGCAGGTCCACTGCCCGGGACACATGACTGACCAGTCGCACGTTGTCCGGGGCGTTGTCCCGCAGATACTGGTGGAACCACAGCAGATATTCTCCGAAGACCCGCCGCGGCAGGTTGTCGTTCGGCATGACCTGACGCCCGTCGCCGCCGACCGTGAACCCGTCGCTCGCCACTCGCATCCCGCGTTCGCGCGCCCACTCGAAAAGGTTCGGGCCGCTCGTCGCGGGCGCATGGGCGACGGACGTCACCGAAGGAAACATCGAGACGTACGCGCACGCGTGGTTGAGCAGGAGATAGTCCGGCTGGTGAATGTCGTACTGATGCGGCTGGGCCGGGTTGGGGTCCACCAGGTGCAGGTTGAAGGTCACCTTCTCATCGACGAGGGAGGCGTGACTGATGAGACGCTCCAGCACACCGAGCCCTCGGACACCGAGGCCCACGATCGCAACAGTGACGCATTTTCTCCATTGCTCCGGCGCATAATGCTCACCCATCACAGACCTTCCAGATAAGCGATAATGGGCCAAAGACCGCAACCGCATCGGCGGCCCAAGCTGACGATTCCAGGCCCATCCGGGCGTCACACCTCCACGATTGCGGCCGTCGACGCCACTGACCGACGGCCGCAATCGGGACTACGGCTCCAGGTCGGCGGCTATCCGCCCGAGCACCGTCGGCGAGTTGTCGAAGATGGCGAAGTGGCCCCCGTTGAACACGAGCTGCGCGTACCGGTCGGTTGTCTCCCGCTGCCAGCCGGCGACCTGGCCGGGCTCCGCGAAATGGTCCTCGGTGCTGGCGAAGGCCGTAATGGGGATCGGCAGGGGAGGCTCGGCCCGGTAGCGGTACATCTCGTTGACGTGGAAGTCGGCGACGAGCAGCGGCTGGATCAGCTCCAACAGGAACGGGTCCGCCAGGAGCTCCTCGGGTGTCCCGCCCAGCCGCCGCAGCACGACCGCCAGTTCGTCCGCCGGCAGCCCGGCAAGCTCGGTCCTCATCATCGGCATGCTCGGCGGGCGCCGGCCCGCCACGTAGAGGTGGACCGGCAGCGGTGCGCCCAGGCGACGGATCTCACGCACGACCTCGAAGGCGCACAGGGCCCCGGTGCTGTGGCCGAAGATGGCGTACGGCGGTCGCACCGTCGCGAGCACCTCCGGGGCGAGCTGCCGGGCTATCTCCACGGCCGACGTCAGCGGTTGTTCGGAGCTCCGTGTCCCCCGGCCCGGTGGTTCGACGGGGCAGGCAGCGATCGTGCCCGGCAAGCCGCGGGCCCAGGCTCGGTAGACCGCCGCACCCGCACCGGCATGTGGCAGGCACAGCAGGCGGACCGGGGCGCCCTCTCCGGTCCCGAACGGGAACCACGGGTTCCGGGGACGCGTCCGCCCGGTGCTCCTCCTCGCGCCGCTACGCATCGCGGCCGCGTTGCCGTCCGGTTCAGCGCTCATGGCCGCGCCCCGATCGGACCCGACCGGCGGTCCGCGACCGCCGGGCGATCTCGTGCAGTGCCTCGCGGTCGACCTTGCCGTTGGCGGTCACCGGATACTGCGCCAGGCCGCGGACGGTCTGCGGCACCATGTACGCGGGCAACAGTTGACGCAGCTGGGCGTGCACGTCCAGGGGATCGTCGTCCGGTGGCCCCGACGGATGCGCGTCCGATCTCGCGACCTGGTACACCAGTGCCAGCCGCGGTGGTAGACCCTCACGGATGGTCATCGGGAAGGCGATGCAGTTCCGGACGCCCGGCAGTGAGCCGGCCACCGACTCGATCTCGGCCAGTTCGATCCGCAGCCCACTGATCTTGATCTGGCGATCCCGCCGGCCGCGGTAGTGCAGAACGCCGTCGTCGTCCCACACCCCCATGTCGCCCGTCCGGTAGAGCCGCACCGGAAGCCCGTCGACGTCGATGGTCGGGAACTTCTCGCGCGTCAACTCGGGCTGCCCCAGGTAACCGGTCGCCAGGCCCTGGCCGGCAATGCAAATCTCGCCCTCCTGACCGGGTTCGCAGCGCTGATCGCGTTTGTCGAGCAGCACCACGCTCGTGCCCTGCACAGGTGTGCCGACCGGAATTCCCCCCGACACGTCGCAGTCCGCGGGCACCAACCGCCGGAGAGTCGTGATCATGCAGCTCTCGGCCGGCCCGTAGGCGTTCCAGAGCGGGAGATCGGGATGGCGGCTCAGGAAGCCGCGCATGTGCTCCGGCGACGCCTTCTCACCACCGGTGTAGACGCGGGCGAGGCCGCCGAAGCAGTCCGGAGCCTCGTCGACAAACATGTTGAACACCGAGGTGGTGATCCACAGGGTGTCAACGCCGTGCTTCGACACGACCTGGCGCAGCGTGTGCGGTAGCAGGTAGTTCTCCGGAATCAGCACCACGGCGCCGCCCGTGGTGAGCTGTCCCCACAGCTCGAACGCGTACATGTCCCAGGCCAGCGCCGCCACCTGCGGCGTCGCATGGCCGGGACCGAAACCGTCGAGGCCCGCGGAGCCGAAGAGCCGCGTCACCGCCTGATGCGGTGACAGCACACCCTTCGGGACGCCCGTCGTGCCGGAGGTGAAGAAGACGGTCGCCGGCGCCTCCGGTGGCACCTGCACCGGGTCGAACGGTCGCGCCCGCCGGGCCGCACCGTCGATGCCGTCGTCCGACGGTTGGTAGCGGTCGAACCGGCCGTCCCACCGGTCGTCCGTGGTGATGACCACCGTCGGCGCGATGAGATCGATGATGAGGCGCTGCCGTTCCACCGGCCAGTTCGGATCGAGATTCGTGTAGGCGGCCCCCGTCTTGAGCACGCCCAACTGGAGCGCCACCATGTCCGGCGACCGGTCCATCAGGATCGGTACGACCTGCCCCGGCCGGACGCCGCGATCGTGCAGGTCAGCGGCATAGTCGTTCGCGGCCGTGTCGAGCATGCCGTAGCTGATCTCCCGGTCCCGCCAGACGAGTGCGGTCGCGTCCGGGTCACGCGCGGCCTGCCCGGCCACGGCGGCGTGGATCAGCGGCTGGCGGCCGAGCTGTTCCGGGAATTCACTCATCGGGATCCTTCAGTCGAGTGTGCACCGGTGGAGACATCCCCCAGGTATTCGTTGACCGCCCTGACCGACGGGTTGCTGAAGAAGCGCTTGAGGGGAAGTTCCACGCCGAAGCTCTCGGTGATCTTCGCGATGAGAACCGCCGCCAGCAGGGAATGGCCGCCCAGATCGAAGAAGCTGTCCTCGACTCCCACCCGGTCGACACCCAGGATCTGCGCGAACAACCCGCACAGGACCTCCTCCTGCGGAGACGCCGGCACCCGGTCGCCATCCGGAGCGATCAGGTCCGGAACCGACGCCTGCTCAGCCACCTGGCCCGCGAGCTCCAAGATCCCGTCCGGGCGCCACCGCACCAGATCGCCGGTCCGGTACATCCGCTCCCCTACGGCGAACGGGCACGCCACGAACCGTTCCGCCGTCAGTGCCGGCCGGCCCAGGTACCCCCGCGCCAGCCCCGCACCCGCCACGTACAGCTCCCCGGCGACGCCCGGCGGAACCGGCCGCAGCCGGCTGTCGAGCACGAAGACGCGGGCGTTCCAGATCGGACGCCCCATCGGCACGACACCACCGGACTCGTCGCCGACGAGGTGCGCGACGCTGCCGACCGTGCACTCCTCCGGTCCGTACTCGCGGTGGACCGCCGCACCGCCGCGCGACCAGTCGCGCGCCAGCGACGTCGGCAGGGTCTCGCCGCTGACGACCAGCACCGTCGGTCGGTCCGCCGCCCGGTCCTCATGCCCGGCCATCATCCGCAAGTCCGACGGCTTCAGCCTGACCGGAGCCACCGGGCCGGCCGCGCCGTCCAGGAAGGCGGTCAGCGGCTGAGCGCCGGCACCCCCGGGGATCAGCGAAACCGTAGCCCCGGCCAGCAACGGCACCAGGATCGAACCGATGGCGGGGCCGGACGACACCCGGGTGCGGACCGGCGCCGTGCTGCCCGCACCGACGCGATAGGTGTCTCGGGCCCAGACGCTGTAGTTGACGACGCTCCCGTGGGTGACGGTGACGCCCGCAGGAGTGCTGGTCGAGCCCGGGGTGTAGACCACGTACGCCGGGTGGGTGGGGCGCAGCGGGGTTGTCCGCTCGTCGTCGGAGAGGGCCGTCCCCGGCACAGTCGTCAGGGCGTCGCGGGTGCCGGCGGCATTCAGGATCATGACTGGCGGGCCGTCTCCCGCGGGGGACAGCCCGGCGGCGGTGGCGGGGTCATCGGTGATCAGAACCGCCGGGCGGGCGTCAGCGAGCAGGAACTCGACCTCCCCGGCGGGCCGGTCCGAATCGACCGGCAGGAAGGCCGCGCCGGCCTTCAACACCCCCAGCAGCGCGACGACCAGCAGCTCACCGTGGGGCAGGGCGACCGCCACCGACCGCTCCGGGCCGGCGCCGAGACCGGCCAGATGGCGAGCAAGCTGATTGGCCCGGTGGTCCAGCTCGGCGTAGGAGAGCCGGTTCGCGCCGCAGACGACCGCCGTGGCGTCCGGCGTCCGGGCCGCCTGCTGTTCGAACAGCTGCGGCAGGGTGTGCCCGGGCACCGACCGGCCCGTGTCATTCCACACGTGCAGGATCCGCTGCCGCTCGTCTTCCGCCAGCACCTCGTAGTCACTGACCGGCCGGGACGGGTCCTCGGCGACCTGGCGCAGCAGTCGCGTGAGTCGTTCGGCGAGGGCCCGGACGGTCGACTCGTCGAACAGGTCGAGCGCGTACTCGAAGGTGCAACGGACACCCGCCGGCGAGCCGTCGGCGTGGTACTGCGGGCGGACGAAGAGAGACAGGTCGAACTTGGTCGTCTCATGGCCGAGCGCCATGGGCTCGATCCGCACGCCGGGCAGCTCCCAGCGGCCGGTGCCCGCGTTGTCGGAGATCAGCATCACCTGGAACAGCGAATGCCGCGACACCGAGCGGGCCGGGTTGAGGATCTCGACCAGGCGCTCGAACGGCACGTCCTGATTGGTGTACGCGGCGAGATCGGTCTCGCGGACACGGGCCAGCAGCTCGGCGAAGGTCGGGTCGCCGCTCAGGTCGGCTCGTAGCACCAGGGTGTTGACGAAGAACCCGACCAGATCGTGGACCGCCTCGTCGGAGCGGCCGGCCACCGGGGTGCCGATCGGGATGTCGGTGCCCGCGCCGCAGCGGGACAGCACGGCCGCCAGCCCGGCATGGAGCACCATGAACAGCGTCGTCTTGTGTCCGCGCGCCAACGCTCTCAGGGCGCCGTGCAGCCCGGCGTCCAGGTTCACCGCCAGCATGCCGCCGCGGTCGGTCGGCTCGAGCGGCCGCGGCCGGTCGTACGGCAGGTCCAGCTCGTCGGGCAGGTCCCGCAGCGCCGACGTCCAGTAGTCCACCTGCTTGGCCAGGAGGCTGCTCACCTCGGCGCCCTCGCCGAGCAGGCGGCGCTCCCACAGGGTGTGGTCGGCGTACTGCACCGGCAGCTCGGGCCACCCCGGCGCGTCGCCGCCGGTCCGGGCCCGGTACGCCTCGGCCAGATCGCGCACCAGGATGCCCATCGACCATCCGTCACAGGCGGTGTGATGGGTCATCAACAGCAGCACGTGCTCCTGCGGCGCCAACCGGAACAACCAGGCCCGGATCGGCAGCTGGGTCGCCAGGTCGAACACGTGTCGCGTCGCCTGCTCCAGAAGGCCGGGCAGGGTCCCCGGGTCCGCCTCCACCACCGTCAGGTCCGGTGCCGCCTCGGCGGCGTCCACGATCTGCTGGTACGGCTGACCACCCACCACCGGGAAGATCGTCCGCAGCGACTCGTGCCGCCTGACCACGTCCCGCAGCGCCGACTCCAGCGCACCCACGTCCGGCGAGCCGCGAAGCCGCCAGGCGAACGGCATGTTGTAGACCGCACTCGGCCCGTTGAGCTGGTCCAGGAACCACAGCCGCCGCTGGGCGAACGACAGCGGCAACCGGTCCGGTCGCGCCGCGGCCACCAGCCGCGGCCGGGAGTCGCCGGCCTCATCTAGGGCTTTGGCCAGCTGCGCCACGGTCGGATTCGAGAACAGCGTACGGACCGCGACCTCCACGCCGAGCACCGAGCGGATGCGGCTGATCAGCCGGATCGCCCGCAGGGACTGGCCGCCCAGATTGAAGAAGCTGTCCTCGACTCCCACTCGGTCGACGCCCAGCACCTGCGCGAACAGCTCGCACAGGATCTCTTCCCGCGCGGTGGTCAGGTCCCCCAGCACGCCACCGGCGTCGAAGCGATTCGCCATGGTCATCCCCATCCTGGCTGGAACGAATCGAGCCGCGCCGGCCACGCCACAGGGTGGAATCAGCTGGCTGCTCGCCACGCACAACTCTCTGGGAGCGTCACAGCCGCACTACCGACGGCCATCTCGGATCTTGCTCGACGGCGCGCTGAGCCGGCCGTCGTGGCCGGGCAGCAAGCGCGAAGGCGCGGCGGGCAGTACGACCTGGAAACGTCTGCATGGCCGCTGATTCCGATATCGGGCCCTATGCCGCAGCGGGACGCCTGCCAAGGAGAACACGATGGAGATTACGCAAGCGCCGCCCAAGGACGAGCTGGTCCGTCGCGCCTCTGAGCTTGTCCCGCTGCTGCGGGAGAAGGCCCTGTGGATGGAGGAGAACCGGCGGATCCACGACGATGTCATCGACGCGATCACCGACGCCGGCATCCTGAAGATGCGGGTCCCGGTCCGCTACGGCGGCTACGAGTCGGACATGGGAACGGTCGTGGATGTCCTGGCGGAGCTCGGGCGCGGCGACGGCTCGACCGCATGGACGGTCGCGGTGTGGTCGATCAGCACCTGGATGATGGGCCTGTTCCCCGACGAGGTGCAGGACGAGGTGTTCGGGACTCCGGGCGTCCGCATCAGCGGAATCCTCAGCCCCGGCGCGGTGGCCGTCCCGACCGACGGCGGTTTCATCATCAACGGCAGATGGTCGTTCAACACCGGGGCCCAGCAGAGCACGTGGAACACGAACGCCGCGGTCACGCCGACCGGGGACGGCGGCTTCGCTCCGATCATGGCAGCGATTCCGATCGCCGACCTGGAGATCGTCGACGACTGGCACACGTCGGGGCTGCGTGGCTCCGGCAGCATCACCACGATCGCCAAGGACGTCTTCATCCCGGCAGAGCGGGTGCTGCAGATGGGGCCGGTGCTGCAGGGGCAGCACCAGTCCCGGCTGAACGCCGACGCGACGATCTTCAAGGCGCCGTTCATGCCGACCGCGTGCGCAACCATCAGCGCGCCGGCCCTCGGCCTGGCCAGGGCGGCGAAGGACGCCTTCCTCGAGCGACTGCCCGGGCGGAAGATCACGTACACCAGCTACGAGAACCAGGCCGAGGCACCCGTCACCCACCTGGAGATCGCCGAGGCAATCACCAACATCGACGAGGTCGGCTTCCACGCCCGCCGCGCGGCGAACATGATCGACACCAAGGGTCAGGCGGGCGAGCCGTGGACGCTGGAGGAACGGGCCCGCGTGCGCCTCGACCTGGGCGCCGCGTGCCAGCGGGCCAAGGAGGCGGTCGACATCCTGCATGGTGCGAGCGGCGGCTCCTCCATCCACCAGGACGTGCCGATCCAGCGCATCCAGCGCGACGTGCAGGCGCTCAACCTGCACGCCATCCTGCACCCCAAGACCAACCTGGAGCTGTACGGCCGGATCGTGTGCGGCCTGGACAGCAACACGCCCTTCGTCTGATCCGCGTGTTCATCAGTGGGCCGCATTCATCTGTCAGGAACGGCCGGCTCATCCGGCCGGTCGTAGTCGGAAAGGCGTCGTCGTGATGCTGGCATCAGTGTGTCCCGCAGCCGGTAAGCCCTGGGAGTTGCGCGAGGTTCCGAAGCCGGCGCCGGGTCCGGGCGAGGTGCTCATCCGCGTGCACGCGAGCGGTCTGTGCCGCAATGACGTGTGGCTCACCGACGGCACGTACCCGTATCCGCCGATCGATCCGACGATCGTCGGGCACGAGCCGGCCGGTGAGGTCGCCGAGGTCGGCGCCGGGGTGACCGCGCGCAAGGTCGGTGACCGGGTCGGCGCCACCTGGATCCAGGGCGGCTGCGGCCGCTGCGATCACTGCCGGCTCAACCTCCCGGTCACCGGCATCACCGGCATGAACTGCGTCAACCCCGCGATGACCGGGCTGACCAGGTCCGGCGGCCACGCCGAATACCTGGTGGTACCCGCGTCCTCCACGGTGCTGCTGCCCGACCAACTGCCCTACGAACTGGCCGCGCCGCTGCTGTGCGCCGGGTACACCTCGTGGTCGGCGCTGCGGGCCGCGAATCCGCAGCCGCACGAACGGGTCGCCGTGCTCGGCATCGGCGGCCTCGGCCACCTGGCCGTGCAGTTCAGCAAGGCCTGCGGCTTCGAGACCGTGGCGGTGACCCGCGATCCGGACAAGCACGAGGTCGCCCGAGAACTCGGCGCCGACCATGTGGTCTCCGACGGGCAGGACCTCGCGAGGATCGGTGGCGCCGACGTCGTCGTCGTCACCGGCACCTCGTACGAGTCCGCCGCCGAATGCCTTGCGGGCCTCCGGGTCGACGGCCGCATGGTGCTCGCGACCATCGACCCGTCGGGTTCCTTCACCATCGACCCGTCGCGACAGTTCTTCGCCAAGGGCCAGTCGGTCCTCGGTGCCACCCACAACGGCCTGCCCTACCTCGTCGAGGCCCTCGACCTGGCCGCCCGCGGCGCCGTCACTCCCCTGGTCGAGGTCTTCCCCAAGGAGAAGATCGCCGAGGCGGTCGACCGCGTGGCCGCCGGCGAGGTCCGCTTCCGCGCCGTCGTCACCTACTGACCCGGAAGCCGCACCGACGCAGGTCGGCCATTCCACGTACAAAGCTGGTCCCACTGAGCAGCGAGGACGGCGTCATGCAAGAAAAAACCCCTCCGGTTGTCATCGATACCTCCGGTGCCGACATCCATGCGGAGAACGCGCGAATTCGCGAGCGTGGGCCAGTCGCCGAGGTCGAGCTCCCGAACGGCGTGCGAGCGTGGTCGATCACCGGCTACGAGGCCGGCAAGCAGGCCCTGAGCGACCAGCGGATGTCCAAGGACGGGCGTCAGCACTGGACCGCGTTCACCGACGGCGAGGTCGACCCGACCTTCCCACTCATCGACTGGGCGCTCATGGACAACATGAACACCACCTACGGAAGCGCGCACAGCCGCATGCGCGCACTGGTGGCGAAGCGATTCACGCCGAGACGGGTCGAGGCGATGCGGCCGACGATCGACAAGATCGTGTCCAGCCTCCTGGCCGACCTCGCCGCCAGTCCCGCCGGTACGGTCGTGGACCTCAAGGCGAGGTACGCCTATCCGCTGGCCGCTCACGTCATCTTCGATGTCCTCGGTATCGCCGGCGCGGCCCGGGACACCATTCTCGGCGACGGCGAGGCGCAGGTCGACACGACCAAGACCGGCGAAGAGATCGCGGCGAGCGTCGAGCAGGGACTCATGGAGATGGCCGCGCTGGTCGAGGCGAAGCGCGGGAACCGGGCGGACGACCTCATGAGTGACCTGATCACCGCCCAGGAAGCGGACGGCTCCGGGCTGCGCGACGCCGAGATCGTCGGCACGTTGTCGTTCCTGCTGGGGACCGGCACCGAGACCGTGACGAATCTGGTGATCAACTCGATACACGCCCTGCTCACCCATCCCGACCAGCGGCGGCTGATCAGCTCCGGACAGGCCTCGTGTCAGGACGCGATCGAGGAAACCTTCCGGGTCGAGGCTCCGGTGGCACATCTGCCGTTCCGGTTTCCCACCGAGGACGTCCAGCTCGGCGAGGTGACGATACGTGCGGGCGATCCGGTTCTCATGAACTTCGCCGCGATCGGACGCGACCCCGCCGTTCATGGCGAGAGCGCCGACTCCTTCGACATCACCCGGTCGCGCAAGGACCATCTGTCCTTCGGTCACGGCGGTTACAGCTGCATCGGTAAGGCCCTCGGGCGGCTGGAGGCCGAGATCGCGGTCCCCGCGCTGTTCGCGCGTTTCCCCGACCTGGCTCTCGCGGTACCGGCGTCGGAGATCGCGCCGCAGAGCGGGTTCATCATGAACGGTCGTAGCGAGCTGCCGGTCCTGCTCTCCGCACCCCTTGCCGAGTCAGCGTGACTCCATCAACGAAACCCCTGGTGCGGGACCGCCTACGGGCCGAGGTGACGGCCGCCGCGGCTCGCGTGGCCGACCTGTTGTCGACGTTGCCCGCTCCCGCCGATCGCAACCCCGACCAGCGGGCCCGAGCCGCCGCGGCACATGGACGCGCGCGAGCCGCGAGGCGCCGGCTGCTGAGCGCCCAATCGGACCGGCTCTGTCGCGAAGCCGTCGGCGAGCGCCCCCAACGGCTCTCGTTGACCGAGCTGTCGTACCACCTGGCCGACATCGTTCCGGGCCTGACGCCCAACCGCGCCCAGATGGAGGTCGAACGTGCCCGCCGCCAGAGCGCCAAGGAGGGGCTCGAGATCGACCAGGGCATCGCGTACTCCGCTCTGCTGGGCTCCGGTGCGGGCGGCGACCTCGTGCGCTCACAGCGGCTGCCGACGGACGAGGCCCGATCGCGGCTGCCGGAGTTCCAGCGGACCGGTGTCGTCGAGATGCCCGTGGTGTCGGTGCGGCGTACGGACGGGGTGGCCGAGATAACCGTCGCCAACCAGCGCTACCTCAACGCGGAGGACGAGCCCCTCGGACAGCAGCTGGAGGTCGCCGTCGACCTGGCCCTGCTGGATCCGGACGTCCGGGTGGGCGTGGTGCGGGGCGCCGTGATGGAGCACCCGAGGTACGCCGGTCGCCGGGTCTTCAGCTCCGGAATCAACCTCACACTCCTGTGCGCCGGGCAGATCCCTTTCCTTGGCTTCGTCATGCAGCGGGAGATCGGCTATCTGAGCAAGATCCAGCGTGGCCTGTGGGATCCGCGGCAGGAGGCCGACCCGGCGTCCCGCGGCGGGAAGCCATGGATCGCGGTGGTCGACGGATTCGCCATCGGCGGTGGCATGCAGCTGATGCTGACCTTCGATTACGTGATCAGCCTGGACACGGCCTACTTCACGCTGCCGGCGGCACGAGAGGGCATCGTGCCCGGTGCGGCCAACCTCAGGCTCGGCCGCATCCTCGGCCCGAGGCTGGCTCGGCAGGTCCTCCTTGGCGGTAGGCGGATAGCGGCCCGGGAGCCGGTCGCCGCGCTGCTGTGCGACGCCGTGGTGGCCGAGGACGCGGTCGACGACGCGCTCGGCCAGGCGGTCCAAGCCATGGACAACGCCGCCGTGGTGGCCAACCGGCACATGCTCACCGCCTTCGAGGAGACCGAGGACCAGTTCCGGAGCTACCTCGCCGAGTTCGCGGAAGTTCAGGTACAGCGGCTTTACAGCCAGGACGTCCTACATCGGTTGGAGCAGCAGTGGATGCGCCGGCAACCTTGATCCCGTCCGCGCACCTGCACGCCGAGGACCTGCATCGCAGCGTGTCGAGCCGGCAGGTCGCCGCCATGACCTTCCTCAACGAGATCGTGGCCGAGTTCCCCGACGCGATCTCGTTCGCACCAGGCGCCCCCTACGAGCCGTTCTTCGCGGACATCACGGTCGGTCCGCTGCTGGACACCTTCGTCGAGGCGCGACGCGCCGCCGGCCTCAGCGAGGACGAGGTGCGCCGGCACCTGTTCCAGTATGGCCCCAGCAGAGGGATCATCAACGACCTGGTTGCCGCCGCTCTGCGCGTCGACGAGGCCATCGATGTCCCGCCCGACGCGATCGTCATGACGGTCGGGTGCCAGGAGGCGCTGTTCCTCACCCTGCGAGTCCTCCATCCGCCGGGCGCCAGCCTGGCGGTTACCGATCCGTCCTACGTGGGCGTGCTCGCCGCGGCGGACTCGCTGGACATCGCGGTCCACCCGGTGCCGGACGACGGCACCGGCCCGGACCTGGCCGCCCTGCGCAGGGCCTCGGAGCGGGAGAGGGCGGCGGGTCGTCGCCTCCGGGCGCTGTACGTGTCCCCCGATTTCGCCAACCCGACGGGTAACCGGCTCACGCTCGCCGCCCGCCAGCGCCTGCTGGCGACGGCGTCGGCCCTCGACCTCATTCTGATCGAGGACAACCCGTACGCTTTCACGGCCGCTTCGGACGACCGGCTGCCCAGTCTCAAGGCACTCGATCGAGACGGCCGGGTGGTACACACCGGCACCTTCGCGAAGGTCGCGGTGCCGGGCGCCCGGGTGGGTTACGTGGTGGCGGACCAGTGGGTCGAGCGGCGCCCTGGCCCGCCGGTGCGACTGGCCGCCATGATCGCTGCCGCCAAGAACGCGGTCACCCTGAACACGTCTCCACTGGCCCAGGCATTGATCGGCGGGCTTCTCCTTCGCCACGGGGGCTCCATCGCCGCATTGGGTGCGCCCAAGGCGGCCCGGCTGCGCGACAACCGCGACGTCCTCCTCGATCGGCTGGCCCACCACTTCGGCGAGCCCGATCAGCCGGGCGCCGGGGTTCGCTGGTGGGCACCCGAGGGCGGCTACTTCGTCCAGGTCGAGCTTCCGGTCGAGGCCGACGACGCGCTGCTGCGGTACTCCGCGGAGGCGTTCGGTGTGCTCTGGACCCCGATGCGTGGCTTCCATCTCGGCCCGGGAGGCGAGCGCCGGATCCGGCTGTCGTGTTCCGCGCTGGAGCATGAGGAGATCGTCGAGGGTGCCGCCCGGCTGGCCGACTTCGTCGATGCGTTGTAGGCGACGCCGAGCCGGCCTTGCGCGGACAAGCCGCTGGTGCAACCACTCCGGTCATCCGGGGGGAAGGAGGAGCGATGATCCACGACATCTCGTCGTCCACATGGCGGCCGAGCGCCAGCCAGGTCGCGTGGTATCTGGCCGAGCAGACGACTCTCTGGGCCGGTGGCCTGCAACACTGCCAGGCGGTCCTGGTCGCGGGTGACGTGGTCCCTGCCGCGCTGGCCACGGCATGCGCGGACCTGCAGCGTCGCCACGCCATGCTGCGACGGCACTTCCGCGACGTCGACGGAGAACCGCTGCTGGTGCCGAGCGATGGGTCGCCGGTGGAGCTCGTCGCCGGGGTGACCCAACCGTTGGACGCCACGCTCACGGTGGCCGCGGCCGACGCGAACCGACGGTTCGACCTGAGCCGACGACCGGCGATCAGGGTGGGCGTGTATCCGGTGGAGGGCGGCAGCACGCTGGTGGCGCTGACCATCCACGCCGCGGTGGGCGGTCGGTCCGTGGCGGCGCGGCTGCTCGATGAGTTGGGCGATCGGTACCGATCCGCGGTCGCCGACCCGCCACGTGCGTCGGACGGCACGCCGCCGATCGAGCCGGACGGTGCGGAGCGGACCACCGACGCCGCGCCCGCGCCCGACGGTGTCTCCGGCGCCCTCCCCGCGGCACCGCAAGCTGTCGCTTGGCCCACCAACCGTGGCCGCGGCCGCAGTCACGGTCGATCGATCACCAGGCCATGGTCGCTGGACGAGAGCCAGACGACACTGGTGCGACGCTTCGCCGACCAGACCGGTGTCTCCCTGGCCTCTGTCCTGCGGTGTGCCCTGCGCGTCCTCCTCCTCCGCGAGACCGGCGAGCCGGACGTCCTGATCGGCGCACCGAAGCCCACCCGAGCCGGCGAATTCCAGGTCGTGCCCGAAGAGATCCGGATCCTTCGCCACCCCCTCGACGAGCACACCTCGGTGGTGGACACGCTCCGGGCGGAGCACGTCAGTGCGACGCAGCCGGTCGACCATCCCGGGGCGCTGAACGCGCTTCTGTCGCGGGCGTTGCGCCCGGAACGAGGTGCCGAGGTCGATGTCCAGGTCGGCTTCCGGTGCGACACCGCAGCCGAGCCGCCCGCCGCCTGGGCCGGCATGGTGACGCGCGAGGTCGACCTGCCGGTGGCGCACTCACCGTACGAGCTCGAGTTCGACGTGGCGATCGGGAGGGATCGTGTCGTCGGCGCGTGGCGAGGCGCGGTCGGGCTGTTCGACGAGGAGACCCTCGATCGGATGGGCCGCAGCTACTCGACCCTGCTACATGGACTCGTGCACGGTCCGGCCGGGCCGATCGGCGAGCTCGACGTGATCCATCCAACCGACCGGGCGCGACTCGCGGAGTGGGAGGCGCCGACCTCGGGCGTGAGCGGCGAGGACACACTGGTCGAACTGGTCCATCGTTGGATCCGCGACACGCCCGACCGGCCGGCCGTGGTGATGGCCGACGTGGTCCACACCTACCGGGACCTGGACGACGCGGCGAGCCGGATCGCAGCCGGGCTGCGCGCGCTCCAACTCCCGGCCGAGTCGCCGATCGGCATCCTCGTGGCCCGCCGGGTGGAGCTACCGGCGATCCTGCTCGGAGTCGCCCGTGCCGGCCTGGCCGCCGTGCCCATGGATCCGGACCATCCCGCCGAGCGCCTGTCGTACATCGTCAGTGACAGCGGATGCGGCGGGGTGATCATCGACGGCACCCTACGGGCCGATCGGGCGACGGCACTCGGCGTACCGTTGGTGCCGTTGTCCGACCTGCTGGCGGCCGTCCCGGCAGCGGGAGGCCAGCCGCCGCACCCGGACTCCCTGGCCTACGTGCTGTACACGTCTGGATCCACTGGCCGGCCGAAGGGGGTCGCGGTGACCCATCGCGGCCTGGCGAACTGCCTGGTCGCCACCCGGCAGCTGCTTGACTTCCGGCCGGACCAGTCGCTGCTCGCCGTCACCACGATCTCGTTCGACATCGCGATGCTGGAGACCTTCCTCGCCCTGACCAGCGGCGGCCGGACGATCCTCGCGACCAGCGCCCAGGCCCGCAACGGAGCAGAACTGCAGGCCGTGCTGGCACGGCATCGGCCTGATGTCATGCAGGCGACGCCGATGACGTGGCGCATCCTGTTCGCCACGGGCTGGCCGGGCGATCCGCAGCTGACCGTGTCCTGTGGCGGCGACGTCGTCTCACCCGAACTCGCCAGCCGCCTGGTCGCCTGCACGAAGGAGTTCTGGCACACCTACGGGCCCACCGAGGCCTCGATGTACGGCGTGTGCGAGCGACTGCCGCGGCAGCCGCAGCCGCCGATCGTCCCGGTCGGCCGCCCGTTACCCGGCGTCTGGCTGCGGATCCTCGATGCCGCCGGCCGGCCGGTGCCGCCGGGTGTCGTCGGCGAGCTCCACATCGGCGGTGTCGGGGTGGCCCGGGGCTACATCTGTGCGCCCGGGCAGACCGCCGAGCGCTTCGTGCCCGATCCGAGCGGCGACGGCGGGCGGCTCTACCGCACGGGTGACCTCGCCCGGTGGCGGGCCGACGGCCGGTTGGAGCTCCGGGGCCGCAACGACCGCCAGGTCAAGATACGCGGGCATCGCATCGAACCGGACGAGATCGAGAGCGTCCTCAGCGGCCATCCGGACGTCGCGTTCGCCGCCACCGTGGTGGCCGGCCAGGACCGCGACAGCAGAGGCATCGTGGCGTTCCTCCAACCGCGGCAGCCAGGTCTCGGTCAGGACCTGGTGAGCCGAGTCGCGGCGCATGCCCGCCAGGCGCTACCGGCGTACATGGTGCCGTCCTCGTACGCGCTGATGAGCGCGATGCCGCTGACCGCCACGGGCAAGATCGACCGGGCTGCTTTGGCCCGCATCAGGCCACCGCGACCGAACGGCGCCGAGAGCGACCCGGAAGCACGCTGGATGACCGAGGCGTGGCGTGCCGTTGCCGGCGACGACGACCGGGCCGAGCTGCCGGGAGACCTGCGACTCGCCTGGAAGCTTCGCGCCCTCGTCCGGCGCGAGTTGGGCGTTCAACTTCGTCTGGACGACATCGTGGCCGCGTCCACGGCCGCCGATCAGGCACAGCGGATCCGACAGGCCCGGCTCGCCGCCGGCGCACCGCCACTTCGCTGGTCCGGTCGTCCGGATCGATCCGCGCTGGTGCTCCTTCAGGGGGACGCGGCCTGGCCGGCGCAGGCGGTGGCGGAGTTCGAGCGCTGGTTCAGGGTGGCGATCCTCGACATCTCCGACGGGCGCCCGCAGGACGTCCCGGCGCGGCTGGCCACGATTGATGCTCCGGGCGCCGCCGTTCTGGCGGCGTGCGGTGAGCTCGTGACCACGGCGGCCGAGTTGAGCCACACGATGCGCGAGCGGATCGGCGTCGGGCCGAAGGTGCTGGCGGTCGAACCGCCCGCGCCGAGCGGTTCGCATCCGCCGGAGCACGCTCCGCAGTGGGTGGTGAGCCACGACCGCGGGCTGCTCCGCACCTGGCGGGCGACAGCAGAGGACGCCGATCTCGTGCTGTTGGCGCTGGGACACGATGCAGCCACGGACTGGTCGCTGCTGGCGTCCGTCGTCGCCGGGATGCGTTGACCGCCGGCCCTCGGCGCGGGAGCCGGCAATCGCGAAGTGGTCGAAATCGGTACGGCGGGCGACGGTGGAGCCGTGACGACGAACGGTCGCCCCGCGAGGAACCACGCGGCATCGTGCCCGGTAGAAATGGATGGTCAATGACCGCGAACATGAACACCGCCGCACTCGACCTCCCCGCGCCGCCCGAACCGGGCCTCACCCCGGAGCAGGTGATCGCGAGAGCGGAGGCGATGATTCCCGAGCTCGTCGAACGCCAGGCCGAGGTGGAGGAGCGCGGCTTCTATGCCGAGGACATCCACGAGCGCTTCGCTAGGAACGGCTTCTACCGGATCCTGGTGCCCCGCCGTTACGGCGGGTACGAATTCGGGGTCGAGGCCTTCCTGCGCGTCGCCATGACCCTGGTCCGCGGTTGTTCCTCGACCGGCTGGATGTACAGCCTCGGGGCCTCGCACGCGCTCATGGCCGCCACGGTGTTCGACGAACAGGCCCAGGCGGAGCTCTTCAGCTGCGGCGACTTCATCTGTCCCAGCACCGCGGTACCCAACGGAACCGCCGTACCCGCCGCCGACGGCGGCTGGACCGTCAACGGCACCTGGCCGTACAGCTCCGGAGCGCCGTACGGCACCCACTTCATGGGACACACGCTGATGCCCGCCGAGGGTGGCCAACCGCCGACGCCGCTGCTCTTCGTCGCACCGCGGAGCCAGTGGGTGCGACTGGACGACTGGGGACAGCAACTGGGCCTGCGAGGCAGCGGTTCGCACAGCGTCAGGATGACGAACTGCCATGTTCCCGATCACCTGGCTCGACCCGGGGTGGTGATCGTCGATTACGACGCGACGTCGGGCACGCCTGGACGCACGCTGCACGGCAACCCCGAATACGGTGGCGCCCTGCATGCCTTCATCAGTCTGCTCAACTGCTCCATGGCGGTGGGCATGGCCCGGGGTGCGCTCGACGCGTACGAGGACCTGCTGCGCGACCGGACGACCATGGTGCCGCCGGTGGTGCCCCGCTATCAGGACCGGGACTACCAACTGTGGTACAGCGACGCCTTCGGGATGATCGGCGCCGCCGAGGCCGCCCTGCTGAACGCGGCCCAGCAGTGGCGCCACACGGCCGCCCTGGGCCCGGCCGCGGTGACCAGGGAATCGGACCTGCGCCTCTCGGCCATCTGCCTGCAGGCCGCCAACCTGTGCTGGGAGGCGATGGGGAACTACATCCTTCCCACGGCGGGTTCGAGTGCGATACGGCACGGTGAGCGCCTCGAGAGGGTGTGGCGGGACATGTCCACGCTGCGTACCCACGCGGGCTTCTCGGTCCTGCTGCGCACGATCGCCTTGCGCGAACTCGCCCAGAGCCTGGCGCGTTAGGGCGGCAGCGGGGCGGTCTGACGACCGCCCCGCTTCGGTGCCGGCCGCCGCGGACCCGCGGGGACCGGCCTCGGTCGATCAGGCGTACACATCCGAGGCCGACCGCCGCGGCCCGTGCCGACGCCGGATCGCCGCGACGATGCCGCCGCAGGCCGACCGGGACGCCGCCGGCGTGGAAAAGGGGCGAAGGACGGCCGGGTGACCGTCCTTCGCGCACATGGGTCAGCACCGCCCGGCGGGGAGTTCCCAGAACCTGGCGGTGCCGCCCATTCACGGTCGGAGCGCGGTCGGTTTCGACCTCCGGTATCCGACTCAGGATCTCAACCGGCCGTCACAGCTGCGACGGCCTCGATCGTCGGGTCACGCGCCTCCCGATTCGAGCCGCTCCGGCCCAGCCTCGATGATCTCGAGGAAGTGCTGCTTGATCTGATCGACAAGGCCGGCGTCGTGCAGGTCGGTCCGCACCTGCAAGCCGATGTGGAGGCCCTCCGGGGACGGCGTCACCAGGAGCATCACGACGAAGAAGGTCTTCGTGGCGAATGCGGTGCCCTCGGTCACGAGGGTCCCGTCGACGCCACTGAGGCTGAGGCTCGGCGTCGAGTTGTAGTTCAGCGCCACCATCCGGTCGAGCGGGATCGTCCCCTCGGCGCCGCTGAGCACGTCGGCCAGGTCCTTCGGTGCGAGGAGAGCGTCCCGTGCCGCCATTGCCTGCTGATACGACTCGCGCATCCGCGCGAGGAGGTGCGGGCCGGAGCGGGACGGACCGTTCGGGCGCAGCAGGATGGTGCCCACCCGGTTGGTGACCGTCCGGTCGATCACTTCCCCGGAGTTGTTCGCGATCGGGACCATCATCGCGAAGTCCGGCAGCGCACCCGCCCGGACCAGGGACTCCACGTACACCGCCGCCACCGCCACGGATGACGGCATGCCGTTGTTCCGCGCGTAGTCGTTCCAATGCCGCAGGTGCGACTCCGGCACGAGGAAGCTGCGCAACACGGCCGGTCCCAGGGCCGTGTACCGGGAGCCGTCGGCCTTCGGCGGGGTCTGCGCCGCCTCGTTGCGGAGCCGGGGAAACTGGCAGACCGGGAGGTCACGGAGCTCGTCGCGCCAGTACTGACGCTGCGCCTCGATGTCCGGCGACGTGAGCTGGCGGCGGAAGTCGCAGGCCATCTCAGCGAGCGAGGCGGTTCGGCCCGGCCACCGCGGCGTCCGCCCGGCCACCCGCGCCGCGTAGGCCACCGGCAGCTCCGCCGTCACGATGTCCCACGACCGGCCGTCGAAGCCCGAGTGGTCCACGGCCAGCCCGAACAGGGTGCGTCCGCTCTGCCCGCTGCGCACGAGCACGCACCGCCACACCTTCCCCTCGTCGACCCTCAGCGGCGTCCGCAGTGTCCGCCTGAGCGCTTCGATCGCCGCCTGATCGGTGTCCTCATCGCCCAGCCGGTGGAACTCCACCCGTCCCGGGTCGGCCGGCACCTCCGCCAGGCCAAGATCCGGCCCGCTGAGATACCGGGCGTGCAGCGCCTGATGACGGCGGTGAACATCAGTCGCGGCACTCTCCAGAGCCGTCGCGTCGATCTCGCTGTCGAACCACCAGGCGATCTCCACCACGATCTCCTGCGGCACCGACTCCGCCTGGATCGGACTGATCGCCACGAGCTCGTCGCCTTCGCCGGCCGACGGCTCGGCGGGTACGCCCGCGTCGTTGCTCGCCTTGTCGCGGTTGGCATCGATCCATGCCGCGAGCTCAGCGACGGTGGGAGTCCGGAAGATCTGGGTGAACCTGACCCGCACCCCGGTCATCTGCTCCAGGCGGGCGCAGGCGACTGTCACCCACACCGAGTCCAGTCCGAGATCGAACACGGAGGCCGTGCGCGGCAAGCCAGGAACATCGAGCATCTCGGCGAAGAGGCGCTCGACCAGGACCTCCGTATCGCCGTGTGGGCGCTCCTCCCCGACGACGCCGGACCATCGAGCGGTACCGGAGGTCTCCAGGGCTTCTTGCTGCGTCATTTCCACTCCTCCTCGGAGGGGACGGGAACGGCCGGCAACCACGATTGCCTAGATGCCGAGGGTCGCTCGGTCCTCTCCCGCACGGCACCTCTGGGCTTGCCCCGCGGCCCGCGGCACCCGCCCGACGACCGAGGCGAGGGCAATCCGTGAGGTGCACCTGGTGGGGCCGCCTGCCACGTTGGGACCTGCAAAAGGACCTTCAGTTCCGGGCTCGCGAATGGGGAAAAGGCATGGGTTCCAGCTCCGCCCGGGAACAGCTCGCCGCGCATGCGCCGTCCGGGGAGCTGCCCGAACCAGTATTCGCCAATCCGTCGGCCTACCGGGCGCCCGGCACGCCCCGGCAGGAGACGCTCTGCACGCTGTTCGCGGAGGCCCTCGGCGTGACCAGGGTGGGATTGGACGACAGCTTCTTCGACCTCGGCGGCCAGTCCCTCAACGGCGTGCGGCTGGTCAACCTGATCAACAAGGCGCTCGGGTCGGAGCTGTCGATCGACCAGTTGTTCGACTTCCCGACCGTCGCCGAACTGGATCAGCATCTCGGGGCCGATCCGGACCGGACTCCCCCTCAGCAGCACACCGCGACCAGCAGGAGGCAGGCGTGACCACAACCGACGCCGAGGGCCGGGCCGCAGTGGCCCCCTTGTCGCTGAACCAGACGTTCAACAGCCTCTTCGACGGGGGTGGCGACGACGGTCCGTTCGGCTGCCGCAACCACGCGGTCACCGCGTGGCGCGTCACCGGTGGGCCGGTCGACAGTGAGGTACTGCGCGACGCCCTCCTCGACGTCGTGACCCGGCACGAGGCACTCCGGACGCGCGTCGCCGGGCCGCCCGACGACCGGTACCAGGAGATCCTGCCGCCGAGCCCGGTCCGGCTCGAGGTCCGGGACTTCCCGGCCGTTCCCGAGGACGCCCGCGCGGATGCGGCCGAGGCGCTGATCCACGAAGTCGAGACCGGGACGATGAGCGCGTACGAGTCGCCGTTCCTGCGCGCCGTACTGGCCAGGTTCGATGACCGGGACGCGGTGCTGGTCCTGATGGCACATCACATCAGCGTCGACGGACAGTCCCTGGACGTGATCATTCGGGACCTGGCCAACCGCTACGCCGCCCGGACCGGACATCGCGTTCCGGACCTGCCGACGACCCGGCAGTACCGCGAGTACGGCACCTGGGAGCGTACGGCTGCCGAGTCGGCCACAGCGCGCGAGTACTGGCGCCGCCGGCTGGACGGCGCCCAGTTCACGGCGGTCCCGACGGACATGCCGCGCTCGATGGGCCTCGCTGAGTCGACAGCCCGGCACCGCTTTCTGATCCCGCGTGACGTGATGACGGCCATGGACCGCGTGGCCAGGGCGAACCGAGCCACCCGCTTCATCGCCGTCGCCGCGGTCTACCAGCTGCTCATGCATCGGCTGACCGGCGCCAAGGATGTGGTGACCGCGACGTTCACGCCGGGCCGCGCCGGCGGGCTCTTCGACGAGACCGTCGGTTCGCTCTACAACTTCGTACCGCTGCGCACGGACCTCACCGGATGCATGTCATACGGGGATGTGCTCAAGCGAACCCGGCGCACGTGTCTCGAGGCCTTCGCCCACGACATCCCGACCATTCAGATCTTCGCCGAGGCGCCGGAGCTGATGGCCCCGGCAATGGCCGACAACGCGGCCGCGACGGTGTTCCAGAGCGTGCCCACGAACCCGGTCGTGGACGCGCCCGGTGACCTGAGATTCGTGCAGATCACCCGGCTGCTGAAGCCGCAGAAGCTGGCGTCCGCGATCCCGGACGGCGCGCTGTGGGACGTGAACATGGACCCGTCGGGCGATGCCATCGGCGCCGTCGCCTACAAGCGGAACCTCTTCCGCGAGGACACCATCGTCTCCATGGCCGCGGAATTCGTCGAGATCGCCCGCGCCTTCAGCTCGTCCCCGGATGCTTCACCGGGCCTGGCATGACGCCCGGTCCGGACACCGCGGCCGGGTCTTCCTCGCTCAGGACAACGACAGCTTCGTGCACGGCGATCCGGCGCGACGCGAGAAGAGGACGTGCCTCGTGACGAACAAGCTGCAAGACATGCGGTTCGGTATGTTCATCCCTCAAGGCGGTGATTTCGAGCTCCGGGGCGTACCGGTCACCAAGCAGTGGGACGTGATACGTGATCTCGCCCAGGACGCCGACGCCGGGCCGTTCGAGTCGATCTGGGTCTTCGACCACTTCATCACCGATCCGCCATCCGATGAGCCGACGTTCGAGGCATGGTCGATGATGGCGGCCTTCGCCGCGTGCACCTCACGGGTGCGGCTGGGGCAGCTCTGCACGTGCATGGGCTACCGCAATCCGGCTTACCTGGCCAAGATGGCGGCCTGCATCGACGTCATGTCCGGCGGCCGGCTGGAGGTGGGCATCGGCGCCGGCTGGTACGAGCACGAATGGCGCAGCTACGGCTACGGCTTCCCCAGCGTCAGCGACCGGCTGGGCATGCTCGACGAGGGCGTCCAGATCATGCGACAGATGTGGACGACCGGGTCGGCCACCCTGATGGGCAAGCACTACCAGGTCGACGGCGCGATCAGCCGGCCGCTGCCCTTGCAGGACGGCGGGATCCCGCTGTGGATCGGGGGCTCCGGCGAGAAGAAGACCCTGCGGACCGCGGCGAAGTACGCGCAGTACACCAACTTCGGGGCGTCACTGGACGGGTTCGAACACAAGTCCCGGGTCCTGGCCGCGCACTGCAGGGATGTGGGCACCGACTTCGACGCGATCACCCGGTCGGTCCTGCTCAACGTGGCCATCGGTGAGACCGAGAAGGATGTCGCCGACCGGGTGGCCTGGGTCCGGGCCCACTACGAGCCGCTCCTGCCGCCCGAGAGGCTCGAGCCGCTCCTGGGCTACTGGACAGAGGGCCTGATCGGCACGCCGGAACAGATCGTGGAGCAGCTCACCGAGGCCGGCCGGATGGGCGTCGGCTACGTGATCGCCCGATTCATCGACGCGGCCTACGACCGGACGAGCATCGACCTCTTCACCAACAAGGTGATACCAGAGCTGTCCCGATAACTCACGGGTGGAACAACGACGCGAGCAGGCCCCGATGAACCGGCAGCGCCGCGGCACCGACGCGGCGCTGCCGGTTCGGTCGCGCCCGTCGGTCTGCGCGGGTGCATCCCTGCCGCCGTCGGCCGGGCCGGGACGACCGCAGGCGCCCACGAACCGATCCGCGCGCACGGAAAAACCTCGCCGCAACGGCTACCATCGATAGCTGCTCTGGCCTCGTCGCCGAGGCGGACCGCGCGCTCGAACGGGCGAGCCGAGTCTTCGAATGAGCGAGCTGAGGGGGCGGCGGGTGTCGGCTGGCGGGTTTTCGGCGAAGCGGCTGGTTCGGGTGCGGCGCCTGCTCGAGCGTCTCGTCGACTCCGGTTTCGTTCCTGGCGCGCTGGTGGCCCTCGCCCGCCATGGCGAGGTGCATGTCGAAGCCACGGGAACCCTGGCGTTCCAGGGCGCGGGGGCGGCGATCCCGATGGCGGGCGACACGATCGTGCGGATGGGATCGATGACGAAGCCGGTCGTCGCGGCGTGCGCGATGACGCTGGTCGAGGAGTGCTTGCTGCGTCTGGACGACCCGGTGGACGACCTGCTGCCGGAGCTGGCGGACATGAGGGTGCTCGCCGATCCGGACGGGCCGCTGCACGACACGGTCCCGGCTAGCCGCCCGATCACGCTGCGGGATCTGCTGACCTTCACACTCGGCACCGGCACGGTGATCGCCGCACCGGGAACGGTTCCGATCGCCGACGCGCTGGAGGCTGTCGCCAGGCCCGACCTGGACTCGTGGTTGCGTGACCTGGGCGCGCTACCCCTGGTCCATCAGCCGGGTGAGCGCTGGATGTACGACACCGCCGCCGACGCGACAGGTGCGCTCATCGCCCGGGCCACCGGCAGGTCTCTCGGGGAGGCCGTGCGCGAGCGGATCTGCGAACCGCTGGGGATGAAGGACACCGGGTTCAGCGTGGAAGGCGGAAGCCTCGGCCGGCTCGCGACGGCGTACGAACGGGACAACGGCCCCGCCGGCGAGGCCATCGTCGAGGACTCCCCCGACGGACGATTCAGCCGGCCCCCGACGTTCGAGGGCGCGGGCGGTGGGCTCGTCTCGACCGCCGACGACTACCTCGCCTTCGCCTCGGCCCTGCTCGCCGGCGGCACCTACCACGGCGAGCGGGTGCTCTCGCGGTCGTCGGTGAGCCTGATGGCAACCGACCATCTGACCCCCGCGCAGAAGGCCGTCTCGGGATTCCGGCCCGGGTACTTCGACAATTTCGGCTGGGGTCTCGGGATGGCGGTCATCACCCGGCGCACGCGCCTGGGCCCATCGGTCGGCAGCTACGGATGGTCCGGCTTCTATGGCACCGCCTGGTACAACGATCCCGCTGAGGACATGGCGTCGGTCGTCATCATGCAGCGGGCACACATGGGTGATCAGACGCTGCCGCTGTGGAACGACATGTGGACGGCCGTCTACCAGGCGATCGACGACTGAGCCGGCGATCGGCGACGCCCCGGTCCAGCGAACCGGCCGACCGGCGGGCCGGGTCCGGCGTGTCAGCCATCGACGCCGACGGTGCTGTCCCATCGATCGTGTTAACGTCTCTCAACCACCGTCGTACGGCGATCACTTGCGGAGGGTTGATGAGGCCGACGAGCGAACGCATCGACCGGCGCTACAGCGACGAGGCCGGCCAGGCCGTCCCGTGGACCGAGGCCGAGGCGAGGCTGGCCGTTGCCGAGCTCGCCTGGGTGGTGACCGTGCGACCGGACGGCCGTCCGCACGCGACGCCGATGGTGCCGGTGTTCCATGACAGCAAGGTCTACTTCCACACCGGCAGCACCGAGGTGAAGTACGCCAACATCCAGGCCAATCCCCACGTGCTCGTGCTCGCCGGTGACACCGCCTGGGAGCGAGGGCTGGACGTGGCCGTCGAGGGGACCGTCGCGCCGGTCACCGACGACGCTCTGTTGCGGAAGCTCGCTGAGCTCTACCGCGGTCGCTGGGACGGCCGATGGGAGCTCGAGATCAAGGACGGCGCCGTCGTCTCCGACATGCCCGACACGGACATCGTGGTCTTCGAGGTGACCCCGAGCAAGGCGTTCGCTCACGCCAAGGGCGACCCGTTCAGCCAGACCAACTACCGCCTCTGAGCAGCGCCGCCGACGCGGCCCGGTGACCGTTACGTGACTCCGTAGCGCATGCCCCCGGTCACGGCGCCACGCTCGAGCCACCGGACCGCGTCCAGGTCGCTGACCACGCTGGTGCCGTACGCCGCAACGAGCTGGCGGCCGCGCTGCTGCCCCGTGCGGTCGGCCCACAGCTGCACGACCAGATCATCGGCCTGTTGCACCCGCCGCAGGCTTCGCCCCGAAGATCGCCCAGCACGCGGTGGAGTGGCACACCTGCTGGCGACCGTCAGCCAGGATCCGGCGGGCAGACCCTCGCCGGTTTGAGGTGGCGTTTCAGCTCGTCCCGGTGCGCGACGCGGTGTGGCCGATCCCGACAACTACTCGGACTCGCCTGGAACGGTCCTGTCGCTATCTTACGAACGCGCTGCCGTCGTGTTCCTTCGCCATTTCGTTGCGCTGATTGCGGGTCCACCGGACGCGCCGGCAACCTCCAAGATGCAGCGTCCGCGGCCCCGGCAGCATTCTCGTAGAACGAGCACAATGCGGCTTCGGTCAAGCACGCCGAGGTGGCTGAAATGCGGAAGGACGACCTGCGCGTGACCGTTGACATCGCGAACACCCAGAGTCCATACGATCGGACCCTGGCAGCAGAGTTTCCCATCCTCCCACCCACACCCTACGCCTCCACAATTGTCGGGGTGGGCACGGCCTCGTCCGCCACGTCCTTCTCACAGCAGGACCTGCTGGACACCTTCGCGATCTCCGACCCGAAGATCCGCTCCGTCTTCCTCAACAGCGCGATCCGCCGGCGCTTCCTGGAGCTTCCACTCCCGGCGCCCGACGGCACCCCGGCTCTCGAGACGCAGGCGGACCTGCTCGATCGGCACAAGAGGCTCGCCGTGGACATGGGCAGGCGCGCCCTGCAGGCGTGCCTGGACGACGTCGGCGCGACGATCGCCGACATCCGCCACCTATGCTGCGTGACATCCACCGGATTCCTCACGCCGGGGCTCAGTGCCCTGCTCATCCGTGAGCTGGGCATCGACCGGCACTGCAGCCGGACCGACATCGTGGGGATGGGATGCAACGCGGGGCTCAACGCCCTGAACGTGGTGTCGAGCTGGTCCGTGGCCAACCCGGGCGAGCTGGCCGTGGTGTTGTGCACCGAGGCCTGTTCCGCCGCCTACGTCCTGGACTCAACCATGCGCACCGCGGTCGTGAACAGTCTGTTCGGCGACGGCGCCGCTGCGCTGGCCGTGGTCGGCCGTCCCGCCGGCGACTCCGTGGGCGCCCCTGGTGGTCCCCGCATCCTCAAGTTCGCGAGCTGCATCATCCCCGACGCGATCGACGCCATGCGCTACGACTGGGACAGTACCCAGAACCGGTTCAGCTTCTTCCTCGACCCGCAGATCCCATACGTTGTCGGCGCTCACGCGGAAATCGTCGCGGATCGTCTGCTGGCGAACACCGGCCTGCATCGAAGCGATATCGCGCACTGGCTCGTGCATTCCGGTGGAAAGAAGGTGATCGACGCGGTCGCGGTCAATCTTGGACTGAACCGTCACGACGTCCGGCACACCACCGGCGTCCTCCGTGACTACGGCAACGTGTCAAGCGGATCGTTCATTTTCTCGTACGAACGCCTCCAGCAGGAGAGAGTTACCGTACCGGGCGATTATGGAGTGCTGATGACCATGGGTCCTGGTTCCACCATCGAGACGGCGCTGATCCAGTGGTGAGCGCGGAAACCGTCGGCCGGGGCGAGCACTACGCCGCCAACGGCACGCGAGGCGACGTCGTCCTTCGCATCGACGGCTCGAAACCCCTGACGACGGAGTCCGTCGCCGCGGTGGAAGCCGCATGCTCGGCTGCCGAGTCGGACACGTCCACGACCATGCTTGCGGTGCAGGTGACCGGTACACCCGGCAAAGACTGGACCTACGGCCTGGAGGTGGCGCTGGTCAGCAAGTGGGAGCGGGCACTGCGCCGGCTCGAACGCCTCGGCGTCACGACCGTCGCGGTCGCCTCGGGCGACTGCGGGGGCCTCGCCCTCGACGTCCTGCTGGCGACGGACTACCGCATCGCCACCCCCGATGTCCGGCTGTCGCTGCACGTCGACGGGGACGCCACCTGGCCGGGCATGGCGGTCTTCCGGCTCGCACAGCAGTCCGGCGGGAACCGGCTGCGCCGCGCGATTCTGTTCGGTGCCCCTCTGGACGCGCAGGACAGTCTCGACCTCGGCCTCGTCGACGAGGTGACCGACGACCTGGCCACGGCCCTGACCGCCACCGCCGAGATGGTGGGCGGTCTGTCCGGCAGAGAACTGGCCATCCGTCGGCAACTGATGTTCGATGCCACGACCACCAGCTTCGAGGATGCCCTGGGCCGCCACCTCGCGGCCTGCGACAGAGCCCTTCGGCGGTCGGCCACCACCAGGACGCCATAGCCGTTCCCCCGCACCGCGTTCCCGCGGGAGTGGGGCCGTGACCCGCCGACGGTCACGGCCCCACTCCCTGTTCGGAGGAGCCGCGCGTCGACCCGCTCGCCGTGCGCGTCAGGACACCACAACCGCCGGCCGCCAAGGGGCGGCCGGCGACCTGCTTCAGCAGCGAGGGGCGGACGCCGGCCACCCGCCGGCCCTGGTCGAAGGCGAGCGCCGCCCGGCCCGCGGACCGATCCCGGTCACACGACGGGCGACCGGTGCTCTGATGAGCACCGGTCGCCCGTCACGTTCGGTCGAACAGCTCAGTCGCGCGGACAGTTCTGGTAGACCGCCAGCTGCCACCGGCCGTCGCGCCGGACCAGGATCCAGGACGCCCGGATGGCGTCCCGGTCCGCCAGTTCGGTCTCGCCGGACGCGATGACACCGCCCGTGGTCAGCAGCGCCACGGCGCCCTCCGCGAGCGGCTTGAGGTCGATGGGGGTGCCGGTGACCCGCGTGCCCTTGTAGGGCCCGGCGTACTGGGTCGCCATGAACTCCCGGATCTCGTCACGGCCCTTCTTGTACACGCCGGGAAGGATCAGCGTTCCGTTCTCGGTGAACAGGTCGGCGAAGGCGTCGGCGTCGTGCGCGGCCCACGCCGCAACCATCCGCCCGGGTACGGCGGCGATCTCGGCCTGTTCGGCGCCGGGCCCGGTCGGCGCGGCGGCCGGAGAGGAGTTCGTCGGCATGATCGTCTCGCTTTCGTGGAGCGGGTAGGACGCGTTGGTACGGACGGGCGCGGGGTGCCGCGGCTCGGGAGTTGAGCCGCGCCCCGGTCAGCGGGGGAGGGATCGGGAGAAGGTCCGGATGTCGCCGACCAGAAGCTCCGGCTGCTCCAGTGCCGCGAAATGCCCGCCTCGGTCGAACTCCGACCAGTGGGTGAGGGTCGGCATGATCTGTTCGGCGAACCGGCGGACCGGGCGTACCGCGTCCTTGGGGAAGGACGCGACCCCCACCGGCATCGCCAGCGGCCAGGGTCCACCCCAGGTCCTGACGAAGTCGGCGTCCATGTGGCTGGACTCGTAGTACAGCTGGGCGCTGGATCCGGCCGTCGCCGTCAGCCAGTAGATCGAGACTGCGGTGAGGATGTGGTCACGGCTCACCGCGTCCTCGGGCACCTTCGCCGAGTCGGTCCATTCCTTGTACTTCTCAGCGATCCAGGCGAGTTGCCCCACCGGCGAGTCCGTCAGGGCGTAGGACAGCGTCTGCGGACGCGTGGACTGGATCCGCTGCCACCCCGTTCCGTCCTGCATGAAGCGGCCGGTGAACTCCAGCCGGTCCAGGTCGGGCTGGTCCAGGCCGGCCATGGCCGCCGGGTCCGGCGGTGGGAACGCCACGCACATGTTGAGGTGGACGCCCACGACGTGCTCGGGGTCGGCCAAGCCGAGCCGCAGCGAGATCGGCGTTCCCCAGTCGCCGCCCTGAACGGCGTACCGGTCGTAGCCGAGGCGGCGCATCAGTTCCTTCCAGGCGCCGGCCACCCGGCCGGTGTCCCAGCCGACCTGGCCGGTCGGGCCCGAGAACGCGTACCCGGGAATGGACGGGATGACCAGGTGGAACGCGTCGGCCGAGTCACCGCCGTGCCGTACCGGGTCGGTCAACGGCTCGATGACCTCCAGGAACTCCGCCACGGTGCCGGGCCAGCCGTGCGTCATGATGAGCGGTAGCGCGCCGGCCTCCGGTGACCGGATGTGCATGAAGTGCACGTTCACGCCGTCGATCTCGGTAACGAACTGCGGGAACTCGTTCAGGCGCGCCTCGGCCGCCCGCCAGTCGTAACCGGTGCGCCAGTACTCGGCCAGCTCCTTGAGGTATCCCAGCGGCACACCTCGGTCCCAGCCGACGCCGGGCATCTCGTCCGGCCAGCGGGTGTTGGCGATCCGCTGCTTCAGATCGTCGAGATCCGACTGCGGAACCTCGATACGGAACGAACGCATCATGCACCTCCAGAACTAGTCACGGGCCACTGCGAGCGGTGCCGGCGCCGGCGTCCGGCGACCGGAGTGCCGCAACGTCCGGAGAATCCGGCCGGGACGAAGAAGAGCCGTCGGTTCGTCGACGAGGCCGGCAACTCTCATGAGGGCGTTGGTGAGGCTCTCGTCGTATACCGCTGCCCGCTGGAGCCGGGCGACGTACCCGTTGATCATGCGGACCTTGGCCGTCCGGCGGCCCTCCACCCCGGGGTAGCCGAGGTCGGCGGTCGCGGCGAAGTCCCAGGGTGAATCGATCTGGCGGGAGATCGCCTGGAAGAAGTCACGCGCCGGTGGCACGGGAGCCTTCCTGAGCTGATCGGCCAGCACCCGGGACTCGATGGCGGCAACCGCCATGCCCTGCGCGTAGACCGGGTTGAAGCTGCACACCGCGTCGCCCATCACCAGCAGGCCTTCCGGGAACCGGGACAGCCGCTCGTATCGGCGGCGGACGCTCGCCGGGAAGCGGAACATCACCGGGTCGTCGATGGGCTCGGCCTCGCGGACCGACTCGTAGATCTCCGGCACCGGCAGGGAGCGGACGAACTCGAGGAAGCCGTCGGGGTCCGTCGGCGGATGGTCGCCGAGCACGCCGGTGAGCGACAGCTCGACCCGGCCGTCGTCGCCGGGGAGCCGGTAGTAGAAGGCGCCGCGCGGATGTGAGGGGGTCGCCGCGGCGATGATGGCGATGTCGCTGCCGAACGGATCGCGGGACACCCGGTAGTGGCGCGTGGTGTAGGCCAGGTCGACCTTCACCCGGTCCTCCACCGGCCGGGAATAGCCGAGCTCCTCCAGCCACGCCGGCGTCCGTGAGCCCCGGCCAGTGGTGTCGACGACCAGATCGGCGCCCAGGACCTCCAGGCCCGAACTCCCGTCGCGCGGCTGCACGCGCACACCGGTGACCCGGCCCGCGTCGGGGGTCGTCTCGAGCCCGACGATGTCGTACTGCTCGAGGAACCGCACATTGCGGACCTCCTGCACCCTGCTGCGCACCAGCCGCTCGATGACGGGCCGGGTGCACGGGACCGAGAGAAGCCCGGTCTGTGCCGGGCGCAGGAGCATGCCGTTGAAATACCAGCGGATGTCGCCGCTGAAGTCACCTGGCCGGACGCCGGCGGCTTCCATGTCCGTCATGAGGCCGGGGAAGCGCTTCTCCAGGATCTGCTGGCCGCGGGCGACCAGACCGTGGGCGTGGCGGCCGTGCGGGACACCGCGCCGGGGACCCGCCACTCCGGCCAGCTCGTCGCGATCCACCACGACTACTTCCGGGTAGACCTCGGCCAGCACGTCGGCGGCGAGCAGACCGGCCAGGCTACCGCCAAGTACCACTGCCCGGTTACCGAGCTGATCAGGCATTGCGATCTCGTCCTCCCTTGTGGGCCGAGAGCCTGCGCCCTCGCGTACCGGTAGCCGTCGCGCCAGGCGGGCGAATACTTTTTCGCCTCATGACCACGGCAGAGCCAGAGCCAGAATCGACGACGGCGGCGCGCTCGGGCACCTTCCGCTGTGCTACGGCTACGGCCCCGGCACCGCTGGGTGGGCTGGACCGATCGAGCACCACCGGACAAGAACCGGCGCGCACTCGTGCGAACGATGGTCATGGACGACGGTCAGTCAGTCGATCATGAGCTGGCGACGACCGTCGCTACCACTCCCGGGTGGCGGTCAGCCCTCGGACGGCGAGGCCGCCGGCTGCATCGGCGGCGCTAGTACGTGAGGGAGCGGCATGACGCATTCGGGCGACGAGCGGATCCTCCGGCGGCTGAGCCCCGGCGACACCGATCCGATCCTGGTAGCCGACTTCCAGGCGATGTCCATGTCCCCGCGCATGAGCGAGATGCTCAGCGAACGGATTCCGGGCCGCGCCGTCTTCCAGATCGATCCCATCGGCGTGCTGTCCGAGGACCGCCGGTACGTTCCGCTGCCGGAGCTGGCCGCAGCCTGCGTGAGCGAGTTCCTGGGCTCAGGCGCGGACCACGGCCACGTCCACGTCGTCGGCCACTGCAGCGCCTCGCCGTTGGCGCTGCGCGTCGCGGGGCTGCTGGCGTCCAGCCGCTCGGTCACGGCGGTTCTGGTGAATCCCATGTGGCCCGTCGACGACGACGTGGCGCTGAAGTTCACCGAGTTCCTCGGCAAGTTCGGGCCGGCCACGCACGCTCCCCCGGAGCTGACCGCGGACCCCGACCTCGACATGTCGAGGATGGAGGGGATCCTTCTCGACAAGGTGACCGCCCTGGCAGCCAGCAGGGGCCTCAGCGGCTCGGCGGGGGCCTTCTCGGACCTGATCGTGTGGTACCGCGCGTGGCTGGCCTTCCTGTTGGCCGGCCGGAACGACACGCAGATCGGGCTCGCCGCCGGACGAGCGGCGGTGACGGTCCTGTCGGACTCCCCCGCGACCGTCCGAGTGCCGGGCCGGGACGAGGATGCCTACCTGGTACGGGAGATGCCGGCGCAACCGGTCGGCACGGTCACGCCCGAGCTGGCCGAGATCGTCGCCACGAACATCGCACCGAACCTCAGGACGGCTTGACTTCCTCCCCCTCCTGAAGGAGGGGGATTCCCACCGGCCTTACGGCCGATCCGGCTTACGCCGGGCGCCTCACGGCGGGGGGTTCCTGTTTCACGGCCGACCGCGGAAGGGAGGGCCTTTGCCGTCTCACGTCAGCTCCACAGGCATCACCGCGGTTGCCCTCGGCTACGGCTCGACCAGCCGCAAGGATGTTCTTCGCCGCGTTCACGTCCCGATCATGGCGGGTGCGGCAGGTGGGGCACGTCCAGTGCCGGGTGGAAAGACTCAGAACGGCGAGCAGATGCCCGCACGCCGAGCAGGTTTTGGAGCTGGGGTACCAGCGGTCGATCACCACGAGGGTGCGGCCAGCACGCTCGGCCTTGTACTCCAGCTGGCGGCGGAACTCGCCCCAACCGCAATCGGAGATCGCTTTCGCGAGGCTGCGGTTGCGGAGCATGTTCTTGACCGCGAGGTCTTCGATCACGATCGTGTCGGCGGCCCGAACCAGGTTGGTGCTGGTGCGGTGCAGGAAGTCCACGCGAGCGTTACGGACCTTGCGGTGCGCGCGGGCGACCTTCGCCTTGGCCTTGCGCCGGTTCGCGCTGCCGCGCTGACACCGGGCCATGCGCCGCTGGTAGCGAGCAAGGTTACGGGCCCGACGGTCCAGGTGCCGGGGGTTGGCGATCCGCTGCCCATCGCTGGTCACCGCGAAGTCCTTGACGCCAAGGTCGATGCCGATCTCGTGCCCGGTCGCGTCAAGCGGTTCGGGCAAGTCGGTGTCGACCGCGAACGTCACGTACCAGCGGCCGTCCGGGTCGTCGGGAGATCACGACCATGGTCGGATTGAGGGTGGCGATGTCGACACCGCCGAACGACCACGCGAACGGCAACGGCCCGTTCGTCTTCGCCACGTGCAGCGCGCCGTCCTTCATCCGAAACGCCGAGCGGGTGTAATGCGCCGACTGGCGAGCGTTGCGGCTCTTGAAGCGCGGGTACCGGGCGCGACCGGCGAAGAAGCTCGCGAACGCGGTGTGCTGGTGCCGCAGGGTCTGTTGCAGCGGCACCGACGACACCTCGGACAGGAACGCCAACCCCGCGGTCCTCTTCCATCCGGTGAGGACGGCGTCGGTCCGCCTGTACGAGGTCCGCTCGCCCCGCTGGTGGTGGGCGGCGTGGCGTTCGGCGAGGGTCCGGTTCCAGACAAGGCGCACACACCCGAACGTTCGGCTGAACACGGCCGCCTGCTCGGGTGTCGGGTAGGCCCGACATTTGTACACCGTCCTCATAGGACTGACGGGCATGATCTGCCCTCCTGTGTAAGAAGGCGGGTTGCGCGTCAGAGGACTCCGTTCTCGAACCGCCCCGGCTTCGCCGGGCCGCTCCTGACGGAGCCCGAAATCCTCCCCGGCCTGAAGGCCGGGGCATTCTGCGGAGGTACAGGTGACGGGCCCGTCCGGGACGGCGCCCGCATGCCCGGCCGCGGGGTCTCCTGACCGATGCGCGCGCTTCGCGTCAGCCGCTTTCGCCTGACACACGGCGGCCCGGCTGCCGCTTGACGTAGGCAGCCGCTGGTCACCCGGCTGGTCGATGGTCACCAGGCATCACGAACGAGCGCGGAAATCGGCGGCGGCCGGAACGCGACCGGCACCACCCGCCTCGAACGTCGGCGGCAGGCGCCGATCTCGTACGCCTCGGCGTCCAGGCCGACTGTCGCGCCCACCTCGTCGATGGCAGGGCCGGCTGGGCCGATCCGTCGGCCCAGCCGGCCCTGCTTTGGTTCTCGGGCCCTGACCGGCGGGGTCGGATAGCGCCGGCCAGGGCTTGCCCGGATCACTTCACCGCATCGACAGCCTGCAGGTCGAGGGATTCCGACACCGCCGGCCTGGTCCGCTCACCCCACCGCGTCACGGCCGGCATCAGCAGGCTCGGCAGGAAGAAGAACAGGCCGAGTCCGATCAGGCCAGGCACGCCGAGGCTCAGGACCACCCCGAGGAGCAGGGCCGGAGCCGCCGCGTTGCCGGTGCCGGCGAAGATCCCGCTGAAGCCGTCGTACTGCGCCTGCGCGTGGGCCGGAGGCAGGTTCAGGGCGATGGAGAAGATGCCGGCCGTGTGCATGATCTCGCCGTAGCTGTGCAGGGCGACGGCCGTGATCACCACCGCCAGCGCCGCCCAGCTGGGCAGCCCGGCCGCAAAGGCCAGCACGCAGCAGCTGAGGAGGAAGGCCAGTCCGGCCCGCCGCCACGCGAGCCCGCCCTGCCGGATCGTCTGCACCTGACCACCGAGGCGGACCTGGAGCAGGATGATCATGATCGTGTTGATCGCCAGGGACACCGGGATGGCCCAACGCGGAGCGTTCGTCTTGTCGACCACCCACAGCGGAAGCAGCAGGGTGAGTACATAGAACTGGGGGTGGATCGAGGCCTTCAGAAGCGCGAACACGACGTACGGCTTGTCACGCACCGCGATCCAGCGCGGCCCGGTGGCCGGCTTCGGCAGTGGCTTGTAACGCGGCAGTCTGCTGAGAACCGCCCAGGTGACCACGAAGCTGAGCAGATTGACGATGATGAGCACGCGATATGCGGCCGGGGTGCCGAGCTGGATCGCGATGCCGGAGGGAATGAGGCCGACCGACAGGCCCAGGTTCGTGACCGCGTAGATCGAGGATCGGAAGGCGGGCGCGTCGTCGCCGGCCACCCGTCGCAACAGGGCTCCCTCGACCGTCCCGAGCGCATTCGACGCCACCAGGTGCACGGACGCGGCGACGAGGAAGGTGACGAAGTCGCCGATGAAGAGGAAGGCCAGCATCGCCGCGGCCTCCACCAGCAGCAGGGCCCTGATCACCTGGGCTGGGCCGCGCCGGTCGGCCAGTTCGCCGAGCGGGAGAGCCATCGCCAGCGCGACCGAGGCCGCGATGGTCAGGCCCAGGCCGACCCGGGCCGCGGACAGGCCGACGACGCGGGTGAAGTACAACGGCAGGCTTCCGATCAGCAGCCCGCTTCCGAATGTGTTGATGAGCGTGGCCACCACGTACAGGCGCTTCGGGCCCGGCTCGCTGGGGAATAAGGACCTGACGACGCGAACTGGGTTCCATCGCGGCATGGCTCCGCCTCCGATCTCTGTGTCGGTCGCTGGCAGCACGATCTCGAATCCGGCCTCCCGGCAACATCTTCGGGATTGCCTGGCTGTACGGAGACGTGCGTGCGACGCGCAAGTGATCGAGAACCGGCTGGCGAACGCGCAAAGCTCGATGAAGTCCGGCGCCGCGGCGTGGACCGTCTGCTTCGAGGCGGCCGGCGGGCGCCGGTCACGTCCGGCCCAGGGCGGTGTCATCCGATTCCACACCGCCTCGAGGCGGTCTCGACCGAGGCCCCATCCGGGCCCCACCGGCTCTCGAGGTCCCCGGTGCAGAGTTCTAACGGATCGTGTTGCTCCGCTCACGGAGGCCCCACATGAACAGTGCTATCAAGTCGGCCATAGCGCGCATCTGGGCGAGCTACAGCGAGCCGTTGTCGCTCGACGACATCGCGAAGAGCGCAATCCTGAGCCGGTTCCACTTCTCCCGGGTGTTCCGCGCCGCGACCCGGGTCTCCCCCGGCAGGTATCTCTCGGCCGTTCGCATCTACCAGGCCAAACGTCTGCTTGCCACGACCACGCTGAGCGTCACGGACATTTCCCTGGCGGTCGGCTTCAACAGTCTGGGCTCGTTCACGAATCACTTCACCGACAGCGTGGGCACGTCGCCCAGCCGGTTCCGACGGATGTGGGCCGAGGGCATGCGTGCGACACCGCAGCCCGAGAACCGGTCACTGCCCGAGTCTGGCACCGTGACCGGCACGGTCACCCTACCGCCGGGGTACGCCAGGGCCCGCGTCTACATCGGCGCCTTCGACACCCCGATCATCCAGCGTCAACCAGCGTCCTGGACCGTCGTCGAGGCGGAAGCCGGCGTGAAGGCCCGCTACTGCCTGCCCGCCGTCTCCCCCGGGCAGTGGTACGTCAGGGCCGTGGCAACGGCCGACAGCGTGGACCCGGAACCGTGGACCCGGCGCTCGCTGCTCCTCGGTGACGTCGATCCGGTCACGGTGACGGACAGGTCAACCAGCGTGGTCGGCATCGCGTTGCGGCCGAAGCGGATGACGGACCTGCCCATCCTCTACGCGATCCCCAACCTGGAAACTCACTGCGCGGGTCGTGCCGGGCAGTCCGCGCCGGGCCAGACCGCAGAGCTGGCGTCCCAGGGCAGGTAGCGACGCGGGCGCGGACCCGCGCAGGACGCCCCTCGCACCTGCTGGGTTCGCGCTCCTGCGATCCGTTGGTCGCGTGCGCCGTGCGCACAGAGAAGTCCGCCTCCGCGAGGTCCTCACGGACGCTCGCGGAGGCGGACTCCGGGGTGATTACCGCTTGGCGAACTGGCCGGGGCGGCGACCGGCGCCGGCCGGCCCGCGGTAGGCCTGAGCGATGTCGAGCCAGCGGTCGGCTTCCTCGCCCTGCGCGGTCAGGGACAGGTCGTCGCGGTGTCGGCGGCGGCTGACCAGCAGAGCGAAGTCCACGGCGGGTCCGGTCACCCGCTGGGTCGCGTCGGCCGGCCCGAACTCCCAGACCACGCCGGAAGGACCGGTCAGCTCGACCCGGAACTCCTCGGTCGGCGGGGTCAGCCCGTGCGCGTGGTAGCCGAAGTCGCGGGTACGGAAGCCGAACCAGGCCAGGTGGCCGATCCGGTCGGTCAGCTCGCGCGTGCGCCCGAGCGCGTCGGCGATGTCCTGACCGTGGCCGAACAACTCCATCATGCCGGCCGCGGCCAGCACCGACGGCGGCAACGGGGTGACCAGCCAGGGAACGGTGGCTGTCGGCTCGACGGCAGCCAGCGCCTTGGCCGCGGTGTTGCGCTCCTGCCGCCACCTGTCCACCAGCGCACCGGTGGGCAGCTCCAGGTACGCGGCCAGGGCCTTGTCGACCGCCGCCTGGAAGTCACGCTTGGCGTCGGCCACATGCTCGGCGAAGGCGTCCGGCTCGGTGGCCGACAGGGCGGCCAGGTGGGACACGAATGCCAGGTGCGCGATCTGGTGCTTGACGGTCCAGCCCGGGGCCGGGGTGGCGGTGGACCACTGAGCCGGGCTCAACCCGGTCACCAACGCCTCGATGTCGTCGCCGTCAGCGATCAGGTCGTCGTAGACGCTCGTCTGATTCGACACGTTTCCTCCTGATGATTCGCCTATACCGAGGGGACTGTCACGGGCTGGCCGTCACGGCCGGTCAACGGGACCGGTGCCTTGCGACTGATCCGCGCCGGTGGCGGCAGCGACCCGCGATACCGCACGTCGACGCCACGGGCCTGGGCGGCCCGGACGATGTTCGGCACGGCGCGCTCGGCGATCGCGGCAATGGTGAACGCCGGGTTGACCGTCAACGCCCCCGGCACGGCCGAGCCGTCGGTCACGAAGATCCCCGGGTGGTCCCGCAGCTCGTTGGTGTCGTCGAGGGCGGAGGTCTCGGGGTCGTCGCCCATCCGGCACGATGCCAGCGGATGCACGGTGTACGCCCCGATGACCTCGTTGGTCCAGGGCAGCACCCGGGACAGGCCGTCGCGCTCCATGATGTCGCGGATGTCCGCGTCGGCCAGGGCCCAGCCGTGCCGCGTGTTGGCGGTCGGTTCGTACCGCAAGTTGCCCCGGCTGAGCATCTGCATGGAGATGCGATCGGCGTTGCCGGTCTCCGGAGGAGGACCGAAGACGCCTTCGTTGTCGTCCTCGGACATGATGAAGATGGTCAGCCACGACTGCCAGCGCCGCAGGATCTCCTTCTTGTCGGGTCCGAACCAGCTCGGTCCGTCGGCGTCGGGCGCCTGCGCGAGGATCGTGCCGAACCCCGGCGGGAAGTACAGCTGCTCCAGGGAGTAGCGGCTGAACTCGGGCAGCGAACCGTCGAGCCGGTCCCAGCTGGCGGCTGACGGTCCCCGGCCGATCTGGTTGGCCGCGTAGGCCAGGCCGTCGCCCCGGTCCAGGCCCAGAACGTCGCGGACCCGGTCCTCGTTGAGGATGGCCGTGTTGAGCCGTTCACCGTTGCCGGAGAAGTAGCGCCCGACCGCGGGCGGCATCGCCCCGAGGGTCTCCTCGGACCGTTGCAGGATCACCGGCGTCGCTGCCGCGCCGGCCGCGACCACCACGATCTTCGCCTCGATGACGCCGACGTCGACCTGCACCCGGTAGTCGACCGGGTCGACGACGGTGTAGTGGACCAGGTAGGCGCCCTCGGAGGACCGCTCGATGCGCTGCACCTCGTGCAGCGGCCGGATCTGCGCGCCGTGGTCGACCGCCGCCGGGAGGTAGTTGAGCAGCAACGACCGCTTCGCGTCGAACTTGCAGCCGGACATCATCCAGTTGCAGTTGGTGCACAGATCGGTGTCGATCGCGGCCGCGACCGGGTTGGCCGTGCGGCCGGCGTGGTCGCAGGCGGCGGCGAAGACGCCGCCGGAGTACGTGACGTCGTCCCAGGTGCTCTGAGTGATGGGCAGGGCCTGGGCGACCCGGTCGTACCAGGGATCCAGCGCCTCCCGTGTGATGGACTTCGGCCACATCCGCCGGCCGAGGCTGCCCTGGCGCTCGAACACGAATCGCGGGGCGCGGGGCATGGCCGCGAAGTAGACGACGCTGCCGCCGCCGACGCAGTTGCCGCCCAGGACGTTCATCCCCTCGCCCATGGTGAACTCGAAGGCCCGGGTCGACGAGGACCCGAACTTGAAGTCATGGTCGAACTCGTCGGCGCTCAGCCACGGGCCCCGTTCGAGGACGACGACCGAGGCGCCGCCGGCCGCCAGGTGGTATGCGGGAATCGCTCCGCCGAAGCCGCTGCCGATGACCAGGACATCGGTCCGTTCGTGGGCTGTCACTGCGGATCTCCTCTCGGGGTCGTCCGCGGATGGGTCGCGGCGAGGGCACGGCCATAGGAAAACCTGGGAAAGCGCCACGAGCCGTCCGGCTCGGGCGGCATGAACCCCATCGTGGTCAGGCCCGGATGGCCCGACGCCAGGGCGTCGGTCGTACTCATGTGGGCGCCGGTGTCCCAGGCCATGGTGGTGAACATGGCCAGCGCGACCCACAGCTCCTGCTCGGGGTGACCGGGTGCCAGCAGCTCCTGGGCGAGGGTGATCCGGTCGGTGAAGGCCAGCGCCACGAATGGCGGCACGGCGGGATCGAGGTCGAGGCCGAGCCGGGCGCCGTAGTCACGCGCGTGCTCGTTGAGCCCCTCCGCCAGGCTGTCCAGGGTGCCGGCCAGGCCACCCTCGGGTGAGAGCATCAGCTCCACGGCGCCGGAGGCGACCGCGCCTCCGCCGCTCACCGCGCCGGCGACCGCCCGGTCGGTCGGATCACGCTTCTCACCGGGAATGATGGTGTCGGCGTACGCCTCCAGGGTCATCACCTGGTCGGCGGTCAGGCCATCGAAGTCTTCCACGTACCTTCCTTTACGGCCGGGGCGTGTCGAACAGGCTGGGAAATCGGGTGGTGAGGCCGAGGTCGCCGCGGGCCTTCATGCGGCCCCGCAGGAACAGGATCTTGGGATTGGCGTTGCCGGTGACCATCCTCAGGAAGTCGACCGGCCCGAGGGTCAGGGTCAGACGGGCCGCGCGGGTCGGCTCCAGCGACGCCGTCAGCGTTCCCCGCGTGATGACCAGCTCCAGCGTGTCGGTGCCGCCGTCGGGCCGCCCGGTCACCTTCCAGTGCACCACCGCGTCGAGGTCGCCGGCCCGGTCGGCCCGGAAGACCGCCGGCAGGTCCTCGACGATGTCGTGCACGATCGACGCACGGCGCGGTGACGTCATCAGGGCCAGCAGCTCGCCGTTGGAGGCGGCCTTGACCTGTCGGGCAAACGCGAGCCGGTCGTGAAGGGGGCTGGTGTCGACTGGGCTCATCCGTCGATCTCCTGTCAGGTAACGGGTTCAGGCACGCCGTAGCTGGTCGCGACGATCCGGCTGCGTCATCGCGGCATCGGCTCCCAGATCGATGCGCGCCACGGACTCCACCGTTTGTCATCGGCGTCGGTGGGCCGAGGCGGTTGCCCTTGACCATGGCACCGCCGGCCTCGATCGGCCCTCTCCCACCGTGCCGTTCGCCCGCGCACCCCGACACCCGACCGGCGACCAGTCGCTGCGCGGCCGGCGGTCACGGCCCGGGTTCCGTCGCAACGAACGCGAGTGCCGGACGCCTGGGCGTCCGGCACTCGTCTCTCGGTTCACAGGCAATGTCGCCCTATCGCACCGCGATGCGTGACCGGTCGCGGACGAGCTCGGCCGCGGCGGCGAACGCGTCCGCCCCGGCCAGCTCCCAGACCCGTACTGGCCGGTCTGACAACACCGTGACCGCCCCGGCGTATCCCGGTCCGGCTCGCAGATCGACGATCTGTGCCGTGCCGACCAGCTCCGGATGGTTGGTGAAGCCGGTCAGCCGCACCTGTCCGTCCGGTGCCTCCAGGGTCACGTTCGACATCGGGATCCGCAGCCCGTCACCGGTCGCCTTCAGCACTGACTCCTTGCGGGTCCAGCACTGGAAGAACGCCCGGCGCCGGGCCCGCCGGTCGGGAATCTCGCTGAAGACCCGGCGCTCGGACTCGCCGAACACGAATTCCAGCATGCCGTCCACGTCGACGTCCGGGTTCACCTGCTCCACGTCCACCCCGACGGGTCCGTGCGCGCACAGCGCGACCGCCACGAGGTCGCCGGAGTGCGACAGCGAGACGTGCGGCCCGCCTCCCGCGACCTCGGGGCGCCCGTGCAGCCGTCGGCAGTCCGGGCACTCCCGCCGGAGCTCGACATCGAAGGGATCACCACCGCTCCACCCGGCCACCGCGACCTTGAGCAACGCGGTGGCCGCCGCGAACTGTCGTCGCGCCACGACGGTGTGGAACGACTCGGCCCGGGCCCGTTCCGGCTCGCTGAGCAGTTCCTCGCACCAGTCGGGGGCATCTGTCGGATCGACGCACCACACCCGGCAGTCCGTCGCTTCCACCGCCGCGCCGGTGTCGACGCCCGAGACACCCATGATCAACCGTCAGCTCGCGGGCGCCGCGGCGACCGCCGGCCGCCGGCGTTCCCGCAACCACTTCAGCCACCACATCGCGCCCCGGCCCAGGCAGACGAGGGTCGTCGCGAAGAACAGGGTGTACACGATGTTGAACTGCATGAGCACGCCGTACACCAGACCCACGCTCATGCCGAACATGAACTGGTGGAGCGGCTTGCTCGGCGTGGTACCGGGGTCGGTCACCATGTAGTTGGTGTAGAGCAGGAACGCCACACCGGTCATCGGCACCAGCGCGGCCCACAGGGAGACGTCCCAGACCCAGTGCCGCACCAGGGCCTGGATGACGAACGTACCGACCCAGCCCAGGATCAGCGGCACCTTCTTGGTCAGTACGGCGTTCAGCACCGTACCGGCGGTCAGCAGGATGATTGGGATCATGATCCGGAACACGTCCGGCACGTGTTCGGTGAAGTGGTACGGCGGAGCGATGTTGACCCAGGAGAACAGCACGAGGGTCATGGTGATCCCGAAGTTGGACGGGTTCATGAAGTGCCGCCAGCGACCCTTGATCGGCGCGACGAGCACCGCCTTCTGGCCCACACCGATCACCACGGCGAGGGCGATCGGCCAGAACCGGTCGTTCGCGTACAGCAGCATGTTGCACGCGAGCGTGGTGATGTAGGCCGGTAGGAGGAAGGTGAACAACCCCCACGCTCCGTGTCCGGTGAAGGCAGGCCTGCTCCGGGTCGCCCAAGCCGCGATCAGCGCGATCACGATCTCCAGGCCCAGGCCGATGGCCAGGGCGAAGAAGGGCCAGGCCCAGGGCTGCTCGAACCCGAGAACCGTGTAGCCCAGGATGTTGAAGATGCTCATCGAGATGGCGAAGTTGCGCAGCGCCAGGTAACGCGGGTCCCGGCTGTCCACGCGCGGTGGCCGGGCGGCTCGTCGGTCCGCCGCGGCCTTCAGCGCCGGCGGCACCGGCACGTCCCTGGCCGGCGGCGGGAGGGTGATGGTGCTGGAAAGGTGATTCTGGGCACGCCCGTCACCAGTCGAGACGCTGTCCGTCGCCGTCATTTCGCTGCTACCTCCTTGACCTGGTCGGTCAGCATCAGGTCGTGCCAGCCGGCAGCCAGGTCAACCGTCTGCACATGAGCGGTCCCTTGAAGGTCCCGCCAGCTGATCTCGGCCGACACCGGCTGCGAGCCCTGGTCACCCAGGCCGAAGAACACGTCGAAGCTCCGCTTGCCGGAGTGGCCGCCACCACCGTCGAGCTGGGCGACCTGCCGGTGACCGTCGGCCGTGGTCACCAGGACCTTGGCGCCGTAGGCGGGGGTACCGACCGGTCCGCCCGCCGCGCCGGCCGACGCGGGCCGGTGCAGGCGCAGACCCAGGAAGGCACCCCGCTCCGGGCTGGTGTTGCGGTAGAAGGCCGGCGCGCCCCACTGACGGGCGATGGCGAACTCCTGCCCGCCGTCGCCGTCGGTGTCGGCAACCGCCACACCGCGGGTCGGGATCGGTACGTCCAGGCCGAGCTTGGCGCTGAGGTTCACGTAACGGCCGTTGCCGTCGGGTACCCAGAAGGCCATGGGTTCGTGCCCGGCGATGTCGTCGCCCGGCTCGGCCTTGGGCCACATGTCCGGGTTCTCCAGCAGCACGTCGTTGCTCATGGCCAGTTCCTGCAGCCAGTTGAACCTGTTGATGGTGCCCTTGACGAATCCGCAGGCCTGCACGACGGCCAGGTGGCCGCTGTTGGTGAAATCGGCCATCTTGGCGTCCCAGCCCCAGCCGGTCCAGGCCATGTCGAGGTCGCCGGCCTCGTTGCGGAACGGCGCGATGCCCTTCTCCAGCTTCGCTTTGGCCCCCGCCGCGCTGCCCTCGGTGTTGATCCACACGAGGTTGCTCTCCTCCAGACCCCACGGGGTGGTGATGTTGCTGACGAAGGCGTCGAACTGGCCATTGCCGTTCAGGTCACCGAACTCGATGGACATGCCCTTGAACGAGTCGTGTCCGACGACGAGGGACTTGGGCGTGAGCGCGTCCCGCTCGCCCTCCACCAGTTCGAACTTGATGTCGCCCGGGGTGGACCGGTTGTGGAACATCCGGTCCTGGCCGAAGTCGTTGGCCAGGTAGAGCTCGGGCAACAGGTCGCCATCCAGGTCCGCCGAACTGGCACCCAGGGTCCAGCCGGTGGCGAAGCGCGGGTTGATGGCCGGCTCCTCCTCGAAGGAGACCGACGTGGCGGTCGCCCCGGTCCAGCGCAGGATGTGCGCGCCACCCGCGTTGGTGGCCCGGGACATGGAATGGTTCATCTGGACGTTGGGCTGCCCGTGGGGATCCAGCACGCCGCTTTCCGGGAAGTAGTTGAACACCCCGAGGTCGGGATGCCCGTCGCCGTCGAAGTCGGCGACTGCCACGGCGTTGGTGTTCCACTGCTTGCCCTGGTACGTACCGCCGGGCCCGGTGGACGGCGCGATCAGTTCGGTGGGCTGGTAGCTGGCCAGGGTCAGCGGGCCCTGCTGGCCGCGGTGCAGGAACACCACGGGGGTACGCCCCCAGTAGTACACGAGGAGGTCGTTCCAGCCGTCACCGTTGTAGTCACCCGGCACGCAGCCCATCGGCGCGATGACGTCGCTCATCGGCAGGGGTGCCGGGTTCAGCACGAATGGCTGGTAGTTGTCGCCGCCGGCCGGGGCCGGGGTGACGATGGCCGCGTCGGATCGCGTGTCGACGAGGCACAGGTCGTTGGCCACACCGCGACCGTCCAGGTCGTTGACGGAGATGGCGGCGCCGACTGACGAGATCCACGACCGGATGTGCTCATACCTCGGGTTGACCACCCGCACCGACTTCTGCGGGAGGTTTTCCGGCAGCGCGATCGGCATTTCCGTGAACCGGAACCGCGACGCCAGTGCGGCCTCGTCGGCTGCGGAGATCGCGGGTCGCTGAGCCACCACGAACAAGGTGGTGGCCAGGACGAGGACGAATAGTGCTGGGGCGAGTCTGCGGACCACCGCGACTGGGCTCGATCGCATTGGATCCTCTCATCTCGACGGGAAGGCGTCACCGGACGCCGGACGGCGGCAGCAGATCCTGCCGGGGAAAGCGTGAATTGTGGGCGGCAGCGCGTCTTCTCGCGCGGTGCTCAACGGTTCGGGGAAAAAACGCCGGCGGCCCGGCAGGCCACCGGAATGGCCGAACCGGGTCCGCGCGGTCCGTAGGCGACAAAGTTTTTGCGAACAGGGCGGGACGCTCCGACGAAGAGGTCCGTCCTACGCGGTGCCCGTTGCTCCCGGCTGGGCCGGCACCGGCTTCGGCGACGGGTCGGTGCGCAGGAACTGGCCGTTGAGGAACAGCAGTGCGTCGTCGCCGGGTCGACGCCACAGTGATCGCACCCGACCGACGTAGATCGTGTGGTCGCCCGCCTCGTGCCGTTGCTCGAGTTCACATTCGAGATGGGCCAGCGCGCCGTCGATGAGGGGAGCGGCGCTGTACGGCCCCGGGGACCACGACACCGCGTTGAACTGATCCCGGCCGACCGGCCGTCGCTTGTCGGCGAAGTACCGCGCCAGCTCGGTCTGATCAGCGGCCAGGATCGACACCGCGAATGCCGGATCCTGCTCCAGGACGTCGTGCATGAGAGCGTCCCGCCCGACGCAGACCAGGACAAGCGGCGGGTCGAGGGAGACCGCGGTGAAGGAGTTGGCGGTCATACCGTGCGCGATCTCGCCACCCACGGTCACCACGGTGACGCCGGTGGCGAAGGCGCCGAACACCCGGCGCAGTGCCCCCTTCTCGTGGATCACATCCTGAGCCGGCTGAAGCCTTTCCATATTCGCCTCCGGGGGCCGTCTAGGCATAGGGCTGCAGAGCCTTGGCCAACGCCTCCGGCACGCGAGCCGGAGTCGTCCGGGTGTTGGGTCCCCGCATGCAGGCGACCCGTTGACTGCCGCGGGCGACGAGCGTCTCCCCGCTCCCGTCCAGCCGCACGTAGTCGAAGCCGAACTGCACCTGGGTCTGTGCCAGCTCGGTCAATCGCATGCGGATGCTCAGCTCGTCGAAGGCAGCGAGCTCGGCGAAGAATTCGCAGTCGACCTTGAGGGTGAACAGCTTCAGGTCCTGCCGGAGATCTTCGAGGACCGATGGTGCCCGGTCCTTGAGGAACATCTCCCGACACCGGCCCTGCCACCGCAGATAGTTGACGTAGTAGACGTTGCCGACCATGTTGGTTTCCTCGAACCCCACGGTGTGGCGGTACTCGTAGTATTTCTCCACTGCCTATTCACGCCCTCCGTCGAGAATGGCCACGGCGACTTTGTTCTGCGCGCCGGACACCCGGGTGACCAAGGTGGCGACCCTCCGGTCACCGCACCCGAGCACGACCCAACCGACCGGTTCGGTCGTGACCAGGCGCCACTCGCGGGCGTCGGACAGGCATTCCAGGGCGGCCTGGACCCGCGTCGCCGCGTCGTCGAGCGAGTCCCCGGCGGCCCGGGCAACCAGCCGTGCCAGCTCCCCGTGCGACCCGAGTCGATCGGCCCACTCCTGCGCCGTCCGGCGCGCCACCGGAACGACCGCACAGCCGATCGAGTCCGCGGCCGCGACGCACAGGGCGAGACCGGCCGCCGAACTGGCCGACACGTTCCGCCCTCCGGCGACCCGGGGTTGGCCGTCCTTGGTGTAGCGGACCCTGGTCGGCGCACCCAGGGCCCGGCCGATCGCGATCGTGGTGGTCGACTGGTCCGGTCCCGCCGGCGCCGGTTCGACGGCGACCGTGACCGCGGATCCCAGCACGTCCTGCATCGCCCGTTCGAGGTAGCAGCCGAGCAGGACCGGATGCCAGGGTCCCGAACCGTCCTGCTTGCGTACGGCACGCAGCCGCAGGCCTTCCCAGCGTTCGACGACGGTGCCGGTCGCATCGCGCAACGCGATGTCGTACACGTAGGTGTCCCCGTCTCGCGAGCGTTCGATGGCACGGAACCGGAGCGAGTCGGCGTCGAACATGGCCGCGCCGGCCGGCACAATCCGCTCGATCCCCTGCGGCAGCAACGTCGCGTCCGGCACGCAGACCTGGTTGCCATGCATCATGGCGTCCCGCACGCCCGGGTCGCCGAGCAGCAGCGTGGACGGTAGGTAGCTGGCGAACCAGTCGGTCGAGGCGTCGGCCGCCACGCTGGCGTCCACGTCGCGTGCCGCGGCCAGGTGGTACGTCCGCAGGCGCTGGAACCGGCGGCCCTGGAACAGGACCGGGCCGTAGAGGTCCGTCATCGGGTCGAGCGGCACCGCGGGCAGGCCGGGCTCGACCTGTTCGGGTGCTCCAGCCGCCGGACGCGTCGGCGCGAAGCACAGCCGGGCCCGGAAGTGGTCGGCGTTGAACCCGGTCTCCTCGCTGCGCAGCGCGACCTCGACCGTGTCCGGGCCGGTGACCACGGCCGCGATCCGGATCCGGGTGCTGCCGTGCGGCGGCACGACGATCGGCCGGAGGAACTCGGCGTTGTCGACGACCGGAGCGTTGGCCGCACCGGTGACCGCCGCCCCGACCTGCGCCATGGCCTCCATGCCGAAGACCGCCGGGAAGAGCTGGTTGCCATCGAGCAGGTGATCGGCCAGGTAGAGGTCGGTTCCCGCGCTCAGCTCGACCTCGCAGATGAGCTCGACCCCGTGGTAGCGCACCAGTGGGCGGTCGACGAAGCGCAGCAGGGGCAGCTCCGGCTCGTCGTAGCGCATCGTGTCGATGCCATGGGTCCGGCCGCTGATCACCACGGTGTTCGGGCTGTCCGGGTCAGCCAGCAGTCGACGAAGCACGGCGATCCCCTGCTCCGGCGGGATGGCGCTCACCCCGTCGCGGTCCAGCTTCTCGACCACGTCCAGCCGTTCGCCCATGCCGACGCCCGACCACACGGACCACTCGAGGCAGATCGTGCGACAGTGCGGGTTCCGCCGGCCGAACTCGGAGGTGGCGTCGTCCAGCCATTCGTTCGCAGTGGCGTAGTGGGCCTCGCCGGGCAGCCCGGCGCGGCCGATGATGCTGCCCAGGGTGACCAGCAGCCGCACCTGTTGCGGGTCTACGGCGGCCAGCACGGCGCGCAGCCCGCCGGTCTTCGGCGCGAGCGTACGGGCGATGGCTTCCGTCTCCAGGGTGACCAGCGACGCCGGTTCGTTGCGACCCGCGCCGTGCAGCACCGCGGTGACCGGGCCGAGCGTCGCGGTCAGCGCGGCCACCGCACGGCTGACCGACTCGGCGGCGGTGACATCGGCCCGGGCGTACTCGACGGTGATGCCGGCCTGCGCCATCCGCTGGAGATTGGCCGACAGTTCGGCGTCCTGAGCCGGGTCGGATCGGCCCAGCAGTGCGAGCTTGGCCCCGCTGTCCTGTGCCATGGCCAGGGCGCACTCGGCCGTGATGCCCTTGCCACCGCCGGTGACCAGCAGCACGTCCCGCGCCGCGAGGGCCGGGACGGTCCGGGCCGGCTCGAAGGGCAGCACCCGGAGCGTCGGGGTCCGGCGAGTGCCGTCCGCGTCGTAGAACACCTCGGTGAAGGACTCCGTCACGGCGGTCTCCGCCGTCACCCGCGCCACCGCCTGATCGGCGTCGGGGAGATGGACCACGGTGACCCGGGTCTGCGGCGACTCCAGATGCAGCGTCTTGGCCAGCCCCGCCGCACCCCGGCCGTGCTGGACCAGGACGAACCGCCGGTTCGACGGTCCGGCCAGGACCACCTTGGCCCCGCGCAGGGCCAGTTCGAGGTCCTGCTCGGTACAGTCCGGCGGCAGGCAGACCAGCACGCCCGCGCCCACCCCGGCCCTGGCCAGGGCGGCGCTCAGGTCCTGGGCGTACGGGTGACCGGGCGAGGCGAAGACCTGCCACTCACCGTCGGTGTCCCTGGCGGCCCGAGGCGGAATCGGCGTGACGTCCAGGTCGACCGACCACGGTCGGACCCAGGACGCCGCGCCGGTGGGCGCCACCGGTGCGGCCGCCTCGACCGTCCCCGCGTTGCGAGCCAGCGCCTCGTAAGCGTCGGCAAGTTCCCGGACGGTCGACGTGGCGAAGTTCGGCGGTGTCTGCCCGGCCGGAATCCCGAGCTGGGTCGCGACCTGGTTGACGATCTGACCGACGGTGATGGAGCTCAGGTGCAGGTCGTCGAGCAACCGGCTGTCCGGACGCACCAGATCCAGTGGCAGCTCAGCCCGGTCTGCGGCCAGCCGCCGCAGCAGCTCAAGGCTCGAGGCCCCGGCATCGTCGGCGACGATCGCGGGCGGATCCGCCGGCGCCTGGATCGACGGCGCCGGTCCGGCCGGCTGGGCCGGAACATCGATGTCGAGTGCCGGGGCGGCCTCGCACGGATTGGCGAAGAACGACTGCCGGGTCCCGACCTCCAGCGGCTTGAGCAGCCGGCCATGGAACAGGCTCGAGTCGACCTCGGCAGCGCCGACCACGAACGCCGCCCCGACCGCCCGCAGCACGCCGGTCAGCGACTCGTCATCGGTGTCCAGGGCCACCACCCGCAGATCGGCCGCCCCGGCCAGACCCGTGAGCACCCGGCCGGGACCGACCTCGATCAACAGGTCGACCTCCTTGCCCACCAGGGCGATCGCCTGCTGGAACAGCACCGGGTCGGTGATCTGGTTGCGCAGCAGACCGGTGAGGTCCGCGTCGGCCGGCAGCAGCTCACCGGTCACGGACGACATCACCCGGCCCGTCAGCGGCGCCCAGGCTTGGTCGTCGAGCGCCGCACCGAACACTTCGGCCGCCTTTGCGACCAACGGCGAGTGGAACGCGTGCGACACCGCCAGCCGGCCGGCGTCGTATCCGGCCTCCCGGGCCCGGACACAGGCCGCCTCGACGGCCTCGACCCGCCCGGCGATGACAGTCTGCTGCGGGCTGTTGTAGGCGGCGATGACGACGTCCGAACCGGCGATGATCTGGTCGACCTCCACCGCCGGAGCGCCGATCCGGGCCATCGTGCCGGTCGCGCCGTGCTCACTCATGGCCTGACCCCGCTGGGCGGCGAGGCGCAGCAGCGCGTCCTCGTCCATGGCCCCGGCCCAGTGCAGGGCCGAGAGCTCGCCGAGGCTGTGGCCGACCGCCACCGTGGCGTGCACTCCGAGCGAGGCCAGGACCCGCAGCCCGGCGACCGACCCGGTGACGATCCGCGGCTGGGCGACCTCGGTCGCCACGGTGTCGCCGCCGGTGGGCAGCGCGGCCTTGGCGTACACCGCGTCCGCTTCGGTGAAACGGCGCCGCATCGCGCCGCCGCTGGTTCCCTGACCGGATCCCTGGCCCGGGAACAGGAAGCCGATCTGACCGCGCTTGGCGAAGTGCCCGAGCAGGCTCCGTCCGTCCGCGCTGAAGCTGGTCGTCTCGCCGGACTCGACCTTCTCCAGCAGGGTCCGCAGCCGGTCTGCGGCGTCCCCGGGCGAGCTGGCCACGACGGCCGCACGGTAGGGCAGGTCACGCAGCCGCTGGTGCAGACTCGCGGCCAGGTCGCCGAGCTGGGCGTACGAGATCGTCGGCACGAAGTCGACCAGTTCCCGCAGCCGATCCGACAGTTCGGCGGACGAAGCCGCGTCGACCAGCAGCAGTTCGTGGTCCTGGATGGCCGTGGCGATGGCCCGGGTCCGGACATCGAATCCGTTGCGCCGCCTGGTGTTCTCCAGCACGACGTGGGTGTTGATGCCACCGAAACCCATGGCGGTCACACCGGCGCGGACCGGGCCGGTGGCGGGCCACGGCTCGGCCTGACGCAGCACCCGCAGCGTCGCGTCCGGGGCGGTCAGCAGGTCGTGGGGTTCACTGCAGCCCAGGGCGGGCGGCAGGACCTGGTGGTGCACGGCCATCGCCGCCTTGATCAGACCGGCCACGCCGGCGGCGGCCTTGGTGTGGCCGATCATCGCCTTGACCGAGCCGACCACGGCCGTCCCGGTGGCCCCAGCGGCCCGCCGTGCCTCCGACAACGCCCGCAGCTCGGTCGCGTCGCCGACCGCGGTGCCGGTGCCGTGGCCCTCGAACAGGCTCACCGTCTCCACCCCGAAGCCGGCGCGCTCGTAGGCCCGCTGCATCGCCAGTTGGTAGCCGCTGAACTCGGGCCGGGTCATGCCACCCTTGCCGTCGGAGGACATGCCCCAGCCGGCCACGGTGGCGATCACCCGCTGGCTGCTGCGCAGGGCGTCCTCCTCGCGCATCAGAACGACCATGCCGCAGCCCTCACCGGGCCAGAACCCGTTCGCGCCGCGGTCGTAGACCTTCATCTCGGTGCGGGCCAACGCCCCGGTCTTGGCGAAACCGATCAATTCGAACGGGTCGATCGACAGGTCGACCCCGCCGGCCACCGCCACGTCGATCACGCCGTCGACCAGGTTGTTGCAGGCGGTCGCCACCGCCAGCAGGGACGAGGAGCAGGCGCCGTCGACGGTGAAGCCGCCGCCGTTGAGGTCGAAGTGGTTGCAGATGCGGCCGGCGATCGTGTTCGACAGGCCGCCGGCGAGGGTGTCCTCGTCCACCTCGGCGAAGGGGGCCTTGTAGACCCCCTCCAGCTTCGCGAGGAACGCGCCGAGCCGGTCGTCGTCCCAGCCCTCCCGCTGCAGCGCGGCGGCGACCGTGCGCCGGACGAACGGCCATCGCAGCCGCATCTGACTGGCCCGCGAGAACTCGCCGGTGAGGCTGTTGCCGACGATGGCGGCCGTGCGCTGCCGGGGCAGGCCCACGCCGCCGGGGAAACCGGCGTCAGCGAGCGCCTGCGCCGCGACGTCCAGAGCGAGCCAGTGGGTGAGGTCGGTCGACCGGTACGTGCTGCCCGCGACCTTGAAGGCCAGCCGGTCGAACTCGTAGCCCTCGATGACCGCGGCCATGCGGGCGTAGAACCGGTCGGGCGCGGCCGGGTCTGGTGACCAGTAGTCGTCGAGATTCATCCGCTCCGACGGCAGTTGCCGGAACGCGCGCCGACCGGCGACCGCGTTCTCCCACAACTCGCGTGGGCTGTTGGCATCGGGGTAACGGCAGGCCATGCCGACAATAGCGATCCGGGTCATTTTTGCTCCGTGGCAGTTAGTGCGTAGTGTCCGGAACGAACAAAGGCCTCGGAAATCCGTTGGCGCCAGACCTCGAACGCCGGTACCGGGCCGTCACTCGGAAGGTCCACCATCGCCTCGTCGGTGACCTTCTGCGCCAGCGCCACCGGCTGGCCGCAGAAGATCCGGGTGGCGACCTCGTTGTGTGGGCAGACCAGGTTGGCCTTGGCACGGGCGCCGGCTGCGAAGGCGGCGCCCTGGGCCAGCTGCGGCCGGTAGTCCTTTGCGTGATCCCACAGCGCGGTCAGCTCGGCCTTCGTGGCGCCGCCGGCATAGGTGGCGGCGAGCCCGATCCCGCTGTATAGGTCGGCCCACCGAGGGCGCGGATAGCGTTCGACCAGGCCGGCCACGACTTCGACGTCGGTGCCGCCGATGAACCACAGCGCCCGGCCGATGCCCTGGTCGATGGCGCGTGACGCGTATTCCGGCGCGGTCACGTCACGCCACGGAAGCGAGCTGTCCTCGTACAGGTCGTAGACGTAGCGCTCGGTGCGGAAGTAGGCCTGGTGGAACCCGTAGCCGTCGAGCACCAGCCACCGCAGCAGCGGATCGGGTGAGTGCAGCGTCGACCACCGGATCCGGGGCAGTCGCGCCATGGCCCATCCGACACCGACGTACGCCATGTAGATGTGGTCGGCACCGGCGCCGGCCAGGAAGCGTGCGACGTTGCGTCCACCGGGGCGCAGGCCGTCGCGGATGGCGAAGGCCATGGCGGCGCCCTCGTGGGCGAAACCGCGGAAGCGGGTGGGTACGGCCGCCAACGGCATCTTGGCCGCAGCTGGTGTCCGGGCCTCGGCGGCGATTCCAAAGCCGTCAAGGAAGGCGCCACCGACGGTTTCCAGCAGCGCGCGCGCCTCGGGGCTCTTGACGTGGAATCCGCGGACATCCATCCTTGTGGCGGATCGGTTGGGTGTCATTATCTTGCGGCGAATCACTCGAAGAGCATTCATCGGTGGGCTACTCCTGGGCCGCTCGTCCGACATTGGGAAGCGCTGTGCCGCCTCGCCATCTCCCTGAGCCTGGCAAGGCGTCGGTGACGTGTCTTCTTTGGTGTTGCCCACGGCTCGTCGAACCCGTCAGATGGATTCAGACTCCAGCCCGGAAAGCGAATTGGCCCGGATGCGGCGTTGCGTCCGGGCCGATTTCGCCAGGCGACCGGCCGTCATCGGGGCCGCTGCGGCCAACTGGGGGAACTCGACACACGCCCTAGGACCGGCGGGGCTGAGGCCGGTGGATGAGCATGACCAACAGAGCGATGACAGATCCCGCGGCGACGACGGTGAGGCCGACGCTGAGCGGGTCGCTACCGAAGTGATCGTGCCCGCCGGCGGCCGGCTGCGCCGCGTCGGCGGGTGCCGCCGCGGACGCGAGCGACGAGGACACCCGGAAACGGTTGGTGCCGGTGAAGGTGCGGCCGCCGGCCAGGACAACGTGATAGGCCAGAACGTAGTCGCCGTCGGCCTGGATCGTCACCGGCGTCTTGATCGCCGTGCCCTCCACCGCCGGCGCACCGGACGGCACCAGCCTCCCCCGACCGTCAGAGACCCCGATGTGGATCTGTTCAGGCCGCACCGGGGCGTCGAAGGTGAGCGACACCTGGTGGGGCGGCTCGCGCAGGGCCGCGCCGTCGGCCGGGTAGACCGGCCCGAGGGCGACGTCCCCGCTCCCGGCGAACATCAGCACGCCGATCGCGACGACGACGAGCGCTCCGGCCGCCGCGACGAGCCGTCCCCACCGGGTGGATCGGGTCATGGCCGTCAGACCCTGACCAGTTCGCGGGCACACGTGCAGGCGGTCAGCTCTCGCTCGGCGTCCTTGGGACGCAGGTGGAAGTACATGGCGACCACCATCGGGATGAAGACGACGGTGTTGTAGAACAGGTGCAGCTCCACCCGGGGGTAGAAGTACTGCAGGATGCTGGTCGGCACCGTGGCGCCGAACAGAAAGTGGTGAGTCTGGGCCTGGATCAGCAGCAGCAGGTGCTCGATGTGATGCCAGAACTGGATGACCAGCGCCACGGTCCACCACGTCCTGGCGCGGCCGGCGAACCCGTTGCGCAGCGCGAAGAGGCCGATCAGCATGACGATCGCGTATCCGTAGTGCAGGATCTCGGACGAGACCAGCCACGGGTAGAACTGGCCGAGAACGCCCCGCGCCTGCGGTCGTGGCTGGTGAAGGATCCAGATCTGCGCGGCCTGCACCAGGTGCTCGGCCCAATGGGCGAGCACAATGAACATGAACAGCCCGAGAACAAGTCGATGTCCGGCGCCGTTGATCCAGCTGAGAGAGCGCTGGTTGTTTCTCGCGATCGTGGCCACTAGCCCCTCCGCACCATTGTGACGGCACCCGGCGGTGCCGAATCAACGATGGGATCGTATCGGCCCCGGCCCATCTCGTACATTGCTGCAACGGGCCGGGGGATAACACAAATGCATTGTCCGCTATGAGTCAATCCGGGCCGTCGTACACCACCTTGCACACGCGCGACGGCGCGCGTTTCTCACGGGTTGCCGTGCGGTAAACAGCAAGAGCAATCCGGGACAACCAGGCGGTCGGATCCGCCCCGACAATGACACGCATGACTCTCTACGACCGCAGACAGATAATCACCACGCCGCCGAGCAGCAGGCCCGTTCACCGGGGCCGGATCATCGTCGGCAGCATGGTGGCCGGCGTGCTGCTGGCCATCCTCTGGTCGTTCGAACTGGTCGACCACGTCATCGGCGACAACGTCGCCAACACCCTGCTCGGCCGCGACGCCAAGGCCACTGCCATCGGCGGCACCGTGGCCGGCCTGGCCTTCGCTTTCGTCTCCGGCCTAGCCGGCACGTTCACCGCGTGCAACATCGCGATGGCGGCGTCCATCGGCCCGATGAGTCAGGCCAGTGCCGGCTCCTCCGCCCGCAGCGGCCTGCGCAGCATGCTGAAGCCGGTCGGGTGGCTGACCCTCGGCATGGTGACGGTCTCCGGGCTCTACGGGTTCGTCGGAGTGCTCATCGGCGACCGGCTGGCTCAGCTGTCGACCGCGACATCCGGCGGCATCCCCGTACGCCTCTGGCAGTCGATGGTGGTCTTCGGCCTGGTGGGGCTGGCTTTCGTCTATCTCGGGCTCGCCGCACTCGGCCTGCTGCCCGATCCGTTCGCCCGGCGCCCGGTCGCCCGCGTGGTCACCCTCGGCGCGCTCGTCGGCGCCTTCCTCATCGGGAGGCCGTACCCGTTGTTCAACAAGCTGTTCCACTGGGCCGTCGACAGCGGCAACCCGCTGTACGGCGCCGGGGCCTTCATCCTTCAGTCCCTCGGCAACATCGTCATCGTGGCGGCCCTGTTCAGCCTAATCGTGGTGCTCAGCCGGGGGCGCGTCATCGGCTGGCTGTCGAGCAACCCGGGCCGTACCGTCGCGGTGACGGGGGCGCTGCTGATCGCCCTGGGCGTCTTCACCTTCGTCTACTGGGACGTCCGGCTGCCCGCGATGTTCGGACACGGATGGTTCCCCACGATGCCGTACAACCGCTGAAAAGGGGACCCGGAGCCGGCGGGAATCAGGTCACCGCCCGCCGGCCATCCAGCGGAGCGGACTATGCGTTCGGCATGTGCACGACCCGGAGGAATCCGGGCAGCAGCCACGGCCGGGGACCACCGATGACCACGTCGCGACGCAACGCGGCCGAGAGCATTCCGATGCGCCCGAACAGCATGAGGTTGAAACGCGCCGGACGATAGGTGATGCGGACGTCCGCCGCGGTGCCGGGCGGAGCAACGGTCAAGCGGCCGTCGGCCAGGACGGTCGTCGTCGGTGCGGTGTACGCCGACTGGAACGCCACCGCGATGTGACGCGCGGGCTGGCGCACGCCGGTGTCGATGAGGACACCGTGGTCGTGGCGCACCATGTCGAGGAAGAAGAGGTCGAAGAACAACGCGGCATCGGCTTCCGGCATGGGCCACGGCCGGCCCGTCGCCCGGGCGATGTCCCAGCCGTGGATGAGGAGCTCGTTCGTCAGATGGGCCAGGAGACCCGCGATCGTGACCGACGCTCCTCCGAGCCAGCGGACCACGCGGCCCGGATCGGCGTGCGCCGTGGCCCGGAGCAGGTGGTCCACCGCGTCGGACAGGTCCCGGCACAACACCTCGGCGTCACGCTCGGTCAGATGGCGGAGCACGAGCACGTTGAGCGACGACACCGTGTCCACCGTCGTTCGTGCCAGCGCAGCGTCGAGCCCGGGCACCGGCGGCGGGTCGGCCTGGGCGTCGACCAGCGAGACGTAGAGCGACGCGATGGACAACACGTGCGCGGTGGTGTCCGACACGGTCCATGCCCTGGTGGCCATGGCGCGTGTCGGCGCCGGGCATGACCTGATCAGTGCGGTGAACCGTTGGGTGGCGTGGTGCACGGCGGCTCGTGCATCGGGCCAGCGGTCGCGGGCGTTCTTCGTCACGGCACCACTCTCACACCGGATCGGGCGGTAGCCGACCCTCCACTGTGCTCCGTTTCGGCATCCGTGGAACGCGACCACCCGGACTCCTGGCGGAGATCCGTTCCGTCCGGCAACCCACGAGGTGATCGCCTCCGCGGGCGATGCGAGGCTCGCCGCATGACCGAGTTCGACGCCGAGGCCGGGAAGCGAGGGTGGGTACCGGCACTCACGGTCGGCACCGTCGCCGGCGGGGATCCCGCGGCGATGGCCTGAAGCAGCGCCGCCGCTGCGCCGGACGAGCCGGTGTGGCGGCGGTGCTTCCCACCGGCAGCGACCTCCCACCGGCTGATGCACAGACGGGATCGGCATGACCACACTGTTCGCACGCGCGACGCGACGCGCCGGCCGCTCGCATTTCCGGTACGTGCGTCCGGTGCCGTTCGCCGCGGCCACCGGTCTCGTGGGCACCGTGTACCGGCGGATCGAGGCGGAGTTCGGGATGCTCGCCCCTCCCCTCGCCCTGCACTCCCCCGCGCCGGCCGTGCTGGCGGCCAGCTGGTCGATCCTGCGTGAGGTGATGGTGGTCCCCGGCTTGGTCCCCCGGGCGGAGAAGGAGGCGGTGGCGGCGGCGGTCTCGCTCGCGAACAACTGCCCGTACTGCGCCGAGGTGCACGGCACGACGCTCCGAGGGCTGGTGCGCGGTAAGGATCCTGAGGCGATCGCCGCGGGCCGCATCGAGAAGGTGACCGACCAGCGGCTGCGCGCGCTCGCCGGCTGGGCGGTCGCCTCCGCCGACGCTCCCGGCCCGGCCCCCTTCGCCCCGGCTCAGGCGCCGGAACTGATCGGCACGGTCCTGACCTTCCACTACATCAACCGCATGGTCAACGTCTTCCTGCAGGAGTCGCCCCTGCCGCCGGTCCAGGGTCTCGCGCGGGACATGGTGCGGCGCGGAGCCGCCCGGGTGATGCGGCGGTTGGCGTCCGCCACGCCCCTACCCGGGCTCGACACCGACGACCTCCTCCCCGCCGCGCCCGTGCCCGGCGACCTGAGCTGGGCGGCGGGTCGCCCCGCCGTCGCCAACGCCCTGGCCCGCGCCGCCGGGGCCATCGACGAGGGCGGCGAGCGGCGGCTCACGGAGGAGGCACGCGGCCTCGTCCGGGCCGCCCTGCGGGAGCCCGGTCCCCATGCCGGCTCGGCGCCGTGGCTCCAGGAGCGGCTCGACACGTTGCCGGCCCGTGACCGCCCGGCTACCCGCCTCGCCCTGCTCGCCGCCGTCGCGTCATTCCGGGTCACCGATGCGGTCATCGCCGGCGTACGGACGACCGGCGCGGACGACGCGGCGCTGATCGAGATCACGTCGTGGGCGAGCATGACTGCGGCCCGTCACATCGCGGCAGGTCAGGAGCTCGGAGACCACCCCGGCGGTCACCGCGCCGTGTGACGTCCAGCCCTCCTCCCCCTCGGTCGCCACTCCAGGGTTGCCTGCTTGAAAAGAAGATTCCCGCATGGTGTCGTATTACGGCGCTGCCGTTCGTGGAACTAGTGTGCGGCGGCCATCAGCGCCGCCGGACACGACGAGTCGGGTAGACCCTCGTCCCAGGATCGAGAGGAGACGACCATGACCGAGTACCTGATCAGCTTCAACGATGAATGGGTGCCCGTCCACACGGCGGAAGAGATGGGCGCGAAGGGCACGGCCGTCCGGGCCGTGATCGAGGAGATGCAGGACAAGGATGTCCTGGTCTTCACCAACGGCGGGCTCGACCCGTCCGACGTGGTGTGCAGTGTCGAAGCGGTTGACGGCAAGCTCGCCTTCAGCGACGGCCCGTACGTCGAGACCAAGGAGCACCTCGGCGGCCTCGTCGTCGTGGACGTGCCCGACGAGGAAGCGGCGCGCTACTGGGCCGGCAGGCTCGCGACCGCGCTCGAATGGCCGCAGGAGGTGCACCGGTTCCCGGGCCCCAGCCAGGTCCGGCGTAGCGGCTCCGGGAAGAACTGAGCGCGGTGCCCAGGTACCTGCTGTCCGTCTACGGGCCGGCCGAGCGCGCCGAGTTCGGCGCCCACCCCAGCCAGGAGGCCATGCTGCGGGCGTTCGCCGACACCGGCGCCTTCAACGAAAGGCTCAGGACGGACGGGCACCTCGTCTTCGCCGACGGCCTGGAGGCCCCGACGACCGCCACCACCGTTGACGGGCGAGGCGGGAAGCCGGTCTTCACCGACGGGCCCTACCTGGAGACGAAGGAGCACCTGGACGGCTTCTGGGTCATCGAGGCGGCCGACCTCGACGTGGCCCTGGCCCTTGCCGCGGAGGGGTCGAGAGCGTGCCACGGCACGGTCGAGGTGCGCCCCTTTCGATCCGGGGGATCCGTCTGAGCGCTACGGGAGCTGTGACTGGTCCGAACGTCGAGGAGGCGATCACCCGCGTCCACCGCGAAGAGTGGGCGCAGGTGGTCGCCGGCCTCGCGTGCCGTTTCGGCGACCTCGACGTCGCCGAGGAAGCGGCCGCCGAGGCGTTCGTGACGGCTGCGGAGCGGTGGCCGCGCGACGGCGTACCGCCCAATCCCGGCGGTTGGCTGGCCACCACCGCGACCCGCAAGGCGATCGACCGGCTCCGTCGCGAGTCGCAGCGCGACGCCAAGCATCAGGAGGCCCGGATGGTCTACGACGACAGCCCTCCTGAGCCGACCGGCCCGGTGGAGGACGACCGGCTGCGGCTGGTCTTCACCTGCTGCCACCCCGCGCTGGCGATGGAGGCCCGGGTGGCGCTCACCCTGCGGCAGCTCGGCGGCCTCACCGTGGCCGAGATCGCCCGCGCCTTCCTCGTGCAGGAGACGACGATGGCGCGGCGGATCACCCGCGCCAAGGCGAAGATCAAGGCTGCGCACATCCCCTACCGGGTGCCCTCGGACGAGGACATCCGCGAACGGCTCGCAGGCGTGCTCGCGGTCGTCTATCTCATCTTCAACGAGGGCTACCTCGCGAGCGAGGGGGCCGAGCCGGTACGCGTCGAGCTCTCCGCCGAGGCGATCCGCCTCGGCCGCCTGCTCCGAACTCTCCTCCCGGATGACGGCGAGGTGGCCGGCCTGCTCGCCCTGATGCTCCTCACCGACGCCCGGCGGCCGGCGCGGGTGTCCCGCACGGGGGAGCTGGTGACCCTCGCCGAGCAGGACCGCCACGCATGGGAGCCCGCCCTCCTCGCCGAGGGCAGAGCCCTGGTTCGCGAGCGGCTCGAGGCGGTGGCGGCAGGGGGTGACCCACCCGGGCGCTACCAACTGCTGGCCGCGATCAACCGGGTCCACACGGACGCCCCGTCGGCCCGGGACACCGACTGGTCCACGATCGTCGCCCTCTACGGCCGCCTGCTGCTGCTCGACCCGTCGCCGATCGTGCGGCTCAACCGGGCGGTCGCGGTCGCCGAGGTCGACGGCCCCGGGGTCGGGCTCGCCGAGGTCGACCGGCTCGCCGAGGTCCTCGACGGCTACCACGCCTTTCACGCCGCGCGCGCCGACCTGCTGCGGCGAGCCGGGCGCGGCGGCGAGTCGCGGACGGCGTACGACCGGGCCATCGATCTCGCCGGCAACCCGGCGGAGCGGGCCTACCTCGCGCGGCGCCGCGACCAGCTCGTCGGCTGACCGGTACGTGAGGTCACCGTTGGCTGACCGACCGCTGCATGATCGGCAGGAGCGACCCTAGACAGTCTGGAGAGGCGTCGGGAGCAGTCGCTGGAGTTCGCCGACGCACATCATGTAGCCAGTGGGAGTGGGCAGCCGTTCGAGGTAGTACTTGAGGTCCGCGCCGAGCGCGAACACCCGGGCCGGCGTGCGGGTCTTCCGCGCGTCCTCGATGGCCCTGCCCAGGCCGTCGAGCACGGCAGGGTGCCGAGTGCGATAGGACTCGGCCACCAGGTGATTGTTGCGGTCGGCGGCGAGATAGAACTGCACCAGGTCCTTGGTGCCGATGAAGAGTTCATGGGCACCAGCGGCGCAGATCGCCGACGTCGCATGGACCGCCGCCGGCGTCTCGATGAACGCCGACAGGGGCGCCTCGGCCGGCAGCCCGAGATGGGGGCGGAGCTCTTCGAACTCCTCGGCGTCGTTGAGGAACGGGGCGGAGAGGCTCACGCGGCCCGCCTCGGCGCCGAGGCGCACCCGCAAGGTCTCCAACATGACGTGCAACGCCTGGGGGTACGAAGCCGACCGGAGAAGCCACCGTGTGCCGTGCAGACCCATGTCGGGGTTCGGCTCGGGATGTATGGGGGCCCGTGCCGTGATGCGGGCAGCATCGTCGGAACGTAGATCGAGCATCCGCAGGACGAGCCGCTGGCCCGGCAGGAGCAGCTTGACGTAGGTCTCCAGTTGGTCCGCGATGGCCCGCCCGTAGGCGACGACACTGGCCGTCCCGCTATGCAGCGCGTCGATCGGGCTGAGGGCCGCAGCCAGGCACAGGAACTCCTCGCGCAGGAAGAACGACTCGACTCGCGTCACGCCCGGGTCGCTGGTGTTGATGGTGCGGATGTCCCGGGAGTCCGCGATCACCGCACAGATCGAGCCGAGATCGTCCGGCGACGGCATACTCGTCCTCGTCGGCTCCGCCGCGCGGTTGCCGGCCGAGCCGACGAGGATCGACTGGGTTTGCAGGTCGAGCGTCACCTCACCGGAGAGCATGTCGAGGTCGGTGGGGTCGACGCGCAGAACCGGGATGCCCTTGGCGCGGCAGATCGACTGCATGTGGGCCGTCGATCCGCCCGAGCTGCAGACGACGGCGCGGGCGACCATGATCGCGTCGTACAGCCTCGGGCTGAGAGCGGGGACGACGAGGATCGAACCCTCGACCGGCCGTGCGGTGCGATTGCAGGGTCCGCTCACCACCGGCGTGGTACCGGGGGTGAGCAGGACGCCTCGGATCCGTCGTTCGATCACGAGATCTCCGCATCTTCATCGGTGACTATTCGCAGTCGTCGGCGCAACTGACGCGGTGTGACCGAGATGTCCGTGAGGCGCTCCACCGCCGCCTGGTTCACCGCGGCTCGGGTCAGGCGGCCGTGTGTGCCGTCCGGACGGCTGGCGCGACGGCTGTCCATGGAGAGCAGGTGGGCCTCCAGGCGCTCGTCGAGGCGCCTGCGCTCGTCCCGGGACCGTGTCGCCAGACGCCTGACTTCGAGGGAGACGGCCTCCTCCAACTCCGGTCGGGTCGACGCGTCGGCGGCGAGCGCACGACGGCGCTCGGCCACGGCGCGGCGCGCGGCGTCGTCACTGTCCAGTTCGAGTCGTGCGAGAAGGTGAGCGGCGACCACGATCGAGTGATTCTTGATGGCGGCGAGATTGAAGGCGAAAGCGCCGGCGCGTCCGTTGCGCACGATCTCGTCGCCTTCCCGCATCACGCCGATGGCGGAGAGCAAGGTGACCGGCTCACCGTCGGGCCTCAGCGGTGTGCCCCGGTCGTCGACCTCGATGCCCCGCCCCGTACGGCGATGTGGCGTGACCAGGTCTTTGGCCAGGAGGTTCTTCCACAGCGGCGAGTCGACCTGCGTGTAGTCGGTCTCCCTGCCGAAGTTGCACACCACGAGGTCGGCCGTGATGACGCGCGTGGTGGTGGGCGCCGCGACAGTGACGGCCAGCCGCTCCGAGCCGGCCGGTTCCACCCGCTCGACCCTGCCGATGACGATCTCCACGGGCCCGTTCTCCGCGGCCATCACCTGCTCGACGATCGCTGTCGTGTACCGCACGGCGCCGACGCGGAATGCGGCGATGCGCGTGCTGTAGTCGTCGAGCAGGCGGCGCAGCTCGTCCGTCGGAATCCGGTCGATGATCATCGGTAGGTGCGGTTCCCATGCCTTGGCCACCCGTTCCGAGACGACCATCGGGTCGATCTCCGGGTGGTCCGCGCGCACCGTAGCGCAGGCCGCCTCCCACTCCGTGCGGAGCCGGGCGAGGAAGTCGTCCCGGTTCCGGTACGGCTCGAGCAGACGTGCCGGAACGGGTAGTTGGACCACGCCGTGCTGGTGATGCTCGGGGTAGGCCCGGGGTGTGGTGCCGGACCTGGAGACCAGATGGATGGTGCCGGTGTGGCCCTGGCGCAGCAGCAGGGCCGCGGAGTCGTACGCGCTGAGCACCGTCCCGACGATCACCACGTTCGCCTGCGGTGGCACGGTCAGGAGTCTGTGGACGCCCTCCGTCGAGTACGGATGCTGGATGAAGGCCTCATGTGCGAGCACGTCGACGGCGAACGCCGGCCACTTGGGTTCCAGTCCCGTCGCGAGAACGACGTGATCCGTGATCAGCGTCGAGGTGCGCTCGGCGTCAGTCCCGTTGGCGTCCCGGATCGTCACCTCGACGTGGTGGTCGCTGACGGTGAGATCGATCGCTTCACCCTCGGCCTCAACAAGGTCGACGTCCGGATACGCCTCGCGGCGCGCCTCCGTCATCCGGTCGGCGAGGTAGTCGTGGTAGATCCTGCGGGGGGCCGGTCCGTGTTCGACGAACTCGAAGTCGGTCCACGGCTCCGGCCACTGTCGACGGTCGGCCTCGTTGTTTGCCCAGTGAACGAAGTCATCGACGTCCTCCCGGAACGCCGACATGCGGCCCGCCTGGATGTTGAAGACATGGCCCCACGGATTGCCGTCCCGGTGGTAGGCCACGCCCGCGTACCGGTATTCGGCACGGCGCTCGAGCAGCACTATTTCAAGCGGCATGCGGGCGAACTGGAGAAGCCGGAGAGCCGTGGCGGTACCGGCCAAGCCGGCGCCGATGACGAGAATCCGTGGGCGACGCATACCTGCCTCCGTCGTCGTCTACGGGCCGGAATCGACGGCCCGCCGAGGATGTCCTCGATCCTGAATCCCCCGGATGGGGGGACGATGGCCGGCATTCCGCTGCAGGCGGAGGACATCGGGACGGCGACGTCGCCCCGCAACGCGGGCGAGCGAAGGCGTTCCGGTGCGACGCGAACGACGAATTCTTGGAATCCTGGTCCGAATACCGAACAACTGCGCTTCGGGCATCGCGATAAAGGGCAGTTGTGCGACACCACTGAAACAACGCAGGGGTCGGTGTCATTCGAATCGCCGATTACGTCGCATCCTTCGGATTGCAGGGTGCCGGCCGCGAAGATCCCCATCATAAGGGCTCAACCTCCATCGTGACAGGTCTTGATCCGCCCAGCCTCCGAAGTAATGCAAGATCAGAGGAGACGGTCGGCGTCCTCGTGACAGCCTCGCGGGCGCCGTCGCGGGTTTCCACCTTCGCCGTTGCGGGATGCGGTGCGTGCACCCGCCCGGCGTCGACGCACAGGCGAACGCTCAGGCTGGTACGGGCCTCTGCGTAGGGTCGATGGATGGCACGAGTGCTGGTGACGGGCATGTCGGGGGCGGGTAAGACCACCCTGCTGACCGAGCTGTCCCGTCGCGGCTACGACACCATCGACACCGACAGTGACGGTTGGACGTTGCCGGACGGCGACTGGGACGAGCCACGGATGGCGGCTCTGCTCACGGACCGGCCCGTGGTCGTCGTGTCGGGGACGGTGGCGAACCAGGGTCACTTCTACGATCGTTTTGACCACGTGGTCCTGCTGAGTGCACCACTGGGCGTCCTGCTCGATCGGGTCACGGCGCGGTCGACCAATCCGTACGGGAAGACAGCCGAGCAGCGCGCCGAGATCGCGCGCTACGTGCGCGAGGTGGAGCCGTTGCTCCGGCGTGGCGCCACGCGGGAACTCGACGGCCAGCGCCCAGTCGGCGAGCTGGCCGACATCGTGGAGCAGTTGCTCGACGCGGCGCCCTGAACGGCCGGGAGGCGCGCGACCGGCTACCGGTCAACCGCCTCGAAACCCACCCCTGAACCGAGCCGGTAGTGGAGCAGATCGGCAGCATGGGGCAGCCGGATCGGCGGTGTGGCGTCGCGCATCGCGATCAGCCCGGGGATCGGTCCGCGGCGGATCGCGGTATCGATCGCGGACTGCACGTCCGGGTCGAGCGAATCCCAGGCTGCCGCCGCGCTGCAGGCCCAGCACAGCTCGTCGCGGCGTTCCTGCTTGTTGACCGACCCTCGTCGACCACACTGTGGGCAGCGATGATCAAACATGGTCGTATGTTCCGGCCGGGGAAGGCCGGGCCGACTGTGCCGAGCGGTAGGCCCGTGCGACCGTGGACGATGTGGCGGCCAGCTGCGGACGGGCCGGCAACCAGACGGTCTGCATGCCGAGCTGCTCGTTCATCGCGGCGAGCTGGTACTCGTGGCCGAGGTCTGCGGCCGTACGCAAGCCGCGGACGATGACCGTGGCGCCGCGGCGCAGGCAGTAGGCGGCGGTCAGGCCGGCCCAGGTGTCCACCTCGACGTTCCCCCAGGCCACCGGCATGGCGTCGCGCACGCGCGCGGCCCTGGTCCTGGCCTCGGCAGTCGGTCGCTTGTCGGCGTTCACCGCGAGCAACACTATGACCCGGTCGAAGAGCACCCGGGCGCGGGCCACGAGGTCGTGGTGCCCCGGGGTGAACGGATCGAACGTGCCGGGGTAAACCGCCAACGAACCCGGCACCACTCCACCATCCGGCGTAGCCGTCACCACGACTCCCATCACCTGGCCACGACCACCCAGCCGTACCCGCCGGCATCCTAATCTGCCGCCGACCGACTGACCGCCACGAGGAACCCGTGACAAGGCCCGATCATGCCGATGACCAGCGATGGTTCGCTGGACCGCTCGGCGCTGCGGCTGTCCGTGCCTCGTTGCGACGAAACAGCCGGTCAGGCTCGGGCACAGAACGAAGCAATGCCGCCAGCACGCCATCCACGAGAGGAAGGCCGCCCAGCTCGCTGATCCCGACCCAAGCGATGTCGTCATGCTCGTCGGGTGCACGGTTGGTCGGAGAGCCAACCCAGTCTCCGATGTGCCAGACGCCCACCTGAACGGCGTCCTCACCGACGCTGGCGTGCACGACGCCCAACCGTGAGGCGGACTCCGCGACAATGTGCACCCCGAGCTCCTCGTGCATCTCACGCGCGAGGGCCTGCAGTTCCGACTCACCCGCTTCGACCTGCCCCCCGGGCAGATCCCAGACGTCTGGGAAGGCCCGCTTGGTTGGCCTGCGGTGCACCAGCAGGACCGCGCCGTTCTCAACGAGTGCACCTGTGACGACGACATGCATGGCGGGAGTAGAGCACAGGGATAGGACACGCTCGCTCCAGCCGCCCGGGCGGCGGCGGACATCCGGCGCAGAACTGGCCGCCGAGGTCCGCGAGATCGAACTCGCGAACGAGAATCCGCCGCCATCCCGAGCGCTGACCGCGCGCGCCTAGCTGCCGTGGCCGTCCTTGACGAACGCGAGCCCGTCGACGCGGGTCAGGTGGGCCGGGTCGAGTGGGGCGTAGCCGAACCACGGGGACACCCGGGCGGCGGGCGGCCGGTCCGCCAGGGCGGTGGCCAGACGGCGGGCGTCGAGGAGGTGCCGGTCCTTCGGCAGCGCGTACAGCAGCCCTTCGAGGGTGTCCGGCGGCGGGGTGTCGACGCCTTGGTGGCGGATCGTGCCGAGGGCGGTGGCGAGGAAGGCGTAGTCCCGGCCGAGGTGCGCCTCGACGATCGCGCCGGCGCTCCACCATTCGAGGGGCCCGCCGCCCATCCGCATCGACGATTTGTCCCGCTGGAGGTGGCTGTTGTGGGCGTACGCCAGCACCGGGCCACGCTCCGCGAGGGCGAGCAGGTTGGCGGCCATCATCGACGCCCGCAGGTCCAGCAGCCGCGTGATGCGCGCCGGTGACGTGTCGGCCATCCAGGAGTGGTAGCGCAGCAGGCCGGTGGCGGTGCGCCCGTACAGGCGGGCCCGGTGCCAGTCCTCCGACGCGGACGCCAGGTGGGGCGCCTGCCCGTCGAGCAGGGCCACCAGGTCGTCGGCGAGCAGCCGCAGCCGCTCGGCGCCGGGCGTCCGCCCCACGGACCGGGACGGGTCCATCATGGCGGCGGACTCGGTCCACCGGTCGTCGGGGCCGATCAGCCGCTCCAGCGTCTCCGCGGTGCAGGGCAGCATGCCGGCGTCGACCCGGGCCGCGAGACAGCCGTGCAGGGCGGTGAGGACCAGGCGGGGGCTCGCGCCGCCGGTAATCTCCAGCGGCCCGTCGAAACCGGCAAAGCGCACCTGCTCCGCCGCGGGCCGGCCCTCGTTGTACACGCGCATCCAGCGCACCAGCTCCCGGTTTGCCGCGGACGCGCCGAACCCGTGGCTGAAGCCGCGCTCCATCACCTCGTCGAGCGTGCCCGTGCCCGAGGTGACGTGGTCGTCCACGACCAGGCCCGCCAGGCAGTCGCTCTCGATGGCGATGGTCCGGTAGCCGTCCTGCTCGACGAGCTGCCGGAAGAGATCGTTACGCAGGTCGAGCAGGACGTCCTCGCCGTGGGTGGGCTCACCGAGGGCGAGCACCCGCGGCCGGTGCGGGAGCAGCGTGCGGACGGTGGCGGCGTCGACGGCCTGGGCGATGTATTCGAGGTCAGTCATTCCTTAAACGGTATCGTTGAACCGTCGGTGGAGACTTTTCCGCAACCTCAGGCAGAGCGGTGGCACAGAACCTTCAACACGGGGTACGGCTGAGGCCGGTCGACCTGGCACGCGGGCACGGGTTGTCGACGCAGGCGATCCGGAACTACGAGGCGGCCGGCGTCCTGCCCGACGCCGAGCGCACCGAGAGCGGCTACCGCACCTACACCCCGCTGCACGCGCGGGCCCTCGACGCGTTCCTCGCCCTGGTGCCCGGGCACGGCCACCAGACCACCACGGCGATCATGCGGGCGGTCAACCGCGGCGCCACCGAGGACGCGCTGCGGCTCATCGACGAGAGCCACGCCCAGCTCCTCGACGACCGCCGCACCCTCCAGGCCGTCGAGGCCGCTCTCCGTGACCTCGGGCCGGTGCGCCAGGAACGCGGCGACACGTTCGTCGGCCCCCTGGCGCGACGGCTCGGGCTCCGCCCGGCCACCCTCCGCAAGTGGGAACGCGCCGGAGTGATCCAGCCGCGCCGCGACCCGCAGACCGGCTACCGGGTCTACGGCGCCGCCGACGTGCGCGACGCCCGGCTGGCCCACCAGCTGAGGCGGGGCGGCTACCGGCTCGAGCAGATCGCCGCGCTGATCGCCCAGGTCCGCGCCGCCGGCGGCGTCGCACCCCTCGAGTCGATGTTGGGCGACTGGCGATCCCGTCTCTCGGCGCGCGGCCGCGCCATGCTCACCGGCGCCGCCGCACTCGACGCCTACCTCACCTGCCGGCAGGCCACGCGCGGGGACACGGCCTAGTAGTGCTTTGTTAGGTTGGCGTGTCGTGGGGTGGGTCTGCTGCACCGATAGGTGACATCTGAGATGGCTTGCCCAGTGGGCGGCCTGGAAGGATGTCGCTGTGCGGCGCTGGCAGCCGCCTGAAACCAACCAGAACGACTCCGGGAACCTGGGGAAGATCAAAGTCTCCGGGCTACCGGGGAAGCTCAACCGGACCCTCAGCGTGAACGCGGCGTAGGCGTCCATGCCCGGCGGCGGCGTGATCGTGGTGTCAATCTTGAAGCTGTCCCAGATGCCCGGCAGCGGGTGCACGATACGAACCCGGTCAGCCGTCCCAGCTCCACCCGACCGGCCCAGATCGCGATGAACGCGCCCAGACCCACGACCAGGATCTGCCAGGTCCGGCTCTGAGGCTTACGCCGGACCGGTGCGAGCACCGGGGCCGGCGCGGCGATCTGTCAGCTGCGTCACTGCTGACAGACCGAACAACACCGTATCGCCAAGGCGGCAGAACCGGAGATCCGGGTTTGCCGCCTTGCTGCATGGGGCCCGCGCTCGAGAAGTGTAACTGGTTCGGTTACAGTTCTCACGTGAGCGCCAACAGCAAGCTGACGATCGCCACCCACGCCCTCGCGTGGATGACCCTCAACGAGCGCCTGGGCGGCAAGTTCGCCACCTCCGAGCAGATCGCGAAGAGCGTGGCGACCAACCCGGTGGTGATCCGGCGGCTGATGAGCGAGATGGCCAAGTCCGGCCTGATCGAGACGCAGCGCGGCCCGGGCACCGGCTGGCGTCTGGCCAGGGCTCCGGAAGACATCAGCCTGTGGGACATCAACGAGGCACTCGGTGCGGAAGCGGCGTTCGCGCTGCACCGCAACGAACCCAGCAAGACCTGCCCGGTCGCCCGCGGCATCCGCCCGGCACTCACACCCGTTTATGCCCGCGTCGACGACGCGATCCGTCGTGAGCTGGCCGGCACCCGCCTCGCCGATGTCCTGCGGGACACGCTCACCGTCAGTGGCGCCTGACCCGGCGACACATCCCAGGAGATACCGATGACCAACAACACGAACCTCGCGTACGCCGTGCGCACCGCAACCCGGCAGGGCGTCACCCGCGACCTGCCGCACGGGCCGCAGGATCTGCAGTGGGTCGCCAACAGCGCCACCCTCATCTACGGCGAACACGACGCGGTTCTGGTCGACACGTACACGTCGATCGACCAGAACGCCGAACTAGTGGACTGGGTGAAGTCGTTCGGCCGCAACCTGACCTACGTCTTCATCACCCACGGCCACGGTGACCACTTCTTCGGCATCGGTCAACTCCTGGCGGCGTTCCCGGACGCGAAGGCGATCGCCACAGCCGGATCCGTGGCGCGAGCGCACACCCAGGGTGAGCCCCAGTGGCGCGACGGATTCTGGGAAAAGCTGTTCCCCGGCCAGATCCCGGAAATCGTCTTCCCGGAGCCAGCCGACGGCCACCAGTTCGAGCTCGAGGGCCACCTGCTGCAGGTGATCGAGACCGGGTTCACCGACACGCCCGACTCCACCTCGCTGTGGGTTCCCGACCTGCGCCTGATCGTCGCCGGCGACGTCGTCTACAACGACACCCACCAGTACACGGCCGAGACGACGCGGGAGACGCGCGAGCAGTGGGCGCATGCCACCGAGCGGCTCGCCGCGCTCGACCCGGTAGCGGTCGTCGCGGGTCACAAGAAGCCGGACGCGTCCGACGACCCGAAAATCCTCGCCGAGACCGCCGCCTACCTGCGCAGTTTCACCGCCGCCGCGGACGACTCCCGGACCGCGGAGGAGCTGTACGACCGGATGCTCAAGCTCTACCCGCGCCGCGCCAACCCGGGCGCCCTCTGGGGCGGCGCCAAGGCCGCCAAACCGGCGTAGCGACTGGCACCGTCGGCGTTGCGCACTCAGGAGCGCAGCGCGCGGGTGACGCCCTGGGCGTGGCCCGCACGGCCGGGTGGTTCTGTAGGCAACATTCAGGCTCTGGCCAAACTGTGTGATGGACGTAGGGCGATGATTCGTTATCCGGCTGTGTGATGCCGTCGAGCCACTACTCCCTCACCTGGTCGGCATCGCGATCGAAGAGTGAGTTCCGAAACCGAACTCGTTGTGGCAACCGCCGTGCGCGGTGCCGAAGGTGTATGCCCTGCCATTCACGTCACCGTGATCAACGAGTGGCTACGCACTTCGAGACACTGCCTAGTCGCGCTTGGGCCAGATGGGGCCCTGGTCGGTCCAGGTGACACCCTTGTTGCGGCAGAGGCAGAAGGGGTGGCCAATCGGGTCGGTGTAGATGCGCCAGCCGTAGCCGTCGGGGCCGATGGAGTCCTGCTGCAGGGTCGCGCCGAGGGCCAGGATGCGGCTCTGTTCGGCCTCGATGTCGTCGACTTCGAAGTCGAGGTGGAACTGCTTGGGGTGCTCGTTGTCGGGCCACTGCGGGGCGCGGTAGTCCTCCACCTGGATGAAGGCCAGTTCGATCTCGCCGAACTTGATGCCGGCCCAGTGCTCGTTACTGCCGTCTTTGACCGGGAGCCCCGTCACCCCGGAGTAGAAGGCTGCCAGCTTCATCGTGTCCGGGCAATCGATGATGAAGTCGGTTAGTCGTAGCATCCCGCGATCTTGCCACAAGATCAAATGAGCCGGACTTTGAGACAGGCCCTAGCCGGCGATCGCCGCGCACCCCGACTACACCCTCAACTGCGAAGATCCCGCTGACCAATGCTGCAGCAGATCCTGCCCCAAGTCGCGTCGGGCGCTTTCCGAGCGCGTCACCTCGATCGGTGCGCCAGTCACGCGTTTGCCCCGCGACGCCTCGGGCAATCGCGCGCCGGGAAGCGCCGGTCTACAGCCAGGGGGCGTACGGGGCATGCGGGGCAGTGTCGCGGCGGAGCCGAAGGTGACCGGCCGCGAGTCAGCGGGGCTGGCCGACGTGGTCTGGGAGAACGCGCGACGGAAACCGGACAGGGTGCAGTTTCTGCGCCCGGACCCGGACATCAGGTCGTGGCCCGCCCAGCGGTCCGGCGTCGGCGGCCCGGGTGCGGTGACCTGCCGCCAGTTCCGCGACGACGTGCTGGCGTTGGCGCGCGGGCTCATCGCGGCAGGGGTCGCGCCCGGAGACCGGTTGGCGTTGATGAGCCGCACCCGCTACGAGTGGACGCTGGTCGACTATGCGGCGTGGACGATCGGCGCGGTGACCGTTCCGGTGTACGACACCTCGAGTGCCGAGCAGCTGGCCTGGATCCTGGCCGACTCCGGCGCGGTGGCCTGCGTGGTGGAGACACCCGATCACGGCGCGATGCTGACCGGCGCACGGGACAGGCTGCCGGAGCTGAAGCAGGTGTGGCAGATCGACGCCGGCGATCTGATCGAGGTGGCGAGCCGGGGCCGGGCCGTCGACGACGGGCAGGTGGAGGCCCGGCGTGGCGCGGTGTCGGGCGGGGACGTGGCGACGATCGTCTACACCAGCGGGACGACGGGCCGGCCGAAGGGCTGCGTGCTGACGCACCGCAACATCGGCCTCGACGTCGGCAACGCGGTCGCGGCCCTGCCGGAGTTGTTCCACGAGCGGGCGTCGACGGTGCTCTTCCTGCCGTTGGCGCACGCCTTCGCCCGGATGATCCAGGTGGGGATGGTGCAGACCCGGGCGACGATGGTGCACAGCGCCAGCATGAGCGGGGTGATGGATCAGCTTCGCCGGTACCGGCCCACGTTCGTCCTCGCGGTGCCGCGCGTGTTCGAGAGAATGTACAACCGGGCGCAGCAGAAGGCCATCGCGAACCACCAGGGCCGCCTCTTCGCCGTCGCGGACCGCGTCGCGGTGCGGTACAGCCGGTCGCTCGACCGCCCGTCCGGGCCCGGGCCGCTGCTCCGGCTGGTACGGCAGGTCTTCGACCTGCTGGTCTACCGGAAGCTGCGGGCGGCGCTCGGCGGACGGTGCCGCATCGCGATCGTCGGTGGCGCCCCCCTCGGTGAGCGGCTCGGGCACTTTTTCCGCGGCGCCGGCCTGACGGCGCTGGAGGGGTACGGGCTGACCGAGACCTCCCCGGCGCTGGCGGCGAACCGGCCGTCGGCGATGCGGATCGGCACGGTCGGCCGGCCGCTACCGGGCGTGGAGTTGGCGATCGCCGACGACGGGGAGATCCTCGCCCGCGGCGAGGTCGTGTTCCAGGGCTACTGGAACAACCCGTCCGCCACCCGCGCGGTGTTCACCGACGACGGCTGGTTCCGCACCGGCGACCTCGGCAGCCTCGACGACGACGGCTACCTGCGCATCACGGGACGGACGAAGGAGATCCTCGTGACCGCCGCCGGCAAGCACATCGTGCCCGCCCCGATGGAGGACCAGGTGCGCGCGGACCCGCTGGTCAGCCACTGCATGCTCGTCGGCGACGCCAAGCCATACGCGGCCGCTCTGATCACCATCGACCCGCAGGCATGGTCCCGCTGGCGAACCGCTCACGGTCACCCGCGCGCGTCAGTGGCGGAACTGCGCGACGACCCCGCCCTGCGCGGCGAGATCCAGGCAGCCGTCGACCGGGTGAACCGCTCGGTCTCCAAGGCGGAGGCGATCAAGACCTTCCGCATCCTGCCCGACGACTTCACCGAGGCCAGCGGTGAGCTCACCCCCACCCTGAAGATCAGGCGTGAGGTCGTGCAGCGGCGGCGCGCCGCCGAGATCGACGCCCTCTACGCGGGTCACTAGTGCTCTGACCGCGTACGTTCGCCGGGTCGGTCAGGCCGCCGCGGTTGAGCCGGCGCCCGCCCCCAGCGGATGGCCTTTCCGCTGTAGCGGAGAGCGTGTACGTGCACCGACCAGGCGAGCGGAAGTGCGGCCAGGACCACTGCCTGGATCGCGAGCAACGCCGCGACGATGCCCCAACGGTCTGCCACGAGGCCGGCCCCCACGGCGACGAGCGCGTACAGCACGCTGCCGAGCAGCGACCCGAGCGAACCCATCGTCGCGCGTTCCCGATCGGTGAACTCGCGCTGCAGCAACGTCTGCTGGGCGATTGTCGACATGCCGTAGGTCGGTGACCCAAGCAGCACGGGCGAAAATGTCGTCGGCTTGACCAGCGCCACGAAGTTCGCCAGGTTGTCGAACAACTCACCCAACAGCAGCGTACGGGCCGCGCCCACTCGGCCGATCATCCAACCACTGATGCTGAAGCCGACGAAGGCCACGCCATGGCCGAAGGTGCGCCACACGCCCAGCGCCCAGAGCGGCCACAGCCCTGCCACGAAGACTGGTGACAACTGAGCCGCGCTTTCACCGCTGTATCGAAGCGCCGACACCAAAGTCATCCGGCGGAGCACCGGATTACGGCGGATGCCGCGCAGGGCCGAACCGAGATGCACCAGCACGTTCGATTCCAGCGGGCCGTGCAATCGCGGCTCTCGGACCCGCAAGGCGACGAGCACGCACAGCACCTGCGGCACGACCGACAGCATGACCACCGCACGCAGCGACCATGCGCCGGCGATCACGCCACCTATGGCCGCCGCCACTGCGAGCGCGAGCTGGAACATCGAGTTCACACGGCCCGAGTGCCGGGGGAACTCCTCCTCCCGGTCGGCTCCGAGCAGAGTGTCGTACAGAAGCGCGTCGTTGTTGCCGCTCCACAGCGAGGCCGCCAATCCCTCCAGCACAACAGCTGCCAGGAGGAGGCCATAGCCGGAAGCTCCGGCGTACCCGAGGTGGGCGGTCACCATGACGACGGCACCGGCGATCATCGTGCCGCGACGCCCGAGCCGGTCGGACAGCACGCCGGTGGGGACTTCGAACGCCGCGGAGGACAGCTTTTTCAGCGCCAGCAGGCTTGCGGCGGCTGTGTACGAGCCGGTGACCTGCCCAAAATAGATGACCATGATTGGCCCGTACATGCGGAAGTCGCCGAGGAAGTTGAACCAGCCCAGCAGGCGAACGTTGCGGCTGACGGTCTCGTCAGCAAGGTCTGAAGCCGGAGCTGACCTCAGCCGTCGATCTCTCCTGCCGACAGGGGAAGTGATCAGGCCTTGGAGAACGAGAAGGACACGGTGGATCGCGGAACGACGAGCGGACACAGCAGAGCTCCCGGAAAGGCGAACGGAGACGCCGAAAGCGCAAAGGGCCGATGACAGGTGTCACCTCGCCCCGGCGACCGGGATGTGGGCTGAGTTCGCTACACGAGCGGCGTCACAAGCCTGCGACTGCGGTCACCAAGGGGCGAATGGAAGCTCCAGCCGACGACTTGGACATCAGTGCTCCTCAATTCCACGCGGACGGTTCCGCACTGAGCTCAAACCCTAGCGACTGAAGATCTACGTGTCCGTCTATTTATTGACCTGCATCAGCCGGCTCCGCCTAGACGAACGTCCTCACCCGCCGGCCACGACTCATGGTCATCCGGTCGCATCCAGGACCGGCGCCCGGATCCCGCCGATCGTGCTCGCCCTGGCCCTTGTTCATCCAGGCCCGCCAGCCGGACACTGGTCATCGCCCGTACCGTCCACAGTCATCGACCCGTCCGGGTCGCACCCGCCCACTGCGCGAGGAAGCCATGACCGCAGAGGTCCGCCCCACCGAGAGTCAAGGCCCGAAGCCCGGCGCCAACGGGCCGGCCGGCCTGCCCGTCGAGCTCAACGGCATCAACGTGATCGCGGAGGAGGAACGCAAAGGCCGACCCCGCGACCTGTTCTGGCCATGGTGCGCCGCCAACATCGCCGTCCTGGGTATCAGCTACGGCTCCTTCTTCCTCGGCTTCGGTGTCTCCTTCTGGCAGGCGACGTTCGCCGGGGTACTCGGGACCGTCGTGTCGTTCCTGCTCGTCGGCTTCGTGTCGCTGGCCGGCAAGCGCGGCTCGGCGCCCACGATGATCCTCAGCCGGGCCCCGTTCGGCGTACGCGGCAACGCGTTGCCGGCGGCCATCAGCTACGTCCTGCTCGTGGGCTGGGAGACCGTGCTCTGCGCCCTCGCCACGCTCGCCACGGCGACCGTCTTCGACCGACTGGGCTGGGGCAGCGGCAACCTCACCAAGGTCGTCGCGTTCCTCGTCGTGGCCCTGATCGTCGTGCTCGCCGGGGTCCTCGGCTTCGACGCCATCATACGCCTGCAGGGCATTATCACCACCGCCACCGCCGTCCTGACCGTCGGCTACCTCGCACTGACCGCCGACCACGTCTCCTGGGCCGCAGTGTCGTCGGTGCCGAGCGGGTCCGTCGAGGCGTTCGTCGGCACTCTCATCTTCGCGATGACCGGCTTCGGCCTCGGCTGGGTCAACTCCGGCGCCGACTACGCCCGCTACCTGCCGCGCGGCGCGTCGAGCCGAGGCGTCGTCGGCTGGACCACGTTCGGGGCGAGCGTGGCGCCCGTGGTCCTGGTGGTCTACGGCCTGCTGCTCGCCGCCTCCGACGAGCAGCTCAGCAGCGCGATCGCCGCGGACCCCATCGGTGCCCTGACGGCGCTCGTCCCTACCTGGTATCTCGTACCGTTCGCGATCGTCGCCATCCTCGGCCTCATCGGCGGCGCGGTCCTGGACATCTACTCGTCGGGCCTGGCGCTGCTCACCCTCGGACTGCGGGTGCCGAGGTGGGTGGCGGCGAGCATCGACGGTGTCCTGATGATCCTCGGCACCATCTACGTCGTCTGGATCGCCAACAGCTTCATCGGTCCCTTCCAGGGCTTCCTCATCACCCTCGGCGTGCCGATCGCCGGCTGGTGCGGCGTGTTCCTCGCGGACCTCGCGCTGCGCAGGCAGGCGTACACGGAGGCGGACCTCTACCGGCCCGAAGGCCGATACGGCTCGATCGGCGCGGCGGCGGCCGGACTCGTCGTCGCCGGCACCGCCGTCGGCTGGGGACTGGTGACGAACAGCTTGGCCTCGTGGCTGTCCTGGCAGGGCTACCTGCTGTCGGCGACGGGCCTCGGCGGCAGGACCGGCGACTGGGCGTACGCGAACCTCGGGGTGGCGGTGTCCTTCGCCATCGGGTTCCTCGGCTACCTGCTCCTCAGTCGGCGTCGCGTCCGCGAGCAGGAACGGACCGCGTGACCCGGGAGGCCCCGGCGTAATGCCAGTTGTCCCAGGGACGGAAGGATGGGCGATGAAGCTCGGCCTGCACTACTGGAACTTCTCCACGCCCGCCGACCCCTCGGAGATGGCCGGGGCGCTGGCGGAGACCGCCCGGATCGCGGAGCAGGCCGGGATCTCGGCCCTCACGGTCATGGACCACTACTTCCAGATGGAGTTCACGACGTCGGCCGAGGAGCCGATGCTCGAGGCCTACACCACCCTGGGCTACCTGGCTGCGAAGACCGAGCAGATGACGCTCGGCGTCCTCGTCACCGGGGTGATGTACCGCTATCCGGGCCTGCTCGCCAAGATCGTCACCACGCTCGACGTGCTCTCCGGCGGGCGGGCCCGGCTCGGCATCGGCGCCTCCTGGTACGACCGTGAGCAGCGCGGCCTCGGCGTGCCGGTCATCCCGGTCGGCGAGCGCTTCGAGCGGCTCGAGGAGACGTTGCAGATCTGCCTGCAGATGTGGAGCGACAACAACGGCCGGTTCGACGGCAGGCACTACCAGTTGGCCGAGACGCTGAATGTGCCGGCGCCCATCAGCCGGCCGCACCCCCCGATCATGATCGGTGGCGGCGGCGAGAAGAAGACCCTCCGGCTCGTGGCCCGCTACGCCGACGCCTGCAACGTGTTCGGCAACAGCCCGGCGGAGGTCGCGCGCAAGCTCGACGTGCTGCGGGAACACTGTGCCGCCGAGGGCCGGGACTACGGCAGCATCGACAAGACGGTGCTGGTCACGCGGCCGCCCCTGGCCGACGTCGACGCGTTCGTGGCCGAGGTGGCCGAATACGCGGCGCTCGGCGTGACCGAGGTGCAGACGATGCCCGACCGCCACCCGGTGGAGTTCGCGCAGGAACTGGCCGAGCAGCGGATCGCGGCGCGACTCGCCGAACTCGCCTGATCCACTACTGGCTCGGCCGCCTGCGACCCTAGGACAGGCGGCCGGGGCCTGGTGCGACCCGGAAGCGTAGGTGGGTCACGGTTCCGGTGACCGGCTTTCCTTCCGGGATCAGCTCGGCCTGCTCGCCGGCGAACAATGGTGTTCCCGCACCCAGCAGGAGTGGGATCAGGTGGATGCGTACCTCGTCGAGCAGGTTCGCCCGGAGCAGCTGGCGGGCGACATCGGCCCCGAGCACCAGGACGTCCCTGTGTCCGGCGGCCTGCTTGGCGCGCCGCACCGCGGCGTGCAGCCCGTCGAAGGCGAACGTCCCACCGTTGTCGCCGACCAGGTTTTGCCTCGCCCGGTGGGTCACCACGAAGCTGGGGACGCCGGGCCATGGGGTGCCGCCCCACGGCCCGAGGCCGAGATCGAAGGTACGTCGCCCGATGACCGTCGCTCCGACGGCCGCGTCCACTTCTCGGCGCACCGCCGCATCGATCTCGCCGCGTGGTCCCTGCTCCGCCATCCATGCGTGCAGGCGTTCGCCGCCATCCCCCATCGGCTCTGCCTCGCGGACGTTCGGTCCGGCCGCGAACCCGTCCAGGGACATCGACACGTCCAGCACTACCTTGCCCATCGCTGACCTCCGCCGTCCTCCGAGCGCCGCCGTCCGGTGCCCTCAGGAGGTGGTCGGAGCCGACCCGGCGGTCCCGACACCGGCTGAGGCGTTCGGGTCACAGCCCTGCGGCCAGGGGCACGGCGACGGCTCCGGCTGGGCCGGAACCGCCGCCGCGATCCCCGTACTCAGTCACGCCCCCAGCGGCCGACGACCGCCGCCGCGCCGCCGCCCCGGCGTACGGGCTCGGCCGCGGCGACCAGCCGGCCGTCCGCCAGGAACTCGATACCGGTGGCCGCGCCGATCTCCGCGGTGGACGAGAAGGTGTGGCCCGGCGGGAGGCCGGTGGCGTACCCGGTGATGAAGGCCGGCTCCGCCTGGGTGCTGGCGCCGTTGCGCTGGGACGCCCGAGGCGCGGCGAGGGCCTGCGGCAGCGTCATGCCCCGGTCGATCCGGTTGACCAGCATCTGCAGGACGGTGGTGATGATCGTCGCGCCGCCGGGCGAGCCGACGGCCAGGAACGGCCGGCCGTCGGCCAGCACGATGGTGGGTGCCATGGAGCTGCGCGGGCGCTTGCCCCGCCCTGGGAGGTTCGGGTCGGTCGCGGTGCCCTGGGTGGGCGCGAAGTTGAAGTCGGTCAGCTCGTTGTTGAGCAGGAATCCCCGGCCGGGCACGACCATGCCGTTGCCGCCGGTCGCCTCGATGGTCAGCGTGTACTCGACGACGTTGCCCCACCGGTCGGCCACGGTCAGGTTCGTGGTGCCGGTGCGGTCGTCGCGGACGTCGGCGGCGGCCGCCGCCGTGCAGCCGCCGTAGGTGCCGTCGGGTACGCCGGGCGCGACCGGCTTGGGCAGCGCCGCCGACGGGTCGATCAGGCAGGCCCGCTCCTTGGCGTACGCGTCGCTGAGCAGCTCCCGAAGCACGTTCCGCGGAGTGTGGTCGCCGACGTACCGGTTGCGGTCGGCGAACGACAGGGCGCTGGCCTCCAGGTAGCGGTGCATCGCCTGGGTCGCGGTCATGGACCGCAGGTCGAACTGCTCCAGGATGTTGAGCGCCTCGCCCACGGCCGTGCCGCCGCTGGACGGGGTGGCCATGCCGTACACCTCGAGGCCGCGGTAGTCCGACCGGGTCGGCTCGGGGAAGCGGGTGCGGTACGCGGCGAGGTCCGCGGCGGTCATGCCGGCCGGGCGGATCGGGTAGGGCCACGAGCCGACCGGGTCCGCCGCCACCGGCGGGTGCTGCACGGTGGCGACCACGTCGCGACCGACCTCGCCGCGGTAGAGGACGTCGGTGCCCCGCTTGGCGATCAGCCGGTACGTCTCGGCGAGGTCCGGGTTGCGGAAGGTGCTGCCGACCGCCGGCGGCTGCCCGCCGGGCAGGTACAGCGCGCTGGTCGAGCTGAACTGGCCGAACGCCGCCTGGTTCCCGGCGACCTGACCGGCGAAGGTCTCGTCGACGGGGAAGCCGTCCTCGGCGACCCGCGCGGCGGGCTTCAGCACCTGCGCGAGCGACCGGGTGCCCCAGCGGTCCAGCGCGTCCTGCCAGGTGAGCAGGGTGCCCGGGACGCCGACGGACAGCCCGCTGATCCGGGCTTCGTCGAACCGGTACGGCGCTCCGGTGGCCGGGTCGATGAAGGTGGTCTCGCTCATCGAGGCCGGTCCGGCCTCGCGGCCGTCGATGGTGTGCACCCGCCGGCTCTTCGCGTCGTAGTAGACGAAGAAGCCACCACCGCCGATGCCGGCCGAGAAGGGTTCGGTGACGCCGAGGGTCGCCGCGGCGGCGACCGCCGCGTCGACCGCGTTGCCGCCGCGCCGCAGCACGTCCAGGCCGACGGCCGTGGCGGTGGCATCCACGGTGGACACGGCTCCGCCGTAGCCGACGGCCACCGGCTCCTTGGGCGGCCCAGCCGGCTTCGCCTGGGCGGGTATGGCGGTCCCGGCCACGAGCGTGGCCAGGGCGATGGTCGCGGTGACGAGGGCCCGAGGTCTCATCCGGCCTCCCAGATCGACGTGGGTGAACCTCCTGCCTACTCCACCGGTCGCGGGCGGGCAACCCGAGGGTTGACGGGCGGACCGCCCGCCGCCTACCGTCTTTTAAACCATCGGGTTGAAAGGGTGGGTGGATGACCACGGATGCGCTGTCCCGGGCCTTCGCCGCCCTCGCGGATCCGACCCGGCGCGACATGGTGGCCCGGCTCTCCGAGAGCGACGCGACCGTGAGCCAGCTGGCCGAGCCGTACCGGATGACACTGCAGGCGGTCTACAAGCACCTGCGGGTACTCGAGGACGCCGGGCTGGTCAGCCGGCCGAGCGGGCCGCAGCCCCGGCCGGTGCGCCTGGAGTCCGGGGCCTTCGACCTGGTGGACACCTGGATCGAGCGCCACCGGCGCCGCGTCGAACAGCGCTACCGCCGCCTCGACGCCGTCCTGGCGCAGATGGAAGGAGACGAACATGGACAGGATCACGGAGACCGCGATCGAAGCCGATCCGAGGCTGCCGGTCATCCGGATGAGTCGTGACTTCGCGGCACGGCCCGAGCAGCTGTTCCGCGCCCACACCGATCCGGCGTTGTTCGCCCGGTGGGTGGGTCCCGATGCCATGGCCACCCGGATCGAGCACTGGGACGCGTCCACCGGCGGCAGCTGGCGATACGCCTCGGTGCACGACGGCACGGAGTACTGGTTCCGCGGCTGCTTCCACGAGGTACGGCCGGACCGCATCGTGCAGACCTTCACGTTCGAGGGCGAGCCGGACGGGGTCGCGCTGGAGACGTTGTGGTTCGAGGACCTGGGCGACGGCCGTACGCGGCTGCGCACCCAGTCCCTGGTCGACAGCTTTGAAGGCCGCGACGCGTGGCTGCGCAGCGGCATGGAGGTCGGTGTCAACGAGGGATACGCGAAGCTCGAGAGGATGATCATCGATGGCGCTGTCTGACCGCCCGGCCGACCGGCACCGGCAGGTGGCCGGGGTGTTCACCGACCGGGTCCGGGGCACCCGATCGTGGGACGCGCCCGCTCCGGTCGCCGGTTGGACCGCCCGCGACGTGGTACGCCACCTCACCGAATGGTTCCCCGGGTTCCTCGCCTCCGGCGCCGGCATCGACCTGCCCCAGGGGCCGTCCGTGGACGACGACCCAGTCGCCGCCTGGCAGATTCACGTCGATGGCGTGCAGGCGGTGCTGGACGATCCGGAGACGGCGCACCGGAAGCTCACCAACCCGCACCTCGGCAGCCTGCCGCTGGCGGACGCGATCGACCGGTTCTACACCACCGACGTATTCATGCACACCTGGGATCTGGCCCGGGCCACCGGCCAGGACGACGCGCTGGACGCGGAGTTCTGCGCCCAACTCCTCCCTGGGATGGAGCAGATGGAGGAGGTCATCCGCTCCTCCGGCCAGTACGGCCCGCGGGTGGCGGTGCCCGAGGACGCGGACGCCCAGACCAGGCTGCTGGGCTTCATCGGCCGGGATCCGTTCTGGTCGAAGCCCTGAATCGAGCCCCGGCCGGCGGATCCCCGCCGGCCCCGGACCCCGCCGGCCGACGCCCGTCAGGACCGCCGCGCCGTCGTCCGGTCCCGCAACCAGTTCGCGAAGTCGGCGGCGACGATGCGCTCGTCATGCACGCCGGACGCGTCGTCGGACGCCAGCCAGACCACGGGCGGGCCCATCACGGCGGGGTCCAGGAACGCCTGGCCCGCGGGCACGGCATCGGGAGGCAGCATCCCGGTGACGGTCGCGCCCCCGGGCAGCAGGAGGTTCACGGTGACGCCGGTGTCCCGCAGGTCGGCGGCCATGATCCGGGACAACGCCTCACTGCCGGCGCGCGACGGCCCGTAGGGCACGAACCCGGCCCGGTGCATGGTCGACGTGCTCACGGCGATGTTGACGATGCGTCCGCCGCCGGCGGCCAGCATCCGCGGCGTGACCTCCCGTGCCAGGAGGAAGTAGCCGGTCAGGTTGGTCTCCACCACGGCGCGGAAGCCGTCGACCGGCACCTCCCAGAAGCCCCGCGGATCGGTCATGAAGCGGGGGTTGACGGTGCGCATGCCGATGCCGGCGTTGTTCACCAGCATGTCGATGCCGTCCAGCCGTGACCACGCCTCGCCGACAGCCCTGGTCACCGACGACTCGTCGCGTACATCCAACTCGACGCCCATCGCTCCCGGCAGGCCGGCCGCGACGGCCTGTGCGCGGGGACCAGACCGACCGGTCAACGCCACGGCGGCTCCCGCCTCGGCCAGAGCGGTGGCCATGGCGAGTCCCAGTCCGCTCGTCCCGCCCGTCACCAGCACGCGCACGCGGGGGCCGGTGAGCTGCGCAGGGTGGGAAGCACTCATGGCGGAGACGCTAGGACTTGGAGCCCGCTCGAAGTCAAGGCGGTGTGGTGTCGCCCGGCCGGTGCCTAGCGGGCGAGCACGTCCACGGCGAGTTCCCGCACCACCGACTCGTCAACCTCGACGCCGAGCCCGGGCCCGGCCGGCACGCGTGCGACACCTTCCTTGATCTCGACCGTCGCCCCGGTGGCGTAGGAGGAGGTGAGGAACTGCCGGCCGTTCAGGTCGACCGGGGTGTCGATGCCGTACGCGGCGAACAGGTGCAGCGAGGCGGCCAGCCCCAGGTCGGAGTCGGTGAGCCCGGAGCCCATGAGCCGCACCCCGGCGTCCACGGCCAGGGCGCAGAGCCGCCGGGACAGCGTCAGCCCGCCGCTGCGCTGCACCTTGGCGATCGCCACGTCCACCGCGTCGAGCTTCACGAACGTCGCCAGGTCGCTCGGATGACGCAGGCTCTCGTCGAGCGCCACGGGAATCGGTGAGCTCTCCCGCAGCCGGCGCTGTCCGGCCACGTCGTTGGCGGGCAGCGGCTGCTCGAACGCGGTGACGTCGTAGTCGGTCAGGCGGCGGGCCATCCGCAGCGCGCCGTCCACGGTGTAGCCCTGGTTGGCGTCCACCCACAGCGCCGCGTCCGGCGCGGCCTCGCGGACGGCCCGCACCACGGCGGCGTCCTCGGCCTCGCTGTGCAGGCCGACCTTCACCTTGAACGCCCGGTAGCCCAGGTCGCGGCCCTCGGCGACGGCCTCGGCGACCTCGTCGGCGGTCTGCCCGGAGACGATCCAGCCGAGCTCGATGGTCTCCCGGCGGCGCTGCCCCCAGAGCATCCCGACCGGTACGCCGAGAGCGCGGCCGAGCAGGTCGTGCAGGGCCACGTCGACGGCACTCTTGGCCAGCGGCGAGCCGATGGTGAAGCCGCGGTTGATGGCGCGGTCGAAGGCGGTGGTGACGCCGTCGAGGTCCCAGGCGGGTCGGCCGAGGATGGCCGGGGCGAGGTACCGGTCGATGGTGGTGACGATGGATTCGGCGGTCTCGTAGGTCCAGGCCGGGATGGGGGTGGCCTCGCCCCAGCCGGTGACGCCACCGGCGGTGACCTTGACGAGCACGCGGATGCTCGGCGTGCCGGCGACGGCGACGGAGCCGCCGGAGACGCCGAACGAGCGGACGGTGGGCAGCGCGACGGCGTACGTGTCGACCGCCTCGATGGTCAGGCCGGCGAGAGCGTTCACGAGCCCACCTTCGCGGTGCTGCCGCGCAGGACGACTTCGCCGCCCATCCGCAGGAGCCGGCGGCGGCGCCCGCTGTTCTCGGTGAGCGCCAGCTCCATGGCCTTCTCGCCGAGGCTCTGCAGCGGCAGCGCCACCGTGGTGAGCGGCGGGGTGAGGTCGCGGACGATGGGGATGTCGTCGAAGCCGGCGACGGAGATGTCGTTCGGGACGGACAGGCCCTGGTCGCGTAGCGCCGCGCAGGCGCCGATGGCCATGACGTCGGTCAGGGCGAACACGCAGGTGGCCGTCGAGCCCCGGGCGAGCAGCTCGGTCATGGCGCCGTAGCCGCCGTCGCGGGTGAAGGGCGCCTCGACGATGTCGGCCGGGTCGAGGCCCACGCCGGCCTTGGCCAGTTCCTCCCGGAAACCGCCGAGCCGGTCGGCGACCGTGGTGAGCGCGCGGGGTCCGGAGAGGACGGCGAACCGGCGGTGGCCGAGGTCGAGCAGGGCGCGGGCCATGGCGGCGGCGCCGGCCCGGTTCTCGGGCAGGACGCTGTCGACCTTCAGGCTGCGGTGCCGGCTGACCACGGCGACCCGGCCGCCACCGTCCAGGTAGGGCTTCAGCTCGGCCTCCAAGGCGCGTTCCCACCGGGCGTCCTCGAAGCCGGAGCCGATCAGCAGGATGGCCGGGGCGCGCTCGGCGCGCAGCATCGACACGTACGCGATCTCGCGCTCCGGGTCGCGGAAGGTGCTGGCCAGCATGACCAGCAGATCGTTCGCCCCGGCGACCCGCATGACCCCGCCCGCGACGGCGGCGAAGTAGGGGTCGGTGACGTCGTGGCAGATGACGCCGACGGTGCGGTGCGAGGCGCCGGCGAGGGCGCGGGCGTGCGCGTTGGGCGTGTAGGCGAGCTTCTCGGCGGCGGCGAGGACCCGGTCGCGCAGTTGCGGGGTGACGCGCATGCCGTTGAGGGCCCGGGAGGCCGTGGCCAGCGAGACGTCGGCGGCTCTGGCCACGTCTTCCAAGGTCACGTGCGCCCGTGGCTGCATCGGATTTCCCCCTGCGGAAGTTCTTGACCGGATTATTTCGGCGTGGTTACCGTAGCACCCTGAAAGCGCTTACTGAAAGCGCATTCAGGGCCGCTTCCCCGCCCTCACTGGGGTCCCCGGCCCTGCCGACGGCACGCGCCTACCCAGCGGCTGACACCCGGCGAAACCGCCGGCCAGCCAGGGAGAACGGAGGGTCATGGCCGCGCAGAGCACCATCGAGCAATCGGAGCGCACCACCGCTCCCGCCGGCGCCACCGCGTCGGCCACCCGCCGCCCCGGCGGGGCGGGCGCCGGCCTGCTCCGGTTCGCCCGTAACACGTGGCGCCCCGCCGCGGTCCTCGTGGCCATCCTGCTGGTCTGGTGGGTGGTCACCGCCGCGGAGCTGGTCAAGCCCTACCTGGTTCCCTCGCCCGGCACGACGCTGGACGTGGTCCTCGCCCAGCCGGGCTACTTCACCCACCACACCTGGATCACCACCTACGAGACGGTGCTGGGCTTCGCCATCGCCATCGTGGTCGGCGTGCTCTCCGCCGTCGTCATGGTCTACTCCCCCACCGTCGAGAAGAGCCTCTACCCACTGCTGCTGTTCGCCCAGGTCATCCCCAAGATCGCGATCGCGCCGCTGTTCATCGTGTGGCTCGGCTTCGGGCTCTCGCCCAAGGTCGTCGTCGCGGTCCTGATGGCCTTCTTCCCCATCGTCATCTCCACGGTCACCGGCCTGAAGTCCATCGACCCGGAGATGCTGCAACTGTCGGCGACCATGGGCGCGGGCCCGGCCCAGACGTTCCGGAAGATCCGGTTCCCCGCCGCCCTGCCGCACCTGTTCGCCGGCCTGAAGGTCGCCGCCACCATGGCCGTCACCGGCGCGGTCGTCGGTGAGTTCGTCGGCGCCAACGAGGGCCTCGGCTACGTGATCCTGCAGGCCAACGGCAACCTCGACACCCCGACCCTCTTCGCCGGGCTGATCATCATGTCGCTGCTCGGCGTGATCCTCTTCGTCGTCGTGGAACTGCTGGAGTACCTCGTTCTGCCCTGGCACGCCAGCCGCCGCACCGACGCTGCCACCACAACGCTGTGAACAGGAGAACCTTCGGATGAAGTTGCGTACTCTCGCCGCCGCGCTCGTGCCGGCACTCCTTCTGGCCACCACCGCCTGCGGCTCGTCCTCCGACGAGCAGGAGAAGAACGCCCAGGGCCTGGACAAGGTCACCCTGACCCTCAACTGGTACCCGTACGGCGAGCACGCGCCGTTCTACTACGGCAAGAAGAAGGAGATCTTCGCCAAGCACGGCATCGACCTGACCATCCAGGCCGGCCAGGGATCGCAGAAGACGATCCAGGCCACCGCCGCCGGGCAGACCGACTTCGGCTGGGCCGACACCCCGGCGCTGCTCTCGGCTGTCGGTCAGGGCATGGACGTCAAGAGCGTCGGCGTCTTCCTGCAGACCACCCCGTCGTCGGTGCAGTTCTTCAGCGAGAAGAACATCAACTCCCCCGCCGACCTCAAGGGCAAGACCATCGCGTCCACGGCCGGCGACGCGCTCAGCAAGACGTTCCCGGCGTTCCTCAAGGCCAACGGTCTGGCCGCCACCGACGTGACCCTGCAGAACACCGACCCGGCCGGCAAGATGGCCGCGGTCATGTCGGGCAAGACCGACGCGCTGCTCGGCTTTGCCACCGACCAGGGCCCGACCATGCAGGAGAAGGCCGGCAAGCAGGTCTCGTACCTGAAGTTCGCCGAGCACGGCCTCACCTTCTTCAGCAACGGCCTGCTGGCCTCCGGCGACACCATCAAGAACAAGCAGGACCTGGTCAAGCGGATGGTCGCCGCCAGCAGCGAGTCCTGGTCCGCCGCTGAGAAGGACGCGGCCGGCGCGGTCGCGGCGATGCAGGGCGCGTCCCAGCAGCTGCCGTCGGAGAAGGTGCTGACCGACCAGTTCAACGCGACGCTGCAGCTGCTGCACACCGACGCCACGAAGGGGCAGGCCCCGGGCGTCAACGACGAGGCCGACTGGCAGAAGACCATCACCGTCTTCGCCGACGCCGGTGTGATCACCAAGGCCGAGTCGCCGTCGAAGTACTGGGACGCGAGCTTCGCTCCGAAGGGTTGATTCTGATGACGGTCGGCAACACCACCACGCAGCGCTCCGCGGACGCCACGGCGACCGGCGCCGCGGTCGACATCGACGAGGTCGCGGTCCGGTTCCGCACGAAGAAGAAGGACGTCACGGCGCTGCGCGACGTCTCGCTGCGGATCGAGCCGGGCGAGTTCGTGGCCATCGTCGGCGCCTCCGGCTGCGGCAAGTCCACGCTGCTCAAGCTGGTGTCCGGCCTGCTGCGGCCGTCGTCCGGCCAGGTCCGCCTGCATGGCGAGGACGTGCGGGGGCCGCGGCGCGACATCGGGTACGTCTTCCAGCGCGCCGCCCTCCTGGAGTGGCGCACGGCCCGGCGCAACATCCTGCTCCAGGCCGAGATGCGGGGCATGCCGAAGGCGCAGGCACGCCAGCGCGCCGACGAGCTGATCGCCATGACCGGGTTGACCGGCTTCGAGGACGCGTACCCGAACGAGCTGTCCGGTGGCATGCAGCAGCGCGTGGCCCTGTGCCGCGCGCTGCTGCACCGCCCCCCGGTGCTGCTCATGGACGAGCCGTTCGGTGCGCTCGACGCCCTCACCCGCGAGCAGATGAACGTCGAACTGCGGCGGATCTGGCGGGAGACCGGCACCACCGTCCTGCTGGTCACGCACTCCATCGCCGAGGCGGTCTACCTGGCCAACCGGGTGATCGTCATGACCCCTCGACCCGGCACCGTCGCCGAGGTCATCGATGTCGACCTCCCCGTCGAGCGGGACTACGGCCAGACCATGTCGGCGCCGGAGTTCGCCCGCGCCACGGGACGCATCCGGGACCTGCTGGGTGCGACGACGACCGCCGAATAACCACTGGAAGGACACACACGTGGAGCGCACGTCAATCGGGATCATCCTCAACGGGGTGACCGGCCGGATGGGGTACCGGCAGCACCTGGTCCGGTCCCTGCTCGCCATCCGCGAGCAGGGCGGCCTGCCCGCCCGCGACGGCAGCCGCATCTGGCCCGAGCTGACCCTGGTCGGCCGCAACGAGGCCAAGCTCGCCGAGATCGCCGCCCGGCACGGCCTGACGTCGTACACGACCGACCTGGACGCCGCGCTCGCCGACGACTCGTACCAGATCTACTTCGACGCGCAGGTCACCGCGCAGCGGGAGAAGGCCATCCGGGCGGCCATCGAGGCCGGCAAGCATATCTACACGGAGAAGCCGCTGGCCGAGGGGCTGACCGGCTCGCTGGAGCTGGCCCGGCTCGCCGTGGCCCGGGGCGTCAAGAACGGTGTCGTGCAGGACAAGCTGTTCCTGCCCGGCCTGCGCAAGCTCAAGCGGCTGGTCGACAGCGGCTTCTTCGGCCGGATCCTGTCGGTGCGCGGCGAGTTCGGCTACTGGGTGTTCGAGGGTGACTGGCAGGACGCGCAGCGGCCGAGCTGGAACTACCGCGCCGAGGACGGCGGCGGCATCACGGTGGACATGTTCCCGCACTGGCACTACGTGCTGGAGCAGATCTTCGCCCCGGTCACCGCGGTGACCGCGCACATCGCCACGCACATCCCCGAGCGGGTGGACGAGACCGGCCAGACCTACCGGGCCACCGCCGACGACGCCGCGTACGGCATCTTCGAGCTGGCCGGCGGCATCACCGCGCAGATCAACTCCTCCTGGGCGGTCCGGGTCTACCGGGACGAGCTGGTGGAGTTCCAGGTCGACGGCACCCACGGCAGCGCCGTGGCCGGGCTGCGCGAGTGCCGCATCCAGCACCGCGGCGCCACCCCCATGCCGGTGTGGAACCCGGACCTCCCGGTCACCGAGCCCTTCCGCGCCCAGTGGCAGACCGTCCCCGACAACGAGGACTTCGACAACGGGTTCAAGGTGCAGTGGGAGGCGTTCCTGCGGCACGTCGTCGACGACGAGCCGTTCCCGTGGGACTTCCTGGCCGGCGCCCGCGGCGTCCAGCTCGCCGAGGCCGGGCTGCTCTCGGCGCGTGAGGGGCGGCGGGTCGAGATCGAGGAGATCCGCCTGTGACCGCCCGCATCACCCTCCCGCGCGCCGACGGCGGCGCCGAGGAGCTGACCCTGCGCGAGCCGGCCGGCTGGCGGCGGCCGGCCACCCCGCCGGCCAGCCGGATCGCGTACGCGGCGGCGCACGTCGTCGCCGACCCGCACGCCGACAACGCACCGGGCCGGCCCGCCCGGCTGGACTGGGACGCCACCCTGAACGTGCGGCGCAACCTCTGGTCCTGGGGCCTCGGCGTCGCCGAGGCGATGGACACCGCCCAGCGCGGTATGGGGCTGGACTGGGCGGCCACCCGGGAGCTGATCCGGCGCAGCGCCGCCGAGGCCGCCGCCTGCGGCGGGCGCATCGTCGCCGGCGCGGCCACCGACCAGCTCACCGGCCTGCCGGACACCCTGGACGAGGTCGTCGGCGCGTACGCCGAGCAGGTCGCCTTCGTGCAGGGGTGCGGCGCGACCCCGGTGGTGATGGCCAGCCGGCAACTCGCCGCGCTGGCCACCGGGCCGGACGACTACCTGAGCGTCTACGAGCAGGTGCTGCGGGAGACGTCCACGCCCGTGGTGCTGCACTGGCTCGGCGACATGTTCGACCCGGCCCTCACCGGCTACTGGGGGTCGACCGACCTCGACGAGGCGACCAAGACGTTCGTGTCGCTGGTGCAGGCGCACGCCGACCGGATCGACGGGGTGAAGGTGTCGCTGCTCGACGCCGAGCGGGAGGTGCGGCTGCGCGAGCTGCTGCCGCCCGCCGTGAAGGTGTACACGGGCGACGACTACCACTACCCGGAGCTGATCGCCGGCGACGGCCGGCGGTCCAGCCACGCGCTGCTCGGCGCGTTCGCGGCCATCGCGCCGGCCGCGTCGGCCGCGCTGCAGCGCCTCGACGCCGGTGACGTGGCCGGCTTCCGGGCGATCCTGGACCCGACGGTGCCGCTGTCCCGGCACGTCTTCGCCCCGCCGACCCAGTACTACAAGACCGGCATCGCGTTCCTGTCCTGGCTCAACGGCTTCCAGCCCGGCTTCACCATGGTGGGCGGGCTGCACAGCGGGCGCAGCGTGCCGCACCTCGTGGCGGTGTTCCGGCTCGCCGACGCAGCCGGGCTGCTGCTGGACCCGGACCTGGCCGTGGCGCGGATGCGCCGCTACCTGTCGGTGGCCGGGGTGTCGGCGTGAGCGCCGGCATCGACCCACGGCTGGCGAAGCTGTCGCTGAACCAGCGCACCACCGAGTCGTGGTCGGCACGGGAGGCCGTCGAGGGCTGCGTCCGCGCCGGCATCCCGGCCATCGGGCTGTGGCGCGAGCCGGTCGCCGAGATCGGGGTGGCGACCGCCGCGAAGCTCGTCGCCGACGCGGGGCTGCGGGTGTCGTCGCTGTGCCGGGGCGGCTTCCTCACCGCCGGCGGCGAGGCCGGCCGGGCCGCGCTGGAGGACAACCGGCGCGCCATCGACGAGGCCGCCGGGCTGGGCACGGACTGCCTCGTCATGGTCGTCGGCGGCCTGCCGCCCGGCTCCCGGGACCTCATCGGCGCCCGCCAGCGGGTGGCCGACGCCCTCGCCGAGCTGGCCCCGTACGCGGGCGAGCGGGGTGTGCGGCTGGCCCTGGAGCCGCTGCACCCCATGTACTGCGCCGACCGTGCGGTGCTGTCGACTCTCGGGCAGGCGCTCGACCTGGCCGAACCGTTCCCGGTCACGCAGGTGGGGGTCGTCGTGGACACCTTCCACATCTGGTGGGACCCGGACGTCTGGCGGCAGATCGCCCGGGCCGGTGACCGCATCGCCAGTTTCCAGGTCTGCGACTTCCTCACCCCGCTGCCCGCCGACGTGCTGCTCGGCCGCGGCATGATGGGCGACGGGCACATCGACTTCCCGCCGTTCCGGCGGGCCGTCGAGGAGGCCGGCTACACCGGGGACACCGAGGTGGAGATCTTCAACGCCGAGGTGTGGGCGACCGACCCCGACGAGGTCCTCGCCACCATGAAGGACCGTTACCTCCAGCTCGTGCTCGCCGACTGATGCGGGTCGTCGTCGCCCCCGACTCGTTCAAGGGCTCCGCCACCGCCGACGAGGCGGCGCGCGCCCTGGCCCGCGGCTGGCTGGCGCGGCGGCCGGGCGACGACGTACGGCTGGTCCCCCTGGCTGACGGCGGCGAGGGCACCCTGGACGCCTTCGCCGCCGCCCGGCCCGACGCCGAACGCCGCACGGTGACCGTGCCCGGGCCCGACGGCCGGCCGGTCAGCGCCGCCTGGCTGCTGCTGCCGGACCGGACCGCGGTGCTGGAACTGGCCCGCTCCAGCGGGCTGCCGCTCATGGCCTCCCCCGACCCGCTCGGCGCGCACACCTACGGGCTCGGCGCCGTGGCGCGGGCCGCCCTCGACGCCGGGGCCACCCGCCTCGTCGTCGGCCTCGGCGGCTCCGCGTCGACCGACGGCGGCACCGGCGCGCTGCGCGCCCTCGGGCTGCGCCTGCACGACGACCTCGGCCGTGACCTGCCGCTCGGCGGCGCCGCCCTGGCCGGCCTCGCCGGCATCGACACCACCGACCTACGGCCCGCGCCGCCCGGCGGCGTGCGGCTGCTGGTCGATGTGACCGCGCCGCTGACCGGCCCGGCCGGCGCCGCCGCCGTCTTCGGGCCGCAGAAGGGCGCGCAGCCGGCGGAGGTGACGCTGCTGGACACCGCGCTGCGCCGGTTCGCCGGGCTGGCCGGCGGCGATCCCGACGAGCCGGGCGCCGGCGCGGCGGGTGGCACCGCGTACGGGCTGGCCGCCGTGTGGGGGGCCACCATCGTGCCGGGCGCGACGACCATCGCCGGCCTGGTGGGGCTGCCCGGCGCGCTAGCCGCCGCGGACGTGGTGCTCACCGGTGAGGGACGGTTCGACGAGACCTCGCTGACCGGCAAGGTGGTCGGTTCGCTGCTGGACTCGGCCGCGGCCGCCGGGGTCCGCGTCGCGGTGGCCGCCGGGCAGGTCGCCGGACCGGTGCCCGGTTCGGTGTCGGCAGCGGTGTCCCTCGTGGAGCTTGCCGGGTCGGTCGACGCGGCGCTCGGTGACCCCGGGCGGTGGCTCACCGAGGCCGGCGCCCTGCTGGCCGGCCGGCTGTCCACCTGAGTCCCCGCCCGAACTCGGCATGGTCAGGCGGTGTGCGTCACCACGGCGGCCACGAGGGCGTCCCAGTCCTGGCTGCTCACCGCAGGATGAGTACGGCGGCTCATCCGCCCGACGCCGCGAGCCCGCATGCTCGTGATCATGGAATCTCGACGCCGGCTCAGCTTGGCTACCGCTCTGGTCCTGGCACTCATGCTCCCCACGTGTGAGTTGGGTTCGACGCCGGAGGACGTCCGCCGGGAGGCCAACACCAGGGCCGTCAGGGACGCGAGCGCGTCGGCTGCCTCCCAGCTCAACGGGATCATCGCCCGCCTGGTCGAGCAGACACCGGCGTTGAGGCCGGTCGCGACGTCGACGTCCGACACCTGCCACGCGGGCGACACCAACGGCTCCTTCCCGCACGACCCCTACCGGCTTCGCTGCACCCGGCATGAGACCAGGTACTTCGGCGTCCGGGGAGAGCTGCCCGATGTGGTGCGTCAGGTGCACGCGGGGGCGAAGAAGGCCGGCCTGATGACGCTCATCGACGCGAGGCGGGACGGTGTCCGGACCCCTTCCGCCGGCAACGGCGAGATTGACGGCGGCCAGCTGTTGGGCCCACCGGACTCGATCTATGTCGCGCCAGGGTACGACGGACGGCTCCACATCGCGTGGTCACAGGCGAGCGACCCGAGGCCAAGCGCCGCTCCCCTGGAACTCCGGTGGCCGGTGGTGTTCCAGGACGACCGCCCAGTCGACGTCGACTCCCTCTGGAACGGTCCCCTGCGGGGACAACGGCACCTGATCATGATCGTTTCGACGGTGACGTACCACGAGGTTCCGTGGCAGTGACGGAGAGGTTGGGCGACGCGCTCGCCGACGCGGACGTGGTGCTCACCGTTCGCGGTGGACTTCTTCACGTACCCGCCCAGAGCGGTCAGCGGCGCACCCGATAGCGCACGTGAAGCACCCGGTTGCCGCGAATCACCGCGTCGGGATCCTCCAGCACGTGCTGCGCGTCGACCGACCCGAAGTAGCGCTTGCCGGACCCGAACACGACGGGTACGACGTCCATGCGCACCTCGTCGACCAGGCCCGCGGCGAGCACCTGGCCACCGACGTCGCCAGCGGCGACCTCGACCACGCGGTCACCCGCAAGCTCCTGCGCCTTGGCCACGGCCGCCTCGACGCCGTCGACGAAGTGGAACGGCGCTTCGGGGTGCCAGCCCTCGGGCCTGCCCCGGTGGGTCACGACGACGACCTGGTCGACCCCGCCCGGAGGCTTCCCGTCCCAGCCGTCCGTCATGTCGAAGACGTGGCGGCCGACGACTGTCACCCCGATCTGGTCCCAGTACGGCCGGGTGTAGTCGTAGGACGTCTGCGACACCTTCAGCTCGCCGCTCTCGTCCAACGGGACGTCACCGCTGGACAACCAGTCGAACAGCGGTCCGGGCTGGTCGTTCTCGTCCGCGACGAAGCCGTCCACCGACACCGAGCTGTACATGACCACCTTGCCCACGGGGCTCTCCTCTGCCTGAAGGTGCCCCCAAGCTAGCGTGTGGTGAGCTGTCGCTCTTGTAAGAAATCAATCGGCCGGCAGCGGCCAGCCGTCCAGCACGTGGCCGGGATGTTCGCGCAGGAACCGCCGCCGGATTTCGACGTAGCGGGTCGGCGTGAGCCCGGTGAACGACCGGAACTCGTGGCCGAAGTGGGCCTGGTCGAAGTAGCCTGCGCCACCGGCGAGGTCGCCCCAGTCGATCGGTCCAGCGGGATCGATCGCGAACACGGTGGCGGCGAAACGGTAGGTGCGGGCCAGCCGCTTCGGGGTGACGCCGATGAGCTCCTTGAACCGCTGCGCCAGATGAGTGCCGCTGACACCGGCTGCCACGCTCAGGTCACCGATCGCCACGGCCCCGCCGGCCGCCGCGATGACGCTGCTGGTGTGGCCAACCAGCCCCAGGCCGGCGGTCTCACACAGCCGTCGCATCAGCTCGTCCTCGAGCACCGTCAGCATCTCGTGGGGTCCGTCCGCCGTGGCCAGCCGGTCTCGCAGCTCAGCAACGGCGGGCCGGCCCCACACCTGCTCCACCGTCACCGGCCGGTCACACAGCTCGGCCACCGGCATCGGCAGGAACGGCGCCAGCCCCCACGGCTTGACGTGCACGCCGACCGACCGGGTCCGGAGTGGGTAGCCGAACTCCAACGCGCGGGTGGGCGTGGTGACCACGCAGCCGTCGGCGTACTCGGCCGTCTCGATGTCGGTGCCGGCGCGGATCCGGAACGGCGCCCCGAGGTTGACGATGAGCAACGCGGCCGGCATCGGCGGCAGCGTCAGCCGGGCGTACGGCGGCGCGCCTTCCAGGTAGTAAAGATCGTCGATCAGCCCGTCCAGCGGCGGTCGCGGCACTCTGGACACGTACTGCACGTCCACAGCATCGCAGACGCCATCAGCCGCGCCGGCTGCGAAAGTCGCTGTCCGGTCATCGGAGCACACTGGTAGAAAGCCGGAGTGCACAAGACCTTGACGTTCTCTGATCATCTGCAGCTCATTGAGGAACGGTCGACCGCCTTCCGCGCCGCGGTCGCCGCGGCGCCCAGCCTCGACGTGCCGGTGGTGACCAGCGATCCGCATGCTTTCCCCGAGCGGACGCTGTTCGACCTCGTCCGACACGTGGGTATGGCCCGCCGCAAATCAGCCGCCATCGTCGCCGCGGGGCCTGCGGACGCGCCCCCGGAGAAGTCGGCCTGGGACGACGGCACGGGTGCGCCTCGGGAACGCGAGGCACTGCTGACCTGGTGGACCGAGTCCATCGAGCTACTGACGAGCACGCTGCGTGAGGCCGGCCCGGATCGCGGTTGTTGGACGTGGTGGGGTGACTCGCCGTCACCGCAAACCTCCGGTGCCTGGGCGCGGCGACAGGTCCCCGAGATCGCGGTGTACACCTACGACGCCCAGCTCACCGTGGGTGCCCCGCAACCGCTACCAGACGAGGTCGCCCTCGACGGTTTCGACGACTGCCAGTTCACCCTCTGCGCAACGACGGTCGCCTGGCCACACCAACCCGCCGTCGTCGATTACCACGCCACCGAGGGCCGCGCCTGGCGCCTGCGGCTGTCCCGCGACGGGGCACGGGTCGCCCGCCTCGGCGAGCCCGGTGTCGGCGAGGAACCGGAGAAGGCCGACGCCTCCGCCCGGGGCACGGCCAGTGACCTGGTCCTGATGTTCTACGGCCGCATACCGCTGGATTCTTTGAAGCTCGAAGGCGACCGTCGCATCTTCGATCAGCTCATCGCCTGGGATCCGTCCGTGTAACAACGATCCATGTAGGACCGGTGCGCCTCCAGCAACTCGCGGCGCAGTGACATCGAGCCGCCCCGGTCGCGGTGGTAGCAGAAGAACTGCATGGCCCGCATCCTCGCCTGCGTGCGATCCCGCAGACGCTGGCAGGGCCCGCGCCGACCTGGCGCGGGCCCTACCTCCTGTCCGGTCAGCTCCGGCCGGACAGGTTCGACGATCGTGCGAGGTGGAAATGTGGTGTTACCGCGTGCACTCGAGCTGGCGCAGGTCCACGGCGTTGGCCATCGCCTCGTAGCCGGCGTCGCTCGGGTGCAGGTGGTCGCCGACGTCGTACGCCGGCAGGAACCGCTTCGGGTTCGCGGGATCACGGGTGACCTGGTCGAAGTCGATGACCCCGTCGAACTCGCCGCTGGTGCGGATCCAGGTGTTCACCTGCTCGCGGATGGCCTCCTTGGCGGGGCTGTAGTAGCCGGCGCCCTCGAACGGTGTCAGCGTGGCGCCCAGGATGCAGGTCTGGTCGGCGTGGGCGCGGGCGATCAGGATCCGGTAGGCCGAGATCAGCTGGTCGGCCGAGGTGGCGACGCCACCGCCGATGTCGTTGATGCCCTCCATGAGGATCACGGTGCGCACGTCGGGCTGGGAGAGCACGTCCCGGTCGAACCTGGCCTGGACGTTCACCCCGGCGCCGTCGGTGAGGACCCGGTTGCCGGAGATGCCCTCGTTCATGATCGCGAACTGGTGTGCCGGGGGCTGGTCGGCGATGCGGCGGGCCAGGTAGTTCGGCCAGCGGCGGTTGGCATCGCGCGTGGACCCGTAGCCGTCGGTGATCGAGTCGCCGAGCGTGGCCACGGTGTCGACCTGCTGCGGGGCGTCGACGACCAGCGCGTCGACCCAGTACCAGCGGGTCGCCTGCTGCGTGAAGGCCGTACCGTCGACGTCCGCGGCGTGATCGCCGGCCGCGGAGACGTAGTTGGTCTGCATGGCCAAGTTGTGCCCGGTCAGGGTGCCGCTGGCGCCCCGGACGTGGATGCTGACCGTGAGGTTGGTGTCGCCGGGCACGTCGCCGGGCAGCGGGTCGCTGAGGACCTCGGCGCCGTTGGGAACGGTCACGCTCGTGCTGCCGGCGAAGGTGACCTGCCGGTTGCTGCCCGGTACGACGGCGGCGCCCGTGCTCTGCAGGCCGACGTGGACGGAGTCGAAGGTCACGATGCGGTCGCCGAACACGTTGGACAGCGAGATGCGCAGGTTCTTGCCGCCGATGCTCGTGTGAACGATGTTGCGGACGGTCTGGTCGGTGAACGACCCGCCGGTGCGGTCCGCGCTGGCGCCCCAGGTGACGACCTGGTCGGTGGTGACCGAGGCCGCCGGTGTGGAGGCGTCGGAGTTCGGTTCGGCGGCGACCGGTCCGGTGAGGGCGGCTACCGTTGCGAGGCCGGCGGCGACGGCGAGGCCGGCGGCGACCAACGGCATGCGTGATCGGTTCATCAGGAATGACTCCCTCAGTGGTGGTGGTTCCGGGTTTTGACCCTTGCCCGATGCAGGGGAAAGGCCGCGAGCGAATGGTCGACCATGGACCGTTCGGCAGTCAGACGCCGGGATCGCCGGCCGTTCAACTGAATGCCAACGCATAGATCACATTAATTGCTCTTGCGGCGACGTGCAGCAGTTTGATCCCGGAGTTGAGTTGAACGGCGTAAATCGAGCGATGAGCGGTTCCCGCGTGCCGACAAGCGGCTGCTTTCACCATCTGCTCGACAGATCCGCCGACGTTGTCCTGGCTGGCCGAGCGCTCGTGTCAGCGCACACCGTTGCCCGGTCGCTCGTTCCGGTCTGTCGATATGCGACCACGACACCAGATAGCGGGGAGATAGCCCGTTGATGTCGTCGGCAGGGTGGTCAGGCCGGCGAAATCCGGTCAACGCGGTGTGCGATGTCAGCAAGTCCCACCGCAGCCGGAAGAGGGCCGGCCCGGTGCGATTGACCGGCCGGCCGCCCATGCGGAGAAATCGAAGGTAGTTCGTTGAATTCGCCGCGAGAATCCTCGCCTGCGGCACCGCCGGTCCATTGGGGAGCCGACGGCGCCGCAGGGGTCGGGACTACTTCAATGACAACATCCAGTCCCGCAGCTGGCGGGCCTGGCGGTCGAGTCGGGCACGCGCCGCCTCGCTGCCGGCCGCGGGGTTACCGGCGATCGCGATGATCTGGTTGAGCGACGTGGTCGCGGCGGTGTAGTTCAGCCCGAGGTAGGCGGCCTGGGCGTCGTCGAGCAGCGCGGAGGCGGCCGCGGCCGACTCCGCGTCCAGGTCACCGGCGGCAGCGTCGCCGCTGATCAGCGTCCGGGTCTGGCGGAAGGTCGAGCAGTTCGCCTCGGTCTGCCCGGCCGTCCAATGGATGCCGCCCAGCAGCATCCGCGTGAACGGGTCGCGGTAGTACTGCGCCCGGTCGTGGCCGAGGATGAGCGAGAACTCGCGGCCGCCGTCGAACTCCTGGCACCAGGCGATCGGGTGGTCCCCGTCCATCAGGCGCAGCGGGTTCGTCGCGGCGTTGCCACTGTTGAGGCTCCGCTGGTACGACGACTCGTCGAGGCTCAGCAGCGTGTGCACCTCGGCGCGGGGGTTGTGGTCGAAGTTGTACAGCTCGTCGATGGTGAGCCACGTCTTCGGCAGGTGCGCAACGGCGGGGTTCGTGCGGTCCTCGGTGTTGACCCGCACGTTGATGCAGCTGCCGCAGGTCCCCTCGCCGTTCTGACCGCCCGGGTGGTTGGTGAACCACGCACCGACCAGGTCGCGGTACCAGGGCACGTTGTGAATCGCGTCGGACGCGCCGTGCAGCCCGAGGTACCCGCCGCCGGCCCGGATGTATCCCTGGAGGGCGGCCAGCTCACTGGCGTTGAGCGCGTCCGCGTCCGGCGCGCTGTTCGGGTTCGTCCCGTCCACCGGCGAGGAGAAGATGATTGTCTTGTATTTCGCCAGGTCGGCGGCGGAGGTGAACGGCGTGCTCGGCAGCGACGCCGGGGCGAGCCTCGGGTCCCAGACGTCGACGTCGAAGCCGTACTGCTCGCCCAACTGCTCGACGAGCAGGGCGGTGTCGGGGATGTGGTCGTGCCGGAAGCCCTTGGTGGCCGAGAAGTACAGCACCCTGTAGCCGGCGCCGGGGAAGTTCGTCGAGGCCGCGAGCGGCCGCGCCGCGGGGATCGGGTCCGGCCCGGCGGCCGGCGTGACGGTCATCCCGGTCGCCGGTTCCTCCGGCAGCGTGCCGGTGACCTGCTGCTTCAGGTAGCGGGCGTCACCGACCACGGTGTCCCGGGCGGCACCGGGTTCCGTCGCGCGCTGCGCGGCGGCGGCGAACTGGTTGAGGGCGCGCACCGCACCGTTGGCGTCGCCCGCGCCGGCCAGGCTGGCCGCTTCCGCCAGCGTGGCGCGCAGGCTGTCCCCGGCGGCGGCGCTGATCGCGCCGCTGGTGACGAAGCCGGCGACGAGGGCGTCGAGATCGGCGTAGGACGTGGTCACCACGAACGACTGGTCGAATCGCGCCGCGTTGCCGGCCGCGTCGCTGGCCACCAGGCTGATCGAGTGCCCGCCGGTGGCCAGGGTGGAGGTGGCGACGGGCAGTGGGGTGACCTCGGTTCCGTCGATCCACATGCGGTGGATGAAGACTCCCCCGGAGCCGGGCGCGGGGTCGGTCCGGGTCGGGATCAGCGTCGCGGTGTGACCGACGTGCCCGTCGACGATGCCGGGCCAGCTGACCACCGGCGCCACGGTGTCGAGGCGGACGGTGATGGTGCGGACCGCCTCGGCCGAGCCGTCGCCGCCGATGGCCCGGTACCCGACGACGGTGGTGCCCTGCTGGGTGATCGGGACCGTGCCGGCCAGGCTGGCGGGGTACGGGGCGGTCGCGGACGCCGCGGTCTGGAACGGTGCCGAGTTGCCGAGCCGGTACTCCAGGCGTTGGACCCCGTTGACCGCGTCGGTCGTGGAGAGGTTCACGCTGACCGGGTCTCGGTACCAGCCGTTGGTGCCGGTGGCGGCGGTGGGGGTGAGGACGGCCGGCGCGCTGGTGGGCGCGGCCCAGGCCGGGGTGCCGACGGCGAGGGAGCCGGCGGACAAGGACGCCGCCGGCAGGACGGCAGCGACCAGGCAGCGCAGCAGACGCCGTCGGGTGCCCGCTCGGGCGTGTGATCTGAGGGCTGGTGCGACCGGAGGTTGGCTGGACATGTGGTTCCTTTCCAGTTCCGGAGCGGAAGTGGAGGCGGATCTCAACGAGCCAAGCGGGTGTGGTGCTCCCAGCGAGAGGCTATCGCCGGAAACTGCCGGAAGCTAGACGACTACCGTGGAAACTTCGCGTCGAATCATCAAAAGTGAGGACCGTACTGACCTAAAGCCAGAGAAGATCGCTCCGTTTCGGTCAGTGGGCCCAGACGCGCCGAGGGCGGCGGCATGCTCGCCGCCGCCCTCCACGTTGTCCCTCCGTCAGGCCGCCGGCGTACCGGTCACCGTGAAGAGACGGGTGCGGCCGATGTTGTCGAACGAGCCGAAGCCGACCCGGCCGGAGGTGAAGGTCGTGTCCTTCGCCGTCAGCAGCGGATCCTTGTGCCCGTCGACGTAGACGGCGATCTCACCGGTGGCGGGCAGGTGCACGACCCGCACCTTGTGCCAGTCGGCGTCGGTGATCGCCGGGTTGGCGCCCCGGGAGCGCCCGTTCCACTGGTGGTCGATCCGTTCCCGGTCGGCGTTGTTGACCTTGAAGATGCCGTTGTGCGGGTAGATCGTGTTGTCGGTGGACAGGTGCGCGTAGTAGTACTGCGTGTCCGACTGCCAGCCGAAGACGATGATCACGTCCCGGTTGGTGACCTCCACGGGGGTGTCGAGGCGCACCCGGGCGTCGATCTGGACCGACGAGAAGGCCGGACCTTTGTTGAGGATGGCGTACTCGAACGGCCGGCGCGGGCCGGGTCGGCTCACGCCCGCCTCGGCGAGGATGACCTCGTCGCCGTCGAACTGCCACTTCGACGGGGTCACCGGCGTCCAGTTCTGCGCGCCGCCGGTGTGGACGACCTTGGTGTGGCCCACGTCGCCCTCCGCCACCTTCTTCGTGCCGACCACCTTCCAGATCTTCCCGTTGGCCTTGGCCAGGATGTAGAGCTCACCCTCGGCGTCGGTGCCGAAGCGCAGGTCGACCCGGTTCGGGTCGCCGGGCGCGCCCGGGCTGGACAGGTCCTGCATGCGTACCAGGTCGCCGGCGGTGGTGTACAGGGCGAAGCGGTGGATCGGGGCGAGCCCCGTGCCGCGGCGCATCTCGTTCGCCTCGGTGTAGAGCACCCGGCCGTCGACCAGGTCACCGAAGACGTACTTGCCGATCAGGGCTGGCACCGTGTGTCCGCGGTAGACGAACCCGCCGGCCACCGCGACGCCGACATCCGAGGTGCAGTTCCAGCCCGGGGCCGGGTCGTGGTCGTACGCGGCGACCGGATAGGTGTAGCCGTACTTCGCGTCGTCGGCCGGCAGCGGGTAGAGCTTGTCGCACGGCTTGGTCGCGGTCTTGTCGAAGACCCAGTTGCCCTCGCGCTCGCTCCAGCCGAAGTTGTCCCCGGCCTGGACCTCGTAGATGGACTCGACGGCGTGCTCGCCGATGTGGCCCAGGTACATCCGGCCGGTTGCCCGGTCCCAGCTGAAGCGGTGCGGGTCGCGGAAGCCGACCGCGTAGATCTCACCGAGCGCGCCGTCCCGCCCGACGAACGGGTTGTCGGCCGGGATCCCGTACCGGCCGTTGGGGGCGTTGGTGCCGCGCGGGTCGATGCGCAGCAGCTTGCCGTGCGGCATGCCCATGTTCTGCGGGTCGCCGTTGCGGTAGCCCTGGCCGCCGTCGCCGACGGCGAGGTAGAGCATCCCGTAGTCGGGGTCGCCCGGCTTCGCGGTCGGGTTGAAGTTGATTTCCTGGACGCCGTGGATCTGGCCGCCGAAGCCGATCCGCAGCACCTCGCGGTGGGTGCCGGCGAAGGTGTCCGCCGCCGGGTCGCCGGCCGTCCACTCCGTGATCACGGCCTGGTAGATGGTGTTCGGCTGGGCGTAGTCCGGGGTCCGGGTCGCCAGCGAGGCCTGCTCGGTGTGGATGGTGTAGAAGCGGCCGTTGCGCCCGAACTCCGGGTGGAAGGCGACGTACCCGAAGCCCTGGCCGAGACCGCGGCCGGAGAAGAACTGCGGCGCGAAGGTGGCCGCCACGTCGAGGTAGACGTGCGGCGTGCCGTTCTCGACGAGGTACAGGTTGCCGTTGAGGTCCGGCACGGCCCGGCGGCCGGAGCCGTCGGGCAGCTCGCTGATCGTGTTGATGCGGGCCTTGCGCACCAGCCGCGCGTCGACCGGCGCGGGGTTCGGCGTGGACTGCGGGAAGCTGGCGTACTCCTGGAGCACCAGCCCCAGGTGCGACTGGATCTGCGACTCGGGGATCGGGTCGTAGACGGCGCCGTCGGCCCGGGCGGGCCCGGCGACCAGGGTGGACAGGACGAGGGTGGCGGCAGTGACCCCGGCGGTGACTGCGGCTCTGCGGAGCCTGCCGGTGCTGCCAGCGCGAATGAACACGCGGTTCTCCTTCTCGGTGGGACGGTCCGAGGAACGGTCAGCGGGCCATGTAGCGGTACTGCTTGGCGATGTCACCCGCCGGGATCACGCTGTCGAGGAACATGAGGCCGTCCATGCGGCAGTCGCACGGGTTTCGTTCCAGGTTGTTCTGCGGGAAGCTGCCGCCGATCTTGATGCCGCGGGAGTCGGTGGCGCTGGTGACGTGCGGGCCGGGGCCGTTGAGCTGCCACGGGTCGCCGGCGGTGGTGTAGAAGCCGTCGACCGGCTCGCCGTTGCGGTAGAGGGCCATGGTGCCGCTGGTGAAGTCGTAGGTGGCGGCGAGGTGCACCCACTCCCCCTTCGGCAGCAGGGTCCGCCAGTCCTCGTTGGCCGCGAAGGTCTGCGAGGCGCCGCCGTCGACGCGGCGGCCGAGCGCGACCAGGCGCAGCTCACCGCTCACGTCGATGAGTTCCAACAGGGCCCGCACGCCGTGCCCGTCGGAGTCGCCGGTCAGCACACCGGCCAGGCCGATGGCGTTGTACCGGTCGGTCGGGTTGGCGGTGACCGAGTTCAAGGCCGGGCCGTCCATGTCCCGCTTGAACCAGCCCATCACGGTCGTGCCCTCGGCGCCGCTGAACGCGCGCAGCGTCCGGACGCCACTGGACGACCAGATGCCCGCCTTCCAGTCGTCGTTGCCGGCGGCCTGCGGGTTGACCTGCCGGGTCTGCAGCGCGTCGCCGCTGCCCTTGTACGCCTGGTCGGGCACCCGCATGGCCGTGCCACCGTTGACCAGCTCGATCTCGGTGCCGGAACGGCCCAGGTCCCGCTCGAGCGCGGGGTCGCCGTCCACCGGGTGGTCGAAGTCGTAGAAGGCCACCAGGTGCGGCCAGAGGGCGGGGTGGACGTCGTGCGGTCCGGGCCGGTCGGCGCGGGCCGGGCTCGCGGCCGCGGTGAGCGCCAGCGCCAGCGCGGCGGTGGCGGCAAGAGCGGCGCGTCGAGGTCTTCTCATGGGGAGGTGCTCCCTTCGTCGGTGCGGTGGTGCGGTGACGAAAGCGCTTACGCACCGGGCGTGGATCGGTGCCCGGAGGTGGAGTCGGGGTGGGTCGGGACAGGACGGTCCGCCGTGCGGCCGGCCGGACGGCCGAGGCGGCGCCGCGCTTACGAAAGCGCTTACGTAAGCGCTTTCGTACCCTATGCTGTGCCCTACGCCACACGCAAGAGCGCGGCGCGGATCAATGTCTGCCAGGAGTTACCCATGCCCCGACCCGGACCACGGTTGCGTCTCGTCGACGTGGCGGAACGCGCCGGCGTCTCGCTGGCGACCGCCTCCCGCGCCCTCGCCGGCCGGGAGGGCGTGAGCGAGGAGGTGGCCCGGCACGTCCGGCAGGTCTCCCGGGAACTCGGCTACGTCGCCAACCCGTACGCCCGCACACTCGCCGGCGGCGCGAGCACCACCGTCGGCCTGATCGTCCACCAGATCGACGACCCGTACTTCTCCGAGATCGCCAGCGGCGTCCTCCAGGTCGCCGCCGAGGAGGGGCTGCTCGTCCAGATCGCACACTCCGGACGCGACCCGGAGAACGAGCTGCGCCAGCTACGGCACCTCATCGCCCAGCAGGTCGGGATCATCCTCATCGCCGGCTCCGGCTACGACGACCCGCGCGTCGAGGCCGAGGCCCGCGCAGAGCTGGCCGGCTTCCAGCGGGCCGGCGGCCGGGTCGCGGTCATCGGGCGGCACGCCCTGGGCGTCGATGCGGTGGTGCCGGACAATGAGGCCGGTGGCCGCGACATCGGCGCCCACCTGCTGGCCCTCGGGCACCGGCGGATCGCCGTCGCCGCCGGCACCCCCGGGCTGACCACCGTGGCCGACCGGCTCGCCGGGGTGACCGCCGCGCTCGCCGCGCACGGGCACTCCCCCGACGACCTGGCCGTCGTCCACTCCGACTTCACCCGCGACGGCGGCCGGGTGGCCACCGAGCGGATCCTGCACTACCACCCGGAGAGCACCGCGATCATCGCGCTCAACGACGCCATGGCGATCGGCGTGCTGTCCGTCCTGCGGTCCCGGCGGATCCCGGTGCCGGAGCGCGTGTCGGTGGTCGGCTTCGACGACGTGTCCGTCGCCGCCGACCTGGCGCCCAGCCTCACCACCGTCCGGCTGCCGATGACCGAGATGGGGCGGATGGCGCTGACCCTCGCGCTGAAGCCGAGGTCGACCCGGCCGCGGCGGCGCTCCACCGGTCACACGCTGATCGTCCGCGACTCCACCGGCCCGGCGCCCGCGCCCGGCGCCTGACCGGGGGGTGCTGCGACACTGGTGCCACGAGGGAGGAGCGCAGCCATGCGGGCAACCACCGTCGTCAACCTCAAGGGCCACCGGGACGACCCGGCGTACGCCGACGTGATCTACGTCGGGCGGGCCATGTCGCGCGGCGGCTGGCGGCTGCCGCAGTCCCCGCTGTCCAGCCCGTACCGCCCCGGCCCGGACGGCACCCGGGACGAGGTGATCGAGAAGTACCGGGCGTACCTGCTGGGCCGGCCCGACCTGCTCGCGCTGCTGCCCGACCTGCGCGGGCGCCGGCTCGGCTGCTGGTGCGTACCGGAACGCTGCCACGCCGAGGTGATCGCCGAACTCGCCGACGCGCCGCCCCGCTGAGCCCGGAGGGCCTGGAAGTCAGCCCAGCTTCTTGCGCAGGGTCTCGAACGCGAGGTCCGGTCGCAGCGGCACGCCGAACCGCTCGTCGCCGTACGGGAAGGGGCTCAGCTCGCCGGTGCGGACGTAGCCGCGCCGCTCGTACCAGGCGATCAGATCGGCCCGCTGCGTGATCACGGTCATCCGCAACTCGCCGCCGTGCCACTGCTCCCGCGCGTAGCGCTCGGCCTCGGCCAGCAGGTCGCGACCCAGCCCGCCGCCCTGCCGCCCCGGCGTCACCGCGAACATCCCGAAGTAGACGTGGTCGTCGCGGCGCTCCAGGTGGCAGCAGGCGACGATCCCCGTGGCGTCCTCGACCACGAGCACCGTGCCATCCGGGCCCGACACCGCCTCGGCCACCATGTCCGGGTCGGTGCGCTGGCCGGCGAGCAGGTCGGCCTCGGTGGTCCAGCCGGCCCGGCTGCGCTCCCCGCGATACGCCGACTCCACCAGGTCGACGAGGGCCGTCACGTCGGCGGGACGGGCGGTGCGGACGGTACGCGCGCTGGTCATCGGCGGTCTCCACGGTCACGACGGCTCACCGCGCCAGCGTACGCAGCCCGCGACGGCGGCACGGGCGCCGGGCCGTGTGGTGACGGCCCGGCGCCCGCCGGGGTCAGCCGTGCTTCTGCTGGCAGGGCACGCAGAGGGTGGCGTGCGGCAGCACCTCCAGCCGCTCCACCGGGATCGGCGCGGCGCACCGCTCGCAGCGGCCGTAGCCGCCGTCGGCCATGCGGCGCAGCGCGTCGCCGATCTGCCCCAGGCTCTGCCGGGTGGCCGCGATCAACGCGGCCCGGGTGTGCGCCTCGCCGGGGTCGCCGGTGTCCGCCGTGAGTTCGGTCAACCGGGCCGTCTGCGCCGCGAAGTCCTCGCTCAGCGTGGCCCGCAGGCGGGTGAGCCGGTCGTCGTGCAGGTCGGTGCCCATCTGGATCCCCTTCCAGGAAAAGAAAAAGGGCCGAAGCCGGATGGCTTCGCCCTGGGTGGCCGTACGCGGATGTTCGGGGATCCGGTGGGCCACGGTCGGTGGGGATCGGGCTCGGCAGGCCGTGGATGGGCGCGACGGAGCGGGTGCCCGCCGGACGGGCGGGCACGGCCTCGGGACGCCGGCGGCAGGCAGCAGCGGGCGCCGCCGTGGTGACGGCGGTCGCGGACACCTGCCCGGCCGGGTACATCCGCCCACCATAGGCGAGCCCACCGGGTTCGCCAACGACTTTGCCCACCTGCCTGCGCGCCGGCCCGGAGGCGGCCGTTCGGCAGGTCCGCGCCGCCGATCGAGACCGGTGGCCGGGCCGCGCGGACGAACGGGATGTCCGGCCACCGACAGGCCGGTTCCCGTTGACCCGCCGGCTGCGGTATTCCGGGAGGTGACCCTCCGCCCACACCCCGGAACAGAGCGGAGCGCCGACGTGTGGATCACCACGGAAACACTGCCGGAGGCCGTACCCCCGCACCCGGCCGGCTGGCGGCTGCGGCTGCTCGGCGGCTTCGCGCTCGACCGCGGCGGCGATCCGGTCGCCCTGCCCGCGACGGCGCAGCGGCTCGTGGCCTTCCTGGCCGTGCGCGGCGCGTCGGACCGGGCCCGCACGGCCTGGTCGATGTGGGCCGGCAAGCCGGAGGACCGGGCCTCGGCGGACCTGCGGACGGCGCTGTGGCGGCTGCGCAAGGCCGCACCCGGGCTGCTCGCCGACTCCACCGGCGCGCTGGCGCTGGCCGCCGGGGTGACGGTGGACACCCGCTCCCTCGCCGGCCGGGGCCCGGTCGACCCGGAGTTCTTGCGCCGGCACGCCGCCGCGGGCTGCCCCGACCTGCTCCCCGGCTGGTACGACGACTGGGTGCTGATGCACCGGGAGCTGCTGCGGCACCGGGCCTTGCGGGCGCTGGAGGACGCGGCCGGGGCGGCGATCCGGGGCGGTGACCCGGCCGCCGGGCTGGGCTGGGCGCTGGAGGCGGTCGCCGCGGACGCGCTGCGGGAGAGCGGGCACCGGCTCGTGCTCACCGCGATGCTGGCCAACGGGAACGTGAGCGACGCGCTGCGCCACGCGAATCTGGTGGTCCGGCTGCTCGCCGAGCAGTTGGGGGTGCGGCCCTCGCCTCAGTTCATGGCGCTGATCGACGAGGCGCGCTCACGGTCGGCCGTGGCCGCCGGGCGGGCGCGCGGGTAGGCGTCGAGCAGCGCGCCCAGCCGCGGGTCGGGTTCCAGGTCCAGCTCCCGGGCCAGCAGCCGGCGGTAGGTGTCCAGGCCGCGGCGGCCCTCCACCCAGTTGCCCTCGGCCAGGTGCGCCTCCAGCAGCACCCGCTGGGCGCTCTCCCGAAGCGGCTCCGCTCCGGCGGCGGTGAGCGCCACCTCGACCGCCTCGGCGCAGCGGCCCGAGGTGACGAGGTGCCGGCTCATCGCCTCCATCCCGTGCAGCACCCGCTGGCGGACCCGCTCCCGCTCGGTGAGCACCCAGTCGTCGTACCAGCCGGGGAGCAGGTCGAACAGGATCCCGCCGGTGGGCAGCGCGGACAGGTCGGCGCCCGCCGGGCGGCCCGCGATCAGCCGACCGGCCCAGGCGGTGACGAGGTCGATGTCGACCAGCACGCCGGGCCGGAACGCCAGGTGGTGCCGGTCCACCCCGATCAGGCCGACGTGTGCCTGGTTGAGCCGCCAGAGCGCCGAGCGCAGGTTGCCGGCCGCGCGGGAGTCCGGGGCGTCCGGCCACAGGGTGGCGGCGGCGTGGCCCCGATCCAGGCGGCGGCGGTGCAGGGCCACGTAGACGAGCAGCCGCTTGCTGCCCTCAGGCACGTCGTACCAGCGGGTGCCGTGACTGACCCGGACGTCACCGAGCAGACGCAGCACCGGACCGGACCCGGCCGGCTGGTCGGCGACGAGGGCGTCCACGAAGTCGGCGGTCATCCGGGACCTCCCCTGCGGCGCGGGCCTGGCCCCGGCAGGGTAGAACGCGGTGCGTCACCCCGGCGTCACATCGCGGCGACCCTCACGGAGTGACGTCCCGGCCGACCAGGATGTCCAGCCGGGCCGGCTCGGTCGTGTCGTTGGTGAAGGTCAGGCTCGCCGGGTCCGCGCCGAGCAGCCGGGCCGCCCCGGCGCCCAGGAAGGCGTGCGCGCCGTCGAGCGCGATCGCCGTGCCGTCGATCTCGTACGACAGGTCGGCGCTGGGCGTGGCCGGCACGATCAGGACCATGCCGACCCGCTCGGTGCCGGAGGGCACCAGGTCCACCTGCTGGCTCTCCCCGGCCGCGATCTCGACCGAGACCTTGTCGTACGCCTCGACGTCGACGACGCCGGTGGCCGCGATCTGCGGACCGTGGGCCACGCGGACCTGGAGGCTCCAGTTGATCTTCTCGGTCATGTGCCTTCCCTGGGTCGGGCGGTGGGGTCACCGCGGTTGGTGACCGGCGAGGATGTCCACCAGTCGGCTGCGCACCACCTCGACGACCGCGTCCGGCGAGGTCACCGCCCGGCTCTCCGACCGGCCGCCGGCCAGGTCGACGCAGCTCGTCACCAGGGCGCGGAAGCCCAGCTCGTCCGGCCGGTCCTCGAACCACACCCGGACGACCACCACCCCACCGCGGTCGGGGTCAGGGGTTGTCACGGGAGCGCCTCCGGAGCGGGAGTCTGGTGCGCGGGCCCGCCCAGCCTGCGGCCCGCTCGTCACCGGCCCGTCGCCCGCCGCGTCACCAGCACGACGGCCGGGAGGTCCGGGGCGGGAACGCGGGGCCTTCCGGCCGTCACTTCTGCCGGTACGCCGTCCAGACCGCGAGGCTGAGCCCGACGGCGCCCGCGAAGGCCATCCCGGCTCGGAGGATGGCGTCGGCCAGCTGGTGAGTGCTGAGCCAGACGATGAACCCCGTCCAGCTTGCCACCAGCAGCGCGACCAGGAAGACCAAGGCGAACGACAGGGCACGGTTGCCGCCCTGGTCGCCGGGCGGCTGCGGCGACGGCGCCGCGGGCAGTACGGTCACGGCTGTCGTCGCTCCCCTCCGGACCCGCCGCGTCATGGGTCACCTCCGTCGTCAGCCTAGGCACGGCGGCGCGGCAACCCCGGTCGGCGGCAACAGCCCTCGAGGCGGGCTGCGCGGACCTGCCATGACACCCCGCTGGCCGGGCCGGGTGGCCGGCGGCCCGCAGGTCGAGCCGGGAGAGCCTGCCGGGCATTTCTCGGCTGCGCCCAGCTTCGACCAGTCGTCGAACAAGGTGGACCCCTTCCCGTCCATTACCGCTGCGTGCGGTCACCGAGTCCACCAGGAACGAGATGTCGTCGGTGACGATCTCGCTCATCCCCTCCCCGGATCGACACGGCCGGGTGACGGCGCGGTGACGGGCGGGCGGCACAGTCGCGCCAGCGGCGTACGGCGCGCCCGTGGAGTCGAGGAGTCGTCATGGCGGCAACGCTCAGCCACCCCGGGGTCTACATCCAGGAGATACCCGGCGGCAGTCGCACCATCACCGGCGTCGCCACGGCCGTGGCCGCGTTCGTCGGGCGGGCGCTGCGCGGGCCGGTCAACGTGCCGGTGGCCATCTCCTCCTACGCGGAGTTCGAACGAACCTTCGGCGGGCTGTGGCGGGACAGCGGCCTCGGCTACGCGGTGCGCGACTTCTACCTCAACGACGGCAACCAGGCGGTCATCGTCCGGCTGGCCCGCGACGCCACCAGCGCGCAGCTCGACCTGAACGGGGCGCTCACCCTCGACGCGGTGGGGCCGGGCGGCTGGGGCAACGGGCTGCACGCCGAGGTGACGCACGCGTCCGGCGAGGAGGCGGCCACTGTCGCCGACCAGCAGGGTGTGGACGCCGACGAGCTGTTCCACCTGACCGTGCGCGAAGGGCCGGCGGAGAACCCCGTGCTGGTCGAGACGTACCCGAACGTGACCCTGGTGGACGGGCCGCGCCGGGTGGACACCGTGCTGGCCGGCTCCCGGCTGGTCCGGGTGGGCACCGCGCCGGCGATGCCGGGCACCGGCCGGCCGGACGCGGGTGGCTACGACGTGGACACCGCCGACGCGGCGGCCACCGGCGCCGACGGCACCCACCTGACCGCCGCCGAGTACACCGACGGCGGCGCCCTGGAGGGCACCAAGCAGGGCATCTACGCGCTGCGCGACGCCGACCTGTTCACCCTGCTGTGCCTGCCGCCGTCGGTACCCGACCAGGCCCTCGACGACGCCGTGTGGGCCGACGCGCTGGACTTCTGCGTACGCCAGCGGGCCTTCCTGCTGGTCGACCCGCCGCCCACCGAGACCGCCGACACGGTGCGGACCTGGCTCGGGGCGCGCGGGCTGACCGCCAACGGCCGCAACGGCGCCCTCTACTTCCCCCGGGTGCGCCGGCCGGACCCGCTGCGCGACGGCGCGGTCCGCGAGTTCGCGCCCTGCGGCGCGGTCGCCGGGGTGATGGCCCGCACCGACGCGGCGCGCGGGGTGTGGAAGGCGCCGGCCGGGGTGGAGGCGGCCCTCGCCGGGGTGACCGGGCCCGCGCTCGCGCTGACCGACGGCGAGAACGGCAACCTGAACCCGTACGCGGTGAACTGCCTGCGCACCTTCCGGGCCACCGGAACCCTGGTCTGGGGCGCGCGGACGCTGCGCGGCGCCGACGTGCTCGCCGACGAGTACCGGTACGTGCCGGTGCGGCGGCTGGCGCTCTTCCTGGAGGAGACGCTGGTGCGGGCCACCCAGTGGGTGGTGTTCGAGCCCAACGACGAGCCGCTGTGGGCGCAGGTCCGCGCGTCGATCGGCGGGTTCCTCCAGGACCTGTTCCGGCAGGGCGCCTTCCAGGGCCGCAGCCCGCGGGAGGCGTACTTCGTCAAGTGCGACAGCGAGACCACGACGCAGTACGACATCGACCGGGGGGTGCTGAACATCCTGGTCGGCTTCGCGGCCGTCAAGCCGGCCGAGTTCGTGGTGATCGGCATCCAGCAGCGGACCGCGGCCGCGGCGACCTAGGAGGGGCGGGCATGGCCGAGTTCACGGTCAACGCGCAGCGCTTCGACCCGTACAAGAACTTCAAGTTCCGGGCGAAGTGGGACGGGCGATACGTCGCCGGCATCAGCAAGATCGGCACGTTGAAGCGGAGCACCGAGGTGGTCACCCACCGGCACGGCGGCGACCCCAGCAGCAGCCGCAAGTCGCCGGGGCGCACCGAGTACGACGCCATCGTGCTGGAGCGCGGCGTCACCCACGACCCGGACTTCGAGCAGTGGGCCAACAAGGTGTGGAACTACGGCTCCGGGCTGGGCGCCGAGACGTCCCTGGCGGACTTCCGCAAGGACATCATCATCGAGATGTACAACGAGGCCGGGCAGCTGGTCATCGCGTACAAGGTCTACCGGTGCTGGGTGTCCGAGTGGGTGGCGCTGCCCGAACTGGACGCCAACGCCAACGCCGTGGCCATCCAGAGCATCAAGCTGGAGAACGAGGGCTGGGAACGCGACTACACGGTGGCCGAGCCCGCCGAACCGTCCTTCGTCGAACCCTGACCGCCATGACCACGCTGGACGACCCCGGCCGGCTCCTCGCGGTCTGGGAGGCCGCCGCGGCCGCCCCGCCGGCGGCCCGCGGCCCGGTGCTGCTGCACGCCGCCGGGCTCCTCCCCGACCTCGACGCCGCCTTGGACCTACCGGTCGGAACAGTGGCCGCGCTCGCCGCCCGGCTGAGCGTCGACAGCTTCGGCGACCCGGTCGACGCCGTGCTCACCTGCGGCTGCGGCGAGGTCCTCGACGTGGCGCTGCCCCTGGACCCGGTGGCCGGGCTCCCGGCCGGGGACGCGGGCGCGGTCGCCGGCGGCACGTTGCGGGTCCGCGCCCCCACCGCCCGGGACCTGCTGGCCGCCGGGCGGTCCGGCGACCCGCTCGGCACACTCCTCGCCCGCTGCGTCCGCGACGCCGACGGCCGGCCCGTCGCACCCGGCGAGCTGACCGCCGACCAGCGCCGGGCCGTCGACACCGCCGCCGAGGAACTGGCCGGCGCCGCCGCCGTGGTGCTGCGGACCCGCTGCCCCGGCTGCGGGGACGGCGTGGTCGCCACGCTGGACGTCGCCGAGCTGCTCTGGGAGCGGGTCGTCCGCCGCGCCCCGGCCGTGCTCGCCGAGGTGGCCGCCCTGGCCGCCGCGTACGGGTGGGCCGAGGCCGACATCCTCGCCCTGCCGGCCGGGCGGCGGCGCGTATACCTGGCCCTCGCGACGGGGCGGGCGGCGTGAGCGGCGCGGCGGGCGTCGTGAGCCGCGAGGCGGGCGGCGGGAGCGGCGCGGCGGGCTTCTTCGCCCGGATGGCGCAGCGGGCCACCGGCCGCGAACCCGTCGTCCGGCTCCGCGCCCCGCAGCCGTTCGAGGCCACGGTCCCGGACGTGCCCGCCGACGCTCCGGTCGAGGCGCCCGCTTCGTGGCCGGAGCCCGCCGCACCCCCGCCAGGACGGGCAGCACCGGACCGGCCGGTCACCCGAACCGCCCAGGCAGCGCGCCGCGCCGCCCCGGCACAGGTGCTGTCGGCCGTCCCGGCGCCGTCGCCTGCCGACCGGACGCCGCCGGCCGCGCCACCCGTGGCCGACCCGGGGCGGCCTGCCGCCCGCGCCGAGGCGGCAGACCCGGCACACCGCGATCCGGCACACCGCGACGTGGACGCTCCGCCGGCCGCCGCCCCGCCCGCCGCCGCTCCCCCGGCGACCACGGCCGCGCCCGCCGAGCCTCGCCCGGCGGCCGTCGTCCCGCCCGCGCCGCCGGCCCCGGCACCCGCCGCCCGCCGGCCCGCCCCCGCACCGGTACGCGCCGCCGCGCCCGACCTGGCCCGGCTGCTGCGGGAACGCCTCGGTCCCGCGCTGATCGCCCACCGCGCCGTGGAACCCGGTGAACGCCTCGTCTTCGTCGACCGGCCGACCGGCGCAGCGCCCCGGCCCGGGACCGCCGAGGTGCGCACCGGCCCGGTCCGTCCCGCGCCCACCCCGCCGGCGGGGACGGCGGAGGACCCCGCGCCGGGGGGCGACGTGCACCTGCACATCGACCGGGTGGTGGTCACCCGCGCCCCCGCACCGCCGCCGCCCGCGCCACCTCCCCCGGTGCCGTCCACCGTGGATCACGCCGCGTACCTCGCCCGCCGCCGGGAGGGCCGATGAGCAACGGCCTGGCCATCGCCGCGGTCACCTCGACCCTGCGGTACGTGCTCGAACGCGCCCTCGACGCCACCCACCCCGGACCGGTCGGCGGCGCCACCGTGACCACCCTGCGCCCCAACCAGCTCTCCGACATCACGCTGGTCGCCACGCCCGGCATCAACATCTACCTGTACGACGTGCGCCCCAACCACGCCTGGAACCTCACCGACCTGCCCACCCGCAGCCGCGACGGCGGCTTCACCCGCCGGCCGGTCGCCGCGCTCGACCTCTACTATCTGCTCAGCTGCTACGGGGAGGCCGAGTCGCTGGACGCACAGCGGCTGCTCGGCCGGGCCGTGCTCGCCCTCGCGGTCACCCCGACGCTCACCCGGGACCTCGTGACGGCCGCCATCGACCTGTACGCCGACGACGTGCCGACCGCGTTCCTCGCCGAGTCCGACCTGGCCGACCAGGTGGAACGGGTGAAGGTCGCCCCCTACACGCTGTCGGTGGAGGAGATGTCCAAGCTGTGGGCCACCTTCGCCACCCCGCACCAGCTCTCCCAGACGTACGTGGCGACCGCCGCCCTGGTCGAGGCCGACGTCACGCCGCGCCGGGCCCTGCCGGTGCGACAGCGCACCGTCACGGTCCTGGCCGGCGGACCCGCCGTGCTGAACGCCCTGGTCACCGACCCGCCCGGCGGGACCGCCGCCACCGGCGACCGGGTCGAGCTGCGCGGCGCCGGGCTACGCGGCCGGCCCGGGCAGACCACCCGCGTCCACGTCGGACCGGCCGTCCTCACCCCCGAGCCGGGCGGCACCGACGCCACCCTGGCCGTGACCCTCGACGGCAGCGTGCCGGCCGGGCTGCACGGCGTCCGGGTCGCGCACGTCACCCCGGCCGCCGGCGGCGCGCCCGCCCGGGCCACCGCGGGCTCCAACACGCTGCCGCTGCTGGTACGCCCCACCGCGTCGGTGGTCGACGGCCCGCCCGACATCGTGCTCGCCGTCGACCCGCCGCTGGTGGCCCGGCAGCGCGCCACCGTCCTGCTCACCCGGCTCACGCCCGGCCCGGCCGGCGAACCCGACGCGCTGGCCGTCCGGCTCGCCCCGCTCGCCCCGGACGCCGCCCCGCAGGACCGCATCGCCCTCGCCACCGGCGACGTACCCTCCGGCGACTGGCTGGTCCGGGTGCAGGTGGACGGCGTGGAGAGCCTGCCCGACCTGGCCGGAGAGGTTTACGGCGCGCCCGCCCTGACCGTGCCGTGACCGCCGCAGACCGCCGGGCCCGCCCGGCCGGCGTGCCCTGGGACGAGGCGAACCGGCTCGCGCTGGTGGCCGAGCTGGACGTGCTGCGGGTACGGCTCGTCGCGTACCCCGGGGAGGCCGACCGGGCGGAGCTCGCCGCGGCCGAGGGACGGCTGGCGGCGGCCCGCGCGCTGCTCGACCGGCCGAGTGCGCTCGACGCGCTCGCCGCCGCGCTGCGGCTCACCGGCTTCGAGCGGGCCGTCCTCCTGCTGGCCACCGGGCCGGAGCTGGCCGGCGAGGTGGCCGACGAACTCACCGCCGCGCACGGCCAGCCCCGGCCCACCTTCGGTCTCGCCCTGGCCGCGCTGCCCGGCCCGCACTGGAGCGCGCTCACCCCCGACGGGCCGCTGCGCCGCTGGGACCTGGTGCGCCTGCTCGATCCGGACACCCCCACCGGCAGCCCGCTGGTCGCCGAGGAACGGGTGCTGCACCACCTCATGGGCGTCCGCTACCTCGAACCCGACCTCGCCGCCGTGGCCCGACCGGTCCCGCCGCCCGCCCCGCTCCCGCCCGCGTTCGCCGCCGTGGCCGCCACCATCCGCACCGTCTGGGAGCACGGCCGTCCCGCCGTGCTCCAGGGACCGCAGCCGGCCAACCTGCCGGTGGTCGCGGCCGCCGCGGCCGACGCCGCCGGCCGCGAGCTGCGGCTGGTCGCCGTGGCCGACCTCCCCTCCGCGGTACGAGACCGCGACCGCCTGCTGCGCCTGATCGGGCGGGAGAGCCTGTTCGCGCCGGCCGCCTGGGCGTTCGACGCCGACGGGGCCCGCCCCGAGGACACCCGCGCGCTCATCCGCGCCCTCGGCACGCTGCCCGCCCCGGTCGCCGTGCTCGGCGCCGTGGACACCGTGCTGGCCGACGGCGTGCTGGTGGGCGTACCCCGGTTGCCCATCGCGGAACGCGCCGCGGCGCTGAATGACGCGCTCGACCGGCACCTGGCCGACCGGGCGGCGGGCGAGGCGGCCGCGGTGGCCGGGGTGTTCGACCTGGCCCTGCCCGACCTGGAACTGGCCGCCGGTGACGTCGCCGCCGGCGCGCCGCTGTGGCAGGCGTGCCGGGCCCGCTCCCGCAGCCGCTACGGCGGGCAGGCCCGGGTGGTCCGGCCGCGCGCCGGCTGGGCCGACCTCGTGCTGCCGGACACGCACGTGGCGCAGCTGCGGTCGCTCGTGGCGGCCGTGCACCACCGCACCCGGGTGCTGCACGACTGGGGGTTCGCCGACCGGAGCAGCCGCGGCCTGGGCACGGCCGCCCTCTTCGCCGGCCCCAGCGGCACGGGCAAGACCCTCGCCGCCGAGGTGATCGCCCACGAGCTGGGCCTGGACCTCGTGGTGGTCGACCTCAGCCAGGTGGTCAGCAAGTTCATCGGCGAGACGGAGAAGAACCTCAGCCGGGTCTTCGACGCCGCCGAGGACGGCGCGGCCGTGCTGCTCTTCGACGAGGCGGACACCCTGTTCGGCAAGCGCACCGAGGTGCGCGACAGCCACGACCGGTACGCCAACCTGGAGGTCGGCTACATGCTCCAGCGGATGGAGTCGTTCACGGGGCTGGCCATCCTCACCACCAACGCCCGATCCGTGCTGGACCAGGCGTTCCTGCGCCGGCTGCGGATCGTGGTGACCTTCCCGTACCCGGACCGGGCCGCCCGGGAGACCCTGTGGCGGCGGGCGTTCCCGGCGGGTGTGCCGGCCGACGTCGACCCGGAGCGGCTCGCCGGCGTGGACCTGCCCGGGGGCGGGATCGCCGCGGCGGCGCTGACGGCCGCGTACCTGGGTGCGGACGGGGAACGGATCACCGGGGAGCAGGTGGCGACGGCGACGCGCTGGGAGCTGGCGAAGAATGGCCGCTCCCTGGGCGGCCGCTGACTCGTGGTCCATGGTCGTGCCGCGAGACGTGGAATCACTGCCAGTAGAGCAGACCTGCCTGGTCGAGTTGCGCCTCGTTCTCCGTCAGCCGGTCGGCGATGTCGTACAGCATGGCGGCCACGTCGTTCCATGCCGGCTCGGCCAACGCTCCAGCGTCCCGATAGAACTCCATCACGCAGCCGTACTGGGGGCCACCGCGCAGGTCCACGAAGAGATTCCCGCCGCCGTGGTTCGTGGCGACCGGCATCCAGGCAGGCAGCCAGGTGTGGCAAGCCGTTCCGGCCGGACGATTGTTCTCTGCATCCACGAACGCTTCCAGCTGTTCAAGCGGCCCGATCTCGCGGGCGACGTCCATCCACAAGCGTCGAATCTTCAGGGCCTCCGCGATCGAGTAGGGAACAAAGCCCGGCGGGATGAGCCAGCCACTGTCGCCGACATGAGGGCCGAAACGGGCGCCGTCCGCGTACAACCACCAGGCCCGCAGGTCGGGCGGCAGCGGCCGGCCGACTGCCTCCTGCGCCACCGCGAGGTCCCGCTCAGACGCCGGCGGTCGTAGGGCAGCGCGGGCCCGCGGCGCGTGCTCCTGAAGCCACACGTCGATGCGACCTGTTGCTGCCGCCGCAACAGCCGCTCGATCCGCACCTGCCATACCACCCACCCGATCGCCAACAGGTCACCTGGCTGCGAATCACGTCGCCGGCACCACAGGCGCTACCAACCTTCCCCGACGGGAAGACCTGTGCCCCCCCCGGGAGCAGCGCGGCACCTAATCTTGCCGGATGGCTGAGGACTGCCTGATCTGTCAGAAGCACCGCGGCGAAGGCGCCCTTGTCGGTCCGCTCGTATGGGAGGACCGGGACGTGATCGTCACTCACCGGCCGGCCGCCGAGGACAGCCCGACCTTCCTGGGTTATCTCTTCGTGGAAACCCGGCGTCACGCACCATCCCTCGATACCTTGACCGAGTCCGAGGCGATGGCCGTGGCGCGGGCCGTATGGGTCGGTGCACGAGCGCTGCGAAGCGAACTGGGACCCGAGTTCGTCTTCTCCGCGATCGTTGGCCGCCAGGTAGCGCATTTCCATCAGCACCTGTTCGTCCGCCATCCCGGCACCCCGGCTCAACACGGCTGGATGGATGTGGACGAGTGGACAGGAGCGCCTCGTGGGGATGCTCCCCGCGTGGCCGCCCTGTGCGCGCGACTGCGGGGGTACTTCCAGCCCCATGCCGCAACTCTCAATACCTGAGTCTCACGTCGCCGGACTCGACCCCTGCCTTCATCTCCTTCTCGATCGCCTCGACCACCAGATCGGCGCGGGTGTGTCGACCAAGCCATCGGGCGAGATTCGACTTCTGGACAGCCCAACCGTGGACCACCTGACCATGCTTCGTTTGCACGCCGATGCCGTGATAACCGGCATCCACGCGCGCGACCGTGTCGAGATCGATCCGGTACGTCCGGAACCTGTTCCGGATCACCAGCTCAGAGTGGGCCAGCGTGATCGACGGGCGCAGAGCGTTCACGTAGACAACAGCCGCCAAGCCGCACAGCAGCACCACAGCAACGACCGTCGATGCAAGATCAAGACCGCTGGCGATGATGGCCGCGGCAACTAGGCCAGCCAGAACCAGAACGAGGATGCCGAAAACCCGTCCCACCAACGAGACCCGCCACGTCTGCTTCATCGCGGCAGGATAAGGGCACTCGACCGGCCGCGCCGCCCCGTGCCAGTAGCGACCTTCACCCGGGAGCCACTACGCACTCGCTACGGGTGTGGCACGACGGGCGGCTGGGCCTCTGCCGATCCCTGCGCCCAGGGCTCGCCGCCGACGCCTCCGGTGATGCCCATGCGAACCAGAGAGCCTGGCCACCGAGAGGTCAGCGGCGGGCGATCCACTGAAGGGCGAGGCCGGTCAGCATCAGGACCGCCATGAGAAAGACGATGCAGCCCATCAGCCGCAGCTCACCGCCGTACATCATGCGCTTGAAATCCTCCGGGCCGGGCCGCCGAGCGCCCATGATGCGCCTCCACTCGTCCTCGTGGTCGGCCATAGCCGTCATCCCTTCGGAGGACGCAGGCCTGAAACCGCTAGGCCGCGGGCTGCGGGTAGTCGCGGTAGTCATTGTTCATCAGCACGCGGAGGCACTGGTGCCGATGGTGCGAGGCAGCAGGCGAGGCCTACCGTCAGGGCTCTCTTCCCTGCCCTTTCCCCTGTGCCATGCGGCGCGGAGCTTGGCCGCCGGTACGGGAGATGCCGGTGAGTCCGGCGGCGTCGGCCACCCGCTCGGCGATGCTCGTGAGACAAGTCAGGTCGTGCTGGTCGAGCTGATCGAAGAGCACGCGGCGGACGGTCTCGACGTGCCCCGGCGCGGCGGCGGTGATCGCCGTACGGCCGAGGTCGGTGAGGTGGACCAACGTGCCTCGCCGGTCGGTCGCGCTGCCGGATCGCACCACGAGCCCGCGCTGTTCCATGCGCCGGAGCTGGTGGGCGATGCGGCTGCGATCCCACCCGATCAGCGCGGCCAGGTCCCGCACGCGCAGCGCGTCACCGCTCTGGGAGAGCGGGACCAGGACGTCGTAGTCGGCCGGCGACAGCCCGGCCTCGGCGAGCTGACCGTCGATCGCCACGTCGAGCGCCCGCCGCATGCGCAGGAACGCCAGCCACAGGCGTTCTTCCTCCGGGTTCAGCCACCGCGGTTGGGTCATGGATCACAGTCTACGGCGAATTGCTGACACGTCAGCATCGCAGGGATAGGTTTGCTGACACGTCAGCGACTTACCGAGGAAGCGAAGCATGTCCACCTTGCAGATCATCATTGCCAGCACCCGGCCGGGTCGGCTCGGCCTGCCGGTCGCCGAGTGGATCCACACCATGGCGGTCAAGCACGGCGGCTTCGATCAGGTCGAGCTCGTCGACCTCGCGGAGTGGAACCTGCCGTTCATGGACGAGCCCCACCACCCGCGCCTGCGCCGGTACGAGCACCAGCACACCCGTGACTGGAGCGCCACGATCGACCGGGCCGACGCGTTCCTGATCGTGATGCCCGAGTACAACTTCGGCTACACGGCCCCGCTCAAGAACGCCATCGACTACCTCGCGCACGAGTGGGCCTACAAGCCCGTCGGCCTGGTCAGCTACGGCGGCGTCAGCGCCGGCACCCGCGCCGCGCAGATGATCAAGCAGGTGCTCACCACGCTGAAGATGACGCCGATCCCCGAGGCCGTACACATCCCGTTCGTCGCCCAGTTCATCGGCGAGGACGGCGCACTACGACCCAACGAGACCATGGACGCCAGCGCGGAGGCCATGCTCGAGGAACTGGTGCACTGGACCGCGGCCCTCGTCCCGCTGCGGGAACGGGCACGGCAACGCGCGGCCGGCTGAACATCCTCGGCGGCCTAGTCCGGATCCTGGTTCCTCCGGCTCAGATCGGCGTGCCGGGTGGGGACTTCAGCAGAGCCGCCGCCTCGGGCAGGTACCCGCCGCGCCCCGCGCGCAGGGCGGCGGCGGCCATGCGGACGAGGTCGATGTTGACGCCGGCCGCGCCGCTCGGGTCGTGCACCTTGAGCCGCACGTCCAGGCTCAACGCCGTGCCGCCCCAGCCCTGCGCCTCGACGTTGAGGTGGGCGATCTTCTGCGATCCCAGGTGCGGGAGGTACCCGAGCGGGGCCATCTCGACCTTGTCCGAGCCCACCGCGTTCGCCTTGGACCGCTGCTTCGTGTTCGGGTGCTCGACCAGGTTACGGAAGTCCTCGGTGCCGCCCAGGTTGACCTGGTACGAGCTGACCAGCGTGAGGCCGCGCTCCTCGAGCAGGCGCAGCAGCGCGTGGTGCACCACGGAGCTGCCGAACTGGCTGGCCAGGTCGTCACCGATCAGCGGCACGCCGGCCGCCTCGAAACGGTCGACCCAGGAGGGGTCCCGGGCCACCCCGTCGGACGTGGTGTTCACGAACGCCACGCCCGCCCGCAGCGCCGCCTCGGCGTAGGCGCGGGCGGTCTCCAGGCGGCCGCTCGGCGCCGAGTAGAGCAGCACCTCGGCGCCCTTCAGCGCCTGCGCCACCCGGTCGACCTCCGTGGCGTCCACGAGGCCGCGCTGCACGCTCACACCGGACGGCGGCAGGTCCGCGTCCAGCCGGGGGAAGTTGTTGGGCGGTTCGAAGATCGCCTCGTGCAGGTCCCGGCCCAGCTTGCCCTCGGAGACGGCGAACGCCGCGACGACGTCGACGTCGCCGACGCCCAGCCCGGCCACCTCGGGGCGGCGGATGCCCACGAGGCTGCCGGTGCGGCGGTAGAAGTGGAGTCCCTGCACCAGCGCCGACGTGTTGTTCCCGACGCCGACGACCGCGACCTTCGCGCTTTCGATCATGGCCCGAGGCTACCCGGACGGTTCCTCCCTCATGATCCGCGGCCGCGTCGCACCGCGCCTTCAGCGGATCATCCGGGTCGCCGCCCGCTGGTTGTAGACCACGACCACGGCCCGCCAGTCGCTGCGGCCACCCCGCAGGCTCGCGTTGGCCAGGTTCGCGTAGCCCCGGGCCTGCTCCAGGCCGTTGGCGATCTGGCGGGCGTTGTCCGGCTTGATCTCGTAGATGATGCCGGCGACCGGGTCCACGAGGGTGGTGGGCGTGACCCGGTCGACCCGGGAGGTGACGCCGAGCCGCGCCTCGGCGAGCAGCCCGTCCGGCAGCTCCGACAGCGGGATCAGATCGCCCGCCGCCCGGTCCGCCGCGAACTGCGCGGGGATCCGCGGCGGAGGCAGCACGTCCCGCAGCGCCTCGGCGTTGGCGTGGGTGAAGTTGCCCGCCTCCATGGCCCGTGGCTGGGCCCGGCCGGGCGTCGGCCGAGGGCCCAACGTCCCCGGGTCGGCCAGGTCGGCCATCGAGCCGGTCGGCCGGTCCAGCGGTGCGTCGACCCCGCCCAGCAGGCGGCTGTGGCTGATCAGGTCCTCCTCCAGCTCGGCGGCGAGCCGGGCGGCCTGTTCCGGGTTGGTCCGGGCGAGCTGCTCGATCTCCAGGAACCGGGCGTGCCGGGCCGGGTCGGCTGTCAGCAGCGTCTCGTACTGGTCGGCGATCCGGTCGAGCGTCACGTGGGCGGGGTCGGGAGGGCGCGGCGCCCCGGGAATACCACCGGTGGTGTAGTCACCGAGGTCGTTGCGGCTGGCGATCAGCTCGATGTGGAAGACGCCGGGCCCGACGGGGGTGGCGGCGAACGTCTCGATCCAGCGGTACCGGGTCTTGAGTGCCATCAGTTCGGCGAGCAGCACGGGTATCGGCGTGTTCACCACATCGTTCGCCTCCTTGATGACGCGCGCCTCGGCCATCGCCTCGGGCAGCTGCGCCGCCTTGGCCACGTCGTCGGCGACCGTCGGGGTGCCCGGTTCGTCGGCCGCGCGGACCGCCCCCTCTCCCAGTTCGTCGGCCTCCCGGGTGGCCGCGCCCTCGGCACCTTCCCGGCCGGCCCGGGCCGTGCCGGCCTCGGTGGCCTCGCGGGCGGCGCCGGCCTCGGCCGCCTCCCGGCCGGTACGGGACGCGCCGGCCGTCGCGCCCTCCCGGACCACGCCGGCCTCGACCGCCTCCCGGGCCGTGCGGGACGCGCCGGCCTCGGCGCCCTGGGCGGCCCGGCTCGCGGCGAGGGCCGCCTCGTCGCCGAGGCCGAGCATCCGCCCGGCCAGGCCCTCGACCCGTTCGAGGAGCCCGGCGGCGAAGCGGAACCGGCTGAGGAAGCCGCGCGCCGCGCCGATGCCGCGCAGCAGCGGTCCGCGCAGCGGGCGCAGCGCCCGGCCCAGGACGCCGAGCAGCTCGCCGCCGAGGTCGAGGAAGCGCAGCAGGTAGACCAGCAGGGTGCGCAGCCCCGGCTCGACGGCCTTGAGGGCGGCGTAGTTGCCGGCGCTGAAGTAGATGATGGCGGCCTGGAGCAGCAGGAATCCGGCCACGAAGCCGATCTTCCGGCCCAGCTCGAAGTCGGGCAGCATGATGAATTCGAGCAGCGCGTCGGCGGCCCGCGCGCCGAGCGACTGGGCGCCGGCCACCATCGCCGCCCACGCGTCGCCGAGGAGCTGCGCGAGCCCGCCCACCGTGGCGCCCTCGCTCTGCACCTCACCGCGCATGTCGGTTTCGAGGGTGGCGGGGTCGAGGTCGGCCTCCACCCCGCCGGCCGCGGCCTGCGCGAGGGCGCCGGCCGGCAGCGCCGCCACGATCTGCGCGTCGGTCGGCTCCCCGGGAATCGCCGCCAGCTCGACGGCCGGGCCGGCCGCACCCCCGCCGGCCGCCGTCGGGCCCGCGGCGGTGACTGCCGGAACGGCAGCGGCCGTCGGACCGGCGGTGCCCGCGGTGGTCGCGGTGGGGCCGGCCGCGGTGAGCCCCGGGGCCGCTGTCGCGGCCGCCCCCGCGCTGACGGCGGGTGCCGCCGTGGCCGGAGCGGACGGCGACGGTCCGGCGGTGCCGGGAGCGAGGGCCGCCGGAGCGCTGACCGCGGCGGGCGGGGCCGCAGGAAGTGTCGGCCCGGCGGCGCCGGCCGGCGGCGGGCCTCGGACCAGGGGCAGACCCTGGGTGTACGCCTGGACGACCCGGGCGACCGCGCGTGCGGCGGCCACCAGGAGCTGGGCCAGCATGAACAGCAGCCGGAACGGGTCGATGATGCCGTCGACGACGCCCTGCACGATGCCCCACGCCATCCCGGCCACGAAGGACACGCCGCCCCCGGCGGCCAGGTTGGCGATCTTGTTGCTGGCGTCGATGCGCTGCTGGTCGCCGATCCGCTCGCCGTAGCGGAGCTGGGTGAGGAAGCCGACCACGCCCTCGCGCAGCAGCGCGCCGAGCGGGCCGAGGCCGGTGAGCAGGGTGGGCAGCGCGCCGATCGCCACGATGAGCAGGTCGAGCACGAAGTTGATCACGGGCGGCTTGAGGTCGTCCGGGCAGAGCAGCCAGATCACCGCGCCGATGACGACCGGCAGCATGAGCGGGTTCGCCACCACGACGGCCAGCCGGACGAGGAAGTCCAGGATGGGCTGGAAGATGGCGACCAACGCGTCGAAGACCGATTGCAGGGCCTCGGTGAGCCCGCTGAACCCGCCGCGCGCCCAGGCGGCCATCCGGGTGAACTGGTTGGCCACCCCGGTGAGCAGGGTGGACACGGCGGTGAGGCAGGTGCTCGCGCCGAACGCGCCCAGGACGCCCCCCATGGCGGTGCCGACCTGCCCGGCCACGTCGGCGAGCCAGGCCGCGGCGGCCGCGAGGGTGTCCGCCGCGCCGCTGACCGCGCCGATCACCGTGGGCAGGATGCGCTCCTGGAGCACCTGCCGGGCGGCGACCAGGATCTCGCGGGTGTTCCAGTTCTCCCAGAGCCAGGTCAGGCCGTCCCACAGCGGCGGGAGCACCTGCGTCAGCACCACCACGGGGCCGAGCGGGGAGAGCAGGACGAGGATGCCGCCGACCACCATGAGCGGGGTACGGATCGGTTCGATGGTGGTCCGCAGGGTCTCCCAGGCCGAGTTCGCGAGGTTGCCGAGCCAGCTGCGGGCGCCCTCGGTGCTGTCCCAGGCCAGACCGAACTGGGTGCTGAGCCAGTCCCAGGCGTACGACGCGCCGGCGCGGATCGGCGCCGTGAGGTCCCAGAGCCAGCCGCCCAGCCGGGTGAAGGACTCCCAGACCGCGCCGCCGGCCGCGCCCAGCAGGTCCAGCGCGGGGACCGCGAGGTGGTCCCAGAGCCCGGTGAAGAGGTCGTTCACGGTGTCCGCGGCGGCGCGGAGGTTCCGGATGATCGGGCCGTCCCACTCCTGGAGGGCGGCCACCACGGGGCGCAGCAGGGCGCCGACGGTCGACCGGGCGGCGCCGCCGAGGCGGGCCTGGACGTCGCGGACGCCCTGGGCGAGGCCGGTGAAGGTGGACTCGATGGCCGACATCGGGTCGACGTCGGCGAGGCCGGCCAGCAGCCGGCCGAGCAGCGTGTTGACGCCGGTGCACAGCAGCTCGCGCAGCCGGACCAGCGCGCCGCCGCGGAGGAACTCCAGCAGGCCGGGCGCGAGCCGGTCGACGACCGCGGAGGCCGCCTCCAGGGCGGTTCCGGCGATCTCCCCGCCCACGTCGAGGGCGGTGTCGAGCGCGCCACGGCCCAGGGCGGCGGCGTCGCTCGCGGTGTCGTTGACGAACCGGCCCACGGCGGTGTCGGCGAGCGCGAAGCACTGCACGCCGAGCGGCGCGGACCGGACCGGGGCGGCCGGTGGGCCGCGTCCGGAATGCTCGGCGGCCGGAGCGGGGGCGGGGCGGGCCTGCTGGCGGACGTGGGCCAGTTCGTGGGCGAGCACCAGGTCCCGGCTCGGCCCGGCCTGGGCGCCGAGGACCACGTGGTTGCCGTACGTGAAGGCGTGCGCCCGCCGCTCCCGCGCGGCGAGCTTGGCGGCGAGGCCGTCGTGCAGGCGTACCCCGGTCAGGTCCATGCCGAGCGCCGGCTCGTAGCGGGCGCGTTCGGCGCCGGTCAGCGGCCGGCCGGCGCCGAGTCGGGGATCGGGCACGGTGGCGAGCCGGGCGACCGGCCGGGCCGAGCGGGCGGGGGCCGAGGCGGGCCCGGCGGCGTGGGTGGGCCGGGCCCTGGCGAGGCGGGCGGCGGTGGCGTGGGCGTCGTGTTCGGCGGCCGGGTCGGGCGGGGCGTGCACCGGAATCCGGGCGATGCTGTGGGTGCTGCGGGGGGGCCGGTGCGACCGCTCGGCCGGCCGATCCGCCGCCGGGCGGGCGCGCTCGGGCTCGTCCCGGTCGGCCGACCGGGACGGCGGGGCCGTCTCCGCCACCCTCACACGCCCACGTTCCCCTCGTCGCGCCACGCCCCGGTGCCGTCGACCAGCGCCGGGCCGGTGGTGCAGAGATTGTCGCGCGCCACCCACAGGGCGGGCGAGACCGACGGGCCGGGAACCACCCGGATGCCGAGCACCGTGCCGTCGAACGTGTTCGCGGCGGCGACGGCGTGCGGGCCGAGCCGGCCGGCGCAGAGCAGGCCCTGCACCGGGTAGCCGGGTTCGGCGCCGGCCAGGTCGACCACGTTGGACGACACGTCGAGGCGGTGGCAGTCCCCGACGTACATGCCCTGGTGCAGGTAGGCGGTGGCGGCCCGTGCCGGCGGGGTGATCGTGTTGCCGGTGATCCACACCCGGCGTACCGTCTCGCGCTCCTCGTCGGGGTCGCCCAGCGCGACGCTGATGCCGGTGAGCGCGCCCGCGACGGTGTTGTCGCGGACCCGGACGTCGGCGGCGGTGGTCCCGGCGACGGTGATGCCGGCGGTGGCCGTGGCCGCGGTGGCGAACTCCTCGGCGATCCGCCGCAGCCAGGCGGCGAAGCGGGTCCGCTCGTCGAAGAACCGGGAGTCCGGGTTGTGCCGGACCAGGTCGTCGCGGACCAGGTCCTGGAGTTCCTCGACGGTCTTGACCGGCTGGTCGCCGAGGTACGCGGTCCAGCCCTTTGAGTCGTCGATCTCGGAGCCGAACCGCAGGGTGCGGGTCTCCACCAGCGACGACCAGCCCTTGCGCAGGCCGAGGCCGTCCTCCCCGGCGAGCAGCGGGTGCACGGCCCGCCGGGCGATCCGCCGGGCGAAGCGGGGATCGCCCAGCCAGTCGAGGAACCGCTTCTCCGGGTCGGCGCCCGGGTCGGCGGTGGCCAGAATGTCGCAGCCGGTGACGTCGGTACGCCGGCTGTTCAGTACCAGCACGCCGGTCTGCGCGTGGCCCGCCTCGACCCGGCAGTCCCGGACCACGGCGCGCTCCACCGGCCGGCCGCCCTCCCGGTCGTCGCCGCGGACGGTGATTCCGCTCGCCACGGCGGCCGGGGCGTCGCCCATCTCGGCCTGGACCCGTTCGACGAGGACCAGGCCGGTGCGCTGGATGTCGAGGGCGCCGTTGCGCTGGTCCTTCTCGGCCGGCGCCGCGGCCACGGACAGGTCGCGGACCTGCACCTCGCCGCAGTCGATGAACCGCAGCGCCGACTCGGCGGCGGCGACGATCCGGGTGGCGGAGCCGACCCCGGTGACCAGCACGCAGGACACCCCGGACAGCACCGCCGGCTCGTCCAGGGTCCACTCCCCCGCGGTCAGGCAGAGCGCCAGCGCGGTCACCCCGGACAGGTCGGCGAACAGCTGCACCAGATCGGTCTCGGGACGGACCACCAGGCAGACGGTGCCGCCCTCGTCGCGGCGGCCGGTGACCCGCACCTCGGCGTCGACCGGGGCGTCGGCGTCGTCGAGCCGGACGGCCGTGAGCACGCGGGTCGTCGGGCCGGTGCTGGGCAGCAGCCAGCGCACGTCGATCTGGCCGCGGGCGTCGGTCTCCAGGACCACCTGGGCCGGGTCGGCGGCGGTGGGTATGCCGGCGGCCAGGTGCCCGTCGACGGCGGTGAACCGGACCCGGGCGCGTTTTACCGGCCGGCCGCCGTTGCGGACCACCACCCGCACGGGTTCGGGCAGCGGCTGGCCGGGCGGGGCCTGCTGACCGTCGCCGCCGAGCAGGTCGAGGGTGACCAGGTCGGTCAGGGGCGGGGTGAGCCGGCGGCAGTCCTCGTCGAGCGCCCAGCGCCCGGCGCCGCCGACGGTGGTGCGGCGCAGGATGCCGAGCACCGCGACGTGGTGCACCGGCCCCAGCGGCGGGCGAGCCAGGGCGTTGCCGAGACCGTCGGTGGGCCAGTCGATGGTGCCGGACATGGCGCTGACGCCGTAGACCAGCCGGACCGTACGGGCGGGGATCAGCCAGTGGTCGCCGACCCGGAAGTCGCCGGCGCCGAAGCGCACCTCGATCCCGGCATCGTCCAGTTCGTCGGGACTGGCGTTGGCGACCTGGGCCGGGCCGTCCCAGCGGCGGACGATCGGGGTGCGGCCGAGCGCCGCGAGGCTTGCCGGTGCGCCCGAGGCCCACGTCACCGGCAGCGCCGTCCCGTCCGGGGCGCCGGCGGTGGCCAGGTGGCCGGGCCGGCCGTGCAGCTCGCGGTCGGGGCTGGTCACCTCGACGAGATCACCCTCCCGGAAGGACAGTTCCTCGTCGCGGCCGACCCGGTCCAGGCTCAGCTCGGCGTCCATCCCGGCCGCGGCGGCGGCCGCCGACGGCGGGCCGATGGCGGTCAGCCCGGCCACCACACTGCCGTTCTCCCGGGACCACAGGTAGCGGGCCGTGCCGTCGCCGGCCACGTCGTGCACCTGGACGCGGTAGAGCTGGTTCTCCAGCCGCCGGTAGCCGCCGGAGCCGCTCAGCCGGCACGGGTCGGCGGTCGGGTCCACCTCGCGCAGCGCGGCCGTCATGGTCGGGGCGGTCCGGCCGCCCCACAGCGGGTCCACCACGTCGGCGCAGGCCGTGCCGGCGGCCACCTTGACCAGCCGGACCTGCCAGACCGTGCGGGCCCGGGTGGTGGTGTCCGGCCCGCCGAGGGCGGACTCCCGCAGCCGGGGCGCCTGGTCGGCGGTGACGTGCTGGTCGGCCAGGTCGAGCAGGACGGCGTACCGGCCGTCGGCGGTGGGCTCCGGCAGGCCGGGCAGGTCGCCGACCTTGGGCAGGTACGGCTGGTCGGCGAGCTTGTGTCCGGCCCCGCCGCCGGTCACCGGGGCCGCGTCGACCAGCACCCCGTCCACGTAGTAGCGGCCGGGGGTGATCCGCAGGTCGGCCCAGGCCGTCGCGGCAGGGCTGGCGCCGGCGGCGTCGACCACGGCGAAGCCGGCCCCGTCGAGCGGCCCGCCGGCCTTGCCGACGATGTCGCGGGTCCGCTGCTCGTCGTGCCAGGCGGTGATGGTCGTCTGCTCGTTCCACTCGGCGTCGAGCAGCATCCGGCCCTGCTGCAACAACACCTGGCGGTAGCCGTCGCGCGGGTCGAACGTCCAGCGGGTGAAGTCTCCGTGCACGTCAACTCCCGAAGATCCCGAGCTCGATGCCGACCGGCCGGTAGGGGTCGAGCTGCCGCTGCGCCGCCCGGAGCCGCAGCGGTCGCCTGAGGTGGTGGTGCACGCCCGGCTCGGCCCGGTCCTCGCCGCCCTCCCGGATCGCCACCGGGCAGGACCCGGCGAGGGCCGGGTACGCGGGCGAGGCCGGGTCGGTCGACGCGTACACCGGGAGCGGTCCGGGTTCGCCGTCGGCCGGCACGCAGCGGTAGCGGCGCGGGGTGCGCGAGCCGGGTGCGACGTAGCTGAACCGCACGCAGCCGACCTGGCGGTGGGCCACGGTCACCGGCCCGTCGAGGACACAGCTGCTGGCGTCGAGGCTGCGGACCCGGACGGCGCCGCGCACGGTGCTGCCCTCGAGGCAGGCGTGCACGCCCTCGCCCGCGAGGGCGGTCCCGCCGCCGGTGGTGGCGTCGAGCACGCAGGTGTCCACGGTGGCCATCGGCACGGTGGCGGCCAGGGTGACCGCACCGGCCACCACCCGGCTGAGCCGCAGCTGGAGCCGGCTGTTGGGCCGGCCGGCGGCGGACTCGACGCGGACCGCTCCGGTGACCGTGGCGTGCGCGACGGTGAGGTGGCCGAGCTGCCCGGGCGCGACGATGATGTCGCCCTCGACGAGCAGGCCGTCGACGACCACGCTGCTGCCCGGCTCGCCGGTGATCCGCAGGCTGCCGCGCAGGTGCGGGCGCAGCCCGTCGGGGGCGTACCGGCCGGGGACGGGGGCGAGCACCTCGCCGTCGGGGCGGCGGCGGGCCGGCCAGGCGGCGGCCACGAGCACCAGGCGGGTCCCGGCGGGCACGGTGACCGTGAGGTCCCCGAGGTAGCCGGCGCTGTCGGCGACCGAGACGACGTACGTGCCGCCGCGGGTGGTACTGCCGGGCGCAGCCCAGGACGCCTCGGCCGCGGCCAGACCGGCGGCGAGGGTGGGCACGCTGCCGACGGGGGCGGGCACGCCGGAGCACACCTCGGTCTGGCCGGCGGCGGGCGGCGCGTCCGGCCCGCCGGCGGTGACCGGGGCGCCCGGGTCGGTGGCGAGCAGCGCCTCGTGGGCGGCCGTGCGGTCGTAGGTGCCGGCGCCGACGTCGGCGAGGCCGCCGTAGGCGTAGCGGACGAACACCGCGTCGGGGGCGGCCGGCGCGTAGACCTTCAGCCGGCCGGCCACCGGGTCGACCATCACCTGCGGTGCCGCGCCGGGGGCGAGATTCTCCAAGTGGCAGACCCGGATCCGGTCGGCGGTCAGGTCGGGCTGGTCGACGCCGCCGACCCGCAGCCGTACGCCGAGCGGCAGCGCGGTCGCCGCCAGGGCGCCGGCGCGGGCCTGGCCGAGCAGGTCGAGCAGCCGGCGCGGCCGCAGCGGCACGGGCAGGTCCGCCTCGGTGGCGAGCCGCTCGACGGCCTCCTCGCGGCGGGGCGGGGCGTACAGGGGCACGGCCCGGCCCAGCGGGTCGAACGTCCAGTGGCCGCCGTCGGCGCGGGCGGCGGACCAGCCGCCGTTCGGGCCGGCCGGCGGGTCGGCCTCGGGGGCGCCCACCTCGTACGCCTGCGTGGGGAACAGGTGCACGGCCACGTGGTCGATGCCGTAGCGGCCGCGGCGGGTGGGGATGCGGCGTACCTCGGCGGTGTGGGTGAGCGGGTCGAGGGCGCCGCGCGGCCCGGGCGGGCTCACCACGGCGGCGGCCTCGATCCGGGCGGCGCCGCGCAGCGAGACGGTGGCCGGCCGGTCGGGGCGGACGTGGTTGACGTGGGTGGCGCCCACCAGCAGCGGGTGATGCTCGACGGCGCGGGCCGGCCAGCCGGTGACGTCCCGGGCGACCTGCTCCAGCACGGCCACGGTGCCCTTGCGGCGGCGGTAGGCGACGGTGTTGGCGACGAGGGCCCGCCGGCTCACCGTGACGCCGAGGTCGGGTGGCAGCTCGGCGAGGCCGACCAGGTCGGCGAGGTACGGCACGAGCCACTCGGCGCAGGTCTCGACGAAGAACCCGTCGTGCAGCCGGTCGAGGTCGGCCTCCAGCAGCTCCAGCTCGCCGGCCACGGCCGAGAGCAGCGCGGTGAGCGGCCCGGTGCCGCCGTCGGCCTGGGCGTCGCGGGCGAGCAGGTGCACCGGCACGAGGTCGAGCAGCCGGCGCAGCGCGGTGTCGGTCACGACATCACCCCGATCGTCACCTCGGCGAGGGCGAGCACCTGGGCAGGGCGCAGCGTGCCGGCGAACCGGCCGGGCAGCGCGGCCAGCAGGTCGACCGGAGCCCCGCCGGGCGGCGCGGCCAGCCGGGGCAGGGTGCAGGCGCGTACCCCGGGCACGGCCCGGACCGTGACCAGGGTCCGGGAGGCGACCACGCCGGTGGCGAAGCCCAGCGCCGGCGGCGTGTACGCGGCTGCGAGGGCGGCGCGCACGGCGGCCTCCACGTCGGTGCGCGGGTACGCGGGGTCGTGTGCGAGGTCGACGTGCAGTCCGAACGGGACGGTCTCCCCGGCGAGCACGGCGAGCCGGGTGCCGGGGTCCCGGGCGGCCACCAGGGCGGCGCGCAGCGCGGCGACCAGCTCCGGCCCGGCCGGGGCGGCCCCGCCGCCGGCTGCCGCGCCGAGCGCGGAGACGACGACGACCTGTTCCCGGCCGTCCCACACGTCGTCGGCACGGGCCAGGGTGATCCCGGCGAAGCCGGCCGCGAAGTCCTCGTGGTCGGCCACCGAGACCGCCCGGTCCAGGGTGCGGATCCGCAGCGGGGCGTGCGCCCGCGCCGCGTCGAGCTGCTCGGGGTCGGCCCAGTCGCGGGCCGGGGCGGGGTTGGCGGCGGCCCGCACCCCGTACGGGCGGCGGGGCAGGATGCTGAGCTGGCCGGCCCGTACCGCGCCGGCGGCGCCGACCCCGACCCGGTAGGTGGCGACGACGTTCTCCACCCCGCCGGGCAGCCGGGCGCCGTGCCGGCCGTCGCCGGTGGTGACCGTGGCCAGGCCCTCGTCGTCGAGCCGTTCGGTGTGCACCCGGTCGCCCGGGCCGGCGGTGTCCAGTGCGGGCACCGGCTCCCAGCGCACCCCGTCGACCCGGACCTCCAGGGTGCTGCGGGCGCCGGCAGGGCTGTCGTCCCGGACGTGGGTGAGCGGGCCGCGCCGGGTGCGCGTCCGCTGGAACGCGAGCGTGGGGTCGCCGCTGCCGAGCGGCTGGACGACGGTCTCGCCGTGGGTGGCCGCGGCGACGTTGCCGCGCACCCGCAGGCCGCGCGGATCGTATTGGGAGGTGAGGTCGCGGTCCAGGTCGACGGTCATGCTCCGGCCGTCGGCGGCGACCGTGCAGGCGAGCACCACCGCGGTCTCGGCGAGCGGGGGCGCGGTGGCCGCCGCGACGAGCGGGTCGGCGGGCGGGCCACCGGGCGGGAACCCGGTGACCACCACGCGGCGGCCGGCGGGCAGCGGCGGGTCGGTGGCGACCAGGGTGAGCCGCCGCCCACCGACCGGCTCCACGAGGGGCCGCTCCGCCGCCGGCAGGGGACGGGACTCGCCGCGCACGAGGGTGTCCCGCCGGCCGAAGGTGCGCAGCCTCTCGGTGATGTCGACGCGCAGCCGGGTGGTCCGGCCGCTGACCCCGAACCGGGAGTCGCCGGCCGGGGCGGCCGCCTCGACGGCGTACAGCTCGCGGCGGTCGGGGCGTTCGAGCAGCAGCCAGGAGCCGGGCACCATCCGGGGATGGTCGCCGTCGACCTCGACCACGTCGGCGGGAGGCGGGTCGCCGGGCGGGAACGGGTTGTCGATGTCGTCCCACTCGCCGTTGGTGATGCCGGGTGGCGGCGGGTCGTTGCCGGCGAGCAGGCCCGCCATCGGCGCGTTCCAGCCGAACAGGTTGGTCCGGGTGGCGAAGGCGTGCACCTGCACGTCCTCCTCGGCGGTCAGCGGCATCGACCGCCGCCAGCCGACCCGCTCGGCGAGGGCCAGCCGGGTCCAGCCGGCCAGGCCGGGCGGGCCCTCCTCGACGGCCGTGACGATGCGGAAGTCCCACCGCTCGTCGTCGCGCCGCCCGTCGGCGGCGGCCCGGCTGTGCGCGGGGGTGCGCCCGTAGCGGCGGCGTTCGGCGCCGACCACCAGCACGCCGTCGCCGGCCCGTACGCCGAGCGCGGTGCCGCGCAGCCAGATCGCGTCGGTCGCGAAGTCGATCTCCTGCGGCCCGGCCGTGGCGCCGGGGACCGCATTCCACGCCGCGTACGCGCGCAGGTCGGCGCCGGTCTCGAAGGTCTGCGGCAGCTCGCCCTGCCCGGGCACCGACTGCACCGGGGTGCCGGCGGGCACGTCCACCTGCGACGGTGCGCCCGGCGCGTCCTCGACGTCGAAGGCGATGTCCACGGCGGCGGCGACACCGGGGCGCGGCTGGTAGCCGATCATGCCGGCGAGGTGCCGCACCGAGGTCAGCTCGGTGGCCGTGCGCAGGTACGCCTCCTGGGCGATCCGCTCGGTGTAGAAGGAGACCACGTCGGTCATCACGGCGGCGGCGTCGAGCAGCGCCAGCATCGGGTCGTCGGCGTCCTGCCCGGCCACGGCCCGCACCCCGGCGGGCAGGCCCGGGTCGGCGAGCGCGGCCCGCATCCGGGCCAGGGCGTGGCTGTGCGGGGCGACCCGCCAGGCCAGGGCGGGCTGGCCGGGCGGGTTGGTCACCTCGGGCGCGGGCGGGCGCAGCGGGTCGCATCCGCAGCCGCCGCCGCAGCCGCAGTTCACGCGCCACCGCGCAGGTGGAAGGCGACCCGGCCGTACTCCGGGTTGCTCGGGTCGCTGTCGGCGCGCAGCACCTCGCGGGCGGCGGCGTCGATCCGGCCGCGGGTGACCTCCCCGGCGGACGGGCGGCCGAGGCGGCGGAACCGCAGGCCGGTGGCGTCGTCGTCGGCCACCTCGACGTACCCGACACCGGGCACGGCCATGACGGCGGCGACGAGGTCGGACACGTACAGGGACTGGCCGAAGGTGAGCCGGTCGGGGTGGAAGAAGCCGAGCCGCCCGTCGGGCAGCACCCGGTTGGACAGTTCGGCGCGCAGCCGGCGTTCCACGTCGGCGGCGAGGTGGCCGTCGGCGACGCAGATCCCGAGGACGATCTCCAGCGGGACGTGCGCGGGCGGCGCCAGCTCCACGTCGGTGCCGGCCAGCCGGCGTACGTCGAGCAGGGCGGCCACCTCGGCGGCGAGCGCGGGGTCACCGGCCCGGCGGGCCACCGGGTCGAGGGTGACCTCCTGGGCGTACCAGGAGCCGGTCCAGCGGCGCCGGGCCACCGCGCGCTGCACGCCCGGGTTCTCCTCCGCCGTGGTCGCATGGTCGGCGCTGGTGACGGCGCGGAGCTGGGTGCGGAACGCGTACGGGGCCAGCTCCTTCACCTCGTCGACCGACTCGGGATCGACCCCGCCGGTGGCCGGGAGCGGGTTGCTGACGCTCACCCCGGCCGGCACCGCCCACGCCGCGGTGGGCAGCGGCAGGGTGAGGACGTCGGCGCCGACGTTGCCGGCGGTGCCGCCGCCCACCCGGGGCCAGGCGGTGAGCGTGACGCCGGGCGCCGGGCGGCGACCGTTGATCCCGTCGCCGGTGCGCAGCCGCAGCACGCCGGTGGTCTCCGGTTCGGCCACCACGTGCGGGTCCAGCCGCCCGCTGGCCAGCAGGTCCGGCACGGGCGTCCAGGTGCGGCTGCCGTCGTCGAGCAGCACGGCGGGCAGCGCGCGGCGTGGGTCGGGGCGCAGCGCGGCGGCAGCGCTGCGTCCGTCCACGACCGCGTCGGTCCAGGCCACCGGGTGCCGCCCGGTGGGCAGCCGCGGCCGGTACGGGCCGTCGGCGGGGGCCTGCGGCGGCAGCAGCCCGCGCGGGGGCAGCGCGGCGGCGTGCTCGGCGAGCGCGACGTTGGCGAGGGCCACGGCGGCCGGGGCGGCGCTGCCGTCCGCGGCCCGGCGGGCCACCGGCAGCGGGACCGCCAGGGCGTCCTCGGCGGCCCAGTGCAGCTCGCGGACGATCGTGCCGGCGGGGGCGAGCGGGTCGGCGCGGGTGACCGGGTCACGGTCGAGCCGGACGGCCTGCCGGCGGCCCTCGTCGCCCACCACGGTCCCGGTCTCGTCGACGGGCGCGAGGACGAGCATGTCGCCGGCGCGCAGCTGTGGGTCGGCGCCGGCCGGGTGCCGGAGCCAGCCGCTCGTCGCGCCGACGGGCAGGCAGGCATCCGGGTCACCCCAGGCGTGCAGGTCGAGCTGGTTGCGGGCGGGGCGCAGCGCCACCGGGGCGAGGGTCTCGAAGACGGTGGCGCCGGCGTCCACGGCGACCTCGACCCCGGCGTCCGGCGGCAGCGAGTCCTCGGCCCCGGCGACCGGCGTACGTGCCGGCAGGGTCAGCGGCGCGGCCGTGCGGAACGCCAGCCATGTCCGGGCCGCGCAGCCGTCGTGCATCCGGTAGTCGAGCAGGCGGGCGTGCCGGCGCACCGAGGGGCGCAGCCGCGCGGTGGCCAGGTGCGCCTCGGCGGCGATCGCGTCCTGCCGGTAGGTGAGCCGGTCCCCCACGTACGCGAACAGCTCGGCGAGGGTGACCAGCGGGTCGGCGGCGTTGCGGTCGGTCCAGCCGGGCAGCAGCACGGCGAGCCGGTCGAGCAGCCGGGTGCGCAGCCCGGTGTAGTCGCGGGCCAGGTAGTCCAGGGCGGGGGTGGTGGCGGGCACCGGCGGGCAGCCGTCGTCGGGCCGGCAGTCCAGCTCGTCGGGGCAGTCGACGGCGAAGGCGAACGGGCAGGTGGCCAGCGGCTCGTCGAAGCCGGCCGGGAAGCCCTCGCCGCCCGGGCCGGTGAGGGCGAGCAGGTAGCTGGACCAGTCCCCACTGGAGGAGGTGCGTACCACGAGCACCCGGGCCCGCTCGGGCGCCGGCACCGCCCCCGTCACGAGGGTCCGGTCGGCCGCGGTCACGCCGGGCGGCGCCCCGGCCGCCACGACGTTCGTCGGGTACGCCCAGAGCACCCGCACAGGGTTGACCCGCGGGTCGACGCGCACCCCGCCGAGGACGCGGACCCGGCCGGCGTCGAGGTCGGCGGGGACCGCGCCGCGCAGTAGGTGCACGAGCAGGGTGCGCTGGCGGGGCGCGCCGGGCACGTGCCCCGGGGTGCCGGGACGGTTCGACAGCACCTCGACGTGGTCGATGCCGTCGAGGGTGCTCTCCCCCTCGACGAGCGCCCGGCGGGCCTCCCGGTCGAGCAGCGGCGCGGTCACGGGGTGCCGCCCACGACGGTGAGGCTGCGGCGCTCGCCGACGGCCGTCCCGGCGACCAGCGGCACGTAGCTGACGGTCACCCGCAGCTGGGCGTCCGCCGCCTCGACCCGCACGTCGTCGATCTGCACGAGGTCGCCGAGCCACCGTTGCAGCGCCCCGTGCACCAGCGCGCGGGTGGCGTGCGCCAGTTCGTCGCCGGCCGGGGCGAAGACCAGCCGGTCGACGCCGCTGCCGAATTCCGGCCGGTTGACCCGCTCGCCGGGGCGGGTGAAGAGGACCGCCTCGACGAGGCCGCGCAGGTAGTCCTCGTCGCCGACCAGGGCCGTGCGGCCGCGACCGCCGACGCGCAGCGGGAAGCCGACGTGCCGGCCCGTGCTCACGTCGCCACCGCCCGGAACTGGCTGGCGGTCACGGCAAGCGGCACCCCGGTCGGCGCGCAGGTGGCCAGCCCGCTCGCCAGCACGAGGGGCTGCCCCATGGAGCGCACCCGGACACTGCCGACGCTCCACACGCTGGTCACGCAGGGGCCGCCGGAGACCGGCGGGAACGGGCACGCCGCCACCGTCCACGGCGTGGCGAGCAGCACGGTGGCCTGCCCGCCGACGCGTACCCGGGGGTTGGGCACCGTCGGCATGGCCTGGCCGCCGTGCGCGCAGATCACCACTGCGCCCTGGTGGACGAGGGGTCCGGGCATCACATCACCTCCAGCGCGCCGTCGTTGACCGAGACCCGCACACCGTCGAGGACGACCTTGGTGGCCCCCGTGGACAGTTCGATCCCGCCGGAGCCGAGCACCACCTTGAGCGGGATGAGCACGGCCGGCGGCCCCACCTCGATGGTCAGGCCACCCACCATGGGCAGGTCGCTGACCGTGACGCTGACCGAGTCGGACTGGAACACCCGCTGCTGCGGCAGCCCGGGCGCCGGCGACTCGCCGAGCTGCCAGTAGCAGCCCAGCAGGACGGGGTAGTCGGGGTTGCCGCCCTCGAACGCCACCCAGGCGGCGGCGCCCACCGGCGGAAGGTTGAACCCGCCCACGCCGTTGCCGGCGTAGGGCACGCACGGCTCGGCCCAGGCCAACCGGCCGTCGCCGAGCACCTTCGGGACGGAGACCTGCACCCGCCCACGCAGCATCGGGTCCACGTTCTGCTCCACCGTGCCCCGGTAGACGCCGAAGAACTGCCGGGTCATCGCCGCTCCTCCCGGATGGTCATGACGGGCTCCGGGGCAGCGCGGGCGTGATCGAGCCGTGCCCGTCCCGGGACAGGGTGAAGCCGACCCGGTAGCCGCCGCACGCGAGGTCGTGCTCCACCTGGCGGACGTACCAGAGGCCGTCGTGGCTCCAGCCGGCGCCGCGCATGCCGACCAGGCCGCGCGGGCGCAGCACCGCCCCGTACCGGGCGCCGTCGGCGGTGCCCTCGGCGACCAGCGCGTCGGCGCCGCGGTCCACCTCGCCCTGCGCGCGGGCGAAGGCGGAGACCGCGTCGCTGCTGCCCTCGCGCAGCCGGCGCCGCCGCACGTCCCCGGCGTTGGCCAGCGCGAACGGTACGGCGGCCAGCGGCGGCCGGGTGCTGACGACCGCGGCGACCGGCAGGGTGACCCCGGTACGCCGGTCGTGCACCGCCCCCGTGACGGTGGCCGGGCGGGTCGCCTCGGTGCGGAAGGAGACCTCCCGTACGTTGCTGTCCGAGCCCAGGTCGACGGCGAGGGCGGGCTGCGGCAGGCCGAGGCGCACCGGCGGTCCCCAGTAGAACGAGCTGATCCCGGGCACCGGGCCGGGATCGACGTAGGTGACGTAGCCGTGCCGCTCGGCGAGTTCCGCGAGGTGTTCCAGGTCGGTGCCGTGCTGGGTGGGGATCCGGTCGATGGGCAGCGGCGGGTCGGTGACCGGGGCGGGCAGCGCCTTCGGCAGGATGCCGCGCGCCGCGTACGGTGCCAGGATCTTCAGCACGGTCAGGTAGTCGTCGAGGGCGGGATGCTCGACGTCGCGGTCCTCGCGGTCGAGCAGGTTGCCCACGTCCTCACCGGTGACCGTGAAGGTGGCCCGCCCCGCGCCGGTGCCCGGGTCGAGCCGGGTCTCGGTGACGATGCCGTCGAAGAGCACCACCGGCACCACGCCGAAGGTGAGCACCAGCACCACCCGTGCGAACGGGACCAGCGGCCCGGTGGGCCCGAACGGGCTGTCCACGGCGGCCAGCGGGCCGGCCCGTCCGGCGTCGAAGACCAGGGAGAACGCGCTGCGCTCGGCGTCGCTCTCGGTGACCCGGGTGGAACGCCACCGCTGGGCCAGGTCCACCGACAGCGGCAGCGGCACGGTCCGTCCCGCCAGGACGGTGAGCCGCAGCCCGGACCCGAGCAGCACCTCACACCCCCGGCAGCGGGATGACGATCAGCTCGCCCTCGGCGTCCGGGCCGGTCAGCGCCTCCGGGTCGAGCGCCCCGTTGGCGTCGGCGATGCGCCACCACGCGGTGGCGTCGCCCAGGTACCGGTGGCTGACCAGGTCGATCCGGTCCCCGGCGGTCACCCGGTGGGTGGCGGCGGCCCGCACGTCGCGCAGCTCCGGCAGCGGCCGTCGCCGCAGGTAGCGCACCTCGCGCAGGCCGCCGGCGCCGTCGGGCACGGTCGTCCCGGCGACGGGTACGGAGTCGTAGCGCCCGGTCATGTCACGCTCCGGCCAGGTCGGTGACGGCGTCGACGGCACCGGAGACCGCGCCCACCACGGCGAGGACCTCCTTGGCGACCAGGTGCGCGAGGTAGAGCCCGTAGCCGACGTCGGTCAGCGACAGGTCGTCGTAGGTGAGCACCTGGGCGGAGACGTCCACGGTGGCCCGGATCGGGCTCAGCGCGGGGTTGAACGCCTGCTCGGTGACGCCGAGCTGGGTGATCCGCACCGGCACCACCCGGGCCGGCCCCCAGACCAGCACCGCCATGGGCAGCTCCACCGGCAGGATCTCGATGGTCCCGGCGGCCAGCAGCACCGAGTTGGCGATCACCCGGACGCTGCCCGGGTGCAGCAGCATCTCCAGCACGGAGAGCTGGGGCAGGACGCCGACCGTGGCGGCCACCGGGTCGCCGGTCTCCAACTGGTCGGCGGCGTCGACGTCGACCGTCATGGTGATCGTCTCGGTGGGCGCGCCCCACGCCCGGTGGGCGTCGGCGGCCCGCTGCGCGGACTCCCCGCCCGAGCGTGGCGCGATGGTGCGCTGCACCTGGTCCGGGTTGTACTGGAACACCACCACCCGGGACAGCGGGCCCAGCGGGTCCACGGCGATGATGGCGCCGCGGAGGGTGCGCGGGCTGCCCGGGAAGCTGCTCACGCCGCCGAGGGTCCCGCGGACCCGTCGCCCCGCCGTCACGCCCGCGTCACGCCGCCTGCGGGACCGCCCCGGCCCTATGCTCGTGGCCATGGCGATTCAGCGGATGGACCACGTCGGCATCGTCGTCGGCGACCTTGAGGCTGCGGTGGCGTTCTTCACCGAACTCGGCATGGAACTGGAGGGCGAGGCGGCGGTCGAGGGAAAGTGGGTGGACCGCGTCAACGGCCTCGACGGCGTCCAGGTCGACATGGCCATGATGCGGACCCCGGACGGCCACAGCAAGGTGGAGCTGACGGCCTTCCGCGCGCCGGCGGCGGTCAGCGCCGAGCCGGCCGTCGCACCGCCGAACACGCTGGGCATCCGCAACATCATGTTCGCCGTCGACGACATCGACGACGTCGTGGCCCGCCTGCGCAACCACGGCGCCGAACTCGTCGGCGAGGTGGAGCGGTACGAGGACAGCTACCGGCTCTGCTACGTCCGCGGCCCCGAGGGCATCATCGTCGCACTGGCCGAGCAGCTCAGCTGACGCCGCCGAACGACATTCTTCCAGGCGGGAGCGGCCCGCGCCGGGGTGAGTGGTCGGCGATCATCGCGAGGCGGAGGTGAGGGGTTCGCTGGTGAGCCGGCCACTGTTGCGTTTCGCGCCTGATTCCCGATGCATAGATGAACTGCTGTCCGTCGGGAGGAGAGCCCCATGTCGTTCACCCGCTCACTAGCCGGCATCGCGGTCGTCACCGCGCTGGTGGCGGCCACCGCGGCGCCCGCCCAGGCGGCTGTCAACGATCCGTTGTACGACAAGCAGTGGGGTCTGCGGCAGATCCATGCCGAGCAGGCCTGGGCGACCAGCACGGGGGCGGGGGTGGTCATCGCGGTGGTGGACACCGGCGTCGACCTCGGCCACCCGGATCTGGCGGCCAAGCTCGTCCCCGGCGCGACCTTCGTCGACTGCGGCACGACCTCCTGCGGCAACGGCGACTGGCGCGGCCCCAACGGCGTGCCCGACGCCGGCGACGAGCACGGCACCCACGTGGCCGGCATCGCCGCCGCGGCCACCGGCAACGGTGTGGGTGTCGCCGGCGTCGCGCGCGACGCGAAGATCATGCCGATCAAGGTGCTGGAGGCGGGCAGCGGCAGCTTCGCCGACATCGCCGCGGGCATCCGCTACGCGGCCGACCACGGCGCCAAGGTGGTCAACCTCAGCCTCGGCGCACAGCCCGGCACCCAGGCCCTCACCCTCACCGGCCTGGAGTCCGAGGCGACCGCGGCGATCACGTACGCGCAGGCGAAGGGCGTCGCCGTCATCGCGGCCGCCGGCAACGAGACAGCGCCGCTGTGCGACACCCCGGCCTGGGAGGCCGGCGCCCTCTGCGTCACCGCCACCGACCGGAACGAGGTCAAGGCGTGGTACTCGAACCTCGGCGTGAAGGCCGACCTGAAGGCCGTCGCCGCGCCCGGCGGGGCCGGCCTGGTCAACTGCGACGACGACGTCTGGTCCAGCGTCCCGGTGGGCGCCGGTTCGGCCACCTGCGGGCAGGGTGACTACGACGCCTTCGCCGGCACGTCGATGGCCACGCCGTACGTGTCGGGCGTGGCGGCGCTCCTCGTCGCCCAGGGGCGCAGCGTGGCCAACGTGTACTCCGTGCTGATGTCGACCGCCCGGACCCCGATCGTCGGGCTGCGCGGCGTCTACACGCCGCTGTACGGCTGGGGCGTCGTCGACGCCCAGGCCGCCGTTGCCGCGCCGCGCACCTGAGGCCGGCGCCTCACGACGTTCGAGCCCCGGCCCGGGCACCTGCCCGGGCCGGCTCGCGCACCATGAACACGTCCACCGGATCCTCGGTCTCGACCGTGAAACCGTGCCGCTCGTACAGCCGGCGGGCCGGGCTGCCCTGCAGCACGTTCAGTCGGACCACGGTGCCGTCGCGATCGCACCGCTCCAGCAGCCCGCGCAGCACGGCCGCACCGATGCCGCCGCCCTGCCGGTGCGGAACCAGGTAGAAGTGCTCCAACCAGTGGGCGTCCTCGGCCGGCCGCAGCGCCACACACCCGGCGAACACGCCGCCCACCTCGATCAACCAGGTGTGTTCCGGCGCGAACCCGTCCCGCAGCCGCTGCCGTACCCGCTGCGCGTCGTACCGCCCGAGGCGCTCCAGGTCCGCCCGCAGCACCACGGCCCGCAACTCGGCCACCGCCTCGACGTCCGCCACCGAGGCCGGACGGATCTCCCAGTCCGCCATGATCCCCAGCCTACGGCCAGGAGCCCCGGCCCCACGGGCGCGCCCTGGCGCGTGCACGACCTACGGTGGCTGCGTGCCACGCATCGAGCTCATCACGGACGTTCCCGCAGCCCCGGAAACCGTCTTCGACGCCTGCCTCGACGTGCAGCTGCACACGGTCTCCATGGGCACCAGCGCCGAACGGGCGGTCGGCGGCGTGACGACCGGCCGTCTGGCGGCCGGGGACGACGTCACCTGGGAGGCCCGGCACTTCGGCCTCCGCTGGCGGATGACCGTTCGGATCACCGCCTACCGGCGACCGCACGGCTTCACCGACGAGCAGGTCAGCGGCCCGTTCGGCCGGTGGCGCCACGAGCACAGCTTCACGCCGGACCCCGCTGCCGCCTCGGCCACCCTCATGCGCGACGTCATCGACTTCACGGCGCCGATGGGAGCCGTCGGCCGCATCGTGGCCGGCCTCGTCCTGCGGCCGTACCTCCGACGCCTCGTCGCGCGCCGGAACGCCTGGCTCGCCGCCACCCTGGCGCAACGGCCTCACCCGGCGCGGGAGGAGGGGCCGAGGGCCGGCACCGACGGCGCCGCCTGACTGCCTCCCGGCCGTCCCCGGGTCAGTGGTCGGCGGGGGCCGGGCCGGAGTCGGCCACCCAGGTGGGGTGGGCGGCGACGAACGAGTCCACCGAGTCGTCGCGTACCGCGTGGAGCAGTTGCATGCTGGTCGGGCTGAGGATCTCGGCGCTGCCGACGCCCGGCACGGTACGGCTGTTGAAGGTGCCGCCGTTGGTCTTGATCGTGGTGATCGCCTCGGGCCGGACGCCACGCATGGCGAACGCCCAGTCGGCGAGGGCGATGCCGCCGTCGTCCACGGTCATGGTCCGGCCGACCGCCGACAGCAGCCCGGGCAGCTTCGTCGGCGAGTTCAGCCCCTTGCTGACCACCTGTGCGAGCACCGCCTTGACGAACTGCTGCTGGTGGCGCTGCCGGCCGTAGTCGAAGTCGTGGTTGGCCAGCAGGTCCCGCTGCCGGACGAAGTCCAGCGCCTGCGCCGGACCGAGGCAGTGCTGACCCTTCGTGTAGACGTTCGGGGTGATGCCTGCGATGCGGTGGTTCACCGTGCCGTCCGGGTTGATCGCGTACGGCGCGGCGGGCTTGCCGGCGGCGTCGTGCCCGACGTGGATCGAGGTGGTGGTCTCGTCGACGTACATGCAGACCTGGCCGAGCACCTGGACGATCTGCTTGAAACCCTGGAAGTCGATGATCCCGCCGGCGTCGGGGGTGATGCCGGTCAGGTCGCGGACGGTCAGCGCCAGCAGTTCGAAGCCGTGCGAGAGCGCCGCGGGGCCGGTCAGCCCCCGGCTGCCGAACGCGAAGGCCGCATTGATCTTGTTCTGCCCGCCGCGGTACGGCGTCGCCCCGTTGTCGTACGCCGGGATGGTGACCAGCGAGTCGCGGGGCAGCGAGACCAGGTACGCCTGGCGGTGGTCGGCCGGAACGTGCAGCAGGATGATCGAGTCCGCGCGGGTGAGCTGGCTCGGGTCCTGGTGCGGGCGGGTGTCCACGCCGACGAGCAGGATGTTCTTCGCCCCGGTGATCGTCCGGTGCTGCTCGGGGGGCGCGGCGGCGGCGCCGAGCAGGTTCTGCTGGGTGACCTCGCCGGTGGCCGCGTGCAGCAGCCAGGCGCTGCCGCCCAGCGCCACCCCGCTCAGGGTCATCAGCGTGGTGCCGACCGCCACGCACCACCGCGTCCAGCGCGGCCAGGGCCGCCGCGCGGGCCGGCGCGGCGGGACCGGACCGGCCGGTCCAGCGGTGCTCGGGTACGACACGTGTGATCTCCCCAGGTCGGGACGGGTGGCGGGCCGGTCCGAGGTTATGCCGGGCCGGGCCTGCCGGCCAGGTCGCGCGGCTGTGAACTGGCTGGGAGCGGGCACCGGCGGACGTGTCGGGGTGGTGGGTCAGAATGGCCGCATGGCGCAGCGGATGAGCGACGACCAGTGGCGGGCCTTCGTCACCGCCGGCACCCGGACGGGGAAGCTGGCCACGGTGCGGGCCGACGGCTCCCCGCACGTGGTCCCCGTGTGGTTCGTGCTCGACGGCGACGACCTGATCTTCAACACGGGCAGCAGCAGCGTGAAGGGGCGCAACCTGGTCCGCGACCCGCGGGCGGCGCTGACCGTCGACGAGGAGCAGCCGCCGTACGCGTTCGTCACCGTGCGCGGCACCGTGACGATCATCGACGACCCGGTCGAGTCGCTGCCGTGGTCGACCCGGATCGCGGCCCGCTACATGGGCGCCGACCGCGCCGACGAATACGGCCGGCGCAACGCCGTGCCCGGCGAGCTGCTGGTCCGGCTGCGGGCCGAGCAGGTGGTCGCGTTCGCCGGCATCGCGGACTGACCCGCCCGCACCCGTCCGTTCAGCTGTCGAGGCGTTCGATGATCGTGGCGTTGGCGGTGCCGCCGGCCTCGCACATGGTCTGGAGGCCGTAGCGGCCGCCGGTGCGTTCGAGCACGTGCAGCAGGGTGGTGGCGAGCCGGGCGCCGCTGGCCCCGAGCGGGTGGCCGATGGCGATGGCGCCGCCGTCGACGTTCACCCTCGCCGGGTCCGCGCCGGTCTCGTCCAGCCAGGCCAGCACGACCGAGGAGAACGCCTCGTTGACCTCGAACGCGTCGATGTCGCCGATGGTGAGGCCGGCCCGGGTGAGCACCTTGGCGGTGGCCGGGATGATGCCGGTGAGCATCATGATCGGGTCGTCGCCGACGGCGGTGGCGGTGTGGATCCGCGCCCGGGGCCGCCAGCCGCGGCGGCGGGCGGTCTCGCCCGTGGTGAGCAGCAGCGCCGCCGCGCCGTCGTTGAGCGGGCTGGAGTTGCCCGCCGTGACCTTCCAGTCCAGCTCGCCGAAGCGGGCGGTCCAGTGCTCGGCGGCGAAGGCCGGCGGCAGCGCGGCGAGGCGCTCCACGGTGGTGCCGGGCCGGATGGTCTCGTCCATGGCGAGGTCGATGCCCGGCAGCGGGGCCACCTGCCCGGCGAACCGCCCCTGCCGCCACGCCTCGGCGGCCCGCTGGTGGCTCATGGCGGCGTACTCGTCGAGCCGGGTGCGGGACAGGCCCCACTTGCGGGCGATCAGCTCGGCGGCGACGCCCTGCGGCACGAGCCCACCCGGGTAGCGCGCGGCGACGGCGGGCCCGGCGACGTCGGCGCGGACGCCGTCGACCAGGGCGGCACTGCCGATCGGCACCCGGCTCATCGACTCGACGCCCGAGGCCACCACGATGTCGTACGCCCCGGCGACCAGGCCCTGGGCGGCGAAGCTGAGCGCCTGCTGGCTGCTGCCGCACTGCCGGTCCACGGTCACCCCGGGGACCGATTCGGGGAAGCCGGCCGCGAGCGCGGCGAGCCGGGTGGTGTTGGTGCTCTGCTCGCCGGCCTGGGCGACGGCGCCGCCGACCACGTCGTCGATCTCCACGGGGTCCAGCCCGGGCACCCGGGCGACCAGGCTGCGCAGCGCGTGCGCGTGCAGGTCCACGGGGTGGACGTCGAGGTACGCCCCGCCCCGCTTCGCCCGACCCACCGGGGTGCGTACCGCCTCGACGATGACCGCGTCGCGCATCGCTGCCTCCTGCGACATTCTTTGCCGGACCGATCGGTCCGGACCGAGTGGTCCGATACTGCGACACCGGCGCGCACCCGGTCAATCGCCGCCGGACCGATCGGTCCGTTATTCTCGCCACAGCAACCGCGAAGGAGGATCGATGGCCCGCACCGCCGCACCGGGGAGCCGGGAACGCATCCTGCGCGCCGCCGGCGAGCTGTTCTACCGGCACGGCGTCCGGGCCGTCGGGATGAACCAGGTCATCGACGCCGCCGGCTGCGGCAAGAATCTGCTCTACACCCACTTCCCGAGCAAGGACGACCTGGTCGCCGCGTACCTGCGGGGGTGCCGGCGGGAGCGCGAGCGGGCCGGCCTCGCGGCGGCCGAGGGGCTGGCCGACGACCCGGCGACGCGCCTTCGGGCGCTGGTCGCGGAGATCGCCGCGACCGCCACCGCGCCGGACTTCCGCGGCTGCGCCTTCCGCCTCTACCTCGCCGAGTTCCCCGGCGACGCGGGCGAGCCCGGCCGGGTGGCCCGGGACTACCTGCGGGACACCCGGGCGGAGATCGACGCCCTGGTGGCCCGGCTGGACGTGGCCGACCCGGGTCGGCTCGCCGACCGGATCTGGCTCATCGTGGAGGGCCTGTACGGCAGCGCCGGGCGGACGGACGCCGCCGCGGCGGCGAAGACCGCCACCGAGCTGGTCGACGACCTGCTGGCGGAGCAGGTGACCAGCATCGTGGACTGACCGGCCGCCCGGTCTACCTGGCCTGCGGCCAGCCGTTGGCCACGGTGAAGAGGTCCTCGGTGAGTTCGTCCCAGGGCCGGAGCCGGGGCATCTTCTGGCCGAGGGCCTCGGCGAGGAAGCGGAAGTCCTCCTCGAGCACGTCGATCGTCTTGAGGTAGGTGTGGGCGTCCAGCGACTTCAGCGTGAACAGCGTCGCGTCCGCGACCTGTTGCGCGGTGAACAGGCTCTCGGACCCGTGCGGGATGAGGGCCCGCATCATGTCCGTCTTCGCCTGGTGGACGTAGCGGATCAGGTGGGAGGTCGGGTCGACGCGGATCATCTCGGCGGCGACGGCGGCGTTCTTGGGCACGAGGAACGCCTGGAAGGCCAGGTATTCCGGCACGGCCTCGGTCCACTCGCGCAGCCGCCGGATGAAGCGCTGTTCGATGATGTGGTCCAGCTCGAACAGGTACCCGAAACCGGACACCTTGCGGACCCGGCTCTGCATCTTGTTGTACTGGTTGATGCCCATCCCGGCCACGTCGTCGTAGTGGCGCAGCATCGCCGCCGTGAGGGTCACCTGGCCCGGCAGCCTGCCGTGCGCCGCCTTGATGACGGCGCGGTAGTCGTCGCCCAGGTGCGCCGTGAGGTAGCCGCGGACCCACTGACGTTCCGTGGCGAGCAACCAGTCCAGCGGCGCCTTCGGGTCCTTCCTGTTGCGGCTGGCCCAGGCGAGGTATTCGTCGTACTCCCAGCGCAGCATCGAGTTGCTGAACGACGTCATGTCCTCGGTGAACATCGCGCGCACGTCGAGGTCGAGGAGCTCCTCAGCCTCCTTCGAGGCCTTCTTCGTCTCCTGCAGGACGTCCTGAACGGCCTTTGCGAGGCGCGGGGCGGCGCGCGGGTTCGCGATCGTGGTCTCCAGCATCTTGACGAGCTTTTCCTGCTGCCGTTCCGGCAGGCTCTCGAGCCGTTTGAGGAATGCACGGGAGCGCGCCGGGCCGTCGGCGTCGGCCAGGATCCGGCGCAGGTCGGCCGTGAGTCCTTCGAGGCGGGCGAGTTCCTCGCTGAGTCGCGTTGCGCTTCTGCCCAGGCGGACGTAGGCCGTCGCGCCGACGGACACGGCCGCCAGAGTGCCGTACAGGACGATGTCGTTGGCGGTGACCTGGTTGCCCCAGAAGTCCCGACCGGTCGCCATCATGAACGCGAGCTGACCGAGCTCGTAGAGGTCACCGATGACGGGGACGAAGCTCAGTGGCACCTCGATCATGAGCTGGAGCACCGAGAGGAACCCGGTCCGGTCGGGCAGGGCGTGCTGGTGGTAGGTCTTCCTGTCGAGGTCGAGGTGCGCGCCCTGCCCCGGAACCCGCTCGTGCGGCACCTTCAGGGAGTAGATGAACGTCGACCGCGCGAAGGCGTTCGGCCCGGCCCGGGCGGTCACGGTGACGTTGTCGTCGTGCTGGATGACGATGAGGCTGACCGAGCCCTGGCAGCGAGCCGAGTAGGCGTACGCCGCGGGTTTGTCCGGGTCCTTGATCGTGACCTGCACCTCGAAGCGGCCCTCCCAGGACTGGATCACCACGCCGGTGGGCCGCGGCACGATCACCAGCCCGGGCGGAAGGATCTGCCTGGAGACGTAGCCGAGGCTCACCGCCATCCGGTCGGCGATCCTGTCCAGGTCGTCCGCCTCGATCGACACGGTCTCCTTGCTGCCCGAGACGAGCACGTACGGGGTGCCCATGGCCGCGAGAATCGACTGCGGATCGTCGAACAACGGCGTCACCCGGGGGTCCTGGTTCCGGAAGACCGTGACCTGCGGCGTGAGGTCACAGCGCATGGTGTCCGGGTCGAGGACCGCGTGGCGCAGGTCGGACATGGGCCGGCGCTGGTGGTGCGACGGGTGGCACTGGCAGGCGGGGCCGGGTGACGCGGTGACGGCGGAGAACGGCGACCGGGGCCGCTCGACCCGGAACACGGTGAACGACGGCCGGTCCCGGCGTACCTCCACCGTGGCGTCCCGTGCCAGCGCCAGCAGCAGGACCGGGCGCCGGAACTCGGGGGACTCGGGGTACGCCACCTTCGCCGGGCCGCCGGACGGCGGCATCCAGTGCCACACGACCGGCGGGATGCCCAGTTCCTTCCACCGCTTGGCGCTCGCCCGCCCCGGGCGGATGGTCCAGGTCCAGGAGACCTTCAGCGAATTGTCGGTGACGGTGATGCGGGCGAGGTTGTCGGACGGGATCAGCCGGCCGGTGAACGCCAGTGCGCCGGCCAGCGAGGGCATCGACGGGTAGGTGGCGCCGTCGCGCAGCACCTCACGACTCCTCGTCGGGCACCCAGTGCCCGTCCGGCTGCCTCGTCCAGCGCGGCAACCCCTCCGCCGTGCGCAGGTGCATGAGGCTCGTGGGCACCCGCACCTCCCAAGGCTCACCGGCGGGGACCTCCGTGCCGGGCATGCCGAGCCGTTCCGCGATCTCGTCCGCGATCGGCAGGTACGTGTCGTCGCTGATGGTCGGGAGCGGGCCGCCCTCCCAGGGGTCGCCGGTCTTGCGGAAGTGGTCCACGGCGGACTCGAAGCCGGGCCGGACCGGCAGCACGAGCCGCGCGTAGCCCGCCTTGAGGAAGTCCTCGAACTCCAGGTCGCCGTCGCGGATGTCGAGGCGCTCCAGCCAGACCGAGCGCCGCCCCCAGAAGTACGGGTAGCACACCCAGGACATGTTCTCCCATTCGAAGGCCTGCTCGAAGAAGCGCACATAGGCGCCCTCCAGGCCGGCCTGGTCGAAGCGGGTCCGGGGCAGCCCGTCCGGGCCCGCCGTCGTGGCGTCGAACAGGTCGAAGTGCTGTTCGGTCAGGAGCGTGACGCACATGCGCTTGAGCTCGTCGACCATCGTGGCCCGGTTGCGGTACGCCTCCCGGCTCACGATCACCGGCGGCGCCGTCGCCTCAGCCGTGGCCAGCTTCGCCTCGTACTCGGACAACCGCGAGCGGTAGGCCTCCACCAACTGGGCATGGGTCTCGTGCTGCCACACCTTCATGGCGTGGTCTGTCGCGGCGCAGGTCACCTCGACGGCGCACGCGATGTGCCCGACCTTGTCGGTGGTCAACGCGAACGGGACGTTGCCGGTCTCGCCGTTCAGATCCGTGATCCACACCCACGGGGATCCCGCCCCGAACCGGTGCGCCCGCTGGCCCACGACCACATCGACGCTCCAGCCGTCCCAGATGGTGGTGACGACGCCCACCGATGCCTGTACCGCCCGGTACCCGTCGGGCACCTTGATCCTCGTCGAGTCCGTGAACTCCTGGCTCGACTCCTCCCCACCGGTGTGGAAGTCGTACGCCTCGGTGGTGAACGGCTGCGGCGGCGGCTTGATGCCGGTGGCGCCGTACAGCGTGACGAAGGTCTGATAGGTGTCGGACCGCAGTTGCTCGGGGCGGACCGAGAACGGCACCGGCTCGACGATCTCGACGACCTCGGCCCGGCTGCGGCGGAACGCCTCGATGAGCTGCGCGCCCGGCTCGGGCACCATGACGTCGTACAGCGTCCGCCGGCCGTAGTTGTAGACCTGCGCCTCGTAGATCTTGGTCAGCCACTGGTACACGCCGACCACGTGCTCGGTGCCGAGCGTGTTGTCGAACGTGTGCTGGTCGGTCTCCTCCACCTCCGTGGTGGTGCGGCGGGTCTCCCGGGTGAGGATGCGCTCGGCGGTCCGCTCCGCGGCGGTCTGGGTCACCTCGCGGGCCATGGTGCTCGCCGAGGACTCGCTCTCCTCCGTGTTCCGCGTCCACGCGGCGTCGGCGCTGGCCTGGAAGTCGACGGTCGGCCCGTAGCTGCCGGAGACCGTGAGCGACCCTTTGACGTCGGAGCGCTCCTGCAGCAGGGACTGGGTCTCGCGCTGCAACTCGAAGCGGTCGGTGGTCGTCAGGGAGCTGCTCTGCTCGCTCTCCCGCTCGCGCTCCTGGACGAAGATGCTCTCCGTCTCGGTCCGGGTGCGCCGGGTCCGGTCCCGCGACTCGCTGCGCAGCACGTTCTCGACGTACGCGATCTCGTCACGTACGTAGCCCTTGAGCTGCTGGCGCACGACGTACAGGTCCATGACGCCGGCCGGCCCCAGGTCGGCGTGAGTGTGCGGGACCGCCTCCGGATCGGGCGGGCTGCCTGCCTGCTCGAAGAGGTCGAGGAGGTCCCTCGGGGTGCGGCAGTGGATATCGGCGAGAAGGCCGTTGGCGCGGGCGACGACGACGTTGCCGCGTCGCCACCAGCTGGTGCGGGGCATGAGCGACTGCACCAGGCCCTGCGCCGACTCGTGCAGCGCACGTCGCTCCCGCAGCAGGGCGGAGACGACGTCGGGCAGGTGGTCGGCCGGATCGATCCCGAGATTCCGGAGGGTTTCCCGCGTGCCGCGGCCGAGCCGGTCGATGGCGGTCGCGTCGAGCCGCACCCCGCCCTGCTCCGTGATCGGCAGGAACTCCGGCCGTCCGCTGATCGCGATCTGGGCACCGGGCTGCACCGGGATGCCGGGTGCCGGCGACGGCAGCTCCGACAGCCGCAGCGGCAGCTCGAGTTCCTTTCGGCGGATCGTCAGGTCACGCTCGAAGAGCGCCTGCGGTCGCAGGTTCTCCGGCGGCAACACCTGCGGGTACTCCCGCTGCGGGGTGCGCCGGAAGCCGGTCGCGGGCACGGCCGCGAGTTCGGTGACGGCCGCGTCGACGGCCTCGTGCCGGGTCGCCAGCTCGGCCAGCCGGTCCTTGATCGAGCCCGGGTCGCCGGGCGGCGACACCGGCCGGGGCCCGCGTCCGAACCACTCCGGCAGGCGTACGGTGCGTAACAGGCGCTGCTCGCCGGAGGCGAGGTAGCCGTGGACGCGCAGCACGTCGACGAGTCGGGCGATCGGGCGGCGGTGTTCGGCGGGCAGCAACTTGATGACCAGGATGCTGTCCTTGATGTCGGCGATTCCCGCCGTGGTCTGCGGGTCCGCCAGGAAGTCGGCGACCGGGCGGCCCAGGAGAGCCGCGAGGTCGAGATCCGGCTCCGACCGGGCGAGCGCCTCGCTCACGGGGCGGGTCGCGCCGACCACGCCCGTCGTCTCCTCCCCGGTCACATAGTGCGGACCGGCCGCGAACTCCGCCGCCAGGCGTTTCATCCGGGCGAGGGAGTCCGGTTCGGCGGCGACCTCGGCCAGCCGCCGTTGCAGCTCTGTGTCGGCACTCAGGTCGATCGCCTCGGGCGCGTCCGTCCTGAGTGGTTGCCGGACCTGTGCGAATCGGAAGAGAGCCTCCATGGGCGGAGGCTAGTCCCGCGCGGCACACCGGCTCAGTCACCTTCGCGACCGCGTAATCGCGGATAGTGGTCGCCGGAAGCGGCTGCTTCCGGTCGGCTGCCGGCCGACGCCACGCGCGGACCGCTCACCCAGCCAGCCAGGCGCGCAGCTCGGCGCCGTGCTCGTCCAGGCCGGGCGGTGGCAGGTCGTAGCGGGGCGGGGTCGCCGACAGGCCGATCGGGTGCCGCACCCCGGGCACGCCGTCGATCGTCACCACCGGGTCGAGCCCGAGCCCGTCGGCCAGGGCCACCCCGTCGGCGACCGTGTTGATGGGGCTGGACGGCACGCCCGCCGCGCGCAGCTCGCGGAACCACTCGGCGGTGGTCCGCCGGGCCAGGGCGGCCACCAGCAACGGCCGCAGCGCCGCGCGGTTCGCGGTGCGGTCCTGGTTGCGCCGGAACCGCGGGTCGTCGGGCAGCCCGGGCAGGCCGAGCACCCGGCACAGGGTGCGGAACTGGGCGTCGTTGCCGGCGATCACCACCAGCTCGCCGTCGGCGGTGGGCAGCGGCTCGTACGGCATGATGCTCGGGTGGGCGTTGCCCATGCGGTGCGGCACCACTCCCCCGGCGACGTGCGCGCCGGCGTGGTTGACCAGCCCGGACAGGGCCGAGGAGAGCAGGTCCACCTCGACGTGCTGCCCGGCGCCGGTGGCCGCCCGGTGGTGCAGCGCGGCCAGGATCCCGACCGCCGCGTGCAGCCCGGCGATCACGTCGAAGACGGCAACCCCCGCCTTGTACGGCGGGCCGTCCGCCTCCCCCGTGAGGCTCATCAGCCCGGACGCCGCCTGCACCATGAGGTCGTACCCGGGCAGGTCCGCGCCGCCGGCCGCGCCGAAGCCGGTGATCGAGGCGTACACGAGGCGGGGGTTGGCGGCCGTGACGGTGTCGTGGTCGAGGCCGAAGCGGCGCAGGGCGCCGGGCCGGAAGTTCTGGATCATGACGTCGGCCCGGGCGGCGAGGCGGCGGGCCAGCACCACGTCGCCGGGATCGGCGAGGTCGAGCACCAGCGACCGCTTGTTGCGGTTCACGGCGAGGTAGTAGGTCGACACCCCGTCGCGGACCGGCGGCTGCCAGGTCCGGGTGTCGTCGCCACCCGGCGCCTCCACCTTGACCACGTCGGCGCCCAGGTCGGCGAGGAGCATCGTCGCGTACGGCCCGGCCAGGATCCGCGAGAAGTCCGCGACGAGGACACCGTGCAGCGGCCCGGTCGAGCCCTCCCCCATGGCCTCCCCCTCCCCCGCCGGACCCGCGCTCCGGCTCCCCATGCCGGACATGGTGGCACGCCCACAGTGGAACCCGGTTGGCCGCGACCGGACCTCGCCATGACTGGAACGCTGTAGAGGTATCCGCGCACCCGTGACCTCCATGGCGTTCCACTCACCGCCGACCCGCCCGCGCGACCGCGTCGCGGCCCGGCAAGATGTCCGCTACGTGCCCGCCGACGACCGTTCGGCCATACGCGAGGCCGTCGACCACTCCCCGCGTTGATCAAGAGGTTTGCGTCGCACTCGGACCGAATCCCGACGCAAACCTCTTGATCAACGAGTTCCCGTGGCGGGCTGCCCGCCCGGAGGTCAGCTCCTGGATGCGCTGCCTGGGCTGCGTGTCCGGTTTGCGTCGGCAGGTTCGGGGCCTGGTGTCCGGTTTCGGCCCGGTCGTGGGGTGGTCGGGGCCACCGTCGGGGCGGAATCATGGCGGGGTCGGGGTCGTTGTACATGGCAGACCGCGCAGCACCCCGCCTCCGAGCGAGGCAGCCGCGGTTGGAATGACCGGTCCCGGCCGGTCGTTACATCTCCCGTGCCGCGCATCACCGGCCCACCGCACCGGCCAGCCGCAGGGAATCACCCCGCCGCCCCGGTCGTTACATCCCCCGGACCGCGCACCACCGGTCCGAGCCGGCTAGCCAGGGAATCACCCCCGGCCGCCGGTCGTTACATCCCCCGGACCGTGAAGGTCCGAGCCGGTGAGCCAGGGAATCACTCCGGGCCGCCGGTCGTTACATCTCCCCGGGACATCGGATCGAGCGTGTGGGAATCGCTTCCCCGCCGCCGATGGTTACACCCCGGACCGCCCGAGCAGGACCCCCACCGCCGGGCATCTCCCCAGACTTTCTCACCAGCACACCCGCACCCCCCTGTGCGTGTGCTGTGCACCCCCGACAGAAAGGCGTCACTCATCATGCGTACCAACACCATGCTGCGTAACACCGTTCTGACCGCTGCCGGCTTCGCCGCCACCGCCGGTGGGATCGCCGGCCCGGCCATCGCCGCCCACGCCACCCCCGCCGAGAAGACCGCCGCCCAGGTCAGCACCGACCGCAAGGGCCACGGCGAGCGCGAGCTGGACGTGCGCTACGAGGCCCAGCCGAACTTCTACTACTGCGGCCCCGCCGCCACCCGCAACGCCATCTCCGTGCTCGGCAAGAACATCGACGTCGACGCCATGGCCAAGGAGATGGGCACCACCGAGAACGGCACCAACAGCATCAACGACATCACCCCCGTCCTGAACAAGGAGACCGGCAAGCACTACCGGTCCATCGAAATCAAGGACGGCAAGGCCGACGACAAGCAGACCGACACCCTGCGCACCGACATCGTGCGCACCGTCGACGACGGCCGCGCCGTGGTCGCCAACATCGCCGGCACCACCACCGACACCGACGGCAACACCCACTCCTTCGAAGGCGGCCACTACATCAGCGTCGTGGGCTACCGCGACGGCGGGAAGACCGTGACCATCGCCGACTCGGCCGACCCGAACATGGCCTCCTACCGCATCAGCGTCGACAACCTCGCCGACTGGATCGCCACCCGCGGCTACTCCGCCTCCTGATCCACCGGCACCAACCAGAAAGGGCCCGACCCCACCCGGGGTCGGGCCCTTTCGTCGTCTCAGCGGTCGCCCGCGCGCACCGGCTCGTCGGCCTCGTCGGACAAGTCGACCTGCTGCCTGCCGTTCCGGAACGGCCAACGATGGCACACTGCCCACGGGCCCGGCAGCAGGGCTCCGCCCCGGCGACGCGGGGCCGTGGTGCGATCGGGGAGGAGCCGCGGCGTGCCGCTGCTGAGCTGGCTGTCCGAGTCGACCGACGAGCGGCCGGAGGCGGTCCGGGTCGACGACCGGTCGGCGTCCTGGGTCGAGCTGCGCCGGATGGCCGCCGCGGTCGCCGACGACCTGCGCGGCGTCGGACGGGTGGCCGTGCCGGCCACGCCCACCCTGGAGACCGTGGTCGGCGTGGTGGGCGGGCTGCTGGCCGGCGCGGCCGTCGTCCCGGTGCCGCCGGACGCCGGGCCCGTGGAACGCGACCACATCCTGCGCGACTCGGGCGCCGAGGCGCTGCTGACGCCGGCCGGCGGCGAGCCGTTCGACTCCGCACCCCCGGCCGTGCCGGTCGACCTGGCCCGCCGCTCGGACACCCGGCACCCGGAGTCGGACCCCGCGGCCACCGCGCTGATCCTCTACACGAGCGGCACCACGGGCGCTCCGAAGGGCGCCGTGCTGTCCCGCCGCGCCGTCGCGGCCTGCCTGGACGGGCTCGCCGACGCCTGGTCGTGGACGCCGGACGACCGGCTGGTGCACGGGCTGCCGCTGTTCCACGTGCACGGCCTGGTGCTCGGCGTTCTCGGCCCGCTGCGGCTCGGCAGCCGGCTGCACCACGTCGGCCGGCCCCGCCCCGAGCGGTACGCGGCCGCCGGAGGCTCGCTCTACTTCGGCGTACCCACGATCTGGTCCCGGGTCGCCGCGGACCGGGACGCGGCGCGGGCCCTGCGCGGCGCGCGGCTGCTGGTCTCCGGCAGCGCCGCGCTGCCCGAACCGGTCTTCGCGGCGCTCGCCGACCTGGCCGGCCACCGGGTCGTCGAGCGGTACGGCATGACCGAGACCCTGATCACCGTGAGCGCCCGGGCCGACGGACCCCGGCGGCCCGGCACGGTGGGCCAGCCCCTGCCCGGGGTGCGCACCCGGGTCGTGGACGAGCACGGCGACCCGCTGCCCGCCGGCACGATGGGCGAGCTCCAGGTGCGCGGCGGCACACTCTTCGACGGCTACCTGCACCGGCCGGACGCCGACGCGGCCAGCCGGACCCGGGACGGATGGTTCCGGACCGGGGACGTGGCCACGGTCGGGCCGGACGGCTGGCACCGGATCGTCGGCCGGGCGGCCACCGATCTGATCAAGAGCGGCGGCTACCGGATCGGGACCGGCGAGGTGGAGGACGCGCTGCTCGCCCACCCCGGGGTCCGCGAGGCGGCCGTGGTCGGCACGCCGCATCCGGACCTGGGTCAGCAGGTGACGGCGTACGTGGTCGGCGACGACCTGCGGGAGGCCGACCTGATCGACTTCGTGGCCCGGCAGCTGTCGGTGCACAAGCGGCCCCGCCAGGTCCGGCTGGTCGACGCCCTGCCCCGCAACGCCATGGGCAAGGTGCAGAAGAACCTGCTGGTGCAGGAGTGACGCCCGCCGGTCGCCGCCGGGGCCGCGGGAACCAGGGGGCCGGTGCGGACGACTACCTGTACATGGCGTGTGAGCAGTGGCGGGAGATCCTGTCGGCGCAGCTGGACGGGGAGGCGACCCGGTCGGAGAGCGCGGCGGCCGAGGCGCACCTGGCGGAGTGCGCCGGCTGCCGGGACTGGTTCGAGGCGGCCGTCGCGGTGACCCGGCGGGCCCGTACGCAGCTCGCCCCGCCGGTGCCCGACCTGGTCGACGCGGTGCTCGCCGCGGCCCCGCCGGTCCGGCCCGGGTGGCGGGAGCGCGTGGCGCTCGGCCTGCGTGGCGTACTCGGGCTGCTCGGGGCCGTGCAACTCGTGCTCGGTCTGGCCCAGGTCGGCCGGGAGGCCGTGATCGACCACGCGCACGCCACCGGCCAGCACCTCTGGCACGAGTCGGCCGCGTGGAACGTGGCCGTGGGCGCCGGTTTCCTCTACGTGGCGCTGCGGCGCTCCGCCCCGGCGGGTCTGTTGCCGATGCTCACCGCGTTCGTCGCCACCCTGCTGCTGCTGTCGGTGAACGACCTGATCACCGGGCAGGTGGCGGTGCAGCGGCTGGTCAGCCACGGCTTCCTGCTGGTCGGCTGGGGGGTGATGGTGCTGCTCGCGCGGCCCCGGTGGCGTCCGGGCGGCACGCCGCCCCAGAAGGGCCGGTCGGCCGGGTCGCGCTGGTCGCTGCGCACCGAGGAGCCGCCGGAACCGGCCCCGCTGCGCCTGGTGCCGCCCACGCCGTACGCCGCACAGGCCCGCGACCGCCGGGCCGCCTGACGGGCCGCCTGACGGGCCGGCCGGGTCAGACGACCCGGCTGCCCCGGGCCGGCCGCGCGTCGCCCTGCCAGGCGGCGACCAGGTCCTCCCGGGCGCGGGCGACCCGGGAGCGGATGGTGCCGACCGGGCAGCCGCACACCTGGGCCGCCTCGGCGTAGGAGAGGCCGACCACCTGGGTGGCGACGAACGCCTCTCGCCGTTCCGGGGCGAGCCCGGCGATGAGCCCGCGCAGGGTCACGGCCTCCTCCCCGCCCGGAATGACCGCCCCGGCGGCCTCGGCGGCGGCCTGCCAGTCGGGCAGCGCGGCCACCCGGGGGCGTGCCGCCGCGGCCCGCACGTGGTCCACGGCGACCCGACGGGCGATGGCGAAGACCCAGGTGCGGGCGGCGGACCGGCCGGCGAAACCGGGCAGGGCGCGCAGCGCGCGCAGGAACGTCTCCTGGGTGAGGTCGTCGGCCTCGGCGGGACCGGCCAGGTGCGCGAGGAACCGCCACACCGGGCCCTGCAGGGCCCGCACGAACGCGGCGGCGGCCTGCTGGTCGCCCTGCCCGGCCCGGCGCGCCCACCGGGTCACCTGCTCGTCGTCGGCCTCGGGGCTCATCCGCGACCGGCCCGCCGGTCCACCACCGTCACGATCGACGGTACGGGCGCGGGCCTCGCTCGGTTCATCCCCGCCGTCCTCCCTGTCACCCTCGCCGCCCGCCGGGCGGTCACCCGTTGGTCGGGCGCGGGAGCCGGGAAGTTCCCGGGCAGGGGTCAGGATTCGAGGGTCACCTCGACCGGCCCGACCCGCAGGACGCCGTCGGTGAGCGGGGCGCAGCGCACCCCGCCCCGGCCGCGCAGCGCCTTCCAGGTGCCGGGCGCGACCGTGACGTCCAGCCAGGCGCAGGGCGGTGCGGCCCGGTGGACCCGCAGGCTGACCGGCCCCGCGCCGGAGTCGAGGGTGAGCACCCGGCCGACCAGCTCGTCCACGGCGATGCCCCGGGTCAGCACGTTGCGGCGCACCTGGGTGAGGTCGGCGCCGGGCGGCAGCGACTCCTGCGCGATCAGGGTGACGCTCGCCTCCCGGTGCGCCGGCCGGCCGAAGTAGCGGTCGCCGACGATGCCCAGGCCGGCCCGGATCCGGACCTCCTCGACCAGCTCGCCCGGCGGCGCCGGGGCCGGGCCGTCGGCCGGCCGGCCCACGTAGCGGTGCACCGGCGAGGCCAGCAACTGGACGATCTGCGCCATGTGCGGATTGTCGCACGGACGTACCGGTACCTAAGCGGACGATAGCCGCCCTCACGTGTCCACCCTCCGTGGAGGACGTTGTACCGCGTGTGACGACGAGACGGTCCACCCCGGCCGGGCGTCACCCCGAGCTGGGACGACAGATCGCATGGACGCGGCGCGAGAACGAGCGCCGGCGGTGTGCGTACGAGGCGGCGGCCCGGACGTGGCGCCGTCGCGCCGAGCACCTGGAGCGGCTCCGGATCGAGGCGACCGGCTTCCACGGCTGCACCCTCCCCGGCGCCGACCTGCCGGTCGAGCTGGACGACGGCGAGGTGGTCTACCGTGTCGTGCCGGTCGCCGAACTGGTCGAGGCGGAGGCCCGGCACGTACCCGGGCTCCCCGCGCCGGACCCGGCGCTGACCGCCGACCTGCTCGACCCGGCCGACGGCGCGCTACCGAACGGGCTGCGGGTGGTCGACACCGGCGCCGCCGTGGTGACCGACCGGCGGGTCGCCTTCGCCGGGCGGGCCGGCCGGCGCGAGTGGGCCCATGACGACCTGCTCGGCCTCGGTCACCACCCCGATCTGCCGGTGACCCTGCTGCACCTCGGGGACGGCCGGCGCCCGGCCGGGCTGCGCGTGCCGGTCACCGGCGCGGCGAACGTCCGCTTCTACCTCACCCTCGCGTACGCCACCGCCACCGGGACCCGCGACGCGCTCGCCACGCAGCTCGACGCGCTGCTCGCCGCGCACCGCGCGGCCCGGCCGCGGCCACCGCGGCCGCTCGGTGTTGCCGACGCCCCGGCGCCCCGGCGGCGTCCGGCGCGCCTGGCCGCGGCCGGCGCCGTGGCGGTCGGGGTGCTCCTCGGCGTGACGGCGGCGGGCACCTGGCCCGCGACGGCCGGGCCGGTGCACCGGACGGGGGCGGCCACGGACGGTGCCGCCCAGACGCCCGACGACGACCGCTCGCCCGACCCGGTCCTCAGCACACCCGACGGCGGTTCGACCCGGTCGAAGGCCGGCGAACCCACCCGGCTCCGTCGGCCGGCCGACGGCGTTCGGCGGCCCGCCGTCACCGGAACGCCGACCCCGTCAGGTACGGAGCCGATCGCGCCCCCGGCACCGTCCCGCACCACGCCGCCCCCGACGACCGCGCCGGCCGCACCGACGACGCCGGCGGTGAGCCCGACCGGAACCCCGGCACCGACGGGAACCCCGACCGGCAGCCCCACCGTGCCGCCGACCGGCTCGCCGTCCCCGAGCGCCTCCACCCGGTCGGGCATCTGCCTCCACCCGCTGCGGCTGCCGGTCGTGGACCCGCTGCTGTGCCGCCGCATTTGACGCGGGCGCAGCCGGTCGTCAGGGGGTGTGCGGGGTGAGCAGGTAGTCGTCGGCCTCCGGGCTCCACCGCAGCTCCACGGCCCCGCTCGTGGCGGCGGCCTTGGCGAACTGGAGAAAGCTGCGGTATCCCAGCTTCTTCTCGCTGAAGTCGGGCCGCGCGCGCCGGAGCTGGTCCTTGAGCCCGGACAGCGGCACCGCGCCGCCCTCGCCCGCGAGGTCCACCACCACCGACCGCAGCAGCGCGAAGGCCACCTCCCGGTCGCCCCGTTCGGGCAGCGACACCTCCGGGTCCCCCTTGGCGGGTCCCGCGGCGAGCTCGATGACGTTGTGCCCGGCCAGGTGGCGCAGCAGTTCCCCGAAGGTGCGGAAGCCGTAGTCGGACTCGCTGAACGTCGGGTCCTTGCGGAGCAGCGTGCGCTTCAGCCCGGAGGCGGTCACCTCGCCGCTGGAGCTGCCCTGCATGCCGGCCACGGTCTGGGCCACCAGCACGGCCAGCGTGTCGACGTCCCGCGCCGGCTCCTCCTCGGCCGGCGGGGCCTCGACCGGCGGCTCCGGCGGCAGCTCGGCCCGCGGCGGCGTCTGCGGCTCGGCCGGGCGGGCCGCCCGGACCCGGCGGCCGGCCGCCGGCGGCACGTCGACCCCTTCGAGGCGGTCGTAGAAGAGGAACTCGTCGCAGGCGGGCGGCAGCAGCGCCGACGTGGACTTCTCCACACCGACCCCGATCACCCGCTTGTTGAGTTCCCGGAGCTTGTGCACCAGCGGCGTGAAGTCGCTGTCCCCCGTGCAGATCACGAACGTCGAGATGTAGTCGCGCTCGAAGGCCAGCTCGACGGCGTCGACGGCCATCTTGATGTCCGCCGCGTTCTTCCGCGAGGCGCCCATCCGCTGCGGTATCTCGATGAGTTCGACGTGCGACCGGGTGAGCATCCGCCGGTCCTCGTCGAAGTACGACCAGTCCGCGTACGCCCGGCGCACCACCACCCGGCCGCGTTCGGCGAGGGCGTCGGCGATCGGGCGGAAGTCGAACGGCCGGCCGCCGTGATGGTCGCGTACGCCCAGCGCCAGGTTCTCGTAGTCGAGGAACAGCGCGATCCGGTCTTCCTGATCCACGCCGGTCAGCCTAACCGTGCCGGCGCTCCGGTCCGGTCACCGCCGCCGCTCGTCGCGATAGAGGGTGTTGCGGCGGGCCACGTGCTGGATCGCGTAGCTGGCGATCAGGAGCAGCAGCGCCAGCACGACCTCGACGCCGGCGACCGCGCCGTTGGCGACGGTGAGGCCGAGCAGGAGCAGGATCAGCCCGACCACCGCCAGCAGGCCGGCCAGGAGCAGGCGGTTGCGCCTCCCCGTCGACCGGCCCCGATCGTCAGCACCCACCGCTGCCACCTCCTCCGGCCAGCCTAGGTGCTGCGCCTGCCGGTCCTACCTCACTTCGTCGAAGGCCCCCCGCAGGACGGCAATTCCCGTGCCGACCAGCCAGACGGCCGCGAGAAGCCGGAACGCCGGCTCCGGCCGGACGAGCGGCGGCAGCAGGATCGAGAGGGCAGAGGCCGCCACCAGCGGTCCCACGAACCTCCCGTAGCCGAACACCCACCGGGGCCGCCGATGGGAACGCCACGCGACCGCCGAGGCCGCCGTGATCAGCAGGCCGGCGCCGAGCAGGTGTGCCGCACCGCCGAGCACCAGCGCGGCCCTGCCGAGACCGGCGACGGTCGTGTCGCCGGCCTGCGTCGCCAGCAGCAGGGCCAGCCCGCACACCACCGAGGCGAACAGCGACCCGGCGGTGATCGCCGTACCCCAACCCAGCACCGCGCCGGCACGGGTGCCCCTCGCGTGCAGCGCCGTGCGCAGGCGCCACCCGAACCGGTACAGGGCGACCGCCGCCAGGATCTGCAACGCCGACTGGACGAGCACCGCCGCACGGCTGGCGGCATAGAAGTCACGCAACTGCGCGACGGACGCGTCGGGCAGGTAGAGGCTCTCCCCCGCCTTGAGCGCGCTGCCAGCCGCGATGCCGGCGACGAAGGCGGCCACGAAGACGATGCCCCACCATCCCCAGCGCCGGCCCGGCGCGTTCGCCGCCCGCGGTCCGCGTCGTGGTGGCGCCCCGGCCGCACTCCCGAGCCGATTCTGTCCCATTGACCCCTCCCTCTGGGCGGACGCGGCCGGACGAGCCGGGACGCGCGTCCATCGGCCAGTCATGTTTCCAAGGAGCGGGCGGCGCGTCGTCCGACGTGGGGCGGCCTTCGAGGTACGGCAGCGGGGGTACGCCCGTACGCTCCCGGACGTAGTCGGTCACCGGGGCGGCGTGGACCCTAGCGGCCGTTCGGCAGGCGCCCGGTGCCCTGTGCCCGGGGTCGCCGGTGGTCGGTGAGCCGCAGCCCGACGCCCCGTACGGCGACGACGGTGACGCCGGTGCCCAGCCGGTCGAGCTTGCGGCGCAGCCGCTTCACCAGGGACTGCACGTCCGCCTTGTCCTGCAGCCCCTCGTCGTGCCAGACGGAGCGGTGCAGCTCGGCATAGGTCCAGACCCGCACCGGCTCGGTGGTCAGGCAGGCCAGCAGGTCCCGCTCGAGCCGGGTGAGGACGATCTCCCGCTCGCCCCAGCGGGCGGTGGAACGGGCCGCGTCGATCACCAGAGTGTCGTCCGGTGGCGGCGCCGGAGCGGCCGGTGGCGGGGTGTCGAGGGCCGCCGACGGTGCTTCCGGCGACGCGAGCAGCCGGCGCAGCTCGTCGAGGTCGGCGACCAGGAGCAGGGGCGCGACGCCGTCGAGAAGCTCGGTGAGGCGGACTCGTTCGGCCGGCGCCGCGGTCACCCCGATCACCAGCGGGAACGGATGCTCCGCCCCGCTCGTCTCCTGGTCGGTCACGTTACCTCCCGCCCGGAGGTACCAGCGGCAGAAATTGCCGCACCTGGGAATCGCCGTGACAGTCAATGTCAACCGACCCCCCCGAGGGGACCTGTTGGTGACAAGTTGCTCACGTACGGTGCTTGATCGCGCTTTCCTGTCGATCATAGTGTCCACTCAGGCAGCCGGCGTAGACCCGCACGGCGCCTAGGGGGCTTGGGGGGTTCGTTCAAACCGGTGTGATCCGACGGGAGAGCAGTCTCCTGCGCCCTTCCGCCATGGCTCGAACATCCGCGGGTCGTACTGGAGGAGGCAGCACCGATGCTGAGACGTCCACACAGGAGGGGCCCGGCCGGTCGGCTGGTGAGCGCGGGCGCGGCCCTGGTCCTCGCCGCGACCGCCCTGGCCGCCACGGCCACCGGCGCGCAGGCTGCGCAGACCGGAACGGGCACCGGCGCATCCGCCGGTGACAAGATCCGCCCCGAACTCACCCGGCAGCTCCAGGGCAAGAGCGAGGGCGACTTCTGGATCCACTTCGGCGCCAAGGCCGATCTCGGCAAGGCCGCCGCGAACAAGGACTGGGCCAAGCGCGGCACCGAGGTCGCCGACGCGCTCAAGAAGACCGCCGCCGACAGCCAGGCGAAGATCCGCGCCGAGCTCGACCGCTCGGGCACGAAGTACCAGACCTTCTGGGCGACCAACGCCATCAAGGTCAGCGGCGGTTCCCTCACGATGGCCCAGAACCTCGCCGCCCACGCCGAGGTCGACGGCCTGTACGCCCCGATCGAGTACAAGCTTCCCGAGACCACCAAGGGCACCGACGAGAAGTCGGTGAACGCCCTGGAGTGGGGCATCGCGAACATCAACGCCGACGACGTCTGGTCCCAGTACGGCGTGAAGGGCGCCGGCATCACGGTGGCCAGCATCGACAGCGGCGTCCAGTTCGACCACCCGGCCCTGGTCAACGCGTACCGGGGCAACAACGGCGACGGCACCTTCGACCACAACTACAACTGGTACGACGCCGCCGGCACCTGCGCCACCGCGCCCTGCGACGAGGACGGCCACGGCACCCACACGATGGGCACCATGGCCGGTTCCGACGGCGCCAACCAGATCGGCGTCGCCCCCGAGGTCAAGTGGATCGCCGCGAACGGGTGCTGCCCGACCGACGCCGCGCTGGTCTCCTCCGGCCAGTGGATGCTGGAGCCCACCGACCTCAACGGGCAGAACCCGGACGCCGGCAAGCGACCCAACATCATCAACAACTCGTGGGGCACCACGCTGCCGTCCACCGAGCCGTTCATGGAGGACGTGACCGACGCCTGGACCGCCTCGGGCATCTTCGGCACCTGGTCCAACGGCAACAACGGGCCCTCCTGCCAGACCAGCGGCTCCCCGGGCAGCCTGGCCAGCAACTACTCGGCCGGCGCGTACGACATCAACAACAACATCGCCAGCTTCTCCTCCCGCGGCGCCGGGCAGAACGGCGAGATCAAGCCCAACCTGTCGGCGCCCGGCGTCAACGTCCGCTCCAGCGTGCCGGACAACTCCTACGCCAGCTACAGCGGCACCTCGATGGCCGCGCCGCACCTGGCCGGGGCGATCGCGCTGCTCTGGTCGGCGGCGCCCACGCTCGTCGGCGACGTCGCGGCGACCCGCGCGCTGCTGAACGACACGGCGGTCGACAAGGCCGACACCCAGTGCGGCGGCACCACGGACGACAACAACGTCTACGGTGAGGGCCGGCTGGACGCGCTCGCGCTGCTCAACGCCGCCCCGATCGGCGACAACGGCACCCTGGCCGGGAAAGTGACCGACGCGGCCACCGGCGCCCCGATCGCCGGCGCCACCGTCGCCCTGACCGGTGCGGCGACGCGCTCGCTGACCACCGCCGCCGACGGGACGTACTCGTCGCTGCTCCCGGCCGGCGACTACCAGGTCACCGTCTCGGCGTTCGGCTACCGGACCAGGACGCTCTCGCCGACGGTGACCACGAACACGACCACGACGGTGGACGTCGCGTTGACGGCGGTGCCGAGCGTCACCGTCGGCGGTCAGGTCACCGACGGCTCCGGGCACGGCTGGCCGCTCTACGCGAAGGTGAGCGTCGAGGGCCTCCCCGTCTCCGACTACACCACCCCCGCCAACGGTCGCTACAGCCTCAAGCTGCCGGCCGGGGCGACCTACCGGCTCAAGGTCGAGTCGCAGTACCCGGGCTACCCGACCGTGACCAAGGAGGTCGTGGTCGGCTCGGGCAACACCACCAGCAACATCGCCGTACCGGCCGACCCGAACGCCTGCACCACGGCGCCCGGCTACACCAACAGCTCCGACGGCGAGTACGAGACCTTCGACGGCACCAGCGTGCCCGACGGCTGGTCCGTCGTGGACAACGCCGGCACCGGCCAGGTCTGGAAGTTCACCGACAGCGGTGACCGGGGCAACCTGACCGGCGGCTCCGGCGGGTTCGCCATCATCGACAGCGACGACTACGGCAGCGGCGGCCGGCAGGACACCTCGCTGGTCAGCCCTGTCGTCAACCTGACCGGCGTCGCCGCGCCGGTGATCCGGTTCAACCAGGACTTCAACTGGCTGAGCTCCGACCGGGCCGACGTGGACCTCAGCCTCGACGGCGGCACCACCTGGAGCAACGTGCTCCGGCAGGCGGCCGACGTGCGCGGCCCCCGGGTCACCGAGGTGCCCATCCCGCAGGCCGCGGGCCAGGCGCAGGTCCGGGTCCGGTTCCACTACTACGACGCCTCCTGGGAGTGGTGGTGGCAGGTCGACAACGTGCTGATCGGCAGCAAGATCGTCTGCAAGCCGGTCGACGGCGGCCTGGTGCTGGGCCACGTCCGGGACAAGAACGACAACGGCTACGTCAACGGCGCCACCGTCACCAGTGACGACCGCCCGGCGGAGAAGGCCACCACCGTGGCGACCCCGGACGACACCGAACTCGCCGACGGCTTCTACTGGATGTTCTCGTCGCTGACCGGCCAGCACCCCTTCACCGCCAAGGCCGGCAACTACGTCAGCCAGACCAAGCAGGTCGACGTCGAGGCCGACTGGGCCACGGCGGCGAACTTCCAACTGGCCGCGGGCCGGCTGTCCGTGCAGCCGACCTCGCTGACCGGCACCGTCCGGATGCCCACCGGCAAGGTCAGCAAGAGCTTCACGGTGACCAACACGGGCGGGGCCCCGGTCACCGTCGAGTTCAGCGAGCGGGACGGCGGGTTCGTCCTGCAGCGGGCCGACGGGTCCCAGCTGTCCGAGCAGATGCTGCTCGGCTCGCCCGGCGCGCCGCTCCAGCGGCTCACCACCCCGACGTCGGTCGCCGCCCGGCCGTCCGGCAAGTCGGCCACCGCGGCCGCCACGCCGGCCGGTCCCCAGGCCGAGCCGTGGACGGGCATCGCCAACTACCCGGCCAACGTGATGGACAACCGGGTGGTGAATCTCGACGGCAAGGTCTACTCGATCGCCGGCGGTGACGGCACGACGTCCAGCACGAAGAACTACGTGTACGACCCGATCGCGCAGACCTGGACGGCGATCGCCGACCTCCCCGCCGCGCGCAACGCCATGACGGTCGGGGTGGTCGACGGCAGGATCATCGCGACCGGCGGCTGGGGCGCCGCCGGACCCGACGGCACGACCTGGTCGTACGACCCGGCGGCCAACACCTGGACCAGGAAGGCCGACAACCCCGCGCCGCGGGCCGCGGCCGGCCAGGCCGTCGCGGACGGCAAGCTGTACGCCGTCGGCGGCTGCACCACGGCCAGCTGCCTGCCGATGTCCAACTCGGTGGTCCGCTACGACCCGGCCACCGACGCCTGGGAGACGCTGCCGAACTACCCGAAGTCGGTGGCGTTCGCCTCCTGCGGCGGCATCGGTGGCACGGTCTACTGCACCGGCGGCAACGACGGGTCCGTCGCGCAGAAGGCCAGCTACGCGTTCGACCCGGGCGCCAACGCCTGGACCGCCGTGGCGGACGCGCCGGCCGACAACTGGGCCAGTTCGTTCGCCGTCGCGAACGGCAAGCTCCTCGTGGTCGGTGGCTCGCAGGGCGGGGCCATCACGAACGCCGGTTTCGCGTACGACCCGGCGACCGACTCGTGGGCGAACCTGCCCAACGCCAACACCCCCCGCTACCGCGGCGGGGCGGCGTGCGGCTTCTACAAGATCGGCGGCTCCTCGGGCAGCTTCAACGCCACGAAGGACAGTGAGGTGCTGCCCGGCTTCGAGGAGTGCGCCGAGGGGCCGGCGGACGTCAGCTGGCTGACCATCGACAAGTCGAAGGTCACCCTGGCGCCGGGTGAGAAGGTCACGGTGACCGTCGGCATGACGGCCAGCGTCGACCAGCCCGGCACGTACTCGGCATCGGTCGCGATCAAGGAGAACACCCCGTACACCGTGCCGCCGGTGACGGTCACCATGATCGCGCAGCCGCCGACCAGCTGGGGCAAGCTGATGGGCACCGTCACCGGCCGGAGCTGCCAGGGCGCCGTCGCGCCGCTCCCCGGCGCGGTGGTCCAGGTCGACTCGTGGGCGATGTCCTGGACGTTCGCCACCGACGCCGAGGGCAGGTACGCCTACTGGATGGACCGGCGCAACAACCCGCTCAGCATCATCGTCGCCAAGGACGGCTGGAAGCCCCAGACCCGTCAGACGAGGATCAACAACACCACGCCCACCGTGGAGGACTTCACGCTGTCCCCCATCCGCTGCTGACCACCGACCGTCGGCCGTGAGGTCCGCCGCCCGGTGCTCCCACCGGGCGGGCCGGACCGCGTTCACGGCTCGGATCGCAGGAGCCGCTGTTCCGGGAACGGCGGAGCGGAGAACGCGGTCAGGACGACGCGAGGCGGAAGCCGATGCCGCGTACCGCGTGGATGGTCGGCGCCGCACCCACCCGGCCGAGCTTGCGCCGCACCCGGCGTACCACCGAATGCATGTCGGAGCCGCGCCCCAGGTGGTCGTTGCCCCACACGGCCCGGTGCAGCTGCGCGTAGGTCCACACCTGCCCCGGGGTGCCGGCGAGGCAGACCAGGAGGTCGTGCTCCAGCGGCGTCAACCCGACCTCACGTTCCCGCCACCGCAGCACGCGGCGGTCGGAGTCGACGGCCAGTTCGGGCACCGGGCCGCCGGCCGGCGGCGGCTCGTCGACCGGGGCGCGGGCCGGCGCCGGGCGCGCCGCCCCGGGCGCGCGCAGCAGGTCGAGGAACCGCCGTGCCTGGTGCGCGCTGGAGACGATCAGGAAGGTCTCGGTGCCGCCGAGCAGCTGGGTGAGCTGCCGGCGTTCCGCGGCCGAGGCCGCGATACCGATGACCAAGGACGGCACCCCCGCCATCATCCGCCCTTTCGTTCCACCCTTTTCGGGAGGCATTTCCGCGGCGTCCCGCAATTGCCGTCGCAGGCAGCGGAAATCGATCCGCCGGGCGTGGGTGGATTCGGAAGCGCGGCGGTCGGCGGGCGCGGAAAATGCGCCGGAGCAGCGATTGTGTGAGGCGTTGCGGAACTGCTGATCGGCATCATATAGCCGGACACCGATGATTGGTATAGCAGTTAACGTCAATGTAACGACGATGGCGCAAGGCGTTCGGCGCCACCGTTCACGCCCGCTCGTACCGCGCGAGGACCGCCGCACCGGCCTGCTCCGCCGACCGGCACCGCAGGTACGCGGGCGGACCCTCCGCCGGGAAGAGCCGCGCACCGGTGCGCAGGATCGTCGGGAAGGTGAGGAGGCGGTACTCGTCGACCAGGTCGTCGGCCATCAGCCGGTGCACGACGCTCAAGCTCCCCGTGACGATGACGTCGCGCCGCTCCTGCCGGACCGCGTCGACCAGGTCGCCGTCGACGACTTTCGAGTTCCCCCAGGCCGAGACGTCGGCGAGGGTACGGGTGGCGACCAGCTTGGGCACGGCGTTCATCCGGGCGGCGAACGGGTCGTCGCGGCCGGGCCAGAGCCGGGCGAACAGCTCCCAGGTGGTCCGCCCGAGCAGCAGCACCCCCTCGTCGAGCCGGCTGCCGAGGCGGAACTTGTCCCCGGCCACGGTCTCCGGGCCGTGCCGGAAGGCCCAGCCGCCGGTCGGCGTGCCCCCGGACCCGTCCGGGTCCGACACGATCCCGTCCAGGGTCATGAACTGGATGACGATGACGCTCACGATGGTGTCCCTTCGGTAGGTGTCCACCGGTACGTACCGGCGGCACCGGCCGGACTCATCGCACCCGGGGCACCTCGTCCGGAGAGATCAGCGGGGGCAGGTCGAACGCCGCGAACACGCGCGGATCGGCGAAGACCACGTTGTGCGTGACCCGCCCACCGGCGACCGTGAGCACCTGCACCGTGTGCAGCCGGTGCGGGCCCCCGGGCTCCGGCGCGTACGCGGCGAGGGCCGGTTGCCCGTTGGCCCCCAGCCGGCGCACACGCCAGCCGGTGCCGCGGGTCCGGAACACCCGATCCATGAACCGGCCGTAGTCGCCGCTCCCCCGGTACCAGAGGGGCACCGGCGGCATCTCCAGGACCGCCTCGTCGGCGAGCAGCCGCACGAGCCCGGGAACGTCGGCCGCCTCGAACGCCCGCACGTACCGGTCGACCACGGCCCGCGCCCGCGGATCGTCCGGCTCGGCAACCTCGCCGACGTCGCCCACGTCGGGAAGCGCGGCCCGGGCACGCTGCAGTGCGCTGTTGACCGCGGCCACGGTGGTGCCCAGTTGCGCGGCCACCTCGGCGGCGCTGAACTCCAGCACCTCGCGGAGCAGGAGCACGGCCCGCTGCCGGGCGGGCAGCACCTGCATGGCCGCGACCAGCGCGAGGCGCAGCTCGGCCCGCGTCTCCACCTCGCTCCGCGCGTCGGGAAACGGCTCCAGCCACGGCACGTCCAGCGACGGCGTCAGCGGCGCCTCCGGGTCGACGCTCGGGGCGCCGAGTCCGGACGGCAACGGCCGTCGCGCCCGGCCCTCCAGCGCGGTGAGGCAGGCGTTCGTGGCGATCCGGTACAGCCAGGTCCGCTGCGAGGCGCGCGCGGGGTCGTACCGGTCCCGGGCCCGCCAGGCGCGCAGCATCGTCTCCTGCACCACGTCCTCGGCCTCGTGGAACGAGCCCAGCATCCGGTAGCAGTAGGCCAGCAACTCACCCCGGTGCCGCTCGAAGTCCACGCGCCCATCCTGCGGTACCGGGGCCTGCTACTCGGAACCGAGGGTGAGGTTGAGCAGTTCCAGCCCGGTGACCGGCCGGAAGCCGACCGCGGCGTAGAGCGCGCGGGCGGGGATGTTGCCGGCCTCGGTCCGCAGCGACACGCGGTGCGCGCCGGCGGCCCGCGCCTCGTCGACGACGTGCCGCAGGAGGGCCCTGGCGACGCCGTTACGGCGCGCGCTCGGCGCCACATAAAGATCGCCGATCGACCACGCGGTGCCCAGCAGCAGCGGCGCCGGGGTCACCGCCGTCGTGACGAAGCCGCAGACCTCCCCGGCGCGGGTCGCGGCGGCGACCGCGAGTCGATGCTGGGCGATCTGGTCGCGCAGCCAGGCGTGGGTGCGCTGCGGGGACGGCGGATGGCCGTGGTGCGCCCGGTAGTCGTCGAAGAGAGCGGCGACGCGCGCGAAGGCGTGCTGGGCGGGGGTGATCGGCGTGACCGTGGTCGGCATGCCGCCCAGTCTGGTCCCCGCTACGCCGGCACGTCCTGCCAGAGTTCGTTGAAGGCGATGCTGTCGAAGAAGGCGGTGCCCTCGACCACCTTGCCGTCCCGCATCCGCAGGAACCAGGCGACCGTGTCGGTGTACGTCGTGCCGATGGTGGTGGTGCCCGCGCCGTTCCACGCGACGATCACCGTGTCGGCCGTCGGGTCCTCGTAGATGCCCCGGATGTGCACGGGCCGGAAGGGGTCCTCCTTCGTGAAGCGCGCGCCGAAGGGCGTGAGCGCCTCCTCGACGAACTGGCGGGCGGGCTGGTAGAGCCCGGCCGCCACCGAGCGGCCGATGATCTCCCAGCGCATGTCCTCGGCGAAGAGGTCGGTGATGCTGCCGGTGCCGGCGGACCAGGCGGCGAAGGCGTCCGCGACGATCTCCCGGTTGGCGGTCATCGACAGCTTCCCCTCTCCCGGCGGCGCCCGGGCGCACGCGCGCGCCCCGCTCATCCTCCGCCGCCACCTCCAGGGCCGGAGGCGGATTCCGGCAGCGTCCTCCCCCGGTGGCGGCACGAGCGCGCCCCGCGGGATGCCCGCGCACCACCTACCCTGGGCGCGTGGATCGGTGTGACGAGTGCCTGTTCGTCTATTCCGCGCTCGACCGCGGCGCGTTGCCGGGGCGGCTGCGCGACGTGGCCGGGGCCTACCCGGATGCGCTGCACGGGGTGCCGGACGTGCGCCGGCGGCCCGCCCCGGAGGTGTGGTCACCGCTGGAGTACGCCTGCCACGTCCGGGACGTGTTCCGCGTGCAGGCCGAGCGGCTCGCGCTGGCGCTGCGTGTGGCGGAGCCCGAGTTCACGCCGATGGGCCGCGACGAGCTGGTCGTCACCGAGCGCTACAACGCCCAGGCCCCGGAGGTGGTCCTCGCCGACCTGGCCACGGCCGCCGACGGGTTCGCGGCCCGCTTCGCGGCGCTCGGTGAGGTCGAGCTGGCCCGCACCGGCGTCTACCCGTGGCCGCGGCGCGAGGTGCGGACCCTGCTCTGGCTCGGCCGGCACACGGTCCACGAGGCCGAGCACCACCTGCTCGACATCCGCCGCGGCGCCGGGGCCCCGACGGCCGGCGGGGCCTGACGCCGTCGGCGTCAGGCCCCGCGACCGCGAGCCGGACCGGGGTCGGGCCGGCGGGGCGACGCCCCGGCGACCCGACCGGCAGGTCAGTGGATCGGCACCGGCGTGCGCTGCTCCTCGCCCGCGCCGCCCTCGAGCAGGTGCGACGGCTCGCGCCGGCGGGGCAGCAATGCGGCCGGGATGAAGGTGAGCAGCACCAGCCCGAAGCCGACCCAGAAGGTGGTCGCGAAGGAGCTGGCCGCGAAGTCGAGCCCGCGCTCGATGAGCGACGGCGGCACCGGGAACTGCTGGAGCAGCTCCGGCCGCAGCTGCGAACCGATGGCCAGGCTGGCCTCGGTGACCGGCTTGCCGCTGTTCGGGTCGGTCACGCCGGGGATCACCTCGGAGCCGTTCAGCCGGCTGGTGAGGATCACCGACATCACCGCGGCGCCGACCGAGCCGCCGATCTGCTGGAGGATGTTGACCAGCGTCGAGCCGCGGGCCACCTCGGCGGCGTGCAGGGTCTTCAGCGCCGAGGTCATGATCGGCATCATGGTGCCGCCCATGCCGAGGCCCATCACGAACAGCGAGCCGCAGAGCAGCCAGTAGGACGTGTGCGGGTCGACCTGGGTGAAGGTGAAGAACCCGGCGGCGATGAGCACCAGCGCGAACGGCACCGTGCGGCCGACCGGCACCTTGTCGGCCAGCATGCCGGCGATCGGCATGGTCAGCATGGCGCCGATGCCCTGCGGCGCCATGAGCAGGCCCGCGGTCAGCGTCGACTCACCGCGGATCTGCAGGAAGTAGCTCGGGAACAGCAGGCCCGCGCCCATGAACGCGATGATGAAGACGAACAGGGTCACCGCGGCGATGGTCAGGTTGCGGTTGCGGAACAGCCGCAGGTCGAGCAGCGGGTGCCGGGGCCGGAACGAGTAGAACACGAAGGCCACCACGAGCACGGCGCCGACCAGCATCGGCAGCCAGACGCTGTTGTCGCGGATCGTGCCGGCCTCGGGCAGCGACGAGACGCCGTAGAGGAAGAGCGCCAGGCCGGGCGACAGCATCAGCATGCCGAGGAAGTCGAACGACTCCGACGGCTCCGGGTTGTCCTTCGGCAGGGCGAGCTGGGCATAGATCAGCGCGACGACGCCGATCGGCAGGTTGATCAGGAAGATCCAGTGCCAGCTGGCGGTGTCGATCAGCCAGCCGCCGAGGATCGGGCCACCGATCGGACCGAGCAGCATCGGGATGCCGAGGACGGCCATGAGCCGGCCGATCCGGTGCGGGCCGGCCGCGCGGGTCATGATCGTCATTCCGAGCGGCATGAGCATGCCGCCGCCGAGGCCCTGGAGCACGCGGTAGCCGATGAGCTGGCCGATCGAGTCGGCGGTGGCGCACAGCCCGGAGCCGATGGTGAACAGCGCCAGCGCCACCATGTAGAGGCGCTTGGTGCCGAACCGGTCGGCGGCCCACCCGCTGAGCGGGATCACCGTGGCCAGCGCGAGGGTGTAGCCGGTCATCGTCCACGCCACGCGGGCGTACGAGGCGTCGAACTCGTTCTGGAACGTCGGCAGCGCCACGCTGACGACCGTCACGTCGAGGATCGACATGATCGCACCGAGCACGACCACACCGGCCACCTTGAGGACCGCGGCGTCGAGTTTGTTCGATGTCGCGACAGGTTGCTGGGTCACAAACAGTCTCCTGGTTCAGGTCCGGTCGGGGGCGGTGGCGGCGCCGCGCGCCCGTCGGGGCGCGGGGTGACGTGCGGTGGGGCGGCGTCCGGCAGGAAGCGTAGCCATGGGTTGCGACATCGCGCGGCGGGTTTACCGGGATCACCGGCGACGCGGGACGGGCTCAGGCCGTGGCGCGGTGGTCGCGTGGATTGACGCCGCGGACCCGCTTGAAGGCCGCGCTGAGCGCAAAAGGACTGCTGTAGCCCACTCTGCGGGCCACCGCCGTGAGGGTCAGCCCGGTGTCGCGCAGCAGGTCGGCGGCGAGCGTGAGGCGCCAGTTGGTGACGAAGGTCATGGGCGGTTCGCCGACCAGTTCGGTGAACCGGCGGGCGAAGGCGGCGCGGGAGGTGCCGGTGGCGGCGGCGAGGCCGGCCACCGTCCAGTTCCGGGCCGGGTCGTGCTGGACCAGCCGGACGGCGTGGCCGACCACCGGGTCGGCGTAGGCCCGGTACCAGCCGGGCGGCTCCGCGCCGGGGCGGGCCAGCCAGGTACGCAGCGCCCCGATGACGAGCAGGTCGAGCAGCCGGTCCAGCACCGCCTCCTGCCCGGGCCCGTCCCGGTCCAGCTCCGCGGCGAGCAACGCGACGACCGGCAGGTCGCCGTCGGCGGCGGTCAGCACCACCAGGGGCGGCAGGGCCGCGAGCAGCCCGGCGCCGACCGCGCCGCTGCTGGCGTACGTGCCGGTCAGCAGGGCGGTCGCACCGTCCGGCCGGGTGCCCCAGGTACGCAGGCCCAGCGCCATGGTCTCGGTCAGCTCCTGCCCGCTCAGGGTGGTGCACCGCTGCCCGGGGTGGATCACCACCTGCGGCGGGGTGTCCGGGTGGTCGGCCACCGCGTACGTGTCGGGGCCGCGCAGCACGGCCACGTCCCCGGGGCGCAGCAGGGCCGGCGCGCCGCGGTCGGGCATCACCCAGGCCTCGCCCCGGACCACGGTGGTGACGCTCAGCGGGGCCTCGTCCCGCACCCGGATCGACCAGGGCGGGTCCATGACGGTACGGAGCAGGAAGGCGTCCCGGGCGCGTAGCCCGCGCAGCACGTCGGCGAGCACGTCCACCCGGCGAGCGTAGACGCTCGCGTATGGTTCGGGGCGTTCCGGCCATGGAGCGTCCAGCTCGCCCGGTGTCCAATGGTCCTCATGATCGCTTCGAACGTCCGGGCCGGCGTGCTGCTGCTGGCCACGGTGACCACGGGTCTGATGGCGGGGCTCTTCGCGGCCTTCGCGTACGCGGTGATGCCGGGCCTGGCCCGGGTGGACGACCGGGCGTTCGTCGCCGCCATGCGGTCGATCAACCAGGCCATCCTCAACGGCTGGTTCGCGCTCTGTTTCGGCGGCGCGCTGTTCGCCACCCTCGCGGCGGTCCTGCTGCACCTGCCCGCCGCACGGCGCGGGCCACTGCCCTGGCTGATCGCCGCCCTGCTGCTCTACGTGCTGGTGCTCGCGGTGACCGCGGCGGTGAACGTGCCGCTCAACGACCGGCTGGAGGCGGGAGCCGCCAGGCTGGCCGACCCCGCGGAGCTGCGGGCGGCGTTCGAGAGCGCCTGGGTGCGCTGGAACGTGGTCCGGGCCGTGCTCAACACGGCGGCCTTCGGGTGCCTCGGCGGGGCGCTGCTGGTGGCCCGGTCGCTGCCCGGCTGACCGGTACGGCCCGCCTCGGGGGCAAGCGGGATCGACCGGCCGCACCGTGGCTGTGCCGGGCGCCACCGCGACCGACGAGCCTGGCCGGGTCAGCGGGTACGCAACTTCGTCAGCAACGCGACCTCGGCGGTGCGGGATCGTTCGATCCGGCCGGCGAGGTCGCGTACCCGGGCGCTGGTGCCGGCCTGGACCTGGGCGCCGGCCAGCCTGGCCGCGGTCCGCTGGTGGGCGGCGAGCACGTCGAGCAGCACCCGGTCGGCCTCGCCGGGCGGGGCGGCCCGCAGCCGGGCCAGGCCGGCGGCGGCGTCGCTGTGTCCGGAGTGGTCGTGCCGCTCGGCGGCCGCCACGGCCGACGGGCCGGCCTCGCGCAGCCAGCCGCGCATGGTGGCCAGTTCGTCGGTCTCGGTGGCCCGGACGGCGGCGACCAGCGTGCGAATCTCGGGATCGGTGGTGCGGTCGAGCCCGAGGCCGGCGATCTCGAGGGTCTGCTCGGTGTGCGCCACCATCATGGCCAGGAACAGCGCGTCGATACCGCTGGTCGCCGTCTCGACGGCGGGACCGGGACGGGTGGCCGCGGTGGGCGCCGGCTGGCCGGTGCAGCCGGCGCCGGCGAGCAGCACGGCCACCAGCGCGGCGGCGAGCGGGCGGCGCACGGCGGTCCTCCGATCGGTGTCTCGGCGGGCGCCGGGTGCGGCGCACGCGGAGCGTGGCCGCACCCGGCCGGTCAGAGCGCCAGCCACAGCGCCGGCACGTTCGGCGGCTCCCAGCCGGGAATCGCGGTGTGCGCCTGGCGGCAGCGGTAGGTCCGGCCGTCGTAGGTGACCGTGTCCCCCACCTGGTAGGCGCGCCCGGCGGTCCAGGTGCCGCCCGGGGCCGGCGAACTGGTCGGCGTGGGGGTCGGCCGCGGGGTCGTCGGGGCCGGGGTGGGCGTCGGCGACGGCGTGGGGTTGCCGCCACCGCCTCCACCGATCTGGAGGTCGACGCAGGAGTAGAAGGCGTTCGCGGTGTCGGCGATGTTCCAGACGGCGAGGAGCTTCTGCCGGCCGGAGAAGCCACCGAGATTGACGGTGTGCGACACGGTGGCGTCGGGCTGGCGGCCCCCGCCGTCGACGACCGCGACCCGGGTGTTGCCGATCCAGTACTCCCAGTTGGCCGTGGCGTGCCGGGCCGTGTTGACCCAGGTGAACGTCACCGTGCTGCCGACGGAGGTGGCCGGCCAGCCGCGGCTGTCGTCGTTGAGCACGGCGAACTGGGCGATGCCGGCGTGGCAGCTCTTCAGGCCCTTGGGGCCCTCGACGCTCTGCGGCTCGTACTTGATCTGGCCGCAGTCGGGCACCCGGTTCTGCGCGCAGAGCGCCTGGCGGCTCGGGGGCGAGGACACGTAGCCGTGTGCCTGGGCGGGGGCGGCGACCGCCAGGGTGGCGGTGACGGCACCCGTGGTGAGCAGCGGCAGGGTGATTCTTCGACGCATGGCGGCAACTCCTTCGAAGGTGGTGGGAGGAGATGTCAATGAACATAAATTAAACCTTGTTAACAGTAAAGACTCCTGTCTATAAATTAAGCCGCGTACGCGGGGTCCGCCTTGAGCCCTGGCAGGCCGTCGTGGGATTGTGGTACGTCGATGGATCAGCGCGGGGCCGACCGTCTCCCAGGGCACCCGGACACCGGGAGGGCGACGCAGGACAGACGATCGCCCGACCTCGAAGGACCCCGCATGAGCAGAACCCCCTTCACCCCGCGCCGCCTCGCGGCGTACGCGGCGAGCCTGCTGCTCGCCGTCACCGTGCCGGCCGCCCTCGACCCGCCCACCGCCGGCGCGGCGGCCGACCCCGTGACGGTGACCGTGAACGCGCGCGCCGGGCTGGCCACCGTTCCGGGCACCGCGCTCGGCGTCAACCACGCCATCTGGGACGCGAAACTCGGCAGCACCGAGACCTCGGACCTGCTCAAGGCGGCCGGCGTGAAGATGCTGCGCTACCCGGGCGGCTCGTACGCCGACATCTACCACTGGCGCACCCACACCGCGCCCGGCGGGTACGTCGCACCGGACACCGACTTCGACACCTTCATGGCGGCGGCCCGGCGGGTCGGCGCCGAGCCGATGATCATCGCCAACTACGGCACCGGCACACCGGCCGAGGCCGCCGACTGGGTGCGGTACGCCAACGTCACCAAGGACTACGACGCGCGGTGGTGGACGGTCGGCAACGAGAACTACGGCAACGGCCACTACGGCTCGGCCTGGGAGGCCGACGACCACGCCGACAAGAGCGCCACCCAGTACGCCCGGCTGGTCGTCGAGTACGCCGACGCCATGAAGGCGGTCGACCCGGACATCAAGGTCGGCGCGGTGCTGACCATGCCGGGGAACTGGCCGGACGGGCTGACCGCGGCCGCCGACCCCGGTCCCTGGAACCAGACCGTGCTCTCCCTCGCCGGTCCGAAGATCGACTTCGTCGACGTGCACTGGTACCCGGGCGGCACCGCCGCCGAGTCCCTGGTCCGGACCGCCCACCTCCCCGACGCCGCCTGGCTCCTGCGCCAACAGATCAGCCGCTACGCCGGCCCGGACGCGGGCCGGATCGGGATCAGCTTCACCGAGTTGAACGTCGGCGCCGGCCAGAACACCCAGCCCGGGGCGCTCTTCCTGGCCGACGCGTACAGCGGGCTGCTGGAGCAGGGCGTCTTCACGGTGCAGTGGTGGAACACGCACAACGGGATCGGCACGGTCTCGCAGGTCGCCGGGCAGACCGACTACGGCGACTTCGGGCTGCTCTCCAGCGGCGGGTGCACGGCCGACGGGTCGGTCTGCGAGCCGCCGTTCAACACGCCTTTCGCGCCGTACCACGCGCTGTCCCTGATGAACCTCTTCGTCGTGGCGGGTGACCAGCTCGTCCGGGCCGGCACCGACGAGCCGCTGGTCGCCGCGCACGCGGCCCGGCGGCCCGACGGCAGCCTGGCGGTCCTGCTGCTGAACAAGGACCCGGACGCCGCCCACCCGGTGACGATCGACTACGCCGGGTTCACCCCGGCGGACGAGGCGCCCACGGTGCACACGCTCACCAACGGGGCGGGCGGCGTGGCCACCGGCCGGTCCGGCGGCGCGACCAGCCGGACGCTGCCGCCGTACTCGCTGACCACGCTCGTGCTGCGCCCGGCCGGCGCGGACGGTGCCCGCCCGGGTGCGCCGGGGCGGCCCACCGCCGCCGCGGTGACCGACCGGACGGCGACCCTCTCCTGGCCGCCGGCCGCGCCCGGCGGCGCGCCGATCGCCAAGTACGAGGTGTACCGGCAGCACGGGGCGGTCAGCGAGCAGTTCGGCGAGACGGCCGGCACCTCGCTCACGGTGGGCAACCTCGCCCCGGGCACCCGGTACACGGTCAACGTGCTCGTCCGGGACACCGCGGGCCGGGTCTCCTGGTCCTCCCCGCCGCTCACCTTCGCCACCGGCAGCCCGGCCGCCAGCGCGTGCGCGGTCCGCTTCCACCCGGACACCGACTGGGGCAACGGCTACGTCGCGACCGTCGACATCGTGAACACCGGCCCGAGCCCGCTCGACGGCTGGACGCTCACCTGGACCTGGCCGACGCCGTGGCAGCAGGTGAGCAGCGGCTGGAGCGCCAACTGGTCGCAGGTGGGCACGGAGGTCCGGGTGACCAGCGCCGCAGACAACCGCCGGCTCGCCGCCGGTGGCGGCAGCACCAGCGCCGGCTTCGTCGGCGCGTACAGCGGGCCGAACGTGCCGCCCGGGGCGTTCCGGCTCAACGGCGCCGTGTGCACGGTGACCGGCTGAGTCGGGAGCGGGTCAGCCCCGGCGGGGTGGCCTGAGCCGGCCGTCGGCCGCCGACGGGGTCCGCGGGCTCCGGCGGCGGCCGGCATCGCCCGGCCGACGCGGGGGCGGGACCACGTGCGGGCGCAGGCGCGCGGCCGACACCGGCGGGTCCGGTGGCCGGCGCGGCACACCCGGGCGGGGCAGCACCGCCACGATCAACCCGAGCAGCACCACCGCGACCAGCCCGTCGAGCCAGTAGTGGTTGCCGGTGCCGACCACCACGAACAGGGTGAGCACGGGGTGGGCCAGCCAGAGCCACCGCCACCGACCGGCGGTGACCGCGACCAGCGCGACGGCGACGGCCAGCGCCCAGCCGACGTGCAGGGAGGGCATCGCCGCGTACTGGTTGCTCAGGGTGTCGGCCTCGGGTGGGCCGTAGACGGCGGGGCCGTAGCGGCTGCCGCTGTCCACGAGGCCGGTGAGCGCGGTCATCCGGGGCGGGGCGAGCGGGACGAGGACGTGCAGGGCCAGCGCCCCCGCGGTGAGCGCGGCCAGGGCCCGCCGCAGCCAGCGGTAGTGCACGGGATGGCGGAGGTAGAGCCAGATGAGGCAGAGCGCCGTGGCCGGGAAGTGCACGTACGCGTAGTAGCAGTTGGCCAGCCGGACCGGCAGCTCGTGGACGAGCAGGGGCGCCTGCACGGCGGCCTCGTCCGGCAGGTGGAGCAGGCGCTCCAGCCACCAGATCCGTTCGCCGTTCGCCCGCGCGGTGGCGGACCGCCCGGCGACCGCCACCCGGCCCGCCTTGTACGCGAGGAAGAGCACGGCTACGAGGGACAGCTCACGGACCGCCCGGCGCACCGCGCCGGGCGGCCGCGCGTCGGCGGTCACCGGCGGTGGCGCGGGCTGCGTGATGTCCACAGCGCCTCGATTCGTTCAGGGCCGGCGTGCGCCGGCCCGGGTGGGCACGGGCCAGGGCCGCCGCCGGGATCGGCGACGGCCCTGGGACGACGGTGCGTCAGCGGCGGGCGCGTTCGCCCGGCCCCGTGACGTCGACGGCCACCTCGTCGAAGGCGGGCGCCCCGTCGACCGCGTCGGCCGCGACGGCGACCGAGCGGGCGGTGTCGGGCAGGTCCAGGCTGGACCGCAGGGTGACCGGCTTGAGGAGCAGCGCGGCCAGGATCCCGACGACGGCGATGGCGGCCGAGATCAGGAAGATGTGCCCGGTCGCGTCACCGTACGCGGCCCGCACAATGTTCTGTACCGGGGCGGGCAGGGCGGCGAGGTTGAGCGTGCTGTTCCCGCCGCTGGCCGAGGCGGGGACCCCGAGCGCCGCCAGGTCGTGGGTGATCCGGTCGGTGACCTGGCGGGCCAGGACCGCGCCGAGCACCGACACGCCGATGGTGCCGCCGAGCGAGCGGAAGAACGCCACGCTCGAGCTGGCCGCCCCGATGTCCTTGAGCGCCACCGTGTTCTGCACCGCGAGCACCAGGTTCTGCATGGTCATGCCGACGCCCACGCCGACGATGAACATGGCCGCGCCGACCAGGACCAGCGAGGTCTCGTGGTCGATGGTGCCGAGCAGGGCGAAGCCGGCGACCAGGATGATCGACCCGGCGACGATGTACGGCTTGATCTTCCCGGAGGACGTGATCAGCCGACCGGCGACGATCGAGGAGAGCAGCACGCCGGCCATCATGGGGATGGTGAGCAGGCCGGCCTCGGTCGGGCTGTAGCCGCGGCCGATCTGGAAGTACTGGCCGAGGAAGACCGCGCCGCCGAACATCGCCATGCCGACCGCGAGGCTGCCGAGGATGGCCAGCGCCGTGGTGCGCTCGCGGACGATCTCCAGCGGCACGACCGGCTCGGCGGCCCGCGACTCCACCAGGACGGCCAGGGCGAGCAGCAGCACCGAGCCCCCGACCATCGCGCCGGTCTGCCAGGACAGCCAGGCGAACGAGTCGTCGACGAACGAGATCCAGATCAGCAGCAGGCTCACGCCGGCGGCGATCAGCGTGGCGCCCAGGTAGTCGATCTTCACGTTGTCCCGCCGCACGGTGGGCAGGTGCAGGGTGGCCTGGAGCAGGAGCAGTGCGACGGCCGCGACCGGCACGCCGACGAAGAAGCACCAGCGCCAGCCGAGCCAGGAGGTGTCCACGATGAGGCCGCCCAGCAGCGGGCCGCCGACCGTGGCGAGGGCCATCACGCCGCCGAGGTAGCCGTTGTAGCGACCGCGCTCCCGCGGCGGGATCATCGCGGCGATGGCCACCTGGACCAGGGCCTGCAGGCCGCCGACGCCGATGCCCTGGAAGGCGCGGGCGGCGATGAGCTGGCCGGCGGAGTGGGCGAAGCCGGCCGCGACCGAGCCGGCCAGGAAGACCACGATGGCGACCTGGATGAGCAGCTTCTTGTTGAACAGGTCGGCGAGCTTGCCCCAGATCGGGGTGGTCGCCGTGGCGGTGAGCAGGGTGGCCGTGACCACCCAGGTGTACTGCGTCTGCGAGCCGTTGAGGGCTCCGATGATCTTCGGCAGGGCGGTCGAGACGACCGTACTGCTCAGCATGGCCACGAAGAGCACCAGCAACAGGCCGCTGAGGGCTTCCAGCGTCTTCCGCCGGCTCATGGGCGCGGCGTCCGCCGTCGCGGTGGGTGCGCTCATCGCGCGTCCTCCAGGTTGTCGTGTCGGGTGAGGGCGACCTCGAGGTCGCGGGTGAGGCGGCCGAGCGCGGCGGACAGGGCCGCCACCTCGCCGGGGGTCCAGTCGGTGAGCGCCCGGGAGAGCACCCCGCCGTACCAGTCGTAGGCCTCGGTCAGAGCGGCCCGACCGGCCGGGGTGAGCGTCAGGTGGCTGGCGCGCCGGTCCTCCGGGTCGGCGCGCCGGTCGACCAGGCCGTCGGCCACCAGGGCCGCGACCGCCCGGCTGACCGTCGACGGGTCGAGCCGGCTCCGCTCCGCCAGGTCCCGGGCGTGGCAGCCGGTGGTGCCGTCCCGGTCGATGTGCCGGAGCAGGCCCACCAGGCCCGGCGGCACGGCCGGCCGGTCGTCGGCGCGCCGCTGCTTGAGCAGCCGCACGCCGGTCAGCAGATCCTGCAGCCGGGCGACGAGTTCTCCGCTCGTGGCGTCCACTCTTCCCCTCCCCTGCCTTGGTTGCCCCAAGCAATCATTCGCGAATCTTGCGCAGCAGGCAAGTTTGCTCATTGAGAAACGGATCACGTACGCTGGGGAGCCATGGAAGAGGCCACCGGGCTGCGGGAGCGCAAGAAGGCGGCGACCCGCCTCGCCCTGCACGAGGCGGCCCTGCGGCTCGCCGCCGAGCAGGGGCCGGACCGGGTCACCGTCGAGGCGATCGCCGACGCCGCCAACGTGTCCCGGCGCACGTTCTCCAACTACTTCTCCAGCAAGGAGGAGGCGCTCTTCCACGGCGACACCATGCGGCTGCGCCGACTGCTCGACCTCATCGCCGAGCAGCCCGCCGGCCTGACACCCTGGGCGGCGCTGAGCCGGGCCGCGCTGCGGCAGGCCGACGAGATGTACGACGAGACCACCGAGTCCTGGCTCAACCGGCGCCGCCGGCTGCACGGCAACCCGGGCCTCGTGGCGCACCAGGTGGCCGCCTACACGGCGATCGAACGCGAGCTCGCCGGGGAGATCGCCGGCCGGCTCACCGGCCCCGACGTGGCGCTGCGCGCCCGGATCCTGGCCGCGACCCTCCTGGCCACCCTCCGGGTCGCCGTCCAGCAGTGGATCGAACAACCGGACCAGCCGCTGACCGACACGCTGCGCGCCGCGCTCGCCCACGCCGCCCCGGCCGCCGGCTGACTGTCACAGGGCGCGGCTAACGTCCTCGGCGTGGTGACCGTCGACGACGTCCGCGCCCTGGCCCGCACGCTGCCCCGCACCAGCGAGCACCTCATCCACGACCGGATCAAGTTCCGGGTCGGCGCCATCGTCTACGTCGCGTTCAGCCGCGACGAGCAGACCATGGGCTTCGGGTACCCGAAGGAGCAGCGCGACGGGCTGATCGCCGCCGAGCCGGCGCTGTTCTTCCTCCCCCGCCCCTCCGACCTGCGGTTCAACTGGGTCTGCTGCCACCTGGAGCGGCTCGACCACGACCAGATGACCGAGCTGGTGTGCGAGGCCTGGCGGATGGTGGTGCCGAAGTTCCTGGCCCGCCAGCGGCTCGGCGCCTGAGCCCCCACGACCGGGCCGGGCACGGACGGGACGGCGGTCGATTCAAGCCCGCCGCCCGGCCCGGCGCTGACAGACTCGGGCGATGGGCCGCGACGGGTGGGGCAAGGGGCTGGGTCCCGCCATGCGGATCGCCCCCGCCGCCCGGGTGGACAAGTTCGAGATCTTCTTCGACCTCGTCTTCGTGGTGTCCTTCTTCATCATCACCCGGGCCACCGCCGCGAACGTGACCCCCCGGGAACTGCTGCACGCCATGCTGGTCCTCGCCGTGCTGTGGTGGTGCTGGGTCGTCCACAGCGCCGTCGCCACCCGGCTCCGGCTGGGCGAGGGCTTCGTACCGGTGCTCGTGGTCATCGGCATGATCGCGTTGTTCACCTTCGCGCTGGCCCTGCCGCAGACCTTCGGCGACCTCCAGCAGGGCAGCGCCGGGCCGATGCTGGTCACCATCAGCTACGTGGTGATCCGCACCGTGCACCTCTCGCTGTACGAGTACGCCACCCGCGGCGACCCGGCGGGCCGGCGCAAGGTCTGGCTGCTCGTCCCCGAGGTCCTGATCACCACCTGCCTGCTGCTCGTCGCGGCGCTGGTCCCGCAGCGGGTGGCCGACCCCGATCTCGGGCTCTGGCTGCGCGACGGGCTCTGGATCGCCGTGGTGGTCATCCAGTACGCCAGCGGTTTCCTGGGCGGCACCGAGGGATGGCAGCTCACCTCCGCGGAACACTGGACCGAGCGCTACGACCTCATCCTGATCATCGCGCTGGGCGAGTCGGTCATCTCGGTCGGCGTCGGCGGCAACCTGATCGGCAAGCCGGTGACCTGGCCGGCCATCCCGGCGGCGATCTTCGGCATCCTGTTCACGGCCGCTCTCTGGTGGGTGCACTTCGACATGATCGGCCCCGCCGCCCGGATCGCCCTGCACGCCTCCGAGGGCCGACCGCGCGTGGCGATGGCCCGGGACGCGTACGCCTTCCTCTACCTGCCGATGATCGCCGGCGTGATCCTGTTCGCGATCGGCGCCGAGGAGCTGGTGCGGACGATCACCGATCCGGCGGGCGGGGTGGCGGAGCGCGCTCACGGACCGGCCGTGCCGCTGCTCTTCGCCGGGGTGATGATCTACCTGGCCGCCGACATGGCGTTCCAGCTGCGCACCCTGCGGACCGTGTCGTGGAGCCGGGTCGGCACACTGGCCGTGCTCGCCGCCGGGCTGCCGGTCGCCCGGCACCTTCCCGCGCTGGCCGCGCTCGGGTTGCTCACCGCGATCTGCGTCGCGCTCGTCGCGTACGAGCTGGTGACGATGGCGGACGCCCGCACCGCGCTGCGCCGGACGGTCTACGAGGAGAAGGCCAGCCACGAGGCGGGTGAGGCGGCCTTCCGGGCCCGCTGGCACGAGGGCGGCCCGGGCTCGCCCGCGGGCTGACCGGCCCCGCTCGCCAGGGTCGGGCGCGACCCTTAGAGTCTCCGCGTGATCGAGATCGCCACCGAGGTCGACCTGTCCCACCCGCCCGCACGGATCTGGCGGGCGCTGACGGAACAGGCGCTGCTCGCCAAGTGGTTCGCCGGCAGCGAGTCGGTGGGAGACCGGACGCTGCTGCGGACCGCCGGACTGCCCGGGTACGACGCCGACACCGAGGTGGAGGTGGTCGAGCTGCGCGCGCCGGAACGGCTGGTGCTGCGCTGCCGGGAGGCGGACCGGAGCACCCGCCTGGCCTGCGATCTGACCCCCACCGGCCACGGTTCGCGGCTGTCGGTGCGGGAGGTGCTGGAGGAGGGCGACTGGGACGCCGACCGGCGTGCCGAGCAGCACGAGCGGGCCGTGACCGGACGGCTTCCGGCGATTCTCGACTGGCTCGCGTTCCAGGAGGTGGACCTGCGCCGCGCCGAGGGCGGGCTGACCGCGGAGCTGCCGGTGATCCCGCTCGCCCCGCCGCGCCGGACGGGCCGTCGACGGGCGCTGCTGCTGGCCGGCGTGCTGGCGGTGCTCGGCGTGGCCGCCGGAGCGACGGTGTGGGCCACCCGGTCCACGGCCCCGGCGCCGGCCGCACAGCCGTCGGCGCGGACACCGTCGGCGCCGGAGTCGACGCCCGCCACGAACAGCGCCTCGCCGCGCGCCACGCCGTCGCGGCCCTCGCCGTCGGCCACCCGCCGCAGCGCCTCGCCATCCCCCACGGCGTCCGCCTCCCCCACCCGTACGCCCAGTGCCCGCCCGTCGTCGGCCACGCCTCTCGCGGCGAGCTACGAGACGGTCTCGGACCGGGTCTTCGGTTACCGGGCCCAGGTGGTGGTGAGCAACCCCGGCCCGGCGGCACGGCCGGACTGGACGGTGACCGTGACGTTGGGCGACGACGCCACCGTCGGCAGCGTCAACGGCGCCGAGGCCACGCAGGACGGGCCAGTCGTCACCTTCACCGGGGCGGCGGTGCCGGCCGGCGGGTCGGCCACCATCCGGTTCGATGTGCGGGATCCCGACCTGACGGCCACGAAGCCGGAGGGCTGCGCGGTGGACGGGGCGGCCTGCTCGGGTCTGTGAGCGGCGCGGGCCGGGTCAGCAGAACCAGCCGTCCTGCACCCAGCCACGCCGGTTGACGTGCCCGTAGGCGAAGCCGTAGACGTAGCCGCCGCTACGCGGCCCCTCGACCAGGAAGGTCTGGCCACGGTAGAGGGTGCCCATCCACGCGCCGTTGGGATCGGTCCGGACGAAGAGGTCGGTGGCGCAGACGGTCTCCCGCTGCCCGATGGTGCCGTTGGCGGCGTGCGCGGCCGTGGGCAGGGCGGTCACCGCGAGCGCGGCGGCCAGGCCGGCGGCGGCGAGGCGGGCCGGGTTCACCATGAGTCGTAGCCTCCGATGCACTCCAGGCGCAGGTAGCCCCAGTCGTTGGGGCCGAAGTCGAAGGACGCCGCCCAGCCGTTGTAGACCGGGTGCACCCCGGGGGTGTGCCCGATCTTGTTGCCGTAGGTGAGGGTGCGCTTGAGCCCGTACGGGCCGCGAGCCGAGTCGTAGTTGTCGTAGAAGCTCGCGGTCTGGCACACCACGACGGCGTGCCGCGGGACGACCGGTTCGGCTCGCGCCGCCGTCACCGCCCCGGGCGTCAGGCAGGCGCCGGCGACCGCCGCGGCGATCAGCCGTGTCGTTCGACGCATGGGTTCCTCCCTTCCTCGGTGGCTCACCCTAACCCCGGCTAGTGATGTTCATCTATAGAATCGGCGCCGCCGGGAGGAGTGACCCTCCCGGCGGCGCCGCTGACCCGCGGGTCAGTTCCGGATGATGGTGAAGGTGCTGGTCGTGTTCCGGATGTCCTGGTAGTTGTCGCTTAGCCGGAGGTTGGTGAAGGTGGCGGAGCCCACCGCCGGGCCCTGCCCTGGCTCGGGCATCTCGTTGACCCAGATGCCGAAGCCGGACTTGGCGTCGAACGCGTCACCGCTGCGCCGCGCCCCCGAGATGGAGACGTTGGTGAGGACCGTGTCGGTGACCGGGTTCTCCGGCTGCGTCCCGTTGTACTTGGTCTGGAACATGATCCCGGAGTACGTCGGGTCCACGATGTCCACGTCGGAGATCCGGATGCCGCGGAACTCCTTGGAGGCGGAGAAGAGCCACAGGGCGGGGAACGTCTGCTGACCCCAGAAGTGCCCGCCCGCACGGATCAGCGAGACGTTCTGGAACTGGGTGGGCGGGCTGGCCCCGAACCCGACGAACGGGTAGCCGAAGTCCAGTGAGCTGATGGTGATGCCCGAGTAGGTCAGCATGTCGGCGATGTAGAGGTTGCGGAAGATGTTGTCGTAGCCGCCGTACACCGCCACGCCGGCCGCCCGCCACGTCAGCGTGGCGGTCAGGTTCTCGAACACGTTGCCGTGGTTGCCGCCCGCGCCACCCTGGTCGGTCGCGGAGAACAGCGCGAAGGCGTCGTCGCCGTTGGAGCGGCCCTCCGAGTTGGTGACCAGGTTGTTCGTGCTCGCGTTGGTCATGTTGACCGCGTCGGCGAAGGTGTCGCGGAACCGGCTGTCCCGGATGGTCAGCCCGCTGACACTCACCCCCCAGTACGCGCACACGGTGTGCTCGACCCAGACGCTGTCCAGCGTCATGTTGTCGACGTCCTTCAGTTCACCCCACACCTTGCCCGGACCGTCGATCCGGTTGGTGTAGTTGCCGAAGAACGCGAGGTGGGCGAAGGTCGACCCGCTCGCCGAGGACTCCACCCGGAAACCGGCGTCGGTGTTCTGCTGGTTGGTGGGCGTCTGGAAGCGGGTGTACCACATGCCCGCGCCGACCACCTGGACCGGCTTGCCGTACACCTGGAACTTCTGGGCCGTGTCGTAGGTGCCGGCCGGCAGGTAGACGCCGATCAGGGTGCCCGTGGTGTCCATCCGGACGGCGTCCAGGGCGTTCTGCACGTCGGCGTGGCTGAAGCCGTTCGGCACCTTGTAGCGGGCCGGGTCCGGGTTGGCCCGCGGCGACACCAGCTCGGTGTTGACGAAGTCGATGGCGTACGTGGTGCTGTTGGCCGGGTCCTTCTGGAGCCGGATGGTGGCACCCGCCGGGACGGTCGAGTTCAGCATCACGTTGGCCTCGTCGTAGAGGTGGCGGGGCGCGCCGGCGCCCGGCGAGTCGCTCGGACCCGCCTCGGCCCCGTAGAGCCAGATGTGCTTCGAGGTCAGGCTGATCGGCTTGTGCAGCACCCCGTTGACGTAGATGTTCAACGTCGAGTCGATCCCGCCGCCGCCCGGGGAGTCCGGGATGGAGAAGCGGGTGACCAGGGTGTTGGTGGCCGCCCGGGTGGTCCACTCGACGTACGCGCCGGTGGTGTTCAGGGTGACCGCGCGGCGGCCGGACGCCTCGCCGGCCAGGTCGCCGATGGTCCGGTTCGGCCCGAGCACCTGCGCCCCGCCGCCGACCCGGCCGTCCTCGGCCTCGTACGTGTCGTAGGGGACGTTCGCGCCGCGGCCGACGAAGAGCGCCCGGTCACTCGTGTTGTTCTGCTGCTTGACCGGCAGCTCGTTGGTGTCGGCGGCGAGCACGACCCGCGCGGTGTACCGCCCGTTCGCCGCCGTCCAGCTACCCAGGTTGACCGCCGGGCTGGTCGCCCCGGCCGCCAGGGTGCCACTGTACGAGCCGGTGAGGGTGCGCACCACCGCGCCGCTGTCGCTGAGCACGGTGAGGGTGATGCCGTGCGCCCCGCCGGCCGAGGCGACCGTGCCCTGGTTGCGGATCGACACCGAGAAGGTGACCGTGGCCCCGGCGCTCGGCGTGCCGGGTGACCAGCTCACCGCCCCGGCGACCAGGTCGGAGCTGGGCACCGCGCTGACCGTCAGGGAGGCGGTCCGGCTGTTGTTCGACTCGTTCTGCTCGATGACCGTGTTCGCCTCGTCGGCCGTGGCGGTCACCTCGTAGGTGCCGGCGTTGCGGGCGCCGATGTTCACCGAAACAGTCGCCGACGCCCCGGCCGCGAGCGCGCCGACGGCCGCGGTGCCGACCTTCGTCGTACCCAGGGAGAAGGTGACCGCGGACGCGGCGGCCGGCGCGGTACCGGCGTTGCGGACGGTGGCGGACAGCGTGACCGGGTCGGTCTCCACCGGCGCGGACGGCGCCGCGGACAGGGCGGTGACGGTGAGGTCCGGGTTCGGCGCCGGGGTGCCGATCACCTGGAACTCCGCGACCTGGCCGTTGGACGAGCCCGAGTTCGCGGTGAACTGGAGCCGGACGTCGGCGGCCGTGGCGCTGACCGGGATGGTCACCGTGTTGCTGCCGGCCGGGCTGAACGAGTACGTCGCCGAGCCGACCACGGAGGTGAAGCCGGCGGCGGACTGTTCCCGGCCGAGGACCTGGAAGGTCTGCGTGCGCGGCCCCCAGACCGGGTCCGGGTTGAGCTTCACCACGATCGCGCTGATGCTGGCGTTGGCGCCGAGCGCGACGGTCAGCGTGCTCGGGTACGCCCCCGGCGCCCCCTCCCAGTAGGTCGTCACGTCGTTGTCGTTGGCGTTGACCGCGTTGAAGATGTGCACCACCGAGGAGGCGGTGATCGGCTTGCCGGCGGCCAGGTTGGTGCCGCCGGGCGTGCTGCCGGTGCGGGTGACCGTGTTGGAGGTGGCCGAGACGTTCCCGGCCGCGTCGCGGGCCCGGACGTAGTAGGAGACCGTGGCGCTGTCCGGCTGGCTGTCGGTGTACGTGAGGGTCGAGCCGCCGACGCTGCCGCGCAGCGCGTTGTTGGCGTAGACGTCGTATCCGCTGACCCCGACGTTGTCGGTGGACGCCGTCCAGGTCAGCCGGATCTGCCCGGCCGCCGGCTGGGTGTACGCGAGGTTGCCCGGCGCGGTCGGCGCCGTGGTGTCCCCGGTGTTGCCGGTGCGGGTGACGGTGTTGCTGTTGCCCGACTGGTTGCCGGCGGCGTCGCGGGCCCGGACGTAGTAGGAGACCGTGGCGCCGGCCGGCTGGCTGTCGGTGTACGTCAGCGTCGACCCGCTGACGCTGGTACGCAGCGTGCCGTCGGCGTAGACGTCGTAGCCGGTGACCCCGACGTTGTCGGTCGACGCCGTCCAGGTGAGCCGCACCTGGTCGGCGGCGGGCTCGGTGAGGGCCAGGTTGCCGGGCGCGCTCGGCGGCTGGGTGTCGCCGGTGGCCGGGCCGTAGACCTCCAGCTCGGCGAGCTGCCCGGCGGGCCAGCCGGTGTTGGCGGTGAACAGCAGCCGCACGTAGCGGGTGGTGGCGGTGCCGAAGGTGACGGTGACCGTGTTGCCGCTGCCCGGATTGAACGCGTACCCGGCCGAGCCGGCGAGGGTGCCGAAGGCGGACCCGTCGGTGCTGCTCTGCACGGTCAGCGTCTGGGTGCGCGCCGGCCAGCCGGCGGGGAGCTTGAGCACCACCTTGTCGACCGCCACGGCGGCGCCGAGGTCGACCCGGAGCCACTGCGGGAACGCGTTGTTGGCGCTCTCCCAGTAGGTCGCCGGGTTGCCGTCGTTGGCGTTGCCCGCGCCGTAGACGTCGGAGTGGCTGCTCTCCGCCATGGTCCGGCCCAGGGCCAGGTTGGTGGAGGAGCTCGCCGACCCGTACACCTCCAGCTCGGCGAGCTGAGCGGCGGCCCAGCCGGTGTTCGCGGTGACGGCGATCCGCACGTGGCGGGTGCTGGTGGCCGGGAAGCTCAGCGTGACCGTGTTGCCGTTGGCCGGGCTGAACGTGCGCCCGGCCGAGGCGAGCAGCGTGGTGAAGGTGCCGCCGTCCGTGCTGCCCTGCACCGACAGGGTCTCGGTGCGGGACTCCCAGCCGGCGGGGAGCTTCAGCACGACCTGGTCGACCGACTGGGCGGAGCCGAGGTCGACCTGCGCCCACTGGGGAAACGTGCCGGCGCTCTCCCAGTAGCTGCCGGCGTTGCCGTCGGTGAGGTTGCCGGCCGCGTACGGGCCGTTGACGCTGCTGGCCGTGGCGGTGCGGCCGAGCGCGAGGTTGGGACCGCCGGCCGCGGCCGCCGGGGACGGGGGCGGGGCCGTGACGGCCAGCGCGACCGCGGCGAGCGCCGCGACCAGCCGGGTACGGAATGTGGACATGGTGGAGGGACACCTTCTTCCCGGGACGTGGAGAGGTGGGTGTGGTGGGGGGTGGACGGGGTCCCCGCCGCGCCGCGGGGACCCCGGGGCGGGTCAGGTGGCGTACACCTCGAACTCGCCGAGCTGGCCCGCCGGCCAGCCGGTGTTGCCGGTGAAGGTCAGCCGCAGGTGCCGGCGCCCGGCGGACGGGAACGTGATGGTGGCGGTGTTACCGGTGGCCGGGTCGAAGGTGTAGCCGGCCGAGGCCTTCACCGTGCTCCAGGTCGACCCGTCGGTCGACCCGAGCACCGACAGGGTCTGGGCGCGGGTCTGCCACGCCGGCGACGGCGGCAGCTTCAGCACGATCCGCGCCACCGGGTACGTCGCGCCGAGGTCCACGGTGAGCGACTGCGGGAAGGCGTTGTTGGCGCTCTCCCAGTAGGTGCCGGCGTTGCCGTCGACGGTGTTGGCGGCGCCGTACACGTCGGCGTGGCTGGTCTCGGTGACCGGCCGCCCGGCGGCCAGGTTGCCGCTCGGCGCCGGCGGGGTGGTGGTCGGGGGCGGCGTGGTGGTCGGCGGCGGGGTGGTGCCCGTGCCGCCGTACACCTCGAACTCGGCGGCCTGCCCGGCCGGCCAGCCGGTGTTGCCGGTGACGCTGAGCCGCAGGTGCCGCCGCTCCCCCGCGGCCAGCGGGATCGTGACGGTGTTGCCGGTGGCGGGATCGAAGGTGTAGCCGGCGGACGCCTTCAGCGTGGTCCAGGTCGACCCGTCGGTGGAGCCGAGCACGGACAGGGTCTGCGTCCGCCGCTCCCAGCCGGGCGGCAGCTTGACCACGACCCGGTCGACGGTGCGCGCCGCGCCGAGGTCCACGCTCAGCGTCTGCGGGAAGGCGTTGTTGGCGCTCTCCCAGTAGGTGCCGGCGTTGCCGTCCACCGCGTTCGCCGCCGCGTACGTCTGGGTGCTGCTGGACGCGGTGGCCGGCCGGCCGAGCGCGAGGTTGCCGCCCGGCGGCGGCGGGGTGGTCGGGGTGGGCGTCGGGGTGGGGCTGGGCGTCGGGCTGGTCGGGGTCGGCGTGGGCGGCGTGGACGGGCCGTTGCCCCACTGCGGCTCGGGCCACGGCCCGCAGTACGGATTCGCCGAGTACCAGCCGGAGTTGCCGGCGCCCTGGGTGATCTGGAAGCCGCTGCCGACGCAGTTGTACATGGGGTTGGCCTGGGCGATGCCGGTGGCCCGGACGTTCGTGAAGCTGACCTGGCTGGGCGCCTGCACCTGCAGCGCGAAGGTCCCCGCGCCGTCGATGCGCACGTTGTTCAGGCTGATCCCGCTGGTCTGCCCCTCGATCCAGTGCAGGGCCGCGTAGGAGCTGTCCAGGATGTCGGTGTCGGTGACGGCGATGGTGGCGCCCTGGATCGGCTCGTTCAGGGCCGAGAACCAGAGCGCGCCGACCCCGAAGCGCCAGTTGTAGTCGGAGTTGCCGTTGCGGATCAGGGTGTTGCGGGCGACGGTGATCGTGCCGGCGACGGCGGTCGGGCCGTTGACGCCGGGATAGCGGTTGGCCACGTGGATGCCGCCGCCGTTGGTGACCGAGTCGGCGGTCACGTTGTCGGTGATCCGGATGTCCCGGCCGCCGTAGGTGACCAGGTTGTTGGCCAGGATCGTCACGCCGACGGTGTTGAAGGTGAAGGAGTTGCCGACGTTCGGCACGTTCTGCGCCCACATGGCGAGGCCGTCGTCGCCGGTGTTGCGGACGAAGGTGTTGGTCACCGTGGAGTTGGTGACGCCCCAGTGGAAGTTCACCCCGTCGGCGGTCTGGTCGAGGATGCGGCTGTTGCGGATCGTGAAGTTGTCCATGGGGCCGTCCATCCAGGCGCCGACCTTGGTGTGCTGCAGCCAGAGGTTGTCGACCACCGAGTTCGACATGGCGCCGCCGAGGGCGTTGACCTGGTCCTCGTCGACCCGTTCGCGGATGTCGCCGATGATGGCGAAGTCCCGCAGGGACACGTTGCGGCTGGGCCCGCCGGCCTCGTGCGGGCGGATCTCGCCGCCGTAGCCGCCGCCGGCCACGTACTTGCCGTAGATGCCGGCGGCCCGTTTCCGGTCGGTGGGGTGCCTGCCGCCGAGCACCGAGTACCAGGGCCCGGCGCCGCGCAGGGTCACCCCGTCGACCACCACGTGGTCCCAGAGCGTGAAGGTGCCGGCGGGGATCCAGACCGTCTTCCCCTGGGCCCGGCCGGCGTCGACCGCGGCCTGGAACCTCGCCGTCGAGTCGGTGGCGCCGCTCGGGTCGGCGCCGAAGTCGGTGACCACGTCCAGCACGCCGGCGGGCTTGGCGATCTGGCCTCCGACCAGCTCGAAGTCGGCCAGGTCGATGGTGAACGTGGGCGACTGCGCGGTCGAGGAGACCTGGAGGCGGATCTTCGTGCCGGCCGCGTACGTCGTACCGAACAGGGTGCGCGTCTCGTCGTAGAAGTGGTGCGGGTTGGTGTCGCCGGGGTTGTTGTTGAACGGGTAGCCGCCGTAGTACCAGCCGTACCGGGAGGTGACCGGGACGGATTTGACGAGGGTGCCCCCGGCGCGCAGGTCGATGGTGGCGTCCCGGCCGGTGCCGGCGGCGTTGTCCGGCAGGCTGTAGCGGAAGGTGACCGCGTTGGCCGGGGCCGTGAGGGTGAACTCGACGTACTCGCCGACGGCGTCGAGGGTGACCGCCTCCCGGCCGGACGCCTCGGACGGCAGGGTGCCGTAGCGCCGGTCGGGGCCGATCCGGGTGCCGGTATGGACGGCGTTCTCCGCCTCGTGCTCGACGAATCCGACGGTGGCGCCGCGACCGGCGATGTCGAACGGGGACAGCCCGGCGGCCCGGGCCGGGGTGGCGGTGGTGGTGAGCGCCACGACGGTGACGGAGGTGGCGGCCAGCGCGGCGCCCGCGAGGGCGGCCAGCCCCGCGCGGAGCCGGCTGCGGCGGGGGTGGTGCGGGGTGGTGTGCTCGGCCATGAGGGGTGCGCTCCCTTTCGTCGGATGGCCAGGTCCCCCGTGCGGTGCGGTGGTTCCTCCCCTCCTTCCTCCTCGGGTGGCGCGGCGGGCGGCGCCGGCGGCCGGGCCGCCGGCGCCGGGACGGGTCAGCCGGTGCGCAGCCAGACCGCGGTGTCCGGCGGTAGCCGGTCGTCGTCGAGCGGTCCGCTGGCCAGCAGCAGCTGCTCGTGCGGGGGCAGCGGCACGGTGGCGGCGGACAGGTTGACCAGGCACGTGAAGCCGGGCTCCCGGGCGAACGCGAGCACCCGCTCGGGGGCGGGCAGCCAGGTGAGCGCGCCGTCGCCGAGCGCGGCCTCGGACCGGCGGATCGCGATGGCGGCCCGGTAGAGCTCCAGCATCGAGTGCGGGTCGCCGGTCTGGGCGCGGACGGTCCGGTCCTTCCAGTCGGCCGGCTGCGGCAGCCAGGGCCCGGCCGCGGCGCCGTCGGGGCTGAACCCGAACGGCGGGGCGTCACCGGCCCAGGGCAGCGGCACCCGGCAGCCGTCCCGGCCGGGGTCGACCCGGCCGGAGCGTTCCCACATGGGGTCCTGACGCAGCTCGAACGGGATGTCCTCGACCTCCCAGAGGCCCAGCTCCTCCCCCTGGTAGACGTACGCGGCGCCGGGCAGCGCCAGGGACAGCAGCGCGGCCGCCCGGGCCCGGCGGGTGCCCAGTTCCAGGTCGGTGGGGATGCCCTCGCGCTTCGCCGCGAAGCTGAACCGGGTGTCCGCGCGGCCGTAGCGGGTGACGTGCCGGGTGACGTCGTGGTTGGACAGCACCCAGGTGGCCGGGGCGCCGACCGGCGCGTGCGCGTGGAGCGTGCCGTCGATGCTCTCGCGCAGTGCCGACGCGTCCCAGGCACAGCCCAGGAAGTCGAAGTTGAAGGCCGCGTGCAGCTCGTCCGGGCGCAGGTAGTTGGCGAACCGCTGCCGGTCCGGCAGCCACACCTCGCCGATGAGGGCCCGGTCGCCCGGGTAGGAGTCGGCGACCCGCCGCCAGCTCCGGTAGATGTCGTGCACCCCGTCGAGGTCCCGGAAGGGGTGCGGCCGGTCGGGCCGGGTCTCGGGCAGCGTGCCGTCCTTCACCAGCAGCCCGGCCGAGTCGATCCGGATGCCGTCCACCCCGCGGTCGAACCAGAACCGCAGGACGTCCTCGAACTCGGCGCGCACAAGCGGGTGGTCCCAGTTGAAGTCCGGCTGCTCGGGGGCGAACAGGTGCAGGTACCAGTCGCCGGGGGTGCCGTCCGGGTTGACGGTCCGGGTCCAGGTGGGGCCGCCGAACTCGCCGACCCAGTCGGTGGGCCGCTCGTCGCCGTCCGGGCCGCGACCCGGGCGGAACCAGAACAGCTCCCGCTCGGGTGCGTCCGGCCCGCCGGCGAGGGCCGCCTGGAACCAGGGGTGCGCGTCGGAGCAGTGGTTGGGCACGATGTCGACGATGATCCGGATGCCCAGCTCGTGCGCCTCGGCGATCAGCGCCTCGGCCTCCGCGAGGGTGCCGAAGACCGGGTCGATGTCGCGGTAGTCGGCCACGTCGTAGCCGGCGTCGGCCATCGGGGAGGGATACCAGGGGCTGAACCAGATCGCGTCGACGCCCAGGTCGGACAGGTAGCGGAGCCGGGACCGGATGCCGGCGAGGTCGCCGATGCCGTCGCCGCCACCGTCGGCGAAGCTGCGCGGGTAGACCTGGTAGATAACCGCTCCACGCCACCACGGACCACTGTCTGCTGTGGACACGAGCACCTGCTTTCTGCGTCGGTACGTCGGCGGAGTCCGCCGGACCTGGATGTGTCGGGCGAACGGTCGTCGGTCGCCACGGGAGGTTTCGCCGGTGTTCTCCGGCGGGGTCAGCCCTTGAGGCTGCCGGTGGTCAGGCCGGACATGATGTTGCGCTGGAAGATCAGGAAGACGACGACCGTCGGGATGGCGGCGATCAGCGAGGCGGCGATCACCACGTTCATGGGGGTGCCACCGGCGAAGGCGTAGATGCCGACGCTGACCGTCCGGGTCTCCGGCGACGGCATGACGAGCTTCGGCCAGAGGAAGTCCTTCCAGACCGCCGTCACCGCGAAGATCGAGACCACGCCGAGGATGGGGCGCGACATCGGCAGGATGATCGACCAGAGCGTGCGCAGCGGGGTGGCCCCGTCCACGAAGGCCGCTGCCATCAGGTCCTCGGGGATCGAGTCGAAGAACCGTTTCAGCAGGAAGATGTTGAAGGCGTTCGCGACCAGGGGCAGCCAGATGGCGAACGGCGAGTCGAGCAGGTTGAGGTGCAGGATCGGCAGGTCGATCACCGTCACGTACTGCGGCACGATGAGGACCATCGCCGGGATCATCAGCGTTGCCAGCATCAGGCCGAGGATCGCGTTGCCGAAGACCGGCCGGAGCTTCGACAGCGAGTACGCCGCCGCCGTGTCCAGGACGAGCTGGAACAGCACCGCTCCGGTCGCGTAGTAGAACGTGTTGAACAGCAGCTTGGCGAGGTCCAGGTTGTGCCACGCGTCGGCGTAGTTCTGCGGCTGCGGATCCTTCGGGAACAGCGACGGCGGGGTCTGCGCGATCTCCTGACCGGACTTGAGCGCGCCCGTGACCATCCAGTAGAGCGGCCCGATGAAGACGAGCGTGAAGCCCACCACGACGACGACGAGCAGCGTCCAGTAGATGATCCGGCCGCGCCCGCGTTCGAGCTGGGCCTGGGAGATGAGGGTCCGGGTCCCGGAGTCTCGTGCCATTCCTCGTCCGTCCTAGTCCTGTTTCGCGGTGAGCCGCACGTAGACGGCGGAGAAGCCGGCCAGCACGACGAGCATGATCACGCCGAGCGCCGCGGCGCCGTTGAGGTCGTTCTGGAAGAACCCGTGCTGGTAGATGAGGTACGCGACCGACGTCGCCGAGTCCCCGGTGCCCGCGCCGTTGGCGAGGATCAGCGGCTCGATGAAGAGCTGCATGGTGGCGACGATCTGGAGCATCGCGAGGAGCGCGAGGATCAGCCGGGTCTGCGGGATGGTCACGTGCCGGATCCGGCGCCAGATCCCGGCGCCGTCGAGTTCGGCGGCCTCGTAGAGCTCGCCGGGGATGTTCTGCAGCGCCGCCAGGTAGATGAGCACCGCGCTGCCCATGTTCATCCAGGTGGACGCGAGCACCATGGCCGGCATGGTCATCCCGGGCGACTGCATCCACTCCGAGGTCGGCAGGTGCAGCGCCGCCAGGATGGCGTTGAACAGCCCCGCCTCGCTGGGGTCGTAGGCGTAGAACTTGAAGAGGAACAGCGCCGAGGCCGGCGGCAGCATCACCGGCAGGTAGACCAGGATCCGCAGGTAGCCCTTGGCGTGGCGGAACTCGTTGAGCAGGATCGCCACGAAGAACGGCACCGCGTACCCGAGGACGAGCGCCAGGACCGTGAAGTAGAAGGTGTTCTTCCAGGCGGTCCAGAAGCTGGGGTCGTCGATGATGCGGGCGTAGTTGTCCCAGCCCACCCAGGTGGTCTCGCCCCGGCGGGTGCGCTGGAAGCTCATCACGACGCCGCGGACCATCGGGTACCAGGAGAAGACCGCGAAGCAGACGACCGCGCCGATCAGGAACGTGTGCCCGGTGAGGTTGTCCCGTACCTTGCGGCCGAGGCCCGCCCGGCGGCGTGCCGAGGGGTACGGATCGCGGCGGCCCGGTGGTCTGGTGGTACCCGGGACGGTGGTGATCGCCAAGGCGTCTCCTGCGGAAGTGGGGTGACCGGACGTGCGGGGCGGGGCGTGGGGGCCGGTGCGCCGGCCCCCACGCCGGTCGGCTCAGCTGCCGGCGGCCAGCAGCTGGTTGACCTTGTCCTCCGCCGTCTTGAGCAGCGCGTCGATGTTCGCGTTCGGGTTGGTCAGGACCCCGGACATCGCCGCGTCGAGCACCGCGTAGATCGCCTGCGCGTTGCGGGGCTCCCCCTTGATCGGGACCGGGTTCGCCTCGAAGATCGCGAAGTTGGCCGTGTCGACATTCGCGTTCGCCTTACGCAGGTCGAATTCCTGCTTCTGCGCGTCGCTGCCGTTCTTGAACAGCAACGGCTGCGGCAGGCCCACCGGGTAGTTCTGCGGCTTGGCCCGGACGTAGTCGAACTGGCCCTTGCCCGGGGTCAGCTTCTGGTACGCGATCCACTTCAGACCGGCCTTGACCTGCTCCGGGCTGAGGCCCTTCTTGAAGAAGTAGCCCTCGCCGCCGCCGAGCGTCGCCTTCGCCGGACCGTCCTGGCCCGGCAGCGGGCTCATCGCCCAGTCCTGGAACTTGCCCTGGAACTGGCTGACGATCGCCTGGGTGGCGTCCGGAGCGCCGATGAACATGCCGACCTTGCCGGCGCCGGCGTTGGTCAGCAGGTCGCCCCACTGGAGCAACTGGCGGCTGCCCATGCTGTTGTCGCCGTACCGCATGTCCTTGAGGTTCTGCAGGACCTGCTTGCCCATGGCGTTGTTGAAGTCGGCCTTCTTGCCGTCCTCGGTCAGCACCTGGCCGCCCTGCGAGTAGAGCAGGGAGGTGAAGTGCCAGCCGCCGGTGTTGCCGGCGCTGTACTCCGAGTAGCCCGCGATGCCGCCACCCAGCGCCGAGATCTTCTTGGCCGCCTCACGGACCTCCGCCCACGTCTTGGGCGGGTTGTTCACGTCGAGGCCCGCCCGCTGGAACAGGACCTTGTTGTAGACAAGGCCCATCGAGTAGTTCTTCACCGGGACGGCGTAGAGCTTGCCGCCGTCGGTGAAGACCTCCTTCAGCGCCGGGTCGACGCTGTCCCAGGTCGGGACCGTGTCCTTGTTGGCGTACTCCGTGATGTCCATGGCCTGACCGGAGTCGAGCACCTGCTGGAGATCGGTCATGTATCCGTAGAAGACGTCGGTCACGGTGCCGCCGGCGAGGCGGGCCGTGAAGTCCGGCGGGTTGTTGCACTGCTCGCCGACGCTGACGCTCTTGATGACGATGTTCGGGTTCTGCCGCTGGAACTCGGCGACGTCGTCATTCCAGTTCTTCAGCAGCTCTTTCTGGGCGCCGACCGGCTGGCAGTCGACGGTGATGGTGACCTTGCCGCTGGCGTCCTTGCCGGCGTCGTCGCTCTTGGTGGAGCACGCCGCGAGGCTGAGCCCCAGGCCGGCCGCGAGCGCTATCGCCGCAGCCTTCCGGTACTGCGGTACGGACATCTGTCCATCCCTTCGGGGAACGGGTGTATCCATGGCCTTCGCTTGATCTGCCGTGATCGCCACCGCTCGGCCGCAGCCGGCGTGTGAGTGGGGTCACTGTAGCGAGGCCGACTCATTGCGGCAAGGTTTCGATCGTGATGTGAAAGGACACGACTTTGTGACGACAGATGTTGACAGCCCCGCAGCGCCGAAGCTCCGGTGGCAACGACAAAACGGCCGCCGACCGCGGGTAGCGGTCGACGGCCGGAGGGTCCGTCGAGGTCAGATGGTCAGCGGCGGGGGGCGGGTGCGGTGGATCCGCGGACCACGAGTTCGGGCTCGAACAGCAGCTCGTCGCGCAGCACGCCGGCACCCTCGATCTGGGTGACCAGCAGATCCACCGCGGCCTGCCCCATCGTCTCGATCGGCTGCCGCACGGTCGTCAGCGGCGGATCGGTGCAGGTCATGAACGCGGAGTCGTCGAAGCCGACCACGGACACGTCGGCCGGCACCGTGCAGCCGAGCCGCCGCGCCGCCCGGATGGTGCCCAGGGCCAGCACGTCGCTGGCGCAGATGATGCCGGTGACACCCCGCTCGACCAGCTTGGTCGCCGCGACCCGCGCCCCCTCCATCGAGAAGCTGGAGCGCTCCACGTACGTGGTGTCGTCGGCCCAGCCCGCGGCCTGGATCATCGCGGCCAGCTTGCGCCGGGACGGGACGTGCCCCTCCGGGCCGAGCACCATGCCGATCCGCTCGTGCCCGAGCGAGCGCAGGTGCCCGTACGCCTGCTCGACCGCCACCGCGTCGTCGGTGGAGACCCGGGGGAATCCGAGCTCGTCGACGCCGGCGTTGACCAGCACCACGGGCAGGCCCCGGTCGGTCAGCCGGCGGTAGTGCTCGTGCGTGGCGTCGGCCAGGGCGTACGAACCGCCCGCGAAGATCACGCCGGAGACCTGGTGGTCGAGGAGCATCTCGACGTAGTCGGACTCGGAGACCCCGCCGATCGTGCGGGCGCAGAGCGCCGGGGTGAAGCCCCGCTGCGCGAGGGAGCCGGTCACCACCTCGGCGAGCGCCGGGAAGATCGGGTTCTGCAGTTCCGGCAGGACCAGGCCGACCAGCCGGGCCCGCTCACCGCGCAGCTTGGTCGGGCGCTCGTAACCGAGCACGTCGAGCGCGGTCAGCACCGCCGTCCGGGTCGCCTCGGACACGCCCCCGCGCCCGTTGAGCACCCGGCTCACGGTGGCCTCGCTGACGCCCGCCTTGCGGGCCACCTCCGTCAAGCGTTTCGTCACGGCGGCAATCGTACGTCTAATTCTTGCAAGAAATGAACAAGGGTCGGCGCCTCCGTTGCCTGGTCCGGGCTGGCGTGCGGCCCCGACGGGCGGGCGATGGGCGGTGAACCACCTCGCAAGATTTTGGCAAAGAGGCGCTTGAATATCGACAAAGCCCGGGAATAACATGGGGCACCTTTCGGCGGGCGCGCCCCTGCGCCGACGCCACCACCGTCTCCCCCGTCCCCGGTGAAAGTGGGTAGTCCGATGCAGTGGAGCGTGGAAGGCGCGGCGGGCCGTCGCCCGGCCGTGCCGATCGCCAGGATCCTCGGGGCGGTGACCGCCGCCCTCGCACTGGCCGTACCGTCCGGCAGCGCCGCCCTGGCCGCCGGCCCCGCCGGCCCAGCCCCCGTGGTCACCCGGGCCGGGCTCGACCCGGCGCTGGTCTCCGAAAGCGGCGCCACCGTGGACTTCGTCGAGCAGGAGGCCGAGAACGCCCCGACCACCGGCACGGTGATCGGCCCGGACCGCGCCGCCTACACCCTCGCCGGCGAGGCGTCCGGGCGGCGGGCCGTGCGCCTCTCCCCCGGCCAGTACGTCGAGTTCACCCTCCCGAGGGCCACCAACGCGCTCACCGTCCGGTACAGCATCCCCGACGCGCCGGGCGGCGGCGGGATCACCGCGCCGCTGCGCGTCACCGTCGGGCACGGCCCGGCCCGCACCATGACGCTCACCTCCCAGTACGCCTGGCTCTACAACCAGTACCCGTTCACCAACGACCCCGGCGCCGACCTGCTCCACCCGGACTGGTGGATCACCGAGTGCTCCTGCGTGCCGGCGGCCACCACGCCCGCGCCCACCATCACCAAGCCGTTCCGGCCGCACCACTTCTACGACGAGCAGCGCCTGCTGCTGGGCCGCACCCACCGGGCCGGCGAGGTGGTCCGGCTGACCGCGCCGACGGGCACGGCCGCCGCGTGGACGGTCATCGACCTGCTCGACGCGCACCTCGTCGCCCCGCCCCACGTACTGCCCCACGCCGTGAACGTGCTGGCCTTCGGCGCCGACCCGACCGGTCGCCGGGAGTCCTCCGCCGCGTTCGACCGGGCCGTCGCGTACGCCCGCCGGGTGGACCGCACGCTCTACCTGCCGCCCGGCACCTACCAGGTGAACCGGCACATCATCGTGGACGACGTGACGATCGCGGGCGCCGGCAGCTGGTACACCGTCGTGAAGGGCCGCGAGGTCGCCCTCGGCACCCCGGCCCCCGACGGCTCGGTGCACACCGGCGTCGGCTTCTACGGCCGCGACGCCGCCGACGGCGGCAGCAGCAACGTCCACCTCTCCGGCTTCGCCGTCGAGGGCGACGTGCGCGAACGCATCGACACCGATCAGGTCAACGGCATCGGCGGGGCGCTCAACCACTCCACCGTCGACGGCCTCTACCTGCACCACACGAAGGTCGGCCTGTGGTTCGACGGCCCGATGACCGACCTGCGGGTCACCGGCACCGTCATCGCCGACCAGATCGCCGACGGCCTCAACTTCCACACCGGCGTCACGCACTCGTCCATCTCGAACAGCTTCATCCGCAACACCGGCGACGACGCCCTGGCCATGTGGTCGGAGCGGACCGGCAACGCACACAACACGTTCGACCACAACACCGTGCAGTCCCCGGTCCTCGCCAACGGCATCGCCCTCTACGGCGGCTCCGACCTCACCGTCTCGCACAACCTCGTCGCCGACCCCGTCCGCGAGGGCAGCGCCATCCAGATCGGCTCCCGGTTCGGCGCCGAGCCGTTCGGCGGCCAGGTCCAGATCACCGGCAACACCACGGTCCGCGCCGGCACGTACGACCTGAACTGGAACATCGGCCTCGGCGCCATCTGGTTCTACGCGCTGGACCGCAGCATCGACGCCGACATCCAGGTGGTCGGCGACCGCTACCTGGACAACACCTACAACGCGATCATGCTGGTCAGCGACTGGCCCGTGAAGGACGCCGTGTCCATCGGCAATGTCCACTTCCGGGACATCCGCGTCGACGGCACCGGCACCTCGGTGGTGAGCGCCCGCACCGCCGGCTCCGCCACCTTCGCCAATGTGGACGCGCGCAACGTCGGGGCGGTCGGCGTGAACAACTGCGGGTCGTTCCACTTCACCCCGGCGGGGTCGGAGTTCAGCCTCACCGACCTCGGAGGCAACGACGGCGGCTGGCTCGCGCCCTGGCTCCTGCCGAACACCATCACCTGCGACGACCGCCCACCCGTGACGCCTCCGCCGCCTCCCACCCCGTGGTGAGGTGAGCCCTGCGACAACGGCCCGGCGAGCACCCTGCCCGCCGGGCCGGACTCCGCCGACTCCGAAATCGGCTCAGTCGCGCAGCGCCGCTCCTACCGCGCCGGCGAAACCCCGCACGTTGTCGAGCATGATGTTGTGCCCGCAGTCGGGGACCGCCACCACGGCGATGCCCGCGCCGGCCAGTCGATCGGCGTCGAACCGCGGCCCGTCGGCCGCCGGGTACAGGAACGTGCGAGGAATGGACAACTTCTCCAGGCTCTCGCGCGTCGCCGGCTCGGTGCCGCGCAGCAGGCTCATGGCACTGCGGTAGAGGGCCTGCGGCCCGGCCAGGCGCATCGTGGCCGCCCATTCGGGGCCGACGAACTCGAGCGTCTCGTCCCAGCCACGATCGAGGAACTCCTCCTCGGTGTGGTAGACCCCGATGCCTGAACTGCCCGGCCGCTTGGCGGTGGGCAGCTCGCGCACCGGATCGAGGGGCGCGTCGACAAGGACGAGCCGGCGAACCAGCCAGGGGTGCGACGTGGCCAGGGCGACCGCCACCGCGCCGCCCATGCTGTGCGCGACCACGTCGGCACCGCTCACCCCGGCCTGCTGGAGCGCGCGGGCCAGGACGTCGGCGTGCATCTGCAGGGTGTAGGAGGCGTCCTGCGGACGATCGCTGATCCCGAAACCCAGCATGTCGACCATGAGGGAGCGGTGGCCGGCCAGAGCGGGGTGCGCCAGCGTGGCGGAGAAATAGGGCGCGGAGCTCGCACCGAGGCCGTGAACGTAGACACGGGTGGGCTCGGCGCCGGGGATCTCGACCCAGCGCACCCGGGAACCGTCGGGAAGTACCTGAGCGCTCAGCATGATCGAGACCATACCTCGCATCCGAGGTATCTCGGCAAGGGGGTATGGTGGTGATCATGCTGGAGCTCGCGATCCTCGGCTTTCTCCGAGACGGACCGTTGCACGGCTACGACCTGCGCAAACGCCTCGCGGCCCTGACCGGGCACATCCGCCCTATCGCGGACGGCACGCTCTACCCCCTGCTCAAGCGCATGGAAGCGGCCGGACTGCTGTCCCGTGAACTGCAGCCCGGTCGGGCGGCCGCTCCCCGGCACATGCTGTCGCTGACCGAGGCGGGCGCCACGCTGCTGCGAGACCGGCTCCGCGAACCCGGCGAACTGTTCATCACCGACGAGAACCGGTGGTTCACCGTGCTCGCCTTCCTGCGTCACCTCGACGACCCGGCCGCACAGGCCGCCGTGCTGCGGCGCAGGCTGCACTTCCTCACCCAGCCCGCCAGCTTCTTCTGGGACGGCGACCGGCCGCTGCGTGCCGCCGACTTCGACGACATCTTCCGGCAGGGACTGTTCACGATCGCGACCGCCACCACACGCGCGGAACTCACCTGGCTGCGCCAGGCGCTGGCCACTCTGGAGCAGACCTCCTGACGTCCCTGGCTCGGCGGGTGCGGACGGCGACGCCGAGGGCGTCGAGGTCAGCCGGGTGAGGTCGTCGCAGTGACTCGGTACGAGGTCAGCTGGTCAGCCAGCGGTGGATGCAGGTGAGGAGATCCTCCGCGTCGACCGGCTTGGTCACGTAGTCGCTGGCGCCCGAGGAGATGCTCTTCTCCCGGTCCCCCCGCATCGCCTTCGCGGTCACCGCGATGATCGGCAGGTCCGCGTAGCGGGGCATGGCGCGGATCGCGGCGGTGGCCGCGTACCCGTCCATCTCGGGCATCATGACGTCCATCAGCACGAGGTCGATGTCGTCGTGCCGCATCAGCGTCTCGATGCCCTTGCGCCCGTTCTCCGCGTAGACCACGTCCATGCCGTGCAGTTCGAGGATGTTGGTCAGGGCGAAGACGTTGCGGGCGTCGTCGTCGACCACGAGCACCTTGCGGCCCGAGAGCTCCCGGACCACCGGGTCGCTGACCGGGCTGCGGTCGGCCACCGGCGCCGTGAACGACGGCACCCGCTCGGGGGCGTCCGCCGTGAGGTGCAGCACGATCCGTTCCCGCAACTCGTCGAGGCTGCCGAGGATCTCCAGCGGGCGGTCCGCGGCCATCCCCTGGAGCAGGGTCTCCTGGCCGCCCGCGAGCGGCTGCCCGTGGTACGCGAGCACCGGCAGGCCGCGCAGGCCGGGGTGCTCGTGCAGCGCCCGGAGCAGCGCGGTGCCGTGCTCGTCGCCCGGGTCGAGCTGCACCACGAGCAGGTGGTGCCGGTGCCGGGCGAGCGTGTCGACGGCTGACTCGACGTCCACCGCGGTGGTCACCTCGACCGGACCGCCGGTGTCGGCGGCCACCCCGCGGACCAGCAGGGTGAGCAGCCCCTTCTCGTGCGGTTCGAGCACCAGCACCCGGCGCTGCTGCTGCTCCACCCAGCGCTGGGCCTCCGACTCGACGGGAGCCGTGGTGGCGGAGGCCGGAAGGCCGAGGCCGGTGTCGGGCAGCGCCGGCGTGGCCGTGGCCGGCAGGTAGAGGGTGAAGGTGCTGCCCTGGCCGAGGACGCTCTCCGCGGTGATCTGCCCGCCGAGCAGCCGGGCGATCTCCCGGCTGATGGACAGGCCCAGGCCGGTGCCGCCGTAGCGGCGGCTGGTGGTGCCGTCGGCCTGCTGGAACGCGTCGAAGATGGCGGTCAGGTGCTGCTCGGCGATGCCGATGCCGGTGTCGACGACGCGGAACGCGATGACCGGGTCCGTGGTGGGCATCCCGGCCGGCAGCTCGTCCGGGCGGGCCCGCTCGATGCGCAGCTGCACCCGGCCCTTCTCGGTGAACTTGACCGCGTTGGAGACGAGGTTGCGCAGCACCTGCCGCAGCCGCTGCTCGTCGGTGTGCACGCGGGCCGGCACGTCGGGGCCGGTGACCAGGTCCAGCTCCAGCCCGCGCGGCGTGGTGAGCGGGCGGAACGTGGCGTCGACGTAGTCGCGGAGCGTCGACAGCTCGAACGTCTCCGGGTTGATGTCCATCTTGCCGGCCTCGACCTTGGACAGGTCGAGGATGTCGTTGATGAGCTGGAGCAGGTCGGCGCCGGCCGAGTGGATGACGGTGGCGTACTCGACCTGCTTCGGGGTGAGGTTGCGGTTGGGGTTCTGGGCCAGCAGCTGGGCCAGAATGAGCAGCGAGTTCAGCGGCGTACGCAGCTCGTGGCTCATGTTGGCGAGGAACTCCGACTTGTACTTCGAGGCGAGCGCGAGCTGCTGGGCGCGGGCCTCCAGCTCCTGCCGGGCCTGCTCGATCTCGGAGTTCTTCGTCTCGATGTCGTGGTTCTGCCGGGCCAGCAGGGCGGCCTTCTCCTCCAGCTCGGCGTTGGAGCTCTGGAGCTCCTCGGAGCGGGCCTGCAACTCCTCCGAGCGGGCCTGCAGCTCGGCGGCCAGTCGCTGCGACTCGGTCAGCAGGACGTCGGTGCGGGCGTTGGCCACGATGGTGTTGACGTTGACGCCGATGGTCTCGGTGAGCTGTTCGAGGAAGTCACGCTGGACGTCGGTGAACCGGCCCATGCTGGCCAGCTCGATGACGCCGAGGACCTGGTCCTCGAACAGGATGGGCAGCACGACCAGGTGCAGCGGCACGGCCGCGCCCAGGCTGGACGAGACGGTGACGTAGTCGGCCGGTACGGCGTCCACCACGATGGCCCGCTTGCTGAGCGCGGCCTGCCCGACCAGCGAGTCACCGAGGGCGTAGCGGCGGCGGCTGGCGTCGTGGCCGTAGCCGCCGACCACCCGCAGGCCGCGGCCGTCGGCGGCCTCGTCGACCAGCAGGAACGTGCCGAGCTGCGCGGAGACCAGCGGGGCCAGCTCGTTCATCACCAGCCCGGCGACGACCTCCAGGTCCCGGTGGCCCTGCATGAGCCCGGAGATGCGGGCCAGGTTGGTCTTGAGCCAGTCCTGTTCCTGGTTGGTGCGGGTGGTCTCGCGCAGCGACTCCACCATGGAGTTGATGTTGTCCTTGAGCTCGGCGACCTCGCCGGAGGCGTCGACGGTGATCGAGCGGGTCAGGTCGCCGGTGGCGACGGCGCTGGTCACCTCGGCGATGGCGCGCACCTGCCGGGTGAGGTTCCCGGCCAGCTCGTTGACGTTCTCGGTGAGCCGCTTCCAGGTGCCGGAGACGCCCTCCACCTCGGCCTGGCCGCCGAGGCGGCCCTCGCTGCCGACCTCCCGGGCCACCCGGGTGACCTCGGCCGCGAAGCTGGAGAGCTGGTCGACCATCGTGTTGATGGTGGTCTTGAGCTCCAGGATCTCGCCGCGGGCGTCCACGTCGATCTTCTTGGTCAGGTCGCCCTGTGCCACCGCCGTGGTCACCTGGGCGATGTTGCGCACCTGGCCGGTAAGGTTGTTCGCCATCGAGTTGACGTTGTCGGTCAGGTCCTTCCAGGTGCCGGCCACGTTGGGCACCCGGGCCTGGCCGCCGAGCTGGCCCTCGGTGCCCACCTCGCGGGCCACCCGGGTCACCTCGTCGGCGAACGCGCTGAGCGTGCCGACCATCGTGTTGATGGTCTGGGCGAGCACGGCGACCTCGCCCTTGGCCTCGACGGTGATCTGCCGGCTGAGGTCGCCCTGGGCGACCGCGGTGGCGACCAGCGCGATGGAGCGCACCTGGTTGGTCAGGTTGTTCGCCATCTCGTTGACGTTGTCGGTCAGGTCCTTCCAGGTGCCGGCCACGTTGGAGACCCGGGCCTGGCCGCCGAGCCGGCCCTCGGTGCCCACCTCGCGGGCCACCCGGGTCACCTCGTCGGCGAACGCGGAGAGCTGGTCGACCATCGTGTTGATGGTCTCCTTCAGGGCGAGGATCTCGCCGCGGGCGTCCACCCGGATCTTCTGCGTCAGGTCACCCTTGGCGACCGCGGTGGTGACCTCGGCGATGCTGCGGACCTGGGCGGTGAGGTTGTCCGCCATGACGTTCACCGACTCGGTGAGGTCCTTCCACGTGCCGGAGACGCCCTTGACGTCGGCCTGGCCGCCGAGGCGGCCCTCGGTGCCGACCTCGCGGGCCACCCGGGTCACCTCGTCGGCGAACGACGAGAGCTGGTCCACCATCGTGTTGATGGTGTTCTTCAGCTCCAGGATCTCGCCGTGCGCGGTGACGGTGATCTTCTGCGACAGGTCGCCCCGGGCCACCGCGGTGGCCACCTGGGCGATGCTGCGCACCTGGTCGGTGAGGTTGACCGCCATCGAGTTCACCGAGTCGGTGAGGTCGCGCCAGGTGCCCGCGACGCCGCTGACCTGTGCCTGACCGCCGAGCCGGCCGTCGGTGCCGACCTCGCGGGCCACCCGGGTCACCTCGTCGGCGAACGACGAGAGCTGGTCCACCATCGTGTTGATGGTGCTCTTCAGCTCCAGGATCTCGCCCCGGGCGTCGACCGTGATCTTCTGCGACAGGTCGCCCCGGGCCACCGCCGTGGTCACCTGGGCGATGTTGCGCACCTGGCTGGTCAGGTTGCCGGCCATGAAGTTCACCGAGTCGGTCAGGTCCCGCCAGGTGCCGGCCACGCCGGGCACCTCGGCCTGACCGCCGAGGCGGCCCTCGCTGCCGACCTCCCGGGCCACCCGGGTCACCTCGTCGGCGAACGACGAGAGCTGGTCCACCATCGTGTTGATGGTGACCTTCAGCTCCAGGATCTCGCCGCGCACGTCCACGGTGATCTTCTGCGACAGGTCGCCCCGGGCCACCGCGGTGGCCACCTCGGCGATGTCGCGCACCTGGTCGGTCAGGTTGCCGGCCATCGCGTTGACCGAGTCGGTCAGGTCCTTCCAGGTGCCGGAGACGCCCGGCACGTCGGCCTGGCCGCCGAGCTGCCCCTCGGTGCCGACCTCCCGGGCCACCCGGGTGACCTCGGAGGTGAACAGCGAGAGCTGGTCGACCATGCCGTTGAAGACGGTGGCGATCTCGCCGAGCAGCCCGTCGGCGTCCTCCGGCAGCCGGGTGCCGAAGTCGCCGTCGCGGACCGCGGTGAGACCGGCCAGTAGCTGACGCAGGCCCGGATCGGCCACGGAGGCGCCGGCCGCCGGAGTTGTTTCGCGTCGCCGCGGGATCGTCTGGTCGACCACCACTACCGCCTCTGTGACAGCCGGGGCGGGGCGCCCGGGCAACGATTGCAACCGCGCAAGTATGCACACACCCGCCCCGGCCCGCTGGGCGGGCGAGGCGGGTGGCGAGAGAAACGCACCGCCACCGAGGGGAGTCGGTGGCGGTGCGCAGGCCCGGGGCGCGGCGGCAGCGCCGCGTGCGCCGGGAGGGACGGACTCGGGCGGGTGTGGCGCCCGGGCGGATCAGGCCTCGGTGAGCTGGCCGCGCAGCTTGGTCAGCGCGCGGGCGAGCAGCCGGGACACGTGCATCTGGGACACGCCGACCCGGGCGGCGATCTCGCTCTGGGTCAGGTTGCCGTAGAAGCGCAGGGTGAGGATCTTCTGCTCACGCTCGTCGAGGGTGGCGAGCGCCGGGCCGAGCGAGGCGCGCAGCTCGGCCAGCTCGTACTCGTTGTCCTCGGTGCCGAGGGTGTCGCCCAGCTCGGTGGCGCTGTCGCCGTCGCCGATCGGGGTGGAGAGCGAGACGGCGTTGTAGGCGCGGGCGCCTTCCAGGCCCTCGAGCACCTCTTCCTCGGTGACGTCGAGGTGGCTGGCGATGTCGGCGACCGTCGGGGCCCGGTTGAGGGTCTGGGTCAGCGTGCTGTTCGCCTCCGAGATGCGCAGCCGCAGCTCCTGGAGGCGGCGCGGGACCCGGATGTTCCAGGTGCGGTCGCGGAAGTGCCGCTTGATCTCACCGAGGATGGTCGGGATGGCGAAGCCGGCGAAGTCCACGCCCCGGGAGGCGTCGAACCGGTCCACCGCCTTGATCAGGCCGAGGGCCGCGGTCTGGGCCAGGTCGCCGGCCGGCTCGCCGCGGCCGCTGTAGCGGGCGGCGAGGTGGTTGGCCAGCGGCAGCCACGCCTCGATGACCTGGTTGCGCAGGGCCGCCCGCTGCGGGTGACCCTCGGGCAGCTCGGCCAGGGCGGCGATCAGCTCGCTGGCACGGGTCTCCTCGCCGGTCACCGCCGTGCGGTGCACCTCGCCGGTGGTCGTCGGCGCGATGGTCGTCGTGGTCATGCTGCCCTTCCTGTCCTGAGGAGAACGGGTGCCTCCTGAGCACCGGTCGTGCCAGCCACCCTAGACCAAAGTCCGGCGGCTAATCAACCGAACGGACGATGGATATTTGCCTCATAAGCGGACATTTACGTGTGGCCACCGCCACTTCGGCCCCGTCAGCGGCCCAGCAGCGGCCGGTAGTCGGCGGCGGTGAGCGGCAGCGCGGACACGTTGCCGTCGGCCCGGGGCACCTCCAGCGGCTGCCCGTCCCGGCGGAACGCCACGCTGTCGACATCGGGGCGCTGGGTCAGCGTGCAGACGATCTGCCCGAAGGCGAGGACCTCGTCGTTGCGGCCGGTCTCCTCGCCGGCCTGCCGCACGTCGACGGTGGCCACGGCGCCCGTCAGGCTGGCCCCGGCCACCGCCACCGTGCCCGGCAGGGCGGTGGCGAGCCCCCGGTCCCGCTCGGCGCCGTCCGGCCCGGCCAGCAGGTGTTGCAGGTGGGCGTCCACGTCGGGCAGGCCGTCGAACCGTCGGGTCGCCACCGCCAGCCCGTCGCCCCGGACGAAGCAGAGCGGCTCGTCGACCCGCCCGTCCGGTTCGGCCGTGGCCGTGCCCGCGGGCGTCGGGAAACCGCCGGGCGGCGGCTGCACCCGCCGCGGCTCGTCGTCGACCGGCACCCCGCAGCCGCCGAGCAGCGCGGCGGCGAGCAGCACCGGGAGCAGCCGCCGGGTCATCCGCCGGCCCCCGGCAGCTCGACCCGGAACCGGGCGCCCCGGTCGCGGTCCACCACGGCCGCGTGCCCGCCGTGCGCGGCGGCGTGCTGGGCCACCAGGGCGAGGCCGAGGCCGGTGCCGTCGGTGCCGGCCCGGGCGTGGGCGGCCCGGCCCCGCACGAAGCGGTCGAAGATGATCTCCCGGTCGTCCTCCGGTACGCCCGGGCCGTCGTCGTCGACCTCCAGCACGCCGATCCCGTCGTGCAGCCCGAGGCGTACGGCGACCGGGCCGCCGCCGTAGCGCACGGCGTTGTCGAGCAGGTTGAGCAGGATCTGCTCGACCCGGCGCCGGTCGACCCGCCACTGCGCCGGGGTGCCGTCGGCAACCTCGACGAGGCTCTCCGGCAGCGCGCGCTCCCGGCAGGCCGCGCGGGCCAGCGCGGGCACGTCGACCGTGTCGCGGTGCGCGGGCTGTTCGGTGCGGGCCAGCTGGATCAGGTCGTCCACCAGGCGCTGGAACCGGGCCACCTCGTCGGCCACCAGTCCCGCCGCGGTCGCGGTACGCGCGTCCTGGTGCTCCTGGCGACGGGTCAGCACGCTCGCGGCGGCGGCCAGGGTCTGCAACGGGGAACGCAGCTCGTGACTGACGTCGGCAGCGAACCGGCGGTCCCGCTCGATCCGCCGCACCAACTGGTCGACCATGTGGTTGAACGAGGTGGAGAGCCGCGTGAGGTCCGGATCGGTGGTGGGGTCGAGCCGGGTGGCGAAGTCGCCGGCGGCGATCCGCTCGGCGGCGTCGGCGACCGCGGTGAGCGGCCGGAGGCTGTGCCGGGTCGCGTACCAGCCGAGGGCGGCGCCGGCCCCGGCCACCATGATGGCCACCGCGGTCAGCGCCAGCCCGACCACCTGGAAGGTCCCCTCGACCTCGCGCAACGAGGTCAGCTCGTAGTAGCCCAGCTCGCCGGCGAGCGGGACGCCGACAAGCAGGGTGGGCTGCCCGTCCAGCCGGACCCGCTGCACGGCCGGCTGGCCGGCGGCGACCATCCGCTGCAGTTCCACCGGGACCGAGCCGGCCCCGACGTCGGCGGTGCGGGCGTACCAGCCGTCGCGCAGGTGCAGCAGCGGCCGGCGGCTGCTGCCGGTGTCCAGGGAGCGCAGCACCGCCACCACGTCCGGGGTCCCGGTGTCCAGCCCGGACCGGACCACCGCGGCGTCGTAGTAGGCGGCCCGGACGGCGGTGCGCTCCCGCTCGTCGAGCAGCGAACGGCGCGTCAGGTCGTACGAGAAGAGGGCCATCACCGCGGCGAGCAGCAACGCGCCGACGGCGAACGCGGCGGTCACGCGGGCGCGCAGTCCGAGGCGGGTCATCGCTGGAGCTTGTAGCCGAGGCCGCGGAGGGTGACCAGGTGCCGGGGGTTGGCCGGGTCCGGCTCGATCTTCTGCCGCAACCGGCCCACGTGCACGTCGACCAGCCGCTCGTCGCCGGTCTCGTACCCCCAGACCCGGCGCAGCAGCTGCTGGCGGGACAGGACCCGGCCGGCGTGCTCGGCCAGCTCGCAGAGCAGCCGGAACTCGGTACGGGTCACCGCGACGGGCCGGCCGGCGCGGCGCACCTCGCCGGCCTCGGCGCTGATCTCCAGGTCGCCGAAGACCTGGGCGGGTACGGCGTCCACGACGACGCGGCCGCGCCGGCGCAGGGCCCGCAGCCGTGCGGACAGCTCCTTGATCGCCACCGGCTTGACCACGTAGTCGTCGGCGCCGGCCTCCAGCGCGGCGACGATGTCGTGGGTGTCGTCGCGGGCGCTGACCACCACGATCGGGACGTCGTCGTCGCGGCGCAGCCGGCGGATGCACTCGAAGCCGTCGAGGCCGGGCAGCATGAGGTCCACCAGCACGTGGTCGGCCGGGTCCTCCCGCTGCCGGCGCAGGCCCTCCTCCGCGGTCGCCGCCCCGGACGCGGAGTAGCCCTCCTCCTCGAGGGCGAGCAGCAGTGCGAGCCGGATGCGGTCGTCGTCCTCGATCACCAGTACGGCCGTCATATCCGCATCATGACGGCCCGCCCTCGGGTCACCCAACCGCGTCCGCCGTTCCCGGCTTTTGTCATGGAACTGTCATACAACCGCGGGACGCCCTCCACGGTCCTTGCGCAGGGTGGGAACCGGAACCGGACACCGAGGCCGGCGAGGGAGGAACCGTGGACGGCGGCACGCTGGTCGGGGCGCTCCTCGTCGGGCTCGCCGTCGGCGCGGTGGGTCGCCTGGTCGTGCCGGGGCGTACGGCGGCGCCGGTCTGGCTGACCCTCGCGCTCGGGGTGGCCGCCGCGCTGCTCGGCGCCATCGTCGCGGGCCTCGTGGACACCGCGCCCGGCGGGCCGGCGGTGTGGCCGCTGGTCGTGGAGTCCGGTTTCGCCGCCGCGGCGGTCGTCCTCGCGGTGCTGGCCGCGGGACGCCCGGCGCCCGGGACGCAACCGCCGCCCGGACCGGGCGCACGGCGGGAGGAGGGATCGTGACGGTCGTACCGGCGGAGCACCTGATGCTGCTCATCTGCGACGCCTGCGGGGACAGCGTCACGGGCACCGGCTGCATCCTGCCCGACGCCGAGGTGGTCTGGACGCTGGTGTTCGAGAACGGCTGGGCCGGCTCGCCCTTCGCCTCCGGGCCGCACCACTGTCCGCGGTGCAGCGCCCGGTCCACCGTGGCGGACGGGGGCCTCGGCGTCGACGACCTCGACGAGGTCGGCGGCGCGCCGGCCGTCCCCGAGGCCGACGCCGCGGAGCCGGTACGCCGGGCGCTCGCCGAGGCCGTCACGGTGGGCGACCGCGTGCTGGTCGACCTCAGCGCGGTCGAGGTGATCGACTCGGCGGGGCTCGGGCTGCTGGTCCGGGCCCGGCAGGAGACCCGGCGCAAGGGCCGGCGGCTGTGCCTCGTGGCGCCGTCCCGGTTCGTGCGCACCGTGCTGCACACCATGCGGCTGGACGGGGTCTTCGCGGTGTTCGACAGCCGCGCCGCGGCGCTGGGCGGCTCGGTCGGGGCGGTACCGGCGCGCCGGTCCGAGGTGGCGGTGGAGAGCCGCGAACGAGCGGAAGGAGCCCGCACATCGTGATGCCCTGGCCGTTCCCCGACTTCCCGTTCGCCGAGGACGGGCAGCCCGCGCCGGACGGCGCGGACGTGCGGCTCGCCGCCCTGGTGGCGCAGCGGCTGAGCATCGACTGGACCACCCGGCGGCAGCAGATCACCGTCACGGTGCAGAACCGGGTGGTGATCCTGGCCGGGCTGGTGGCCGACGCGGAGACCCGGCGGGTCGCCGGCGAGCTGGCCTGGGACGTGTCCGGCGTGTTCGACGTCTGCAACGCGCTCCGGCTGCACTCGGGGCGGCGCCGGGGTCGCTGAGACGGTTGCACCGGCGCGACCGGCGGCGGCCCTCCCCGGGTGGGCCGTCGGTCAGTCCCCCAGCAGGCCGGCGCGGCGCCAGAGCAGCCGGCCCGGCCCGGCGACGAGCCCGAGCTCGGTCAGGTGGTCGGCGATCCGCTGGGCCGACCAGCGCAGGGTGGCCCGCCAGTGCGGGTTGGACCGGGCCGTGGCCACCCCGACCGCCGGCGGGATGCCGACGGCCGCGTACGCCCGTGGGTTGACCAGCCGGCGGGTGATCGAGTACGCGGCCCGCCCGATCACCAGCCGCGCGTAGGACAGCCCGACCGGGCCGGCCGCCTCGACCTGACGGGTCAGCTCGTCCCGGGCGAAGCGCACGTGCCGGGCCTCCTCGACCACGTGGATCCGGGACACCATCCGGATCAGCGGCTGGATCGACTCGTCGGCCATGGCCTCGCGCTGGAACGCGTCGAGGATCTCCTCGGCGATGAGGATCGCCGCATACATCCGCGGGCCGGTGGCGGTGGCCTTGAGCCAGCGCCCGAGCAGATGGTCGAACGGATCGGCCCGGTAGACCGGACAGCCCATGGCCTCGATGAGCCGGCCGAACATGATGGAGTGCCGGCACTCGTCGGCGACCTCGGTGAGCGCGTACTGGGCGTGCCGGCTGGTCGGATCCGCGTCGTAGTAGTGCCGGATGAGCATCTGCATGAGGATCGTCTCGAACCACAGCCCGGCGCTCGCCGCGCTGGCCACCTCGTGCTTGGTCAGCTCGATCCGCTGCTCCTCGCTCAGCCCCGCCCACAGCTCGGTGCCGTAGAGGCTGCTGCGCTGCGGCGGCATCCAGTAGGCGCCGGGGACGGGCGGCGCCGACCAGTCGATGTCGACGACGGGGTCGTAGCTCGTGCGCACCGAGGCGGCGAGCAGGCGGGTGGCCACCGCCTCCCGCGGGAATCCGGCCGGCGTCCCCTCCATGGCCCCTCCACAGTTGACGTAACTTCCAGTAACTGTTACGAGTGGTAGCATGCGACGCACCTCCACGGATGTCAATGGCCCGGACGCCCCGTCGGAGCCGCCCGCGGCCCGACCCACCGGCCGGCGGGACCGCTGGGCCGGCCACCGCGAGCAGCGGCGGCAGGAGCTGATCGGCGCGGCCGTGCAGGCGCTGCTGCGGCACGGGCCGACCGTCGACATGGACCAGGTCGCCGCCACGGCCGGGGTCAGCAAGCCGGTGCTCTACCGCTACTTCGCCGACAAGGCGCAACTCTGGCTGGCCGTCAGCGAGGTGGTGGCGGCCCGGGTCGTCGACGCCGTGGCCCCCGCCGTCGAGCGGGTCCGCGAGGAGCGCGCCCTGGTCGAGGCGACCATCGACGCCTACCTGAGCGTCATCGAGTCCGAGCCCACGCTCTACCGGTTCCTGCTGCACGAGTCCGGCCACCCCGGCATCCAGCAGGTCGTGGCCGGCACCAGCCGCCAGGTGGCCACCGGCCTGGCCCGGGTCATCGGCGACCGGCTGCGCGCGCTCGGGCTCGACGCCGGCCCCGCCGAGCCCTGGGCGTACGGACTGGTCGGGTTCGTGCAGGCGGTCGGCGACTGGTGGGCCACCCACGGGCAGCCGATCCGCCGCGCGGCCCTCACCGACTACCTCACCACCCTGCTCTGGAGCGGCATCGAGGGGGTAAGGCGCAGCGCCGACCTGCCCCACGAACTGACCCGCGCACACGAGCGGATCGAGCGGTGAGCTGGCAGGGCCCGGCGGAGATCGCCGGCACCACGGTCCGGCTGCACGCCAGCGGGCGCTGGGAACCGGTCGACGGCCGTTACCACTGGGCGGGCCGGATCGAGCCGGAGCCGCGCATGCTGCGGCTGCTCCGCTCCGGCCGGCGCGACGTCGAGGTCCGGGTCGGCGAGCGGGTCGCCCGGGGCCGGCTCGCCGAGGCCGACCCGTGGGGCGGGGTGCGCATCACCGGCGTGGGCGAGCCGCCCTGGCCACCGGGCGCCGACGAGGACTGACCGGCAGCCGGCGTACCGTCGGTCGGATGACGCCGACCGCCACCGTGCTGCTCGTGTTCGGCCGCGGGGTGGTGGCGGGCCACGACGGCTACCGCCTCACCGCGGAGAGCGCCGCCCGGGTGGCGGCCGCCGCCGGGTACGTCCGCGCGCACGCCGCCGAATTCCGGCGGGCCGACGGGGCGCGGGTGGTGTTCACCGGCGGCTGGCCGCACGGCCCCGCCGGGGCGCCGGAGCCGCCCGCCGGCTACCGGGAGGGCGAGCTCATGCTGGCCCTGGCCCGCGAGGCCGGCCTCGACTCGTACGCCCGCCTGTACGCCGAGACCCGCTCCCGGACCACGCTGCAGAACCTGGCGCACACCGTCCAGGACGGACTGCTCGCCGGGCCGGAACACACCCCGGCCCGGCCGCTCGGGCTGGTCTCCCACCCGTGGCACCTGCCCCGGATCCGCTTCCTGGCCGGCAAGGTGCTCGGGCTCTCCGGCGCGGCGCTGCTGGACGTGCCGGTGACCGCGCCCGACCCGGTGCCCGCCCGCCGCGAGCGGGTGGTCCGGGCGGCCAGCCGCGTGTGTTACCTCGGCCTGCGTACCCCCGAGGCGCTGCTGCGCCGGGAACGTGGCCTGGCCCGCGCGGCGCAGCGGGTCGCGGGCCTGTTTCCGGACCGGCCCGGATTCGCCGGCCGGCGCCCCGGGTAAGGACGACCGTCGATCGGCCCCGACGGGGGGCCGGCGGCGACGGGTCCACCCGGGAGGTTTGCGTGATCGTGCTGGTGCCGGTGTACCGACCCGGGGACCACCTGCCGCGGCTCGTCGACGACGTGGCCGCCGCGCTGCCCGCGGCGCACGTGCTGGTCGTCGACGACGGCAGCGGCCCGGCCGCCGCCCGGGTGCTCGCGGCGGCCCGCGACCGCGGCGCCACCGTCCTGCGGCGGCGGGTCAACCGGGGCAAGGGCGTCGTGCTGAAGACCGGCTTCCGGTACGTCGCGGGCCACCACCCGGGGCGGGACGTGGTGTGCGTGGACGCCGACGGGCAGCACCTGATCCCCGACGTCGTCCGGGTCGCCGACCGGATGCGCGACACCGGCGCGCCGGCGCTGGGCGTGCGCCGGTTCGACGGTGAGGTGCCGCTGCGCAGCCGGTTCGGCAACGCGATGACCCGGGCCGCGTTCCGCGTCGCCACCGGCCGCCACGTGCGGGACACCCAGACCGGCCTGCGGGCCTACCCGGCCGCGCTGCTGGGCTGGCTCGGGAGCGTCCCGGGCGAGCGGTTCGAGTACGAGATGAACGTGCTGCTGTTCGCCGCCCGGGCCGGGCTGCCGATCGCGCAGGTCCCCATCGCCACCCGCTACCAGGCCGGCAACTCCTCGTCGCACTTCTCCTCGCTGGCCGACTCGGCCCGGATCTACCGGCCGCTGGTGCGGTTCGCCGCCGCCCGGCTGCTGGCGCCCGGCCGGCACGCCGACGAGGCGGCCGAGGTCACGTCGCCGCGTCCCAGACCTGCGACTCGAACTCCCTGAGCTGCTGCCGGAGCTCATCCGGGTACGGCGTCCGGAACGGATGGCGGTCGGCCGGGATCACCCGGACCAGCTCGTCGACCATCTCCCGCGGGTCGCGCTGGTGCTCCAGGTAGTCGGCGAAGTCCGGCCGGTCGAGCAGGGCCGTGGAGGCGTCCCACCACTGGGACATGGCCTCGACCCCGGTGTCGTTGTAGCCGGTCCGGTAGGGGCCCGGGTTGATCACGGCGACCCGGACGCCGCGCGGTTCCAGCTCGCCCTTCATGGCCCAGGCGAGCGCCTCGATGGCGTGCTTCGTGGCGGCGTACACGCCGATGAACGGCCGGGTGCGGATGCCGACCGCCGAGGACATCCAGACGACCTTGCCCGCGCCCCGCTCCAGCATCGGCGGTACGAGGTCCTGCGCGAGGTGCAGGTGGCCGAAGACGTTCACCTCGAAGGACCGCCGCACCCGGTCCATCGGGATCTCCACCACCGCCCCCGCCTCCTGGACGCCGGCGTTGAGCACCAGGATGTCGGCCCGGTGCCGCCGGGCGGCCGCACGGTCGGCCGGGTCCGTCACGTCCAGCTTGATCGCGTCGAGGGTGACGCCGGCGCGTTCGGCCTCGGCGCGCAGGTCGCGCACCTGGGGCCAGATCTCCGCGCCGGCGATCACGTCGTGGCCGGCCCGGGCCAGGCCGAGCGCCGCGCCCCGGCCGAGGCCGCTGCCGGCCCCGGTGATGAGGATGTCGGCCATCCGGTCAGCCCTGCCGGGCCTTCTGCCGGGGATCCGCCTTGTTGAGCACGAACACCTTGCCCCGGCGGCGTACCACGATCGAGTTGGCCTTGCGCTTGAGCGCGCGCAGGGAGCTTCGGACCTTCATCCCGTTCCTCCGTTCCCGCTGGTTTCCCCGTTCGGCGTCGCGTACCCGCCGGGGCCCCCGTCATGCGCGGGGGCGGCGGGTCTCCCCACCGCCCCCGGCACGATCACGGGTAGCTGACCACGTTCACGGGAACGGTGTTCGTGCCCTGCGCGGTGCCACCGGTGTCGTTGATGACGTGGGTGATCGACCCGTTGCCGCCCAGCGAGACGGTGAGCAGGCTGTGGAACCGCACGCCGGTCCGGTTCGGCGCCTCGAAGCCGTGGTACGCCGCGATGGTCGGGTCGACGTTGAAGTAGCAGTAGCTGCCCATCCCCCAGCCCTCGAACGAGGTGACCGCGTCGGCCACCTTGAACGCGGCGTAGCCGACCCGCGAGCCGTTCATCCAGGCCGACGCGCTGGGCGGGTCGTACGGCAGCTCGTTCTGGAAGAAGACCGTCCGTCCGTTGTTGCCGTTCCAGATCACCTCGTACTTCTGGTAGTGCTCGACGAAGAGCCCGAGCGCGGTGACGTTGTTGCCGTTGACGATCAGGCCGGTGTCGGCGGTGTTCACGGTCCAGCCGATGCCGGTGCCGTGGTCGCCGCGCCAGGCCCAGATGTGGTCGATGAGGGCGTCGTTCTGGTTGACCACGAGGCTGGTGGTGGCCCTGCCCGCGCCGGCGCCACCGATGCGGAAGAAGACGTCCTGGATGGAGGTCGGGTTGGCGGCGTGGCTCGCGGCCGAGCCGGCCGGGCCGACCTGGAGCAGCACCGGCGAGTTGGTCGGGCCGGCGTCGAAGAGCAGCCCGGCCAGCCGGACGCCGTCGACGTCGGCGACGGTCATGGGCGTGACGCCGTTCTGCGGGATCAGCGTCGGGTAGCCGATGCCGAGCACCACGGTGCCGGGCCGGTTGACCGTGATGGTCTGGCTGACCGGGTAGATGCCCGGCGTGAAGAGCAGGTTGAGCCCCTGGGCCAGAGCCGCGTTGATGGTGGCGGCGGAGTCGCCCGGCTTGGCGACGTAGAACTGGCTCAGCGGCACCGAGGTGCCGGGCGTCGCGCCGCCCAGCCAGGACGCGCCGCTGGCGTTGGTGCGGGTGGACGGGACGAAGACCTGGTAGTTGCCGCTGCCGTCGAGGTAGAGGTACGGGATGTCGCGGCTGACCGGGGTCTGCGCCAGGGTGGTGTACGCGGGGTTGGGGAAGCTGGTTGCCGGCGCCCCGACCACGCCGGAGTTCGTCACGTTCCACACGGCGTTGAGATAGCCGCCCACGTTGCTGTCCCGGGTGTACCACTGCTGCTGCGAGTACGGCTGGACCACGCCGGTGACCCGGCTGTCCGCGATGTAGCCGCCGCTGGCCCAGCCGTAGCCGTTCGGGGCGAGGTTGAGGTCGCCCTGGATGTCCATCCGGCGGAACGGCGCGGCCTGCGAGACGGCCCACCGGGTGAACCCGGCGGAGGGGAACACCTGCATGTTGGACGCCGACCGCCAGAAGTTCTGGGTGGCGTTGCCGTTGAACCAGCCGGCGTCGACCGTGACGTCGCCGTGGATCCGGACGTCGCCGGGGTTCCGGCCGAGCCCCATGATCGAGGTGTAGAAGCCGATCTGCGCGTTGATGCCGGAGTAGTCGCCGGGCTTGAACAGGAGCGCGTACCGCTGGGTGCCGAACTGGTTGGACTCCTGGGTGCGGAAGACCGCGTCGAGCTGGCTCTGGATGCTGGCGCTCGACATCAACGGGTCGAAGGTGAGGACGTTCGGCCCGAGCGAGCCGCCGCCCGGGATGGTGCCGCCGCCGGCCGTGTTCACGGTGAGCTCCCAGAGCGAGTAGCCCCAGCCGGTGGCCCGGGCGGTGCCGTACATGCGCACGTAGCGGCCGGAGCCGCTGACGGTGAGGGTATCGGTCCCGCCGTCTCCGGTGGCGGTGGTGTAGACGGTGGTCCAGGTGGCGCCGTCGGTCGAGGTCTGGATCTGGTACGCCCGCCCGTAGGCGGCCTCCCAGCTCAGCACGACCCGGCAGAGGGTACGGACGCTGCCGAGGTCGACCTGGAGCCACTGGGGGTCGCTGGCCGCGCTGGCCCAGCGGGTGGTGGCGCTGCCGTCGACCGCCGCCGTGGCGGGGGTGCCGGCGTTCTCGGTGGAGGAGGCGGTGGCCGGCCGGCCCTGCGCCGCGTTGGTCGCGGTGTCGCAGCCGCTGCCGCCGCCCGTGGTGCCGTAGACCTGGAACTCCCACAGCGAGTAGCCGTAGGCGGTGGCCCGGGCGGTGCCGGTCATCCGCACGTAGCGGCCGGTGCCGGTGACCGTGAGGTCGTCCGTGCCGCCGTCGCCGGCCGCCGTGCTGAAGACCGTCGTCCAGGCGGCGCCGTCGGTCGAGGTCTGGATCTGGTACGCCCGCGCGTACGCGGCCTCCCAGACGAGGGTGACCCGGGAGACGGTGGCGGTGGCGCCGAGGTCGACCTGGATCCACTGGGGATCGGCGAAGGCGCTGGCCCACCGGGTGCCGGTGTTGCCGTCGGTGGCGTTGGCGGCCGGGGTGCCGGCGTTCTCCACCGAGGAGGCGGTGGTGGGCCGCCCCTGCGAGAGCAGCGGGTCGGCCGCCCGGACCGGGGACGGCGGTGCCACCAGTGCCACGGTGGCGAGCAGCACGGCCAGCACGGCGAGCAACCGGCGCAGCGGCGGGCGGGGTGGGCTGAGGTGCAGCGGGACGGGTGACATGGGCGTCTCCGTGGCGGGGGGTGGTGGGGAGCGGAACGACGAACGGGTTACCGGAATGTTGCGGGCACCGTTCCGCTGGACCCTTTCGCCGGACAGCGGCACATGTCAATTCCTCGATCGCTCGGTCACCCCTTTTTTCGCGCCTTGTGAAAAGTCCGGAACTAACGGCGGGCGGCCGCCGGGAGCGCACCTCCCGGCGGCCGCCGGCCGGTCCTCAGGCGACCGTGCAGGGGGCGCCGTTGAGGGTGAAGGAGGTGGGTCGGCCGGTGTTGCCGGTGTGGGTGGCCTGGAAGCCGATGTCCACCGAGGCGTTCGGCGCGATGGTCCCGTTGTAGGAGACGTTGCGGGCCGTCACCGCCCCGCTGGCCGGGGCGTAGGTGGCGTTCCACCCGCTGGTCACGGTCTGCCCGGCGGGCAGGGTGAAGGCCAGGCTCCAGCCGTTGACCGCCGTGGCGGCGGTGTTGGTGATGCGGACCGACGCGGTCAGCCCGGTGTTCCAGGCGTTCACCGCGTACCCGATCCGGCACCCGCCCGACGGCGGCGGCGTGCTGGGCGGCGGGGTCGTCGGTGGCGGCGTCGAGGGCGGGGTGCTGGTCGGCGGCGGGCTCGTGGGCGGCGCGACGGTGTCCAGGCCGAAGAAGCGCACGGCCTGGGCCGCGTCGACCGGCAGGTTGTGCGAGACGCCCTGCATGCTGATCGCCTCGACCGGCGCGGTGCCGCCGGCGCCGCCGTACCGGGTGCGGGTGTAGCCGGCCTGTGGGCTGTCCGTGTACGCGGGCGTCTGGCCGAGCCCGTTCACGTTCGTCCACTGCTTGATCTCTTCGGTGAAGTTCGGGTAGCGCAGGGTCTCGTCGTTGGTCCCGTGCCAGAGCTGCATGCGGGGTCGCCGCCCGCTGTAGCCCGGGTACGCGTTGCGCACCAGATCACCCCACTGCTGCGGGGTCTTCACGACCTGGCCGTTGGCGCAGTCGCTGTTCCACTCCGAGCCGTTGGTGGTGGCGAAGCAGCCGAAGGGCACGCCGGCGAACGCCGCGCCCGCGCTGAACACGTCGGGGTAGAGCCCGAGCAGCACGTTGGTCATCATGGCCCCGGAGGAGACGCCGGTGGTGAAGATCCGGTTCGCGTCGACGGGGTAGCGCTGACGCACGTAGTCGACCATCGACTTGATGCCCACCGGGTCGCTGCCGCCGTCGCGGCGCAGCGCCTGCGGTGAGGAGACGTCGAAGCACTGGCTGCTCCGGGTCACCGACGGGTAGACGACGAGGAAGCCGTACCGGTCCGCCAGCGCCGCGAACTGGGTGCCGGAGTACATGGCCGGTCCGCTGCCGGTGCAGTAGTGGTTGACGACGAGCAGCCCGGGCCGCGCGGCGACGGTGTCCGGGACGTACAGGTACATCCGCAGGTTGCTCGGGTTGGCGCCGAAGCCGGTCACCTCGGTGAGCGCGGCGGCCGCGGCGGGGCCGGGGACCGTGACGGCCGCGAGGGCGGCCAGCCCGGCGGCGAGGGCGGCGCCGAGCAGCCGGCGCCCCGTCCTTGTCAGCAGCATGGGTTCTCCTCGGGTGGTGAGGACGACGCGCGGGGCGGCTGCGCCCGCGGCGTGCTCGCCGGCGAGGCGCCTTCGACGGCGGCCCGGACCCTCGGAGACGAGATAGACGACCGCAAATCGCTGCGGTCCGGTTCGGAGTCTAGGCCCCGGTCCCGGGACCGACAACGAGTTCCGGAAACGGTCGGACCGCCGGGGCCCGGTCAGGCCGGGAACAGGCCCGTGAGGAAGCCGTCGAGCAGCGCCACCTGCCGGTGGGCCGGGAAGGCGGCCGGATCGAACAGCGCCTGGACGACCAGGCCGTGCGCGAAGGCCGCGCAGGTGGCCGCCAGGTCGTCGGCGTCGGTGTCCGGCCCGGCGGGCATCGCACGCAGCGCGACGTCCACATGCGACCGCAGCCGTGCGCGCCAGCGGTCGTAGCGGCGGCGCTGGTCGGCGGCGAACTCCTCGTCGGCCAACGCGCCGTCCCAGTAGCCGACCCAGACCCGGCTCATCACCGTCGCCTCGTCGGTCAGCGGCAGCACGTCCAGCAGCGCGGCGCGCAGCGCGGCCCGGCCCTCCCCCGCGGCGGCGTGGCGCTCGCGCGCGTCGGTGTGCCGTTCGGCCACGTCGACGGCGTGCCGCACGAGAGCCCGCTTGCTCGGGAAGTAGTGGGTCAGCAGGCCGGTGGAGACGCCCATCTCGGCGGCGACCGCCCGCAGGGTCAGCCCGCCGAAGCCGCGGGCGGCCAGCACCTGCCAGACCGCCGCCGAGACGTCGGCGCGGCGGGCCTCGTGGTCACCTCGTGCCGGCATGGGGCTACAGTACATAACAAACGTTCGGTACGCACCTTGGGAGCACCGTGTTCGCTCTTCCCCTCACCGACCGCGCCGCCCTGCACCCGCTCGCCCCGTGGCAGGCGGCGGAGTTCGCCGACTTCGTGGCGCGTACCCGCACCCACCTCGCGCCCTGGCTGCCCTGGGCGCACACGATCACCGACACCGACACGGCCCGCGCGTTCCTCCAGCGCTACGCCGACGCGCAGGCCCGCGACGCCGGCTCCATCCACGGGATCCGGCTGGACGGCAGGCTGGTGGGCGGCACCCTGTTCCGCACCTTCGACGCCGAGGCCGGCGTCTGCGAGATCGGGGTCTGGCTCGCGCCGGAGGCCGAGGGGCACGGGCTGGTGACCCGCGCCGCGCGGCGGATGATCGACTGGGCGCTGGACGAACGCGGCCTGGCCCGGGTGGAGTGGCGGACCGTGCCGCACAACGCGCGGAGCCGGGCGGTGGCGCAGCGACTGGGCATGACCCGCGAGGGCGTGCTGCGCGCCGCGTTCCCCTTCCTCGGCGAACGACTCGACATCGAGGTCTGGTCGCTGCTGGCCGACGAGTGGCGTGCCGGCGTGGCGGGGGCCGACGCCTAGACGGTGATGACGACCTTCGCCCGCGCGTGCTCACCTTCGAGGTACCGCATGGCCTCGGGCACCTCGTGGAGCGGATAGGTCCGGTCGATCACCGGGGTGAGGCGGCCGGCCTCGGCGTGGGCCCGCAGCGCCTCGAGGTGCGCCCGGCTGGGAGCCGTCGCGAGGGTGACGACGCGCTGCTTGACGAAGGGCGCCAGCAGCCGCCCCCGCGCGATGAGCCAGACCGGTCCGACGAGGCTGCCGCCGCGGTACACGCCGCCGCCGGAGAGCACCAGCGTCCCGGTCGGGGTGAGCACCCGCCGCAGCGCGGTGAGCGAGCGGTTGCCCACCAGGTCGAACACGACGTCGTGCCGCGCGGTGTCGCGGGTGAAGTCGTCGCGGGTGTAGTCGACGACGTGGTCGGCGCCGAGCGAGCGGACCAGATCCACGTTGCGGGTGCTGCACACCCCGGTCACCGTCGCGCCGAGCGCCCTGGCGAGTTGGACCGCCAGGGTGCCGACGCCGCCGGAGGCGCCGTTGATGAGCACCCGGTGGCCCGGCTCGACCCGCGCGACGTCGCGCAGCCCCGTGAGCGCCGTGATGCCGGCCAGCGGCAGGGCCGCCGCCTGCTGCGTGGTCAGGTTCGCGGGCCTGGCCGCGACCCGGTTCTCGGGCACGCGGACGTATTCGGCGAACGCGCCGTTGGCCTCGCCGAGGTCGCCGAAGACGGCGTCGCCCGGGCGTACCTGGTGAACGTCGGCGCCTACGGCCTCGACGCGGCCCGCGAAGTCGCGGCCACGGACGCGGGCGCGAGGACGGGACCGGCCCATCGACAGGCGCGCCAGCCGTGGATCGCCGCGCATGGCGTGCCAGTCGTACGCGTTGAGCGCGGCGGCCTCCACCCGCACGAGCACCTCGCCGGGGGCCGGCACCGGCGTGTCCACCTCCGCCAGGGTGAGTGTCTCCGGAGGCCCGTACCGGTCCTGAACGATCGCCTTCATTGCCCCTCCCTAGGTGTACGCCGTACACCCACGGTAAGTGTACGGCGTACACCCGTCAAGGGCGTTATGGTTTCAACCGCCGCCGGAAGACGAGGAGCGAGATGCCTGAGCAGGCTGAGACGCTGCGCCGGACGCCACTGAGCAGGGACCGGGTCCTGCGCGCCGCCGTCGCGCTCGCCGACGAGGCCGGGATCGAGTCCCTCAGCATGCGCAACCTCGCCCAGGACCTGGGCGTCGTCCCCATGGCCCTCTACAAGCACGTGGCCAACAAGGACGAACTGCTCGCCGGCATGATCGACGTGGTCGTCGGCGAGATCGACCCGCCGGTGTCCGGCGACTGGAAGCACGCCGTCCGCCGGCGCATCCTCTCGGCCCGGGAGATGCTGCTGCGCCACCCCTGGGCGCCGCTCGCCATCGAATCCCGCAACACGGCCACGCCGGCCATCCTGGGCTACCTCGACTCGATGATCGGGACGTTCCGGGCCGGCGGGTTCTCCGTGGACCTCGCGCACCACGTGATGCACGCGATGGGCAGCCGGATCCTGGGCTTCAGCCAGGAGTTGTTCGACGCCTCCCGGCGCGCCGGCCGGTCCGGCACGCCCGACCCGGAACCGCCGGCGGCGGACCTCCCACCGGAGGTCGCGGCCGCGTTCCCGCACGTCGCGGAGATCGCCCTGGCGGCCTCCCACGACGACGAGTCGGTCGTCGGGCCCGGCTGTGACGACCAGTTCGAGTTCGAGTTCGCGCTGGACCTGCTGCTGGACGGCATCGAACGGCTGCACCGGCAGGGCTGGACGTCGTCCCGCCGGGCCCGGTGAAACGGCCGCCGGCCAGGATCAGGACCGGCGGGACCCCGCGGCCGCGTCGGCGGCGGTGCGGCGGCGCGCCTCGGCGAGCATCTCGTCGACCGAGCCGGCCGGATCGGTGACCGGGAACTGCACCGCCCGCACCACCGCCTCCGGGTCCAGCAGCAGCGTGAGCCGCTTGAACCGGGCCACGCCACCGGCCCGGAAGGTGGGCAGCAGCAGGCCGGCGGCGAGCCGGCCGTCCTCGTCGGACAGCAGCGGGTACGGCAGCCGCGCGTGCGCCGCGAAGGCGGCGAGCTGGTCCGGGCGCTGGGTGCTGACGCCCCGCACCGCCACCCCGGCGGCCTGGAACAGCGGGTGCCGATCGGCGTACGTGCGGGACTCCAGCGTGCACCCCGCCGCGCCGGGGATCTCGCCCCAGCCGGGCGGCAGGGCCGGCGTGCCCGGCGCGAAGGCCCCCGGGAAGAGGTAGAGCACGGTCCACCGCCCGGGCACCCCCGGCGGCTCCGCGCCGCCGTCGTGCCGGAGCAGGCTCATCTGGGGTACGCGGCGCCCGACCAGCCGGTGCGCCCGGCGCGCCTCGGCCGAGTCCGCGTCGGCGGTCGCGGTCAGCGCGCCGTCGCCCATCACGTGCCGGGTGCCCCAGTCCTGGAGGGCCACCAGCACCGGCAGCAGGGCCTCCCCCTTGGGCGTGAGCAGGTAGTCGTGGCGCGGCGGGTGCGCCGAGTAGGGCTCGCGGCGCAGCACGCCGTGCGCGACCAGCCCGCCCAGCCGCTCGGTGAGCGCCCGCCGGCTGACGCCCAGCTCGCGCTGGAGCCCGTCGAACCGGGTGACGCCGCCGGCGATCTCGCGCACGATCAGCACGGTCCACCAGTCGCCCAGGACGCCGAGCGCCTGCGCGATGCCGCAGTCGGCGTCGCCGAGGTCCGCCCGTCTCACATCCCACCTCCCGCTCGGTCCGAGGCCTCGACTATAGTCCGTTTCAGATTGGGACTCACTGGCTCGGATCGGGGGTTGGCGGCATGTCCGTCGGGCAGGGGGCCGGGGTGTTCTGGCGCTGGTGGACCGCCGGCACCACCAGCTCGGTGGGGTCGGCGGTCGGTGCGGTCGCGTTGCCGCTCACCGCGCTGACCGTGCTGGACGCGTCCGCGTTCGAGATGGGCCTGGTGGCCGCCGCCAGCTACGTGGCCTGGCTGGTGATCGGGCTGCCCGCCGGCGTGATCGTCCAGCGGCTGCCGCTGCGCGGCGCCCAGGTCGGCGCCGACCTGGCCCGGGCCGCCGCGGTGGCCTCGGTGCCGCTGGCCTGGTGGTGGGGGCGGCTCACGGTCGCGCAACTGGTCGTCGTGGCGCTGGTGGTCAGCTTCGCCAACGTGCTGTTCGACGTCGCCAACGCCACCTTCCTGCCGGCCATCGTGGGCCGCGACCAGCTGCACGCCCGCAACAGCCTCACCTCGGCCACCCACGCGGCGACCCAGCTCAGCGGCCCCTCCCTGGGCGGCGTGGCGGTGCAGGCCCTCGGCGCGGTGCCGGCCGTGCTGGTCGACGCGGCCAGCTACCTGGTCTCCGCCGCGCTGCTGGGATCGCTGCCCGCGCGCCGGGTCGACGCCCCGGACCGGTGGCCCCCGGTCCGCGCCATGATCGGCGAAGGCTGGCGGTACGTCACCCGCCACCCGGTGATGGGACCGACCATGTGGACGGCCACGGCGGTCAACTTCGTCTGCGGGGCGCAGCTCGCCGTCTACCCGCTCTACCTGGTCCGGGAGCTGCACGCACCGGCCGCGCTGGTCGGTGTCCTGCTCGCCGTCGAGGGGGTCGGCTCGCTGGTCGGCGCGACCCTGACCCCGTGGATCACCGCACGCTGGGGTACCGCCCGGTCGCTGCTGGTCGCCTGCGTGGTGGCGGTCGGCGGCGCGTTCCTGGTGCCGGTGGGCGCCGGCTGGCCCGCGTACCTGGCGTTCGCGGCCGGCAACGTGGCCTTCGCGGGCGGCGTGGTGGTGCTCAGCGTGACCACCCGCACCTACCGGCAGATCGCCAGCCCACCCGAGCTGCTGTCCCGGGTGATGGCCACCGTGCGCTTCGTCTCCTGGGGCGCCATCCCGGTGGGCGGGCTGCTCGCCGGGGCGCTCGCCGGACTCGCCGGCGCCCGGGTCACCCTGTTCTGCTTCGCCGCGGCCACCGTGCTGGCTCCGCTGGCGCTGCTCCTGTCCCCGGTACGCCGCCTGCGCGACCTGACCGACCTGGAAATCGACGAGCCGGCCGCCCCGGAGACCGTCGCCGCCCGCTGATCCGGGGCGGTTCCTCGCCGGCCGGGCCGTCGGCGCTCAGTCGGCGAGGACGGCTGCGGCGACCCGCCGGGCCCGGTCCGGGTGGGTGAGCACGTCGACGTTGTCGAGGTACTGGTCCACCCCGCCCACCGGTGGACGGTCGCGTAGGGCCGGGTCGGTGATCGCAGCCCGCAGCGCGGCGGTGAACCGCTCGGCGTGCAGGACCAGAAAAGGCCGGTCGTGGAACGGTCGCGCGGCCGGGTCGACCGGTGCGGCCAGGCCGGTGTCGTTGGTCCAGCCCGCGACCGTCTCCAACGCCCGGACCAGCCCGGCCTGCCGCCGGGGCCACCCGTCCGGCCCGAGGGCCGTGGCCAGGGCGTCCACCAGCGGCGCCGACTCCGGCAGCGCGGCGAAGACCGTGCCGAGCCATTTCGCGTACGGGGGCCAGCGGCGGTGCAGCAGCAGGCCCAGGCGCATCAGGTCGCGGGCCAGGCCGGCGGTCACCACCCGGCTGCCCAGCTCGTCGCCGACCTCGGCGCAGCGGCCGGCCAGGTGCTCGGCCTGGCCGACCCGCTGCCACCCGGCCGCCAGCACGTGCCGCCAGACGTCGTCCGGATACCAGGCCAGCCGGGCCCGGACGGCCGTGAGCGCGCCGTCGAGCCCGTCGTGGAACACCGCCCCGCCGGTCAGCTCGGCGAGCCGCTGAGTGGGCGCGGCCAGCCAGTCCGCCACCGTCATCCCGGCCTGCGGGTCCCCGCCGAGCCGGTCGCGCAACCACGCCCCCAGCTCGTCGACGCTCACCCCGTGCCGCTCCCCGTCGGCCCGGGCCACGCCGAGCCGGACGGTCGGGCCGCCGGTGAACCGGGTCGGCCAGCCGAGGAACTCGGCCGGCAGCTCGGCGTCGAGGACCGCCCGCACGGGCGCCACGTCGGCCGCCGTGGCCACGAAGAGCTGGGTGCGGGGCCCCCAGTCGTGGTCGGTCGACCGGGGCGTGTCCAGGCCGAGCAGCTCCGAGCCGCCGTCGAGCAGCCCGGCCGCGTAGCGCAGGCCGGGCAGCCGGCGGCCCAGCAGCGGGGCGACCACCTCGTCATGGAACCGGCGCGCCAGGGTCAGCCCGGGTACGAACGTCACCCCGCCAGTCTGCATCGTGCGTTGAATCAAGAGGGCGGGCACGCAGAACTACCCGCCTGGCCGATCCCTCGACCTCCGAGGGGCTTCGAGCCTTAGTCGAAGGGGCTATGCATACGTAACGCGAAGGTGCGATAGCTTTCCGTTGCACATCTCGGGATGTCCACGAAGGAGTGCCAGGTGGAGCCATTCACTATCGGTCTCGCGGTGGCTGCCCTACTCGGCGCCAAGGCAACCGAGGAGTTCGGAACGCAGGCCGGTTCGGCGGCGTGGCAAGCTGTCCAGCGGCTGGGTACGCTCGTTCGCTCGCGGGTGTCTCCGCAGACGGCGCGGGCTCTGGACCGGATCGGCGACGACCGGGACGCAATGGATCGCGTCGCCACCGAGGTCGCATCGGCCGCCGCGGCGGACGCGGAGTTCCGTAGCGCGGCGCAGGCGCTGCTCGCAGACGTCGAACTGGACCAGCGGCTGGCCGGGGTCATCGCTGTCGCCCGGGACAACGCGAAACAGGTGAATATCGCGGGCGGCAGCATAGGATCGATTACGCTGTAGAAGGCACGAAGCGCCGTGACACCGACCGAAGGCCGGCACATCGATGCCCATGCCGCTGACCAAGCGCAGCAGATCAACATCGTCGGCGAGGTCGGCGCTGTTAACGTCCGTTCACCGGATCCTACCTTCGATCGACTGCGGACGAAGATAGGCAGCGCGATCGCCGTCCAGTCCAATGCCTTGACGAACCGAGGGCTCCTCACGGTGCCATGGCTGCAGGAACCACGACGGGATGGGGCCCGGCAGCCGGACCTCGCAGACGAGACGGCGCTCGTCCGTTTCGTCGCGAGCGGCAACGGCCTGCTCATCCTCGGCCGGTCCCAGTCTGGAAAGACCACCCTGTCCACACGACTGGCGGTACTGCTTGCCGCGGAGAGCAGGAAGCTGCCGGTCATCTTCCCGCTGGCCGGCTGGTGCGCCGAGCGCACTCCGCTAATGGACTGGATGATCGATGTCATCCGCCAGGACTACGGCGTCCGGGATGGTCCCCGGCTGGAGGCGGCGCGGGACGCGATCGAGGGAGCCGTAGTCATCCCGATCTTCGACGGGTTCGATGAAATCGAGGAAAGCAGTCGGGCGGCGGCAGCCCGGGAAATTGATGTGTTCTGGCGCGGCAGGGCGGTCGTCCTCACCAGCATCCCTGTTGACGGCGGCGTGACACCGCGCGCCGCCCTGCGCCACGCCGAAGTCGTCACGTTGGCACCAGTCGAACCCGACGAAGTGGGCCGATATCTGCTGGACGACGTGCAGTCGTCGGAGCGCGCACAATGGGAGGACGTCGTGCGGCGGGTCACCTCGGACGCGGATTCCCCCGTGAGCGTCGCACTCTCATCACCGCTCATGAGCTGGCTCGCCAAGAGCATCTACGATCCGTCCGAGGCAGAGCGCAACCGCGCGCCGCACCCAAGCCCGATCGAGTTGTTGCGCGCCGATCTAGGCACCAGCGAGGCAATCGAGGAGCATCTGCTCGGTGGCCTGGTCCGCTCAGTGTTTCCGAGAACTGCCATTAGCCGGCGCAGCTCGGGATCACCTGCGAGCGCGTTCGCCGTATCAGACGCTGAGCGCTGGCTGCATCACCTCAGTCGACGCGCGGGGAGCCGCGGCGTCATCGCCTTCTGGGAGATCCGGCGCTACGCCCCGCTGAACCGGCTGGGGCTGCTCCCCGCGACGGCTACCGGCGCACTGATCGGCGCTGCAGGTCACGTCATCCCGGAGGTGGTAGGACCGGCGTTCTTCCTCCTGTGGGCCGGACTCTTCTTTGGTTTCGGTTTCGCGCGTGGCTACGCTACCGGACGGACGATGGACAGCGACGATGTGATCCGACCAGGCTTCGAGCTCGACGCCGACCAGCGCGAACGCCTGGCACGCGGAGCCCGGCCGGCGGTTCTGCCGAAGATTCAGAAGGACGGTGACCTGCGGCATCACGCCACCCGGCTGCTTGCGGCACTCCCGTTCGTCGTTTTGTCGTACGGCGGATGCCTGTTGGCAGTTTCCACCACCGCCACCCAGCCGGCCTGGCGGTTCAGCCTGGGCCCGGTCGACTTCTGGGTCGGAATGATTCTGGCTACCGTGGTCGCACCCCTGGTCGGCTTTCTCGGCGCACTAGTCGCCGCCCGCTTGCTTCGCGCCAATTCCCGGTTGGACTCTGGCACCGGCGCGCGAGCGACAGACCCGCTGGAGGCCATCCATGGCGACCGGCGCTCGGGGATAGGGATGCTTGTTCTTGCGACCGGCACGCTCGGTGCAGGCTATCTGATGTACTACGCCGTCCTGTTGCCGGGAGAAGCCGCGTGGGGGCTGCTGGCCGCTCCGGCCGGTGGGTTAGTCGCGATGTTGTACTGGAACGTCTGGGTGCGCTACAAGACGGCACACCTCTGGCTAGCCTGCTGGGACCGGCTGCCGTGGCGGCTTGTCACGTTCCTTCGCGCCTGTCATCAAGGTGGCATTCTCCGGAAGCAGGGAAACTACTTCGAGTTCCGACACCAACGGCTGCGCAAACGGCTGGCTGCGGTCGAGCCACAGGCCTGGTGATCCACGGGTCGATGGTATGGAATCCATGAGTATGAAGTTCCACATCCTCGCCGGCACGCCCGGTCTCACCCTCGAGGACGTCAGTCACCTTCTCGTACCAGGTCGGGGCCGCGCGGAGTCTGGTAGCGGCCTCACCCCGGACGGCATCGACCGGGTACGAACCGCGGGGCAGCTTCACCGGGTGATCGCGAGCAGGGGCGGGCGGATTGTCTGCTCGGGCTACAAGTCGCCGGTGGACACCGCAGGGCGCCGCTGGTCGCCACCCGACTGCCCGGGCGAGTCGTTCATAGGGATTCCAGAGGCCGATCTGATGCGGCGCGAGCTGCTACGGATGGGCATTCCTGCGGCTGCCGTACGGGTCGAGCGGCACTCGATCGACACGGTGACCAACTTCCTGCGATCAGAGTTGGAGGGTCACTTCGGCGATGACGCGCCGGTCGCGATTGTCGCGCAGCGGCAGCACCTGCGTCGAATGCTCTCCCTCATCGCGCCTCGCACACTCCAGCGGCCGTACCTCGGTGTAGTGGTGCCTGAGCCGAAGGTGAGCACGGCGAGCCCAGTTGTCGACCTCGTCAGTAGGCTGGTGCTTCTACACCTCCCGCAAGATCCGGACCAAGCGGTGCGCGTCGCGACCGATCGCGCCGCACTCATCTGGCGGATTGCGCGCGTGGCCGGCCTACGCCGGTATCCGTGAGCCGGATCAGTTCGTCCCCCACCTCGTCGGTGGGCTGTGCCAGGCTGTCGGCGTGGCGAACCGACCCCCGATCCTGCTGATCGACTCCCCGAGCCTCTACTTCCGCGCCTACTTCGGCATCCCCGAGTCGGCGGCGAAGACGGCCGACGGCCAGCCGGTCAACGCCGTCCGTGGCTTCCTCGACATGCTGGCCCAGCTCGTGCGCACCCGGCGGCCCGACCGGATGGTCTGCGCGCTCGACCACGACTGGCGGCCGGCGTGGCGGGTGGAGCTGCTGCCGTCGTACAAGGCGCACCGGGTCGCGCCGCAGGGCGGCGAGGTCGTGCCGGACACCCTCTCCCCGCAGGTGCCGATGATCCTCGAGGTCCTCGACGCGCTCGGCATCACCGCGGTCGGCGCCACCGGTTACGAGGCCGACGACGTGCTCGGGACCCTCTCGGTGACCCAGCCCGGCCCGGCCGAGGTGGTGTCCGGCGACCGCGACCTGTTCCAGCTCGTCGACGACGCGCGTCAGGTGCGCCTGCTCTACGTCGGCCGGGGCGTGGCCAAGCTCGACGACTGCGACGACGCCGCGGTCCGCGCCCGCTACGGCGTGCCCGCCGACCGCTACGCCGACTTCGCGGCGCTGCGCGGCGACCCGAGCGACGGCCTGCCCGGCGTGCCGGGGGTGGGCGAGAAGACGGCGGCCCGCCTCATCGAGCGCTACGACGGCCTGCCCGGCATCCTCGCCGCGCTGGACGACCCGGGCTCGGGATTCGCCCCGGGGCTGCGCACCAAGCTCAACGCCGCCCGGGACTACCTGGCCGTCGCGCCCAAGGTGGTCCGGGTCGCCCTCGACGTGCCGCTGCCGGAGCTGCCCACCGCGCTGCCCACGGCACCGGCGGATCCCGACCGGCTGCTGGAGCTGGCCGAGCGCTGGAACCTGGCCGGCTCGTGCCGTCGCCTCGTGGACGCGCTCGCCCTGCCCTGTCCCTGACGACCGAAGGCGATCAGCGTCGCCCGGTGTCCCGGCGGGACGGGAACGGCGTGCCCGGCTGGCCCAGCGTCGACCGGGCCCGCAGGCCCACCGGGTCCGGCGCCGGCTCCCCCGCGGCGCCCGGCACCGCCCCGTCCTGCCGTGCCGCCAGGTACGCGGCACCGGCCCGGTCGTCGTCGGTCGGCGCCGCGAGCAGCGCGTAGACCAGCCCGACGACGCCGAAGACCACGGCCAGGATGATCGGCACGAGCAGGCTGCCCACCTCGGTGCCGGTCAGCTCGCCGCGCCGCTCGTGCGGGTGCACCGACAGGGCGCTCATCCCGGTGAAGTGCATGCCGTTGACGGCGATGCCCATGACCAGGGCGGAGACGGCGATGGCCAGGCCCCGGCGCACGGTCATCGAGAGCCAGAGCGCCACCGTGGCCGCCACGACGGCGATGGCCACGGAGAGCCCCACCCGGGCCCGGTCGTAGCCGAGGGTGCCGTCCAGCCGCATGGCGGCCATCCCCGTGTAGTGCATGGCGGCCACACCGGCGCCGGTGAACAGGCCGCCGGCGATGAGCCGGACCGCCGACAGCCGGCCGGTGCCCACGATGGCCAGGCCGATGCCGACGGCGGCCACGGCGATCGCCGTGCTGGCGGCGGTCAGCGGGACGTCGTACCGGATCCGGGTGCCCTCGACGGCGAAGCCGAGCATGGCCATGAAGTGCATGGCCCAGATCGCCGTACCGCCCAGCGACCAGGCGGCCAGCAGCCCCCACCAGGCGCGCTGGCCGGCGCCGGTGGCGGTCCGGATCCGCCCGGCGCAGACCAGCCCGATCACCGAGCCGAGCACGGAGAGCGCGTAACTGAGCGTGGGGGTGATCCACCCGTACTCGAAGTGATTGATCTCTGCCATGACGGCCTCCCCCCAGTTGGGCTACCGGCGCGTAACACTTGCGCCTCGGCAATCATCGGGGTTCCGCCGAACGCGTGTGACACCACCCCCCGGTCGTGTCGGGCGGTGGTGTCACAGTGACGGAGCGTGCGTCGATTCTCCGGCCACGCTGACCGGAACCGATCAGGCGGCGGCGTGGTAGGCCAGCACCCCGCGGTTGACCTCGGCGATCGCCTGCCGGGCGGTGGCACGCAGCTCGGTGGAGGCGCCGCCGGAGTCGGCGAGCTGGCCGAGCAGGTCGACCACCTGGCGGGCCCAGCGGACGAAGTCACCGGCCGGCATCTCGCCGTCGAACTGGTGCCCGCTGGCCAGCACCTTGGCGAGGGCCTCACCGCGGGCCCAGCGGTAGATCGGCCAGGCGAAGCCGAGGTCGGGCTCGCGGGTGACCGTCAGGCCGCGGGAGGCCTCGTCCGCCTCGATGTCGCCCCACAGCTTCAGCGTCTCGTCGACGGCGTCGGCGACCGCGCCGCGCGGCAGCGACGCCCGCTCGTCGACGTCCCGGCGGGCCTCGAAGACCACCACCGAGACGGCGGCGGCCAGCTCGGCCGGGGAGAGCCCGTCCCACACCTTGCGGCGCAGGCACTCGGCGACGAGCAGGTCGGCCTCGGTCCAGATCCGGCCCAGCATCCGGCCCGCGTCGGTGACCTCGCCGTCGGCGGACAGGTAGCCGCGCGCGGTCAGCAGCGCGACGATCCGGTCGAAGGTGCGGGCCAGCGAGCCGGTCCGCCCGGCCACCCGCTGGCGCAGCTCCTCGGTGTCGCGTTCCAGGCGGCGCCGCCGCTCGGCCCAGCGGGCGTGCTCCTCCCGGTCGGGGCAGGCGTGGCAGGGGTGCCGGCGCAGCTCGGTGCGAAGCTGGCTGAGCCGGTGGTCCTCACCGACCGCCTGCCGGGAGCGGCCACCCCGGCGGCCGCCGTGCCGGTCGAGGCCGGTGCCGCTGACCTCGGCGGCCAGGTCGCGCCGGGCCGCCGGCGAGCGGTGGTTGAAGTGCTTGGGCACCCGGATCCGGGCGAGCACCTCGGCCGGGGTGGTGAAGTCGCCGGGGCTGACCCGCCCGGCCCACCGGTCCTGCGTGAGAACCAGCGGGCGGGGCTCGCCGAAGCCGCCGGTGGCCGGGTCGAGCACCACCGCCAGGCCGGCCCGCCGGCCCGACGGCACCCGGATGACGTCGCCCACCCGCAGCCGCTCCAGCGAGGCCACGGCCGCCGCCTTGCGCTGGGTCTGGCCCTGGCGCGCGATGGCGCGCTCCCGGTCGGCGATGGCCACCCGCAGGGCGAAGTACTCGTCGAAGTCACCCTGGTGGCAGGCGGCCTCGGCGCCGTACGCCTCGATGGTCTCGGTGTTGCGCTGCACCTGCCGGGCCAGCCCGACCACCGACCGGTCGGCCTGGAACTGCGCGAAGGAGGACTCCAGCAGGGCGCGCGCCGGCTCCGCGCCGACCGTGCCGACCAGGTTGACGGCCATGTTGTAGGAGGGGCGGAAGCTGGACCGAAGCGGGTAGGTGCGGGTCGAGGCGAGGCCGGCGACGTGCCGCGGGTCGGTCTCCGGCGACCAGACCACCACGGCGTGCCCCTCGACGTCGATGCCGCGCCGGCCGGCCCGCCCGGTGAGCTGGGTGTACTCCCCCGGGGTGAGGTCGACGTGCGCCTCGCCGTTGAACTTGACGAGCCGCTCCAGCACCACGCAGCGGGCCGGCATGTTGATGCCCAGCGCGAGCGTCTCGGTGGCGAAGACCGCCTTCACCAGGCCGCGGACGAACAGCTCCTCGACGACCTCCTTGAACGCGGGCAGCATGCCAGCGTGGTGGGCGGCGAGCCCGCGCTCTAGCCCGTCGAGCCACTCCCAGTAGCCCAGCACGGTCAGGTCCTCGCCCGGGATGGCGGTGATCCGCGCCTCGACCACCTCGCGGATCTCGGCGCGCTCCTCGGGCGAGGTGAGCCGCAGCCCGGCGGCCAGGCACTGCTGGACGGCCGCCTGGCAGCCGGCCCGGCTGAAGATGAACAGGATCGCCGGGAGCAGGTTCTCCCGGTCCAGCCGCTCGACGATGTCGGGGCGCATCGGGCCCCGCCAGCGCGGCCCCCGCCGGCCGGCGCCGGGACCGGCGCTGCGCCCCTCCCCCAGCTCCAGCCGGCGCACCGTGTCGCGGGTGTAGCGCAGCAGCTCGGGGTGGACGTCGTGCTTGCGGGCCGCGTCGGCGTCGTGGAACAGGTCGAACATCCGCTTGCCGACGAGCATGTGCTGCCAGAGCGGCACCGGGCGGTGCTCGCTGACCACCACGGCGGTCTCCCCGCGGACCGTGACCAGCCAGTCGGCGAACTCCTCGGCGTTGGAGACGGTGGCGGAGAGCGAGACGAGGGTGACCGACGCGGGCAGGTGGATGATCACCTCTTCCCACACGCCGCCGCGGAACCGGTCGGCGAGGTAGTGCACCTCGTCCATCACCACGTAGGCCAGGCCCTCGAGGGTGGCCGACCCGGCGTAGAGCATGTTGCGCAGCACCTCGGTGGTCATCACCACCACGGGCGCGTCGCCGTTGATCGCGTTGTCGCCGGTGAGCAGGCCGACCTGCTCGGCGCCGTAGCGGTCGACCAGGTCGTGGTACTTCTGGTTGGACAGCGCCTTGATGGGCGTGGTGTAGAAGCACTTGCGCCGGGTGGTCGGCCCGCCGCCCCCGTCGGCGGCCGCCGGCTTCCCGGGCGTGCCGCGCAGCGCCAGGTGTACGGCGAACTCGCCCACCACGGTCTTGCCGGCGCCGGTGGGGGCGCAGACCAGCACACCGCTTCCCCGTTCCAGGGACTCGCACGCCTCCCGCTGGAAGTCGTCGAGGTCGAACCCCAGGTCGCGGGCGAATTCGTCCAGGGCCGGGAAGGCGGAGGCCTGCGCGGCCCGGCGGCGCGCCGCGGCGTACCGCTCGGCGGGGCTCGACATGTCCCCAAGATTAATCGGTGCGCACGACGACCACCGGCCAAGGCCGTCCGGCAGGTGGGTCGGAGCGGGTCGGTAGGGTGCACGACGTGCCGGATCATGCCCAACCGCCCCGAGTCTCGCGCGGCGCCGACGACGCCGTCCGCCCGAGCCCGTCCCGTCGGCCCGTGGAGGCGGTGCTCTTCGACTTCCACGGCACCCTCGCGCAGGTGGAGGAGCCCCGCGAGTGGGTGCTCGCCGCCGCGGCGGCCTGCGGGGTCGAGCTGGACCGGGTGCGCGCCACGGCGCTGGCCGACCGGCTGCTCACGGCCGGCCGGGCGGGCGGGCCGCTGCCGGCCCGGGTGCCGCCCCGGCTGGCCGAGCTGTGGTCCGACCGGGATCTCTACCCGCACGCCCACCGGGGCGCCTACACCGGGCTGGCCGAGACGGTGGATGCCGGCATCGACGGGTTCGCCGACGCGCTCTACGAGCGGGTGCTGGTTCCCGAGGGCTGGGTGCCGTACCCGGACACCGAGCCGGTGCTCGGCGCGCTCCGGGAGGCCGGGGTGAAGGTGGCGGTGGTCAGCAACATCGGCTTCGACCTGCGGCCGTTGTTCGCCGCCTGGAAGCTGGACGAACTCATCGACGCCTGGGCCCTGTCGTACGAGGTGGGGCGCTGCAAGCCGGACCCGGGGATCTTCCTGCGGGCGTGCGGCATGCTCGGGGTGGACCCGGAGCGCACGCTCATGGTGGGTGACACCCGCGCCGACGCGGGTGCGGTGGCCGCGGGCTGCGCCGTGCTGGTGCTGCCCTGCGCGGACCCGGGCCGGCCGAACGGGCTGGGCGCCGTGCTGGACCTGGCGCTGCGGAACTGACGGCACCGGGCGGCCCGGGGGCCTGGACGCCGGGCGGCCCGGGCGCATCGCGGCTGGCCAGCGGCGCTAGCGTAACGGCATGACGCCCGACCGCTCCTTTCGTCCCCGGGTCACCGGACGGCTCTCCGGCGGCCGGCTCGGCGCGGTCGGGCTGGTGCTCGGCGGGGCGCTCTCGGTGCAGTTCGGCTCGGCGGTGGCCGCGCTGCTGTTCCCGCGTACCGGGGTGGCCGGCGCGGTCACCCTGCGGCTGACGATCGGCGCGCTGCTCATGCTGGCCGTGTGCCGCCCCCGGCTGCGCGGGCACGGCCGGGGCGACTGGGCGGCCGTGGTCGCCTTCGGGCTGGCCCTGGCGGGCATGAACTCGATCTTCTACCAGGCGATCGAGCGGATCCCGCTGGGGCCCGCCGTGACCCTGGAGGTGCTCGGGCCGCTGGCGCTGTCCGTGGTCACCGCCCGGCGGCTGGCCGCCTGGTGCTGGGCCGGGCTGGCGCTGGCCGGCGTGGCCCTGCTCGGCCAGGGCGGGTTCGACCGGCTGGACCCGGTCGGCGCCGCGCTGGCGCTGGCCGCGGGCGCGCTGTGGGCCGCGTACATCGTCTGCTCGGCCCGGGTCGGCGGGCGGTTCCCGCGGGCCGACGGGCTGGCCCTGGCGCTCGCGGTGGCCGCGCTCATCACCCTGCCCGTCGGGTTGGTGGGCTCGGGCGGCCGGCTGTGGCACCCGGCGGTGCTGGGGCTCGGCACCGGGCTGGCCCTGCTCGCCTCGGTGCTGCCGTACACCCTGGAGCTGCTGGCGCTGCGGCGGCTGCCCACGGCGACCTTCGCCGTGCTCATGAGCCTCGGGCCGGCCATCGCCGCGCTGGCGGGATGGCTGGTGCTCGGCCAGGCGCTGCACCCCGTGGAGGTGCTCGCCATCGCCCTGGTGATCGCCGCGAGCATCGGCGCGGTACGGGCCGGCACCCCGGCCGCCGCGCCGCCGCCCGCCGGGCCGGGCGCCGAGGGCGGCGCGCTGGTCAGCGCAGCAGCCGCACCGCCGCCGGCACCGCGCTGACCCGCACGGGAAGGTCGAACGCCCGCTCCCCGTCGACGTACGTGGTGATGCCCTCGGCGTCCAGCTCGACGGTCCGGGCCCGGTAGCTGCGCACCAGCGGGTGCGTGACGTGGGTGCCCTGGTAGATGCGGGGCTTGACCCGCATGAGGGTGCGCCGGTCGAAGCGGCCGCCCACCACCACGTCCAGCAGGCCGTCGTGCGGGTCGGCGTCGGGGCAGATGCGCATGCCCCCGCCGTAGCTGGCCGCGTTGCCGACCGCCACCAGCACGGCGTCGACCTCGTGGGCCACGCCGTCGAGGCGCAGCCGGTAGCGGCGCGGCCGCAGCCGGGCCAGCTCGACGAGGATGGCCAGGTCGTAGCGGCGCGGGCCGCGCGGCCAGCGCATCCGGTTGGCCCGCTCGTTGACGATCGCGTCGAAGCCGGCGGCCAGGACGGCGCCGTACCAGCGGTCGTCGCCGCTTGGGGTGGTGAGCCGGGCCAGGTCGACCGGGTGGGTGCGGCCGGCGTGCAGCGCGTCGGCGATCACCGCCACGGCGGCGAGGGGGTCGGCCGGGAAGCCGGTGTCCACGGCGAAGTCGTTGCCGGTGCCGGCGGGCACCGGGCCGAACGGCACCGCCGTGCCGGCGACGGCCTGCAACGCCCGGTGCACGGTGCCGTCCCCGCCGACGGCGACCAGCGCGCCGGCGCCGCCCGCGACCGCGGCGTGGCACGCCGCCTCCGCCTCCTCCGGGGTACGCGCCGACAACAGCTCCACCGGCCGGCCGGCGCCGCCCAACCCCTCCAGCAGCCGGGGCAGCAGGCCACGGTGCCGTCCCCGGCCGGCGGTCGGGTTGGCGAGCACGGCCACCGGGCCGGGCGGTACATGATCGTGCGCGGTCACGGCGAGCACCGTACGGCACGAACCACGCCGCTCACCAGGGGCGACACCCCCACCCCGGCCGCCGTGGCTCAGAACGTGATGCGCACCTTCAGCGCGGTCCGCTCGTCCATGGCCCGGTAGCCCTCCGGCACCCCGTCGAGGGTCACCGACCGGTCGAAGACCGGGGACGGGTCGACGGTGCCGTTCAGCACGTCGGCCAGCAGCTCCGGGATGTACGCCCGGGCCGGCGCGACGCCGCCGGCGACGGCCACGTTGCGGTCGAACATCTGCTGGATGTCCACACCGGCGCTGCCGCCGTGCGGTACGCCGACGTAGCCGACCGCCCCGCCGTCGCGGGCAATGGAGATGGCGGTCCGCATCGAATCCTCGGTGCCGACCGCCTCCAGCACGGCGTGCGCGCCGTACCCCCTGGTCAGCTCCCGCACCGCGGCGATCGCCGCCTCGCCGCGCTCGGCGACCACGTCGGTGGCCCCGAAGGAACGGGCGATGTCGGTGCGGGCGGCGTGCCGGCCCAGCGCGATGACTCGCTCCGCGCCGAGCCGCTTCGCGGCGAGCACGCCGCAGAGCCCGACCGCGCCGTCACCGACCACGGCGACGGTGGCGCCCGGGCGGACCCGGGCGGCGAGCGCCGCGTGGTGGCCGGTGGCCAGCACGTCGGAGAGCGCCAGCAGCGCGGTGAGCAGCCGCTGGTCGCCGGCCGCCTCGTTGGGCAGCTTCACCAGGGTGCCGTCGGCGTGCGGGACCCGGACGGCCTCGCCCTGGCCGCCGTCCGAGCCGACGGAGCCCCAGAAGCCGCCGTCCGGGCAGGAGGTGTGCAGCCCTTCGCGGCAGAAGTCGCAGGTGCCGTCGGACCAGACGAACGGCGCCACCACGAGGTCACCGACCCGCACCGAGCCGACCTCGGCACCGACTGCCTCGACCACGCCGAGGAACTCGTGCCCGATGCGCTGACCCGGCTGCCGCTTCGCCACCCCCCGGTACGCCCACAGGTCGCTGCCGCAGATGCAGGCCAGCACGGTGCGGACGACGGCGTCGGTGGGGGTGCGGACGGCGGCGTCGGGCACCTCCTCGACCCGGATGTCGTTCGGGCCGTGGATCACGGTGGCGCGCATGGTCAGCGCACCACGAGCGGCTTGGTCGCCGGGTGCACGCCGTCGCCCTTGACCTTCAGGGTCCACCCGCCGACGTCGACGAACGTCACGACCGCCACGGCCGTCCCGTTCGCCGCCACCTTGACCTCCGCGGCCCGCTTGCGGTCCGGGTTGAGCACCTCCAGCGTCCCGGCGCCGGTGGTCTTGTTGGTCACCTTGAACTGGATCTTCTCACCGGGCTCGGCGATCAGCCCGTCCGCGCCGGTGATCCCGGCCCCGGTCAGCTCGACGGCGACCTCCCGGTCGTACGCCGTCTCGGCCGCGGCGCTGGCCACGGTGCCGTCGTCGGAGACCGTGATCCGGGACCGCACGCCGTCGCCCTGCCGGCCGGGCTTGCAGGCGACCTCGTACAGGCCGGTGGCGAGGGTGGCACTCAGGTCGCCGGTCTTCCCCGGTGCGACCTCCGCCGTCTCGGCGACCACCTTGGTGAACCCCTTCCGGGTACGGCCGTACAGGTAGACGCCGGTGGCCTGCTGCCCCCGGTTGGTGACCGCGAAGGTGACCGCGCCCGGAGTGAAGAGGGTGGTGGCGACCTCGCAACTGGTGTCGGTGGCGGTCACCGGGACCTGAGTGCCCTCCGGGGTGGGGTCGTCGTCACCGCAGGCGGTGAGGGCGGCGGTGGCGCAGATCGCGACCACGACGGCGGCGGTACGGCTCTTCATCGGCTCTCCGAGGCGGAGGTCAGCGTGCTGACCAGGACGGACGCCGACAGTCACCCCGGTGCACCGCCCGGGGGGACTTCGGCGGAGTCAGCAGAGTCTAAGCACTCCCGACGTCCTGGCAAGGGCAACGGTTGGCGCGGCCGGCGGCACCGGCCGCGCGGCGTGACGCGGGTCAGCGGTCGACGTGGGCCAGCCCGCTGCCGATCACGTCCCGCCGGCCCCACCGGCCCGGCACGTCGAGCAGTTCCACGCGCCCGAACCGGGGCGGTACCCGTGGCGCCATCAGCAGGTGCTCGCCGGCCGCCTCCAGGCCGAGCAGGGCGCGCAGCAGCAGGAACGGGGCGGCCGTCGCCATCGCCTGCGGATTGTTCGCCGTCGGATAGCGCACCGGATACCCGGTCAGCTCGCGCGGGTAGCCGGCGAACGCCTCGGGCAGCCGGCCCTGGAAGTACCGGGACACGTCCACGATGGCCTCGGCGACCCGGCCCGCCTCCTCGGCGAAGCCGTACCGGCGCAGGCCCCAGGTGATCAGCGCGTTGTCGAACGGCCACACCGCACCGACGTGGTGGCCGAGCGGGTTGTACCGCTCCTGTCCGGTGCCCAGGGTGCGGATCCCCCAGCCGGAGAAGAGCCGGGGCCCGACCAGGTGGCCGGCCACCTGCGCGGCCCGCTCCGGCGGGACGATGCCACTCCACAGCAGATGGCCCATGTTGGACGCCAGCGCGTCGACCTGCCGGCCGTCGCCGTCCAGGGCGAGCGCGTAGTAGCCCCGGTCGCCGATCCAGAAGTCCCGGTCGAAGCGTTCGCGCAGCACCGCGGCCTCCCGCTCCAGCCGGTCGGCGTACGCCGGGTCGCCCCAGAACTCCCGCGCCATCCGCGCGCCGCGCAGCTTCGCGTCGTACGCGTACCCCTGGAGCTCGCAGGTGGCCAGCGGCGGGCCGGGCAGCCGCCCGTCGGCGTGGCAGATCGCCTCCGGCGAGTCCTTCCAGCCCTGGTTCGCCACCCCCGAGCGCTCGTTGCGCCGCCGGTAGCGGACGTAGCCGTCGCCGAGCAGGTCGCCGTACTCGTCGATCCACCGCAGGGCCGCCCGGGCCTCGTCCTCGAACTCCCGCACCAGGTCGGCGTCGCCGGTCCACCGCTCGTACTCGTCGAGCAGCATCACGTAGAGCGGGGTGGCGTCGGCGCTGCCGTAGTACGGGGACTCCGGGCGTTCCTCGAAGGCCACCATCTCCCCGTACCGGAACTCGCGGAGGATCTTGCCGGGCTCCTCGTCGCGGAAGTCGTCGAGCACCGCGCCCTGGTCGATGCCGAGCATCCGCACCGTCGCCGACGCCAGTTCCGGGGCGACCGGCAGCGCCATGAAGCTGGTCAGGATGCTGTCCCGGCCCGTGATGGTGGCCGCCCAGGGCAGCCCGGCGGCGGGCATCACCTGGTCGGGCAGCGTCAGCGGCGAGTAGCGCAGCGCCGCCAGGTCCACCAGGCTGCGCCGGTAGACGTCGGTCAGCGCCTCCCAGTCGCAACTGAGCTGCGGTGCCCGGGACATCCACCCGGCCAGGTCGTCCTGCCGCTCGTGGAGGCGGGCCCGGGGCCGCCGCTCCAACCGGTCCCGGGCGTCCACGCCGTCCGGGCACAGCACGAGCGACCGGACCCGCAGCTCCACCGTCCAGGCCTCCTTGGGGTCCAGCCGCACGGTCCAGGTGAGAGCCCGCCCGTCCACCCGCACCGGTTCGCTGCTGGTCACCATCGTCTCCCGCTGGAACCTCTCCCGCTGGTAGCCGAGGCGCAGCCCGCGCTCCTCGCTGCGGCGGTAGAGCCGTCCCGGCGGCGAGCGGTCGACGCTGACGCCAAGGATCGGCGCGAAGTCGCTGTCCACGTCGAGCCGGACGGTGAAATCCTCCGGCGCGTGATGGTGGTTGAACACTGTGAGGCGCTCCTCGAACACACCCCCGTTGATCGTCCGCTCCCGGATCACCGACGACTTGGCGTCCACGTAGTGCGTCGGTGCGCCCGGGACCAGGAAGAAGCGCAGGTGGAGGTGGTCGCGCTCGGCGGTGGAGAGCACACTCAGGCGGTCCCCGTTCAGGGTGAGGCGCCAGACCGACAGGAACCGGGTGTCGAAGTCGAAGAAGCCGACCGGGTTGGCCGTGGTCGCCTCGATGTCGCCGTTGTCGTCGCTGAGCACGAAGACGTTGCCGTCCAGCACGCGGACCAGGTTCGGGTTCACCCGGGGTCCCCGGTGAGGGCTCGTGGATGCCGTGCCCCGGACGGCGCCGCGAAGAGCCGCTCCAGCAACACCACGAACCGGAAGTGCCCCTCGGCGGTGAACTCGTTGCGCAGCCAGGCGGGGAGCGGCTTGGCCTCACCCCGGCACATCCGGAGGAAGAAGTCGCGCCGGGTGCGGATCACCGTGTCGGCGTGCCGCGCCCGGCGGTCCACGGCGATCCGCCCGTGCTCGATGGTCAGGTGCCAGACGTCGAGCCCGTCAGGCCCCTCCAGCTCGAACCGGATCGTGCCGGCGGTGCGGCGCAGCAGCCGCCCCGGCGGCTGCCGGGCGAGCTGCCCGAAGAACGCCTCGATCGGATCGGACACCGCACCGCCTCCCGGAAGAGGGACGTCGCGCCGCCGGCACCGATGCTCGGCGGGCCGCCACGACGGACGCGTCCGCACCGCCTCGGGCGCCGCCCCAGACTAACGCCGCGCCCCGGCCCGGACCCGGGGATCGGGGGAACTGCGGCGACCGGCAGGATGACGGCATGCGCCTCGTCTCGCTGCTCCCCGCCGCCACCGAGATCGCCTACGCCCTGGGGCTCGGCGACGACCTGGTCGGGGTCACCTTCGAGTGCGCGGTGCCGCCCGCGTACCGGTCCGGCACCACCGTCGTGGTGGGCGGCCGGGACACCCAGGGCATGAGCCCGGGCGAGATCGACGCCTACGTCAAGGGCCAGCTCGCCGCCGGCGCGGACCTCTACACCCTGCACGCCGGGGCGCTCGCCGGGCTCGATCCGGACCTGATCCTCACCCAGGACCTGTGCCGGGTCTGCGCCCTGCCGTCGGGCCGGGTGGCGGACGCCGTGGAGCACCTCGGCTGCCGGGCGGAGGTGCTGTCGCTCGACCCGTACACCCTGGCGGACGTGCTGGGCACGATCCTGGCCGTGGGCGCGGCGGCCCGGGTGCCGGACCGGGCGGAGGCCCTGGTGGACGGGCTGCGGGCGCGGCTCGCGGCGGTCCGCGCGGCGGTGGCCGGCCGGCCCCGGCGGCGGGTCGCCGTCGTGGAGTGGGTGGACCCCCCGTTCGGCGCCGGGCACTGGATCCCCGACCTCGTCGAGGCCGCGGGCGGCGAGCCGGTGGCGACCAGTCCCGGGGCCCGGTCCACGCCGACCACCTGGGCGGCGCTGCGGGCCGCCCGGCCCGAGGTGGTGCTGGTCGCGCCGTGCGGCTTCCACCTGGACGGGGCCGCCGCCCAGGCCGCCGAGGTGGCCGGGCACTTCCCCGGCGCCGAGATCTGGGCGCTCGACGCAGACGGGCTGGTCGTGCGGGCCGGCCCGCGCCTGGTCGACGGCACCGAGGCGATCGCGGCGATCCTGCACCCCGACGCCGTGCCCGCCCCGCCGGAGGGCGCGATCCGCCGGGTGGCCTGATCCCGGCCGGTCAGCTCGTGCGGCGGGCCGGACGGCCGTCGCGACCGAGCGGGGCGAGCCGGCGCCAGCGGGGCAGCTCGGTCAGCAGGGTGGCCGCCGCCAGCAGGGTGACCGTCACCGCGACCGGCCGCGGCCAGGCCGCCCAGGCCCCGAGCACCGCGGCGACCAGTTGCAGCAGCACCAGCGCGACGGTGACCAGCCCGGGCACCGGCACGATCGCGTGCCGCTTGTCGCCGGGGGTGGCGAAGACGGTGGGCAGGCCGATCAGCAACACCACCGAGGCGACCGCCAGCACCACGGAGTGCGGAGCGAGGGCCCAGGGGGCGGCGACCCAGGCGACCAGTTCGGTGAGGAAGCGCAGCGCCGAGGGCAGGTCGGTACGGCCCGCCCGGTCGTTGTCGATCATGGTCGCCAGTATGCCGAGCCACCGGGCCCCACGGTGTCCCGGAACCCCGCTCGCCGTGTTCCGGCCACCGCACGCACGAACGCCGCCCCCTGCGGCGGGGACGGCGTCCGGGTCGTGCTCGGGCGGAACCGGTCAGGTCATGTCGTCGTAGCGGCGCTCGATCGGCGCCGGCGCGGCGATCGGTTCGGGTGCCCCGACCGGAGTGGCGGCCTCGACCCCGCCCGCGGCACCGACCGGCTCGACGGACAGGTCCAGCGGCGACACCTCGTCGTCGGCCAGGTCGGCGTAGACCTCGCGTCCCCGCCCCCGCCGCCGGTCGTTGATGAAGGCCACCCCGACCGCGCCGAAGTAGAGCGCGGCGAGGCAGATCGCCAGCGCCGTCATGCCGAACGGGTCGGGCGTCGGCGTGACCACCGCGGAGAACGCGAAGAACACGAAGATCGCCACCCGCCACCAGCCCAGCAGCCGCTTGGCGCTGGCCAGCCCGACGAAGTTGAGCATCAGCACGATCAGCGGGAACTCGAACGCCACCCCGAACAGCAGGATCAGGTTCGTGACGAAGCCGATGTAGCGGGTGATGTCCAGCGTCGTGGTGACGTCGCCGCCACCCGACACGTTGAGCAGGAACTCCAGGCCCTTGGAGGTGACGAAGAACGCCAGCACCGCACCGGCCGCGAACAGCGGCGCGGCCAGGGCGGTGAAGAAGTAGGCGTAGCGCCGCTCGTGCCGGTGCAGGCCCGGCGCGATGAACGCCCAGAGCTGGTAGAGCCAGATCGGCGCCGCGATGATCAGGCCGACCCAGAGGGCGACCTTCATCTGCAACAGGAACAGGTCGGCCGGACCGAGCTGGACGAAGTTGCAGGTGCCGTTGACGAGCCGCGCCTTCGGCAGGTCGCAGTACGGCTTCTGCAGGAGGTGCAGCACCGGCCCGGAGAGCCAGACGCCGAAGCCGAAGCCGACCAGGATCGCCAGCGACGCCCGGAACAGCCGGTTACGCAGCTCACGGACGTGCTCGATGAGGGTCATCGAGCCGTCGGCGGCCCGCTCGAACGTGCTCGGGCCGCGCTTCTTCAACCCGAAGGCCACGATGGTGGGGCCCTCTCGGGTCAGTTCTCGCGGACGCGCTGCACCGGGTCGACCGGCGGGGCGACCGGCTGCTGCTGCGGCTGCGCGAACTGCTGCTGCTGCGGCGGGAGCGGCTGGTAGCCGGACTGCGCGTCGGCCTTCTCGGCCAGGTCACGGTCGTCGTCGTGCAGGCTCTTGGTCTCGGCCTTGATGATCCGCAGCGAACGGCCCAGCGAGCGGGCCGCGTCGGGGAGCCGCTTCGCGCCGAAGAGCAGGATCAGCACGACCACGAGTACGGCGATGTGCCACGGCTTGAGGGCACCCATGGGAAGCTCCAGTCGCTCTGTGTCGGTGAGGGTGGTCGGAGCCCATCGTACGTGCGTCGAAGGCGGTTGCCACCCTGCCGGGCCCCCGGTTGCGGGCCTGGTCGGTGAAGTCTCGGCCAACCCGGAGTGTCCCGTCAACCACCCGCGGGGGCGCAATCGTGCGCGGATCCGCCCGCGAACGCGCAGCTACCGAACAGCGGACCGACCGCCGTCGATCACTTCCCGCGGCTGGCCTTGATCAACGCGATCCGCTCCTGCGCGACGGTCGCCCGCTCCTGGAGCGACTCGGCCCGCGCCTGGAGTTCCTCGGCGGCGGACCGCAGGGACTCCGCCTCGGTAGCGCGCCGCTGGAGGGCCAGCGCCGCCCGGCGCAGCCGGGGCAGACGCGCCAGCACCGGCCGGACCGCGAGGGCCAGCACGATCAGCGCGAACAGCACGACCCCGAGCACGATCCACGTCACCACGGCGGTCAGCCTACTGGGTGGCGCCGGCCACCGCCGGGTCGGCGCGGTCGACCGGAATGGCGTACGCGTCGAGCGCGGCGGCCGCCTGGGCCCGCACCTGCTCGGCCAGCTCGGTCGGCGCGACCACCGTCACGTCGGGCCCGAGCCCGAGCACGAACCGGCGGGCCCAGCCCAGGTCGGTGACCCGCAGCGACACCAGCCACTGCTCGCCGTCGGCCTCGACCCGCTCGCACGGGTAGTACTCGGTGATCCACCGCTCCCCCCGGCCGATCCGCAACGTGATCAGCGGCAGGTCCGGCGAGGGGCGGAACACCCCGTCGCTGAGGTCGTGCGGGCGGGCCTGCGGCGGCACCACGGCCTGCTCCGCCAGCTCGGTGACCGCGTCGATCCGGTCGGCCCGGAACAGCCGGACGGCCTCGGCCCGGCGGCACCACGCCTCCACGTAGGCCCGGCCGCCCACCATCAGCATCCGCAGCGGGTCGATGGTGCGCTCGGTCGTCTCGTCACGGGCCGCCGTGTAGTAGGTGATCCGCAGCGCCCGGCCACGCTCCACGGCGGCGCGCAGCTCACGGACCCGGGCCGTGTCGCCGGGCAGCCGCACCTCGACCGGGGCGCCGGCCAGGTCACCGGCCGCGCTCTCGATCTTGGCGAGGGCCCGCTCGACCGCCTCCCGGTTGGCCACGCCGGGCGTCTCGGCGAGCATCCGCAGGGCCACCACCAGGGCCAGCGCCTCGTCCGGGGTGAGCCGCAGCGGGCGGTCGATGCCGGCGTCGTAGGTGATCGTCACCCGGTCACCGTCGAACGCCATGTCGATCAGGTCACCCGGGCCGTAACCGGGCAGCCCGCACACCCAGAGCAGCTCCAGGTCCTCGCGGAGCTGCTTCTCGGTCACCCCGAGGTCGTGCGCCGCCTCGGCGATCTCGATGCCGGGGCGGGCCAGCAGGTAGGGCACCAGGTTGAGCAGCCGGGCGAGCCGGTCCGCCGAGGCGCGGCCACCACGGGCCGCCGGGCGGGTCACCGGGCACCCCCGGCCACGGCCAGGTCGTCGTGGCGGGCCGCGATCTCCTTCAGCCGCTGGATGACCGCCTCACGGACCTCCGGCGGCTCCAGCACCCGCACGTCCGGGCCGTAGCCGACGATCTGGCCGGCCAGGTAGTCGGCGTCGGCGTAGGGCAGGACCAGGTGGTCGCCGTCCGGCCCGGCCTGGGTCTCCACCGCCCAGCGGCGCAGGCCCGCGGCGCGGCCGGGTGCGACCAGCACGGTGGCCCGCCCGGTGCGCTCCACCGGCCCGGACCAGCGGGCCACGTGACTGATCAGGTCCACCCCGGCGGGCGGCTCGTAGGCCTCCGGCCGGCCGGTCACCCGGACCGCGCCCACCACTCGGGAGAGCCGGAAGCAGCGGGTCGCCGCCCGGTCCAGGTCGTGGCCGACCACGTACCAGCGGCCGCGCCAGCAGACCACGCCCCACGGCTGTAGCCGGCGCCGGGTCGGGGCGTCCCGGTCGGGCACCCGATAGTCGAAGTTGACCTCGCGCCGGTCGCGCGCGGCGGCGGTCAGCGGGGCGAACGCCGGGTCGACCGTGACCATCGGCTCCAGGCCCAGCGTGGCCTGCGGGTCCACGTCGATGCCGGCGGCGCGCAGCTTGGCCAGCCCCGACGAGGCGGCGGCGGCCAGGCCGGCGTGCTGCCACAGCCGCGCCGCGATGCCCACGGCGGCGGCCTCGTCCGGTTCGAGGGGGATGTCGGGCAGGGCGTATTCCCGGGGCGCGATCCGGTAGCCCGGCTCGGCGTCGAAGACGCTGGCCGTGCCGGTCTCCAGCGGCACCCCGAGTTCCCGCAGCTCGGCCTTGTCCCGCTCGAACTTGCGCTGGAACGCCTCGTGGTCCTTGGCGTCGTCCGGATCGTGCTCGTAGCCGGGCACGGTCGCGGCGATCTGCGCGGCGGTCAGGAACCGTCGCGTGGACAGCAGGCAGATCACCAGGTTGACCAGGCGTTCGGTACGGGTCCGCGACACGTGGGAAACGCTAGCAGCCCGCACGTCCGCAGCGCGCACCCGCGCGGGCGCGGCGCGCGCGAGTCCCGCCGCCGAGGCGATCCGCACCACACCGCCCGGCCCCCGCGCCGCTCGCCGCGCGGGGGGCCGACGGCGGCCATAGGGTGAGCGCATGGCGGAGCCGGAAATCAAGAGCGAGAGCGTCGGCACCGTCGTGGTGGCCGGCGCCGCGAACCTCGCCATCGCGATCGCCAAGCTGGTCGCGGGCCTGCTCTCCGGCTCCGCGGCGATGCTCTCCGAGGCCGCCCACTCGGTGGCCGACACCACCACCGAGGTCCTGCTCTACCTGGCGCTGCGCCGCGGGGCGCGGCCCGCCGACACCCGGCACCCCTTCGGGTACGGCAAGGAGAGCTACGTCTGGGCGTTCCTCGCGGCCCTGTTCACGTTCGTGGTCGGCGCCGGCTTCGCCATCACCCACGGCGTGACCACCATCCTCGTGCACGAGCACACCGGCGACTACCTGGCCTCCTACATCGTCCTGGCCATCTCGTTCGCCATCGAGTCGGTGTCGCTGGCCCGGGCGGTCCGGCAGGTCCGCAGGGAGTCGCGCCGCTGGCGGGCCAGCCCGCACCGCTACCTGCGGCTGACCGCCGACACCACGGTCAAGGCGGTCTTCCTGGAGGACAGCGCCGCCCTCATCGGCCTGCTGCTCGCCGCGGGCGGGCTCACGCTGTCGCACCTCACCGGCGACGAGGTCTACGACGGCGTCGCCTCGATCCTCATCGGCGTGCTGCTCCTGATCGTCGCCGGCATCCTGGCGCGCAGCAACATCTCGCTGCTGGTCGGCCGGGCGGTGTCCGACCGCGTGCACCGCCGGATCGAGCAGGAGCTGGCCGGGCTGCCCACCGTGAACCGGGTCGACACCCTCATGACCATGTTCCTCGGCCCCGAGGAGATCCTGGTCGCCGCCAAGGTCGACTTCCACGACGACGCCACGGGCGCCGACATCGAGGCCGCCGCCGATGAGGCCGAGCGACGGCTCACCGACCGGTACCCGGAGATCGGGTACGTCTTCCTCGACCCCACCCGCTCGAGGCGCGGCAGCGACGGGCACCGGGCCCGCACCACCCAGGACGAGGACGAGCGGGCCGTGGACCAGGAGCCCGGCGGGGTGCCCTGACCGGCGGCCCGGCCGACCCGGCCACACCCCGGCCCGGCGGCGGCCGATAGCGTGCCGGGCATGGTGCGATGGCGGTCCGGCACGGTCACGGCGGTACGGCGACGGTGGGCCGGCGCCGTGGAACTCGACGTCGACCTGCCCGGCGGCGGCCGGATGCGCGCCCTGGCCTACCCCGGGCTGGTCGGCGACCCGGAGCCCGGCGACCGGGTGCTCCTCAACGCCGGCGCCCTGCTCATGGGCCTCGGCACCGGCGGGTACGCCCTCGTCGTCGCCCTGCCCGACCGGCTCCCCGCCGACCCGCCGCAGGCCACCGACACCCGCGACGCCGGGCACCTCGTCAAGGCCCGCTACACCCCGCTGCAGCCGATCCTGCTCGGGGTGGACGAGGAGGCCTCCCCGCACCACGCGCGGCTGGCCGCCGCCGAATCCGTCGACGGCATGCCGGTGGTCACCGCCGACCTGCATTCCGCGCTGCCGGCGATCCTGGCCGGCGTCCACGCCGACGCCCCGGACGCCCGGGTGGCCTACCTGCTCACCGACGGCGGGGCGCTGCCGGCCTGGTTCTCCCGCACCCTCGCCGGGCTCGCCGGGCACCTCGCCGGCACGGTCAGCGTCGGCCAGGCGTTCGGCGGCGACCTGGAGGCGAGCACCCTGCACAGCGGCCTGCTCGCCGCGCGGCACGTGCTCGGCGCCGACGTCGCGATCGTCGCCCAGGGCCCCGGCAACCTCGGCACCGGCACCCGCTGGGGCTTCTCCGGAGTGGCCGTCGGCGAGGCGGTCAACGCGGTCGCCACGCTGGGCGGACGCCCGGTCGGCTCGCTGCGCCTCTCCGACGCCGACCCGCGCCCCCGGCACCGTGGCGTCTCCCACCACAGCCTCACCGCGTACGGCCGGGTGGCCCTGGCCCCCGCGGAGCTGGTCGTGCCGGACGGCCTGGACCCGGCTCTCGCCGCCGAGGTGGCCGCCGCGCTGGCCCCGCTCGCCGCGCGGCACCGGATCGTCACGGTGCCCACCGACGGCCTGGACGCGGCGCTGCGGGCCAGCCCGGTCGGCCTGTCGACGATGGGGCGCGACCTCGACGGCGACCACGCCTACTTCCTGGCCGCGGCCGCCGCCGGCCGGCACGCGGCCCGCCTCCTCGGCTGAGGCCGGTCAGCGCGTCGCGTAACCGTGCGCGACGATATGCTCGGCGGCCCGGGTGTAGCCCGCCGGGTCGGCCGGTGCCACCGTGCCCAGCCCGTCGACGTAGCGGTTGAACATGCAGAAGGCGGCGGCGATCAGCACCGCGTCGTGGATCTCCAGGTCGGTGGCGCCCTCGACGCGGGCGGCCTCCACCAGCTCGGTGGTGACCTCCCGGCCGCTGCGCTGCACCGCCCCGGCGATCCGGAGCAGGGCCCGTAGCTTCGCCTCAACCGGCGCCGCGTCCAGGTCCTCGCGGACCTGCCGCACCAGCGGCATCCCCGCCGGTAGCTGGGCGGCCGCGAACGCGGAGTGCGACTCGCAGCAGAACGTGCAGGCGTTCAGATCCGACACGTACGCGGCGATGAGTTCCCGCTCCCCCTGGCTCAGCGTGGGATGCGGGGCGTGCAGCAGTGCGTCGGCGAGGTCCTGGAGCAGCGCGCCGGTCTCGGGGCGGTAGCGGGCCAGCCCGTTGATGCCGGGGTGGGCCTGCTCGTCCAGGCCGAGGTCGATGTGTGCGATGACGTCACGCTCCCTCGTCGTCGGCCGGGAGCACGCGGCGACATCCGCCGGTTCACCCGTGGGCCATACCCGAGCATGGTGCGCGGCGAGGCGTCAAGGCCCCGGCTCGGCGACTGGCGCCTCAGCCGGCCAGGAAGATCAGCGCCAGCCAGGCGCCCACGATCAGCACCAGCGCCGCCGCCAGCACCCAGGTCGGCACCGTGAACTCGCCGCGGCGGTTGCGCTCGATCTCGGCGCGGATCTTCTCCCGGCGCCGGTCGATCCAGTTGAGCTTCTCGGTGCCGCCGTCACGGCCGGCGGGCGTGTCGCGGCCGGGGCGGCCGGCAGGTTCGGAAGTGTTCATCGCGACGCCAGCGTACCCGTGGGTGCGGCGGCCGGCGCCCCGGCACCGGCCGCCGAACCCGGGTCACATGCTCGCGATGAGCCGTTCCACCCGCTCGTCGTACGCCCGGAACGGGTCCTTGCACAGCACCGTGCGCTGGGCCTGGTCGTTCAGCTTGAGGTGCACCCAGTCCACGGTGAAGTCCCGCCGCTTCTCCTGGGCGTGCCGGATGAACTCGCCGCGCAGCCGCGCCCGGGTGGTCTGCGGCGGGGTCTCCTTCGCCTCGAAGATCTCCGGGTCGGTGGCCACCCGGTCGACCTCGCCGCGCCGTTCCAGCAGCCCGTAGAGGCCCCGGCCGCGCCGCAGGTCGTGGTAGGCCAGGTCCATCTGCGCGACCCGGGGGTGCGACAGCGGCAGGTCGTGCTTGCGCTGGTAGCGCTCGATCAGCCGCAGCTTCGTCACCCAGTCGATCTCGCGGGCCACCGGGTCCAGGTCACCGGTCTCCACGGCCCGCAGCACGCGGCCCCAGAGCTCCACCACCCGCTTCGCGGTCTGGTCCCCACCCCGGCGCTCGACGAACTCCGTCGCCTTCGCCAGGTATTCCTGCTGGATCTCCAGCGCCGAGACCTCCTTGCCGGAGGCCAGCCGCACCTTCCGCCGGCCGGTGATGTCGTGGGACACCTCGCGGATCGCCCGGATCGGGTTCTCCAGCGTGAGGTCCCGCATCACCACACCGGCCTCGATCATCCGCAGCACGATGTCGGCGGTCCCGACCTTCAGCAGCGTCGTGACCTCGTTCATGTTCGAGTCGCCGACGATCACGTGCAGCCGCCGGTAGCGCTCGGCGTCGGCGTGCGGCTCGTCCCGCGTGTTGATGATCGGCCGGCTGCGGGTGGTCGCCGAGGAGACGCCCTCCCAGATGTGCTCGGCCCGCTGCGACAGGCAGTAGACCGCTCCGCGCGGCGTCTGGAGGACCTTGCCCGCCCCGCAGATCAACTGACGGGTGACCAGGAACGGGATCAGCACGTCGGCCAGGCGGCCGAACTCGCCGTGCCGGGACACCAGGTAGTTCTCGTGGCAGCCGTACGAGTTGCCGGCCGAGTCGGTGTTGTTCTTGAACAGGTAGATCTCACCCGCGATGCCCTCGTCGTGCAGCCGCTTCTCCGCGTCGACGAGCAGCCCCTCCAGGATCCGCTCCCCCGCCCGGTCGTGGGCCACCAGGTCGGTCACCGAGTCGCACTCCGGCGTCGCGTACTCCGGGTGCGAGCCCACGTCCAGATAGAGGCGGGCTCCGTTGCGCAGGAACACGTTGCTCGACCGGCCCCACGACACCACCCGCCGGAACAGGTACCGCGCGACCTCGTCGGGGGACAGTCGGCGTTGCCCGCGATAGGTGCAGGTGACGCCGTACTCGGTTTCGAGGCCGAAGATTCGCCGCTCCATGATGTGACATTAGCCGCCCGGAGCCCCGGATGGGCAGCGCTCAACCCGGTGGTCTCATCCGTACCGGGCCGGGCATTCCCCGCGTCCGCGGATCCCACCGCCGGGTACGGTCCCAGCCGTGAGAATCCTCGTCACCGGCGGCGCCGGCTTCATCGGGTCGGCGTACGTCCGGCGGCTGCTCACCGGCGCCGAGCCGGACCTCTCCCCCGGCGCCGTCACCGTGCTCGACGCCTGGACCTACGCCGCCACCGACGGCGCCCTCGACCCGGTCCGCGCCGACCCGCGGCTGCGAATCGTCCGCGGCGACATCCGCGACGCCGCCCTGGTCGACGCCACCGTCGCCGGTCACGACACCATCGTGCACTTCGCCGCCGAGTCGCACGTGGACCGCTCCATCGCCGCCGCCGCCGACTTCGTCACCACCAACGTGGTCGGCACCCAGATCCTGCTCGACGCGGCCCTACGCCACGGCGTGCGCCGCTTCGTCCAGGTCTCCACCGACGAGGTGTACGGCTCCATCGCCACCGGCGCCTGGACCGAGCAGACCGCCCTCGACCCCAGTTCCCCGTACTCGGCCAGCAAGGCCGCGGCGGACCTGCTCGCCCTGGCCTACCACCGCACCCACGGCCTCGACGTCGTGGTCACCCGCGGCGCCAACACCTACGGGCCCTACCAGTACCCCGAGAAGATCATCCCGCTGTTCGTCACCAACCTGCTCGACGGGCACGACGTGCCCCTCTACGGCGACGGCGGCAACGTCCGGGACTGGCTGCACGTCGACGACCACTGCCACGGCGTCGCGCTCGCGCAGACCCGCGGCCGGGCCGGCGGCATCTACCACCTGGGCAGCGGCGACGAACTCACCAACCGGGACCTCACCGGCCGGCTGCTCGCCGCCTGCGGCGCCGGCTGGGAACGCGTCCGGCCGGTCGCCGACCGCAAGGGCCACGACCGCCGGTACGCCCTCGACACCACCACCACCCGCCGTGAGCTGGGCTGGCACCCGACGGTCGACCTCGACGCCGGGCTGGCCGCCACGGTCGACTGGTACCGGGCCAACCGCGCCTGGTGGACGCCGCTGAAGCCGCACCGCTGAGCCGGTGATCGACTCCAGGTCGGCGAGTGGCGGCTTCCAGCCCGCGGCGATACCGCCACCACGCCGGTGTCAGTCGCCGGGCTGCTCCTCCTGCGACTGGCCCTCCAGGTCCGCCGAGCCCGCCGACGTCGTCGGCTTCTTCGCCTCCTCGGTCGGCACCGTCGGGGTCTTCGCCCGCCCCGGCGCCGGCGCCGCGTCCGCACCCGCGTCGCCGTCCAGCAGCGCGGTCAGGGCCGCCCCGGTGATCCGCCGGAACGTCCGCCCCACCCGGCGCCGGTCCAGGACCGCCACCTCCAGCTGGTTCGCCGCGATCGTGCGGGCCGCCCCGCCCTCGCCGCCGACGCTGCTGAGCGCCTTCACCGCGGCCCGGACCGCCTCCGAAAGCGACATCTCCGGCCGGTGCTCGTTCTTCAGCACCCCGGTGATCGCCTCGGCCTGACCGCCCATCGCCATCCGGCCCGGCTCGTCGTTGACCGACCCGTCGTAGGTCAGCCGGTAGAGCGCGTCGTCCTCGGGCGTGGCGCCCACCTCGGCCACGCAGATCTCCACCTCGAACGGCTTCGACTGCTCCGTGAAGATCGCGCCGAGGGTCTGCGCGAACGCGTTCGCCAGGCCGAGCCCGGTCACGTCCCGCCGGTCGTAGCTCAGGCCGTTCAGGTCGGCCATCCGCACCCCGGCCCGGCGCAGGTTCTCGAACTCGTTGTACCGGCCCACCGCGGCGAAGCCGATCCGGTCGTAGATCTCACTGACCTTGTGCAGGGTGCTGGACAGGTTCTCCGCGACGAAGAGCACCCCGCCCTCGTAGCTCAGGACCACCGCGCTGCGGCCCCGGGCGATGCCCTTGCGGGCCAGCTCGGAGCGGTCGCGCATGATCTGCTCGGGCGAGGCGTAGAACTGCATGGCCACGGCGGCGGTTCTCCTTCGGGCGTTGTGCTGCGGACTGCTGACTCAGGTGGGAGCGGGGTCAGCCGCCCGGGTTCTCCATCCGGCCGGACACCACGCCCTCGGCGATCGCCGCCGTCTCGGCGTCGGTGAGCCGGTGCGTGCCCTCGGCCGTCGCGGTCATCACCACCGGGTAGATCCGGCGGGTCAGGTCCGGGCCACCGGTCGCGGTGTCATCGTCGGCCGCGTCGTAGAGCGCCTCGACGGCCAGCCGGGTCGCGTCGTCGATCGACAGGCCCGCCCGGAACCGCTTCTTCAGCGCCGACTTGGCGAACAGCGAACCGGAGCCGATCGCGTCGTAGCCGGTCTCCTCGTAGGGGCCGCCCGTCACGTCGAAGCTGAAGATCCGCCCGGCCCGAGCCGGGTCGGCGGCGGCCAGGTCGAAGCCGGCGAAGAGCGGGATCACGGCGAGGCCCTGCATGGCGGCGCCCAGGTTGCCCCGGATCATCGAGGCCAGCCGGTTGGCCTTGCCGTCGAGCGAGAGCATGGCGCCCTCGATCTTCTCGTAGTGCTCCAGCTCCACCTGGAACAGTCGCATCAGCTCGATGCCGATGCCCGCGGTGCCGGCGATGCCGACCAGCGAGTACGCGTCGGCCGGGTGCACCTTCTCGATGTCCCGCTGGGCGATCAGGTTGCCCATCGTGGCGCGCCGGTCGCCGGCCATGACCACACCACCGCTGGCCGAGATGGCCACGATGGTCGTCGCGTGCGGCGCCATGTCGGCGGCCATGCCCGGCGGCAGCGGCCGACGGCCGGGCAGCATTTCAGGAGCCACCTTGCTCAGGAACGCGGTGAAGGAGGACGTCCCCGCGTTGGTGAACACATCTGGAAGACGCCCGGATGGATCAAAACCCGCTGCCACGTGGTTCCTCTCAGGTACGTGATCGCCCTGGCCAGACTCTCGGGGCTGTCCTTGAACTGACCAAGACCACCGTTGCAGTTGAAGCAGAGTATCCCGCGCACCCATCCGGTGCGATGATCGTGGTCCAGGTGTTGCGGATCTTCGCCGCCGCAGATCGCGCACACGCCGCCCTGCTCAGCGAGAAGGTCCTGAAACTCCTCTTCCCCCACGCCGTAGCGCCTCCGCAGGTGGTATTCACGGGTGCCGCCGTAGAATCGCTGAGCCGTCTCCCTGCCGCGGGCGTTGTGGCAGGGCTTGCAATAGCTGTGCCGTCCACTCGCGTTAGTGGTGCGAGGGAAGTCCTCGACCGGTTTGATCTGCTCGCGGTCAGGACACCACTTCAGCCCGTCCGTCACCGGCACGGCGGCCTTCCTTTGCGGCTCGATCCCGCGCTTGCGGCGGCTCGCCTCGGAGCGGGCCGCCGCACAGGTTTTACAGTAGAACGCCAAGCCGTCCGCACGTCGCCGGTTGCGGTGGAACGCCGATGTGGGCAGCGACCGGCCGCACTGGGGGCAGGGCTTGTCCGACGCCTCCGGCAAATCGGACATAAGCCTCATTGACCCCCTTTCTGGACGTACCCCCTCACGAACTCTTCTGCGTTCTCCTCCAGGACGGAGTCGATTTCGTCGAGCAGGTCGTCGACGTCCTCGGTGATCTCGGCGTGCCGCTCGGCAACCTCGGGGTTGGCCTGCGCGGTGACCTCCTCGACCTCCTCGTGGGACTTGCCGGACTGGGTCTGCCCGCCTTCTTGGGTCGCCATGGTGTGCCTCCTCCACGATCGCCTGCGATCAACTTACCTCGCGCCGACGACGAAAAGCCCGTCGCGCGCCGGGTTCCGGCACGGGACGGGCTTTCCGGCATGCGGCTCAGCCGCCGGTCAGCATCTCCAGCAGGTCCTTGGCGCTCTCGCAGCGGTCGAACAGCTGCCCCACGTGGGCGCGGGTGCCCCGCTCCGGCTCCATCATCGGCACCCGGACCAGCGACTCCCGGCCCACGTCGAAGATGACCGAGTCCCAGCTCGCGGCGACGACCTCGGAGGCGTACTGGGCGAGGCAGCGGCCGCGGAAGTAGGCCCGGGTGTCCTCCGGCGGCTCGGTCATGGCCGAGCGGGTCTGCTCGTCGGTCAGCAGGGTCTTCATCGAGCCCCGCTGCACCAGCCGGTGGTAGAGGCCCTTCTCGGGCCGCACGTCCGAGTACTGCAGGTCGACCAGCTGGAGCTTGTGTGAGCCCCAGCCGAGCTTCTCCCGCTCCCGGTAGCCCTCCAGCAGCCGCAGCTTGGCCACCCAGTCCAGCTCGTCGGCGCAGAGGAAGGCGTCGCGGCCGAGCCGGTCCAGCACGCTCTCCCAGCGGTCGAGCACGTCGGTGGTCTGCGCGTCGGCGTCGCTGCCGTAGCGGTCGTCCACGAAGGACCGGACCCGCTCCAGGTACGCCCACTGCACGTCCAGCGCGGTCAGCTTCCGGCCGTCGCGCAGCCGCATGAGGTGCTTGAGCCCCGGGTCGTGGCTGACCGCGCGCAGCTCGCTGACCGGGTCGGCGATGCCCAGGTCGGGGCCGAGCGCCTTCTCCTCGATCATGGTGAGGATCAGCGCCGTGGTGCCGACCTTCAGGTACGTGGAGATCTCGGACAGGTTGGCGTCGCCGATGATGACGTGCAGCCGGCGGTACTTGTCGGCGTCCGCGTGCGGCTCGTCGCGGGTGTTGATGATGGGCCGCTTCAGGGTGGTCTCCAGCCCCACCTCGACCTCGAAGAAGTCGGCGCGCTGGGAGATCTGGAAGCCGCTCTGGCCGCCGTCCTGGCCGATGCCGACCCGGCCGGCGCCGCAGACGATCTGCCGGGTGACGAAGAACGGCGTCAGGTACGCCACGATGTCGGCGAACGGGGTCTGCCGCCGCATCAGGTAGTTCTCGTGGGCGCCGTAGCTGGCGCCCTTGTTGTCGGTGTTGTTCTTGTAGAGGTGGATCGGGTGGGTGCCCGGGATGGTGGCGGCCCGCCTGGACGCCTCGGCCATCACCCGTTCACCGGCCTTGTCCCAGCGCACCACGTCGAGGGGGTTGGTCACCTCGGGCGTGGAGTATTCGGGGTGCGCGTGGTCGACGTAGAGCCGTGCGCCGTTGGTGAGTATGACGTTGGCCAGCCCGAGGTCCTCGTCGGCGAGCGCCTCGGCCGGGTCGTAGGCCGCCCCGGAGTAGGTGAAGCCGCGGGCGTCGCGCAGCGGCGACTCCTCCTCGTAGTCCCAGCGCGCCCGGCCGCCCCGGTTGAGTTCCGGTCGTGCCCCGTAGGCGTTGACCACCTGGGAGGAGGTGACCATCGGGTTGGCCCCGGCCTGGCCCGGCACGGAGATGCCGTACTCGACCTCGGTGCCCATGATCCGTCTAACGCTCATCGACCTGCCCGCTCCGCTCGCCCGTCCCGGTCCCCCGTCACGTCGAGCGTAGTCGCCGTCACGCGGGATGGTGGCGCGGCGGCCCGGGGGCGTCCGGTGTGGCGGCGCGCGGCGGCGCCGGGCGCGGACGCGCGGAGGCCCGCGGCGCGGTGCGCCACGGGCCTCCGTCGTGCCGTCGGACTACAGGTACTGGCCGGTGTTGCTGGCGGTCTCGATGGACCGGCCGGCCTCGGCGCCCTTGCCGCCGGAGACGAGCGTGCGGATGTAGACGATCCGCTCGCCCTTCTTGCCGGAGATGCGGGCCCAGTCGTCGGGGTTGGTGGTGTTGGGCAGGTCCTCGTTCTCGCGGAACTCGTCGACGCAGGCGTCGAGGAGGTGCTGGAGCCGGAGCCCCTTGCGCCCGGAGGTGAGGAACTCCTTGATGGCCATCTTCTTGCCCCGGTCGACGATGTTCTGGATCATCGCGCCGGAGTTGAAGTCCTTGAAGTAGAGGACTTCCTTGTCGCCGTTGGCGTAGGTGACCTCGAGGAAGCGGTTCTCCTCGGTCTCCGAGTACATCCGCAGGACGACCGCGTCGATCATCGCCGCCACGGTGGCCTGCGGGTCGCCGCCGTGCTCGGCCAGGTCGTCGGCGTGCAGGGGCAGCCCGGAGAGGATGTACTTGGAGAAGATGTCCTTGGCCGCCTCGGCGTCCGGCCGCTCGATCTTGATCTTCACGTCGAGCCGGCCGGGGCGCAGGATCGCCGGGTCGATCATGTCTTCCCGGTTGGAGGCGCCGATGACGATGACGTTCTCCAGGCCCTCCACGCCGTCGATCTCGCTGAGCAGCTGCGGGACGATGGTGTTCTCCACGTCCGAGGAGACACCGGAGCCGCGGGTGCGGAAGACCGAGTCCATCTCGTCGAAGAACACGATCACCGGCGTGCCCTCGCCGGCCTTCTCCCGCGCCCGCTGGAAGATCAGCCGGATGTGCCGCTCGGTCTCGCCGACGTACTTGTTGAGCAGCTCGGGGCCCTTGATGTTGAGGAAGAAGCTGGTGTGCTTCTCCTCGCCCCGCCGCTCGGCGATCTTCTTGGCCAGCGAGTTGGCCACCGCCTTGGCGATCAGCGTCTTGCCGCAGCCGGGCGGCCCGTAGAGCAGGATGCCCTTCGGCGGCCGGAGCTGGTGCTCGCGGAACAGGTCGGCGTGCAGGAACGGCAGCTCGACCGCGTCGCGGATCTGCTCGATCTGCGAGTGGAGACCACCGATGTCGGAGTAGTCGACGTCGGGCACCTCCTCCAGGACGAGCTCCTCGACCTCGCTCTTCGGGATCCGCTCGTACGCGTACGCCGAGCGGGGCTCGATCATGAGCGAGTCGCCGGCCCGGATCGCGGTGCCGATCAGGGTCTCCGCGAGGTGCACGATGCGCTCCTCGTCGGAGTGCGAGACCACGAGCGCCCGGTCACCCGGAGCGCCGTCGGGCCCGGCGAGCACCTCCTTGAGCATCACGACCTCGCCGACCCGCTCGTAGCCGAACGCGTCGACGATGTTGAGGGCGTCGTTGAGCAGGACCTCCTGGCCCCGGCGCAGCTCGTCGACCTCGAGTGAGGGCGAGACGGCCACCCGGAGCTTGCGCCCGCCGGTGAACACGTCCACCGTGCCGTCGTCGTGCTTCGCCAGGAAGACGCCGTAGCCGCTCGGCGGCTGGGCGAGGCGGTCGATCTCCTCCTTGAGCGTCACGATCTGCGCGCGAGCCTCCTTGAGGGTGCTCACGAGCCGTTCGTTGTTCTCGGTCAGCCGCGCCAACTGCGCCTGGGTGGCCGCCAGCCGCTCCTCGAGCTGCCGGACGTGTCGGGGGCTTTCGGTCAACTTGCGCCGCACCAGAGCGAGTTCCTCTTGAAGGAACGCGACCTGCGTGGAGAGATCGTGGGCCTCCTTCTCCCACCGTGCGGCGCGCGAGTCCGCGTCGTCGCTGCGTGCCACGTCCCACCTCCCCGGGGGGCTTGAACGTTCTGAGCTAACACTAGCCGCTATGAGCCCGATTCGGTCCTCCGCAACGCGCTCGTCACCGAAGCTTGATCGCCAAGGGCTGGTCGTCGGGCGGGTACGGGCGTTCGGGTACCGTCGGAGCGTGGGACGGGAGAACATGGGGGGTGCTTCGTGACCGACGTCGCGACGGACCAGCTGCAGGTCTGGGTGGATCAGGACCTGTGCACGGGTGACGGGCTGTGCGTGCAGTACGCGCCGGAGGTCTTCGAGTTCGACGTCGACGGCCTGGCGTACGTCAAGGGGCCCGACGGCGAGCTGCGGCAGGCGCCGGGCGCCCGGGTCGACGTGCCGGAGCACCTGCGCCTCGAGGTGATCGACTCGGCGAAGGAGTGCCCGGGCGAGTGCATACACGTGGTGCGCGCCTCCGACGGCACGGAGGTGGCCGGCCCGGAGGCCGAGGACTGACGGACGGATCGCCGCGGGCCGGGGACCGGATGGTCCCCGGCCCGTGGCGTCTCGTCAGAGCATCGGGCGGCCGACGACCGAGGCGACCAGCCGGGCGAACTCCTCCAGCCGGGCGATCTGCCCGGCGCCGCCGTCGTCGAGGGTCTTGCCGAAGCGCAGGGCGTCGTGCCGGGGCGCGCCGACCACCTCGTCGCTGGGCGGCGCCTCGTCCAGCGAGCTGAGCAGCAGGTAGACGTCGATGCTGTCGACCCGGACCTCGCCGGTGTCGGAGCGGGTGAGCCGCCGGCGGCAGCCGACCTCGGTCACCGTGGAGACCGGCACCACCCGCAGCGAGGAGGTCATCGAGCCGGGCGGCCCCTCCCCCGGCGGGACGTCCTCGCCGTGCCAGAGCACGAGCCGGCTGCCGTCGCAGACGACGACCTCCTGCCACACCCCGTTGACCTCGTTGACGAAGCGTTCCAGCGTGAAGCCGAGCACGGAGGCGCCGCGCAGCACCCTGCCCAGGGCGTCCAGGGCGATGTCGGGGTCGCGCAGGTAGGCCCGGGCGGCCGACTCCAGGTCGGTGTAGGGCGACCAGTCGGGGAAGACGGCGGGCAGGTCGCCGTTGCCGTAGCCGGGCCTGCTCATGCCGCCGCCTCCCGGCCCGCGCGCCGCCGGTCCGGACCGCCGGGGCGGGCGCGGTCCGCGCCGCGTGCCCCGATCCGCTCGCTCATGCCACCGTCTCCACCCGCTCGGTGTCGTCCACGCCGGGACCCATGATCCGCCCGCTCATACCCGCCCGCGCCGCGGGGTCACGCCTGATCCGGCTCCTCGCCCTCGGCGGCCGTCCGCCGGGCCGCCTCGGCCGCGCGCAGCGCGTCCCGGCGCTGGGCGTACGCCTCGGCGCCCTTGCTGGGCTTGCGGCGCCGCGGCGGGGCGGTGACCCCGGGGGCGAGCTTGCGCGCGGAGACCAGGAAGGCGGTGTGCGCGATCATGCGGTGGTCGGGCCGCACCGCGAGCCCCTCGGCGTGCCAGTCCCGCACGAGGGACTCCCAGGCGCGGGGCTCGGTCCAGCCGCCCCGCTCGCGCAGCGCCTCGACCAGCTCGGACAGCTGCGGCGTGGTGGCCACGTAGCCGATCAGCACGCCGCCGGGGACGAGGGCGCGCTCGACCATGTCGAGCATCTCCCACGGGGTGAGCATGTCCAGGATGATCCGGTCGAAACCGGTCTCGGTGCACTCGGCGACGTCACCGACGTGCAGCCGCCAGGCGGGGTGCGGGCCGTTGAAGAACGCCTCGACGTTGCGCCGGGCGATCTGGGCGAAGTCGTCGCGTACCTCGAAGGAGTGCAGCTCGCCGTCGGTGCCCACGGCCCGCAGCAGCGAGCAGGACAGCGCGCCGGAGCCGGCGCCGGCCTCCAGGACCTTCGCGCCGGGGAAGATGTCGCCCATGGCGACGATCTGCGCCGAGTCCTTCGGATAGATCACCTGGGCGCCGCGCGGCATGGAGAGCACGTAGTCGGACAGCAGCGGCCGCAGGGCCAGGAAGGCGGTGCCGCCGCCGGCGGTGGTGACCACGCTGCCGTCGGGCAGGCCGATGAGCGTGTCGTGCTTGAGGATCCCCCGGTGGGTGTGGAACTCCTTGCCGGGCTCCAGCGTCACGGTGTGCATCCGGCCCTTCGGGTCGGTCAGCTGGACCCGGTCGCCGGGGCGGAACGGCCCCCGGTGCACGGGGGGCAGCGCCGGGACGGTGGAGGTATCTGCGGTCACGTGTTCGTCTTCCGTTTGGGTTCGAGGAGCTGGGCGAGATCCGCGATGTGCAGCACGCCGACCACATCTTCGCCTGCCGTCACGACGTACTGCGCGCCCGGGTGGGTGCGCACCGTCTCCAGCACCCGCTCGCCGTCCGCGCCGACCGGCAGGGCGGGCACCCGGTCCAGGCCGCGGGCCACCTCGTCCACCGCGAGCCACGGCCGCCGTTCCGGGGGTACGGCGGCGACGCGCGCCGGGTCGACCAGGGCGACCGGGCGGCCGGCGGAGTCGACCACGGCGAGCGCGGCGTCCGGTGTGCCCCCGTCGGCGCGGCGGCGCTGCGCCTCCGCCAGCGGGGTGCCCGTGGGCACCGGCAGCAGCGGGCGGGCCAGCCGCGCCAGGTCGACCAGCGGCAGGCGGCGGCCGATCCGGGCCATCCGGATGGACTGCCCGGCGCCCCGCCACAGGGTCACGGCGACCAGCAGCATCAGCGGCAGGGCGAGCGGGGCGAGCGCCCGGCGCAGGGTGAGCACCACGACCAGGACGACGGTGGCGACCGCCACGGCCCGGCCGATCCAGCCGGCCACCTCGGTGCCCCGGTGCCGGTCCCGGGTGACCGCCCAGACCGCGGCGCGCAGCGCCCGGCCCCCGTCCAGGGGCAGCCCGGGCAGGCTGTTGAAGACGGCCACCACCACGTTGCTGACCGCGAGCTGGAAGGCGAGCTGGTGGGCGAGGGTGCCGGCGGGCAGGGCCAGGGTGGCGGCGACCGCCCCGGCGCCGAGCACCGCGGACACGGCCGGGCCGGCGAGGGAGACCAGCAGGTCGACCTTGGGGCTGGGGGCGTCCCGGTCCATCTCGGTGTAGCCGCCGAGCAGCTCCAGGGTGATCCCGCGCACACCGATGCCGTAGCGCCGGGCGGTCAGCGCGTGGCCCAGCTCGTGCAGCAGGACCGAGCCGAGCAGGGAGACGACGAAGCCCAGGCCGACCAGGTAGCCGCCGAGGTGGCCGAGGTCGAGCTGGCGGCGGGCCAGCGCGGCGTAGAGCACCGTGACGACCGCCGTGAGCAGCAGCATCGAGGCGTCGGCGCGCAGCGGCACCCCGAAGACCCGGCCGAGCGTCAGCCCGGGCCGGCGCGACGGTCGGGTGCGCTGCTTCACCGGCCCGATGCTACGTGAGCGGGTCTGCGAGCCCGCAGTGGCGAACGCAGGAGGGCGCCGATCATGCACCGGTGCGGCGACGGCGGCCCTGTCACACCGGTGCCCTAACCTTCCGGGCATGACGGCGGAACCGGTGATCGACACGCAGCCCGACCCGACGGCCACTCCGCCCACGGTGCGGGCGTCGCTGTCGCCGTCGCGTGCGGCCGATTTCAAGACCTGCCCGCTGCTCTACCGGTTCCGCAGCATCGACCGGCTGCCCGAGCGACCCACCGTCGAGCAGGTGCGGGGCACGCTGGTCCACGCCGTTCTGGAGCGCCTGTTCGACCTGCCGGCGGCGGCCCGCACCCCGGAGTCGGCCGGCGACCTGGTCGCCCCGCAGTGGGACCGGCTGGTCACCGAGCAGCCGGAGCTCGCGACGCTGTTCGCCGAGGGCGACGCGGCCGCGGTCGACGGCTTCCTCCGCTCGGCGGCGGGGCTGCTGGAGGGCTACTTCGCGGTGGAGGACCCGCGCCGGCTGGAGCCGGCCGAGCGGGAGGCGCTGATCTCCGCGGTGGTCGACGACGAGCTGCTCATCCGGGGCTACCTCGACCGTCTCGACGTGGCGCCCGACGGCGCGCTGCGGGTGGTCGACTACAAGACCGGCGGCGCCCCGAGGGAGGCGTTCGAAGCGCGGGCGCTGTTCCAGCTGAAGTTCTACGCGCTGGTGCTGTGGCGCACCCGCGGGGTGGTGCCGCGGGTGCTGCGGCTGCTCTACCTGCGCGACGCCGAGGTGTGCGACTACTCCCCCGACGCCGACGAGCTGCTGCGCTTCGAGCGCACGATCGTGGCGCTCTGGCAGGCCATCGAGCAGGCCACCGCCCGGCAGGATTTCCGGCCCCGGCCGAGCCGCCTCTGCGACTGGTGCAGCCACCAGGCGCTCTGCCCGAGCTTCGGCGGCACCCCGCCGCCGTTCCCGGTCGCCGGCCCGGCCGACCCGCTCACCGACGCGCGGTCCCGGCCGGCCGCGCCCGGCGCGGACGAGTGAGCATCCTCCCCACGGAGGAGACCGGGTTCGGCATCGGCGACGACCGGCCGGCGCCGGGCGGCGGCTAGCGTCGACGCATGACCAACCGGCTGCGCGCGTGGGCGCGGGACCGGCCGCTGGCCGTGGACGCCGCCACGGCCGTCGCGCTGGCGCTGGTGGACGCGGCGTTCCTGCTGCTGACACCGCGGGAGCTGCGGCCCGAGCAGCTCTGGGCGGCGCTGGGCTGGAGTGTGCTGTGCGCCGCCCCGGTGGCGATCCGGCGGGCCGCGCCGTGGCCGGCGGTGGGCGCGGCGGTGGCCACCCTCGCCGTGCCGGTGCTGTTCCACCACGCGCCCACCACGCAGGGGCTGGCCTTCGTCGTCCTCACCTACACCATGGCGGCGCACCGGCCGCTGCGCCAGGCCGGCCTCGCCGCGGTGCTGCTCTGGGTGCCGGTGGTGCTGGCGAACCTGGTCGCGCCCCTGGACGGCGTGCTCACCATGGGCCCCGGGGTGCTGGTGCTCAACAACCTGCTCACCGCGTCGGTGGCGTACGCGGTGGGCCGCGCCGTGCAGGCCCGCCGGCAGTCCACCCGGATGCTGCGGGAGCGCGCCCGCGTCGCCGAGGCCACGCAGCGGTCGCTGACCGAGCAGGCGGTGGCCGACGAGCGGCGCCGGATCGCCCGGGAGCTGCACGACGTGGTGGCCCACCACGTCAGCGTGATGGGCGTCCTGGCCACCGGGGCGCGCCGGGTGCTGCGCCGGGACCCGGACGCCGCCGACGAGGCGATGGCCACCGTCGAGGAGACCGGCCGGGCCACCCTGCGGGAGCTGCGCCGGCTGCTCGACGTGCTGCGTACCGACGCCGAACCGGCCGCCGAGCTGACCCCGCAGCCGGGGCTGACCGGCATCGAGGCCCTGGTCGAGCAGGTCCGCGAGGCCGGGCTACCGGTCACGCTGCGGGTCGACGGCACGCCCGGGCCGATGGAGGACGGGGTGGCGCTCACCGTCTACCGGATCGTGCAGGAGGCGCTGACCAACGCGCTCAAGCACGCCGGCCGGGCCACGGCGCTGGTGCGGCTCACCCTCGCCGACGGCTTCCTGGCCGTGGAGGTCACCGACACCGGGCGCGGCCCGGCGCCGGCGGCCGACCGGATCGGTCACGGGCTGGTCGGCATGCGGGAACGGGTCGCCCTCTACGGTGGGATCCTGCGGACCGGCCCGCGCCCGGGCGGCGGCTTCCGGGTGTACGCGCGGATCCCGCTGGAGCCCGCCGGGGCGGTCCCGGCGTGACCGGCACCCGGCCGAACGAGGGAGACCGATGACCGACAGCACCGCCGGCCGACCGGTGCGGATCCTGCTGGCCGACGACCAGCCGCTGCTGCGTACCGGCTTCCGGATGGTGCTGGGCACCGAGGACGACCTGGACATCGTGGCCGAAGCCGGCGACGGGGTGGAGGCGGTGGAGCTGTCCCGGCGGCTGCTGCCCGACGTGGTGCTCATGGACATCCGGATGCCGCGGATGGACGGGGTCGCGGCCACCCGGGCGATCGTGGACGCCCGGCTGCCCGTGCGGGTGCTCATCCTCACCACCTTCGACCTCGACGAGTACGTGGTCGGCGCGCTGCGCGCCGGCGCCAGCGGCTTCCTGGCCAAGGACGTTCCGGCCGAGGACCTGGTGACCGCGATCCGGACGGTGGCGGCCGGTGAGGCGGTGGTGGCCCCGCGGATCCTGCGCCGGCTGCTGGACCGCTTCGCCGACGTGCTGCCCGACCCGGCGGCCACCCCGCCGAAGGCCCTCGACGCGCTGACCGAACGGGAGCGGGAGGTGCTCGTGCAGGTGGCGCGCGGGTTGTCCAACGCCGAGATCGCCCGGGAACTGTCGGTGAGCGAGACCACCGTGAAGACCCACGTCGGGCACGTCCTGACCAAGCTGGGGCTGCGCGACCGGGTGCAGGCCGTGGTGCTGGCGTACGAGACGGGCCTGGTCCGCCCCGGCGGGTGAGGTGGCGCCGGTCACCTACCGTGACCATCGGCGGCGCGGCGGGGTTGACCATGACGCGACGTGAGGTCCTAGCGTCGGCGGCGCCGGCCGGTCAGGGATGACCCTGAGTCGGCCTCGGGGGCGACCCCAACGGAAAGTTCGGCGACGGTTCCGCCCGGGGGTGGACGGATCCGCGCCCGGCGGCGCCGAGGATGGATCTGCCGCACCGGCCAGCGGGGGCGGTTGCGGATAGCAGGCTGACGGAAGAGGTAGATGACGTGACCGCGACGGTAGGGCAGCAGGCGCAGGCCGCGGCCCGGGCCAGCGACGTGTGGAAGGTGTACGGCAGCGGCGAGGCGCAGGTCATCGCGCTGCGGGGGGTGAGCGCCGAGTTCGAGCGGGGCCGGTTCACCGCGATCATGGGCCCGTCCGGCTCGGGCAAGTCGACGCTCATGCACTGCCTGGCGGGCCTGGACTCGGTGACCCGGGGCACCGTCATGATCGGTGACACCACGGTGACCGGGCTGGGCGACGCCGGCCTGACGAAGCTGCGCCGCGACAAGGTGGGCTTCATCTTCCAGCAGTTCAACCTGCTTCCCACGCTCACCGCGCAGGAGAACATCCTGCTGCCGCTGTCCATCGCCGGCCGCAAGCCCGACCCGGCCTGGTACGACACCGTGATCGACACGGTCGGCCTGCGCGAGCGCCTCGGGCACCGCCCGGCGCAGCTCTCCGGCGGCCAGCAGCAGCGGGTGGCGTGCGCCCGCGCCCTCGTGGCCCGCCCCGAGGTGATCTTCGCCGACGAGCCGACCGGCAACCTGGACTCCCGCTCCGGCGCCGAGGTGCTCAACTTCCTGCGCAACTCGGTCCGGGAGCACGGCCAGACCATCGTCATGGTCACCCACGACCCGACGGCCGCCGCGTACGCCGACCGGGTGGTCTTCCTCGCCGACGGCCAGATCGTCTCCGAGCTGATCGAGCCGACCGCCGACACGGTGCTGGACACCATGAAGAAGCTCGACGCGCCGGCCGAGGTGGGCAACTGATGTTCCGGGCCACTCTGAAGAGCCTGCTGGCGCGGAAGGTGCGCCTGCTGCTGTCCGGCCTCGCGGTGGTGCTCGGCGTCATGTTCGTCTCCGGCGCGTTCGTGCTCACCGACACCCTCGGCCGTTCCTTCGACGCGGTCTTCGCCGACGCGTTCTCCGAGGTCGACGTCAACGTGGCCGCGAAGCCCAAGGTCGCCCTGTCCGAGGTCGAGGGCGAGCAGGTGGCCGCCCCGGTGCCCGCGTCGGTCGTCGACCGGGTCAAGGCGGTGCCGGGCGTGACCGACGTCCAAGGCGTGGTCAACGCCGACGGGGCCCGGCTCATCGGCAGCAACGGCAAGGTGGTCACCTCGTTCGGCCCGCCGCAGCTCGGCGAGAACTGGCTCGGCGAGGGCGACCTGCTCAAGCTGCGCGAGGGGCGCGCGCCGCGGGCCGACGACGAGATCGTGGTCAACGCGGCGCTCGCCGACGCGGCCAAGGTGAAGGTCGGCGACCGGGTGGGCGTACTGACCCTGGCGCCGAAGAAGGAGTTCACCCTGGTGGGCGTCTTCGGCTACAGCGGCGGCCGGGACTCGGTCGGCGGGGTCAACGAGGTGATGTTCACGACCCCGGTGGCCCAGCAGCTGATGCTCGGCAAGCCGGACGTGTTCTCCAACGTGACCGCGAAGGCCGCCGACGGCACCACGCCGGAGGCGCTGCGCGACGACGTGGCCCGCACCCTCGGCGCGGACTACGAGGTGAAGACCGGCAAGCAGCTCGCGGACGACGCGTCCGCCGGGCTGAAGGAGGGCCTGTCCTTCTTCAACAAGATCCTGCTCGGCTTCGCCGCGGTGGCGCTGCTCGTCGGCACCTTCCTGATCCTCAACACCTTCTCGATCATCGTGGCGCAGCGCACCCGCGAGCTGGCGCTCATGCGGGCCATCGGCGCGAGCGGGCGGCAGATCATCGGCTCGGTGGTGCTGGAGGCCGTGGCGGTCGGCCTGATCGCCTCGGTGCTCGGCCTCGCCGCCGGCATCGGGGTCGGCGCGCTGCTGGCGTACCTGTTCGGCAAGCTCGCCGGCGGGCTCACCCTGGCCGGCCTGGGCGTGCCCCCGGCGGCGGTCATCGGCGCCTTCGCCGTGGGCACGGTGATCACGGTGGTGGCGGCGCTGCTGCCCGCGCTGCGCGCCTCGCGCATCCCGCCGATCGCCGCCATGCAGGACGTCGCCACGCCGGACCGGCCGCTGACCAAGGTGACCATCGGCGGATCCGTGGTCACCGCGATCGGCGCGGGCCTGCTGTTCCTCGGGCTCGGCGGCCACGCCGGCGACAACACCCTGGCCACCATCCTGGGCGGCGTGCTGTTCGCGTTCATCGGCGTGGCGCTGCTCACCCCGCTGATCAGCCGGCCGGTCGTCGCCCTGCTGGGCACGCTGTTCGCCTGGTCGGTGCCCGGCAAGCTGGGCCGGCTGAACTCCGGCCGCAACCCTCGCCGCACGGCGATCACGGCCGCCGCGCTGATGGTCGGCATCGCGCTGGTGACCGGGGTGACGGTGATCCTCGACTCGGCCAAGGGCAGCATCAGCGCCCTGGCGGAGGACACCATCAAGGCCGAACTGGTGATCTCCGGCGCCCAGGCCGGCCCCCGCCCGCCGAGCTTCGACCCGGCGGTGCTGGAGAAGGCCGCCGCCATCCCGGGGGTGCGGCTGGTCGACGGCGAGTACGGCGACATGGCCACGCTGAACGGCCAGCGGACCTGGGTGGCCGCGTCCAGCAACGTGGCCGCGCTGGGGCAGATCTTCGGAGCGAAGGCGAACGCCGGTGACATCAGCCGGCTGAACCCGGACCAGATGCTGCTCAGCTCGGACACCGCGAAGTCCCGCAACCTGTCGGTCGGCTCGACGGTCACCGTGCAGCTGTCCCGGGGTGAGGCCCGCACCTACACGGTCAGCGGCGTCTACGAGAGCTCGCAGCTGACCAACCCGGTGGTGCTGCCGCCGCAGGCGGCCGCCGACTTCGCCATCCCGCAGCCCATCCAGGGCTTCGTGCAGCTCGCCCCGGGCACCTCGGTCGCCGCGGTGCAGCCGCAGATCGAACGGCTGCTCGCCGACAGCCCCGAGGTGTCGGTCGCGGACCGGGCCGCGTTCATCAAGCAGCAGACCAGCCAGCTGGACACCCCGCTGCGGATGATCCAGATCCTGCTGGCGCTGGCCATCGTGATCGCGGTGCTGGGCATCATCAACACCCTGGCCCTGTCGGTGCTGGAGCGGACCCGGGAGCTGGGCCTGCTGCGGGCCATCGGCCTGCGTCGGGCCCAGACCATGCGGATGATCACCGTGGAGGCGGTGGTGATCTCGATCTTCGGCGCGCTGCTGGGCGTCGTGGTCGGCACCGGCCTCGGCGCGGCCGTGGTCCGGGCCCTCAAGGACGAGGGCATCACCGACCTGGTCCTGCCCTGGAGCCAGATGGGGACCTTCCTGGTCCTGGCGGCGATCATCGGCGTGGTCGCCGCGGTGCTGCCCGCCATCCGCGCCGCGCGGATCAACGTGCTGGGCGCCATCGCCCACGACTGACGCACGCAGGACGGCCCCCGCCACGGGAGTGTGGCGGGGGCCGTTTCCGTTCCCGCCGGCACCGCGCCCGCTGCCACACTCGGGTTACGGGGGTGAGGGACGTGCCGGATGACGCCTACGCGCGGGCGCTGGAGAACGCCGAGCGGCTGCTCGGCCAGCCGCTCACCCTTCCGCTCGGCCCCGGCGAGCCGGCGGCCGGCGCGGACTTCCGCCGGCTGGCCACCGAGCACACCTTCGGCGACGTGTGGCCCCGCGAGGGCCTGGACCTGCGCTCCCGGTGCCTGGTGTCGGTGGCGATCGCCGCGGCGCTGGGCACTCACGAGCCGCTGCGCGGGCAGCTGCGGATCGCCCTGCACTCCGGGGTGACCCGGGAGGAGATCGTCGAGCTGTTCATCCACCTGGCCGCCTACGCGGGCGCCGCCCGCGCGTTCGACAGCTACCAGATCGCCGTGGCGGTGTTCGGCGAGGCCCGCTGACCGGTCAGGCGGGGCGTTCGCCGAGCAGGGCGGACAGCAGCTCCAGGTCCGCCGCGGTCAGGCTCTCCAGCTGGTGTACGCCGTCGACCGGCGCCAGCGGCACCTCGGCCGGTACGGCCAGCACGGCGGCACCGGCCGCGAGGGCGCTGGCCACCCCGGTCGGCGAGTCCTCGATGGCCACGCACCGCTCGATCGGCACACCGAGCAGCTGCGCCGCGGTCAGGTACGGCTCCGGGTGCGGCTTGGCCGCGCCCACCTCGTCGCCGCAGACCACCGCGTCGAAGCTGTCCCGGCCCAGCGTGTCGAGGGCGACCTCGACCAGCGGCCGGGTGCTGGAGGTGACCAGGGCGGTGGGGATGCCCGCGGCGCGGACCGCGCGCAGCAGGGCCAGCGCTCCCGGCCGCCAGCGCAGCCCGTCGCGGAACAGCTCCAGGATCCGGGCGTTGATCCAGTCGGCGCTGGCCTGCGGGTCCCGCTCCGGCTGGCCCAGGTCGTCGTGCACGATGCGCATGGAGACGGCCATGCTGGTGCCGATGATCGCCCGGCGTGCCGCCTCGGAGAGGGTGCCGCCGTAGACGGCCGCGAGCTCCTGCAACGCGACGTCCCAGAGCTTCTCGCTGTCGACCAGGGTGCCGTCCATGTCGAAGAGCACGGCGGCGGGGTGTCTGCTGCTCAGCGGGGGCCTCCCTCGGTGCGGGTACCCACCGATCCTCTCAGCCGCGCCCTGCCGGGCGGTCACCGTCCCCGGCGAGGGTGACCTGCGGCATCACCCGAGGTCGCAGGCGTCCAGGGACTTCTCGTAGCCGCGGAAGAACGATTCGCTGCGCTGCTCGGCCGTGCCGTGCGAGCCCTCGGCGAACCAGGGCTGGTCCGGGTCGTCGCCGACCGCCAGCAGCCCCTCCCGGAACTCGTCCAGGTCGCCCTCGGCCAGCGTCAGCGTCCCCGAGCGCACGTTGTCACCGATGTACGCCCCGGCCATGCAGTCCGCCTGCAGCTCCTGCTGGATGGTGAAGTTGTAGCGGATGCCGAGGCGGACCTGGACGCCGTGGGCGTACTCGTGGCCGAGCAGGTAGAACAGGAAGGCGTCGCCGACCTGGCGGAAGGCCGCCACCGACCAGTTCACGTCGTAGGCGATGAAGTCACCGGCCGAGCAGTAGACCGCGTTGTTGCGGGGCAGTCCCTGGCCGCCGCACGACACCTCGCCCGACCTCGTGTACGGCACGACCCGGCGGATGGGCTGGAACTGCTTGCCGGAGCCGCGGAACTGCGCCGTCCAGTACTGCTCGGCGATGCCGACGGCGTCGGAGAAGTCCTGCTTGAACTCGGCCACGCTGGTGGTGCCGTCGGCCCGGGTCGCGTCCGCCCCCGGGGAGGCCGGCCGGCCGCTCTGCCGGGGACGGGGCTGCTCCGGCTCGCCCTGGTCCAGCCCGCCGCCCATGCAGCCGGCCGCCACCACCAGCGCCACCAGCAGCCCGGCGAGCGGTCCTGGCCGCCGACGTACCGCCTTCTCCCCCACCGTTGCCTCCCGGCTGAGTCGCTGTCGTGGACGCAGTACCCCGGCGGTGCGCCGTTGATGCCCACCGGAGATCACGGGCGCGCGCCGGCCTTCGTTCAGCCGAGGGCGGTGAATGCGGGTCACCGGGCAGCCGCTGGACGCCGCGCCGCGCCGGACGGCGTCAGCCGGTGAAGCCGTGACCCCCGTTGTTCCAGCCGTCATGCTGCGCGTGCTCCCGCTCGGCCGCCCGCCGGTGCCGCTCCGCCCTGGCCGCCCGGACCGCCGCCGGGTCCTCCTCAGCGGCCCGCCGCCGGTCCCGCCAGGAGACGAACCCCACCATCACGGCCACGACCGCGGCCACCACCGCCAGTGTCACCAGCACCGTCGTCATGCCCGCCACGGTAGGACCGCCGCGCACCCCGGGCCACCGCTACGCTGCGGCGATGGTCGACACTGACTTCGACGCCCACGAACGGTCCCGGTGGGCGGGCCGCGCCGAGGCGTACGCGCGCAGCTTCGGCCGGCTCTGCGCGTACCCGGCGGAGGCGCTGCTGGACGCGGCGGGCGTGCGGGCCGGACGGCGGGTGATCGACGTGGGCACCGGCCCGGGCACCGTCGCGGCACTGGCCCTGGGCCGGGGCGCCGAGGTGGTGGCGGTCGACGCGGAGCCGAGCATGCTCGACGCGGCCCGGCGGAACGCACCCGGCGCCGACGTCCGCGCCGCGGCGCTGCCGGACCTGCCGGTCCCGACCGGCGGATTCGACGCGGCCGTGGCGAACTTCGTGCTCAACCACGTCGGTGATCCGGCCGCCGGCGTGGCCGAGCTGCGCCGGGTGGTCCGCCCCGGCGGCCGCGTCGCGGTGACCGTCTGGCCCGTCCCGCACCCGCCGCTGCAGGGGCTCTGGGGTACGGCCCTCGCCGCCGCCGGCGTCGCGACGCCGGCCGACCTGCCCCGCCTCCCGCCCGAGCGGGACTTCCCCCGCACCGAGGCGGGTTTCGCCGGCCTGCTGGCCGCGGCCGGGCTCGCCGACGTCCGGTGCGTGACGCTGACCTGGGCGCACCGCGCCGACCCGGAGGACTGGTGGGCCGGCCCGGCGGCCGGCATCAGCGCCATCGGCCTGGTGCTGCAGCGGCAGCCGCCGGCCGTGCGCGAGCGCGTCCGCCGGGAGTACGACCGGCTCGCCGCCCCCTACCGGCAGCCCGACGGCAGCCTGGCACTGCCCACCGCCGCGCTGCTCGCCTCGGCCCGGGTCGGCTGACCGGCCCTAGGCTGTGTCCGGGGCGGCCGCGCGGCTCCGACGTACCGGGTGAGCGGCGCCGCGGGGCGCCGGCCGAGAGGAGACACCCGTGAAGTACCTGATCATGCTCTACGGCAGCCAGCGGGACTACGACGTCATGGCCGGGCGGCCCGGCGACCAGCCGCCGATGAGCCCGGAGCAGCTCGCCGCGATGCACGTCCACATGGAGGCGATCCACAAGGAGCTGGCCGAGACCGGGGAACTCGTCGACGCGCAGGGGTTGTCCGCGCCGGTGCACGCCCGCCGGGTCCGGCTGCGCGCCGGCGCGCCCGTGGTCACCGACGGCCCGTACGCGGAGACCCAGGAGGTGCTGGCCGGTTACACGATGGTCGAGTGCGCGAGCTTCGACCGGGCCACCGAGATCGCCGCCCGGTTCGTCAACCCCGACGCCGAGGGCGAGTACGTCGACGTGCGGCCGGTCGTGGACGGCATCGAGGAACTCCAGGGCTGACCGGTGCCCACCGGCAGCGTCGAGGACCTGCTGCGCCCCCTGGCGCCGCAGGTCCTCGGCGCGCTCGTCCGCCGGTACGGGCACTTCGACACCGCCGAGGACGCCACCCAGGAGGCGCTGCTCACGGCGGCGACCCGCTGGCCCGCCGACGGGCTGCCGGAGGACCCGAAGGCGTGGCTCATCACCGTGGCGTCCCGCCGGCTCACCGACCTGCTCCGGGCCGAGCAGGCCCGGCGCCGGCGGGAGGACGGCGTGGCCCGGGAGGCGGGCCGCTGGGTGGCGCCGCCCGCGGACAGCGTGCCGGACGACGCCGACGACAGCCTCGTCCTGCTGTTCCTGTGCTGCCACCCGTCGCTGCCGCCGGCCGGGCAGATCGCGCTGACCCTGCGCGCGGTCGGCGGGCTGAGCACCGCCGAGGTGGCCCGGGCGTTCCTGGTGCCGGAGGCGACCATGACCCGGCGGATCACCCGGGCCAAGCAGCGCATCCGGGACAGCGGGCTGCCGTTCGCCCCGCCGGCCGGCGCGGAGCGGGCCGCCCGGCTCGACGCGGTGCTGCACGTGCTCTACCTGATCTTCAACGAGGGGTACGCGAGCACCGCCGGTGAGCGGCTGCACCGGCCCGACCTGTGCGCCGAGGCCATCCGGCTGGCCCGGTTGCTGCACCGGCTCACCGACGACCCGGAGGTCGCCGGGCTGCTGGCGCTGATGCTGCTCACCGACGCGCGTACCCCGGCGCGGGCCGGTCCGGACGGGACGCTGGTGCCGATGGCCGAGCAGGACCGGCGGTGCTGGCGGGCCGGCCGGATCGCCGAGGGGACGGCGCTGGTCGCCGCGACGCTGCCCCGCGGCGCGGTCGGGCCGTACCAGCTCCAAGCGGCGATCGCCGCGCTGCACGACGAGGCGCCCAGCGTCGAGGCGACGGACTGGCCGCAGATCGTCGCGCTCTACGAGATGCTGCTGGCCCTGCACGACAACCCGGTGGTCCGGCTGAACCACGCCGTGGCGGTGGCCATGGCGGACGGCCCGCAGGCCGGCCTGGCGCTGCTCGACGCGCTGGGCGCCGACCGCCGGGTTGCCGACGACCACCGCCGCCACGCGGCCCGGGCCCACCTGCTGGAGCTGGCCGGGGAGCCCGATGCGGCCCGGGTCGCCTACCTGGCGGCGGCCCGCCGGTCGATGAACCTGGCCCAGCAGCGCTACCTGCACGCCCGGGCGGCCCGGCTCGCCGGTTGACCGGGCGGCGTCCCTTCACTGTTCGCACGGGTACGCGCGGATCCGGGCGCCCCGCGCGGGGCGCCTGCGGTGTGGCCTGACCTCAGTCCAGGCCGCGCATGATGTGCGGTTCGCCGTCGTCGTCGCCGAAGCAGCGGTGCAGCGTCTGCGCCCGGGCCCACAGGTCCAGGCTGCTCGGCGGGCCGACGGGCGGTGGACCGGCCGGCGGGTTCAGCACGGGGGCCGGGTCCGGCGGAACCTTCGAAGCGATGTCGTCGGTCATCTCCGCCCCTTTCGTCGTACCCCCATGCTCGTCCTCGGACGTCACAGCCGCATCTCCCGGGCTGCGCCGCCGTGGACGGTGGCCGCGGCCCGACTGCTGGTCGGGGGCGCTTACCCGCCCGGCACGGGCCGGTAACCCGCACTCCGGTCACCGTAGCGGTCGGGACCTCGTCGCACAGCGGGTTTCCCGGTCAGCCGGCGGCGTCGAGGAGCCGATCGAGGTTCGCCGCGGTGCTGATGAGGGAGAGGTGGCTGAACGCCTGCGGGAAGTTGCCGGCCTGCTCCCCGGCCGGGGTGATCTCCTCGGCGTAGAGGCCGAGCTGGCTGCTGTAGGTGAGCATCTTCTCGAAGGTCAGCTGCGCGTCGTCGAGCCGGCCGGCCTCCGCGAGGGCCTGGACGTACCAGAAGGTGCACATGGTGAACGTGCTCTCCTCGCCGGCGAGGCCGTCCGCCGTGGCGCCCGGGTCGTACCGGTAGACGAGGCTGTCGGAGACCAGCTCGCCGTCGATGGCCCGCAGCGTCGACTGCCACATCGGATCGGTGGGCGCCACGAAGCCGAGCGAGGGCATGGCGAGCAGCGACGCGTCGAGCGTGTCCGTGGCGTAGTGCTGCACGAAGGCCCGGCGTCCGGGGTGGTAGCCGGAGGCCATGATCTGCTCGTAGATCTGGTTTCTGGTCTCCGTCCACCGGACGATGTCGCCGGGCCGGCCGTGCCGGTGGGCCAGCCGGACGGCACGGTCGAGGGCCACCCAGGACATCAGGCGCCCGTAGGTGAAGTCGCGACGGCCGGCGCGCGTCTCCCAGATCCCGTCCTCGGGCTGGTCCCAGTGCGCGCAGAGCCAGTCCATCAGCCCGGCAAGATCCCGCCAGCCCGCGTGGGAGCCCTCCAGGCCGTGGTCGTACGCAAGGTGCAGCGAATTGAGCATCTCGCCGTAGATGTCGAGCTGCAGTTGATTCGCCGCGCCGTTGCCGATGCGCACCGGCGCGGAGCCCCGGTAGCCCTCGAGGTGGTCCAGCACCTCCTCGGCTATGTCCGGTGAGCCGTCCACCCGATACATGATCTGCAGCGGCACGCCGCCGGACCGGGCGTCCCGCATCCGGTCCTCCACCCACTGCAGGTAGTTCCAGGCCTCCTCGGTGAAACCCAGGCTCAGCAGGGCGTGCACCGAGAAGGACGCGTCCCGGATCCAGGTGTAGCGGTAGTCCCAGTTGCGTTGGCCGCCCACCCGCTCCGGCAGCCCCGCGGTGGGGGCGGCGATCAGCGCGCCGGTCGGCGCGTACGTCATGAGCTTGAGCGTCATGGCCGACCGCTCGACCATCTCCCGCCAGCGTCCGCGATAGCAGGAGCGACCGAGCCAGCGCCGCCAGAAGTCGCGGGTCTGTTCCAGCAACTCACGCGTCTCCTCGGGGGAATAGGGACGGGGCGGCTGCGGGGAATCGGTCTCCACGACCACGCCGCCGGCCTCGCCCTCCCGCAGGGTGACGACGACGCAGACGCCGCCGTCGGTCTCGCGACGCTCGGCCATCCCGGTGAGCCGGTCGGCGTAGCGGACCACGTTCAACGTGAGGGAGAGCCCGGCGCTGCGGAAGATCATGCCGTCCGGGTGCCTCTCCAGCTCGTGCCGGTCCCGCCCGTAGTTGAACCCGGGCCGGCAGTCCACCCGGAACCGCATGGTGCCGCGCACGACCCGCAGCATCCGGACCAGACGGTGCTGACTGGTGGCCCGGTCACCCGCGACCGGCATGAAGTCCACCAGCTCGCCGACTCCGTCGGTGCTGAGAAAGCGGGTGATGAGGATCGGTGTCCCGGGGAGGTAGAGCTGCTTGCTGGTGTAGTCGACACCGTCCGGCGTGACCTGGAAGAAGCCGCCGCGATGCCGGTCCAGCAGGCTGCCGAAGACGCTCGGCGAGTCGAAGCGGGGCGCGCAGAACCAGTCCAGCATGCCGTCCTTCGTGACGAGAGCCGCCGTCTGCAGGTCACCGATCAGGCCGTGGTCCTCCACCGCGGGGTACGAGTCCACCGGACCTCCCACCTCGTCGCACCGCTGCCTCCCGCGTCTACCCCGGTCCCGCCGCCACACACCTGAGGGACCGCCTGTCGCCCGGTCCGGCGTTCGTCGGGGCGTTCGTCCGGTTCCGGTCATCCACTGTTCACAGAACTTGATCTAGACCATTACTTCCAGCTCTGTCTATATGGGTGCCAACACCTGGCAATCCCATCCGGATGGAGTCCCATGACCCGCACCCTGCGCGCCACGGCCATCAGCCTCGCCGCGATCCTGGCCGCCACCCTCGGCCTCACCCAGCCCGCCTCGGCCGCCGGCTACTCCGCATCCCTCACCACCGCCGTCGCCGGCCTGCCCGTCGCCACCGAGGTGCGCACCGGCTACAGCCGCGACCTCTTCCCACACTGGATCGACGCCGACGGCGACGGCTGCAACACCCGCAACGAGGTCCTCTACGCCGAGGCCACCACCAAGCCCACGATCAGCGGCACGTGCACCCTGTCCGGCGGCCGCTGGTACTCCTACTACGACAACGCCTACTGGACGCTCACCGGCGACCTCGACATCGACCACATGGTCCCGCTCGCCGAAGCGTGGGACTCCGGCGCCCGCTCGTGGACCACCAGCCGCCGCCAGGCGTACGCCAACGACCTCGGTGACTCCCGTGCGCTGGCCGCGGTCACCGACAACGTCAACCAGGCCAAGGGCGACCAGGACCCCGCCACCTGGCTGCCGCCGTACGCCTCCGCCCGCTGCCGCTACGTCGGCGAGTGGGTCGCCGTGAAGGTGCGGTGGCGGCTCAGCGTGGACAGCGCGGAGAAGAGCGCCCTGACCAGCTGGGCGAACAACTGCCCCGCCGCCACCATCTCCGTCACGTACGCGTACTGACGCTCGGACCCTGGGGAGTTGCCGCATCGGCGGCTCTCCAGGATCCCCGCCCGCGAGATCGTCGTACCCGCCGGGCAGGGTGGTGGGGCCGGTGCGTGCCGGCCCGACGAACCTGGAGGCACCGTGGCGGTCACCGCCGACGATCTCGACGCGGCGCTGTCCAGCGTCGTCACCACCCTGCGACCGGCGACCGACCTGGACTGGTCCGCGCGGGCGGGCAGCGTGGAGTGGGACTGCTGGCACACCGCCGAGCACGTCGGCGACTGCCTCCTGTCGTTCGCCGCCCAGCTCGTGGCCCGGCCGGAGAAGCGGTACGTGCGCTTCATGGCGAGCGCCGACAAGGACGCGTCCGCCGCCGAGATACTGGAGTTCGCCGAGGCGGGCGGCCGGATCCTGGCCGCCACGCTCCGCACGTCCGGACCCGACGCGCGGGCCTACCACCCCAGCGGCCGAGCCGATCCCGAGGGCTTCGCCGCGATGGGGTGCGCGGAGACCCTGCTGCACGGCGACGACATCGCCCACGGCCTCGGCCTCGCCATCGACCCACCACGGGACACGTGCCGCCGGGTGCTCGCCCGGCTGTTCCCCGAAGCGGCCCGGGACCTGGCCGGGGTGGACCCGTGGGCGGCGCTGCGATGGTCCACCGGCCGGATCGAGCTGCCCGGCCGCCCCCGCCGGCACGAGTGGCGATGGCGCGGTGCCCCGCTCGGCTCAGGCGATGATCAGGCGTAGACCCAGCTCGGCCGCGTCGAGATCGACGAGATCGCGGTTGCGCTCCGCCCAGCGACCCGACGCCAGATCCTCCCGGAGGCGGTGCACCGCCCGCTGCTCGGCCGCCGGCCCCACCCGGGCCCAGACCGACACCCCACGACGCACGCTCTCGTCCAGGTACGCCTCCGGCCGCCGCCAGTACGCCTCGAAGAAGCCGTCCACACAGTCCCACGGCACGGGCACCGGCTCCACGCGGGCCCCGATCGCACCGGCCAGCTCGGTCAGCGACGGCCGGCCGGCAACGAGGTCCGCGACCTCGGGCAGGTAGTCGCGAGTCAGCCAGAACCGGTGACGCCAGCCGGCGTCGCTGGTGTCGTGCGTGAACACCACCACCCGGCGAGCGACACGCCGCATCTCGCGCAGACCCGCGATCGGGTCCCGCCAGTGATGGAGGGTGGCGAACCCCATCGCCGCGTCGAAGGACTGGTCCTCGAACGGGAGACTCTCCGCAGCTGCAGCCACGCACGGCGCCGCGCCTACGGGCCGCTGCGCACGCATGAGCGCCGACGGCTCCACCGCGGTGACGTCCCGGTCGGCGGGCTCGTACGAGCCGGTGCCCGCCCCGACGTTCACGACCGTCCGCGCATCGCCGAGCGCGGCCCAGAGCTGCTCGGCGATCCGCGGCTCGGTACGCCGCGTCACGGTGTAGGTGGCTCCGATGGTGTCGTACAACTGCGCGCCGGACATGTCGCCGTCTCCTGAGCCGTCGGACAGAACGTGATCTCTCGTCAGCCTATGCGCCGATCAGCCGAAGCTGCTCAGCCCAGAAGCCGCTCCTTCGGTGCCGGCCGCCTCCGCCACTCCGGTCTCGGCCACGTATCCGGGAGAACGCACCGCCGGTCCACGCCAGCCCCTGACGATGGCTGCCACCGCGGCACGTGGCGGTCTGGCCGGGACCATGTGGCGGCCCTTCGACCAGACCAGCAGCATCCCTTCAGTGGTGCTGATCCTGGTGGTGACCATGGTGATCGGTCGGCCCTTCCGGTCCCAGGTGTGCCACAACGCCCACCCCTGCGGCCGTGCCTCGACGCCCAGCCGCTCGCAGATGTCGGCGTACTCCTGCTCGCTGAGCACGGTCGTGGGACGAACCAGGAGGGCTCCGGCCAGGCCGACCAGCGGCGCGTCCGGATCGACGCAGCCGTCACCCTCGAAGTGGTACTGCCGCAGCTGACGCCCAAGCGCGTTGACGGCACGCTGGAGGGGTGTCGCGTCGTCAGGATCCGTATCGAAGGTCAGCCAACCTTCATCCAGCGCCCGATTGACGACGTCATTGGCAAGGAGCTCTATCTCGCGGAGGTACTCCCCGTCGGTGGCATCGATGTCCGGCACCAGCTCACCCTGCCAGGCAGGCCGACGATCGTCCTCTCCATTAAGCGCCGGCGACGTAGCGGCGAGGGCGCCCCGCGCTTCCAGCGCGGCGCTCCACTCATCCGGGTGCTCGGCCCGCCGCCTCGGGGTGTCCGCCGAACCGGTCAGCGCGCGCCGCAATCGGGCGGGACCGCCAGATCCGCCAGGACAGGCGCAGCAGGTAGAGATGCACAGCCGCCACGACGGCCACCACCGCGAGCCACGTGAGCCCAGCGGTGCCGCCCGTCGCCATCGAGACCACGGCCAGCACCACGAGACTGATGAGGTAGATCGCCGTCGCCACCAGGAAAGCGAGGCCCAGGGCGGGGACGACCTTCGCGGCCCGCTCCGATCCCTGCCAGAGGAGCTGGGCCACCTTGAGCGCCACCACTACAGCGACGGCCGGGGCCGCCCACTCGACGATGATGACCGGCCGCTGTCCGATGTTCCGCGAGGCGTCCCACGCGAGGTAGTCGAAGAACCCGAACAACGGGCCGATGAATCCGAAGGTCAGCACCCAGGTCACGGGCCGAACCACCAGGGTCAGCACGGCGCCGATGCAGAGAAGGCGGCTGACACTGCTGCCGGAACCGGTCGTTCTCACAGCAAGCAGTGTGCCGGGATCACGGCACGCTGCGCTGTCCCGCCACCTCACCACCCGGCGCTCCTGTCACCTGAGCAGCGCGACGAGCTCGGGAAGCCGGCCGAACAGTTCGGGGAGGCCGCGCACCCCGTTGCGCACGGACTGGTGTGACAGCGCGAGGTCAGGGCCGGTGCTCGCCTCGACACCGGCGAGGCAGCGGAGGATGTTCCACCTCGTGAACCCCAGCCAGCCGCCGATCAGGAACACGAACCAACTTGGACCCCACGGCGGCAGCGCTCCGCCCCCGGCAACGTAGCCGTCGAGGACCGAACCGAAGATGGCGGGCCGAATGTCGTCGAAGCCCGGTCCCTTCGCGAGGCTCAGCGCGGTCGAGCCGAGCTCACCGGACAGGTCGAGCAATCCCGAGAGCTCCCAGTCGAGCACCACCGGCCGCCCCTCCCGAGCGAGCAGGTTCCACGGCTGGATGTCCCGGTGGGTCAACACGACGGGGCCTGGCCGTTCACAGGTGTCGACGAAGTCGGCGATCGCGAGGAACGTCTGCACCTGAGAGCTGAGTTCGCCGGCCCACGGCTGTCCGGTCGCCGTCGCCCGCCCGGCGAGGTCGGGCCAGTCCCGTGGCGCCGGGTCCCCGATCGAGACGTGGGGCCACGCGACGTCGAGCGCGTGGATCCGCGCGAGAATCTCACCGATCTCGAACCCGTACGCCGGCGACACGGGCGCCTCGGGCATCTTCTCGCCCTCGACCCACCGGTGGACGAGCGTGTGCTGGCCGGCCGAGATCGGCTCCGGCATCGGGATGCCGGCGGCGAAGGCCGCCCGCTCGAACCTGAACACGTCCTCGGCGCGGTAGGCCCAACGGCGATCGGAGAGGTTCAACTCCTTCACCGCGAACGACCCCTGGTCGGTGTCGAGCCGGTACATCCGGTTGCCGAACCCGCCGTGGACACGGATCATCGGACCGACCGGCGCGCCGAGATGTGCGAGGTCCACCCCACGCAACCTAGGGCCGGCACCTCGCCGATGCACCCGCTTTACCGCGACGCGTGCTCAGGTGTTCCGGGTGCTCAGCCCCGGGCCAGACCGCCTCCGGTGATTACTTGGCGTTGAAGTAGTTCGCCTCGGGGTGGTGGACGACGATCGCGTCGGTGGCCTGCTCGGGGACGAGCTGGAACTCCTCGGAGAGCTGGACGTTGATCCGCTCCGCGCCGAGCAGCTCCACGATCTTCGCCCGGTCCTCCAGGTCGGGGCAGGCCGGGTAGCCGAACGCGTACCGGCAGCCCCGGTAGTCGGTGCGCAGCAGGCCGGCCACGTCCGCCGGGTCCTCGTCGGCGACCGTACGCCCGCCGGGCAGGACCAGCTCGGCGCGGATCCGCCGGTGCCAGTACTCGGCCAGCGCCTCGGTGAGCTGCACCGACAGGCCGTGCACCTCCAGGTAGTCGCGGTACTCGTTGCCGGCGAACATCTTCGCCGTGTACTCGCTGATCGGCTGCCCGACGGTGACCAGCTGCAACGCCACCACGTCCAGCTGCTCGCCCTTCGGGCGGAAGAAGTCGGCCAGGCACAGCCGGCGTTCCTGCCGCTGGCGGGGGAACGAGAACCGGGCCCGCTCGGAGTGCCCGTTCTCGTCCAGCACCACGAGGTCGTTGCCCTCGGAGTACGCCGGGAAGTAGCCGTAGACCACGGCGGCCTCGAGGATCTGGTCGGCGATGAGCCGGTCCAGCCAGTAGCGCAGCCGCGGCCGGCCCTCGGTCTCCACCAGCTCCTCATAGGACGGGCCCGTGCCGCCCCGGGCGCCGCGCAGCCCCCACTGCCCCAGGAAGGTGGCCCGCTCGTCGAGCAGCGCCGCGTAGTCGGCCAGCGGGATGCCCTTGACCACCCGGGTGCCGAAGAACGGCGGCGTCGGCACCTCCACGTCGGCGGCCACGTCGGAGCGGACCGACGCGTCGTCCAGCTCCGGCAGCGCCTCGCGGACCAGGGCCCGCTGCCGCTCCCGCCGCTCCCGGCGGGCCGCCAGGGCGGCCTCCCGCTCCGGGTCGACCACCGGCGCGCCGCCCCGCTTGGCCGTCATCACCCGGTCCATGAGGGACAGCCCCTCGAACGCGTCCCGGGCGTAGTGCACCTGCCCGGGGAACACCGACCGCAGGTCGTCCTCCACGTACGCCCGGGTGAGCGCCGCGCCACCCAGCAGCACCGGCCAGCGCTCGGCGACCCCGCGCGCGGCCATCTCGGCCAGGTTCTCCTTCATGATGACCGTGCTCTTGACCAGCAGCCCGGACATGCCGATGGCGTCGGCCCGGTGCTCCTCGGCGGCGTCGAGGATCGCGTTGATCGGCTGCTTGATGCCGATGTTGACGACGTCGTAGCCGTTGTTGGACAGGATGATGTCGACCAGGTTCTTGCCGATGTCGTGCACGTCGCCCTTCACGGTGGCGAGCACGATCCGCCCCTTGCCGTCGTCGTCGGTCTTCTCCATGTGCGGCTCCAGGTAGGCCACCGCGGTCTTCATCACCTCGGCGGACTGGAGCACGAACGGCAGCTGCATCTGGCCGGAGCCGAACAGCTCACCGACCACCTTCATGCCGTCGAGCAGCAGGTCGTTGATGATGGACAGCGGCGTGCGCCCCTCGGCCATCGCCGTGTCCAGGTCGGCCTCCAGGCCGTTGCGCTCGCCGTCGATGATCCGCCGCTTGAGCCGCTCGTCCAGCGGCAGCGCGGCCAGTTCCTCGGCCCGGGTGGCCCGCGCCGAGGCGGCGTCGACGCCCTCGAAGACCTCGATGAACCGCTGCACCGGGTCGTAGCCCTCGCGGCGCCGGTCGTAGACGAGGTCGAGCGCGATCTCGCGCTGCTCGTCGGGGATCTTCGACATCGGCAGGATCTTGCTGGCGTGCACGATGGCCGAGGTGAGGCCCGCCTGCGCGCACTCGTGCAGGAACACCGAGTTGAGCACCTGCCGGGCCGCCGGGTTCAGGCCGAAGGAGACGTTCGAGATGCCCAGGGTGAAGTTGATTCCCGGGTAGCGGGCGGCGATCTCCCGGATCGCCTCGATCGTCTCGATGCCGTCGCGGCGGGTCTCCTCCTGCCCGGTGGCGATCGGGAAGGTCAGCGCGTCGATGAGGATGTCCTCCCGGCGCAGCCCCCAGCGGCCGGTCAGGTCGTCGATGAGCCGGCACGCCACGCGTACCTTCCAGTCGCGCGTGCGGGCCTGGCCCTCCTCGTCGATGAGCAGCGCCACCACGGCGGCGCCGTGCTCCCGGACCACCGGCATGACCCGGGCGTAGCGGGACTCCGGGCCGTCGCCGTCCTCGAAGTTGACCGAGTTGACGACGCAGCGGCCGCCGAGCATCTCCAGCCCCGCCTCGACCACCGCCGGCTCGGTGGAGTCCAGCATGATCGGCAGGGTGGACGCGGTCGCGAACCGGCCGGCCAGCTCGCGCATGTCCTGCGTGCCGTCCCGGCCCACGTAGTCGACGCAGAGGTCCAGCAGGTGCGAACCGTCCCGGGCCTGGCCGCGGGCGATCTCGACGCAGGCCTGCCAGTCGGCGGCGAGCATCGCCTCGCGGAACGCCTTGGAACCGTTGGCGTTGGAACGCTCCCCCACCATGAGGATGCTGGCGTCCTGCGCGAACGGCACGTGGTGGTAGATCGACGAGACGCCCGCCTCGGGGCGCGGCTCCCGGGCCACCGGCCGGCGGCCGCGCAGCCGCTCGACCAGCACCCGGATGTGCTCCGGGGTGGTGCCGCAGCAACCGCCGACCAGGGCCACGCCGTAGTCGGTGACGAACTGGTCCAGCGCGTCGGCCAGCTCGGCCGGGCTCAGCGGGAAGTAGGCGCCGTCGGCGGTCAGCACAGGCAGGCCGGCGTTCGGCATCACCGAGATCGGGATACGCGAGTGCTGGGACAGGTAGCGCAGGTGCTCACCCATCTCGGCCGGGCCGGTCGAGCAGTTGAGGCCGATCAGGTCGACGCCGAGCGGCTCGATCGCGGTCAGCGCCGCACCGATCTCGCTGCCCAGCAGCATGGTGCCGGTGGTCTCGACGGCCACCTGGCAGATGATCGGGACGTCCCGCCCGAGCTCCGTGCGGGCCCGCTTCGCGCCGACCACGGCGGCCTTGACCTGGAGCAGGTCCTGGCAGGTCTCGATGATCAGCGCGTCCGCCCCGCCGGCGATGAGGCCGGCGGCGTTCTCCTGGTACGCGTCCCGCAGCGTCGCGTACGCGGCGTGCCCGAGAGTGGGCAGCTTCGTGCCGGGCCCCATCGAGCCGAGCACGAACCGCGGCTGCTCCGGCGTCGCGTACGCGTCGGCGGCCTCCCGGGCGAGCCGCGCGCCGGCCTCGGACAGCTCGCGGATCCGCTCGGCGATCCCGTACTCGGCCAGGTTGGGCAGGTTCGCGCCGAAGGTGTTGGTCTCGACGCAGTCCGCGCCGGCCGCCAGGTAGGCCTCGTGCACGCCGCGGACCACGTCCGGCCGCGTGACGTTGAGGATCTCGTTGCAACCCTCGAGGCCGTCGAAGTCGTCCAGGGTCAGGTCGGCCGCCTGCAGCATCGTCCCCATCGCCCCGTCGGCGATCAGGATCCGGTCCGCCAGCACATCGAGCAACGAAGTCCGCACAGGGCCAGGTTAGTGCGGCCCGGCGTGGACGGGTCACCGCAACCTCGCCTTCCCACATACTGTCAGCGGGATCACCGCGTACCTTTCATCCGGTTCGCCCGACTGGTCGGGCCGGCCGACCGGCGCGGCCGACGGGCCGCGTCCCGCGGCGGCACGTAGGCTGGCGGACGTGAAGGACAACAGCGACGCGACCGTGCGACGGGTGGGGTGACGGCGTGACCGAGTTCGACGGACTGCCGGTGCTGCGGTCCCCGGTCGCCATCGCGGCCTTCGAGGGGTGGAACGACGCCGCCGACGCCTCGACCGCCGCCGTGGAGCACCTGGAGCAGGTCTGGCAGGCCCGGCAGGTGACCGAGCTGGACCCGGAGGACTTCTACGACTTCCAGGTGAGCCGGCCGACCATCACGATGGCCGACGGCGAGACCCGGCGGGTCGAGTGGCCGACCACCCGCTTCATGGTGGCCAGCCCCGAGGGCACCGAGCGGGACGTGGTGCTGATCCGGGGCATCGAGCCGAGCATGCGCTGGCGCACCTTCTGTGAGCAGGTGCTGGAGATCTGCCACAGCCTGGAGGTCGAGCGGGTGGTGCTGCTCGGCGCGCTGCTGGCCGACGTGCCGTACACCCGGCCCCTGCCGATCAGCGGCAGCGCCTCGGACGCCGACGCCGCGAAGCGCTACCAGCTCACCCCGACCCGGTACGACGGGCCGACCGGCATCGTCGGCGTGCTGCACGACGCGTGCACCCGCGCCGAGGTGGACGCCGTGTCGTTCTGGGTGCACGTGCCGCACTACGCCAACAACCCGCCCTGCCCCAAGGCCACCCTGGCCCTGCTGCACCGCGTCGAGGAGGTGCTCGACCTGCCGGTGCCCATGGCCGACCTGGCCGAGGAGGCCGCCGAGTGGGAGCAGCGGGTGCGCAGCGCCGCCGAGCAGGACGCCGAGCTGGGCGAGTACGTGCGTGAGCTGGAGGAACGGGTCGGCGACGCCGGCATCACCCCGCTGACCGGGGACGAGATCGCCCAGGAGTTCGAGAAGTACCTGCGCCGCCGGGGCGGCTCCGCCGGCCCCACCGCCGGCTCCTGGTAAGCCGCTCTGCCACGAAGGCCGGGTCCCCCGTGGACCCGGCCTTCCGCGTGTCCGGGGTGGCGAGGTCACCCCGGCTAGGGCATCCTAGGAACCTAGCTGTGATGAGGAGGCGGGCATGCAGATCAATCCCGGCGCGGCCGAGTTCCCGCACCGGCAGATCGCCGCGCAGCTCAAGGCCCAGGTCCGCCGCGGCGACTGGGGGCCGGGCGAGCGGCTGCCGTCCATCCCGGCCATCGCCGAGATGTTCGGCGTCGCCAAGCAGACCGTGCAACGCGCCGTCGACCAGCTGCGGGTCGAGGGCATCCTGATCACGAAGCCCGGCTCGGGTACGTACGTCCGGGGCACCCGGCGCCGCCTCAACCGGCTCTCCCGGGGCCGGTACGGCGGCTTCCGCGGCTACCACACCGACCTGGCCGCCCGGTACCGGCAGCAGCTCGTCTCGGTGGGCCGCGCGCCCGCCCCGCCCGAGGTGGCCGACGCGTTCGGGGTGGCCGACGGCACCGAACTGCTCTGCCGGCGGCACCTGGTCCGCACCGACGACTCCCCCGTCGAGGTGGGCGCCTCCTGGTTCCTGCCCGCCGACACCGCCGGCACCTCGCTGGAACGGGCCGAGGCGTTCGGCCGCCCGCTCTACCAGGAGGCCGAGGAGGCCACCGGCCGCCGGTACGTCACGGCGACCGACACGATCAGCGCCCGCCAGCCCAGCCGGGAGGAGGCCGAGATCCTTCAGATCCGGCCGGACACCCCGGTGCTGCACCTCCTGCACGTCGCCTACGACGCCCAGCGCAAGCCGATCGAGGTCGCCCACGCCACCTGGCCCGGCCCGATGACCACGCTCACCGAGGAGTACCGGATCCCCGCCCCGCAGGCGGAGCCCGACCCGGACCCCGGCCTCGTCCTCGGCTGACCGCTCGAACCAGCCGATCATGGACTTGTGGTGGTGGACGAGAGCCGCGAACCGGGCAGGATGACCGCCACAACTCCATGATCGCCCGGCGGGTGGCCGAGCGGGTGAGGGGTTACAGGCGGATGCCGAGGAGGGCGTCGACCGTGTCGGCGAAGAGCTTCGGCGCCTCGGCGTCGTCGGCCACCCCGGCGAGCGTCTGAGCCACCCACTCGTCCACGACCGCCAGGGCGCCGGGAGTGTCGAGGTCGTCGGCGAGGCGGGCGCGTACCCCGGCCAGGAGCTCGTGGCCGGACGGGCCGGCCGGCGCGGCGGCGGCCCGGCGCCAGCGGGCCAGTCGCTCCTGCGCCTCGGTGAGCAGCTCGTCGGTCCACGAGCGGTCGCTGCGGTAGTGGCCGCTGAGCAGCGCCAGCCGCACGGCCATCGGGTCGACGTGGTCGGCCCGCAGCCGCGAGACGAAGACCAGGTTGCCCCGGGACTTCGACATCTTCTCGCCGTCCATGCCGATCATGCCGGCGTGCACGTAGTGGTCGGCGAACGGCGCCTGGCCGGTCAGCCGCTCGGCGTGCGCCGCCGAACACTCGTGGTGCGGGAAGAGCAGGTCGTTGCCGCCACCCTGCACGGCGATCCGGTCGCCGAGCAGGTTGAGCGCGATGACCGCGCACTCGATGTGCCAGCCGGGGCGGCCGGCGCCCAGCTCACCGCCCGGCCAGGACGGCTCGCCCTCGCGGGCGCCGCGCCACAGCAGCGGGTCGAGCGGGTCGCGCTTGCCGGCCCGGTCCGGGTCGCCGCCGCGCTCCGGGAAGATCTCCAGCATCTGCTCGCGGCTCAGGTTGGACTCGTAGCCGAACGCGGGTGCGGCCGCCACGTCGAAGTAGACGTCGCCGGTGCCGTCGTCGAGCCGGTAGGCCGCGCCGTCCTTGAGCAGGACGAGGACCTTCTCGGCGATGTCCGGGATCGACTCGACCGCGCCCACGTAGTGCTCCGGCGGGATGATCCGCAGCGCCTCCATGTCCTCGCGGAACAGGGCGGTCTCGCGCATGGCCAGGACCTTCCAGTCCTCGCCGTCGCGCTCGGCCCGCTCCAGCAGCGGGTCGTCGATGTCGGTGACGTTCTGCACGTAGCGCACGGTCAGGCCGGCGTCCCGCCACATCCGCTGCACCAGGTCGAACGTGATCATGGTGGCGGCGTGGCCCAGGTGGGTCGCGTCGTACGGGGTGATGCCGCAGACGTACATGCTTGCCGCGCCGTCGGGCTGACTGGGATGGAGGCCTTGCCGCGCCGAGTCGTACAACCTCAGTGGCGTGCCCTCGCCCGGCAGCCGTGGCACCTCATGTCCCGCCCAAGACTCCATGATTGCCAGCCTAACGATCCGTCAGGGCCTCGGGTGGCGCGCCTCGGGTGATCAACGCGACAGCAGCTCACATGGGCGGCCAGGGCATGGCCGGCCACTCCTCCGGGGGCAGCGGGAACCGCCCGGTCTCGCGCAGCCGGTCCACCCGGGCCGCCACCTCGGCGACCTCGCTGATGGTGAGGTGGTCGGCCAGCTCGTGGCCGAGCGCACCGGTGAGCTGCCCGGCCAGGCCGTCGAGCATCTCCACGGCGTCCGGCGGGAGCTGCCGGCCGGCCCAGCCCCAGAGCACCGTGCGCAGCTTCTCCTCGACGTGGAAGCAGACCCCGTGGTCCACCCCGTAGATCCGGTCGTCGGGGCCGACGAGCACGTGGCCGCCCTTGCGGTCGGCGTTGTTGATCACAGCGTCGAGGACGGCCAGCCGGGCCAGGCGCGGATCGTCGGCGTGCGCCAGCGCGTACGCGGCCCCGTCGTCGTCGCGCGCCGCGGCGACCGGGAACCAGCGCGGCGGCACCGCCTCGGCCGGCACGAAGCCGACCAGCGGCTCGGCGTCCTCCGGCTCGTCGATCCAGAGCTGGCAGGAGCCGGGCCCGAACGGCCCGTCCCGCAGCACGGTCGGCGGCACCAGGTCCCAGCCGGTGGCCCGGGAGACCAGGTAGGCCGAGACCTCCCGGCCGGCGAGCGTCCCGTCCGGGAAGTCCCAGAGCGGGCGCTCGCCGCGGACCGGCTTGTAGACGCAGCGCGCGGTCGCCCCGCCGAGGGTGAGGATGCCGCGCAGGGTGGTGTTGGAGGCGTCGACCAGCCGCCCCTCCAGGGTGAGTTCACCGTCGCTGAGCAGTCGCAGCGAGGCGGTGCCGTCCTGTCGGGGCTGAAGTTCGGACGAGGTCACCGGTGGTAGCCGTTGTGCCGGGGGCAGAGGTGACCGGCGGGGTCGAGCGGCTGGCCGCAGAGCGGGCAGGGCGGGCGGCCCGCGTTGACCACCCGGCGGGCCCGCTCGATGAACGCGCGGGTCGCCTCGGGGGTCAACCGGACCCGGAGCCGGTCGAGGTCGTCGTCCGGCTCGTCCGGGTCCTCGTCGGCGTCGTCGTCCGCGTCGCCCAGCTCGACCTCGACCTCCGTCTCACCGGCGGCGATCGCCTCGATCACCACGGTCGCGGAGTCGACGTCGAAGGCCAGGCCCAGGGTGCCGACCCGGAACTCCTCGTCGACCGGGGTGTCGAGGGGGTCGTTGTCGCCGGTCACCGGGGCGGCCTCGGGAAGCTCGACGCCGAACCGGCGCTGCGCCTCGGAGAGCAGCTCCTCCAGCTTCTCGGCGAGCAGGGACACCTGGACCTTCTCCAGCGCGACGCTGACCAGCCGGCCTCCGCCGCGCGCCTGGAGGAAGAACGTGCGCTCCCCCGGCGGGCCGACGGTTCCGGCGACGAACCGCTCCGGCGGCTCGAAGGCGTGCACCTGGTGGGTCATACCCACGACCCTATCCGGCGCGCGGAACCGTCGCGCAGCGCACCGACGCCGAATCCGCCCAGGGCGAAACGCCAGGGCCCGGCCCCGCCGGTGCCGGGCGTGGCGCGGCGGCTCACCGGGTCGCCCCCGCGCCGCCACCCACCGCCGCGTCCGAGTCGGTCGCCCGGGTCGCCCGCCGGCGCCGCTTGCGCGGCGGCGGGACCAGCCCGGCGAGGTCGCCGCCGGTGTCGTTGAGCCGGACCAGGAAGGGCCGCAGCGGCGTGTAGCGGATCGCGGTCACCGACGCCGGGTCGGCCACGATCCGCTGAAAAAGATCCAGGTGTACGCCCAGCGCGTCGGCCACGATCGCCTTGATCACATCGCCGTGGCTGCACGCCAGCCAGACCGCCTCGGGTCCGTGCTCGGCGCTGACCCGAGCGTCCCAGGCGCGCACCGCGGCGACCGCCCGAGCCGACATGGCCGCCATGGACTCCCCCTCCGGGAAGACGGCGGCGCTCGGGTGCTGCTGCACCACCGGCCAGAGCGGCTCCTTGGCCAACTTCTTCAGCGGCTGCCCCTCCCAGGCGCCGTAGCCGCACTCGATCAGACCCTCCTCGACCACCGGCTCGGCGGCGGGCAGGGCCAGCTCCAGGGTCTGCCGGCACCGGATCAGCGGGCTGGTCACCACCGCCGCGAGGGGCAGCCCCTTGAGCCGTTCGCCGACCGCCGCGGCCTGGGCGCGCCCGGTCTCGTCGAGCTCGACCGGTTGCCGGCCGGCCAGGCCACCGTCGGCGTTCGCGGTGGTCCGGCCGTGTCGCAGAAGCAGGAGGGTCGCCACGCAGACCACCCTAGGCGCTCCCCACCTCTTGATCGACTGCACCACGGCATGTGGCGGTATCGCGGCGGGGTTGTGACGGCGGACACGCCTCGGCCCGGAACAGCGGAGCCGGTCGGGCCGTTGTGCAGAGCGTCGGTGTGCCCAGTGTCCCCGGGCCTCACCTAAATTGCCTTCGCGGAATACCGTCCGGCTGGAGCCGCGTCGCGCCACTCGCCGAGAGGCGACCTGCACACCGACACCCCTTCAGCGCCGTCCGTCCCCTCCGGGGGCGGGCGGCGCTGTTGTCTACGCCCCATCCCGCTGCATATCAGGCCGGCGGCACCGTTGCCTGCGCCCCCTCCCGCTGCACATCAGGCGGGCGGCGCCGTTGTCTGCGCCCCTTCCCCCTGCGCACCAGGCGGCCGGCGCTGTTGTCTGCGCCCCTTCCCGCTGCGCATCGGGCGCTGTTGCCCTGCGCCGCGCCCCTCTTCGCGGCCGCTCTTGCTCTGCAGCCACCGACGCAGCGCCCGCGGCGCGCAGGTGTTGCTTCCGTGGCTGCAGAGCAAGGCGAGCGAGCCTGGCGGGCGACGGGCTGGGTGGGCGAGGGGCTGGGTGGGGCGAGGGGCTGGGTGGGGCGAGGGGCTGGGTGGGGCGAGGGGCTGGGTGGGGCGAGGGGCTGGGTAGCCGTTTTCCGCTTGCCCGCGCGCTCGCTGTTGAGTCGTTGTCGACGTCAGGTCGACAGGCATCCGAGAGGACACGATCTGATGGCGGCCGCGGCGGTCCGTTCACGTCATCACGTTGGTGGCCGCGCACACGTCACTCTTGGTCTGGGATGGATGGCCGATTTGCGCTGTGGTGGACGGCGGTGAGTGCAGCGCTATGGGTGTCTCCGAGGCCCGGATAAACCCATGGTGTTCCACTGACCCCCGGACCGGGCCTCGCGCGTGCGGCTCTCCCGCCCGCCCCGTCGAGATCTTGGACAGTTGCTGTTAGCAGCGAACGGTAACTGTCCAAGATCTGCAGCCGGGGCGACGACCATCGCGCGGTGTGGGGTGAATGTCCGGATCGCGGCCGTGACTGGCGGCATCCCGGCGCCGGAATGGCCGGCGGCCGGGGGTCGTTATACCCGGTGCACGACCGAGGAAGGCGCCCCGCGGGTCGGGGTGGCCGGCCCCCCGGACCCGCTCGCCGCAGGTGGGTGTGCCGGTCCCGGAATGATGGTGGGCCGCCGGTCGTTGTACATGGTCCCGGCGCTGCGAAGCGGCCTTTGCCCCGCGCGCCGATGATCCCCCAAGACTTTCCTTTGAGCGCCTGACGTGGTGCTTGCGCGCAGCCGACCCCCATCGGCGTGTGCGCCAACCCCCGAGGAGCTTTCTCATGAACACGATGCTGCGCAAGAGCGTGCTGGGTATTGCTGGTCTGGCTTTCACCGGTGGGATCTTCGCCGGTCCGGTCGCCGCCCACGCGGCGGAGCCGATGCACGACAGCAAGCCGGTCGCGGTGGCGACCGTGCAGGGCGCGCAGTCGAAGATCGACCTGAACGACGAGCAGCTGGCCAACGCCAAGGCGATCATCGCCGCGACGAAGAAGGCCGGTCTGCCGGAGCGGGCGGCGGTCATCTCGATCGCCACGTCGCTGCAGGAGTCGAAGCTGGAGAACCTGGGCCACCTCGGTGACGCCAACGACCACGACTCGCTGGGCCTGTTCCAGCAGCGCCCGTCCAGTGGTTGGGGCACGCCGGAGCAGATCACCGACCCCGAGTACGCCACCCTGGCGTTCGAGAAGGGCCTGAAGCAGGTCGACGGCTGGCAGGACATGCCGCTGACCGAGGCCGCCCAGACCGTGCAGGTCTCGGCCTACCCCGACGCCTACGCCCAGTGGGAGCAGCAGGCCACCGACATCGTCCACCAGCACTGGAACAGCTGACCCAAGCAACAAGCCGCTGGCCGGCACCCCGAACAACGGGGTGCCGGCCAGCGGCGTATCCGGATCAGCTCAGGTGGCGTTGATCGTGCCGGTGAGGAGCAGGCAGAGGACCAGGGAACCGAGCGCCACCCGGTAGAGGACGAACAGGTACAGGGTGTGGTGCGCGACGTAGCGCAGCAGCCAGGCGATGGCCGCGTACCCGATGGCGAACGCGATCACCGTGGCGACGACCATCTGCGCGACGCTCGGCGCGGCGGTGCCCGGCGCGGACGGCTCGAACACGTCCGGGATGCTGAACACGCCGGAGATCACCACGGCCGGGATGGCCAGCAGGAACGAGTAGCGTGCCGCCGTCTCGCGGGTGAGGTTGAGCAGCAGGCCGGCGGTGAGCGTCCCGCCGGAGCGGGAGACACCCGGGATCAGCGCCGCGGCCTGGGCGAAGCCCATGATGACGCCGTCGCGCATCCGGAAGTTCTCCAGCGTGCGGGTCTGCCGCCCCCAGTACTCGGCGAAGGCCAGCACCAGGCCGAAGAAGATCAGCGTGAACGAGATCAGCCACAGGTTCCGCCCGGCGGTGCGGATCTGGTCCTTGAACAGCAGCCCGAAGATGCCGATCGGGATGGTGCCGACGATGACGTACCAGCCCATGCGGTAGTCGAGGCTGGAGCGCACCGAGCGGTCGACCAGACCGAGGCACCAGGTGCGCACGATCCGCCAGATGTCCTTGAAGAAGAAGATGAGCACGGCCGCCTCGGTGCCCAGCTGGGTCACCGCGGTGAACGACGCTCCGGCGTCCCGGCCGAAGAAGATCGCCGAGGTGATCCGCAGGTGCCCGGAGGACGAGACCGGCAGGAACTCCGTGAGCCCCTGGACGATGCCCAGGACGATGGCCTCGACCCAGGTCACTCGCCGACTCCGGAGAGCTCCAGCGCCTCGGCGACGGTCCGCAGGGTCTGCACGCCGCTGTCCCGGTCGGCCACGAAGAGCGTCACCGACAGGGTGGTGACACCGGCAGCGGCGTACTCCCGCATCCGCTCGGCGATGCGCTCCTTCGGGCCGAGCAGCGAGGTGCGGTCGATGAACTCCATGGGCACCGCGGCGGCCGCGTCGCGCTGCCGTTTGGCCAGGTAGAGGTCCTGCACCTCGCGGGCGGCGTCGCCGTAGCCCATCCGGGTGGCGAGCTGGTTGTAGAAGTTCTGCTGCCGGCTGCCCATGCCGCCGACGTAGAGGGCGGCGTACCAGCGGACCAGCTCGGCGCAGGTGGCGATGTCGTCGCCGACCACCACGGGCACCGACGGGACGACGTCGAAGCCGGCCAGCTCCTTGCCGGCCTTCGCCCGGCCGGCCCGCACCGAGGCGAGCTGCTCTTCGGCGAACTCGGGGGCGTAGAAGACGGCGAGCCAGCCGTCGGCGATCTCGCCGGCCAGCTCGAGGTTCTTCGGGCCGACGGCGGCCAGGTAGATCGGGATGTGCTCGCGCGGCGGGTGGAAGCCCAGCCGCAGGGCCTTGCCGGGGCCGTCCGGCAGCGGCAGCGTGTAGTGCTCGCCGTCGTACGCGACCTCCTTGCGGGCCACGGCCAGCTTCACGATGTCGACGTACTCCCGGGTGCGGGCCAGGGGCTTGGCGAAGCGGACGCCGTGCCAGCCCTCGGAGACCTGCGGGCCGGAGACGCCCAGGCCGAGCCGGAACCGGCCGCCGGAGAGAGCGTCGATGGTCGCCGCCGTCATCGCGGTCATGGCCGGGGTGCGGGCGGGGATCTGCATCACCGCGGCGCCCACGTCGATCCGCTCGGTCTGGCCGGCCATCCAGGCCAGCATGCTCGGCGAGTCGGAGCCGTAGGCCTCCGCCGCCCACACCACCGAGTAGCCGAGCCGATCCGCCTCCTGGGCCAGCGCCAGGTGGTCGGCCGGCGTGCTCCACGCCGTCTGGTATCCGAGGCTGAGCCCGAGTCGCACTGGTCCTCCCACCATCCGCACCACAGGTCGCATCAGGTTACGCAATGCCCGTGGCCGCGCGGACCACCGGCTCACCCTCGAACACGTCACACCCGCGGGAGGTCGCGCGGGAAGTTGACTGCGGCGAGGATATCCGTGAAGCCGGGTTCGAAATAAGGTTCACCCATGCAACAGCGACCGCTCGGCCGAAGCGGGCTGGCGGTTTCGCGGCTCGCGCTCGGCACCATGACCTGGGGACGGGACACCGATGCCGACGACGCGGCCGCCCAGCTGAAGAGTTACCTCGACGCGGGCGGCAACCTCGTGGACACCGCCGACGTGTACGCCGACGGCGACGCGGAGTCGGTGATCGGCTCCCTGCTGGGCAGCCTGGTGCCCCGCGACGACCTGCTCATCGCCACGAAGGCGGGGCTGCGGCCGGGCAGCGGCCGCCGCCGGGACGGCTCCCGGGGGCACCTGCTGCAAACCCTGGAGGCGTCGCTGCGCCGGCTCGGCACCGACCACGTCGACCTGTGGCAGGTGCACGGGTACGACCCGCACACCCCGCTGGAGGAGACTCTCTCCGCGCTCGACCACGCGGTGTCCAGCGGCAAGGCCCGGTACGTCGGGGTGTCGAACTTCGCCGGCTGGCAGACCGCCCGCGCCGCCGCCTGGCAGGCCGCGTGGCCGGGGCGGGCCCCCGTGGTCGCCGCCCAGGTCGAGTACTCGCTGCTGGAGCGGGGCGTGGAGCGCGAGGTGCTGCCCGCCTGCGAGGCCATGGGGCTGGGCGTGCTGCCCTGGTCGCCGCTGGGCCGCGGGGTGCTCACCGGCAAGTACCGCAACGGCCGCCCGGCGGACTCCCGGGCCGTGTCGCCGCACTTCGAGCGCTTCGTCGCCACCTACCTGGAGCCGCGCTGCTCCAGCATCGTGGAGGCGGTCGCCATCGCGGCCGGCGGCCTGGGCGTGTCGCCGCTGGAGGTGGCGCTGGCCTGGGTCCGGGACCGGCCCGGGGTGACCGCGCCGATCCTCGGCGCCCGCACCGTGGGGCAGCTCCTCGGCGCGCTCCAGGTGGAGCGGATGACCCTGCCGGAGGAGATCGTCACCGCGCTGGACGACGTCGCGGCGGTGCCGGTCGGCTACCCGGAACGGGACGGCTGAGCCCGACCGGCCGGGCCCGGGGCGGCGAAGAGGGCGACGCGGGTCACCGTCAGGGGGTGGCGGTGGGCTGCCGGGCTGGGCAGCATAGAGGCCATGGACTACGAATACGCGCCGCTGCGGTTGCCTTCGAATGTCGATCGGTTGACCGCCGCGGCGCAGCTGGCGATCCAGGCGGAGTTCTCCGGCTGGGAGTTGGCCCGGGTGCGGCTGTACCGGGACGGCACGCGGCAGGTCATGCTGCGCCGTCGGCGGGTCAACCAGCCGCAGCCGGGTCTTTCCTACTGACGGCGCCCGGGCCGCACGGTCCCCGGGGCCACCACGTGGGCGGCCCCGGGGCCTCGCCGGCTAGTGGGCGTGGTCGTGTTCCTCGTCGAGCTCCAGGAACGGGTGCTCGTCGAGCCGGCCGACGAGCCGGTCGTCGGCGGCCGGCTGGAACGGCCCCACCGGGTCGTCGTCGTCGAACGACTCCAGGTCGACCGGGGTGCCGACCTCGCTGACCATGACCACGCCGTCGAGCGGCTCCAGCTCGGGCACGTCCAGCGCGGAGAGCGAGCCGTCACCGCTCTGCAGCAGCTCCAGCACGGCCTCGCCGACCCCCTCGACCGCGGCCGGCTCGTCCTCCTCCGGGGTGCCCTCGCGGCGGGCCGCCTCGGCCGCGCGGATCAGCGCGGAGACGCTCGGCACCCGGTAGTCCCGCCGCTGCCGCACCGAGATCACCCGCGGGTGCGGGTCGGTCGCCTCGACGCCCTCGGCCCCGCCGAAGCGCTCGTCGGCCTCGTCCGGGTCGATCGACTCGACGTCCCAGGGTGTCACCTCGCCGAACGCGTCGAGCAGCTGCTCGTCGTAGGCGAACGAGGCATTGTTCAAAGTGACGTACGCCTGCCAGACGGCGTCGTCGTCGATCCGGCCCTGGGCGGCGCGGACGGCGGCCAGGTGCGCGCGGGCGGCGTCGATCACCCGCTCGAGGGCGGCGTCCAGCTCACCGTGCTGGTCGGTCATGTGAGGCAGTCCCTTCGCGATGGGGAGGTTCCGCGCCGGCCGGCGGCGCGGGGGCACCGTCAGCAGCTGCGGAGAAAGCGGTCGAGAACCCGCACGCCGAACTGTAGTCCGTCCAGGGGAACCCGCTCGTCGATGCCATGGAACAGGCCGGAGAAATTGAGGTCGGCGGGCAGGCGCAGCGGCGCGAAGCCGAAGCAGCGGATGCCGAGCTGGGAGAACGCCTTGGCGTCGGTGCCGCCGGAGAGCATGTACGGCACCGGCCGGGCCCCCGGGTCCTCGGCGCGCAGCGCGGCGGACATGGCCTCGACGAGGTCGCCGTCGAAGGTGGTCTCCAGGGCGGGCTGGCGCTGGATGTACTCGATGGCGATGTCCGGCCCGACCAGCTCGCGCAGCTGCCGCTCCAGCACCTCGCTCTGCCCCGGCAGGCTCCGGCAGTCGATGGTGGCGGTGGCCCGGCCCGGGATGACGTTGTCCTTGTAGCCGGCGGTCAGCCGGGTCGGGTTGGCGGTGTTGCGGATGGTCGCGCCGATGATGTTGGCGATCGGCCCGAGCTTGCCGATCGCCGTCTCCGGGTCGTCCGGGTCGATGTCGATGCCGAGGACGTCGGAGACCTCGGCCAGGAACGCCCGCACCGTGTCGGTCATGACGACCGGGAAGCGGTGCCCGCCGATCCGGGCGACCGCCTCGGCGAGCGCGGTGACGGCGTTGTCGTCGTGCACCATCGAGCCGTGGCCGGGGCGGCCCTTGGCGTGCAGGCGCAGCCAGTCGATGCCCTTCTCGGCGGTCTCGATGAGGTAGAGCCGCCGCTGCTCGTCGACGGAGTAGGAGAAGCCGCCGACCTCGCCGATCGCCTCGGTGCAGCCCTCGAAGAGGTGCCGGTGCCGCTGGGCGAGGAAGTGCGCGCCGTAGTCGCTGCCGGCCTCCTCGTCGGCGGTGAAGGCGAGCACGACGTCGCGGGACGGGCGGATCCCGGCGCGCTGCCAGCCGCGCACCACGGCCAGCACCATGGCGTCGAAGTCCTTCATGTCGATGGCGCCACGGCCCCACAGGTAGCCGTCGCGGATCTCACCGGAGAACGGGTGCACCGACCACTCCTCGGGGTCGGCGGGCACCACGTCGAGGTGGCCGTGCACGAGCAGCGCGTCCCGGCCCGGGTCGGTGCCGGGGATCCGGGCGACCAGGTTGGCGCGGCCCGGCGCCGACTCGATGAGTTCCGCCTCGACGCCGACCTCGGCGAGCTTCTCCGCGACGTACTCGGCGGCCCGGCGCTCCCCGACGCTCGTGTCGTTGTCCCCGGTGTTGGTGGTGTCGATGCGCAGCAGGTCGCGGCAGAGGTCCACGACCTCGTCGGTGGGCTCGGGTCGGGCGGAGGCGGGGTCGCTCGTCATCGCTTCTTCATACCAGCCGGCCCGGGCGGCCGGTCGCCCCCGGTCGGGGTGCGGTTTCGCGGATCGCGCGCGCGGGTACCGCCGGACCGCCACACCCGTCGATCCCGGAGGGCACCATGACCGTCCCCCTGCCGCCGTTGCCGCCCACCGCCGACGACGCGTACCGGCCGGGCGGCCGGAGCCTGGCCGACCTCGTGGACCGGGAGCACCGGGCGCTGCTCGGGCTGGCCGCGCAGGTGACCGACGCGGGCCTGGAACCGGCACGCCGCCGCGAGGTGCTGGACGTGCTCACGGCCGCGGTGTCCCGGCACCTCTCCGCCGAGGAGCAGTACCTCTTCCCGGCCGCTCGGGCCGCGGTCCCGGAGAGCGCCGAACTGGTGGACCGGGAGATCGAGGCCGACGCCGCCCTGCTGGCTGCGCTGAAGGGACTGTCCGGAGCGGACGACCCGGCGGTGGCCGACGTCGCCGAGCGGGTACGCCGGCACGTGAGCCGGGTCGCCGCGCTGGTGACCCCGCTGCGCGAGGTGGCCAGCGACGCCGAGTTGATCCGGCTGGGCAACCGCTGGGAGATCGCCGAGGAGGCCGCGCCCACCCGCCCGCACCCGGGGACCCCGGCCACCCCGCCGTGGAACAAGATCGTCGAGCCGGCGGTGGGTGTGCTGGACAAGGTGCGCGACGTGGTCACCGGGCGGCGGACCCGCCTCGCGGACCTGGAGCGCCCCCGCGACTGACCATTGCGCCATACAGATATACCGATACCGGAAGACCCTTCCGTACGGCCGTTCCGTGGTCCTACCGTCACCGTATGAATCTGGAGCTGCGACACCTGCGGGTGGTCTGCGCGATCGCGGAGACGGGGAGCGTCACCAAGGCGGCCTCGACGCTCGGCCTGGCCCAGCCGGCGCTGACCGCCCAGCTCCAGCGCATCGAGCGGGCCCTGGGCGGGCCGCTGTTCGAGCGGGACCGCCGGGGCGCCCGGCCCACCGCCCTGGGCGAGCTGGTCCTCGACCGGGCCCGGGTGCTGCTGCCGGCCATGAAGGGCCTGCAGGACGAGGCGGCGCGGCTGGCCGGTGCGGGCGACCCGCTGAGCCGGTACCGGTTCGGCGGGGTGAACAGCCCGATCCTCGGCCGGCTGGTGCACCGGCTCGCCGCCGAGCGCCCCGAGGTGCAGATCACCACGTACGCGTCGTGGTCGGTGGACGAGCTGGCGCAGCTGGTGGCGGGCGGGCGGCTGGACTTCGCCCTCACCGGGGTGTGCGGCGACGCCACCCCGTCGGCGGAGTCCGGGCTGAGCTGGCGGGAGGTGGCCGTCGACCCGGTCTTCGTGCTGCTGCCGCAGACCCACCCGATGGCCGGCCGGGACGAGGTGCGCCTCGTCGACCTGCGCCGCGAACAGTGGGTGGCCGCGCCCGGGGACGGCTGCTTCGGCGACTGCTTCGCGGCGGCCTGCGCCCGCGCCGGCTTCACGCCCCGCAAGGTCTACGAGGCCGACGTGCGGGGCTGCCTCGACCTCGTCGACGCGGGCGAGGCGGTGGCGCTGTGCCAGGCCACGTTCCGCCCGGTGGCCGGCCTGGTGACCCGCCGGCTCGCCGGGACGCCGCTGCGCTGGCGGCTGCTGCTCGGCTGGCACCCGGACGCCCCGGCGGCCCGGGTCGCCGAGCCGGTGCTGGAGACGGCGGTGGCGGCGTACACCGACGCGCTGGCGAACCACCCGGACTATCTGGCCTGGCTGCTGGCGCACCCGGACTTCGGCGTGCAGCCGACCACGGCGGGCGGGGTGCGAACCGCCTGAGCGCGGGTATCTGGGCGGCATGACTGATCTGTACCCGGCCGCCGACCAGCGGGAGCTGCTGCGCCAGGCGGCCGCCGCGCACACCGCCGCCTCCGCCGACCTGGAGGCGTTCCTGCGCCGGTTGCCGGAGGTGCCCGAGCCGGCCGACATCACGGAATTCGCCAACCTGCTCAGCCGGGAGGAGCGGGCCCGCGGCGAGCGGCAGGACGCGGCCGACGCCGCCGGGCTGCAACTGCCCAGCATGGAGTCGACGGACTAGACCGGCGGCGGCACCCGGGACCACGTCCCGGGTGCCGCCATGGCGATCCCGTCAGCGTTCGATGAGGACGTCGTGGCCCAGGTCGAGCAGGGAGTGCCGCCACTCGTCGTCGGCGTTGCCCCGGCTCGGCTTGGCGGCGCTGAGCTCCCGGATCCGGTCGATGGCGTCCCGCATCACCTCGATGTCCTCCGGGGTGAGGTCCACCTTGCGCTTCGTGAGCACCTGGAGGATCCGCCGCCCGGGCTCGGGCAGGTCGAGGTCCGGGTTCGGGCCGAACGCCTCCTCCCCCGAGCCGCGGGTGAGCAGCCACTGTCGCAGCTGCTCGGAGGGGACGTTCACCTCGGCGTGGAAGTCGTCCCAGATCACCTCGACCTCCGGATCGAGTCGCGCCTCGCGTACCATCACGCCTCCTCTCCCGACGGCGACCCGGACGGCGTCGGATCGCCCTCGCCCTTGTCGGTGTGCTGCTTCAAGCCCTCCGGCGGCACCTTGACCCGGGCCGGGTTGGCCGTCGGGGGCGCGACGATGGGTTCGGTGCGCTCGGGGTCCTCCCGGTTCTCCTCCGGTTCGGTCATGTCCGCCCTCCGATCCGTCGGGGCTGGGGCGTCTTCCCTCATCGCGGATGGGACGTCGCCGCGGTGGTGTAGCCGCGGTCGCCGGCGGTCACGTCGAAGGCAAGCTGACCCTCCCGCGCGTCGACGGTGATCCGCTGCCCGGGCGAGATCTGGTTCTCCAGCAGCATCCGGGACAGCCGGTTGTCGACCTCGCGCTGGATGACCCGGCGCAGCGGCCGGGCGCCGAACTCGGGCTGGTAGCCGTGTTCGGCCAGCCAGTCCACGCCGGCGGTGGTGAAGTCGACCTGGATGTCCTGGGCGTGCAGCCGGCGGCGGGTCTCCTCCAGCAGCAGCCCGGTGATCTGGCGCAGCTGCTCGGCCTCCAGCCGCTGGAAGATGATCACCTCGTCGATGCGGTTGATGAACTCGGGCCGGAAGTTCTCCTGCAGGCGGCGCATGAGGCGCTCGCGCAGTTCGCTGGTCTCCTGCTCGCCGGGCTCACCGGCGCCGAAGCCGACGGTGCGCTGGGTACCGGTGATCAGCTCCGAACCGAGGTTGCTCGTCATGATCAGTACGGTGTTCTTGAAGTTCACCGTACGGCCCTGGCTGTCGGTGAGCCGGCCGTCGTCGAGCACCTGGAGCAGGATGTTGAACACGTCCGGGTGGGCCTTCTCGATCTCGTCGAGCAGCACCACTGCGTACGGGCGGCGGCGGACCGCCTCGGTGAGCTGTCCGGCCTCCTCGTAGCCGACGTACCCGGGGGGCGCGCCGACCAGGCGGCTGACCGTGTGCCGCTCCTGGAACTCGCTCATGTCCACCCGGACCATCCGGTCGGCCTCGCCGAACAGCGCCTCGGCGAGCGCCCGGGCCAGCTCGGTCTTGCCGACGCCGGTGGGGCCGAGGAAGAGGAAGCTGCCCATGGGCCGGTCGGGGTCGGCCAGCCCGGTACGCGAGCGGCGGACCGCCTCGGCCACCGCGCTGACCGCCTCGTCCTGGCCCACGACCTTCTCGTGCAGGTGCCCCTCCAGGCGCAGCAGCCGGTCCCGTTCCTCCTCGGTGAGCTGGTTGACCGGGATGCCGGTGGCCCGGGAGACCACCTCGGCGATCTCCCGCGGCCCGACCTCGGGCACGTGGCTGGGGCCCTCGTCGCCGCGGGCGCGGCGGACCTGGTCCTCCAGTTCGGCGATCCGGTCGCGCAGGGTGGACGCCCGCTCGTACTGCTCGTCGGAGACGGCCTGCTCCTTGTCCCGGCGTACCTCGTCGAGCTGCTGCTCCAGGTCGCGCACGTCGGCGGCGGGCGTGCGGGTGCGCAGCCGCACGCGGGCGCCGGCCTGGTCGATGAGGTCGATGGCCTTGTCCGGCAGGTACCGGTCGGTGACGTACCGGTCGGACAGCTCGGCGGCGGCGACCAGCGCCTCGTCGGTGAACCGGACCTGGTGGTGGGCCTCGTACCGGTCGCGCAGGCCGCGCAGGATGGACACGGTGTCCTCGACACTGGGCTCGGGAACCAGCACCGGCTGGAACCGGCGGGCCAGGGCCGCGTCCTTCTCGATGCTCTTGCGGTACTCGTCCAGCGTGGTCGCGCCGATCACCCGCAGCTCGCCGCGGGCCAGGGCGGGCTTGAGCATGTTGGACGCGTCCATGCCGCCCTCGCTGCCGGCGCCGCCCGCGCCGACCAGGGTGTGGATCTCGTCCAGGAAGATGATCAGCTCCTCGCGGTGCGCACGGATCTCGTCGATCACCTTCTTGAGCCGTTCCTCGAAGTCGCCCCGGTAGCGGGTGCCCGCGACCAGGCCGGCCAGGTCGAGCTGGATGACCCGCTTGCCGATCAGGGTCTGCGGCACGTCGCCGTCGCAGATCCGCTCGGCGAGCCCCTCCACGATGGCGGTCTTGCCCACACCGGCCTCGCCGATGAGCACCGGGTTGTTCTTGGTGCGCCGGGACAGGATCTCCACGGCCTGCTCGATCTCGTCGGCCCGGCCGATCACCGGGTCGATCTGGTCCATCCGGGCCAGATCGGTGAGGTCCTGGCCGTACTGGTCGAGGGTGGGGGTGCCGCGGTCGGGCTTCGGGCCGGTCATGGGACCGCGCTCGGCGTTGGCCGCCTGGAGCGACTCGGGCTGGATCCGCCCGGCGGCGAGCATCCGGCCGGCCGGCGACTCGGGGTTGAGCGGCAGGGCCATGAGGATGTGCTCAGGACCGATGTAGTTGGCGCCCATGGCCCGGGAGAGCTGGTGCGCGTCGAGCAGGGCCCGCTTGGCCGCCGGGGTGAGCGACAGGTTGGGCGGGACCTCACCCCGGGGCGCGCCGTCGCCGCGCCCGCCGAGGGCGTTGACCAGCGCGTCCGGGTCGGCGCCGGCCCGCCGGACCAGGTCCCGCAGCGGCTCGCGCTGCAACGCCGCCCACAACAGGTGGTCGGTGTCCAGGTCGTTGCTGTGCTTCTGCGCCGCGCGGCGGGCCGCGTCGGCCAGCATCTCCCGCGCGTCCGCGGTCATGAGGCGGGTGATGTCGACCCGGTGCGCCGGCCGGCGTCCCCCCTCGCCCCGCCCGAAGTACCGGGCCAGGAACTCGTCCCACGGGTCGTTGCCGAAGTCACCGGGTCCCATCAGTTCTCCTCCGCAGTCGGTCGGCACGGCCGCCGGGGCGCGACATGGCGCGGCACGGTCCGGCGGTGGCTACCCCGCGGTCGGCGCGACAAACGCGGGCGGGTGGCACGCTGGGGGCATGGAGACCACGCCCCTGCTGATCGTCGACGGCGCGAACGTGGTCGGTTCGCGGCCGGACGGCTGGTGGCGGGACCGGGCCGGGGCGGCCGCCCGGCTGCGCGACGCGCTGGTGCCCGTCGCCGCGGCGGGGGTGCCGCCGGAGCTGCCGCCGCCGCTGGAGGTGGTGCTGGTGGTGGAGGGCGCGGCCCGGGACGTCCCGGCGGTGCCCGGGGTCGCCGTGGTCTCCGCGCCCGGTTCCGGCGACGACACCATCGTGGCGCTGGTCGCGGCGGCGCCCGAGCGGCGCCGGGCGGTCGTGACCGCCGACCGGGAGCTGCGGGCCCGCGTGGGCGCGCTCGGCGCCGAGGTGTACGGCCCGCGCCGGCTGCCCCGCTGAGCGGCCCCCGGAAGGGCGGCGGCGTCCCGTCGGCGGGACCCGAGGGACCCCGGGCGGGACCGGCGGGGCCGTCAGGGAGCGCCTTTCCGCACGTCAGCGCCGTAATCGGACAGCCGGGTAGGAACACCGCGAGGGCGGATGTTCGCCCACCCGTCGGGATGGGTTGTAATGGAGATCTCCCCCGCCCCCAGGAGGTCCCCCGTGGCGAGCGTCGCCGAGCTGAAGGCAGCGATCGATGTCGCTCTCCAGCAGATAGGAGACGGGCAGACAGCGGTGCAGGCGGCCGGCGAGAAGCTGGCCGAGGCGCAGCAGACCCTGGCCGGCGCGCTGGAGGGCAGCGGCCACGAGACCGTCGAGGCGGCCCAGGCCTCGCTGACCCAGGCCAGCCAGGAGCTGGAGGAGTGTCTCGCCGCCACGCTGGTGGCGGTCGAGCAGGCGCAGCTCTACGTCGCCACCCTCTGAGGACCGGTCGTGTCCATCGTCGAGGACATCGGCGCGCAGGTCCGCGCCGCCGCCGAGGAACTGCCCCTGGCCCAGCTCGCCGCCGCCCTGGAGAAGTTCGGCCAGGCCACCGAGCGGCTGCGCTGGGTGCGCCAGGAATCGGCCAACCCCATGGGGGTGCCGGAGCTCTCCGCCGCGACCGAGCACGCCGAGACCGCCGGCTACGCGCTGCGGGTGGCGCAGGAGCAGCTGTCGGCGTACCTGGCGGCGATCGGGCTGGCCGCCGACGGCGCGCCCGCACCGAAGGCCACGGACCGCCGGCCGAAGCACGACGCGCCCCGCGGCGAGGTGGCGCCCCCGGCGCCGGGCGCCGGACCCGACCGCGACGAGCAGCCGGCCGTGCGGCGCTGGTGGGCGGTGCGGGTGGCGGAGCTGACCGGCGGCCGGGAAGGCGCGCCCGACGAGCCGGACGAGCGGGTCGAGGACTCCCGCGAACTGCTGCGCCGGGTGGTGACCGGGATCCGCGCGGGCGACCGGGACCGGCTGCACCGGGAGCTGCGCCGCGCCCACGCCGACGTCGGTCTGGGGCTGGCCGCGATCGCCCCGCCGATGCTGCGCGGCCTGGCCGGCGAGCTGCTCGGCCACCCGCCGCGCGCCGACGACCTGGGCCGGCTGCGCCGGGAGCTGGACGGGCGGGTCCGCGACCTGCTGCCCGGCCTGCCGCCACCGGTGCTGGACACCCTGCTCACCCGGGTCTGCCGGATGCCCCCGCCGCGCCGCGGCGCCGACCAGGAGCAACCGCACGCCGCCGACCCGGCCGTCACCGCCGGCGTGGTCACTGGGGTGCTGCTCGACCGGCTCGGACGCGACCTGCCCAGGGACACCGACGACCGGGAGCCGTCCCGTGGCTGACGTCCGCGCGCAACTGGTGACGCGGGTCCGGGGGATGCTCTCCGAGGCCCTGGGCGCCACCCGTACCCGGCTCGCCGCCGCCGACGCCGACCTGGCCGCCGGCCGCGACCGGCTGGCCCGGGTGCGGCGCGCCGCCGCGGCCGTACCCGAACGGGTGGGCGCGCAGCGGGACCGCCGCCTCGCCGAGATCGACACCCGGCACGCCGCCCGGATCGCCGAGCTGGCCCGCCGGGCCGCCGCGGCGGCCGGGCGGGAGGCGCCGGGCGCGGCGTCCGCGCCGTGGGACCGCTGGCAGGCCACCCCCGCCGGGCGGTCCGAGCCACCCGGCGCGGTCCGGATCGGCACGGTACGCATCACCGGCGCCGAGCCGGTCCCGGCCCTGGTCCCGCTGCTCGACGCCGGGCACGTGCACCTCGCCGGCAGCGACCGGGAGGGCGTCGCCGCGGTCGTGCCCGCGCTGCTGCTGCGCTCGGTCGGCCGGGCCGACCCCGGCGCGGTCCGGCTCTTCGGGTACGACCCCGAGCACCTGGGCGGCGGGCTGGCCGGGTTCGCCCCCCTCGGCACCGCCGGGCTGCTCACCTTCGTCGGCCCGGGCGGCCTGGGCCGGCTGCTCGACGACCTGGTGGAGCAGATCCGCCGGATCAACGAGACGGTGCTGGCCGGCGAGTACGCGTCGCTGCGCGAGCTGGCCGCCGCGACCGGCCGGCGGCCCGAGCCCTGGCGGGTCGCGGTGCTGCTCGGCGGCGACGAGCTGTCCCGGCACGAGCGCGGCCAGCTGGACCGGGTCGTGCGTACCGGGGCGGCCTGCGGCGTGCACCTGGTGGTCCGCGGCATCGACCTGCCCGACGGGCCGACCGTCATCCGGGTGGTGGTCGACCCGGACGACGCCCGGATCGGCGGGCTGCCCGTGGCGCTCGACGCCCCACCGCCGGCCGGGCTGGTCACCGAGACCTGCCGCGAGGTGGCCTCCCGGGTCAACGCCGGCCCGCCGCCGGCGCCCTTCACCGACCTGCTCCCCCCGACCGGGGAGTACTGGCGGGAGGACTCGGCGCACGGGCTCACGGCGCCCATCGGCGAGGGCCCGCACGGCCGGCCGGTGCTGCTCACCCTCGGCGATTACCCGCCGCACGCGCTGATCGGCGGCCCGTCCGGCACCGGCAAGACCAACCTGATCTTCGCGTGGATCGGCGCGCTGGCCGCCCGCTACTCCCCCACCGAGCTGGAGTTCTACCTGCTCGACTTCAAGGAGGGGGTGTCCTTCGCCCGGTTCGCGCAGGGCCGGCGGGACCCGAGCTGGCTGCCGCACATGCGGCTGGTCGGGATCAACGTCAACACCGACCGGGAGTTCGGGCTGGCGCTGCTGCGGTTCCTCGCCGAGGAGCTGCGCCGACGCGCCGACGCGGCGAAGAAGCACGAGGTCACCAAGCTGGCCGAGCTGCGCGCCGTGGACCCCACCGGGCACTGGCCGCGGATCGTGGCCGTGGTCGACGAGTTCCAGGCGCTGCTCGCCGGCCGCGACGTGGTCGCCCGCGAGGCCGCCGACCTGCTGGAGGACCTGGCCCGGCGGGGCCGGTCGCAGGGCATCCACCTGGTGCTCGCCTCGCAGGACGTGCGCGGCATCGAGGCGCTGTGGGGGCGGCCCGCCCTGGTCGCCCAGTTCACCCTGCGCATCGCCCTGCCCAAGGCGTTGCGGATCCTGGCCGAACGCAACGACGCGGCGCAGTCGCTGCCCCGGCACCACGCCGTGGTCAACGCCGAGTCCGGGCTGGCCGAGGGGAACGAGGTGGCCCGCATCCCCCTCGCCGGCGACTGGGAGACGTGGAGCCAGCTCCAGCACCGGCTGTGGCGGATGCGCCCGCAGGACGCCGCTCCCGCGCGGCTCTTCGACGGCGACGCCGTCCCGAGGCTGGCCGAGGCGCCCGACTTCCGGGCGCTGACCGCCCCCGAGCAGGGGGTCCCGCGCACCCCGGTGGCCCTGCTCGGCGAGCTCATCGACGTGCAGGCGCGCTCGGCGGCGCTGCGGTTGCCCCGGGCCCCCGGGCGGAACCTGGCCGTGCTCGGTACCCGGGTCGACGAGGCGTGCGCGGTGCTCGACGCCGCCGCCCGCTCCCTCGCCCGGCAGTACCGGCCCGGCACCGCCCGGTTCTCCATCGCCTGCCTCGACCCCGACGCCGACCCGGCCGCCCGTGCCCTCTACGAGGATCTGGCCGACGACGCCGCCTGGTACGACGAGGAGACGGTGCCCGAGCTGATGGCCGAGGTGGGTGACACCCTCGGCGCTCCGGGTACCCCGCAGACCCCGCACTTCCTGCTGCTGTACGCCGTCGACGCGGCGGCCGGGCAGCTCGCCGGGAAGGCCGGCCGGCGGACCGGGCTGGAGCAGCTGCGCCGGATCCTGCACGACGGGCCCGAACGGCGTACCCACGTGCTGGCCTGGTGGCGCGGCGTGGCCCGGATGCGCGTCGACCTGGGCGGGCCGGCGGCACGCACCGACCAGATCGGCGCCTGGGTCGCGCTCGACGTGCAGGGCGCCGAGCTGGGCTCCTCGCTCTACCCGGGCACCGGCGGGCCGGACTGGTACCCCCGCCCGTGGCGCGGCCTCTACTTCGACCGGGCGGTGCACCGCACGGGACAGGTGATCATCCCCTATGGTCCCTCCCGATGAACGAACCGGTCGCCAGTGAGACGTACGCCGCCCAGGTCCGCCGGCTCGCCGAGCTGACCGCCCGGGTGGCTGCCCAGCGTGCCGAGGCGCACGGCTGGTACGCGCAGCAGGTCGCCGCCGCCGACCGTGCCGTGGCCGAGGCCGCCGAGCAGGTGCGGCGGGCCGAGGCGGAGGTGGCCGAGGCGCAGCGGATGGTCGAACGCGTCGACGGCGAGGCCGCGCACCTGTGGGGCCAGCTCCGGGCCCGGATCGGCGCCGGCGGGCGGCGGCTGGGTGACCCGCCCGGCCCGGCCCGCGACGCCACGGGCGACCCGCTGCCGCTGCTGCGCGGGGTGCGCGAGCTGCTGGACCGCACCCGCCAGCCGGGCGAGCTGCCGGGCTCGGCGAACCCGCTCCTGGTCGGCTTCGGCATCGGCGGCGCGCTGGTGGCGTACGCCCTGGGCGCGGGGGCACGCGCGCTGGGCGCCGGCTCGGGCGGGGACCTGGCGGTCGGCATGCCGGTACTGGCCCTCGTGGTGACGCTGCTCGGCCCGCTGGTCGGCCTGGCGCCGGCCCGGCTGCTGGCGGACCGCCGCCACGCCGTGCTGACCCCCCGCCCGATCCTCCTGGTCGCCGCGACCGGCCTGGCCACGACCGCACTCCTGCTGACCCTGACCGCAACCCGCTGACGGGACGCGGGAGGGTCAGGCCGGGGTCAGGACGGCTTCCTTCAGGAGGCGGCGGGTCAGGACCAGGCGGTCGGCGTCGTCGTCCAGGCCGGGCAGGTCGCCGACCCGGGTCACCTCGCCGGCCAGCAGCGCGCGCAGCGCCGGCTCGCAGGTGCCGGGCAGGGTGATGGTGCGGTCGAACAGGCGCAGCGCCACCGTGCCGTCGCCGGTCGGGGTGAGCTGCCAGCGCAGCCCGGCGCGGGGCGCGACGCGGCTGTCCGCGTCCAGGGTGGCCAGGGCGGCGGCCTGGGCGAGGGGCCGGATCGGCGCCGGGCGGGCGGCCGGCCAGGCCCGGGCGCGCAGCCGCGCGGCCACCGCCGCGGGGTCGGCCCGCAGGAGCCAGTCGCGCAGCGCCTCGACCGTCTCGGTCAGCTCCGGCTCGATGGCGTCCGGGTCGGCCACGTCGACGCCGAACGGCAGCCCGGCGCGCAGCCGGGCGTCCTCGGCGGCGAGCCCCAGCAGCTCCTCGACCAGGGCGTACCGGGTCAGCGCGCGGATGCCGACGGTCAGGTGCAGCGAGCTGCGCTCCTGCGCCTGCGCGCTGTGCAGCCAGCCGCGCGGCAGGTACAGCGCGTCGCCGGGTTCGAGCACCACGTCCAGCGCGGGCCGGCCCTCGGCCACGGCGGAGACCTCGTCGGCCCGGCCGCCCCAGGGCTGCTTCTCCAGCGGGTCGGGCAGCACCGGCGGGTGGATCCGCCAGTGCTTGCGGCCGTCCACCTGGAGCACGAACACGTCGTGGGTGTCGTAGTGGGTGGCGAAGCCCTGGTTGCCGGCCGGGGTCAGGTAGGCGTTCACCTGCAGCGGCTGGGCCAGCGCGGTGCCCAGGTCGCGGGCGAAGTCGACAAGCGCCGGCCAGATGCGGTGCAGGCCCTGGAGGACCAGGGTGGCGCCGTCGGCGTACAGGGACAGGACCTTCTCGTCGAGGACCTGGTCGCCGATCTCGGCGCCCGCCCCGCCGCCGCCGGTGAAACGCGCCGCGGGCACGAGCTGGCCGTCCTGGGCGACCCGCAGGAACGGGGTACGCAGGCCGCGCCGGCTCAGCAGCTCGTCGGCGTCGGCGGGGCTGAGCAGGTCGGTGAAGCCCGCCGGGTTGGGCAGCTCGGCCGCCCGGGACAGCAGCGGGCTGCGCCCCCAGTGGTCGGCGGCGAACTTGGCGGGCTCGACCGCCACACAGCGCGCCAGGGCGTCGGCCGCGGAAGACGGAACCGCCGGGCGGCCGTGGCCGCCCGGCGGGTCGAGGTGCGTCACGGCCATCCGTCAGGCGCTGCCGTCGGCGCCGCCGTCGCGCTGACCGGGGGTCGCACCGCCGTCGGCCGGGCCCTCGGCGCTGCCGTCCGCCCCGCCGTCGTGCTGGCCCGGGGTCGCGCCACCGTCGGCCGGGCCCTCCGCGCCGGCGTCGGCACCCTGGTCCCGGCCGCGCTCGGCGCCGCGGTCCGCGCCGCCGTCGGCGCCGCCGTCCTGCTGGCCCGGGGTCGCGCCACCGTCGGCCGGGCCCTCGGCACCGCCGCCACCGGTGGTCTGCATGTCGTCGTCGTTGAGTGCCATGGGTCTCCCTCGGTGTGCCGCCCCGTCGTCGGGGTCCGTGTGCAGCGGGTGGTACCCCACGCCCGATTTTCTCTAACCACACCGTAGACGCCCGGGACGTGCCGTACGGACGGTTCGCCGGGCCCCGCGCCGCTCGCCGGGCGGCGGGTCGCGTCCGGTGCCAGGATGGCGGGAAGGGCGCGGGCGGAAGGGGGTGGCCGTGGGGCAGCCGGAGCCGTTGACGCCGCTGGCCGAGGACTGGCAGCGGGCGCTCGCCGTGGTGGCCCACCCGGACGACCTGGAGTTCGGCGCGGCCGCCGCGGTGTCCCGCTGGACCGGGCAGGGCAAGCAGGTCGTCTACTGCCTGCTCACCAGCGGCGAGGCGGGCATCGACGCGATGCCGCCGGAGCGCAGCCGGGTGCTGCGGGAGGAGGAGCAGCGGGCCTCCGCCGCCGTGGTCGGGGTGGACACCGTGGAGTTCCTCGGCCTCCCCGACGGGCTGCTGGAGTACGGCGTGGCGCTGCGCCGCGAGATCGCCGCGGTGGTGCGCCGGCACCGCCCGGACATCGTGCTCACGAACAACTTCCGGGACACCTGGGACGGGGCGTACGCGCTCAACCAGGCCGACCACATCGCCTGCGGCCGGGCCACGCTGGACGCGGTCCGCGACGCCGGCAACCGGTGGATCTTCCCTGAGCAGCTCACCGACGGGGTGCAGCCGTGGTCCCGGGTCCGCGAGGTGTGGGCGGCCGCCTCCCCGCAGGCCCGGCACGGGGTGGACGTGACGGCCAGCTTCGACCGCGGGGTGGCGTCGCTGCGGGCGCACGGGGCGTACCTGAGCGGGCTCGGCGACGGCGGCTTCGATGCCGAGGAGTTCCTCGAGGGGCTGGCCCGCCCGGCCGGCGCCCGGCTGGGCGTCCGGTACGGGGCCGCCTTCGAGGTGTTCCGGATCGACCTCGCGTAGGCGGCCGGGATGATCCTGGTCGGCACGTCGGGCTGGCAGTACCGGGACTGGCGGGAGCGCTTCTATCCGGCGAAGCTGCCGCAGCGGCTCTGGCTGGAGCACTTCGCCGAGCGGTTCGCCACGGTCGAGGTCAACAACGCCTTCTACCGGCTGCCCGAGCGGGACACCTTCGTGGCCTGGCGCGACCGCACGCCGGACGACTTCTGCGTGGCGGTGAAGATGAGCCGCTACCTGACCCACATCAAGCGGCTGCGGGAGCCGGCCGAGCCGGTGGCCCGCTTCCTGGACCGGGCCACCGGGCTGGGCGACCGGCTCGGCCCGGTGCTGATCCAACTCCCACCCACCATGCGGGCCGACCCGGACGCCTTGGCGGCGACACTGCGCCTGTTTCCCGTCGAGGTGCGGGTGGCCGTTGAGCCCCGGCACCCGTCCTGGTGGACCGACGACACCCGGCGCGTCCTGGAACGCCACCGGGCGGCGCTGGTCTGGGCGGACCGGCTGAGCCGGCCGATCACCCCGCTGTGGCGCACCACCGACTTCGGCTACCTGCGGCTGCACGAGGGCCGGGCCCGGCCGTGGCCCCGCTACGGCCGCGCCGCGCTGGCCACCTGGGTGCGCCGGCTCGCCTCCGCCTTCCCGGCGGGCGAACCGGCGTACGTCTACTTCAACAACGACCCCGGCGGCGCGGCGATCGTCGACGCGGTGGCCTTCGCGGCGCTGGCCCGGCGGGCGGGGCTGCCGGTCACCCGCACGCCGCCGGCCCGCCCCGCCGGGCTGGCGGAACGGGCCGGGGACGGTGGGGTCACGGGATCATCCGACCCAGGTCCTTCGGCATCGCCGACTTGACGTCCTCCCATTCGCCCTGGGTCACGTGCTTGCGCAGGGTGTCCAGCACCACCTGCACCACCCGCTCGGTACCGCCCTCCACGTCGTACGGGAAGCCCTGGCGGACCTCGTAGAGGAAGTCCTCGCGGTTCAGCTTGATCGGCACGTTCTCCGGCTGCCACCCGTCGAAGTAGACGCCCCGCAGCAGCACCGGCAACTGCTGGGCGAACTCGACGCTCTGCCCCACCGGCATCCGGTCCCGCAGCAGGTGCAGCACCGTGCGCATCGCCGCGTAGGACTGGTTGCGCTGCTCCTTCGGCCAGCCGTACGCCGACTCGATCTCCTTGAGCATCACGTTGGTCTTGTCCAGCGAGGACTCGAACGCGGAAATCATCTGCTCAGCCATCTGCCCACCCCCGTGCGTCGGTTTCCCAGCGTCGGTCGTCGGTGCGTCGCGGTGGCCCGCTGGGCCCCCGCCAGAGCCGGGTCGGGCTGAACCGACCGGGCCGGCCGCCCCGCCGGGGTGTGCCGGAGTTCCCGATCACGTGCAGCACCCCACCGCGGCGGCGATCCGCTACGACCCGCACCGTCATGACCCCACCTCCTCCTCGGCCGCGCGGTCGCGCCGGTGGACGGACCGCGCACACCGTCCAGGCTGCCGGTGCTCCGGATGAGGCGGCCTCACCCGGAGCGGGTGAACTCGTCAGCCGGCGTCGAGCAGGCCCGCCAGGGTGGTCGCGTTGCGCTGGGCGTAGTCGCGGTAGCAGTTGTGTATGCCCCGGCTACCGCTGTAGCTACCAGGCATTTCAGCGCTGGGGCGTCTACCGAGGCCGCGCCATTTATCGGCACTAGCCCTGCGGGGCACTACGCAGCGTAGCGGCACGTCGCGCGGCGCGGGCTATGCCGCAGTAATTCAGATGGCGCGAGTCCGGGCGTCACTCGCTTCCTGGTCGCAATCGGACACGCCGAAGCTCGCCTTGCCCCGCTCCGGGGCACCTAGCAGGGCAGCAGCACAGCCCGCCCGACCAGGGAGTGATCACAATGGCCACCACCACCCGCACCCGCACCGCCGCCGCCGACACCGCCCCCAAGGGGCTGCCCCGTGATCTGGACGAGTCCGATGTGATCGCCGACGGGCAGCGGATGGCCGACGAGCTGGCCGCCCGCGAGGCGAAGGCCGCGCCTGCGCCGCGCCGCCGCAGCACCAAGGCCGCCGCCCAGGATGCCGCCGCGCAGCCCGCCCAGCAGCCCGCAGCCGCCCCGAAGGCCGCGAAGGGCAAGGGCAAGGCCGCCCCGGCGCAGCCGCAGCCGCAGCAGCCCGCACAGCCCGCCGACGCCAAGCCCGCGCCGACGCCCCGGCTGAACCAGGACGAGATGGTGCTGGCCTACCTGGCGGCGCACCCGAACGAGGAGTTCAGCCCGTACGCGATCAGCCGGGCGATCACCCCCGAGGGACGTAAGCCGCTGGGTGTGCGCGACTGCTGCGCCCGCCTGGCCGCCGCCGACAAGATCGCGCAGACCAGCGACAAGCCGCGCCGCTACCGGCTGGCCGCTGCCCCGAAGCCCGCCGCGCGGCGCACCCGCAAGGCCGCTGCCGCCAACTGATCACCCAGCGCAGGGGGTGCCCGCCCAGGGGCACCCCCGCTGATCATGAAGGGGGCTGATCGAGATGGCCCAACGCCTGATCTTGAACGATCGCCTGCGGGGGGCGGTGGCGCGGCTGCTGGCCGACCGGCCGTGCCCCGCCTGCGGTGATCTGCTCGAAGATCACGAGTGGTTCGACGTGCAGGGTGCTGGCACCCCGGATGCGCACGTCGTGCGATGCGACCGGGGGGCACCCGCCGCCCCGGCACCACGACGCCCACAGGCGGCGTCGTAGCCCCAACAAGGCGGGCGTCCGGCTGCCCTGCGAAGACCAGCCGAACGCCCTTGATCGCCTACGAAGGAGGCGACCCAATGGATCACGATATGCCACCGCAGGTCGGGCCGACACCCCGTGCCTTCCCGGTGCCCCGCCCCGCCCCCGATGATCTGCCCCGGCTGACGGATGGGCTGGTGCGCGCTGTGGCCGCGTGCCTGAACTACTACGGGTGGCCGCAGGCGCAGGGCCGCGACCTGCCAGCGCTGCGGGATGCCCTGGCCTGGTTCATGTTCGACAGCGCCGATCCGATCGGCTACCCGCCGCCGCGCCGCCCGCGCCACCCGATCAACCAGCGCCGGATCGGGGGCAGCCTGTACCGCAGCGCCACCGCCAACGAGCAGGGGCGGAGGCCGGGTGATGTTTGAGCGCGACTGGGGCGACGCCACCCCGCCGCCCCGGCGGCCAGGGCTGATCGCGATGTCCGGCGACGAGGTGGAGCTGATCATCGATGCGCTGCTGACGGCCCGCGACGAGTACCTGCGGGCGGCTGATCTGCTGACGGCCAACGGGCGCACCGCCGACGATTTGGTGCACCAGCGCACCGCCGATCGGGCGGCTGATATGTGCCGCAGCCTGGTGCAGCGGCTGGGCTACGACGAGGAGGAGTGGACGACCGACGGCCCGCCCGACACGATCCCTGATGATCTGCTGGGCGGTGATGGATCATGAACCGCGCCTGCCTGCGTCGGCGGTTGGCTGATCTGGCTGCCCTGCTGGGCCGGGCCGTGATCGCCACCCTGGCCGTCCTGGGGCTGGCCGAGGTGCTGCGCATGATCGGATTCTGACCCCCCGTACAACGAGCTGCGGCCCGCCCCCCATGCAGATAGGGGCGGGCCGCAGCCCTGCGCGCAGCCCCAGGAGGGAAGGCAACCCCCCCGCCGCCCCGAGGAAGTAGCGACGGGGGGGGGTGCCTGGCTGCGCCCGTCTACTTGGTGGTTTCGGGTGCGGTGCGCGGGCCGCCGCCGCTGCCGCTGTCGCCCCACCAGTTGCCGCCCTGCGCCACCGGGGGTTCACCCTCCAGCGGCCACACCACCCCGTCGACTACGACGCCGCCGGGGTCGCGGCGGGGCCGCCACCGCCCTGCCCCTGCCACCCGCTCGGTGCGCCCCAGGCCGCTGCCCTGGGCGAGCCCGGTCTTGGCGTTGGTGCGGATCTTGTCGACCAGCCGCCACGGGTTGATCACGACGGCTTCCTGCCGCCCATGTACACCCGCAGCAGCCCATCGTCGCCGCGCACCCACTGGCCGCCGACGCCGGCGACGGCGGCCTCCACCGCCCAATCGGGCAGGGCCTCACCCGGCACGAACACCACCTCGTCGCCGGTGTCGGGGTGCACCGCGTAGACGTGGGCGGGGGCGACCACGACGCCACCACGCCGCCGCCGCGTGGTGGCGTCGTGCAGGTCCTGGGCCATCTTCCGCAGCTCGTCGCCGCGCTTGTCCTCGATGACCTCGGCTGGCCCATCCGCCCAGTCGCGGGAAGGGCCGCCGACGGCCTTCTGCCCGGCCTTGTCGTTCGTAGCCATGATGATCACGCCCCGATCAGGTAACGGTAGACGGCGAAGGCACGCGGGCGGGCCAGCGCCACATCACCGCGCCAGTGCGCGACGATGCCGACCTGGCCGAACTCGGCGTAGCGCTCCGTCAGGACTTGGATGGTGACGTCGAGGCGCTGCCCGATCAGGAGCTGCGTCCAGTCACCCACGAACACATCCGTGGCGGTGCCGGTGGCGGTGCCCTGCGTGAACGACGGGATCTGGTTGGTGACGTACCGCTCCAGGCCAGCCACATCCGGTGCCATCGTCAGCGGCTGCCCGGTGGTGTCGTACGTCTTCGCCAGCTTCTGCGCCATCTTCGCGTTCCACAGGATCGCGTTGGGCTCCTCGTTGTTCTGGCGCACGGTGAAGATCGTGTCCAGCACTTCGTTCCACGGGGTCGTCGCCGTCAGCGCGGTGCCGTTCGCGCCCGATCCCAGCACCGACGAGGACGCGACGGCCAGCAGGGTGGCCAGCACACCGCGCGGGTTCGGCGGCGTCGGGAAGGTGGTGTTGAAGCCGGTAGCGCCGACCTCACCGCCGGTCGTCACACCGCCGAACAGGGCCTGCTTGTCCAGCTCCGTCGCCATGGCCCGCGCGATCGCGTTGGACACCACCTCGTCGGCGTTGGGGGCGTCCTGGACGAACTCCATGTTCATCACCACCAGCGCCGACATGGTCTTGGCGTCGAGGGTGACGTTGTCGAACGCCGGGTCGGTGGCGGTGATCAGCGAGCCCTCCGTGCGGAACGCCGCTACCGGGTCGGTCGTCAGCCGCCCGATCTGGACGGTCTTGGCGTCCATGGGCACGATCGTCGCGCCAGCCTGAAGGACGCGGGCGGCGTTGCGCGCCCGGTCGATGATGTCGCCCGCCCACACGGTAGGCACCAGCGCCGAGCCGGAGGTGGTGGACAGGGCGCGGACGTACTGGCCGAGGCTGCCGTGGGTGCCGACGATGTGCTGATCGGACGCCGCCCGCAGCCGGGCGTGATCCGCGACCACCGCGTGGTCGGCGAATCGCTGGCCGCGCTCCACCGCAGCGGGCCGCCCGTCGTTGCGGCGCACCCACCGCGCGCCGTCCTGCGCCTCACCCTGGGCGTCGACGGGCGCGCCGCCGCTGCGCCCGGTGGGCACCCGCTGCTCCTGCGCCCGCGTCACCCGCCCCTCGTCGGCCTGCGCCTCGCGTGCGTGCGCCAGCCGGGCGTCTACCCGCTCGATCTGCCCGCGCAGGCTGTCGCGCTGGGTGAACAACACCGTCAGCTCGCGGTCCTCATCGGGGGCCAGGTTGGCCCGCCCCGCCCGCTGCGACGCCTCCAGCAGCGCCTTGGCGGCCTCCATCACCCCGTCGCGCTTCCGTACAAGATCACTGCGCTCGAGTTCCAGCGCAGCCACAAGATCGTCAATGGTTGGCATCGGTAACACACCCCTGTGTCGTCGTGATCTAGGGATGTGCTGGCGGCTACCCGGAGCCCCCGACCGGCCGGAGTGCACCCACACCTGTGGTGCCCGCGCCTGCCGCAGCCCGCCCCGCGCATCTGTCGGGTGCCTGCGGCGTCGGTGCTCAACGAGGGCCGCTTCGGTCATCTGCCTGTGGCGGTGCCCCTAGCACTGGTGCCCTGGGGTGTCGGGGGGCGGTGATCAGCCGCCGCCCCGACCAGGTACAAGCCCCGTCCCTTGGGCTGCCCGATCACCCCCGGTAGTCCCGGAGGAACCGAACGAGATCAAGCTATCCCCGTCGGGCCGCATCGGCGAGGAAGCGCTGCAACTGATCCGCCCAGGCATCCGCCCCGAACTCCTTGATCCCCAGCGCGTTGAACCAGCCCAACGCAGCGGCCAGCAGCAGCGGCAGCGACGTATCCGCCATGATCACCTGGGCGCCTTCCATGTCGCCGCGTAGAAAGGCCAGCAGCAGCGACACCACCGTCGCCTCATCCGGCACCTGGCCGCCCGCGCCCTGATCAGACACCGAACGCCACCCCCGCACCACACGCGAATCCGCACTGCGGGCACTCCGTCACCACAGGCGTCGCCAGCAACGCCGCCAGGGCGTCCACATCCGGCGGTGTGTGCGCGTGCGCCTGCGCCAGCACATCCCGCAGCCGCGCCGCCGCCCCAGCCGCCCCGCTGCCCCCCTGCTCCGCCTGCCGGGCAAGGGTGAGTGCCAGCTCGCGCTGAACGCCCACCAGCGGGCCGCTGGTGCCCGCGAACGACGCCAACACCGACGCCTCCAAGGCCGACACCGGCGGCTCGGCGTCGCCAGCCAACGCCGGGGGCGGATCATCGACGCCCTCGGCCACCAGACGGGCCGCCAGGGTGCCCGGCGGCACCCGCAGACGCCGCGCCTCCTCGTCCAGCCGCTGCCGCACCTCATCGGGCAGCCGCACAGTGATCGTTGAACTCGGCATGATCATCCTTTCATCGACAGGCATGGGGCGTGCGCACACACATAGACGGCGGCAGATAAAGCGCCCAGGCGATCCGTGGCCTGATCTGGCCGCTGGACTTAAAAAACGTGATCATCGGCGGCGCTGCCGCTTGGCGCGGCGGCGCTGGCGGCGCAGCCAGGGGCATCGGTCGTCGTGGTGGACGGTGATCGCGTGGATGTTCGGCCCGTGTCGGTGTGCGTTGATCGTTTGCACTGCGTCGCAGTGATCGCACCCTCCTTGGAGGGTGAGGCCGTCTAGTGCTGCGATGTTCATGATCATTTCCATTTCGATGGTCGTGGATATTTCCTAGATCACCTGTGGGCTGGCCTAACCCCTGCACCCCAGGTGTGGGGGCGGGGCGGTGGGTAGTGCGCCACCGCGCCGGGGTTATAAACCCCCCGGCGCACTGGCGCACTACACCCCCGCCAGCCCGCCTGGCAGTGCGCCGGGTGCGCGGTGGCGCGCTTCGGCGTGCTCGGCGCACTCGCTGGCCAGGTAGTGGTTTTGCCTGGTGGTCCCGGCTTTGTGCTGGCAGATCATCTGACGGCGCACTGCCAGGTTCCGGACCCTGCGCCATTCATTGCGGCCGATCCCGACCGAAGCGGCGCGCTCGTCGATTTCGGACGCTGACAGCCCTGGGTGACGGCGCACTACTTCGGCCAGTGTCGGCAGCCATGCCTCGGCGTCCTGATCGGCCTTCGTCGCCCGCGACTGCGCCCTGGTGCCGCCCACCAGCGCCAGCCGCCGCCCGTCGTGGTCGTACGCCAGCGCCGCCTCGGGCTGCGCCACGTCGCGCCCCTGCGCCGCCAGGTAGCGGGGGGCGGTGGGGTCGTCCTGATCGGCGTCGCGCCCCTTGATCAGCCGCCACTCGGCGTCGGGCCAGTCACGCAGCCGCGACGCCCCGCGCGCCCGATCGGCTGCGTGCCCCATGTGGTGAATCACGACGGCCTCGGTGATCCCGGCCTCGTCCAGCAGGGCGTCCAGCGCGCCCAGCCACCGCCCCACGTCCAGCCCGCTGTTCTCGTCCGCCCCGGCTGCGGCCAGCAGCGGCCCCAGGCAGTCGATGATCAGCACGCGGGTGCCTGCGGCGCGCAGCACCGCCGCCCACTCGGCCCGCCGTTCGGCGTCCAGCAGGTCGAAGGCGGCGACGCCGCCCCGGTGGCCCTTCAGCCACACGACGTTGATCAGCTTCGGGTGTCTGATCCGCTGGTCGCGCAGCCACCGCCGCCCGGTTGCTGGGTACAACTCAGCGTCGATGATCGTCACGCAGCCGTCGCGCACAGGCTCGATGACCTGGAAGTGATCTAGGAAGGGATCGGCGTCGACCAGTGATCGCACTAGGTTGTCGCGCACCGTCGTCTTCCCGGCCTTCGCCTGCGCCACCAGCACCACCCGCCCGTGTCGCGGCCACAGCCCGTCGATCCGGTACAGCACGGGGTCGTCGGGTTCGGCCAGGGCGTCGGCCAGGCTGCGCAGCGCAGGCATAGGCGGGCGTCCCTCGGCCCGGATGATCGCCTGCGCCGCCTGCCGCGCCTTGATCCGCTGCACCTCGTACCGGGTGTCGGCGGCCAGGCTGCGCGCCGCCTGTTCGGCCTCCAGGTCGGGCGGGGGCGGTGCCACGGTGTCGGGTGCGTACCCCAGCACACGGGTGCCGTTCACCACCACCGTCGGCGGCTCGATCACGACGACGCCGGCGTTCTGATCAACCCCCCAGTCCAGCTCGTCGGCGTACCGCCGGTCTTCATCGTCCACGTAGCCCACCAGGGAACCCCCCATCCTGCGCGCGCACCGTCGGGTTCCCTGGTCCCGCAGGCGACCCCGGTACGCTGGGAGGTGCCTGCGGTAGTGCCTGCGGTTTGTGCCTCGTGGTGTGTGGCTGCTGCTGGTGACGTTGGTGATCTGCTGGATGCCCGCCCGGAGTGGTGACCGGGCGGGCGTTCACGTCTCACCCCGCCCCCGATCGGTCGTGGCGGGCCAGCGCCTGCCGCACCACGTCCCAGAACCGCGGTTCGTGGCCATACAGCGCCTCTAGCGCCCGCCAGGTGCCGAGGATGGCGTGCACCATCAGCCGGTCCACCGCCGCGCGATCTCGGGGGTCCACCACCGCCGGTCGCTGACGCCGTTCGGCCCGCTGTTCGGCCCGCCGCTGAAACCTCTCGGCGCGCGACTCCTGGCCGTCGTCGCTCATACCGGCAGCTCCTGCTGTTCGGCGTCCAGCGCCGCCAGCGCCGCCGCCAGGCTGCGCCGCTCGGATCGCACGCCGCCGTCGCAGCCGGGCGGCACCCAGCACCGCGAGTCGCCCAGGATGTCCACCCGCCGCCAGCCTGCGGCCAGCAGCCGCTCCCGATCGGCCCGCCGGTAGTTGCCGTGCGCCCCGCCGTCGGGCAGCACAGCGGGCGCAGCGCGCCGCACCCGTGGCCGATCGCTGTCGGCCAGCCGCACCGGCTCCGCGTCGTCGAGCCGCTCGGGTGCCAGCCGCAGCAGCGACGACAGGCGCTTGGCCGACCACCGCAGGTCGTCCCACGACGCCTGGTTGGCGGGTGTGTACGCCAGGGCGTCCTCGACGGCCCGCACAGCGTCGGCCACCCGGTAGGCGGCCTTCCGCACCTCGTCCACGCCTGGCGGCTGTACGTCGGTCACACGATCACCCGCTTCCGGCTGATGGCCGCAGGGGGCGCGCCACCCGACGGGCCAGGCGGAGGCGGCTCGATGTCGCCGGGGTCGTACTGCGCCACCAGCGCCGACAGCCGCCCGGATGCGTCGCGCAGGTCCTGCCACGCCTGCACATCCGACGGCAGGTGTTTGCGGCCCGCCTGCGCGGCCACCACGTCAGCGGCGACCCTGACGGCGCGGCCGACCCGGTACGCGGCATCGCGCAGGGTGTCGGCGGTGGCGGCCTCCTGGGTGTTCACGCAGCGTCGTCCTTCGGCGGCGTCGCCCTGCGCCCCTGGGGGTGCTGCTGCCGCCCAGCGGCTGCCGCCTTCCGCGCCTGCGCCGCCTTCAGGGACAGCCGCGCCATGTGGGCGCGGCGCAGGCAATCGGCCCGCCGCGCCCGCTCGACGGGGTCCATCGTGCCGTCGGGGTCGATTTCGCGCTCGAAACGATCGAGGGCTGCCTGACGACCGGGGGCGGTACGCGCCGCCCGATCGGGGGTGTTCGCCCAGGACATGTGGCCGCCTATGCGGCCCGCCATCCTGCGCACGTCGGGATCTTTCGCTGCCATGATCCACTCCCTGTCGGATTTCGCCAACAGGCGGGGATCACGGTTCCGTACGTCGGGGCATCCCTCGCGCCTACTGCCCGCGATGCTATAGCGGTCACAGCCGATCGCCGAGCGACAGCCGGGAAGCGGCGCGGCGTGCCCGATCAGCAGCAGTAGCCGCCCCGTATCTGTCCAGCATCGTCCGGCTGCGCCAGCCGCCCAGCGTCATCAGGTCCCCGTCGCTGCCCCCGGCTGCCTGGAAGGCCGCCGCCCAGGAGTGGCGGAACATGTGCGGGTGGACGTGGCCGATCCCTGCCTGCGCGGCGCGCCGCTGGACCATGGCCTTGATGCCGCTGTCCGTCAGGGTGGCGCGCCCCCTGCCGCCCAGCCACAGCGCGGGTAGCTCGGCGTACGGGTGCCGCCGCCGTTCCCGCAGGTACCGATCTAGCGCCCGCGCCGCCTTCACCCCGACGGCGATGACCCGCCGCCGCGCCCCCGATCGGCCCGACCCCTTCCCGGCGGTGATCGTCACGGTGCGGCTGCGCACGTCCACATCGTCTACCCGCAGCGCGGTGATCTCGGCCAGCCGCAGCCCGCCGTCGATCAGCAGGTACAGGATCGCGGCGTCGCGCCGATCCTGGAACGTGGTGGCGGTGGCGGTGGCCAGCAGCGCCCGCAGGGCGTCCTCGTCCAGCACAGGCGTCACAGGGGCGTTGGGCGGTGGCGTCCGGATGCCGTCGGTGGGATCGGTGGCGGCCTCCCCTTCGGCCAGCAGGAAGCGGCAGAAGTGGCGGACGCCTGCGAACCAGGATCGGGCGGTGCCGCTGCTGGTGGCGTTGCGGGTGGCGACGATCCATCCCCGGATGTGATCGCGGGTGATCTGGTCGGGGGTGGTGTCGGGGGGCAGCCATGCGGCCAGGCTGCGCAGCGCCCGCCGGTACGACGTGATCGTGTTGTCGGAGTAGCCGTCGGCGCGTAGCGCCAGCTCCCAGGAATCGCCCAGGTCGGCGAATTCATCGTGTGCCATGCGGGCCAAGCTATCGGCACTAGCACCGCTGTACCAAAGGCGCGGCGCAGGCTGCGGCTACGTTTGCCCAGCTAGAAGGGCCTGTAGCTGCTGCCCATTCCGCTGCGCATAGTCCCGATAGCAGTTGTTCATGAGCACATGGGTCTGCTCGGCCTCGCCGGCCAGCTCGCGCAGCTTCGGCGCCCAGTCGCGCAGCTCCCGCTTCGAGTAGTCGTAGCCGAACTTCTCGTGGATGTCCTTGCTGGTCCACTTGTCGCTGTGCCCGTGGAAGCGGACCACCGCGAGGTCCGCGGTGGCCGCCAGCACCGGGGGTACGGACGATTTGTGCCCCTGCGGCATGTCCACGCACACGAACGGCAGCTCGTGCTGGCGCAGGAAGCCCAGCGTCTCCTCGGCGTTGTCGCCGTCGAACCAGGAGGCGTGCCGGAACTCGAAGACCGGCCGCAGCGGCGCGCACCGCCGGGCCACCTCGACGAGGTACTGCTTGTTGTCCCGCCGGATGGTGAACCAGGGCGGGAACTGGAACAGGACGGCGCCCAGCTTGCCGGCCTCGACCAGCGGGTCCAGGGCGGACAGGAACCGGCTCCAGACCTCCTCGTACGCCTGCGGCGGCAGGTCGTCCGGGTAGAGGTTCTTCTTGTCCGTGTCCGGACGCAGGTCCTTGTAGAGCGCCGAGACCCGGGTCGGATGCCCGGTCAGCATGCTGAACGCCTTGACGTTGAAGGTGAAGCCGGGCGGGGTGCGTTCCGCCCAGAGCCGCGCGGTCCGCTCGGCCGGCGGCGAGTAGTAGGTGGCGTCCACCTCGACCAGCGGGAACTGCCGCGCGTAGTAGGAGAGCCGCTTCTCCGGGGTGTCGGCGCTCGCCGGGTACCAGCCGGAGTCGAGCAGGGTCCGGTCGGTCCAGGAGGCGGTGCCCACGAGGATGTCACCCATCACGTGAGTCCACCGCTACCGGGACCGGCCGGCAACCCGGGCGGCGCTCAGGCCGCCCGCCGCTCCCGGGTCTGCTTGCAGGACACGCAGGACGTGGCGGACGGGAAGATCTCCAGCCGCTCCACGGGGATCGGCGCGGAGCAGCCCTCGCAGAAGCCGTAGGTGCCCTCGTCGAGCCGGGCGAGCGCGTGCTCGAACTGGGCGCGCCGGTCGAGGATCGTGCGCAGCAGGGACTGGGCCGTGTCCCGCTCGGCGGTCTTGGTGCCGCTGTCGGCCTGGTCGTCACCGGCGGTGTCGCCGACCTCGACCAGCCGGAGCACCTGGCTCTGCAGCACGGCCTGCTCGTACTCCGCGGTCAGCTCGTCGTACCGCGACGTCAGGGACTGCCGGATCTGGTCGACCTCCGCCTGGGAGCGGCCCGTGGCTGTCGTGTCGTGGACGAGCATCGCTGCCTGCCTTTCCTGGGGCCTCATAACGTCACCGGGGCGCGAGCGCCCCGGAACGTGGTCCGATGGATGCACGGGTGCGATCACCCGTGCTCTGTGAGCCGGGCGATTACCCGTCCGCTCCGCCGATCAAACCGGGGATTTCCGCGTTCTTCATCGCCGTTCGTGCGCAGTTGCGCCGCCCGGACCGTCCCGGTCCCGGCCGCTCGGGTGCCGGACGCCCGGATTCCGGCCGTCCGCCCAGGTCAGGCCGCCTCGACGAGAGCGGGGTGCCGCGGGTCGTCGGCGCGGACCACCACGTCGGCGAAGGAGGCCGGGTCGACCTCGTCGGCGTAGCGGGCGAAGGCCGGCAGGGTCCAGCGCAGCTCGGGGTCGGTCCGCCGGCCCAGCGCCGCCGGGGAGAGCACCAGGTGGACGGTGACGTCGAAGGGCAGCCCACCACCGAGCAGCAGCGCGCCGCTGACCAGCACCACCCCGCCGGGCGGCAGGTCGACGTACGGGGCGCGGCTGGCCCGGTCGGCGGCGGCGTCCCAGAGCGACGGGAGCAGCCGCCCCGAGCCGTCCGGGCCGGCCGGGTCGAGCACCTCGCGGCGCAGGCCGGCCTCGTCGACCCAGCCCTCGTAGTACGCGTCCGGGTTGGTCCGCCCGTGCTCCAGACGGGTCGAGGCGGGCCGGAGGAAGTCGGCGGCCCGTACGTGCAGCACCGGGCGGCCGGCGGCACGCAGCGGGTCGACCAGGGCGGCGGCGAGGGCGTCCGGCTCGGCGGCGGGCGGACCGTCCACGGCCACCCGCAGCCGGCCCGGTACGGCGACGCCGGCGAGGCGGTCGGCCAGCTCGGCGACGAGCAGCTCGGGCGTGATGGGACGGACGCGCATCCGACCATCCTGCCCGGCGGATCGGCGCGCCGTGCGATCGGCCGGGGGGCGGGTCACGGTGCGATCGGCCAGGCGGTCGGGGCTCCGTCCGGAGGGTGATCGGCACGTGGGGCCCGGGCGTCAGCCGGTGCGGTCGATGGTGACCCGGGCGTCGTCGGCGAGCCGGTAGCCGACCCCGTAGACGGTGGTGACCAGCGGGACGTCCACCCCGACCTTGCCGCGCAGCCGGCGCACGTGCACGTCGACGGTGCGGACGCCGGCGTGCTCGTACCCCCAGACGGCATTCAGAAGTTGCAGGCGGGTGAACACCCGGCGAGGGTGGGCGACGAGGTGCAGCAGCAGGTCGAACTCCAGCCGGGTCAGCGGCAGTGGCTCGCCGTCGCGGAGCACCGACCGGGACGCGGCCAGGATGTGCAGGGTCGGGATGGTCGGCGCGAGGGGGCGCCCGGGTGCGCGGCCGGCGGGCACCGGGTCGGGGCGCCGCTCGGCCGGCGCGGTGCCGGTGCTGATCACGGCGTCGCCGCGTTCGAGCAGCTCACGGGCCGCGTCGAGCAGCCGGCGGGCGGCCGGGGTGAGCGACTCCTCGCCGGCCAGCGGGATGTTCAGGGTCACCGTGAGCACGGGCGCCGGGGTGCTGGCGGGGCGGCGCTGGCCGCCGGGGGGACGACCCGGAACCGCGGGTTGGGACGTATGCCATCCGGCGCGCGACGAGGCGGGGCTGACCGACATGGTCCTCCTTGGCTGGTCCGGGTATCTCCCCACGGCCCGGGACGCCGCTTCATCGATGCTTCCCGGCGCCTGTGCGAGGGTCAAGGGGCGGCTGCGTTGCATGAATGTGACAATTGACGAACACATCGGAGCCGAATGCTCGCTCTGCGTACGAGGCCCGTTGATTACAGCAGAGCGACGAGTTGACCCGTTACGGGGGGTCCCTGCCCGGTTCACAATGGCCGGTGCGCGCGCAAACGTGAACGCGGCGCACCCGGGAACCGGGTACGCCGCGCGCCGGCCAGCGGGCCTCAGCGCTCGCGGTCCACCACGATCCGGGCCTCGTCGGCGAGCCGGTAGCCGATGCCGTACACGGTGGTCACCAGGGGCGTGTCGTCGCCGAGCTTGGCCCGCAGCCGGCGCACGTGGACGTCGACGGTGCGGGCCACCGCGTGCTCGTAGCCCCAGACGTTGGCGAGCAGTTGCAACCGCGTGAACACCCGCCGGGGATGTTCGGCGAGGAAGAGCAGCAGGTCGTACTCGATCCGGGTGAGCGTCACCTCGGCGCCGTCGTGGCGGACCCGGCGGGTGCCGGTCAGGATGCGTACGGTGCCGGGCTCCTCGGCCGCGGCGGGCGGCGCGGGCGGCTCCGGCGGCGCTGCCGCGCGGCGGAGGTCGAGCACGGCGCGGGCGGCCCGGTGCTCCTCGGGCCGGAGCAGGCCCTCGCCGGAGGCGGCGAGTTCGTCCAGCAGGTCGACCAGGCGGGCCAGGCCGGGCGTCAGCGCGCCCGCGCCCAGGTCGAGGGTGATGGTGAGGGTCGGCGCGGTACGCGGCCGGTGCGGCGCGCGGTCGGGGCGGCCCGGCCGGGCCGGGCGGGAGGAGATGGCGACGACGGACATGGGAGCCTCCTGTGCGGGCGGTCGCCCCGCCCCACCCGGGGTGCGGCGGGGCGGTTCAGCGGGGCGCCCGGCCGGCGGTGACCGGGGGCGCGGTGGACGAGGGTCGGAGCGGCGGAGTGGGGCCGAGGGTGGGCAGGCCGGCGATGCGCCAGGCGGCGAAGCCGCCCGCCACGTCGGTGGCCCGGTGCAGGCCGAGGTCCTGGAGGGCGGCGGCGGCCAGCGAGGAGGTGTAGCCCTCCTGGCAGAGGACGATCACCGGCACGTCGTAGCCGGTGGCCTGCGGCAGGCGGGCCGCGCAGCGGGGGTCGAAGCGCCACTCGAGGACGTTGCGCTCGACGGCGAGGGCACCTGGCACGGTGCCGTGGGCGGCGCGCTGGCCGGCCGGCCGGATGTCCACCAGCAGCGCCCCGCCCCGGACCGCCAGGTGGGCCTGCTCGGGGTCGAGCCGGCGCAGCCGGGCGCGGGCGGCGGCGAGGATCTGGTCGATGCCCCGGGAGCCGGGTGGCGGGACCGGACAGCTCTCGGTGCGGGTGGGGGTCTGCGCCATCGGGGCGTCCTTTCCGGGTGCGGGGGTCGGGGGTGGGAGTGCGGGCCGGTTCACCAGGCGACCCCGGCCTCGGCCACCTCGGCGACGCGGAGCCGCCCGGCGTCGAGGCGGTAGCGGGTCATCCGGCGCAGCGCGGGCCGGTAGACGTGCACGCTGACCGCCGGCTCGGCACTCCGGTTGGTGACCACGTGGACGTGCCGGGGGCCGAAGCGCCGGCCGGCACCGGGGGCGAGCCGGTGCGGGTGCAAGCGGCCGCCGCCGACCGTCTCCTCGGTGAGGGTGCCGGCGACGACCAGGAAGGCGCCCGCGGAGCCGCCGTGGTCGTGCAGGTCGGTGCCCTGCCCGGGCAGCCAGCTCAGTGCCCAGACCTCGTGCTCGGCGCCGGCGGCGAGCCGCGCGTACCACCGCTCGGCGCGGTCGAAGCGCAGCGGCACCGGCCAGCGGGTCGGGTCGGCCCAGCGGGCGGCGACGGCGAGGAGGTCGGACGGGTCGGAGCTGGTCATCGGCGGGCGTCCTCACGGTACGGGGGTGACGTGCCGCCTCAGCATAGTCTTTAAACCCTATGGGTTTAGTAGGTAATACCGGATGCTGGGACGGTCCGGCCCGCGGGCCGGGAGGTCAGCGGAGGATCGGGGGGCCCACCCGGTAGCCCGGTACCGACGGCCAGCGCACGGTCAGCACCACCGACTCGCGCTCGGCGTACCAGGAATGGTCCACGCCCCGGCCCCAGACCACGTAGTCGCCGGGTGCGCGCAGCACCACGGTGCGGTCCGCCAGCTCGACCCGGAACGCCCCGCTGATCAGCACCAGGAGCGCGGTGCGCCGCTCGCCGGTGGCCCACCGCGAGCGGGTCTCCCCCGCCGGGTGCACGCCCCACTTCACCTCGACCTCGGTGCTGTGCCGGACGTCGCCGGGCGGCTTGAAGTGGCCCAGCAACCAGCCCGCGTCGGTCGCCCCGTCCACCGCCGCGTTGCCGACGTACACCCGATCGTCCATTCGCGCCCCCCGTGCCGGCTGCGCAAGCTACCAGGCGGCCGCGGTGGGAGCACACTAGCCTGGACGGATGTCCCAGGAACTCGACGCCGAGACGCTCGCCTTCGCCCACCGGATGTTCGACCTCGCGCGTGCCGGGGCGACCGACGAGCTGGCGGCGAACGTGGACGCGGGGCTGCCGGTCAACCTCACCAACGCCAAGGGCGACACGCTGCTCATCCTGGCCGCGTACCACGCGCACGCGGAGACCGTGGGCGCGCTGCTCGCCCGGGGCGCCGACCCCGCCCGCACCAACGACCGGGGGCAGACCGCGCTCGCCGCGGCCGTGTTCCGCCGCGACACCGACGCGGTCCGGGCCCTGCTGGACGCCGGCGCCGACCCCGCACACGGCGACCCGTCGGCGGTCGAGACCGCCCGCTTCTTCGACCTCCCCGAGATGCTCGCCCTCCTCGGCGGCCGGAGCTGACCGGGCGGGTGGCGGGGCGCGGCCGGCGGCGGGGCGGTATACAGGGGCGGTGGAGGATCCCGTACCCGAGCAGATGCGCGCGGCGGCCGGCGCGCTGCTGACGGCGCTCGACGAGCCGGCCCGGCAGCGGGCCCGGCACGACTTCGACGACGAACCGGCGCGCCGGTGGCTGGAGTACCGGCCCCGGCCCCGCCCCGGCGTCAGTCTCGCCGACCTGGACGGCACGGCCCGCAAGGCCGCGCACCGGCTGCTCGCCACCGCGCTGAGCCCGGCCGCGTACGCCCAGGCCATGGCCGTGGTGGCGCTCGAGGAGGTGCTCGACCGGGCGGAAGGCTGGCGGCGCGGCCGGCACAGCGGCGACTACTGGGTGGCCGTCTTCGGCGACCCGGTGCGCGACGACCGGTGGGCGTGGCGGTTCGAGGGGCACCACCTGTCGGTCAGCATGACCGTGGTCGACGACCAGGTCTCCCCCGCCCCGATCTTCCTCGGCGCGAACCCGGCCACCGTCCGGCACGCCGGCCGGCCGGTCTCCCGGCCGCTCGGCCCGGAGGAGGACCTGGCCCGGGAACTGCTCGACGCGCTGGGGCCGGCCGGCCGGGCCGCCGCGGTCGTCGCCGACGACGCGCCGGCCGACATCATCAGCGCCACCCGGCCCACGGCGCCGGGGCGGCTCGACCCGCTCGGCGTGCCCCGGGGCCGGCTCACCCCGACGGGCCGGGCGCTGCTCGACCGGCTCGTGGCTCTCTACCTCGACCGGCTCCCGCCCGAGCTGGCGGCCCGGGAGGCGGGCCGGCTCGGCGGCGGCGAGCTGCACTTCGCCTGGGCCGGCCCGGCCGGGCCGGGGCAGCGGCACTACTACCGGATCCAGGGCGACGACCTGCTGATCGAGTACGACAACACCACCGAGGACGGCAACCACGCGCACACCGTGCTGCGCCGCCCGGCCAGCGACTTCGGCGCCGACGTGCTGGCCGCCCACCGCGCCGCCGCGCACTGACGCCGGGCCGGGTCAGGGGCGGCGGGCCTCGACGAGCGTTTTCAGGCCCTGGGCCGGGTGATCTCCACGGTGGCGCCGGGGATGTCGGGCAGCGACTCGAAGCCGCTCGGCTCGGCGGCCCGGCCCCGGTCGAACTGGCGCATGAGCCGGGCACCCAGCCACACCCCCACCGACCCGACGGCCAGCGCGAGCAGTTCGGTGGCCACCTGGACGCCGGTGGCGCCGCGCTGCGGCGCGTGGGCCCGGATCAGGCAGGTGAGCAGGAACAACGCCGCCATGGCGGCGTTGACCAGGTTGAACGTGATCGCGGTCCGGTGGGTCCGGCCGGCCCGCACGTCCCAGAGGTCGACCATCCCGGCGACCGTCGCGAGCGCGGCCGCGACCAGGGCGGCCACGGCCGTCCAGTAACCCACCTCGCCCAGGAAGGCCGGGCCGCCGGCAACGTCGGCCAGGTCGAAGACCGTGGCGCTGACGAACAGTCCGAACGGGAACGTCACCAGCATCGGTTGGATCGGGTGTCCCTGCACCCGCAGCCGGCTCTCCATCGGTTCCTCCCCAGGTCGGAGCAGCTCACCAGTCCAGGGTGCTACCCGAGGCCCATCGGGACGAAACGAATGTCGCTCAACTGTCCCGGGGCCGGGAGACGGTGAGCACGAGCCGCTCGGCCACCTCGCGCAGCGGAATGTCCAACGAGGAAGCCGCGCTGCGGAGCACGTCCAGCGCCTCCGGGGCGGGGCAGCCGCGCTGCGTCATGATCACGCCGACGGCCTGCCCCACGACACCGTCGGCCAGCGACGCGGTGTCGAGCTGGCCGGCCCGGGCCGCCTGCCGCTCCCGGTCCCGGGTGGCGGCCAGCAACAGCCCGGCGTGCTCGGCGATGAGCATGGCGGTGAGCTGGTGCCGGGGGGTGAGCGCCGCGGCCGACTCGGCGTAGAGGTTGATGGCGCCGATCACCTGCTCGTCCACGTCCACCGGCGCGGAGATCACCCCGTGCACGCCCAGCCCGCGGGCGCGCTCCGCCCAGGCCGGCCAGCGCGTCTCCGCGGCCAGGTCGGCCGCGGTGATCATCTCGCGCCGCCGGATGGCGGTCATGGCCGGCGTGTCGGGGCCGTGCCGCAGGTCGTCCAGCTCGGCCCGCTCCGGGTCGGAGGCGGCCACCCCGGCGGGCTCGCCGGCGCGCAGGGCCGTGAACCCGCAGCAGTCCACCCCGGGTACGGCGTCCCGGGCGATCCGGACCAGCCGGGCCAGCGCCTCGTCGAAGCCGGCAGCGGTGATGAGGCCGGCGGTCAGCTCGCGCAGCAGCGCGGCGGTCTCCAGCACCTCGAGCGTGTCGGTCATGGGGTCCCGCGTGTCGAGGTTCACCGGGCCACGGCCTCCGCCACCTCCGCGTCCGTCCACGCGGTGTACCCGTCCGGCGCCGTTGCCTGTCCCATGGTCGCTACTCTCCCTGACTCGAAGCCCCGGCCTACTACCCTCCCAGATGGGCATCGAAACCGCGCAAAAGGGGTCCCTTCCGGCGCGGTAGCCGGCGGAAGGGACCCCTCGCGGACGGTCAGCGGGACCCGGAGATGAGCCGGCGCCCGACCGAGGCGATCAGCCGGTCCAGCTCCGAGCCGAACGGGTTGTCGTGCACCAGGTACGTCCAGGTGGCGGTCGGCCGCACCAGCTTCGAGGCGTCCGGCTCCCACCCGTCGGAGAACTCGGTCTCCTCGAACGTGGCGATGGTCCGCGTCTCGATCTCGGGGATCAGCGCGTTGAACGCCGGGACCGCGCTGCGGTGGAACTCGTCGAGCGGGTCGAGCCGGCCCAGCGCCCGCAGGTGCACGCCCTCGCGGACCTCGGACAGCTCGGCCAGGTGGTCGGCCCAGAGCCGGTCGAGGTGGTAGAGGGCGATCGTGCGGGCCACCTCGGCGAGCAGGTCCTCGTCCATCTCGCCGGCCTTCTCCGGCACCCGCTCCAGCAGCATGAGGGCCGCGATGTCGCTGGTCAGCAGCCGCTCCCGGCGCTCGGCGAGCGCCTTGCGCTGCTGCTCGATGACCACGCTGTAGCGCCAGGTGTTGCGGTGGATCTCGTGGTTGACGCCCTCGGCGACGCGCTGGGCGTGCTCCACGGCGTAGTCGACCTGCGGGTCGGTGACCAGGCCGTCGGCGTTCATCCGCGGGGACGCCGGGACGGTGTCGCCGGCGTGCCGCACGACCAGGTCGTCCTCCAGGCTCACGAAGAAGACCGACCCGCCGGGGTCGCCCTGCCGGCCGGCCCGGCCGCGGAGCTGGTCGTCGACCCGGCGGCTGTCGTGCCGGCCGCTGCCGATCACGTAGAGGCCGCCCAGCTCGGCGACGCGCTCCCGGTCGGCCTGGTCGCTGCCGCCGAGCCGGATGTCCACGCCCCGGCCGGCCATCTGGGTGGAGACGGTCACCGCGCCGTACGCGCCGGCCTCGGCGATGATCTCCGCCTCCTCGTCGTCGTTCTTGGCGTTGAGCACCACGCAGGGGACCCCGGCCGCGTGGAGGCCGGCGGCGAGGCCCTCGGACTCCTTCACGTCGAGGGTGCCGACGAGCACCGGGCGGCCGGCCTCGTGGCAGCGCCGGATCTCGTCGATCAGCGCCTCCTCCTTCTCGGCCCGGGTCGCGTAGATCCGGTCGGCCTCGTCCTCGCGGACGCACGGGGTGTTCGGCGGGATCACCGCCACCTCGAGGCCGAAGAACTCGCGGAGCTGGTCGCCGACGAGGACCGCCGTCGCGGTCATCCCGCAGACCTTCGGGTAGAGCGCGATGTACGCCTGCACGGTGATGGTGCCCAGCACCTCGCCCTCGGCGGTGGCGTCCAGGCCCTCCTTGGCCTCGACCGCCGCCTGGAGCCCGTCCGGCCAGCGGCGGCGCTGGGCCACCCGGCCGCGCATCTCGTCGATCAGCTCGACCGAGGACTCCCGCACGATGTAGTCGACGTCGCGGTGCAGCAGGGCGTGGGCGTGCAGCGCCACGTTGACCGCGGAGAGCTGCGCGACGTGCTCCTCGTCGTAGAGGTCGATGCCACCCATCTTGGCCTCGACGGTGGCCAGGCCGGCCGACGTGAAGGCGACGCTGCGGCCGTCCTCGGCGATCGTGTAGTGCCTGCCCTTGCGCAGGCCGCGCACCAGCGCGGCGGCGGCGTGCACCGGGTCCTGCTCGCCGGGGACCGCGCCGGCGAGGACCATGGGCACCCGGGCCTCGTCGATCAGGATCGAGTCGGCCTCGTCGACGATCGCGGTCCCCATGGGCGGCTGGACCCGGTCGGCCAGGTCGGTCACGAGCTGGTCGCGGAGGAAGTCGAAGCCGGCCTCGCTGACCGCCACGTAGGTGACGTCGCAGGCGTAGGCGGCGCGCCGCTCCTCGGGGGTGGACGCCTCGTTGACCCAGCCGACGCTGAGCCCGAGCAGGGCGTAGACCGGGCCCATCCACTCGGCGTCGCGGCGGGCCAGGTAGTCGTTGACGGTGAGCACGTGCACCGGGCCGTTGCCCAACCGGACGTGCCCGTAGGCGGCGATGGTCGCGGTCAGCGTCTTGCCCTCACCGGTGGCCATCTCGGCGACCTTGCCGGAGAGCAGCGCCATGGCGCCGAGCAGCTGGACGTCGTACGGGCGCTGGTCGAGGCCGCGGCGGGCGGCCTCCCGGCCGATCGCGCAGATCTCCTCGTAGCCCGTGGCCTGCCCGGCCGCCTCGGTCAGCTCCGCGTCGGAGAGCTTCTCCAGCTCCGCCTCGCGGGCCTCGATCGCCGGCAGCAGCTTCTCGAGCGGGGCCAGGTCGACCGTCGTTCCCGGGCGCTGGAGGAACCGCCGGAACCTGGTCTTCAGACGTTGCGACACACCCATGAGCGGCAACGGTACGCGAATCGGAGCCGATTGTGACACCCACGCCGGGCCGCCCCCGGGCGGTGTCCGGATTTCCGCCTGTTCCCGCAGTTCAGGCGGTTCTCGCCGGTGAGCCGACGAGGAGCTGGTGGGTGGCCAGCTCGTGGTAGAGCGGGCTGGTCGAGGTCAGCTCGTCGTGGGTGCCGACGGCGACCACCCGGCCGGCGTCCAGCACCACGATCTGGTCGGCGTCGACCACCGTGGAGAGGCGGTGCGCCACGATCAGCAGGGTCCGGCGCACCGCGACGGCGTCGATGGCCCGGCGCAGCGCGGCCTCGTTGCGGGCGTCCAGGTTGCTGGTCGGCTCGTCGAGCAGCAGCACCGGCGGCCCGGCCAGCAGCGCCCGGGCGATGGCCAGCCGCTGCCGCTCCCCGCCGGAGAGCAGCACACCGCCCTCGCCGACCTGCACGTCCAGCCCGTCGGCCGTCCGCTCCGCCAGGTGCCCGAGGTTGACCTCGTCGAGCACCGCGCGCAGCCGGTCGTCGGTGGCGTCCGGGGCGGTGATCAGCAGGTTGTCGCGGAGGGTGCCGGCGAGCACGGGGGCTTCCTGCTCGACGTAGCCCAGCCGGGCCCGCAGCGCGTCCCGGGGCAGGTCGCGCACGTCGACCCCGTCCAGGCGCAGCGCGCCATCGGTCACCTCGTAGAAGCGCTCGACCAGCGCCAGCAGGGTGGACTTGCCGGCGCCCGACGGGCCGACCAGGGCGGTGCGGGTGCCGGCCGGCACGGTGAAGCTCACCTCGTGCAGCACCGGCGGGCCACCCGGGTAGCCGAAGCCGACCCGGTCGAACTCCAGCGCCGCCGGTCCGGCCGCCCCGGGCCGGGCCGTGAGCGGCGCGCCGCTCGTCCGCGCCCTCCCCCGGCACGGCCAGGATCTCCTCGATCCGGGCCAGCGCGCCGAGCCCGCTCTGCAACTGGGTGTACGCGTGCACCGCCTGCCCGAGCGGCAGCACCAGGAAGAACAGGAACATCACGAAGGCCACGAGGTCGCCCACGCCGATGGCGCCGGCCGCCACCCGGGCCCCGCCCACGGCCAGCACCAGCAGGAACGCGCCCTGGACGGTGACCGTGCTGGCCGGGCCCACCACCGCCTGCGCCCGGGCCACGCGCAGCCCCGCCGCGTACGCGTCGGTCGCGCTCGCCACGACGGTGGCCGTCTCCCGCCGCTCGGCCCGGCTGGCCCGGATGGTCCGCGCCGCGGAGATGGCCCGCTCGACGGCCGAGGTCATCTCGCCGACCCGTTCCTGGGCCTTCCGGGCCAGCCCGCGGACCCGCCGGGCGACCGTGAGGGCGAAGCCGACGCCGACCGCGACAGCGGCGAGGGTCACCCCGAACAGCAGCGGGTCCAGCAGCAGCATGGCGGTGCCCGCGCCGAGCACCATGACCGCGCCCGTGACGGTCTCGAAGAGGCCGGAGGTGACCACGGCCCGCAGCAGCGTGGTATCCGCGCCGACCCGGGAGAGCAGGTCGCCGGTGCGGCGCCGGTCGTACTCGGCGATCGGCAGCCGCAGCACGTGCCCGGCGAGCCGCCGCCGGGTGCCCAGCACGAGCCCCTCGGCGGTGCGCTGGAGCAGGTAGTCGCGGAGCCCGCCGAGCAGCGCGCCCACCACGACCAGGGCCACCAGCACGGCCACCAGGGTGAGCGCCGGGCGGCCGGCGGTGATCCGGTCGAGCACGGCCCGGGTGAGCAGGGGCTGGGCCAGCGCCGCCCCCGCGCCGGTGAACGACAGCACGCCCACCGCCACGAGGGTGCCGCGGTGGGCGCGCAGGTACGGCAGCAGGGCCGCGAGCCCGGGCGGGCGGCCGGCGTCGGTGCTCATGGCAGCACGGTAGCCGGGCCGGCCCAGGCTCAGCCGGTGAGCACCACCTGCAGGTCCGAGCGGCGCCGCTCGGCCAGGTCGGTGAGCACCGCCGGCGCCTCCTCCAGCGGCACCACGGCGGAGACGAGGTGCTTGCGGATCAGGTCGCCGTACTGGCGCAGCAGTTCGACGGTCTCCGCGGAGAGCCGCTCCCGGTCCCACGTGGGGGTGAGCCCGCGCGGCACCCGGCCGATCTGGGCGCAGCGCAGCGACAGGCCGTTGTGGTGGAACTCCTCGCCCAACCGGACGGCGTCCGCGCCGGCCTGGTAGAACGCCAGGTCGATCACCGTGCCCTGGGGGCGTAGCAGGCGCAGCGCGAGCTGGAGCGCCCAGTCCTGGCCGCGGCACTGGAAGACCACGTCCGCGCCCCGGTCGCCGGCGGCGTGGTTCCAGCGGGTCTTCAGCACCACGGCCGGATCGTCCGCGCCGGGGTCGAGGGTCTCCAGACCGAGCGCCTCGGCCGCCTCCCGGCGGGCCGGGGTGGGGTCCAGGACCACCACGGAGGCCGCGCCGTGCCGCCGGGCGAACAGCGCGGTGAGCAGCGCCACCACCCCGCTGCCGACCACCGCCACCCGCCGCCCGCGCACCCCGTCGCCGAGCAAGCGGACGTCCGTGCCGCACAGGTCGGCGGCGGCGTGCAGCAGGCCGTTGGCACAGATCGGGCCCATGTGCGCGACGTAGACGCCGAGCAGCGGGTCGAGGTCGTCGGGCAGGGGCACGAAGCGTTCGGCGACCGGGTCGGCGACGTGGCCGCTGCGGTGGCCGTAGGTCATGGCGCCGACGGTGCCCACGGCGACCGCCGGCGTGCGGCTCTCCACCACCCGGCCGACCTGCATGTAGCCGAGCCGGGTGACCGGGTACGGCGTGCCCGCGTCGCCGGGCTGGAACAGCCCGAGGTCGGCGTTCCACGTGACGTGGAGGTAGGGGTTCGTGCCCTTGACGTAGCTCAGCTCGGTGCCGGCCGAGACCCCGCTGAAGAGGGTCTCCACCCGGAAGGTGCCCTCGCGCAGCTCGGCCGCGTCCTGCTCGACCAGCTCGACCCGGCCCGGCCCGCTGACCACCACCACCCGGTCACGCATCGACGGTCACCCCCGTCGGCCCGGCGGGCGTGGCGTCCGCGACCGCGGCGGTGAGCCGCGCGGCCGGCCCGGTGGGCAGCGCCACCGCCCGCCCGGTACGCGCCGACTCGGCCAGCGCCACGGCGAGCCGGTGGGTGCGCAGCGCCTCGGCGTACGGGACCCGGACGTCGTCGCCCACCCCCCGGACCGCGTCGACGAAGGCCCGGTCGACGGCCACCCGGGCGCCGTCCGGGTCGGCGGGCAGGTGCCGCTCGCCGTCGCCGTCGCAGACGGTCAGGCCGTCCTCGGCCAGCGACAGGGCCAGCCCGTCGGCGAGGATCTCCAGGCCGGCCCGGTGCTTCCAGCCGAGCACGCAGGCCGCCGCGAGGGTGCCGACCGCGCCGGAGGCGAAGCGCAGGGTGGCCGCCGTGACCGAGTCGATGTCCGCGCCGTCGACCGGCGGCGGGGTGCCGTCGCCGTACGCGGTCACCTCGGTCACCTCGCCCACCAGCAACCGGACCAGGTCCAGCACGTGCGCGGCCTGCTCGACGACCGGCCCGCCGGACCGGTCGCGCCGGGTCCACCAGGCGACCGGTGGCACCTTGTCCAACCAGGCCCCGTTGACCATCCGCACCGGACGGTCGGCCAGCAGCCGCCGGGCCTCCTCGACCACGTGCAGGTAGCGCCAGTGGTGACCGACGCCGGTGAGCAGGCCACGCCCCTCGACCAGCCCGGCGACCCGCTCGGCCGTCTCCAGGTCCAGCGCCACCGGCTTTTCCACGAACATCGGGACACCGGCGGCGATCACCGCCTCCTCGACCGGTCCGTGCGCGAACGGCGGCACGCAGACGTACACGGCGTCCGGGCCGGCGGCCAGCAGGTCGTCCACGTCGCGGAAGGCCCGGGCGCCGTGTGTGCCGGCGAGCGCCTCCGCCGCTTCCGGGGCGACATCGGTCACCCCGAGCAGTTCCACGTCCTCGAAGCCGGTCAACACGCGGGCATGGCGCTGTGCCACCCCGCCGGCTCCGACCAGTCCCACCCGGCACGCGCGCATACTCCCGACCCTCCCACGACGACGGACTGCCGACAGCTCTCCCCGGGCGACCGGGTCGCCAAACGCGGAGGGACGCGCAATCAGACGTTCACGGCGCGGGAACCGGCCGGTACCGGACTGGTGATCAGGTGTTCGGCATGATCCGGTTAGCAGGGGCGGTCGACTGGGCAAACCAGAAGCCCGTGGTACCGCCACAACCAGGGAGTGTGCCTGTGCGGGATACAGAGTCGATCGTCTCACCCGTGGTGGAGGCCTGGGCCACGTACCGCACCACGTCCGCCGACGACTGGCCGGCCCGGCGCCTCGTGCGGGCCAAGGGGGCGAGCCGGGTCAGCGTGGTGCTGCCGGCGCGCAACGAGGAGGCGACCGTCGGGGCGATCGTCTCGACGATCCGCCGGCACCTGATGGACCGGGTGCCGCTGGTGGACGAGCTGATCGTGGTGGACTCGCGGTCCACCGACCGGACCGCCCAGGTGGCGCGGGCGGCCGGCGCCGAGGTGGTCAGCCAGGACGCGATGACGCGCGGTCTGCCCCGGCTCACCGGCAAGGGGGACGCGCTCTGGGCCGGGCTCGCGGCGGCGGAGGGCGACGTCGTCGCGTTCGTCGACGCCGACCTGCGGGAGTTCCGGCCGCACTTCGTCACCGGGCTGGTCGGGCCGCTGCTCACCGACCCGTCGGTCGACTTCGTGAAGGGCTTCTACCACCGTCCGCTGGTCGGCGCCACGGGGGTCGAGGCCGACGGCGGCGGCCGGGTGACCGAGCTGACGGCCCGCCCGCTGCTGAACCTGTTCTGGCCGGAGCTGGCCGGCTTCGTGCAGCCGCTCGCCGGCGAGTACGCGGGCCGCCGCGACGTGCTGGCGCAGGTGCCGTTCGTGTCCGGCTACGGCGTCGAGACGGCCATGCTCATCGACCTGCTGGAGCTGGTGGGACTGGACTCGCTGGCCCAGGTCGACCTGGGCGAGCGCAAGCACCGGCACCAGGACACCGCGGCGCTGGGCCGGATGTCCGCGCAGATCCTGCTGACCGTCTGGTCCCGGTTGCAGCGGCGCGGCTGGGCGGTGCCGGGTGTGGAGCCGACCGCCCTGCTCACCCAGTTCCGGCGGGGCGGCTCCGACGCCCTGCCCAACCTGGACCGCGAGATCGTCGTCAGCGACGTCTCGATCGAGGAACGCCCCCCGCTGGCGCAGCTGCGGCACCGGGTGCCGCGCCGCCGGGTCGCAGCGTGAGCGCGAGGAGTGAGCCGGGTCTGCGAGCCCCGCAGTCGCGAACCGAGACCAACGCTGTGACGATCGTCCGAGGAAGGGACCGCGCACGATGACACTCACCGTCCTGATGAACGCCGGTCCCTGGTTGTCCGTGCCGCCACCCGGCTACGGCGGGATCGAGAACGTGGTCGCCACCCTGGTGCCGGAGCTGCGGCGGCTCGGCGTGCGGGTGGTGCTCGCCTCGGTGGAGAGCAGCACCCTGCCGGTCGACGAACGGATCTCGGTCTTCCCGGACGGGCAGTTCCACGCGCTGCAACGGCCGTACAACGAGGTCTGCGGGGTGGCCCAGGCGCACCTGCACGGGGTGGTCCGCGCGCTGCACGGCCGCGACGACATCGACCTGGTGCACGACCATGTGGAGGCGGCCGGGCTCGCCACCCTGGCCGCGATGGGCCCGGACGCCCCGCCGGCGCTGCACACCCTGCACTGGGACCTGGCCAAGCACCCCGAGCTGTACGGCAATCTCGACGGCGGCGACCGGGTACGGGTGAACGGCGTCTCCGCCGCGCAGCTCGCCCGGGCGCCGCGGGCCCTCCAGGAGCACTCGGTCGGCCACGTGCACCTGTCCACGCCCCTCGCGGTCGGCGCCGACCGCCGGCCGCCGGTGGCGAAGGGCGAGCACGTCGTCATCCTGGGCCGGATCAACCCGGGCAAGGGGCAGGACCTGGGGGCGCGGCTGGCCCGGCAGGTCGGCTTCCCGCTGGTCCTGGCCGGCCCGGTCGGCCCGTACCACCGGCCCGAGGACCTGGCCGCGGCGGGCGACGAGGCCCGGCAGAACCCGGACGTGCGGTTCTTCTACGACCACGTGGCCCCGCACGTCGACGGGGACCTGGTGCGCTGGGTCGGCACGGTCGCCGGGCAGGAGCGCGACGACCTGGTGGCCGGCGCGCGGGCCTCGCTGTTCCCGCTGCGCTGGGAGGAGCCCGGCGGCACCGCGGTGGTCGAGTCGCTGGCGCTCGGCACGCCGGTGGTGGCCACCGCCCGGGGCTGCCTGCCGGAGCTCGTCGAGCACGGGCGCACCGGGCTGCTCACCGGCGACGAGGAGGAGCTGGGCGAGCTGGTCCTGGCCGCCGGCCTGCTCGAGGAGGACGAGTGCCGGCGGGAGGCGGCCGCCCGGTTCACCCCGGAGCTGATGGCCCAGCGGTACGTGGAGCTGTACGAGCGGGTCCGCGAGCTCGCCGCGCCATCGTTGCAGCCCGCCTGAGCCGGACGGTTCGCGGCGGCCGGCGTTTGCCCCCGGTGTGCCCGGGAATGCCTCCCGGTCCCTTGTCTGGCGAGGAGGCCGGCATGACGAACTCGATGGCCCACTCCCGTGGGCGACGCAACCCGGCCGACGGCAAGGCGCCGGTACGCCGGGCCGCGGCGACCGTCGGCGTGATCTTCCTGGTGATCGGTGTGCTGGGGTTCATCCCCGGCATCACCACCCACTTCAGCGACCTGAAGTTCGCCGGGCACGACTCCGACGCGAAGCTGCTGGGCCTGTTCCAGACCTCGGTCCTGCACAACATCGTGCACCTGCTGTTCGGCGTGGCCGGCCTGCTGCTGGCCCGGACGGTCTCCGGGGCCCGGACGTTCCTGATCGCCGGCGGTGCGATCTACCTCGTGCTCTGGCTCTACGGCATCGTGGTCGACCACAACAGCGGCGCGAACTTCATCCCGCTCAACGGCGCGGACAACTGGCTGCACTTCCTGCTCGGGGTCGGCATGATCGCGCTGGGGCTGCTCACCACCCGGGGTGGGAAGCGCCGCTGAGCAGGTACCGCCCGGGTGGATGTCCGGTTTCACCCGCCCCGGGCGCGGGTATCTCCCAGGTCCTCCGAGATGGAAACGAGGGCCTGGGATGTCGACCCGGATCAGGTGCGAGGTCCGCGACGAGACGCCGGTCACCGTCGTGCGGCTGGCCGGCGCGCTCGACCTGGGCACGATGCGCTCGGTGCACACGGTCCTGGACCGGTGCCTCACCGCGCAGCCGGACGCGCTCGTGGTCGACCTGGAGAACCTCGACGTGACCGAGCCGCTCGCCCTGTCCGTCTTCGCCGCCGCGGCCCGCCGGGCCGCGGACTGGCCGGCCGTGCCGATGGTGCTGTCCGCCCCTCCGCCGGTCGCCGCGACCTGGCTCGCCGGGATCACCGCCTGCCGGGTGGTGCCCGTCCGCCGGGACTGCGCGGAGGCGACGGCGCTGGCCGGTGCGGTGGCGGCCCCGCGGCTGCGGGCCCGGCTCGAGCCGGTGGCGGGCGCCTGCCGGCGGGCCCGCGAGCTGGTCACCGAGGCGTGCGGCCGGTGGAACATCCCGGAGCTGGCCGGCCCGGCCTCGCTGGTCCTCAGCGAGCTGGTCGGCAACGTCGTCCGGCACGCCGGCACCCCGATGCAGGTGACGCTGACCCTGCGCCGGCCGTACCTGCGGGTGGCCGTCATGGACGGCAGCCCGGACGACCCGCGGGCGGCGATCGACCGCGACCTGCGCGCCGAGGGCGGGCGCGGGCTCATGCTGGTGCGCGAGCTGACCCAGCGCTGGGGCAGCACCCCGGCGGGCGCGGGCAAGGTGGTCTGGGCCATGCTGCCCGCGAACTGACCGAATTCTCCGCTCCCGCCTGGTTTGATGGGCAGAGGGTCGGGTACGCGTGCCCGTCCTGTCTGTCGTCACACGGGGTGAGAAGCCATGCCTAAGCGGGTAGTCACGGAGCCACGAGACCGGGGGCCGGCGATCCTCGCGCCGGCCCGGTTCGGCGGCTTTCCCGGCCCGGTCCAGGAGGCGATCAAGGGCAACTCGCTGTGGCGGCTGCTGCGCACCACGGACGCGAAGCTCATCGGCCTGCTCTACCTGGGCACGGCTTTCGCGTGGTTCGTCGTCGGCGGGTTCATGGCGATGCTCATGCGGGCGGAGCTGGGCCAGCCCGGGATGCAGTTCCTGTCCCCGGAGCAGTACAACCAGCTGTTTACCATGCACGGCACGATCATGCTGCTGCTGTTCGCGACGCCCATGGTGTTCGGGTTCGGCAACTACATCGTGCCGCTGCAGATCGGCGCGCCGGACGTGGCCTTTCCCCGGCTCAACGCCTTCGCGTACTGGCTCTACTTCTTCGGGGGCCTGATCGTCCTCGCTGGGTTCATCACCCCGCAGGGCGCGGCGGACTTCGGCTGGACGGCGTACACCCCCCTCAGCACCGCGCAGCACAGCCCGGGCGTCGGCGGGAACCTGTGGGTGGTCGGTCTGGCGCTCTCCGGCCTGGGCACCATCCTCGGCGCGGTCAACCTGATCACCACGATCATCACGCTGCGCGCGCCCGGCATGACGCTGTTCCGGATGCCGATCTTCACCTGGAACCTGCTGCTCACCAGCGTCCTGGTGATCCTGGTCTTCCCGCTGCTGGCCGCCGCCCTGTTCGCGCTCGCCGCGGACCGGATCCTGCACGCGCACGTCTACGACCCGACCACCGCGGGGCCGATGCTGTGGCAGCACCTGTTCTGGTTCTTCGGCCATCCCGAGGTCTACATCGTGGCGCTGCCGTTCTTCGGCATCATCACCGAGATCATCCCGGTCTTCTCCCGCAAGCCGATCTTCGGCTACACCGGTCTGGTGCTCGCCACCATCGCGATCACCGTGCTGTCGATGACCGTCTGGGCGCACCACATGTTCGCCACCGGTCAAGTGCTGCTGCCGTTCTTCAGCATCCTGAGCTATCTCATCGCGGTGCCGACGGGCGTGAAGTTCTTCAACTGGATCGGCACCATGTGGAAGGGGCAGATCACCTTCGAGACGCCGATGCTCTTCGCCATCGGCTTCCTGGTCACCTTCCTGTTCGGTGGCCTCACCGGAGTGCTGCTGGCCAGCCCGCCGGCCGACTTCCACCTGCACGACACCTACTTCGTGGTGGCGCACTTCCACTACGTGCTCTTCGGCACCATCGTCTTCGCCGCGTTCGGCGGGCTCTACTTCTGGTTCCCGAAGATGACCGGGCGGATGCTCGACGAGCGCCTGGGCAAGATGCACTTCTGGACCATGTTCATCGGGTTCCACGCCACCTTCCTCGTGCAGCACTGGCTCGGCGCCGAGGGCATGCCCCGCCGGTACGCCGACTACCTGCCCAGCGACGGCTTCACCACGCTGAACGTGATCTCCACCCTCGGCTCCTTCCTGCTCGGCGCGTCCACCCTGTTCGTCATCTACAACATCTGGAAGTCCTGGCGCTACGGCGCCATGGTGACCGTGGACGACCCCTGGGGCTTCGGCAACTCCCTCGAGTGGGCCACCACCTGCCCGCCGCCGCTGCGCAACTTCGACCGGATGCCGCGGATCCGCTCCGAGCGGCCGGCCTTCGACGCCAAGTACGGCCCGCTCGTCGCCGACCTGGGCCGCGACCTGCCGCAGCGCACCACCAAGCCGCCGCAGCACTTCATGGAGGAGTTGCGCCACGTGCCGTACACACCGGAGTCGCCGGCCGCCGAGGGCGCGCACGGCGCCCGCGAGGCGGTCGAGTACCAGCCCGCGCCGCAGTCCGGCGCCCGCCCGGTCGAGGTGCCGGAGCCGGAGGAGGTGCGCCGGCCCAGCTTCGAGGAGACGATCGAGCCGGACGAGACCCAGTTGGGTCCGCAGCGCACCACGAAGTCGAACCCGCGCTGGGAACACCCCCCGGGGCACGGGGAAGAACAGCAGCGCTGAGCGGGCCGGGACAGCAGCAGGGGGAAGGGCCGGCGCCGTCGGGCGCCGGCCCTTCCGCTCGGTACGCCGTCCACCCTGCCGGCGCGCAATGAGAGAGGCCCCCTGTTAACGCAGGGGGCCATTCCTCACGTTCGGTCAGTCGGCGGCGGGCAGGCCGGCCGCGGCGAGTGAGCGGCGCACCGCGGGCTGCACCCGGGTGAGCCGCAGCGGCACCCCGGTACGGGCGGCCGCGTCCCGGCCGGCCATCAGCGCGGCGATCCCGCCCGCGTCGAAGCCGCCCGCACCCACCAGGTCGACCACCACCTCGCGGGGCTGCCCGGTGACCGCCTCCAGCATGGCCCTGCGGAGCTGGTCGGCGCCGTCGCGGTCCACCTCTCCCCCGACCTCGACGACCACCCGGTCACCGTTCTGCTTGACGGAGATCCGCGCCCGGGCCGGCTCGGACTCGGCCGCGCCGTTCTGCCAGGGTGGCGGCGCGTCGGCGAGCATCGCCTGGCGCAGCCACGTCAGCGCCCGGGAGAGCAGCCGGGACACGTGCATCTGCGAGATGCCGAACCGGGCTGCGATCTCCGCCTGGGTCTGGTTGCCGTAGAAGCGCATGGCGAGGATCCGCCGCTCGCGCCAGGGCAGCCGGTGCAGCAGGCCGCTCACCGTGACCCGGTCGTCGACCGACTCCAGGGCGTTGTCCGACTCGCCGACCAGGTCGCCGAACTCGGCGGAACTCTCCCCGCCGACGGGCGCGTTGAGCGAGGCCGGGCTGTACCCGGCGGCCGACTCCAGCGCCGCGAGGATCTCCTCCTCCGGCGTCTCCAGCCGCTCGGCCAGCTCGGCCACCGTGGGCGCCCGGGACAGCTCGCTGGTCAGCGCCGCCGTCGCCTGCCCGACCTCCAGGATCAGGTCGCGCAGCCGGCGGGGCACGTGCACACCCCAGGTGCGGTCCCGGAAGTGCCGTTTGATCTCGCCGACGATGGTGATCGCCGCGTACGCGGTGAACGAGCCGCGCTCCGGGTCGTACCGGTCGACGGCGTTGACCAGGCCGAGGCGGGCCACCTGCTCCAGGTCCTCCAGTGGTTCCCCGCGGCCACGGTAACGGCGGGCCAGCCGCCCGGCGAAGGGCAGCGCGAAGCGGACCAGATCGTCCCGCGCCTCCTGCCGCCGCTCGGGTGGCAGGCCGGCGATGCGTGCCGCGTACGCCAGCGCCGCCGCGTCGAGGTCCTCCAGGCCCCGTTCGGTGGGTGGTGGTGTGGGTGTGGTGGTCTGTCCGAACATCCGCGCCTCCCTCAGGAAGGTCCCCCGCCCGGATCGGAACCGGTCGTGCGCGTGGTCGGGCCACGCACCGGGCCGGAAGTTGGGTTACGTGACGGAACGCCGGAAGCGGCGGCCGCCCGCCGCACGGCGTCGTGGGCCGTTCCGCGGCGAGCGGTGTCCCCGCTCCGTAGGTACTCAATCACGGACCGCAGGATCGCGAGGATGTTTCGCCAGGTTGGTCGGCGACCCGCCGACCGCCGGCCTCAGGAGACCAGCAACCCCTGGTGGGCGCCCGCGTCGCGCAACGCGGCGAGGGCCTCGGCCATCCGTAGGGGCGGCGGCACGGGCAGGTCGTACGGCTGGTTGCGCAACACCTCCGTGGCACGCCGGGTCGGGACCGCGGTGACCGGGTAGCCGCGCGCCGAGCCCCGGTCCAGGGCGCGCCGGCGGCGGCCGAACCCGGCCACGGCGAGCCACTGCGGCAGGCCCGCGAGGGCCGGCGAGCGGACCCCCGGTGGCTCCGGCAGCACGTCCACCGAGCTGAACGGCTCGCTGCCGGCGAGCCACCACTCGACCCCCTGCACCCGCCGGCGGGTCGCGTTCTCGCACCAGTAGGGCACCAGGCCCGCCCGCAGCACCTGCCACGGGTCCAGCAGCCGGCCGCACTCGACCACCAGGCGGTCACCGGTCTTGCCGGCCCGCCGCAGCCAGCGCCGGTACAGGTCGGCGGTGGCCGCGCTCAGCGCGTCCGGCTGCGGGACGACGACCCGGTGCAGCGGGTGCCCGTGCCGGCCGCCCCATTCCCGGGCGTCGTGTTCGAAACCGGACTCCACGCCGTTCTCGGCGAACGCCGCCGGGGAGGTGACGTCGGCCGGCGTCCAGCGCGCCCCGTCGCCGCCGGCCGAGCGGAGCACCTGGCGCAGCGCGTGCGCGTCCGGGTGGAAGTCGACCGGGTCGAGCCCGCTGGCCGGGCAGCCGACCTGGAAGCTGTGCCCGCTCCCCTCGTCCCGCACCGGCCAGGTGCGCGCGTCGTGCAGGAGCAGCACCGGCGCGCCGGGCTCGAGCCCCTCGGCCAGGAACCGGGCGTACGCGGTGGGCAGCGACCGCCAGCGCACGGCGAGGGAGACGGTGGCGCCCGCCGACGCGCCGCGGCTGGCCGGGCAGTGCACCTGCCGGACGTGCACGCGGGCGTTGCCGGCGAGCAGCCGGCCGGCGAGCGCGGCCCCGTGGTCGAGCGCGGCGTCCGGGCGGTCCACCGCGCCCCGGGCCCAGTGCGCGGCCACCTCGAACCCGGCGGGCAGCCAGGGCACCCCGAGCGCCACCGCCAGGTGCGCCGCGGCGCCGTGCGGCGAGCCGAGCACCGCCCCGGGCCAGCGGCGGGCCGGGTACTGGTCGACGAACCAGCCCGCGACGCCCTCGGCGTCCACGTCGGCGACCTGGCCGGGGCTGAGCGCGGCCCGCCCGGCGGCCCGCGCCGCGGCGGCGCTGCGCACCGGCTCCGGGGCCCCGGTGAAGCGCGACAGCGGCCCCGGGTGGCCGAGGTCGCCGCAGTCGTCGCCGCGCAGCGCCCGGGCCGTCACCGCGACCAGGGTGCGGGCGGCGCTGCCCGCCGCCACCACCCGGTCACCGGTCAGCCCGGCGCCGGCCGTCGTCGGCCCCACCGGCACCTTGCGCACCGGCCCCACCTTGCCTCGATCGCTCACCACGCGGCCCGGCTTCCCGTCCCTCTGGGGTCTAAACGGGGCATCCCCCCACGGGCCGGACCAATCAGCGGGCGGGCACCGGCACCGCGCGCGGCACGCACCGGCGCCGTTCCGCCGTGCCGCGCCGTCGGGGGCGGAACGGGGGCGAAAGCAGCGCGCCCGTCGCCGGGCGACCACGACGGCCGGCACCTCCCTCGGCTGAGGGCGGTGCCGGCCGCACGGGTGGTTCCGCGTTACACGAGGTCCTCCGCCTCCACGGTGGTTCCGGTCTCCAGCACCCGCTCCCGCACCCGCCGGGCCGCGTCCCCGTCGGCGAACAGGCCGCGCAGGTCGGCCAGGGCCGGCTCGGGCGGGTCCAGCGCCACCGCCGGATCGACCACGGCCTCGAGCACGCTGGGCCGGTCGGCGGCGAGCACCTCGTCCCAGGCCGGGCCCACCAGGTCGGGGCGGTCCACCCGCACCCCGTGCAGGCCGAGCAACCGGGCCCAGCCGGCGTACGGCACGTCGGGCCGCCGGGCGGCGAACGCGCCGGGCGGGCGGCCCTCGCCCATCCCGGACTGGTCCCGGTTGTTCAGCACCAGGACCACGAGGCGCGGATCCCGCCACTCCTGCCAGTGGTGCGCCACGGTGATCAGCTCGGCGAGCCCGTTGAGCTGCATGGCGCCGTCGCCGAGCAGTGCGACCACCGGCTCGTCCGGCCGGGCCAGCTTGGCCGCGACCGCGTACGGCAGGGCGCAGCCCATCGAGCCGAGCGTGCCGCAGAGCTGGGCGCGGACGCCCGGAGGTAGTTCCAGGTGCCGGGCGTACCAGTAGACGACCGACCCGACGTCCACCGCCACGGAGCCGCGGCGCGGCAGCCGCGCGGACAGCTCCTGGAGCACGAGCTGCGGGTTGACCGGCTCGGCCGGCGCGGCGGCGCGCTCGGCGGCGGCCTCGCGCCACCGGTCGACCGAGCTCTGCACCACGTCCCGCCACTGGGTGTTGGGCCGGTCGGGCACCCGGGCCAGCAGCGCGCGCAGCGTCTCGGCGGCGTCGCCGACCAGCGGCACCTCCACGGGGTAGCGGCCGCCGATGCGCCGGCCGTCGATGTCGATCTGGATCGTGCGGACCTGGCCCGGCATCGGGAACCAGTCGGTCCACGGGTCGTTGGTGCCGACCATCAGCAGGGTGTCGCAACCGCCCATGAGCTGCGCGGCGGCGGTCGTGCCCACCTCACCGAGCACGCCGGTGTGGAAGGGCAGCCGCTCGTCGAGGACGGGCTTGCCCAGCAGCGAGGTGGCCACGCCCGCGCCGAGCCGGTCGGCGAGCGCGACCACCTCGTCGGCCGCCCCGTGGGCGCCCTGGCCGACCAGGATCGCCAAACGTTGGCCGACGCGGAGCAGCGAGGCGGCGGCCTCCAGGTCGGCGTCGTGCGGCAGCACCCGGGCCAGCGGCTCGCCCGGCGTCGCCGACACCACACCGGCGGTCTGCGGCAGCAGGTCCGGGACGGCGGCGAGCTGCAACGCGTGCGGCAGCACCACACAGGTCGGGCTGCGGGTGGCCGCCGCGGTGCGGAACGCCTGGTCCAGCAGGCCCGGCACCTGGTCGGGGGTGCGGCCGTAGCGGACGAACTGGTTGCAGACGTCGCCGAAGAGCCGGCTCAGCCCGATCTCCTCGTGCGCCCCGCCCAGCGGCCCCGTCACGTCCTCGCCGACGATCGCGACCACCGGCTTGCTGTCCAGCTTGGCGTCGTAGAGGCCGTTGAGCAGGTGCACCGCGGCCGGCCCCTGGGTGGCCAGGCACACCCCGATCTCGCCGGTGAACTTGGCGTGCCCGGTCGCCATGAACGCGGCCGTCTCCTCGTGCCGGGCCGGGATGAACTCCGGGTCTCCGCCCGCTGCGTCCAGCGCGCTGACCAGGGGGGCGATCGCCGCCCCCGGGTAGCCGAACGCCCGGGGCACCCGCCATGCCCGCAGCCGTTCGACGACCAGGTCGGCCACCGTACGGTCAGCCATTGCCGCGCCCGGGCGTGCCGGCGTCGACGTAGCGCAGCACGGCGCCGACCCCGTCGGTGAGTTCCGGCGCCTCCTCCGGCGCGAGCACGGTCAGCTCGGCGTCGGTGCCGATGAGGGCGCGCAGCAGCGCGGCGTCGGCGCGTACCTTCTGCGGGTCGGCCACGGACATGTCCCGCAGCTGCGCCGGGTCGGTGGCGATCTCGGTGGGTTCCGGCCCGACCCACAGCTCGCCGTCGGCGGACGGGTCGTCGACGATGAGCATGGTGTCGACCTGGTTGCGTTGCAGGGCGGCGACCACCGCGTCCAGCCCGGCGCCGACGTCCTCCTGCACGCCGAAGCGGTCCAGCGCGGTGGCGATCCGCTGGTCGGCGACCTCGGCGATGGTCTGCACGGTGATGTCGTCCATCAGCATGTCGTCGGAGCCCACCCTCTCGCGGGAGCCGGCGTCGGTGCGGACCAGCACGTCCTGCCAGCGCTCCGGCAGCTGGGCCGCGATCATCCCGGTGGCCCGGATGTCCCCGGCCACCACCACGACGTCCGCCCCGACCCGGTCGGCCAGCTCGGCGGTGGCCGCGGCGGCGTCACCGGCGTTGTGATGCCAGGCCTCCATGGCCGCCCGCTGGTAGCGGGACTGCGACCAGCCGCCCGGCTGCACCCGCCGCAGCTGCCAGCTCTCCCGCCCCTTCACGGTGGCCCGGCGGGGCACCCCGCCGGCGCTGACCGCGACGGCGTCCGCGCCGGTGCGGTCGGCCAGCACCCGCACCCAGGCGACCTGCTCGCCGCGCTGGGCGACCAGCGGCATGGTGTGCGGCAGTACGGACCAGGTGGCCAGGTCGCGCAGCGGCGGCGCGGAGAGGTACTCGGTGAGCACCACCCGCCCCCGGTTGGCGAAGACCGCGATGCCGTAGTCGCCGGGCATCGGGGTGTGGCGGCGGACCACCTCCTCGACCGCCTCGACGGTCGCCTGGTCGGCGCCCTGCCCGATCAGGTCCCCCTTGAGCGCGCGCCAGCGCAGGTCGACCTGCGGACGTGAGTCGTGGGTGTCCCGGGAGGCGTCCAGGTACACCGAGCACCAGGGCCCGGGACGGTCGTAGAGCGGGCGCAGGAAGGACAGCTGCATGCTCGACCCCTTTCCAGCTCGGCCGCACGCATACCCGCGCGACCCGGGATGTCACCTTCGGCGCGGCCCCGTGACCGGCGTTCATTCACGTCGTTCAACTCCGGGAATCGATACCATCAGTGAACACAACGGGACTCTCGGTGGTGAACATGAACACGGAGCTGCACATCCGCCGCGCCGGTCACCCGACGGAACGGATCCTCACCGGCCGGTTGGTCCGTCTCCTGGAGGGCTACGCCCGCGAGGTGCGGGTGGGGCAGCCGGTGCTGGTCGGGGTCCTGACCGCGGCGGGCGTGGTGGGCCTGCTGCTGCGGGTGGTGCGGGCGCTGCTCAGCAGCGGCGGCGGGGGCGCGCGGCGCAGCTTCAAGGAGTTGAAGAAGGGGCCCGAGTACCTGGTCACCCCGGTCCGGGTGCGCGACGCCGCCGACCGGCTGGTGGAGGTCGAGCTGCACGGCCACCTGCCGCAGAGCGCCCTGCACCCCGGCGACCACGTGCAGCTGACCCTGCGACCGCAGCGCGACCCCGACCTGCCGCCCCGGATCGAGCGCATCGTCAACCTGACCACCGGCCAGTTGCTGACCCCGCGTACCGCGACGCTCTGGTCGCACCTGGGGCCGGCGCTGCTGCTCCAGGCGGCGCTCGGCGTGCTGCTGGTGGCGGCCGTCGCCGCCTGCTCGGCGCTCGGCTGAGGTTTCCGCGCGCGACGGCCGGGGCACCGGCTCACTCATGTTTCCCGGATTCACCCTGGAGCAGATCGACGTCGGCCCGGCCCGCCTGCGGGTCCGGCACGGCGGGTCCGGGCCGCCGGTGGTGCTGCTGCACGGGCATCCGCGCACCCACGCCACGTGGCACCGGGTCGCGCCGCTGCTCGCCGCCGCCGGGCACACCGTCATCTGCCCGGACCTGCGCGGGTACGGCGGCTCGTCGAAACCGCCGAGCGACCCGGCGCACACCGTCTACTCGAAGCGGGCGATGGCCGGCGACGTCGTGGCGCTGCTCGACGCGCTCGGGCATCCCCGCGCGGCGGTCGTCGGCCACGACCGGGGCTGCTACGTGGCCATGCGGACCGCGCTGGACCACCCGGACCGGGTGAGCCGGCTCGCCGTGCTCGACGGGGTGCCGATCGGCGAGGCCCTGGCCCGCTGCGACGCCCGGTTCGCGGCCCGCTGGTGGCACTGGTTCTTCCTGGGCCAGCTGGCCAAGCCGGCCGAGCGGGTGATCAACGCCGACCCGGACGCCTGGTACGGCGGCTCGCCGGAGGCGATGGGCGCGGAGGCGTACGCCGACTACCGCCGGGCCATCCACGACCCGGCCACGGTGCACGCCATGTGCGAGGACTACCGGGCGGGGCTCGGCCCGGACCGGGCGGCGGACGACGCGGACCGGGCCGCCGGCCGCCGGATCCACTGCCCGGTGCTCTTCGCCTGGTCGGAGCGGGACGACATGGTCGACCTGTACGGCGACCCCGCGGCGATCTGGCGCGACTGGGCCGACGACGTGCGCGCGGCGTCGATCCCGTCCGGGCACCACATGGCCGAGGAGGCTCCGGAGGAACTGGCCGCCCTGCTCGCCGGCTTCCTGACCGGGTGAGCCCCGGCGGTCAGCCGACCGGGGTGAGCGGGTGCTCGGTGGCGGCCGGTGCGGCGAGGAGGCCGCGGCGGCGGGCCCAGCGCTCGAAGAGCACCGTGGCGAACGGCGGCACGGCGCAGGCCAGCGCGATCCCGGTGTGCCACAGCGACCAGCGCCGCTGCCGTGCCACCACGAGCACGAGCAGCCCGTACGCCACGAAGAGCGCGCCGTGCACCGGGCCGAAGACGTGGACGCCGACCTCGTTGCGCGGCGGCCCGTACTTGACGGCCATGCCGGCCAGCAGGGCGGCCCACGAGCACGCCTCGGCGATCGCCGCCGCCACGAACAGCCGGATGGTCATCTCGCGCATCGGGCCATGCTAGCCAGCCGTACCGGCCGGAGCGGCCGGGACACCGTGCGACGCGACAGGGATCACCGGCGGGACAGCTGGGTAGTAATGGGTCCCCCGGCTCTTTCCCGCCGCCGCCGTGGCGTGCGAGGTTAGAGGGGACCAACGGTGACAGGGTGGTGACCATGGGCGAGGACGTCGGCGTTCGCACCTTCAGCCGGGAGGACCGGGCCCGCTACCGCGACAAGGTGCGGCGTTGCCTGGACGTGTTCGCCGAGATGCTGCGCGAGTCCCGCTTCGACGTGGAGCGGCCGATGACCGGGCTGGAGATCGAGCTGAACCTGGTCGACGAGTCCTCCGAGCCGGCCATGCGCAACGCCGACGCCCTGGAGGCGATCGCGGACCCCAGCTTCCAGACCGAGCTGGGGCAGTTCAACGTGGAGATCAACGTCGCGCCCCGCCGGCTGGCCGGCACCGGCACGGCCCAGTTCGAGGAGCACGTCCGCGCCAGTCTCAACGCCGCCGAGGAGAAGGCCCGCACGGTCGGCGCGCACATGGTGATGATCGGCATCCTGCCCACCCTGCGCCCGGAGCACCTCACCGCCGAGGCCCTCTCGGCCAACCCCCGCTACGCCCTGCTCAACGAGCAGATCTTCGCCGCCCGCGGCGAGGACCTGCGGATCTCGATCAGCGGGGTGGAGCGGCTGGCCACCACGGCGGACACCATCACACCGGAGGCCGCCTGCACGAGCACCCAGTTCCACCTCCAGGTCGGCCCGGCGCAGTTCGCCGACTACTGGAACGCCGCACAGGCGATCGCCGGCGTCCAGGTGGCGCTCGGCGCGAACTCGCCGCTGCTGTTCGGCCGGGAGTTGTGGCGGGAGACCCGGGTGCCGCTGTTCCAGCAGGCCACCGACACCCGCGCCGAGGAGATCAAGGCCCAGGGGGTACGCCCGCGGGTGTGGTTCGGGGAACGCTGGATCACCAGCGTGTTCGACCTCTTCGAGGAGAACGTGCGCTACTTCCCGGCGCTGCTGCCGGTCTGCGACCCGGAGGACCCGGCGGAGACGCTGGCCGGCGGCGGCGTGCCGAAGCTCGCCGAGCTGCGGCTGCACAACGGCACGATCTACCGGTGGAACCGCCCGGTCTACGACGTGCTGAAGGGGCGCCCGCACCTGCGGGTGGAGAACCGGGTGCTGCCCGCCGGGCCGACGGTGCTGGACACCGTCGCCAACGGCGCCTTCTACTTCGGCCTGGTCCGCGCCCTCGCCGAGTCCGACCGGCCGCTCTGGTCGCAGATGTCGTTCAGCGCGGCCGAGGAGAACTTCACCAACTGCGCCCGGCACGGCATCGACGCGCAGGTGTTCTGGCCGGGGCTCGGCTACCTGCCGGTGACCGAGCTGGTGCTCCGCCGCCTGCTGCCGCTGGCCCACCACGGGCTGGACCGGTGGGGGCTCGACCCGGCCGAGCGGGACCGGCTGCTCGGCATCATCGAGCAGCGCTGCCTGACCGGGCGCAACGGCGCGACCTGGCAGGTGGAGACGCTGCACCGGCTGGAGTCCGCCGACCACCTCGACCGGCCGGAGGCGCTGCGTGAGGTGGTCCGCCACTACGTCGACCTCATGCACAGCAACCGCCCGGTCCACGAGTGGCCGATCCCGTGACCGTCGCGGGCAGCCGACGCGCGGGGGCCGGTGCTAGCGTCGGCCGCGATCTCCACGCCGGCGGCCGGCCCGGCAGCGGTACGGCGCGTTCGGCGCCCGGTCGACTCTGGAGGCGACGTGCGCACCCTGTTCGACGGCGGCGTCGGCGTGCACTACGGACAGTTCTACGTCACGACCGACGACCTGGCGGAGATGACCGAGGCGTTCGCCGGTCAGTCGAACGGCCTCTGCGGCGCCGGCGTTCCGGGAACCCTCTTCCTGCTGACCGGCACGCACACCGGCACGGTGGACCTGCGCGTCGAGTGGCACGACCATGAGCCGCCAGCGCCGGGCGACGCCTGGGAGGAGGTCGTGGAGGTGTCCTACGCGCCGTCCACCCCCACCGTGCACCTCACCGAGTGGGCCGGCGAACGGTCCCGGCCGCTGGAACTGGGCGGGGAGGGCGGGGGCTACCGGGTCCGCTACTGCGCCACCGGCCTGATGGAGGCCCCGCACACCCGCTTCGGCGAGCCGACCCCCGACCGTTACCTGCTCCAGTTCTGGCCGGACGACCCGGCCCGCCCGGACGTCGTGCTCCGGCAGACCACCACCGCCGCCGCATACTGGCACGACTATGCGCGCTCCCTGCCACCGGTGCCGGAGGAAGCGGCCGAGCGGGAACGCCACGCGCGGGCGGAGCGGGATCAGAGCGGGGACGGGTCGTCGCGCAGCCGGCTGTAGAGCCAGCCGTCGCGCCAGGCGCCGGCACGGAACTCGCAGGCCCGGACGATCCCTTCCAGCTGGAAGCCGGCCTTCTCCAGCGACCGCTGCTCGGCGACGTTTTCCGCGTGGGTGCCGGCCTGGATCCGCTGCGCCGGGGTGTGCGCGAACAGGTAGTCGCAGAGCAGCGCCTGGGCCCGCCAGCCGATCCCCCGACCGCGCCACTCGGGCAGCAGGGCGATGCCGATCTCCCAGTACGGCGCGCGTCCGCCGTAGCTGCCCGACAGGTAGCTCACGAGGCCGGCGGCGGACTCCTCGGGGTCGACCTGGACGATCAGCCGGCCGTCCCGCTCACCCAGGTGGCCGTCCTCGGCGTGCCGGCGGGCGGGCGCGCCCGGGTCCCGGAAGCCGGCCCAGTCCAGCCCGACCAGGCCCGGCTCGGTGAGGAACCGGCGGAACATCGCCAGGTCCGGGTCGGCGACCGGGCGCAGTCGGACGGTGCTCCCGCCCGTCTCGTGCGCGATGCCGGCGAGCGCCGGCACGGCCTCATCCATGCCCGGAAGGCTAGCCGCGGACGCCGCGCGCCGCTGCCCCCGCGGGCGTGCACCGTCGGAGCTCAACGTTTGCTGCACATCCCCTCAACGCCCGTTGGCGACGCTTCTCGCACACACCAGCAGCAGAAGGAGAAGCGTCATGCGACACCGTTTCCTCTCCACACCGCGTACCGGCCGCCGGCTCACCCCGGCGGTCGGGACGCTCGTCCTGGCCGCCGCGGGGCTGACCGGCGTCGCCGCACCGCCGGCGTCCGCGGCCGCCGTGGTGGTCCCCGCCGACTGCGGCCCGTACTCGGGGGCGCCGGTGCCGGCCGGATACAGCACGCAGTTCGTTCCCGCCGGCGGGCTCTACACCAGCAGCAACAACAACGGCCGGGAGTTCATCATCGGCACGACCGGTCGCGACGTCATCGTCGGGAGCGTCAACGACGACATCATCTGCGGGCGCGACGGGAACGACGATATCCAGGCGAACAGCGGCGACGACATCGTCTACGGCGGGGCGGTCGGCGACAGCATCTGGGGTGACCTCGGTGACGACAACCTCCACGGCGACGGCGGCGCCGACACCATCCACGGGGACCGGTTCATCGGGCCGAGCGCCCTGGACGGCAACGACCGCGTGGACGGCGGGAGCAACGACGACCACCTCTTCGGTGACCAGGGCGGGGACACCCTGGTCGGCGGTCCGGGTCTCCTCGACGACGGTGACGGCGGCCCGGACGCCGTGTTCGACGACTGCCGGCCCACCGTGGACATCCCCGTCAACTGCCCCTGATCGGGCCGGCACGGCGGTCCGCGGGTCGGCTATGGAGACCTGCGGGCCGCCTGTCGGATCCTCGTCAGGCCCGCTCCCACCACCACCGACGGCGGATAGCGTGACAGGCCGTGGCGGTGGAGTTCCGGGTACTCGGCGACCTGGACGTCCGGATCGACGGCCGGGCGGTCGGGATCGGTCACGCCCGTCAGCAGTACGTCCTCGCCGCCCTGCTGGTCGAGCCCAACCGTGCGGTCGCGACCGGACAGCTCATCAGCCGGGTCTGGGGCGACGAGGTTCCGGACGGCGCCGCGGTCACCGTGCGCGGCTACCTGTCCCGGCTCCGCCAGGCGCTGGCCGGCGCGGAGGACGTCCGCATCGTCCGGCGCCATCCCGGCTACCTGCTCGCGGTCGACCCGGACCGCGTCGACCTGCACCGCTTCCGCGAGCTGACCGAGCAGGCCGGGCGCACTGACGACGACGCCACCGCGATCAGCTGCCTGGAGCAGGCGCTGGGGCTCTGGCGCGGCGAAGCGTTCGACGGGCTGGCCACACCGTGGTTGGTGGCCTACCGGCAGACCCTCGACCGGCAGCGACTCGCGGCCGCGCTGGACCGCAACGACCTGGCGCTGCGCCACGGCCAGCACGGGCGCCTGCTCCCCGACGTCCTGGCGCTGAGCAGCCGGTACCCGTGGGACGAGCGCCTCGCGGCGCAGGCGATGCTCGCCTTGTACCGGTGCGGGCGGCAGGCCGACGCGCTCGAGCAGTTCCACCAGATGCGCCGCCGGCTGGCTGCCGAGGTCGGCACGGATCCCAGCCCGCCCCTGGCACTGCTCTACCAGCAGATCCTCACCGCCGACCCGGTGCTCGCGGCGCCGGACATCCGCGTGGCGGGTGGCGCCGAACCGGCCGCGGCTACCGGCCCGCCGCCTGGCCAGCCCAGCGCGGCACAGCATGCGGGCACCGTGCCCCGGCAGCTACCGGCATCGCCCGGGGTCTTCGCCGGCCGGACCGCCCAGCTCGCGCGCCTCGACGAACAACTCGGCGACGCGGCGCACCCGGACGGCGGGTCACCGGTGGTGATCTCGTCCATCGGTGGCGGCGGCGGGGTCGGCAAGACCTGGCTCGCCCTGCGGTGGGCGCACGCCAACGCCGACCGCTTTCCCGACGGGCAGCTCTACGCCAACCTGCGCGGCTTCGACCCGACCGCGCACCCCGTGGAATGGCCGGCGGTGGTGCGCGGCTTCCTCGAAGCGCTCGGTGTCGAACCGGCACGCGTCCCGCCCGAGCCGGAGGCCCAGGCGTCGCTGTACCGCACGCTCGTCGCCGGCCGCCGGATGCTCGTCGTCCTCGACGACGCCCGCGACGCCGCCACCGTGATCCCGCTGCTGCCCGGCACCCCCACAAGCGCGGTCCTGGTGACCAGCCGCCGGCAGTTGGCCAGCCTCGTCACCACCCACGGCGCACGACCGCTGCCGCTGGACGTGCTGCCCGACGGCGAGGCACACGAGCTGATCGTCCGGCAGGTCGGTGCCGCGCGGGTGGCGCGGCAGCCGGACGCCGTCGCCGACATCCTGCGGTTCTGCGGCGGCCTGCCGCTGGCTCTCGGGATCGTGGCGGCCCGCGCCGCGCTCCGCCCCGACCTCGCCCTGTCATCGATCGCGGCGGAGCTGACCACCGGAGCCAGCCCGCTGGACGTGCTCGACGGCGACGAGGTGACAACGAACCTGCGGGTGGTGCTGTCCAGCTCGGTGCGGGCGCTGACACCCGCGGCGGCGGAGGTCTTCACGCTGCTCGGCCTGGCCCCGGGCCCGGACATCAGTCGCGCCGCCGCGGCCAGCCTGACCGCCCGTACGCCGGACGAGCTGCGCCCGCTGCTGCGCGAGCTCGTCGACGCGCACCTCGTCCAGGAGCACGTCGCGGGTCGGTACCGCATGCACGACCTGGTCCGGGTGTTCGCGGTCGAACGGACAGCCGGGGACCCGGCCGGTTCCCGCGCCGCGCTGTGCCGGCTGGTCGACCACCACCTGCACACCGCGCACGCGGCGGCGCTGCTGCTGTCCCCGCAGCGCGATCCGCTGACCCTGCCCCCCGCCGGACCCGGGGTGGCCGCCGAGCGGCTCGAGGACCTCGCGGCGGCGCTGGCCTGGTTCACCCGCGAGCACCAGGTGCTTCTCGCGACCATCGAGTACGCCGGCGGCAACGGTCTCGACGCCCCGACCGGGCAGCTCTCGTGGACCCTGGCCACCTACTTCGACCGGCAGGGCCACTGGCACGACTGGGCCACGGTGGCCCGCCGGGCGGTCGAGTCGACCCGGCGGCTGGGTGACCGCCCGGCACAGGCCCAGGCGCACCGGCTCCTGGCCGGGGCGTGCTCCAACCTCGGCTGGTACGCCGAGGCGCAGACCAACCTGCTCGCGGCACTGGACCTGTTCGCCGCGCTGGGTGACGACGAGGGGCGGGCGCACACCCACTTCGACCTCAGCATGCTCCAGGACCGGCAGCGGCAGCCCCGCGAGGCCCTCCCGCACGCGCGGCGCAGCCTCGCCCTCTACGAGCGGGTCGGTAGCCCGCTCAAGCAGGCGGTCGCGCTCAACGCGATCGGCTGGTACCACTCCCAGCTCGGCGAGCACCACGAGGCGATCACCTTCTGCCGCCAGGCGCTCGCCCTGTCCCAGCAGGTCGGCAGCGCCTACGGGCAGGCCAACACGTGGGACAGCATCGGCTTCGCCCACCACCACCTGGGCGAGTACGAGCAGGCCGTCGACTGCTTCCAGGAGGCGCTGCGCCTCTTCGCCGAGATGGGTGACCGGCACGCCGAAGGCATCGTGCTGGACCATCTCGGCGACACGTGGGCCGCCGCCGGCCGGCCGGACGCCGCCCGGGACTCCTGGCGGCGGTCCCTCGCGCTGTTCGAGGAGCTCGGCCACACCGACTCCGAGGCGGTACGGCGGAAGCTGACCGCGTGCCCCGAACGGTGAGGATCAAAGCGCCACGACGGCGGCGGACTCCGGTGGCAGCTCGATCCCGTCGCGCATCACGGTGACGCCCTCGGAGGTGGCGAGCAGCACCCGGCGCACCACACCGGGCAGGTTGATCCGCTGCGGCTTGCCGGCCAGGTTCGCCACCACGAGGGTGCCGCCCCGCCGCATCAGCAGGAACTGGTCGCCGTGGCGGACGTCGACCTGGTGGAGCCGGGGGTCGGAGAGGTCGGGGCGGCGCTTGCGCAGCGCGATGAGCCGCCGGTAGAAGTCGTACATCTCCCGGTGCTCGGGCTTGTCCAGCTCGGCCCAGTCGAGCCGGGACCGCACGAAGGTCTGCGGGTCCTGCGGGTCGGGCACGTCGCCCGGCGGCCAGCCGTGCGCCGCGAACTCCCGCCGCCGCCCGGCCGCCACGGCGGTGGCCAGCTCCGGCTCGGGGTGGCTGGTGAAGAACTGCCACGGCGTGCTGGCCGCCCACTCCTCCCCCATGAACAGCATCGGCGTGAAGGGCGCGGTCATCAGGAGGGTGGCGCCGACGCGCAGCAGCCCGGCGGAGAGGGTCTGGGAGATCCGGTCGCCGGTGGCCCGGTTGCCGATCTGGTCGTGGTTCTGCAGGTACGCCACGAAGCGGTGCCCCGGCGTGCGCTGCCGGTCGACGGGCCGGCCGTGGCTGCGGTTGCGGAAGCTGGACCAGGTGCCGGCGTGGAAGAACGCGCCGGTGAGCACCTCGGTGAGGCACTCCAGGGAGCCGAAGTCGCCGTAGTAGCCCTGCCGTTCCCCGGTGAGCAGGGTGTGCAGCGCGTGGTGGGCGTCGTCGTTCCACTGGGCGTGCAGCCCGTAGCCGCCGCCCTCCCGCGGGGTGATCAGCTTCGGGTCGTTGAGGTCGCTCTCGGCGATCAGCGACAGTGGCCGGCCCAGGTGGGTGGACAGGGCCTCCACCTCGGTCGCCACCTCCTCGAGGAGGTGGGTGGCCCGGGAGTCCGGCATGGCGTGTACGGCGTCGAGCCGCAGCCCGTCGACGTGGTAGTCGCGCAGCCACATGAGCACGCTGTCGACGATGTAGCGGCGCACCCCGTCGGAGTGCGGCCCGTCCAGGTTGACGGTGCGGCCCCAGGTGTTGCTCTGCTCGGTGAGGTACGGCGCGAAGCGCGGCGCGTAGGCCCCGGAGGGCCCGAAATGGTTGTAGACGACGTCGAGGATCACCCCCAGCCCCTTGGCGTGCGCCGCGTCGACGAAGCGCTTGAGCCCGTCCGGCCCGCCGTAGGGTTCGTGCGGCGCGTACCAGCAGACGCCGTCGTAGCCCCAGTTGTGCTCGCCGTTGAAGGCGTTGACCGGCAGCAGCTCGACGAGGTCGACGCCGAGGTCGACCAGGTGGTCGAGACGGCCGATCGCCGCGTCGAAGGTGCCCTCGGGGGTGAAGGTGCCGATGTGCAGCTCGTAGAGGACGCTGCCGGGCAGCTGCCGGCCGGTCCAGCCCTGGTCGGTCCAGTCGAACGCCGCGTGGTCGTAGCGGCGGCTCGGCCCGTGCACGCCCTGCGGCTGCCACGCCGAGCGGGGGTCGGGCAGGGCCTGGTCGTCGTCGTCCAGCAGGAAGGCGTAGTCGGTGCCCGTTCCGGCGCCGGGCACCTCGACCCGCCACCAGCCGCCCGCACCGGAGCGCATCTCGTGGTCGGCGACGCCGGGCAGCCGCAGCCGCACCCGGGCGGCTGCGGGCGCCCACACGGTGAACTCGGTCATGCGGCAGCCTCCACGGAGTCGGTGGGAGCGAGGAGGGCGACGGGATAGGTGCTCAGCAGATCGTGCATCAGCAGCTCAGACCCACTGTAGACCCGACCGGTGAACACGTCGGTAACACTGTTGCCGGAAATCGCCAGCGTCGTGTCGCGCCATCCGCCGTCGTGGGCCAGCCGCAGCGGCAGGCGGGTGGCCACCGCGATCGCGCCGCCCCGGTCGAAGGCCACCGCGTGTGCCCCGGCCGGCCCGTGCGCCGGCACCGGCCGGTAGCCGGTGAACAGCTCAGGGTGGGCCCGGCGCAGCCGCAGGGTCCGCGAGACCACGAGCAGCTTGGCCGCGCCGTCGGCGGCCACCGCCGGCTGCCAGCCGGCGTCGAGCCGGGCCAGCAGCTCCCGGCGTACGGCGAAGTCGACCGGGCGGCGGTTGTCCGGGTCGACCAGGGAGTTCTCCCACAGCTCGGTGCCCTGGTAGGTGTCCGGCACCCCGGGCATGGCGAGCTGGACCAGCTTCTGACCGAGCGAGTTGGACCAGCCGGCCGGGGTGATCTCGGCGGCGAACGCGGTGAGCTGGGCGTGCAGCTCCGGGTCGTCGTACATCCGGTCGACCAGGGCGTGCAGCTCGTGCTCGAACGCCGGGTCCGGGTCGGCCCAGCTCGTCGACACGGACGCCTCGCGGGCGGCCTTCTCCGCGTACCCGTGCAGGCGCTCGCGCTCGACGGGCCAGGCGCCGACGGCGGTCTGCCACAGCAGGTGGGCGAGGGCCGGGTCGGCCAGCGGGGCGCGAGACATCCAGTCGGCGACCCGCTCGGCCCAGCGCCCGGGCAGCTCGGACAGGACGGCGAGCCGGGCCCGGACGTCCTCGCCGCGCTTGGTGTCGTGGGTGGAGAGCGTGGTCATGCTCGCCGGCCACCGCACCTGCCGGGCGGCGGCGAAGCGGTGGAACTCGGCCGGCGGCACGCCGAAGTGGGCGGGGCTGCCGCCCACCTCGTTGAGGGCCACGAACCGGCTCCACCGGTAGTAGGCGGTGTCCTCCACGCCCTTGGCCATGACCGCGCCGGAGAGCTGCGGGAAGCGGGCGGCCAGCTCGTGCCCGGGGTCGCGGAGCCGGGCGGTGACCGCGTCCAGCACGGTCGTCAGGTCGGGGCGGCGGCGGCCCGCCTCGGCGCGGGCGGCGGCCAGGTGCCGGGTGCCCTCCGGCGGGTAGCCGCGGTAGACCGGGAAGGCCGCGGCCAGCTCGGCGAGGGCCGCCCGGGCCTGCTCGGCGGGCAGCTCGGGGACGAGGGCGGCCAGCCGGGTCAGCTCGGCGGCGAGCAGCCGCGTGGCGGCCGCCAGCTTGGTGTCGTGGGTGAGGTCCTGCCACGAGGTGTGCCGGCCGGTGAGCCGGCCGTCCAGCGCAGTGAAGTCCGCCTCGGCGTCCGGGTCGACGAAGAGCCCGCCCGCCGCGGCCAGGGCGTCATAGCCGGTGGTGCCGTCGACCGGCCAGTCCGGCAGCTCCTCGCCGTACTCGAGGATCTTCTCCACGATCAGCCACACGCCGGGCGCGGCGGCGCGCAGCCGGGCCAGGTAGCCGGCGGGGTCGCGCAGCCCGTCCGGGTGGTCGACCCGGATGCCGTCGAGGTCGCCGGCGGCGGCCCAGCGCAGGATCTCGGCGTGGGTGGCCTGGAAGACCTCCGGGTCCTCCACCCGCAGCCCGGCCAGGTCGGACACGGCGAAGAACCGGCGGTACGTCAGCTCGGTGTCGCCGCGCCGCCAGTCGACCAGCTCGTAGTGCTGCCGGTCGTGCACCTCCTGGGGCGTCCCGTCGCCGGTGCCGTCGGCGATCGGGAAGCGGTGCTCGTGGTAGCGGAGCTCCCCGTCGACCACCTTGAGGTCGTCGAGCGCGTCGGGGGTGTCGGCGAGCACCGGCAGGAGCAGCCGGCCGCGGTCCCAGTCGATGTCGAACCAGTCCGCGTACGCTGAGGACCGGCCCCGGCGCAGCACGTCCCACCAGGCGGGGTTGGCCGCCGGCCGGGCCACCCCGGCGTGGTTGGGCACGATGTCCACGACCAGGCCGAGCCCGGCCGCGCGCAGCGCCCGGACGAGGCGCTGCCGGCCGCCCTCGCCGCCGAGTTCCGGGTTGACGGCGCGATGGTCCACCACGTCGTAGCCGTGCTGCGAGCCGGGGGTGGCCGTGAGCAGGGGCGCGCTGTAGAGGTGGGTGACGCCGAGGTCGGCCAGGTAGCCGGCGAGACCGGCGGTGGCGTCGAGGTCGAAGCCGGGGCGGACCTGGACGCGGTAGGTGCTGCGGGGGTGAGGGGTGTCGGGCATGGTCAGGCCGTCCTCTCCAGGACCAGCAGCGAGCGGTCGGGGACGCACACGCTGCCGGCCGCCTCGACCGTGAGGGTCTTCTCCGGATCCGGGTCCGCGGTGCTGATGACCAGCTCCCACCGCTGCCCGAACTCGGCCGGCGGCAGGGTGAAGTCCAGCGGAGCGTCGTGCGCGTTGAACAGCAGCAGGAAGGAGTCGTCGCGGTGGCGCTGGCCGTACTGGCCGCGTTCCGGGATGCCGTCGCCGTTGACGAACAGGGCCACCGAGCGGCCGAAGTCGTTGCCCCAGTCCTCGCCGGTCATCTCCCGCCCGTCGGGCGTGTACCAGGCCAGGTCGGGCAGGGCGCTGCCGGCGGCCCGGCCGCCGACCGGCAGCCCGGTGAAGAACCGCCGGCGGCGGAACACCTGGTGGCGGTTGCGGAACTCGGTGAGCCGCCGGACGAAGGCGAGGAGCTCCTCGTCGGCCCGCGTCCAGTCGACCCAGGCCAGCTCGCTGTCCTGGCAGTAGGCGTTGTTGTTGCCGCGCTGGGTGCGGCCCAGCTCGTCGCCGTGGCCGAGCATCGGCACGCCCTGGGAGAGGATGAGGGTGGCCAGGAAGTTGCGCCGCTGCCGGGCGCGCAGGGCGAGCACGGCGGGGTCGCCGGTCTCCCCCTCGACGCCACAGTTCCACGAGCGGTTGTGGCTCTCGCCGTCCCGGTTCTCCTCGCCGTTGGCCTCGTTGTGCTTGTCGTTGTACGAGACCAGGTCGTTGAGCGTGAACCCGTCGTGGCAGGTGACGAAGTTGATGCTGTGGAACGGGCGGCGCCCGTCGTCCTGGTAGAGGTCGGCGGAGCCGGAGATCCGGGAGGCGAACTCGGCCAGCGTGTTCGGCTCGCCGCGCCAGAAGTCGCGCACGGTGTCCCGGTACTTGCCGTTCCACTCGGTCCACTGCGGCGGGAAGTTGCCCACCTGGTAGCCGCCCGGGCCGACGTCCCACGGCTCCGCGATCAGCTTGACCCGGCCCACCACCGGGTCCTGCTGCACCACCTCGAAGAAGGTGGAGAGGCGGTCCACCTCGTAGAACTCCCGGGCCAGGGTGGCCGCGAGGTCGAAGCGGAAGCCGTCGACGTGCATCTCGGTGACCCAGTAGCGCAGCGAATCCATGATCAGCTGGAGCGAGTGCGGGCTGCGCACGTTGAGGCTGTTGCCGGTGCCCGTGTAGTCGACGAAGTACCGGCGATCCTCCTCGGAGAGCCGGTAGTAGCTCGGGGTGTCGATGCCCTTGAAGCTCAGCGACGGCCCGAGGTGGTTGCCCTCGGCGGTGTGGTTGTAGACCACGTCGAGGATCACCTCGATGCCGGCCGCGTGCAGCGCCTTGACCATGCCGCGGAACTCCTGCACCTGCTGGCCGAGCCGGCCGAGCGCCGAGTAGCCGTGGTGCGGGGCGAAGAAGCCGATGGTGTTGTAGCCCCAGTAGTTGCGCAGCCCCAGGTCGGCCAGCCGGTGGTCGTGCACGAACTCGTGCACCGGCATCAGCTCGACGGCGGTCACCCCGAGCCGCTTGAAGTAGTCGATCATCACGGGTGAGGCCATCGCCGCGTACGTGCCGCGCAGCTCCTCGGGGATGTCCGGGTGGCGCATGGTCAGGCCCCGCACGTGGGCCTCGTAGATCACCGAGTGGTGGTAGGGCGTGCGCGGGGGCCGGTCGTTGCCCCAGTCGAAGTACGGGTTCACCACCACCGACTTCGGCATGAACGGCGCGGAGTCGGTCTCGTTGCGCCGGTCCGGGTCGCCGCCCACCTCGTAGTCGTACACCGCCGGGTCCCAGGTGACCTCGCCGTCGACCGCCTTCGCGTACGGGTCCAGGAGCAGCTTGTGCGGGTTGCACCGCAGTCCGTTGGCCGGGTCCCACGGGCCGTGCACCCGGTAGCCGTAGCGCTGGCCGGGCTCGACGCCGGGCAGGTAGGCGTGCCAGACGTAGGCGTCGACCTCGCGCAGCTCGACCCGGCGCTCGGCGCCGGTGTCCCACTCGTCGAACAGGCAGAGCTCGATCTTCTCGGCCACCTCGGAGAAGATCGCGAAGTTGGTTCCCATCCCGTCGTAGGTGGCGCCGAGGGGGTAGCTCTCGCCCGGCCAGACCTGCATGTCGCTCCTTCGGCCATGATCATGAGCGCACCGGACGGGCGGGCCGCCGGTGCGCACGCCGCTTATGCCCCGCGGCACGCTCCGCCAATCCACCCGTTCGGACGGTAACCGAAATCCGCCGACCTGAGACCGGCTGAACCTTCAGGTGTTGTCCGTCACGATCGCCCTTTTCCGGATGCGGGTTCGGGCGGGATGGCCTTTCCTGGATAACGGACGCGCGTGCCCGCGCGGGTCCGCCTCGGCCGTTCGGCCGACCCACCACGCTCCCCACGCCGCCACTGACGCCGGCGCGTAGCAGCATGCATGGACGGAGATCGATGTGACCACCCTGCGGGTCGGCGCCCAGCCCGCCACCGCGACGGACCGGACCCACCGGCCCACCCTCACCTCCCGCCCCACCATCCCGCCGCAGCCCGGTGTGCCGCCGCGGACTCGGCGAATCCTCATGCTGTCGTGGGAGTACCCGCCGGTGCTCGTCGGTGGCCTCGGCCGCCACGTGCACGCCCTCTCCGTCGCCCTGGCCGCCGCCGGCCACGAGGTCACCGTCGTCACCCGGCACGCCGACGGCGCGCCGCTGGAGGAGTACGCCGACGGCGTGCGCATCGTCCGCGCCGCCGAGGACCCGGTCACCTTCCCGCTCGCCACCGGTTCGCTGCTCGCCTGGACCATGGCCTTCAACCACACCCTCACCCGGGCCGCCCTGCGCGCCGCCGAGTCCGGCGCGTACGACGTCATCCACGCCCACGACTGGCTGGTCGCGCACACCGCCATGACCCTGCGCGAGCACCTGGACGTGCCGCTGGTCAGCACCATCCACGCCACCGAGGCCGGCCGGCACCAGGGCTGGCTGCCCGAGGAGATGAACCGCACCATCCACGGCGTCGAGCACTGGCTGGCCACCGAGTCGGGCCGGGTGATCGTCTGCTCCGGCTACATGCGCGACGAGGTGGGCGCGCTGTTCGGGGTGGACCCCGCCCGGGTCGACGTGGTCCCCAACGGGGTGGAGCCGCACCGCTGGCGGGTGCCCGGCCCGGCCGTCGCCGCCGCCCGGGCCCGGTTCGCCGGGGACGGCCCGCTGGTCACCTTCGCCGGCCGACTCGTCTACGAGAAGGGCGTGCAGCACCTCCTCGCCGGGCTGCCCCGGCTCCGCGACCGGCACCCGGGGCTGCGCGCCGTGATCGTCGGCGACGGGCCGTACCGGGCGACCCTGGAGGACGAGGTGCGCCGGCTCGGGCTGGGCGGCACGGTGAGCATGCCGGGCTTCCTCGGCGGCACCGACCTGCCCGCCGTGATGGCCGCCTCGGACTGCTTCGCGGTGCCCAGCATCTACGAGCCGTTCGGCATGGTGGCCCTGGAGGGCGCGGCCGCCGGCGCGCCGCTCGCGGTGGCCCGCACCGGCGGGCTGGCCGAGATCGTCGAGCCGGGCGTGACCGGGCTGACCTTCGCGCCGCAGGACCCGGAGGGGCTCGCCGAGGCGGTGCACACGCTGCTGTCGGACCGGGACCGGGCGCGGCTGCTCGCCCGGCGCGCCCGCACCATGGTCCACGAGCAGTACGGCTGGTCGGCCATCGCGTCCCGCACCGCCGCCGCGTACGCTGCGGCCATCGCGGGCGACCCGGCGTTCACGGCCGCCCGCGCCGAGCAGCGGATGACCGCGGGCCGGACCCTGCCCGCCCGGCCCGAGGGCAACCTGCTGGCCGCCGCCGGCCTGCGCTGACCCCGCCGGGGCTGATCGGCTCCAGCTCCAGCTCGCCGAGGTGGCGGCGTCCGACACGTTCGGACACCGCCACCACGGGGAGCTGGAGTGGATCATGCCCCACGCGAATGCCGCATGGCATGATCCACAAATGGCCTCCTACGAAGTGGCGATCGTCCTGCTCGTGAACACCTCCGGCGCGATCCTTCTGCAGCACCGGGACGAGCACGCGCCCGTCTCCCCGAACCAGTGGAGTCTGCCCGGGGGCCGCATCGAGCCCGGCGAGACGCCGGAGGAGGCCGCCCGCCGGGAACTGCTGGAGGAGACCGGCCTGACCGCCGGCGAGCTGCGCCCTCTGTGGAGCGGCCCGCGGCCGTACGAGGAGGGCTTCCCGCACACGGTCACGGTGCACGCCTTCCACGGCACCACCGACGCCACCCAGGAGGACGTGGTGCTCGGCGAGGGCCGGGCGATGGTCTTCGTCCCCCGCGCCGAGGTGCTCGACCGGGAGCTGGCGGTCTCCACGGCGTTTGTCCTACCCCCGATGGACTCCTGAGGGGTGACGCGAATCGTGGCGGCTCACCGTCCGCGACGAACGGCGGCTCGCCAAGATCGCAACGCGACGGTTCGCGGAATCCGCCCGACGGGTCGACGTGAATGATCGTCCGGTCGTGATCTGAAGTTCGGGCTGGTCGCGGGCCGTGCGGATCGGACAGACTCGCCTGAACCGGTGACGACGAGGTCCGAGGGAGACGCGGTGCGGGTGCTTCTGGTGGAGGACGACCTGCGAGTCGCGTCCGCGCTCGCCGCCGCGCTGCGCCGCCGCGGCAACCTGGTCATCACGGCCACCACCGCGTCGGAGGCGGTCGAGGCGGGGCCCGTGGACCTCATGCTGCTCGACCTCAACCTTCCCGACCGGGACGGCCTCGCGTTGTGCCGGGAGATCCGCCGGCACAACGAGGACATCGCGATCATCGCGGTGACCGCCCGCGGCGACGAGCGGGACCGGGTGGCGGGGCTGCGCGCCGGCGCCGACGACTACGTGGTGAAGCCGTTCTCGATGGCGGAGTTGCAGGCCCGGATCGAGGCGGTGATGCGCCGCGCCTCGCGTACCTCCCGGACCGAGTCGGAGCTGGAGGTCGGCGACCTGCGGCTGGACCTCAACGCCCGGCGGGTCTGGCTCGGCGACCGGGAGGTGGTCCTGACCCGCAAGGAGTTCGCGCTGCTGATGGCGCTGGCCCGGCAGGCCGGGACCGTGGTGCCCCGGGAACGGCTGCTCATGGACGTCTGGCAGACCACCTGGGGCGGCGGCCACACCCTCGACGTCCACGTCGCGGCCCTGCGGGGCAAGCTCGACGAGGCCGGCCTCGTGGAGACCGTACGCGGGGTGGGCTACCGGCTCCGGCCGGCCTGAGCCGTCGATCCTCAGATCAATCTCAAGAAATCGTCGACCGTCGACCAGGGACGGGCTGACTCACGTGTGCTGTCCGGACCGAAGTCATCCCACCTGTTCTGGAGCTTCCATGAGAGACAGACGGACGACGGCCATCCTCTCCGCCCTGCTCGCCGCCAGCCTGGCGGCGTTCGCCGGGCCGGTGCCCGCACAGGCCGACCCGACCGAGCCGAACCAGGTCCAGGGCCTGACGGTCGCGCAGGGCGACGGCTACGCCACCCTCGCCTGGACGCCGGTCGACGGCGCCACCGACTACCAGATCGAACGTACCCCGGTCGCCGCCGACGACACGGCGACCGGACCGGCGGTGATCACCGGCGTATGGCGGCCGAACCGTCAGATCAACAACTCCTCGCCCACCTTCGCCGACGCCGGGTTCAACCCCGGCACCCGGTTCCAGTGGCGGGTCCGGGCCCGCTTCGGCACCACCGCCGAGGCGTACTCGGCGCCGGTGACCGGCACCACCCGGGCACCCTGGGGGGACCCCGCCGTGCCGGGCCAGAACCTCCGGACCCAGTGGGAGACCACCCTCGCGGCGCAGTACACCAGCGACGTCAACGAGTACGCGTACACCGCGGCGGTCGACGAGCTGAGCGACCGCGTCCGGGTGACCGAGATCGGCCGGACCGCGCTGGGCCGCCCGATCAACATGTTCGTCATCGGCTACCCCACCCCGCCGGCCACCCCGGCGGCGGTGGCCGCGACCTCGCCGCTGATGGTCAACTGCAACGTGCACGGCAACGAGCCCGGTGACCGGGAAGCCTGCCTGATCATGGCGCGCCAGCTGGCCTTCAGCGACGACCCGCGGACGCTGGACCTGCTGTCGCACACCACCGTCCTGATCGTGCCGACCATCAACGGGGACGGCCGGGCGGCCAACACGCGCGGCAACTCCACCGGCCAGGACCTCAACCGGGACTACTCGCTGATCCGCCAGCCGGAGACCTTCGCGCTGATGCGCATGCTGCGCGACTACCGGCCGGTGGCCGGCTACGACGGGCACGAGTTCGGCAACTCCAGCGCCGGCGACCTGCCGATGCTGCCGCCGCGGCACCAGAACGTCGCCCAGCCGATCTTCGACGAGTCGCAGCACATGATCGAGGGTCACATGTACACGCAGGGCGCGAAGGACGGCTGGTGGCCCTGCCCGTACGGCTGCAACGGCGGCGGGAACGTGGGGCTCAGCGAGGAGACCATCCTGCGCAACACGCTGGGCCTCAAGAACGTGGTGAACTCCCTGCTGGAGCTGCGCAGCTCAGGCGGCACGACCCGGCCGGACGAGGGCAACACGGCGAACAACCGGCGGCGCAAGACGTTCTCGGCGCTCTGGACGTTCCAGCAGTTCCTCGACTACCACCGGGCGAACCTCAAGGAGATCACCTCGGCGCGGGCCGAGGGGATCACGTTCCAGGTGTCGAACACCGGCCGGATCGTCTTCCGCGGCTCCCGGCCGATCGCGGCGTACCCCTCGCCGCACCCGGGCGAGGCCCCGCCGCCGCTGGACGCCCCGCGCGAGGACCAGATCCTCACCGACGTGCCGTGCGCCTACCGGCTCACCGAGGAGCAGTACCACGGCGAGCGCACCGACGGCCCGGCCGGCCAGCGGACCACCGTGGCGGAGCGGCTCGCCGCGCACGGCTGGAAGGTGGTCAAGGTCGCGGACGGGTACCTGGTGCCCCTCGCTCAGCCCGAGCGGGGCCTGATCCCGCTGCTGCTCGACGGACAGGCGACGGAGGAACTGGTCGCCGGCGAGCGGGTGTACCCGACGGTGACCGGCCCGCGCTCCGGGGCGCTGGTGGTCTCCGGCGTCACCTGCCTGCGGGACGCCACCGTGACCGGCCCGGTCCGGGTCCGGGCCGGCGGCACGCTGATCGCCACCGGCTCGACGATCACCGGCCCGGTGGACGCCAGCGGCGCGGCCGGGGTCTTCCTCACCGACACCACGGTCGAGGGCCCGGTGCGGGTCGCGCAGTCCAGCGGCCCGGTGGTGATCGTCGACGCGAAGGTCACCGGCCCGGTCGACGTGTCGGGCAACCGCGGTGACGCGCCGCTGGTGGCGGCGAACACCGTGACCGGTCCGCTGAGCTGCGGCGGCAACGCCCAGGCGCCGGACAACCTCGGGGTGAGCAACTCGGTGGAGGGCCCGAAGAGCGGCCAGTGCGCGAGCCTCTGACCCCGTTGACCGTCGTACCGGCAGGTCCGGCCTCCCGGGCCTGCCGGTACGACCCGACCGACCGGAGAACGCCGTGGAACGGCCCGTCATCCCCCCGCGATCCCGATCCCTCCCCCGGCTCCGGCGGCCGGCCGGCCGGCGACGGACGACTGCCCTCGCCGCGGCCGCGCTGTCCCTGGTGCTCACCGGCACGGGCTGCTCCGGCGCCGGCAGCGCCTCATCGACCACGGCCGGCGCCGCACCGAAGGCCGCACCCGTGGTGACCGGCCCGCTGTGCGACCTGCTGCCCTCCGGCAGCGACCCGGGCAACCCGGCCGCGCTGGCCGGTCAACCGGCCGAGGTGGCCCTGCAGTGGCTGCCCGTCCTCACCACGTTCGACGCGGCCGTGCGGGCGTCCGGCATGTCCGCCGACCTGCGGGGCGGCGCGGGGGTGACCATCCTGGCCCCGACCGACGACGCCTTCGCCGCCAAGTTCTCCGAGGACGACCTGGACCATTTGCTCGTGGCCGACCGGGACAAGCTGCGCGGCCTGCTCCGCGAACACCTCGTCGCCGGGTCGCTGTCGCTGGCCGACCTGGTGGCCGCCGGCACGGTCACCACGCTCGGCGGCACCAGGGTGACGGTCACCGGTGGCGGGGCGACCGCCCGCCTGGCCGGCCAGGCCGACACCGTGTGCGCCGACTACCGGGTCGCCGGAGCGCGGATCCACATCATCAACCGCGTGCTCGGCAGCCTGCCCACCACGGGCGGCGAGAACGGGCACCGCGCCCACTGACCGCACGAACCGAGCCTTGCCCCGGGAAACCGCGGGTCATACGTTTCGATCCAGGTCACTGGATCTACTGCCGAGGGAAACGAGGCATGCCGATGCGCCTGTCCAAGCGTCCACTCAGGGCGGTCCGCGCGAGAAGAACGGCCGGCGCCGCCGCGCTGCTCCTGCTCACGGGTCTGACACCGTTGCTCCAGGGCACGCCGGCCGGCGCCGCCCCCACTCCCCCCACCTGCAGCAACGACCCTGCCGCCCGGCTGTCCACCGTGCCCAGCCCCGAGTCCGCGCTGGGCTTCCCGCTCGGGACGGGCCAGGAGCGGGTCGTCACCAACGACGAGGTCCGTGGCTACCTGGCGGCCGTCGACGCCGCCTCCGACCGTGTGGTCACCGGCGTCATGGCGACGAGCGTGCTCGGCCAGCCGCTGCCGTACGCCATCGTCTCCAACGAACGGCACGTCCGGCCGGGCGCGCTGCGGCAGATCGCCGACGACATCCGCGACCTGCGGGACCCGCGCCGGACGAAGCCGAAGAAGGCCGCCGAGACCGCGGCCGACCGCCCGGCCATCGTCTGGGTGGCCGGGAACGTGCACGGCGGGGAGAAGAGCGGCACGGACGCCGCGCTCAAGACCCTGTACGAGCTGGCGTCCGGGCTGTCCTGCGCCGTCGCCGAGCGGAACGACAACCTGGTCACCGTCATCGTGCCGACCCAGAACCCGGACGGTCGCGACGCCAACCGGCGGCAGAACGAGTACGGCTTCGACATGAACCGGGACTGGTTCGCCCGCACCCAGCAGGAGACCGACGGCAAGATCGAGCTCCTGCGGCAGTACCCGCCGCAGGTCTTCATCGACGCGCACGAGATGGGCGGCCGGCAGTACTTCTTCCCGCCCAACGCCGATCCGATCCACCACGAGATCGCCAGCGAGAACGTCGACTGGATCAACCGCATCGGCGAGGCCAACAAGGCCGGCTTCGGCTTCAACGGCGCCTGCGGCGGCGCCGTCACCACCGAGTGCTACTTCAACTACGCGACCTACGACCTGTTCTTCATGGGCTACGGCGACACCGTCCCGGCCGCCGGTTTCGGCGCGGCCGGCATGACCTTCGAGAAGGGCAGCGCCTCGGCGGTGGCCGACCGGGTCCAGCAGCAGTTCCACACCCAGTGGTCCACCCTCGGGTGGGCCGCCGCGAACAAGCACGAGGTGCTGACCAGCTACTTCAAGATCTGGACGGACGCGCTCGCCGAGGGCCGGGCTGGGGCGCTGGAGCCGAACGAGGTCGTCCAGCCGACCAACACCGTCCAGTTCCCGGTGCCGGACGTCAAGATCCGCTCGTACTTCCTGCTGCCCGACCGGCAGCTCGCCGACGTGCGGCAGCTGGTCGAGCGGCTGCGCCGGATGGACGTCGAGGTCTACGAGGTGACCAAGCCGACGAAGGTGCCCACGGCCCGGGTCTTCGGCGGGCGCACCGCCACCGACGTGACGGTGCCGGTCGGTGCGTACTGGATCCCGATGGACCAGCCGCAGAAGCACTGGATCCAGGCGATCATGGGCGAGGACCCGTACGTCCCGTTCCCCTACTTCTACGACGTGTCGTCCTGGAGCAACCCGCTGCTCATGGGCGTGGACACCCTCTACACCGGCGACGACGTGCGGCCGCACGCCCGGCTGGTCCGGGAGATCACCGGCGGCACGGCCGCGGCGGCCGGGGCCAAGGGGTCGTACGCGTACCCGCTGGACTCGGCGGCGGCGGCCGAACTCACCTTCCGGCTGCTCGGCCAGGGCGTGCCGCTCGTCCGTGACCTCGACACCGCCGTGGTGGGCTTCCCCGCGAAGAGCCTGACCCGGGAGATCGACCGGCTGGCCCGGTCGCTCGGGGTGACGCTGAGCCCGAGCGACGCGGCGGCCGGCGGGAGCCCCGTGGACCTGCCGGACGTCGGGCTGTTCCAGGGCACCGGCATCTCCACCACCTCCGGCTCGCACGGCGAGGCCCGGTACGTCCTCGGGAAGCGGTGGGGGCTCGACCTCACGCCGGTGACCACCGCCGACATCAACGACAACACCCCGGCGTTCACCGAGCGGACCGTGCTGCTCGTGCCGGACGGCAGCAGCGCGACCGGCGGGCTCACCGCCGCCGGGCAGGCGAACCTGCGGAACTGGATCGCCCAGGGCCACACCTACCTCGGCCTGCGCAACGAGGGCACCCGGATGGCCCGGGCCGCCGGCCTCACCTCCACCACGGAGAAGACGAAGCCGGCGGACTACCGGATGATCGGCTCGCACCTGCGGGTCGACGTCGACGGCCGCAGCCCGGTGGCGCTGGGCCGCCCGGCCGAGGACTTCGAGTTCAACAACAGCGACTCGATCCTGACCCCGAGCAGCACCGGCACGAACGTCCTCACCTACCCGTCCGACGACACCTTCTGGGCGAACGGCTACACCACCCGCAGCGAGGTGTTGAAGGGCACGGTCGCGCTGGTGGACGAGCCGACCGGCGCCGGCCGGGCCGTGCTGTTCGCGTTCAACCCGCTCTTCCGGGCGTACAACGAGAACGGGTTGCACCTCGTGGCCAACGCCCTGCTCTACCCGTCGGGTGCGGCGGACCGCGGCACCGCGCGCCGTACGCCCGGTGTCGACCCCGCCCGGGCGGCCGCGGCGGCCCAGCCGGTGGCGGACGACCTGGGCGGCGAGTGGCGCCCGATCACCGTCGAGGTGGCCGCCGGTGACCGCGCGCGTGCCGAAGCGGTCGTGGCCCGGTACACCGGCACGGCCCGGGTCTCCGAGGCGGGCGGGTCGGCCTACGTGGTGATCCCGAACCCGGCCGGCCTGCAGGCCGACGAGCACCCGTTCCTGCGTGACCTGGTGGGCGCCCTGCGGGAGTCGGGGATCCCGCTGCGGTCCCTGGTGGGCTGACGCACCGACACGAAGGCCGCCGACCCCGCGCGGGGTCGGCGGCCTTCGCCGTTCGGGACCGGGCTCAGCGCTCCGTGGCGGGGACGTAGTCCCGCTCGGCGTAGCCGGTGTAGATCTGCCGCGGGCGGCCGATCTTGGTCTCCGGGTCGTTGATCATCTCGCGCCACTGCGCGATCCAGCCGGGCAGCCGGCCCAGCGCGAAGAGCACCGTGAACATCTTGGTCGGGAAGCCCATGGCCTTGTAGATGAGGCCGGTGTAGAAGTCCACGTTCGGGTAGAGCCGGCGGGAGACGAAGAAGTCGTCGGCGAGGGCGATCTCCTCGAGCTGCATGGCGAGGTCCAGCAGCGGGTCCGGCTTGGCCATCCGGCCGAGCACGTCCTGGGCGGCCTTCTTCACGATGGCGGCCCGCGGGTCGTAGTTCTTGTAGACCCGGTGGCCGAAGCCCATGAGCTTGACGCCGTCCTGCTTGTCCTTGACCTTCTGTACGAAGGTGCGGACGTCGCCGCCGTCGGCCTGGATCTTCTGGAGCATCTCCAGCACGGCCTGGTTGGCGCCGCCGTGCAGCGGGCCGAACAGCGCGTTCACGCCGGCCGAGACCGAGGCGAACAGGTTGGCGTTGCTGGAGCCGACCAGCCGGACGGTCGAGGTGGAGCAGTTCTGCTCGTGGTCGGCGTGCAGGATGAACAGCATGTCCAGCACGCGGGCCATCACCGGGTCGACCTCGTACGGCTCGGCCGGCACGCCGAAGGTCATCCGCAGGAAGTTCTCGACGTAGCCCAGCGAGTTGTCCGGGTAGAGCAGCGGCTGGCCGATCGACTTCTTGTACGCGTATGAGGCGATGGTGGGGACCTTCGCCATGAGCCGCACCGTGGACATCTCCACGTGGTCGGAGTCGAACGGGTCCAGGCTGTCCTGGTAGAAGGTCGAGATCGCGCTGACGGCCGAGGAGAGCACTGCCATCGGGTGCGCGTCGCGCGGGAAGCCGTCGAAGAAGCGGCGCATCTCCTCGTGCAGCAGCGAGTGCCGGCGGACCCGCTCGCTGAACTCGGTGAGCTGCGTCTGGCTCGGCAGCTCGCCGTAGATCAGCAGGTACGAGACCTCCAGGAAGGAGGACTTCTCGGCCAGCTGCTCGATGGGGTAGCCGCGGTACCGCAGGATGCCCGCGTCACCGTCGATGTAGGTGATCGCGGACGAGCAGGACGCCGTGTTCACGAAACCGGGGTCGTACGTCGTCATCCCGGTTTCCTTCAGCAGCTTGCCCACCCCGATACCGGCGGGCCCCTCGACCGCGGACTGCACCGGCATCGACAGTTGCCCACCGGGGTGGTCGAGCTTGACTTCCGTCATCTGTTCCTCGCTTCGCCGGCAAGATCTTCGTTGAATTGCCTTCGCTTTTACCGTAATCACGGTGGGGAGGACACCGCTCGTCATGGTTCCGTGGTGAGGTATGCGTCACCCGATTCCCGACTTGCCGACTCGGAAACCCGGTGGAAGCGCGACCACCCCGGGCTGGGAAGGCTACCCGGCGATCCGGCAGATGATCACGAGAGGGTGAGCCTGGTCAGCGTCCCGTCGCCGCCGATCCGGTAGAGGTCGAGGCGGTTGGCCCCGGCGGCGAAGAGCCGGTCGTCGGGAAGGAGTGCGGCGAACCGCCGGCCGGCGGAGTCCGGCGGGACCACCGCGACGACAGCGCCGACCGTGCCGTTGACCGCCACGGCGAGCCGTGTCCCGTCCGGCACCGAGGCGGGCACGGTCCCCCAGACCAGCGCGGGCAGCTCGCCGTGCGCGGCGTCGACGTCGCGGAACGCGGCGAGGTTGGCCACGGTCGCCGTACCCCCGGCTGGCCGGTCCCCGACGTGGGTGCCGACCAGCGGGTCGGGCGCGGGTGACGCGGGCGGCGACGGCACTCCGCCGGTGATCGTCAGCGGCTGGCCGGGGGTGTCGTAGAAGCGCTTGTCGGCCCGCTCGCGCGGGGCCTGACTGGCCGGGCGGCCGTCCATCCGCCACGGGATCCGCACGTGCGTCTCGTCGGCGATCGTCGGCAGCAGGTCCACGTGCTCCCAGTTCCGGTCGTCGATCCGGCCGGCCCGCTGGCCCGGTTCCTTGACGAACATCGGCACCCAGGAGACCTGGTCGGCCGCGTGGGTGATGGCGTCCAGCCCCCGGCCCTGCCAGTCCTTCCGGAAGCTCACCCCGTGGTCGGCGGTGACCAGCACGAGCGCCTGGTCGTAGAGGCCGGTGGCGCGCAGGGTGCGCAGCGTCTCGCCGATCAGCCGGTCGGTGTAGCCGAGCTGGGCGAGGTGCCGGGCCCGGGCCAGGTCCACCCACCCGGTCCCGTCGCTGCGCAGGTCGTCCGGAGCGGTGTAGTGCGCCCCGGACGGCAGGTAGACCCAGGGCGAGTGCGGCATCAGCAGGTGCAGGAAGTGCAGGGTGGGCCGGTTCGCGGGGCGCAGCCCGGCCAGGAAGGTGGTGAACCGGGCGGGCTGGCTGTCATCGAGGGTGTCCCAGCGGAACTTCGGGTCGTCCGGCACGGGCTCGGCGGCGTCCAGCCCCGCCTCGGCGCGGGTCTGCTCCCGGTAGGAGTCCTCCGGGTCGATCCGGCTGTCCACCGGGGCGGTGACCTGGCGCAGCAGCTTCCCGCTCTCCCGGGTCAGCACGCCGAGCCCCTGCTCGGGGCTGGCCGGCTGTTCGCAGCGGCTGGGCGGGCAGAGCCGGGTGATGCTCTCCTCGGCCTTGATGTCGTAGAGGCCGCCGAGAGCGGTGAACAGGTTGTCCGGGTACCGCGAGTAGTGCGGCGCGACCGGCTCCGCCGGGTAGCGCCCCGTGAGCATGGCCGGCAGCGCGTAGGGGGTCCAGCCGCTGACACCGGTGGCGTTGCGGTACCAGGTCGAGCCGCCGGCCAGCTCCGCGAAGTGCGGGTACCGGGCCGCGTCGATCTTCCCGTCCGGGCCCAGCAGCGAGACCAGCGGCAGCTCGTCCAGGACGATCATGACGACCGGCGGGTGGGCGCCCGCGCCGGCCACCCCGGCCGCGCCGCCGTGCCCCCGGGGCAGCACCACCGCCGAGGCCGGCGAGGCGAAGACGAACAGGCCGACGAAGACGAGCGGACCCACCGCGGCCACCCGCAGCACCCGGGCCAGGGCCCGCCACCGCCGGCGGGCGGCCGCGCCGGCGGCGCCGGCCAGGCCCGCCACGAGCAGCAGGGGTACGCCCCGCAGCGGCGTGAGGTGCCGGCCGACCTGGACCGCGAGCGCGGCCAGCAGCAGCCCCACGATCAGGGTGTGCAGGGCCGCCCGGGCGGGCCGGCCGGCGACCAGGCCGGCGGCGCCGAGCAGGGCGAACGGCACGGTCGGCGCGATCGCGATGAGGGCCACCAGGAGCAGCACGTCGGTCCGGGAGGCGCGGTGGAACAGGAAGAAGTCCGGGCTGCGGCCGAGCACGTCCAGCAGCGGCTGGGTCACCACCAGCCCGACCAGCGCCACCACCTCCAGCAGCCGGCCCACCTCGCCCCGCCAGCGGGCCCGGGGCGGTTCGGGGGGCGCGGGCGGGGCCTGCGGTGGCGCGAGCGTGCCCTCAGCCACCCACCACCACCTGGTAGAGGGTGCGGGTGCCCGACGGCAGCTCGGTCCGGCCGACGACCCGCCCGCGCGCCGCGAGCAGCGACTCGAACGCCTCCCGGCGGTAGTCCGGGAACAGCCCGTCCGGCTTGTTGGCCAGCAGCCGGCGAGCCATCGGATCCTCCGGATGCACGAACTCGACCACGAGGCTGCCGCCGGCCACGGTCAGCGCGGCGAGGTGGTCCAGCACCTCGGGCAGCGGCACGTTCCGGCCGATCGCCAGGTGGTGCACCACGGCCAGGGCGAGCACCACGTCGGCCCGCGCCCGGTCGGCGAAGGCCGCCCGCTCGACGCCCCGCCAGCCACCGCCGGGCGACGGGTCGGCCAGGTCCATGACCAGCGGCAGGACCCGTCCCTCCCCCTCGTCGCGCAGCGCGCGGTAGAGGGCGTCGACCACCGCCGGGTCCTGCTCGACGGCGACCACGTGATCGGCGTGGCGGGCGGCGATCCGGGCGTAGCGGCCGTCGTTGGCGCCCAGGTCGAGCACCCGGCCCGGCCCGGTGGCGGCCACCGCCCGGTCGACGAAGTGCTCCTTGGCCTGCCGGTCCGGCACCGAGTACGCGCACGTGCGCTGGTAGTCCGACCAGTGGCTGTCCCCCGGCCGGTGGTCCAGCCGGCGGACCAGCTTCGTGAGCCCCCGCACGGTGGCCAGGGCCAGCTCGCGCGAGTATCCGGCGGCCCGCAACTGGGCGCGCACCGTGCTGGTGCTGTCCCCGGCGGTGCGGTCCTGCACGGCGCCGTGCAGGTGCACGTGGGTGAGCACGCCGGTGCGCCACCGCCGGGCCCCGCCGAAGAGCCGGCGCATCTGGTCCGGCTCGATGCCGTCGACGCGGGCCCGCAGGAAGGGCTGGAAGTCCAGCCCGAGGTGGGCCTGGATCAGCAGGGGATAGAGCAGGGTCTGGCAGAACTGCCGGTAGCCGGCCCAGGGCTCGCCGTCGCGGGCCGCCTCGAACGAGCCGACGTCGATGAAGACCGGCCGCGCGCCCCGCCACTGCACGTTGTAGGCCGAGCCGTCCTTGGTGGTGAAGCCGGCCGCCAGCGCCGCGCGCAGCACCTCCAGGTGCAGCAGCGCCGCGTCCCGCAGCATGCCGTACGACCACTCGTAGGGGTGCGAGACGAACGGGATCCGCTCGTGGCGCAGCACCGCGGCCCAGGGCACGTCCACCGGGGTGGGGAACAGCTCCTCGGTGCCGCATACCTGGCCGGTGGCGAGGAGGTCGCGGAAGAAGTCGCTGGCCGCCAGGGCACACCAGTCCCGGGCGGACCGCTCGTCCAGCCCGCGCAGCACCTCGCCGCCGCGGTGGAACACCCGGTTGCCGGGGTCGCGGAAGGAGCCGGGCTCGGCGCGGAGCCCGGTGGTGTCGGGGAACGCCACGCCGGTCAGCCCTGGTCGGTGGGCTGCCGGCGGAACCGGGCCACCAGCCGTCGCCAGTAGAGCTTGGCGGCCACCGCCACGCCGGCCACCCCGCCGACCACCGCCTGCACGATGAGGCTGCCGGATCCCGCGTCCAGGTAGGCCAGGTGCGTCACGGCTGCTTCCTTCCCCTCGCCAGTCATGGGAGTCCGGCCCGATATGAGAGCTTTACCGCTCTAGGCCGGACTTGCCCCACCGTACGCCTCTGGTCCTGATCGTGCGGGCCACACCGGCCACTCGTCCCCCGTCCGATCCGTTCAAGACGGCCGGCCCCACCGGCCCCTACCGTGGCCGCATGACACCGCAGTTCGATCTCATCGGGATGGTCGTCACCGACATGGGACGCACCCTGGACTTCTACCGCCGGCTCGGGCTGCCGGTCCCGCCCGGCGCCGAACACGAGCCACACGTCGAGGTCACGCTCGACAACGGCGTCCGGCTGGCGTGGGACACGGTCGAGACGATCCGCAGCTTCGACCCCGGCTACGCCCCGGCGAGCGGCGGCCCGCGCGCCAGCCTGGCCTTCCGCTGCGCCGATCCGGCCGAGGTGGACCGCTGGTACGCGGACCTGACGGCCGCCGGCCACCACGGCCACCGGCCGCCGTGGGACGCCTTCTGGGGCCAGCGGTACGCGGTCCTGCACGACCCGGACGGCAACGGCGTCGACCTGTTCGCCCCGCTCAAGAGCGACTGAGCACCGGCCGCCGGGTGGCGCTCCCGCCCCGGAGCCGTCCGCTGCCCCGGCCCACCCGCCTCGGCGCGTCCGTGTGCCTGCTGCTGGCGCCCTTTCGAGTTGAGTCGCTGGCGATGTCGCCCGCGGGCCGGACCACACCGGACGAGTCGTTCCCGACGTCAGCTCGAAAGGCGTCGACGAGCGGGCGCCCGACCAGCCTGGCCGGACGCCCACGTGGGACATCGGGCGTGCGGCGGGTGGCGAGCGTCAGGCGCCGGCGGGTGGCAGCAGGCGGGTCGGTGGGACGCCGGCCAGTTCCCGCACCTCGCGGGTGAGGTGGGCCTGGTCGGCGTACCCGGCCAGCACGGCGACCTCGGCCAGCGGAGTCCCGGCACCGGCCAGGTCGAGGGCGCGGCGCATCCGCAGGATGCGCGCGAGGGTCTTCGGGCCGTACCCGAAGAGGAGCCGGCTGCGCCGGTGCAGGGCCCGCGCGCCGAGGCCGACCTCGGCGGCGGTCGCGGCCACGGTGGCGCCGGCCGCCAGCCGGGCGGCGACCCGCGCCCCGAGCGGGTCCGGACCGTCGGCGGCCCGCAACCGGCCGAGCGCGACCTCCTCCAGCACGGCGGCGACCGGTGCGTCGGCTGCCGCGACGCGGTCGGCCAGGTCGGCGGCGGCGCGTCCCCACAGGTCGGCGAGGGGAACCCGCTGGTCCCGCAGCTCATCGGCGGGCACGCCGAACACGGCGGGCCCGGTGCCCGGCGGCAGGCGCAGCCCGACCCACCGCTCCCCCGGCACGCTCACCGACAGGTGCGCGGTGCGGTCCGGTCCGGCGACCAGCAGCCCGGACCGGCTGGACCAGAGCAGGTCCAGGCACCCGTCCGGCAGCACCCGCACGGGCCCGTCGCCGCGCGAGACGCTGGCCCACCGCACGGCCCCGGGGATTCCCGGCGCCGCCTCCTCCCGGTACATGCCCCCACCCTGCCACGCCGCGGCCGGGCCGCGGCTTCCCGCGGTCAGGGGCGGTGGTGCATGGCGAGACGGAGCAGGGTGAAGCGGAGGGCGGTGGCCGCGAGGTTGGCGGCGACCAGGACGGTCAGCTCCACGGCGCGGGCCGGAGTGCCGGCGGCGGCGTGCAGGATCGCCAGGGACCCGCTGGTCAGCGCCAGGCCGAGGGCGAAGGCGAGCAGGCCCTGGAGGTGGTGCCGGCCGGCGTGCCGGCGGCCGGTGACGCCGAAGGTGAGCCGCCGGTTGGCCGCCGTGTTGGCGACCGCGGTGACCAGCAGCGCCAGCAGGTTCGCCGGTTGCGCCCCGAGCGGGCCGCGGGCCAGCAGGAACAACACGAGGTACGCCAGCGTGCTGGCCACCCCGACCACGGCGAACCGGGCGAGCTGCCGGGGCAGCCCGACGGGCACCTGGGCCGGCGGCGCGTGCAGCGGCGCCCGGCCCAGTTGCGCGCGCAGGTCGGCCAGGGGCAGCGCCCCGGTGACCAGCGCCCGGCCCAGCCGCCAGATGCCGCGCAGGTCGGCCAGGGCGGTGGCCACGATGTCCACCCGGCTGTCCGGGTCGTCCACCCAGTCCACGGGCACCTCGTGGATCCGCAGGCCGGCCCGCTGGGCCAGCACCAGCAGCTCGGTGTCGAAGAACCAGCCGGTGTCCTGCACGAGCGGCAGCAGGCCCGCCGCCACGTCCGCGCGGATCGCCTTGAAGCCGCACTGCGCGTCGGAGAACCGCACCGCGAGCGTGCCGCGCAGCAGCAGGTTGTAGCCCCGTGAGATCACCTCCCGCTTGGCCCCCCGGACCACCCGGCTGGTCCGCGCCAGCCGGGTGCCGATGGCCAGGTCCGAGTGGCCGGAGATGAGCGGGGCGACCAGCGGCAGCAGCGCCGCCAGGTCGGTGGAGAGGTCCACGTCCATGTACGCCAGCACCGGCGCCGGTGAGGCCGACCAGGCGGCCCGCAGCGCCCGGCCCCGCCCCTTGGCCGCCAGGTGCAGCACCCTCACCTCGGGCAGCTCGGCGGCGAGCGCCTCGGCCACCGCGAGGGTGCCGTCCACGCTGGCATTGTCCGCCACGGTGATCCGGAACGGGTACGGGAAGTGCGCCGTGAGGTGCGCGTGCAGCCGCTGGACGCAGGGCCCGAGGTCGACCTCCTCGTTGTAAACGGGGACCACCACGTCGAGCACGGCCGCGGGTGTCGTGGGCCGGGCCTGCACGGCGGCCCGGGGTTCGCTCGTGTCCGTCATCGCTCAGCCCTGCTCTCCGCCGCTCAGGTCGTACACGGTCACGCCGTCGACGGTCTGCGCCGTGAAGTTCTCGGCCACCCAGGCGGCGATCTCGGCGGAGGCGTTGCTGCCACCGTTGGCCCGGAACCCGCTGCCACCGATGAAGTAGTGGATCTCGCCGTCGGCGATGTACCGCTGGAACTGGGCGAGGGTCGGGGACGGGTCGCTGCCGTTGAAGCCGCCGATCGGCATCACGGGTTCGCCGGTGGCCAACTGATAGCCGGAGGCGTTGTTCGAGCCGACCGTGGCCGCGACCCAGGTGTAGTCGTCCGCGTCGGCCGCCAGCAGCGCCTTCAGCTCGGCGCTCGGCTCGCGGGCGTCGAGCAGCCCGCCCATGCCGCCACCGCGCTGCGACCGGCCGTCACCGCCGGGGAACTGGGCGGTGCCGCCGCCGGGCAAGCCTGGGAACTGCCCGTTCGGCGCGGTGCCGCCGTTCGGTGCGCTGCCGTTCTGGGGGCCGGGGAAGCCGGGGAGCTGGCCGCCGGGGACCGGCATGCCGCCCGGCATCCGGCCGCCGCCCGGGAAGCCGCCGCGGCCGCCGGGGCCGAAGCCGCCCTGCACGAACGGGCCGGCGCTGGGGATCGAGCCGGTGTGCGGGGTGGCCGCCGTCTGGAGCGAGTAGGCCACCGGACCGGCGAGCGCGGCCGCCGCACCCAGGGCCAGGAGCACGGGCGCCACCCGGCGGGGCAGCCGGTCGACGAGGAGCAGCAGGCCGGCGACGGCCAATCCGGCGACGAGCACGGCCGTGCGCAGCCACGGGTACCAGTCGGCGCTGCGGCCGAGCAGGCGCCAGGACCACCAGGCGGTGACGGCCAGCGTGACCGCGAGGATCACGGTCGCGGCGAACCCGCGCCACCGTGGGGCCGGCGGCGTGGTCCGGGCCCGCCAGAGCAGGGTCGCCCCGATGCCGACCAGCGCGCCGACGGCCGGAGCCAGGGCCACGGTGTAGTAGGCGTGGAAGATCCCGGACATGAAGCTGAAGATCAGCCCGGTGACCAGCAGCCACCCGCCCCAGAGCAGCAGCCCGGCCCGGGTCCGGTCGGTACGCGCCGCCCGCCCGGCCAGCCACAGCCCGGCGACCAGCAGGATCAACGCGGCCGGCAGCAGCCAGGAGATCTGGCCACCGACCTCGGTGCCGAACATCCGCAGCAGGCCGGACTGACCGGAGAACGGGCCCCCGCCGCCCATCCGGCCGGCGCCGCCGACGCTGCCCTCCTCGTCGCCGGTGATCCGGCCGAGGCCGTTGTAGCCGAGGGTCAGCTCCAGGATGCTGTTGTGCTGCGAGCCGCCGATGTAGGGCCGAGCGTTCGCCGGGACCAGCTCCACGACCGCCACCCACCAGCCGGCGGCCACCACCACGGCCAGCCCGGACAGCAGCAGCTGGCGGATCCGCCGCCCGAGACCGGTCGGCGCGGCCAGCAGGTAGACCCCGGCGAAGACGGGGATCACCAGGAACGCCTGGAGCATCTTGGTGAGGAAGCCGAGTCCGACCAGCGCGCCGGTGAGCGTGATCCACCGGGTGCTCGCCGTCTCGACCGCGCGCACCGTCGCGTACGCGGCAGCGACCAGCAGGAGCACCAGCAGGGCGTCGGGGTTGTTGAACCGGAACATGAGCGTGGCCACCGGCGTGAGCGCGAGCACCGCCCCGGCCAGCAGGCCGGCGACCGGCCCGTACCAGCGGCGCACGGCGGCGTGCAGAACGCCGACCGAGGCGACGCCGAGCAGCGCCTGCGGCACCAGGATCGACCAGCTGCTCAGCCCGAAGAGGCGGACCGAGAGGGCCATCAGCCACAGCGACGCCGGGGTCTTGTCGACGGTGATCGAGTTGGCCGCGTCCGAGGAGCCGTAGAAGAAGGCCTTCCAGCTCTCCGAGCCGGCCTGCACGGCCGCCGAGTAGAACGCGTTGCCCCACCCCGAGGCGCCCAGGCCCCAGAGGTAGAGCACCGCGGTGGCCAGGAGCAGGCCGAGCAGGGCCGGTCGCGTCCAGCGCGGGTCGCGACGGGGCGGCTCGGCCGGCGGCTGCGCCGGTGTCACGGCCGGTTCCGGAGCGGGCGCGGGGGCCGGGTCGGTCGCGGGCGACCCGGCCGCGGGCGCGGTCAGCAGGCTCTCTGTTCTGTCCATGCCGGCAAGCTTCGGGTGACCCGCTGACCCGCCCCCGTGAGCGACCTATGCGTCGGCTGTGGATCCGGGCAGCCGCACCGTGAAGACGGTCTGGCCGGGGCGGCTCGCCACGTCGACCGCACCGTGGTGGGCCTCCACCACGGCGGCCACGATGGCCAGGCCGAGGCCGGTGCTGCCGTGCGCGCGGGACCGGGAGCTGTCGCCGCGGGCGAACCGCTCGAAGACCTCCGGTTGCAGCTCGTCGGGGATGCCGGGGCCGTCGTCGGCGACGGTCAGCTCGACGCCGCCGGCGACCGGCGCGAGCCGGGTGGTCACCGTGGTGCCGGGCGGGGTGTGCACGCGGGCGTTGGCGAGCAGGTTCGCCAGCACCTGGTGCAGCCGGTGGGCGTCGCCGGTGACGCTCACCGGCTCGTCGGGCAGGTCGAGCTGCCAGCGGTGCTCCGGGCCGGCCACGTGCGCGTCGCTGACCGCGTTGACCACCATGGCGGTGAGGTCCACCGGCTCGGCCGCGAGCGGGCGGCCGGAGTCGAGGCGGGCGAGCAGCAGCAGGTCGTCGACGAGGCTGGTCATCCGCGTGCTCTCCGACTCCACCCGGCGCAGGGCGTGCGCCACGTCGGGCGGCACCTCGTCCCGCCCGCGCCGGGCCACCTCGGCGTAGCCGCGGATGGCGGCCAGCGGCGTACGCAGCTCGTGGCTGGCGTCGGCGACGAACTGGCGTACCCGTGTCTCGCTGGCCTGCCGGGCGGCGAGCGCGGCGGCTACGTGGCCGAGCATCCGGTTGAGCGCGCCGCCCACCTGCCCGACCTCGGTACGCGGGTCGGTGTCGGCGGCCGGCACCCGCACCGACAGCGCCACCTCGCCGCGGTCCAGCGGCAGCTCGGTGACCCGGGCGGCGGTGGCGGCCACCCGGTTCAGCGGGCGCAGCGCGGCCCGCACGATCAGCGCGCCGAGCCCGCCGGCGATGATCAGCCCGGCGGTGACCAGCCCGGCCTGGGCGACCAGTACCCACATGACCGTCTCGTTCACGCCGGACAGCGGGACGGCGAACACGAGGACGTCCCCGTCGGCCGCCTGGTGGGCGACGGCCCGGTAGTCGCCGTGTGCCCCGATGTCCACGGTGCGGGGCCGCCCGTCGGTGGGTTGCCCGGTCACCGCCGCCGCCTGCTCCACCGGCAACGACTCGACCACGCGGGGGCCGGTCCTGATCTTGGCGCAGACGACCTGGCCGTCATCGACCTTCACGGCGACGGAGTTCACCGGGAAGCCGGGCGGTGGCTGCAGCGCCTCGCACTCCCCGGCGGCACCGGGCCGCCCGGGCGTCGGCTGGTCCCGGAAGATGTCGGGCACGTTCTCGCGCCGGCGGTCGCCGGCCGTGATCTGGTCGTCGACCTGGCGGATCAGGAAGTGTCGCAGGGCGATCGTGGTGAGGCCGCCGATGCCGATGCTGACCAGGGCCAGCAGCGCCACCACGGAGAGCACCAGGCGGCGGCGCAGCGACCAGCCGGCCAGCCGCCGCCGCAGTCGCCCGCCCCGGTCACTCCGCGGGCTTGAGGACATAGCCCGCACCGCGAAGGGTGTGGATCATGGGCTCGCGGCCCGCGTCGATCTTCTTGCGCAGGTACGAGATGTAGAGCTCGACTACGTTGGCCTGGCCGCCGAAGTCGTAGTTCCAGACCCGGTCGAGGATCTGCGCCTTGCTCAGCACCCGGCGCGGGTTGCGCATCAGGTAGCGCAGCAGCTCGAACTCGGTGGCGGTGAGGTTGATCAGGTCGCCGCCGCGGCGTACCTCGTGGCTGTCCTCGTCGAGGCTGAGGTCGCCGACGGTGAGCACGGCCTCCTCGCGGGCGGCGACGGCGAACCCGGAGCGGCGCAGCAGGGCGCGCAGCCGGGCGATCACCTCTTCCAGGCTGAACGGCTTGGTGACGTAGTCGTCGCCGCCGACGGTGAGCCCGGCGATCCGCTCCTCGACCGCGTCCCGGGCGGTCAGGAAGAGCACCGGCACGGTGGGCGCCTGCTCGCGCAGCCGGCGCAGCACCTGGAAGCCGTCCAGGTCGGGGAGCATCACGTCGAGCACCACGGCGTCGGGCTTGACCTGCCGCGCGGCGGTGATCGCCGCCATTCCGCTGCCGGCGGTGGTCACCTGCCAGCCCTCGTAGCGCAGCGCCATCGAGAGCAGGTCGGTGAGCGTGGGCTCGTCGTCCACCACCAGCACCCGCACCGGTTCGCCGTCCGGTCGCCGCAACTCGATGCGGCCCTGCGCGGCCTGCCCGTTCATGACCATGCTCCCATCGTGGGCGCACCCGCTGTGCCGGGCCTGTCTCGATCCTGTGTACCAGCTGTGCGGCCCAGGTGCCGGGACCCCGCGCGGGCCGGGCCGCGCGGGTCGGACGCACAGCCGGACCACAGGCGCGGCCCACCTCCCCTCCAGCCTCGGCGGGCACGCTCACCGCATGAGCGTGGACGGGTTCTTCGAGGTCCGCTGGTGGTGGAAAAGCAGGGCGGTCCGGGTGGCGGTCGTGGACCGTACGGCGCTTCCGGCGGCCCGCCGCGCGGTGGCGCGCCGCCTGGCGGGCCTGCGGGCGGTGGACCTGGAGCTGGCGCGGGCACACCGGGCCGCCGGCCGGCCGGTGCCGGTGGGTCCGCTCCTGCGCGACCTGGTGGCGGTGTCGCTGGGTGCGGCCGAGGCGACCGGCGGGCTCGTGGATCCGACGGTCGGTGCGGCCCGGCTGCGCCGGTCGGTGATCCCGCTGCCGGCCTGTGGCTCGGCCTGGGGCCGGGTGGACCGGGGCGGGGACTGGCGGGCGGTGTCGCTGCGCGGGAACCTGCTGGCCGTGCCGCCGCCGCTCTGGCTGGACCTGGGCGGGACGGCCGGCGCGTACCTCGTGCAGCGGTGCGCCGAGCAGGTGGCGGCGCGGTACGGGACCGGGGTGCTGGTGGCGGTCGGGTCCCGGGTGGCCGCGGCGGGGCCGGCGCCGGCCGGCGGGTGGCGGGTCGCGCACGGACCGGCCACGCTGACCGACGGCGCGCTGGTCACCGCCGACGTGCTGCGCCCGGACGGCGGCGGGGTACGCGACGCGCGCACCGGCGCCGCGCCGGACTCGCCGTGGGCCGCCGTGACGGTGGCGGCGCCCGACGCGGCGCGCGCCGCCATGCTGGCGGTGGCGGCGCTGGCCCGCGGCGCGGACGGCCCCGGATGGCTGGCCGGCCAGGGCGTACGGGCCTGGCCGCGGACGCGCCGGACGGCCCTTCCCCAGCTGGCTACCCGGTGGTAACTTGCCGGCATGTCCATCGACGGTCGTCCCACCGGGCGGCTGGCCGGCAAGGTGGTGCTGGTGACCGGGGCGGCCCGGGGCATCGGCGAGCACACCGCCCGGCTCGCCGCGGCCCGGGGCGCGCGGCTGGCGCTGGTCGGGCTGGAGCCCGACCGTCTCGCCGCGCTCGCCACCGAGCTGGGTCCCGGTCACGTCTGGTTTCCCGCCGACGTCACCGACCAGGCCGAGCTGACCGCCGCGGTCGACGGCACGGTCGCGGCGCTGGGCGGCATCGACGCGGTGGTGGCGAACGCCGGCGTCGCCAACCGGGGCACCATCGCGGTCGGCGACGTCGAGGCGCTGGTCCGCACCGTCGAGGTGAACCTCGTCGGGGTGATGCGCACGGCCGCGGCGACCGTTCCGGCGCTCATCGCCCGCCGGGGCTACCTGCTGATCGTCTCCTCCGCCGCGGCGTTCGCGGCGCTACCCGGGATGGCCGCCTACTGCGCCTCGAAGGCCGGTGTCGAGCATTTCGGCACGGCCATCCGGCTGGAGCTGGCGCACCGCGGGGTGGCCGTGGGCACGGCCCACCCGTCCTGGGTGGACACCGACCTGGTCCGCGAGGCGCGGGCCGACCTGCCGGCGTTCGAGACGGCGCTGGCGAAGCTGCCCTGGCCGATGCGGCGCACCACGACGGTGCAGGAGTGCGCGGAGGCGTTCGTCCGGGCGATCGAGCGCCGGCGGCGCCGGGTCTACGTGCCGCGCGCGGTCGGCGGCGTGCAGGCGGTCCGGTCGTTGCTGGTCAGCCCGCTCGCCGACAGGCTCGTGGGCCGGACCGCCCGAGACACGGTCCCGCTCATCGAGGAGCAGTCCCGGGCGCTCGGACGGGGCTTCGGGGCGAGCACGCCGGAGGTGACGGTGAGCGCGAGGCGTGCCCCGGTTTCGCGCGCCCCGCAGTCGCGAGCAGAGGAGACGCCGCGATGACCGTTCCCGTGGAGGTGGTCTTCGAGCGGCGCGGGGCCGGCGCGCCCCTGGTGCTGCTGCACGGCATCGGCCACCACTGGGCCGCGTGGTCACCGGTGCTGGACCGGCTCGCGGAGGCCCACGACGTGATCGCCGTCGACCTGCCCGGGTTCGGCCGCTCACCGGTGCCCGCCGCCGGCCTGCCCGCCGACATGCCGGGCCTGGTGGCCGGGATCGTCGAGCTGTTCGCGGCGCTCGGGCTGGACCGCCCGCACGTGGCGGGCAACAGCCTCGGCGGCGCCATCGCCCTCGAACTGGCCGCCACCGGTGCGGTCTCCTCGGCCACCGCCCTCTCCCCCGCCGGCTTCTGCACGCCGCGGGAGCTGCGCTGGGCCCTCACCGTGCTCAGCCTGCACCGCAACGCCGCGCGGCTGCCCGAGCCGGTGCTGCGCACACTGTTCGCCAACCCGGCGCTGCGCACCCTCGCGCTGGGCATGATCCTGGCCCGGCCGAACCGGATGGCCCTGGCCGAGGCGCTTGCCGACGCCCGGGCCCTGCGCGACGCGCAGGCCTTCCGGGCGGTGGCTCGGGCCGGCCGGGGATACGCGTTCGCCGGCGCGCCGACCGTGCCGGTGACGGTCGCCTGGGGCACCCGCGACCGGATCCTGCCCTACCGGCAGGCCGCGCTGGCGCGGACCCGGCTGCCCGCCGCCCGGCACCTGGACCTGGCCGGCTGCGGGCACGTGCCGATGCACGACGACCCGGAGCTGGTCGCCTCGGTCATCCTCGGCACCACCGGCGCGCGGGCGGCCTGACCCGGGCTCACTCGGTGTCGCCGAACGGGTAGGTGTGCACGTACCGCATCGTCCAGTCGCTGCCGTCGTGGTGGTGGTCGCGCTCGTAGAGGTGGTCGGCCTCGCCGCCGGGCGGCCGGTCCGGATGACGCAGGATCCACCGCGGCGGGGGCGCCCCGTCCGGGTCGGCGGGCAGGTCCCGGACCAGGTCGTCGGCCGGCCCGCCGACGAACCGCACGCGCACCAGAGCCACGGTCACCCTCCGTCTCGCCGTCGACACGATCCCCTTCCCGCGAAGCTACCCCGCCAGGGGGCGGGAACCCCGGCGGTTTGCCCTGCTCGGGGCCCGGGTAGCGAGACCTGAGGTAACCGGACGAGGGCGAGGAGTGGTCGATGAGGACGCTGGGCGGGCGGTACGAGCTCGAACGGCGCGTCGGCATCGGCGGGATGTCCGAGGTGTGGCGGGCGCACGACCTCGTTCTCGACCGGACCGTCGCGGTGAAGCTGATCTCGCCGGGGCTGGACGGGGAGGCCACCTCGGTGGAGCGGATCCGGGCCGAGGCCCGGTCGGCGGCCCGGCTCGTGCACCCGAACGTGGCCAGCGTGCACGACTTCGGCACGGCCGCACTGCCGGACGGGCGCGCGGTGCCGTACATCGTGATGGAGCTGGCCGAGGGGGAGACGCTCGCCGCCCACCTCCGCCGCGGCCACCTGGACTGGCGGATCGCGGTGCGGGTCTGCGCCGAGGTGAGCGCCGCCCTGGCGGCCGCGCACGCGCACGGCATCGTGCACCGGGACGTGAAGCCGGCGAACGTGATACTCACCCCGGCCGGGGTGAAGGTGCTCGACTTCGGGATCGCCACCCCGGCGGGCGCACCGGACCACACCCCGGACGGGATCGTGATCGGCACGCCCGCGTACCTGGCGCCGGAGCAGCTCGACCGGCAGCCGGCCACCCCCGCCGCGGACATGTACGCCCTGGGCGTGCTCCTCTACTACTGCCTGACCGGTCGCCTCCCGTACGCGGCCGAGAGCACCACCCAGCTGCTCGGTTCGGGCCGGCGTCGGCCGCCGGAGCCGCTGCCCGAGATCGACGGGTTGCCGGCCGAGGCGGCCGACCTGTGCCGGCGCTGCCTCGCCACCGATCCGACCGCCCGGCCGACCAGCCTGATGGCCGCGCTGCTGCTCGCCGAGGTGGTCGACGCCCGGGTCTACGTGCCGATGGCGGCGACGCTGCCCCGCCAGCGCGACGCCGCCGTGTCGCCGTGGACCGAGCGGGCGGCCGCCGAGGCGACCGAGGCGTTCGCCGTCGAGGCGCACACGACCAGCCCGGTGCGCTGACGCGCCTGCTCAGGCGCGGTTTCGCCGGCCGGGGGCCGGGTAGCCGGGCGGGTGAGTGACGGGAGGAACGCGATGCCGGATCCGAGTTCCTGGCTGGCCGAGACGGCCACGGCGACCGCCGCGGGCGGTCACGTACGCACCGATGACGGCGGTCTCTCCTCCGCCCTGGCGTCCCCGTTGGCGCCGCACTGCACGGGGCTGACGCCCGAGCAGCTCCTGGCCGCCGCGTTCGCCTCCTGCCTGCACCACGCGGCGGTGGAGGCGGCCGGCGAGATCACCGACGAGGCGCACACCGTCGAGGTGACCGCGGCCGCGAAGCTGGGCCGCGACGACGACGGCCGGTACCGCGCCGACGTGCACGCCGAGATCTCCTCGGCCGGTCTCACCCGGGACCAGCTGGTCGACCTCGTCGCACACGCGGACCGGCTCTGGCCCTTCTCCAGCGGCGACAACAGCCGGCACCGGCTGACCGTCACCCCGGCGGAGAACGGCCGGCACTGACCGCTCACCAGCGGAAGCCGGCGGTCACCGCCCGGTGGTCGCTGTCCGGGGTGTGCACGACCCCAGCCGTGGTGGGGGTGAGCCCGCGGTAGAGGACGTGGTCCGGGCGGGTCACCGGAAGCTCCGCCGGCCAGGTGAAGCCGAAGCCCTGCCCGGCCTCGGCCTGGGCGTCGTCGAGCAGGCGGGTGAGCGGCCCGAAGACCCGGTCGGTGGTGGCGGTGTTCAGGTCGCCGAGCACCACCAGCCGGGGCGCGTCGTCGGCCCGGACGGTCGCCGCGAGCGCCGCGAGGGTCTCGTCCCGGGTGGCGGTGTGCCCGGCGCGGGCCGAGCCGAGGTGGACCACGTACACCGCCAGGTCGCCCTGCGGGGTGACCACCACGGCCCGCAGCGCGCGCTCCCAGCCGAGGCCGGTGTCCACGCCGTGCGCCTCCCGGATCGGCCAGCGGCTCCACAGCGCGACGGTGGAGACCGCGGCCCGGTGCGGGTAGCGGCCGCCCAGGGCGGCGGCGACGCGGTCGCCGTCGTCGACCTCCTGGAGCCCGATGAGGTCCGGGGCGGCGTCGGCGAGGGCGCCGACCGTGGCGGCCGGGTCGGGATTGCCCGAGCGCAGGTTCTGGCTGGCCACCCGCACTGACGTGGCGCCGGCGCCCGATGCCGGGCGCAGCCAGGCGCCGCCGTAGAGCGCCGCCCAGACCACCGCCGGCAGCAGGACCACGAGCAGGGCCCGGCGGGACCGGCGCAGCAGCGCCGCGAGCGCGAGCAGGGGTACGCCGAGCCCGAGCAGCGGGGTGGCGCTGTCGACCAGGCTGCCGAGGCCGTGCACGTTGGGCACCGCCCGGTGGCCGACCATCAGGACGGCGAGCAGGACCGCGCAGGCGCCGACGACCAGCCCCCGCCGGCGCGGGCGGCCGGCGGGTTCTCCGGCGGTCCGCTCATCGACCATCTGCTCCGTCACCGTCCGCATCGTATCGAGCGGTGGGGCCCTCGGTGACCGTGATCCGGGGTACGCCCGGTCGGTGGTCGCGTGGCACCTCCGACCGACGGACGGACCCCCAGGTGGCGGGCACACCCCTCGTCCGAACAGAGGAGGTCGGGCGGAACTGCGGAGAAGAGGATCACGCGCCTACTTCAGCACGGACTTTCCGACATGAACGGAAAATGCGAATCGCGAGGATGATCGAATTCGTGTTTTACCGAGCGTAATGTGCGGGCGGATCATGGCAAATTGTGGCGCATGCCACCAACTACCCCGATGGCAAGCGCCGGGAAGCTTTCTAGCCTCGGCGGGTGCATGCCGATCACCCCGAAAAGCAGCAGTCGACCGACACGCCACCCGTTCGCCGTACGATCGACCCGGCATCGGCCGAACGGAGGATCGGGCGGCACCGCGCCCCGGAGCCGGCCCGGCGCGGACCGGTCCGCTCCACTCCCGCCCGGGTCGCCGTCGCCACCGGCGTCACCTGCTGCCTCGGTCTGATCGGCGTCGTCGGCGCCCGGGAGACCGGCCAGCACCACGAACCGGTCCGTGAGGTGCTCGCCGACCGGGCGGCCACCGAGCAGCGGGCCTCCCGGGACTTCGAGCGGGCCGCCCCGCCGGTCGCGATCCCGGTCACCCCGATCCCCGTCGCCACCCCGAGCCCGACGCCCACGAAGAAGAAGACCCCGAAGAAGCCCGTCCGCCCGAAGCATCCCCGCCCCGTCGCCGGGCTGGACCAGCGGCAGATGGACAACGCCAAGAGCATCGTCGACACCGGCCTGGCCATGAAGATGCCCCGCCGGGCGCTCGTGGTGGCCGTGGCCACCGCCATGCAGGAGAGCAACCTCTACAACCTGGCCAGCGACGTGCTCCCCGAGTCGTTCGACTACCCGCACCAGGGCAGCGGCTCCGACCACGACTCGGTCGGCCTGTTCCAGCAGCGGCCCAGCAGCGGCTGGGGCACCGTCGCCGAGTGCATGCGCCCGGCGTACGCGGCCCGCGCCTTCTTCACCGCGCTGAACGAGGTGCCGGGCTGGACCGAGATGAGCCTCACGGCGGCCGCCCAGGCGGTGCAGGTCTCCGCCTTCCCCGACGCGTACGCGCAGCACGAGGAGCGCGCGACCACGGTGGTGGCGGCGCTGGTCTGAGCGGGGCTCAGGCGGCGCTGCGCTCGCCGGCACCGCCGGTCGGCACGCCCGCGGCGGCGGTCGGCGTGTCCGGGGGCACCGTGTCGCCGCGTACCCCGGCGAGGATCTCGTCGACGCGGGCCTCGCGCCGGCGGCGGGCCAGCAGCGCCGCCTCGAAGTCGCGGCGCGCCCGGACGGCGTCGGCGTAGGCCTGCTCGCGGACCTGGCGGGCCTCCTCCCGGGCGGCCTCCAGCTCGCCACGGGCCTCGGCCAGCAGCCGGGCGGCCTCCCGCTCGGCGGCCGTGCCGGCGGCCGGGTCGCCGTCGACGGCGGCCGTGCGGCGGCGCAGGAAGTCGCAGAGGTGGGCCGCGTCCTCCCGGATCAGGTCCCACTCGCGGCCGGCGCCGGCGGCGCTCTCCGCGCGCGCCGCGAGCCGGACCAACCGGATTCCCAGCTCGTCCAGGCAGGAGTCCACCTGCCGCTGGTCGTAGCCGGTCTCAACGACGGAGAACCTCATCCTGTGTCGCCCCCCAGGCAGCCGGTGTCACGTCCCCACCTGACGATCCTGGGCGGCCACGGCCACGGCCGCGGCGGTTCCCGGAAATTGTTCAGCATCCGGACGTCCGGACGAAACCGGTCAGGGGTGCTTGGGGAGCACGACCACCCGGCCGAAGAACTCGTCGATGCGGCGGACCACGTCGTTGAAGTCGTCCAGGTCGATCGGCTTCGTCACGTACGCGTTGGCCTGGAGGGTGTAGCTGCCGAGGATGTCGGTGTCGGCGTTGGAGGTGGTCAGCACGACGATCGGGATGGTGCGCAGGTCCTCGTCCCGCTTGACCTCGCCGAGCACCTGGCGACCGTCCATACGCGGCATGTTCAGGTCGAGCAGGATGACGTCGGGCCGCTGGGCCTCGGTGTGCCGGCCCTCGCGGCGGAGGAACTCCATCGCCTCCTGGCCGTCGTTGACGACGTCGATGACCTTCTCGACGTCCGAATCCTCGAGGGCCTCCTCGATCATCAGGACGTCGCCCGGGTCGTCGTCCACCACCAGGATGCGAACGGGGCTCGGGGTGCCATGACCCATGGGACTACCTGCTTCGTCTCGGAGGTGGAGCGCCGACGGCGAGGTCGACTGCTGGCGGGGAAATCTATCCGATCAGGAGGCGGCCGGAGTGGCCGGGTCGGCCGGCTCCGCCTCGTGTCGCAGCACCTCGGCCAGCCCGGTCACCTGGAGCACCCGGGCGACCCGGCCGGTCGCCCCGGTGATCCGCAACCAGCCCCCGTCCGCGGCGGCGAGGTTGTCGCCGCGGACGAACGCGGCGATGCCGGTCGAGTCGCAGAAGGTCAGCTCGGCAAGATCCAGCAGCAGCTCACGGTGGCCCTCGGCGAGCAGCCGGTCGATGGCCGCGTTGAGCTCGGGCGCGGTGCCCAGGTCGAGCTCACCCGCGAGCCGGAGGCGGGCCGGAGAGCCGTCCCGCTGGCCGTACGCGACGGTGAAGGTCACCGTGGCCCCTCTCGATCCCACCGCAGGCCGACCCTTGCAGTGCAGCAAGTATAAGCAGGTCCGGCCGCCGCGCCCGCACCCCGACGGTCACCGTTCCGGCGCGGCGGACAGGCCGCCGACCAGCGCCCGGGCCCGGTCGAGGAACCGCTCGGCCCGCGGGAAGTCGTGCAGCCGCTGTCCATAGTGGTCGAGGGTGCGGGCGACCGCGCCGGCGGGGACCCGGCGGCTCACGAGGATCTCCACCAGCCACTCGACGAACTCGGTGAAGAGGGTCTCGTCGTCGACGTAGAGGGCGGCGGACAGGAAGTCGACGATGTAGCCGAGGTCGCTGACGGTCGAGTCGAGCTGCGCCGGGGTGTAGTCGCGCACCCCGGGCACCCGCTCCCGCAGGTCGGCCAGGGCGCTGTCGATCAGCTCACCGCGCCGCTTGGCCAGGCTCGCGTACTCGTCGTCGGCGAGGTGGTCGAGCCGGGCCGGCGGCACGGCGCGCAGCGCCCGCTCGTCGGCGACCAGGTCGGCGGCGGTCGGCGCGTCCGGCGCCCAGGGCACGCCGAGCACGCGGGCCCAGCGGCCGTCGCCGCCGAAGCCGCGCCCGCCCACCACCACCGGCACGTCGGAGCGCCGGCACGCCTCGATCATGCGGTGCGCGTGCGGCAGCCGCATCGGCAGCGCGCAGGCGAGGGCGACCGCGTGCGCGTCGTACCGGTGCAGGTAGGACACCAGGTGGGCGGCGGGCACGCTGGCCCCGAGGAAGGTGATCTGCCAGCCGCGCAGCCGCAGGACCTCGGCCACCAACCGGGCGGGCAGCGCGTGCCACTCGCCGTCCATGCAGGCGACCACGATCCGGCCGCGGGTGGGCCGGGGGTCGACGTACGCGGCCACGGCCGCCACCACCCGTTCGCTGATGTGGGTGGCGGCGTGCTCCTGGGCCACGCTCCACTCGTCGCGCGCCCACCGCTCCCCCACCTCGGCCTGGGCCGGAGCCACCAGGTCCAGCAGCACCCGCTCGGCCGGCACGCCGGCCTCCAGCAGCCCGCGGGCCACCTCGACGGCGGCGTGCTCGTCGGCCTCCGCGAGGCACTCCAGGTAGCCGGGAAAGGCCTGGGCCGGGTCGGCCTCGGTGGTCGTGGCGGTCACGCGTCGGTCTCCCTCGTTCGGTCGGTGCCGACCGGCTCGGGCACCGCGTGCAGGTGCCGCCCCGGGCGGCCCGGGCTCGTCGCCCGCAACGCGAGCACCGCGATGTCGTCATGGTCGCTGTGGCCGAGCCAGTCACAGGTCACCTGCTCGACCCGCTCGGCCAGCGCCGGGGCCGGCATCCGGTGGCAGCCGGTCACCGCGTGCAGCAGCCGCTCGGCGCCGAACTGCTCGTCACCCCGCCGGCCGTCGCGCGCCTCGGTCACCCCGTCGCTGTAGAGCAGGCAGGTCTCGCCCGGGACCAGGTGGACGGTGACCTCGCCGATGCGGGGATCCGGCACCACGCCGATCAGCATCCCGCTCAGCGGCACGACCTCCACCTCGCCGGAGGCCCGCAGCACCAGTGGCGGGAGGTGACCGCCGCCGGCCATGGTCAGGGTGAGCCCGCCGTCGCGGTGGGGGCGCACCACGCCCAGCACCATCGTGGCGAACCGGCCCTGCCCGTGCGCCTGGGTGGTCTCCAGCAACGCGTCGTTGAGCAGCTTCAGCAGCCGCCCCGGCTGCGACTCGACCCGGTGCAGCGCGTGCAGGCACTGGCGGAGCTGGCCGGTGAACACGGCGGCCTCCACGCCCTTGCCGGAGACGTCGCCGAGGAAGAAGACCGACCCGCCGTCGACGAGCCGGTGTGAGCCGTAGAAGTCACCGCCGATCCGCAGCCCGGCCTGCGCCGGCCGGTAGGCGGTGCCCCACTGCACGCCCTGGGCCGCCGCCGGCTCGACGGGCAGGAGGCTGGCCTGCAGGGTGTCGGCCACCTCGGCCTGGTCGCGGTAGAGCAGAGCGGTGGTGAGCGCGGCGCCCGCCCGGGCCGCGAAGGCGCGGACCAGGTCGAGGTCGGCCTCGTCGTACCAGCGGCTGGCCCGGCGGGCGACCAGCAGCACGCCCACCGGGGTCTCCCGGCCGGGCAACGGCACCACCCGCGCCGTGGCGCCGGCCTCCTCGAGCCCGGGCAGCCAGCCCGCCTCGACGGCCTGCTCGACCAGCCAGTCCAGGGCGTGCGGCTCGGCGCCGCCGAGCCCCTCCTCGATCGCCGACGGCAGCGCCGCGGCGGCGAGGACGCCGCTGTCCACGGCCGGCGACGGCTCCAGGTCGCGGCGCGGCGTCAGACGCGCCGAGCTGGAGTTGTCGCCGTCGTCGGCGCGCACCGCCCGCCACCACCGGGCCCGGCCGGAGCGGGGGGCCAGCACCAGCACGGCGACGTCGGCCACGGTCGGCACGGCCAGCCGGACCACCGCGGCGGCGGCGCGGTCGGGGTGCAGGGGGTTGCCGAGCTTCTCGCCGACCACGGCGAGGAACGCCGAGCGGGCCCGCTCGGCGAGCAGCGCGTCGGCGCGGCTGACGCTCTCGGTGACGTCCTCGACGTACCAGCAGCGACGACCGGCGGAGAGCGGGACCCGGCGCAGCCGCAGTCGCCGGCCGTGATGGGTGAACTCGCCCGGGTCGTCGCCGCCGAGCGCGGGAACGCCGGCCGCGGCGAGGACCTCGCCGGGCGCCACCTCGGGGACCAGCCGCTCGGCCACCGGGCTGAGATGCCGCACCACCCCGTCGGCGTCGCAGACGATCAGGCCCTCGCGGAAGTGCTCCACCACCGCCGACCAGTCGGGGCTGGCCGGGCCGCGGTCCGGGGCCAGGGGCGGCAGGACCGGCTCGGACGGGGACCACGCCCGAGCCCGTCGGGCACCCGGCGTGGAGATCCGTCCGTCGCCCGGGTCAGCACCCCTGACGTCGGCAGCAGTCACCAGCTGAGCCCCACTCCTCGTCGATACCCGCGGTCCACCGGAAGCGGCGCGTATGGTCAAATCTCTCCGCCCACCCTACGCCGGTGTGCCGGTACCGCCACCCCACGGCCGACCGCCCGGCCTGCGGACTCGCCATCCGGCGGGCCCGTTCCGGGCTTGTTACGATCCGGGAAGGACCCGGCCCCGGCCGGCAGCGCGGAGAGGCGTGATGGTGGCACCCCGACGGAGAACGCCTGAGGCGACACCACTCACCATCTCCGTGGACCGCTCCGACCCGGGCACGCCGGCCATCCGGATCGGCGGCGACCTGGCCTTCGCCACGGCCGCCCCGCTGCGCACCGAGGTCGACCGGCTGCTGGCCGAGGCCCCGCGGACGCTCGTGCTCGACTTCCGTGACCTGATCTTCATCGACAGCACCGGCCTGTCGGTGATCGTGCACGCCTGGCGGCACGGCCAGCAGAGCGGCACGGCCATCCAGCTCCGGGAGACGCCCCGCTTCCTGGCGACCCTCCTCGAGATGACCGGCGTGGCCGGCCTGCTGGCCCGGCCGCAGGCCGACGGCCGGTCCGTACCGGACTCGTCCGCCCTTGCCTGAGCACCCCGGGGTTTCCCGGACCGGGCCGAGCTGGAAACATGGCCGTATGCCCGCGCAGCTGCTGACCATCGAGGTGGACCGGCTCGACGCCGGACGTGCCCGCCTCCGGCTGACCGGCGAGCTGGATTTCGACACGGCGCCGGAGCTCGTCGCCGTCGCCGCCGAGCTGCGCCGCGACGGGTGCCAGGAGCTGCTGCTCGACTTCGCCGGGGTGGCGCTCTGCGACTCCTCCGGCCTCAGCGCCCTGGTGGTCATCCACCGGGCCGGCGCCGGTCCGGTGCGGCTGGACGCCGTGGGCCCGCAGGTGCGGCAGCTGCTCGACCGCACGGGGCTGGCCGAGTTGCTCGCCGTCCCGCCGCCCGGGGAGACCGGGGCCACCCGCGAGGCCGGCTGACCGCCCGGAAACGGGAGGTGGCCCCCGACCCTGGGACCAGGGGCCGGGGGCCGGGGAGGGTGGCTCAGGCGGCCGGGGTGGCCTGCAGGCGCGGGCCGGACTCGCGCAGCTCCCCCACCGTGGGCGACGCCGCGTCCTCCGGCGTGCCCGAATCGGGCGTCTGGAACAGGTAACGGACGAACTCCCCACCCGCCTCGTTGTCGTCGGCTCCCGGCCACTGCCCCACACAGTCGACGCCGACGACCTCACGTCCGGTGCCGTCGATCTCCTCCAGCAGCGCCCAGAGGGTCACCGGGTAGCTGCGGGTGCCACCCGGGTCGACCTGCCACCGGGCGTACCAGCCGGGCCGGGCGGGGACGATCTCCACGATCCGTTTCATGACGACCTGCCCTTCCGCGTGCGTCGGAAGTTCTTCCGGTCCACCACGATCGTGCGGCCCCCCGGGGTGACCGGTCCTCACCCGCAGCGAGTGAAGCGGCCGGTCCGCCGGCAGCCGTTTCCTTCCCGGCAGCGCCGGGAAGGCGACCGGCGCAAGCGCAACCGACCAGGAACGAGGTGCGACGATGCGCAAGCAGATGGAGGGCGACAACCAGCGCCGCCGGGCCCTGGCCCGGGACGCGCGGGAACGCGGCCAGTTCCCCAGCCAGACCGGCGCCAGCCTGAGCGCGTCCAAGCAGATCACCTCGCTGGACCGGCGCGAACGGTCCGGCCCGCCGCCGGCCGGCCGGCGCAAGCCGGACACGACGCGCGGTGGTCCCGCGCCGCCGCCCGCGGCCGTCGCGGAGCGCCCGCGCCCGCTGCCCGACGAGCGGCCGCCCCCGGTGACCACGCTGGGCTACCGGGATCTCGTCGGCGACGTGAGCCGGCGGGCGGGTGTCGACTTCTTCACCGCCAAGGTGGCGGCGGAGGCGACCGTGCTCGCGCTGGCCGGGGCGCTCGACGAGGCCGAGCGGGAACGGCTGCTCGAGGCCGTGCCGATGAAGCTGCACGACGTGGTGCCGGTGGAGGGCATCGAGCGGCGGCGCGACCTGCCCGGCTTCCTCGACGAGGTGGGCCGGCACAGCCGCCTCACGCCCGAGCAGGCCCGCTACCAGGCGCAGGCCACCCTGGCCGCGCTCGCCGACGCGGACGGCGAGCTGGTCGAATCGCTGCGCGTACCGGACGGGTTGCGGGACCTGCTCGCGCCCCCGGAGCCCGGCGGCGGCCTGGTGGGCGCCACGTCCGCCACCGCCCCGCTGGACGAGCAGGAGCTGCGCGACGCGCTCGCCCAGCTGCCGTACTGGTCCAGCGACCGGCAGTCGCTGGTGCGCACCATCGAGCTGCCGACCGGTAACCTGGACCGGGTGCTCGACCGGCTCGACCAGCTCCGGGTCGAGGCCGGGCGCGGCCCGCAGATCGGCCGGCCCGACGCGGACAGCGCCGTGCTCACGGTGCGCAGCCAGCAGGTCGACGGAGTGACGGCCTCGGACGTGGACCTGGCCCGGCGGGTCGACGGCGCGATCGACGAGGCCGGCGCCGGGATGGCCGCCGGCTGAGCCGAGGACGGGTCCGGGCCGGTGGGCGTCGCGCCCGCCGGCCCGCCGTGGCCCGGGTAGCGTTGCCGGCCGTGGAGAGCGACGCCGAGGCCCTGGAGATCGTCGTCGACTCGGCCCGGCCCACCGGCCGGACGCTGCTCGCCGCCGGCGTCGAGCAGTCCTACGTCGACGTCGCGGACCCGCGCCACCTGCACTTCGAGTACGTACGGCGGATGGCCGCCGTGGTCGACCTGGCGGCACCGCCGGGCCGGCCGCTCGCCGCCCTGCACCTGGGCGGCGGGGCGCTCAACCTGCCGCGCTGGCTGGCCGCCACCCGCCCCGGCTCCCCGCAGCGCGTGATCGAGCGGGACCCGGCGGTGGTCGACCTGGTCCGCCGCGAACTGCCCCCGCTGCCGGCCGAGGTGGTCGTCGAGGTCGGCGACGCCCGGGACGCGGTCACCGCCGCCCCGGCCGGGGCGTACGACGTGGTGCTCGCCGACGTCTACCGGGCGGCGCGGATGCCCCGGCACGTGGCCAGCGTGGAGTTCGCCGCCGCGGTGGCCCGGGTGCTCCGTCCGGACGGCGTCCTCCTGGTCAACGTCACCGACCTGCCGCCGCTGGTGCACGCCCGGACCCAGGTGGCCACGCTGCGGGCGGTCTTCGCCGACGTGTGCCTGGTCGCCGACCGGCGGATGCTGCGCGGCCGGCGGTACGGCAACCTGGTGCTCGCCGCCGCCCCCCGCCCCGAGCGGCTGCCGGTACGCCGGCTCGTGGCCCGCGCCGCCGGCGACCCGGTGCCCGGGGGCGTGCTGCATGGGGCGACCCTGGACGCGTTCGTCGCCGGCACCCGGCCGGCCACCGACGCCTCCCTGACCGAGCGCTGACCGGCGGGTTTCCGTTGGTCCCGGGCGGGTAGCCGCGCCGGATGAGCAACGCCGACGACCGGTACACCGCCCGCCGGGCGCTCATCGTGATCGGTCTGGTGCTCGCCACGCTGATCGGGCTCGGCCTCATCTGGGCGACCCGGCGGGTGCTGGTCTGGGGGCTGGTCGCGGCGTTCCTCGCGGTGGCCCTGAAGCCCCTCGTCGACCGGGTGGAGCGTCGGCTCGTGCGGCACCGGGCGCTGGCCACCCTGCTGGTCTTCCTGGCCACCTTCGTGCTGCTCGCCGCGCTGGGGACGGTCATCGTGCTGCCGCTCGTGGACGAGGTGGGCCGGTTCGCCGATCGGGCGCCCGGGCTGCTGCGCGAGGCGCGGGCGGGGCGGGGACCGGTCGGTGAGCTGTTGAACCGCTTCCACCTGCGCCGGTACGCCGACGCCCACGCGGACCAGCTCCAGCGCTACGGCGCCCGGCTCGGCCAGCCGGCCGTCGGGGTGGTCCGCAGCGTGCTGGAGATCGTCGCCGGGGTGCTCACCGTGGTGGTGCTGGCGTACCTCATGGTGCTGGAGGCTCCGAAGATCATCGCGGGGACGCTCAAGCTGGTCGGCGACGGCGCGGCGGTGCGGCTGCGGCGCATCGGCCAGGACTCCTCCCGGATCATCACCGGCTACCTCAGCGGCAACCTGGCGATCAGCGTGATCTGCGGCGGCCTGACCTTCGCCGTGCTCTTCGTCACCGGGGTGCCGTTCGCCGGCGTGATCGCCCTCGTGGTGGCGCTGACCGACCTCGTGCCGCTGGTCGGCGCCACCATCGGCGCGATCGTCGCGGCCGGGGCCGGGTTCCTGCACTCCCCCACGGCGGGCGTGGTCGTGCTGGTCTTCTTCGTGGTCTACCAGCAGGTCGAGAACCACTTCCTGCAACCGGTCATCATGGCCCGCGCGGTCCGGCTGAACCCGCTGACCGTGCTGGTCAGCGTGCTGCTCGCCGCCGAGCTGGCCGGCCTGGTCGGCGCTCTGCTGGCCATCCCGGCGGCCGGGATCGGCCAGGTCCTGCTGCGCGAGTTCGCCCGCAGCGGCCGCCAGGCCCTGCCGGTGCCGGCCACCGCCGGTCCGGACGCGAGGGCCGGCGGTCGGGGTCCCACCGAGGAGAGCCCGCCGCCGGCCGGCGGTTGAGTCCGGTCGGGTCAGCCGCGACGCACCACCTCGGGCGACTCGCTCTCCAGCGGCACCGCGTTCGCCGGGACCAGGCCGAGCTGCACGGCGGGCCGGGTCAGGGCGGCGTCGAGCAGCCAGTCCGCGCCGACCCGGGCCCGGTTGCTGGGCATGGCGTACAGGTGGTAGCCGCGGGTGACCGTCTTGGCGGGCAGGCCGGCGAGCGGCACGTGCAGCGGGTTGGCGGCCGCCTCCTTGCCGCCGAGATCGACCACCCAGCCCAGGTCGCGGTGCTTGTACGGCTTGCGGGTGCCCTGCCCGTAGGAGGCGGCGATGTTGTGCGCCGCCAGCTTGCCCTGCCGCTGCGCGTGCTGGGCGGTCATGGCGCAGATCTGCCCGGGGCGGGTCGGGTCGGGCACGGCCGCCGCGTCGCCGCAGGCGAACACCTCCGGGTAGCCGGGGACGTTGAGGTACTCGTCGGTCACCAGGCGCCCCTTCTCGGTGCGCAGCCCCAGCTCGGCGACGAACGGGTCGGGGCGCACCCCGACGCACCAGACCAGGCTGCACGTCGGCACGTACTCGCCGTCGGTCAGCAGCACCCCGTCCGGGGTGGCCTCGGAGACGGAGGTGCCCATCCGCACGTCGACCCCGCGCCGGCGCAGCACCCGGTCGGCCGTGACGGACAGCCGCTGGTCCAGCTCGGGCAGCACGCGCGGGGCCACGTCCAGCAGCATCCAGCGGGGACGCACCTTGAGGTGGGGCCGCTGGGCCATCATCCGGTCGGTGAAGAGCTGGCCGTGCGCGGCCACCTCGGTGCCGGTGTAGCCCGCGCCGACCACCACGAACGTGGTCCGGGACCGCTGCTCGACCGGGTCCTCCGCCAGCTCGGCCAGCTCGAGCTGGCGGACCACGTGGTCGTGGAGGTAGAGCGCCTCGGGCAGGCCGCGGAAGCCGTGCGCGTACTCGGTCACCCCGGGGATCGGCAGCAGCTTGTTGACGCTGCCGACGGAGAGCACCAGCCGGTCGTAGGCGAGCTGGCCGTGGTCCCCCTCCGCGGAGCGGTAGCCGACCCAGCGGTTCTGCAGGTCGACCCGGTCCGCCTCGCCGATGACCACCCGGACGCCGTCGAGGGTGCCGGCGAGCGGCACGGCGATCCGGGTGGGCTCGACCACCCCGGCGGCGACCTCGGGCAGCAGCGGCAGGTAGAGGAAGTAGTCGGTCGTGTTCAGCAGGACGATCTCGGCCCGCTCGCCGGCCCGCCGGCTCAGGGCCTTCGCCGCGTGGTATCCGGCGAACCCGGCCCCCACGATCACCACACGAGGTTTCGTCATGCCTGCTGCCGTTCCCGTCGAGGACCCCGACAAACGTGGCCCTCAGTCCGCGGAAAGCCGCACGTACCCCTTGCGGCCCACCGCCTCGAGGTCCCAGGACTGCCCGAAGGCCTGTAACCGGTCGACGGCGATCCGGCCGATCTCCGGCGGGATGTCGGGGTCGAGGACCAGCCGGCCGTCGACCGGGTTGAGGTTGAGCATCGCCCGGGCCAGGGCCAGCGGAGTGGCGCTCGCCCAGGCCTGCGGGCTGCACGCGGTCGGGTACGGCACGGCGAAGAGCAGGCGCTCGCGCGGGTACCCGCTGAGCGCCTCGGGAAGCCGGTAGCCGAACTGCTCCGCCACCTCGATCAGTGCCAGGCCGATCCGGTTCGCCTCCGCCCGGTACCCGTACCGGGCCAGCCCGAGGACGGCGAGAGAGTTGTCGTGCGGCCACACCGTGCCGTGGTGGTAGCCGAGCGAGTTGAACAACGCGTCCTCGCGCGACAGGGTGCGGATGCCCCAGCCGGAGAAGGAGTCCTCCGCCATCAGTTGCCGTACCACCCGGTCCGCCCGCTCCGGTGGCACGATGCCGCTCCAGAGCAGATGGCCCATGTTCGACGTCTTCGAGTCGATCCGGTTCTTGTCGCCGTCCAGGCCGACGGCGTAGAAGCCACCCCGCTCCTCGATCCAGAAATCGCGGTTGAACCGGTCGTAGAGCCGACCGGCGTCCGCGCGCAGCCGCCGGGCCAGGGCCGGGTCGTCCAGGGGGCCGTCGGCGAGCTCGGCGAGCCGCAGCTTCGCGTCGTAGCCGTAGCCCTGGATGTCGGAGGTGGCGATCGGCAGCACCGGGATCCGGCCGTCGTGGAAGACGACGCCGTTCGGCGAGTCCCGCCAGCACTGGTTCCCGAGGCCCTCCGGCGAGCGGGTGGCGTACTCGACGTAGCCGTCGCCGTCCCGGTCCCCGTAGTGGTCCATCCAGTGGAGGGCGGCCATCGCGTTGTCCCGCAGGCTACGCACGAGGTCGTCGTCCCGGCTCCACCGCCAGTACTCGGACAGGAGGATCAGCCAGAGCTGGGTGGCGTCGGCGGTGCCGTAGTACGGGCCGTAGGGCTTCAGCCCGGTCCGGGTCAGTTCCCCGCTGCGGACCTCGTGCAGGATCTTGCCCGGCTCCTCGTCGGTGAAGTCGTTGCAGCGGTCGCCCTGCAGGCGGGCCAGGGCGAGCAACGTGCCCCGCGCCAGGCTCGGACCGGCGACCAGCGTGTGGTACGCGGTGATCAGGGTGTCCCGGCCGAAGACGCTCAGGAACCACGGCAGTCCCGCACTGGGCAGCGTGATCCGCTGTCCCTTGACCTCCAGCTCGAGCCGGAGGGCGGCGATGTCCTGGCCCGACCGGTACATCGTCCGCTCCAGCGCCTGGTTGTCGCTGTACAGCGCGGCTCGCCCGGCCATCCAGTTCCGGAACGGGTCGGGCACCCGCTCGTGGACCACGTCGGCGATGTCTCCCCCGACCGACTCGACCACGCCGAGGCCCGGCGGCAGCGGAACGTCCAGGTCGACCTGCCACTCCTGCCGATGGTGCAGCTCCAGCTCCCACACCAGTTCGTCGCCCTCGACGCGGTCCGCCGGGCGGGAGGAGCAGATCCGGGTTTCGGCGGAGAAGTCCTCGGCCGCGTACGTGAAGCAGAGCTGGTCGGGCGTGTGCCGGCGGGTGATCTGTGCGGAGCGGTCCCGGACCCCGGACTTGACCTCGAAGAGGTCGGCGAAGTCGGCGGCCGCCGCCAGGCGCAGCTCGATGCGGACCGGTTCGGGCTGGTACGACACCACCTCGATCCGCTCGCGGAAACTGCTACCGACGTAGCGCAGCCGGCGGAACCCGAGGCCGTTCGCTGGGAGGCCGGGCAACTCGGGGCTGGCGAGCGCGAACTGGGCCGAGTAGTGCTGGAGGATCTCCGAGCGGAGCACGAGCAGGCGCTGGCCGTTCACCGTGAGCACCCACCCGCTGAGCAGGCGCGTGTCGAGGTGGACGAGACCACCGATGCTGCCGGGCGGCACGTCGCCGGACGGCTCCGAGTACATGAAGGTGGGGCCGTTCAGGACGGCGATGGATTCGGCGCCCAGCTCGGGCGGGATGGATCGCTGGTCCCCGCTCGCGCGGGCGGGGGCAAGCACGCCCGGCGTCGGGTCGGCCGGAGTCGGACGCACGACAGCCATGCGCCGACGGTAGGAGGAGTGCGGGCGAGGGTGGCATCACCCGTTCCGGATGAATCGCCAGGCTGATCCATGCCTGACCAGGCTGACCCGGACCGGGTGGGGTCGCCTCACCCGGTCGGGGCGGAGGGTGGTGGGAGCGCGAGAGTCGATCCCGACAGAGGGGAGCCACCGATGAGCATCCTGCCAGCCGAGCGACGGGAGTCCCACTACCGGCAGCAGAGCGGTCGTCCGCAGCTCACGCCCCGGCAGCGCCGGCGCGTCGAGCACAAGGAGGCGAAGCGGCAGCGCCTGACCGGGCAGCGCCCGCAGGATCGGGGGCCCGGCCGCTGAGGTCCGACGACGCCGGTGGCGGCCGCCGTTCCGGCGGTCGCCGCCGCGCCGTCAGCCCCGCTCCGGCCCGGGCGCGGTGATCGCCCAGCGCTCGTGGTCCCGCCAGGCGCCGTCGATGAACAGGTAGTCCGGCGAGAAGCCCTCCAACCGGAACTCGAGGCGCTGGGCCAGCCGCTTCGACGGCTCGTTGCCCGGCTGGATGTTCGCCTCCAAGCGGTGCAGCCCGAGCACCGTGAACGCGTGCTCGATCACCAGCCGGATCCCGGCCGAGGCGTGCCCGGTGCCGGCGTACGGCCGGAAGGCGGCGTAGCCGAGGTAACCGCCGCGCAGCGCGCCCAGGACGATGCCGCTGATGTTCGCGTACCCGGCGATCGCGCCGGTGGCCCGGTCGCAGAGCAGGTACCCGGAGCCGTCCCGCCCCCGGATCTTGCGCAGGTACGCCGCGTACCGCTCGGCGTCGTCCGGCGCGGAGAGCCACGGATGGTGCAGGTCGCGGCTGCGCCGGGCGGCGGCCACGAACTCCGCCTCGTCGGTGGGGCGGGGACGGCGGATCGCGACACGGCCGTCGCTGCGCAGGTACCTCACGGTGAGCCACTCTCGGCCACCCGCCCGGCCGCTGTCCAACCGGGGTCGCGCCGCGCGCGAAGAAGCCCTAGCGTGGCAGCCGAGGACGGGAGGCCGATCATGAGGACTGCTCCACTCGGCACGGTGCTGGTTCCCGCTTCGCCGCCGGGCCAAGCGGTGTCCTGACCGGCGCGGCGCCGCCGCCCGACCGACACCGCCACCCTCGCCGCGAAGCGATCCGGTGATCCGCCCTGCGCGGATCCCGACGTCCCGGCGTGCCCCGCACGCCACCACCATCGCTTCCGAGGGAGTTCCTCGTGTTTCCGGACGACCCGTCCGGGCGCCCCGCCGCGCCCGGACCACGCACCCCTGCCCGGTGGCCGGCATGACGGCCACCCTTCCCGCGGGCCGGCTCGGCCCCGACTTCCACCGCCTCTGGACGGCCTCGGCCGTCGCCAATCTCGGCGACGGCGTCACCCTGGTGGCCGCGCCGCTGCTGGTCGCCTCGCTCACCCCCGATCCGGCGGCGGTGGCCGCCGCGGCGTTCGCCCCGCAACTGCCGTGGCTGCTCCTCGCCCCGGTCAGCGGGGCGCTCGTGGACCGGCTCGACCGCCGCCGGCTGATCGTCGCCGTCAACGTGGGCCGCGCGCTGGTGCTGGCCGCGCTGGCCGGGGCCGTGCTCGCCGGGGTGGCCACCGTGCCGCTGGTCTGCCTCGCCTTCTTCCTCACCGGCGTCGGCGAGACCCTGGCCGACACGGCCGCCGGGGCGCTGCTGCCGTCGGTGGTGCCCGCCGATCGCCTGGAGCAGGCCAACAGCCGGCTCTCCGCCACCTTCGTGATCGGCAACCAGTTCGTGGCCAAGCCGTTCGGGGCGTACCTCTTCGTGGTGGCCGCGGCGCTGCCGTTCGGGTTCGACGCGGCCACCTTCGGGCTGGCCGCGCTGCTGCTGGCCCTGCTGCGCTGGCGGCCGGCGCCCCCCGCGACACCGCCGGCGCCGGCGGATCCGCGCCGGTCGCTGCGCGCCGAGGTCGTGGAAGGCGTACGGGCGCTGTGGGCCGTGCCGGTGCTGCGCACCCTGGCCGGCTGCATCGCCGTCATGAACGTGGCGTTCTGCGCCGCGTTCGCCGCCTTCGTGCTCTACGCCCGGCAGCGGCTCGGCCTCGCCGAGGTCGGGTACGGCGTCCTGCTGACCGCCTCGGCCGTCGGCGGGCTGGCCGGCAGCGCGCTGGCCACCCGGCTGCGGTCCCGGTTCGGCACGCCCGCGCTGCTGCGGGCCGGACTGCTCATCGAGATCGGGCTCCAGCTCGTGCTGGCCGGCACGCGGCAGCCGGTGGTCGCCGGTGCCGCGCTGGCGGTGTGGGGCGGGCACGCCATGGTCTGGGGCGTGCTCGTGGTGTCGCTGCGGCAGCGGCTCGTGCCGGACCGGCTGCGCGGCCGGGTGACCGGTGTCTACGCCCTGGCCGATCTCGGCGGGGCGGCGCTGGGCACGGTCGCGGGCGGGATCCTGGCCCGGGCCACCGGGAGTCTCCTGGCGCCGTTCTGGCTGGCCGCGGCGGCGCTCACGGTGCTCACGGTGCTGGCCTGGCGCCGGCTCGGCGACACCGGCGGCTGACCCGCCGGGCGCCGGTGGGGAGACCGTCCGGTTCTCCCCACCGGCGCCCCCAACCGCCTCCTCTCGGTCACCTTGCCGTCACGTCGGCGTAGCCGCGGCGACCGATGCCTGGACCAGCGTGGTGTCGCGCCGGAGAGGCCGGCCGACCAGCGGAGGACCAGCAGTGGCACACGACGAGGCGGGACCGCCGCGCCGCGGCCGGATCGTCATGCTCGTCGACAACAAGGTCGAGGGCGACTCCCGGGTGCAGAAGATCGCCCGGTCCGCCGCCGAGGCCGGGTGGGACGTGACGCTGCTCGGCCGTTCCCCGGACGGCACCGAACGGAGCTGGCGGCTGGGGGCCGCCGAGGTGCGGCTGCTGCCGATGCCCGAGCCGCTGCACCGGCGCCGGCACGAGTTCCGCCGCTCGCTGCGCTGGCCGCTGGCGTACCGGTCGGGCGGCATCGCCGAGCACCGCGCCCAGTGGGTCCGGGCCTGGCGCGCCGACCTGGCCGTCCGGGCCGCCCTCGTGGCGCGGCGCGCCGCCGCCGGTGAGCTGGCCGGCGCCCGGCTCGGCCGGGCGCGGCGGGCGCTGCGCCGGCGGGAGGTCGCCGCCGGGCTGCTCGACCGCTGGGTGTGGCTGCGCACGAAGATGATGAACCGGGTCCGGTACGGCCGCCGCTTCCGCGGCCCGTGGGACCGGGCGTACACGCTGTTCTGGCAGCTGGTCCAGGGTGACCGGGCGTGGCGGCGGCTGGAGCCGGGGCTCTGGGACTACGAGCTGGCCTACGGTCCCGAGGTGGACCGGCTGCGCCCGGACCTGATCCACGCGCACGACTTCCGGATGCTCGGTGTCGGCGCCCGCGCCAAGATCCGCGCGGCCGGCCAGGGTCGCCGGGTGGCGCTGGTCTGGGACGCCCACGAGTTCCTGCCCGGGATCAAACCGTGGCGGGACCACGCCCGCTGGCTGCCCGCCCACCGGGCGCACGAGCGGGAGTACGCGCCGTACGCCGACGCCGTGCTCACCGTCTCGGCCGACCTGGCCGAGCTGCTGCGCCGCGAGCACGGGCTCGCCGAGGCGCCCGCCGTGCTGCTCAACGCCCCCGCCGACGACCACCGCCCGGCCGACGACGCGCCGCCGCCGGACCTGCGGGCCGAGTGCGGCCTCGGTCCCGACGTGCCGCTGCTGGTCTACAGCGGCGCGGCCGCGCCGCAGCGCGGGCTGGACACCCTGGTCGAGGCGCTGCCCCGGCTGCCGGGCGTGCACCTCGCGCTCGTGGTGAACCCGGCGCTGCGCTACGTCGAGGGGCTGGCCGAGCGGGCCGCCCGGCTCGGCGCGGCCGACCGCCTGCACGTGCTGCCGTACGTACCCCACTGGCAGGTGGTGCCGTTCCTGTCCGGCGCCGACGTCGGGGTCATCCCGATCCACCACTGGCCCAACCACGAGATCGCCCTGATCACCAAGTTCTTCGAGTACGCGCACGCCCGGCTGCCCGTGGTGGTCAGCGACGTGCGGACCATGGCGGCCACGGTGCGGGAGACCGGCCAGGGCGAGGTGTTCCGGGCCGGCGACGTCGACGACTTCGTCCGGGCCGTGACCGCCGTGCTGGACGACCCCGCCCCGCACCGCGCCGCGTACGACCGGCCGGGGCTGCTCGCCGGCTGGACCTGGACGGCCCAGGCCGACGTGCTGGAGGCGGCGTACCGCCGGCTGCTGCCCGACGCCCCGCCCCCGCCCGACGGAGACACGACCGACCCGCCGACTCCCCGAGGAGCGCTCCGGTGCCCACCCCAGACGTGAGCGTCGTCATCCCGGTCTACAACACCCTGCCCTACCTGCGGGGCTGCCTGGACTCGCTGCTGCGGCAGACGATCGGCCACGACCGCATGGAGATCGTGGCGGTGGACGACGGCTCCACCGACGGCAGCGGCCGGCTGCTGGACGGGATCGCCGACCGCCACCCCGGCACCGTCAAGGTGCTCCACCAGGCCAACTCCGGCGGCCCGGCCGCCCCCTGCAACCGGGGTCTGGAGGTGGCCACCGGCCGGTACGTGTTCTTCCTCGGTTCCGACGACCACCTCGGCCCGGAGGCCCTCGAACGGCTCGTCGCCGCCGCCGACCGGTACGGCTCGGACGTCGTGCTCGGCAAGGTGGTCGGGGTCAACGGCCGGCACGTCTTCTCCGACGTCTTCGCCGCCGGCAACGCCCCCGACATCAGCCTGTTCGACTCCGCGCTGCCCTGGTCGCTGGCCAACACCAAGCTGTTCCGCCGCGACCTCGTGGACCGGCTCGGGCTGCGCTTCCCTGAGGACATGCCGGTGCTCAGCGACCAGCCGTTCACCCTGGCCGCCTGCTACCACGCCCGGCGGATCTCGGTACTCGCCGACTACGACTACTACCACGCGGTGCGCCGCCTGGACGCCCGCAACATCACCTACCACAGCAGGGTCGACCAGCGCCTGGTCAGCGTGGAGCGGCTGTTCGCCTTCGTGGCCGGGCTGATCCCGGCCGGCCCGCGCCGCGACGCGGTGCTGCGCCGGCACGTCGGCCTGGAGCTGGCCAACCTGGTCGGCGACGACTTCCGACGGCTGGACCGGGCCGCGCAGGAGCGGGTGCACGCGGCGGTGCGCCGCCTCGTCGAGCGGTACGTCACCGACGGGCTCCGGAACCGGCTCGACATCGAGGCGCGGCTGCGGCTCGGCGCGGTGACCGCCGGGGGGGTCGACGAGCTGCTGGCCGTCATCGACCAGGACGCCGAACGGGGCGTCCCGGCCACGGTGGTCGCCGCCGGCCGCTGGCACGCCGGCTACCCGGGCGCCCCGGCCGCGTGGACCGACGTCACCGAGGTACGCGCCGACTGGCTGGCCCGGGTGGACACCGTGACGGTCAGCTGGGCGGACCCGCACACCCTCGCGGTGACCACGCGCAGCCCGTACCCCCGTTTCGCGGCGGAGGCGGGGCCCGTGCGACTGGTCGCCGGGCCGGTCGCCGGCACCACCCTGCTGGACGCCACGGACCCGACCGGCCGGACGGTGCGGACCGACTTCCCGGTCGACCGGCTCCTGGCCGCCAGCGCGGCCAGCGGCCAGCGCCACCCCGTGCGGGCCGAGGTCGACGGTGACCACGGCCGTGGCAGCGCCCCGGTCCGCGCGCCCCGGCTCGCCGCCGGTCGCCCCCGGCTGCTGCGCAGGGGCACCCGCCTCTACGGGGTGGCCGCGACGGTCGACCCGCGCAACGGCCAGCTCGTGCTGTCGGTGGTGCCGGTGACCGTCGGGCAACTGGTCGGCCGGCTGCGCCGGCGGTGGCGGCGGAGCGCTCCGGCCGTCGCCCGCCCGGTGCCGGCGCCGGTCCCGGCGACGTCAGAGTGGGCGCGGGTGGGGCTGGTCCAGGGGCATGGGAATCTGCAGGAAGGTGGTGCCCCGCAGGTCGAGCCAGGCCTGGTCGGGCGCGCGGACCAGGCGCACCATCACCTCGGTGCAGGCCGGGCAGCGTCCGATCAGCCCGGGAGCGTGCGAGTAGACGTGCAGCCCCGCCATCGGGCCGGTCATGCCGCAGTGGTCGCAGCGCCCGATGGCGGAACTGAGGTCGACGGCGAAGACTTCGCGCAGCGGCCCGTCGAGCATGTTGCCGTCCACGTAGGACATGTCGGTCATGCGCCCTCCTCGGGTGGTCAGCCGGTCGGGCCGAACCGTTCGGTCTTCACCCGCCGCGTCGGGTGGCCCAGGCCCACCAGCAGGTCCGCCACCGCCTCCACGAACCCGGTGGGGCCGCAGACGTAGCAGAGCGGCTCCAGGTCGGGCGGCCACCCGTGGGTGTTCACGTCGGCCAGGCCGATCCGGTGCGGCTCCCCCCGCCAGCCCTCCGGCGCGGCCCGGGTGTAGACGTACGCCACGTCGAGGCCCTGGTCGTCCCGGGTACGGCGGCGCAGTTCCTCGGCGTAGAAGACGTCGTCGGGGGTGCGCACCGAGTAGATGAGGCGGAACGGCGCCCGGTTGCCGGCCTCCCGCCGGGCCCGGACCATCGCCATGAGTGGCACCACCCCGGAGCCGCCGCCCACCAGCAGCACCGGCGCGGTCTCGTCGGCACGCCAGACGAACCAGCCGCCGATCGGCCCGCGCACCTCCACGGGGTCGCCCTCGGCGTAGGTGTCGGTGAGGTACGGCGACACCTCCCCGTCGGGCACCCGCTGCACGGTCACCGCGATCCGCTCCCCCTCGGCCGGCGCGGCCAGGGAGTAGGAGCGGGCCGCCTGGTAGCCGTCGGCGGCGGTGAGCCGGATGTCGACGTGCTGCCCGGGCCGGTGGCCGGGCCAGCCGGGCACCTCCAGCATCAGGGTCTGCGCGGTCGGCGTCTCGACCCGCCGCTCCACGAGGCGGGCCACCCGCCAGGTCAGCGGGGCGGCCACCCGGTCGCCGGTCGTCGGGACGGCCACGTCAGTCGCCCTGGTAGCGCTGCTCGCGCCACGGGTCGCCGTAGTCGTGGTAGCCGGCCGTCTCCCAGAAGCCCGGCTGGTCGTCGGTGAGCAGGCGGATGCCCCGGACCCACTTGGCGGACTTCCAGAAGTAGAGGTGCGGGACGAGCAGCCGGGCCGGCCCGCCGTGCTCGGCGGGGAGCGGGCCGCCGTCGTAGGTGTGCGCCACCCAGGCCCGGCCGCCGCGCAGGTCGTCCAGCGGCAGGTTGGTCGTGTAGCCGCCGTAGGAGTGGGCCAGGGCGTACCGGGCGGCCGTGTCGACGCCGTCGAGCAGGGTGTCCAGCGAGACCCCCTGCCAGTCGGTGCCCAGCTTCGACCAGTGGGTGACGCAGTGGATGTCGACGTGCGGCGTCTCCTGCGGCAGGCCCATGAGCTCGTCCCAGGACCAGCGGTACTCGGCGCCGGTCTCGGTGGTGAGCACGAACTCCCAGGTGTCCAGCGGCACCCGGGGCGTCGGCCCGGCGGACAGCACCGGGAAGTCCTGCGTGAGGTACTGCCCCGGTGGCAGGGCCGGTTCGGCCGTACGGGGCCGGCCCTGAAAGCCCGGCGAGACGATTCCCACGCGTCAGTCGTACCACCTGGCGTGGGCCGGGGCGAGGGGTTCGGCCGGGAGCCGCCGCGCCGGGTGACCGGCGCGGCGGCCGGGTCAGCGCCGCTCGGCGGCCACCGCCCGCTCCCCGCCGGCCCGGTCGCGGGTGGCGCGCAGGCTGGTCAGCGTGACGATCACCAGGACGCCGATGATCACGCCCAGCGAGGCGAGGGTGGGGATCTGCGGCACGCCGGGCCAGATGCCGTGCGCCCAGTGCAGGCCCAGCTTGAGGCCGATGAAGGCGAGGATGGCGGCCAGGCCGTAGCTGAGGTGCACGAGGCGGCTCAGGGCGGCGTGCAGGACGAAGTAGAGCGCCCGCAGGCCGAGCAGGGCGAAGGCGTTGGTGGCGAAGACCAGGTACGGGTCCTCGGTGATGCCGTAGACGGCGGGCACCGAGTCGACGGCGAAGACCACGTCGGTGGCCAGCACGGCGACCACCACGAGGGCGAACGGGGTGAGCGCACGCCGGCCGGCGCTCCGGACGGTCATCTTCGGGCCGTGGTACTCGTCGACCACCGGCATGACCTTGCGCAGCAGCCGGACCGACCGCATCTTGTCGATGTCGACCTCCTGCTGGTGCCCGGAGAGGGCGTCGCGCAACAGCTTGACCGCGGTGGCGATCAGGATGAGCGCGAAGAGCAGGAACGCGAAGTCGAGGGTCTGGAGCGCGGCGGCGCCCAGGGCGATGAAGACGGCCCGCAGCACGAGCGCGCCGGCGATGCCGTAGAGCAGCACCCGCTGGGCCAGCACGGCGGGCACCGCGAACGCGGCCAGCAGCAGCATGAAGACGAAGAGGTTGTCGACCGAGAGCGACTTCTCCACCAGGTAGCCGGTGAGGTACTGGACGCCCTGCTCGGAGCCGTAGCGGCCCCACACCCAGGCGCCGAAGGCCAGCGGCAGGGCGACGTAGAAGGCCGACCAGCCCAGCGCCTCCTTCAGGGAGACCTCGTGCGGCTTCCGGGTGACCAGGAAGTCGAGCACCAGCAGCGCCAGCACGCCGGCGATGGTCACCGCCCAGAGGGTGGGGGTGCCGACCGACGACAGCTCGGCAGCGGACAGGTACGACAACTCGGTCATGGAGCCTCCTCGAACACGGTGCCATGTCCGAGGTCTCCTTCACCCACCCATGGTGGGCAACCACCCGAGGCGCGCCCGGGGCCCGCCGTACTGACCGGAATGGTTCGTGGGAAGTACTCCCCTCGCGGCTCCAAGGTTAGGGCAACCTCAACCCGCACGCCAAGTTTCGACGCGGATGATTGCCCTGGTCAACCGCTGTGCGGGGCGGTCGGGCGTGGTGCCCGGGCAGCCGGGGCCCTATGGTGACGCGATGGACAACGGGCCGCTGACCGGCGTACGGGTGATCGAGCTGGCCGGCATCGGGCCTGGGCCGTTCGCCGCCATGATGCTCGCCGACCTCGGCGCGGACGTGGTGCGGGTGGACCGGACCGGCGGCGGGGGCTTCGGCGACATCCCGGGCGACCTGCTCAACCGCAACCGCCGGTCGCTCGCCGTCGACCTCAAGACCCCGGAGGGGCGCGAGGTGGTGCTGGCCTTGGCCGCCGGGGCGGACGCGCTCGTCGAGGGCTTCCGGCCCGGCGTCACCGAGCGGCTCGGCCTCGGCCCGGCCGACTGCCACACCGTCAACCCCAAACTGGTGTACGGGCGGATGACCGGCTGGGGGCAGGACGGCCCGCTCGCCCACACCGCCGGCCACGACATCGACTACCTGGCGCTGACCGGCGCGCTGCACGGCGTCGGCCGGGCCGGCGAGCGCCCGGTGCCGCCCATGAACCTCCTCGGCGACTTCGGCGGCGGCGGGATGATGCTGGCCCTGGGGGTCGTCGCGGCGCTGTACGCGGTCCGCGCCGGCGCCCCCGGCCAGGTGGTCGACGCGGCCATCGTGGACGGCGTGTCGGTGCTGGCCACCCAGATCCACGCGCTGCGCCGGGCCGGCATGTGGCAGGACCCGCGCGGGGTGAACCTGCTCGACGGCGGTGCGCCCTTCTACGACACGTACGAGTGCGCCGACGGGCGGCACCTCGCGGTGGGCGCGCTGGAGCCGCGGTTCTACGACGAGCTGGTCCGGCTCACCGGCTTCCCGCTCGACGGGGACGAGGCCCCCGACCGGCACGACCCGGCGAACTGGCCGGCGCTGCGGGCCGCCTGGGCCCGGCTGTTCCGCACCCGCACCCGGGACGAGTGGGCCGCGCTGCTGGCCGGCTCGGACGCCTGCGTGGCGCCCGTGCTCGACTGGGCCGAGGCCCCGGAGCACCCGCACCTGGCCGCCCGGGACGTGTTCGTCGCGCCCGACGGGGTCGTCCAGCCGGCCCCCGCGCCGCGCTTCTCGGCGACCCCCACGTCGGTCCGCCGGCCGCCGCCGCGCCCCGGCGAGCACACCGACGAGCTGCTGGCCGAGGCCGGTCTCGACGCGGGACGGATCGCGGCCCTGCGCGCCGCGGGCACGGTGGCCTGACGGGACCGGGCGCGGCGGGTCAGCGGCGGGTCGCGCCGGGCGCCAGGGCGGGCTCCACCATGTCCCGGAAGTCGCGGGGCAGCTGGACCACCACGTCCTGGAACTCCCCACTGGTGATCGCCTCGCGCAGGGTGCAGAAGACGGCCCGCACCCCGTTGCGGGCGGTCGCCTCGTCGACGCCGGCCCGCACGGACACCCGGGAGACGAACTCGGCCGCCCCGAAGCGGTCCGCCGCCTCGGCCCGGGGATCCGGCTTCAGCAACCCCTGAAGGGGCTTCGGCATCTGCGCGGCGAGATCCAGCACCTCGCCGCCGGTCAAGCGGTCGGTGAGGGTCGCCAGCGTGGCCCGCGTCAGCTCCGCCGCCAACTCCTGCGACGTCCCGGTACGCCGCGCCACCCGGCCGACGAAGGTGAGGTAGTGCATGGGTGGTACCCCCTTCGGTGCTCCAGCATCGCGCGGCTACCCGCCACGGCGGCCGCGAAACGGTGGCGGTTTTCCACCGGCGCCGGGGCGTGACCCGCGGCCCGGCGGGTAACCGCCGCCGGTCGTGACCGCAACTACAGGCGCGAGGAGCCCCACCCATGGCGAGTTACACGGACGTCCTCGAGTACCTGTCCGCGCTGGACTATCCGGCCGGCAAGGACGACGTCATCCAGGAGGCCGAACGGGAGGGCGCGCCGCCGGAGGTCTTGAAGGCGCTGCGGGCGCTGCCGCCGGTGGACTACGCCAACGGCACCGAGGTGGCCCGCTCGGCCGGTATCGACGCCGCCCCCGAGGTGGGCCCGTCGCAGCGCGCCGCGCAGGCCCGGGACCGGCACCTGCGGGTCTCGCAGCACCTCCGCGGCATCTGACCCCGCTCGGTGCCGCGTTGGACGGCCGGCCGGGTCCACGGACACGTGCCGGCGGCGCTCCAGCTCGTGGTGATGGCGCTGGTCGGCGGCGTCGCCGCCGGTGCCACCGTCGTCATGCTCAGGCCGGCCCTCGCCCCGCTGGTCGGGTGGGACGCGGCCGCGCTGAGCTGGCTGGCACTGCAGTGGGGACGGCTGTCCCGGCTGGACGCCGAGCGGACCGCACGGTTGGCGAAGCTGGAGGACCCCAACCGGGCCACCCGGGACGCCCTGCTGCTGGCCGCCTGCGTGGCCAGCCTGCTCGCGGTCGGCATGGTGCTGACCACCACGCACAACCTTGAGCCCGGACTGCTCCGGGACCTCTACGGCGCCCTCGGCGTGCTGAGCATCGTGGTCGCCTGGTTCGTGGTGCACACCGTCTACACCACGCGGTACGCCCGGCTCTACTACTCCGGGGAACCGGGCGGGATCAACTTCCATCAGGACGAGCCGCCGCGCTTCTCCGACTTCGCGTACGTGGGCTTCACGGTCGGCGCGACCTTCCAGGTCTCCGACACCGACCTGTGCAGCTCGGAGATGCGCCGCACCGCGCTGCGGCACCTGCTGCTGTCGTACCTGTTCGGTGCGGTCATCATCGCCGCCACGGTGAACCTGCTCGCCAGCCTCGCCCAGTGAGCGCGGAGGCCCCGGAGACAGGCGGGCGCCCCGGGTCACGAACCGCGACCTGGGGCGCCACGCAGCACCTGTCCCCGCCGGTCCGCGCCCGAACCGGGTCGCGACCGACAGGCGGTGGATGTTCGCCCGAACCGGGCGGGCATCGCTGCCACGATCATCATACGACAGGGCATCAGCCGAACGGGTGAGTATCGCGAGATTGTGGCGCCCGGCACGTCAGGCCGACAGCTCGGCGTACCGCTTCTCCAGGTCCACCCGGGCCAGCGCACCGACCAGCCAGGCCAGCCGCTCCGACTCACCGCTGCCGGCCACCCCGGCCAGGTCGTCCGCGGAGCGGCCCAGCCCCAGCCGGCGCGCCGCCGCGAGCGCCCGCCGGTCGGCCACCGGCGCCACCTCCCGCCACACCGCCTGCGCCTCGCGAAGGAACAGGTCGGCCACCTCGTCGTCCACCCCGGGCAACGCGGTCAGTAGCCGCCGCTCCCGGGGCGGATCCTGGTGCGCCTCGCTGCGGAGCCGGCGCAGGTCGCCGCGGTACGCGTCGACCACCTTCTGCGCCAGGTCACCGAGGGTGGCGGCGAGCGCTGCCACGTCGCCGCGCTGCCCGGCCTCGCGCAGCACGCGGACCCGGTCGTCGTGCAGGGAACGGGCCAGCCGGGCCGCGCTGTCCCAGCCCGCGTCCCGCAACCCAATCGCGGCGTCGACCGCCTTGTGGAAGTCGCCCCGGCGGGCGAGCAGAACGGACAGGTAGAGCACCTGGAACAGCTGGGACGGGTTGTTCGTGACCCGGAACCCGTACCGTTCGGCGAACCCCCGCCCGTCCCCGGCGAGCCGGCGGACCAGCCGCTTCTTGTCCTCGACACTGGAAATCGCACTGGTGGTGGGCATGCCCGCCGTCTACCCGGGGCGGGGCGGGGCATTCAGCCGAGCGTGGTGCCGTGCCGGTCCCGCGCCTTGAGCCGGGTGGTCGGCAGCGCCGGGGCCGGCAGCGGAGGCGCAGCGTCGTCGGCGACCGTCCCGAACCGCCGGCCCGCCATCCAGTCCTCGCGGGCGGCCGCGACCTCCTCGTGCGAGCGGCCCACGAAGTTCCACCACATCACCAGCGGCTCCTCGAACGGGGTGCCGCCGAGCAGCAGCAGCCGGCTGCCCGGCGCGGCCCGCAGGGTCAGCGCGTCCCGGCCGGCGCCCAGGTAGAGCAGCGCACCGGGGGCGAAGGCCACCCCGTCCACCTCGGCGGAGCCGGACATGGCGAGTAGCCCGTACTCGAAGTCGCGGCGCAGCGGCAGCGTGGCCGGCGCCGGACCCCGGACCTCGAGCTGCGCGCCGACCAGCGGCGTGTACACCACGGCCGGGGAACGCTCCCCGCCCACCTCGCCGACGAGCAGGGTGACGTCCAGGTCGCCGTCGCTCCAGCGGGGCAGCTCGGCGTGGTGGGCGAAGTCGGCCGCGCCGGCCCGGGCCGGGTCCGGCAGCGCCACCCAGAGCTGCACGCCGTGCATGAGCGGCGGGTGCACCAGGGGCGAGCGCTCCGAGTGGGCGATGCCGTGCCCCGAGGTCATCACGTTGAGCTGGCCGGGACGGATCGGCTGGACGTTGCCCAGGCTGTCCCGGTGCAGGATCTCCCCGTCGAGCAGCCAGGTGACCGTCTGCAGCCCGGTGTGCGGGTGCGGCGGCACCTCCATGCCGGGGCGCTCGGCCACGTCGTCCGGTCCGAAATGGTCCACGAAGCACCAGGCGCCGACGAGCCGCCGCTGCCGCTGCGGCAGCAGCCGGCGCACCGTGGTGTAGCGGCCCAACGGCACGTCGTGCCCGGGGAGCAGCACGCTGCCGGGGTCGGTGGAGCCCAGGCCAGGTGGGAGGGTCTGCGCCGGCAGGGATTCGGTACGGTCCACGGCCCGACTGTACGCCCGGGCCTCCGCGGCGCTCACCGCGTTCGGCCTGCTCGGAGGGTTTGCGCTTCCGGCGTGGTTGCGGGGTTTGCGCTTCCGGCATGGTCGGGGCTGGGGGCTGCGGGCCATCGTTGGTCGCGGTTGGGGCTGGGGGCGAGGGTGACCGGCTCCGGGCGGTCAGGCTTGATCCCTGCGCCGGTCACCCTCGCCCCCAGCCCGTCGTGGGCCTTCGCCGTCCGTCCGCGCGGCCTTCCCTGGGTACGCCGCTGGCCGGCACCCCGGTGTTCGGGGTGCCGGCCAGCGGTGCGTTGCTTTGGTCAGCTGTTCCAGTGCTGGTGGACGATGTCGGCGGCCTGCTGCTCCCACTGCGCGTAGGCGTCGGGGTAGGCCGAGACCTGCACGGTCTGGGCGGCCTCGGTCAGCGGCATGTCCTGCCAGCCGTCGACCTGCTTCAGGCCCTTCTCGAACGCCAGGGTGGCGTACTCGGGGTCGGTGATCTGCTCCGGCGAACCCCAACCACTGGACGGGCGCTGCTGGAACAGGCCCAGCGAGTCATGGTCGTTGGCGTCGCCGAGGTGGCCCAGGTTCTCCAGCTTCGACTCCTGCAGGCTCGTGGCGATCGAGATGACCGCCGCCCGCTCCGGCAGACCGGCCTTCTTCGTCGCGGCGATGATCGCCTTGGCGTTGGCCAGCTGCTCGTCGTTCAGGTCGATCTTCGACTGCGCGCCCTGCACGCCGTGCGGGATCAGCTTGTCACCCTGCACCGCGACCGCAGCCGGCTTGCCCTCGACCGGACGGGCGTCGGCGTGGGCGGCGACCGGACCGGCGAAGATCCCACCGGTGAAGGCCAGACCAGCAATACCCAGCACGCTCTTACGCAGCATCGTGTTCATGAGAAAGCTCCTCGGGGGTTGGCGCACACCCACACCGACGGGGGTCGGCAAAAGGGGGATGGCGTGCGCAAGCACCGTCAGGCGCTCAAGAAAGTCTTGGGGGATCATCGGCGCGCGGGGCTGAGGCCTCTTCGCAGCGCCGGGACCATGTACAACGACCGGCGGGCCACCATCATTCCGGGACCGGCACACCCACCTGCGGCGAGCGGGTCCGGGGGGCCGGCCACCCCGGCTCGCGGGGCGCCTTCCTCGGCCGTGCACCGGGTATAACGACCCCCGCCCACCCGCCATTCCGCCGCCAGGGTGCCGCCGGTCACCGCACGAAACGGACAGCCCGCCCAGCCTGCACCGGTCGGTGGAACACCACGGGTGTATCCGGGCCTCGGAGACACCCATCGCGTTCCACTCAACGCCCGAGCCACAGCGCGAAACGGACACCTCACCCCAGCGCGCAACGGTCAGTGGAACGGTATGGAGGTATCCGAGCCCCGGAGACATCCACAGCGTTCCACTCACCTGGCCGGGCAGGCGCGAACCGGACATTCAGCCCGGCCGGGCGCCGACGGCTGGGTGTGCCGGGCCGGCTGGTCGGGCGCCGGTAGCCGGGCGGAGCCCGGTGGAGCCGGCCGTCCGCGTACCCCGGAGGTCGTCTGCCAGTGCGGCACGGGCCGGGAGCCTGGCGACGGCCGCAGCCAGGCGACTGCCGGACCCGACACGGGCCGGGAGCCTGGCGACCGCCGCAGCCCGGCGACTGCCGGATGCGGCACGGGCCGGGAGCCTGGCGACGGCCGCAGCCCCGGTGACTGCCGGACGCGGCGCGGGCCGCGAGTCTGGCGACGGCCGCTCTCTGTCAGGTCAGTCGGGTGCGGGCCTTTTCGGCGCAGGCGGACAGCAGGGTCTCGGCGTCCAGGCCCAGGCTCTCGATCGCCACCAGGGCGGTGAACGCCACGTCGGCCAGTTCGGCGGCCACCTCGGCGCGGGTGTGCGTGACGCCCTTGCGGGGGTTCTGGCCGAGCACCCCGATCCAGGCGGCGGCCACCTCCCCCGCCTCCTCGGTGAGCTTGAGCAGGCGCGAGGTCAGCTCTGCGTCCCCGGTGCCGTTGGCGGCGTCCAGCCAGGCGCGGGCGTCCCTCGCCGTCTTCCAGATCAACTCGTCCACCCGCCCAGTGAACCGGACGGCGGCGACGATCCGTACCCCGGGACGGTGCGGCGACGAGGCCGGCACCGGGACCGGAAGGGGCGTGTCCGTGATGCCGGAGACCGTCGAGACGGTGTTCGCGAACGTGGTCAAGCGGAACCCGGGTGAGCCCGAGTTCCACCAGGCCGTCCGGGAGGTGCTGGAGAGCATCGGACCGGCCCTGGCCCGCCACCCCGAGTACGCGCACGCGTGTGTCATCGAGCGGATCTGCGAGCCGGAGCGGCAGGTCATCTTCCGGGTGCCGTGGGAGGACGACCACGGCCGGGTCCGGGTGAACCGCGGCTTCCGGGTGGAGTTCAACAGCGCGCTGGGCCCGTTCAAGGGTGGGCTGCGCTTCCACCCGTCGGTCTACCTGGGGATCGTGAAGTTCCTCGGCTTCGAGCAGATCTTCAAGAACGCGCTGACCGGCCTGCCGATCGGCGGCGGCAAGGGCGGTGCGGACTTCGACCCGAAGGGCCGCTCGGACCGCGAGGTGATGCGGTTCTGCCAGAGCTTCATGACCGAGCTGTACCGGCACATCGGCGCGCAGACCGACGTGCCGGCCGGGGACATCGGGGTGGGTGGCCGGGAGATCGGCTACCTGTTCGGCCAGTACAAGCGGATCACCAACCGGTACGAGTCCGGCGTGCTCACCGGCAAGGGACTGTCGTACGGGGGCGCGCAGGTGCGGCGCGAGGCGACCGGCTACGGGGCGGTCTTCTTCGCCGAGGAGATGCTGAAGCAGACCGGGGACAGCCTGGACGGCAAGCGGGTGGTGGTCTCCGGCTCGGGCAATGTGGCGATCTACGCGATCGAGAAGGTGCACCAGCTCGGCGGGACGGTGGTGGCCTGCTCGGACTCGGACGGCTACGTGCTGGACGAGAAGGGCATCGACCTCGCCCTGCTCCGCGAGCTGAAGGAGGAGCGCCGAGCCCGCCTGGACGACTACGTCCGGCACGTGCCGCACGCGGTGGCGGTCTCCGGTCGTACCGTCTGGGAAGTGCCCTGTGATCTGGCGCTGCCCTGCGCGACGCAGAACGAGATCGGCGGCGCGGAGGCCGCGGCGCTCGTGGCCGGCGGCTGTGTCGCGGTGGTCGAGGGGGCGAACATGCCGACCACGCCGGAGGCGGTGCGGATCCTGGGCCGGGCCGGGGTCCGGTTCGCCCCGGGCAAGGCCGCCAACGCCGGCGGGGTGGCGGTGAGTGCGCTGGAGATGCAGCAGAACGCGAGCCGCGACTCGTGGACGTTCGCGCAGTCGGAGCAGCGGCTGCGGGAGACGATGCGGGACATCCACGCCCGCTGCTGGGCCACCGCCGAGGAGTACGGGCTGCCGGGCGACTACGTGGCCGGGGCGAACATCAACGGGTTCCGGCGGGTGGCGGAGGCGATGCTGGCACACGGCCTGGTGTGAGCGGCTCACCGTGAGCGGCTCACCGTGAGCGGCCACTGTGGGCGGACCGGGCGGGCCTCGCTGACCGTTCGGTCAGTCAGCGATTGACAGGCTTCGAGGCCCGGGCCTAGGTTCAGGGCGCTACCGGCCGGTAGGCATCCGTCCCGCCTGGCCGCCCCCGTCCCGGGGCGGCACCCGTCCCCGGGGGAGCACCGATGCTGACCTCATCCACCCGCCTCCTGCGCCGGCTGCTCGCCGCCGGCGCGGCCGTCACCCTCATGGTCGGCCTCGCCGGCGCCGCGCCCGCCCTCGCGGCCGACGACGGCAGCCAGCCGCTGCCCGGCTACACCATCAGCAATCCGCCGCTCGCACCGCTGGTCATCGACGGCGCCGCCACCACCGTCCGGCAGGGCGTGCACGCACACGCCGGCTACCTCATCGAGACCCCCGCCAAGTGGAACGGCGACCTCGTGATGTGGGCGCACGGCTACCGCGGCCAGGGCACCGTGCTCGCCCCCGAGCCGCCCGGCTACGACCTGCGGCAGCGGATGCTGGCACAGGGGTACGCCTGGGCGTCCTCCTCGTACGACCGCAACGGCTACGACATCCGCTCCGGGGTGCTGAGCACCCGCGCGCTGGCCGACCTCTTCGCCGGCACGGTGAAGCGGCCGAAGCGGGTGCTCATCGCGGGCGTCTCCATGGGCGGGCACATCATCGGCCGCTCGCTGGAGCAGTACCCGGGCTACTACGACGGCGCGCTGCCCATGTGCGGGGTGCTCGGCGACCACGAGCTGTTCGACTTCTTCCTCGACTACAACCTGGTCGCGCAGGCCCTCGCCGGGGTGCGCGCGTATCCGACGCCGGACGACTACCTGACCAACGCGGTGCCGCGCATCCAGGGGGCGCTCGGGCTGGCCGAGCTGAAGCCCGGCGGCCCGGACACCACCAACGACCTCGGCAAGCAATTACGGGCGATCACCGTCGAGCGGTCCGGCGGCCCCCGGCCCGGCGCCGACGCCGCCTTCGCGGTCTGGAAGGACTTCCTGTTCAGCATCACCACCACCGACGGCGGCGACTCCCCCGCCCAGCGGCCCGGCCAGCTCGCCACCAACCTGCTCACCCGGTACTCCCCGAACAGCCCCGTGAACGTCAACGCCACCGTGCAGCGGGTCGCCCCGGAGAACGTGTGGCAGCGGCTGTCCCCCACGCTGACCGAGGTGCCGCGGATCAGCGGCCGGCCCACCGTGCCGGTGCTCGGCCTGCACGACCTCGGCGACCTCTTCGTGCCGTTCAGCATGGAGCAGGCCTACGCCCGGGACGTCGCACGGCACGGCCGCAGCCGGCTGGTCGTCCAGCGGGCGATCCGGGCCGCGCAGCACTGCGAGTTCAGCCCGGCCGAGGCCGGCGCCGCCTGGGACGACCTGGTTTCCTGGGTACGCACCGGCAAGCGCCCGGCCGGCGACGCGGTCACCGATCGGAAGGCGGTGGCGGCGCCGGACTTCGGCTGCCGGTTCAGCGACCCGGCCGCCTGGGCCGCCGGCTCGGGTACGCGTCGCCTGTACGCGCCCTGCTGACGCCGCCGGCTCCGTTGTTCCGCGGTGCCGGGCCTGCTGACGCCGCCGGCTCCGTTGTTCCGCGGTGCCGGGCCTGCTGACGCCGCTGGCCGGCACCCCGGGTTCGGGGTGCCGGCCAGCGGTTCGTTGTGCGTGTCAGCTGTTCCAGTGCTGGTTGACGATGTCGGCGGCCTGCTGCTCCCACTGGGCGTAGGCGTCGGGGTAGGCCGAGACCTGCACGGTCTGGGCGGCCTCGGTCAGCGGCATGTCCTGCCAGCCGTCGACCTGCTTCAGGCCCTTCTCGAACGCCAGGGTCGCGTACTCGGGGTCGGTGATCTGCTCCGGCGAACCCCAACCCGAGCTCGGGCGCTGCTGGAACAGGCCCAGCGAGTCATGGTCATTCTTGTCGCCAAGGTGGCCCAGGTTCTCCAGCTTCGACTCCTGCAGCGACGTGGCGATCGAGATGACCGCCGCCCGCTCCGGCAGACCGGCCTTCTTCGTCGCGGCGATGATCGCCTTGGCGTTGGCCAGCTGCTCGTCGTTCAGGTCGATCTTCGACTGCGCGCCCTGCACACCGTGCGGGATCAGCTTGTCACCCTGCACCGCCACCGCAGCCGGCTTCGTGTCGTGCACCGGCTCCGCGTGGGCGGCGACCGGACCGGCGAAGACGCCACCGGTGAAAGCCAGACCAGCAATACCCAGCACGCTCTTCCGCAGCATCGTGTTCATGAGAAAGCTCCTCGGGGGTTGGCGCACACACCGATGGGGGTCGGCCGTGCGCAAGCACCACGTCAGGCGCTCAAAGAAAGTCTTGGGGGATCCACCAGCGCGCGGGGCTGAGCCTCTTCGTCGCGCCGGGACCATGCACAACGACCGGCGGCCCACCATCATTCCGCGATCGCCGCGCCCCATCTCGGGGGCCGATCTCGGGGGCGGCACCCATCTCGGGCGGTCCCGGGGGCCGGCCACCCCGGCTCGCGGGGCGCCCTCCTCGGTCGTTCACCCGGATACAACGACCCCCGCCCGCCGGCCATTCCACCGCCGCGGGATGCCGCCGATCACCGCCCGATCCGGACATTCACCCCAAGCCGCGCAACGATCGTCGCCCCGGCTGCAGATCTTGGACAGTTACCGTTCGCAGCGAACAACAACTGTCCAAGATCGCCCCAGAACCGCATGCACATGACGCCCGAACCCCGGGTCAGTGGAACAGCATGGGTGCATCCAGGACGCGGAGACACCCATGCTGTTCCACTCACCCGCCGAGACAGCGCGAAACACACCCTCCCCGCCCGCAACCCGTCAGTGGAACACCACGGCGGTATCCCGGCCCGGGGAGACACCCATGACGTCCCACTCAACCCCAGGCGGGGCGCACCGGTAGCCGACAGACACCCGTTCACGGCGGCCGGTGGAACGGCATGGATGTATCCGGGCTCCGGAGACGTTTAGCGTTCGACCCAACCCAAGGCGGGGCGCACCGCTAGCCGACAGCCATCCCTCACGGCCGTCGGTGGAACGGTATGGAGGTCTCCGGAGCCCGGAGGCCTCCATATCGTTCCACCCAGCGCCCGCCATCAGGCGCGAAGCGGACACACGCGCCAGATCGCCCGGACCCTCAGGCGCCGCCCACACCCCCCTTGCTCTGCAGCCACGGAAGCAGCCCCCCGGAGCCTCCGGTGCTGCCTAAGAGGCTGCAGAGCAAGGACAGGCGTCGGACCGTGCCACCCGCGCCCGGGCGAGCGGGCGTGATCGACGCCAGATCGGCGAGGTGGCGGGAACCTGCGCGTCGAATCACCGCCAGCACGCCGAGCTGGCGTTTGGTCGGGCAGGTGAGGCCTCAGTGGTCGTCGGGCTCTTCCGGGGTCCACCAGCCGCCGCGGTACAGGGTGCCGCGGGGCGGCTCGGCCCGGGCGGGTCGGGGGCGGCGCGCCCGGCGTACCCGGCTGACCACGAACCAGCCGACGCCGCCCACGCAGACCGCGATGACCACGTTCTGCAGCGTCCCGACGTACGACTCGACGACGTGCCAGTTCTCGCCGAGCAGGTAGCCGGCGAGCACGAAGGCGCTGTTCCAGATGAGGCTGCCCAGCGAGGTGAAGAGCAGGAAGACCGGCACGGGCATGCGTTCCACGCCGGCCGGGATGGACACGAGACTGCGGAAGATCGGAATCATCCGGCCGAAGAACACCGCCTTCACGCCGTGCCGGAGGAACCAGGCCTCGGTACGGTCGACGTCCTCCAGTTTGACCAGCGGCAGCCGCCCCACGAGGGCCCGCATCCGGTCCCGGCCGAGGGCCGCGCCGATCTGGTAGAGGGCCAGCGCGCCCAGCACCGACCCGAGCGTCGTCCACGCGATCGCCCCGACGAGGCTCATCCGCCCCTGGCTCGCGGTGAACCCGGCCAGCGGCAGGATCACCTCGCTGGGGATCGGCGGGAAGAGGTTCTCCAGGGCCACCGCGAGGCCGGCCCCCGGGCCGCCGAGCCGTTCGACCAGGCCGGTGACCCAGCCGACGGGTCCTTCGCCGGCCGGCTCCGCGGCGCGCGGGGCCGCCACCCGGGGACCGACGAGGAGTTGCGCGTTTCCGATCATCCGACAACGTTACGGGGCGACGTGCCGGCCGACCACGAAAACCGGGCGGGCCGGCGACAGCTACGCCGCTGCGCGACGCGCGTCGGGAAGGTCCCGGCAGCTCGCGGCCCACTCGGCCCCGGTGACCCCCACGGCGACCGTCTATTAAGTACCGTCGGTGCCGCAGGTGGCCCCGGGCGGGCGCGAGGCCGGCGGCTGCCCGGGCCACCCTGGGTACGGCCAGCAGGTCGCCTATGGTGGGCCGGTGAGGGCTGACGGCCCCGAGAAGGAGGAGACGATGGCGGCCTCTCCGGCCAGGGGCGCCGTCCGGCCCGCCGACAACGACACCGTCCGGCCCGCCGACAACGACACCGTCCGGCCCGCCGACGGCGGCTCCGTGGAGCCGGGCGCGGCTGTTCCGGCGGCCGCTCCCCTGGCTTCCGGCCGGACCGCCGACGTGTACGCCCTCGACGGCGGCCGGGTGCTGCGCCGGTACCGGTCCGGTGGCGACGTGCGCGCCGAGGCCGAGGTCATGCGCCACCTGCACGCCGCCGGCTACCCGGTGCCGCGGGTGCACCACGCCGACGGTCCCGACCTGGTGCTCGACCGGGTGGACGGCCGGACCCTGCTGGAGGCGATCGTCGCGGGTGAGGTCACCCCGCGGTCGGGGGCGAGTGTGCTGGCCGGCCTGCACGCCCGGCTGCACGCGCTGCCCGCCCCCCGCTCGGCCGATCCGGCGGTCCGGCTCCTGCACCTCGACCTGCACGCGCAGAACGTGCTCCTCACGCCGGCCGGCCCGGTCGTCATCGACTGGGCCAACGCCACCGAGGGGTCACCCGCGCTGGACCGGGCGGTGACCGCGCTGATCATCGCCGAGACCGCGGTGGACCGTTCCGTCCCGCTGCGGGCAGCGGCGGCCGAGGTGCTGTCGGCATACGTGGCCGAGGCGGGGCCGCTGGCGCCGATGGCGGAGGCCGTCGCCCGGCGGACCGGACTGGGACCGCTCGAGGCGGCCCGGCTGCCCGAGGCGGCCGCCCTGGTCGAGGCGACGGCCCGGGTGGCTGGTGCCCGGTGATCGGGCGTGTCGTCAGCATCCGCCGCTACCCGGTCAAGTCGCTGCTGGGTGAGGAGCTCGACGCGGTGGCCGTGGACGCGGCCGGGCTGGCCGGGGATCGGCGGCTCGCCCTGCTGCACCGGGAGACCGGGCGGGTGGCGAGCGCGAAGAACCCGTACCGGTGGCGGACGCTGACCACGCTGCGGGCCACCGGCGGCGACGGCACGGTGCGGATCGCGCTGCCCGACGGTCGGAGCGTCGCGGCCGGCGACGACGGCGTGGACGACGTGCTCTCCGAGGTGCTCGGCGCGCCGGTGACGCTGACCGGCACCCCGCCGCCCGACGCGGTGCTCGAACGGTCCCGTCCGGAGGAGGTGCTCGCCGCGGGGGTCGCCGTGCCGGTGCCGGTCGAGGAGGGGCGGCTCGGGGGCGCGGCACCGGCCGGTGGCTTCGTCGACTTCGCCCCGGTGCACCTGCTCACCACCGCGACGCTGCGGCGGATCGGCGCCGAGCTGCCGTCCGGCGCCGTGGATCCGGTGCGGTACCGGCCGAACCTGGTCCTGGACACCACCGGCGCCGGGTTCGAGGAGAACGACTGGCCGGGCCGGGAGCTGCGGATCGGCGACGACCTGGTGCTGCGGGTGCTGGCCCGGACGCCCCGCTGCGCGGTGCCGACCCTGGCGCACGGCTCCCTCCCCCGCGACCCGGAGGCGCTGCGCGTCCCGGCCCGGCTCAATCGGGTGGTGCCGTTGGACGGGCTGGCGCCGCAGCCGTGCATGGGCGCGTACGCGCAGGTGGTGCGCGCCGGCCTGGTCCGCTCAGGGGACCCGGTGCGGCTCGCCTGAGCGGGGCGGTCTCAGCCCTCGCCAAGGCCGCCGCCGCGCAGCCCCGCGTAGCTGCCGAGCAGGTCCTGGAGGGCGGCCGCCGTGCCGTCGTCGAGCTTGCCGTCCTCGGCCAGGCCGTCGATCCGCTCGCGCAGGTCCTCGACCCGCTTCGCGCGGTCCTTGGGCTTGCCGCGGTCCAGTTCGGCGGCCTTCTCCCGCAGGTCGTTCGCGGTCTTCGGGTCGATCCGGCCGTCCGCCACTGCCTGGTCGACCACGTCGGCGAACTGCGCGGCGAGCTGGCGCAGCGTGACCGGTGCGGGCCGGGCGCCGGCGGGGCTGGACGTGGCCGGCTCGGACGGCGTCGACGACTCCTCGGCCGGCGTGGTCTCGGTCGACGGGCCGGTGGACAGGGCGGTGACCGGACCGGCGCCCGTCGGTGTGCCGTTGTCGCGGTCGAGCAGCAGCGTGCCCACGAGGGCGAGCAGCAGCACCACCCCGGCGGCGACCAGCACCCCGATGAGCCGGTTCGACCGGGCGGCCGGCCGCGCGGGCGGCGGCGGGACGGGGCGGGGAGCCCGCTCGATCAGCGTCGGCGGGTGTTCCGGCCGGGACACGGTGGGCAGGATCGCGGTGGGCGGGTCGGCCGGCTGGCCGGCGCCGAGCCGGGTGGCGAGCTGGGCGGCGGTGGGGCGCCGGGCCGGGTCCACGGCCAGGCAGGCCAGGGTGAGGTCGGCGACGTCGGCGGGCAGGCCGGGGACGCGCAGCGGCGGCACCGGGGGCCGCCGGGCCTGGACGTCGAGCACGTCGTCCCAGGTCTGCACGGGCAGCGGGGCGCGCCCGGTGAGGGTGCGGTAGAGCAGGGCGCCGAGGGCGTACACGTCGCTGGCGGGATTCGCCGGGCCGGGGGTCATCCGTTCCGGCGCGAAGTACGCCGGGGTGCCCATGAGCAGCTCGCCGGTCTGCCCGGCGAGCGGGTGCCGCGGGCCGGCCAGGGTGGCGATGCCGAAGTCGAGCACCTTGGCGCCGGTCTCGGTGAGCATCACGTTGCCGGGCTTGATGTCCCGGTGCACCACGCCGATGCGGTGCGCGGCGGCCAGGGCGGCGGCGACCTGGCCGGCGAGCCGGACGGCCTCGGGCCAGGCGAGCGGCCCCCGGCTCAGCCGGTCGGCGAGGGTCTGCCCCTCGACCAGCTCCATCACCAGGTAGGGCACCACCGAGGCGTCGGGCAGGGTGGCCTCGCCGTAGTCGTACACCTGGGTCACGTGCGGGTGGGTGAGCCGCGCCGCGGCGCGGGCCTCGCGCTGGATGGTGGCGCGCAGCTGCGGGTCCGCGGCGAGCTGGGTGGCGAGGGCCTTGACCGCGACGGGGCGGTGCAGGACCTCGTCGTCGGCGCGCCACACCTCGGACATCCCGCCGAGCCCGATGCGCTCGCGCAGGACGTACCGGTCGTGCAGGCGCAGCGACGGCGTGAACGGCGACATGGTGGTCCAGTCTGCCTGGCCGGAGGGCCGGCCCACCAACCCGGTGCCCGGTTCGGTGCCGATCGGGCGGTTCCGGGCCGGTCCGGGTGGCGCCGGCCACCCGGCCGGGGGTCAGGACTGGCAGGTGGGACGTGCGGCGGGGCGGGGTTCCATCCGGTCGGCGAGGCGGCGCAGGGCCGCCGCGGCGGCCAGCCGGGTGGGTGCCAGCCGGGGTGCGTGGGGCCGGTCGGGGCGTACCGGGGCGTCGGGGCGGGCCGAGTTCACGTGCCGCGTCACAGCGTCGACGGCGAGGACGAAGCCGGTGGAGTGTTCCATGGTCAACTCCTGGGGACGGGACCGGTCGAGGTCCGGATGACGAGGTCGGTGGGGAGCAGGAGGCGGCCGTCGGCCGGGTCGGCTGGCGGCTCCAGCAGCAGTGCGGCGGCGAGCCGGCCCTTCTCCTCGGCCGGCTGCCGGACGGTGGTCAGCCCCGCGTCGGCGGCCTCGGCGACATCGTCGAAGCCGGTGACGGAGACGCGCGAATGCGGGCCGGCCGCGTCGAGCACCCCGAGCGCCAGCACGTCGGAGCAGGCCAGCACGGCCGTGGGCGGGTCGTCGCCGGCCAACACCGGGGCGATCGCCGCGGCGGCGGCCGCCCGGCTGTTGCCGGCGGCGTTGACCACGGTGAGGTCCGGCCACGGGACGCCGACGGCGGCGAAGGCGTCGGCGAAGCCGGTGAGCCGGCCGTGGGTCGTGGGGCGCGGGGCGTCACCGGGACCGGCCAGCCGCAGCGGGCCGGGCGGCGCCTCGGGCAGCACGGTGTCGCCGAGCAGGGCCACCCGCCGGTGCCCGAGGCCGGCGACGTGGGCGGCGACGGATCGGGCGGCGGCCCGTTCGTCGATGCCGACGAAGCGATCGGCGGGGGCGGCCGCCTCGGGGGCGGTGGTGACGAGGGGCAGCCCCCGGTCGCGGATCGCACCGAGGACGTGCTCCTCGTCGCCCACGCAGTAGACGCAGAAGCCGTCGACCGCGGCGTTGTCGACGGCGGCCCGGGCCCGGTCGCGGTCGCCGGGCAGCGGCACCAGCAACAGGCTGGTGCCGTGCCGCTGCGCCACCTCGCCGACGCCGGCGAGGAAGCGCACCGCGAACGGGTCGGTGAAGGCGTAGGACAGCTCGGAGGTGAACAGGACGCCGATGGCGCCGACGAAGCCGCGGCGCAGCGACCGGGCGGTCGGGTCGGGGCCCGGGTAGCCGAGGCGGCGCGCGGCGTCGAGGATCTTCGCCCGCAGCGCGGCGGAGAGCTGGTCCGGCCGGCTGTAGGCGTTGGAGACGGTGCTGCGGGACACGCCCACCGCGTTCGCGACGTCCTGCAGGGTCGGCTTCACCGGTCTGCCCTTCTGGATCGATTCAGTGCTGTATCGATTCAGAAGCTACTCCGCCGCGCGGCGGGCGTCAACGGGAAACGGCGCCGTCAGGCCGGGTAGAGCTCGTCGCGGATGCGCGCCAGCAGCTCGGCGGTGCGCTCCGGCGGCGCGGCCTCGCCGCAGAGCCGCTCCATGGCGCTCGCGTAGTGGTCGAGGTCGTCGCGCTTGTCGAGGTAGACGGCGCTGGTCAACTGCTCGATGTAGACGATGTCGGGCAGGTCCTGGTCGCCGAAGCGCAGGAGGCTGAAGGCGCCGCCGGCCGCGGCGTGCCCGCCGGCGTCGAACGGGACGATCTGGAGCCGGACGTGCGGCGCGGCGGTCGCCTCGATGAGGGCGTCCACCTGCTCGCGCATCACCGCGGGGCCACCGACCGGACGCCGCAGCACCGCCTCGTCGAGCACCGCCCAGAGCTGCGGCGGGTCGCTGCGGCGCAGCAGCCCCTGGCGTTCCATCCGCAGGCCCACCCGCCGGTCGATCTCCGCCGGCGGGGCGCCGTGGTGGCCGAGCAGGACCACGGCCCGGGCGTACGCCGAGGTCTGGAGCAGGCCCGGAACGAACTGCACCTCGTACGTGCGGATCAGCGCCGCAGCGGCCTCCAGCCCCAGGTAGGACTGGAACCACGCGGGCAGCACGTCGCCGTAGCGCTGCCACCAGCCGGGGCTGTTGGCGTCCCGGGCGAGCCGGAGCAGCGCCGCCCGCTCGTCGGGCGCGGTCACGCCGTAGAGGGTGAGCAGGTCGGCGACGTCGCGCTCCTTGAAGCCGACGCGGCCCAGCTCCATGCGGCTGATCTTCGACTCGGAGGAGCGGATCTCCCAGCCGGCGCTCTCCCGGCTCACCCCGGCGCTCTCCCGGAGCCGGCGCAACTGTGCCCCGAGCAGCATGCGCAGCACGGTCGGGCCGCTGGCCGGGCCTCCTTCGACGGGCACCGTCGTCACCTGACCGTCCTCTGCCGACTGTCCTGACCGGACGCCCCAGCCCGGCCGAGGAGTAAGCATGCCATGAACCGACAGTGAGGTGAACTCCCCCGGACGGAGGATGTGGTCCCGTCAGCGGGACGGCGAGCGCGCGATCAGGTGGTCGAAGTCGCCGTCCCGGGCGCCGAGCACGAACGCGGCGATCTCGTCGACCGTGTAGATGAGCGCCGGCCCGTCGGGGTGGCGGGAGTTGCGCACCGCGATGCCGCCGCCGTCGGGCAGCTCGGCCAGCTCGACGCAGTTGCCGCTCGGGTTGCTGCGCCGGCTCTTCTGCCACCGCACCGGAGGCAGCTCGGCGGTGGGTACGCCGTTCGGGGGGTGTTGCATGGACGTCCTTCGCGGGAAGAGCCAGCCGGTGCCGCGGGGAGGAGCGGTGGGTGGCGACGGGGCTGTCGACTGAGGACGGAGATGCACGTGCATCTGCTATTGCATCTGCAATGGACAGCGAGCATGATAACGCACGTGCGGTGTACCCGGACGTTCACGTTCGGTTACCCGGATCCCGGTTGCGAGCAGACAGAACAGGTCCGGCCCGGCACCGTCCGGCGAGGCCGGTACTGCGGTGAGGGAGGGTGCGTGCCGGATCCGATGACCGTCGCCTCCGGCATCTCCGCAGCGGGCGCCCTGCTCTCCGCATGGCAACTACGCCGCCGGGCGCTGCGCGCCGAGGCCGAGATCGAGCTGCTGCACGCCGAGCTGGCGGCCGAGCGGCACGCCGCCAGCCACGACCCCCTCACCGGGCTGCCCAACCGGCGGGCCTTCTTCCGGCTGGCCGCCACCCTGCTCACCGACGCCGCCGGCAAGCCGCTGGTGGCGATCGTGCTCGACCTCGACGACTTCAAGCAGGTCAACGACCGCTACGGGCACGCCGCCGGCGACCAGGTGCTGGTCAGCGTGGCGCAGCGGCTGGCTGCCTTCGCCGGGGACAACCTGGTCGCCCGGCTCGGCGGCGACGAGTTCGCCGGGCTGCTGGTCAGCCCGACGGTGGACCGGCGCTGGATCGAGCACGCCACCCGCCGGCTCTGCGAGGCGCTCGCCGCACCGATCCCGCTGGGCGCCCGCAGCGTGCGGGTGACCGCCTCGGTCGGGCTCGCCCCGGTGCACGGCCCGACCCAGCTCACCGACGCGCTGTGCCGGGCCGACGCCGCGATGTACCAGGCGAAGACGGTCGGCGCCGCCCGCGCGGCCCGCCAGCTCGTCGGCGAGTGCTGAACCGCCGTCAGCGCCAGCCGTAGCCGGACCGCAGCGCCTGGCCCACCCGGTCGAACCGGCGCCGGTCCAGCACCGCGCCCTCGCGGCGGATGCTGTCCTCGCGCATGGTCAGCACCCGGTCCAGGCGGACCCAGCTCGGCCGCTGGTCCCGGTCCCACTCCCCCGGGCCCAGCGCCAGCCAGTGCCGCTGGCCGTCGCGCTCGCTCTGGCTGGACAGCATGAGCCCGAACAGCGTGCGGCTCTGCCGCCCGACCACCAGCACCGGGCGGTCCTTGCCCTGGCGGGGGTCGTCCTCGTACGGCACCCAGGTCCAGACGATCTCCCCCGGGTCCGCCTGACCGTCCAGCTCCGGCGCGTACGCCAGCTCGCGCCGCTGCAACGCGCTGACCTGGCGGCGCCGGGCGACCTGGGCCGGGATCGGCCGGGCGGTACGGGTGGGCGCGGCCGCACCCCCGGCGATCCGGCCGAGCCGGGACGCCACGTTCCTCAACAGACCTGCCACGGCGGGCAGCCTATCCTCCGGCCCCGGCACGCACACGGCGGGGAAACGGGTGGCCGCTCGGTCCGGTGCTCCGCGACGATGCCCCGGTGACCGTTCCCCGTCATCAGATCCGGGCCGCCTTCACCGCCGACACCGTCACCGTCTACCAGGCCTACGGGCCGGAGATCGCCGACGCGGCGCTGGCCGCCGGCCGGTTCGTGCCGCCGTTCAAGCGGGAGCAGATGACCTGGATCAAGCCGTCGTTCCGGTGGATGATGTACCGCTGCGGCTGGGCCCTCAAGCCCGGCCAGGAACGGGTGCTCGCGGTCGAGATCACCCGCGCCGGCTTCGAGTGGGCGCTCGCGCACGCCTGCCTCAGCGGTTACGACCCGCGGCGGTACCCGGACCGGGAGAGCTGGCGTGAGCAGCTGCGTACCAGCCCGGTGCGGGTGCAGTGGGACCCGGAACGTTCGCTGCGGCTCGCCCCGCTGTCGTACCGGTCGGTGCAGGTGGGGCTGGCCGGTGTGGCGGCGCACCGCTACGTCGACGAGTGGCTGGTCGGTCTCACCGACGTCACGCCGCTGGCCCGGGCGGTGCACGCCCGCGTCACCGCCGGCGACGAGCCCGGCGCGGCGACGCTGCTGCCGGCCGAGCGGCCGTACCCGCTGCCCGCCAAGGTGGCGCAGGTGATCGGCGCCGGCCCGGACTGAAGCGCGCGCAATTGGGTTGTTCGATGGTGGCGTACGGCCGACCATGGTCGGCATGGTGGGAGATCGCGTGTGAGAACGCCGCTTCAGGGCGGCCTCCCGCCGATCGGGGCGGTGGCCGGCGCCGTCGTCGAGATCGCCTGTGACGAGTCCGGGTTCTCGGGCACCAACCTGCTCCATTCGGCCACTCCGGTGATCACGCACGCGAGTGTCGACCTGGGCGTGGACGAGGCCGTCGAGCTGATCACGGCGCTGCGGTCCGGGTTCCGTTTCTCGCCGCACGAGTTCAAGTCCGGGCAGTTCCTTCGCGGCCCGGGCGCGGCCGAGGCCCTGGGGTGGTTCCTGGGGGCGCTGCGGGGCCACGCGTCCGTGCACCTGGTCGACAAGGAGTTCTTCCTCGTCACCCGGATCGTCGACCTGCTGCTGACCGAGCCGTCGTACGCCGCCGGCACCCGCCTCACGCAGGATCAGCGTCCGCCCGCCCTGGCCCTCTACCGGGCCCGGCGCTCGGCCGGGAGCGACTGGGCAGCCTTCCTCGGGGCCTTCGTCGACCTGGTCCGGACCAAACGGCGGCACCCGGATCAGCGGGCCGTGCAGCGGTTCTTCGCGGCCCGGGATGCGCTGCTGGGCACCGGCCTCGGCACACCGGCCGATGCCGTCCTCACCGCGCTGGACCCGGCGCACGTAGGGGCCGTGGTGACCCGGCTCGACGACGACGACCGGTCGATCCCGCCACCGCTGGAACCGATGCTGCCGGCGCTGGCGGAAACGGTCCTGTCCTGGAGCGGCGGCCGGCGGCAGGTGCTGGTGACCCACGACGAGCAGAGCGCCCTCACGGCCGACCGGTTGACCCGTCTTCAGCGGGCGCTGGCCGACCCGGGCCCGCCGGCGGCGGACGCCGGCCCGGCCGGGGCGCTGCCGGCCGGGGTGTCGCCGCTGGCCGGGCTCGTGATGGTCGACTCCCGCGACGACCCACGGGTCCAGGTGGCCGACCTCCTCGCGGGGGTGGCCCGGCGATCGCCGGGGATCATCGGCGACGCCCTGCTCCGGCCGTTGCTGTCCCCGACGTCACTGCACGACCCCGAAGGGTGACGCTCGGGCGACGCCGGCCCCCGGCCGGAGCCGGCGGGGGAAGAAAGGTGACTCCCGAGCTGTCGTGGATCGGTCTCTCGGTGGTCGCCGGGTGCCGCACACTGCCCTCATGAACCGTCCGGCCGCGTTCCTCGCCGATCCGCCGCAGAGCCCGGCGGTGACCGCCGCCTACGAGGGCGATGTCACCTCCGACGGCTACGTCAACAACCTCACCCGGGTCTGGTGCTGGCGTCCCGACGTGCTGGAGTCCTTCCAGGCCGTACGTGCCGACCTCCTGGCCGGTTCGGGCCTGTCGCCGAGGGAGGTGGCCGTGATGGTGGCCGCCACCGCCGCTGCCCGCGACGACGCGTACTGCGCGCTGGCCTGGGGCGCCCGGCTGGCCGAACTCAGCGACGAGGCGACCGCCGCGCGCGTGCTGCGGGGCGCCGACGCCGACCTGTCCGCCCGGGAGAACGCGCTGGCCGCCTGGTCCCGTCAGGTCGTCCGGGATCCGAATGCCACGACCGAGTCCGACGTGCAGCGACTGCGCGACGCGGGTCTCGACGACCAGGAGATCTTCGAGGCGACGACCTGGATCGCGTTCCGGCTGGCGTTCGCCACCGTCAACGACGCCCTGGGAGCGGCCCCGGATCCGCAGCTCGTCGAGAAGGCGCCCCGGCTCGTCCGCGAAGCCGTCACCTTCGGCCGCCCGGTCGGGGTGCACGCCGCCGCGGCCGCCGGCGAAGCCGTGTGACGCTCGCACCGGCACCGGTCGGCGCCGGCCGGGTCAGGCGGGCCGGCGGGCCAGGACGAGTGTGGTGCGCAGGTCGAGGACCACGGTGCCGCCGAACCCGTCGACGGTCGCGCCGACCGCGGCGAGCACCCGCTCCCGCAGTGCCGGCGGCCGGCGCAGCTGCGGCGAGAAGGTGCCGACCAGCCGCAGGTAGGCCGCGGTGTCCAGCGGCAGGTCCCGGCGGAAGACCGGCGTACGGACGGCGGTGAAGAGGCCGCTGCCGGCGATGTCGGTGCGGACCCAGTCGTCGGGGCGGTCGACCACCGTCTCCGGGTCGACCGATTCGAACGCCGCCCGGATCGCGGCCCGCTGCCCCGGGTCGACGTAGTCGTAGCGGTGGCCGAAGACGGCGAGCGTGCCGCCGGGGCGGAGCGCGTCGTGCGCGCGCCGGTTGCGGGTGGCCGGGTCGAGCCAGTGCCAGGCCATGGCGCAGGCCAGTGCCGACACACCGCCGGCCGGCGGCGTCCACTCCTCGAAGGCGGCGGTCACCACCTCGACCTGCGGGAAGCGCTCGGCCAGCACCCGGGCCATCCGGGGATCCGGCTCGACGCAGGTGGTCGGCGCCCCGAGACCGAGCAGGGTGGCCGTGGCCAGGCCGGTGCCGGCCCCCACCTCGACCAGCAGCTCGGGCGTGCCGTCGTGGTAGGCGCGGATCGCCGCGACGATCTCGGCCGGATAGCCTGGGCGGGCCTCGGAGTAGGCGCCGGCCACCTCGCCGAACAGCTGGGACATGCCCGCCATCATCGCAGGTCCGGCCGGTCGCCGACGCCCCGACGAAGGGAGAGCCGTGGACCCGGAGCTGCCCGATGACCTGCCGTTGTTCGAACGGGAGGCGGTCCGGCTGGTGGTGCTGGACGCCACCGGCCGGGTGCTGCTGTTCCACACCCGCGACCCGGACCATCCCCGCCTGGGCACCTGGTGGGAGCTGCCCGGTGGCGGGCTCGACCCGGGGGAGACCTACCTGGAGGCGGCGGTGCGGGAACTGCGCGAGGAGGCCGGCATCGTGGTCGCGCCGGCGCAGGTGGGCGCGCCGACCTGGCGGCGGCGGGCCAGCTTCCGGCACCGGCAGCGGCGGCACCTCCAGGACGAGGTGGTCGTGCCGGTACGCCTGCCCGGGCCGGGACCGGACGTGGACGAGGCGGACCGGCTGGACTACGAGGTGGAGGACTACTTCGGATTCCGCTGGTGGCCGGTGGCCGACGTGGTCGCCGAGCAGCCCCGCTGCTACCCGGGTCGGCTGCCGGAGCTGCTGCCGGCGTTCCTCGCCGGCGAGGAGATCGACGAGCCGTTCGAACTGTGGTCCTGACCGGCGTGCCGGACGGGCCGCCGACCGGCACAGTGGAGCGGTGAATCCTCTCCACGCACCCCTGGCCCACTACGCCGAGCGGCTGCACCGTGCCGCCGGCGACGCCCACCACGTGGCCTCGCCGCTGGGCGCCTGGCTGCTGCTCGCCCTGACCGGTCCGGCGGCGACCGGCGAGGCCCGGGCGACCCTCACCGAGGCGCTCGGCACCGACGCGGACGACGCCGCCGCGGCGGCCCGCGCGCTGCTCGCCGAGCCGCACCCGCTGGTCGGCGCGGCCACGGCGCTGTGGGAGCGGACCCCCTTCGAGCAGCTGGGCGCCTGGCGGGCCGGCCTGCCCGAGCGCACCGAGCGAGGCCCGCTGCCCGACCAGGCGGCGCTGGACGCCTGGGCGCGGGAGCGCACCGGCGGCCTCATCGAACAATTCCCGGTCACCGTCGCGCGGGACACCCTGCTGATCCTGGCCAGCGCACTGGCCACCCGCGTGTCCTGGGCCGACCCGTTCCAGGTGGCGCCGGCCGGTGAGCTGGGGGCCGGCAGCGCCTGGGCGGGACGGCTGCGGCGGGTGCTGCGGACGCCGCCGTGGGGACACCGCTGCTGGGTGGCGACCACGGACCGGGCCGGCGACGTGGCGGTGCACGCCGCGCCGGCACAGCCCGCGGAGGGCGGCGCCGGGCTGCTGGTGGTGTCGGTGGCCGCCGCGCCGGACGTGCCGGCGGCGGACGTGCTGGCCGCCGCACAGGACCTCGCCGCGACGGCGGCCACCGCGCCGGACGGGATGGAGCCTTGCCGGCGGTCGCTGTTCGACCTGCCGCTGGGCGAGACGCCGCTGTGGACGGTGCGGGAGAAGCCGACGCGGACCTTCGCCGCCGACGGCCGGGAGGAGCGGGCCACGGCGGTGCTGCCCTGCTGGTCGGCGGAGAGCCGGCACGACCTGACCCCGGCCGGGTTCGGCTTCGACGGGGCCGCCCGGGCGCTGGGCGCGCTGCTCGGTCTGGCGGAGCCGCCGTTCGAGGCGGTCCAGTCGGCGGTGGCGCGGTTCGGGCGGTACGGCTTCGAGGCCGCCGCGGTGACCGCGTTCGGGGTGGCCGCCGGGCTGCCGCCGGAGGGCATCGCCCGGATCGCGGAGCTGCGGTTCGGGCACCCGTACGCGGTGGTGGCGGTGGCCACCGACGAGGCGGGCGGGCCGTGGCACGGGCTGCCGGCCTACTCGGCGTGGGTGGCCGAGCCGGCCGAGCTGCCCGAGGACGAGGTCGCCGACCCGCCGGAGCAGTGGTGAGCGTGGGGGCCTCCGGTTGCCGCCGGAGGCCCCCGCCGGCCTAGACCGCCACCTTCTCCCGCTCGGCGGCCGCGTCGCGCTTCGCCGCGAGCCGCCGTTCCCGCTCCTGCGCGCCGATCAGGTCGTCGGGCAGGGAGTCCTCGACCTCCAGGTCGAAGCGGCGCAGCAGGCGGATCGCGAAGCCGCCCAGGGTGATCAGGACCAGGATCACCCCGAAGCAGACGTACGCGAAGCCGATGCCGCGGCCCGGGCCGGTGCCGATGACCGCGCCCACCGACCCGGCCAGCGCCCCGCCCGGGGCGAGCATCGGCTCGAACAGGGCGGTGGCGCCCGGCGCGAGCAGCGCGAACCCGATGGGCAGGGTGGACCAGGCGATGGTCTGGTTGAGGCTGAACACCCGGCCGTGGAAGCGCTGCGGCACCTTGACCTGGACGATGGTCGCGTAGATGGACTGCGCGGTGGTCATCGACATGGCCAGCCAGCACATGCCCACGCAGATCATCGCGAGCGAGGCGTCCAGGCCGATCAGCACGCAGCCGATCGCGGTGCCCAGGTTGCCGATCAGGACGCCGATCATGCGGCGCCGGCGCGGCCCGCCCCACAGCGACATGAGCACGCCGCCGGCCACCGCGCCGACCGCCTCGGCGAGCGCGACCTGGGCCACCTGGGTCGGGCTGCCGAAGGACAGCACCAGCGGGGTGGTGAGCACCAGGGCGGGGGCCAGGAAGATGTTGCCCAGCGCGAAGTAGCCGAGCATCAGCCGGAAGCCGCGGTGCTGCCAGGAGTAGCGCAGGCCGTTGGCGATGGCCACCAGCAGCCGCTCGCGGGGCCGCCAGCCGAGCAGGTCGGGGAAGCGGACCAGGGCGAGGGTGAGCACGGCGAGCACGTAGCTGGCCACGTCGATGAGCAGGATGCCCTTCAGCTCGATGGCGGCGAGCAGGCCGGCCGCGAAGACCGGCATGAGCAGGGTGGCCACACCGGTGGAGAGCTGGGTGATGCCCATGGCGTGGCCGAGGTAGCGCTTCGGCACGAGCTGCGGCACCGCGGACTGGAACGCGATCCGCTGGAACGACCCGGCGACCGAGCTGAGCGCCACCAGCAGGTAGATGTGCCAGAGCACCAGGTTGTCGGTCCACAGCAGGGTCGCCAGGACCAGCTGGACGGAGCCGGCCGCGGAGCTGGCCAGCATCATGATCCGGCGCCGGCTGACCCGGTCCACGATGGCGCCGGCCACCGGGAGCATGAGCACGCCGCAGATCAGGGCGAGGGCCCAGAGCAGGCCGAGGTCGGCCACCGACCCGGTCCGGTTGAACAGCCAGATCGGCAGGGCGAACGCGGTCAGCGCCGAGCCGGTGCTGGAGACGAGCTGGCCGACGGTGATGGACAGGAAGCGGGCCATGCTCGGCTTGACCGTCGGGGTCGCCGGCCGCTCCTCGGCGCCCACCCGGAGGTGGTCGAGGACGGCCCAGCCGGCGTCCTCGCCCCGCGCCTGCGGGCCGAGGTCCCCGACGTCGCCGGCGACCACGGCCGGGTGCACCCGGGTGACGATCTCGGCCAGTTCCGCGGCCCGGTACTTCAGGAAGAAGTGCCCGGCCTGGTCGAGGACGACCAGCCCCAGGGTGTCGCTGAGGAACTGCCACTCGGCGTACCGCTCGCGGTGGTAGTCGGTGACCGGGTCCTCCGAGCCGACCACCGAGATGATCGGGGCACGCAGCTTCGTCGCCCGCTGGTCGAGCAGCCGGGTGAAGTACTCCTCCGAGGCGCGGGAGTCGGCCCGCATGTTGCTGATGATCCGGTCGGCCTGTTCCGGGTCCAGCTCGTCGGTGTCCACGCCCATCGACTTGAGCCAGCTGGCGTAGTGCTTGTTGCTGCGCAGCTGTTCGAGGCGGTTACGGGCGGCCGCGAAGAAGCCCTTGGGGCGGGCGAACGGGAACATCGCGCCGATGTAGACGGCATCGAGGTTCCGCCCGGCCGCCTCGACCTTGCGGGCCACCTCGGCCACGATGGCGCTGCCCACGCCGCAGTGGCCGTAGAGGGCCAGCTGCCCCTCGACCCGTTCCAGGATCTCGTCGGCCACCCGGGTGGTCAGCTCGTCGAACGGCAGCGCGTCCTCGCTGAGGCCGACGTCGTGGCCGGGGATGGCCAGGGACCACAGCGCGTGCCCGGCCGGCAGCGCGTCGGCGAGCGGCTGGTAGACGATGGCGCTGCCGCCGCCGTACGGGACGCAGACGTAGGTGAGCACCCGCTGGGCGGCGGGGATCGGCTTGGTCAGCTCGTAGAGCAGCCGGCGCGGGCCGGCCTCGGCGGCGTCACCCGAGATGAACACGGCCAGCTCGCGGATGGTCCGCTGCTGGAACAGGTCCATGACGCCGACCGCCCGGCCGCCCAGGTCCGCCTTGCGGATCTTCGCGACCACCTGGGTGGCGAGCATGGAGTGCCCGCCCAGGTCGAAGAAGTCGTCGTCGATGCCGAGCGTGTCGACGCCGAGCACCTCGGACCAGATGGCGGCGAGCGCGCGCTCGGTGTCGTCGCGGGGCTCGACCAGCGCCACCGACGCCTCGCGGGTGACCACGGGCGCGGGCAGCGCCTTGCGGTCGAGCTTGCCGTTCGGGGTCAGCGGCAGCGCGTCGAGCGTGACGAACGCCGCCGGCACCATGTACTCCGGCAGCGTCTCCTTGAGCGCCGCCTTCAGGGCCGCGTGCTCGGCCTCCCCCACCAGGTACGCGGTCAGCCGCTTGTCGCCGGGGCTGTCCTCGCGGACGATCACCGCCGCCTCGGTCACCCCGGGCTGCTCGCGCAGCGCGCTCTCGATCTCGCCCAGCTCGATGCGCAGGCCGCGCAGCTTCACCTGGTGGTCGATCCGGCCGAGGAACTCGATGACCCCGGTCCCGTCCGGCCCCACGACCCAGCGGGCCAGGTCACCGGTGCGGTACAGCCGGGCGCCCGGCTCGCCGGACCACGGGTCGGGGACGAACTTCTCGGCGGTGAGCGCCGGCCGGCGGTGGTAGCCGCGGGCCAGCCCGACGCCGCCGATGTGCAGCTCCCCGGCGACCCCGACGGGGCACTGCGCGCCGGCCGCGTCGAGCACGTGCAGCCGCAGGTTGGCGATGGGCGCGCCGATCGGCACGCCGGTCACCCCGGCCAGCCGGGCCGGGTCGCAGTGCCAGGCCGTGACGTCGATGGCCGCCTCGGTGGGGCCGTACAGGTTGTGCAGGCCGCACCAGGGCAGCCGGGCCGTGAAGTCGAGCGCGGAGGTCAGCGGCAGCTCCTCGCCGGAGCAGATCACCCGGCGCAGCGCCGTGGCCGCCTCGACGCCCTCCTCCGCGAGGAACACGGTGAGCATGGACGGCACGAAGTGGGCCGTGGTGATCCGCTCGGCGATCAGCAGGTCGCGCAGGTAGCCGGCGTCCTTGTGGCCGCCGGGCTTCGCGAGCACCAGCCGGGCGCCGGTGCGCAGCGGCCAGAAGAACTCCCACACCGACACGTCGAAGCTGGCCGGCGTCTTCTGGAGCACCGCGTCGTCGGCACCGAGGCCGTAGGTCTTCTGCATCCAGTCGAGCCGGTTGACGATGCCCCGGTGGGTGTTCGGCACGCCCTTGGGCCGGCCGGTCGAGCCGGACGTGTAGATGACGTACGCCAGGTGCTCCGGGCCGGCGGTGGGCGCCGGGTCGGTGGCGGGCTGGTCGGCCCAGACCGCCGCGTCGTCGAGGGCCAGCACGGTGGCGGCGGTGGCCGGCAGCACGTCGCGCAGGTGCTCCTGGACCAGCACCACCGGCGCGTCCGCGTCGGTGACCATGAAGGCGAGCCGGTCCGCCGGGTACTCCGGGTCCAGCGGCAGGTAGGCGCCGCCGGCCTTGAGCACACCGAGCAGGCCGGCGACCAGCTCGACGGAGCGTTCCGCGCAGACCCCGACCAGGGTCTCCGGGCCGACGCCGGCTGCGCGCAGCCGGTGCGCGACCCGGTTGGCCGCCGCGTTCAGCTCCGCGTACGTGAGGCTGCGCCCCTCGATCGTGACCGCGACCGCGTCCGGGGTGGCGGCGGCGCGCTCCTCGACCGGGCCGTGCAGGGTCTCGTGGCGCGGGAAGTCCGCGGCCGTGTCGTTCCACCCGGCCAGCAGCGCCCGCTCGTCGGCGGGGAGCAGCTCCAGCCGGGAGACCGGGGTGTCCGGCGCGGCGACGATCGCGGCCAGCAGGGTGGTCCACCGCCGGGCCATCCGCTCGACGGTGTCCCGGGTGAACAGGTCGGTGTTGAAGACCAGCTTGCCCCAGAGCCCGTCGACGGTCTCCACCGCGTGCAGCTCGAAGTCGAACCGGGTGGCCTTCAGCTCCATGGGGGTCCACTCGAAGGTGACCTCGTCGCTGCGGGACACCCCGGTGAAGCGGCCCATCTCGTAGTTCTGCAGCACGAACATGGTCTGGAACACCGGCGAGCGGCTCACGTCGCGGGGCAGCCCCAGCTCGTGCACGACCTTGGCGAACGGGACCTCGGCGTGCTCGAAGCCGTCCAGCACGCTGCGCCGGGTGCGCTCCAGCAGCTCGGCGAAGGTGGGGTCGCCGGCCAGCTCGGCGCGCAGCGGCAGCATGTTGATGAACATGCCGACGACGTTCTCCAGCTCCGGCGCGGAGCGGCCGGCCACCGAGGCGCCGACCGCGAAGTCGTCCTGGCCGGCGTGCCGGGCCAGCAGCACCTGGTACGCGGCGAGCAGCGTCATGAACAGCGTGCCCCCGGTGGCCCGGGTGAGCGCGTTGAGCGCCGCGGTGGCCGCCGGGTCGAGCTGGAACTCGACGAAGTCGCCCCGGTAGGTCTGGGTGGCCGGGCGGGGCGCGTCCAGCGGCAGTTCGAGGGGGGTGATGCCGGCGAGTCGCTGCTTCCAGTAGTCGACGTGGGCCCGGGCCTGCGCGCCGTCCAGCTCCCCCGCCTCCCAGACGGCGAAGTCGCCGTACTGGATCGGCAGGGCGGGCGGCTCGCCGCCCCGGTAGAGGGTGATGAGGTCGCGCAGCAGCACGTCGACCGACCAGCCGTCGCCGACGATGTGGTGCTGGCCGAGGAAGAGCACGTGGTCCTCGGTGGCCAGCCGGATCAGCAGGGCGCGCAGCAGCGGCCCGTCGGCCAGGTCGAACGGTTCGGCGGCGGCCGCGTCCACGAGCGCCTGCGCGCTCGCCTCGTCCGGCGCGTCCACGATGGTCAGCGGCACCTCGACGGACTCCTCCACCACCACGGTGGGGCGGCCGTCGGAGTCGGCCGGGAAGCGGGTGCGCTGCGACTCGTGCCGGGCGGCGAGCGCGGTCAGCGCCGCGCGCAGCGCCTCGACGTCGAGCGGGCCGCGCACCCGCAGCGGCACCGCGATGTGGTACGCCGCCTCGCCCGGGGCGAGCTGGTCCATGAACCAGACCCGCTCCTGGGCGTACGACAGCGGCACCTCGGCGCCGGCGGGCCGGGGGGTGATCCGGGCCGCGGGGGCGGCCTGGCGGGCGCGCAGCCGCTTGGCGATCAGCGCCTGCCGGGCCGCCTCGCGGGCCGGATCCTTCAGGTCGGTCATCAGCTGCTTTCCTCTTCCGCCGCGAGCAGCGCGGCGACCTCGGTGTCGGAGAGCCCGTCGAGTTCCGCGGCGATCCGCTGCTCGATCTGGGCGGCCAGGTCCGCCACCACGGGGCTGCTGAACAGCGCCCGCATGGGCAGGTCGACGTCCACCTCGGCGCGGATCCGGGCCATCGCCCGCATGCCGCGCAGCGAGTTGCCGCCGAGGGTGAAGAAGTCGTCCAGGGCGCCGACCTTCTCCACCTGGAGGATCTCGGCGTAGACCTCGGCGACGAGGGCCTCGGCCTCGGTGCGCGGCGCCACGTAGGCGTCCTCGGCCGGTGCGGCGGCGGCCGGCGCGGGCAGCGCGGCCCGGTCCAGCTTGCCGTTCGGGGTCAGCGGCAGCGCGTCGAGCCGGACCAGGGCCGCCGGCACGAGGTGCGCGGGCAGCTCGCGGGTCAGTTCGGCGCGGACCGAGTCCTCGTGGGCCGGGCCCACCAGGTAGCCGACCAGGGTCGGCTCGCCCGAGTCGGTGCGCACCGCCGCGGCGGCCGCCCGGACGTCCGGGTGGGCCAGGAGGGCGGCCTCGACCTCGCCCAGCTCGATCCGCATGCCGCGCACCTTCACCTGGTCGTCCCGGCGGCCCAGGTAGTCCAGGGTGCCGTCCGGACGCCAGCGGGCCAGGTCGCCCGTGGCGTACATCCGGGCGCCGGGCGGGCCGTAGGGGCACGGCAGGAAGCGCTCGGCGGTGAGGCCCGGGCGGCGGTGGTAGCCGCGGGCGAGCTGCACGCCGGTGACGTACAGCTCGCCGACCACGCCCGGCGGCACCGGCTGGAGGGCGGCGTCGAGCAGGAGCGCCCGGGTGTTCCAGGTGGGCGTGCCGATCGGCACCGGGCCGGGCGGGACCGGCTCCCCCGGGGCGATGCGGGCGGCCACGCAGCCCACGGTGGCCTCGGTCGGGCCGTACTCGTTGATCACCGCCACGTCGGGGTGGGCGGCCCGCCAGCCGGCGAGCTGCTCGCCGGTCAGCGCCTCGCCGCCGATCACCAGGTCGGTGGTGGGCGACAGCTCACCGTCGAGCAGCGGCAGGTGGCTCGGGGTGACCTTCAGGAAGGCCGGCCGGCCACCGGCACGAGCGGCCGGCTCGTCGATCGCGGCGAGCCGGACCGTGCCACCGGCGGTGAGCGTGCCGAGCAGGCCGGTGACGGTGAGGTCGAAGGAGACCGGCGAGTGCAGCAGCGCGACGCCGGCCAGCCCCGGGTAGGTGTGCCGGGCCCAGGCCAGGTAGGCGGTGACCGCCCGGTGCTCCACCACGACGCCCTTGGGCCGCCCCGTGGAGCCGGAGGTGTAGAGCACGTACGCCGGGTGCTCGGGGCGCAGCGGGCTACGCCGGTCGGCGTCGGTCAGGTCGCCGTCGGGCTGGTCCGCGCCGAGTTCGCCGTCGAGCACCAGCGCGTCGCCGGGCACCAGGGCGGCGGAGTCCGGCGTGGCCACCACGAGGGCCGGCGCGGCGTCCTCCAGCAGGTAGGCGATCCGTCCGGCCGGGTACGCGGTGTCCACCGGCACGTACGCGGCGCCGGACTTGAGCACGGCGAGCATCGCCACCACCAGCTCGCACGAGCGGGGCAGGGCGAGCGCCACCCGGTCCTCCGGGCCGGCGCCGCGGGCCACCAGCAGCCGGGCCAGCCGGTTCGCGGCGGTGTTCAGCTCGGCGTACGTCAGCGGCACGCCGTCGCAGACCAGCGCCGTGGCGTCCGGGGTGGCCGCGGCCCGCCGCTGCACCTCGTCGACCACGGTGGCCGGCGGCACCTCGCGCGCCGTGTCGTTCCAGGCGCCCAGCACCAGGTCGCGTTCGGTGTCGGTGAGCAGCGGCAGCGCGGCGACGGTGCGCTCCGGGTCGGCCACGGCGGCGGTCAGCAGCCGGACGTACCGGCGCACCACCGTCTCGGCGGTGGCCCGGTCGAACAGCGCGGTCCGGTAGACCAGGCGGCACTCCCCGGCGGTGATGTCGAAGGCCAGGTCGTCCTTGGTGGTGCCCAGCTCCACCGGGTCGAGGCCGGAGTCCGGGATGTAGTTCAACGCGGTCTGGAAGATCGGCTGCACCGACGGGTCGCGCTGCGGGTCGACCGCCTCGACGATCTTCTGGAACGGGGTCTGCCCGTGCTCCATGGCGTCGACCAGGCCGTCACGGACCCGGCCGAGCAACGCGGCGAAGGACGGGTCCCCCGAGACGTCGCAGCGCAGCGCCACCGGGTTGACGAACATGCCGATGAGCGGGGCCAGCTCGGGGGTGTCGCGGCCCGCCGTGGAGACGCCGACCACCACGTCGCTGTCGCCGGAGATCCGGGACAGCAGCGCCGCGAAGCCGGCCAGCAGCACCATGTACGGCGTGGCCGCCGCGCCGGCCGCCAGCCGGCCGACCCGGTCGAGCAGCCCGTCGGGCAGGTCGAAGCGCACCTCGTCGCCGGCGAAGCCGAGCTGCGCGGGGCGGGGCCGGTCCAGCGGCAGGTTGGTCACCGGCGGCGCGCCGGCCAGGTGGCCGGTCCAGAAGGCGAGCTGCCGGTCGAGTTCCGCCCCGGCGAGCTGGTCGCGCTGCCAGACCGCGAAGTCGGCGTACTGGATGGGCAGCTCGGGCACGGCGGGCTCGGCGCCGGTCTGCGCGGCCGCGGAGAACGCGGCGAGTTCGGCGTGGAACAGCACCGCCGAGTGGCTGTCGAAGACGGCGTGGTGCACCACGAAGACCAGCGCCCAGGCGTCGTCGAGGCGGACCAGCCGGGCCCGCCACAGCGGCGGGGTGTCCAGCGGGATCGGGGTCCGGGCCAGCTCGGCCCGGATCGCCTCGAACGCGGCCAGCCGCTCGGACTCCGGCAGGTGGCGCAGGTCGGTCGTGGGCAGCGGGGCCGGCTCGTGGGCCCGGACCACCTGCACGAGCACGCCGTCGTCCTCCCGCAGGTGGGTGCGGAGCGCCTCGTGCCGGGCCACCACCCGGTTGACCACGTCGCTGACCGCGTCGGCGTCGAGGCCGGCCGGGAAGCGCCACGGGATGGACACGTTGAACACCGGCGAGCCGGCGTCGAGCTGGTTGGCCATCCACACCCGCTCCTGGGCGAAGGAGGCCGGGAAGGTCCACTCCTGACTCATGAGTGGGCCTCGCGGACGGAGCGGGGGCGCATGTCGGTCCAGACCTCGTCGACGTGGGCCAGGCACTCCTCACGGGTGCCGGCGAAGCCGGCGTCGTGCCAGCCCGCGGGGAGGTCCCGGTCGGCCGACCAGATCGAGTACTGCTCCTCGTCGTTGCGGACGACGAGGAATCGGGGTTCGGCCATCTCAGTTCGCTCCAGGGGTGTCGGGGGTGTGCGGCTCGGCCATCGCCACGGCGATCTTCCGGGGGCCGGTGAACGGCTCCCGGCCGTGCGCGGCGGTCATGTTGTCGACCACCAGCACGTCGTCGCGCTGGTAGTCGAAGCGGACGGTGGCCGCCCGGTAGGCGGCGCGGAGGTGGTCCATGACGTCGGCGGGGATCTCGCCGCCGTCGCCGTAGTAGGTGTTCGACGGCAGCCCGTCGGCGCCGAACATGGCGAGCAGCCCCTCCTGGTAGTCCTTCGGCAGGGTGCTCACGTGGAAGAACGTGGCGTGGTTGAACCAGCGCGGGGTGTCCGAGCCGGGCCGGTGGTGCACCACGTCCCGCACCGCCCGGGTGCGCAGGCCGTCCTTCCCGACCCACTCCACGGTGATCCCGTTGGCCGCCGCGTACGCCTCGACGTCGGACCGGTTCTCGGTGTTGAACACCTCCTGCCAGCGGGTGCCGAAGTCGCCGTGGAAGTTGCGCACCAGCATCCAGCGCCGCCGCACGAACTCCTCGCGCACCGCAGGGTCGATCAGGTCGTGGACCCGGCGGACGTCGGCCAGCGGGGTGGCGCCCTGCGTCTCCGGCGCGGTGATGCAGTAGAAGAACAGGGTCAGCGGCCAGCGCGCCTGGTACGAGTTCTCGTTGTGCAGGAAGATCTCCTCGTCCGGAGGGTAGTCGGTCGAGGTGTAGACCCGGCCCTTGATGGAATGCCGGGGCGAGGAACGCTCCGTGTAGGTCAGCGGCTCACCGGACAGGGCGCGGACCACCCCGTCGAAGCCGTCCACCCCGCCGACGTCGAAGCCGCGGAACAGCAGCCCGCCGTGCTCGACGAGGGTGGCCCGCAGCTCGGCGCGCCGCGCCGCGATCAGGTCGGTCAGGGCCCGGCCGTCGTTCTCGACGACCACCGGGAGCGTGGCGATCGTGTCGCTCATGATGCGGTGTCTCCTTGATCTCGTGGTCAGGCGCGGGGCAGCCGCGGGATGGCCGGGATCGCCGCCGGCGCGGCCGGTTCGTCGGCGGGCTGGCTGGCCCGCAGCTCCTCGATCCGGGCGGCCAGCCCGGCGACCGTGGGGGTCTCGAAGAGGCTGCGCATGGGCAGCCGCACCCCGGTGGCCTTGCGCATCGCGGCGATCAGCTGCACCGCGACCAGCGAGTTGCCACCGAGGGCGAAGAAGTCGTCGTCCACGCCGACCTCGGTCACGCCGAGGCCGTCGCGCCACACCTGGGCGATCGTCTTCTCCAGCTCGGTCGAGGGGGTCGCCGAGCCGCCGCCCGTGCCGGCCCCCGAGGTGGCGGGGGCGTCGGTCTCCGCCTCCAGGCTGTCCGTGGTCACCCGCGCCGACCGGCGCCGGATGTCGGCGACGGTGCGGGTGGCGATGACCACCTGGGCGCCCAGGCCGGCGGTGAGGCTGCGGCGGAACGCCTCGGCGCCGTCGACCGGCCGGATGTCCTCGGTGACCGGTGCCGGGGCGGCGGCGGCCGGGGCGTCGGCGAGGCCACCGGTGACGGCGCCCTGGTCCACCTTGCGCAGCACGAAGTCGCTCACGGCGACCAGTTCCCGGCCGTCGGTGTCCCGCAGCGACAGGTCGGCCGCCACCACCTCCTCGGTGGCGCTGGGCCGGTGCCGCAGGTGGCTGTGGAAGGTGGCCGGCAGCGGCCCGCGTACCACGATCCGCCCGTACGACAGCGGCAGGTAGGTGCCGGAGCCCTGGCCGCGGCCGAACGCGGTGGCCACGTCCAGCAACGCGGGGTGCAGCCCCCACGAGGGCAGGTCGCCCAGCGCGGCGGCAGGCGCCTCGACCCGGGCCAGCTCCTCCCCCTCGGCCAGGTGGTGCTCGGCCAGGGCGGCCCAGCGGGGGCCGAAGGTGAGCATGCTGGTGCGGCCCCGGCCGAACGAGGCGTCGTCGTCGACCCGGCGGCCCGCGACGGTGGGCGTCCCGGCCGGCGGGGCGGCCTCGGTGGTCCAGCCGGCGGCGCCGCGCACGTGGGTGCGGAGCCGGCCGGCGGCCAGGCTGGCCACGGTGAAGTCGACCCCGTCCTCGGTGGGGGTGAGCTCCACCCGGTACTGGGCGACCGTGCCGTCCGGCACCGAGAACGGCTCCAGGAAGACCACGTCCCGCAGCTCCACTGCGGCGTCCGGCGCCGGGGCGGGCAGCGCGGCGGTCACCGCGGCCCGCACCGACTCCAGGTGGGCGGTGCCGGGCACCACCGGCACCCCGCCGATCCGGTGCTCGTCGAGCAGCCAGTGGGTGCTGGCCGACACCAGGCCGTGCAGCACGGTGCCGTCCGGGCCGGTCACCCGGGTGGTGAGCACGGGGTGGTCCACCGGGGCGGTGACGGTGTCCCGTCCGGCGGCCCGGAAGGCGGCCGGGGCGTTCGTCTCCACGGCCATGCCGACCTCGGCCCAGCCGCCCCAGTTCTGGGACACCACGGGGGCGCGGAAGCCGGTGCCGGCCCGCGCCCAGGCGTCCAGGAAGTTGTTCGCCGCGCAGTAGTCGACCTGGCCGAACCCGCCGATCACCGCGGTGATCGAGGAGCAGAGCGCCACGAAGTCCAGCGGCAGGTCGCCGAACACCTGGGCCAGGGCGAGGGTGCCGGCGAGCTTCGGGGCGAGCACCCGCTCGGCCTCGGCCCGGTCCTTGATCTCGGCCATGCCACCGCCGGGCAGGCCGGCGGCGTGCACGATGCCGTCCAGCCCGCCGAACCGCGTCTCGGCGGCCTCGCGGACGCGGCGCAGGTCGTCCGGGTCGGTGACGTCGGCGGCGAGCACCAGCACCTCGGCCCCGGCGGCCTCCATCCGGCGGATCGCCGCGACGGCCCGGCCGGCGCGGTCGGCGCCGCCGTGCACGGCCAGGTGCTCGTCCCAGCGGTCCCGCTCGGGCAGGCCCGAACGGGCCAGCAGCACCAGCTTGGCGCGGGCCCGGCGGGCGAAGTCCTCGGCCAGGGTGACGCCGATGCCGCCGAGGCCACCGGTGATCAGGTAGCGGCCTTCCTCGCGCAGCACGCCCGGCTCGCCCTCGGCGTCCACGGTGACCTGCTCGTAGCCGGCCACCCAGCGCCGGTCGCGGCGCAGCGCCACCTCCGGGTGCTCCGGGTCGGCCGGGGCGCGCAGCTCGGCCACGAGCGCGGCGACCCCGCGCGCGGCGGTGTCCGCGTCGACCAGCCGGACGGTGAGCCCGGGCAGCTCCACCGGGAGCACCCGGGCCAGGCCCGCCAGGGTGGCGTGCTCGGGCCGGACCAGGTCGTCGCCGCGCACGTCGCCGATGCCGGCGGTGACCAGGTCGAGGCGGACGCCTGCCTCGTCGGCGGTCAGGCCGGCGCCGGCGAGCGCCTGCACCAGGTGCAGCGCGCTGAAGAAGCCCCGATCCTGGGCGGCCCAGGCCGCGGCGATGTCGGTGCCGGCCGGCTCGCCGTCGAGGGCGTACGCGTGCACGATGCGGCGGGGCAGGTCGGCGCCGAGCGCGGCGACCAGCGCCTCGTGGTCCTCGCGGACGCCGGGGCGCAGCCGGAAGCCGGTGGCCGTGGCGGCGAAGGCGTCGCCGGCGCGTACCTCGACGGGGTCGTCGCCGGCGGCGCGCAACGCCGCGACGAGCGCGTCCCCGCGCGGGCCGTCGGCCAGCACGAGGCATCGGCCCAGCGGGTCGACCGTCCGCGCCGGGGCGGCCTGCCGCCACACCGGCACCGCGAACCACTCCGGCAGCGGCCGGGGGCCGGTCTCGACCGGGGCCGCAGCATGCTCCACCGGGTCGGGGTCGACCCAGTAGCGGCGCCGCTCGAACGGGTAGGTGGGCAGCGGCACCCGCCGGGCGTCGGGGTCGGCGGCCAGGGTGACCGGCACCCCGGCGCACCAGAGCGCGCCGGCGCTGCCGAGCAGGGTGGCCAGGTCGCCGGTGTTCTCGCCCGGCCCGGGCAGGCTGGCCAGCGGGGTCAGCTTCCGCTGCGCCTCGGAGGCCTTGGCGACCTGCATCCGGGCCAGGTTGGCGAGCTGGCGGCCCGGGCCGCACTCGACCAGCGCCCAGGTGCCCTCGGCCAGCAGCGTGGCCACGCAGTCGCCGAAGCGGACCGGCCGGCGCAGGTGCGCGGCCCAGTACGCGGGGTCGGTGGCCTGGGCGTCGGTGATCCAGGTGCCGGTCACGTTGGACAGGAACGGGACGGCCGGCGGGCGCAGCGGCACGCTCGCCATGAGCGCGGTGAACTCGTCGAGGATCGGGTCCATCATCGGCGAGTGGAAGGCGTGCGAGGTGCGCAGCAGCTTGGACTTGTTCTTCCCGCCCAGGCCCGCGGCGAACTGCTCGACCAGCGCGGTCTCGCCGGCGACCACGCAGGTGCCCGGGCCGTTGACGGTGGCCACCGACAGGCCCTCGGGCAGCCGGTCGGCGACGGCCGACTCGTCCAGCGTCACGGCGAGCATCGAACCGGCCGGCAGCGAGTGCATGAGCCGGCCGCGGGCGGCCACCACCCGCAGCGCGTCGGGGAGGGTGAGCACGCCGGCCACGGTGGCGGCCACGTACTCGCCGATGGAGTGGCCCAGCATCGCGGCCGGGGCGACCCCGGCCCGCTGCCAGGCGGTGGCGAGGGCGTACTCGACGGTGAACAGGGCGGGCTGGGTGTAGCGGGTCTCGGTGAGCTTCTCCCCCGCCTCCGGGTCGCGGCCGAGGATCAGGTCCCGGATGTCCAGGCCCAGCTCGGGGCGGAGCAGCTCGGCGCACTCGTCCACGGCGGCCGCGAACACCGGGTCCTCGGCGTACAGCTCGGCGCCCATGCCGGCGTACTGGGAGCCCTGGCCGCTGAACAGGAAGGCCACCCGCGGGGCGGGGCCGTCGACGGCGCCCCGGTGCGCCTTGCGCTTGTCGCGCAGGGCGGCCGCCGCGGACGGCAGGTCGCCGGCGACGACGGCGGCGCGGTGCGCGTACTGCTGGCGGCCGACCCGCAGCGTGTGTGCGACGTCGGCGAGCAGCCCCGCGCCGCCTCCGGCGGCCCCGAACAGGTCGGCGCCGCCTCCGCTGCCATGTTCCAGGTGGTCGGCGAGGCGCTTGACCGCGGTGTCCAGCGCGGTCGGGGTCTTCGCCGAGACCTGGAGCAGGTGCGCGGGGCGGACCCGCCGCTCGGTCCGGTACCCGGCCGGCGCCTCCTCCAGCACCACGTGCGCGTTGGTGCCGCCGATGCCGAACGAGCTGACCCCGGCACGCCGGGGACCGCCGTCGGTGTCCCACTTGGTCAGCGTGTTCGCCACGTAGAAGGGGGTGTCGGCGAAGTCGATGCCCGGGTTCGGGGTCTCGTAGTTGATCGTCGGCGGGATCAGGCCGTGCTCCATGGCCAGCACCGTCTTGATGACGCTGACGATGCCGGAGGGCTGGCTGAGATGGCCGATGTTGGACTTCACCGAGCCGATGCCGCACCAGCCCCGGTCCTCGGTGTCCTTCGTGTACACCGCCGAGAGGGCGGCGATCTCGATCGGGTCGCCGAGCGCCGTGCCGGTGCCGTGCGCCTCGACGTAGCTGATGGTGCGCGGGTCGATGCCGGCCAGGCCGACCGCCTGGGCGACCGCCTCCATCTGCCCGTCGATGCTGGGGGCCGTGAAGCCGACCTTGCCGGCGCCGTCGTTGTTGATGGCGTTGCCGAGCACCACGGCACGGATGGTGTCGCCGTCGGCGATCGCGTCGGAGAGGCGCTTGAGCAGGGTGACCCCGACGCCGCTGCCCCAGACCGTGCCGTTGGCTCCGGCGTCGAACGGGCGGCAGCGGCCGTCCGGGGAGGTGAAGCCGTCCATGCCGAGGTAGCCGATGTGCGGCAGCTCGATGTTGACCCCGCCGGCCAGGGCCATGTCGCACTCGCCGTTGCGCAGCGCCTCACAGGCCAGGTGGAACGCCACCAGCGAGGTGGAGCAGGCGGTGTGCACGGTCAGGCTGGGGCCGCGCAGGTCGAGGCGGTAGGAGACGTTGGTGGCCACGTAGTTCGGCGAGTTGCCGGTGGCCAGCGAGACGGCGCCGTGCGGGCTGCCGCCGACCCGCTTGTTGCGCAGCACGTTGCGGTGCAGGTAGGTGTTGCCGCCGGTGCCGGCGTAGACGCCGACCGCGCCGTCGTAGCGGGCCGGGTCGTAGCCGGCGTCCTGCAGGGCCGTGTAGCAGGTCTCCAGGAAGAGGCGGTGCTGCGGGTCGGTGATCTCGGCCTCGCGGGCGGTCATCCCGAACAGGCCGGCGTCGAACTCGTCGTAGCCGTCGACCAGCGGGGCGCGGTTCACCCAGCCGGGGTCGTCGACCTCCTCTGGGGTGGCGCCGCGGGCGATCTGCTCCTCGCGGGTCAGCTCGGTCACCGACTCGACGCCGTCGACCAGGTTGCGCCAGAACTCGTCGACGTCGCCCGCGCCGGGTAGGCGGGCGGCGAGCCCGACGATCGCGATCGGTTCGATGCCGTCGTCGGTGGTGGGAATGTCGTTCTGCATCGGGTTGTCCTTAGCTCACGCGGTGCGTCGGGGAGGGGTTACGGCGTCACGGCTGGTTCGGTCGTCGGGGTGGGGTACGGCGGGCCCGGCCACGCCGGGCGGCCGCGCGCAGCGCGGCGCGGGCCAGTTCCGGCCGGTCGGCGGCGCCGTCGAGGCTGGCGGCGAGGGCCCGCACGGTGGGGTGGCGGAACAGGTCGAGCATGGTGAGGGAGCGGCCGGTGGCCTCGGTTAGCCGGGCGTGCACCGCGGCGAGGGCCATCGAGTGGCCGCCGATGTCGAAGAAGTTGTCGGCGACGCCGACCCGGTCCCGGCCGAGGACGTCCCGCCAGATGCCGGCGATCAGCTCCTCGGTGGCGGTGAGCGCGTCCGGCCCGGTGGGCAGCGGGGCCCGGGCCGGTTCGGCGGCGGCCACGGTCATGGCGCCGAGCGCCGCCACCCGTACCGCCGGGCGCGGCAGCTCGGGGGCGACCCGGTCGGTGGGCGCGTCCGGGTCGGCCGCGAGGGCGCCGACCAGGTCGGCCAGGTCGGCCAGGAGCGCCTCGATCCGGGCGGCGTCGAACAGGTCCGGGTTGTGCACCACCTCGACCCCGGCCCGGCCGTCGCGTTCCACCACGTAGACGGTGATGTCGAACGGCGAGCCGGGCTTCGGCACCGGCGCCGGCTCGACCGTCAGGCCGGTCAGCGCGAGCCGGGGCGGGACGAAGTTGAGCACGTTGAACAGCACCTGCACGAGCGGGGCGCGGGACGTGTCCCGGCCGACGCCGAGCGCCTCGACGATCCGTTCCAGCGGCGCGCCCGGGTGCTCGGTGACGGCGTGCAGCTCGGCGGCGCACCGGTCGACCAGCTCGGCGAAGCTCGCCCCGCCGGTGCGGACCCGCACCGGCACCGTGTCGATGAAGAAGCCGATGACGTCGTCGAAGGCGGCCAGCCGCCGGTCGGCGACGATCGCGCCGAGCACGTGGTCGTCGGCGCCGGTGAGCCGGTGCAGCAGCTCGCCGAAGCCGGCCAGCAGCACGGCCGCCACGGTGGTGCCGCGCCGGGCGGCCAGGTCGCGCACCGCCCGGTCGGCGGCCTCGGTGAGCCGCACGGCGGCCTCCACGCCGGCGTAGGTCTGCACCGCCGGGCGGGGGCGGTCGCGCGGCAGGTCCAGCACGGTCGGGGCGCCCGCCAGGTGGTCGGTCCACCAGGCCAGGTCGGCCGCGCCGCGGCGGCGGTCCCGCTCCGCCCGCCAGACCGCGTAGTCGGCGTACGTGGCCTGCAGCGGCGGCCCGGCCGGAGGCGCACCGGCGACCACCCGGGCGTACGCGGCGGCCAGCTCGTCGTAGAGCAGCGCCTCGGACCAGCCGTCGAAGACCGCGTGGTGCAGGGTGATCGCGAGCACGTGGATGTCGGGGGCGAGGCGGTAGACGGTCACCTGCCAGGGCGGCCCGGTGGCCAGGTCGAACGTGTGCCCCGCGCCGGCCGCGAGCATGGTGGCCAGTTCCGCCTCGGCGTCGGCGGCGCCGGTCAGGTCGACCACCGGCACGGCCACGTCGGTCGGCTCCTCGCGGACCGCGTACGGCACCCCGCCGGTCTGCGGGATCCGCCAGCGCAGCACGTCGTGCCGCTCGGCCACGGCCCGCAGCGCGGCGCCCAGCGCGGCGGTGTCCAGCGGCCCGTGCAGGCGGTGCGCCACCGCGATGTTGTAGGGCGCGCTGGACGGGGCGAGCTGGTCCATGAACCAGAGCCGCCGCTGCGGCGGGGAGAGGGTGGGCGGGTTGCCGGTGGTCAGCGCGTCGCCGTCGGCGGGGTCGGCGGCGCGTACCCGGTCGACCAGCGCCGCGAAGGTCCGGTCGGTGAACAGCACCCGCGTGTCGACCCGCCGGCCCAGCTCGGCGCGGAGCGCGGCGACCAGCCGCATGGCGGCGATGGAGTTGCCGCCGGCGGCCAGGAAGTCGCTGTCCGGGCCGGGGTTCGCGCCGAGCAGCCGGGTCCAGAGCCGCCGGACCGCCGCCTCCACCGGGTCGCCGCCGTCGGTCTCCTCGGCCGCCTCGGGTGCGGCCGCGGCGAGCGCGCGCAGCGCCGCCCGGTCCAGCTTGCCGCTGGTCGGGCTGACCGGCAGCGCGGCCAGCCGCACCGTCCGGGCCGGCAGCATCGCGGTGGTCAGCCGGGGCCCGGCGTACGCCCGCAGCGCCTCGTCGCCGGGCGCGTCCGCGGGGGTGAGGAAGGCGACCAGCTCGGTGCCGGCCGGGCCGGGCGCCGCCTCCACGGCGACCCGGTCGACGCCGGGGTGCCCGGCCAGCACGGCCTCGACCTCGCCCAGCTCGATCCGCTGGCCGCGCACCTTCACCTGCCGGTCGGCCCGGCCCAGGTAGACGATCCGGCCGTCGGGCGCCTGCCGCACCAGGTCGCCGGTGCGGTAGAGCCGCTCCCCGGGCCGGTCGCCGAACGGGTCGGGGACGAACCGCTCGGCGGTGAGCCCGGGCCGGTTGAGGTAGCCGTCCGCCAGGCCGGGCCCGCCGATCAGCAGCTCGCCGGTCTCGCCCGGCGGCACCGGGCGCAGGTCGGCGTCCACCACGTACGCCCGGTGGTTGGGCAGGGGCCGGCCGATCGGCACCGGGTCGGTGTCGGCGGGGGTGAGGTCGCCGCTGACCGCCAGCACCGTGGTCTCGGTGGGGCCGTAGCCGTTGAGGAAGCGCCGGCCGGGGGCCCAGCGGGCGACCAGCGCGGCCGGGACCGCCTCGCCGCCGCAGAGCAGCACCCGCCAGGTCGGCAGCTCCGCCGGGTCGAGCAGGGCGAGCACGGTCGGGGTGATGAAGCCCCAGGTCACCTCGTGTACGGCGAGGAACCGGGCCAGCCGCACCGGGTCGGTGCGGTCGTCGGCGCCCAGCAGCTGCACCGCGCCGCCGAGCAGCAGGGGCACGAACAGGTCCATGGTGGCCGCGTCGAAGCCGAGCGAGGCGATCCCCAGGCTGCGTACCGAGGCGTCGGCGCCGGTCAGCGCCACGACGCCGGTGACGAACTCGACGGCGTTGCGGTGGGTGGTGAGCACCCCCTTGGGCCGCCCGGTGGAGCCGGAGGTGAACAGCACGTACGCCGGGTCGCCGGGACGCGCCGGGCAGGGGACGAGGGGGGCCGGGCCGGGCAGCCCGACCGTCTCGACGCCGGGCTCGTCGCCGAACTCGGCCGCCGCGGCGTCGCCGACGACCACCCGGACCCCGGCGTCCCGGGCGATCTCGCGCAGCCGCTCGCGCGGGCCGCCCGGCTCCAGTGGCACGTACGCGGCGCCGGCCAGCAGCACACCGACCACGGTCACCACCAGGTCGGGGGTACGCGCGCCGCAGACCCCGACCCGGTCACCGGGGACGACGCCGCGCTCGCGCAGGGCGGCGGCCACCCCGGCGGCCCGGTCGACGAGCTGCCGGTAGGTCAGCCGGGTGTCCCACTGGCGCACCGCCACGGCGTCGGCGGTGCGGGCGGCCTGCGCGGCGATCAGGTCGGCCAGGGTGGCGTCGGGCCAGGGCAGGTCCGCCCCGTACGCGGCGCTGACGGTCAGGATGTCGGTCACCCGTGGTCTCCCCGGTGCTCGGCTGGGTCGGTGATCTGGAGGCGGAGTTCGTTGACGTAGCCGCGGCCCTGCGCGTCGGTGATCCACGACCGGGCCGGGTCGGGCAGCAGTTCGGTGACCACCACGGAGACGTCGGGGCCGGTGCGGGCGGCGGCGTCGACCATGGCGCAGAGCGACCGGGCGTGCAGCGGGCCGGTCAGGTCCACGTAGCAGGGCTTGACCTCGGTGCCGATCTTCACGAAGACCCGCTCGGGCAGGTCGAGCCGCTGCCGCAGGCGGCGCACCGCGAGGTAGCGCTCGGCGTCACCGGTCGTACCGGCCAGGCCGGACTCCCCGACCGTGGTGCGCCAGGTGCGCCGGGCCACGACCAGCCGGTCGATGGTGATGCGGGGCATGTGCGGGGCCGGGTCGAGCAGCTTGAAGCTGTCCAGCAGCAGCGCGGCGAACAGGTTGCCGAACACCTCGGTGAGCGGCCACCGCCGCCCGTCGGGGAAGACCGCGTCGAAGGCGGCGCCGGCACGCTCGATCCGCACGTCGGTGGCCGGGACGAGGCGGTCGAGGTCGGCGCCCCGGGCGGTGTCGATGCCGATCTGCCGGTCCTGCGGGCCGGTCAGCTCCCAGGTGGTCCGGGTGGTCAGGCGCGGGTAGTTGGCCGGGTAGACCACCCGGAGCCGGACCGGCCCGAGGTCGGCGTCGAAGCCGGCGCGCAGCACCGCCGGGTCCGGGTGGAACGGGGTGAGCACGGCGCTGTCGAAGGTGCTCAGGCCCGGGTGCAGCTCGCCGAGGACCAGCAGGAACTCGCCCCGGTTGAGCGCGTCGAGGTCGGCGGCGGCGATCTGCACGTCGGGGCTGTGGATGCGGGCGGACGGCCAGCCGGGACCGTCGCAGCTGAAGAGTTCCGCGGCCCGGGCGGCCAGGTCGGCGCTGCGCAGGGTCAGCTCGGCCTGCCCGGGCGGCAGGTCGGCCAGCCCGAACAGCTCCCGCCAGCGGGCGGTCAGCCCGGCGGCGGCGCGCTGGAGCGGACCGTCCGGGGCGAGCAGCAGCCCCTGGGCGGGCGCCCACACGTCGGCGAGCCGGACCGGGCCGTCCTCGGCCAGTTCGGCGTGCAGGTCGGCGACGACCGCCGTGCACGCCGCGCCGACCTCGGCGGTCAGCCAGCGGGCCGCGGTCAGCACCACGGCGAGCGGGTCGGCCAGTGCCTCGCGCACCGCCGCGCCCACCCGGACGTCCAGGTCGCGGTCGGTCTCCTCGTAGACCAGCGTGCGGCCGGCGTACATCTGGCCGGCGTGCCGGGTCACGGCGGTCCCGGTGACCGCCGTGAACTCGCTGTTCAGCGCGGCCAGCGCGGCGCCGAGCCGGTCCGGGTCGCCGGCCGCGGCGGCCACCGCGTCGCGGGCCGCGCGGAGCCGGTCCAGGCCCGCCTCGGCCGCCGCCCGGGCGGCCGGGTCACCGATCGCGGCGAGCCGCCCGGCCAGCACCCGCTCCGCCGCCGGGCTGGTGGGCAGGGCGGCGTCCCAGGCGAGCAGGCCCCGCTCGACGAGGCGGTCGAGCAGCAGGTAGCCGTCGTCGGCCGACCGCAGGTCGCCGGCCGCCCGGAAGCGCTCGACCAGCTCGGTGGCCGGGGTGCGGCCGTCGGCGGCGGCGAGCAGCCGGGCCTCCACCGGGGACAGCTCGACCGGCGGGTGCAGCGGCCGGTGCAGCGTGTTCCCGGCCACGGTCAGGTGCGGCGGCCGGGCCGGCGGCCACCAGCGGCGCACCGCCAGGTCGGCGCCGAGCCGGTCGGCGTACGCGGCCAGCGCCCACGCCTCGAAGTGGACCCGGCGGCGGCGGACCAGGCCCGCGCCGGGGGCGACCCGGGAGGTGGCGGTCTCCGGTTCGAGGGTGCCCCAGCAGACCGGCCCGAAGAACCCGATGGTCTCGGCCTTGCCGCAGTACCGCTGCCAGTACCGCAGCAGGCCCATCTCCCGCTTGCGGCGCCGGCTGTTGCGGACCGCCGGGTCGGTGCGCAGCAACCCGTCGAGGGCGACGAGCATGTCGGGGTTCTGCCAGGTGACCGCCTCGCGCAGCAGCGGGTCGGCGGCCACGTCGAGCGCCGCCGCGGAACTCTCGGTGGCCGCCTCCTCCAGCGCCTTCTCGAAGACCTCGCGGGCGCCCTCCCCGGCGAGCAGGGCGTCGGCCGCGGCGGCGGCCTCCGGGGCGGCGAACCGGTCCAGCCCGGCGGCCGGGAATCCGGCCGTCCGCACCACCGTGTCCCGCCAGACCGACCAGCCGGTCTCCCCCAGCGGCAGCAGGTGGCTCATCGGTTCTCCGTCCCCTGGGTGTCCACGATGTGCAGGCGCAGCTCGCTGAAGTAGCGGCGGCCGGCGCCGTCGGGCACCCAGGCCTGGTCGCTGGTCGGGAGCATCTCGCTGACGGTGAGCGAGACCCCGTCGCCGCCGTCGACCCGGGCGGCCCGGACCATGGCGCAGAACATGTTGGCGAAGGCCGGGCTGGACAGGTCCACGAAGCACGGCTTGGTCTCGGTGCCGAGCTTGACGTAGACCTGCTCGGGCACGCCGAGCCGGCGTCGCCAGTCCCGTACGGCCAGGAAGCGCCGCCGCTCGCCGGTGGCCGACGCCAGGCCGCTCTCCCCCACGGTGGTCCGCCAGGTCTGCCGGGCCACCACCAGCCGGTCGAGGGTGATCCGGGGCGTGTACGGCGCGGCGGCGACCAGCTTGAAGCCGTCGACCGCGTGCGCGCTGAGCAGCTCGGCGAAGACCTCGGTGAGCGGCCACCGCTGCCCGTCGGAGGCGGTGGCGACGAGCCGGCCGTCGACCTCGCCGACGGTGAGGTCCACGGTGGGCAGCACCCGGCCCGGCTCCCCGCCCGGCGCGTCCTGGAAGGCCAGGTGCCGGTCGGTGGGCCCGGTCAGCGACTCGGAGGTGCGGCTGGTCCGGCGCGGCCACTCGCTGGGGAAGAGCAGCCGCACCCGGCGCTCGCCCATGTCCTCGGCCAGCGCGGCGCGCAGCCGCTCCACCTCCGGATGGGAGGGGGTGAAGACCGCGCAGTCGAACGAGGACCAGGCGGCGTGCAGCTCGCCGAGCACCACGGTGAAGTCGCCCCGGGCCAGCGCCGCCGCGTCGGGGGCGCAGATCTGCAGGTCGGGACTGTGCATGACGGCGTTGGACCAGGTCGCCCGGGCGCCCGGGAAGACCGCGTCGACCCGGTCGGCCAGGTCGGCCACGCGCAGCCGCACGTCGGTGGCGCCCGGTGGCAGCGCGTCCAGCCCGAACAGCCCGGCCCAGCGGGCGGCGAAGTCGGCGGCGACCGCGTCGACCGGCCGCTCGCCCCCGCCCCAGAACAGGCCCTGAGCCAGGAACCACAGGTCGGCCAGCGCCACGGGACCGTCGCCGGTCTCGGCGCGCAGCTCCTCGTAGAGCCCCCGGAACACGTCGTCGTACGCCTCGGCGAGGGCGTTCGCCATCCACCGGGCGGCGCGCAGCAGCACGTCCAGCGGGGCGGCCAGCTCGGCCAGCAGCGGCGCGCCGAAGACCACGTCCAGGTCGCGGGCGGTGTCCTCGTAGCAGATGGTCCGGCCCGCGTACATTTGGCCGGCCCGGCGCACGGCCGGGACCCCGGTCAGCTCGGTGAAGGTGGCGTCGAGGGCGTCCAGGGCGGGCCGCAGCAGCACCGGGTCGCCGGCCGCCTCGGCCACCGCGTCCCGGGCGGCGCGCAGCCGGTCGAACCCCGTCTGCGCGGCGCCCCGGGCGGCCTCGTCGCCGATCGCCGCGATCCGGTCCGCCAGCACCGCCTCGGCGTCCGGGCTCACCGGCAGCGCCGCGTCCCAGCTGATCAGCTCCCGCTCGACCAGCCGGTCGAGCAGCGCGTAACCGTCCTCGGGGCGGCGCAGCCCGATGGCCGGGTCGGCCACCAGGTCGGCGGCGGAACGGTGACCGTCGGCGGCGGCGAGCAGCGCCGCCTCCACCGGGGTCAGCGCCAGCGGCGGCCGGCCGGGGCGCAGCACGGTCCGGTCCCGCACGGCGAGGTGCGGGCGCAGCACCGGCGGCCACCACCGGCGCACGGCCAGGTCCGCGCCGATCCGCTCGGCGTACGCGGCGAGCGCCCAGGACTCGAACCAGACCCAGCGCCGGCGGGTCAGCCCGGCGCCCGGGCGGATCCGGGCGATCTCCGGCTGGCCGGGGTCGACGGTCACCCAGCAGCTCGGGCCGAAGAAGCCGACCGTCTCGTTCTTGCCGCAGTAGCGCTGCCAGTACTTGAGCAGCGCCCGCTCGCGGTCCCGCCGCCGCACGTTGCGGGCCGCGTCGGCGCCGCCCCGGGCCAGCCCGTCCAGCGCGACCAGGGCGCCGCGGTTCTGCCAGGTGACCGCCTCGCGCAGCAGCGGATTCTCGGCCAGCTCGTTGATCCGCTGCGCGGCGGCGCGGACCGCCTCGTCGAACTCCTTGTCGTACCGGTCCTCGCCGCTGCCGGTGGCCAGCAGCTCGTCGGCCGCCGCGGCGGCCCGGGGCGCGGCGAACAGGTCCAGGCCGTCGGCCGGGAAGCCGGTGGTGCGCAGGATCGCGTCACGCCACACCGACCAGGCGGTGTCGCCGAGCGGCACCCGGTGCCCACCGCCGGCGGTCCCGCGGCCGGCGGTGCGCACCGGGTCCGTGCCCGCGGCCGGCGCGCCGGTGCGGGTGGTCGCGGCGCCGAGCGCCCCGCTGAGGTCGGCGCGGATCAGCGCGAGCAGCCCGGGGAGCTGGTCGTGCAGGAAGAAGTGGCCGCCGGCCAGCTCGTGCAGGGTGAACCCGGCGGCCGTGTGCTCGGCCCAGGCGGCGTGCTGCGCGCGGCTGACCGCCCGGTCGTCCCGGCCGTGGAACGCGACGATCGGCAGCGGCAGCGGCTCGCCGGGCACGTACCGGTAGTCGTCGACCCGGCCGAAGTCGGCCCGCAGCAGCGGCAGCAGCAGCTCCACCAGCTCCGGGTGGTCGAAGAACTCGGCGGGGAGCCCGCCGCCGTCGGCGAGCCGGCGCAGCAGCTCGTCGTCGCCGGCGCGGGACAGCCCGTCGAAGGGGCCCGGCGCGGTGACGTGCGGGGCGCGGGCGCCGCCGACGTAGAGCCGCAGCGGCAGCGGCGCGCCGGTCCGGCGCAGCTCGCGGACCACCTCGAAGCCGAGCCGGCCGCCCATCGAGTGGCCGTAGATGGCGTACGGGCGGTCGGCCCGGGCCGCGACGGCCCCGGCCACCTCGGCGACGTCGAAGCGCGGATCCTCGCTGATCCGGTTCTCCCGGCCGGGCAACTGCACCGGCAGCACCTCGACGTCCGGGCCGATCGCCTCCTGCCAGCGCCGGAACGCGCTGGCGCCGGCACCGGCGTAGGGCAGGCAGAACAACCGCACCGGAGCCTGGGGTCGGCTTCCGGCGGAGACGAACCAGTTCACCGCGGACCTTTCTGCACGGGGTCGATCCAGTACCGCTGGCGCTGGAACGGGTAGGTGGGCAGCCCGGTGCGCCGGACCGTGCCCTCGGGATGCAGGGCGTCCCAGTCGACGTCCCGCCCGGCGACCCAGTCGGCCGCCAGTTCGCGGAGCAGGCCACCCCCGCCCGCGATCCGGGCGCCGGTGTCCAGCAGCTCGTCCAGGCCGGCCAGCGCGCCCCGCAGGTCGGTGGCGACCACCGCGGCCCGGTGGGCGAAGGCCCGCCGTCCGAGCGCCAGCGTGGCGGCCACCGCGGGCAACGCCGGGGCGTCGCCGCCCAGGTGGGCCCGCAGGCGGGCCAGCGCGGCCCGCAACGCCGCTGGGGTACGCGCCGACACCGGCAGCAGCCACGGCCCGGCGCCGGGTGGGTCGGCCGGTTCGGCCGGCGGCGGCTGCTCCACCACGACGTGCGCGTTGGTGCCGCCGAGCCCGAAGGCGCTGACCCCGGCCACCCGGCGGGGGCCCTCGGGCCAGTCCCGCGCCTTGGTGGGCACGTAGAACGGGCCGGCTGTCAGGTCGATCTCCGGGTGCGGGCGGGTGAAGTACAGGTTCGGCGGGATCACCCCGTGCCGCACCGCGAGCACCGCCTTGATGAGCCCGGCGATGCCGGCGGCCGCGTCGAGGTGGCCGATGTTGGTCTTCACGGACCCGAGCGCGCAGGTCTCGGCGGGGGCGGCGCCCGCGTACACCTCGTGCAGCGCGGCGACCTCGATTGCGTCGCCGAGCGGCGTGCCGCTGCCGTGCCCCTCGACGAGGCGGACCTCCCCCGGCGCCACCTCGGCGGTGGCCAGCGCGTTGGCCACGGCGGCGGCCTGCCCGGCGGGCCCGGGCACGGCGAAGCCGGCGCGGTCCGCCCCGTCGTTGGTGACCGCCCAGCCGGGCAGGACGGCGTAGATCCGGTCGCCGTCGGCCTGCGCGTCGGCGAGCCGGCGCAGCGCGACCACCCCGGCGCCCGAGCCGAAGCCGGAGCCGTTGGCGCCCTCGTCGAAGGCGCGGCACCGGCCGTCCGGGGAGGCCAGCCCGCCGGGGGTGTGCCGGTGCCGGGGCCACGTGACGGTCACCCCGCCGGCCAGCGCCAGGTCGCACTGGTAGTCGGCGAGGCTCTGCGCGGCGAGGCAGACCGCGACCAGCGAACTGGAGCAGGCGCTCTGCACGGCCAGGGCGGGCCCGGTGAGCCCGAGCCGGTAGGCCACCTGCCCGGGCAGGTGGTCGGTGAACTGCCGGCCGATCAGCCGCGCTTCCCAGTCGTCCGGGTCGACGTCGCCGACCACGGCCGGGTTGTCCATGAGGTGGAACAGGAAGTAGCGGTTGGCGGAGGTGGCCGAGTAGACGCCGACCAGGCCGGGGAACCGCTCCGGGTCGTGCCCGGCGTCCTCCAGGGCCTCCCAGGCGGTCTCCAGGAAGAGCCGGTGCTGCGGGTCGGTCCGGGCGGCCTCGTCGGCGGCGAAGGAGAAGAACTCCGCGTCGAAGTCGGCGACCCCGTCGAGCCGGCCGACGGCCCGCACGTGGCGGGGGTCCGCGCGCAGCCCCGGCCCGACGCCCAGGGCGGCCAGCTCCTCGTCGGTGTGCTCGTGGATGGAGTCGACGCCCGTGCACAGGTTCCACCAGAACGTGTCCACGTCGGGGGCGCCCGGGAACCGGCCGGCGAGGCCGACCACGGCGATCTCGTCGCCGGTGTACTCGCGGGCCGCCGCGGTGGGCGCCACGGGCGCGGGCAGCACCGGGGCGCGGACCGCCTCCGGCGGGGCGTCGAGCAGCGCCGCCTGGGCGGCCACCGTCGGGTGGTCGAAGAGGCGCAGCATCGGCAGGCGCACGCCGAACCGCTCGGCGAGCCGCTGCTGCACCCGGCCCAGCAGCAGGGACTGCCCGCCGACATCGAAGAAGCTGTCGGTGCGGCCCACCGCCGGCCGGCCGAGCACCTCGCACCAGACGTCGTGCACGGCCCGCTCGGTGTCGGTGGCCGGCGCCTCCCCGGCCGGCACGTCGGGGTCGGGCAGCGCCCGCTCGTCGACCTTGCCGGTGACGGTGAGCGGGAACTCGTCGAGCACCACGACCGCGCGGGGCAGCGCGTACCCGGGCAGCGCGGCGGCGAGCGCGGCGCGCAGCGCGGCCGGGTCGGGGCGGTCGCCGGCCGGCCGGGCGTACGCCAGCAGCTCGCCGTCGCGGGCGATGGCGCGTACCCCGGCGACGCCGGGCTGGGCGGCGAGCACGGCCTCGATCTCGGTCAGCTCGACCCGGTGCCCGCGCACCTTGACCTGCCGGTCGAGCCGGCCCAGGCAGACCAGCTCGCCGCCGGGCAGCCGCCGGCCGAGGTCGCCGGTGCGGTACGCGCGCACCCCGTCGGCGTCCACGGTGAACCGGTCGCTGTCCTGGTTGAGGTAGCCGGGGGCGAGGTGCCGGCTGCGGACCACCAGCTCGCCGGTGTCCGGGGCCAGGTCGACCTGGTAACCGGGGAACGCGGTGCCGATCGGCAGCGGGCCGGCGAGGGCCGGGTCCAGCGTGGACAGCGGGAGCACGTGCCGGGCCACGAAGGTCATCTCGGTGGCGCCGTAGCCGTTGACCAGCCGGCAGTCGGGAGCGAACCGGTCCCGGCCGCGGGCCGCGTCGGCGTACGTGGCCTGCTCGCCGCCGAGCAGCACCACCCGCACCGCGTCGAGGCGCCGGTCGCCGAGGGTGTCGAGCAGGTAGCGGTAGACGGTCGGGGTGCAGTGCAGCACGGTGGCCCGGTGCCGGTCGAGCTGCGCCACGGCGTGGGCGAGCCCCTGGCGGCGCAGGTCCACCGGCACCACCGCGGCGCCGGTGAGCAGCGCCGGGTAGAGGTCGGGGATGGCGGCGTCGAAGCTGAACGAGGCGAGCAGGCTGAGGCGGTCGGCCGGGCCGATCCCCAGCGCGGCGATCTGGTTGTCGACGACGTGCGCCAGGTTGCGGTGGGTCTGCCCCACAGCCTTGGGCACCCCGGTCGAGCCGGAGGTGAACAGCACGTACGCCAGCGCGTCCGGGTCGACCGGGACGGGCCGCAGCGGCGCGGGCGACACCCGGTCGAGCGGCAGCACGGTCCGCCCGTCGGCGAGATCCCGGGCCAGCTCGCGGTGCTCGGCTGCGCAGGCCAGGGCGGTGACCCCGGCGGCGGCGAGCATGTGGCGCAGCCGGTCGACCGGGAAACCCGGGTCCAGCGGCACGTACGCGCAGCCCGCGGCGAGGGCGCCGAGCAGCGCCGCGACGGTCGGGGCGCCGTGGGCGGTGAGCAGGGCGACCCGGTCGCCGGGCCGCACGCCGGCGGCGACGAGCGCAGCCGCGTGTCCACCGGCCATCGCGGCCAGCTCGGCGTAGGCGACCTCGTGGGTCTCACCGAGAAGGGCCTTGCGATCACCGTGACGCGCCGCGATCTCGCCGAAACGATTGATGATCATCGGCTGTGCCATGTCAGCGGGCTGTGTGTTCCCCGTCGACGGCAGGCGCGCAGCGTTCGGTGAATGTGATCATGATCCCCCCCAGGACTTCACATTGGATGCAGAATAGAGCTCGATGTGTCGATGGGGAGGGCATTGACGGAGGTAAGACCGAAGGGATGACAACACGTGGAAGCTCGGCCGGAGGAATTCGTCCGATCATCCCTCTAGCGCGTAGACGATTTACGGCGTAAGCGGCTACTCACGAGTTATTTTACGGTGAAAATATTTCCTGGCCGTAGATTTTCCACAGCAACGGCCTCGTCGCCGCAGCTCAACCCGGGTCTCGGGGAGCCTGCCTACACATCGTACGGTGGCCGCGGGATCGGGTCGACCATCGCGTCGAACCCCTTGGGTAGCTGCGCCACGAGATCCTCGAACTCGCCGACCGTCACCGTCTCCCGCAGGGTCTCGAGCACCGCGCGGGTGCCCACCTCGGCGACCGCCGGGCCCACTCCGGCCCGCTCCGCGACCCGGTACAGGAAGGCGACCGACCCGCCCGTCGCGCCGCCCTCGCCCGGCCCGGCGAGATAGCTCCCGACCTCGTCGGGCAGCTGCGCGGCCAGGTCCGCCGACTCGGTGGTGGTGATCCGCTCGGCGAGGGTCTGCAACACCGCTCGGGAGATCATGGCGGCCTGCTCGGTGGGCAGCTCGGCACGGCGGGACACCGCCTCGACGAATCGGGGAAACCGCACAGCCGCACTCCTGTCGTCGCCGGCCGCCGCCGGATATCCGACAGCCCCCGGCCGGAGCCGGCCCGGAGCGTCGCGCCCGCGGTTACCCGCGCCCGACGACGACAAACGGCGGCACAGTGCGGTCACCGCCCGGCGGGAACCGCCGCGTCCGCCGGCTCCGCCCGGGGAACCGGGAAGTCCCGGGTACGCCAGACCGGCGAGCAGCGGGTCACCAGCGCCGCGGCGGCCATCCCCGCGGCGGCCACCCCGAGGTACGCGGACGCGCCGAGCAGCCCGGTCAGCGCGCCGCCCAGCGCCGCGCCGAGCGGCATCGCCCCCCAGATGACGAACCGGCTCGTGGCGGTCATCCGGGACAGCAGCGCGGGCGGGGTGGCGGCCTGCCGAAGGCTGACCGCGTTGACGTTGTAAAGCCCGCTGGCGAAGGCGTTCACGGCCAGCCCGAGGGCGATGCCGGCCGGGTGCGGCCAGAGCACCAGCGCCGCCCCGGCCTGGAGCACCGCCGCGCCGGTGACCGCCCGGCCGACGCCGAGCCTCGCCCGGGCCCGGCCGGCCACCGCGGCGCCGAGCAGGTAGCCGACGTTGGCGGCGGCGACCAGCAGACCCACGGTGGCGGCGGGCAGCCGCAGCTCGCGTACCGCGTGGACCAGCAGCATGGCGAGGAAGCCGGCGTGCCAGAGGTTGGTGAGGCCGGAGCAGAGCGTCAACGCGCGCACCACCGGGTCGCGGAACACGAAGCGGATCCCCCCGGCGGCGTCCCGCCACAGCCCGCCGGCGCCGGGCGCGGCGGTCCGGGCGAGGCGGGGCGTACCGGCCAGGAAGAGCGCCGAGGTGACGAAGCTGGCGACGTCGACCAGCAGGGCCAGCGGCGCGCCGAGGACGCCGACCAGCACGCCGGCCAGGCCGGGGCCGGCGGTCTGCCCGACCGCGCGGGTCGCCTCGAGGCGGGCGTTGGCGTCGGCCAGCCGGGCGGCGGGCACCACCGCCGGCACTGCGGCGAAGTACGCGACGTCGAACAGGACGGTGGCGCAGCCGGCCAGCAACGCCACGGCGACGAGCTGGGCCAGGGTCAGCAGCCCGGCCGCCCAGGCGAACGGGACGCTGGCCAGCAGCACGGCCCGGGCCAGGTCGGCGCCGACCAGCACGGCCCGGCGGGGCAGCCGGTCCACCAGCGCACCGGCCGGGACACCCAGCAGCAGGTACGGCAGGGTGGTCGCGGCGGTGAGCGCGGCGACCCCGGTGGTGCCGGCCCCGAGCGCGGTCAGCGCGGCCAGGGGCAGCGCCACGGTGGTCACGTGCGTGCCGAGGGTGCTCACCGCGTCGGAGAGCCAGAGCCGGCGGAAGGTGGCGTGCCGCCAGAGGGCGGTGGAGGTGACGGTCATGGGGGCAGCGTCCGGCGCGTACCCGGGCAACCGGCCGGCGCCGATTGTCACGGTGACAATCCGGCGGTGCGCGAGGCGCGCGGCGGCTAGATTGTCACGGTGACAATCTGGGAGCCGGCGGGGCTGGCCGGCAGCGGGCCGCGCTACCTGGCGCTCGCCGACGCGATCGGCGCCGACATCGCGGCCGGCCGGCTCGGCCCCGGCGACCGGTTGCCGCCGCAGCGGGACCTGGCCCGGCGGCTCGGCGTCACGGTGGCCACGGTCGGGCGGGCCTACCAGGTGGCGGCGCGGCGCGGCCTGCTCACCGGCGAGGTGGGCCGGGGCACCTTCGTGGCCCCGGCGCCCGCCCCGGCGCCGGCCGGCGCGGCGCCCGTGCTGGACGTGGCCGCCGTGCACCCACCCGGCCACGGGCCGGTGCACCGGGCCGTCGCGCCGATCCTGCACCGGCTCGCCGCCGACCCGCACGCGGTCGGCGCGGAGGACGCCGACGCGGTCCGGCACCGGATCGCGGGCGCGCGGTGGATGGCACACGCCGGCTGGCGGCCCGAGCCGGACCACGTGGAGGTGACCGCCGGCGGGCAGCACGGGCTGGCCGCCGCGCTCGCCGCGTTCGCGCCGCCGCGCCACGTGGTGGTCACCACCGAGCTCACCAACCCCGGCCTGCTCGCCGCCGCCCGGCTGCTGCGCGTCGAGCTGGCCACCGTGCCCAGCGACGCGGCCGGCCCCCGCCCCGACGCCCTCGACCGGCTCTGCGCCCGCCGCCGGGTCGCCGCCCTGCACCTGCATCCCACGCTGCACAACCCGACCGGGCTCACCGTGCCCGCCGAGCGCCGCCGCGAGCTCGCCGCCGTGGCCACGGCCCGCGACCTGGTGGTCATCGAGGAGGACCCGTTCGGCGCGTTGCTGCCCGACCGGCCGCCACCGGTGGCCGCCTGGCACGCCCGGACCGTCCACCTTAGCGGGCTCACCAAGACCCTCGCGCCGGGCCTGCGGATCGGCTACCGGCACGCCCCGCCGTCCCTCGCGGAGCCGCTGCGTGCCGCGGCCCGCGCCCTGGCCTGGGCGCCCGCTCCCCTGGTCGCCGAGGTCGCCACCCAGCTGGTGCTGGGCGGGCACGCGCACCAGCTCGCCGCCGCCCGCGCCGCCGAGCTGACCGGCCGGGCCGCGCTCGCCCGGGAGCTGCTCGGTGACCGGGTCGCGGCGCCCGGACCGGCGCCGTTCGCCTGGGTACGCCTCGACCGCGACGCCGAGGCGGTCACCGCCCTCGCCCGCCGGCGCGGTGTCGCGGTCGCCGGCACCGACGAGTTCGCGGCCCGGCGGGGCGCACAGGCCGGCCTGCGGGTCAGCCTCAGCGCCGACGACCGGACGGTCCGCACCGCCCTGCGCGCCCTGGCCCGGCTGCTGCCGGCCTGAGCACGGAGGTCAGCGCAGCGCGCCGAGGGACCGGAAGTGGTCGAAGATGAGCTGGTCCACCGGGGAGACCCGGTCCCGGTCGGCGTAGCCGAGCCAGGCCAGCTCGGCGATCTCGCTGGCCGGGCGCAGCGTGCCCCGGTAGTCGGCGGCGTAACAGGTCATCCGGACCAGCGTGCCGGCGCCGTGGCCGTGGGCCTGCGCGGTGAACACACCCAGCGGCACGGCGGACTCCGGCACCACCGCCACGTCCAGCTCCTCGGCGATCTCCCGGACCAGCGTGGCCAGGTCCGTCTCACCGGCCTCCCGCTTGCCGCCGGGCAGGTACCAGACGTCCCTGCCCCGGGACCGGGTGCTCAGCACCCGGCCGTCCTCGATCCGGATCCAGGCGACCTTGTCGATCTCGGACACGGTGCTCCTCGGCTCTCGGGGAATGATCGGGAGCGACCCTACGCGCGGCCCGCCGACGGCCGGCGCGCCGCCGGCTCGGGTTTGCCGCCGGTCCGCCACGGGGCACTTCGGCCCTGACGCCCGGACGCCGGGCGCCGACGCGGGACGGAGTGGCCGGATGGGATGGCTGGGAAAGCTGCTAGGCAGGCCGGACTCGGCGCGGCAGGACGTCGCGGAGCTGTTGACCACGTACGGGATCTTCCGCACCCGGACGGAGACGGCCGAGCTGGACGACCGCGAGACCGTCCGGCGGTGGCTGCGGGAACTCGACCCGGATCTCCAGCAGCAGGTGCACATCCGCCGGCCGTGGGGGGTCATCGCCGCCGTGAGCGACCACCGCGATCCGGTCGGCGTCGTCATGCAGGAGCCGGACGGCCGGGCGTGGGGCGCCTACGTGCCGGGCGCCGACCGCCGGGAGCACCTCACGCCCGAGCAGGTCGAGGGCGTGATGCTCGCCGCGCTGACCTCGACCGGCCGGCCCGACGGGCCGGACTGGCGGCCGATCGGCTGACCCGCCCGGCCGCCGCGGCGGGAACCGGGCGGGCCCACCGCTCGGTAGGCTCGCCGCATGGCCCGCACCACCCACCCCGGCGCCTGCCCGCTGGACTGTCCCGACACCTGCGTCTGGCAGCTCACCGTCGAGGACGGCCGGGCCGTCGCGCTGCGCGGCGACCGCGACCACCCGTTCACCCGGGGCGCGCTCTGCGGCAAGGTCAACCGCTACCTCGACGCGGTCAACGGTCCCGACCGGCTCACCACCCCCTACGTGCGCACCGGCCCGAAGGGCGCCGGACGGGTCGCCTACCGGCCGGCGAGCTGGGCGGAGGCGGTGGAGCGGGTGGCTGCCGGGCTGCGCGCGAGCATCGACCGCGACGGCCCGGAGTCGGTGCTGCCCTACTACTTCGCCGGCACCATGGGCCACGTGCAGGGCTGGACGATGGGCCAGCGGCTCTTCGCCCACCTGGGGGCGTCGCGGCTGGACACCACCATCTGCACGGGCGCGGCCCGGGCGGCGTTGCAGTCGATCTACGGCGGCTCGGTCGGCTTCGAGCCGGAGTCGATCGTGGCGGCCAGGCTCGTCGTGCTCTGGGGCGCCAACCCGCTCGCCACCAACCTGCACCTGTGGCCGTTCGTGCAGCAGGCCCGGGAGCGCGGCGCGTACGTGGTCACGGTCGACCCGCTGCGCACCGACACCGCGGCCCGCAGCGACGAGCACGTCGCACCGCTGCCCGGCACCGACGCGGCCCTGGCCCTCGGCCTCATGCGGCACGTACGCGACGCGGGGGCGGCCGACGAGGAGTGGCTGGCCGCGCACACCGTGGGCTGGCCGGAACTGGCCGCCCGGCTCGACGAGTGGCCGGTGGAGCGCGCCGCCGCCGAGTGCGGCCTGCCCGTCGAGGTGGTCCGCCGCCTCGGCGACCGGATCGCCACCACCCGGCCCACCGCCGTCCGGGTCGGCCTGGGCCTGCAACGGCACCACGGCGCCGGCCAGGCGATCCGCGCCATCTGCGCGCTGCCGCTGGTCACCGGCGACTTCCGGCACCCGGGCGGCGGAGCGCTGGTGTCGACGAGCGGGCACCACCCGATCGACGAGGACGTGGTGGTCCGGCCGCCCGGCATGCCGGCCCCGCCGGCCCGGAAGCTGAACATGAGCCGGCTGGCGACCGTGCTCACCGGCGAGGCGGACCCGCCGGTGACCTCGCTCGTGGTGTTCAACGCCAACCCGGCCGCCACCGCCCCGGACCAGACCCGGCTCCTCGCCGGCCTGCGCCGCGCCGACCTGTTCACCGTCGTGCTGGAGCAGCGGTGGACCGACACCTGCGACTACGCGGACGTGGTGCTGCCGGCCACCATGCAGCCCGAGCACCTCGACCTGCACTCGTCCTACGGCCACCACTACACGACGCTGAACCTGCCCGTCACCCGGGCGCCCGGCGAGGCGCTGCCGAACACCGAGATCTTCCGGCGGATCGCCGCCGCGCTCGGCATCGACCACCCCCGGTTCTCCGACAGCGACGAGGAGCTGGCCCGGCAGCTGCTGGCGGGCACGCCGGTCAGCTTCGAGGAGCTGCGCGAGCAGACGTACGCCCGGGCCACCGGGGTGCCGGCCGGCTCCGCGCCCTTCGCGGCGGGCGGCTTCCCCACCCCGGACGGCCGGGCCCGGCTGCACGACCCGGCGCTGGCCCGGCTCGGGGTGGACCCGGTGCCCGGGCACACCCCGCCCGTCGAGGCGGCCGACGCCGAGCTGGCCCGCCGGTTCCCGCTGGTGCTGCTCGCCCCGGCCGGCCGGTTCCTCATGAACTCCACCTTCGCGTCGCTGCCCTGGCACGCCCGGCGGACCGGGCCGCCCCGGGTGCACCTGCACCCGGCCGACGCGGCGGCGCGGGGCCTCGCCGACGGCGACGCCGTGCGGGTGCGCAACGACCGGGGCGCGTTCCTCGCGGCGGTCGCCGTGGACGAGGCGACGCGGCCGGGCCTGGCGTTCACCTACAAGGCCTACTGGGCGCGGCTGAGCCCGGGCCGGGCCACGGTCAACGCGGTCACCGCGGTACGCGACACCGACCTGGGCGAGGCGCCGACGTTCCACGACTGCCGGGTCGAGGTCGAGCCGGTGCCGGCCGAGCTGCTGAGCCCCGAGCCGCCCGCCGACGCGGCGGCCGTGCCGGCGCCGGCCGCGCCCGCCGACCCGGTGCCGGCCGGCTGAGCCGGGACTTCCGGCCCGCCGGCGGGGTCCGTGCGTCCCTGCTCCCCCGCCTCCGCCCTCCGTAGCGTCGAGAGCGGAAAGAGGAGGTCGCCATGCGTACGTGGCAGGTGCAGGACGTGATGACCACCGCCGTCGCGACGGTACGGCAGGACACGGCGTACCGGGAGATCGTGGACGTGCTGATCGGCCGGCGGGTCACCGCGGCGCCGGTGGTGGACGGGGACCGGCGGGTCCTCGGCGTGGTCTCCGAGACGGACCTGATGTACAAGCTGGAGCTGTCGGGGCAGCCGCGGGAGCGGCGGATCCTCCCCGACCGGCACCGGCGGGAGGCGCGGGCGAAGGCGGGCGCCACCCGGGCCGCCGACCTGATGACCGCTCCCCCGGTCACCGTCGCGCCGGACGCGTCGCTGGTCGAGGCGGCCCGGACCATGGACGCCCGGGGCGTGAAGCGGTTGCCGGTGGTCGACGACCTGGGCCGGCTGGTCGGCATCGTGACCCGCGGAGACCTGCTCAAGGTGCACCTGCGCCCGGACGCCGACATCCGGCGGGACGTCCGCGACGAGGTGCTGCGCCGGACCCTCGGCGTACCCGGCGGCGTGGTGGACGTGACCGTGGACGGCGGCGTCGTCACCCTCACCGGACAGCTCGACCGCTGGTCCACGGTGCGCCTGGCGCTGCGGCTGGCCGGGCAGGTCAGCGGCGTGGTCCAGGTGGTCGACGCGCTCGGGTACGCGATCGACGACGCACCGATGTCCGCGCTGCGGGCGGGCGGCTCGACCCCCGCCGGCATCGCCTGATCCCGCCCCGCCGGCGGCGCCTCCCCCGCGTCGCCGGCGGCTCGGCCGGCGAGGAGGTCAGCCCTCGGCAGGGGGCGGCTCAGCCCTCGGCGAGGGCGTCGAGCACGAGCGCGGCCGTCCAGCCGAACGCCGGTGAGCCGAGCCCGGCTCCGGTGTCCGGGTGGAAGTACTCGTGGCAGCCGGCCCCGTCGACCAGGTCCAGCAGGGACTCCCGCAGCCCGGCGGCCAGGTCGGCGCGGCCGTGGGCGAGCAGCCCTCGCCACAGCAGCCAGCCGGTGTTCACCCAGCTCGGGCCGCGCCAGTAGCGCAGCGGCTCGAAGTCCGGCGCGGTGCGGTCGTACGTGGGCAGCGGGCGGTCCATCCGGGCGGCCAGGCCGAACCGGGGCGAGCACGCCTCGGCGAGCACCGCCCGCACGTGGTGGGCCGGCAGGTCGGGCAGGATCAGCGGCATCAGCCCGAGCACGGTACGGGCCGGGACGAGCCGGTCGGCCCGGACGTCCCGCGGGCGGAAGGTGCCGGTGACCGGGTCGTAGAGCCGGTCGACCAGCGCCTGCGTGATCCGGGCCGCGCGGTCGCGGTGCGGGCCGGGGTCGGCGCCGATCACGGTGGCGATCCGGGCGAGGGCCCGCTCGGACACCCCGAGCGCCGCGTTGACCAGCGGGCACTCCACCAGGAACGGGTGCCGGCCGAGCAGCCCCTCGTCCCGGTAGCCGCCCGCGCGGTAGCCGTCCACGAGCGCGACGTAGCGCGCGTAGTCCAGGTCGGTGGGCCGGTGCGCCGCGTCGGCGTGGGCGGTGTCGTGCCGGCGGTACGCCCGCATGACCGCCTCGTCGGCGGGCACCGCGGCGAGCGGGGCGTCCCAGGCGGGGCTGTTGTCCAGACCGGACTCCCACGGGTGCACGACGGCGGCCAGCCCGCCCCCGCCGACGTCCCGCCTGCCGGTCAGGTAGCGCTGCTGGGCGACCAGCCGCGGATAGAGCCAGCGCAGCGCCGCCACGGACGCCTCGGACGGTGCGCGGCGGTGCACCAGCCAGGCGGCCGGGGCGTGCACCGGCGGCTGGACGATCCCCGAGGTGGCCGCCGCCGGGGCGCCCTCGGCCCGGGCCGCGTCCCAGAACTCGGGCCCGGGGAAGTACGCGCCGACCCGAAGTGCCGGGTTGAACACGATGTGCGGCACGCGGCCGTCGGCCCACTGCGCGGCGAACAGGCTGCGCAGCTCCCGCCAGGCCCGGTCGGGACGGACGTGGGCCAGCCCGACCGCGATGAACGCCGAGTCCCAGCTCCACTGGTGCGGGTAGAGGGTGCGGGACGGGACGGTGTGGTCGTGTTCCCAGTTGGCGTCGAGGGTGGCCAGCGCCAGGCGGCGCAGCCGGGCGGCCCGCTCGGCGCCGGTGCGGCCGGGCCCACCGGCGCGTACCCCGGCCGCGCCGCCGGGGGCGCTCATGCCGCCGCCCGGCGTGGCCGGGCCTGGCCCAGGACGGCGGCGGCCTGGCGCAGGGCGGCGACCGGCTCACCGCGCAGCCGGCACTCGAGCGCCAGCCACCCGGGGTAGCCGATCTCCTCGAGGGTGGCCAGCAGGCCCGGCCAGTCCAGGTGACCGGCGCCGGGCTGGTGCCGGTTGGAGTCGCTGACCTGCACGTGCCCCAGGTACGGCGCGGCCGCGCGCAGCGCCGCGCACGCGTCGTCCTCCTCGATGTTCATGTGGTAGGTGTCGGCGACCACCCGCACCGAGGGCAGGCCGACGGCGCGGCACAGGGCGACCGCCTCGTCGAGCCGGTTGACCATGTGGTCCTCGTACCGGTTGAGGGGTTCCAGGAAGAGGGTGACCCCCTCGGCGCGGGCGTGCTCGCCCAGCTCGCCCAGGGCGTCGACCAGCACCTGCCGGTCGCCCTCGGGCGGGCGGGGCGGCTCGAACGGCGGCAGCCGGCGGGAGAACATCCCCCAGGCGGCCGGGGTCATGGCGCCGAGCCCGCCGAGCTCGGCGATCACCGAGAGCTGGGAGCGCAGGTTGCGCACCGCGTCGCGGGAGCGGTCGGGGTCGAAGTCGCCGATGAAGTGGTCCATCTCGACGCAGACGGTCGGCATGACCACGCCTTCGGCACGGGCGCGGCGCAGCTCGGGCAGCCGCCGGGCGAGGGCCAGGTCACCGCGGCCGCGCAGCTCGATGCCCTGGTAGCCGAGGGAGACGGCGAGGGCGTACTTCTCGGACAGGCCGGCGCCGGGGAGCAGCTGCTCCTGGCAGGCGAGTGGGATGGTCATTTAGAACCTCAGCACCACTTGGAGGACGTCACCGTCACCGCGGTCGAGCAACGCCAGCGCGTCGGCCACCGCGCCCGCGTCGACGACGTGGCTCACCAGCGGCAGCGGGTCGACGCTGCCCTCGGCCACCAGGTCCATGAAGGTGTGGGCGATCCGGGTCCCGGTCCACCGGCCGGCCGTGCCGGGCGCCGGGGCGGGCCCGGAGATCTGGGCCGCCACCAGCTGGATCCGGTTGTGGTGGAACTCCTCGCCGAGTCCCAGCCCGTGGGCGTACCCCTGGTAGAAGCCGGCGGCCACGACGCGGCCGGCGTGGGCGGTGGCGCGGATCGCCTCGTGCAGTGCCGGGTACGACCCGGACAGCTCCAGGCAGACGTCCGCGCCGCGGCCGCCGGTGGCCGCGTGCAGCGCGGCGGCGGCGGAGTCGGTGGCGGCGTCGACGACCCGGCGGGCGCCCAGCCGGGTGGCGTGCGCGAGCCGGTCGGGCACCCGGTCGACGGCCACCACGCGGGCTCCGGAGAGCACGGCGAGCCGGGTGCCGAGCAGCCCGATGACGCCCTGCCCGAAGACGCCGACCCAGTCGCCGAGGTGCAGGTCGCCGGCGAGTACGGCGGTCAGCGCGATGGCGCCGGGGCGGGCGAAGACGGCGACGAGCGGGTCGAGCCCGGGGGCGAGCGGGGTGACCGCGCCGGCGGGCAGCACGGCCTCGGCGCGGTGTCCCCAGATGCCCCACACGACCTGGCCGGGCCGGCGGTCGGCGACGTCGGGCGCCACCTCGACGATCTCGCCGACCTCCTCGTAGCCGAAGCCCACCACGGGGTACGCGGGCGCGGCCTGCCGGGGCACGAACATGCGGGTGGCGTCGTCCCAGTCCTTGCTGAGGCGGGGGTTGCTGCCCCGGTAGAGGGTCAGCTCGGTGCCGGCGGAGATCCCGGAGTAGCAGGTGCGGACGCGGACCTGGCCCGGGCCGAGCGGGTCCGGGGGGCAGGGCTCCAGGCTCACGCGCCGGGGCCCGGCCAGAGAGACAACCCAGTTGCCCATGGCGTCGCTCCGAGGGAAGTGCCGGACCCGATCCTACCCTGAAATATCGATAAATGTCTTGTAAATGATCAATCGAGGGCGTTGAATCCCTGATGTACCCTTCGAGAGGAGTGCCACCGATGTCATCACCCTCGATGCGGATGCTCGCCCCCACCCTGATCATGGCACTTGCCGGGACAACCCTGCTGGCCTGCGGTGACGACGAGCCGAAATCCGACAGTTCCCAGATAACCGTGTGGAGCCTGGAAGACGTGGCCGACCGGGTGAACGCCACCAAGGCGATCATCGCCGACTACACCGCCAAGACCGGCGTCAAGGTCAATCTGGTCACCGTCAACGAGGACCAGTTCCCCTCCCTCATCGCCTCCAGCGCCGCGGCCGGCGACCTGCCCGACGTGGTCGGCTCGGTCTCCCTGGCCGGGGTGCGCACGCTCGCCGGCAACGACCTGCTGGAGCCGGACGCCAACAAGCGGGTCGTCGACAAGCTCGGCCGGGAGACGTTCTCCCCGCGCGCCCTCGAACTGACCAGCGAGGACGGCAAGCAGCTCGCCGTGCCGAGCGACGGGTGGGGCCAGCTCCTGGTCTACCGCAAGGACCTGTTCGCGGCGGCCGGCCTGCCCGCCCCCGACACGTACGAGAAGATCGCCGCCGCGGCGGCGAAGCTGAACACCGGCGGCGTCGCCGGCATCGCGGCGGCGACGGCGCCCGGCGACGTCTTCACCCAGCAGACCTTCGAACACCTCGCGCTGGCCAACAACTGCCAGCTCACCGACGACGCCGGCAAGGTCACCCTGGACTCCCCGGAGTGCGTGGAGGCGTTCCGCTTCTACGGCGACCTGATGCGCAACAACTCGGTCAAGGGCGCGCAGGACGTGGACACCACTCGCGCCACCTACTTCGCGGGCAAGGCGGCCATGCTGATCTGGTCGCCGTTCATCCTCGACGAGCTGGCCGGGCTGCGGAACGATGCCAAGCCCACCTGCCCGCAGTGCCAGTCCGACCCGGCGTGGCTCGCGAAGAACAGCGGCTTCGTCACCGCCATCAAGGGCCCGAACGGCGCCGAGCCGGCCCAGTACGGCGAGATCAGCTCCTGGGCGGTCCTCGACGGTGCGAGCGACCCCGCGTCGTCCTTCGTGGAGTACATGCTCTCCGACGGCTACCCGCGCTGGTTCGGCATGTCACCCGAGGGGCGCTTCCCGGTCCGCACCGGCACCGCGGAGGACAAGCAGAAGTTCCTCACAGCCTGGAACACCAGCCAGGCCGGGGTGGACCGCAAGCAGCCGCTGTCGGCGGTCTACGGCGACGACGTGCTCGCCACGCTGCGCAAGAGCCCGGACACCTTCCAGCGCTGGGGGCTGACCCAGGGCCAGGGAAAGCTGGTCGGGGCGATCCTCGGCGAGCTGCCCGTGCCCAAGGCGCTCGCCGACGTGATCGGCGGGAAGTCCGACGCCCGGGCCGCCGCCGAGCGGGCGAAGAAGGACGTCGACGCGATCGCCAAGGGCGTGAATTGACCACCACCACGCCGGAGGCCGGCCACTCCCCCACCCGGGAGCGGCCCCGCCGGCCCGGCAGACGCCCGCTCACCCTGCGCCGCCGCGAGTCCCGAGCCGGGCTCGCGCTGGTCACCCCCACTCTGCTCGTCGTGGTCGCGGTGATCGGCATCCCGATCGTCTGGACCGTGGTGCTGGCCTTCCAGCGGGTACGCCTCGCGACCCTGCGCCGCACCGGCCTCTTCGGCGAGCTGACCCTCGACAACGTCGACCGGGTGCTGCACACGCCCGGCTTCGCCGACACGCTCTGGACCACCGTCGTCTACAGCGCCGGCGGGACGGTCGGCTCGATCCTGGTCGGCCTCGTGGCGGCGCTCGTGGTCCGCCGGCCGTTCCGGGGCCGCACGATCGTCCGCGCGTCGATGCTGCTGCCGTACGTGGCGCCGGTGGTCGCCATGACGTTCGTCTGGCAGGTGATGCTCGATCCGCAGATCGGCTTCGTCAACGACTGGGGGCGGCGGTTCCTCGGCTGGGACGCGCCGGTGCCGTTCCTGTCCCAGGAGTCCACCGCGCTCTGGACGGTCATCGCGTTCGAGGCGTGGCGCTACTTCCCGTTCGCGTTCCTGTTCCTGCTGGCCCGGCTCCAGGCCGTGCCGGCCGAGCTGGAGGAGGCCGCCCGGGTCGACGGCGCCACCCCGACGCAACGCTTCCGGCACATCCTGCTGCCGCAGCTCATGCCGGTGATCGCGCTGATCGGGGTGCTCCGGTTCATCATGACCTTCAACAAGTTCGACGACGTCTACCTGCTCACCGGCGGCTCGGCCGGCACCGAGGTGGTCAGCGTCCGGGTCTACCAGTTCCTCACGGCGCGCACCGACATCGGCGCGGCGGCGGCGCAGGCGGTGGTGCTGGCCGTGGTGCTGATCGTGTTCGTGGCGATCTACCTGCGCTTCTTCGGCGGCCGGCGGGAGGAGTCGTGATGGACCGGGACCGGATCGAGACGGTGAGCCTGCGCTGGCTGCGCCGGCTGGTGATCGCCATCTTCCTGCTCGTCACCCTGCTGCCGTTCTGGTACATGCTGGTGCTCTCCGTACGCCCCATCGAGCGGCTGCTGCTCGACCCCGGCTCGCTGCTCGTGCCGGTCGGCGAGCTGACCGTGGCCACCTACGCCGAGGTGCTGAAGTCCGTCGAGGACGGTGGGCAGGGCTTCCTCGCCTTCATCCGCAACAGCGGCATCGTGGCCCTGTCCGCCACCGCGCTCACCCTCGTGATCGCGATCCCCGGCGCGTACGCGGTGTCCCGGCTGCGGTTCTTCGGCCGGCGCCAGGTCAGCGCGTTGTTCCTGGCGGTCTACCTGTTCCCGTCGATCGTCATCGCGATCCCGCTGTTCGTGGTCTTCACCCGGGCCGGGCTGCGCGGGTCGCTGGTCGGGCTGGTGCTGGTCTACATCTCGCAGACGCTGCCGGTCTCGGTCTACATGCTCAAGAACTACTTCGAGACGATCCCGGTCAGCCTGGAGGAGTCCGCGGCGATCGACGGGGCGGGCCGGCTCGGCATCATCCGGCGGGTCAGCCTCCCGCTGGCCGCGCCGTCGGTGATGGCGGTCGCCCTCTACGACTTCATGATCGCCTGGAACGAGTTCCTCTTCGCGCTGCTCTTCCTGGTCGACCGGCCCAACCGGTGGACGGTGTCGCTGGGCCTGTCGCTGCTGGCCGACGGGGTCGAGGTGCCGAAGACGGTCCTGATGGCCGGCTCGGTGATCCTCACCCTGCCGATCGTGATCCTCTTCTTCGCCAGCGAGCGGCTGCTCACCGAGGGGCTCACCAGCGGCGCGGAGAAGGGATAGTTGACCTTGCCGGACGGCTCCACCAGGATGGCCCGGTGCGGGCGACCCGGGAACGGACGGTCAGCGGGCGGCTGGCCCGGCTGATCACCGAGGTGCTCGCGCCGGGCGTCCTGGTGACCGCCCTGCCGTTGGTGGCGGCCGCCCGGGTCAGCCGCTCGCCGCAGCAGCTGGCGCTCTGGGGCGGCACGGCGCTGCTGTTCTGCGCGGTGATCCCGGTCGGGGTGATCCTCCACGGGGTGCGCCGCGGCCGGCTCACCGACCGGCACGTCGGCGACCGCACGCAGCGGGCCCGCCCGCTGCTGACCGGCCTGGCCTCGGTGGCGGTCGGGACGGCCCTGCTGGCCGCGCTGCGTGCGCCCGCCGAGCTGTTCGCCGTGATCGTGGTGATCTTCGTGGTCGGCGCGGCGTGCACCCTGGTCAACCACTGGTGGAAGCTGAGCATCCACGCCGCGGTCGCGGCCGCCACCACGGCCGTCCTGGTGCTGCTGTTCGGCCCGGCGCTGCACGCCGGCTGGCTCTTCGTGGCGGCCGTCGGCTGGTCCCGGGTGGTGCTGCGGGACCACACCTGGCCGCAGGTGGTGGCCGGCGCGCTCACCGGCGCCCCGCTGGCCACCGGCGCCCTCCTCGCCCTCGGCTGAGGTTCCCCGGACCCGGCCCAACAAGATCAGCTACGGTGACGGCATGGGCAAGCCGACCCGCTGGGTGACCGAGACCAAACCGGGCCACTCGCAGTGGTACATCGACCGGTTCCGCCGGCTCGCCGCCGAGGGGGCGGACCTGGCCGGCGAGGCCCGGCTGCTGGACGCGCTGGTCCCGCCGGGCGCGCGGATCCTCGACGCCGGGTGCGGCACCGGCCGCGTGGCCGGCGCGCTGGCCGCCCGGGGTCATGCCGTGGTGGGCGTCGACGCCGACCCGGCGCTGATCGACGCCGCCCGCGCCGACCACCCCGGTCCCCGCTTCCTGGTCGCCGACCTGGCCGAGCTGGACCTGGCCGCGCAGGGTGAGCCGGAGCCGTTCGACGCGGCCGTGGTCGCCGGCAACGTCATGGTGTTCGTGGCCCCCGGCACCGAGCGCGCGGTGCTGACCCGCGTCGCCGCGCACGTCCGGCCGGACGGCCTCGTGGTGGTCGGCTTCGGCACCGACCGCGGCTACCCGGTCACCGGTCTGGACGCCGACGCGGTGGCCGCCGGGCTGCGCCTCGAACACCGCTTCGCCACCTGGGACCTGCGCCCCTGGCAGGACGACGCGGAGTTCGCGGTGAGCGTGTTCCGCAAGCCCGCCTGAGCGCTCTCCGCGCGCCCGGGCGGCGGACCCGTGGCCCGGTCACGCTCCCCCCGCGTGCCCCAGCGGCGGACCCGTGGCCCGGGTCAGGCCGGTGCGGCGAGGGTGCGGGCGGCGGCCGGGTCGAGCGGACTGCCGGCCGGCACGAGGCTGACCAGGCCCGCCGGCAGCCGGACCGGACGGACCCCGGCGTAGCCGAGCATGCCGGGCACGTCGGCGCCGCCCAGCACGTAGCGCCGGCCGAGGTCGGTGATCACGCTGACCGCGCCGCCGGTGGCGCCGGGCGCGGCGACCGACTCGACCAGTGCGCCCCTTCCGGGCGCGACCAGCACGTGGTCGGCCGGCCCGCCCCGGCCGGCCGGGGCCCGGGCGGCGGCGGAGAGGTCCGGCGGGGTGACGCCGAGCCGGACCTCGCGTACGCCGGTGTCGTCGCCGACGCGGGCGCAGAGCGCGCCGCCGTCCGCCGTGGCCAGCGCGGGCGGCACGGCGGGCGGGGCGGTCGGCCCGGTGGGCACCAGGTCGGGGAGCTTCGGCAGCGCGGCGAACCGGCCGAGGGTGATCGGTTCCGGGTCGCCCTGGCCGGTGCGGGCGAGCAGCAGGGCCGCCTGCAACTCGGTGATGCCGGCCAGACCGGATCGCCCGGCCACGGCGTACTGCCGGCCGCCGCCCGAGTTGCGGACCAGGTAGACGTCGCCGACGGCCGCGCCGGTGACCCGCTCGGAGGGGGCGCCCAGGTCGGGCAGCGGGGGCGGCGCCAGGTCGGCGCCCGCCGGCACGGTGTTGAGCAGCGCCGCGGCCACCGGCACCGCCCGCTCCCGGGTGGCGGCCAGCGCGGCGAGCACCCGGTCGGTGTCGCGGAGCAGGTAGCGGCGCTCGTGCCAGAGCAGGTGCAGGCTGCCGTCAGGATGGCGCAGCAGCAGGCCCTGGTCGCCCAGGGGCCGGCCGCCGGTGGCGTACCGGCCGATCAGCAGCGCCGAGCGGACCTCGGTGCGGCCAGCCTCGGCGGCGGTGACCGAGCAGACCGTCCACGCTCCGGTGGCGAGCCGCCCCGGCGCGGGCAGCGAGTCGGGGGCGTCGGCGATGCCGAGCGGCAGGCCGCGCGGCACGCCCTCGATGGCGCGTCGGGAGACCAGCACGGTCTTCGGCCGGTCCGCCCCGATGACCAGCAGCGCCGAGGCGTAGTTGAGGACCGGGTGCAGCTTCTCCTCCCGGTAGACGAACCGCGCCCCGGACTCCTTCTCCACGATCACCGCGCCCGGGTCGCGCCAGGCGCTGCCGCCGCCGGTGAACAGGCCGTAGAGGGCGACCCCGCCGAGCGCGATGACCGCGACCAGCACGCTGGCCAGGCCGGCGCCGGCCAGCCGGCGGAACGGCGACTGCGCGGGGTCGGTCTCCCGCAGCACGAGCGCGGCGACCGCCCGCTGGACGGTGAACTGGTAGGAGTGCAGCTGGTCCTGCCGGGACGGCATCGGATCCCTTCCGCCTGGTTCCTCGGCGCACAGGATAGACGCTCGGTTGATCCCCTGTGGACCCTGCGTGGTGGGTCGACCGGCGTGGCCGGCCGCAGATCCCCATCGACGTTCCCGAGTGAGCCGGCACACCCGGGGAACAGATACCCCCCCCGGGTATGTTGTGCCCTCCAGAAACGCCATCGAGACTCGGAGGTGGGACATGGCCAGCGTGGCGCTGACCGGAGCGGACTTCGCGGAGAGCGTGAGCCGGGACGGGATCGTCCTGGTCGATTTCTGGGCCAGCTGGTGCGGCCCCTGCCGCAGCTTCGCGCCGGTCTTCGAGAGGGCCAGCGAGCAGCACCCCGACATCGTGTTCGGCAAGGTCGACACCGAGGCGGAGCAGGGCCTCGCCGCGGCCGCCCAGATCCGGTCGATCCCGACGCTGATGGCCTTCCGGGACGGCGTCCTGGTCTTCGCCCAGCCCGGCGCGCTGCCGGCCGCCGCACTGGAGCAGGTAATCCAGGCGGTGCGCGACCTGGACATGGACGAGGTGCGGTCGAAGCTGGCCGGCAGCGGCGCCGACCGCTGATCCGCCGCCCGCCCCCGCGGCGGGGGTTCAGGCGGCCACGGCGTCCAGGGCGGCCCGCAGCCGGGCCGCGGCCTCGTCGGCGACCGCCCGCAGCTCGGGCGCCTCGCTGAGCTGCACCATGACCTGCGGGTCCATGGCCTGCACCACCGTGCTGTCCGGCCCCTCGGCACGGACCACGACGTTGCACGGCAGGAGCAGGCCGATCGCCGGGTCCGCCCGCACGGCGCGGTGCGCCAGGGGCGGGTTGCAGGCCCCCAGGATGACGTACTCCGCCAGATCGACCCCGAGCTTGTCGCGCAGCGTCGAGCGCAGGTCGATCTCGGTCAGCACCCCGAAGCCCTGGTCCTTCAGGGCCGCGCGGACCCGCTCCACCGTCGGGGCGAACCCGGCGGGCACCCGGGTGGCGATCGCGTAGTTCATGGTGTCTGCTCCCCTCGGTGCACATGATGTCGCCCGCGGGTGCCCGGGTACCCGCCATCGGGTGACCCGCCACCCGGGCGGGGAATCCGCCGGCCAAGCCGGCGGCTGAAATACCGGTGGGGGTATCACTGGCGAGACGGGTACCCCCGGGGGTATGTTGAAGGCAGGAGGTAGTGCCGTGAAGCTTCAACCCGAGATGACCAGCGAGGCGCTGACCCGGCTCAAGCGGGCCCGGGGCCAGCTCAACGCCGTCATCGAGATGATGGAGAACGGCGAGGACTGCCGGGCCGCGCTGACCCAGCTCGCGGCCGTGTCCAAGGCCATCGACCGGGCCGGGTTCAAGATCATCGCGTCCGGCATGCGGCACTGCGGCACCGCCCGGGACCGGGGCGAGGAGCCGGAGATGACCGAGGAGGAGCTGGAGAAGCTCTTCCTCGCCCTGGCCTGACCGAGGAATTCACCGCCCTCGCCGCGTGATCGTGGCGAGGGCGGGTAAACACACGCCCGAGATCCGGGCCGAAGTCTGTCTCCGCTATACCCCCCGGGGTATATGGGGAAAGAGAGGAGAACGGCACATGTCAGTAGAGGTGTCCGTCATCGCCACGTCCTCGCTCGGCGACCGCAGCTACCTGGCCTCCGACGGCCGGGTGGCGATCGTGGTCGACCCGCAGCGCGACGTCGACCGGATCCTGTACCTCGCGGGGGCCAACGGAGTGCGGATCACCCACGTGGTGGAGACGCACATCCACAACGACTACGTCTCCGGTGGCCTGGAACTGGCCCGGATCACCGGCGCCCGGTATCTGGTGGCCGCCGCCGACGAGGTCGGCTTCGACCGGACGCCGGTCACCGACGGCGACACGATGCCCGTCTCGGACAAGCTGCGCCTGCGCGTGGTCGCCACCCCCGGCCACACCTTCCACCACCTGTCGTACGTCCTCGACGAGGCCACCGACGGCGGCTGGCAGCCGGCGGGCGTCTTCACCGGTGGCTCGCTGCTCTTCGGTACCACCGGACGCACCGACCTGCTCGGCCAGGAGCACGCCCACACGCTGGCCCACCACCAGCACGCCTCCGCGCGGCGGCTGGCCGACCTGCTGCCCGACGGGGCCCAGGTCTGGCCCACGCACGGCTTCGGCAGCTTCTGCTCGGCCAGCCAGGCCGACGCCCCCGACTCGACCATCGGGCGGGAGAAGCAGGCGAACGCGGTGCTGCGGCTGGCCGCGGACGAGTTCGTCGGCCAGACCCTCGCCGGCCTGGACGCCTACCCCGCGTACTACGCCCACATGGGCGTGGCGAACAGCGCCGGGCCGGCACCGGTCGACCTCTCCCCGGTCGCCCGCGCCGACGCGGCCCAGCTCCGCGAGCGGATCTCCGCCGGGGAGTGGGTGGTGGACCTGCGGCACCGCAAGGCGTACGCGGCCTCGCACCTGGCCGGCACGGTCAGCCTCGGGCTGGACGGCCCGATGTCGACCTGGCTGGGTTGGCTGATCGACTGGGGCACGCCCATCACGCTGCTCGCGGAGACCCCGGAGCAGGTCGCCGACGCCCAGCGCGAACTGGTCCGGATCGGCATCGATCGGCCGGCCGCGCAGGCCACCGGCGCGGCCGAGCAGTGGGCCGCCGAGGCCGGGCAGCTCCGCGAGCTGCGACTGGCCAACTTCCCGGCCCTCGCCGCCGCCCGCTCCGGGAACCTCCCGGCGGACCTGCCTGCGCCGGATGTCGTCCTCGACGTGCGGATGACCAACGAGTGGCGCGCCGGCCATGTCGCGGGCGCCGTGCACATCCCGCTGCCCGACCTGCCCAAGCGGCTCGCCGACGTGCCGGCGGGCGTCGTCTGGGTGCACTGCGGCTCCGGCTACCGGGCCACCGCCGCCGCGTCGCTGCTGGCCAACGCCGGCCGCGAGGTCGTCGTCATCAACGACAGGTACGACCAGGCCGAGGCGGCAGGCGTCGCGATGGCCGGCAACGCCTGACCCGTATCCGAGTACCGGCCGGCGCCACCGCGCGCCGGCCGGCGCCCCGCCCTGCCGTCACCACGGCGATTCCTCCAGGAACGAGGAGAAATGAGCACTTCCGAGACCACCGGCCCGGCCACCCTCGACGCCAGCACCCTGCGGGAGCTGATCGACTCCGGGCGCGCCCCCCGACTGCTCGACGTCCGCACCCCGGCCGAGTTCGAAACCGTGCACATCCCCGGCGCCTACAACGTCCCGCTGGACCTGCTCAAGGAACACCGCGAGGAGCTGCGCAACCACCTCGACGAGGACGTGGTGCTGATCTGCCGCTCGGGTGCCCGCGCCACCCAGGCCGAGCGGGCCCTCGCGGGGGCCGGGCTGCCGAACCTGAAGGTCCTCAACGGCGGCATGCTCGCCTGGCAGGCGGCGGACGCGCCGACGAAGCAGGGCGCGGCCCGCTGGGACCTGGAGCGGCAGGTCCGCCTGGTGGCCGGCTCGATCGTCCTGCTCAGCGTCCTCGCTTCGGTGTTCGTCCCGGGCCTCAAGTGGGTCGCCGCGTTCATCGGCGCCGGCCTCACCTTCGCCGCGGTGACCAACACCTGCGCCATGGGCATGCTGCTGAGCAGGCTGCCGTACAACCGGGGCGCCAGCTGCGACCTCGACACCGTCGTCGGCCAGCTGCGCGAGGGCAACGGGGAGCGGGCATGAGCGCGTCGCTGCTGCTCACCCTCGGCCTGGCCGTGCTGATCGGGGTGAGTCTCGGGCTGCTCGGCGGCGGCGGGTCGATCCTCGCCGTTCCGCTGCTGGTGTACGTCGCCGGGCTGCCGGCCAAGGAGGCGATCGCCACCTCCCTGCTCGTCGTCGGCGCCACCAGCGCCGTCGGAGTACTGCCGCACGCCCGCGCCGGACGGGTCCGCTGGCGTACCGGGCTGATCTTCGGCCTCGCCGGCATGACCGGCGCGTACGCCGGCGGCCGGCTCGCGGAGTTCGTCCCGGCCGGATTCCTGCTCACCGGCTTCGCGGTGATGATGCTGGCCACCGCGATCGCGATGATCCGGGGCCGGCGCGCCGCCGAGGGCCGGCCGGTGCCGCACGAGCTGCCGGCGTTCCGGGTGATCCTGGACGGGATCGTCGTCGGGCTGGTCACCGGCCTGGTCGGCGCGGGCGGCGGCTTCCTCGTGGTGCCGGCCCTGGCCCTGCTCGGCGGCCTGCCCATGCCGGTCGCCGTCGGCACCTCCCTGGTGGTCATCGCGATGAAGTCGTTCGCCGGCCTGGCCGGCTACCTCTCCAGCGTGAGCATCAACTGGGGACTCGCACTCGCGGTGACCGCCGCCGCCGTCGTCGGCAGCATCCTCGGCGGTCGCCTCGCCGGGAGGATCCCCGCGGACCTCCTGCGCAAGTCGTTCGGTTGGTTCGTGGTGGTGATGGGCATCTTCGTCCTCGCGCAGCAGCTGCCCCTGGCCGCGGGACTCACCGTGGGAGCACTCGCCGGAGCCGGTACGGTCACCGTGGCGGTGTGGGGCCGCCGGAGGAGGGGACACAGTGGACAGCAGCGCCTGGGACACCCGGTACGCGAGCACGCCGGGTCTGGTGTGGACCGCTGAGCCGAACCGCTTCGTGGTGGAGTCGGTCAGCGGGCTGACACCCGGCGCGGCGCTGGACCTGGCCGCCGGTGAGGGGCGCAACGCGGTCTGGCTGGCCGAGCAGGGCTGGCGGGTCACCGCGGTGGACTTCTCGCCGGTCGCCGTCGGCCGCGGGCGCGAGCTGGCCGCCGGGCGCGGCGTCGAGGTCGAGTGGCGGGTCGCCGACGTGACCGCGTACCGGCCGGTGCCCGGCAGCTACGACCTGGTGCTCATCAGCTACCTGCACCTGCCCGCCGACGACTTCGCCGTGGTGCTGGCCGCGGCCAAGCAGGCGCTGCGCCCCGGTGGGAGCCTCGTGGTGGTCGGGCACGACCTGGCGAACCTGAGCGGCGGCACCGGCGGGCCGCAGGACCCGGCCGTCCTGCTGACCCCCGAAGCGGTGGTCGACGGGCTGGCCGGGCTGCACATCCGGCGCGCTGAGACGGCCCGCCGCCCGGTGGCCACCACCGACGGCGGCGCCGTCGACGCCCTCGACACGGTCGTCGTGGCGAGCCGCCCCGACTGAGCGGCGCCGCGCCCGGTCAGGGACGCAGGATCAGGCGGATCGGGTTGCCCTCCTTGTCGTGCACCCGGCGCACCGCCTCCGGCGCGTCCGCCAGCGGCAGCACGTCGCTGACCGACGCGGACAGGTCGAGCCGGCCCAGCCCCGTGAGGGTCACCAGTTGCCCGACGTGCTCGGCCTCGGAACCGTAGTGGCCGAGCACCGCCTGCCGGTTGTAGGTGAACCGGCTGTCCGACGGGATGCTGACCGGCTGGTTGGCGATGCCCGCGAGCACCAGCCGGCCGTGCCGGCCGAGCACGGTCATGGCCTGCTCACGGACCGCGTTCACGCCGGCGAAGTCGAAGGCCACGTCCAGCCCGCGGGTGCCGACGAGTTCGAGCACGGCGTCCTTGAAGCCGTCGTCGGCCGGGTCGAGGGCCACGTCCGCGCCGAGCGCGACCGCCCGGTCCCGGGCGGCGGGCAACGGGTCCACGGCGATCACCGGTGCGGCGCCGACCAGCAGCAGCAACTGCACGGCGTGCGCGCCGAGGCCACCGACGCCCCACACGGCGGCCGCCTCCGCGGGCCGGACCCGGGCCGTCTCGGTCACCGCCGCCCACGGCGTGGAGACCGCGTCGGGGATGATGCAGGCCTGCTCGAACGGGAGCAGGTCGGGGACGGGAACCAGGGTGTCCTCGCGGGCCAGGGCGTACTCGGCCCAGCCGCCGTCGTAGTCGACGCCGCGGGTGAGCACGAGGCCGAAGCGGTCGCGCTCCCCCGCCTGGAGCAGCACCCGCTGCCCCGGCTGGCAGCCCGTCACCCCGTCACCGAGCGCGTCCACCGTGCCCGCCACCTCGTGCCCGAGGGTCACCACGTCCCCACCGAGGTACAGCGGGGTCAGGGTCCCGTCGATCAGGTGCACGTCCGACAGGCACACCCCGGCCGCGGCCACCCGGATCCGCACCTGCCCGCGCCCCGGTTCGGGCACCGGCACCGATTCCATCCGCAGCGCCCGCTCGGCCACGTGCAGCCGTCCGGCCAGCATCTCCGCCACGTCCGCTCCCCTCTCCGGCGTCCTCGACCCCGCGCCGCGCCGGAGCCGTCGGCGGCGTACCCGCCGCCGGGCCGCCGATGCGGCGCGACGCGGAAAAACGGCCGCGCCGCCCATATCCCCGGGCGGCCGGGCGACCGGCCGGTAGCATCCGGTCACGGACCGGCGGAGAGGACACCCGTGGGCGCACGCTTCGAGGAACTGGCCTGGCGGGAGACGCCGATCGGCGAGATCAGCCTGCGGCGGCGCCGCGACCCGGCACTCGACGTCGACGTGTACGAGGTGAAGCTCGACGACGAGTTCCTCATGTCCAGCGCCTTCCCCGTCGCCGAGATCGAACTCGCCCGGCTCGGGCTGGCCCCGCTGTCGGACGGGGCGCTGGATGTGGTGGTGGGCGGGCTCGGCCTCGGCTACACGGCCCGCACCGCCCTGGAGGACCCCCGGGTGCGCTCGTTGATCGTGGTCGAGGCCATCGAGGACGTGATCGACTGGCACCGCCGGGACCTGCTGCCGTTCGCCGCCGGGCTGGCCGCTGATTCCCGGACCCGGTTCGTCCGGGCCGACTTCTTCGCGGCGGTCGCGAGCGGCGTCGGGTTCGACCCGGAGGCGCCGGGGCGCCGGTTCCACGCCGTGCTGCTCGACGTGGACCACTCCCCGCGCCAGGTGCTGCACCCCAGCCACGCCGACTTCTACACCGTCGACGGGCTGCGCCGGCTGGCCGCGCTGCTCGAGCCGGACGGGGTGTTCGCGCTCTGGTCGAACGACCCGCCGGATCAGGCGTTCCAGCGGACGCTGACCGAGGTGTTCCCGACCTCGGTGGCGCACGTCGTCCGCTTCCCCAACCCGTTGCAGGGCCGGGAGGCCGCGAACACCGTCTACGTGGCCCGGCACTGACCCGGGTCCGGCGCGCATGGCGGGGGCCGGAGCGGGAAAGCGGGCGGCCCACCGTACTCCCGGGAGGACGACATGCGGGCGTTGCTCTGGATCGTCGGCGTCGTGGCCGCCGTACTCATCCTGCTCGGGCTGTTCCTGGAGGCGGTGCGCTGGCTGCTCATCATCGGCCTCATCGCGTTGGTCGTGCTCATCGTGCTGGCCTTCGTGCGGGGCCGCCGGGTCGTGCAGAGGAACGCCCCACGCCGCTGACCCACCGCCGCCGTGTGACGAACTCAGCAAGTTACCCCACGGTAAGTTACCGGGTGGTTAAGTTAGGCTGAGGGCCGTCATCCGGCAGCGAGGAGAGACGGCGATGGACGCGACCCCGCAGCGGCCCTGGACGCGCAGCTACGCCCCGGGCGTACCGGCCGAGATCGCGGAGCCGACCGGCTCGCTGGTCGACCTGCTCACCGACGCCGCCCGCCGGTTCGGGCCCCACGTGGCGCTCGACTTCTACGGCGCCACCACCACCTACGCCGGCCTGGCCGACCAGGTGGCCCGCGCCGCCGAGGCGCTGCGCCGGCTCGGCGTCGGCAAGGGCGACCGGGTCGCCCTCGTGCTGCCGAACTGCCCCCAGCACGTCGTCGCCTTCTACGCGGTGCTCCGCCTCGGTGCGGTGGTGGTCGAGCACAACCCGCTCTACACGGCCGACGAGCTGGCCCACCAGCTCACCGACCACGGCGCCCGGGTGGCCGTGGTGTGGGACAAGGTCGCGCCGCTCGTCACCGGACGGGGCGCGGTCGAGACCGTGGTGGCCGTCGACCTCACCGGGGCACTGCCCCGGCTCAAGCGCTGGGCGCTGCGGCTGCCGCTGCCGAAGGTCCGCGCCGCGCGGGCCGCCATGACCGCCCCGGCCCCCGACACCCTCTCCTGGTCGGCGCTGGTCGCCGGGGCCGCCCCGCTGGCCGCCGACCACCCCGCGCCCCGGCCCACCGACGTCGCGCTGCTCCAGTACACGGGCGGCACCACCGGTGTCCCCAAGGGCGCGGTGCTGACCCACCGCAACCTGCGGGCCAACGCCGCGCAGGGCCGGGCCTGGGTGCCCGGCCTCCGCGACGGCGCCGAGACGGTGTACGCGGTGCTGCCGCTGTTCCACGCGTACGGGCTGACGCTCTGCCTCACCTTCGCGGTGAGCATCGGCGCCGCCCTGGTGCTCTTCCCCCGCTTCGACGTCGACCAGGTGCTCGACGCGGCACGCCGGCGCCCGCCGACCTTCCTGCCCGCCGTCCCGCCGATCTACGCGCGGCTCGCCACCGCGGCCCGCGAACGCGGCGTCGACCTCACCTCCGTCCGGTACGCCATCTCCGGCGCCATGGCGCTCCCGCCGGCCACCGTGGACCTGTGGGAGTCGGTGACCGGCGGCCTGCTGGTCGAGGGCTACGGGATGACCGAGACCTCGCCGATCACCCTGGGCAACCCGGTCGCGCCGACCCGCCGGCCCGGCACGGTCGGGGTGCCGTTCCCCTCCACCGAGGTGCGCCTCGTCGACCCGGAGGACCCCACCCGGGACCGCGCCCCCGGCGAGGCGGGCGAGCTGCTGGTCCGCGGCCCGCAGGTGTTCGCCGGCTACTGGAACCGCCCCGACGAGACGGCGCGGGTGCTGCTGCCCGGCGGCTGGCTGCGCACCGGCGACGTGGTCACCATGGACGCCGACGGCTTCATCACCGTGGTCGACCGGATCAAGGAGCTGATCATCACGGGCGGGTTCAACGTCTACCCGTCCGAGGTGGAGGAGGCGCTGCTCCGGATCCCCGGCGTCCGCGAGGCCGCCGCGGTCGGCGTGCCCGGCGGCAACGGCGAGGAGGTGGTCGCCGCTGTGGTCCTGGACCCCGGTGTGGGCGCCGGCCCGGACTCGGTCCGCTCGGCCTGCCGCCAGCACCTCGCCGGCTACAAGGTGCCGCGCCGGGTGGTGGTGGTCGAGGAGCTGCCCCGCTCGCAGATCGGCAAGGTCCTCCGCCGCGAGGTCCGCGACCGCCTGCTCGCCGAGGGCTGAGCGCACGTCAGCGGGCCGTCCGGCGGATCGCCGTCGCCACCTCGCTCAGGTCGTCGTTCAGCTGGTGGTCGCGCCCGGGCAGCAGGTGCAGCCGTGCCTGCGGGATGGCGTGGGCGTAGAGGTCGGCGTGTGCCGGTGGGGCGGTCTCGTCCCCGAGGCCGTGGAACACGTGCACCGGCACGCCGTGGGGCAGCCGCGTACCGAGGTCGTGCGGCAGCGCGAACTCCTCGCCGGGCCAGCCGCCGGCACCGACGAACGGGGCGGCGACCAGCACGATCGCGCCGAGTGCCCGCTCCGGTGGCCGCTCGGTGAGAGCGTGGACGAGGATCGTCGCGCCCACCGAGTGCCCGGCGACGACCGCGCCGTCGGCCAGGGCCGCCAGCTCACGCCGCAGCGCCGGACCCCAGCTGGCGTAGCTCGGGTCGTCCTCGTCGGGCATGCGCGGGTAGCGGACCTCGTACCCGGTCCCGAGCTCCCGCCGCAGGCTGTCGACGAGCTTGTCGTCCCACTCGTCGTGCACGCCCGCGCCGCCACCCTGGATGAACAGGACCTGCCGGCTTTCTGTCATGCCGAGAAGGTTAGAGCGGCAGACCGGCGGGGACGGGCGGCTGCGTAGGGTGGGCACGTGGTCGATCGTCGCCAGGTGATGAACTTCCGCGTCCGGGCGCAGCAGCTCGACCGGGCCGAGGGCACGCTCACGGACACCGCGGTGCTCGACATCGGGGTGCAGGACACCGGCCCGGACGGTGGCCGGTGGGCCCTGGCCGTCCGCGGGGTCGACGTGACCGCGGTGTCCGGCGAGGAACTGGTCCTGCTCTGGACGGTCCGCGGCGCGCCACACCTCTACCGCCGCGCCGATGTGGCGGAGGTGGCCGCCGCGGTCGAGCCGTTCTCCGACGCCGACGCGGGCAAACGCATCTACGACGCCGCCAGGCCGTTGAAGGCGGCCGGGATCGGGAACCTGGCGGCCCTCGACGAGGTGGCCGCCCGGATGCGCGCCGTGGTCCGCGGGCCGACCGTCAAGGGCGACGTCTCCGGCCGCCTCGCCGAGGTGCTGCCCGAGCCGTACCTGCGGTTCTGCCGGCCGTGCAACGCCACCCACCTGTACGAGATGCCGTTCCGGCTGGCCGCCCTCCGCGCCGGGCTGGAGCTGCGACTCGACACGTCGCCGCCGGTCCTGGAGCGCATCACCGGGTTCGCGAAGGCGGCCGCACCGGGCGACCGGTTCGACCTCATCCGCGCGTACCTCCGGCTGCTCGGCCCGGCCACCCCCAAGCACGTCGCCGGTTACCTCGACGCCCCCGTCAAGGAGGTCAGGGCACACTGGCCGGAGGACGTGGTCGAGGTGCCGGTCGACGGCGAGACGCGCTGGCTCCTGGCCGCCGACGAAGCGGCGCTGGAGTCGGCCGACGCCCCGGCCACCCGCCTGCTCGGCCCGTTCGACCTGCTCCTCCAAGCCAAGGACCGGGAGACCGTGGTGCCGGACCCGGGCCGGGCCAAGGAGTTGTGGCCGGTGCTGGGCCGCCCCGGCGCCGTCCTGGACGACGGCGAACTGGTCGGCACCTGGCGGCCCCGCAGATCGGGCAGGGCGTTGAAGCCGGTCGTCCAGCCCTGGCGGAAACTGTCCGACGCCCGGCGCACGGCGATCGCCGAACAGGCCGAACGGCTCGCCGCGTACCGTGGCCTCTCCCTCGCCGGCGTCGAGTTCGCGTGACGGGCCGGCCGCGCAAATCGGTGGCGCGGCGGCGGCCCGGTCGCCAGGATCGGGCCCGTGCTCTCCGACCTGTGGCCCCTGTACGGCCTCACCATCGTCACGTCCCGGCTTGAGCTCCGCCTGCCCCGGGAAGAGGAGCTGGCGGAGCTGGCCCGCCTCGCGGGCCGGGGAGTGCACCGCCCGGACGAGCGCCCGTTCCTGACGCCGTGGACCGAGGGCGGGGCCGAGGACCGGGCGCGGCGCGTCCTGCAGGGACACTGGGGCCGGCTCGGCGACTGGAGCGTGGCGGCGTGGGGCCTGGGTCTCGGAGTCTTCCGGGACGGGGACCCGCTCGGCGTGGTCACGCTGCGCGGGCGCGACTTCCCCGTGGTCCGTGAGGTCATGACCTCGTCGTGGCTCGGCATCGCGCACCAGGGCCGGGGCTACGGGACCGAGGCTCGGGTCGGCCTGCTGACGCTGGCCTTCGAGCATCTCGGCGCACGTGCCGCGCGCACCGAGGTGTTCCAGGACAACCACGCCTCCCAGGGCGTGTCCCGCAAGCTCGGCTACGAGCACGACGGCATCTCGGTCGACGCCCGCGGCGACGAGGCGCTCGTCTCCGACCGCCTACGGCTCACCCGGGAGCGATGGAGCCGGCAGCAGCGGCCACCGGCGCGGGTGGACGGGATGGCGGCCTGCCGGCCGATGTTCGGCCTCTGACCCGAGCCGGGTGCTCACCACCGTTCCACCAGGTGTTCGCGGCCCGGCGGCGGCTCGTACGGCTCGGGCCAGTAGTCGACGATGCGGCTGATCAGGCCACCCTCGGACACCTCGAGCCAGACACACGCGTCCTGCTGCTCGGCGGCGACCCGGACGTCGAGCCACAGGGCGGCCGTCCGGTCGTCCGCGACCACCCGCCGCATCCGCAGGTGCCAGTCACCGGGGTAGTCGATGTTGAACCGCAGGAACCTGTCCCTGCCGCGGATGCGCTCCCGGGTCTGCGGCATCTCGTAGACCACGTCGTCGGTGAGCAGGCCGGCCAGCCCGGACCAGTCGCGGTGCTCCAGACGGTCGACGTAGTCGTGCGCGGCCCGCCGGGTCCTGGTGGTGTCGTCCACGGGCGGACCGTACCGCCCGCCCCCGACATCCCCGGCCGTCAGCCGAGGCCGCGATGCGCGGCCCACAACGTGGCGGCGCGGCCGGCGGCCGCGTCGACCAGGGCCACCAGCTCGGGCCGGTCCGGCACGGGGAACGAGACGTAGGTGCCGCGGCCACCGGCGGTCGGCCGGCCGTACGCCTTGGCGGCGAGGCGGGCCGGTGCCCGCTCGCGCCACCCGCCACGGTTTGCGGAAATGGCAAGAAACGTTGTCGGTGCCGGGAGCGTTCCGGATGCTGGGGGCGTGGACAGCACAGCACCGGAAGGAAGCCGCCGCATGAGTGGACACGGACACCAGCTCTCCGAGGAGGAGGCGGCCGCCATGTTCGAGCCGCCGAGCTGGGACGAGCGGTACTCCGGTCCGGAGCAGGTCTGGAGCGGGAACCCCAACGCGCAGCTCGTCGCCGAGGTGGCCGGGCTGACGCCGGGCACCGCGCTCGACGTCGGCTGCGGCGAGGGCGGCGACGTGATCTGGCTGGCCCGGCAGGGCTGGCGGGTCACCGGCGCGGACTTCTCCGCCAACGGCCTGGCCCGCGCCGCCCGCCACGCCGAGCAGGCCGGGGTCGCCGACCGGACCGACTGGTGGCAGGTCGACGCCCGGACCTTCACGGCGGACGGGCGGTCCTTCGACCTCGTCACCAGCCATTTCCTGCACCCGCCGGACGGCGGGATGGTGGCGGTGACCCGACGGCTGGCCGGTGCCGTCGCGCCCGGCGGGCACCTCCTCGTGGTCGGTCACGCGCCGTCCGAGGTGTTCACCCACCTGACCGCCGGCCAGCGGCGGGCCATGTTCGTCGCCGAGGACCTGCTGCCCGGCCTGCCGGACGACTTCGAGGCCCTCGTGGTGGAGCAGCGGCCGCGGACGGTGACCCGCGACGGCGTGACGGTCGGCATCCACGACTCGACGCTGCTCGCCCGCCGCACGTCCTGAAGGCCGCAACACTCGCGGACCCGTCCCGGAACTTCCAGCGGCGGCCGCCGCACACCTGCGATCGGCCCTCCCACCACGTGACCGCCGGCCCACCGGTGGCCGGTGGAAATACTGACAGACCGCGCGATTCGCCCTCACGTTGATGACAGACAGGTTTCGGAAGTGTTCCGGAAGTTGTTGTTTCGACGACGTTGCCGTGCCAGCATGACGTGGCATTGAAGTCCATCGTTCACAGGTTCGGCTCGTGCGATCCGCGATTCCCCTTCGCACGCGGCGGCGGCTACGGCCGGCCACCGGTGCGGTGCTCGGCGCCCGGGACGCAGAACCGAGAGAGAAGGCCATGGTGGCAACGAGTTCTCCCGTCCACTCCTCCGGCTCCGAAAGGAGTCGTTCGCTCCGGGTCCGACTGCTGATCAGCGGCACCGTCGCCGCCGTCGCGGCGCTCGGTGTGGTGCTGGTGATGCCGAACGCGAACGCCGCGGCGAGCACCCTGGGCGCGGCGGCTGCGCAGTCGGGCCGGTACTTCGGCACGGCCATGGCCGCGAGCCGGCTCGGCGACTCGACGTACACCACGATCGCCGGGCGTGAGTTCAACATGGTGACCGCCGAGAACGAGATGAAGCCGGACGCGACGGAGCCCCAGCGGGGCCAGTTCACCTTCAGCTCCGGTGACCAGATCTACAACTGGGCCACCCAGCGCGGCATGAAGGTCCGCGGCCACACCCTCGCGTGGCACGCACAGCAGCCCGGCTGGATGCAGAGCCTCAGCGGCAGCAGCCTGCGCCAGGCGATGATCGATCACATCAACGGCGTGATGGCCCACTACAAGGGCAAGCTCGCCGCCTGGGACGTGGTCAACGAAGCGTTCAACGAGGACGGCAGCCGCCGGCAGTCCAACCTGCAGGGCACCGGCAACGACTGGATCGAGGTCGCCTTCCGCACCGCCCGCAACGCCGACCCGTCGGCCAAGCTCTGCTACAACGACTACAACATCGAGAACTGGTCCTACGGCAAGACGCAGGGCGTCTACCGCATGATCCAGGACTTCAAGTCCCGCGGGGTGCCGATCGACTGCGTCGGCCTGCAGACCCACTTCACCGGCGGCAGCTCGCTGCCCAGCAACTTCCAGACCACCCTGTCCAGCTTCGCCGCCCTCGGCGTCGACGTCGCCCTCACCGAGGTCGACGTCACCAACGCCTCCACCACGCAGTACGCCGGCCTCACCCAGGCCTGCATGAACGTGTCCCGCTGCATCGGCATCACCGTCTGGGGCGTACGCGACAGCGACTCCTGGCGATCCAGCGAGAGCCCGCTGCTGTTCGACGGCGGCGGCAACAAGAAGGCCGCCTACACCTCCGTGCTCAACGCCCTCAACGCCGCCGGCCCGACGGCGACGTCCACGCCGACCGGTGGCACCGCCTCCCCGTCGCCCACGGTCACGCCGGGCGGGGCGAAGCGGATCGTCGGCGCCCAGTCGGGCAGGTGTGTCGACGTGCCGAACGCGTCGCGGAACAACGGCACGCGGGTGCAGCTCTACGACTGCAACGGCCAGATCAACCAGGCGTGGACCCTCACGTCGAGCAGGCAACTGACCGTGTACGGCAGCATGTGCCTGGACGCCGCCGGCTCGGGCAACGCCTCGGCCGTGCAGATCTACAGCTGCAACGGGCAGGCCAACCAGCAGTGGAACGTCAACAGCAACGGCACCATCACCGGTGTGCAGTCCGGGCGCTGCCTGGACGTGTGGGGCACCGGCAACGGGCAGCAGATCCAGATCTACGACTGCAACGGACAGGCCAACCAGCGGTTCAGCCTGAGCTGATCGGAGGCGCCGGTGGCGGTGTGGCGGCGACTCGGCCGCCACACCGCGCCGCCGGTGTCAGAACCAGGTCTCGCGGGTGTCCAGGGTGGTGCGGTCCAGGCTCTCCAGGAGGTCGAACTGCGGCCCGGTGCGGGGCAGCTCGTAGCGGAAGAAGTAGCGGGCGGCCTGCCGCTTGCCGGCCAGGAAGTCGGCGTCCGGGCCGTCCGGGCTGCCCAGGGCCTCGACGGCGAGCAGCTGCTCCAGCCACATCCAGGCGATCACCACGTGGCCGACCGCCTCCAGGTAGAGCGAGGCGTTGGCCAACGTCACCTCGGGGTCGCCCGCGCCGTGCAGCCGCCGGGTGGCCACGGCGATCCGGTCGACCGCCGCGCCGAGCCGCCCGGCCAGCTCGGCCGCCTCACCGTCGGTCTTCCAGGCCCGGGTGACGGTGGCCCGGATGGTCTCCAGCAGCAGCTCCAGGCCGGCGCCGGCGCGCATGGTGACCTTGCGGCCGAGCAGGTCCAGCGCCTGGATGCCGTGGGTGCCCTCGTGGATCGGGTTGAGCCGGTTGTCCCGCCAGTGCTGCTCGACGTCGTAGTCGCGGGTGTAGCCGTAGCCGCCGTGCACCTGGATGGCCAGGTCGTTGGCGGCCAGGCACCACTGGGACGGCCAGCTCTTGGCGATCGGGGTGAGCAGGTCCAGCAGCAGGTGCGCCCGGCTGCGGTCGGCCTCGGCCGGGGCGGTCTTCTCCTCGTCGAGCAGCCGCCCGCAGTAGAGGATCAACGCGAGCGCGCCCTCCACGTAGCTCTTCTGCGCCAGCAGCATCCGGCGTACGTCGGCGTGCGCCACGATCGGCACCTGCGGGGCCGTGGGGTCCTTGTCGGCGACCGGCCGGCCCTGGGGGCGCTGCCGGGCGTACGCGACGGACTTCAGGTAGCCGGTGTAGCCGAGCGCGGTGGCGCCGGCGCCGACTCCGATGCGGGCCTCGTTCATCATGTGGAACATCTGCGCCAGCCCCTGGTGCGGCTCCCCCACCAGGTAGCCGACCGCCCCGGCCCGCCCGTACGGGCGGTGCACGCCCTCGCCGAAGTTGAGCAGGGTGTTCGTGGTGCCCCGGTAGCCGAGCTTGTGGTTGAGCCCGACCAGCACCACGTCGTTGCGCGGGCCGAGCGCGCCGTCGGTGTCCAGGAGCACCTTCGGCACGATGAACAGCGAGATGCCCTTCACGCCGGGCGGCGCGCCGGGGATCCGGGCGAGCACCAGGTGGACGATGTTCTCGGCCAGGTCGTGCTCCCCGCCGGAGATCCACATCTTGGTGCCGGCCAGCCGGTACGTCCCGTCGTCCTGCGGCTCGGCGCGCGTGGTGATGTCGGCGAGCGAGCTGCCGGCCTGCGGTTCGGACAGGCACATGGTGCCGAAGAACCGGCCCTCCACCATCGGCCGGACCCAGGTGTCGATCTGCTCGGCGCTGCCGTGGGCGAGCAGCAGGTTGGCGTTGCCGAGGGTGAGGAACGGGTAGGCGGCGGTGGCCACGTTGGCGGCCTGGAACCAGGCGGAGCAGGCGGCGGCCACGGCGTGCGGCAGCTGCAGGCCGCCGACCGACTCGTCCATGGTGGCGGCCAGCAGGCCGGTGCGGGCGTACGCGTCCAGGGCCGCCTTCACCTGCGGGATCGTGCGGACCCGCTGCCCGTCGAAGGTCGGCTCGCTGGCGTCGGCGGCCCGGTTGTGCGGGGCGAACTGCTCGGCGGCGACCTGCGCGGCGAGGTCCAGCACGGCGTCGAAGGTCTCCCGCGAGTGCTCGGCGTAGCGCGGCCGCTCGGTCAGCCGGCCGACGTCGAGCCAGTCGTGCAGCAGGAACGCCAGATCGCGACGGGACAGCAGGGTGGACGACGACACGGTGCTCCTTCCGCCGGCCGTCGTCAGCCGCGGCGCAGCCCCGCGACGGCCTCTCGGAGGTCATCCTGACTGATCGGGGCGGGCGGCGCACCCTCCGTGGCCTCCCGGAGCGCCTTGGCGAGTTGCACCCGGCGCAGCACCTCCCGCAGGTCGGCCCCGGTGAGGCCGGGCGTGGCGGCGGCCAGCGCGGCGGGGTCGACGTCCGCGGCGAACATCCGGAAGCCGGGCCGCTCGTGCCGGTCGATGAGCTCCCGGATCATCTTGGCGAGGATCTCGGCGCGGCCGGCCTCGTCCGGCGCCGGGATGGAGATCTTGAGGTCGAAGCGGCCGGACCGGGTCAGCGAGGCGTCCACCCGCTGCGGGAAGTTGGTGGTGGCCACCACGATGACGTCCGGGTTCTCCTCGAACAGCGTGTTCATCTCCTGCTTGAAGATGCCGGCCACCGCGTTGACCGCCTGGCTGGCCGCGTCGCCGCCGGAGCCGGCGTAGCTGATGATGCTGTCGAACTCGTCGAAGAGCATGACGGTGGGCCGCCGGTAGCGGCGCGCCTCCCGGAAGATCCGCTTGATGTTGCGTTCGGAGCCGCCGAGGAACTTGTCCAGGATCTCCGGGGTGCGGATCTCCACGAAGTCCGCGCCGATCTCGTTCGCGAGGGCCCGGGCCAGCATGGTCTTGCCGGTGCCCGGCGGCCCGTACAGCAGGATGCCCTGCGGTCGCCGCGCGCCCCAGCGGGCCATGGCCTGCGGGTGCCGGAACGACACCGCGACCTCGCGGAACCGGCCGACGACCTCGGCCAGTCCGCCGACCTGGTCGAGGGTCACCGTCGCGCTGCCGGCCGGCGTCGTGATGGCCTCGCGCCGGCCCACGGTGTACGTCCGGCCGCGCAGCACCGTCGGCTCCGGGGTGTCGCCGGCCAGCTCGCGTACGGTCTGGAGCACCAGCTCGACCATGGCGCGCAGGTGCGCCGGGGTCACCTCGGCGCTGGGCACCGAGGCGCGGACGGTCAGCGCTCCGCCGTCCTGGCTGACCCGCGGGCGCAGCCCCAGCTCCTCGGCGGTGCGCAGCACGTCCTGACCGGCCCGGTCGCGAGGTGTTTCGGCGAGCGCGGTGTCGGCGGGGCGCAGCCCGAGCCGCCGGCCGGCCTCGGCGGCCACCCGGCCGACGCCGGCGGCCAGCCCGTCCCCGGTACCCGCGGCGAGCCGCTGGGCGAGCAGGAGCCCGACCGGGCCGGCGATACCGAGGGCGAGCAGCCCGACGGTCGAGCCGGGCCCGTCGACTCGCAGGTACGCCTCGAAGCGGTGCACGCCGTCGTGGGCCCGGACGCTGCTGCGGACCTCGCGGACCGGGGCCGGGAAGTCGGTGCCGGCCAGCAGCTCGACCGGGCCGGCGGCGGCGGCGGTGAGCAGCGCGGCGGCGTCGACGACGGTGACCCGGGCGCCGAGCGGTGTCCAGGTCTCCTCGTCCGGCCTGACCTCATACCCCATGCGTCCACGTCCCTCGCTGCGGCGGTCCCCGCTGCCGAGTCTGACACCGGACCACCGCCGCTGCCACCGCACCGCCCGACCGTGCTCGGCCCACCGGCCGTCGACCGGGTCGTGGCAGATGTCGGCTGCCGGCAGCCTCGGCGGAGGGGCGGTTGCTAGGTTCTTCCCGGCGTGTTCGTAGTGGTCGGGGGAAGGACGCGGATGCCACAGGTTGGCGGACCGGCAGACGGCGGCAGGCCCTACCGGCCGACGTACGGCGACACCGGCCATCGGGAGATGCCCGTTACGCGGCGATCCGCCGGTGCCGTCTACGGCCGTCGCGCGGACGGCCATCCGGCGGTGCCCCCGTCCGCGACGACCGGCGGTGCCGCCCACCCTCGGGCGGCGGGGCGCGCGACCCCGGCGGGTGCCGCCGGGCACCGGCCCGCTCCGGGCCCGGCGAAGCGTCGCCGTCGGGTGCTCCCCGTCGTGATGGTTCTCGTCCTGGCCGCGCTGCTCGGCACGGGTGTGGCGGTTCAGCTCACCCGGGAGCTCCCCGCCGCGACCGTCAGCACGTCGATCGCCGCCACGCTGCGTGTTCCGGGCGCGAAGCCGGTCCTGCCCTGGCCGCAGCGAGGCTCGGCGGAGCTGATGATCGAGGGACTGGGCCGGCTCGGTGGCTCGGGCGGCGGCGCGGCCAAGCCCATCGGCAGCGTGGCCAAGGTGATGACCGCGTACGTCATCCTCAGGGACCACCCGCTGAGCGGGAATGAGCAGGGTCCGACCCTGACGGTGACGGCCGCGGACGTGGCCGACTACCACGCGCGGATCCCCAGCGGCCAGTCACTGGTGCCGGTCGTCGCCGGGGAACGGCTCACCGAGCGGGACGCCCTGGAAGCCCTCATGCTTCCCTCGGCGAACAACATCGCGCACCAGCTCGCGGTCTGGGACGCGGGCAGCGAAGCGGCCTTCGTCGACAAGATGAACGCCGCGGCGGACGAGCTGGGCCTCCGGCACACCCGCTACACCGACCCGAGCGGCTTCCTGCCGAGCACCGTCAGCACCGCGCCCGACCAGGTCACCCTCGCGCGAGCCGCGCTCAAGATGCCGGTCTTCGCGACCATCGTCGAGCTGCGCGAGGCCACCATCCCCGTCGCCGGGCGAATCCGGAACTACAACGACCTGCTCGGCGTCGAAGGCGTCTTCGGCATCAAGACCGGCTCGACGGACGAGGCGGGTGGCAACCTCGTCTTCGCCGCCCGGATCAAGGTGGGCACGAATACGTTGGTCGTGGTCGGCGCGGTGTTCAACCAGCCCGGGGCCAACACGCCCGAGCAGCTCGTCGCTGTCAACGGGGTGGTCCGCCGACTCCTCGCGGCGGTGCGGCGCAACGTCAAGGAATACACCCTGCTGGCCACGGGCCGGGCTGGTGAGGTGCGGACCGCGTGGGGCGCCACCGCCGCGGTGAGCCCTGGCGCACCGCTGAAAGTCATCGGGTGGCCGGGGTCGGCCGTCCCGGTCCGGGTCGTGACGGTCACGCCCGGCGCCGAGGTCACGGCCGGCCAGACGGTCGGTTCGGTCGAGGCTGCGGGCAGGCGCGTCGATCTCCGTACCGATACGGGCGCCGCGGCGCCCTCCCTGTGGTGGCGCCTGACCCGCCGCCCGTAGCGGTCGTAGGGCTGATGCGTCGTTGTCGGGCGGGGCCCGCGGATCGAGCCCCGCCCGACGGGGCACGCCGACCAGGTGCGACGGCCTGCCACGGCTAACGCCGCGAGCCGGGTTCAACCCCGGCGAGCAGGCCGTCGACCAGGTCGCGGGGCAGCCCGTGGGTGTCGTGCAGCCAGTGGTAGTCCCGCTCGGTCAGGGGTCCGCGCGCCCGCACCCGGTCGACCAACGGGCGGCCCCGGAGCAGCAGCCCCCGGAAGCGCCGTTCCTCGTCGGCCAGGACCGCGCGCAGCCGCGGAATGTCGGGATCCTGTCGGAACCGTTGGCCGGAGTCGCGGAACGGCTCGTCGGGCAGCTCGGTCAGGCTCCGCGACGAGTCGTCGCGCCAGAGCACGGTGAGCGCCCGCCGGACCAGCCGGCGCAGCACGTAGCCACGGCCGGTGTTGCCGGGGCGTACCCCGTCACCGAGCACGACCACCGCGGAGCGCAGGTGGTCGGTGACCACGCGCAGGTCCGGGCCGCGCAGGTTCCACCGGTCGCGGACCGGGCCCACCCACGGGCTCAGGCCCGCGCCCTCGAAGACCGACCGGCCGCCGCGCAGCACCATCTCCAGCCGTTCCAGGCCCATGCCCGTGTCGATGCTGGACGTCGGCAGCGGCGTCAGCCGGCCGTCGGGGTGCCGGTGGTGGCGCATCTGGACGTGGTTCCAGACCTCCATCCAACGCTCGTCGGTGCCGGGGGTACCGACCGGCGGCCCGTCCCCGGTCCACACGAAGATCTCCGAGTCGGGCCCGCACGGGCCGGTCGGGCCGTTGGACCACCAGTTCTCGGTGCCGTTCGTCTCGACCGGCACGCCCAGCCCGGTCCAGGTGCCGAGCGCCGTCTCGTCCGGGCCGACCTGGTCGTTGCCGCCGAAGACGGTGGCGTGCAGCCGGCCCGGGTCGATGCCGAAGCCGTCGGTGAGCAGCTCGAACCCCCAGCGCAGGCTGGTCGCGATGTCGTAGTCGCCGAGCGACCAGGAGCCGAGCATGTCGAAGACGGTCAGGTGCGTGCGGTCACCGACCTCGTCGAGGTCGGTGGTGCGCAGGCAGCGCTGCACGTTGACGAGCCGCCGGCCGCCGGGGTGCGGGCGCCCCAACAGGTACGGGGTGAGCGGGTGCATGCCGGAGGTGGTGAAGAGCACCGGGTCGCCGGGCGGCGGGACGAGCGAGCTCTCCGGCGCGTCCCGGTGGCCCCGGCGGTGGTAGTGGTCGACGAAGGTGTGGACGATCTGGTCGGGTGTCATGGCACGGGCCTTCCGGTGGGGACGACCGGACGGTCCGCCGCACGGGCGGTGGCGTGAGACGACGACGCCGCGGACCGTTTCCGGTCGCCGGCGGGAATGGGGCAGGTCAGGCGGCGGCAACCGGCGAGCGGGAAGCTCGCGCGGCTGCGGCGGTGGTGCTGCGCCTGAGGTCCATGCCCATGACGGTAGCCGATCTGATGGGGCGCCGCCCACCGGAATAGCGGCCGGTGGGCGGCGGAGCGGTCAGGCCGTGCCGGAGGAGACCAGTGGGGCCGGGGCCACCGGCTGGCGGCGGTCGGCGCGCCGGTTGGGCAGCGACAGCCGGATCACCTTCCACCAGGCGGAGGCGACCTGCTTGGGCAGTGGGCCGGTGGTGTACTTCAGCCCGTGCCGGTCGAACAGGGCCCGGACCTGCGGGGCGATCTCCTGGTAGCGGTTGCTCGGCAGGTCGGGGAAGAGGTGGTGCTCGATCTGGTACGACAGGTTGCCGGTCATGATGTGCAGCAGCCGGCTGCCGCTGATGTTGGCCGAGCCGAGCATCTGCCGCAGGTACCACTCGCCGCGCGTCTCGCCCTCGATGGAGGTCTTCTCGAAGGTCTCCACGCCGTTCGGGAAGTGCCCGCACATGATCACCGAGTGGCTCCACAGGTTGCGGATCAGGTTCGCGGTGAACGTGGCGGCGAGCGTGGACAGGAACGACGGGCCGGACAGCAGCGGGTGCAGCACGTAGTCCTTGAGCACCTGGCGGCGGATCTTGCGGCCGACCGCCTTGGCGCGGGCCCGGAACGCCGGGTCCTTGTGCCGGCCGTTCTTGAGGTTCTCCCCCAGCTCCAGGTCGTACGCGGCGATGCCGTACTCGAAGAAGCAGGCGTTCACGAAGTTGTAGAACGGCTGGCCCAGGTACGCCGGGTGCCACGGCTGGTCCTCGTCGACCCGCATGATGCCGTAGCCGAGGTCGTTGTCCTTGCCGAGCACGTTGGTGTAGCGGTGGTGCAGCTCGTTGTGCGAGTGCTTCCACTGCTCGGGCGGGGAGACGTGGTCCCAGTCCCAGGTGGTGGAGTGGATCTTCGGGTCGCGCATCCAGTCCCACTGCCCGTGCAGGACGTTGTGCCCGATCTCCATGTTGTCCAGGATCTTGGCCACCGCGAGGCCGGCCGTGCCGACGATCCAGGCCGGCGGGAACAGCGAGAACAGCAGCACGGCGCGGCTGCTCAGCTCCAGCGTTCGCTGGGTCTTGATCACCTTGCGGATGTAGCGGGCGTCCCGCTCACCCCGGTCGGCGATCACCCGGTCCCGGATCGCGTCCAGCTCCTTGCCGATGATCTCGACGTCCTCGGCGCTGAGGTGGGCGATCGGGTTGTCCGCCTTCTTCTGGATCACTGTCACGTCGGAGGGCCTCCTGTCAGAGTTCGATGTCGCAGGTACCGGCGGCCGCCGACACGCAGGTCTGCACGAGCACGCCGTCTCCGGGTACGGCGGTGGTGACGTCGCCGTTGCGCAGGTCGCGCACCGCGCCCTCCCGTAGCGGGACGACGCAGCCGAAGCAGATGCCCATCCTGCAGCCGGACGGCATCAGCACCCCGGCCCGCTCGCCGGCGTCGAGGATCGGGGTGGCCCCGTCGGCCTCGACGGTCACGCCGCTGCCGGTGAACGTCACGGTGCCGCCCTCCCCCGGCGAGATCACGGTGGGCCGGAACCGCTCGGTGTGCAGCCGGTCGGCGAGCCCGTGAGACGCCCAGTACCCCTCGACGGCGTCGAGCATGCCGATCGGGCCGCAGGCCCAGGCCTCCCGGTCGAGGTGGTCGGGCACCAGGCCGGCCAGTTCGTCGACGCCGAGCAGGCCGCCCGTGTCGGTGTGCCGCTCGATCAGCCGCAGCGCGCCGGCCTCGGCGAGCGCCCGCAGCTCGGGGCCGAAGACGACGTCGTCCCGGGCCGGCGCCGAGTGCACCAGCACCACGTCGGCGCGGTCGTGCAGGCCGGCGCGGAGCATCCCCATGACCGGGGTGATGCCGCTGCCGGCGGTGAGGAACAGGACCGGTCCGGGGGTCGCCTCGGGCACGACGAAGTCGCCCTGCGCCTGGTCGAGCTGCACGATCGTGCCGGGCCGGACCCGGCGGACCAGGTGGTTGCTGACCTTGCCGTCGGGGATCGCCTTCACGGTGACGGAGATCAGACCGTCCGCGGCGCCCGGCACCGAGGTGACCGAGTACGCGCGCCACTGGCGTACCCCGTCGACGTCCACGCCGAGGCGCACGTACTGTCCGGGCAGGTGTCCCTGCCAGCTGCGGCCCGGCCGGATGACCACGGTCGCGGCGTCCCGGGTCTCCGGACGGACGGCGACGATCCGGCCCCGCAGCGGGGCGCCGGCGCGCAGCGGCGCGACGAGGTCGAGATAGTCCCCGGGCAGCAGCGGGGTGGTGACCGCGCCGGCCAGCCGCGACAGTCTGTCCCGGAAGGTGACCTTCTGGGGGCGGCGGGGGGCAGTTGTGGTCATATCACCAGGGTGACTGCGTGATCGCATAACATCTTGACCGGCAAAGGTGAAATGGCCACAGGTTTTTGTTCGGGGAGAACAACATGTCGGACGACCACGCGAACTCTCGCGCGGCCCATCTCGAACTCGACGCGCGGGTGTCGGCCCGCCTCCGCGACCGGCTCCCCGTCGTCGCCGAGCGTACCGTCAGCGCGATCACCGTCGAGGTGCCCGACTACTCCGGCGCGCTCACCGGCACGATGCGGGAAAAGATCGAGAACGCCGTACGCATCGCGCTGGGCACCTTCCTCCAGCTCATCGACGGGGCACAGCTGGCCGATCCGAGCACCCCCCTCGCCCCGGCCCTGGAGGCCGCGTACGCGCTGGGCAGCGGCGAGGCCCGCTCGGGGCGCAGCATGGACGCATTGCTCGCCGCGTACCGGGTGGGGGCGCGAGTCGCCTGGCGGGAGGTCTCCGCCACCACCGTCCGCAGCGGGCTGGCCGCCGAGACGGTCGCCGAGTTCGCCGAGCTGATGTTCGCGTACATCGACGAGCTGTCCGCGGCCAGCGTGGCCGGGCACGCCGACGAGCTGGCCAGCGTCGGCCGGGCCAGCCGCCGCAACCTGGAGCGGCTCGCGCGGCAACTGCTCGCCGGTGAGCCCGAGGAGGCCCTGCGGCGCAGCGCCGAACGCGCCGACTGGCCGCTGCCCCAGACGCTCACCGTCGTCCTGCTCCCCCGCCGGAACCTGCGGGCCGTGCTCGCGCTGCTCGGCCCGCACACCCTGGAGAGCGGCGAGGACCTGCCCGGCATGGACCCCGCCGAGGAGCTGGCGGTTCTGCTGGTGCCGGACACGCACGGCGCCCGGCGGCGCCAGCTCACCCGGCTGCTGCACGGCCACCGGGCGGTGCTCGGGCCGGCCCGTCCGTGGCACCGGGTCGCCGCCTCCTACCAGCGGGCCACCCGGGCGCTCGCCCTCGGCCTCGGCGAACGGGACGCCGGGCCGGTCGACACCGAGCACCACCTCGCCGAGCTGCTGCTCAGCATGGACCCGGAGGCCCTGGCCGACCTGCGTGCCCAGGCCCTCGCACCGCTGGCCGACCTGCCCCCGGCCACCGCGCACCGGCTCGCCGAGACGCTGCGCTCCTGGCTGCTGCACCAGGGCCGCCGGGACGACGTGGCGGCCGACCTGTTCGTGCACCCGCAGACCGTGCGCTACCGGATGGGCAAGCTCCGCGAGCTGTACGGCGACCGGCTCCACGAACCGGCCACGGTGCTCGCCCTCACCATCGCCCTGGCCGTCCCCCCGACGCCGCCGGAGACGGCGGACTGAGCGGCCCGGGCTCGGTGCGAGGGAGGGCTACTCCTCCGGGATGCCCGGACCGACCTCGCCGCGCCTCAGGTGCTCGGCGTTTCGGTCGGCCTCGCTGTCGGCGTTCGCGGCGCCCGCGCCCGCGTCCCTGGTCCGACGCCCTTCGGCGTCCTGGTACACGGCGCCGGTCTCCAGCGCGTCCTCCTGCTGCCGGCTCTGCTCAGGTGTGGTCACCACGACCGATTACCCGGCGATCGTGCCGGACATGCACGATGCGGAGGCGGCGGCGATGCCGAGCGGGTGCGGCCGCGCCATCCGTTCACCCGGCCATGGTGAGCGGTGTCCGGAGGATCTGCCGGCTGTCAGGCGGGGAGGTAGACGAGGTCCATGGTGTCGGTGCGCCCGGACCAGCGGAGGTCGAGGTGCCAGCAGCCGGCCTGCGGCAGGTCCACGATCGACGGGCCCGGTCCCCCGGCGACCTTGCGGGTGGCGCGGGTCGTGGTGCCGGCCAGCGTCGCCGTGATGACGAGGGTGGCCGGCGCGGCCGGGTCGGGCGACGGCGTCGCCGCCGGCCGGGCGACCCAGAGAATCTTGTTGGCCGGTCCCTCCCCCCGCCCGACCGTCAGCGGCTGGCCGAACAGCACGGCGACGATCTCGCCCTTCGCACCGAACACGTGCGGCGCGCGGGCGTCCCCGCTGAACCCGGCGTCGGCCCAGTCCGGCAGCCGGCCCTCCTCGACCCGGGCCGCGCAGGCGGTGGGTGCGCTCGCCGCCGGGGTGGCGGGCGTGGCGGACCGGCCCGCGGTGGTGCAGCCGGCCAGCAGGACCACCGCCGCCAACAGGGGTCTGCCCCAGGAACCCATCCCGCACCTCCGGACGTCGTCGGTGCCGGTGGGCGGCACCCCTGTCCTCACGACACCGGCTGGGCGGCGCGGGTTCCCTCGGATGACCGCCGTTCCCCGGGGGCCCCTAGTCGAGGGAGGCGGCCGTCCGGATCGCCTCGTCCCGGGTGAGATCGCCCTCCAGCCGGTAGCTGACGCCGGCGTCCTCCCAGATCAGGGTGGCCGCGGCGAGGCGCGCGGTCTCGACGCGCACCGTGCCGGTGCGGTCGACGTACGCCAGCTCGTGCGGGCCGCCGATCCAGACCGCGAAGTCGCCGTCGACCTCCACCCACTCGACACCCGGCCCACCGATCTGCTTGTGGAACACCGGATCGAGATGCCCGTCGAAGGCGTCGAGGCGCAGCGCGCCACCGCGGTAGAGCAGCGTCACCACCCGGTACGCGCCGGCGCCGTCCGGGTCGGCGACCAGCACCTGCTCCGGGTCGCCGAGCTCGACCGGCACCCGGATGGGGAAGCGCAGATGCCGCTGCGCCTCGGCGAGGGTGGCGGGCCGCTGCGCCGGCAGCGGTGACGGCACCCCGGTGGGCGCCGGTGGCGCCGAGCCGGTGTCGATGACGATCCCGGAGAAGCGCAGCAGTCCCGTCACGGCGTCGGCGATGGCGGCGCGCCCCGGCGGCAGCAGGGCGACGAGCAGGGCGGCCAGGGCCGCGGCGAGCCACCAGCGCCAGCGGCGCCGCCGCCGTACCGGGGTGGCGAGCCGGGCGCGCACCCGGGCGGTCACGTCGGGGGCCTCGGGCGTCTCCAGCCAGGCCGCGAGGTCCCGCAACTCGCTCTCGAGGTCAGCCACGGCGCACCTCCTCGCGGTCGAGCAGCCCGCGCAGCTTGGCCAGGGCCCGGTACGTCCGTGACTTCACCGTGCCCCGGGGCCAGCCGAGCGTCGTCACCGTCTCCTCCTCGGTCAGGTCGAGAAGGAACCGGCACACGATCACCTCGCGGTCCTTCACCGGAAGCCGGCGCAGCGCCGCCACCAGCGCGGCCCGGCGTTCCGCGGCGAGCACCCCGCCGACCGCGACGTCCTCGCCGACCGCCGCACCGGGGTCCGCCGCCGTGGCCCGCAGGACCAGCCCGTCCCGGCGGCTGCGGGACCGGTGCAGGTTGCGGGTCTCGTTGGCGACGATCGCCAGCAGCCACGACCGGAAGGACGACTCGCCGCGGTAGCGGGCCAGGTTGCGGAACCCCTTCACGAACGCCTCCTGGACGACGTCCTCCGCGTCCGACCCGGCGCCCAGCAGCACCGCCGTCCGGTACGCGGACGCGGTGTGCCGGGCGACCAGGAGTTCGTACCCCTCCAGGTCACCGGCCCGGGCGCGGGTGACAAGCTCGTCGTCGTCCAGTGGAGACCTCCGCTTCGATCACCCTCATGACACCGGCCGCGGCGCGCGGGTTCCACCGTCGCGGCACGGAACCTCGGCGGCTTCGAGGGTGTCACCTCGGCATGACCGCCACCATCTCCCGCCGTACCGTCCTGACCCTGCTCGCCGGTGCCGGCGCCGCCGCACTGGCCGGCTGCGAGCCGGCCCGCGGCCGGGCCTCGGCCCCGGCCGCCGGCGTACCCGATCCGTTGCTCGTCCAGGTCGACGCGGGACCGGCCCTGCTGCGCGGGACCGACCGGCGGACGATCCCCCGGGCGGTCGCCAGCTCCGACGGCGCGTGGATCTTCGCGACCGCCCCCGAGGGCCCCGACACCACCTGCTGGCGGATCGACACCACCACCGGGGACACCTCGGCGAAGACGGTGCTGCCCGGACGCTGGGTGCCCCAGGTGGTCTCCGCCGAGGGCACCGGGGTGGCGCTCACCACGACCGGAGCGACCGCGAACGGCGGGCGGCCACCCGGGCGGACGCGGACACCCGTGCTGGTCGCCGACGTCGGTGGGCTGCGCCAGCGGCTGGACCTGCCGGGCAACGTCGTCCCGGAGGCGTTCACCGCGGACCGCACCGGACTGTTCGTCCTCGAGTGGCTTCCGGCGGCCGCGCCGGACCGCTACCGCGTGCGGGTCGTCGACCTCGCCACCGGACGGCCCGGCCCACTGTCCACCCGCGACAAGTCGCCCGTCCCGCCCGGCGCCGAGGAGGAGATGCGCGGCGACGGGCGCCAGGCGGTGCTCGCCCCGAACCGCACCGTGCTCTACACGCTCTACACCCACCAGCCCGGCCACCGGCACACCCGGGACCTCGTCAGCGGCCGGCCCGGCAACGCGCACGCGTTCGTGCACACCTTGAACCTGTTGGAGCGCTGGGCGTACTGCGTCGACCTGCCGCATCCGTTCGGTGAGGCGGCCGCACCGGGCCACGCCATGGCGATCAGCCCCGACGGAGGCCGCCTCCTCGTCGCCGACGTGGCGTCCGGCACCGTCGCGGACATCTCCACCGAGGAACTGGCCGTCCGCCGGACGGTCCCGCTGGCCCGCGGCGCGGGCGCCGCTCACGCCGCCGCCGGCCCCGACCGCCTCTTCCTCGCCGCCGGCACGACGGTCCGGACGCTGGACCTCACCCGCCTGACCGGCACGCTCGACTTTCCGGTACGCGAGCCGGTCTCCGGCCTCGTGGCCGGGCGCGACGGCGACCGCCTCTACGTGGGCCAGCGGGACTCGGTGAGCTGGCACGATCCCGTCACCGGCCGGGAACTCGGCCGCGTCGCGGTGCCCGGCCTCGTCGGCGTGCACGGTCTGGCGGGATCCGCCTGACCGGGCCGAAAGGCTGCACCACCGGCTCTGTGGCCCCGGACGGCACGAACCGGCGGGCGAGAACTCTTCGGAACCGTTTCGACGGAAATGGGAGACGAACGCCAACCGCCCCGGCGGCGCTTACCGGACGGGCCGAGCCGCACGAAACGGCACGAGGCCAGCAGGAAAGCACCGGCGAGGCCGAGGCCGGAATTTCCGGCCCTCCCCGGACCACTTTTTACAACCGGGCCGTACCCGCACGGCGGGCGATTACGGTCCTTTGACGTGGCCATCTTTCGTATCGCCGCAGTGGCGCTCAGCGCCCTCATGACGACGCCGGCCCTGGTGCCCGCCGCACCGGCGCGGGCCGCCGCGCCGTACGTCCCCTGCCCGGCCGTGAAGCCGCCGGTCGCCCCACCGCCCGTGCCGTCCCCGCCGCCGGTCGGTCCCGCCGACCTGGCCGTCGGCGGCGAGTCGCTGGCGACGCCGGGGCTGTCCATCCCGGCCGGTGCGCCGGCGGCACCGGCGGTGACCGCCACCTCGTGGCTCGTGGCGGACCTCGACAGCGGCGCGGTGCTGGGTGGCTGCGGACCGCACGAACGCCGCACACCGGCCAGCGTGCAGAAGATGCTGCTGGCCGCGGCCCTGATGCCCCGCCTCGACCCGGCCCAGGTGGTCGAGGTGACCCGCGCGGACCTGCAGGATCTCGATCCGGCCAGTTCGGTGATGGGGCTGGTGCCGGGCGGCAGGTACTCGATCGAGAGCCTCTGGCTGGGGCTCCTCCTCAGGTCGGGCAACGACGCGGCCAACGTGCTGGCCCGCGTCGGCGGCGGCACCGCCGGCCGGCCGGGCGGCGTGCAGGCGATGAACGACGAGGCGCACCGGCTGGGCGCGAACCAGACCCATGCGGCGACACCGTCCGGCCTGGACGGACCCGGCCAGTACACCAGCGCGTACGACCTGGCGCTCATCGCGCGGGCCACCTACGCCCGCCCGGACTTCCGGCGGTACGTGGCCACCCGGGTGGCGGACATTCCGGCGGAGCCGGGACGGCCGGGCTTCTCCATCACCCACGACAACACGCTGCTGGACCACTATCCCGGCACGCTGGGTGGGAAGACGGGCTTCACCGACCTGGCCCGCCAGACGTACGTGGGGGTGGCCGAGCGGGACGGCCGGCGGCTCGCCGTGACCCTGCTCGGCGCGGAGACCGCGCCACTGGGCAGCCTGGGCGAGGCCGCGGCGCTGCTGAACTGGGGGTTCGCCCTCTCCCCCGGCGCGTCGGTCGGCCGCCTGGTCACCCCCGACGAGAAGAAGAAGACCGACCGTCCCGTGGCCCAGGTCAAGGCCGGGCAGCACGAGCACGCCGCACCAGCGCGGTCGGTGTCGTGGGTGGCCATCCTCGGTCCCGGCGCCGTCGGCGCCCTGGCCGTCCTGCTCCTGGCCGCGCCCTGGCGCCGACGGGCGGCACGAGCGGCGGGCCAGGCCGTAGCCGACCCGATCGCCCCGGTCCCCGATCACCGCGGCTCGTCCCGTGCCTGAACCGATTTCGCGCCCAGTTGTGCCGCCTGTCGTACCTGGTCGTTCGCTGAGGTGGCGTCGCAGCCGGTGGCGCGCAGGAGATCGCTCGCGGCGGTGCGTAGCTGGGTGACCACCGCCTCCCCGAACTCGCCGACGCCACGCCCGCGGGCTCGTCCGGCCTCGTGCACCGCGTCGTACACCGCGCGTCGGGTCTTCTCGGTGGGGCGCCCGGCGCGATGTTCGCCGCGCAGCAGTTCGACCGCGTCGGCGAGCCGTCCGACACTGGTCGCCAGTTCCGTCGGGACCGGCTCCTGGTACTGCAGCACCATCGCCGACCGGCGGGCGACGCCGCGGCTGTGTTCGATGATGCGTTCCAGGAGTCGCGTGGCTCCCGCGAAGCGCTCCACGTCCTTCCTGCGCAGCCATCGCGCCGGGGCCAGACCGACCACCTCCTCGGCGCCGCTGAGCGCCTCGTGCAACCGCTCCAGGTCCGGCCCCATGCTGCGGAGTGCGGTCAGGGCGTGCACGGCCCGCTCCCGGTCGCGGTCGGTCAGCGCTGCGGCCACCTCCCGGAGCTCGCGGGCGAGACCGGCGAAGATCGGAGCGGCGTCACGGTCGAGGATCCGCATCGGGTTCAGCGGCAGCAGCAGTGCCACCACCAGAAGGCCCACCACGCCACCGACGGTGGCCTCGACGATCCGCGGCCATTCGAGGTCCTTCTGCGCCGGCGCCAGGGTGGCCAGCAGCACGGCGGTGCCGCCGGCCTGCCCGACGGCCGCTCCGCCGCGTCCGAACAGCACGAGGGTCGTGAGGATGGCGCCGCCGACGACGATTCCGGTCTGCCAGAAACCGGTGCCGAGCACACCCAGCAGGAAATCGGTGATGGCGATGCCGAGACCGACCCCGAGCAGCAGTTCGATCGTCCGGTGGGCGCGCTGGCCGAGCGCGGCGACGATCGTGCCGACCGCGGCGGACGGAGCGAAGACGGGTGCCGGGTTGCCCAGCACGTCGTGTCCGATCCGCCAGGCCAGCGCGGCGGCAAGACCCGCCTGCACCGAGATCACCGAAGCGGCCTCCAGTTGCCGCAGCCGCAGGCGACCCGCCCCGGATCCTCGCCGCCAGAGTTTGCCGGCGACCACCTTCACCTGCCCGCGATGACGGTCACGCCGGGACGCGCCGAGGCCCAGCGGACGGCGACCAGGAGAACCCACCGAGCACTCGTACCACGTCGCCACTCGACCACGCCGGTCGACGGCAAGATGATCTCGCCCGACGATGCCCGGTCGTCGCGCCCTGTGGCAGCCTGGAGGACGAGGAGCAGGAAGCACACCCGTGTACGATCAGCCGCGTCAGCGACGAGGGGAGGTGAGCCCGATGTACACCCAATGTCACATCCGGGCGCTCCACCCCGCCATCCCTGTCCGCTGACCTCGCGCCGGGGAGCGCCCTCCTGACCGGAGGAACAATGCTCTTCTCCCCGTTCCGCATCGACGTATCCGACGAGGTACTCGACGACCTGCGGGCCCGCCTGGCCCGTACCCGTTTCACGGACCGCAGCGGCGATCAGCCGTGGCGGACCGGCACCGACCCCGACTACCTGCGGCATCTGGTGTCCTACTGGGCCGACACGTTCGACTGGCGTGCCCGCGAGGCCGAACTCAACGCGCTGCCGCACTACCAGGCCCGGATCGGCGGCCGCCGCGTGCACTTCCTTCGCGTGCCCGGGGTGCGTCCGGAAGGCGCGCCCGCACCGCTGCCGCTGATTCTGAGTCACGGCTGGCCCAGCAGCTTCGTGGAGATGCTGCCGCTGGTCGACCGTCTGACCGACCCCACGAAGTACGGGGGCGAGCCCGCCGATGCCTTCGACGTGGTGGTGCCCTCGCTGCCCGGCTTCCTCTACTCGGAGCTGCCGAAGGGTCCGCTCACCCGCGCCGCGATGGCACAGACGCTGCACGCGTTGATGACCGACGTCCTCGGCTACCGGCGTTACGGGGCCTTCGGCGGCGATGTCGGCGGTGTGGTCACCGGTTGGCTCGGCGCGCTGTATCCCGATCAGGTGGCGGGCATCCACATGATCCATCCGCCGTTCCCGGCCAGCTTCGACTCCCGTCCGCTGTCGCCGGCCGAGCAGGCGTATCTCGATGCCGAGGCAGCGTACGACGAGACCGACGGCGGTTACAGCGCCATCATGGGGACCCGGCCGGACACCATCGCCGCGGCGCTGGCCGACTCGCCGGCCGGGCTGGCCGCCTGGCTCGTCGACAAGTACCGGGACTGGAGCGACAACCACGGGGACCTGGAGAGCCGGTTCGACCGGGACACGCTGCTGACGATCATCACCCTGTACTGGACCAGCGGCGCCATCGGTTCCTCGTTCCGCCAGTACGTCGACTTCGACCACAACAGCCCACGACCGGACATCACCGTGCCCGCGGCGTTCACGGTGAGCACCGAACCCTCCTGTGCCAACTTCCCCCGCGAGATCGCCGAACGCGCCTGCACCGACATCCGGCACTGGAGCGAACCGGGTAGGGGCGGGCACTTCATGCCGCTGGAGGAACCGGAACTGCTCGCCGGCGAACTGACGCAATTCTTCACGTCGCTCCGCCCGTACTGATCGGCACGGAGCCGGGCCACACCGGACCGGCTCCACCGGACGTGGAGGGCCGGCGCGATGGCGACGGCGACGGTACGTCAGGTCCGCGCCGGCGCCGGCCTCTGTGCGAGGCTTCGGCGGTGACCGACTTCGGCATCCGCGCAGCCACCTCGGCTGATTCCGATTTCCTGGCTGACATGCTCGTGGAGGCGGTGAACTGGCTGCCCGAGCGCAACTGGTCGCGCGAGCAGATCCTGGCGAACCCCGAGCTGGCTCACTATGTCACCGGCTGGCCGCGGCCGGACGACTTCGGCCTGGTCGCGGTGGACGCGGCCGACCGGCCGGTCGGCGCGGCCTGGTGCCGCTACCTGACCGCCGCTGATCCGGGTTACGGGTACGTGAGCGACGACGTGCCGGAGCTGACCATCGGCGTGGTGGAGACGTGGCGAGGCCGCGGTGTGGGCCGGGCGCTCCTGCGCGCTGCGCTGGACGCCGCGCGGGAACATGGCGTCCCGACGGTGTCGCTGAGCGTGGAGCGGGCGAACTTCGCCGCGCGGCTGTACGCCGCCGAAGGGTTCCGCACGGTCGAGTCGTTCGAGGACGCGGACACGATGGTCGCTGAGCTCGGGACCGGCCTCGCGCCCGCATCAACAGGATCCTGAGCGAGAAGGGCTTCGAAGACTGATCAACTAGCGGAGGCGCCGTCTCCGTCCGCCACCAACCGGGCGGCCGTGTCGGGTAGTGCCACCTCGTGCCCTTTCGCACAGCTCACCACGACACCGAGCGGGCTTCCGCACCCGACGTGCACGAGTTCGACGCCGCCCGGCCGGCCGAGCCGCTCCCCCCACTGGATGAGGGCGACGAGCACGGGAAAGAGGTCCCGGCCCAGATCGGTGAGGACGTACTCGTATCTGGTCCGCTTACCCGGGTCCTGGTACGGCCGCCGCTGCAGCAGACCGTCGGCGACCAGTTGCTTGAGCCGCTTGGCCGCCACCGCCTCGGTCAGGCCGGTACGCCGGGCCAGGTCGTCGAAGCGTCGGCCGCCGTAGTAGATCTCGCGCATGAGGATCATCGCCGACCGGGTCCCGATCAGCTCCAGCGCGTGCTCGATGCGGCACCAGCCTTCGGCCTGCCACGCGTCCCGATCGGCGAAGCGGCCGGTCAGGCTGATGACGGCGTCGGTGTCCGACCCGGCCGGCCCGGCTGCCTGTGTCATGGCTACCACACCCATCTGGCTAGGCAATCGCATAGCCAGGGGTGCTACCGTCCTGACTATGCCTTCCACTAGCCAGCCTAGCACCGCGACAGGGCCACACCGGGCGCCCGCGACCGGGGCGAGGCGACGATGGTTCGCCCTCCTCGTCGTCTGCCTGGGCGTGATGATGACCTTCGTCAACGTGTCGTCGACCATCTCGGCGCTCCCGCCGATCCAGGACGACCTGCACATGTCCGCCAGCACCCTGGTCTGGGTGAGCAGCGCCTTCAGCCTCGCCGTGGTGAGCCTGGTCCTCGCCGCCGGCACGCTGAGCGACCTGCTCGGGCGGCGGCGGATCTTCTGCTACGGCGTCGCCCTCTTCACGCTCGGCAGCGCGCTGGCCTTCGCCGCGGCCAACGAGGGTTCGCTCATCGCGGCCCAGGCCGTGATGGGCGTCGGCGCCGCGGCCGTGTTGCCGTCGAGCCTGTCGATCGTGAGTCACGCCTTCACCGACCACCACGAGCGGGCCGGCGCCATCAGCGTCTGGGCCAGCTGCGCCGGCCTCGGGCTGGCGATCGGACCGCTGGTGGCGGGCGCGCTCCTCGACCAGACGTCCTGGCACGCGGTCTATCTCACCAACCTCGTCCTCGGGGCGCTCGCTCTCGTGCTCGCCCCGCTGTTCGTGGCGGAGAGCAGGCACCCGACCCGGCGACTCGACCCCGTCGGCGTGCTGCTGGGCACCATCGCGACCGCGTCGGCGACCTACGCGATCATCCAGGGCGGCGCCGGCGGCTACGCCCGGCCTCCGATCATCGTGGCCTACGTGGTCTTCGCCGTCTCACTGGTGGCGTTCATCCGGCTCGAACTCCGCCACCACGACCCCATGCTGGAACTGCGGCTGTTCAAGAGCGCCTCGTTCGCCACCGTCATGACCGTCGGCGCCGTCACCATGTTCGGCTTCGTCGGCATCTCGCTGCTCAGCGTCCTCTACCTGGAACGGATCGCCCACGCCAGCGCTCTGGAGACCGGGGTGAAGCTGCTGCCCATGTTCATTCCGTACATCGTCGTCACCGCCTTCGCCGGGCGCCTGGCCCGCCGGTTGGGCATCGCCCCCGTGCTCACCGCGGGGCTCGTCCTCATGGGCACCGGGGCCCTCGCGCTGCTGATGGTGGGCCCGTCCAGCGGGTACGGGGCGATGTGGCCAGGGCTGTTCGTCGCCGGCGTCGGCTCGGCGCTGCTGGTGGCGCCGTCGACCGCCGCCGCCGTCAACAGCGTGCCACCGCGGCAGGCCGGCATGGCCGCCGGCTCGGTCAACATGTTCCGCCAGCTGGGCAGCGTGCTCGGCCCGAGCGTCCTCGGCACCCTCGCGACGACCCGCTTCCCGGCGTACCTGCACGAGCAGCTCGCGACAGCCGGAGTGCCGTCCGACACGGCCCAGACGGTCGTCGCGGGAGCCACGCACGGCGGCGGCACAGGTCAGCTCCCGGCCCCGCTGGCGCACACGCTCACCCTGGCCGTACCCCGGGCCTTCACCGACGCCCTCCACCTCGGCTGGCTCGTCGGCGGTGTCGTCCTGCTCGCCATGGTGATCCCGACGGTGGTCTTCGTCCGGCACCGCCCGGCGACCTCTGGGTGATCATCCATAAAGGCCCGTCGTTGTACTGAGGCGGGGCATCGATGCCGGCCGCCTCCTGTTCCATGAACGTTCAGCCGGCTGTCCCTGCCTGCGTCGGCTGCCGCCCCTACGTTGCTTGAGGCAACGAAGGAAGGGGCTCATGGACGCACCTCTCGCAATCCGGGCCGCCGGGCTCACCAAGTGTTTCGGCAACGTCGTGGCACTCGACGGCATCCACCTGGATGTGCCGCAGGGACAGATCCACGGCCTGGTCGGGCCCAACGGCGCCGGTAAGACCACCCTGCTGGGCCTCCTGCTGGGCCTCGCCGCAGCCGACAGCGGCCGCCTCGAGATCCTGGGTACGCCGGTCGCCCGCGCACTCGCCGCACCCGAGGGTGTCGCCGGCTTCGTGGACGGGCCCGGCCTCTACCCCTCGCTCACCGCCCGGCAGAACCTCGCCGCGCTGGCCGCTCTCCACGGCGACGACGCGCGGACCTCGGGGATCGACGACGCACTCGACCAGGTCGGGCTCACCGACGTCGCCGACGACCGGGCGAACGGCTTCTCGCTCGGCATGCGCCAGCGGCTCGGACTCGCCGCGGCCCTGCTCGCCAGGCCCCGGCTGCTCGTGCTCGACGAACCCGCCAACGGGCTCGATCCGGCCGGCACCAGGCACGTGCACCGTGTCCTCACCCGGCTCGCCGCGGAGGGCACCAGCGTGGTGCTGTCGAGCCACCGCATGGACGACCTCGAGGCACTGTGCTCCGAGGTCACGATCCTCGCCACCGGGCGGGTCGTCTTCTCCGGCCCGCTCGGCAAGCTGGCCGCCGAGAACCGTGAACTGGACTACCGGCTGCGCACCTCCGACCCGCAGGCCGCCTGCCGGCTGGCCACCGACACGGCCGGGATCCACGTCGACGACGACGCCGGAGCGCGGGACGCCCAGGTGCTCGTCGTCCGCGCGCTGGTGCCGGCCCTCGACGAACTGGTGGCGCGGCTGATCAACGCCGGCATCGCGGTACGCGAGCTGGCGCCCGTCGTGTCGCCGCTCGAGGCCGCGTTCCTCGCCCTCATCGAACCGCAGGAGACCGACCGATGACGGCGACCGTCGCCGACCGCGCCACCGTCGGCGCCCGCCGCGTCTCCGTGGCGCGCGGCTACCGCTTCGAGCTCGTCAAGCTGGTGTCGCAGTGGCGGATCCGGCTGCTGGTCCTCGCCTGCTGGATCGCGCCGGCGCTGTTCGTCGCCGCGGTGAGCCAGCAGAGCTCCCTGCCGGTCGACACCCTCTTCGGTCGCTGGATGCACGCCACCGGGTGGGCCGGACCGTTGGTGACGCTCGGTTTCGCGGGCACCTGGGCGCTCCCGCTGCTGACGTCGGTGGTGGCCGGCGACGTGTTCGCCTCCGAGGACCGGCTCGGCACCTGGCGGCACCTGCTGGTGGCCGTCCGGTCGCCGCGCCGGATCTTCGCCGCGAAGGCACTGTCCAGCCTCACCGTCATCCTGCTGCTCGTGGCCGGGCTGGCCTGCTCCAGCGCGGTGGGCGGCGTCCTGGCGGTCGGCAACCAGCCGCTGGTCGGCCTCGACGGCCACCTGCTCACGCCGGGCGATGCCGCCGCGAAGGTCCTGCTCGCCTGGATCTGCGTACTCGCCCCGACCCTGGCGCTGGCCGCTGTCGGGCTGCTCGGGTCCGTGGCGCTGGGGCGGTCCCCGATGGGGCTGCTGCTGCCGGCGCTCGTCGCGCTCGCCATGCAGCTGGCCCAGATGCTGCCGCTGCCGGTGGCCGTACGCCTCGCCCTGCCCGGCTACGGCTTCATCGCCTGGAACGGACTGTTCACCGGTCCGGCGCAGCTCGGTCCGCTTCTGGTCGGCGTCGTGGTCAGCCTGCTGTGGGCCGTGACCGCGACGGCGCTGGCCTACCTGCTGTTCCTGCGGCGCGACTTCACCAACCTGACCTCCGACGGCTCCGGACGCCGGGCCTTCTCCGTCGGGGTCCTGCCGCTGGCGGGGTTGCTCGCCGCCACCGTGGGGGTCGTCGCCGTGGTGACGCCGGCCAGCGGCTCCGGTATCGAGCAGGACAGGGTGGAGCGCGCGGTCGCCACGGCGTTCGCGCACCTTTACCGCATGCAGACCGAGCAGCTCAACCGCCCCGACGTCACCGAAGCGCAGCTCAAGGCCACGGCGACGTGCAACAAGGGCGGCGGCAAGCTCACCGCCGAAGGACCGGGCAACGACTGGCGCTGCGTCGTCTCCTGGCATCTCCCCGACGTCGAGGCCGCGGGAACGGCCATCTACCAGCTCGACGTCACCCCCGACGGGCGGTTCGTGGCCGACGGCGACGGACCGAAGGAAGTGAACGGCTACTTCCTGGTACGCACCCCCACCGGGGACGCACCGAACCCGCTCTGGCAGTTCGACGGCACCGTCGAACTGCTCCACACCACGAAGGGATGACTTCATGCAGGTAACACGCCGCCGTCGGCGTGTCGAGAAGGGCGTGTCCGGCCTTCTCCGTCGACGCATCGGCCGCCGGCTCCCCCTCGTGACGGCCGGGACCACCGCCGTCGTCGTCGCCGCCGGCACCGGCATCAGTTTCGCCCAGACCCACCAGTTCGGCACCGACCAGGTCGGCCAGCTGACCGACAAGGGCCTGGTCATCTCCGACGACCAGTATCTCAGCCCCATCGGCGAGCGCCTGGTCCTCAACAACGGCAAGATCATGTCGTCCTCGGTCAGCCCGGACGGCACGCACCTGGCGGCCTCGGTCACCGACGGTGGCATGGCTCTCGCCGTCGTGGACCTGAAGAACCACCGCGTGCAGCAGCTCGTCGGCAACAACGCGGCGGCGGACCTGCGTATCAGCGGCAACGACGTGGGCCAGGAAGGCCCCACGTACTCTCCCGACGGCACCCGGCTGTGGCTGGGCCAGGCCGACGGCTACCGCACCTTCACGGTGAACCCGGACGGCACCCTCGCCAACCCGGCGTTCATCCGGATCCCCCAGGACGGGCCCCGGCGGGCGCTGGCGAGTGAGGCGGTGTTCTCGCCCGACGGCTCCACCGTGTACTCGGCGGTCAACGGCCAGAACCGGGTGGTCGCCATCGACACGGCGACCGGGGCCGTCAGGCAGAGCTGGGCCGTGGGCAACGCCCCGCGCGACCTGGTCCTGGTCGGCGGCAAGCTCTACGTCAGCAACGAGGGCGGGCGTCCGGCGAAGCCCGGTGAGCCCACCATCAACTCGTACAACACGCAGGTGCCGGCCGACCAGGTGACCGCTTCCACCACCACCGGCACGGTCAGCGTCATCGACCTGGCGAACCCGGCCGCGGCCGTCGCGAGCATCGACGTCGGCCTGCACCCGACCGCCCTGTACGCCAGGAACGGCGCGGTGTTCGTCACCAACACCAACAGCGACGACGTGTCGGTCATCGACACCGCGCGCGACAGGGTCGTCCAGACCATCGCCACCCGGCCGTGGCCGGAGGCGACCGTGGGCTACCAGCCCAACGCCGTGACGCTCACCGACGACGGCCACCTGCTGGTGACGCTCGGTCGGGCCAACGCCGTCGCCGTCTACCGGTACACGACCCCGCTGGAGCCGGTCAGCTACGTCGGCCTGCTCCCGACGGACTACTTCCCCGCGGAGATCACCAGCGTCGGCAACGACGTGCTGATCGCCAACACCCGCGGCATCGACGCCCGCCGCCCGACCACCAGCGCCGGGCACGGCACCCACGACACCACGTCGAGCCTGCAGCGGTTCGCACTGCCCGACGACAAGGTCATCAGGTCCGAGACCGGCAAGGTCTTCAGCCAGAACGGCTGGACCGGTGGCTCGGTCAAGCTGGCGCAGGGCAACAGGGCGAAGCCGGTGCCCGTGCCGCAGCGGCTCGGCGACCCCTCGACGATCAAGCACGTCTTCCTGATCGTTAAGGAGAACCGGACCTACGACCAGGTCTTCGGTGACGACCCGCGGGGCAACGGCGACCCGTCGTTGGCACAGTTCGGCGAGAACGTGACGCCGAACCAGCACGCGCTGGCGAAGCAGTTCGGGCTCTACGACAACACCTACGACATCGGTACGAACTCGGCCGAGGGTCACAACTGGCTGATGCAGGCCGACAACCCGGAGTACACCGAGTCCACGGCCGGTGAGTACATCCGCAGCTACGACACCGAGGACGACGCCCTCGGCCACCAGCGGACCGGCTTCATCTGGACCGGCGCGCAGGCGGCCGGCAGGACCGTCCGGAACTTCGGCGAGTTCCACCAGTTCCTGACCAAGCCGGCCGACGCCACCTGGCAGAACCTCTACTGCGACAGCAGGAACATGGCGGCGACGGGGCAGGACACCGCCTACCGCCTGGCCTCGTCCTCCCCGATCCCGTCCCTCAACAGCGTGTCCGTGCCCGGCTTCCCGAAGTACGACCTGGGCGTGCCGGACATCTACCGGTACGAGATCTGGAACCGTGACTTCCAGAAGAACGGGCCGGCGAACTTGAACATGTTCTGGCTCTCCAGCGACCACACCGGTGGCCCGCCGAACGCGGCCGCCCAGGTCGCGGACAACGACCTGGCCGTCGGCAGGATCGTCGACACGATCTCGCACAGCCGCTACTGGAAGGACTCCGCGATCTTCGTGGTCGAGGACGACTCCCAGGCCGGCCTGGACCACGTCGACGGCCACCGCGCCCCGATCCAGATCATCAGCCCCTGGGCCCGGCACGGCGTCGTGGACAACCACTACTACTCCCAGATCACGATGATCCGGACCATCGAGCAGATCCTCGGGATCCGCCCGATGAACCAGAAGGACAGCGCGGCCAGCCCGATGCGCCAGGCCTTCACCGGGAAGCCGGACCTCACGCCGTTCACCGCGGTGCCCAACCGGACCTCGCTGACCGCGGGGCTGGCCACCCCGCCGGCCTGCGGTCTGGACACCCCCGCGCCGCAGAATCCCCTCGCCGCGGCCGCACCGGCGGCGACGGTGCCGGCGGACAAGCAGCAACTGGCGGCGCAGTGGGACGAGTGGAAGTCGCACCAGCGGCTGACCGGCCCGGACGCCAAACCCGACTACGCCAATCCCGCGCAGATGAACCACTTCACCTGGTACCAGGCGCACGACTGGAAGAAGCCGTACCCCGGCGAGGACCAGATCTTCGCGCCGGAGAACGTCCCCGGCGCCTTCATCCCGCCGGCGGAGTCCGACGGCTGACCCCAGCCTGACTCGCATACAACGGAGTGGGGCCACTGCCGATGGCAGTGGCCCCACTCCGTGTCGATGTGCGTCACACGATGGAGATCGACCGCACCTGGGTGTTGCCCTTGGTGTCGACGTACACCTTGTAGTCGCCGACGGTGTAGGTGCCGGCCGCGTTGTTGTCGATGGTGAACGTGGCCGTCACCGGAGCCTCGCTGCCGTCGACACGGGTCTGCTGGACCGTGATGGTCAGCTCGTTCGTGTCGCCCTTCAGCTTCTTCACCACGGCCGACGGCTTCGCGTCGACGACCGCGTTGTCGACCGTCACGTAGACCGCGTCCGGCGAGGAGAACTCCGCGTCCTTCTGACCGTCACCGAAGACGAAGAAGCCCCGCTGTTCGACGGCCCCGCGCCCGGGGAACGGATCCGGGTTCGAGGCCAGGTACGCCGGGTTGACCTTGTACAGGTCCGTCTTGGAATCCGCGAGCCTGGCCTGCACCCCGGTGTACGGCGCGTCGGTGATCGCGAGGTTGACCGACAGGTAGATGGCGTCGGGGTTGTTGGCCGACATGCGCGAGGAGAAGTACTTGTCCGTACTCTGCCCCGCCGGAACGGCCAGCGGCACGACCTTGTCGCCGACGAGGATGTTGAACTGGAAGGCGCCGTAGCCCCCGGCGACGAACGTCGCCCAGGCCGCGTCCGACATGTGGCCGGGGCGCTCCACCTTGAACTCGAGGCGCATCGGCGCCACGTACGTGCTGGTCTGGTACTCGGGGTCGGTCAGGGGCAGGTAGACCCCTCCCGGGGCGTGACCCAGTTCGAAGGCCGACGCCGTCGGGGTCGAGTTGCCGCGCCCGTTCCACATCGGGATGTTGAAGGAGGTGGCGCCGAGCAGGGCCTGGTTGCCCAACTGGCTCGTGCCGACCGCGGCCGACGCGTCCTTGTAGGTCCCGATCGTGACGTCGAGCAGGTCGAGGTCCGCCCGGTCGGCGTTCAGCCCCGGCATGTCCGCCCACATGAACTTCGCACCGGCCGGCCCGGAGTACCGGGCCATCTCCAGCATGCCATCGGCCATGATCTTGGTCATCTGCACCGCCGAGTCGACCTTCATCCGCTCGTTGGCCGTGTGCCACCAGCGCTCGTTACCCGGGATGACGGCGCCGAAGGCGGTCATCTTGTTGCGGAAGCTGCTGGCCAGCGTGCCACCGGTCGTGCCCTGCGGGTAGACGATGTCCCGGAGGGCATACGGGTCCGCGAACTCCTCCGGGTTGCGGTTGATCGAGGCCTGGTAGCTCCCGAACTGGAGAGCCGTCAGCGGGTTGTCGTGCGTGACGTACAACCCGGCCCCGACCGGCGAGCCGAGGTTGCCGATGGTGAAGCCCTTCGCCTGGAAGGCGGCCGTGACCGCCGCTGTCGCCTGGCCGGAGTCGGCCGCGGTCACGTGCATGCTGCGCACGTACATCGGCATGCTGAGGCTGCCGGAGGCGTCCGTGTAGAAGCTCGTCGGCGTCTCCGAATTGATGCCGCCCATGAGGGCGAAGGTCAGGTTCGGCGTGCCGTTGCTCGGGTTGCGCAGCAGGTTCGCCGGGATGCCCATGTACTTGCCGATGTAGGCCTCGCCCTCGACACCGTCGCGGAAGAACAGGTCGGCGATGCCGTCGGCGGCCTTCTTCAACTGCATGTCGGCGGCCGTGCCGCCCAGGGCGCCGAGTCCCTGGGAGAGCAGGAACATACCCCACACGACGGCATTCCTGCCGTACTGCGGGGTCGGCATCTCCATCGCCACGTCGGTGTTGATCTCCAGCGTCAGCGAGTCGCCGGTGATCGTGGTCTGCACCTTGGGCGTGGTGCGGGGAGCGGCCGGGAGCCAGCCCTTCGTGGTCGCGGCAGCGGTGATCGCCGACACGAATCGGTCGCGATCGGCGGAGCCGGCGCCCGCCACGTCGAGGGTGAAGATGGCCCGCGAGGCGATCTGGGTGGTGCTGCCGTAGGCGATGTCCTTGAGCGTCGGGTCGCCTTCGCGCAGGGTGACACCGGCGGTGGCAGCGGTCAGCCGGAAGGCTTTGGCGCTGTCCGCGGACAGGCTCATGGACACCGACGGGGTCACCGATCCCGAGTTGCCGACGATGACCGGGAACCGCGAGTCGGAGGTGTAGGCCGCGATCGGGATTTCCTCGCGGTTAAGGTTCTTGTAGGCCCAGTTGTCGTAGAAGCTCGGGTTCGAGTTGTACGGGATGGACTGGAAGGTGGCGGTGTTCGTCGTCGAGGGCGTGCCGGGACCGCCGTCCTCGTAGATGCCCATGACGATGCGGATACGCCGGTCGAGGGGCAACCCCGCCTGAAGCAGCGCCTTGGCCGCGAGCAGCGTCGCCAGCGTCGGGCCGCTGTCGTCCTGGATGCCCGCCCCGTAGACCCAGCCGTCCTTGACGTACGGCGAGTGGTACGCGCCAGGAGTGCCGAGGTTGCCGTCGGCGTCCCGCCAGCGCGCGAGCTGGGCCGGCGAGACGGAGGCCGTCGGCGAGTCGAGGTGACTCAACGCCATGACCATCTCCGGGGCGTCCGGGTCACCGATCTCCGCGTAGACGTACTTGTCGGGCTGGCGCTGGACGACCACCGGGAAACCCAGGTCGGTGGCCAGCTTGACCACCCAGGCGAGCTTGGCGACCTTGCGGTCGTACTCGTGCTGGTTGGCTTCGGTGTTGCTGACCGGGAAGGGGTACGCCGTCGCGGCCGTGCCGCCCCGGGAGATGGAGTCGTAGCTCGACCCGTCCAGCATCGCCCCGACCAGGGTGAGCGGGTCGTAGGTGCCGTCACCCGCCCGCGCGCTGCCGACGCGTCCGGCCAACGCCTCGACTTCCGCGTGGATCGCGTCGCGCTCGGCGTCGGTCACCGACAGGTCGTAGGTGACGCCCGGCTGGAAGCGCTCGGCGCCGGGGCCGGCCGCGGACGCGTGGGGTGCGGGCGCAACGGTCGCCGTGAGGGTCGCGGCGAGCAGGACGGAGAGGGTCGTCGTCCGTCTGTCTCTCATAGAAGCTCCAGAACAGGGGGGATGACACGGTGGCGACAGCACACGCCAGCCGTGCCGCCAGTGGCCGGCGGAGCGGGAATTCTTGAGGATGATCTGAGGATCGGCCGGTGCCGTCCGCTCGGCCGCGGCCGGCGCTATCCGACGACCGCCAGGAAATCCGAGTAGAACACGCCCAGTCCGATCGCCACGCAGACGCCGGCCACGATCCAGAACCGGACCACGATGTTGACCTCGCTCCATCCGGCCAACTCGAAGTGGTGGTGCAACGGCACCATCCGGAAGACCCGTCTGCCGGTGGTCCGGAACGAGACGATCTGGATCACCCAGGTCGTCGTGATGAGGACGAAGAGGCCGCCGATCACGACCGACAGCAGCGTGGTGCGGGTTGCCACCGCCAGCCCGCCGATCAGGCCGCCGAGCCCGAGCGAACCCACGTCGCCCATGAAGATCCGCGCCGGGGACGTGTTCCACCACAGGAAGCCCACGCAGGCGGCGGCCGCCGCCGCCGCGATCATGGCGATCTCCAGGGGATCCCGGACCTGGTAGCAGTAGTCGTTCGCGCGGGCGTACGCGTCGTCGGCGCACCAGTGCCGGTACTGCCAGAAGCCGATCAGCGCGTACGCGCCGAGCACCAGGATGGACGCGCCGGTGGCCAGGCCGTCGAGGCCGTCGGTGAGGTTCACGCCGTTCGACATCGCCATGATCACGAAGACGAAGACCATCACCGCGCCGACCTTGCCGACGTCCAGCCAGCTGATGTCGCGGATGAGCGAGATGTGCTCGCTGGCCACGGTCTGGCCGTTGGTGCTCGGCTCGTAGAGCGCGGCGATGCCGAACCCGACGCCGACGATCGCCTGGCCGAGCAGCTTGCCCTTGGCGGACAGTCCGTCGGAGTTGCGCCGGCGCACCTTGAGGAAGTCGTCGAAGAAGCCGACCGCGCCGCAGAAGACGAACAGCCCGAGCAGCACCAGGGCCGTCATGGTGGGCCCCTCCTGCGCGATCTGCCGGTCGGGCAGCGTGGGCAGGGCGAGATGCCCGGCGACGTAGGCGAGGACGGTCGCCACGATGAAGACGACGCCGCCCATCGCGGGCGTGCCCTTCTTGCCCTGGTTGCTGGCGAGCCCGAGGGATCGGATCGGCTGGCCGGCCTTGAGCGCGGTGAAGACGCGAATCGCCACCGGCGTGCCGAGCAGGGAGATGACGAACGCGACCGCCGCCGCGACGATGACCGCCCTCACGGGCGAACCTCCACGCGATCCGGATTTCGCAGGGCGTGCAGGTGGTCCTCAGCGACATCAGCGATCATGACGTACGAGCTTGCCATCCGACGGCGAGCGGAGCAGCCCCGGACCTCACCGCGCCGTACTTCGTCACTCGCCGTGCCCAATCAGAAAGGGCCATCCGGGAAATCCCGAATGGCCTCTGACCTGCGTCGGGACGGCCGGATTCGAACCGACGACACCTTAACCCCCAGAGATCGGCAGTAGGTTCCCGTTCGGTTCGCACCGCTGGTCGACGGTCTGATGGTGGTCACCGGGGTTCGGCTTGGTGTCATCGGTTGCTGTACATCGCTGCTGTACCCACGCCTCGCCCGCCCGTCGGCGGCGCTCCAGTTGCTCGACCGCGTTACTGGTGGAGCTGAAGGGATTTGAGCCCCTAGGGCGCGTTTCATAGGACTTGTCGAGGCGAGTCCTGCGAAAGAAGCGCCGGGGGCGATCGCGGCGGGGCACGCGACCGGTCCGGCCCGTTGATAATGATCGACATGACCGTGCGATACGACGAGGTGCTCGGTCCGCTGCGTGAGGCGTACGACGCGGAGGCGGGCTTGCGTGACGGGCTCATCAAGGAGCCGTGGAAGCTGGCGGAACGGCGGGCGTTCCGTGACCGACTGTCGCCGGGCGCGCGGCTGCTGGAGATCGGAGCCGGCACCGGGCAGGACAGCGCCTACTTCCAGCAGGACGACTTCGCCGTCGTCGCGGCTGACCTCTCGCCGGTGATGGTCGAGCACTGCCGGGCCAAGGGCATCGAGGCCCACGTCATGGACTTCCTGCACCTGAACTTCCCGGCCAGCTCGTTCGACGCGGTGTTCGCGATGAACTGCCTGCTGCACGTGCCCAACCACGACCTGCCCGCAGTCCTGGCGGCGATCCGGGCGGTCCTACGCCCCGGCGGGCTCTTCTTCCTCGGCGTGTACGGCGGTAACGAGAGCGCCGAAGGCCCCATGGACGATGACGATCACGTGCCCCCTCGCTTCTTCTCATGGCGCACTGACGAGCAGTTGCTCGGCTTCGCCACCACATGGTTCGACGTCGTGGACTTCCACTCCGTCGACACCGGCCGCGGCCACCGGTTCCAGTCGCTGACGCTGCGCCGCTCGGACTCCGAATAGCGGAGCACGGACCATGAGGCTGTGTTCGTGGGCGGTCAGAGCCATTGGTTGATCGCGGTGTTATGCAGGATCCGTCGGCGCTCCGACCTCCGCCGGACCCGTCACCGCGTCTCGACGTTCCACAGCTCCTGCGGCACTCAAGTTGTACTGGCGTTGCACTAGTTGATCTTCGAGAATCGCAGCTTTCAGGGCTGGAAGTACTCGGGACCCCAGCAGGTCGCGTCCGCCGGCAACTCCCACCAGTGCGGCATCACCGTCGGCCGCCACGCCGGATCCGGCTGGAAGTCCATCCACCGGCCGTCGAAGGGTGCGGCCGCCGCACGGGCCAAGGCAAGCAACCGTTCGCCCTCGGCCCGGACTCCGGCGGCCTCGGCCTCATCCCAGAACGCCGGGTGGCCGGTGTACTCGGCGAACGCGTCCTCGTCCTTCCACGACCACCTACCATCCGGATAGACGAGCAGGTCGAGCTCCTGGTCGTAGACGTCGACCCCGCCGGCCCACCGGGTGATCGGGCGCTCCAGGTTGACATACCAGCCGTCGAAGTCGCCGTCGGTCCGCCAGCTCCACCAGATCGAATGGGCCGCACCGGGCGGCATCAGCATCAGCGTCCGGAAGGGCTGCCACGTGCTCAGGCTGTGCACCGTGGTCATCTGCAGCTCGGTGAGCAGTGACAGTTGCCGGGTCGGCCGGCCGGCGGCGTCAACCCGGCGCATGGCCTGTGAGCCCACGTCGACCCACAGCGCCAGCCCGCGGTCGTCGTCGCTGACCACCCGCCCGCACAGCACCGAGCCGACCCGGCCGTCCGGGTACAGGTGCCGACGGACGATCGTCTGCCCCCGCTCAAAGATCATTCGAGCACGATACCCAATCAAGGGCGGGTAATCATTGCCCCAAAGTGGCCGACGCGAACGCCAGCCATCACACCTCAGACCACCTAAACCCCCGGGCCAGCAAGCATGGCACGGTTCAACTGCTTCACCTCGCGCGCCGGCGCTTGCACTGACCAACGGCGTTACTGGTGGAGCTGAGGCGATTTGAACCCCATAGACCCGCCGCAACGAGAGGTCACCACCAAACGGACGGATCGAGACCGTGACCAGGGCGGGCGTTGCCAACGTCTGCCAACGCCTGTCGCCCCTGGTGGCTCTCGATTGGGCTGCAGTTGGGCCGGATGATCTTCCCCACCTATAGCCCGAGGGCGCCGTGCAGCGAACCTGGCAGCAGCGCCGACCGACATCTGTGCATCGCTGGATAGGATGGCCGCGTGGCTCGGGTCTGGTATGGCGGACAGCAATCGCGCGCGCACCATCGTGCAACCGGCGAGGTGATCGTTACCGAAGTCGCAGATCTTCCCATTGGTGTGAGCGTTTCGGTGTGGACATTCGCACCCGGTTCGCAGGTCACACTTGGGCCCTCCTACGACGACCAGAGCTTCACCGTTCTCTCAGGTTCCGGCTGGGTGGACAGCGAGGAGAACGGACGGCAGGACCTGAAGCCTGGGGCCGCCGCGTACGTCCCGATCGAGGACACACCGACTTTCGGCTCTGCTGACGGCATGACGGTCGTGAAGGTCTTCGGTGGCATGATGATGCCGAGATAAGCCAGTCCATCCGACCGTCGGTCGGGACCGAGGTGGAGCCACTGGACGCCTTCGGTGTGAAGGAATGATCAGGCTCGCTTCACCTGGGCGGTTCCCGGCCTGACCTCGCTACATCGTCCACCGTCGTTCGGCTCTGTCCGCTGCCGTCCGTCGCGGTCGTCACCCGGTTAGTCACCCACGCGGCCCCGCCTTGCTCCTCCCCCGGCTGCGCCCCAAGCCATCCCGTCGGCCTTCGTCCGCACACTGTGGATCAGGTGGGGCCTGCCCCGGATGAAGGTTGTCGGGGTGGCGTCACCATCCCAGAGCGCCCGAGCTCCCCGCCGGAGGCACTGCCTGTGTCTCGACCAAACCGAAGTCCCGGAACTGCCATCGATCATGCCGGCCCGGGGCTTCTTCGTATGTCGCGCCGCCGGCGGGCTATCACCGCGTGCCGGCGGCCGAAGGCCAGAGGCAACGCGGCGGGCCGAAGGCCCGGCCCAGGTTCGGCGGCGCGCGCGGCCTGCGAAGCCGGCCGCCTTGATCTCGTACAGAAAGTCCTCACACGCCAGCGCCCATAGCTGTGTCCGACTCTGGTTGATGGTTGACACGGCGGCCTCGGATGAGGCTTTACATGATCGCGATAGCTGCGTAGCTCGCCCATACTTCGACCATGACCAACAAGAGCGATGAGCTTCCCGTGCTGATCATCGACGGAGCGACCTTCTCTGACTTCGATGGCTTTGGCCGCGAGTTCTCGCGGCTGCTCTGCAACTACACCTGGCGGGGAAACCTGGATGCCTTCAACGACATACTCCGAGGGGGGTTCGGAACGCCCGAGAACGGCTGGGTGCTCCGGTGGCTTAACTCTGAATCGTCTCGGGCTGCGCTCGGCTATCAGGCGACAGCCCAACGGCTGGAGCAGCTTCTCCTCACCTGCCATCCCTCGAACCGCGCATACATCGAGCTCAGGCTCGGCAGGGCGCGCCGCGGCGAGGGCCAGCCCCTGTTCGACGAGATCGTTGAGATCATCCGCGACCACGGCCCAGGCGGTCACCAGTCCAAAGACGGTGTCATCCTGGAGTTGGTCTAGTCGCTAGGGCGGAGACTGACAACACCCGCGTAGCAGCTACGAGCGGACGCGTCCCCAGCTACCCCAGGATGCGCCGCTGCTGGTCGGATCGTCGTGATCATGTCAACCATCAGGTGAACCCGCCGCGTCAACCATCATGCGAGACCAGGCACAACGCCCATAGCTGCGTGTCGTGTCACAGGACATCCTTGACACTCGCGTCCCACCAGATGCTTGACATGATCAGCGGTTCAGTTGTTCAGTGTCGGCCGATCGGCCAACGGGTTGTTTGATATCTGCCCGTAAGGTCACGAGAATGATCGGCAAGGTTAGCGCTGCAACGGTGCGCCACCAGCACGGCGTCTTGATACTCAGCGTGCTCCTGGCGGTCGGGAATGCGGCGGCCACCGCGTTCGCCCCCTCCCTGGCACAGCTCCTGTTCCTTCCGCTGGTCGTCCTTGCCCTGGTGCTCCTGGTCCTGGGGCTCCTCAGCTTGCAGAACCGTCCGGCCTACTTCGAGGTGCAACCCCAGATACCAGCCTTCGGCACGCCCGCTCCCGCATGGAGGGCATGCCTGGCCGCGTGCTTCCTCCTGCCCGCCTCGGCTGAGGTCGGCGCACTGATTCCCTCCAGCAAGCAAGACAATCCGTGGACACCCGACTCGATCCTCGACATCTCCTGGCCGCTGCTCATCGCCCTGCTGCTTGCTGAGGCTTGGCGAGGCTACGGGGTACAGCTGCGTCCTCACGGCGTACAACAGAGCTGGATTCTCGGCTCGCTCACTGTGCCGTGGGAGGCACTACCGGTCGCCCAGACGACCCTGCCTGCCGAACGGGCCGCGGCACTGTGGCTGGCCTACGCCGAACCCCAGTTGGTACGACGGCGCGGCATTCCCTGGCGCCGCCACGCGCTGCGTACCGACAACGTCGATCCCCGGTTTCTCGCCGCCGCGATCCATCACTACGTCCGCCACCCCGATCACCGGGCCGCCATCGGCAGCCACGCGGAGTACCAACGCCTCCTGGCCGAGTTGCCCGGTCGACACGGCGGGAATCAGCCGAACGGCAACCTCTGAACCAAGCGTCAAGCATCACCTGGGACGGATTCGTCAAGCCTATGGTGGGACGAGGCAAGCGCCCACAGCTACGCCCATAGCTGGGGCGACTGATCGGTCCGCGCATCCGTTAGGCATGCGCAGTGAGCCGCTCGATCATCTGGCCTCACTCCCGAGACCGCCTGGTCGGGGAATCCTGCCACCTCTCATCCCTAGACCACCGCCAGAGCCGAATCGCCGCTCACATCACGTCGCGATCTAGACACAGGCGGGCTTGATCGGGTTGGCTTACACTGTGGATGGGTTGACGGTCCGGCGGGCGAGTCTTTGGCAGGATGCCGCGCCTGCTCTTCCTGCTCGACGCCTCGGCGGAACCCCTCGACGGCGACTCTGATGCCCCGCCCGGTGCCGTCGGCTCGTCCGCACACAGGTGCGGCTGCAGAAGTTGGACTTCTGGGTGCGCAACCCCGACTACCTGGCTAACCGAACTGCTTAACGAGTACGAGGCTGACCCTGAATCGCCAGGCTTGGTCGACGAAGCGGAACGGATCCTGAACTCATACGAGCCCGACCTTCGCCGCTTCCCTACATCAGCCTCGTCATCGACAAGCAGCTCCAACGAGTACGGGGGCAGCTCCTGCACCGGGCCACCAGGACCGAGGAGTCGGACGCTCCCCTACCGCTGCCGGCCATCTGCGTCACCGCGCTGTGGCACCGCTACCGGCAACAGGAGGCCGCCAGAGAGAAGGCGGGCGAGGCGTGGCACGACACCGGCATGATCTTCACGACCCGCTACGGACTGCCGGTCGAGCCGCGGAACTTCAACCGCTCCTACGACAGCCGCATCGCCCGCGCCGCCGTCCCGAAGATCACCGTCCACGACGCGCGGCGCACCTGCGGTTCCCTGCTGGTCGACCTGGACGTGCACCCCCGGGTCGCCATGGCGATCCTGAGACACGCCGACTTCTCGATCACGATGGAGATCTACAGTCAGGTCTCATCGAAGGCGACGCGAGAGTCCCTGCGGAAGCTCGGTCAGAGCCTCGATCAATGAGCCGTTGCTGTACTTCGCTGCTGTACAAGATCAGAAAAGGCCACCTGGAAGATTCCAGATGGCCTTTGACCTGCGTCGGGACGGCCGGATTCGAACCGACGACCCCTTGACCCCCAGTCAAGTGCGCTACCAAACTGCGCCACGTCCCGATGCCCCCGCGCGGTGTTCCCCGCGGCAGCCGGTACAGCTTAGCGCAAGATCCTCTCACCCACGCACAGGCCCCACCCGGTGCCGCCCGCCACTCCCCCTAGAGCGTCCTAGGAAAGAAGCCGCCGGGGAGGAGACTCCCCGGCGGCTTCTCGGCGACATGGGTCAGCCGTGGGCCTTGCCCCGGCCGCCCGGCCCGAGCTTCTTGCGCGGCCGGACCGAGATGTCGATCGGGGTGCCCTCGAAGCCGAACTCCTCGCGGAGCTTGCGCTCCACGAACCGCTGGTAGCCGGCATCGAGCGGGCCCGTGGTGAAGAGCACGAAGCGCGGCGGTGCCACGCCGGCCTGGGTGGCGAACAGGACGCGCGGGGCGCGGCCGCCGCGTACCGGGTGCGGGGTGGCCTGGACCAGCGCCGTGAGCCACTGGTTGAGCTGGGCGGTCGGGATGCGGGTCTCCCAGCTCGCCAGGGCCTTGCGCAGTGCCGGGGCCAGCTTGTCGACGGCCCGGCCGGTCTTCGCGGACAGGTTCAGCCGGATCGCCCAGGGGATGCGGCGCAGCTCCCGGTCGATCTCCTTGTCCAGGTAGTAGCGGCGGTCGGCGTCGACCAGGTCCCACTTGTTGAACGCGATGACCAGGGCTCGGCCGGCCTCCACCACCATGGTGAGGACGCGCTGGTCCTGCTCGCTGATGACCTCGCTGGAGTCGAGCAGCACCACGGCCACCTCGGCCGCCTCGATGGCCGAGGCGGTACGCAGGCTCGCGTAGTACTCGGTGCCGCTGGCCTTGCCCACCCGCTTGCGCAGGCCCGCGGTGTCGACCAGCTGCCAGGTCTCCCCACCGATCTCGACGAGGCTGTCCACCGGGTCGACGGTGGTGCCGGCGACCGCGTCGACCACCGCCCGCTCCTCACCGGAGAAGCGGTTCAGCAGGCTGGACTTGCCGACGTTGGGGCGACCGACCAGGGCGACGCGGCGCGGGCCGCGCGGACGGTTCTCCACGATCTTCGGCGCCTCGGGCAGCGCCGCCATGATGGCGTCGAGCAGGTCGCCGGAGCCGCGGCCGTGCAGCGCGGAGACCGGGAACGGCTCGCCGAGGCCCAGCGACCACAGCGCGGTCGACTCCATCTCGATGGCGGTGTTGTCGGCCTTGTTGGCCACCAGGATCACCGGCTTGGCGCTGCGCCGCAGCATCTTCACCGCGGCCTCGTCCACATCGGTCGAGCCGACCATGGCGTCGACCACGAAGAGCACCACGTCGGCCGTGACGACGGCCGTCTCGGCCTGGGCGGCGATGGCCGCGGCCCGGTCCTTGGCGTCCGGCTCCCAGCCGCCGGTGTCCACCACGGTGAACTCCCGGCCGTTCCACTGCGCGTCGTACGGCACCCGGTCCCGGGTCACCCCGGGGATGTCCTCGACGACCGCCTGCCGGCGGCCGATGATGCGGTTGACCAGCGTCGACTTACCCACATTGGGGCGGCCGACCACGGCCACCACCGGCTGCGGGCCGGTCGGCTCACCGGGCTCGGCCTCCGGCTCGCGCAGCTCGACCCAGCCCCCGAAATCCTCGCTCATGCCACACCCCGCTCGCTGAGCAGCGCGCGCAGGCGGGCGACGACCTCGTCGATGCCGAGCTCGGTGGTGTCCAGCACGACCGCGTCGGCGGCCTGCTGGAGCGGGTTGACCTTGCGGGTCGAGTCCAGCTTGTCCCGGCGGGCCAGGTCGGCGGCGGTCGCCGCGACGTCGGCGGCGTCCTCGGCGCTGCGCCGCTGGGCGCGGGCCGCCTCGGAGGCGGTCAGGTAGACCTTCAGGTCGGCGTCGGGCGCCACCACCGAGCCGATGTCGCGGCCCTCGACCACGATCCGGCCGGCCTCGGCGATCACCTGGCGCTGCCGGGTGACCAGCAGTTCGCGGACGGCGCCCACGGCGGCCACGGCGGACACCGCCCCGGTCACCTCGGGGCCGCGGATCTCCTTGGCCACGTCGACGCCGTCGGCGGTCACGCCGTACCCCTCGGGGTCGGTGCCGATGCGCAGGTCGACCTCGCCGGCGACCTTGGCCACCGACTCGGTGTCGGTCAGGTCGACGCCCGAGCGCAGGACCGCCCAGGTGAGCGCCCGGTACATGGCGCCGGTGTCGAGGTAGCGGGCGCCGATGCTGACCGCGAGCCGCCGCGACACGGTGGACTTGCCCGAACCGGACGGCCCGTCCACAGCGACCACGCAGCGCCCGGCCCGTACGTTTTGCTCCACCGTTGTCCTCCTCAGCCCGTACCTCGCGGGTCGCCGTGATCTTTCGGCGCCGTTGAGCGGTTGTGTTTCCTCGTCAATCATCCCGCGCCGCGCGGGTCGGCCGCGCGTCGTGCCGCCGAAGGCGGCCGCGGGCCGCGTCGAAGCCTACCGGGAGCCGTACCCCGATCGTCGGGGTCAGTCACCCACGGCCTTGAACAGGGCGGCGACCTCCGCGTTGGTCAGCCGGCGCAGCCGCCCGGTGCGCAGGTCGCCGAGCTTGATCGGACCGATCGAGGTACGCACCAGCCGGGACACCGGGTGTCCCATCTCGGCCATCAGGCGCCGGACGATGTGCTTGCGCCCCTCGTGCAGGGTCAGCTCCACCTGGGCGGTCTTGCCCAGGGTGCCCACCACCTTGAAGGAGTCGACCTTCACCGGCCCGTCCTCCAGCTCGACGCCGGCCGTCAGCCGCTTGCCCAGGTTGCGCGGGATCGGCCCGGCCACCTCGGCGAGGTAGGTCTTGAGCACCTCGTACGACGGGTGCATGAGCTTGTGGGCGAGGGTGCCGTCGTTGGTGAGCAGGAGCAGGCCCTCGCTGTCGGCGTCGAGCCGCCCGACGTGGTAGACCCGCTGCTCCAGCCGCGCGCCGATGAAGTCGGCGAGCTCGGTGCGGCCCTTCTCGTCGGCCATGGTGGTGACCACCCCGCGCGGCTTGTTCATCGCCACGTAGACCAGGCGGACGTCGGCCTGGAGCCGCTCCCCGTCCACGTGGATCACGTCGCGCGCCGGGTCCGCCTTGTCGCCGAGCTGGGCCACGCGGCCGTTGACGGTGACCCGGCGCCGGAAGATCAGGTCCTCACAGGCGCGCCGCGATCCCACCCCCGCGGCGGCGAGCACCTTCTGGAGGCGCTCGGCACCCTCGTACACGGGGGCGTCGGGCTTCGGGGCACGGTCATCGCGTCGCATCGGCAAGCTCTTCTACGTCGTCGGGGAGGAAGGGGGCCAGGGGCGGCAGGTCGTCCACCGAGTTCAACCCCAGCTTCTCCAGGAACATCGTGGTGGTCCGGTAGAGGAACGCACCGCTGTCCGCTTCGGTGCCGCACTCCTCGACCAGGCCCCGGGACACCAGCGTACGGATCACCCCGTCGCAGTTGACGCCCCGGATGGCGGAGATCCGCGACCGGGTCACCGGCTGCTTGTAGGCGATCACCGCGAGGGTCTCCAGCGCGGCCTGGGTCAGCCGGACGCTCTGGCCCTCCAGTACGAACCGCTCGACGTAGGTCGCGTATTCCGGGCGGGTGTAGAGACGCCAGCCACCCGCGGCCCGGCGCAGCTCGAAGCCGTGCCCCGCGGCCGTGTAGCCGGCCGCGATCTCGTCGAGCATCGGGCCGATCCGCTCCGGGGACTGCTCGAGCACCTGGGCCAGGGTCAGCTCGCTGACCGGCTGGTCCACCACCAGCAGGATGGCCTCCAGCGCGCCGCGCAGCTCGGCGTCGTCCAGCACGGGCGCGGGCTCCGGCTCCGGCGCCGGTCGCCGCCGTCCCCGCTTCCCGGGTACGCCGCCCTCCCCCGCAGGCTCGCCGGGTCCGGCGTCGGGGCCGGTGCGCCCGTCGGGGTGAATCCTGTCCTCGGCGCCCGGGGCCGACTCGCCCGCTCCCGACGCCGCCTCCGGCTCCGACGCGCTCTCCCCCGCCGGATCTTGGACAGTTTCCGTTCGAGGCGAACGGTAGGTGTCCAAGATCTCGACCGCGGCGCCGGCGGGCGGCGGCACGGGCGTCCGAGGCGCGGGTACGGGCTCCGGCTCGGCCGACAGCTCCGGCTCGGCCGACAGCTCCGGCTCGGCCGACGGCTCCGGCTCGGCGGACGCCGAAGTAGCCGGCTCAGCCGGTGTCGCGGGCGGCTCGGGCTCGCCGAGCGTCCCGCTCGTGGCGGGCTTCGGCGGGGTCGGCCGCTCCCACGGGGGGACCCAGGCTGCTGCCTGGTCGGCCAGCGAGTCGCGGCGTTCCTCGTCGCTCATCGGGTCACTCCTGTGTCGGCGCGGCGTCGTCCGCCGCCGCGGACTGTGTCGGCGCGGCGTCGTCCGCCGGGGCGGAGGGGGCGTCCGCCGGCGGGGCGGCGGGCTCCGGGGAGCCGGCGTACTCGTCGATGGTCAGCTCGGCGCCGGCGTCGGCGGAGCCGGTCCAGCGGACCGTCAGCTCCTCCAGCGCCTGCTCCTGGACGAAGGCGACGAGGCCCTGCCGGTAGAGCTCCAGCAGCGCCAGGAACCGGGCCACCACCTCGAGGGTCATCTCACAGTCGGCGCAGAGCAGCGAGAAGCTGGCGGTGCCGGCGCGGCGCAGCCGCTCGGAGATGATCTCGGCGTGCTCCCGGACGCTGACCCGGACCATGTGCACGTGCGCGATGGACACCTCCGGCACCGGCTTCGGGGTCATGGCCCTGAGCGCCAGCTTGAGCAGCCGTTCCGGGCCGATGCCGAGCACCAGGTCGGGCAGCGCCTCGGCGTACCGGGGTTCGAGCGTGACCGCCCGCGGATAGCGCCGCCCGCCCACCGACTCCAGCTCGGCGATGTGCGCCGCCGCCTCCTTGTACGCCTTGTACTGCAACAGCCGGGCGAACAGCAGGTCCCGGGCCTCCAGGAGGGCCAGGTCCTCCTCGTCCTCCACCTCGGCGGCGGGCAGCAGCCGGGCCGCCTTCAGGTCGAGCAGCGTGGCCGCGACCAGCAGGAACTCGCTCGTCTCGTCCAGGTCCCACTGGTCGCCCATGGCGCGCAGGTAGGCGATGAACTCGTCGGTGACCTTGTGCAGGGCCACCTCGGTGACGTCGAGCTTGTGCTTGCTGATGAGCTGGAGCAGCAGGTCGAACGGGCCGGTGAAGTTGTCCAGCCGGACGGTGAAGCCGCTGGTCTCCTCGACGGTGGCCGGGTCGGCCGGCACCACACCGTCGACCTCGGCGGCCAGCTCGGCGGCGGCCACCGGGTCGGCGGCGCCGTGCGGCGGGTCGAGGGGCGGTGCGGTCACCGGCAAACCGTAGTCCACGACCCGGACACCCGGCGTACGGCCTACCGCTCCGCCTGGGCGGCGATCACCTCGCGGGCGAGCTGGCGGTAGTTGCGCGCGCCCGAGGAGGCCGGGTCGAGGGTGGTGATCGGCGCGCCGGCCACCGTCGACTCGGGGAACTTGACCGTCTTGGTGATGACCGTCTGGTAGACCTTGTCGCCGAACGCCTCGACCACCCGCTGGAGCACCTGGCGGCAGTGGGTGGTGCGGCTGTCGTACATGGTGGCGAGGATGCCTTCGAGCTCCAGGTCGAAGTTGAGTCGCTCGCGCACCTTGTCGATGGTGTCCAGCAGCAGCGCGACACCGCGCAGGCTGAAGAACTCGCACTCCAGCGGGATGAGCACGCCGTGCGCCACGGTCAGCGCGTTGATCGCCAGCAGGCCCAGCGAGGGCTGGCAGTCGATCAGGATGAAGTCGTACTCCTTGCGGATCGTGCGGAGCACCCGGGCCAGGGCCATCTCCCGCGCGACCTCGTTGACCAGCTGGATCTCGGCGGCGGAGAGGTCGATGTTGGCGGGCAGCAGGTGCAGCCCGGCCACGTCGGTCTTGATCAGCACGTCCTCGGCGGTGACGTCGTCCTGCATGAGCAGGTTGTAGACCGACAGATCGAGGTTGTGCGGGTTGACGCCGAGGCCCACGGAGAGGGCGCCCTGCGGGTCGAAGTCGACCAGCAGCACCTTGCGGCCGTACTCGGCGAGCGCGGCGCCCAGGTTGATGGTGGTCGTGGTCTTGCCGACGCCACCCTTCTGGTTGGCCATCGCGATGATCCGCGCGGGGCCGTGCCGGTCGGTCGGCATCGGCTCCGGGATCGGCTTGCGCATGGTGTACGCGGCCGGGTCGGCGGGGCCGAGGTCGGCGCCCAGCGTCGCCTGCTGCTCACGGAGCTCCGACGTCCAGGTCTCGGCACGGTCACCGTTTCCTGCCATGTCCTCGTTGCCCCCTCCCGACGACCACCCGGCGTCGGAGCCGTCCGACGTCCCTCGCGGCGCCGCTGCGCACCCCCCGGGTCCGTCGTCCCCGCAAGGCCCGCGCCGAAGCCGACTGTACGCCACGCGCCAGCAGCGCGTTCGGTAGCGGGTCGGCGTGTCGGAGCCGGTGCTGGCCGGGACGCTGTTTCGTTCGCGACTGCGGGGCTCGCAACCCCGGCTCACTCCTCGCGCTCACCCGTGAGCACGCGGGTGGGCGGTCGCGTAGACCTCACGGAGCCGTTCCACGGTGACCAACGTGTACACCTGGGTGGTGGTCACCGAGGCGTGGCCGAGCAGTTCCTGCACCACCCGCACGTCGGCGCCGCCGTCGAGCAGGTGGGTGGCGTACGAGTGGCGCAGGGTGTGCGGGGAGACGGCGTCGGGCCCGTCGACCGGCAGGCCGGCCCGGTCGGCCGCGGCGCGCAGCACGGTCCAGGCGCCCTGGCGGGTGAGCGGGCCGCCGCGGGCGTTCACGAAGAGCGCCGGGGTGCCCCGGCCGGTGGCCAGCAGCGCCGGGCGGCCCCGCACCAGCCAGGCGCGCAGCGCCTCGGCCGCGTACCCGCCGACCGGCACGAGCCGGGTCTTGCCGCCCTTGCCGCGCAGCAGCACGGTTCCGGCGTCGAGGTCGAGGTCGTCCACGGCGGACCCGATCGCCTCGGAGATGCGCGCGCCGGTGCCGTACAGGAACTCCAGCAGCGCCCGGTCGCGCAGCGCGCGGGGCGCGGCGTCGCCCGTGGCGGTGACCGGGCCGGCGGTCTCCAGCAGCCGCACCACGGCGTCGACCGGCAGCGCCCGGGGCAGCCGGCGCGGCGGGGCGGGCGGGCGGACGTCGCGGCCGGGGTCGGCGCCGGTCATCCCCTCGCGCAGCGCGAAGCGGTGCAGGCCGCGCACGGCGCTGGCCGCGCGGGCGACGGACGAGACGGCGAGCGGCGGGTGCTCGGCGTCGCCGCCGCGCAGCCGGGCCAGGTGCGCCTCGATGCCGGCGGCGCCGACGGCGGCCAGGTCGGTCACCCCGGCGGCGGCCAGCGTGGACAGATAACGGTCCAGGTCCCGGCGGTAGGAGGCGAGGGTGTTCGCGGACAGTCCCCGCTCGACGGTGAGATGGTCCAGGTAGCCCCGGACGGCACGGCGCAGGGCCGGCGCGGGCTCGACGCCCGCACCGGCCCTGGCCGCAGAGGCCGTCAGGCTGTGCTCCCTCGGGCTGTCGTACCTCAGCCCAGCACCTCGGCCAGCGGCAGCACGTCCATGCCGTGCGCCTCGGCGACCGGGCCGTAGACGACCTGGCCGGCGTGGGTGTTCAGGCCGAGAGCGAGCGCTGGGTCGTTGCGCAGCGCCTGCTGCCAGCCCTGGTTGGCCAGTTCGAGGGCGTACGGCAGGGTGACGTTGGTCAGCGCGTAGGTGCTGGTGTTCGGCACCGCGCCCGGCATGTTCGCCACGCAGTAGAAGATCGAGTCGTGGACCTTGTACACCGGGTCGGCGTGCGTGGTGGGGCGCGAGTCCTCGAAGCAGCCGCCCTGGTCGATGGCGATGTCGACGAGCACGCTGCCCGGCTTCATCCGGGAGACCAGCTCGTTGGAGATGAGCTTCGGGGCCTTCGCGCCGGGCACCAGCACCGCGCCGATGACCAGGTCGGCGTCGAGCACGGCCCGCTCGATCTCGTAGGCGTTGGAGGCGACGGTCTGCAGGTGGCCCCGGTAGATGGCGTCGGCCTGGCGCAGCCGGGCGACGTTCTTGTCCAGCAGCAGCACCTCGGACTGCAGGCCCAGCGCGATGGCGGCGGCGTTCAGGCCGGAGACACCGGCGCCGATGACGACGGTCTTGGCCGCGTACACGCCGGAGACGCCGCCGGGCAGCACGCCCCGGCCCCCGCCGGTGCGCATCATGTAGAAGGCGCCGACCTGCGGGGCGAGCCGGCCGGCCACCTCGGACATCGGGGCGAGCAGCGGCAGCGAGCGGTCGGGCAGCTCGACGGTCTCGTAGGCGATGCCGGTGACCTTCCGGTCGACCAGCGCGTCGGTGCACTCCTTCGAGGCGGCCAGGTGCAGGTAGGTGAAGAGCACCTGCCCCTCGCGCATCCGGTGGTACTCCTCGGCGATCGGCTCCTTCACCTTGAGCACCAGCTCGGCGGTGTCCCAGACCTCGTCGGCGGTGGCCAGGATCTTGGCGCCGGCGGCGGCGAACTCGTCGTCGGTGATGCTGGAGCCGACGCCCGCGCCGGACTCGACGAAGACCTCGTGGCCGTGGCGGGTGAACTCGTTGACGCCCGCGGGCGTGATCGCCACGCGGTACTCGTGGTTCTTGACCTCGCGTGGGATTCCGACCTTCACGATGCAGACACCTTCCTCCGGGGAAGCTCACCCCCGACTGCTCGGCGCCGCGGCGGCCCCTTTGCCGACGCGGTCCACCGGTCCCGCCCGGCGGCAGTCTAGGCGCGTGGGAACCCCACGGAGGCCAACACAGTGACATCCGGTGCCCGGTCGTGCTGACGGTGTGTCAGGCATGGACCGGGCTGGGCGGTGGAGACCGCCTCAGCCGTCAGGACAATGTTCGGTAAATATCCTTCCACCGTCGGGGCGGCGGTGCGGACAGGACGGCAGTGGATCACTATGGTGTCCGCTCATGACCACTCCTCCTTACCAGCAGTACCCGCAGGGCGTCTCGGACAAGAGCAAGGTCGTCGCGGGCATCCTGGGCATTCTGCTCGGCAGCTTCGGCGCCGGCCGGTTCTACACGGGCCACACCAAGATCGCGGTGGCCCAGCTGCTCGTCAGCCTCTTCACCTGCTTCATCGGCGGCATCTGGGGCTTCATCGACGGCATCCTGATCCTGGTCAACGGTGGCACCGACGCCCAGGGACGTCCCCTGCGCGACTGAGCGCAGACACAGCGAAAGGGGCCGCGCGGTGTTCGCACCGCGCGGCCCCTTCGTCGTCCGACCCTGCTCAGCGGGGCAGCGGCGCCTCCGGGCGGCGCAGCTCGGCGAAGCCGGTCTCCCGGGCGCGGGCCGCGGCGAGCAGCCCGGCCACGCAGGAGGCGTTGCTGATCTCGCCGGCCAGCACCATCCGGACCGCCTCGTCGAGGTCCACCCGGACCACCTGGAGGTCGGCCTCCTCGTCGCGCCGCTCGTGACGCTGCGCGGCGGGCACCTCGGCGAGGTCGCGGGCCAGGAACACCCGGACCACCTCGTTGCTGAAGCCGGGCGAGCTGTGCAGGTCGACCAGGACGTCGATGCGGCCGGCGGTGAGGTCGGCCTCCTCGGCCAGCTCACGGGCCGCCGCGGTGGCCAGGTCCTCGCCCCGGACATCCATGAGCCCGGCGGGCAGCTCCCACAGGTGCCGGCCCACCGGGTGCCGGTACTGCCGGATGAGCACCACCTGGCCGGCGTCGTCGAGGGCCAGCACGGCCACCGCGCCGACGTGCGTCACGTAGTCGCGGGTGCCGGTGCCCCCGCCGGGCATGGTGACGTCGTCGCTGACCACCGAGAAGATCCGGCCCGACCAGATCTCCCGGTGCTCCGTCACCTCGTACCGGTGCTCCACGGCGCTCACGACGCCCCCTCGCTTCGCTCGGCGGCGCCGCGAAGCGCCGCGCTGCTGAGCCGAATGGTTCGCTCGCTCCGCTCGCTCACGACGCGGACGCCGCCTTGGCCGACGTGGCGGCGCCGCCGTTGCGGCCGGCCTTCTTCGCCGCGGCCTCCGCCGGGGCGTCCAGGTCGACCGGGAGCTGGTCGGACTCGGAGTACGCCACGGCGGCCTTCACGAACGCGGCGAACAGCGGGTGCGGCCGGGTCGGCCGGCTCTTCAGCTCGGGGTGCGCCTGGGTGGCCACGAAGAACGGGTGCAGGTTCCGCTCCAGCTCGACGAACTCGACCAGCCGGCCGTCGGGCGAGGTGCCGGAGATGGTGAGGCCGGACTTGGTGAGCTGGTCGCGGTAGGCGTTGTTCACCTCGTACCGGTGGCGGTGCCGCTCGCTGACCTCGGTGCTGCCGTACGCCTCGGCGACCAGCGAGCCCTCGGCCAGCTTCGCCGGGTACGCGCCGAGCCGCATGGTGCCGCCCAGGTCGCCCTTGCCGGCGACGATGTCCTCCTGGTCGGCCATGGTGGCGATGACCGGGTGGGTGGCCTCCTCGTCGAACTCCAGCGAGTTCGCCCCGTCGAGGCCCGCTAGGTGGCGCGCGACCTCGATGGTCATGCACTGGAGGCCGAGGCAGAGGCCGAGCAGCGGGATGCCGTTCTCCCGGGCGTACCGGGCGGTGCCGATCTTGCCCTCGATGCCGCGGACGCCGAAGCCGCCGGGGATCACGATGCCGTCGACGCCGGCCAGGGCCGCCGCCGCGCCGGCCGGGGTGACGCAGTCGTCGCTGGGCACCCAGCGCAGCTGCACGCGGGCCCGGTGGCCGAAGCCGGCGGCCCGGATCGCCTCGCTCACCGACAGGTACGCGTCGGGCAGGTCGACGTACTTGCCGACCAGCGCCACGGTCACGGTGTGGCGCGGCTGGTGCACCCGGTCGAGCAGGTCGTCCCAGCGGGTCCAGTCCACGTCGCGGAAGGAGAGGCCGAGCCGGCGCACCACGTACGCGTCGAGGCCCTCGCGGTGCAGCACCTTGGGGATGTCGTAGATGCTCGGCGCGTCCGGGGCGGCCGTGACGGCCTCCCGGTCGACGTCGCAGTACAGCGAGAGCTTCTCCTTGACCTTGTCCGGGATGTCCCGGTCGCAGCGCAGCACGAGGGCGTCGGGCTGGATGCCGATGCTGCGCAGCTGCGCCACCGAGTGCTGGGTCGGCTTGGTCTTCAGCTCGCCGGACGGCGCCAGGTAGGGCACCAGCGAGACGTGCAGGTAGAAGCAGTTGTCGCGGCCCAGGTCGTGGCGGACCTGGCGGATCGCCTCCAGGAAGGGCAGCGACTCGATGTCGCCGACCGTGCCGCCGACCTCGGTGATCACCACGTCGGGGACCTGGCCGTCGGCGTCCGGGTCGGCCATGCCGAGGATCCGCGCCTTGATCTCGTTGGTGATGTGCGGGATGACCTGGACCGTGTCGCCCAGGTATTCGCCGCGCCGCTCCTTGGCGATCACCGCCGAGTAGATCTGCCCGGTGGTGACGTTCGCCTTGCCGGACAGGTCCCGGTCGAGGAACCGCTCGTAGTGGCCGACGTCGAGGTCGGTCTCGGCGCCGTCCTCGGTGACGAAGACCTCGCCGTGCTGGAACGGGTTCATCGTCCCGGGGTCGACGTTGAGGTACGGGTCGAGCTTCTGCATCACCACGCGCAGCCCGCGCGCGCTGAGCAGGTTGCCGAGGCTGGAGGCGGTGAGGCCCTTACCCAGCGAGGAGGCGACGCCCCCGGTGACGAAAATGTGCCTGGTCGTCCGTGCTGAAGGGGCCAAGGCCTGCTCCCGTGTCGTCCGTAGCGGTCGTGCGAACCGCCGTGCCGATCAGCCAAGTGATCACGCGATCCACGGGATTCCACGGTAACACCTCCCCGGCCCGCAGCGGCGTCGCACCCGCCGTCGGCGCACGTGACGCGTGGTTCGCCTCAGCCGGCGGGCACCTCGGTCGATGCCGGGCCGGGCTGGGCCGGCACCCGGGGCGCCCGGTCGGCGGCGGCGTCCGGCGCCCGCGTACCCCGGTCGTGCTCGGCCGGGGCGCCCTCGGCGGCGACGGCCGGGGCGGGGTCCGGGCCGGCCGCGCCGCCGGTGGCGGAGACCTCGGCCGCGCGCCCGCCGCTGGGCCCCCGCGGCCCGCCGGGCGGGGCGGCCCCGCCCTCGTCCCCGGGACGGCCGCTGCCGGGCTGGGTGCGGTCGGTGGAGTGGTCGAGCACCCGCAGGGCCGCCAGGGCCGCCATGGGGACCACGAGCGCCCCCGCGGCCCCGGCCACGTCCAGCGCCGCGCCGCCCAGGACGCCGCCCAGGCCGGCGGCGACCCCGGTGCCGGCCATCGCCGCCCGGATCGCCGGGTAGATGCCGAACAGCCGCATGAGGCCGCCCCAGGGCTGGAGCAGGGCGAACCAGACCAGCGCCGCGCCGGCCAGGGCCAGCACGGTGAGCGGGCTGTTCACGAGGGTCTGGAAGTTGGCCGTGCTGGACCGGTGCACGGTCAGGCCGCCGGTGCCGTCGCCGAGCGCGGCGAGGAACCGCCCCAGGCTGCCCCGCTCGGCCTCGGGCCGGCCCGCGTCCACCACGGCGAAGCCGATGGTGACCGCCAGCCCGGCCATGGTGGCCCAGGCCAGCCGGCTCACGGTCAGCCAGCCGCCGGTGCAGATGGCGGCGGCGACGCTCACCCCGGCGGTGAGCGCGATCGCGCCGATCGAGTCGGCCCCCAGGTAGGGGCTGCCCACGATGACGACGGCCGCCCCGCCGACCGCGACCATCACCATCGGCCGCAGGGACCGGCGGACCCGCTGGGCCAGCCAGCCGCCGCAGAGCAGGGAGCCGGCGATGAACACGCCCAGCCCCACGGTGCCCAGGCCCGCGTACCGGCCGCCCTCCAGGGCCGAGTAGCCGACCACGCCGTTGAGCTGCAGACGGGAGCCGGTGAGCACGTCCACGCCGACGACCAGGGTCGCCAGGGCGGCCACCGCGCCGAGCGGCCCGAGGGTGCGTTCGTGACCGGGGGTGAGCCGGACCGCGGCGGTGCCGCCGACGGTCAGCAGGGCGGTCACCGTGGCGAACCAGAAGCCCGCGTGCTCCCCCCGCCACCAGGGCACGGCGTCGGCGAGCAGGGCGGCCGGCACGGCGAGCGCGGCGCCGATCAGCAGCAGTTCCACCACCGCCACCACCCGCCGGGAGACCGGCTCGGGCCCGTGCGGGCCGGCGTGCCGGCGGGCGCGGCGCAGCAGCGGCAGCACCGCCACGGCGAGCGCCACCTGGGCGGCGGCGAGCAGGGTGAAGAACCAGCCGGCGACCCGGCGCTGGGCGGCGGCCTCGCGATCCGCGTCGGCGGGCGCGTCGATCGCCGCGCGCAGGTCGCCGGGGCGGCCGTCGACGGACACCGCGGGACGGCCGAGGAACAGCCGCTCGGGCATCGGGCGGCCCAGCGCGGCCAGCGCGGTGGGCGCCAGGTCGACCAGTTGCAGGTAGCCCTCGCGGGCGGTGCTCGGCGAGGTCAGCCAGCCCCGGTCCCAGCCGGGGCCGTCGGCCACCGCGACGTGCAGGCGGGACCGGGCGTCGGTGTCCGAGACCCCGGCCAGCAGGACCAGCGAGCGGGGCGGCCGCGCGGCGAGTACCCGGGCGAGCTGGGCGTCCACCTGGCGGGCCTGGGCGGCCCGGTTGGCCGGGTCCTCGCCGTCGACGCTGCCCAGGTCGACGATGCTCAGGACGCAGGAGCCGAGCAGCTTCGCCGGGTCGGCGGGGAGCACGGGCGCGTACCGGTCGACCCGGCCGAACGGGCGGGCGGCGGCCACCGCGGCGCCCGGGCCGACGGCGGCCGTGCACCGCACCGACTCGGACAGCGCGCCCGGCGTGGCGCCCCAGGAGAGGCGGTCCTGGTTGTACGCGACCACGCTCTCCTGGTCCGGCAGGTTCGCGCCGATGCCGTCGGGTTGCTCGACGCTCACCCCGGTGGCCGGGCAGCCCCCCGCCCGGCTGCCGTTCCAGGCGGCGAAGTTGCCGGCGCCCAGGGTGAGCCAGCCGTCGACCGGGCAGGTGGGCCGGTGCGCGGAGCGCACCGAGAGCGAGCCGATCGAGCCCTGCTCGGCCATCCGCCACAGCGTGGGGGTGGTCTGCGGGTCGACGTCGTCCCAGCGCAGCCCGGCCGACCCGGCCAGCACCACGAAGTCGGCGCTGCGCTCCGGCCCGCCGTTGTCCGGGCGGGCGGCCAGCGCGGTGATGCCGAGCGCCACCACGACCAGGGTCAGCAGCACCGGGGTCAGTCTGCGCAGCATCACCGGGTCCCCGTCGAGTGCTCGGGCGTCAGTTCGGCGTAGAGGTCGACCAGGGCGCCCGTGGTGTCCGCCTCGGTCGGCCAGGTCGCGGCCCGGGCCGCGGCCCGGCGGGCCAGGTCGGCCCGGCGTGCCTCGTCGTCGAGCAGGTCGCGCACCGCCGCGTCGACGGCGTCCACGTCGCCGGCCGGTACCAGCACCGCCGCGTCGCCGACCAGGTCCGGCAGGCCACCGACGGCGGTCGCCACCAGCGGTACGCCGGCACCCAGCGCCTCCTGCGCGAAGAGCTGGCGGGCCTCCCAGTCGCTGGTCACCACGGCGAGGTCGGCGGCGGCCAGCAGGTCGGCCACGTCGGTGCGGTGCCCGAGCAGGGTCACCGGCGCCCGGGCGGCCGAGATGCGCGCGGCCAGTTGCAGGTACGCGGGCCCGCTGCCGGCGATCACGACCAGCGGCGCAGGCCGCCGGGTACGCCACCGGGCGGCCGCGTCGACGAGGATGTCGTACCGCTTCTGCGGGTGCAGCCGGCCCACCGAGACGATCAGCGGCCGGTCGGCGGTGACCCCGAACTCGGCGCGGACGGCGGCGCGGCGGCGGCGCGGCGCCGGCAGCGCCGGCGCCGCGACCGGGGCGAGGCGGGCGTCGGCGGCGCCGAGCGCGGCGGCCCGGTCGACCAGGTCGGCGGAGGCGCCCAGGGCGACCCGCACGTTCCGGGCCACGATCCGCTCGGCGAGCCGGGACAGCCCGCCGCGCAGCCCGCCGGCCAGCACGGCGTTGTGCCAGGTGACCACGAGCGGGGCGGCCGGCCGGGCGAGCACGGCGACCAGGCCGGCGCGCAGCCCGTGCGCGTGCACCACGTCGACCGGCGGATCCGCGAGAGCCCGGCGCAACGCGGCGACGGCCCGCGCGTCAGCCGGGGTGGGGCTGGCCGGGATCTCCACGGGCGCGAACCGCGCGCCCGCCCCGGTGAAGTCGAACTGGTCCTGGGTGGCGGCCGGGCCGCAGACCAGCACGGACGCTCCCGCTTCGGTCAGGCCCCGGGCGATCGAGCGGACGTGCTGCCCCACACCACCGGTGCTGGAGGCGAGCACCAGGGCCACCGAGCCGGGCCACCGCCGCGCCGACGAGGCGTCCGTCATGAGGAAACGGTCTCCTTTCCGTCGCCCCGCTCGCCGGGGCGGTGGTCCTCCCGCGTGCCGTCGCCCCCGCCGGGAGGGCGTCGCCGGCCGAGCCGGCGGGTCACCGCCGCGAGCAGCGGCCGGACGTCGCGGGCGTCGGCCGACCAGGCGACGGCGAGGAACAGGGCGCCGACCACGACCCCGGACAGCATGCCCTGACCGAGGGCCTCCGCTGTCGTCGGGGTGCCGTCGGTGAGCCCGGCGAGTCCCCGCGCGGTGGCCGCGCCGCCGAGGCCGGCGACCGCGGCGGCGAGCAGGCCGGCGGCTCCGGCCCGGCCGACACCGGCCAGGGCGTCCCGGCCCGCGGAGCGGACCACGGCGGCGATGAGCAGCGCGCCGAGCACGAGCATGCCACCGGAGGTGGCCAGGGTCACGGCCGGCACGCGGTGCTGCACGGGCAGGGCGTGCCCGAGCAGGACCGCCAGGACGGGCACGGTCAGCCAGCCCACCGCGGTGGCGACCGTGGCCGCCCGGGCCTCGCCGCGGGCGTAGAGCGCGCGGGTGAGCACGGCGAAGAGGCCGTAGCCGACCAGCCCGGGGGCGAAGCCGGCGATACCGGCCGCCGCGGTGCGCGCCGCCTCGCCGGTGAAGAAGAAGTGCCCGACCGGGATCGCCGTGCCGACCAGGGCGGCGGCGCCGAGCAGGCTGAACAGCACCACCCCGCGCACGGCCGGGGCCAGCGTCGTGCGGTAGGTCCGCTCGTCGCCGGCCGCTCGAGCCGCGGCCAGCGTCGGGTACGCGGCCACCGCGAGCGGCACCGCCAGCACCGACCAGGGCAGGAAGTAGATCGTCTGGGCGATGTTGTAGATGCCCGGGTCGGCCGCCGACCCGTAGGAGACCTGGTTGAGCACGACCATCAGGGCGACCTGCTGGGCGCCGACGGTGACCACCCCGGCGACGGCCAGCCCGCCGACGCGGGCCCGGGCGTCGGCGGGGAACCGGAAGCCCGGGCGCAGCGGTAGCCGCAGCCCGCGTAGCGGGACGAGCAGCGAGAGCGAGAGCACCACGACGCCGAGGGTGGTGCCGCCCGCCAGCAGCAGCTCGCCTCCCCCACTCACCCGCCCGACGGTCGCCAGCCGCCCCTCCGCGGCGGTGAAGCCGAGGTAGACGGCGATGACGGTGACGCTGGACAGCAGCGGGGCGATCACCGGCCAGGCGAAGCGCCGGTGTGCCTGGAGCACTCCGGTCAGCACGATGCCGACGCCGTAGAGCGGCAGCTGGGGGGCGAACAGCCGCAGCATCCGCGCCCCGGTCTCCTGCTGCACCTCGCTCAGGCCGGACCCCTGCAGCGCGACCAGCGGGTCGGCGAGCAGCGCGACCAGCACCGCGAGGGGCACCAGCAGGGCCAGCACCCAGGTGAGCAGGGCCCCGGTGGTGGCGGCCACGGCCCGCCGGTCGCCCGCGTCGACGGCGCCGGCCAGCAGCGGTACGACCAGGCTGGCCAGCGCGCCGCCGGCGACGATCTCGAAGATGAAGTTCGGCAGGTTGTTCGCCACCACGTACGCGCCACCGAGGTCGGTGGGGGCGAGCGTCCAGGTGAACACGGCGGTGCGGCCGAAGCCGGCGAGCCGGCTGACCACGGTGAGGACGGCGATGAGGGCGGCCGCTCCGGCCACGCGGCCGGCGCCGGCGAGGAGTGCCGGTTTCGTCACGTCAGTCGGCGAGCCGGCCCAGCTCGTCGAGGTGCCGCAGCCCCGGGGTCCGCTGGATCACCTGGGTGAAGCTCACCTTCTCGCTGGCGGCGGTGAGGGCGGCGAGCACGGCCAGCACGCCGGCGCGGCCCAGCGGCCCGGTCCGCGCGGCCAGGCTCACGCCGAGCAGCGCGCCGAGCGCGTTGGCGCCGCTGTCGCCGAGCATGACCCGCTCGTCGAGGTCCTCCCGGACCAGCCCGGCGGCCGCACCGACCGCGCCCGCCGCGATGCCCCCGTACGGGCCGGCGGTGAGCGGGGCGCCGAGCAGCAGACCGGACTTGAGGGCCCGGCCGGGGCGCAGGTCGAGCAGGTTGACGAGGTTGGCGGTGCCGGCCACCACGCCGGCACCGAGCAGCACGTCCAGCCCGCGGCCCAGGGCGCCGGCCCGCTGCCGGCAGGGGTGCGCGGCGACCCGCGGGTCGGCGGCCAGCAGTGCCGCAGCGCCGAGCCCGGCCGCGCCCACGCCGGCGATCTTGACCAGCCCGGCGGTGACCCGCCCCTCGCGCAGCGCCGCGAGGTGCCCCGCGAAGCCCTTCGCGGCCTTCTGGTCGGGACGCGCGCCCACGATGTCGTCGTAGAGCCCCACGGAACCCGCGCCCACACCGGCGAGCAGGGCGGCCGCGCCGGCCGGGGCGCTGCCCGCGCCGAGGGCGCCCCCGGCGGCCGCGCCGACCGCGAGGGCGGGACCGGCGGCCAGGGTCACGGTGCGGCCCCGGAAGTTGGTGCGCTCCAGCGCCGGCGCGCCCGGCGACGTGCGCACCTCCCGAAGCACGTAGCGGGCGGCGAGCGCCCCCGCGCCGACGGCCAGCAGCCGACCCAGTCTCACGCGAACCCTCCGATCCGGATGTTGAGCGCGACGCGGCACGGACCGGTCACTGGGGCAGTTTAGGCAGCAGGCCGCCGGCGTTGTCGCCGACGCCGTACTGGCCGGCCTTCTTCTCGGTCAGCTGCTGCACGAGGGCGAGGCTGGTGACCAGCTGGCCCTGCACGGTGTTGGCGTTGTCGACGGTCGAGATCGTCTGGGACAGCACCGGGTCACCCCGGACCACGGCGACCACGTTGCCGCCGGCCGAGCCCATGCCGCCGACCACGATCGCGCCGATACGGTCGAACTGCTCGGCGATCTTCACCACCGACTCGTCCTTCTCCGCCGAGAACTTGTCGACGTAGGGCTGGCCGCTGACCACCACGACCGCCTCCGCGGCGCCGCCGATCTTGTCCTCCGGGGTGAGGTAGCCGGCCGTGGCGTACTGCTGCACGACCGCCCGGCGGTCCGCGTCGCTCACCGGCGGGCTGCCCTGCGGCCGGTCCAGCAGCACGCTGGCCAGCAGGGCGCTGGAGGTCTCCACGCCGTGCCCGTTGCCGGGCAGGCCGGCGGTGGGCACGCTGTTCGGGCGTGCGGCGGTGACGGCCAGCTCCAGCAGGTTGTTGTTGCTGTCCGGGTTGAGGAACTTGTCCTGGACGTCGATGCGGGCCGTGACGTTGGCCCCGGCGAGCTGGAGCATCTTCACGACACCCTCGGTGTGGTCGCGCCCGCTGGGCAGGCTGAGCACCAGCACGCGCCGGCCGGTCAGCTTGCCGGGGAGGATGACCTGCGCCATCTCGGCGGCGAAGTCCTCCTCCATGTCCAGTTCCTTCTGGAGGCTGTTGACCGACTGGCGCATCAGCGAGTTGTCCTTGCTGAGCCCGTTGACCCGCTCCTTGAGCGAATCGGCCACCGGACCGTTGAGGGCGGCCGTGCCGACCACCAGGCCGATGGCCAGGGCCAGGAAGACCGCGGTCAGGGACACGACGTGGTAGCGGAAGTTGATCACGCTTGCAGCCTCTTGATCGTCGGGGAGCTAGAAGATCTGGCCGAGCTGGAACACGAAATTGTCCCACCACTCCGACACCACACCCAAATACGCCTTCCCGACTGTGGAGACCGCCACCGCGGAGGCCATCGCGGCCACCGCCGAGAGGATGAGCAGCAGCAGCGAGGAACCGGAGATGCTCTGCCGGTAGAGCCGGCTCACGCCCTTGGCGTCGACCAGCTTGCCGCCCACCTTGAGCCGGGTCAGGAAGGTCGAGGCCATGCCGCCCCGGCCCTTGTCGAGGAACTCCACCAGGGTGGCGTGGGTGCCGACGGCCACCAGCAGCGAGGCGCCCTTCTCGTCGGCCAGCAGCATGGCCAGGTCCTCGCTGGTGGCCGCGGCCGGGAAGGTGATCGCCGGCACGCCGAGGCCCTCGACCCGGGGCAGGCCGGGCGCCCGGCCGTCCGGGTAGGCGTGCACGATCACCTCGGCGCCGCAGCGCAGCACGTCGTCGGTGACCGAGTCCATGTCGCCGATGATCATGTCGGGGGTGTAGCCGGCCTCGACCAGCGCGTCGGCGCCGCCGTCCACGCCGATCAGCACCGGCTTGAACTCCCGGATGTAGGGGCGCAGCACGTCCAGGTCGGCCTTGTAGTCGTAGCCGCGGACCACGATGAGGCAGTGCCGGCCCTGGATCCGGGTCTGGATCTCCGGCACGCCCACGCCGTCGAGCAGCAGGTCGCGCTCCTGCTTGAGGTAGTCCATCGTGTTGGCGGCGAACGCCTCCAACTGCACCGACAGACCCTCCCGGGCGTCGGCCATCGACTTGGCCACGGTCTCCGCGTCCTGGAGGGCACCGTGCGCGACCGGCTCCTCGCCGACGAACACCGTGTTGCCCTCGATGCGCACCACGTCGCCCTCGCGGATCTGCTCGAAGACGCTCTCGCCGAGGTCGTCCAGGAGCGGGATGCCGGCCGCGATCAGCACCTCGGGGCCGAGGTTCGGGTAGCGCCCGGAGACCGACGGCTTGGCGTTGAGCACGGCGGCGACACCGACGGCGACCAGCGAGTCGGCCGCCACCCGGTCCAGGTCGACGTGGTCGATGACCGCGATGTCACCGGGGCGCAGCCGGCCGACCAGCCGTTTCGTCCGGCGGTCGAGGCGCGCGGTGCCGAGGACCGAGCCCGGTTCCGCGCTCCGGCTCCGGCGCAACGTGGGTAGACGCATCGTGACCATCCTGGCATGTGAGGCAGGTATTGCTGTCGCGACATGCCTGAGCAGGGCCGCCTACCCAGGGAAGCACACCGGAGCGCACGCCGGTGTGCTTGCGCTCACAATCCCGGCATCACGGGCGCCTTTCCTTGGCCGCCACGGCCAGGAGTTCCTCGGCATGGGCGATACCCAGATCCGAGTCCGGCAAACCGGCGAGCATCCGCGCCAGCTCCCGGGCCCGCTCGGTGTCCTCCACCACCCGCACGCCGCTCGTGGTGACCGCTCCCCCGGTGTCCTTCGCCACCACGAGGTGCCGGTCGGCGAACGCCGCGACCTGGGGCAGGTGGGTGACCACCAGCACCTGGTGGCTGCGGGCCAGCCGGGCCAGCCGCCGGCCGATCTCCACGGCGGCCCGCCCGCCGACGCCGGCGTCGACCTCGTCGAAGACCAGCGTGGGCGGCCCGCCGGAGCCGGCGAAGACCACCTCGATGGCGAGCATCACGCGGGACAGCTCGCCGCCGGAGGCGCCTCGCTGCAGCGGCAGCGCGGGCGCGCCCGGGTGGGCCAGCAGGCGCAGCTCCACCTCGTCGGCCCCGTCCGGCCCCACGCCGGCCTCGACCCCGTTGACCGGCAGGCTCGGCTCGGCCCGCCCGGCCGGCCTGGGCAGCACGGCCACGTCGATGCGGGCGTGCGGCATGGCCAGCCCGGCCAGCTCGACGGTGACCTGCTCCGCGAAGCGGACCGCGGCCTCCTGCCGGGAGGTGGAGACCCGGGCGGCCAGGTCGGCCACCTCGCCGGCGAGCCGGGCCGCCTCCTTGTCCAGCTCGTCCAGCAGCTCGTCGGAGGTGTCCAGGTCGGACAGCCGGGTGCGGGCGCGCTCGGCCCAGGCGATCACGCCGTCGACGTCGTCGGCGTACTTCCGGGTGAGGCCGCGCAGCGCGGCCCGGCGCTCGTAGACGGTCTGCAGGCGGGCCGGGTCGGCGTCGAGGGCGGCGAGGTAGGTCGACAGCTCCGCGGAGACGTCGGTGACCAGGGTGGCGGCCTCCTCCAGCCGGGCGGCCAGCTCGCCCAGGGCCGGATCGGTGCCGGCCTGCGCCTCCAGCGTGCGCCGGGCGGTGCCCAGCAGCGCGGTGGCGTCGGGGCTGTCGTCGGCCGCCTCCACGCCGCCGGCCACGCACTGCTGCGCCACCTGGGCCGCGGTGCGCAGCCCCTCGGCGTGCTCCAGGCGCTGCGCCTCCGCCTTCAGCTCGTCGTCCTCGCCGGGCTGCGGGTCGACCCGGGTGATCTCGTCGAGGCCGAGCCGCAGCAGGTCGGCCTCCTGGTTGCGCTCACGGGCGTTGCGCCGCCGGTCGGCCAGGTCGTCGACCACCGCCCGCCACCGGGTGTACGCCTCGCGCAGCGCGTCGAGCAGCTTCTCGTGCTCCGGGCCGGCGAACCGGTCGAGCGCGGCCCGCTGCTCGGCCGGCCGCAGCAGGCGGAGCTGGTCGGACTGGCCGTGCACGGCCACCACCTGCTCGCCGACCTCGCCCAGCATCGACACCGGCATGCTGCGGCCGCCCAGGTGTGCGCGGGACCGGCCCTCGACGGTGACGGTGCGGCTCAGCAGCAGTGAGCCGTCCTCGTCGGGCTCGCCGCCCGCGTCGGTGATCCGGGCGTGCACCGTCTCGGCCACCCGGCCGTCCAGGCGCAGCCGGCCCTCCACCACGGCGCGGCCCGGCTCGGCCCGCACCCGGCCGGCATCGGCCCGGCCGCCGAAGAGCAGGCCGAGGCCGGTCACCACCATGGTCTTGCCCGCACCGGTCTCGCCGGTGATGACGTTCATCCCGCCGGTCAGCGGCAGCGTGGTGTCCTCGATGACGCCCAGTCCGGTGATGCGCAGCTCTTCCAGCACAGCACCCGACAGTAGACGCGTCCTCCGACACTTGACCAGCCGGCGCGGGGCCGGTGGCGGGGTCGTACAGTTCTGCCCCGTGCTGGACGTGATCGGCCTGACCCCGGACGAGGAGCGGCTCTACCGCTGCCTCGTGCAGCTCACGACGGCGACGGTCGGGGAGCTGACCGAGCGGTTGGGCCTCCCCCGGGCGGACCTGCTGGCCCAGCTCGAAGCCCTGCGCGGCAAGGGACTCGTGCTGCCGCCCGGACCGGAGCCCGACGCGCCGCTGCGGCCGCTGGCGCCCGACGTCCCGCTCGGCGAGGCGCTGCTGCGCCGCCAGGAGGCGCTCGAGTCGGCCCGCGCGGCGGTCACCCAGCTCACCGAGGAGTACCGGGCCGGGATGCGCCGGCACGACGCCGGGCACCTCGTCGAGGTCGTCACGGGCGCCCGGGCGCTGCGCGAGCGGCTGCGCGACCTGCAGAACGGCGCCCGGGCCGAGGTGCTCTGGTTCTGCCGGGCGAATCCCCTGGCCATGGCCGGCCAGGAGAACGTCGAGGAGTTCGACGCGCTGGCCCGCGGGGTCCGCTACCGGGCCATCTACGAGCGCGAGATGCTCCTCGAACCGGGCGCGCTCGCGGACGTCGAGCAGGGCGTACGTGCCGGCGAACAGGCCCGCGTCCTCGACCGGCTGCCGGTCCGGCTGGCCATCGTGGACGGCCGGACGGCGGTGTGCCCGCTGGTGCCCGAGCGGGGCAGCGGTGAACCGACCGCCGCGGTCATCGGCCGCAGCCAGCTGCTGGACGCGCTGGTCGCCCTCTTCGAGAGCCACTGGCTGATGGCGACGCCGGTGAGCTCGTCCGCCGCGCCGATCGAGGACCGGGCGGGCGGGGGGTACCGGCCGGACGCCGAGGAGGTCCGGCTGCTGTCGCTCTTCGTGGCCGGGGTGCCGGACAAGTCCATCGCCTCGCAGCTCGGCGTGAGCCGCCGCACGGTGCAGCGACGTCTCGCCGACCTGATGGCCGTGGCCGGGGTCGACACCCGGCCGGGTCTGGCCTACCAGGCCGCCCGCCGCGGCTGGCTCTGACCCGCCCGACACCCCCCGCCACCGGCCGCGCCGCCGCCGGCCCCGCTTCCCGAGTGCGGTGCCGGCGGCAGCGGCGGCCGCGGCGCCGTCCGGGGCGCCCACCGCCGTAGAAGGCGGGCACCCCGGACGGACGGGGTTGACGTCCGCGCGGGCGAGGAGGCTCGGTCCCGCGCGGACGTCGGCTCAGCGCAGGCCGTACGCGTCGAGCACGGTCTGGTCGACGGTGCTGCCGGCCCGGTCACCGGCGTGCACCCGCAGCGACACCGTGCCGCGCCCGGCCGGCACCGTCGCGGTGAACCGCGCGCCCGAGCCGCGCACCGGCACGCTCCGCCAGGTGCTTCCGCCGTCGAACGACACCTCCACCCGCACCCCGACCCCGCTCGGCGCCGGTACGCCGACCGGCTGGCGCAGCGTCAGCCCCACCTGGTGCGGCCGGCCGCCGGGCACCTCGCCCCGCAGGTCCGCGGGGACCTGATAGTCGACCTGCAGCAGCGACAGCGGCCGGGCCGCGTCGCCGTCCGGACGGGCCGAGGTGAACTGCCAGGCCGTCTCGGTACGCGTGGCCCACCGCCACTCGTCCGAGGCGCGCCGTGTGGTGACGTCCAACCGGTACCGGGCCGCGCCCGGGGTGGTCGCCACCGGCGCCCAGCCGCCGGAGAGGTCGGCGATCTGCTGCCCGTCCCGGCTCAGCCGGCGCTCGACGGTGTCCTGCTCCTCGCCCCAGCCGGCCGCGGCGTAGTGGCCGTCGGCGTCGACGAACTCGGCCACCGGCAGGTTCAGGCTGTCGCCGGTGCGCGTGGGCACCGGCGCTCCGGCGCCCGCCGGCACGGCCGGCCGGACCACCGGGGCGTGCCAGGTCTCGCTGACCCGGTCGTCGGCGGCGTACTGCCGGGGCTGCTGGGTGAGGCCGCCGAGCAGCGGCCCCCAGGACCAGGTGAGTCGGTGCAGCACCCGCTGCTGCCACCAGTTGTCCCCGGCGCTGACGAACTCCTGCCGGCTGGTGCCGGTACGCACCATCCGCTGGTCGTCGTTCCAGGAGTACTCCTGCCAGGGACGCCAGCCGAACCGCTGCTCACTGGCCCAGTCGGACCCGCCGGTGTCGGCGTAGCGGGTGGTCACCTCGGCGGTGTTGTCCGCCGTCACCCGGTGCACGATCCGCTCCGGGACCCGCCCCTTCGACACCTGCCACACGTCGTAGAGGTAGGGGCTGTCCACGGTCAGCGTGACGTCCAGGGTCGCGCGGCCGCGCTTCGCCGCCGCGATCATCGGCTGTCCGTCGTCGTACGCGACCACCAGCGACGGGATCGGCAACCGGTCCCCGTCCGGGCGCCAGACCGTCCACGCGCTCCGGTCCGCCGGCCGGACGATGAGCACCATGGCGGCGCCGGCCGCCGCGGCGTCGGCGATCTGGTCCTCCTCGGCGCGGTCGTAGCTGCCGGCCACCAGCGCGGCCGCACCCCGGACCCCGGCCCGGGCCAGCTCGGCGGCGGTGCCGTCGCCCGCCCAGACCAGCGGGAGCTTGCGCCGGCCCGCCGGAGCCGGCGACTGGCCGAGCAGGTTGATGTCCAGCGGACCGGAGACGTCGCTGACCTGGGCGTCCACCATGGGCGCCACCAGCTGCCAGCGGGAGGCGAACTCGAACTCGCCCCGACTCACCTGCCGCGTCGGGGTGACGTTGACCTGCTGGGTCGTGCTGAAGTTCATGACGCCGTGGTCGACCTGGCGCCCGTTGCCGAAGATCCGGTGCTCGTAGAAGCTGATCACCGCCCGCTGCTCGGTCGGCTTCGGCGTCTCGATCCGCACCGGAGTGCCCTTGCGCGGGTCGAGCACCACGGTGAGGTCGCGATCCACCATGAGCTCGGGATCGGTGACCAGGGTGATCTGCTCGTCCAGCGGGGCGCCGTGCTCGATGAGGCCCTCCAGCAGGTACGGGCCCTCCTCGACCTGCACCTGCCACCCGGTGGGAGGAAGCCAGAGCAGCTGGTCCGAGTCGGCGTGCTCACCGAAGAGGGTGACCGCCGGCGAGACGCCGGGCTGCCCGGCCATGTCCAGGGCGCGCAGGGTGACGGTGTGGATCGGGCCGCTGAGGGTGAGCCCGACGGCCGTCCGTACCGCGACACCGTCCGCGCCGGTGGCCACCAGCCACCCGCCGTGTACGCCGCGGTCCAGCTTCGCCGGGTCGGCGTGCAGCGGGACGTTCACGCTGCCGCCGGCCGGCACGGTCACCTCCGTGCCGTCGAGCGAGATCCCGTCCGGCTCGGCGGCGCCGCTGTCCAGGTTGCGCAGCTCGAGGGCCAGCCGCAGGGTCTGCGGGGACGCGGTGCCGTTGGTGTACGTCACGGTCCGCTCCGCCACCGCGCCGCCGGTGTTCACCCGGCCGAAGTCGGCGGTGGCCGAGCCGTACACCCGCTGGGCGAGCGCGCGGGCCACGTCGACGCGGCCGCCGCCCTGCTCGTAGACGGTCAGCGCGGGGTTCGCCTTCGTGGTGCTGACCAGCGCGTCCTTGAGCTTCTGCGCGGTCCAGTCCGGGTGTTCCTGGGCGAGGATCGCGGCCGCCCCGGCCACGTGCGGGGTGGCCATCGAGGTCCCGGACGCCCGCGTGTACGCGTCGTCCACCGGCGTACCCATCGTGGTGCCTTCGGCGCGAGCGGCGGCGATGCCGACGCCCGGCGCGGTGATCTCCGGCTTCAGGCCGTTGTCGCCGATCCGGGGGCCGCGGCTGGAGAAGTCGGCCAGGTTGTCGTCGCGGTCCACCGCCCCGACGGTGAGGGCGGCACTGGCCGCGCCCGGCGTCCCGACGGTGCCCGCGGCGCCACTGTTGCCGGCGGCGATCACGAAGAGCGTGCCGGTCTCGGCGGTGAGGTCGTTGACCGCCTGGCTCATCGGGTCGGTGCCGTCGGTGGCCGGGCCGCCGAGGCTCATGCTGACCACCTTCGCGCCGGAGTGGCTGGCCCACTCCATGCCCGCGATGATCCCCGAGTCGTAGCCGCTGCCGTTGTCGTCGAGGACCTTGCCGATCAGCAGCTGCGCGCCGGGCGCGACGCCCTTGCGCAGCCCGTCGGACGCGGCCCCGCTGCCGGCGATGGTGGAGGCCACGTGGGTGCCATGGCCGTGGCCGTCCCGGGCGCTGCCGCTGCCGGTGAAGTCCTGCGCCTCGGCGATCCGACCGGCCAGGTCGGGGTGGCCCGAGTCGACGCCGGTGTCGAGCACCGCCACCCGGACACCCTTGCCGTCCCGGCCGGCCGCCCAGGCCGCCGGGGCGCCGATCTGCGGCACGCTGTGCTCCAGGTCCGCGTGGACGCGCCCGTCCAGCCAGACGCGGGCGATGCCGGCGCCGAGCCGGGGCGCGCCGCCGGCGGTCCGGGCCTCAGGCGTGCCCCGCAGCGTGGTCCACAGGCCGCCGAGGTCGCTCTTGCCGACCCGCAGCGCCGCGCCGTTGATGCTCTCCAGCGGCCGGGCGGCGGTGGCGCCGGCGAGCGGCCGGACCCGGCCGGCGGCGGGCTGCTGGTAGCGGACGATCAGCGGCAACGCGCCCTGCGCCGCGTCGCCGTACCCGTCCGCGACCAGTTCCTGCACGTCGAACAGGTCGGCGTCGAGCACCCCGGCGGAGACGTACGGCACGACGTCGCTGGGCAACACCCGCAGCCCGCCGTCGACCTCGAGGGTGTGGAAGGTGATCCGCTCCCGGCCGGGGCCGGGACGGACCGTGGCGGCGACCCGGCCCGGCGCGGCCGGGGCGAGGTCGACCTGGTCGCCCGTGATCAGGGTGATACGGACGGGTGCGGCGGCCGGGGCGGGCGTGGCCGGCCTCGGGCCGGTGGGCCGGGCGGGCGGGTCGGCGGACGCCGGTACGGCGAGTCCGACCACCAGCGCGCCGACCGCGCCGGCGGCGAGCCAGCGTGGGGACCGGTGCATGCGATGCGCTCCTCTACTCGGGTGGCCGGCCTCGGGGGGGATTGAGGCCGGCCGAACCGGAGTCTGCGACGGAGATCATCGGTCGGTCACTAGGTACGCCACGCCGCACCGGCGACATGTCGCCAGGTGGACACGGGTCGAACGCGGTCGGACCACCGGGTGTCGGGCGGATTGCCGGGAGCGCCGGGCGTGGAATGTGGGCGCGCGAGCCGGCGCGGGCGATGGCCGGGGTGCCGGAGCGAGTGCGTCGCCGCCCGGTTCGCGGGCCGCCGTTTCCTCCGACGGCGGCTCGCCGATCCGGCCGACCCGACCGGGGTCGAAACCCGGCCGGGCGCGGCTCGCCGTCCGCCCGCCGCGGCCGGCCGCGACTCCTCCGGCACCCCGACCGTCGTGGACCCGACCACCCCCTGGCCAGGGCCACGACCGCCGGGCCGCGTCGGCCCGGGCGCGGGCGTCACCGCCCCGCCCGGACTCCACCTCGGCGTAGCCCGGACGCCCCGATCGCCGTCGGTGCGCGACGGCGGTACCGGCCCCGGCGGCCGCGCCCGCCGCGGGGGGCGGGACCATCCGCCCCGGCCCGGTGCCGGCGCGGTACGCCGCACCCGGCGCGGCGTGCCGTCGGGGGAGGCTCCTACCGTAACGCGCCCGCGGCCGGACCCGGGTACGCCGAACGGGCCGACGCGAGGTCGGCCCGCCGGTTGTTCGCTGAGCCGCCGGTCAGCGACGGCTGCCGCGCCAGCCCTGCACGGGCAGGTCGAACTTGGCGACGAGGCGGTCGGTGAACGGCCGCGCCCGCAGCCGGACGATGCGCACCGGCAGCGCGCCCCGGCGCACGGTGACCCGGGCCCCCGGGGGCAGGTCGTAGACCCGCCGGCCGTCGCAGCAGAGCACCGCCAGGGTGGTGAACGGGTCCACGGTGATGACGAACGTGGACGTCGGCGCGGTGACCAGCGGGCGGCTGAACAGCGCGTGCGCGCTGATCGGCACCAGCAGCAGCGCCTCCACCTCGGGCCAGACCACCGGCCCGCCGCCGGAGAACGCGTACGCCGTCGAGCCCGTGGGGGTCGCGCAGACCACGCCGTCGCAGCCGTAGCGGGACAGCGGCCGGCCGTCGACGTCGACGAGCAGCTCCAGCATCTGGGCCCGCTCGCCCTTCTCCACGCTGATCTCGTTCAACGCCCACGACTCGACGGTCGGGCCGCCCTCGAACTCGGCCGTGACGTCGAGGGTGAGCCGCTCGTCCACCGTGTAGTTGCGCCCGACCACGTCGCGCACCGCGGTGTCCAGGTCGTCGATCTCGGCCTCGGCGAGGAACCCGACCTTGCCGAGGTTGATGCCGAGCAGGGGCGCCTTGGCCGGGCGGGCCAGCTCGGCGGCGCGCAGGAACGTGCCGTCCCCGCCGAGCGCGAAGACGATCTCGGCGCCCTCGGCGGCCTCCGGGCCGGTCACCGGCACGACCCCGGGCAGGTCCAGGTCGTCGGCCTCCTCGGCGACGACCCGCACCTCGAAGCCGGCCGCGATGAGGTCGGCCGCCACCGCCCGCGCGTGCTCGGTGCTGCGCCGACGCCCCGTGTGCGTCACCAGCAGAGCGGTCCGGCTCACCCGGACACCTCCTCAGTCGTGGCCTCCGGCCCGGCGGCCGGAAATCCCTGCGGGCCGGCGGCCACCACGGCGCGCACCCGGTCGGGGTCCGCGGCGGGCGCGTCCCGGCGTAACCATACGAAGAACTCGACGTTGCCGCTCGGCCCGGGCAGGGGGCTGGCGGCCACGTCGGCGAGGCCCAGCCCGAGCTGCGCGGCCGCGGCGGCCACGTCGAGCACGGCCTCCGCGCGCAACTCCGGGTCGCGGACCACCCCGCCCGCGCCGACCCGCTCCCGGCCGACCTCGAACTGCGGTTTGACCATGAGCGCCAGGTCGCCGTCGGGCCGCGTGCAGCCGGCCAGCGCGGGCAGCACCAGCCGCAGCGAGATGAACGACAGGTCGGCCACCGTCAGGTCGACCGGGCCGCCGATCGCCTCCGGCGTGAGGGTACGCACGTTGGTGCGCTCGAAGACGTGCACCCGCTCGTCGTTGCGCAGCGACCAGGCCAGCTGCCCGTAGCCGACGTCGACCGCCACCACCTCGGCGGCGCCGGCGCGCAGCAGCACGTCGGTGAAGCCACCGGTGGAGGCGCCCGCGTCCAGGCAGCGCCGGCCCGCCACGGTCAGCCCGCCGGGGGTGAACGCGGCGAAGGCACCGGCCAGCTTGTGACCGCCCCGGGAGACGTACTCGTCGGCGGGGTCCTCGCCGGTGACCAGCAGCGGGTCGGCCGGGTCGACCATCGCGGCGGCCTTGCGCGCCCGCACCCCGCGCAACTGGACGCGACCGGCCTCCACCAGCGCGGCCGCCTGCTCACGGGAGCGGGCCAGACCGCGGCGGACGAGTTCGGCATCCAGCCGGGTACGACGTGCCATCGGTGGTTGTTCTCCGCCTCTTTTCAGGCCTGGTCGATGCTGGCCAGGGTCTCGCGCAGCGTCTCGTACGCCGCCTCGTACTGGGCGATCTGGTCCGCCGGGGACAGCGCCTCGGCGTTGATCATGGCGTGCACGGCGGCGTCGACGGCCGGGTGCCGCGCCTCGCCGACCTCCTCGACCGGCGCCGGCCGTACGCCGGGAGGCGGGCCGGGCCGGGGACCGCCCGGCGGCGGCCCGGGACGCGGGCCGGGGCGGAAGGGCGCGGTCACGAGCCGGCACCGCCACTCGGCTTGCGGCCGCCGGCCTTCCTGGCCGGGCGCGTCGGGGCGGCCGGCGACTCCTCGGCCGGGGTCCGCGCGACGGTGGCGGCGGGCTTGCGCGCGATGGCCTTCTTGGCCACGGCCTTCTTCGCGACCGCCTTGGTCTTCGCGGGCACGGGAGGCGCCGAGACGGGCGCCTCGGCGGTGGCCGGGGCCGACGGCTCAGCGGCCGGCGGGGTCGGGGCCGGCCGCCCGGCGCCCGGCCTGACCTCGGCCGCGTGGTCGGCGGCCAGATCCCCCGACGGTGTCACCGCGCCCGCGCCCGCCGTCTCGGCAGCCGGCGGCGGGCCCGCCGGCGCGCGCCCGGCGCCGGCTTCCGGCGTGCCGGTGGTCTTCGGCTCGGTCTCCGCTCCGGTGGTCTTGGCCTCGCGCAGCTGCCGCTCCAGGTCGTGCACCCGGCGGGTCAGCTCGGCGACCTCGTCGGCGGTGGCCAGCCCGACCGCGCCCAGGGCGCGGTCGACCTCGAAGCGGACCAGCTTGGTCAGCGCCTCCCGGTTCGCCATGCCGGTGGAGACCAGCTCCTCGGCGAGCGACTGGAGCTGGGCGGCGGTCGCGCCGCCCTGGCCGACCACGCGCTTCACCGCGTCCTGGGCCTTCTTCCGGGGCGCCTCCGTCAGGCCCATGGCCAGCTCGAGGTAGGCGCGCCACGCGTCCTGCATGCCTGAGTCCTTCCGCGGGGCGGGGTGTGCAGGTGTCACGCTACCGGGCGCCCCGGACGTCCCATTGCGGTACGGTGCCGGGAACGGCGTGGCGCGTGGTGAGGAGATGATGTGGCCAGCGTGGACGAGTGCCGGCAGGCGTTGCAGGACCTGGCCGCGCGGCTGGACCGGCACGCCGACGTGCAGGGGCGGATCGACCTCGACCGCACCCTCGCCTGCCGGATCACCGACCTGGACACGGCGTTCCACGGGCGCCTCGAGGGCGGCCGGCTGGTCGACCTGGCCGACGGCGACGACCCGAAGGCGAAGATCGCGCTGAGCACCAGCAGCGACGACCTGGTCGCCCTGGTGCACGGTCAGCTCGACATCATGAAGGCCGTGGGTGCCCGCCGGGTGTCGATCAAGGCGAACCCGTTGGACCTCATGAAGCTCCGCAAGCTGCTCTGACCCGGCGGGTCAGCCCGCGAGGCCGAGCGCGGCCAGGGCCTCCCCCGCGGCCGCCGACACGGCCCGCACCCGCGGGCCGGCCCCCGTCGACCAGGCCTTTCCGCACAGCGCCGCGAGGGCGTCCAGCGGGCGTCCCGCGCCGTCGAGGACGAGCTCCCCGTCGGCGGCGCTCACCGACCAGCCATCGGCGTCCGCCGGGCCCGGCACCCGCACCACGGCCGCCGGGTCGAAGAGCCCCGCCAGGTCGACGGAGACGTACGCGGGCCGGCGCGACTCGGGCGCGGCCAGCAGCTCGGCCGCGTCGCTGACCCCGGTGAGCACCAGGAGGCTGTCCAGTCCGGCCCGGCGGGCACCCTCGATGTCGGTGTCCAGCCGGTCGCCGACCACCAGGGTCCGCCCCGCACCGGCCCGGTGGGCGGCGGTGGCGAACAGCGCCGGCTCCGGCTTGCCCACCACCACGTCGGGATCCCGCCCGAGCGCGGTACGCAGCACCGCCACGAGCGAGCCGTTGCCCGGCAGCGGGCCGCGCGGGCTGGGCAGGGTGCGGTCGGTGTTGGTGGCGTACCAGAGCGCTCCCGCCCGGACGGCCAGCGACGCCTCCGCCAGGTCGGACCAGCCGACCTGCGGGCCGTACCCCTGGGCCACGGCGGCCGGCTCCTCGTCCACCGTCGACACGGGGCGCAGGCCCACGGCACGCAGCTCGGCGCGCAGCGCCTCCGCCCCGACCACCAGCACCGGCGCGCCGGCGGGCAGCCGGTCGCGCAGCAGCTCGGCGGTCGCGGCCGCGGAGGTCAGCACCTCCTCCGGCCCGGCCGGCACACCCATGCCGGTGAGCAGGTCGGCCACCTCACTGGAGCGGCGCGAGGCGTTGTTCGTGGCGTACGCGACCGAGCGCCCCTCGGCGTGCAGCCTGCCGACCGCCTCGACCGCGCCGGGGATCGGCCGGTCGATCAGGTAGATCACCCCGTCCAGGTCGAACACGACCAGGGCGTACCCGTCGATCAGCCGGCCGCGCGTTCCGGCCCGGTCGCGGTCTCCGCGATCCGGACCGGAACCCGCGTCGTCCCCGGCGCTCCCGGTCACCGGCGCTCCGGCTCCGGCGCCTCGTCACCCCTGGCGTTCCCGCCCTGGTCATCCGAACGCGCGGCGTCCGGGCCGGTGGCGTCCACGGCGGCGGCGCGGGTGTCGGCGACCAGCGACCGCGCCTCGGCGTCGGTCAGCTCGTCGTCGCCCAGGTCCGCGGCGTCCCGGTCCCGGTACCCTGCGCCCTCGCCGGCCGGCACCGCGTCAGCGCCGTCCGCCGCGACGGCGTCCGCCGTGTCGGCGTCGGCCCGCAGCCGGGCGTCGCCGTCGAGGTCGTCCTCGTCCTGGTCGCCGTCCTGGTCGCCGTCGAGGTCGTCGTCCTCGTCCTCGTCGTCGCCCTGGTCGCCGTCGAGGTCGTCGTCGTAGCCCTCGTCGTCCTGGTCGTCGTCGTAGCCGGTCTCGTCGTCGTCCTCGTCGTCGTCGAGGTCCTCATCGTCGTCGCTGAGGTCGTCCTCGTCGTCGAGGTCGTCGTCGGAGTCGGCGCCGCCGGTGAGGTCGGCGTCGGGACGGGCCGGCACGGCACCCGGGGCTCCCGGGCCGCCCGCGAACTCCTCGTCCTCCTCGTCGTCGCCCTCGATAACGACGCCGTCCAGCTCCAGCAGCCGCTCGGCGGCGTCGGTCTCACCCTCGGCGTCGGCGTCGGCGGCCCGGGAGAACCACTCCCGTGCCTCCTCGCGGCGGCCCACCGCCAGCAGCGCGTCCGCGTAGGCGTAGCGCAGCCGCGCCGCCCACGACTCGGTCGAGTCGGCGGTCAGCTCCGGGACCTGGAGCATGGCCACGGCCGCGTCCTTCTGCCCGAGGTCGCCCCGCGCCCCGCTGGCCACGATCAGCAGCTCGATGGCGACGGCCTGGTCGAGCTTCTCCCGGTCCGCCCCGCGGAACAGGTCGATGGCCCGCTCGGGGCGGCCCAGCGCCCGCTCGCAATCGGCCAGCACGGCCAGGTGGCTCTGGAGCCCGGTCATCCGGTGGTAGGTGCGCAGCTCGGCGACGGCCGTCTGCCACTCCCCCGCGTGGTACGCGGCCAGCCCGACCGCCTCCCGCACCGCGGCGATCCGCGAGGCGAGCCGGCGGGCGGCCATGGCGTGCGCCAGCGCCTCGGCCGGGTCGTCGTCGATCAGCAGCCCGGTCGCGACCAGGTGCCGGGCGACGGTCTCCGCCACCGGCTTGGCGAGGGAGAGCAGCTCCGCCCGGACGGTCGAGTCGAGGTCGGTGGCGACCACCTCGTCCGGCAACGCCGGCGCCTCACCCGTACGCCCCTCGGCGCGCTCGTCCTGCCGCTCGCGGTAGCCACCCTCGGGGCGGCGGTCGTCCCGGCCGTAGCCCCGGCGCTCCCCGTCCCGCTCGGTACGCTCGCGCCCGCCGCGGAAGCCACCCTCGCGCTCCTCGCGACGGAAGCCACCGGGCCGCTCGTCGCGGCGGAAGCCCTCGCGGCGCTCGCCGCCACGGAAGCCGCCCTCACGACGGTCACCACCGAAGCCACCCTCGCGGCGCTCACCACCGCGGAAGCCACCCTCACGGCGCTCACCGCCGCGGAAGCCGCCCTCGCGCCGGTCGCCGCCGAAGCCGCCCTCCCGCCGGCCGCCCGGACGGTCGTCGCGGCGGAAGCCTTCACGACGCTCACCGCCGGCGAAGCCCTCACGGCGCTCGCCACCGCGGAAGCCGCCCTCGCGGTCGCCACCGCGGAAGCCACCCTCGCGGCGCTCGCCACCACGGAAGCCACCCTCGCGGCGCTCGCCGCCACGGAAGCCACCCTCACGGCGCTCGCCGCCACGGAAGCCACCCTCACGGCGCTCGCCGCCACGGAAGCCACCCTCACGGCGCTCACCACCGCGGAAGCCACCCTCACGGCGCTCACCACCACGGAAGCCACCCTCACGCTCACCACCGCGGAAGCCACCCTCGCGGCGCTCACCGCCACGGAAGCCACCCTCGCGGTCGCCACCACGGAAGCCACCCTCACGCTCACCACCGCGGAAGCCACCCTCGCGGCGCTCACCGCCGCGGAAGCCACCCTCGCGGCGCTCACCACCGCGGAAACCGCCCTCGCGGTCGCCACCACGGAAGCCACCCTCGCGGCGCTCGCCGCCACGGAAGCCGCCCTCGCGGTCGCCGCCACGGAAGCCACCCTCGCGGCGCTCGCCGCCACGGAAGCCACCCTCGCGGCGCTCACCGCCACGGAAGCCACCCTCGCGGTCGCCACCACGGAAGCCACCCTCGCGGCGCTCACCGCCACGGAAGCCACCCTCGCGGTCGCCACCACGGAAGCCACCCTCACGGCGCTCACCGCCACGGAAACCGCCCTCGCGACGCTCACCGCCACCGAAGCCACCCTCACGGCGCTCACCACCGCGGAAGCCGCCCTCGCGGCGCTCACCACCGCGGAAGCCACCCTCGCGGTCGCCACCCTCGCGGCGGTCACCGCCACGGAAACCGCCCTCGCGGCGCTCGCCGCCACGGAAGCCGCCCTCACGGCGGTCGCCGCCGGCGAAGCCGCCGCGCCGCTCACCGCCACGGAACCCGCCCTCGCGGTCGCCACCACGGAACCCGCCCTCGCGGTCGCCGCCGCGGGAACCGCCCTCACGGCGCTCACCAGAGCGGAAGCCGCCCCGCGGGCCGCCCGAGCGGTCGTCCCGGTCGCCCCGGTACGCGGGGCGGTCGTCGCGGCGGGCGTCGCCACGCCCCTGCCCGCGCTCGGCGCGGTCCTCGTAACGACGGGGGCGGTCCTCGCCCTGCGGTCCTGAACTCACGGGTACATCCTTCCTCAGTGCGTCTCCAAGGACGCTAACGCAGTCGAGGGCCGACCCTGCTGGGGCGGCCCTCGACTGGAAGATTGTCCGGCGGTGTCCTACTCTCCCACACCCTCCCGAGTGCAGTACCATCGGCGCTGGAGGGCTTAGCTTCCGGGTTCGGAATGTTACCGGGCGTTTCCCCTCCGCCATGACCGCCGTAACTCTATGAACATGTCAAACAACCAGCCTGTGGTTGTCGTTTGTTCAGAGTTGCACAGTGGACGCGTAGCAGCTTGGTAGTCAAGTCCTCGGCCTATTAGTACCGGTCAACTGAACCCGTTACCGGGCTTACATTTCCGGCCTATCAACCCAGTCGTCTAGCTGGGGGCCTTACCCCACAAATGTGGGTGGGATACCTCATCTTGAAGCGAGCTTCCCGCTTAGATGCTTTCAGCGGTTATCCCTTCCGAACGTAGCTAACCAGCCGTGCCCCTGGCGGGACAACTGGCACACCAGAGGTTCGTCCGTCCCGGTCCTCTCGTACTAGGGACAGCCCTTCTCAAGTATCCTACGCGCACGGCGGATAGGGACCGAACTGTCTCACGACGTTCTAAACCCAGCTCGCGTACCGCTTTAATGGGCGAACAGCCCAACCCTTGGGACCTGCTACAGCCCCAGGATGCGACGAGCCGACATCGAGGTGCCAAACCATCCCGTCGATATGGACTCTTGGGGAAGATCAGCCTGTTATCCCCGGGGTACCTTTTATCCGTTGAGCGACACCGCTTCCACATGCCAGTGCCGGATCACTAGTCCCGACTTTCGTCCCTGCTCGACCTGTCAGTCTCACAGTCAAGCTCCCTTGTGCACTTGCACTCAACACCTGATTGCCAACCAGGCTGAGGGAACCTTTGGGCGCCTCCGTTACCCTTTAGGAGGCAACCGCCCCAGTTAAACTACCCACCAGACACTGTCCCTGAACCGGATAACGGTCCGAAGTTAGATACCCAAATCAACCAGAGTGGTATTTCAAGATTGCCTCCACCCATACTGGCGTATGAGCTTCACCGGCTCCCACCTATCCTACACAAGCTAACTCAAGTACCAATGTCAAGCTATAGTAAAGGTCCCGGGGTCTTTCCGTCCTGCCGCGCGTAACGAGCATCTTTACTCGTAGTGCAATTTCGCCGGGCCTGTGGTTGAGACAGTGGGGAAGTCGTTACGCCATTCGTGCAGGTCGGAACTTACCCGACAAGGAATTTCGCTACCTTAGGATGGTTATAGTTACCACCGCCGTTTACTGGCGCTTAAGTTCTCCGCTTCGCCCCGAAGAGCTAACAGGTCCCCTTAACGTTCCAGCACCGGGCAGGCGTCAGTCCATATACATCGAATTACTTCTTCGCATGGACCTGTGTTTTTAGTAAACAGTCGCTTCCCCCTGCTCTCTGCGGCCATACAACGCTCCACCCGCGCGGGGCTTCACGTCTCCGGCCCCCCTTCTCCCTAAGTTACGGGGGCAATTTGCCGAGTTCCTTAACCACAGTTCGCCCGATCGCCTCGGTATTCTCTACCTGACCACCTGTGTCGGTTTGGGGTACGGGCCGCTAAGAACTCGCTAGAGGCTTTTCTCGGCAGCATAGGATCACTGACTTCACCTGAATCGGCTCGGCATCACGTCTCAGCCTATATGGCGTGCGGATTTGCCTACACGCCGGCCTACACGCTTACCCCGGCACAACCACCGGCCGGGCTCAGCTACCTTCCTGCGTCACCCCATCGCTTGACTACTACCCGCCAGGTTCCCACGCTCACCGCTTCAGACCCGAAGGTCATCCACAGCTCGGGTGGTTAGCACAACGAGGTTCGTCAGGGTCGCTCTTTCGCGGGTACGGGAATATCAACCCGTTGTCCATCGACTACGCCTCTCGGCCTCGCCTTAGGTCCCGACTCACCCAGGGCGGATTAGCCTGGCCCTGGAACCCTTGGTCATCCGGCGGAAGGGTTTCTCACCCTTCTTTCGCTACTCATGCCTGCATTCTCACTCGTGCCGCGTCCACAACTAGGTCACCCCGTTGCTTCACTCGCGGCACGACGCTCCCCTACCCATCCACACACCTGCACAAGGAATCAAGTCCAAGCGAGGTTGAAATGTGAATGCCACAGCTTCGGCGGTGTGCTTGAGCCCCGCTACATTGTCGGCGCGGAACCACTTGACCAGTGAGCTATTACGCACTCTTTAAAGGGTGGCTGCTTCTAAGCCAACCTCCTGGTTGTCTATGCGACCCCACATCCTTTTCCACTTAGCACACGCTTAGGGGCCTTAGCTGGTGATCTGGGCTGTTTCCCTCTCGACTACGAAGCTTATCCCCCGCAGTCTCACTGCCGCGCTCTCACTTACCGGCATTCGGAGTTTGGCTGATTTCGGTAAGCTTGTGGGCCCCCTAGACCATCCAGTGCTCTACCTCCGGCAAGAAACACGCGACGCTGCACCTAAATGCATTTCGGGGAGAACCAGCTATCACGGAGTTTGATTGGCCTTTCACCCCTAACCACAGGTCATCCCCCAACTTTTCAACGTTGGTGGGTTCGGCCCTCCACGCGGTCTTACCCGCGCTTCAGCCTGCCCATGGCTAGATCACTCCGCTTCGGGTCTAGAGCATGCGACTAAAACGCCCTATTCAGACTCGCTTTCGCTACGGCTCCCCCACACGGGTTAACCTCGCCACATGCCACTAACTCGCAGGCTCATTCTTCAAAAGGCACGCCGTCACCCCGCAAGGCTCCGACGGATTGTAGGCGAACGGTTTCAGGTACTATTTCACTCCCCTCCCGGGGTACTTTTCACCATTCCCTCACGGTACTCGTCCGCTATCGGTCACCAGGAAGTATTTAGGCTTACCAGGTGGTCCTGGCAGATTCACGGCAGATTTCAGGGGTCCGCCGCTACTCGGGAACACCCACAGGAGGTCAACAACTTTCACCTACCGGACTATCACCGTCTACGGTCAGCCATTCCAGACTGTTCGACTAGCCATTGACTTTGTAACTCCTCGAACAAGTGTCAGCTCATTCAGCAGGGTCCCACAACCCCGACCACGCAACCCCTGACAGGTATCACACGCAGCCGGTTTAGCCTCAATCCGCTTTCGCTCGCCACTACTCACGGAATCACTAGTTGTTTTCTCTTCCTACGGGTACTGAGATGTTTCACTTCCCCGCGTTCCCCCCACACACCCTATGTGTTCAGGTGCGGGTGACACCACATGACTGGTGCCGGGTTTCCCCATTCGGACACCCTGGGATCACAGCTTGGTTGACAGCTCCCCCAGGCCTATCGCGGCCTCCCACGTCCTTCATCGGCTCCTGGTGCCAAGGCATCCACCGTTCGCCCTTGACAACTTGACCACAAAGATGCTCGCGTCCACTGTGCAATTCTCAACAAACAACCAACCCACAACCAGATCCGTGCGACACCAAACCCGGCCAACCGCCGGCGGTATGCCACACCAGGCCGTGCCTGGCGCCATCCCGAGGCAATCCACCTCGAGCTTCGGCTCTGAAAGACAACCACGGGTTGTTCTTTCAGGACCCAACAGGGTGCTTTACATCCTCCCCCAGCCGCACCAGGACTTCGTTCCACACCACCGAGGTGGCCGTACTAGAAGGAACCCGGCCGTTGCCAGGGAAAGACTCGCCAGTGTCTCCGCCATTGAGCACCCCGACCCGACATTCGCGGGCCGCGGGCTCCTTGCACCCTTTCGGGTGAAGGTGCTCCTTAGAAAGGAGGTGATCCAGCCGCACCTTCCGGTACGGCTACCTTGTTACGACTTCGTCCCAATCGCCAGCCCCACCTTCGACGGCTCCCTCCCACAAGGGGTTGGGCCACCGGCTTCGGGTGTTGCCGACTTTCGTGACGTGACGGGCGGTGTGTACAAGGCCCGGGAACGTATTCACCGCAGCGTTGCTGATCTGCGATTACTAGCGACTCCGACTTCACGGGGTCGAGTTGCAGACCCCGATCCGAACTGAGACCGGCTTTTTGGGATTCGCTCCACCTCACGGTATCGCAGCCCATTGTACCGGCCATTGTAGCATGCGTGAAGCCCTGGACATAAGGGGCATGATGACTTGACGTCATCCCCACCTTCCTCCGAGTTGACCCCGGCAGTCTTCGATGAGTCCCCGCCATAACGCGCTGGCAACATCGAACGAGGGTTGCGCTCGTTGCGGGACTTAACCCAACATCTCACGACACGAGCTGACGACAGCCATGCACCACCTGTGACCGCCCCCGAAGGACCTGCCATCTCTGACAGTTTTGCGGCCATGTCAAACCCAGGTAAGGTTCTTCGCGTTGCATCGAATTAATCCGCATGCTCCGCCGCTTGTGCGGGCCCCCGTCAATTCCTTTGAGTTTTAGCCTTGCGGCCGTACTCCCCAGGCGGGGCGCTTAATGCGTTAGCTGCGGCACAGGGAACCGGAGAGGCCCCCCACACCTAGCGCCCAACGTTTACAGCGTGGACTACCAGGGTATCTAATCCTGTTCGCTCCCCACGCTTTCGCTCCTCAGCGTCAGTATCGGCCCAGAGACCCGCCTTCGCCACCGGTGTTCCTCCTGATATCTGCGCATTTCACCGCTACACCAGGAATTCCAGTCTCCCCTACCGAACTCTAGCCTGCCCGTATCGACTGCAGGCCCGCAGTTGAGCTGCGGGTTTTCACAGTCGACGCGACAAGCCGCCTACGAGCTCTTTACGCCCAATAAATCCGGACAACGCTCGCGCCCTACGTCTTACCGCGGCTGCTGGCACGTAGTTGGCCGGCGCTTCTTCTGCAGGTACCGTCACTTACGCTTCGTCCCTGCTGAAAGAGGTTTACAACCCGAAGGCCGTCATCCCTCACGCGGCGTCGCTGCATCAGGCTTCCGCCCATTGTGCAATATTCCCCACTGCTGCCTCCCGTAGGAGTCTGGGCCGTGTCTCAGTCCCAGTGTGGCCGGTCGCCCTCTCAGGCCGGCTACCCGTCGTCGCCTTGGTAGGCCATCACCCCACCAACAAGCTGATAGGCCGCGAGCCCATCCCAGGCCGAAAAACTTTCCACCCAGCCTCATGCGAGGCCAGGTCCTATTCGGTATTAGCCCCGGTTTCCCGGGGTTATCCCAAAGCCTAGGGCAGGTTGCTCACGTGTTACTCACCCGTTCGCCGCTCGAGTACCCCGAAGGGCCTTTCCGCTCGACTTGCATGTGTTAAGCACGCCGCCAGCGTTCGTCCTGAGCCAGGATCAAACTCTCCAACAAAAACTTGTTGAAAACATGTCCTGACAACAAAAGTGTTGCCAAAGGAATCCCAACCAATCAGACCACAGCCTGACCAGTCCGGGGTATAAATCAATTTGGCACTGGCTTATCAAGCACCCTGTTGAGTTCTCAAAGAACAACCACACACCATCCGGAAACCCCGCACCAGCAGGACCCCCGTCCGGGGCATTTCGTTCATCCGCCCGCCGCTCTCGCGCCGGGCACTTTTACTACGTTACCCGCCGGATTCTGCCGTGTCAAACCGGTGTTTCGCGGTTTGTCGTGCTTGCAATCCTTTTGCCGGGCACCACAATTCGACCGGCTCGCACCGGGCGTTTCGTGGGTTTCGGCAGGACGGCCGCTGCGGTTTCCCGCTCGCTCGTCCGTGTCCCTGCCGGTCGACAACCTTACCCGGTCGGTTCCGCCTCGCCAAATCCGCCTCCCGGCGAATCCGGGGCACCGCCCGGTCCAGGGTCCGATGGGGTCAACCATCCTCGCCCGGTCGTCATTCCCGCGCTCCGGCCTCCCAGGTCTTTCGCCTGTTTCGTCCGTTCCGCGCTGGCAGAGAGAAAGTTACGCGCCCGGCGGATTGATCGTCAAATCCACCGGGCGCGTCCCGCGTCACACCGTCGACGTGGAGCTATCCGCCCAGCTCAACGCCGGCGAAGTTGCGCTTCCCGCGCCGCAGCACGAGGTAGCGGCCGTGCAGCAGATCCGCCGGCGACACGGTCGCGTCGACCTCGGCGATCCGCACGTTGTTGACGTACGCGCCGCCCTCGGCGATGACCCGCCGGGCCTCCTTCATGCTCGGCACCAGGCCCGACTCCTTGAGCAGGCCCGCGACGTCGGGCAGCTCGTCGAGGTGCACCAGACCGGCCTCGGTGAGCGCGGCACGCAGGGTCGCCGGGGAGAGCTCGTCGAGCGAGCCGCGGCCGAAGAGCGCCTGGCTGGCGGCGACGGCCTGGGCCATCTCCCGCTCCCCGTGGACGAGCGTGGTCAGCTCCTCGGCGAGCGCCCGCTGGGCGAGCCGCGCCTGCGGCCGTTCCGCGGTGGCCTTCTCCAGCTCCTCAATCTCCTCGCGGGAGCGGAAGCTGAAGTACCGCAGGTAGCGGCTGACGTCCCGGTCGTCGGCGTTGACCCAGAACTGGTAGAAGGCGTACGGGCTGGTCATCTGGGGGTCGAGCCAGACGGCGCCGGTCTCGCTCTTGCCGAACTTGGTGCCGTCGGACTTGGTCACCAGCGGCGTGGTGAACGCCTCCACGGGGCCGGCGCCCCGGCGGCGGATGTAGTCCACGCCCGCGGTGATGTTGCCCCACTGGTCGGAGCCGCCGTACTGGAGCTGGCAGCCGTGCCGGCGGTGCAGCTCGAAGAAGTCGTTGGCCTGGAGGAGCTGGTAGCTGAACTCGGTGTAGCTGATGCCGGTCTCCAGCCGGGCCTTGACCACCTCACGGGCCAGCATCTTGTTCACCGGGAAGTGCTTGCCGACGTCCCGGAGGAACTCCACCACCGACATCTCGCCGGTCCAGTCCAGGTTGTTGACCATCTGGGCGGCGTTCTCGCCGGTGTACGAGACGAACGGCGCGAGCTGGTCGCGGATGCGTTGCACCCAGCCGGCGATGACCTCGGGCGGGTTCAGGGTGCGCTCGGCGCTCTCCTTCGGGTCGCCGATCTGACCGGTGGCGCCGCCGACCAGCAGCAGCGGCCGGTGCCCGGCTAGCTGGAGCCGACGGGCCATGACGACCTGCATGAGGTTGCCGACGTGCAGGCTGGCCGCCGTCGGGTCGAAGCCCACGTAGAAGGTCATGCTCCCGCCGTCGAGCAGCTCGCGCAGCTCGTCGAGGCCGGTCGAGTCCTGGATCAGGCCCCGCCACAGCAGGTCTTCGGTCAGGGAGTCCCGCCCCTGCGGGAGGTTGCTGTCGGTCACGGTCACCGATTCTCCCCCATCAGCGGTCCCGGCCCGTACCGGGTTTGCCGACGACGGGCGACTAGGCTGGCGGCTCCACCGACAGGAGGGGGTCGCCGTGGAGGCGCCGGACATGACCGGGGGCTTCGTCGCCCTGCTGGGGTTGAAGTTCGACGAGGTGAGCGGAGACCGGGTGGTCATCCGCTGGCAGGTCCGCCCCGAGCTGCACCAGCCGTACGGGATCCAGCACGGCGGCGTCTACTGCTCGGTCGTGGAGACGGCGGCCAGCATCGGCGGCGCCCTGTGGCTGGGCGACAAGGGCAAGGTGGTCGGGGTCTCCAACCAGACCGACTTCCTGCGCGCCGTGCGCGACGGCGAGCTGACGGCGGTCGGCACCCCGATCCACCGCGGCCGCAGCCAGCAGCTCTGGGTCGTCGAGATCAGCGACGAGGGCGGCCGGCTGGTGGCGCGCGGTCAGGTGCGGCTCCAGAACCTGACGGCGGCCTGACCCGGGGGTTGCTCGATTCGCCCGAAAAGGGCGATCTGACGCCGATATCGTCGCGTCGATGAGACCGCCCGCTCCCGACCCGACGTGAGGAAGCTCTTCGCCGCCACGCTCGGCGTGCTGTCCGCCGTCGGCGGCTTCGTCGACATCGGCGACCTGGTGGCGGCGAGCCAGGCCGGTGCCCGCTTCGGGATGGCCCACGCCTGGGTGCTGCTCGTCGGGGTGGTGGGCATCTGCGCGTACGCCGAGATGGCCGGCCGGATCGCGGCGGTGAGCGGCCGGGCGGTGTTCGACCTGGTACGGGAGCGGCTGGGGCCGCGCGTGGCGCTGCTCAACCTGGTCGCCTCCTGGCTGGTCACGGTGATCACCCTGGCGGCCGAGCTGGGCGGGGTGGCGCTCGCGTTGCAGCTCGCCACGGGGTTGAGCCACCTGCTCTGGGTGCCGGTGGCCGCGGTGGCGGTCTGGCTGGTGCTGTGGCGGATGCGCTTCGAGCTGATGGAACGGGTCTTCGGCCTGGCCGGGCTGGCGCTGCTGGTCTTCGCGGTCGCGCTGTTCGCCCTGCCGACCGACTGGGCGGAGCTGGGGCACGGTGCGCTGCACGTCGGCTCGGCCGGTGCGGGCTGGCCGGCGTACTGGTTCGTGGCGGTGGCCCTGTTCGCGTCGACGGTCAGCCCGTACGAGGTGTTCTTCTTCTCCTCCGGCGGGGTCGAGGAGCGGTGGAGCGCCGCGGACCTGGCGCACGCCCGCTCGAACGTGCTGATCGGTTTCCCGGTCGGCGGTTTCCTGGCGCTGTCGCTGATCGCCGTGGCGACGGTGGCGTACCACCCGTCGGGGACGTCGCCGGACACCCTCGAGGCGGTCGCCCGCCCGGTGGTGAGCGCGCTGGGCGGGGCCGGGCTGGCCGCCGCGGTGCTGGCGTTCTTCGCGGTGACCTTCGGCGCGGCCCTGGAGACCGGCCTGTCGGCCGCGTACGCGGCGTCGCAGTACTTCGGCTGGCAGTGGGGCAAGCGGGTGAGCCCGCGGGAGGCGGCCCGGTTCCACAGCGTGCTGCTGGTCGGGCTGCTGCTCGGGGTGCTGTTGCTCATGACGGCGGTGGACCCGATCCGGCTCACCGAGTACATGCTGGTGCTCAGCGCGGTGGTGCTGCCGCTGACCTACCTGCCGATCCTGGTGGTGGCGAACGACCGCGGCTACCTCGGCGACCGGGTCAACGGCTGGTGGACGAACCTGCTCGGGGCCGTGTTCCTGCTGCTCATCGTCGCCGCCTCGCTGGCGGCGATCCCACTGGCGATCGTCACGAGGATGGGCCGATGAGGATCCAGCTCGCCAAGCAGGTGCTCGACCGGCAGATCATCGACGTCGACGGCCGGCTGGTCGGCCGGGTCGACGACATCGAGTTCGCCGTCGACGAGGAGGGCTACCCGTACGTGGAGTGCCTGCTCACCGGGCAGGCGGCGCTCGGGGAGCGGATCGGGGGCCGGACCGGGCGGCTGCTCAAGGCCGTCGCCGACCGGTTCACCGACGACCCGCCGGCGCCGCCGCTGCGTGTCCTGCTCACCCAGGTCGACCGGGTGGACAGCGTGGTGCGGCTGCGCTGCCCGGCGGCCGACCTGCCGCCCTCGCCGGTGGAGTCCTGGCTGCGCCGGCACCTGATCGACCGGATCCCGGGAGCGCACCGTGCGAGCGGGTGAGCTGCTCGGCCGCACCGCGTACGACCTGCACGGGCGGCGGTTGGGCCGGGTGGTCGACGTGGTGGTGCGGGGCGGGTGGCCGCCGGACCGGCTGCGGATCACCGATGTCATCGTGGCCGGCCACTGGTGGACCCTGGTCACCAGCCGGCTGATCGGGCCGGAGCGGCACCCGTCGGGGCCGTGGCTGCTGCGCGCGATCACCCGGGTGCTGAAGCGCAGCACCCTCCAGGTGCCCGCCGACTCGGTGCAGCTGCGCCCGCCGGTGCCGGGCTTCCCGTTCGGGCCCCCGGCCGGGCGCCGGTGAGGGTCAGCCGCGGGCCTCGTCGAGCACCGGCGCGTCGTCCGCGTCGGCGTCCTCCGTGCGGTCGCGACGGCGGTGGCGGCGGACGCGTACCTCGGTGATGGCATGGTGGTCGACGCCGCCCACGGCCAGGTCCCAGCCGTCGACCCGGACCCGCTCCCCCGCCACGGTGGGGATGTGCCCGAGGCAGATGAGCACGAGCCCGGCGATGGTGGTGTAGTCGCCGGGCGGCCGGTTCGGCAGCTCGACGCCCAGGTCGGTGAGGTCGTGCACCGGGAAGGTGCCGGGCAGCACCAGCGTGCCGTCCTCCTCGGTGCGGATCGAGCCGAGGTCCCGGTCGGTCTCGTCGTAGATCTCGCCGACGATCTCCTCGAGGATGTCCTCGAGGGTGACGATGCCGTCCACGGCGCCGCGCTCGTCGACCACCAGCGCGATGTGCTGGCGTTCCGCCTTGAACTGGCGCAGCGCGTCGACCACGGGCAGCGAGTCGGGCAGCAGCATGGGCGGCCTGGCGATCTCGTCCACCGGCCGGTCGTCGGGGACGCCGACCAGGTCCCGCAGGTGGATCACCCCGACCGCCTCGTCCAGGCCGCCGTGCCGCACCACCGGCGCCCGGGAGTGGCCGGTCGCGGCGAGGACCAGCCGGGCGGCCTCCGCGGTCGTCCCGCTGTCGAGGGTGAAGACCTGCAACCGGGGTACGAGCACCGCGCGCAGCTGCCGGTCGGCGATCTCGACGGCGCCGGCGATGATGGTCCGCTGTTCCTTCGTGAAGCCGTGGTTGCCGGCCACGATGTCGCGCAGCTCGTCGGGGCCGATCTCGTCCGGCTCGTGCTTCGGGTTCAGCCCGAACAGGCGGACCACCAGGTCGCTGGTGGCGCCGAGGGCCCACACCGCCGGCCGGGTGACGCTGGCCAGCAGGTCGAGCGGGCGCGCCACGACGAGAGCCCACCGCTCGGCGGACTGCATGGCGATGCGCTTGGGGGCCAGCTCGCCGAAGACCAGGGTCACGAAGGTCAGCGCCAGGGTGACCACCACGATGGCCACCGTCTCGGCGGCGTCGCCGAGCCCCCCGAGCAGCGGGACGAGGGGCTTCGCGAGGGACACCGCCGCCGCGGCGGAGGCCAGGAAGCCGGCCAGGGTGATCCCGATCTGGATGGTGGCGAGGAACCGGTTGGGGTCCTTGGCCAGGCGGGCCAGGGTGCGGCCGGCCCGGCTGCCGCGTTCCAGCCGCTGGAGCTGGCTGTCGCGCAGCGACACCAGGGCCATCTCGCTGCCGGCGAAGGCCGCGTTGACGATCACCAGAACTCCGACCAGGGCCAGCTGGCTCCAGTAGCTCTGCACGCCCGGTTCTCTCCCTCGGCCCGATCGGGGCGGGCCGCCGTGGCCCACCCGCGCGCCGCCCGGGGTCCGGACGGCGTAGGCCCCTCAGTGCCCCGCGGGCGGCCCGATGAATCCTGCGGGCGTGCGGTCAGGCGGTGGCGGGCAGGTCGAGCACGTACGCGTCGCCCTCGGGGCGGAAGCCGAGCCGGTGGTAGTAGGGGGCGACCATGCCGCGGGGGCTGACCACCCGGCGGAAGCCGCGGTCGGTGAACAGGCGGCTGCGGCGGTAGACGAACTCGCCGGGGGTGAAGTCGCGGAAGGGCGGGGTCACGTAGTCCAGGTCGATCTGGGCCACGCCGCCGGCCTCCGCGTGCGAGACCACCACGCCGACGACCTCGTCGGCGCGGACCACCAGGAAGGCCGAGCGGTCGGCGGCGGCCGGGTCCCAGCGGAAGTCGGGGTTGAACCGGGCGATGTCGGCGGCGTGCACCCGCAGGGTGTGGGCCAGGAAGGCGTCGCCGGTGCCCACCTCGACCACCTCGTAGGTCTGCGCGTCGTGCCGGGTGGCGAGCATCTTGCGCAGGTACCAGACGTTGATCACGGCGAGCACCACGTTGAGCCCCACCATGGGCCACACGTGCACGGCGGCGTTGTAGCCGATCAGGATGAGGCAGCCGAGCAGGTTGAGCGCGCGCAGCCGCAGGATGCGGGTCTGCAGTAGCGACCAGACCAGCAGCGCGGAGCCGGCCCAGCCGACGAGTTCCAGCCAGTTCACCCCGGGGAGACTAGTGGTCCGCCCGGTCAGGGTCCGACGGGCCCCGATCCGTCCGCCCACAGGTTCCCCTGCCAGACGTTGCCCGAGTTGTTCCGGTAGGCGGCAACGGGTCCGTAGCTGCCGCAGCGGGGGTTGAACTTCTTGCCGAAGCGGTTGTCGAGGTAGCGGATGTTGGTGCCGTTCGGGCCACCGCCGTAGGTGCAGTAGCCACCGGCGGTGTTGAAGAGGTTGTTCTGTACCAGCACGTTGTCGATGGTCGGCTCGTCGTAGAGCGACAGGGCCGACGAGCAGCCCTGCTTGTCCGGAGAGACGTTGACCCGGCTGCACTCGAGGTTGTTGTGGACGAGGGTGAGGTTCGCACCGCCGTTGGCGCCGGCCGCCGCCTGGTGAGCGCCCTCGGTGTACGTGAAGTCGTGGGCGTACGAGTCCCGGATGGTGACGTTGTCTCCCATGCTGATGCCCGTGCCCGTGTTGTGCACATGGCAGCGGATGCAGGTGAAGTTCGGTCCACCGATCGCTGCCCGGTCCGGCGTGGCGTTGCCCTCGTCCTCGACCTCGACATCGATCAAGGTGAGATTCTGGAAGTCCCAGTCCGTCATCCAGGAGGCGTACACCGAGCCCTTCACGTGGGACCGCTTGATGGTCACGTTCTTCGCCACGATCTTGAGATCCCGGGGGAAGTAGCAGCCGTCGAGCGTTGTGCCGGACGTGCGGATGTCACCGTCGCAGTTGCGCAGCTTCACTCCGGTGTGCTGCCACCCGGTGCAGTTCTCGTCCGGGAAGGCGGGGAACGGCGGGCAGGCGCCGGGAGCCGGCGGCGGCGTGGCGCTCCGGGTGGGACTCGGTGTCGGCGAGGCGCTCGGTGTGCGGGTGACGGTCGCAGTAGGGGTGGGACTGGGACGCGTGGCCGTGGGCCGCGGTGTCGGGGAGCCGGACGGAGTGGGCGTACCGGACGTGAAGACCACGTCCACCCAGTAGTTGGTGGCCTTGTAGCCCTGGTCCGGGAAGCCGCCGGCGCCGTACCGGTACACACCGTTGGCGCCCTTGGCCCCGTCAGCCGGGGCATGCAGCGGGCCGCGATCGCGGCCGGCCTTGAAGTAGTTGTCGTCGGCCGAGTAGGCCCCCACGTTCGTGTGGTACGACACCACATACAGGTCGTTGGCCTTGATGGGGACCGGCTTCGAGAAGGCGACGTACTGCCACCCGGACGCCGTCTCGCCGGTGAACTGAGCCGTTGCCAGCCGGGCCCCGCTGATCGTCCAGAGGCTGCCGGTGTGCGCTCCGGTGTTGGTTTTCGACTTGTAGAACCGCACACCGAGCACGGTGCCGGCCTGATCCGAGGTGAACTTGACCCCCAGCTCGACGGCCCGCCGGTCCGGGTCGGTCACCGTTCCGGGAACCGTGGAACTGCTCCACAGGGAATGCGATTGATCGGGAACGGGGTCTCCGGTGCGAGTACCGGTGAGCGTCGCATTGGCAAGAGCCGTCCCGGCAACGGCGACGATGCCGGCGACGCCCAACACGACGATCGATCTCAACTGATCACGCATCCGTTACCCCTTCTTGCGGTGCCACGGCTGTTCCGCAGGCACCGAAGCCACGCCGCTATTTCGATCATGACGAGGGTGGTCCTCGGCCAGACTATGTGACTTGCCGCTGATACCTGCCCTGCGCAACTCGCACGTGCCCACTCGCAGGAAGCGGTCGATCCTTGGCTCCGCCACCCCTGGCAATGCCTCAGACTGATCGGACCGACGACGTGCTCAACGAGCATCGGCGCCCGACAGGTGCTGTGATCAGCCGAAAAGCTTGCCCCGTCGCTGTCCTCCCGCCACCGCATCGCATAGATCTTTGACGAGTGGACGAAGAAAACGGCGAGTGCCCTATCGGTAGTTTGGGCGGCCGACCTCAGCCACCTGTTCGTGGCGCGTGTCGCTTAGCGGACAGACGGAGTTTCGGCTCTACAGTCGTCCATAGCATTTAGCCCGTCGTTAGGACTGGCAAAGGCTTCCGCCACGGTCCGACAATCCACGGGTCGATGCAATCTGGGGGTACGCCCTGTGCGCAATAACCAGTTTTCGCGCGATGTGGTCATCATTGGCGGTTGCGGCCGGGTCGGGCTGCCCTTGGGCATAGCGCTCGCCTCACGCGGCCTGACGGTGGCCCTCTACGACATCAACGAGGCGGCGGTGATAGCCGTCAACAACGGTGTGATGCCCTTTGCCGAGGATGGCGCCGACACGCTGCTGGCCGAGGCGACCGGAGCCGGCCGGCTCACCGCGACCACCGATCCCGCGAGCGTGGGTACGGCCGAGAACCTGATCGTGGTGGTGGGAACCCCGGTCGACGAGCATCTGAACCCCGACCTGGGGGCCGTGCCGCGTGCGCTTGAACGCTGCGCGGAGCATCTGGTCCCCGGCCAGTTGATCATTCTGCGCAGCACCGTGTATCCCGGAGTCACCGGGCTCGTCGAGAAGCTGCTGCGCGACAAGGGCATCCACGCGGACGTGGCCTTCTGCCCCGAGCGGATCGCCGAGGGCAAGGCCCTCACCGAACTCTTCGACCTGCCGCAGATCGTGGCGGCACGGACCTCGGACGTCAGCCAGCGAGCGGAGAAGTTCTTCCGGAACCTCACCGGTCAGATCGTGCCGCTCGCACCCGAGGAAGCGGAACTGGCGAAGCTGTTCACGAACACCTGGCGCTACATCAAGTTCGCCACCGCCAACCAGTTCTGGATGATGGCCAACGACTTCGGCCTGGACTACGCCCGTATCCGCCACGCCATCACGTTCGACTACCCACGTGCGGCAGACGTGCCGATGCCGGGCTTCGCCGCCGGACCATGCCTGCTGAAGGACACCATGCAGCTGGCCGCCTTCAACAAGAACAATTTCGTGCTCGGCCACGCGGCGATGCTCATCAACGAAGGGTTGCCGCTCTATCTGGTGTCCCGCCTCGAAGACCGCTTCGACCTGGCGAGCAGCACGGTCGGCGTCCTGGGCATGGCGTTCAAGGCCGGCAGCGACGACCCGCGCGAGAGCCTGGCCTACAAACTCCGGAAGATCCTGACGCTGAAGGCGAAGTCGGTCCTGTGCACCGACCCGTACGTGGTGGACGACCGGTTCGTCCCGCTCACCGATGTGCTGGCGGCCGCCGACGTCCTGGTCATCGCCGCGCCACACGCCGACTACGCCCGCCTCGACACCGAGCGCCCGGTGATCGACATGTGGGGTGTCACCAGGCAGGGGGTCCTGCTGTGAGGCCGCGGGTGTCCATCGTCATCCCGGTCTACGACGAGGGCGAGGCCATCCTGCCGTGCATGGAACGGATCCTGCGGGACGTCCTGCTGCCCAGCGAGATCCTGCTCGTGCACGACACCCCCGATGACTCCACGGTGCCCTACGCGGAAAAGATCGCCGTCACCGACTCGCGTGTCCGTCCGGTCCTCAACACGTACGGGCCGGGGCCCGCCAACGCCATCCGCTTCGGCATCGACGCCGCCCAGGCTCCGGTCACCGTGGTGACGATGGCGGACGGCTGCGACGACCCACGGCAGATCGACGAGCTGGCCCGCCTCGTCGAGCGCGGTGTGGTCGTGGCGGCGGCGTCGCGGTACATGCCCGGCGGGCAGCAGGTCGGCGGTCCGCGCCTCAAGCGGTTCCTGTCGCGCTGGGCGGGGCGCAGCCTCTACCTCTTCACCCGCGTCGGCACCCGCGACGCGACCAACAGCTTCAAGGCGTACGACACCGAGTTCGTCCGGTCGGTCGGCATCGAGTCGCGGGCCGGCTTCGAGATCGGTCTGGAGCTGACCGCGAAGGCCAGCCGGGTCCGCCGTCCGGTGGCCGAGATCCCCACCATCTGGCTCGACCGGCAGCTCGGCGAGTCCCACTTCGACCTGGGTCGGTTCCTCCCCAGCTACCTGCGCTGGTACCGGTTCGCCTACGGCCGGCGGCTGACGATGGAGCAACTCGCCGCCCGAAAAGAGCACCGCGACAGGCAACAACCCATCGCCACCCCCACCCTCGAACAGATCCACTAGGAGCATTCGTGTCAAAGGTTCTGGTCACCGGTTCGGCCGGCTTCATCGGCGGCTACGTCGTCGAGGAGTTGCTGTCACGCGGCCACGAGGTGGTGGGAGTCGACAACTTCTCCAAGTACGGTCCGGTGTCGCACTCGTACGATGCCGACCCGCGATACCGCTTCGTGGAAGGGGACGCCCGGGACACGGACCTGCTCGGCGATCTCCTGGCCGACTGTGACCACTTCATCGCCGGCGCGGCGATGATCGGTGGCATCTCCTACTTCCACACCTACGCGTACGACCTGCTGGCCACCAACGAGCGGATCATGGCCGCGTCCTGCGACGCCGCGATTCGGGCGCACCGCGACGGCCGGCTGCGAAAGGTGACCTACCTGTCCTCGTCGATGGTGTTCGAGTCCACGGACCACTGGCCGTCGAAGGAGGGCGACGAGCGGCAGATCCCGCCGCCGCTGTCCTCCTACGGCTTCCAGAAGCTGGCCGTGGAGTACTACGCCCGCGCGGCCTGGGACCAGTACCGGCTGCCGTACACGATCGTGCGGCCGTTCAACTGTGTCGGCGTCGGTGAGGGCCGGGCGCTGGGCGAGGCCGAGGTGCTCTCCGGCAACGTGAAGCTGGCCATGTCCCACGTGGTGCCCGACCTCGTCCAGAAGATCGTCAAGGGACAGGATCCGCTGCACATCCTCGGTGACGGCAACCAGGTCCGCCACTACACGTACGGGGGCGACCTGGCGCGCGGCATCGTGATCGCGATGGAGCACGAAGCGGCCCGGAACGAGGACTTCAACCTGTCGACCGCGGAGTCGACCACGGTGCTGGAGTTGGCCGAGCTGATCTGGCGCCGGATCAAGGGTCCGGAGACGCCGTTCCGGTACGTGTCCGACGACCCGTTCGAGTACGACGTGCAGAAGCGCGTCCCCGACGTCACGAAGGCACGGGAAGTGCTCGGATTCGAGGCGACGACCACGCTGAACGAGATGCTCGGCGAGGTGATCCCGTGGGTGACGCAGGCGGTCGCGGAGGGGCGGCTCTGACCGCCACCCAGCGGCCGGACACCCGCCCGGCACCACCGACGGCCGCTCGGGCGTTGTTCGTCGCCCCGGCGCCGGCCCGGTTCGGAGGATGGAGTGGCCCCGCGCTCGCCACGGTTGCGGTCGTGGCCGGCGCCGCGCTCCAACTGTTGCGCCAGCCGGGTGCCGGCGCACTCGACACCGTCTGGGCCGAGGACGGCACGGTCTTCCTCAGCGACGCCCTGCGGCAGGGGCCGCTGACGGCATTCGCCACCTCGTACGCCGGTTACTACCACGCCGTACCTCGGCTCCTGGGCGGAATCGCGGCGCTCGTCCCGGCGGACGCGGCCGCCGCCGTCCTGGCCGTCGAGGCGGCGCTCGCTGTCGCACTCCTCGCGGTGCTGGTCTACGTCGCCAGTGCGGCGCACCTGGCCGCACCGCTGTCCCGCGTGCTGGTGTCCGCGGCGATCCTGGTGGTGCCGGTGGGCCAGGGCGAGGTGCTGAACTCGATCGCCAACTTCCACTGGTACGGCTTGTACGCGCTCTTCTGGGTGCTGATCTGGACGCCGCGCACCAGGTCCGGGCGGGCCGTCGCGGTCGTGGTGACGCTCCTCGTGGTGGCGAGCGACATCCTGAGTGTCGTCTTCGCGCCCCTTGTGTTGTGGCGTGCGTTCCGCCCGGCGGACGGGCCGGGGCGGGACCGGCACGGCATCGTTCTGGCCGGCGCGCTCGCCCTCGGCGTGGCGGTGCACCTGGCCGGCCTGCTGGCCGGATCGAGCGGGCGGCAACTCTCTCCCGACCCGGTCCGCGCGCTGGCCGGCTACCTGCTGCGCGCGGTGCCGGCTCCACTGGTCGGCGAGCGCTGGTTGGGCGGCGAGATCGACGCCCGCTGGCTGGTGCTGGCCGCCGTCGCCTGGCTCGCGGTGGGTGCGGTGGTGTGGCTGGCCTCCGCCCGGCTGACCGGTCCGGCCTGGCCGCTGGCGATCGCCGCCGCGCTGCACGGCGCCGCCCTGTACGTCCTGCCGGTGTTCCTGTCCGGCACGGCCGCGCCGCGCTACGCGGTGGCTCCGGCGCTGCTCGTCGTGACGGCGCTGGTGGCCCTGCTCCAACCGGCCGGCGCCGCCCGTGCCGGGAAAGTGCCCCTGTGCGCCCTCGCGGTCGTGCTCGCGGTGGTTGCGGCGGTCAACTTCCGAGTCGACAACCCGCGTGCGGACGGTCCGTCGTGGCGCGAGGAACTGACGCGCGCCCGCACCACCTGCGCTCCGGGCGCCACCGCCGTCGTGCCGGTCGCTCCGCGGAACGAGGCGCCCCCCTGGCTGGCCCGCATCCCCTGCGGCCACCTCACATGACCGGGGCGATGGTGGCCTCGCGGGTAGGCCTCGTTTCCGATGAGGCGATCGGTGTCACGCACTGTCGGTTGGCGACGACACACCCGAAAGCGCGCGCTGGTGGGCCGAAGGTACCGCTTTCCCGGCGGCCGCCCGCCGAAATGCGACACAGCGCTGCGAACGCCCGTCACCGGCCGGTAGCTTCCCGAACGGATCAGGTCAATGGGCGTCAAACGAACCACCGTACGGACGAACGGAGTGCCGTGAGTTCTTCGCCTGCCATCTCAGACAGTCCCATCGGCGTCGCCGTCATCGGCGCCGGTTACTGGGGCCCCAACCTGGTGCGCAACTTCCAGGGATCGCCGGCCTTCCGCCTCCGGTGGCTGTGCGACCTCGACCGCGACCGGGCCCGCCGCGTCCTCGGCGACTACTCGACCGTGCAGGTCACCGACGACCTTGACACGGTGCTTGCCGACGAGACCGTGCAGGCCGTCGCGATCGCCACCCCGGCCGGCACCCACCTGCCGGTGGCACTGGCCGCGCTGCGCGCCGGTCGGCACGTGCTGGTGGAGAAGCCGCTCGCGGCCACGTACGACGAGGGGCGCCAGCTCGTCGAGGAGGCGGACCGTCGCGGGCTGACCCTCATGTGCGACCACACCTACTGCTACACGCCGGCGGTCCTGCGCATCCGTGAGCTCCTGCGCTCCGGCGACCTGGGCGAGCTGCACTACCTCGACTCGGTGCGGATCAACCTCGGTCTGGTCCAGCGCGACATCGACGTGGTCTGGGATCTGGCCCCGCACGACCTGTCCATCCTGGACTTCGTCCTGCCGCCGGGGATCGCGCCGACGGCCGTCGCCGCCCACGGCGCCGACGGCATCGGGGCCGGGCGCAGCTGCGTCGCGTACCTCACGCTCCAGCTCAACACGGGCGCGATCGCGCACATCCACGTCAACTGGCTCTCCCCGGTCAAGATCCGCACCGCCATCATCGGCGGATCCAAGCGCACCCTCATCTGGGACGACCTCAACCCCAGCCAGCGTCTGGCGATCTTCGATCGCGGCGTCGACGTGGCGACGCCCGAGGAACTCGGCGACGAGGAACGCCGCGACGTGCTGGTCTCGTACCGCTCCGGGGACATGGTGGCGCCGGCGCTCACCGAGCGCGAGGCACTGCGGACCATGGTGGAGGAGTACGCGCGCGCCATCCGCACCGGATCGCCGGCGCTCACCGACGGCCGGTCCGGCCTGCGGGTGCTCCAGATCCTGCAGGCGGCGTCGCACAGTCTCGCCAACGGCGGTTTGATGGTCGACCTGCAGGGAGGATCCGAAGGATGAGTGCGGCGGTATCGGTCAAGGACGCGTGTGCCCTGGTGACGGGCGGTGCCGGCACGATCGGCTCCCACGTGGTCGACCTCCTCGTGCAGGGCGGCGCCAGAGAGGTGGTGGTGCTCGACAACTTCGTCCGCGGCCGGCGCGAGAACCTGCAGTGGGCTCTGCAGAACGGCCCGGTGCGCCTGGTGGCGGGGGACATCCGCGACGCGGACCTGGTCCGCGAGGTCAGCCGGGGCAAGGACCTGGTGTTCCACCTCGCCGCCATCCGGATCACCCAGTGCGCCGAGGAGCCGCGGCTGGCCAACGAGGTGCTCGTCGACGGCACGTTCAATGTGCTGGAAGCGGCCGCCGCCGCGGGCGTCCGCAAGGTCGTCGCCTCCTCGTCGGCGTCGGTGTACGGCCTGGCGGAGGTCTTTCCCACTACCGAACGGCACCATCCGTACAACAACGACACCTTCTACGGTGCCGCCAAGGCGTTCAACGAGGGCATGCTGCGCAGCTTCCACAGCATGTACGGCCTCGACTACGTGGCCCTGCGCTACTTCAACGTCTACGGCCCCCGGATGGACATCCACGGTCTGTACACCGAGGTGCTGATCCGCTGGATGGAACGCATCGAGTCGGGCACTCCCCCGCTGATCCTCGGCGACGGCCGGCAGACCATGGACTTCGTGCACGTTGCCGACATCGCGCGGGCCAACATCCTGGCCGCCGAGGCCGACGTGACCGACGAGGTGTTCAACATCGCCAGCGGTACGGAGACCAGCCTCAAGGAGCTGGCACAGGCGCTGAGCGAGGTCATGAAGTCCGACCTGCCGCCGCAGCACGGGCCCGCGCGCGCGGTCAACGGGGTGACGCGGCGGTTGGCGGACACCTCGGCGGCCGACGAGCGGATCGGCTTCCGGGCCGGCATCGGGCTCCACGAAGGCCTGCAGGGCCTGGTCGACTGGTGGCGGGGGCAGCGATGAGTCCAGCCGATCCGGGCCGCCGGATACCGGTCATGATTCCCCTGCTGGGCGAGGAGGAGGCACAGGCCGCGGCGGACGCCGTCCGCTCCGGCTGGGTGGCCCAGGGCCCACGGGTGGCACAGTTCGAGCGGGAATTCTCCGCGCGCGTCGGCGCCGACCACGGGGTGGCCGTCAGCTCCTGCACGACCGCCTTGCATCTGGCTCTGGTCGTCCTCGAGATCGGCCCGGGGGACGAGGTGATCGTCCCGTCCCTGTCCTTCATCGCCACCGCCAACGCGGTGCGGTACGTCGGTGCGACCCCGATCTTCGCCGACGTCGACCTCGCCACCGGCAACCTCACGGTCGACACCGTCGACGCGGTACGCACGCCGCGAACCCGCGCCGTCATCGCGGTCCACCAGGGCGGCGTGCCGTTCGACGTGGCCGCGCTGCGTAAGGCCGCCGACGGATGGAACGTGGCGCTGGTGGAGGACGCCGCCTGCGCGGCCGGCTCCACCGCCTACGGTCAGCCCGTCGGTGCCGGCGCCACCATCGCCGCCTGGTCGTTCCATCCCCGCAAGGTCATCACGACCGGCGAGGGCGGCATGCTGACCACGGACAACGCCGACTGGGCGCGGCGCCTGCGCCGGCTGCGGGAGCACGGGATGAACGTCTCCGCCGCCGACCGGCACGCCAGCGCGCAGCCGGTGCTGGAGGCGTACCTGGAGACCGCCTACAACTACCGGATGACCGACATCCAGGCGGCGGTCGGCCTGGTGCAGCTCGGCCGTCTCGCCGGGCTGGTCACGCAGCGCCGGGCGCGGGCCGAACGGTATCGTGCGCTGCTGGCCGACCTCCGCGGCATCGTGCCGGTCCGGGACCCCGCCTACGGCCAGAGCAACGTCCAGTCGTTCTGGGTGCTGCTCGGGCCCGAGTACGGCACGAGCCGCGACGAGGTGCTCGCCGAGTTGGCGGCGCAGGGCGTGTCGGCCCGGCGGGGCATCATGGCGGCCCACCTCGAACCGGCGTACGCCGACCTGCCCTCGGCGCCGCTGCCGGTGACCGAACAGCTCACCCGCGACTCGCTGATCCTGCCGCTGCACCACGCGCTGACCGACGCCGACCAGGACCACATCGTCGCCGTGCTGCGCCGGCTGGCCGGTCGATGACACAGCCTCTGGTGATCGTCGGTGCCGGAGGCTTCGCCCGGGAGACCGCCGCGGCCGTCCGCGCGGTCAATCAGGTGCGACCCGTCTGGCAGCTGCGAGGCTTCCTCGACGACGATCCGGCGCTGCACGGCACCGAGCGGGCGGGTCTGCCGATCCTCGGCGGGATCGACGAGCTCGCGGAGCTACCCGACGCAGCCGTCGTGGTCTGCGTCGGCAACCCGCGCGACCAGCTCGCCCGGGCGCGGGTGGTCCGCCGGCTCGGCCTGCCCGCGGCACGCTTCGCCACCGTCGTCCACCCGTCCGCCCAGCTCGGCGCGGGCTGCCTGCTCGGAGCGGGGTCGGTGCTGCTGGCTCAGGTCACCCTGACCGCGGACGTCGCGGTCGGCAGTCACGTGGCGATCATGCCGCAGTCCGTGCTGACTCATGACGACGTCGTACACGACTTCGCGACGATCGCCTCGGGCGTGCGGCTGGGCGGCGGGGTCACCGTCGCCGAGGGCGCCTACCTCGGCGCCGGCGCGCTGCTCCGGGAGTCGCTGACCGTCGGCGCGGGGTCCCTGCTCGGCATGGGCTCGGTCCTTCTCGACGACCTGCCCCCGGCCGAGGTCTGGGCCGGCAACCCGGCCCGGTTCCTGCGCCGTACCCACCTACCCGCCGAGCCGCTCAGTCTTCGGAGGAGCCCTGTATGACCAGCATTCCGCTCGTCGACCTGGCCGCCGCCCACGCAGAGGTGGCGGAAGAGGTCGAGGCCGGCTTCAAACGGATCATCGCCGACACCGCGTTCATCGGCGGCGCCGAGGTGACCGCGTTCGAGCAGGAGTACGCGGCCTTCAGCGGCCTACCGCACTGCGTCGGGGTGGCCAACGGCACCGACGCGCTCGAGTTGGCGTTGCGCGCGCTCGGCGTCGGTCCGGGCAGCGAGGTGGTGCTTCCGGCCAACACGTTCATCGCCACCGCGGAGGCGGTCGCGCGGGCCGGCGCCCGGGTGGTGCCGGTGGACTGCGACCCCGACACGTATCTCATCGACGTGGACGCCGCGCTGGCCGCGATCACCCCGGCCACCAGGGCGGTCGTCCCGGTGCACCTGTACGGGCAGCTGGCGCCGGTGGAGCGGCTGCGCGCGGGGCTCGCCGGGCGGGACGTCGCGATCGTGGAGGATGCCGCCCAGTGCCAGGGCGCCACCCGGCACGGCCGCGGCGCGGGCGTGGACGGCATCGCTGCGACGAGCTTCTACCCCGGGAAGAACCTGGGGGCGTACGGGGACGCGGGCGCCGTGGTGGCAGCCGACGCCGGGCTCGCCACCGCGGTGCGCACGCTCGGCAGCCATGGCGGCCTGAAGAAATACACGCATGACGTGATCGGCGTCAACAGCCGGCTCGACGGGCTGCAGGCCGTCGTGCTGCGCGCCAAGCTGGCGCGGCTGGCCGGCTGGAACGCCCTGCGCCGGACCGCGGCGGCGCGGTACGACGCGCTGCTCGCCGGCCTCGACGTGGTGCGGCCGACGACGCTGCCCGGCAACGAACACGTGTGGCACATCTACTGCGTGCGGATCCCCGGCGACGGCTCGCCGAGCCGCCGGGACGAGGTGCTGGGCCGCCTCAACGCCGCGGGCGTGGGCGCCGCGGTCCACTACCCGGTGCCGGTTCACCTCACCGGGGCCTTCGCCGGGCTGGGATACGGGGCCGGCGCGTTCCCGGTCGCCGAGCGGATCGCGCCGGAACTTCTCTCCCTGCCGATCTATCCACAGATCACCGCCGAGCAGCAGGAGCGGGTGGTGGAGTCGCTCGCCGCGGCACTGCGATAGGCCCTATCCGCGGCCGCCCCGCCCGGATCGGGACGAAAGGCAGGACGTGTACGTATCGATACGGGATCGACCCGGGAGCGGCCGGCGGCCGGGCCCGCATGCGGTCGTGGCCCGTGTCTCCACGACCGTCGTCCTGCTGGGCGTGGTCAGCCTGCTCACCGACGTCTCCTCGGAGATGGTCTCGTCCGTCCTGCCGCTCTACCTGACCGCGCAGGTTGGGCTGACGATGACCGCCTACGGCTTCCTGGACGGCGTCTACCAGGGCGTCAGCGCGGCGGTTCGCATCGCCGGCGGGTACGCCGGCGACCGGAGCAGCCGGCCGAAGTGGGTGGCGGCGATCGGCTACGGGGTGTCGGCGCTGTCCCGGATCGCCATGCTGCCGGTGCAGGGGCTCGCGGCCATCACCGCGGTCATCACCGCGGACCGGTTGGGCAAGGGTCTGCGGACCGCCCCCCGCGACGCTCTGATCGCCGCCTCGTCGGACCCGGCGACGCTGGGCAGGTCCTTCGGCGTCCATCGGGCGCTGGACACCGCCGGCGCGGCGTTGGGGCCGTTGCTCGCGTTCGGACTGCTCGCGGGCGTGCCCGGCAGCTACGACTCGATCTTCGTCGTGTCGTTCGCATTCGCCGCGGTCGGGCTGGCGGTGCTCGTCCTGTTCGTACCGAACCCGCTCACGGCGACGGAGGGCCGCCGCGCCGGACTGCGCCGTCTCGGTCGCGAGCTGACCAGCCCGCGTCTGCGCCGTCCACTGCTCGCCGCCGGCCTGCTCGGCCTGCTCACCGTCGGTGACGGCTTCCTCTACCTGACGCTGCAGGACCGCGACGACTTCGCCGCGCGCTGGTTCCCGTTGCTGTACGTCGGCACCAACGTCGCCTACCTCGTGCTCGCCGTGCCGCTCGGCCGCCTCGCCGACCGGGTGGGCCGCGCGCGCGTGCTCGTCGGCGGGCACCTCGCCCTGCTCGGCTGCTATCTGCTGGCTGCCGGACCGTCGGGCGGGCTCGCCGCCACCGTCGTCGTACTCCTGTTGCTCGGCACGTTCTATGCCTCGACCGACGGAGTCCTGGCGGCGCTGATCAGTCGGCTCGTGCCCGCGGAGGTGCGGGGCAGCGGCATCGCCGCCGCGCAGACCGTCGTGGCGGCCGCCCGCTTCGTAGCGTCCCTGGCGTTCGGGCTCGCCTGGGACGCGACGGGCCCCGGCAGGGCCCTGGTGGTCGCCGCCATGCTGCTCGCGGTCGTCCTTCCCGGCGCGGCCTGGCTGCTGCGCGGTGTCGAGGCCGGCGCCGACCCGAATGGGGCCGGTACTCCGGACACCGCGGACCGGAGCCCGGCCGACCGCACACCGGACGGGGGTGTCCCGGCGTGACGACGGAGCAGGTTCAGCGGGACACCACCGCACGACTGCGGCTGGTGGTGCTGGCGGGCGTCGTGCTCCTCGCCGTGCTCGGCGCGGGCGGTTACGTCCTGCACGCGCGCACGTCGCAACCGGCGGCCGGGCCGAAGGTGCCGGCCGCGGCCAGCCGGGATCGTCTCACCAGCGTCGCGGCAGGACCGCACGTGGTGTTCCGGAGCACGGCGCAGGGCGAGGGGTACGGCCAGGTCGCGCTCGTTCCGCTGTCCGCACCCGGCGGCCCCCGCACCTTCACGCCCGCGTCGTGTGACCGCGTGTATGCCGCCGCGGGCCAGACGATCTGCCTCACCGCCAGCCGTGGTCTGGTCACCACGTACCAGGCGAAGCTGCTCGACGCGGAGTGGGCTCCGCGACGGGAACTTCCGCTCACCGGCGTCCCGAGCCGGGCGCGGCTCTCCCGGGACGGAACGCTGGTCGCCACGACGAGCTTCGTGTCAGGCGACTCGTACGCCAATCCCGGCCAGTTCTCGACGCGCACGGTGGTCAGCCGGATGGACGGTGCGACCGTCGGCGACATCGAGAAGTTCGCGCTGGTGGTCAAGGGCCGGACCGTCGCGGCGGCCGACAAGAACATGTGGGGCGTGACGTTCGCCGACGACGATCTGTTCTACGCGACCGCGGCCTCGGGAGACGCGACCTGGCTCGTGAAGGGCAGCCTGGCCGCCCGGCGACTGACGGCACTGCGCGAAGACGTCGAGTGTCCGTCGTTGTCGCCGGACGGCACGCGGATCGCCTTCAAGAAGCACGGTGACCTGCCACCGGGACAGTGGCGGCTGGCAGTGCTCGAGATCGCCACCGGCAGGGAGACCCTTCTCTCGGAGACACGCAGTGTCGACGACCAGCCCGAATGGCTCGACGACAGCCACGTCCTGTACGGGCTTCCCCGGAGCGGCACCGACGGCGCCGCCGCGACCAGCGACATCTGGAGCGTGCCCGCGGACGGTAGCGGCAGCCCGATTGTCCTCATCCACGACGCCTGGTCTCCGGCCGTGGTGCGCTAGCGAAGGCAGGCAGGATCGGCATGAAGATCATCGTTTACCCACACGCCATGAACGTCGGAGGCAGCCAGCTCAACGCCATCGAGTTGGGCGCGGCCGTACGCGACCTCGGCCACGAGGTCGCCGTGCTGGGCGACGAGGGGCCGCTCGCGGCCCGGGTCGAGGCGCTCGGCCTGGAGCTGCTGCCCGTCAGCGCCCGCCGCCGGCGCCCCTCCCCGACCGTCGCCGCGAAGCTCCGCCGGCTCATCCGGGCGCGCGGGATCGACGTGGTTCACGGCTATGAATGGCCACCCGCGCTGGACGCGGCCGCGGCGGTTCTTCCCGGCGACCGGGCCGCCGCCGTCTGCACCGTGATGTCCATGGCCGTCGCACCGTTCCTGCCCGCATCCATGCCGCTGGTGGTGGGCACCCGCGCGTTGCAGCTGCACACCGCCGCGCGCCGGCCCGGGCCCGTGCATCTCATCGAGCCTCCGGTCGACACGGTCGACAACGCGCCGGGCCACCCGGCGGGGAAGTTCCGCGCCGACCACGGGCTGCACGCCGATCCCGGCGCGGAACGGCCGCTCGACCTGGTCGTGGTGAGCCGGCTCGCCCCGCAGCTCAAGCTGGAAGGCATCCTCACCGCCATCGACGTGGTCGGCGCGCTCGCCCGACAACGGCCGGTACGCCTGGTCGTCGTCGGCGACGGTGTGGCCCGCGAGACGGTCGAGCAACGCGCGGCGCGGGCCAACGCGCAGGCGGGGCGACGGGCGGTGGTGCTCACCGGGGAACTGCTCGATCCACGGCCCGCCTACGCCGCGGCCGACATCGTTCTCGGCATGGGCGGGTCGGCCCTGCGCGCGCTCGCCTTCGGCTGCCCGCTCATCGTCCAGGGCGAGGGCGGCTTCTGGGAACTGCTCACCCCGGAGAGCTGCGATCTCTTCCTGCACCAGGGGTGGTACGGCGTGGGCGGCGGCACCGCCGGCGGTGAGCGGCTGCACGGCATCCTGCGTCGGCTGCTCGACGACGCCGCGTTGCGGCAGACACTCGGTGCGTACGGGCGCGACCTGGTGGTGCGGCGGTTCAGCCTGCAGCGGGCGGCGCTGCTGCAGGAGCAGATCTACGAGGAGGCGGTGGCGCGGCGGGCGTCCGCTCGCGAGTTCACGGCCGCTCGGGAGTATCTGCGCGCCCTCGCCGGCGTCGGCACCCACAAGGTGCGCCGGCGGGTGGAGTCGCTCCGCGGGTCCGCGGCGCGGGACGACTTCAACGCCGCCACCCTCGCGGCCGCCTCCCTCCGGCAGGAGGAACGGCAGCCGCCGGCCCGGCAGGACGTGGTCGAATCCGGTTCAGGCGCGCAGGGCTAGCTGGGCCTCGGCTGACGGCTCGGGCTCGGCGGCACCGACGGCGCGCAGTGACCGCAGCACGTCGCGCTTCTGGTAGACCAGCAGGACGATCGCGGACACCCCCACCAGGCCGGCGAGCACGAGTGCGAGCAGGTCGTGCCGGAGGCCACCGCTGATCAGGAAGACGATCACCCCGACGGCCGCCGCGCCCAGGACCGGCCGGATCATCTGCGCCGCGAACGCCCCGGCACGGACGCCGGTCCGGTCGAGCTCGTACAGATACATCGGGAGCACCACGAGCAGTCCCACGACCAGCTGGGCGAGGCCCGCGCCGGGCAACTCCCAGAGCGTTGCGCCGACGTAGAGGGCGGGAACGAGCGCGGCCAGCCAGATCACCTGCGCCGTGAAGACCACCCGGCTGCTGGCGAGCACGACGAAGTAGTCGTAGATCAGCTCGAAGATGATCCGCAACGCGGCGAGCAGTCCGAGCCAGGGCAGCACGGTGGCGGCGGGCTGCCACACGGCCCCGTAGACGAACCTGACCAGGGGCTCCGCCGCGGCCGACAGCAGCACGCAGGCGGGCAGCGTGACAGCGACGAGCAACCCGGCGGTGGACAGGAAGGTCCGGTGCATGACGGGCCGGTCGTTCTGCAGTCGGGAGAGCGCCGCCGGCGCCACCGCCCGCACCGGCGCCGAGAAGATGCTGATCGGCCAGCCCGCCAGGTTGGAGGCGAGTACGTAGTAGCCGAGCGGTACGGGTCCGAGCACCGCGCCGACGAGCAGCCGGTCCACGTTGTTGACGGTGAAGACCAGGATGCTGGAACCCGCGAGCGGGAGCCCGAAGCGCATCAGCTCCCGCGCCTTCGCACGGTCCAGTCCGAACCGCATCGACGCCCACTCGAAACGGACCAGCAGGAGCCCGCCGGCGAGCGCGCCGGTGAGCCGTCCCACCGCCAGGCTCATGGCACCCAGGCCGGAGATCGCGAGGGCGATCGAGGTGAGCGAGCCGGTCCAGTGGGTCACCTGGTCGACGACGGTCTTGCGGTCCTGGCGGAACTTGCGTTGCAGCATCGCGGCCGGCGTCGCCAGCAGGCCGTCGAGAATGACACTGACCGCGAGCAGGCGGACCACGGGGGTGGCGCCCGGCTCCCCCATCGCGGAGGCGAACGCCGGCGCGCCCAGGAAGCAGCCGACGTAGACCAGGACGCTGGAGATGACCGAGATCGTGGCCACCGTGGGTGCGATCTCCCGGGGGTCACCGGGCCACCGCACGATCGCCAGGCTGACGCCCAGTTCGTTGAAGCTGAGCACGGCCATGAGCGCCACGGTGGCCACCGCGAACGTGCCGAACTCCGCCGGCCCGAGCAGGCGGGCGATCGCGATCCCGATGGCCAGGGTGCTGAGTCGCCCCAGCGCGGTACTCGCGAAGCTCCAGCCCAGCGCCCGGCCGGCCCGACCGGACAGCGAGCCGTCTTCGCTGACCTTCAGCTTCATACCCTCACCTTGGTCACCAGGTCGTCGTGGCACCCACCGCGCGAACTCGCCGGAGGGCTGACCCGGTCAGCCGGCCCGTGGTCCCGCCAACTGAATCAGCCCGGTGAGCGCTACGGGGTCCGGAACATGACATCGACCCAGTAGTTGTGCGGGGTTCCTTCGCTCGGATAGGCCGAACCTGCGCCGTAGCGGTAGACGCCGCCGTTGGCCGAGGCGTGCAGCGGAGGCCGGTCGAGAGGGTTGTTGAAGGCGCCGACGGTCACCGCGTAGTAGCCGACCGCCGTGTGATACGAGGCCACGTAGGTGGTGCCCGCCGTGACCCCGACCGGCTGGGCGAAGGTCAGCGTCTGCCAGCCCGATCCGGACTCGTTCTGGAACGTCCCGCTGGCCAGCAACTGCCCACCGGTGGTCCACAGCGAGCCCGTGTGCACTCCGGTGTTCGCCGGGCCCTTGTAGAACCGCACACCGGTCACCACCCCGTTCACGTCGGACCGGAACCGAACCCCGACCTCCACCGCGGACCGGTCGCTCCAGTTCGGCGACGCAGGGTTGTCGGTCGGGGTGAAGATGGTGACCGACCCGTCCGTGGGCCACGGCGGCGGCGACGTCCCGGTCGGGCTCGGCGTCGGGGAGGCTGAGGGAGTCGGCGAGGGTGATCCGGTCGGACCCGGCGTGGGACCACCTCCGTCGGAGACGAACAGTGGCTCGACCCAGTAGTTGCTGGAGTTGTACGACTCGGTCGGGAAACCGGTGGTGGCGGCGTACTGGTAGACACCGTTGCTTCCCGCCGGGGCGGTGAGCGGCCCGTTGGTGTACGGCGCGACGAAGAAGTTGCCGTCCGCGGCGTAGTGGCCTTCCGGCGCGAAGTAGGACACCACGTAGGTCGTGCCGGCCGTGACCGTCACCGGAGTGGCGAAGCGGGCGGTCTGCCAGCCGACCCCGGCGCTGTCCGGGAAGGTGACGCGCGCGAGCAGTGTCCCCGTGGCCGACCAGAGGCTGCCGGTGTGCGGACCGGTGTTGCCCGGTCCCTGGTAGAACCGCACGCCGACGACCGAGCCGCTGGTCGACGCCACGAACTTCACGCCGAGTTCCACTGACCTGGTGTCGTTGACGCTCGTCTCGCCGGGTACGGCGTCGGTCCCGAAGAGCTTGGCGATCGACGGGTCCAACGCGGTGGTGAACGACCAGGTCCGCGGCGACTCCATGGCCTGGCCCTGGGTGTCGCCGGCCTGCACACTCGCCCGGTAGACCTGCTCCGAGGCCAACGCGGCCGCCGGTGTGAACGTCGCCGTCTTCGTGGCGCTGTCGTAGGAGGTGCTTCCGGCGACGGCACCGCCGCCGTCGGCGGTCAGGGTGAACTGGATCGTCGCGGGGTCGACCGCCTTGGAGAACACCACCGAGGGTCGGGCCGTGACCGGCACGTCGGTCGAGTCCGGCAGCGGCAACGCCGACACCACCACGGGTCCCGCGGCGTTGCTGGACGTGAAGAGCACGTCCACGTAGTAGTTGGTGTCCTTGTAGCTGGTCGAGGGGAACCCGGCACCCTCCCGGTAGACCCCGTTGCCACCCGCGCCCAGCGACCGCGGGGCGGTCAGCGGCGCCGACACGAAGTCCGCCGCGGTGAAGAAGGACTGCTCGGCGGCGTAGTGCCCGTTGGGCGCGTAGTACGACGCGACGTACGTCGTGAAGGCGGTGACCGCCACCGGCGTCGCGAACGTCACCTGCTGCCATCCCGAGCCGGTCTCACCGGTGAACGTTGCCCTGGCCAACCGGGTGCCACCGCTCGACCAGAGGCTCCCGACATGCGTTCCGGTGTTGGTCGTGCCCTTGTAGAAGCGGATGCCGGTGATGAAGCCGTCCGTCTGCGGCTTGAACTTGACGCCGAGCTCGTAGCCCCCGCCGTCGGCGACCGTCGACGTCGGCGGAACGCGGGCACCGAAGATCGTGCTCGGGCCGGTCAGGTTCAGCGAGAGGGTGGCCGGCTGCCCGATGTTGACGCTGTCGTCGATCGCCCGGACGAGGACGGCCTGGGTGCCCGCGCCGTTGCTGTAGAAGGGGTAGGACCAGGACGTGGTGCCGGTGGCGGGATGCCAGCTCGTGCCACCGTCGGTGGACACCTCGACCCCGGCGACCCGCCCGCCGCCGGTGTCGGTGGCGGTGCCCCGGACGGTGACCTGGCTCCCGTTGGCCACGGAGGCACCGGCTGCCGGGGACGTGATCGTCGTCGTCGGCGCGATCGAGTCCGTGGAGGCGGTCGGGGTGACGAGCCCGCTCATCGTGGTGGCGGGCCGGGCGCCCATGTCGGCCAGGAGGTTGAGCGTCGCCTGCTGCATCCGCGGGTCGGCAGGCTCCACCGGCCCGTCGTGCTGCTCGTCCAGGCCCCACGCCCACTGGATGGTGCCGGCGGAGAAGACCAGGGCGCCACTGTCGGCGCGGTAGAGGGTGAGGTGGTGGGTGGTCGTGCCCGGGGTCACGGTGTTGCCGTAGTCGCGCAGGTATTCCGGCGTCGGTCCGACCGTGGTCGAGAGGCGGATCAGTCCGGCGGGCCGGAAGCCGTTGTCGAGATCCTCGTTGGACTCGTAGCCCACCGTGTGCGGTGCGAGGGTGGCCGTCTGCCCGGCGGCGAGCGAGGCCAGGCCGGTGTCGCGCCACAACCGGTACCTGCCCTGCTCGGCCGGCACCTGGACGGCCAGGTCGGTGGAGTTGGACATGTAGGCGGTACCGGTCAGCGCGTTCTCCGGCCGGCCACCGTTCGACGGTGGACTGAACCGGGGATCACGCCAGGTGCCCGTCCATTCCGCGGCCGGGTCGATCTTCGCGTTGTTCCACGTCTCCTTGTAGCAGACCAGGGTCCGATACGCCGTCGCGGCGCCGTCCTTACTCGTCTCCCACCGGGTCCGCCAGTAGCTCTCGTTGCCGCTGAAGAAGGCGAGGTTCACGCCGGCGTCCCGAGCGGCCTCGACGTTGGCCCGCTGCTGGCCAGACCAGTACTCGTCGTGTCCCACCGACAGGAACACCTGGTGGTTCTTGATGAGCCCGCCCCGTCGATCGGAGTCGACGTTGGTGGTGTAGCTGACGTCGTACCCGTTGCGCTCGAGGAAGCGCAACATCGGGTACTCGTTGCTGAACAGGAAGTCCTCGGGGTTGTTTCCACGGGTCCCGAACGGACGGTTGTAACTGATCTTGAAAGCGCGGCCGTTGTTTCCGCCGTGGTAGAAGTTCGAGCCGCCGTACATGTTGTAGGCGTGCCAGGTGGCGTCGGAGGTCTGGAAGAACAGCGCGGAGGTGCTGCTGTCGTCGCGCACGATGAAGGTGATGTGGCTGGTGTCGCCGTTGTCCGGACGCCTGAGCTTGGCGATGAAGACGCCTGACACCGTGGTGGAGGGCACGGTCCAGGACGCGGAGACCGCCCAGACGCCGCAGTCGTAGATCTCGGTTGCCGGATCGGTGACGCAGGCCGGCTGGGATTGCGGAAGCTGCGCCGAGGGCGTGACGCTCGTGATCTTCCGGGCGCCGTTGCCGTTGTACCAACCCAACCGGTAGATGTCGATCGTGTACGCCGACGCCGTCGTCTTGATCTTGAAGTTGATGGTCTGGCCGCGGTTGACGCTGATGTCGGTGGCGAACCCCTGAATGGAATCGTCGCCGGCCTCGAAGATGTCCCATTCCGCGGGGGGCGAACCGGTCTTGCTGTTCTCGCAGACGACCGGATTGACCAGCGGTGCGCACGGATCCGTGGCCGCGGTGGCCGACCCGGCCGTGATCCCGCTGGCCACCAGGGCCAGTGCGAGGAATCCGCCACCGACGGCGAGCCGGATGCGGAATCGGTCGGCGAAGCGGACCGTCCCAGGAACGGCTCTACGCGATGTACGAAAAGATGACCGGGACCCCGATAGTTCGTCGTTCCGCTGCTGCCACCAGATCATGAACGGTCCACCCCCTCACTGCCACCAGAAACCAGACCTCACCGCAAACTCTAGGATCAGCCGGACCATAGCCAGTGGAAGAACCGCGCCACAATGTCGATTACGCCATGGGTCGCGTCAGGGCGGACGAGACGCCCTCCGCCGTTCGGTTCGCCATTTCCACACCGGACTCGGGCGGATTCGGGGACCGCCTGGCGGACGGGGTAACACACCAAAAGATCCAGTTAGTTGTTTTCGCAGGCGGCGGAGGCCGGGCAGGCGGATTGCGCAGTTATTCGAATCGATAAGTGGTCCGGTGTGGGTACCTGGGCCGGGGCCGCACCGCTAATCCACGTAGCCCGGGCCGGTGGTCCGCACCTGCCGTGACGGATGCAGCAGCCGCCACATGGCGCCGGCGCAGCCGGTGAGCACGGCGAGCACTCCGCTGAAGGTGGTGAAGGCCAGAGCGTCGAAGGTTCCCTCGGCCACCATGGCGATCACCTGCACCGCGATGAGGCAGCCGCAGAGGTGCCGGTCCGCCACCGCGGTGGCCCGCCGATAGGCGATGACGGCGAGCACGATCGCGGTCAGGTGCAGGCCCGCGAGCGTGGCGATCCCCACGATGCCGCCGCTGACCGCCTGCCCCAGCCACTGGTTGTCCAGGAAGGTGTAGAGGGTCGGGATGAAGGTCCCCTGCCCGCGGCCGAACCACGGCCGTTGACTGAAGAAGTAGCCGACGATCTCGTAGTCGTCCTTGCGGCCCTGGACGCTGGGATCGCTGTTCCAGCCGTAGAACAGGCTGGCGACCGAGCCGAGCATGCCGGGCCGGACCACCATCATGGCGGCCAGCAGCCCGAAGAAGGGCAGCACGAGGTTGTAGCGGACTCGCCAGGACCACACCGGGAGCATGACCAGCATGCCGACGACCAGCGCCAGCGTGCCGGTGCGGGACTGGGTCATCGGGATCACGGCCAGGATCGTCACGGCGGCGAGGGCCCCCCACTGGCGGACCGCGCGCGACGCGGCGAACCGGGCCACGTGCACGGCGAAGGGCAGCACCATGGCCATCACCGCGGCGAATTCGATGTAGTGCGCGGCCGTGCTCGCCACGCCGAGACGCTCCGAACCCTCCGCCGGGATCCCGGTGCCGTAGTCGCTCAGCGAGATCAGCCCCGGGACCCTGATGTACGCGGTCAGGTCGAGGGCCAGGATCGACTGGACCACCCCGATCGCGGCCATCCCGGCGGCGGCGAACACCAGAGTCTGGATGACGCCGTCGACCCGACGGCGGTTCGGCGCGCCGTCGGCGAAGGCCACCATGGGCCCGAGGAACGCCAGCGCGCCGAGCAGGGCACGCTCTGCCCCACTCGCCTCGAGGCTGGGCATGCCGCGGTACAGGCCCGCGACGTACGAGGCCAGGTAGCTCGTGAAGTATGCGATGGTGGCCCAACGCATCGGCTGGGGCCCATGGGTGGCGAGGCGCTGATGGGTCCGGGACAGCATCCAGATGGTCGCCAGCGCGAAGCCCATCAGCGTCGCGGGGCGGCCGAGGTCGCTGAACTGCGGGACGACCAGCCCCGCGGGGAGCAGAAGCGCCAGCGTCACCAGGAGGCTGAGCAGGAAAGCCACGTCAACCAGGTGACGGCGCTGCCGTGACGCGTACGTTCCGGCGTCGAGCCGGGACGGATCAAAATCGACCGACGCGACGGTCAACGCCGGTCCGCCCCATGCGGTCCCTCGTCGCCACGCGCGGCCGGACGGCTCATGCGGTCGGGCCCGGCGAAGGGCAGGACAGAGGATTTGTCCCGCGGCAGGGCAGGGCCGCCGGTCGCGGATGCGGGAGCCCCGTCACGCTTCGACAGCCGGTAGTCGAGCACCGTGGTGGCCTCGTCGGTCGCGGCCCGCGGCGCAGCCTCGGGGCCCCCGGACGGACCTCGGCCGCTCCAGGGGTCGGGGCGGCCTGCCGCCTGCCCGGCAGCCGTGGGCGGCGCCGACCACGGCCACGCCGGTGCGGGCTGGGATCGCTCCCCCGGCGCCCCTGGACGCCTGATCAAGAGGGACTGGACAGGGTCGTCGTCCTGGTCCCCCGCCGGCGGCTTGCCACGGCTGCCGCCCGAGCGCGGCGCAGGCGGGCCGGCGGCGGTGGCCCGGCGGCGCAGAGCGTCCACGCCCAGGCAGATCGAGACCGTGAGAACCAGACCGATCGCCACGACGACGATGAGCATGCGCTTCTTCGCCGAGCTGAGCACCTCGATGTTCTGCCCCGAGTCAAGCACCTCGGCGGTGATCGCCTCTCCGCCCTCGACTCCAAAGGGTGCCTGAAGTCGTTTCAACTGCTGGCCGAGCAGGTCGATGAGGCGGTCCAGGGTCGCCCGGGCCTTCTCCGGGCTCGGGGCCACCACCTCGGCCTCGACGATCGGCAGCTGCGTCCCACCGATCGTCACCGTGAACTCCTCGGAGAAGCCCGCCGTGGCGAACTCGCGCTTCACATCGGCCCGCCCGGCGTAGATCACCAGTGCGTCCGCGAGCGAGTAGACGTTCCAGGGGCTCACCGTCTGGGGCGTCTTGGTCGCCTTCGGGTCAACCGCTCGCTGCTGGCTCGGGGGCAACAGCGTGAGGTGGCCGGTCGCCTGATAGTCGGAACGGACCGTGGAGACGACGTAGAACGCCACCAGCGCGCTCACCAACAACATCGGCAGCGCGATCCACCGACGGCGCCACAGCACCTTGGTGACATCCCAGAGATCCATTCGGCCCTCCGTCGGCCAGGCGTGAAGTTTGTCGTGCGTAGACGACGCTGGTATTGCCGGCCGAAGTGTCGATCCCCCACCGCCGCAGCGATCCGGGCACCATCATGCCTCGTGACAGGCCGCGTCGGTAACACCCGGACCGCCCTGTCGCAAAACTGACGAAGGATTGTGAGTCTTCGGGCGACAGGGAGAATTCTCGCGATCCCCCCGTGGTGAGGAGCGAGGATAGCCGGATGCGCATCGGATTCGCCTGCCTTTGGGATTCACACGCCCCGTCGACCTGGTCCGGCACCCCGTGGCACCTGCGTGCGGCGCTGCGCCGGCAGGCCGACATCGCCGACGTGGGGGTGGAGGTCCCGCAACGGACGCGCCTGGCGCTGTCGGCCATGCACCCGCGCTGGCGCAACGGTCGCCTGAGCACCATGTGGGAGCAGTCCAGGACCGGGGACGCGTACTGCCGGATCAAGATCCGGAGCCGAGCGAGGCGGCTCGGCTGCGACGCGGTGCTGCAGATCCAGGACCTCACACCGCTGGACCGGCCGTACTTCGTCTACCAGGACATGAGCTTCGACGCGCTCATCAAAATGGTCGACGCCGGCCAGCCGATCTTCCGCCAACTGTCCCGGGACGAACTGCTCCGCCGGCGCGAGCGCCAACACCGGGTGTACGAGCGGGCGGCCGGGGTCTTCGCGATGAGTCACTGGCTCGCCCGCAGCCTGGTCGAGGACTCCCACCTGCCCGCGACGAAGGTGCACGTCCTGCACCCGGGACTGCACCTGGACACGCGGGCCGGACTCGCCACCGACCAGCCGCCACCGCTCCGGCCCGAACCACGGCGCCGGCTGCTCTTCGTCGGCCGCACCTTTCACAGCAAGGGTGGGGATCTCGCGCTGGAGGCGCTGCGCATCCTGCGCCGGGACGTCGACCCGGCGATCACGCTCACCGTGGCCGGACCGCCGAGTTGGCCGCTTCCCGGGCCGGTACCCGACGGCGTCGACTTCCGGGGTGCGATGTCGCGACGCGAGGTGGCCCTCCTCTATGACACGCACGATCTGTTCGTGCTGCCCACGCGCATCGAAGGCTTCGGCCTCGTGTTCGCCGAAGCGCTCGCCCGCGGCCTGCCCTGCGTCGGTCGCGACGCCTTCGCCATGCCCGAGATGATCAGGCCCGGCGTCAACGGCGGGCTTCTCAGTAAGGACGACCCGGCGGAGCTCGCCAGTCTGATCGCCATGATCCTCGCCGATGACGAAATCTATTCGAGCTGCCGCGCCGGCTCGTCCGAAGTGGCCTCTTGGTTCTCCTGGGATCGGTCGGCCGGCGAGGCAATCAACACGATCGCAACGACTCTCGGCCGAACAGCCACAACAACATCCGCCCCGCGTCGAAACCTGTAAGCAAACCGACACGCCGCGTACGCGAGGGTACTTGCTGTTGCGCGGCGCCTAAGTGAACGTGAGCACGTACTCCATTCTCATCCGTCACGGCGAGGACGGTCCGGTCAACAAATGAGCCGGCCGTTCGACGAGGGGAGCCGAGTTGCGTGCAGAGGAAGCCAGCCCGAATGGTCGCGTACGCCGGCCGAACGTCACCATTCTCATCGCGAATCTTCCCGCGGAGCGAGATCGGCGCGTCATTCGTGAATGCCTCTCGCTCGAGGAGAACGGCTACGACGTGACCGTGATCGCGCCGCGCGGCGAAAAGGGCCTTCGCGTTCTGCCCGGCAGCCGGAACACGCGACTCAAGCCCTACCCGATTCCGGTCTACGGCTCCGGGGTGCTGTCGTTCGCGGTCGAGTTCGCCTGGTCATTTCTGTGCATCGCGGTGCGCCTGTTCGGCGAGATCTGTCGGGGGCGGGCACAGGCCGTGCAGGTCTGCAACCCGCCGGACGTCTACTGGCCGCTTGCGCTGCTGCTGCGCGCACTGGGCCGGCCATGGGTGTTCGATCACCACGACCTGTGTCCGGAGATCTACGCCACGCGCAGCGAAGGTAGGCCCAACCCCCTCGTGTACCGGACCCTCATCGCCCTGGAGTGGCTGACCCTGCGCACCGCGACCGCGGTGGTGGCAACCAACGAGTCGTTCCGGGCGAACGCCCTGCGTCGCGGGGTGGCGCCCGGCAAGGTGACCGTCGTCCGCAACGGACCCGCGAGCCGGGAGATCGCGCCGGCCCCGGCCCCGCTGGAGACCGAGGGCAGCGTCCACCACATCGTGTATCTCGGCGTACTCGGCAAGCAGGACAACGTCGCCGGGGTCGTCACCAGCGCGGCGGAGCTGGCTCGGCTCAGGGGACGCGGCGGCTGGCGGGTCACCATCGCCGGCGACGGCGAGACCCTGACCGAACTACGGGAACTCGCCGACACGCTGGGAGTCGCCGATCTGATCGAGTTCCCCGGCTGGTTGGACGGCCCGCAGGTGGACGCCCTGCTGCAGAGCGCCACCGTCGCGATCCAACCCGATCTGCCGACGGAGATGAACCAACTGTCGACAATGGCCAAGACGGTGGAATATGTCAGCCGCGGCGTGCCGGTGGTGGCCGTGGACCTCGTCGAGACGAGACGTACCGCGGGCGAGGCGGCCGCGTACGTGCCGACGGGCGATCCGGTCGAGATCGCGGCTGCGGTCGACGCGCTGCTCTCTGATCCGCAGCGGCGCGCCGCCATGCGCCGGACAGCGCTCGCGCGCTTCGCCGAAGAGCTGTCGTGGGAGCACCAGAGCGTCGCGTACGCGGCCGTGTGGCGGAAGGTGCTTCCCCACCGTCAGCCGGTTCCCGCGCTCGTGTCCGCTGCCGCGTCCGGCACGGTGTCCGTAGCCGCCGGGCCGGAGGCGTCACCGACCGTGGAGCCGGTGCGCCGGTGACGATGAGCGTGGTGATCGCGGCCCACAACGAGGCGCGAGTGCTGGGCCGGTGTCTCGACACGGTGCTCGCCGACGCCGAGCCGGACGAGTTCGAGGTGATCGTGGTAGCCAACGGCTGTACCGACGGCACCGCGGACGTGGCGCGCCGGCGTCCCGGTGTGCGGGTCATCGTCCTGGCAGAGGCGTCGAAGGCGGCCGCGCTCAACGCCGGAGACGCAGCGGCGACGGGCTTTCCGCGCGTCTATCTGGACGCGGATGTGGCCGTCACCGCGGCGGACCTGCGCGCGCTCGCTGCGGCGCTCGACGAGCCGGGAATCCGGGCGGCCACGGCGCGCCGCGAACTCGACACCGCCGGCTCGTCGGTGCCCGTACGCGGCTACTACGCCATCAACCGCCGCCTGCCCGCATTCCGGGGTTCCCTCTTCGGCCGCGGCGTCGTCATGCTCGGCGCGTCGGGGCGGGCCCGGTTCGACCGCTTCCCGGCGATCATCGCCGACGACCTGTTCCTCGACTCCCTGTTCGCCCCGCAGGAGCGGCGTGAGGTGGCGACCGTGGTCAGCCGGGTGGTGGTCCCCCGGCGCGCCCGCGACCTGGTCCGGCGGCTGGCGCGGGTGCGCACGGGCAACCGTGCCCTGCGGGCCACCTCCGCCGGCGTCCGCCCGCCGGTGCGGTCCTCGTGGCTGCGCGACGTCACCCTGCCACGCCCATGGCTGCTGCCGGCCGCCGTCTGCTACGTCGGCATCATCGCCGCCGCCGAACTGCGGGCCCGGCAGGGCGTCGGCTGGGCACAGGACGAGTCCTCCCGGGAGGTGGCGTCGTGACGCCGAGCGTGAGCGTGCTGATGGTGTCGTATCAGACCCGCGAGCTGACGCTGCGTGCGCTCCGCGGCCTGCGCGACACCTGCGTCGGCACGCCCTACGAGGTGGTGGTGGTCGACAACGCCTCCACCGACGGCGCCGCCGAGGCGGTGGCCGCCGCCTTCCCGTCGGCCACAGTGGATCAGCTGCCGGTCAATGTGGGTTTCGGCCGGGCCGTCAATCGGGCCGCGACTCATGCCCGGGGTGAGTGGCTGCTGCTGATGAATCCGGACACCGAGCCCGACGGTGATGTCATCACCGCCCTCGTCGCCTACGCGGCGGACCACCCGGAGCACGGCATCTACACCGGCCGCACCCTGCACGTCGACGGCACCGACGACTTCCGCTCCTGCTTCGCGCTGCCCAGCCTGCGTGGCTATCTGGCGTTCGCGCTGGGTCTCTCCACGGTCGGCCGGCGGGTGAGCTGGCTGGGCCGCTGGTTCAACCCGGAGGAGCTGCCCGGCTACGACCGGACCCAGCCGCGCGAGGTGCCGGCCGTCTCCGGCTGCCTCATGCTGATCCGCCGCGATCTCTTCACCGAGCTGGGCGGGTTCACGCCGGACTATTTCATGTACAGCGAGGACATCGACCTGTGCACCCGGGCCGCCGCACTCGGCGCCCGCCCGGTGCTCGTGCCGCACGCCCGCCTGCGGCACCTCGGCGGAGCCTCCTCCTCGACCGCCAACAAAGGGATGATGGTGCTGCGGGGGAAGTGCACATACGTGCGGCTGCACTGGCCCCGACGCCGGGCGGCTGCCGCGCGGGCGCTGCTCGTGGTGGGCGTCGGCCTGCGTGCTTCCGTCGGGGCCCTGCTGCGGCGCGAGAGCGCCTGGCGGACGGTGTGGCGCGACCGCGGCGCGTGGCTGCCGGGCTGGCCGGCGGTGCCGGGCGACGGCATCGAGCCGCCCAGGACGATCTCCGGCGGCGCCGCGACGCCCATGCCGGTCAGCCCGCGCTGACCGGGGTCTGCTCCTCGGCGGTCACGGCCAGGTTGACCAGGAAGCCCACGGTGGCGGCGTCGGCGCCGTGGCGGCCGGCGAGCAGGCCACGGAGCCAGTCCTCGCGGACGACCCCGATCCGCAGCGCCGGCTCCGCGAGGTCCGGATGCTCCCGCCAGTGACGGACCACGAGATCAGCGAGAGCCGGGGTGCCGGCGGCGGTCTGCGCCTCACGTCGCGCGAACTGGAGAAGCTTCTCCCCGCCACGCCGTACGTACCTGGCCACGGAGTATTCGGCGAGCGCCCGGGGCACGTAGCGGCGGGGCAGGTGCTTCGGTCGTACGCCGGTGGCGAGCGGCACGAGGGCCAGGTCGCGGTCGAGCCGCTCCAGGACTCGGGCCGCGAAACCGGATCCGCCCCGGACCGCGGGCGGCACCGCGCGGGCGATGGCGAGAAACCGCGGGTCGAGGTAGATGCTCACGATCGTGCGGTCCAGGCAGGCCCCGGAGAAGTTGATGCCGACCCAGCGGTGCACCCGCTCGTCCAGGAAGAAGTGGTCGATCGCGGTGAGCCAGTCGGTGTCGTAGGCGGCGAAGGCGGCACGGATCACCGCGAGCCCCTGGGCCTGCGCCCGCTCGGCGAAGTCCGGCACGAGCGCATTCGGGTTGACGGCCTCGTTCGTCATGAACCACCACCGCGCCAGCCGGTCGACCAGCGCCGGATCGGGCCGGGGGTGCTGCCGCTGCCCCATGTGGTAGCTGCCGCGGCAGATCTCGCCGCCCTGCCCGTTGATCCGGACCCCCGGCTCGACCTGGCTCTCCACCCAGTCCAGCACGCCGAGCGCGACCGGGTTGCCGACGGTGTCGTGCCGGCGGGCCGCGGCCAGGACGAGTTCGTACGCGGCGGACGGCGGTAGCGCGCCCAGCCGGGCAAGGTCGATGACCTGATGACGCGTGCCGTAGCGCGTGGCGAGGGCACCGGCGATCGCGGCGTCGGCACTTCCCGGGGCGGCCAGCGTGAGGGTTCGCAGACCGGCGCGGCGCGCCGGCGGGACGGCGGCGAAGAGCAACCGGCTGTCGAATCCGCCGGACAGTTCGAAGACGGTGTCGGGGTGCCGGTCGAGGCACCGCTCGACCGAGCCGCGCAGCAGGTCGGCCATGGCGGTGACCGCGTCGGCCCGGTCCGGCTCGTCGGCGGCGGCCGACGGGTACCGACTGATCTCCAGGATGCCCTTCGCCAAGCCGGTGCGGGTGCCGGCCGGCAGCTTCCGCACACCCTGGAACGGCGTCGCCTCGCCGAGATGGAAGCCGGTGACGGCGAACGCCGCCAGCGCGGAACGGTCCACGGGAGCACCCGCGAGGCGGGCGAGTTCGAGCGCGGAGGTCGAGACCGCCGCCCAGCCCTCGCCCTGCACGGCGTAGAGGTGACGCAGGCCGGCATGGTCGGTCGCGGCGACGAATTCCGTGGCGGTCAGCGCCGCAGCGGCGAACGGGGCGGCCAACTGCCCCAGCGCCGCGCCGGACAGCAGCCGCGCGGCCAGCTCGGTCGAGTCGACCGGCCGGAAGTCGTGGTCACGCGGCCCCCGGGAGAGCGCGAAGACCTGCACGTCGCCGCCGGACGGGAGAGCGTGCCCCACCGCCCGGGTCCAGACCGTGCCGCCGTCGAACGGGTGGCACTCGGCCAGGCCACCGAAGGGCGCGGTCGGGTTCGGCGCCGTGCATCCGGGTGCGGCCGTCACCGCCAGCAGGTCCCTGCAGAGCTGCACGTCTCCTCCTCGGTACCGACCCCGGACGACCGACTCTATCCATGCGTCGGCGCTCCGACCGGCGAAGCGCCGGGACGGATATCCGACTGCCGAAGTGCGCTGGTCATACGGCGCCGCTGGTTATGGTGAAGCCCTCGGACCAGGCGGGAGGCATCGGTGACCACTGGCTCGACCAGGACGGCCGGCTACCGGATGGCCCGTGCGGCGGGACGCTACCTGACCCGCCCGGTCGGCACGATTCGCGCGGTCGCGACCGACGCTCCGCACGTCGTGCTCACGTACGACGACGGGCCGGATCCCCAGGGCACCCCGCTCGTGCTCCAGGCTCTCGCCAAGTTCGGCGCCACCGCCACCTTCTTCGTCCTCGTCGGACGGGCCCGCCGTCATCCCGATCTGCTCGCCGAGCTGATCGCCGCCGGGCACGAGGTCGCCCTGCACGGCCTCGACCACGTCCGTCTCACCGGCGTTCCGGCACCCGAGGTGCTGCGACGCACCCAGGCCGGCCGGGCGGAGCTGGAGGACCTGACGGGTACGCCCGTACGCTGGTTCCGAGCGCCGTACGGTGCGTTGCTGCTGCCCCACTGGCGCGCGGTGCGCCGGGCCGGCCTGATGCCGGTGGTCTGGGGAGCGACGCCCGCCGACTGGCGGCACGTCCCCGAGGAGACGATGGCGCGCGACGCGCTCGCCGCCAGCCGTCCCGGCGCGATCGTGCTCGCCCACGACGGGCACGCCGGGCCGGACGACGGGGTGGACGACGGCCCGCCGCCACCCATCGATCGCGGCCTGCTCGCGACGATGATGCTCACCGGTCTCGACGAGCAGGGCCTCGTCGGGCGGTCGTTGAGCGACGCGCTGTGTCAGGGCACGGCGGCGCGCTGGGCGTGGTTTGTCCGCTAGCTGATCCCGGTGGTGAAGGGATGGAGATGGCCTCCGAACGCGAGCCGAGGAGCGACCCGGCCACTCTGCCGTGGATCGTGCTCTGCGCCGTCAACCTCTGGACCGGCACGGCCCGCACCGACCGGCACATGGCCACGCAGCTCAGCCGCTACGCCCGGGTCCTCTGGGTGGAGCCTCCGGTCTCCGTGGTGACTCCCGCCGCGTCTCGCTACGGTGCGTCCCGGGGGGTCCGGCCCAGGCTGATCCCCGAGGGCCCACGCATCACGCGGCTGGTCACCGTGGCGCAACCGTTCTACACGCGCCGGCTGATCCGGCTCGCCACCCCGGCACTGCTACGCGCGCAGATCCGTTGGGCGCTACGGCGGCTGCGCGTGACGCCCGCCGCCGTCATCACCTTCTCCGCGACCGACCTGCTCGGGCGCTGGGGCGACGACGTGATCGACGTGCTCTACGCGACCGACGACTTCCTGGCGGGCGCGGACCTGCTCGGCATCAGCGCCGACGACATCGCCAGGGAGGAGAAGGCCGCCCTGTCCCGCGCCGACCGGATCGTGGCCGTCTCCCCGGTGCTCGCGGACAAATGGCGGGCCCGGGGGGCCGACCCGGTGCTCGTGCCCGGTGGGGTACTGACCGAGGCGTACGCCGATGTGGAGTCGGCGCCGCTGCCGGACGATGTTCGTCTGCCGGCTCCGGTCGCCGGGGTCGTCGGGCACCTGTCCGACCGCATCGACGTCGGGCTGCTGGAGGCGGTGGTCGAGGAGGGCTCCTCCCTGCTGCTCGTCGGCTCCCGTGACGAGCGGTGGGAACCCGAGCGCTTCGCGAAACTCACCGCACACCCCCGCGTGTCCTACGTCGGGCACCGGCCCTTCGCCGCGCTCCCGTCCTATCTGAAGATGATCGATGTCGGCCTGACGCCGTACGTGGACAACGCCTTCAACCGGGCGTCGTTCCCGCTGAAGACGCTGGAGTATCTCGCGGCGGGCAAGCCGGTGGTGAGCACGGATCTACCAGCGATCCGCTGGCTCGACACCGACCTGATCGAGGTCGCCTCCGGTCCGGCGCAGTTCTCCGCCGCCGTGCGCACGGCGGCGCAACGCGCCCGACAGCCCGACCTGGTCGCCCGCAGGCGCCGGTTCGCCGAGCGACACTCATGGCCGCGGAGGGCGCGGACGGTGGCCGAGGCGATCGGCCTCACCACGGCCGGCGAGGTTGCGCCGGCGGAAGCGTCCTCGGCCGCCGGCTGAGGCGGGACCGGTCGTGATCAGGCATTCGAAGCGCGGCAGGCGATCAGCGACTTGGTCATGCCGAGGAAGCGCTCCGACCGGATCGTCGAGTCCGGGAAGTAGAACCGCAGCTGCGTCCGGTCGAGCAACTCCGTCCAGAGCACGCTGCGCGTCGCGTCGAGCCGGTCCCTGGCGGGGCTGTGCGCGAGCGGCCAGCGCTGCGCCAGCCAGGCACGGCCGGCGGTGGGCAGGAACTGCATGCCGGGCGCCAGCCAGTGCGGCTCGACCGGAAAGAAGCGGTACGGCGTCTGCACCCAGTGGGCGTCTGCCAGGCTGTGCACCGACTCGGCGAAGCGCAGCCGGCGCTCGTGCCCGCCGACGTGCTCGAGCACGGAATTCGAGAAGACGAGGTCGTAGCGGCGTCTGGCGATGTGCGCGGGCAGGCCGCACGCGTCCCCGTAGTCGAGGTCGGCCCACTCGGGCAGGTCGCCCGACATCGGCTCCAGATTGACCACGTGCACGTGCTTCGGGCGGACCGGCGCCCGAAGCCAGGTGTCCAGCCGGCCACCGAGGTCGATCACCGACATGTTGGCGAGGTCGGGAAAGGCCTCACCAAGCCAGCGTGCCCGCGCTTCACGGCGGCGCGCGCCCCACGAATCGGGGGCGTCGACCAACCGCGATCGCAGCGAACGGACGCTCACGCGCCGAGATTAGCGGGAAAGTCACTGCCAGGTGTCCGGCCGTCCGCGATCCGGCGGTCAGCATGATCCCGACGTCCGGCTGGGCCGGCTGAGCGGCTGAGTCAGCTGGTGAGCCGGCGGCCGACGCCCGGCGGAGCGAGGCTCGGGCTCATGGACGGCCCAGGGCCCGATACTCCCAACCCGCCGCGCGCCAGCGCGCCGGCTCCAGGGCGTGCCGGCCGTCGACGATACGCCGCTTGCCGACCACGGTGCCCAACGCCTCCGGGTCGATCTCCCGGAACTGGGACCACTCGGTCAGCAGCACCACGACGTCCGCGCCCGATGCCACGTCGAAGGTGCTCTGTCCATACCCGAGGGTGGGCCAGGCCCGGCGGGCGTTGTCCATGGCAACCGGGTCGAACACCCGCACCCGGGCCCCCAACTGGTGAAGGGCGTTCGCGACATCGAGGGCGGGCGCGTCCCGGATGTCGTCGGAATCCGGCTTGAACGCCGCACCGAGCGCCGCCACCCGGACGCCCCGCAGGTCACCGCCGGCGAGTTCGCGCACCAGATCCACCGTCCGTGCCCGGCGTCGGTGGTTGATCTCGTCGACGTCGCGGAGGAACGCCACCGCGTGACCCACGCCCAGTTCCTCGGCGCGATGCAGGAACGCGCGGATGTCCTTGGGCAGGCACCCGCCACCGAAGCCCAGCCCGGGCCGCAGGAACCGGCTGCCGATCCGGGCGTCGAGGCCCAGCGCCACCGCCAGGTCGTGGACGTCCGCTCCGATGGCCTCGCACACCTCGGCCATGGCGTTGATGTACGAGATCTTCGTGGCGAGGAAGGAGTTGGCGGCCACCTTCACCAACTCGGCGGTCTGCGGGTCCGTCACCAGCACCGGGCTGCCCTGACCGATCACCGGCGCGAACACCTCACGTAGCCGTTGCTCGGCCCACGGCGACGAAACGCCGAACACCAGCCGATCCGGCTGCATCGTGTCGTCGATCGCGAAGCCCTCGCGAAGGAACTCCGGGTTCCACGCCAGTTCCACGCCGTCACCCGCCGGCGCGACCGATCGGATCAGCTCGGCGAGGCGAGCCGCGGTGCCCACCGGCACGGTCGACTTGCCCACGACCAGCGCCCGCCGCCGCACGTCCCGGGCCAGCGCGGTCACTGCGGCCTCGACCTGGCTCAGGTCGGCCGCGAACGACCCGGCGCGCTGCGGCGTCCCCACACAGACGAAATGAACGTCGCCGAAGTCCGCCGCCTCCGGGAACGAGGTGGTGAACCGCAGCCGCCCCGACTCCAACGCCTTGACGAGCAACTCGGGCAGCCCGGGTTCGAAGAACGGCACCTCACCCGAGGCCAGGCGCGAGATCTTCGCGGCGTCGACGTCCACGCCGAGAACCTGATGGCCCAGAGCCGCCATGCACACCGCGTGGGTGGCCCCCAGGTAGCCCGTGCCGATGACGGTGAGCCTGGGGCTCGTGGCAGCGCCCGGTTCGGCATGCTCGGTCGTCATTTACTTCCTCCAAACGGTGCGGTCAGTAGGCTCCGGAGCTCCGGACGACGGCGCTGAGCGTGCGGGCCAGGATGGCCAGGTCCATCGTCAGCGACCAGTTCTCCACGTATGACAGATCGAGCCGGATGGACTCCTCCCACGACAGGTCGGACCGGCCGGAGACCTGCCACAGCCCGGTGAGCCCGGGCTTGACCACCAGGCGCCGGCGCATGTCGGACGGATAGTTGGCCACCTCACGAGGCAGCGGCGGCCGGGGCCCGACCAGCGACATGTCGCCCTTGAGCACGTTGACGAGCTGCGGGAGTTCGTCAAGCGACAGCCGGCGCAGCCACCGTCCGACCGGCGTGACCCGGGGGTCGTGCCGCATCTTGAACAGCTCGCCGTCGGATTCGTTGCGGTCGAGCAACTCCGCCTGGCGCGCCTCGGCGTCCACGTACATCGTGCGGAACTTGTAGATGGTGAACGGCCGGCCGTTCTTACCCACCCGCACCTGGCTGAAGACAGCGGGACCGCCGGCTCCCGGGCCGGTCCGCACCGCCAGGGCGATCGCCAACAGCAGCGGGGCGGCGAGGATCAGCAGTGCGAGCGCCGACACGCGGTCGAAGACCTCTTTGACGAACCGCCGGCCACCCTTCAGCCGAGGATGCTCGACGTGCAGCATCGGCAGGCCGTCCACCGGGCGGACCGTGGTGCGGTCGCCGGCCACGTCGACGAGGTTGCTCGCCACGATGAGGTCCACGTCGTCGCGTTCCAACTGCCACCCCAGGCGGCGCAGCGCCGCTCCGGCCATCTCCGGGCAGGAGAGCACGACCACCGTGTCCGCACCCACGTGCGCCACGGCGGTCGCCACATCCCCGAACGTCCCGAGGATCGGCGGCAGGCCAGGCTCGCACCGCTCCACGGACGCGGCCGGTTGCGGCAGGCAGGCGCCGATCACGCCGAGGCCGTGGAAGCGCTCGCGTCGCAACCGCTTGGCCATCTCGGCGACGGGGAACTCGTGCCCGACCAGGATCACCCGGTGCAGCCGCTCGCCACGTGCCCAGGAGCCGTGCAGGCGCCGACGAACCAGGTACCGCATCCCGACGCCGGCCACGACGAGCAGCGGAGTCGCGATGATCAGGTATCCCCTGGCGAGCGGGAATTCGAACGCGAATGAGGCGACCGCCAGGCCGGCGCTAAACGTGAGTCCGGATTGGAACACTCGTGCGTACTCGTCATTTCCCACGAACAGATGACGTGATTCATACGCTCGGTTGAGGGTGAGGGCGACCATCCAGGCAAACGGCAGAGCAAGGGTGACCCACAGATGGCCGTTGTTGTGGGACTCGACCGTCGACGAGCCGAACCGGACGACCAGGGCCACGGCCGCGGACGCCACTCCGACCATCAGGTCGAGCACGCACAGTGTGACGACGTATCGAGTCTGCCAGCCGGTCCGGGTTGGCGCGCCAGAATGTCCAGGCGGCGCTGACGCGCCGCCTCGAATTGCCTCTTCATCGACGACCTGCGCTACATCCAGCAATGCACACCGTCCCCACGTACGCAGGGCGACCAGCCGTTTGCCCCGTCGGCTCGCCGTCCAGCCCGAGTTGCTGCGGAACCCGCGAATACCTCACATCCAGGCGCCCCATGCCGGGGATGCGAAGGCGAGTCCGACTAAGCTAAGAGCATGCTGAGCATCCACTCAGTGCGCCAGCGTCGCTTTCGGTATTTCTAAGTCAAAGTCGAATTGCCGACAAGGCGTCGGCCACCCGGTGCCGGACACGGCGCCGAACCGGCGTTTCACAATGGTCCGTCCAGTTACCCGGGACAACCGGTCGAGGGCATCGGCGCGACTTTCGGGCGTTGTCAGAAGTGATTGCTGACAGCACATCAAGATGACGCCGTTCGGCCGGTAGCCTCCGCCACATGCGCGGAATCCTTCTCGCTGGTGGCACCGGTTCTCGGCTGTGGCCGGTCACCCTGGCAGTCTCCAAGCAGTTGATGCCGGTGTTCGACAAGCCGATGATCTATTACCCGCTGTCCACGCTGGTGATGTCCGGGGTACGCGAGATCCTGGTGATCACCACGCCGGAGGACCAGGCCCAGTTCCAGCGGCTGCTCGGTGACGGCAGCCAGTGGGGCCTGCGGTTGGCGTACACCACGCAGGCCCGTCCGGAGGGCATCGCACAGGCGTTCCTGCTGGGCGCGGACTTCATCGCCGACGAGCCGGTCGCGCTGATCCTGGGCGACAACATCTTCCACGGCGTCGGCCTCGGACGGCAGCTCGCCGACCACGCCGACCTGGTCGGTGGGCGGGTCTTCGCCTACCCGGTGGCCAACCCGGGCGAGTACGGGGTGGTCGACTTCGACGCGGCCGGGCGGGTGCTGTCGATCGAGGAGAAGCCGGCGCGACCGAAGTCCCGCTACGCCGTGCCCGGCCTGTACTTCTACGACAACCGGGTGGTCGACATCGCCGGCAAGCTCACCCCGAGCGCACGGGGCGAGCTGGAGATCACGGCGGTCAACGAGACCTACCGCGAATGGGGCGAGCTCTCCGTGACGGTGCTCGACCGGGGCACCGCCTGGCTGGACACCGGCACCTTCACCTCGATGATGCAGGCCGCCGAGTTCGTCCGGGTCATCGAGGAACGCCAGGGCATGAAGATCGGCTGTGTCGAGGAGGCCGCCTGGCGGGCCGGCCTGATCGACGACGGCCAGCTGCGGACGCTGGCCGAGCCACTGTCCAGGAGTGGATACGGCGACTACCTGCTCGGCCTGGTGGACCAGCAGAACAATCGGGAGGTGCGCCGATGAAGATCCGGCCGTTGAGCATCGACGGGGCCTGGGAGATCAGCCCGCAGCAGCACGGCGATCCCCGCGGATTGTTCCTGGAGTGGTACCGCTTCGACCGGCTCGCCGCCGTGGTCGGCCATCCGCTGCGGCTCGCCCAGGCCAACCTCTCGGTCTCCGCGCACGGGGTCGTCCGTGGCATCCACTTCGCCGACGTGCCCCCCGGCCAGGCCAAGTACGTGACGTGCGTCCGGGGGGCGGTCATCGACGTGGTGGTGGACGTCCGCGTGGGCTCGCCGACCTTCGGGCGGTGGGAGGCGGTCCGTCTCGACGACGAGGACCGCCGCGCCGTCTACCTGAGCGAGGGCCTGGGACACGGCTTCTGCGCACTGACCGACGACGCCACCCTCAGCTACCTCTGCTCCACCACCTACAACCCGGCCGCGGAGCACGCCGTGCACCCGCTCGACCCCGAGCTGGCGATCAGCTGGCCGACCGAGGCGCCGCTGCTGTCGGCACGGGACGCCGCCGCCCCGACCCTGGCCGAAGCGCGGGCAGCGGGCCACCTGCCGGACTATCCGGCCTGCCGGACCCAGCCGGCCGCCCCAGACTTCGGTGCGACCCCCGCCGCCCACGGAAGGTAGTCACCCATGAGAGTCCTGGTCACCGGCGGAGCCGGTTTCATCGGGTCGGAGTACGTGCGGATGCTGCTGGGGAGGCCCGGTGGCGACGCTGCCGGGGTTCCCGGTATCGAGCCCACCGCGGTGACCGTGCTGGACAAGCTCACCTACTCGGGCAACCTGAACAACCTCGCTCCGGTGCGCGAGGATCCGCGCCTGCGCTTCGTGCTGGGCGACATCTGCGACGCGGCGCTGGTCGACGAGGTCGTGGCCGATCACGACGTGATCGTCCACTTCGCCGCCGAATCCCACGTCGACCGTTCCATCACCGGTGCCGTGCCGTTCGTCACCACCAACGTGCTGGGGACCCAGACGCTGCTCGACGCCGCGCTGCGCCATGGCACGCACCGGTTCGTGCACGTCTCCACGGACGAGGTGTACGGCTCCATCGACGAGGGCTCCTGGACGGAGACCTGGCCGCTGTCACCGAACTCCCCGTACTCGGCCGCCAAGGCCGGCTCGGACCTTCTGGCTCTGGCCTACCACCGCACCCACGGCATGGACGTGGTGGTCACCCGCTGCTCCAACAACTACGGGCCGTACCAGTTCCCGGAGAAGGTCATCCCGCTGTTCGTCACCAACCTGCTCGACGGTGGGACCGTCCCGCTCTACGGCGACGGCGGCAACGTCCGCGACTGGCTGCACGTGCACGACCACTGCCGCGGCATCGCGATGGTCCAGGAGAAGGGCCGCGCCGGCGAGGTCTATCACATCGGCGGCGGCACCGAGCTGACCAACAAGGAACTCACCGCCCGGCTGCTGGCAGCCTGCGACGCCGGATGGGACCGGGTCACGCCGGTCGCCGACCGCAAGGGTCACGACCGCCGCTACTCGCTGGACATCACCAAGATCGGGGAGGAACTGGGATACGTTCCGAGCATCGACCTCGAGCGCGGCCTGACGCAGACCGTCCAGTGGTACCGGGACAACCGGGCCTGGTGGGAGCCGCTGAAGGCGGGCGGCACCTCGGCCGTGGCGGCATGAGTCGGCTACTCGTCACCGGCGCCGCCGGGATGCTGGGCCGGGAGGTGGTGGCCGTACTGCGCTCCCGAGCCGACCTGTCGGTCACCGCCACCACCCGCGCCGAACTCGACATCACCGACCCGGACGCGGTGCACGCCACTGTCGCCGGGCACGACCTCGTGATCAACACTGCCGCGTGGACGGACGTGGACGGGGCCGAGACGCGGGAGGAGGTGGCCACCGCCGTCAACGGCGACGCGGTCGCCCACCTGGCCCGGGCCTGCGCCGCAACGGGCGCGCGGATGATTCACATCTCCACCGACTACGTCTTCCCCGGCGACGCCACCGAGCCGTACCCGGAGGACGCCGCCACCTTCCCGGTCAACGCGTACGGGCGCAGCAAGCTCGCCGGAGAGCTCGCCGTCGCCAAGCTCCTTCCCCACACGGGCTACCTCGTGCGCACGGCCTGGCTCTACGGCGAACACGGACCCAACTTCGTCGCGACCATGCTGAGGCTGGCCGAGGAACGCGAGTGGCTCGACGTGGTGAACGACCAGCGCGGGCAACCCACCTGGTCGTACCGGCTGGCGGAGCGGCTCGTCGCGCTGGCCGACGCGGCGCTGGCCGGCCGGGCCGCTCCCGGCGCCTACCATGGCACCGCATCGGGCGAGGCGACCTGGTACGACCTCGCCCGTGCCGTGTTCGCCCTGCGCGGCCTCGACCCCGATCGCATCCGGCCGACCACCAGCGACCGCTACCGGCGTCCCGCCTCCCGTCCGGCCTACAGCGTGCTGGGCCACGAACGCTGGGCCGCCGCGAAGCTGCCGCCGCTGGAGGACTGGCGTTCGGCCCTGGCTCAGGCCCTGGCTGCCGGCATGAACCGCTAGGCGGGCAGTTCCAGGACGTACTCCTCGACGTCGGCGCCGCGGCTCTCCGCGTATCCCGAGTCCTCGCCGACCACGACGAAGCCGCACTTGCGCAGCACGGCGAGGGAGGCGGCGTTGTCCTTGGCGGCGCGGGCGTGCACCGGCCGCTGCGGCAGCTCCCGCAGCAGCGCGGCGAGCGCCGCGGTGGCGTGGCCGCGCCCCCAGTGGGCGGAGTCGATCCAGTAGCTGACCTCGGTGCGCTCCCCCACCGGGAAGGCGGCCACGCGCCCGACCACCGTGCCGTCGACGGTCACGGTGCGGTTGACGATGCGCGGGTCGGCCCGGATGCGCGCCCAGTGGGCGTCGAAGGCGGCCCGGTCGGCCGGGTCCTTCGGGCCGAACGCGGCCATCCAGTTGGCCTGCGGATCCTGCTCGTGGGCGAAGAACAGGGGCAGGTCGTCGTCGCGCACCGGGCGGAGCTGCACGTCACTGGTCACGGGCGGAGGATACGCGGGACCACCGACAGGATCCGGCGACGTCACGTCACCCGGTCGGTGGACCGGTGCCGGAATCGGCGCTGGACGAAGCGGGCTGGAGCGGACGATCCACGGGTGAACAGGATGCTCCTGCGCCCGCGGAGCCGGGTGCGTACCCTCCGCGCCCGCGTGGTCGGCCCGACGGCGGCCGGCCCGCGTGCCCTGGGCCCGACGGCGGCCGCGCCGCTGGCGCTCGCCGTGGCGGCGATCGGCGCCGTGGCGATCGGCCGGCTGGTGATCGCCCGCCTGGCCGTCCGCCGGGCGGTGATCCGGGAGCTGCGCATCGGCCGGCTGGAGGTGGACGACCTGGTGGTCCACCGGCACACGGTCGGTCAGCCGGTCGGCGGCAGGGCCGTCGGGTAGCCGTACAGGTCGAGCAGCCGCACCCGGGACGCGTGCAGCCGGTCCACCACGACGCTCATGAAGCGGGTGGTGAGCTGCCGGCCGAGGGCGTCGTCGGACTCCATGAGCCGGCGTACGCCCGCGGCGTTGAACTCGACGGCCGTGCTGCGCTGCGCGGCCACCGCCCCGAACTGCCAGCGGTAGGGCGGGAACAGCCACGACCAGCCGAGCACCCCGCCCGGGCCGATCGTCTCGATCCCCACGTCACCACGGCGGGGCACCGGGAAGTCCAGCGCCACCTGGCCGCCGCGAACCAGCCAGAACCGCTCGGCCGGCTGCCCGGCGCGGAACAGCCGGTGCCCGGTGTGCCAGACCACCGGGCGGGCGTAGCCGGTCAGTGGGGGCAGCCACTCCTCGGGCAGCCCGGCGAGGAAGGGGTGTGCGCGGAGCATCTCCAGCGGGGTCATGGTCGCCTCCCACGGGTCCTGGGTCGTCCCCACCAGTGCACCCCCGTCCGGCCCGCGGCGGCAGGGCCGTTGGTCCCGGGCCGGCGCGGACCGCCGTGTTCGTGCTCGAACGGCGGGGTCGTCGTCGACAATGGGCGGAGCCGACCGGAGGGATGCCGATGAACCGACCAGTCGTGGTGGGCGTCGACGGATCGTCGACCAGCCTCACCGCCGCCGAACACGCCGCGCGGGCCGCCGTGGCCCGGTCCCGGCCGCTGCACGTGGTGCACGGCTACCTGCACCCGCTCGGCTACGGCGTGCCGCTGAACCCGTACGACCTCGGGGTCCCCGCCCCCACCGAGGAGTCGCGGAAGATGCTGGAACAGGTGGCCGCCGAGCTGGTCGACCGGCATCCGGGGCTGCGGGTGGAGGTGCGCCAGGTGGCCGGCGGCCCGGGCGTCACCCTCATCGAGGAGTCCCGCCGGGCGGAGCTCGTGGTGGTGGGCAGCCGGGGCGTGGGCGGGTTCACCGGGCTGCTGCTCGGCTCGGTCAGCAACCAGGTGGCGCAGCACGCGCACTGCCCGGTGCTGGTGGTCCGCCCGGCCGAGCAGCCGATCCCGGTACGCGGGCCGGTGCTGGCCGGGGTGGACGGCTCCGAGCCGGCCGGGAACGCCGTGCGGCTCGCCGCCGACGAGGCGGTCCGCCGGGACGCCGACCTGGTGCTGGTGCACGTCCGCACGCCGGAGCGGGGCGCCGTGGCGCCGGATGCCGCGGCCGAGGCCACCGCGGCCGCGCAGGCCGAGTCGGCGGAGCTGCTGGCCGGTGCGGCCGCCCGGATCCGCACCGACCACCCGGTGCTGAACGTGGTCGAGCGGCCCCTGCGGGGCGAGTCCCCGGAGCAGGCGCTCATCGAGGCGAGCGGCGAGGCCGCGCTCGTGGTGGTCGGCTCCCGCGGCCGGGGCGGCTTCGCCGGGCTGCTGCTCGGCTCGGTCAGCCAGGCGCTGGTGCAGCACGCGCACTGCCCGGTGCTGGTGGCCCACCCGTACGAGCCGGCCGGCGACTGAGGTCGCGGGCCGGCCCGCCGGGGTCAGGACGGGTCGCGGCCGGCGAGCAGGTCCTCGAAACTGGTGGTGAGCGCGAACGGGTCGGCCGGGCCGGTCGCCGCCGGTCTGCGGTCGACCTGCTCGGCCAGCTCGATGCCGGCCCGCCGGATCCGGGCCCGCAGCGCGCTGTCCTCGCCGTCGCCGGCCCAGTCCTCCGGCGCGGCGAAGACCGCCGTGGGCACCACGACCGCCCGCAGGTACGCGAACATCGGCCGGACCGCGTGCTCCAGGGCGAGCGAGTGCCGGGCCGTGCCGCCGGTGGCCCCGATCAGCACCGGCCGGCCGGCCAGCGCCTCCTTCTCGACCACGTCGAAGAACGACTTGAACAGGCCGCTGTACGAGGCGTTGAAGATCGGGGTGACGGCGATCAGCCCGTCCGCCCCCGCCACTGCGTGGAGCGCGTCGCGCAGGGCGGCCGGCGGGAAGCCGGTGAGCACGTGGTTGACGACGTCGTGGGCGTACTCCCGCAGGTCCAGCGTGCGGATCTCCACCTCGTCGCCGCGCCGGACCAGCTCGTCGCGGGCGGCCGCGGCGAGCTGGTCGGCGAGCAGCCGGGTCGACGAGGGCTGGCTGAGGCCGGCCGAGACCACGGTCAGCGTCCGGCGGGTCATCGGTCCTCCTCGGGCGCCTTGCCGGTGACGTCGTCGACGGCGTGGACGGTGCTGTCCTTGGCGCCGCCCGCCGCGGCCAGCAGCGAGGCGTGCGTCGGCGCCTCGGGCACGTGCGCCGGGCGCAGCGAGTCGAACTCCTTGCGCAGCACCGGGACGACCTCCTCGCCCAGGAGGTCGAGCTGCTCCAGGACGGTCTTGAGCGGCAGCCCGGCGTGGTCCATGAGGAAGAGCTGGCGCTGGTAGTCGCCGACGTACTCGCGGAAGCCCAGCGTGCGGTCGATGACCTGCTGCGGGCTGCCAACGGTCAGCGGGGTCTCCCGGGTGAACTCCTCCAGCGACGGCCCGTGCCCGTAGACCGGGGCGTTGTCGAAGTACGGCCGGAACTCGCGGACCGCGTCCTGGGAGTTCTTCCGCATGAAGACCTGCCCGCCGAGGCCGACGATGGCCTGGTCGGCCGAGCCGTGGCCGTAGTGCGCGAAGCGCTGCCGGTAGAGGGCGACCATCCGCTGGGTGTGCTCCTTGGGCCAGAAGATGTGGTTGGCGAAGAAGCCGTCGCCGTAGTACGCGGCCTGCTCGGCGATCTCCGGGCTGCGGATCGAGCCGTGCCAGACGAACGGCGGCACGCCGTCGAGCGGGCGCGGGGTCGAGGTGAACGACTGCAGCGGCGTGCGGAACCGGCCCTTCCAGTCGACCACGTCCTCCCGCCACAACCGGTGCAGCAGGTCGTAGTTCTCGATGGCGAGCGGGATGCCGTTGCGGATGTCCTGCCCGAACCAGGGGTAGACGGGGCCGGTGTTGCCGCGGCCCATCATGAGGTCCACCCGGCCGCCGGCCAGGTGCTGGAGCATCGCGTAGTCCTCGGCGATCTTCACCGGGTCGTTGGTGGTGATCAGCGTCGTCGAGGTGGACAGCAGCAGCCGCTCGGTGCGAGCCGCGATGTAGCCGAGCATGGTGGTCGGCGACGACGGCACGAACGGCGGGTTGTGGTGCTCGCCGGTGGCGAACACGTCCAGCCCGACCTCCTCGGCCTTCTGCGCGATGGCCACCATGGCCTTGATCCGCTCATGCTCGGACGGTGCCCGCCCGGTGGTCGGGTCGACCGTGACGTCGCCGACGGTGAAAATCCCGAACTGCATGACCAGCTCCTTGCGTGGGGTCCGGGCCCTCCGGCCCGGAATCGCTCCGCACAACATATTTGACGAAGCAACTATTCCACGCCCGGCCGGCCCCCGGGTGGCCCACCTCACCCCCTCCGGGAGTCAGCCGCCCGCCACCGACGGGAGGATCTGGATCTCGGCGTCGTCGGGGACCGGCGTGTCCAGGGCGCCGGTGTGGCGGCAGTCCTCGCCGTCGACGTAGACGTTCACGTACCGGCGGAGGTCGCCGCGCTCGTCGCGGATCCGGCGGGCCAGCCGGGGCCAGGTGGCGGCCACCTCGTCGAGGACCGCCCGCAGGGTGCCGCCGGCGGCCACGGTCAGCCGGCTCTCCCCGCCCGCCTCGGACCGGAGCGGGCCGGGCAGCAGCACGGTGACCACTCAGACCTCCGCGGCCCGGACGCAGAGCACGTCGGGCAGGTGCGCGGCCACCAGCGACCAGGAGTCGCCCTCGTCGGCGCTGGCGTAGACCTCGCCGGAGCGGGTGCCGAAGTAGACGCCGGCCGGGTCGTGGTCGTCGGCGCACATGGCGTCGCGCAGCACCGAGGGATAGAAGGGCCCATCGGGCAGGCCGGCGGTGAGCGGCTCCCAGCTCCCGCCCGCGTCGGCCGAGCGGTAGACCCGGCAGCGCCGGTCGGTGGGGAACCGCTCGCCGTCGGCGGTCAGCGGGAAGGCGTAGACGGTGCCGGGACGGGACGGGTGGGCGACGATCGGGAAGCCGAAGTCGCTGGGCAGGCCCGCCGCGATCGAGGTCCAGGTGTGCCCGTCGTCGTCGGAGCGGTAGACGCCGTGGTGGTTCTGCGCGTACAGCCGGTGGGGGTCGCCGGCGTCCCGGGCGATCTTGTGGACGCACTGGCCGAACTCGGGCCACTCGTCGGGCAGGAAGTACGCCCGGATCCCAGTGTTGCCGGGCGCCCAGGTCGCGCCCGCGTCCTCGGTGCGGTAGACCCCGCCCGTGGACATGGCCACCGCCATCCGGGCCGGGTCGCGCGGGTGCGGGAGCACGCTGTGGACGGCCTGGCCGCCGAAGCCGGCGCCCCACTGCTCGCGGTGCGGATGGTCCCAGAGCGCCCGGACCAGGCTGAAGCTGCGCCCGCCGTCGTCGGAGCGGAACAGCGCGGACGGTTCGGTGCCCGCCCACACCACGTCGGGCTGGTCCGGGCCGGCCGGCGTGAGCTGCCAGACCCGATTCAGGCTGGCCCCGGTGTCGGCCGGGAACGCCACCGGGGCCTGCTCGGGCTCCAGCCAGGAGCCGCCGAGGTCGTCGCTGGTGGCCACGCTGGGACCGAAGTGTGAGCTGGTCATGCCCGCGAGCAGCCGGGGCCGGCCGGGGCGCTTGTCGACGGCGACCGCGTAGACACCGGTCATCGGGAAGTGCGGGCCGCTCAGCGCCCAGTCGCGGCGGTCGGAGCTGGTGGCCAGGAAGAGCCCCTTGCCGGTGCCGATAGCGAGCAACGTGGTCATGCCGGTCCTCCCTCGTCGACGGGTGCCGTGATTATCGCCACACCCACCGACAGGATTCCGGCCCGCCGCGCCGAGCGCGAGTCAGCGTCGGGTCCGGGGCACGTGCCGCCGGTAGGCGCTCACCGTCGGGTCGTCCGTGATCCAGAAGCGCCAGGGCACGTCGTGGGCGCCGGTGACACCGACCCGGGGGCCGGCCGTGACCGCCGCGTCGGGCACCGGCAAGAGCGGGAGGCGCAGCCGGACCGGACCGTCGCCGAGCAGGTCGGCGCCGTAGACGGACCGGTCGATGCCGAGCGCCGCGCACAGCCGGGCGGGCCCGCGCGCGAGATCCACATCCTTGCGTACGGCCGGGCGGCGCTCCCGGGCCACGTCGAGGCCGTCGACCACCTCGCCGGCCCGCAGCAGCACGGCCGAGGCCTCGCCGTCCGGTCCGGTCACCACGTTCACGCACCAGTGCATCCCGTAGGTGAAGTAGACGTAGGCGTGCCCGGCGGGGCCGAACATCACCGCGTTGCGCGGGGTGCGACCCCGGTGGGCGTGCGAGGCCGGGTCACCGGCGGTGCCCGCGTACGCCTCGACCTCGGTGATCCGCACGGTGACCCCGTGCCCGGTGAGCCGGCAGCCGAGCAACCCGCGGGCGGCGGGAACCACCGGGCCCGCGAGCAGGTCGGAGAGAGCGGAGAGGTCGGTCGCGGTCACCGGGAAACCCTAGCCGGATTCCCGAAGGTGAGCGCAAGTTGCTTTCAACGGGGTGTTGACAAAATGCCGTTCAAGGGTGTGGGATCGACGACATGGTCACCATGGACAACGACCCGTTCACCGCTCCGGATGCTGCCCAGGCCCGGGCGCACCGCAACTACGCGGCGCTGCTGCGGATCGCCGAGCGGCACGCCGGCACCGACGCCCGCCGCCGGCGCTACGCGCACCCCGACGTCCCCGACGCCTACGAGGCGGCGACGCTGGTGATGGCGCTCGCGGGCGGGGCGGAGCTGGCGGAGGGCGAGGAGCCGGTCGACCAGGCCGACCTGATGGCCGCGCTGACCCTGATCCCGCACGTCCGCGCCGAGGTCGACGCGCTGGAGGCGGGGCTGCTGCAGGTGGCCCGCGGCCGGGGCATGACCTGGCAGGCCATCGCCTTCGGGCTGGGGCTGGGCAGCGCCCAGGCGGCCCGGCAGCGCTACGAGCGGCTCACCGTGCGCACCGGCACCGGCGACTGAGGCGGGCGGGCTGTCACAGCCGCGGGTCAGACTGTGCCGGTGACCGGCACGGGAGGGATGCGATGACGCGCGAGGAGATGCTGTCCTACTGCCTGGCCAAGCCGGGCGCCTGGCTGGACCAGCCGTGGGAGGGCGACGAGGTGGTCAAGGTGGGCAGCCGGATCTTCGCCTTCCTCGGGTCGGCGGACGGCGAGGCGCGGGTGGGGGTCAAGTGCGGCCCGTCCCGCGAGGTCGCCGACGAGTGGGTGCACCGGTTCCCCGAGGACGCCCGCCCCTCCCCCTACATCGGCCGCTCGGGTTGGAACACGCTGCGGCTCGACGGCGACATCCCCGACGACGAGCTGCGCGAGGCGCTCGACGGGTCGTACGACGCGGTGGTGGCGAAGCTGCCCAAGCGTGAGCGCCCCACGGCCTGACCCCGCGCGGCGGCCGGGCCACCGCGCGGGGCGTCGGACTCAGCGGGGCACGACCCGCTCGGCCGCCCAGTCCCGCCAGCCGGTCAGCTTGTCCGCCGCGGTGGCGAGCTGGTCGGCCACGGGCCCGGGGCCGGTGGAGCCGGGGGTGGTCCGGGCGGCCAGGGCCGAGCGCACCGAGAGCACGTCCCGCACCGAGGGGTCGAGGTGCTCGCTGACCGCGGCCAGGTCGTCGTCGGAGACCTCGTCCAGGGCGCAGTCGCGGGCCGCGCAGAGCGCCACCAGCCGGCCGGTGATCTCGTGCGCGTCGCGGAACGGCACGTTGCGCCGGACCAGCCAGTCGGCGACCTCGGTGGCGAGCGAGAAGCCCGACGGCGCGGTCGCCACCAGCCGGTCCACCCGGACCGTCATCGTGGAGATCATCCCGGCGAGGGCGGGCAGCAGCAGCTCCAGGGTGTCGACCGCGTCGAAGGCAGGCTCCTTGTCCTCCTGCATGTCCCGGTCGTAGGTCATGGGCAGGCCCTTGAGCATGGTGAGCACGCTCATCAGACCGCCGACCAGCCGGCCGGACTTGCCCCGGGCCAGCTCGGCGATGTCCGCGTTCTTCTTCTGCGGCATGATCGACGACCCGGTGGCGAACGCGTCGTCCAGCTCGACCCAGCCGAACTCCTGCGACGTCCAGAGCACCACTTCCTCGCCGAGGCGGGACAGGTGCACGCCGATCATCGCGGTGACGAAGAGGAACTCGGCCACGAAGTCCCGGTCGGCCACCGCGTCCATCGAGTTGGCGAAGGACGTGCGGAAGCCCAGCTCCTTGGCGACCGCCACCGGGTCCAGCGGCAGGCCGGAACCGGCGAGCGCGCCGGCGCCGAGCGGGCTCACGGCGCACCGGTGGTCCCAGTCGCGCAGCCGCTCCAGGTCCCGCAGCAGCGGCTGCACGTGGGCGAGCAGCCAGTGCCCGAAGGTGACCGGCTGGGCGTGCTGGAGGTGGGTCATGCCGGGCGCGGCGGTGTCCACGTGCCGCTCCGCCTGCTCGACCAGGGCCTCGGCGAGCTCGACCAGGCGGGCGGCCACGCCGCGGGCGTGGTCGCGCAGGTAGAGCCGCAGGTCGGTGGCGACCTGGTCGTTGCGGGAGCGGCCGGCGCGCAGCTTGCCGCCGAGGCTGCCGAGCCGTTCCAGCAGCCCGCGCTCCAGGGCGGTGTGCACGTCCTCGTCGTCGACGGTCGGGCGGAACGTCCCGGCGGCGCAGGCGGCCTCCAGGTCGTCCAGCGCGGCCAGGATCCGCCCCAGCTCGTCGGGGTCGAGCAGGCCGGCGCCGGCCAGGACCCGGGCGTGCGCCCGGGAGCCGGCGATGTCGTACGGGGCGAGGCGCCAGTCGAACTGGACGCTCACCGACAGCCGTGCGAGCGCCTCGGCGGGGCCGCCGGCGAACCGGCCTCCCCAGAGGCTCGTCCGGTTGGCGGGGGCGCTGTTCTCGGTCAGGCTCTTGTCGTCCACCCCACCCATTGTGAAGGTCAAGACTGCGCCCCGCCGAGCCGGGCGTCCCGCGCGGCGGCCATCTTGCTGGGCAGGCCCCAGAGCTGCACGAAGCCCTTGGCGAGGGACTGGTCGAAGGTGTCCCCGGTGTCGTAGGTGGCCATGCCGAAGTCGTAGAGGCTGGCCTCGGAGCGCCGGCCCGTGACGGTGGCCCGGCCGCCGTGCAGGGTGAGCCGCACCTCGCCCGAGACGTGCTGCTGGGCGTCGTCGATGAACGCGTCGAGGGCCTTCTTCAGCGGCGAGAACCAGAGACCGTCGTAGACCAGCTCGCCCCAGCGCTGGTCGACGCCGCGCTTGAACCGGGCCAGGTCCCGCTCGACGGTGACCGCCTCCAGCTCCTGGTGCGCGGCGATCAGCGCGATGGCGCCGGGCGCCTCGTAGACCTCGCGGCTCTTGATGCCGACCAGGCGGTCCTCGACCATGTCGAGCCGGCCGACGCCCTGGGCGCCGGCGCGCCGGTTCAGCTCCAGGATCGCCTGGTACGGGGTGACGGTCTCGCCGTCGACGGCGACCGGCACGCCGGCGTCGAAGGTGATGACCACCTCGTCGGCGTCCCGCGGCTCGGCCGGGTCGGCGGTGTACGAGTACAGGTCCTCGATCGGGCCGTTCCAGATGTCCTCGAGGAAGCCGGTCTCGACCGCGCGGCCCCACAGGTTCTGGTCGATGGAGTACGGCGACTTCGCCGACACGTCGATCGGCAGGCCCTTCTCCTCGGCGAACGCGATGGCCTTGTCCCGGGTCCAGGCGAAGTCCCGCGCCGGGGCGATGATCTTCAGGTCGGGGGCGAGCGCGCTCAGGCCGACCTCGAAGCGGACCTGGTCGTTGCCCTTGCCGGTGCAGCCGTGCGACACGATGGTGCCGCCGTGCTTCTTGGCCGCGGCCACCAGGTGCTTGACGATCAGCGGCCGGGACAGCGCGGAGACCAGCGGGTAGCGGTCCATGTAGAGGGCGTTGGCCCGGATCGCCGGCAGGCAGTACTCGGCGGCGAACTCGTCGCGCGCGTCGACCACCTCGGACTCGACGGCGCCGCAGTCCAGCGCGCGCTGCCGGATGGCGTTCAGGTCCTCGCCGCCCTGGCCGACGTCGACCGCCACCGCGATCACCTCGGCGCCGGTCTGCTCGGCCAGGTAGGGAATGGCGACGGAGGTGTCGAGACCCCCGGAGTACGCCAGGACGACCCGCTCGGTCATGGTGTGGTGCTCCCTTCAATGTTCTCTTCCCGGCGGGCCCACGCGGCGAGCTTGTCGCCCAACGCGGCGCCGCCGTCGGCCTCGCGGGCCACGACGAGGATGGTGTCGTCGCCGGCGATGGTGCCGACGATCTCGGACAGGCCCGCTCGGTCCAACGCGCTGGCCAGATAGTGGGCTGCGCCCGGCGGGGTGCGCAGCACGGCGATGTTGCCGCTGGAGTCGACCCCGTTGAGCAGCTCGCGCAGCAGCCGGACGAGGCGCGCCGGCGCCGCCTCGGCCTCGCGCAGCGGCCGGTGGCCGTCCTCGGGGATCAGGTAGACGCCCCGCCCGTCGCCGCCGCGGGCGGTGACCGCCCCGAGTTCCTTGAGGTCGCGGGAGAGGGTGGCCTGGGTGACCTGGATGCCGTCGCCGGCGAGCAGGTCGGCCAGCTCGGTCTGCGAGTGGATGGCCGTGTCCCGGATCAGCTCGACGATGCGGGCGTGCCGGGCGGTACGGGTCAGCGGGGCGGTCATGGTGTGGATGCCTCCAGGAGAAACGTCAGCAGCGCCTTCTGGGCGTGCAGGCGATTCTCCGCCTGGTCGAAGACCGCGCTGTGCGGCCCGTCGAGCACCTCGTCGGTGATCTCCTCGCCCCGATGGGCGGGCAGGCAGTGCAGCACGATCGCCTCGGCCACGGCGTGGCCGAGCAGCGCGTCGTTGACCTGGTAGGGCAGGAACGGCGTGACCCGGTCCTGGCCGTCGGACTCCTGGCCCATCGAGGTCCAGGTGTCGGTGGCGATCACCTCGGCGCCGCAGACCGCCTCGGCCGGGTCGGTGAGCACCCGCACCGAACCGCCGGTGCCGGCCGCGATCTTCTCGGCCCGGGCGACGATCTCGGGGTCCGGGTGGAAGCCGGCCGGGCCGGCGATCCGCACGTGCATCCCGGCGGTCGCCCCGGCCAGCAGGTAGGAATGGGCCATGTTGTTCGCCGCGTCCCCCACGTACGCCAGGGTGCGGCCGGCGGTGCCGCCGAAGCGTTCCCGGACCGTGAGCAGGTCGGCGAGGAGCTGGCAGGGGTGGTAGGTGTCGGTGAGCGCGTTGACCACCGGCACGGTGGCGTGCGCGGCGACCTCCGCGATCCGGTCGTCGCCGTGGGTGCGCAGCACGATCGCGGCGACGTAGCGGGACAGCACCCGGCCGGCGTCGGCGAGGGTCTCGCCCCGGCCGAAGTGGGTGACCTGGGTGTCCACCACGAGCGGATGCCCGCCCAGTTCGGCGATGCCGGCGTCGAAGGAGATCCGGGTGCGCAGGCTCTGCTTGTCGAAGAGCACCGCCACCGACCTCGGGCCGGCGAGGGGCTTGTGGGCGTACCGGTCGGCCTTCATCCGGGCGGCCAGGTCGAGCACGGCGGCCTGCTCGGCGGGCGAGAGGTCGTCGTCGCGGAGGAAGTGCCGGGTCATGCGGAAACCTCCGTGGGGGCGGCGGCCGGGGCCGCGGCGTCGAGGGCGGCCGGGAGTGCGGCCAGGAAGGCGTCGACCTGGCCGGCGTCGAGGATCAGCGGCGGGGCGAGCCGGACCACGCCCGGCTGCACCGGGTTGACCAGGAAGCCCGCCTCGCGCAGCGCGCCGGTCACCGCGCCGGAGACCGGCGCGTCGAGCACGATGCCCAGCAGCAGGCCGGCGCCGCGTACCTCGGCGACGAGCGGGTGGTTCAGCCCCTCGACGCCGCGCCGCAGCCGCTCCCCGATCCGCTTCACGTGGTCGAGCAGCCCCTCGTTGGCAATGGTGGCGACCACGGCGAGCGCGGCGGCGCAGCTGACCGGGTTTCCCCCGAACGTGGTGCCGTGCGAGCCGGGCGTGAGCAGGTCGGCGGCCCGCCCGAAGGCCAGGCAGGCGCCGAGCGGCAGCCCGCCGCCGAGGCCCTTGGCCAGGGTGACGACGTCCGGCTCGATGCCGTCGGCCTGGTGGGCGAACCAGTGCCCGGTGCGGCCGATGCCGGTCTGCACCTCGTCGACCACGAGCAGCGCGCCGTGCGCCGCGGTGATCCGGCGGGCCTCGGCCAGGTAGCCGGGCGGCGGCACGACGACGCCGTTCTCCCCCTGGATCGGCTCGACGATCACCATGGCGGTGGCGTCGGTGACCACCCCGGCCAGGGCGGCCGCGTCGCCGTACGGGACGTGGGTGACCTCGCCGGGCAGCGGGCGGAACGGGTCGGCCTTGGCGGGCTGGCCGGTCAGCGCCAGGGCGCCCATGGTGCGGCCGTGGAAGCCGCCGTGGGTGGCCACCACATGGGTGCGCCCGGTGAGCCGGGACAGCTTGAACGCGGCCTCGTTGGCCTCGGCGCCCGAGTTGGCGAAGAACACCCGGCCGGGCCGGCCGGCCAGCGCGAGCAGCAGCTCGGCCAGGGCCACCGGCGGCTCGGCGACGAACAGGTTCGACACGTGGCCGAGGGTGGCGACCTGCTTGGACACGGCGGCCACCACGGCCGGGTGGGCGTGGCCGAGGGCGTTGACCGCGATGCCGCCGAGCAGGTCGACGTACTCCCGACCGGCCTCGTCGACCACGACGGCGCCGGAGCCGGCGACGAGCGCCAGCGGCGGGGTGCCGTAGTTGTCCATCATGGTGGCGCCCCACCGCTGCACGAGCGTGCTCATTCCGCCACCACCATCGTGCCGAATCCTTCCGAGGTGAACACTTCGAGGAGCGTGGAGTGGGCGACGCGGCCGTCGACGACGTGCGCGGCGGGCACTCCCCCGCGCACCGCCCGCAGGCAGGCCTCCATCTTGGGGACCATCCCGGACTCCAGGGACGGCAGCAGCTTCGCCAGGTCGTCGGTGGTGATCTCGCTGACCAGGCTGGCCGTGTCGGGCCAGTCCGCGTAGAGGCCGGGCACGTCGGTGAGGACGACCAGCTTGCGCGCGTCGAGGGCGACGGCCAGCGCGGCGGCGGCCGTGTCCGCGTTGAGGTTGTGCAGGACCCCGTCGGCGTCCGGCGCGACCGTGGAGATGACCGGGATGCGGCCGGCCGCGATGAGGTCGGCCACCGCGGAGACGTCGACCGACTCCACGTCGCCGACCTGGCCGACGTCCACCGGCTCCCCGTCCACGTACGCGGGGCGGCGCACCGCGGTGAACAACCCGGCGTCCTCGCCGGAGAGGCCGACGGCGAACGGGCCGTGTGCGTTGATCAGCCCGACCAGCTCCCGGCCGACCTGCCCCACGAGGACCATCCGGACGACGTCCATGGCCTCGGGGGTGGTGACCCGCAGGCCCCCCTTGAACTCGCTGGCGATGCCGAGCCGGCCGAGCATGGCGGAGATCTGCGGCCCGCCGCCGTGCACGACGACCGGCTTGAGGCCGGCGTACCGGAGGAAGACCATGTCCGCGGCGAACGCCCGCTGGAGCTCGGGGTCGACCATGGCGTTGCCGCCGTACTTGACCACGACGGTGGCGCCGGAGAAGCGGGCCAGCCAGGGCAGGGCCTCGATCAGCGTCTCGGCCTTGGCCTGGGCCCGGGTGAGGTCGGCGGTGAGGCTCATGTCGAGTACGCCGAGTTCTCGTGGACGTACGCGTGCGACAGGTCGTTGGTCCAGATGGTGGCCGCCGCGTCACCGGCGTGCAGGTCGATGCGGATGGTGACGTCCCGGCCCGCGAGGTCGACCTTGGCCCGGTCCTCGGCGGCGGCGCCGCCCCGGCACACCCAGATGCCGTTGACCGCCACGTCCACGCCGTCGGGCTCGAACGCGGCGGCGGTGGTGCCGACGGCCGCGAGGATCCGGCCCCAGTTCGGGTCGTTGCCGAACAGCGCGGTCTTCACCAGGTTGTTCCGGGCCACCGAGCGGCCCACCTCGACGGCCTCGTCCTCGCTCGCGGCGCCGACCACCTCGATGGCGATCTGCTTGGTGGCGCCCTCGGCGTCGGCGATCAGCTGCTGGGCCAGGTCGTGGCACGCGGCCGTCACCGCGGCGGTCAGCTCCGCGACGCTGGGCTCGATGCCGGAGGCGCCGCTGGCCAGCAGCAGCACCGTGTCGTTGGTGGACATGCAGCCGTCGGAGTCGACCCGGTCGAAGGTGACCCGGGTGGCGGCCCGCAGCGCGGCGTCCAGGGTCTCCGGCCCGGCGACCGCGTCGGTGGTCAGCACGCAGAGCATGGTGGCCATGGCCGGGGCGAGCATCCCGGCGCCCTTGGCCATGCCGCCGACGGTCCAGCCGCTCCCCCGGGCCACCGTGGTCTTCGGCCGGGTGTCGGTGGTCATGATCGCCTCGGCGGCCGGGTGACCGCCGTCGCGGGACAGGCCGCGCACCGCGCCGCGGACGCCCGGGAGGAGCTTCTGCATGGGCAGCCGCTCACCGATCAGGCCGGTGGAGCAGACCGCCACCTCGCCGGCGCCGACCATGAGCCGGGGGCTGCTGGCGGTGAGCGCGGCGGCGGTGTGCTCGGCGGTGGCGTGGGTGTCCTGGAAGCCGGCCGGGCCGGTGCAGGCGTTGGCGCCGCCGGAGTTGAGCACCACGGCGCGGACCACGCCGCCGCGGACGACCTGCTGGCTCCAGAGCACCGGGGCGGCCTTGACGCGGTTGGCGGTGAAGACGGCGGCGACCCCGGCGTCGGGGCCGTCGTTGACGACGAGGGCGACGTCGCCGGCGCCGCTGGCCTTGAGGCCGGCGGCCACGCCGGCGGCGCGGAAGCCCCGGGGGGTGGTGACGGTCATGGTGCGACTCCGAAGGTCGACAGGCCGGTGGTCTCGGGGAGGCCGAACATCAGGTTGGCGTTCTGCACGGCCTGGCCGGCCGCGCCCTTGCCCAGGTTGTCGATGGCGCTGACCACGATCACCCGGCCGGAGTCGGCGTCGACGGTGGCCTGGAGGTGGCAGGAGTTCGAGCCGGCCGTGGCGGCGGTGTGCGGCCACGTCCCCTCGGGCAGCAGGTGCACGAAGGGCGTGTCGGCGTACGCGGCGGCAAGCACCTCGCGCGGGTCGGCGCCGCCGGTGGGGACGGCCGTGACGGTGGCCAGGATGCCCCGCGGCATGGGGGCCAGGACCGGGGTGAAGGAGAGGCTGGTCGCGCCGGTGGCCTGCTTGATCTCCGGCACGTGCTGGTGGGCGCCCACCTTGTAGGGCGACAGGTCGCCCATCACCTCGCTGCCGAGCAGGTGGGGCTTGGCGGACCGGCCGGCGCCGGAGGTGCCGGACGCGGCGACGACCACCACGTCGGCGGGGAGGACGGCCCCGGCGGCGATCAGCGGGGCGAGCGCCAGGGTGGTGGCGACCGCGTAGCAGCCGGTGCTGGCGACCCGGGCGGACGCCGCGATCGCGGCGCGCTGGCCGGGCAGCTCGGGCAGCCCGTAGGTCCAGGCGCCGGCGTGGTCGCCGCCGTAGTAGCGGGCCCACGCCCCGGCGTCGCGCAGCCGGTGGTCCGCGCCGAGGTCGACCACCTTGGCCGCACCGGGCAGGGCCGCGGCGAGGGCCGCCGACTGCCCGTGCGGCAGCGCCAGGAACACCAGGTCCGCGTCGGCCAGGGTGGTGGGGTCGGTCGCCCCGAACACGAGGTCCAGCCCGGCGAGCTGCGGGTGTACGGCGGCGACGGGCCGGCCGGCGGACGCATGGGCGGTGGCGGTGACCAGCTCGAACTCGGGGTGCCCGGCGAGGAGCCGGAGCAGTTCGCCGCCGGCGTACCCGCTGGCGCCCGCGACCGCGACTCGAATGCCCATACTCACCTCCGCATGACTATGCAACGAAGGCTAGCAGCGATGATCCGCTGCTGCAAGTTCATACGGTGTGGCGCATGAGACTGCACGGAGGCCCATTGCATTGACAGTTGCTTATGCCTACCCGATGCTGAGAGAGCGCTCTCTCGGGTCGTCCCGCCCGCGTCCGCGCCACCCCACCATGCCCACCACCCCGCGCCCGCCGCAGGCCGCGGCGGGTGGAAGGAGCCCCCCGTGCCCACCCCCCGGACACTGCTGCGCGCCCTGCTCGCGCTCGCGCTGGCCACCACCGGCGCCGTGGCGGCCGCCTCGCTGGCCCGCGCCACCGGCCCCGCCCTGCTCCCGCTGACCGTCACCAACGCCACCGGCCGCACCGAGCCCACCTGGCTGTACGTCCTCGGCACCGACCTGGCCACCGGACGGCTCGGGTACGTCACCGCCGGCGGCGCCTTCACACCCTGGCCGGCCGGTGGACTGCCGCCCACCCCCGCACCGGACGTCGCCGTGCCCGGCCCGGCCAACGGGGCGAGCACGGTGCTGCGGCTGCCCCGCAACCTCTCCGGCCGGGTCTACTTCTCCTTCGGCGCCAAGCTCAAGCTCTTCCTCACCCCGGACGGCCTGGTCCAGCCCGCGCCCTGGGCGGCCGGCGACCCCAACCGGGACCTGCTGTTCGACTGGTCCGAGTTCACCTACAACGACGCCGGGCTCTGGCTCAACAGCTCGCAGGTGGACATGTTCGCCGTGCCGCACGCGGTGAGCGTCACGGGCGCCACCGGGACCATCCGGCGGACCGGGCAACCCGTCGACGACGGGCGCAACCGGGTCATCGCCGCGATCCGCGCCCAGGCGGGCTGGAGCGGCGCGGTGCAGACCCGCTCCGACGGCACGATGCTGCGGGTGCTCGCCCCCGGCAAGGCCGCCGACGCCGGGCTGTTCAGCCGCACCTACCTCGACCCCTACATCGCCTCCGCCTGGCAGGCGTACGCGACCCGGACCCTGACCGTCGTGCCCTTCACCGACCAGCCGGGTGTGCGCTACTACGGGCGGACCAGCGGCGACGTGCTCACCTTCACCGACGGCGCGGGCCGGCAGGTGGCGACGTTCCGCCGGCCGTCCAGCGCGGACGTGTGGGGCTGCGACGGCGCGCTGGCCGCCCCCAACGACCTGGTGGTCGGCCCGATCGCCCGGACCCTCTGCGCCGCGCTGCACCGCTCCACGCTCGGCACCCTCGACGTGCAGCCCTCCGGCGGGCCGGCCGACTTCTACCGCGGCACGCTCACCAACCACTACTCGCGGATCGTGCACGCCAACATGGCCGACGGGAAGGCGTACGGGTTCGCCTTCGACGACGTGCTCAACCAGGAATCGCTCGTGCACGACGGCGACCCCCGGGCCGCCGGCATCACGCTCAGCCCGTTCGGCCCCGGCGGCGGCCCGAGCCCCTCGCCCAGCCCGTCGGCCACGGCCACCCCGGGCCCGTTCAGCGCCACCCGCTACCTGCGGGCCGGCGGCGGGCTCGACCCGGCCACCGGGGCGCCCGGCACGGTGAGCGTGGCCGCGGCCGGGGGCAACCACGACGGCACGCCCACCAACCCGCAGGTCTTCACGGCCCGGGGTGTCACCGCCCGGTGGACGGGCGGGGCCACCGCCTTCGACCTCTCCGTCGACGCCGGCACCGCCGTGGGCGACGGGGTCCAGGTGCGGGTCTCGTACGACCGGACCGGCGACGGCGGCTGGGACCGGGTGGAGACGTACGCCTACTTCGCCACCGATCCCGTACCCGGCTGGGAGCACTACCGGCAGACCCAGGGGCTGCGCTCCGCCACCGGCGCCCTCGGCGACCTGACCGGCGGCACGGTGCGGGTCGAGGTGTGGAACGCCATCGGCGGCACCCCGACGACACTGGGCGTCGGCGACTCCTCCCGGATCACGCTGCCCTACACCGGCTGAGCGCGCGGACGGGCCCCACCCGTGGTGGGTGGGGCCCGTCCGGTGTGCCGTCAGGCGCCGCGCAGGGTGGCGCCGAAGCGGCGGGCCGCCTCGGCCACCGCCGCGTCGCGGGCGGCCACCGCCTCCTCGCCCGCGAGCGTCCGGTCCGGGGCGCGGAACGTCAGCTTGTACGCCAGCGACCGGCGGCCCGCGCCGAGCTGCTCGGACGCGTACACGTCGAAGAGGCGGACGTCCTCCAGCAGCGGGCCGGCCCCCTCGGCGAGGGCCCGCTCCACCTCGGCGGCCGGCACCGACTCGTCCACCACGAGCGCCACGTCGATGAGGGCCGGCGGGAACGTGGAGACGGCCGGACCAGACACCACCGGCGCTTCGGGCAGCGCGTCCAGGTTCAGCTCCATGGCGCTGGTCCGCCGGGGCAGCTCCAGCGTGGCCACCACGGTGGGGTGCAGTTCACCGGCGTACCCGACGGTGGTGCCGTCCACCAGCAGCTCGGCGCAGCGGCCGGGGTGCCAGGGGGCGCGCTCGGCGGCCCGCACGGTGACCCGGTCGGCCGGGATGCCGGCGGCGGCCAGCACCGTCCGGCCCGCTTCGACGGCATCCGCCCAGCCGGCCGGACGGCCCGCGCCCCACCAGCCGGTCGGCTCCATCTCCCCGGTGAGCGCCACGGCGACGTGCCGCGGCTGGGCCGGCACCACGGCGTCGGCGCGGGCGAACTCCTCGTCGGTGGGGCGCCGGTCGACGCCCATGGCCGGCGGGGCACCCGCGCCGGGACGCGGGTGGAACACCACGCCGATCTCGTAGATCGCCACGTCCCGCTGGCCCCGGCCGACGTTGCGCTTCAGGATGCCGAGCAGCGGGCCGAGCAGCGTGGTGCGCAGCAGCGGCTCCTCCTCGGACAGCGGGTTGGCCACCCGCACCGCGGGGCGGCGCGGGTCGTCGGCCGGCAGGCCGAGCTGGTCGGCCAGCTCCGCGGAGACGAACGGGTGCGCCAGGACCTCGACGTACCCGCGCTCGGCGAGCGACCGGGCGACCGCCCGGCGGCGCTGCTGCGACGGGGTGAGGCCGCGGCCGGGCGGTGCCGTGGGCAGCACCGACGGCACCCGGTCGTAGCCGTCGAGGCGGACCACCTCCTCGACCAGGTCCGCGGGGTCGGTGAGGTCGGGCCGCCAGGTCGGCGGGGTGACGCTCAGGACCTCATCACCGGCCGCGGCGGCAACGCCCGTCTCGCCCGGGTCGTCGCCGAGCCGGTCGGCGCCCCGGGTGACCGCGCAGCCGACCTGCTCCAGCAGCTCCACGACCCGCTCCGGCGGGTACGCCACGCCGACGCGGCGCGACGGCAGGTCCACGGGCAGGGCCACCGGGGTACGCGGCCGGACGTGGTCGAGGTCGAGGATCTCGGCGCCGACGGTGCCGCCGGCGTGCTCGGCGAGCAGCCGGACCGCCTTCTCCAGCGCGACCAGCGGCAGCGCCGGGTCGACGCCCCGCTCCCAGCGCTTGGCCGCCTCGCTGAACAGCTTGTGCCGCCGCGCGGTGCGCCCGACCATGGCCGGGTCCCAGTGCGCCGCCTCGAAGAGCACGTCGGTGGTGGTGGCGACGACCTCGCTGGTCTCGCCGCCCATGACCGCGGCCAGCGAGATCGGACCGGTGTCGTCGCAGATCACCATGTCCTCGGCGACCAGCGTGCGGGTGACACCGTCCAGCGTGGTCAGCTTCTCCCCCGCCTCGGCGCGGCGGACCACCAGCGGGCCGGTGATCCGGTCCGCGTCGAAGGCGTGCATGGGCTGGCCGAGTTCGAGCATCAGGTAGTTGGTGATGTCGACGGGCAGCGAGATGCTGCGGACGCCGGCCACGGTGAGCCGCCGGGACATCCAGCCCGGGGTCTGCGCGGTCGGGTCGACGCCGCGGACCATCCGCGCGGCGAACCGGTCGCAGCCGACGGTGTCGCGCACCTCGACCGGGTACGCCGGCTCGGCGGTCGCGCCCGGGGCCGGGATGTCGGCCGGGTCGCGGAACGGCACCCCGAGGGCGTGCGACAGCTCGCGGGCGATGCCCCGGACGCTGAGCGCGTACCCGCGGTCCGGGGTGATCTCCAGCTCGACCACGACGTCGTCGAGGCCCACCACCGGGCGGGCGTCGTCGCCGGGCTTGGCCGGGCTGTCCTCGGGCAGCACGATGATGCCCGAGTGGTCGTCGCCCAGGCCCAGCTCCTTGGCCGAGGTGATCATGCCGTTGGAGTTGCGCCCGTAGGTCTTGCGCGCGCCGATGTGGAAGTCGCCCGGCAGCACACCGCCGGGGAGGATCACCACGACGCGGTCGCCCTGGGCGAAGTTGCGCGCCCCGCAGACGATCTCCTGCGGCTCGCCGGTGCCGTTGGCGGCGCCGACGTCCACCCGGCAGAACCGGATCGGCTTCTTGAAGCCGGTCAGCTCCTCGATCTCCAGCACCTCACCGACCACCAGCGGGCCGGTGACGGTCTCCCGCAGGTCCACCACCGAGTCGACCTCGATGCCGAGGTCGACCAGCGCCTGCTCCAGGTCGCCGGTGGGCAGGTCGGCCGGGAGGTCGACGTACTCCCGCAGCCAACTGACAGAAACTCGCATGACTGTTAAACCACCGTCTCCGTAACTCGTGCCCGCACCGTCAGACCCCGAACGCGCGGGTGAACCGCACGTCGCCCTCGGCCATGTCCCGCATGTCGCTGACCCCGTGCCGGAACATGACCGTCCGGTCGATGCCCATGCCGAAGGCGAATCCGGAGTAGACCTCCGGGTCGATGCCGCAGGCGCGCAGCACCCGCGGGTTCACCATGCCGCAGCCGCCCCACTCGACCCACTGCGGACCGTCCCGGTGCTCCGGGAACCAGACGTCGAACTCGGCGGACGGCTCGGTGAACGGGAAGTAGTGCGGCCGGAACCGGGTCTTCGCGCCCTCGCCGAACATGGCCCGCGCGAAGTGGTCCAGCGTGCCGCGCAGGTGGGCCATGGTGATGCCCTTGTCGACCACCAGGCCCTCGACCTGGTGGAAGACCGGGGCGTGGGTGGCGTCCAGCTCGTCGGTGCGGTAGACCCGGCCGGGCACCACCACGTAGATCGGCGGCTTGCGGGTCAGCATGGTGCGCGCCTGCACCGGCGAGGTGTGGGTGCGAAGAACAAGGCCCGAACTCGCTGCGCCACCGGATGCCGCTACCGCGGTGCCCTCCTGCGGTGCGATGTGGAAGGTGTCCATGAGGCCGCGCGCCGGGTGGTCGGCCGGGATGTTCAGCGCGTCGAAGTTGGTCCACTCCAGCTCGACCTCGGGGCCCTCGGCCACCTCGTAGCCCATCCCGACGAACAGGTCGCTGATCTGCTCCATGAGGGTGCTCAGCGGGTGGCGGGCGCCGCGCGGCCGGCGGTCGTAGGGCAGGGTGACGTCCACCCGCTCCTCGACCAGCACCCGCTCGGCCTGCTCGCGCTCCAGGACCTCCTGCCGGGCCGCGTACGCGGTCTCGATGGCGCGGCGGGCCTCGTTGACCCGCTTGCCGGCGTCGGACTTGGCGGCCGGCGGCAGCGCGCCGATCTCCCGGCGCGCGAGGGACACCGGGGACCGGTCCCCGAGGTGCGCCGGGCGCAGCGCGGTCAGCGCGTCCGGGTCGGCGGCGGCGGCGAACGCCTTCTCGGCGTCGGCCACGGCCGCGCCCAGGGCGTCCGGATCGAGCAGGGCGACCTGCTTCGGGTCGTACGGATCGTTGCGGTAGCTCATGGCGTACGGGCACTCCCTCACGGCGGCGCCGGCCCTCACGGGCGGCTAGGCGAGTCTACGGACGCGCGGCTTCGCCGCAGCCCGCCGGTGGGAGATCGCGCAGGAGGAAGGGTCAGGCCCGCCGCCCGCCGACACCGGCGGGCTGGCTAAACGAACGCCGAGGCGCGTTCATCATCCGGCTGACTCCCCTGCTGTGTGGCCGCGCGGACCATCGGGTCGGCGCAGTGCTCTGGCTGAAGCGTACAGGCAGACGGCCGCGGCCGCAGCCAGGTTCAGGCTCTCGGCGCGCCCGTGCAGCGGCACCCGGACCCGGGCGTCGGCCGCGGCGGTCAGCTCCTCGGGCAGCCCGTGCGCCTCGGAGCCGAAGAGCCAGGCGGTCGGGGCGGCCAGCCGGCCCGCGTCGGCGAGGTCGTCGAGGTCGCTGTCGCCGTACCCCGTGGTGGCGAGGACGGTGAGCCCGGCGGACCGCAGCGCCGCGACCACGGCGACCGGGTCGGTGGCGCGGACCACGTCGACGTGGAACAGGCTGCCGGCGGAGGACCGCACGCACTTGCCGTTGTAGGGGTCGACGGCGTCGCCCGCGAAGACCACGGCGCCCGCGCCGGCCGCGTCGGCGGTGCGCAGCACGGTCCCGGCGTTGCCCGGGTCCCGGATCTCGGCGAGCACCGCGACCAGGCGCGGCCCGCGTGCCAGGGCGGCGTCCAGGGACACGTCGAGGTGCCGGCAGACGGCCACGAGCCCCTGCGGCGCGACCGTCTCGGCGAGCGCGGCGAGGGCCTCGTCGGTGACCTCGGAGACCGGTACGTCGGACCGGGCCGCCAGCGCGGCGAGGTCGGCGTGCCGGTCCAGGGCGGCCGGGGTGCCGAACAGCTCGACCACGGTGCCGGCGCGGGCGAGCGCCTCGCGGACGGCCTGCGGGCCCTCGGCCAGGAACCGGCCGGTGGCCTCCCGGTCCCGCCGGCGCTGGAGCCGGCGGGCGGCGACCACCCGCGGGGTACGCGGGGTGAACGGGCCGGGAACAGCGTCGAGGCGCCTCCCGTGCGGTGCTGACGGCATGGGAGACGCCTCGATCTGCTGGTACGGGTGGGTCAGGCGGCCTGGGCCGCGGCGCCACCGGTGCCCTCGGCCGCCACGGCGGCGCGGGCCAGCTCGACGATCGCGGCGAACGCCGCGGCGTCGTTGACGGCCAGGTCGGCCAGGATCTTGCGGTCGACCTCGATGCCGGCCAGGCGCAGGCCCTGGATCAGCCGGTTGTAGGTCAGGCCGTTGGCCCGGGCGCCGGCGTTGATCCGCTGGATCCAGAGCTGCCGGAAGTCGCCCTTGCGGTCGCGACGGTCCCGGTAGGAGTACTGCATCGAGTGCAGCACCTGCTCCTTGGCCTTGCGGTAGAGCCGGGAGCGCTGACCGCGGTAGCCGCTCGCGGTCTCCAGCAGGGTACGACGCTTCTTCTGGGCGTTCACAGCCCGCTTGACGCGTGCCATCTCAACTCCTTCTTCGGTTCAGGTGGCGCGCGTCAGCGGCCGAGCAGCTTCTTGATGCGCTTGGTTTCGGCCTTGGCCAGTTCGACCGTGCCGGTCAGCCGACGGGTCTGGGTGGAGGGCTTCTTCTCCAGGTTGTGGCGGAGGCCGGCCTGCTGGGCGACGATCTTGCCCTTGCCGGTCACCTTGACCCGCTTGCCCATACCCGTGTGGCTCTTCATCTTCGGCATGTGGAACGTCTCTCCCTGTTACTGGCCGCTGGTGTCAGCGGTCGGGCCGGTCTCACCGGCTGCTGCGGTCTCGCCGGCCGCCGGGGTCTCGCCACCTGCCGGGGCGGCCGACTCCTCCGCGGCCCGGTCCCGAGGACCACCGCGGGACGCCGTGGCGGCGACCGCGGAGGCCTTCACGGCCCGGTGCGGAGCGAGAACCATGATCATGTTTCGGCCGTCCTGCTTCGGCGCGGCCTCGACGTATCCCAGATCCGTGATCTCGGACTCGAGCCGGCGCAGGAGCCGGTAACCCAGCTCCGGGCGGCTCTGCTCGCGACCGCGGAACATGATCGTCACCTTGACCTTGTCGCCCGCCTTCAGGAACCGCACCACGTGACCCTTCTTGGTCTCGTAGTCGTGCGGGTCGATCTTCGGCCGGAGCTTCATCTCCTTGATGACGGTCTGCTGCTGGTTACGCCGCGCTTCGCGCGCCTTCAGTGCGCTCTCGTACTTGAACTTGCCGAAGTCCATGAGCTTGCACACCGGCGGGCGCGCCATCGGCGCAACCTCGACCAGGTCCAGGTCGACGTCCGCGGCCAGCTGCAGGGCGCGCTCCAGCGGGACGATGCCCACCTGCTCACCCTCAGGGCCGACCAGTCGGACCTCACGTGCCCGGATCTGCTCGTTCACGCGTGGTTCGACGCTGATGGGGCCTCCTCGAGTCGAGTCTCCTACGGTGCCGACTCCGCTGGCTCCCGGACGGGAGCCGACCCGGAAAGCAGAAGGCCCCGGCGTATGCCAGGGCCCACTCGACCGGTCGGCACGATCACAGGATCGCGCATCCGGGACCGGGACGTGCCCGGAACCGGGAGACCGGGACCCGGCCACCTACGGGGGCGACTCGGGTGGGAGCAGGCGCTCCGCTTCAGGACCGCCCGCAGGGCAGTCTGGTCGACCCCGCAACACTACACCCTCGGCGCAGCCCGCCCCAAACCGGGTCAGCGCGGGGTCGCCGGATCGCCGGCCAGGGCGGCCAGGTGGGCCTGGTGCAGGCGGCGCAGGGCGCGGACGGCCTCCACGGCCCGCTCCTTGTCGGCCGCCTGGAGCGCGACCATCGGCAGCAGGTCGTCGTCGTGCAGCTCCAGGCTGGCCCACGGGGCGCCCCGGTCGAACCGGACCCCGCGGATCACCTCCCAGGGCAGCTCGTACGAGCCGATCACGTTCCGGACCCGGACACCCCGGGCGTCGGCCACCACCCGGGGGCGGGTGAAGAGCAGGAAGCCCAGGGCCCCGAAGACACCCAGCCCCACCATGGCGAGCTGGTCGCCCCGCTGGAAGCTGCCGTAGCCGTCGCCCGTCGCGCCGGTCAGGGAGGTGGCCACCAGGCTGAACACCACCAGCAGCGTGACGGCCGACGCCCAGCAGACCACCCGGACCCGCCGCGGCCGCACGGTCACCACCGAATCACTCACGAAACCAGTCTGCCATCCGGCTCGGGCTCGCGTTCCGCCGCCACACGGCGCGGGGCACGCCGCCGCACGCCGGCCACCACCACGGCCACCCCGGTGAGCACCGCCCCGGCCAGCACGGGCAGGCGCACCCCGGCGCCGCCGGGGACCGCCACGTCCAGCACCAGGGCCCCGCCGAGCTGCCCGGCCACCAGCGCGAGGCCGGTGCGCAGCACCCCGGCGGCGCGGACGCCGACCAGCAGGGCGAGCACGATGCCGACGCCGAACAGGCCGCCGACGTAGAGCCACCACTGGGCGGGCCAGTCCGGGCGGGTGGCCAGGGCACCGGCCAGCGCCGCCACCGCGGCGATCACCGAGGTGCTGACCGCGAAGTTCAGCGCCAGCCCGGCGGCCGGCCCGACCGCGGCGGCGACCCGGCCGTTGAGCGCGGACTGCAGCGCCACGGCGAGGCCGCCGACGACCGAGAGCAGCACCAGCCCGACGGCCAGGTCGCCGACCGGCCGGCCGAGCTGGGCCATGGTCACCGCGCCGATCCCGAGCAGCGCACCGACGACCCGGGGCGCGGTGAGCCGCAGCCGGCCCGTCGCGGCCAGGCCGGCCCGGTCGACGGCCAGCCCACCGAGGCTGCCCCCGGCCACCTGGGCGATCGTGAAGACCGCCACCCCGAGCGCCGGCACCACGATCGGGCCGATCACCACGATCGCGGCGCCGCCCAGCCCGCCCAGGTAGGCCCACCAGGGCAGACCGGAGTGGCGCAGCCCGGCCAGCCCGGTGCGCATGGCCGGGACGGTGACCAGCCCGAGCAGCACGACGAGGCAACCGCCGAGGTTGTTGACCATGGCGCCGACGAGGGGGTCGCCCGCCCGCTCCCCCAGCTCGGAGTTGACCACGCCCTGCGCGGCCGAGGCCACCCCGCCCAGGACGACCACGGCCAGGGCGGCCGGGACCGGCAGCGGCCTCACAGGCGACAGGCGTGGATGTTGGTGACCAGGATGGCCCGCGCGCCCAGCTCGTACAGCTCGTCCATGATCCGGTGGACGTCGTCGCGGAGCACCATGGCCTGCACGGCCACCCAGCCCTCGCGGTGCAGCGGGGAGACGGTCGGCGACTCGATGCCCGGGGTGAGCGAGCTGGCCCGGTCCAGCAGGCCGGCCGGCACGTCGTAGGCGAGCATCACGTAGCGGCGGGCCACCAGCACGCCGTGCAGCCGGCGCAGCAGCTGCTCCTGCTGGGAGCCACTGGGCGCGCCGGCCCGGCGGACCAGCACCGCCGAGGAGCGCAGCAGCGGCTCGCCGAAGACCACGAGACCGGCCTGGCGCAGCGTCGCGCCGGTCTCCACCACGTCGGCGACCACGTCGGCCACGCCGAGCCGGATGGCGTTCTCCACCGCGCCGTCCAGCCGGATGACCTCGGCCTTCACGCCCAGGTCGGCCAGGTGCCGCTCGACCAGCCCCGGGTACGCCGTGGCGATCCGGCGCCCGCCGAGCTGCTGCACCGAGTCCACGTCGTCGGGGCGGGCGGCGAACCGGAAGGTGGCCCGGCCGAAGGTGAGGTCGACGACCTCCTCGGCCGGCGCGCCCGAGTCGACCAGCAGGTCCCGCCCGGTGATGCCGACGTCCAGGTCGCCGGAGCCGACGTAGGTGGCGATGTCCTTGGGGCGCAGGTAGAAGAATTCGATGTCGTTGGGCTCGTCCCGGCAGACCAGGTCCTTCGGGTCGGTGCGCTGGCGGTAGCCCGCCTCGCGCAGCATCCCGGCGGCCGACTCGGCCAGGGCGCCCTTGTTGGGTACGGCGACACGCAGCATGGAGTGCTCCTTCGATCGATCAGGTGATCAGCGGACGGGGCACTCAGAGATGTCGGTAGACGTCCTTCAGCTCGAGACCGGTGGCCAGCATCAGCACCTGGGTCTGGTAGAGCAGCTGGGAGATCTCCTCCGCGGCCCGCTCCGGGCCCTCGTGCTCGGCCGCCATCCACGACTCGGCCGCCTCCTCGACGACCTTCTTGCCGATGAAGTGCACACCCTTCTCCAGGGCGGCGACCGTGCCCGAGCCCGGGGCGCCGGCGGCGGCCTTGGCCTGCAGCTCGGCGAACAACTCCTCGAACGTCTTCACGGAAGGCGATTCTTCCAGCCGCCCCGGGTGACGCCTCCCCCCGGGTCGGCCGACCACATCGTGGGCCCCTGCGCGCCTTCGCGCACCCGCTCCGGCTGCGCATGCTCGACGCTGTCGGGGCCGTCACCGCCCATCGGAGGCCGGGCTCGCCCGGCGACCTGGCGGGGCCGGGGAGCAGGGGCGGGCCTCCGGCAGCCGGCGGTAGCTCGTGGGCGCCTGTCGAGCTGACGTCGGAAACGACTCACCAGGACGCGGCGCAGGCCTCCCGACGGCCGTGCCGGCCGGGTACTCGTGGGCCGACCGGCCCTGTCGCGGTGAGTCGTTGGTGACATCAGCTCGACAGGCGGGGAGAAGTCGGCACCATCCACGTGCCGATCGCCCGGGAGATCCAGGACCCGTGTCCGGGCCGGCGGGGCCAAGCCGGGCAGCGGGCGGCCGGATCAGGCGAAGCCGACCCGGTGGCCGCTGGTGGCGTCGAGGCCGCGGATGGCCAGCGCGGCGTCCAGCGCCGCCACCGTGGCCGCCCAGCCCTTGTCCTCCGCCGAGCCGGGCAGCCCCGCCCGGTCCCGGGCCTGCTCGATGGTCTCCACGGTGAGCACCCCGTGCGCCACCGGCTTGCCCTCGTCCAGCGCCACCCGGGTCAGCCCCTCGGTGACCGACTGGCACACGTAGTCGAAGTGCGCGGTGGCGCCCCGCACCACCACGCCGAGCGCGACCACCACGTCGTACCGGCGGGCCATGGCCTGGGCCACCACGGGCAGCTCGACCGAGCCGGCCACCCGGGCCACGACCGCCCGCGCGCCGCTCGCCTCGGCGGCGGCCACCGCCCGGTCGACCATGTGGTCGGTGAGGTCGCCGTGCCAGCGCGCCGCCACGATGCCGACGGTCAGCCCGCCGGCGTCCACCGCGGCCACGCCCGGTTCGCCGAATCCCGCCATGTCTACGCTCCGATCTCGTCGCCGGCCACCGGGCGGCCCATCGGCGCCTCGGTCACCTCGTCCAGCCCCTCCAGGAGGTGGCCCATCCGGTCCCGCTTGGTGCGCAGGTAGCGCACGTTCTCCGGGTTGGACCGCACCGGCAGCCCCTCCCGGCCGCTCACCGTGAGGCCGTACCCCTCCAGGCCGGCCCGCTTGGCGGGGTTGTTGGTCAGCAGCCGCATCGAGCGGACGCCGAGGTCGTAGAGGATCTGCGCGCCGGTGCCGTAGTCCCGCGCGTCGGCCGGCAGCCCCAGGTCGAGGTTCGCGTCCACGGTGTCCCGCCCCTGGTCCTGGAGCTGGTACGCCTGGAGCTTGTGCAGCAGGCCGATGCCGCGCCCCTCGTGCCCGCGCACGTAGAGCACCACGCCCCGGCCCTCCTGCCCCACCCGGGCCAGCGCGGCCTGCAGCTGGGGGCCGCAGTCGCAGCGCAGCGAGCCGAAGACGTCCCCGGTGAGGCACTCGGAGTGCACCCGCACCAGCACGTCCTTCCCGTCGCCCAGGTCACCCATGACCAGCGCCACGTGCTCGGCGGTGTCGTGCTCGGCGCGGTAGCCGAGCGCCCGGAACACCCCGTATGGGGTGGGCATCCGCGCCTCGGCGACCTGCTCGACCTGCTTCTCGGTGCGCCGCCGGTGCGCGATCAGGTCCGCGATGGTGACCAGGGTCAGCCCGTGCTCGGCGCAGAACTTCTCCAGGTCGGGCAGGCGCATCATGGTGCCGTCGTCGTTGACCAGCTCGCAGAGCACCCCGGCCGGGCGCAGCCCGGCCAGCCGGGTCAGGTCCACGGCCGCCTCGGTGTGCCCGGGGCGGCGCAGCACCCCGCCCTCGCGGGCGCGCAGCGGCACCACGTGCCCGGGGCGGGCCAGGTCGGTCGGGTCGGTCGACGCGGCGGCGAGCAGCCGGATGGTGTGCGACCGGTCGGCCGCGGAGATGCCGGTGCTGATCCCCTCCCGCGCGTCCACGGTCACCGTGTAGGCGGTGCCCCGGCGGTCCTGGTTGGTGTGGTGCATGGGCGGCAGGTCCAGCCGGTCGCACTCGCTCTCGGTGAGCGGCACGCAGATGTAGCCGGAGGTGTAGCGGACCATGAACGCGACCAGCTCCGGGGTGGCCAGTTCGGCCGCGAAGATCAGGTCGCCCTCGTTCTCGCGGTCCTCGTCGTCCACCACCACGACGGGCCGGCCGGCGGCGATGTCCGCCACCGCCTGCTCGATGCTGCCAAAGCTGCTCATGCCACGGCCTCCGAGTACGTCGGCGGGATCGGGGTGCGGGCGGGCGGGGTGGCGCGGGAGGTCCGCCACCAGGCGTACAGGCCGGCGGCGCAGAACCCGCCGTAGACCAGGTACATGGCGGCCGACGGGTAGAACCCGCCCTGGAGCAGCAGCGGCACGCCGACGGCGTCGACGGCGATCCAGATCAGCCAGAACTCCACCCAGCCCCGGGCCATGCCATAGGTGGCGAGGAGGCTGCCGACGAGGATCCAGGCGTCCGGCAGCGGCCCCCAGGAGCCCAGCACGGCCAGCACCGGGTACGCGGCCGCGGTGCCGACCGCCGCGGCGGCGAGCAGGCCGAGCCGCTCCCGCCAGGTGGCCCAGCGCGGGACGACCGCCGGCTGCTCCCCGCCGCCGGAGCGGCGGTTGCGCGACCAGCGCCACCAGCCGTAGACGCTGACGGCGAAGAAGAAGACCTGCCGGCCGGCCTGGCCGTAGAGGTCGTGCGCCTGGGGGGTGGCGAACACCCCGCCGAGGAAGACGGTGAACAGCAGCGCGTTGCCGATCATGCCGACCGGCCAGGCCCAGACCACCCGGCGCAGCCCGAGCAGCGCCGAGGCGAGGCCGAAGACGTTGCCGACGATCTCCCGGACCAGCACCGGCGAGCCGGCCACGTGCACCTGGGCGTCGAGCAGCCAGCCGAGCGGGCCGGTCACCGGTCGCCTCCGCCCACGCGGTCGCCGAGCAGCCGCTCGACGTACTTGGCCAGCACGTCCACCTCGAGGTTCACCGGGTCGCCGACGCCCTTGGCGCCGAGGGTGGTGAGCTTGAGGGTGGTGGGGATCAGGCCGACGGAGAACCAGTCGTCGCCGACCTCCGCGACGGTCAGCGAGATGCCGTCGACGGTGATCGAGCCCTTCTCCACCACGTACCGGGCCAGCCCGCCGGGAAGCCGGAACCGGACCGTCTCCCACTGGGCGGCCGGCTCCCGGGACAGCACCTCGCCGACCCCGTCGACGTGCCCCTGCACCAGGTGGCCGCCGAGGCGGCTGTTCAGCGCGGCGGCCCGCTCCAGGTTGACGGGGTCGCCGGGGCGCAGCGCGCCGAGCGCGGTGCGCCGCAGCGTCTCCCCCATCACATCGGCCGTGAAGGTCCCGCTGTCGACGTCGACCACGGTGAGACAGACCCCGTTGACCGCGATGGAGTCGCCGTGCCGGGCGTCCGAGGTGACCAGCGGGCCGCGGACCGCGACCAGCGCCGAGTCACCCCCGGTCTCCGTGGTCCGGACGATCTCGCCCAGTTCCTCGACGATGCCGGTGAACATGTCAGGCCTCCCTCTTCCGGGGCAGCGCGGTGATCCGCAGGTCGGGACCGACCTGCGTAACGTCGGTGAGCTCCAGGTCGATGGCGTCGGCGATGGTCGTCACGCCGGCGTCCAGCAACGCGGTCGGGCCGGCGCCGAGCAGCTTCGGCGCGACGTACCCGACGATCTTGTCGACGAGGCCGGCGGCGAGGAACGCCCCGGCCAGGGTGGGGCCGCCCTCCAGCAGCGCGGCCCGCACGCCGCGGTGGTGCAGCTCCGCGAGCAGGGCCGCGAGGTCGACCCGGCCGTCCGGGCCCGCGCCGACCTCCGCGGCGGTGGCCACCCAGGTCCGGGCGGCGCCGTCGCGGACCCGGGCCTGCGCCGGGGTACGCCCCGAGCTGTCCACCACCACCCGCAGCGGCTGCCGGATGGCCAGGGTGCCGTCGCGCAGGTTGCGGGCGGTGAGCCGGGGATCGTCGGCCAGCACCGTGCCCACCCCGGCGATCACCGCGTCGACGGTGCCGCGCAGGGCGTGCACGTCGATCCGGGCCGCTTCCGAGGTGATCCACATGCTGGTGCCGTCGGCTGCCGCGGAGCGCCCGTCGAGGGTGGCCGCGTACTTCCAGATCAGGTACGGCCAGCCGCGGCGCATCGAGGTGAGCCAGGCGACGTTGCCGGCCTCGGCCTCCTCGGCGCGTACGCCGAGCTCGACCTGGATGCCGGCGGCGCGCAGGGTGGCCGCGCCGCCGGAGGCGACCGGGTTGGGGTCCGGGACGGCGACCACCACGCGGCCGACGCCGGCCGCGATGAGCGCGTGGCTGCAGGGGCCGGTGCGGCCGGTGTGGTCGCAGGGTTCCAGGGTGACCACGGCGGTGCCGCCCCGGGCGCGCTTGCCGGCCTGCGCCAGCGCGACGATCTCGGCGTGCGGTCCGCCCGCGTACGCGTGGAAGCCCTCGCCGGCGACCTCGCCGTCGGCGTCCAGCAGGACGCAGCCGACGACCGGGTTGGGGCTGGTCGCGCCGAGGCCGCGGGCGGCCAGCGCGATCGCGCGACGCATCGCCTCGTCCACGGAGACGCTCGCCATCGCCTGCCCTGCCCTCTCGCTCGCCGGTCGCGCGCGGGCGGGCCTGGGAGCGGTGCGGCACGGGTGCCGCGGACACGCGGCGGCGGAGGTCCGGGGACGGCACAGCCGACCCCGGGGAGCCCACGCGGCGGCTGAGGGTGCTCAGCGCCCGGCAGGGCCCTCCCCGTCCGCGCGCTGTCTCCCATCCGGACTGTCTGGGGGCGGACGAGCCGCACCCCAACCGTCGGCCCCGGATTCTCACCAGGTCCACCGTCCGGCCGAAGCCGTCCGGGTCGCGGGCTTACCACGGTCGGACCGTGGATCACCGCCGGTTCGGAATTTCACCGAGCCCCGCCAGCGCGTGGTGGGTACACCGGAAGTCTTACACGCCGGGCGGGGCCCCGCGCCACAGAGGCGAGCTACTTCACAGCGGGGCCGGATCGTCACGTCACGCCCCGGCGGCGGTCGACCGCGACGTATGACCCGGGCTGGCTCTTGGCGACCGTCTTCATCTCGGAGGCGACGGCGATCGCCTCCAGGGGATCGGTGAACCGTTTGCCGGAGTCGGACAGGGAGACGCCGATGGACAGGGTGACCAGGGCGGCCCGGCGGATGTTCCCCCGCCGGTCCTTCAGCTCGACGAAGCCGCGCTCCCGGTCGGTCGCGTCGTAGAGGGCGTCGGCGGCCTTCTCGAAGTCGACCACGGCCCGGCTGGTCAGCGGCCGGACCTGGGACGGGGTGCAGACGATGACGAAGTCGTCGCCGCCGACGTGGCCGAGGAAGGCCGGCGGCAGGCCGATCGAGACCACCGCGCGGTGCAGGCTGCGGGCCAGCGCCGAGATGAACTCGTCGCCGCAGACGAAGCCGTAGCGGTCGTTGACGCTCTTGAACCGGTCGATGTCGATGTAGCCGACGGCGTAGTCGACGCCGCTGCGCACCCGGTCGCTGATCTCCCGCCGGATCCGGCTGTTGCCGGGCAGCCCGGTCAGCGGCGAGACCTCCCGGAACTCCTTGTTGCGGCGCAGCGTGGAGCTGACCCGGGCGACCAGCTCGGCGGTGTCGAAGGGCTTGACGAGGTAGTCGTCCGCGCCCGCGCTGAGGCCGTTGACCTTGTCGGAGGTCATGCCCTTGGCGGTCAGCATGATCACCGGCAGGGCCGAGGTCATCGGGTCGGCGCGCAGCCGGCGGGTCAGTTCCAGGCCGTCGATCCGCGGCATCATGAGGTCGACCACGGCCAGGTCCGGCCGGTGCCGCTCGATGACCTCGAGGGCTTCCTGGCCGTCGCCGGCGTGCAGCACCTCGAACCCGTGCAGCCGCAGGTTGAACTCGACGAAGCGGGCGATGTCCTCGTCGTCGTCGACGACCAGGATCACGTCGGGTCGGTCGCCGGCCGGGTCCATCTCAGGCCCCGGTCGCCGCGCGTTCCGCCAGCCCGCGCAGCCGGCGGACCGCCTCGGCCGGGTCGTCGGCGCCGTAGACCGCGGTGCCGGCCACGAAGGCGTCGGCGCCGGCCGCGGCGGCCTGCTCGATGGTGTCCGCCGCGATCCCGCCGTCGACCTCGATGCGCAGCTCCAGGTGGCCGCTCGCGACGTGCCGCCGGGCGGTGCGCACCTTGTCGAGCAACTGCGGGATGAACCGCTGGCCGCCGAAGCCGGCCTTGATCGTCATGATCAGCAGCGTGTCGAAGCTCGGCAGCAGCTCCAGGTACGGCTCGATCGGGGTGTCCCGGTCGATCGCCAGCCCCGCCTTCGCCCCGGCCGAGCGGAGGTCCTTGGCCAGGGCCACCGGGTCGTCGCACGCCTCGGCGTGGAACGTCACGTTGTACGCCCCGGCATCGGCGTATCCGGGCGCCCACCGGCGCGGGTCCTCGATCATGAGGTGCACGTCGAAGGGCAGCTGGGTCGCCGCGCGCAGGCTCTGCACCACCGGCAGCCCGATGGTCAGGTTGGGCACGAAGTGGTTGTCCATGACGTCCACGTGCAACCAGTCCGCGGCGTGCTCGACGGCGCGGACCTCGTCGGCGAGGCGGGCGAAGTCGGCGGCCAGGATGCTGGGCGCGACGATCAGCGGCGGTACGGTCACCGGGCCAGTGTACGAAGGCGGTCACCCGCCGTCGGCAGCGCGGCTCCGCCGGCAGCCCGCTGTGACCCGGCCGTGACCCGCGGTGCAGAATCGGGCGGTCCGGCACGGAAAGTCGGCACGAATAGGCATCCGTGACTGGCCGATCGATCGAAACAGGGCGAAACTCCTACAGGGACTGTCACGTATGCTGCACGCCCGGCCGCGGGGAACACCGCACGGCCGCGGCGACCGGCTGTCATCTCCCGGGAAGGGCGGACGATGCGACGGTGGCTCCTGGCGCTGGCGCTGGCCGGCACGGCGACGGTGGCCCTGACCGGCTGTGTCCCGCCGCACCGCGCCGACGGGGACCTCACCGACGACTGGGCCGCACTTCCGGCGCCGCGCCTGTTCGTACCCGCCACGGACGCGTGCCTGCCCCGGCTCACCGCCGTGGTGCAGGCCGCCACCTACGAGACGGTCGACTGCGCGGGCAGCCACCTGGCCGAGTCGGTGCACGTCGGCACCTTCACCGGGCCGGCCGCCCAGGGCGCGCGGCCGGAGCCGGGCTCACCCGCGCTGCGCACCGCCCGCGCCGAGTGTGACCAGCGGGCCCGGGAGGTGATCGGCGGGGACTGGCACACCGCCCGGCTCACGTTGAACATCGCGCTGCCCCCGGTTACCGCCTGGGTGGCCGGCGCCCGCTGGTTCCGCTGCGACCTGGCCGAGACCGACAGCATCGACAACACCCGGCCGATCAACCGGGCTGGCAGCCTGCGCGGCGCCATGGTGGGCGACAGCCCCCTGGTGCACCGCTGCTTCGACCCGAAGCTGATCGGCGAGAACCTCAACTACATGGCCCCGGTGCTGTGCACCGAGCCGCACCGCGCCGAGTTCGTGGGCGTCTTCGAGGAACGGGACATGAGCTGGGCGGACTTCACCCGGGCCGCCCCGCAGGTGCACCGCCGCTGCATGGCGCTGATCGCCGCCTTCGCCGCGGTGCCGAACAACGCCGACCTGCCGTACCGGGCCGGATCGATCTTCTACCCGCCGTCGCAGCGGGAGTGGGAGGAGGGTGACCGGGGGGTGCGCTGTTTCCTGTGGAGCGACGACCGGAGGCTGACCCGCTCGGTACGCGGGGCGGGTCCGGCGGGACTACCCGTCGGCTGAGCCCCCGGTGCCGTATGCTGCACCGCCGAGGCGTGCCCGGCGCTCCGCGCCGGTCGGGCGACCAGGGACGACGGGGAGGTCGGTCGCGATGCGGCGATGGTGGGCGGCGGTCGCCGTGGGTGTCACGGCCGCGCTGGCGCTCGGCGGCTGCGGGGCGCCGGCCGGCGTCGACCGCGACCTGACCGACGAATGGCCCGCCCTCGCCGCCCCGGTGGCGTTCGTTCCGCAGGCCGGCACCTGCCACCCCACCGTCCAGGACATCGGCTACCTCAGCGGCTGGAACCCGGTCGACTGCGCCACCACGCACCGCGCCGAGACGCTGCACGTGGGCACCCTGACCGGCCCGGACGCCGGGCGCGGCACTCCCCCGCGCGCCGGTTCGACCGGCACCCGGACCGCCCACGCCGAGTGCGGCGAGCAGGTCGACAAGGCGGTCGGCGCCGAGTGGCGCTCGGGGCGGCTGCGGCTGTCGGTGGTCTTCCCGTCGGCCCCGGCCTGGACCGGCGGAGCCCGCTGGTTCCGCTGCGACGTCTCCGAGGTGGCCAGCCTGGACGACGGCAGCGTCGTCGCGCGCCGCGGCACCCTGCGGAACGCGCTGAAGCCCGGCTCGCCGCTGGCGCTGGGCTGCTACGAGCCGAAGCTCCGCAAGGACCACGTGGAGGAGATGAAGCCGGTCGCCTGCACCGCCAAGCACCACGCCGAGTTCGTGGGGGTCTACGACTTCCCCGACATCAGCTACGCCGAGTTCGAGCGCACGCCGCTGCGGGCGCACAAGGGCTGCCGCGGGCTGATCGCGAAGTACGTCAAGGTGCCGAACAACGGCGACCTCGTCTACCGCGCCGGCACGATCATCTACCACCCCTACAAGGAGGAGTGGCAGGACGGCGACCGCGGCGTGCAGTGCTTCCTCTGGGTCGAGGACCGCACGCTCACCCGCTCGCTCAAGGGCGGCGGCACCAAGGCGCTGCCGGTCACCTGAGCGCGGGCGGGGCGGGCTCGCGGCCCACCCCGCCCGGGTCGCTCAGCCGACCTGGAGCGTCACGTCGTCGACGACGAAGCTGGTCTGGAGCGAGGCGTCCTCGACCCCGGTCCACTTCAGCGTGACGGTCTGCCCGGCGTACGCGGCCAGGTTGAAGCTGCGCTGCGTGTAGCCGCTCGCCTTGTCGAGGTTCGAGTACGTCGCCAGGGTGGTCGAGCCGACCTGCACGGTCAGCTTGTCGTACGCGACGCTCGTGGTGGTCTCGGCCGTGTCGATGTGCAGCCAGAACGACAGGGTGTAGCCGGCGCACCCGGCCGGGATGCTCACCGACTGCGACAGCGTGTCGGTGTGGGTGCTGCCGTAGCCGTCCAGCCAGGCCTTGTAGCTGCCGGTCCGGGCCGCCTGGCTCGACGAGTTCGTGATGACACCCGAGGTGGCCGTCCACGGCGTGCTGCCCGACTCGAAGCTGCTGTTGGCGATGAGCTGGCCGCCGGAGCAGCCGCCCGTGCCGGTCACCGTGAGGGTGTAGCCGGCGCTGCGGGTGACCGAGCCGGTGCCGGTGACCGTGATGGTGAAGGTGCCGGTGGCCGCCGTCGCGGAGGCGGCGACCGTCATGGTGGCCGAGCCGCCCGAGGTGACCGAGGACGGGCTGAAGCTCACCGTCACCCCGCTGGGTGCGCCGGTGGCCGACAGGCTCACCGTCTGGGCGCTGCCGCTCGTGGTGGCGGTGCTGACCGTGGCCGTGGTGGAGCCGCCCCGGGCGACGCTGCCGGAGGTGGGGCTCACCGCGACGGAGAAGTCGTTGGTCGGGGTGCCGCCGCCGACCGCGAGCTGCCAGATCGCGTACGCCACGCCGTCGGCGCTGCGGTTGAGCACCGTCGCGCTGATGTTGCTGGTGGTGTCGCAGGAGCGGTGGTAGCACGAGTCGTACGCGGAGTTGGCGGTGCCGCCCCACTTGGCGGCCTGGGCGGTGGTCTTGCGGGCGCTGGCGCCGGCCGCGTAGCCGGAGGTGGGGATGCCGGCCTGCTGGAAGGAGTAGTCGTCGGAGCGGCCCTGGCCCTCGACGTTCTCCTCCGGCTGGAGGTTCAGCGAGTCCCAGTACGCCTTCAGGGGCGCCGCGGTGGTGGAGGTGAGCCGGTTGATGAAGTAGCCGCCGTTGGTCGAGGCGACCATGTCGAAGTTGTAGTAGCCCTTGATGTAGCCCTTCTGGGTGGCGCTCAGCGAGTTGACGTAGAACTCCGAGCCGTTCAGGCCCTGCTCCTCGTCGGTCCACCAGGCGAACCGGACCCGCTTGGTCATGCTCGGGTTCTGCTGGGCGAGGACCAGCGCGTTCTCCAGCAGGGTGGCCGAACCGGAGCCGTTGTCGTTGATGCCCGGGCCGGCGGAGACGCTGTCCAGGTGCGCGCCGAACATGACCACCTGGTCGGCCGGGCCCTGCGGCCACTCGGCGATGAGGTTGTTCGACCGGTACGTGCAGGTCGTGCAGACCTGCTCGGAGACCGTGTAGCCGGCGGCCTGGAGCTTGGCCTTCACGTAGCTGACCGAGGCGGTGTGGCCCGCCGAGCCGGCCCGCCGGTTGCCGCCGTTGCTGGTGGCGATGCTGTTGAGCTGGGTGAGGTGGGCCTGGACGTTGGTCACCGAGATGTCCGGCGCGGCGGCGGCGAGCGCGGGGGCGGCGCTGACGGGTGCGGGGGCGGCGCCGGCCGGTGCGGGGGCGGCCAGGGTCGCCGTCACGGCGGCGAAGAGGGCGAGCGCGAGGCCCGCGGTCGGCGTTCTGCGTCTCATGATGACTCCTCGTGGGGGTCGGCGGGACGTGCTGGCGGGGGTGGCGCGACCCGTGGGCCCCGGTGGGAGCCTCGGCGCCGGACTGATCGGAACAGTTACATGTATCGATGTAAGAGTCAACGGGGATGTCACATGACACAAAGCGGGACCGGCGTGGCCGGTCCCGCTTTTCTGGTTCACCTGTGGACATTCGGCCCGTCGGCCGGGCCCGCGCTCAGCCCCTGCGCAGCACCGCCAGGAACATCGCGTCCGTGCCGTGCCGCTGCGGCCACAGCTGGACCGTGGGCCCGTCCCCCAGCCCGGGCATGCCGGCGGGCAGCAGCGGGCGGGCGTCGACGAAGTCGACCGGGAAGCCGCACCGGCGCGACGCCTCGGTCACCGTCACGTGCGTCTCCACCGTGTGCGGCGAGCAGGTCACGTACGCGACCAGGCCGCCCGGCCGGACCGCGCGCAGCGCCGCCGTGAGCAGTTCCCGCTGCAACCGGGTCAGCGGCGGCAGGTCCGACGGCTGGCGGCGCCAGCGGGACTCCGGCCGGCGGCGCAGCGAGCCGAGCCCGGTGCACGGGGCGTCGACCAGCACCCGGTCGAAGTGCCCCTCCGGCAGCTTCGGGTCGGCCCCGACCGTGCGGCCGTCGGTGTTCAGCACGGTGACCGGCAGGCCCCGCGTGGCCTGGGCGACCAGCCGGGCCCGGTGCTCGGCCACCTCGACGGCGGTGAGCCGGGCGCCGCGCTCCGCGGCCAGGGCGCCGAGCAGGCCGGCCTTGCCGCCGGGACCGGCGCACAGGTCGAGCCAGCGGCCGTCCGGGCCGTCCAGCGGCGCCACCGCGAGGGCGTTCGCCACGAGCTGGGAGCCCTCGTCCTGGACGTGGGCGCGCCCCTCGATCACCGCCGCCAGCTCGCCCGGCGCGCCGCCGGACAGGTAGACCGCGTACGGCGAGAAGGCGCCCGGCGCCCCGCCGACCTCGTCGGCCAGCGCCACCGGGTCGGCCAGGCCAGGCCGGGCGCACAGGTGTACCGGCGGGCGCTCGTTGTCCTCGATGAGCAGGCGGGCGGTCTCGCGCAGGTCGCCGCCGAGCGCCTCGGCGAAGGCCCGCACGATCCACTGCGGATGGCTGTACGCCAGCGCCAGGTGGCCGATCGGGTCGGTCTCCTCGGACGGGGCGAGCTTCGCCACCCAGCCGTCGATGTCCCGGCCGGCCACCTCGCGCAGCACCGCGTTGGCGAAGCCAGTGGCCCCGGGACCGACCGTGCGGACCAGGTCCACGGTGGACGACACGGCCGCGTGCGCCGGCACCCGGGTGTGCAGGAGCTGGTAGGTCCCGAGCCGCAGCGCGTCCCGCACCGGCGGGTCGATCCGCTCCACGTCCCGGCCGGCCGCGTCGGTGATGATCGCGTCCAGGGTGCCGGTGTGGCGCAGCGTGCCGTACGTCAGCTCGGTGGCGAAGGCGGCGTCCCGGCCGGTCAGCCCCTCGTCGCGGAGCATCGCCGGCAGCACGAGGTTGGCGTACGCGTCGTCCCGGTGCACCGCGGCGATCGCCTGGTAGGCGACGTGCCGGGGCAGGTCCACGGCCGGCCGGGCCGGCCGCCGGACGCCGCCGCGCCGGTCGGCGCCGAAACGCCCCTCGCGCGGCGGCCCGTCACCCCGGCGCGCGGGACGCTCGCCGCGCTCCGGCCGGCCCCGGTCCCGGGACCGGTCGCCGCCGGTGAACCGCCCGGCGTCGCCGGAGCGGCCGCCGCGCGGACCCTCGTCGGGGAAACGCCCGGGCTCGGACGGCCCGGTCACGCGAGCACCTCACCGGCGGCGACCCGGGCGCCGCGCGCCCAGTCGCCGGCCGACATGGCCTTCTTGCCGGCCGCGCGCACTTCGCCGAGCTGCACCGGCACGGTGCCCGTGCCGGCCAGCACGCGGGCCTTCTCCACGAGCAGCTCGCCAGGCTTCAGCTCCGGGCCGTTGGCCACCGGGGTGACCGGGCCGAGCTTGACCCGGTCGCCGCGGAAGGTGGTCCACGGGCCCGGGGCCGGCGTGCAGGCGCGGATCCGGCGGTCCACGGCGAAGGCCGGGTCGGCCCAGCGGACCCGGGCGTCCTCGACGGTGAGCTTCGGCGCGAGGGAGACCCCGTCGGCCGGCTGCGGCTCGGCCCGGGCGGTGCCGGCCTCCAGCGCGTCGAGCACGGCCACGAGCAGCCCGGCGCCGGAGTGGGCGAGCCGCTCCAGCAGGTCCCCGGAGGTGTCGGCGGGCCGCACCTCGGCGGTGACGGTGCCGTAGACCGGGCCGGTGTCCAGGCCCTCCTCCAGCTGGAAGACGCTGGCACCGGTCAGCTCGTCGCCGTGCAGCACGGCGTGCTGCACGGGCGCCGCGCCGCGCCAGGCGGGCAGCAGCGAGAAGTGCAGGTTGATCCAGCCGAGCCGGGGGATCTCCAACGCCGCCGGCGGCACCAGCGCGCCGTAGGCGACCACCGGCACGCAGTCCGGGGCCAGCTCGCGGAGCCGGTCGAGGAACTCGGGCTCCCGCGGCCGCGCCGGGGTGAGCACCTCGACGCCGTGCGCGTCGGCCCAGGCGCCGACCGGGGAGCGGACCAGGCCCCGCCCGCGGCCGGCGGGGGCGTCGGGGCGGGTGACCACGGCGAGCAGCTCGTGACCGGAGGCCGCGATGGCGTCCAGCGCGGGCACGGCGACGGCCGGCGTGCCGGCGAAGACCAGGCGCATCCGGGTCACCGCCCCAGGCCGAAGGGGTTGCCGGCGGCGTGCGGGCTGAGCTTGACCGTCGGCGGGGCGGCGTCGTCGTACCACTCGGCCTGCCGGATCGCCTTCATGGCCTCCTTGCGGCCGGCCGGGTCGAGCCGGTCGACGAAGAGCACCCCGTCGAGGTGGTCGGTCTCGTGCTGCACGCAGCGGGCCATGAGGCCGGTGCCGACGATCTGCAGCGGGTCGCCGTAGCCGTTGAAGCCCTTGGCGATGACGTTCTGCCGGCGCTTCGTGTCGAAGTAGAGCCCCGGGATGGACAGGCAGCCCTCCGGGCCGTCCTGCTCCTCCTCGTCGGGGAACTCGAGCACGGGGTTGACCAGGTGCCCGAGGACGTCGTCCACGTCGAAGGTGAACACCCGCAGGCCCACCCCGAGCTGCGGCGCGGCCAGGCCGGCGCCGCTCTGCTCGCGCATCGTGTCGGTCAGGTCGGCGATGAGCTTGCGCAGCTCGGCGTCGAAATCGACCACCGGGTCGGCCGGCGTGCGCAGCACCGGATCGCCGAACAGACGGATGGGCTGGACGGTCACGCGGAGTGGCTCCTTGTCTGGGACGAGTGGTGCCGTACCAGTCTACGGAGTCGGTCCGGTCGCCCCGGCCGGCGTACCGCGATCGGTGACCCGCGCCGCCCCGTCACCGACGGTGACCGGCAGGGTCGCGTAGCCGCGCAGGGTGAGCCGGATCCGCCGCTCGCCCGGCCCGGCCAGGGCGAGGCCGGGCAGCCGGCGCAGCAGCAGCGGGAACGCCACCTGCGCCTCCAGCCGGGCCAGGCCCGCGCCGAGGCAGTAGTGCGGGCCGGCGCCGAAGGACAGCGGGTGCACCTGGGGACGCCAGGGGTCGAACCGCGCCGGCTCCGGGTAGCGGCCGGGGTCCCGGTTGGCGGCCCCCAGCAGCACGATGAGCCAGCTCCCGGCGGGCAGGTCCACCCCGCCGTAGCGGGTCGGCTCGGTGCTCATCCGGGACGTGAGCTGCACCGGTGAGTCGTAGCGCAGCAGCTCCTCGACGTAGCCGGGGGCGAACTCGGGTTGGTCGCGCAGGGTCGCCGCCGCGGCCGGGTGGTCGAGCAGCACCACGAGGCCGTTGCCGAGCAGGTTCGTGGTGGTCTCGAAGCCGGCCACCAGCAGGACGACGAGGTTCGACAGCAGCTCGTCCCCGGAGAGCCGGTCGCCGTCGGTGTCGTGGGCCTGCACGAGCGCGGTCGTGAGGTCGTCGGCCGGGGCGCGCCGCCGGGCCGCGACCAGCTCGGTGAAGTAGTCGCGCAGCTCGGTGGCGCCCCGGTCGGCCAGCGCCAGCTCGTCGGGGCTGATCTCCGGCTCCAGGACGCCGGTGAGGTCGGTGGCCCAGCGCCGGAACAGCGGCCGGTCCGCCGCCGGCACGCCGAGCAGCGCGCAGATCACCGCCACCGGAAGGGGGTACGCGAACTCGGCCATGAAGTCGACCGGCTCCCCCGCCCGGGCGCGGGCCAGCATCCGGTCGATCAGCTCGTCGGCCTGCGCCTCCACGACGTCGCGCAGGGCGGCGATCCGGCGCGGGGTGAACGCGCCGGCGGCGAGCCGGCGCATCCGGCTGTGGTCGGGCGGGTTGGTGCGCAGCATCGAGCGGGAGATCGAGGCGACCGCCGGGCTCTCCCGCCAGCCGGGGAGGATCTGGTCGCGCAGGTCGTCGTCCATCACTCCGAACCGGGCGTCCCGCAGGATCGCGTCGGCCTCCGCATAGCCGGTGACCAGGTGGAACGCCGGCCCCGCCGGGACCACCGCGCCGTGGTCGCGCAACCGCTCGTACGTCGGGTAGGGGTTCACCCGCCCCTGGGGCGACAGCAGCAGGGCGAGGGCGTCGGCAGGGTCCACGATTCGGCCTCCCCAGGCGTCGGAGGCCTCCATCATGCTCCCGCCGGCCGGACCCGGCGATCCCCCGCCGGCTCCGCGGGCCGGACCGCCTCGATGCGGTGCATCAGGCGCGGTGTGACGAGGTCGACCCCGACCAGCCCGGGGTGGCCGCGAACCGGCCCGGCCGGCAGCACCGCGAGGCCGTGCCCGGCCGCCACCGCGGCCAGGAGGCCGGCCGCATCCGTCCCGTCGTAGCGGACGGCCGGCCGGAAGCCGTCGGCGCCGGCGGCGGCCCGCAGTTGCGGCAGCGGCGCCGCGACGTCCGGCGCGTCGATCCAGCGGGCGACCGCCAGGTCCGCCAGGGACAGGCCCGATCGGCCGGCGAGCGGGTGGGATCGGGGCAGCGCCACCACCGCGGGCTGCTCGTCGTGCGGAGCGGTGGCGATCAGCCCCGCCTCGACGACCGGTAGGGGATCGCTGGGGGTGACGAAGCCGTCGAGCAGGCCCACGTCGAGCTCGTCGCTGCCGACCTGCTGGACCAGGTCCGCCCGAGGCCCCACCCGAAGCACCAGCCCGCGCGCCGGTTGGGCGGCGGCGAGCGCCGCCGCCGACGGTGCGGCCAGCGGCGTGGCGCCCACCCGCAGTGGTCCGGGACGGGGGGTGCCCAGCCGTGCCACGTCGGCCCGGGCGGTGGCCAGCCGCAGCAGAATGGGCCCGGCGTACGCCAGCAGCCGCTCCCCCGCCTCGGTGGGCGCCACCGGGCGACGCTGGAGCAGGCGTACGCCGAGGTCGGCTTCGAGCGCGGCGACCTGCTGGCTGACCGCCGACTGGGTGTAGCCGAGTTCCGCCGCCGCAGCCGAGAACGAGCGCAGCCGCGCCACGGCGGTGAAGGTGCGCAGCAGGTGCGGGTCCACCTCGATAAGCCTTCCTGATCGGTCCAGCAGGGATCATCGTTGGCTTTGATGGCCGAGCCCGGGTCAGGATGATCCCATGATCGTTCCCCGACTTGCCCTGGTCGCCGACCACTCCCCCGCCGTCCGCGCCCACGTCCGGGTGCCGGCCCTGCTGGCCGCGCTGCGCGAGCGGCACGGCACCGACGTCGACGCGTACTGGATTCCCACGCCCGAGGTGCCGACGAGCAGGCTGGACGAGTTCGACGCCATCTGGCTGTTGCCGGGCAGCCCGTACCGCAGTGAGGAGGGCGCGCTGCACGCGGCGGGCCGCGCCCGGTCCGCCGGCATTCCGTTCCTGGCCACCTGCGGCGGGTTCCAGCACGCCCTGCTGGAGTACGCCCGGGCGGTCTGCGGCCTGACCGGGGTCGCCCACGCCGAGAACACGCCGGCGGCGGACGAGCTGCTGATCGAACCGCTCGCCTGCGCGCTGCGCGGTCATGAGGGGCGGGTCCGGTTCACCGCGGGCTCCCTGGCCCAGCGGGTCGCCGGCGTCGAGCGCAGCATCGAGCGGTACCAGTGCGGCTACGGCCTCAACCACCGCTACCTGGACACCCTGGTCGCGCACGGCCTGCGGTTCACCGGACACGACGACGACGGCGAGGTCCGGGTGGCTGAGCTGCCCGGGCACCCGTTCTTCCTGGCCACCCTCTTCCAGCCGGAGCTGACCGGCGACGGCGATGAACCGCACCCGATGATCCGCGCGTTCGCGGCGGCGGCGGCGCAGCGGGCGGCCGAGCGGGTGGCAACGGCCTGAGCAGGGCCTGGCCAGGCGCCGCCGGGCGGAGTCGAGGGCCCGGGCGGGCCGGCGGTCAGGCGCCGGTGCCCGGCTCCCCGGCCAGCACCGCGTCCCCGCCCAGCAGGGCGTGCTCGGGCAGCGGCAGCGCGAGGCCGTGCGCGGCCTCCCAGTCGTGGATCAGGCTGGGCCGGGCCTGGGCGGCGAAGAAGTCCACCGCGCTCAGCCCGCCGACCACGGGTTCGTCGACCTCGGCGACCAGCCGGGCGGGGACCAGCGGGAAGCCGCTCTGGAGGGCGGCGCTGAGCCGGCGGTGACCGTCGACCACGAAGAAGTACTCGCCGGTGTAACCGATGGTCAGCGGCTCCAGGGCCTCGTCACCGGACCCGGCCACCTCGCCGACGAACTCCGAGTCCCACAGCCCGCGCAGGGTGGCGATGTCCTCGGTCGGGTAGACCCGGGCCGGGTCGAGCAGCAGCAGCGGCTGGCCGTCGCGCAGCACGTCGGCGCCGAGCCGACCCTCGTAGACGTCGATGACGTGCTGGATCACCTGCTCGGGGGTGGCCCGGGTGGTGTCGCAGACCAGGTCGTAGTTGCGCAGCCGGGCCTTGTCGACGCCGTATCGGACGATGAACCGGCCACGCTCGCTCTCGCTGCGCTCGCGGAGCTTGGCCTTCGCCTCCTCCAGCGAGGCGTAGCTCTCCGCCGGGCCGGAGGGGCGGGCCAGCACCCGCCGGGCCGCCTCGGTCGGCTCGGTGATCATGTGCACCTTGAGCGCGTCGGTGAAGAAGTGCCAGGCGAGCCGGGAGTCCATGACCAGGCTCTCGCCCGAGGCGGCGATGTCCCGCTGGAGCTGGTCGACGAAGCCGTCCACGGCCTGGTCCAGCTCGGCGTGCAGGTTGAGCTGGAGGGCGGTCATCTGCCGCTCCTGCGCCATCTGGCGGTAGAGGTCGCCGACGCTGACCCGGCGCAGCCCCAGCCGCTTGGCGATCTCGACGGAAACGGTGCTCTTGCCGCTGCCGAGGTCACCGTTGAAGACGATCGACTGACGAACGGTCACGACTGGTCCACCCCTGATCACCGGCTGATTGACATCATCGAATCCGCGTCGGCTCGACGCACCCCCTGCGCCGCGCCGCGCCCGGGAGCCGTCGTGCGCCTGGGCATGACGGGCGATGCTATCACGCGTCTTCCACCCATTTGCCGGACGAGGTGTCCGGCAAACCCCAGGTCACGACCGTACGCGACGGTCCGGGTGCGGCACGTCACGGGTGGCGGGCGGGCTCAGAACAGGCTGAGCGGGTCGATCTGGAGCCGGACCGGGTCGGCCGCCTTGCGGGCGCTGCGCTGCCCGGCGGCCGCGTGCAGCGCACCGGCCAGGGCGGCGGCCCGGGCCCGGGGCACCCGGACCAGCATCCGCTCCCGGCCCTCGTCGGCCGGCACCGGGCCGAGCACCTCGGCGTCGTCCGGCAGCCGGGCGCCGGCCAGCAGGTCCGCCACCGCGTCGGCCACGCCCGTGACGCTGGCCATCCGCACCGCCGGCGGGAAGCCCAGCTCGCGGCGCTCGGCAAGCTCCCGACCGGCGAACCAGGCGGAGTCCCAGCGCAGCAGCGCCTGCACGGGCGCGAGGGCGCCGTCGGCGACCACCACGACCCGGCCGCCGGCCGACCCCGGCCGGGCCAGCGCGGCGGCGGCCAGCCAGCGGCGCAGCGCCTCCTCACCGGCCCGCAGGTCGGCCCGGGTGAGCAACGCCCACGAGTCGAGCAGCAGCACCGCCCCGTAGCCGCCCTCCACGACCGGTTCCGCGCCGGGGGTGGCGATCACCAGGCCGGCGCCGGCCGGCACGGTCGCCAGCACCTCCTCCCGCCCCGAGGTGCGCACCGGCACACCGGGAAAGGCGCGGCCCAGCTCCTCGGCCGTCCGCCGGGCGCCGGTGACCGAGGCGCGCAGCCGCCGCCCGCCGCACTCCGGGCAGGCGTACGCGGCGGCGACCCGGCCGCACCAGCGGCAGGCGGGCGCCCCCTCGGCCGAGGGCAGGCCCAGCGGACCGGCGCAGTGCGGGCAGCGGGCCGGGGCCCGGCAGTCGGCGCACGCCACCGAGGGCAGGTAGCCGCGGCGGGGCACCTGCACGAGCACCGGCAGGTCGGCGCGGAGCGCGTCCCGGGCGGTGGTCCAGGCCAGGCTGGGCAGCCGGGCGGAGGCGGCACCGGGGTCCCGGGCCAGGTGCGGGTCGTCGCCGGTCGGCGCGATGGCCGGCATCCGCGCCCGCACGGTCGCCCGGTCGGCGACCACCTCGCGGGCCCAGCCGGTCTCCACGAGCAGCTGGGCCTCGGCGGTGCGGGCGTGGCCCCCGACGAGGGCCCCGGCCCCGGTGAGCTGGGCGCGGGTGAGCAGCACCTCCCGGGCGTGCGGGTAGGGCGCCCGGGGCTCGGCGTGCAGGTCGTCGCCGTCGTCCCAGATCGCCACGAGGCCGAGCCGCTCGACCGGGGCGAACATGGCCGCCCGGGTGCCGATCACCACGGGCACGTCGCCCCGGCGGGCGGCGAGGAACGCCCGGTAGCGGCGGGCCGGTCCGGCCGCGGCGGACAGGCAGGCGTGCCGGGCGGGCCCGAGGACGGCGGTCAGGGCGGCGTCCAGCCGGTCCAGGTCCCGGGCGTCGGCCACCACGACCACGGCGCCCCGGCCGCCGGCCACGGTGGCGGCCACGGCGTCGGCGTACCGGTCGGCCCAGTCCTCGCCGGGCAGCGCGGACCAGACGGCCCGGGGTCCCCGGCCGGCGGTGAGCGCGCGCAGCAGCGCCGGCCCCGCCGGGTAGTCGCGCCAGCCGCGCGGGTCGACCGGTGTGGGATCGCTCGCGGGCTCGTCGGGGGTGGCGGCCGGTTCGGTTGCGGTGACGTCCTTCTCGACCCGGGCGTGCCGGGGCGGGACGGCGAGCCGGAGCACGTCGGCGAGGCTGCCGGCGTAGCGGTCGGCCACCGCGCGGGCCAGCTCCGCCACCTCCGGCGCCAGCACCGGCACCGGGGAGACGACCTTCTCCAGGTACGCCAGCTTCGGGTGCGCGGACTCCGCCACGCGCTCCAGCAGCCAGCCGTCGACGAGCTGACCGGCGAAGCGGACCTTCACCCGCACCCCGGGCCGGGCGTCGGCGTCCAGGGTGTCGGGGACCAGGTAGTCGAAGGGGCGGTCGAGGTGCGGCAGGGGCACGTCCACGCAGACGCGAGCGACCGGCGACCCCTCGGCGGGTCGCCGGTCGCCCCGCCTGGTGGCGGTCAGGCTCCCGCGGCCGACTTGAGGTCGGCGGCCCGGTCGGTGCTCTCCCAGGTGAGGTCCGGCAGCTCACGGCCGAAGTGGCCGTAGGCGGCGGTCTGCTGGTAGATCGGGCGGAGCAGGTTCAGGTCCCGGATGATCGCGGCCGGGCGCAGGTCGAAGACCTCGGCGACGGCCTTCTCGATCGAGGCGACCGGCACGGTCTCGGTGCCGAAGGTCTCGATGAACAGGCTCACCGGGTGGGCCTTGCCGATCGCGTACGCGACCTGCGCCTCGCACCGCTCGGCCAGGCCGGCGGCGACCACGTTCTTGGCCACCCAGCGCATGGCGTACGCGGCGGAGCGGTCCACCTTGGACGGGTCCTTGCCGGAGAACGCGCCGCCACCGTGCCGGGCGTAGCCGCCGTAGGTGTCGACGATGATCTTCCGGCCGGTGAGGCCGGCGTCGCCCATCGGGCCGCCGATCTCGAAGCGCCCGGTCGGGTTGACCAGCAGCCGGTAGCCCTCGGTGTCCAGGCCGAGGCCCTCCAGCTCGGGGGTGATGACGTGGTCGCGGACGTCCGGGGTGAGCAGCGACTCGAGCGAGATGTCCGCCGCGTGCTGGCTGGAGACCACCACGGTGTCGAGCCGGACGGGGCGCAGCCCGTCGTACTCGATGGTCACCTGGGTCTTGCCGTCGGGCCGCAGGTAGGGGATCGTGCCGTCCTTGCGGACCTGGGCGAGCCGGCGGGCGAGCCGGTGGGCCAGCGCGATCGGCAGCGGCATGAGCTCGGGCGTCTCGGAGCAGGCGAAGCCGAACATCATGCCCTGGTCGCCGGCGCCCTGCGCGTCGAGCGCGCTCTCCGACGAGCCGGTACGCAGCTCGAACGCGTTGTCCACGCCCTGCGCGATGTCGGGCGACTGGGCGCCGATGGAGACGCTCACGCCGCAGGAGGCGCCGTCGAAGCCCTTCTTCGACGAGTCGTAGCCGATCGACAGGATGGTGTCCCGCACGATGGTCGGGATGTCGGCGTACGCCTTGGTGGTCACCTCGCCGGCGACGTGCACCTGGCCCGTGGTGATCAGGGTCTCGACCGCGACACGGCTGTGCGGGTCCTGGGCGAGCAGCGCGTCGAGAATGCCGTCACTGATCTGGTCGGCGATCTTGTCCGGGTGGCCTTCCGTGACCGATTCGGACGTGAAGAGACGTGTCACGGCACTCCTAAGCATGTGAAGACTTTTAAAGGTCGCTCGGCGGCAGTTTAGCCATCGTGCTCCCAGGGTGACCCGCGGAACCGAGGGTGACCAACCGTCAGGATTGCGCACCCAGTCGAGCGACCACGAGGTCCCAGACGGCGTCGGCCAGATCCTCCTTGGGCTGCTCGGGCATTCGGTGCACCGACCCGTCCGCCCCGATCACCGTGGCGGCGTTGGTCTCGGCTCCGAAGACCTTGTCCACACCGACCTCATTGATCACGATGAGGTCGGCGCGCTTGCGGGCGAGCTTGGCCCGGCCGTTGGCCTCGGCGTCGCCGGTCTCGGCGGCGAAGACCACCAGCACCTGCTCGGGCCGCCGGCGCCGGCCCAGCTCGGCCGCGATGTCGGGGTTGGTGACCAGCTCGATGGTGGGCGCGCTGCCGTCGTCCGACTTCTTGATCTTACCGGGCGCGTAGGTGGCCGGGCGGAAATCGGCGGGCGCGGCGGCCATCACCACGGCGTCGGCGTCGGCGGCCGCCTCCAGGGTCGCCTTCCGCAGCTCCTCGGTGCTGCCCACCCGGACCAGGTCGGCGCCGGCCGGGTCGGCGAGCGCGACGTTGGCCGAGACCAGGGTGACCCGGGCGCCCCTGGCCACGGCGGCCCGGGCGAACGCGTAACCCTGCTTGCCGGAGGAGCGGTTGCCGAGGAAGCGGACCGGGTCGAGCGGCTCGCGGGTGCCGCCGGCGGTGACCACCACGTGCCGGCCGGCCAGGTCCGCGGGGGCGGCGCCACCACGCGCGAGGGCCCGCCGGGCGACCGCGAAGATCTCGGCCGGGTCGGGCAGCCGGCCCTTGCCGGTGTCCTTGCCGGTGAGCCGGCCGACCGCGGGCTCGATCACGACGACGCCGCGGGACCGCAGGGTGGCCACGTTGGCGACGGTGGCGGGGTGCTCCCACATCTCGGTGTGCATGGCCGGCGCCAGCACCACCGGACAGCGCGCGGTCAGCAGGGTGTTGGTGAGCAGGTCGTCGGCGAGGCCGTGGGCGGCCTTGGCGAGCAGGTCGGCGGTCGTGGGCGTCACCACGACCAGATCGGCGTGCTGCCCGAGGCGGACGTGCGGCACCTCGTGCACGTCGGACCAGACGTCGTCGGCGACCGGCTGGCCGGACAGCGCGGCCCAGGTCGGCGCCCCGACGAAACGGAGCGCCGACGCGGTCGGCACGACCCGGACGCGGTGACCCGACTCGGTGAAGAGCCGGAGCAGCTCACACGCCTTGTAGGCGGCGATGCCGCCGCCGACCCCGAGGACGATCTCGGCGGCCATCGGCGCGGGCGGTGCTTACGGCTGGTCGGTCGGCTCGGCGGTGAGCAGACCCGCGTTGATCTCGCGCATGGCGATGGAGAGCGGCTTCTCCTGGGGGGTGGTCTCCACCAGCGGGCCGACGTACTCCAGCAGGCCCTCACCGAGCTGGCTGTAGTAGGCGTTGACCTGGCGCGCGCGCTTGGCGGCGAAGATCACCAGCGCGTACTTCGAGGTGGTCTTCTCGAGGAGCTCGTCGATCGGCGGGTTGGTGATGCCTTCGGGGTTGGCGATGGATCCCACGAAATAACCTCTGCGTCGTTGTGCACCGCCCGGGGGCGGTGGCCTCTCAGGAGCGGTGGCCGCTCAACCGCTCGGGCGCGGTCGGGCCGGAGCCAGGAAGGAAGAACCGAGCAAGCCTACCAGCTCATCGGCCGCGCGCTCGGTGCGGTCGTGCACCACGGCGTGTGCGAAGGCGGCCGCGAGGGCCGGGTCGGGCCGGTACGCGGGCGGGACGAGCAGCACCAGCCGCGCGTCCGGCAGCACGGCCCGGACGGCGAGCGCGCCCGGCAGGTCCAGCGGGAGCAGCACCGGCCGGCCCTCGGCGAGCCGGGCCCGCACGCCGGCGCGCGGCACCCCGCGCCGGTACGGCCCGATCCGGCTCCACTCCAGCAGCTCGTCGGCCGCGACCATCCGGTCGAAGTCGCCCGCGCCGAGGAAGAGCCGGTCGACGCCGTCCACCTCGCCGGGGCACGCCGGCCGGGTGGTGGCCGCCACCGGCACCCACACGGACGGAAAGCGCGCCCGGACGAGCTCGACGACACTCTCCCCGCCGGCCCCCGAAGGTCCGGCCAGGACAGTGAGCCGAGCCGCCGGGCGCGCCTCGTCATCCGTGCTCACCGCTTGTTTCTACACGGTGGGCCGTTCAGTTGGCGGCGAACTCTCCAAGCAGCGCCTTGCGCTGCTGCTCGCCCAGGCCACGCAGCCGGCGGCTGTCGGCGATCTTGAGCTTCTCCATGATCTGGGTGGCCCGGATCTTGCCGATGCCCGGCATCGCCTGGAGCACGGCCGAAACCTTCAGCTTGCCCACGACGTCGTCGGACTCGGCCCGCTCGAGGACGGTGGCGAGGGTGGTCTTGCCCTGCTTGAGCTGCTCCTTCAGCTCAGCACGGGCCTTGCGGATCTCCGCGGCCTTCTCCAGCGCGGCAGCGCGCTGCTCGGGGGTCAGTGACGGGAGCGGCACCAGTTCTCCTCAGGTCCCTAGTACGGCGGGCGGGGCGCACCACCGCAGCTGTGAAACGTGGTGTCGCTGGCAACCAAAGGGGTCCGTGGTTCCCAGCGCGGGGAAAACTAGCGGTCAACGGCGTTTTCGGCAACGTGGACGCGCGAAGATCAACGGAAAGTGACCGAGCCGTCAGTCAGTCACACGGTGGCCAGGGCCGCCCGGCACTCGCCCAGCACGCGGTCGGTGGCGGCCCGCAGGGCGGCCTCGTCCGGCCCCGCGCCCAGCACCTCGCGGGAGTACGACGGCAGCACCGAGGGCAGGGCGGAGCCGAAGACGGTACGCAGGTCGGCGGCCGTCGCGCCCTGTGCGCCCAGCCCCGGCGCGAGCAGCGGACCGTTCACCGCGGCGAGGTCGTGACCCGTGTCACCGATCGTCGCGCCGACCACCAGCCCGAAGCTGCCGAGCGGCTCGGCACCCCGGTTGAGCTGGGAAATCTCGTCGATGACGGTCTGCGCCACGGTGCGCCCGTCGGCCCCCACCGCGCGCTGCACGGCGGCGCCCTCCGGGTTCGAGGTGAGCGCCAGGACGAACACGCCGCCGCCGTGGGCGGCCGCCAGGTCGAACATCGGCGCGAGCGAACCCACCCCCAGGTAGGGACTCGCGGTGACCGCGTCGACATACAGCGAGCTGGATGGATCGAGGTACGCCGAGGCGTACGCGCTAACCGTCGAGCCGATGTCGCCGCGCTTGACGTCGAGGAGAACGAGCGAGCCCGAATTTCGCAACTGTCGGATAGTTGACTCAAGAATTCCGACACCACGGGACCCGAAGCGCTCGAAGAACGCCGACTGGGGCTTGACCACGGCCACCCGGTCGCCGATGGCCTCCACCACGATCCGGCAGAACCGGTCCAGGCCCTCGACGTCGTCGGGCAGGCCCCAGCGGGCCAGCAGCCCGGGGTGCGGGTCGATGCCCACGCAGAGTGGTCCCCGCTCGGTCACGGCCCGGTGCAGGCGGGCGCCGAAACTCTCCATCGCGACTCTCCCTCTCCTCGTGCGGGCTCAGCCCGCCTTGACCGCCGCCTCGACTCCGGCCGCGATCCGGGCCACGTCCGCCTCGTCCGTGACGTACGGGGGCATGGTGTAGACCAGGTCCCGGAACGGCCGTAGCCAGACCCCCTGCGCGACCGCAGCGGCGGTCGCCCGGGGGATGTCCACCTCGTGGTCGAGCTGGACCACACCGATCGCACCGAGCACCCGCACGTCGGCCACCCCGGGGGTGCCGCGCAGCGGCTCGAGGCCGGCCCGCAGCCCCTCGGAGACCCTTGCCACCTGCCCGGCCCAGTCCCCGGCCCGCAGCAGGCCCAGGGAGGCGTTGGCGACCGCGCACGCGAGCGGGTTGCCCATGAACGTCGGGCCGTGCGCCAGCACCCCGTCGGCGGAGATGGCCCGGGCCACCTCCGGGGTGCAGAGCGCCGCGGCCAGGGTCAGGTAGCCGCCGGTGAGCGCCTTGCCGACGCAGAGCACGTCCGGGGCGACCCCGGCGTGCTCGGCCGCGAACATGGTGCCGGTGCGGCCGAAGCCGGTGGCGATCTCGTCGAAGACCAGCAGGATGCCGTGCGCCCGGGTCACCTCGCGCAGCACCCGCAGGTAGTGCGGACTGTGGAAGCGCATCCCGCCGGCGCCCTGCACCACGGGCTCGACGATGACCGCGGCCAGCTCGCCGGCGTGCCGCTCGACGGCGTCCACCAGCGCCGCCTCGTACGCCGGGTCGGGCGGGCTGTCGAAGCCGGCCGGCGGCACCGGGGCGAACACCTGCCGGGGCAGCACGTCGCCCCAGAGGTGGTGCATGCCGCCCTCCGGGTCGCAGACGCTCATGGGGTGGAACGTGTCGCCGTGGTAGCCGCCCCGCCAGGTGCCCAGCCGGCGGCGTTCCGGCCGCCCCAGGGCCCGCTGGTACTGCAGGCACATCTTCACCGCCACCTCGACGCTCACCGAGCCGGAGTCGGCCAGGAAGACGTGCTCCAGGCCGTCCGGGGCCAGCTCCACAAGGGTCCGCGCGAGGCGTACGGCGGGCTCGTGGGTGAGGCCCCCGAACATCACGTGGCTCATCCGGCCGAGCTGGTCGGTGACGGCGGCGTCCAGCACCGGGTGCCGGTAGCCGTGGATGGCCGCCCACCAGGACGACATGCCGTCGACCAGTTCCCGCCCGTCGGCCAGGCGCAGCCGCACGCCCTCGGCACTGTCCACCACGTACGGTGGGCCGGCCGGCGGCAGGGCCGCGTACGGGTGCCAGACGTGCCGGCGGTCGGCGGCGAGGATCTCCTCGGGCGTCACGGTTCTCCTTCCTCCCCCCCTCCCCCGCGATCTTGCAGTTCCGGTCCGCGGTTCGCCCGAATTGAGCGGTGTGCCGGGGCAGTAACTGCAAGATCGCGTGCGGACGGGGTCAGCGCCGGGCGGTCGCCTGGGTTATCGAGCGGACCAGGGCCGGGCCCCGGTAGATGACGCCGGTGTAGAGCTGGACGAGGCTCGCGCCGGCGTCGAACATCCGGGCCGCGTCGTCCGGGTCGACGATGCCGCCCACGCCGATGACCGGCAGCCGGCCGCCGGTCTCGCGGTGCACGAAGGCGACCACCTCGCGGGCGCGGGCGGCCAGCGGGCGGCCCGAGAGGCCGCCGGTCTCCGCGCCCCGCGCCCGGTCGGCCGGGGCGAGCCCGTCGCGGGCCAGGGTGGTGTTGGTGGCGATCACCCCGGCCGCGCCGCGGTCGAGGCAGACCTCCAGCAGCTCGGCGACGGCCGGCTCGGTGAGGTCGGGGGCGATCTTCACGAGCACCGGCTTCTCCCCCACCAGTGCCGCGAGCAGCGCGTCCAGGTGGGACCGGTCCTGAAGGGACCGCAGCCCCGGCGTGTTCGGCGAGGACACGTTGACGGCGAAGTAGTCCCCGTGGCCCTTCAGCGCCCGGTACGAGGCCAGGTAGTCCTCGACGGCCTCGTCCAGCGGGGTCACCTTGGACTTGCCGAGCGAGATGCCCAGCGGCACGCCGAGCGGGCGCGGCAGCGTGCCCAGCCGGGCCGCGAGGGCCTCGGCGCCGGCGTTGTTGAAGCCCATCCGGTTGACCACGGCCTCGCTGTCGCGCAGCCGGAACAGCCGTGGCCGGGGATTGCCCGGCTGGGCGTGCGCGGTGACGGTGCCGACCTCGACGAAGCCGAAGCCCAGCGCCGGCCACGCCGGCAGCGCCACCCCGTTCTTGTCCATCCCGGCCGCCAGCCCGACCGGATTCGGGAACTCCACCCCGAACACGGTCCGGGGCGCCGCCCGGAAGTACCGCGCCCGCAGTGCCCCGAGGACGGCCGGTCGCCGGGAGACCGAGGCCAGCCGCCCGAGGGTCCACTCGTGCGCCACCTCGGCGTCCCCACCCCCAAGGCGGAACAACCAGGGCCGAGCCACCTTCTCGAAGATCACCGCGCACCCACCCCCGTCGCGGCCGGGGGTGCCGGGGCCGGGGGTGCCGGGGTGGTCACTCGCCGGCCCGGAGAGCGGCGTGGAGCTCCTGGAGGGGGCGGACGCGCATGTCGCCTCGGATGCGGGCCTCGATGCCCATCACCGCGGCGGCCGCGCCGGGCACCGTCGTGACGCAGGGGATGTCCGCCGTCACGGCGGCGCTACGGATCTCGTAGCCGTCGGAGCGGGCGCTCGCGCCGGAACCCTGCGGGGTGTTCACCACCAGGGCCACGTCGCCGCCGAGGATCAGCGAGACGGCGTCCTCGCCCTCGCCCGACTCGTAGTGCTTGCGGATCTGCTCGCAGGCGATGCCGTGCCGGCGCAGCACCTCGGCCGTGCCGGTGGTGGCGACGATCTCGAAGCCCAGGTCGGCCAGGCGCTTGATCGGGAAGATCATGCCGCGCTTGTCCCGGTTGGCCACCGAGACGAAGATCTTCCCGGCGGTCGGCAGCGACCCGTACGCGGCGGACTGCGACTTGGCGAAGGCGTGCCCGAAGTTGGTGTCGATGCCCATCACCTCGCCGGTGGACTTCATCTCCGGGCCGAGCAGCACGTCGATGCCCTTGCCGGACGGGGTGCGGAACCGCTTGAACGGCAGCACCGCCTCCTTGACCGCGATCGGGGCGTCGGCCGGCATCGTCCCGCCGTCACCGGTGGGCGGGAGCAACCCCTCGGCGCGCAGCTCGGCGATGGTGGCGCCGAGCGCGATCCGGGCCGCCGCCTTGGCCAGCGGCACGGCGGTGGCCTTGGAGACGAACGGGACCGTCCGGGAGGCCCGCGGGTTGGCCTCCAGCACGTAGAGCGTGTCGCCCTGGAGCGCGTACTGGACGTTGAGCAGGCCCTTCACGCCGACCCCGCGGGCGATCTCCTCGGTGTAGCGGCGGACCTCGGCCAGGTGCGAGCCGGCCAGGGTGATCGGCGGCAGCGCGCACGAGGAGTCGCCGGAGTGGATGCCGGCCTCCTCGATGTGCTCCATGACGCCGCCCAGGTAGACCGCGCCGTCGGCGTCGACCAGGGCGTCCACGTCGATCTCGATGGCGTCGTCGAGGAAGCGGTCGACGAGGACCGGGTGGTCCGGCGAGATGTCGGTGGCCCGGCCGATGTAGTCGCGCAGGGTGGCATCGTCGTAGACGATCTCCATGCCCCGGCCGCCGAGCACGTACGACGGGCGGACCAGCACCGGGTAGCCGATCTCGTCGGCGATCGCCTTGGCCTCGTCGTACGAGGTGGCCATGCCGTGCGCCGGGGCGCGCAGCCCCGCCCGGGCCAGCACCGCGCCGAACGCGCCGCGCTCCTCGGCCAGGTGGATCGACTCCGGGGAGGTGCCGACGATCGGCACGCCGGCGTTCTTGAGCCGCTGCGCCAGGCCGAGCGGGGTCTGCCCGCCCAGCTGCACGACCACCCCGACCACGCCGGGACCGCCGGCCGCCCGGCCGGAGGAGTCCTCGGAGTGCCAGACCTCCAGCACGTCCTCGAAGGTCAGCGGCTCGAAGTAGAGCCGGTCGGCGGTGTCGTAGTCGGTGGAGACGGTCTCCGGATTGCAGTTGACCATCACCGTCTCGTAGCCGACCTCCCGCAGCGCCATGACCGCGTGCACGCAGGAGTAGTCGAACTCGATGCCCTGCCCGATCCGGTTCGGCCCGGAGCCCAGGATGAGCACCTTCGGCCGGTCCGAGGGCCGGACCTCGGTCTCCTCGTCGTAGGTCGAGTAGTGGTAGGGCGTGGTGGCCTCGAACTCGGCCGCGCAGGTGTCCACCGTCTTGTAGACCGGACGAATGCCGAGCCGGTGGCGCAGGGTGCGGACGCCGTCCTCGGCGGCCAGCTCGGGCCGCAGCGCGGCGAGCTGCCGGTCGGAGAGGCCGGCCCGCTTGGCCCGGCGCAGCAGCTGGGCGTCGAGCACCGGGGCGGCCACGATCTCGGCGCGCAGCTCCACGAGCGCGGCGATCTGGTCCAGGAACCAGGGGTCCATCCCGCCGGACGCCTCGGCCACCTCGGCGATCGACGCGCCCAGCCGCAGCGCCCGCTCCACCGTGTAGATCCGGCCGTCGTGCGGCATCCGCAGCGCCGCGAGGGTGTTCTCCTTCGTGGCGCCGGCCGGGTCGGGCCGGGTCCAGAACCCGCCCCGCGTGGTCTCCATCGAGCGCATGGCCTTGTTCAGCGCCTCGGTGAAGTTGCGCCCGAGGCTCATGGCCTCGCCCACCGACTTCATGGTGGTGGTCAGCTCCTGGTCGGCGCCCGGGAACTTCTCGAACGCGAACCGGGGGATCTTCACCACCACGTAGTCCAGGGTCGGCTCGAAGGCCGCCGGGGTCTTCAGGGTGATGTCGTTGGGGATCTCGTCGAGGGTGTAGCCGATGGCCAGCTTCGCGGCGATCTTGGCGATCGGGAAACCGGTGGCCTTCGACGCGAGCGCCGAGGAGCGGGACACCCGCGGGTTCATCTCGATCACGACGATCCGGCCGTCGGCCGGGTTCACGGCGAACTGGATGTTGCAGCCACCGGTGTCGACGCCGACCTCGCGGAGCACCGCGATGCCGAGGTCGCGCAGGCGCTGGTACTCCCGGTCGGTCAGCGTCATGGCCGGGGCCACGGTCACGCTGTCGCCGGTGTGCACGCCCATCGGGTCGACGTTCTCGATCGAGCAGACCACCACCACGTTGTCGTGGCGGTCGCGCATGAGTTCGAGCTCGTACTCCTTCCAGCCGAGCACGCTCTCCTCGATGAGCACCTCGTGCACCGGGCTGGCGGCCAGGCCGGCGCCGGCGATCCGGGTCAGGTCCTCGTCGGTGTGCGCCATGCCGGAGCCCAGCCCGCCCATCGTGAACGACGGCCGGATCACGACCGGCAGGCCCAGGTCGGCGACGGTCTCCCGGACCTCGTCCATCGAGTGGCAGACCCGGGAGCGGGGCACCAGCGCCGACGGGTCGTCCAGACCGAGGCGTACGCCGGCCTTGGCCACGATGTCCTTGAACAGCTGCCGGTCCTCGCCCCGGTTGATGGCGTCGATGTTGGCGCCGATCAGCTCGACGCCGTACTTGTCCAGGACGCCGGCCTCGTGCAGGGCCACCGCGGTGTTCAGCGCGGTCTGGCCGCCCAGGGTGGGCAGCAGCGCGTCGGGGCGCTCCTTGGCGATGACCAGCTCGACGAACTCCGGGGTGATCGGCTCGACGTAGGTGGCGTCGGCGAACTCCGGATCGGTCATGATCGTCGCCGGGTTGGAGTTGACCAGGCTGACCCGGATCCCCTCGCTGCGCAGCACCCGGCAGGCCTGGGTGCCGGAGTAGTCGAACTCGCAGGCCTGACCGATGACGATCGGGCCGGAACCGATGACGAGGACGTGCTTGAGGTCTGAGCGCTTAGGCATTCTTCCCGCCTTCGATGAGCTCGGCGAAACGGTCGAAGAGGTAGTCCGCGTCGTGCGGGCCGGCCGCCGCCTCCGGGTGGTACTGGACGGTGAAGGCGGGCACGTCCTTGGCCCGCAGCCCCTCGACCACGTTGTCATTGAGGCAGACATGGGAGACCTGGACGCCGCCGAACTCGGTGTCGATCACCTGGTCGGGGACGACCGCGCCGTGCGCCGCGCCCGACACGTCGACCGCGAAGCCGTGGTTGTGGCTGGTCACCTCGACCTTGCCGGTGGCCCGGTCGAGCACCGGCTGGTTGATGCCGCGGTGGCCGTACCCCAGCTTGTAGGTGCCGAAGCCCAGCGCCCGGCCCAGGATCTGACTGCCGAAGCAGATGCCGAACAGCGGGATCCGCCGGCCCAGCACCTCCCGCGCCAGGGCGACCGGCCCGTCGGCGGTGGCCGGGTCGCCCGGCCCGGGCGAGAAGAAGACCGCGTCCGCGCCGGTGGCCAGCAGGTCCTCGATCGAGGAGCCGGCGGGCAGCACGTGGGTGGTCACGCCGCGGGCGGCGAGCCGGCGCGGCACGTTGCGCTTGATGCCCAGGTCCAGGGCCGCCACGGTGAACCGGTGCTCGCCGACCGCCTCGACGACGTACGGCTTCTCGGTGGTCACCTCGGCGGAGAGGTCCGCGCCGACCATCTGCGGCGCGCGGCGGACCCGGTCGAGCAGGCCGGCGGCGTCGTCGTCGACGCTGGAGATGCCGACCCGCATGGCGCCGCGCTCGCGCAGGTGCCGGGTGAGCGCCCGGGTGTCCACACCGCTGATGCCGACCACGCCCTCGGCGGCGAGCCGGTCCTCCAGGCCGCCGGTGGCCCGCCAGTTGGAGCCGATCCGGGCCGGGTCGCGCACCACGTAGCCGGCCACCCAGATCCGGGCGGACTCGTCGTCCTCGCCGTTGACGCCGGTGTTGCCGATGTGCGGCGCGGTCTGCACCACCACCTGGCGGTGGTAGGAGGGGTCGGTGAGGGTCTCCTGGTAGCCGGTCATGCCGGTGTTGAAGACGGCCTCACCGAAGGTCTCCCCGACGCTGCCGTACGCCTCGCCGTGGAACGTGCGCCCGTCCTCCAGGACGAGGATCGCGCTTCTGCGCTTCGCCATTTACTTGACAGCCTTTCCGTCCAGGACCGTCGGCTCGCCGCGCAGGAAGGTCGCCACGATGCGACCCGGCAGCGTCATGCGGGCGTACGGGGTGTTGCGACTGCGGCTGGCCAGCTCCGCCGGCTCGATCACGCGGCGGGCGGCCGGGTCGACCAGGGTCAGGTTGGCCGGTACGCCGGGGGCCGGGTCGAGGCCGTGGCCGTCCAGTCCGGCGATCCGGGCCGGGGTCCGGGACATCCGCTCGGCGATGAGGTCCCACTGCGGCCCGAGCACGTCCAGCGCGATGGAGAGCGCCGTCTCCAGGCCGAGCATGCCCGGCCGGGCGTACGCCCACTCGCACTCCTTGTCCTCCACGGCGTGCGGCGCGTGGTCGGTGGCGACGATGTCGATGACGCCCTCGGCCAGGGCCGCCCGCAGCGCGGCGACGTCGGCGGCGGTGCGCAGCGGCGGGTTGACCTTGTAGACCGGGTCGTAGGTGGTGGCCTTCTCGTCGGTCAGCAGCAGGTGGTGCGGGGTCACCTCGGCGGTGACCTTCACCCCCCGCGCCTTGGCGTGCCGCAGCACCTCGACGCTGCCGGCGGTGGAGACGTGGCAGATGTGCAGGCGGCTGCCGACGTGCTCAGCCAGCAGCACGTCGCGGGCGATGATCGCCTCCTCGGCGACCGCCGGCCAGCCGGTCAGCCCGAGCCGCGTGGACACCTCGCCCTCGTGCATCTGCGCGCCCTCGGTGAGCCGGGGCTCCTCGGCGTGCTGGGCGATCACCCCGTCGAACGCCTTGACGTACTCCAGGGCCCGGCGCATCAGCTTCGGGTCGGCGACGCAGTGCCCGTCGTCGGAGAAGATCCGCACCCGGGCGGCGGAGTCGGCCATGGCGCCCAGCTCGGCCAGGCGCTCACCGGCCAGGCCGACGGTGACCGCGCCGATCGGCTGCACGTCGACCAGCCCGGCCTCCCGGCCGAGCCGCCAGACCTGCTCGACCACGCCGGCCGTGTCGGCCACCGGCGAGGTGTTCGCCATGGCGCAGACCGCCGTGTAGCCGCCGAGCGCCGCGGCCCGGGAGCCGGACTCGACGGTCTCGGCGTCCTCCCGGCCCGGTTCGCGCAGGTGGGTGTGCAGGTCGACCAGGCCGGGCAGGGCCACCAGGCCGGTGGCGTCGAGGACCGTGGCGTCCGGCGCGGCCAGGCCGGCGCCGGTCTCCGCCACGACGCCGTCGCGGATCAGCAGGTCGGTCGGCGCGCCGCCGACCACACTCACGTTCCGGATCAGGTACGCGGTCACCGGTTGTTCCCTCCGAGCAGCAGGTAGAGGACGGCCATCCGCACGGAGACCCCGTTGGCGACCTGTTCGACGATGGTGGAGCGGGGCGAGTCGGCCACCTCGGGGGTGATCTCCATCCCCCGGTTCATGGGGCCGGGGTGCATGACGATCGCGTGCCCGGGCAGCCGGCGCATCCGCGGCCCGTCCAGGCCGTAGCGGCGGGCGTACTCGCGGGCCGAGGGAAAGTAGGAGTCGTTCATCCGCTCCCGCTGCACCCGCAGCATCATCACCACGTCCACACCCGGAAGAACGGCGTCGAGGTCGTAGGAGACATCGGTGCCGGGGGCGAGGGCCGGCGAGATGTCGACCGGGATGAGGGTCGGCGGGCCGACCAGGGTGACCTTCGCGCCGAGGGTGGAGAGCAGCAGCACGTTGGAGCGGGCCACCCGGGAGTGCAGCACGTCGCCGACGATCGCCACGTGCAGGCCGTCCAGGCGGCCCAGCCGGGAGCGCATCGTGTAGGCGTCGAGCAGCGCCTGGGTGGGGTGCTCGTGGGTGCCGTCGCCGGCGTTGACCACCGAGCCGTCCACCCAGTTGGCCAGCCGGTGCGGAGCGCCGGAGGCGGGGTGCCGGACGACCACCGCGTCGGCACCCATCGCCTGGAGGGTGAGCGCGGTGTCCTTCAGGCTCTCCCCCTTGGCGACGCTGGAGCCCTTGGCGGAAAAGTTGATCACGTCGGCGCTGAGCCGCTTGGCGGCCGCCTCGAACGAGATCCGGGTCCGCGTGGAGTCCTCGTAGAAGAGGTTCACCACGGTCCGGCCGCGCAGGGCGGGCAGCTTCTTGACCTCGCGGCCGGCCACGGTGGCCATCTCGGCCGCGGTGTCCAGGATCTCGGTGGCGGTGGCCGCGTCCAGGTCGGCCCCGGAGAGCAGGTGGCGGATCATGCGGCGCCTCCGTGCAGGCGTACCTCGTCGGCGCCGTCGGTCTCGGCCAGGGTGACCTTGACGTTCTCGGCGAGCGCCGTGGGGATGTTCTTGCCGACGTAGTCGGCGCGGATCGGCAGCTGGCGGTGCCCCCGGTCGACCAGGACGGCGAGCTGCACCGAGGCCGGACGGCCGACGTCGCTGAGCGCGTCCAGGGCGGCCCGCACGGTGCGGCCGGAGAAGAGCACGTCGTCGACGAGGATCACCCGCCGGCCGTCGATCCCGCCGGGGGGCAGCTCGGTGGGGCCGACCGCGCGCGTGGCGTGCCGGCGCAGGTCGTCGCGGTAGAGCGTGATGTCGAGCACGCCGACCGGGACGGTCACGTCCTCGAAGGTGCTGATCCGGGCGGCGAGGCGCCTCGCGAGCGGGACCCCGCGGGTGGGGATGCCGAGCAGGACGGTGTCGGCGGCGCCCTGGGTCTTCTCGAGGATCTGGTGGGCGATGCGGTCGACCACCCGCGACACGTCGGCGGCGGAGAGGATCACCTTCACCGAGGGTTGTCGCGGCGGCGACGGGTGGGCAGCCGGTGGGTAGGCCACGGCGGACCTCCTTCCCCGCCTCACGGGACGGGTCGTTAAAGGACGTCTTGTCGACTCCGGGGGGCCGCGGAGGGCCCGGACCGGGGCTTCACGCCACGTTACCAGCGGTCACCGGGCCGGCCGCCGCCGGTACTGACCGGCGGGTCAGCGTGGAGAAATGGGGACAAGCCGTACGCCAGTACGACCGGGGACGTCACGAACACTTGACCGCGTGTCGCAATCCCCGTACCGTCACGCTCCGTAGCGATAGCTGGGAGAACCCCGAGCAGCACTGGGAGTGTCCGAATGCCCTCTGAATACGCCAAGTCGCTGGGCGCCCGCCTGCGCTCCATCCGCCAGCAGCAGGGCCTGTCCCTGCAGGGGGTGGAGGAGAAGTCGAACGGGCGGTGGAAGGCCGTGGTGGTCGGCTCGTACGAGCGTGGCGACCGCGCCGTCACCGTGTCCCGCCTGGCGGAGCTGGCCGACTTCTACCGCGTGCCCGTCTCGGAGCTGCTGCCCGACGGCAGCGGGGTGCGCCACGAGCCCACCAGCAAGATCGTTCTGGACCTGGAGCGGCTCTACGACGAGGCCTCCGAGGACCTGGCCTACGTCGCCCGGTACGCCCGCGCCATCCAGCAGCAGCGCGGCGACTACAACGGCCGGGTGCTCTCCATCCGCGCCGACGACCTGCGCGCCCTCGCGATCGTCTACGACGCCTCGCCGTCGGGCCTGATCGAGCGGCTCACCGAGCACGGTGTGCTGGTCGCCGACCCCCGGGCGTTCTTCGCGTCCTGACCCGTTCACGACGAAGGGCCCGCGCCGGACGGCGCGGGCCCTTCGTCGTCGGCGGCTCCAGGTCACAGCGCGCATCAGACGCGCTGAGCCGGAGTTGCCGTGGGGGCCTCAGCGGGTGGCGTACTCGGCGATCCGGCCGAGGATGCCGTTGAGGAAGCGCGGCGAGTCGTCGGTCGACATCTGCCGGGCCAGCTCGACGGCCTCGCTGATCGCCACCGCGTCGTCGATCTCGTCGACGTAGAGCAGCTCGTAGACCGCGATGCGGGCCAGGTTGCGGTCGACCGCCGGCATCCGGTCCAGCGTCCAGCCCTCGGCGTAGCTGGCGATCACCTCGTCGATCCGGTCCAGGTGGGCCGCCACGCCCTCGACCAGGGCCACGGCGTAGTCGACGTGCTCGGGGCGGGGCTTCTCGATCCGCTCCAGGTAGCCGGCGAGCACCTCGACGGGCGGCCGGTCCCGCAGGTCGGCCTCGAAGAGCACGTCCAGCGCCCGCTTGCGCGCCTTGCGGCGCGCCGGCATCTGCTGCTTGGGACCCTCAGCCATCAGGCTCGGCCGAGGTAACGGCCGTCGCGGGTGTCGACCTTGATCTTCTCGCCGGTGGTGATGAAGAGCGGCACCTGCACGGTCGCGCCGGTCTCGACGGTCGCCGGCTTGTTGCCGCCGGTCGACCGGTCGCCCTGCAGGCCCGGCTCGGTGTAGGTGATCTCGAGCACGACCGAGGTCGGCAGCTCGATGTAGAGCGGCACACCCTCGTGGGTGGCGACGGTGGCCTCGGCCTCGGGGAGGAGGTAGTTGGCCGCCTCGCCGACGGTGCCGCCGGGGACGGTGATCTGGTCGAACGTCTCCAGGTCCATGAAGACGTAGTCCTCGCCGTCGGCGTAGAGGTACTGCATGGTGCGCTTGTCGACGGTGGCGGTCTCGACCTTGGTGCCCGCGTTGAAGGTCTTGTCGACCACCTTGCCGGACAGCACGTTCTTCAGCGTGGTACGCACGAACGCACCGCCCTTACCGGGCTTGACGTGCTGGAACTCGACGACGGACCACAGCTCGCCGTCGAGGTTGAGTACCAGGCCGTTCTTGAGGTCGTTGGTGGTGGCCATTTCCTGCCTTGATCATCAATTGGCGGACAGACCTACGAAGTCTACTAGCTGTGTCGAACCGGGTCGCCGTGCTGGACACGACCCGGACGTGCGGAACGTCACGCAGCGCAACCGAAGCTGTGCGCCCCGGACCCACCCGCCGCCGCCTTTGCTCTGCAGCCATCGGCGCAGCGGTGACGCTCCGCGATCAGCGGCCACCGCGTCCCGCCCGACCAGGTTCACGCCACCCGCAGGTCAACCGCCCTGTGCGTCCATGGCTGCAGAGCAAAGCGAGGAGAAGGGCAGCCGGCCGGGCGGCGAGGAGTATCACGGTGGGTGACCTAGGGAACAAACACGGAGAGCCACGAACGCGGCCGCGGCTCAACCGGCCGGGACGGGACCCGCACCGGGACCGGCACCGGAACCGTCGTCAGGCGGCGCCGTCGGCCAGGCGCCGGGCCACGTGGTGCAGGGCGAGCCGGTAGCCGTCCACGCCCAGCCCGCAGATCACCCCGGTGGCCACCGCGGAGACCACCGAGTGGTGCCGGAACTCCTCCCGGGCGTGAATGTTGGAGATGTGCACCTCGACGAGCGGGCCGCGCAGCATGGCGCAGGCGTCCCGGACCGCGATCGAGTAGTGCGACCAGGCCGCCGGGTTGAGCACCACGGCCGCGCCCTCGTCGGCCGCCTCGTGCAGCCAGCCCAGCAGCTCGTGCTCGGCGTCGGTCTGCCGGACCACCACGTCCAGACCCAGCTCGTGGCCGGTCGTCTCGCACATGGTCACCAGCTCGGCGTAGCTGGTGACCCCGTAGACGTCGACCTGGCGGGTGCCGAGCCGGCCCAGGTTCGGCCCGTTGAGCACGTGGACCCTCATGAGCTGATCTCCTCGTAGGCCCGCGCCAGCAGCTCGTCCGAGGGCGCCTCGAGGATCGCCGGGCGGCCGAGCCCGTCGAGCACCACGAAGCGCAGCCGGCTCCCCCGGGCCTTCTTGTCCACCCGCATGGCGGCCAGCAGGTCCGGCCAGGCGTCGGCCCGGTAGCCGGTGGGCAGGCCGAGCGCCGCCACCACGGCCCGGTGCCGCTCCGCGGTCGCCGCGTCCAGCCGCCCGGCCAGCCGGGCGAGGGTGGCCGCGTAGACCAGGCCCACCGCGACGGCGTGGCCGTGCCGCCAGCGGTAGCCCTCCACCTTCTCGATCGCGTGGCCCAGCGTGTGCCCGTAGTTGAGCACCTCGCGCACCCCGGACTCGCGCAGGTCACCCGAGACCACGTCCGCCTTGACCCGCACCGCCCGTTCGATCAGCTCGCGGGTCACCGGCCCGGCCGGGTCCAGCGCGGCAGCCGGGTCCCGTTCCACGAGGTCGAGGATCACCGGGTCGGCGATGAACCCGCACTTGACCACCTCGGCCATGCCGGCGGCCAGGTCGGCCGGCGGCAGGCTGTCGAGCGTGGCCAGGTCGCAGATCACCCCGGCGGGCGGGTGGAAGGCGCCGACCAGGTTCTTGCCGGCGGCCGTGTTGATGCCGGTCTTGCCGCCGACCGCGGCGTCGACCATGCCGAGCAGGGACGTCGCGACCGGTACCCAGCGCACCCCGCGCAGCCAGGTGGCCGCCACGAACCCGGCCAGGTCGGTCACCGCGCCGCCGCCCACCCCGACCACTGCGTCGGTACGCGTGAAGCCCGCCTCGCCGAGCCGGTCCCAGCAGGCCGCGGCCACGTCGACGTGCTTGCCCGCCTCGGCGTCCGGCACCTCCATGAGCAGCGGGGCCACTCCCGCCGCGCGCACCCGCTCGGCCAGCTCCTCGGCCAGCCCCTTGAGGGGGGGCGCGTGCAGGAAGGCCACCCGTTCGGCGCCGGGCAGCAGCCGGGGCGGGGGGTCGAGCAGGTCGCGTCCCACCAGCACGTCGTACGGCCGGTCGCCGCCGACCGGAATCCGGGTCACCTCGTCCATCGCGGGCAGCCTAGTCCAGCGGACGACCGCGGGGCGGCGTCTGTCCACTCCGTGCCCGATCCGCCGATGTTTGACCGGACGATCTCGGGGCCGGCTCGGTCCCGGTCAGGGCTTGAGCAGGGCGGCGATCTCGCCGGCGATCTCCTCCGGGGTGCGCCCGTCGGTGAGCACGGTCGCGGTGGCCACCTCGGCGTAGAGCGGGCGGCGCTGCTCCATGAGGTGCTTCAGGGTGGCGCGCGGGTTCAGCGCCAGCAGCGGCCGGCCGGACCCGAGACCGACCCGCTTGACCGCGTCGGGCAGCTCCACGGACAGGTGCACCACGGTGTGCCCGATCAGCGCGGCGCGGTTCTCCTCGGCGAGGACCGCGCCGCCGCCGAGGGCGAGCACCCCCGCGTGCGAGGCCAGGCCCGCCGCCACGGCGGCCCGTTCGAGGGTACGGAAGTGCTCCTCCCCCTCGTCCACGAAGATCTCCGGGATCGGCTTGCCGGCGAGCTGCTCGATGTCGGCGTCGGTGTCGCGGAACTCGACGCCGAGCGCCGCGGCGAGCGCCTGCCCCACCGTGGTCTTGCCGGAGCCGGGCGCCCCGACCAGCACGCAGACCGGCCGGGTGCTCACCGGATCACCAGGGCGTCGAGGTAGCCGGTCAGGTTGCGGCGCATCTCGGCGACCGAGTCGCCGCCGAACTTCTCCACCGTCGCCTCGGCCAGCACCAGAGCCACCATGGCCTCGGCCACCACGGCCGCGGCCGGCACGGCGCACACGTCGGAGCGCTGGTTGATGGCGGTGGCCGGCTCCCCGGTGAGCACGTCGACCGTGGACAGCGCCCGGTTCAGCGAGGAGATCGGCTTCATAGCCGCCTTCACCCGCAGCGGCTCACCGGTGGTGATGCCGCCCTCCAGCCCGCCGGCCCGGTCGGTCACCCGGCGCACGCCCGTGGCGGTGGGCAGGATCTCGTCGTGCGCCTCGGAGCCGCGGGAACGCGCCTGCTGCCAGCCGTCGCCGATCTCCACGCCCTTGATGGCCTGGATCGACATGAGCGCGGTGGCGAGGCGGGCGTCGAGCTTGCGGTCCCACTGCACGTGGCTGCCCAGGCCCGGCGGCACCCCGTACGCCAGCACCTCGACCACACCGCCGAGCGTGTCGGCGGCCTTCTTGGCGGCGTCGACCTCGGCGACCATCCGGGCGCTGGCCTCGGGGTCGAGGCAGCGCAGCGGGTCGGCGTCGATCCGGGCGGCGTCCTCCGGGGTCGGCCGCAGGCCGGGCTTCACGCCGATCGGGCCCAGCTCCACCACGTGGGAGACGATCTCGACGCCGAGCGCCTGCCGGACCAGGGCCTTGGCGACGGCGCCCACGGCGACCCGGGCGGCGGTCTCCCGGGCGCTGGCCCGCTCCAGGATCGGCCGGGCGTCGGTGTGGCCGTACTTCTGCATGCCCGCCAGGTCGGCGTGCCCGGGGCGGGGGCGGGTGAGCGGGGCGTTACGGGCCTGCCCGGCCAGCTCCTCCGCGTCGACCGGGTCGGCGGCCATCACGGTGCGCCACTTCGGCCACTCCGAGTTGCCCACCCGGATGGCCACCGGGCTGCCGATGGTCACACCGTGCCGGAGCCCGCCGATGATCTCGATCTCGTCCTGCTCGAAGGACATCCGGGCGCCGCGGCCGTAGCCGAGCCGGCGCCGGGCCAGCTCGCCGGAGATCTCGGCGGTGGTCACCTCGATGCCGGCGGGCACCCCCTCCAGCAGCGCGACGAGGGCGGGTCCGTGCGATTCACCTGCAGTCAGCCAGCGCAACACAGCGGTCAGTCTGTCACGCCCGGTGTGCGAGACCTCGCACTGCCCGCCGCGTCCCGCCCTGCGGACGCCAGCGCGGCGCGCATCGCCTCCCGGGGGGCGGACACACCGGTGAACTGCTCGAACTGGCCCACCGCCTGGGCCAGCAGCAGGTCCAGCCCGGAGACCACCCGGCAGCCGGCGGCCAGCGCCGCCGCGGCGAGCGGGGTGGGCCACGGGTCGTAGACCACGTCGAAGAAGACCGTCCCGGGCCGCCAGTCGAAGTTGTCCGCGAGGGGGTCGGCCACGCCCTTCGGCACCGTGGAGACCACGAGGTCGGCCCGGGCGTGCGCCGGAGCGCCGTCCCAGGGCGCGCCGGCCAGCGGAACCCCGAGCGCCGCGGCCGTCGGGCCCAGCTCCCGCACCGCCTCCGGGCGGCGGGCCACCACGGTCACCTCGGCGGCGCCGATCCGGGCCGCCGCCGCGACGGCCGCCCGGGCGGTGCCGCCCGCGCCGAGCACGGTGACCGTGGCGCCGGAGACGCACCCGGCGGCGGTGAGCACGTCGACCATGCCGCCGACGTCGGTGTTGTCGGCGTACCAGGTGCCGTCCGGCCGGCGTACCAGCGTGTTGGCGGCGCCGACCGCGGCGGCGACCGGCGAGGCCTCGTCGGCCAGCGCGAGCGCCGCCTCCTTGCCCGGCATGGTCACCGACAGGCCGGCCCACTCCGGGCCCAGGCCCGCGACCAGGCCGGCCAGCTCGTCGGCCCCGCACTCGATCCGGGTGTACGACCACCCGGTCAGCCCGGCCGCCGCGTACCCGGCGTTGTGGATCACCGGGGAGAGCGAGTGGGCGATCGGCCGGCCGACGACGGCGGCCTTCATCAGGTGCAGTTCTCCCCGGTGAGCACCTTGTTGTCGCACATCTGCTTCTGCAGCTTGCGGAAGTCGGCGTCATTCGAGCCGTAGCCCATGGTGCCCTTCTTGTCGACCGTCATGAAGAAGATCCAGTCGCCGGCCGGCGGCTCCAGGGCGCCCTTGAGCGCGGCCTGGCCCGGGTTGCTGATCGGGGTGATCGGCAGGCCCGCCACGTTGTGCGTGTTGTACGGGTTCTTCAGGTCGTTGATCTCGCTCTGCAGCAGGTCGTCGGAGTCCTTCGGATCCTTGCCCTGGAGACGGAAGTAGTAGTTGATGCCGCTGTCGATGCCGAGGCACTTGCAGCCGATCTTGCCGGCGTAGACCCGGTTGTAGATCACCCGGGACACCTTCGGCAGGTCCACCGCGTTGACCGACTCGGCCTCGGCGATGGAGGCGGTGATCAGCGCCTCGTACGGGGAGATCTTCCGTTCCTTCTGCGCCCGGTCGACGAAGTCGAGCTCCTGTGTGACGCGGAGGAACTCGTCCACCATCATCGACAGGATCTGCTCGGCCGTGGCCTTCGGCGGGATCTCGTAGGTCGACGGGTAGAGGAAGCCCTCGATGCTCTTCGGGCCCTTCTTGCCGTCCTCCCGGTTGAACCAGAAGGCGGGCACACCCAGCTTGACCGGGTCCTTCGCGGCGTCCTGGAAGTCCTTGACCGGGATCTTCGTCTGCTTCGAGAGGATCTGGTAGATGTTCAGGCTGATCGTGCCCTCGGGGATGGTCACCCCGTTGATCACCCGGCTCTTCGGGTCGAGCATCAGCGTGATCACGTCCGCGGCCTTCATCTGCTTGCGGACCTTGTAGCGGCCGACCTGGATGTTCTTGCTGCGCGAGTTCGCGTCGGCGGCCTCGATGAACGCCTTCGTGCTCTTCACCACACCGGCGTCGTAGAGGGTGTTCCCGATGTCGGTGAGGGTGTCGCCGGCCTTCACCTCGACCAGTGCCTCGCCCGAGCCGGGGCCGTCGTAGTCGGGGGTGACGAAGTGGTTGCGGATCCGGTCGAAGCCGACGTAGGCACCGCCGCCGATGCCGCCGAGCAGCACGAGCGCCATCAACAGGGCGAAGATGGTCTTGCCGTGGCCGCCACCCGACTTGCCGTTGCGCTTGCGCACGGCGCCGCGCCGGTGCCGGCCCTTCTCCCCCCTCTCCGCCTCGTCGAAGCCCAGATCAAGATCGTCGATCATTGCGTCCGCCTCCGCTGCGCGTCCAGCCAGCTCTGCAGAATCTCCACCGCGGCGGCCTGGTCGACCACCGCCCGTTGGCGCTTACCCCGGACGCCCCGTTCGGCCAGCCTACGACTCGCCACCACGGTCGACATCCTCTCGTCCGTCAGCGTCACCGGAATCGTCCCCATTACATCGGCCAACCGGGCAGCGTACGCCGAGACGTTCGTCGCCGCGGGGCCATGCTTCCCGGCGAGGTTGACCGGCAGTCCCACCACGATCTCGACCGCCTCGTGCTCCGCGGCCAGCCGGACCAGCTCGGCCATGTCAGCGGGGACCGCGTCCGGCGCGGCCGTCAGGTCGCGGGCCAGGGTGACCAGCGGGGTGGCCAGGATGCCGTGCGGGTCGGAGCGGGCCACCCCGACCCGGACCTGGCCCACATCGACGCCGAGCCGGACACCACGGGACACTTCAGCCATCTACCGGACACCTTTCCCCCGGTACGGGCCAGGGCGGACCGAGTGGTCCGCCCTGGCTTCCATCGGTGCGCACATCAGGCGTCGGCGATCGCCTTCTCCACGGTGGCCAGCAGGTTCGGCGCCTCCGCGGCGGGCAGGCCACCGCCCTGCGCGAGGTCGTCGCTGCCGCCGCCGCGGCCGGAGAAGGCCGCCTTCACCAGGTCCTTCGCGGTGAGGCCCCGACCCCGGGCGGCCTGGTTCACGGCCACCACGAGGGACGCCTTGCCGTTGGCGCGGGCGGCCACCGCCACCACGGCCGGGCGGGCCGGATCGATCCGGCCCCGGATCTCCTGCGCCAGGGTCCGCACGTCGTTGCCGGCCGCGCCCTCGGGCGCCTCGGTGCCGACGTACGCGACACCGCGCACGTCCTTCGCCTGCGCCGCCAGGGCCGCGGCCCCGCCGAGCACGAGCTGGGCGCGGAGCTTCTCCAGCTCCTTCTCGGCGTCGCGGAGCTGGGTGACGGTCTGCTCCACCCGGTCGGCGACCTGGTCGCCGGGGACCCGGAACAGCTCGGCGAGCCGGGAGACCAGCAGGTGCTCACGGGCCAGGAAGCCGAAGGCGTCCATGCCCACCAGCGCCTCGATGCGGCGCACGCCGGAGCCGACCGACGCCTCGGAGAGGATCTTGACGAGGCCGAGCTGGGCCGAGCGGGCCACGTGCGTGCCGCCGCACAGCTCGCGGGCGTAGTCGCCGACCTCGACGACCCGGACCCGCTCGCCGTACTTCTCGCCGAACAGGGCCATGGCGCCGATCCGGCGCGCCTCCTCCTGCGTGGTGATGAAGGCGTGCACCTCCAGGTCCGCGAGCAGCACCTCGTTGACCTGCTGTTCCACGTCGTGCAGCACGCTCGGCGCCACCCCGGTCGGGGTGTTGAAGTCGAACCGCAGCCGGCCCGGCGCGTTCAGCGAACCCGCCTGCGTGGCCGACTCGCCGAGGAAGTTGCGCATGGTCTGGTGCACCAGGTGGGTGGCCGTGTGCGAGCGGGAGATGGCCCGCCGGCGGGACACGTCGATCTCGGCGTAGCCGGTCTCCCCGGCGCGCACCTCGCCGCGCAGCACCTTGGCCCGGTGCACGATCAGACCCGGCACCGGCTGCTGCACGTCGAAGACCTCCAGCTGGCCGCCGCCCACCGTGATGAGGCCCTGGTCGGGCTGCTGGCCGCCGCCCTCGGCGTAGAACGGGGTGGTGTCGAGCACCAGCTCGACGGTGTCGCCCTCGACCGCCGCGGCCACCTGCGCGCCGCCGGCCAGCAGCGCGCGCACCCGGGACTCCCGGGTCAGCTCGGTGTAGCCGGTGAACTCCACCGCCCCGCCGCCGTCGAGCACCGACCGGTACGCCGACACGTCGGTGTGCCCGGTCTTGCGCGCCTGGGCGTCGGCCTTGGCCCGGCTGCGCTGGTCGGCCATCAGCCGGCGGAAGCCCTCCGCGTCGACCTGGAGGCCCTGCTCGGCCGCGATCTCCAGGGTCAGGTCGATCGGGAAGCCGTACGTGTCGTGCAGCTGGAACGCCTTGTCGCCGGAGATCGACGCCTGCCCGGCCGACTTGGTCTCCGCGATGGCGGTGTCCAGGATCGTGGTGCCCGCCCGCAGGGTGGCGAGGAAGGCGTCCTCCTCCGCGTACGCGTACTGGGAGATCCGGCCGAAGTCCTCGGCCAGCTCCGGGTACGACGGCGCCATGCAGTCCCGCGCCACCGGCAGCAGCTCCGGCAGCGCCCGGTCCTGGTAGCCGAGCAGGCGGACCGCCCGGATGGCCCGGCGCATGATCCGGCGCAGCACGTAGCCGCGGCCCTCGTTCGACGGGGTCACCCCGTCGCCGATGAGCATGAGCGCGGTGCGCACGTGGTCGGCGATCACCCGCAGCCGCACGTCGTCCGGGTGCGACTCGCTGGCCACGTGGCCGGAGTGCGCGCCGTAGCGCTTGCCGGTGAGTTCGGCGGCCCGGGCCAGGATCGGCCGGACCTCGTCGATCTCGTAGAGGTTGTCGACGCCCTGGAGGATGGAGGCCATCCGCTCCAGGCCCATGCCCGTGTCGATGTTCTTCGCCGGCAGCTCACCGAGGATCGGGTAGTCCTCCTTGCCGGTGCCCGGACCCCGCTCGAACTGCATGAAGACGAGGTTCCAGAACTCCATGTAGCGGTCCTCGTCGACCGCCGGGCCGCCCTCGCGGCCGTACTCGGGGCCGCGGTCGTAGAACAGCTCGGAGCAGGGGCCGCACGGGCCCGGGATGCCCATCGACCAGAAGTTGTCGGCCTTGCCCCGGCGGACGATCCGCTCGGCGGGGACGCCCACCGACCGCCAGATCTGGAACGCCTCGTCGTCGTCCAGGTAGACCGTCGGCCAGATCCGCTCCGGGTCCAGCCCGAATCCGCCCGCCTCGACCGGCTTGGTGACCAGGTCCCAGGCCAGCGGGATGGCGCCGTCCTTGAAGTAGTCGCCGAAGGAGAAGTTGCCGTTCATCTGGAAGAACGTGCCGTGCCGGCTGGTCTTGCCGACCTCGTCGATGTCCGGCGTCCGGATGCACTTCTGCACGCTGACCGCGCGCCGGTACGGCGGGGTCTGCTGGCCCAGGAAGTAGGGCACGAACTGCACCATGCCGGCGTTGACGAACAGCAGGTTCGGGTCGCTGATGGCGGGCAGCGGAGCGGACGGCACCACCGTGTGGCCGTTGGCCTCGAAGTGGGCGAGGTACCGCCGCTTGATCTCCGCCGTCTTCATCGCTGGTGCTCCTCCGGGAAAATCTCTCGGTCACCGAACCGCGGGTCCTCCCGCAGCTCGGCGAACTGGTCGTCGTACGCCTCGCCGCGGGCGAAGGCCTCGTGGATCTCCTGCTCGCGCTCGGCCATGCCGGCCCGGACGTCGTCCACGAAGCTGCGGACCGACTCGACGAGACCGCCGGCCGACTCGGACAGCCCGCTGGCGATGCCCGCCGGCGTGTACGCCTGCGCGGTCTTGGTGGCCTTGCGGACCACCAGCACGCCCACGGCCAGGCCGATGCCCAGCCAGAACAACCGCCTCATGCTCTCATCCTCCCGCGGTAAGCCGGCCAGGTCAGCGGTTGGCGCGCTTGGCCGCGCGGCGCTGCTGCTTGATGATGTCGCGGGCCTCGCGCTCGTCCTCCGCGTGCCGGCGGGCGGCGGCGGCCTTGCGCACGCCGTAACCGAACGCGGCCACCTTGACCAGCGGGTTGGCGGCGGCGGCGGAGACCACGGCGGCCAGGTTCGCCACGTTGGCGGTGACGTTCTGCGCGTGGGTGGTCATGGTGTCCACCTTGGCGAGTTGCAGGTTGACCCCGTCGAGGGAGGTCTGCACCTGCTCCAGCGCGACGTTGACGTTCTTCACCGTGGTGTTGACGTCGGTGAGCAGGGGGGTGGTGCGGTCGTTCAGCTCGGTGATCATGCGGGTCGTCGCGTCGACGGTGTGCCGCAGCCGCAGGATCGGCACCGCCAGCACGAGCACCAGCATCAGGAACGCGCCGGCCAGGATCAGCCAAGCGATTTCTCCGCCACTCACGCGCATGTCCTCCTCAAGCAGGGTCCCGGGGCCCGACGCCCCGGGACGCGCGACCGTACCTACCCGGTCCGCCGCCCGCCGACCCGGGACCGGTCAGCGGGCGCGGGCGGGCCCGCCAGCCCCAGACCCTACCGTCCGTGATGGAAACCGGCTCAGGACGGTGACGGTGTCGGTTCACCGAGCGGGTCGTCGGTGAGGGTCGGGTACGGATCCTCACCGGTGAGTGACGGATCGGTGGTCGGCTGCGGGCCGGTCCGCTCGTCGTCGATCGCATTGCGCACCTTCACCGACACCAACGAGCCGGCGCACTCCCCCGCTGCGGGCTTGGGCGCGGGAGACGGCGGGGCCACACCCTCCACCGCCGGCGGCACGCAGGTGGGCTCGCGTACCCAGAGGTCGAGGGTGAGCTCGTCCCGCCGCCAGCAGGTGTAGCTGCCCTTGACCTGCTGCTCCGGGCAGCGGTCCACCTTCCAGCGCCGCCAGCCGTCCTCGGACAGGGCCGCCTCGTAGGCCTGCGCGGTCTCCTTCCAGGCCTTCTGCGACTCGACGGTGCGTTCCCGCAGCCGGCAGTCCTGGAAGCACCATCGGCTCCCGCTGACGTTGTCGACGGTCTTCGTCGCCGCCCAGCCCGGCACGCTCAGCGCGTCGAGGGTGTCGAAGACCGGGTCGTGGCTCAGCGTGCGCAGCCCGAAGTAGAGCGGCACGGCGCCGAGCAGCAGCACGCTGACCAGGGCGAGGATGCCCATCCGCAGCCGCCGCCGCTCGCGCATCTGCCGGCGTAGCTCGGAGCGGGCGCCCCGCAGGCCGCCCACCGCGTCGTCGGTCTCCCCCGGACCGGCCTCGGCCCGGCGCAGTGCTGGTCCGGCGCCGTCACCCGGTCCCGGCCGCGCCCCCGCCGGTTCCCCCGGCGGTACGACGGCGGCCGCCCGCGCCACGGCCGGCTCCCCCGGGGGTACGACCGCCGCGGCCCGCGCCACCGCCGGCGCACCGGGTCCCGGCGGCACCGCGCCCTGGCCACCGGGGCCGGGCCGCGTGGGCGCCGGCGCGTTCGCCCGGCCGGCCGGGCGCTCATCCGGGCCCGTGGGGCGGGCCACCCCGGCGGCAGCCCGGGCCACCGGCGCCGCAGCGGCCGCGGCGCGGGGCTCCCCGGCCGGGTGGAGGTCGCCGGTCGGCGCTCCGCCGTCCGGGCGGGCCGCGCCACGGGCTGTACCACGGGCGTCGCCGCCGGCTGGACCCGCTCCGGTGCGTCCCGGCGCGGCGGGGCGACGGCCGGCGTCGGGACCGGCGCGCTCCGGCTCACTGCCGGTCGGGAACCCGCCGGTCCGGGCCGGGTCGCCGGCGGCGAAACCACCGGCACCGGCCGGACCACGCCGGCCGGAACGATCGCCCGTCGGCAGGCCACCGGTGCGCGCCGGGTCACCGCCGACGGGGAAACCACCGGTGCGGGCGGGGTCACCGCCGGCGGGGAAACCACCGGTGCGGGCCGGGTCGTCGGCGGGCGGGCGTCCCCCGGGCCGGGGGCCGACGGGCGGCAGCCCGCCGGTGCGGTCGCCGTCGCCGGGACCGGCCGGGCCGCCGGGACGGGCCGCGCCGCGGGCGGGAGCGGCCTGGTCGGGCTTCAGCGGCGGCACGGCCGCGCCGGCCCGGCCGGCCGCGCCACGGTCCGGGCCGGCCGCGCCACGGTCCGGGCCGGCCGGTCCACCGTGCCGTGCGGCGGCCGGATCGTCGGCGGGGCCGCCGGGGCGGCGGACGGCCGGCATGGCGGGATCGCTGTGCGAGGTGCGGCCGGCCTGTCGGAGCCAGTCCGCGGGCCGCTCGGGCCGCTGCGGCCGGGCCTCGTCGGCGGCCTCGCGGGCCGCGCGTCGCGGGGCCGGCGGAGCGTCGCCGGGTACGCCGCTTCCGGTCGGGGCGTCGGGGGCGGCACGGCGGCCCGCCGGGGGGTCTGCGGTGGCACGGCGGCCGGTCGGGGCGTCGGGAGCGGCAGGGCGCTCGGCCGGCGCATCCGGCGCGGCCCGGCGGCCGGACGCCGGCGGGACGTCGCCGGGGACCCGGCGGCCGGGCGTCGGCGTCGTGCCGTCGGGGGCACTCCGGCGGCCCGGCGCCGTGGCGTCGCCGGCGGCAGCCCGCCGGCCGGACGGCATGGCCGTCTCGTCGGGAGCGGCACGGCGGCCTCGCGGGGCGGCGACGGCGTCCGGCCCGCCGCGCCCGGTGGCCGGCGACGCGGTGTCGTCGGGCGCGGCCCGGCGCCCGGGTGGGACCGCCGGGGCGTCGGGAGCCGCGTGGTGGCCCGGCGTGGAGGGCGGGACGGTACCCGCGCGGCGGCCCGCGGGCGGGACGTCGGCGCCGGGCCGGGGGGCGGGCGCGGCGGCGGCGCGGCGCGGGATCGGGGTGGGGCCGTCCGCTCGGCGGTCGATGTCGGGACCGGCACCGGGCAGCGGCGGGGCGTTCCCGCTGCGCGGCACCACCGGCTGGTCCGCGTCCCCGGCGCGACGTCGGCCACCGGGCCGACCGACGGCACCGTCGACGACAGGCCCGCCGACGGTGGACGGATCGGGGCGTTGCGGGGCGCGGCCCCGGCGCGGCTGCGGGTCACCGGGCTGGGGTCCGCCGGTCACCGGGTCGGCGGGGCGGCCGACACCGGGCGCGGCGGCGCGCGCCGAGGGCACGCCGGTGCGCCCGGGCTCGACGGTGGCGCGCCCGCCGGCGCCGGAGACGGGCCGTACCGCGGGGTCGCCGGCGCCCGTGGCGGCCGGGTGGCCGGCGGCGGGCGGAGCACTCTCGGGCGCCGCTCGCCGGCCGCCGCCGGAGACGGGCCGGACGCCGGGGTCGACGCCGGGTGCGCCGCGACGGCCCGGCGCGGGCGCGCCGCCGTCGGGGGCCGACCGGCGACCGGCGCCGGAGACGGGGCGGGCGCCCGGGTCGACGTCGTCGGGCAGAGCTCGCCGGCCGCCACCGGAGACGGGGCGCGCCGCGGGGTCCACGCCACCCGGCCGGGGGCCGGTGGGCGCCTCGGCGCCGTGCCGGCCGCGCGGGGTGGGCGGGGCGGCCGGAACCGCGTTCCGGGCACCGTCCGGGCCGGGCCAGGCGGGACCGGGGTTCGGGCCGCCGTAACCGCGTTCGGCTGCGGGGCCCTGGCCGGCCCGGCCGGGCATCGGCCCGGCGGGGGGCGCGACGCGCGGGCCGGGCGGGCCGCTCGCCCGGCCGGGAGCCGGCGGCTGCTGGCCGGTCGGCGCGTCCGGGTTGCGGCGCGGCGGGCGGGACGCCTCGCCGGGGCCGCGGGTGGGCTCGGCGGGGCGCCGGGGCGGTTCGGGTGCGCCGGGCCACGGCCCGTCGACGGGGCGGCGCGGGGCCGCCGGATCGGGGCCGCCGGGGCGCGGCGGCGGCGTGGCGGGCCCGGCCGGGCCGGCCTCGGCGCCACGGCGGGCGGGCGGGGCCTCCGGCCCGGGCCGGGAGGCTCCGGACTGCGGTGCCGCCCCCGGGCGGGCGGCGGCGGGCGGTTGCGGCGCAGCCGGGCGGGCGGGCGTGGGCGGTTGCGGCGCAGCCGGGCGGGCAGCCGCGGGCGGTTGCGGCGCAGCCGGGCGGGCAGCCGCGGGCGGTTGCGGCGCGGACGGGTGGGCGGCCCCGGGCGGTTGCGGCGCGGACGGACCGGGGCGCGGCCCCGGAGCGGCGGGCGGCAGTCCGCCCCGGGCGGGCGGTACGGCGCCGGGCGCCTCCCCGTCCGGGCCGAGGTCGCTGCGCTGCTGCTTGGCCGTCCGCAGGTCGTCGATCCAGCCGAACTCCTCGCCCCCGGTCGCCTCGGCCGGCTCGGCGTCGGCCCTGCCCCGGCCCCACCGACGGCCCTTGGCACGCGGGTCCCGCCGCTCGTCGGGGCCGTCCGCCGGCCGCTCCGGACCACGCGCCATCACTGCTGACCCTCCCCGACGGCGTCGCCGCCGCCCTCGTTCGCGCCGTCGGCCCGCGCGGCGTCCGCCGGGCGGGCGCCGCTCACCGCGGCCTCGACCCGTGCCGGTGGCGCGGGCAGCCCGCGCACGATCCGGCGCAGCAACGGGAGCCGGGTGGCCACCGCCCGCTCCGCGCCGTGCCCGCTGGGTTGGTAGTAGTCGGTCCCGACGAGGTCGTCCGGGACGTACTGCTGGGTGACCACCCCGCGCTGGTCGTCGTGAGGGTAGCGGTAACCGGTGCCGTGCCCGAGGCCCCGGGCGCCGGCGTAGTGGGAGTCGCGCAGCCCGCGTGGCACCACACCGCCGCGGCCGGCGCGCACGTCGGCGATGGCCGCGCCGATGGCGGTGGTGGCCGAGTTGGACTTCGGGGCGGTGGCCAGGTGGATGACCGCCTGGGCCAGGTTGAGCTGGGCCTCGGGCAGGCCGACGTATTCCACGGCGTGCGCGGCGGCGGTGGCGACGGTCAGCGCGGTGGGGTCGGCCATGCCGACGTCCTCGCTCGCGAAGATCACCATGCGCCGGGCGATGAACCGGGCGTCCTCACCGGCCACCAGCATCCGGGCCAGCCAGTGCAGCGCGGCGTCCACGTCCGAGCCGCGCATGCTCTTGATGAACGCGCTGGTCACGTCGTAGTGGGCGTCGCCGTCGCGGTCGTAGCGGACGGCCGCCACGTCGACGGCCTGCTCGGCCACGGCGAGGTCGATCCGGTCGGCGCCGCGGGCGGTCGCGGTGGCCGCCGCCGCCTCCAGCGCGGTGAGCGCCTTGCGGACGTCACCGCCGGCGAGGCGGACGAGGTGGTCCTCGGCGTCGGTCGCCAGGGTGAGCGCGCCGCCCAGCCCGCGCTCGTCGGCGACCGCGCGGCGCAGCAGGCCGCGGACGGCGTCGTCGTCGAGCGGCTGGAGGGTCAGCAGCACGCAGCGGGACAGCAGCGGCGAGATGACCGAGAAGTACGGGTTTTCGGTGGTCGCCGCGAGCAGGGTGACCGTGCGGTCCTCGACGGCGGCGAGCAGCGAGTCCTGCTGGGTCTTGCTGAAGCGGTGCACCTCGTCGATGAAGAGCACGGTCGGCGGGCCACCGGCGCGGCGCTGGCGGCGGGCCGTCTCGATGACGGCCCGCACGTCCTTCACTCCGGCCGTCAGGGCCGACATGGCGACGAAGCGGCGGTCGGTGGCGCGGGCCACCAGGTGCGCGATCGTGGTCTTGCCGCTGCCGGGCGGCCCCCAGAGGATCACCGACATCGGGGCCGCGGACTCGACCAGCTGGCGCAGCGGGGCGCCGGGCGCGAGCAGGTGGTCCTGGCCGACCAGCTCGTCGATGGTGGCCGGCCGCATCCGGACGGGCAGCGGCGAATCCGCCGCGGCGGCGGTGAACCCGTCGACGCCGCCGGAACCTGCGGGGGCGCTGGGCGCTCCGGCGGGCTCGCCGAGGGTGAAGAGGGCGTCGGATTCCATCACGAGAACAGTACCGGGCCGGGCCGACGACGCTGGAATCGCGCCGCCGGCCCGGCCCGGATGGTCGTTTCCGGTCAGCCGCGACCCGGGCGCCGGCCCCGGTACCACCGGCCGCCGCCACCGCCCCGCGTGCCCGAGCCGACCCCGGCCAGGTAGAGGGAGAGCAGCAGGAAGCCGATGAGCATGAGGGTGTGGGTGTTGAACAGGTCGGGCGCGCCGAGGTTCGTGTTCAGGAAATCGATCAACAGGGCGAAGCCGAACACGATGGCCGCGAGAATGGCGAGCATGGTCGTTCCTCCGGTGGGGGGTCCCAGTAGGTCGGCGACGGATGTACCCAATCGGTCTGTTCGTCAATCTCCACCGTGGAACGCCCGCCCTGCCGACGGCCGGTCGCGTCAGCGGTCGGTGGCGAGGATCGCGTACCGGACCGAGTCCCACCAGGAGCCGCGGACCAGCAGGTGGTCCCGGCTGATCCCCTCCCGCCGCAGGCCGGCCTTCTCCAGCACCCGGACCGAGGCGACGTGGTCCGGGCGGGTGGTCGCCTCGACGCGGTGCAGGCCCACCTGCTCGAACGCGAGCCGCAGCAGCAGGCCGGCGATCTCGCTGCCGAGGCCCCGGCCCCAGTGGTCGGCGTGCACCACGTAGCCGATCTCCCCACGCCGGTGCTGCGGGCTCTCCACGGTCAGGGTGCCCAGCCCGACCAGCCGGTCGCCCTCGACGGCAGCCAGCCGGTACACCGGTCGCGGGTCGCCGTCGGCCTCGGCCCGCCACGCCGACACGGCGTCCCGGAGCTCGTCCGGGGAGGGCGGCTGCTCGTCGAGCACCCGGTCGAAGACCCGCGGGTCGGTCATCAGCGCGTACAGCGACGCGACGTCGGCGTCACCCAGTTCGCGCAGCTCGCAGCGGGAACCGGTCAGTCGCACCGGTCGTACGGAGTGGACGGGAGTCACGAGTTCTCCTCTCGTAGGCTGGCCGCATGATCACTGCCGACCAGGTCCTGCTGGGGCGGGACACCCTGCTCGCCGCCACCGGTCACCACCCGTACGCCCGGCACGCCCTCTGGCGGGACCAGGAGGCGCGGGGCTGGCGGCGGGACGGTGCGGTCGGCTGGCTGCTCCCGCCGGAGCACGGGCCGGCCGGCGGCGCGCTCGGGGCGCCCGGGCCGGCGCTGGACGTCTTCGCGGGCCTGGTGGCGGACGGGACGCTGCACGCCGGCCAGTGGCTGCACCTGCCCCGGACGGACCCGGCGGCGGTGGTCGACCGCCTCACCGTGGCCCGGCTCGACGAGTGGGACTTCCTCTGGACCACCGCCGCGCCGCCGGAGCAGCCGGAGGAGGGGCGGGTCGTCCGCCTCGGCGAGGCCGACCACCCCGCGCTGGCCGCGCTCATCGAGGAGGCCTTCCCCAGCACGACCTCCCGCCCGGGCGACCCGCGCATCGTCGACTGGTACGGCATCCGCGACGGCGACCGCCTGGTGGCGTGCGGGGCCGACCGGAGCCGGGGGGACATCGGCTTCCTGGCCGGGCTGACCGTGGCGCCCGACCGGCGGGGCCGCGGGCTCGGCGCGGCGCTCACCGCCGGGATGACCCGTGCCCTGCTGGGCCGGCACGACCAGGTGGCGCTCGGCGTCTACACCGCCAACGTGGGGGCGATCCGGCTCTACCGCCGGCTCGGCTACGCCGGCACCGAGCCCCGCACCTCGGTCCACCTGGCCTGACCCACCCACCACGACCACCTCCGACTCAGCCCCGCCACCACGCCCGGCCCCTCAACCACCCGGCGCGCGCCACCTCGCCGGTCCGGCGGTTTCCGCACCCCCGGGACCCCGCCCGGCCGGCAGTGACCGGCCGGACGGGGCGAAGCGGCGGTCAGTCCGACCGGGCCGGCGCGGAGACGACGACCGTGCCGGGGTCCACCGGGCCGGCGGGGTCGAGCGCCCGGCCGGGGTGGCCCGGGCCGGCGGCCGAGTCACCGGGCCGCTGCTCGCCCGCCTCGGGCTCCGCCGTCGCCGTCCGGCGCCCGACCCGCCAGGCCGGCAGGTAGAGGGGGGCGGCCACGGCGAGCACCACGGCGCCGACCAGCATGGCGACGGTGACGCTGGTGGCGTCGGCCAGGGCGGTCAGCACCACCGCGCCGAGCGCGCCGGCCGGCTGGCCCATCATCGAGTTCAGCGAGAGCACGCTGGTCCGGTAGGGACCGTCGACCTGCCGGTGCAGCAGCCCCATGTGCAGCGGGTTCGACGCGCCGTGCACGGTGTAGCAGGCCAGGTAGGCGATGAGCACGCCGACCGGGCCGGCGAGCAGGCCCATCCCGACCACGGTGACGCCCTGGAGCACCCGCATGAGCGCGGCGGCGGGCGCGGCACCGAGGCGGCGCAGCAGCAGCGGGGTCAGCGCGGCGCCGGCCGCGTTGGCCAGCCAGGCCGCCGAACTGGCCGGGCCGAGCAGCGCGGCGGCCCGGTCGGCGCCGCCGACCACCTCGGCCAGGCGCACCGGCAGCAGCGACTCGAAGGTGATCATGCCGAAGCCCCAGAACAGCTCGACGGCGACCAGCGCGAGCAGCACCCGGTTGCGGCGCAGCAGGCCGACGGCCTGGCCGACCATCCGGGGTGCCTCGGCCACCGAGGCCCGCACGGCGGCGGCGCCCCGGGCCGGCCGGTGTTCCACCAGCAGCACGGTGAGCGCGACCAGCGCGGCCGCCTGCAGGACGATGGCCACCAGCACGGGGAGGGTCAGCGCGCTGACCGGCCCGACCGGCCCGAGCGCGACCAGGCCGCCGCCGAGCAGCGCGCCGGCGCCGATGGCGACACCGATGACCGTGCCGGCCCAGCCGAGCCCGCGCTCGTACTCGGCCTCCGGGTCGGCGGCCAGGGTGGCGTCGACGTACCAGGACTCCAGGGGGCCGCTGTCGAGCGCCCGGTAGATCCCCTGCAACGCCCAGACCAGGAAGAACATCCAGAACGAGTCGGCCACCACGAAGAGCACCAGCGAGACGAGGCAGACCGCCCAGGCGACGAACAGCACCGGCTTGCGGCCGAGCGCGTCGGCCAGGCCGCCGGTGGGCAGTTCCAGCGCCAGCACGAGCACGCCCTGCGCGGTGGCCACCAGGCCGATCTGGGACAGCGACAGGCCGCGCTCCTGCATGAGCAGGATCATCACCGGGATGAGCAGGCCGGTGGGCAGCCAGCGCAGCCCGTAGAGGGTGAGGTAACGGAACCGGACCTGGCGTACGGAGAGCGCGGTCACCGGAACTCCTTGGGCAGCGGGTAGGTGGCGAGGAAGATCTGCACCGGCTCGGCGCCCGGCTCGGCCGGGTCGGCCTCGCTGCGGTGGCGTTCGAGAAGTTCCCAGACCTCGGCCTGGATCTGCGTGAGCCGGGCGGCCGGGACGGTCATGAAGCTGTCGCTCATGCCGAAGGCGTCCCGCCACTCCGGCGCCCACTCGTGCTGGGTGGCGAACCACTGCTCGGCGTGCTGGGCCAGGAGGCGCACCTGGTCACCCTGGATCCAGTCGATGGCGGCGCGGGCGTCCGGGTCGTCGTCGAAGTCGCTCGGTTCCCAGTTGGTGACGTCGTGCGCGGCCTGCCACCAGCGCTGCCGGCCGGTACCCCGGTCCGGGTCCTCCACGACGAGCCCCACCTCGGCGAGCTGCCGCAGGTGGTAGCTGGTGGCGCCGGTGTTGGTGCCGAGCATCTCGGCCAGCGCCGTGGCGGTCGACGGGCCCTTCACCCGCAGGGCGCCGACCAGGCGCATCCGCAGCGGGTGGGCCAGCACCCGCGCCTGTCGGTGGTCCAGCCGCACCTCGCGCGGCTCGGGACGCGATCCCTCGATGTCCATGCCATGCACAATATCTGTGCACAGTTTCTGTGCACAAGAGTTGTGCACAGAAACTGTGCAAGGAAGGTCAGACCAGCACCTCAGTGATGCCGCGCAGGCGGGTACGCAGCAGCCCGGCGGCCCGGGACGAGTCGAGGCGCACCTCCCCGGGGTGGCGCCGGCCCAGCTCTGCGGTGGTGGTCGTCCTGAGCCCACCGGCGTCGAGACCGAGCCGGCGGGCCACGAGCAGCCCCATCTCGGCACGGCTGACCGCCTCCGGGCCGGCCACGTTGAGCGGGCCGGCCAGATCGGTGGGCACCAGTTCGAGCACCGCCGCGGCGAGGTCGGACACGTGCACGGGGCAGCGGGCCTCGTCGGTGAAGAGGACGGCCCGGCCGGCCAGGGCGTCCCGGCAGAGCTGGATCTGCTTGCTCCCCTCCCCCACGATCAGCGAGGTCCGCACCAGCAGCGCCCCCGGGTCCACCGCCCGCACCGCCGTCTCGGCGGCCGCCTTCGCCGCCCCGTACGCGTTCACCGGCGTGGGCACGTCGTCGTCCAGATAGGGCGTCGGCCGGCCGCCGTGCAGCGCGTCGCTGGACAGGTGCACGAGCCGGGCACCCACCTCGGCGGCGGCGCACGCGATGTGGGCCGCCCCGTCCGCGGTGACCGTCCAGTCGCCGTACCGGTAGGGGGTGGCCACGACGGCGTCGGGGCGTACCCCGGTCAGCAGCGCGCGCACGGCGGCGCGGTCGGTGACGTCGAGGCGGCGCGGCGCGACACCCGGCACGGCGACGGCGGCCGAGTGGTACGTGCCGACCACCCGGTGCCCCGCCTCGACCGCCTGCCGGCACACCTCGGCACCGAGGAAGCCGCTGGCCCCCACCACGAGCAGGTTCATCCCGTCCTCCAGACGTCGAAAGGCCCGCGCCATCATGGCGCGGACCCTGCGTCGAGTCAGGATCAGGCCGGGCCACGGGGCGCGCAGCGGGGTGCGGGGGACGCCGTCGAGGCAGACGCGACGTCTCCGGCGGCTGGCTCGTTGGTGCGGCGAGGGGGACGGAGGCGACGATGGCGGGGGGACGAGGGGCCGGCCTGCTGCGCCCTCCCACGAGTTCGGGTCGTGCCACGTTCCTGGAGCTCTTCTTCGACCTGGCCTTCGTCGTGGCCCTCACCCGGGTCACACAACGGTTCGTCGATCGGAGCGCTCACACCGGCTGGGCGCTCGTCGTGGGGCTCGGCGGCACCCTGCTGCTCTTCCTGGCGCTCTGGCTGATCTGGTCCCACACCGTCTGGATCACCAGTCGCTACGAACCAGAGCGGTCGATCATCCAGGCCGTCGTGGTCGGCACCATGTTCGCCGGCCTGGTCATGGCGGTGACGCTGCCACGCGCCCTGGAGGAGCGAGCGCTGCCGTTCGCCGCCGCGTACCTGGTGGTGATGGTGGTGCGGCCGCTGGTGGTCGCCGCCGCGCTGCGTGGCCACCCGCGACGTCTGGTGCCGCTCCGGCTTGCCGCATGGGCCGCGGCGAGCGCGCCGCTCTGGCTGGCCGGCGCGGTGGGACCCGACGCACTTCGCCTGCCGCTGTGGGCTGCCGCCCTCGCTGTCGACTACCTCGCCTGGGCACTGGGCTGGCCGGTGCCGCGGCTCGGAGCCTCGGCGGTGCACCAATGGCGGATCGCGGGGACGCATCTTGCCGACCGTCACCAGCAGATGTTCCTCGTCGCACTCGGAGAGACGATCCTGGTCATCAGCATGGTGTTCGGCGGCGCGGGCTACTCCTCGGTGCGGGCCGCGGCCTTCGGGATCGCATTCGCCACCAGTGCGCTGCTCTGGCGGATCTACTTCCACCGCGCCGGCCTGCTGCTGCCCGAGGCGTTGGGTCGGGCGGGAAAGCCCGGCCGGCTCGGCACGGTGTCGGAACGCGCGCACCTGCTGATCGTGCTCGGCGTGCTCGTCACCGCGGTCGGCTACGAGGTGGTGATCGACCATCCGTTCGGGCCGCCACGGCCCGGTCTGCTCCTGTTCGTGGTCGGCGGCCCGGTGCTCTTCCTCGTCGCCCGAACGCTGCTGGAATACGAGATCTTCGGCCGGGTCTCCGAGTCCCGGGTGCTCGGCTTGGTGGCCCTGCTGCTGTTCACGCCCGCATTGGCCCGCTGGGCACCGATGGTCGGGCTGAGCGTGGTGGCCGGAGTGCTGGCCCTGGTCGCGTTACTCGACGCGCTGCTGAGCCGGGGACGGCCGCTGGAGCCTGCCGCCCCGTCGGTCGGGCCCGAGAAGTCGGCATTTGGCGATCGCGACTCCGAGGCGTGACCCGACGCCACCTCGGCATGCGGCCGTACGCCTCCGGGAAACTACGCCGCCAGCAAAACGCAGCCACATCTCGTGTTCGCCAGGTCAGCTCGCTTTCCGGGCGGGGCCGAGGCGGACGGCCGAGATGAGGAAGAAGACCGCGCCGGGGATGGCGTAGCCGATCGCGTTGGTCAGCGCCGGGTTGTCCGCCGAGGCGGCCGCGACGAACGACCCGCCGGCGAGCACGGAGAGGCCACCGCTGATGATCATCGGCCACTGGCCGCCCATGCCGCGGCGGGTTGCACCCACGATCAGCTGCACGAGCCCGGCCACGATCGCCCAGGCACCCCAGACGCGCAGCATCGCCGGGACGCCGGACGTGCCGGCGACGGCCAGTCCGATCGCGGCGAGCAGGCTGACCGCGATGTTCACGTACAGCAAGGTGGGCGATCCGGTGGCGCGCGACGCGCGGGCGTCGACGACGGCGGCGGCCACGTCGAACAGCGGGTAGATCACGAAGAGCGTGACGGCGAGAGGGCTGAGGTCTCGGGCGAGCGCAAACGCCACGCCGGCCCACACGATGGCGAAGGCGAAGCGGACGAAGTACAGCCGTCGCAGGGCGGACGCCGTGGTCGGGATGCCGGGGGCGGCAACGATGGTCGAGGTCATGGTCATCCTTCCGGTGGTTCCTGAGGGACCGCGACGAGAGGGGGCACGCGGCTGGCGCATCACGCCAGCAGAACGAACGTTCTGTCTTGTCGTAACGTAACGACGACGCCCCGCCCCCGTCAAGACCGAACGTTCTGTTCGTTAGGCTGGGCCCATGGCACGTAGCGACTCCGGCGTCCGGCCGTCCGAGGCGCGGCAGCGCCTCCTCACCACCGCGACCAGGATCTTCTACGGCGAGGGAATCCACTCCGTCGGCGTGGATCGGATCATCGCCGAGGCGAAGGTGACCCGGGCCACGTTCTATCGGCACTTCCCGGGCAAGGAGGATCTCGTCCTCGCCTATCTGCGGGCGGCCGATCACGCCATCCGTGAGCAGGTGGACGCAGCCTCCGCCGCCGCCCTGCCGGCACCCGACGCCCTGCGGGCCATCGCGGAGTCGATCGCCCGCGACATCCGGTCCGCCGGCTTCCGCGGCTGCGCCTTCTTGAACGCCGTGGCGGAGTATCCCGACCCCGACCACCCCGTGCACCAGGCCGTCCTCGCGCATCGGCAGTGGTTCCTCGACACGATCACCACCCTGCTGGCGAGCATCGAGGAAACCGAGGCCGAGTCCGGCGCGCGGCACTTCGTCATGCTCCGCGACGGCGCCATGGCGGCCGGGTGCCTGTTCGACCCGGCGCTGATCTCCGAGACCTTTCTCCACGGCGTCGAGGGACTCATCCGGGCCCATGCCGCACGCCGGCCGTCCTGAGTCCGCCGCCCCGAGGAACGCCCGAGGGGCAGCCGCCGTCCATCCACCCCTCGCCCCGCGTCGATCATGAGGACAGCCGCGGGACACGCCGGAGCGGCCCCGGCCATCCTCATGATCGACGGCGAGGAGCGGCGGATCAGGTCGGGTCGGCCACCGGAGCGGCCGGGCCGGCGGTGCCGGCGTGCGGGCCAGTCGGGGCCTTCGGCTTGGCGTCGATGCCCGCCTCGGCGCGCTGCTGGGCGGTGATCGGCGTCGGCGCGCCGGTCAGCGGGTCGAAGCCGCCGCGGGTCTTCGGGAAGGCGATGACCTCGCGGATCGACTCCGCGCCGGCCAGCAGCATGCAGACCCGGTCCCAGCCGAACGCGATGCCGCCGTGCGGCGGGGCGCCGTACTTGAACGCCTCCAGCAGGAAGCCGAACTTGTCCTGCGCCTCCTCGGCGGTGATGCCGAGCAGGTCGAACACCCGCTGCTGCACGTCGCCGCGGTGGATACGGATGGAGCCGCCGCCGATCTCGTTGCCGTTGCAGACGATGTCGTAGGCGTAGGCCAGCGCCCGGTCCGGCGCCTCCTCGAACCGGTCCACCCATTCGGCGTTCGGCGAGGTGAACGGGTGGTGCACGGCGGTCCAGCCGCCCTCGTCCGTCTTCTCGAACATGGGCGCGTCGACCACCCAGCAGAACGCCCAGGCGCTCTCGTCGACCAGCTTGGCCCGCTTGGCGATCTCGATCCGGGCGGCGCCGAGCAGCTCCTGCGCCTCCCGGGCGTCCGTGCCCGCGGCGAAGAAGACGGCGTCGCCCGGCTTCGCGCCGACCGCGTCGGCCAGGCCGGCCAGGTGCGCCTCGGAGAGGTTCTTGGCCACCGGGCCGCGCGCCTCACCGGTCTCCGCGTCGAGCACCACGTAGGCGAGGCCGCGCGCGCCGCGCGCCTTGGCCCAGTCCTGCCAGCCGTCCAGCTCCTTGCGGGTCTGGCTCGCGCCGCCCGGCATGACCACCGCACCCACGTAGCCGCCCGCGTCGATCGCGCCGGCGAAGACCCGGAACTCCGTGCCGCGCAGGTAGTCGGTCAGCTCGGTCAGCTCGACGCCGTAGCGCAGGTCCGGCTTGTCCGAGCCGTACCGGGACATGGCGTCGTGCCAGGTGATCCGCGGGATCGGCCGCGGGATCTCGTAACCGGCCAGGTCGGACCAGAGCTTCGCCACGATCGCCTCGCCGAGGTCGATCACGTCGTCCTCGGTGACGAAGGACATCTCGATGTCGAGCTGGGTGAACTCCGGCTGCCGGTCGGCGCGGAAGTCCTCGTCCCGGTAGCAGCGGGCGATCTGGTAGTAGCGCTCCATGCCGCCGACCATGAGCAGCTGCTTGAACAGCTGCGGCGACTGCGGCAGCGCGTACCAGCTGCCCGGCTGGAGGCGGACCGGGACCAGGAAGTCGCGGGCGCCCTCCGGGGTGGAGCGGGTCAGCGTCGGGGTCTCGATCTCCAGGAAGTCCCGCTCGTGCAGCACCGCGCGGGCGAGCTGGTTGGCCCGCGAGCGCAGCCGCATGGCCTTCGCCGGGCCGCCGCGGCGCAGGTCGAGGTAGCGGTACTTGAGGCGGATGTCGTCGCCGGCCTCGATCTGGTCGTCGACCGGCAGCGGCAGCGGCGCGGCCTCGGAGAGCACCTCCAGCGCGGCGACGGTCACCTCGACCTCGCCGGTCGGCAGGTCGGGGTTCTCGTTGCCCTCGGGGCGGCGGGTCACCTCACCGGTCACCTTGACGCAGAACTCGTTGCGCAGCGCGTGCGCGTCCTCCTCGCGGAACACCACCTGCACGACGCCGGAGGCGTCGCGCAGGTCGACGAAGATGACACCGCCGTGGTCGCGCCGGCGGGCCACCCACCCGGCGAGCGTCACCGTCGAGCCGGCGTCCGCGGCGCGCAGGCTTCCGGCATTGTGGGTACGGATCACGGCTTGCGTCTCCTCATCTGGTCCACGTCTGCTCCCCGCATTCTGTCAGGGCGGGCGGGCCGGCTCCCGGGCACCCGGCGGGACGGGCCGGGACGAACCCCGCGCCGGGGCCGGTCCGGGCGGTTACCGTGGCCGGGTGCGTGCCGTACCGAGCTGGGCCGTGGCCACGGCCGCTGCGGCGCCCGTCCTGCTGGTGGCGGGCTGGACGGTGGCCGGGGCCCGCCAGCCGTCCGGCTACGACCCGGTCCGCGACACGATCAGCGAGCTGGCCGGCGAGGGCGCCACCGACCCGTGGCTGATGGCGGGCTGCCTGGCGCTGCTCGGCTGCTGCTACCTGGGCACGGCGCTGGTCCTGCATGCGGCCGGGCTGCCCAGCCGGTTCCTGCTGGCGCTCGGCGGGATGGCCACCATCGCGCTCATCGCCTTTCCCCGCCCGCAGGTCGGCGGTTCGCCGGCGCACGGGACGGTGGCCACGATCGCGGTGCTCGCCCTGTCGCTCTGGCCGGCCGGGTCGGCGCTGCGGCTGCCCCGGGCCGTGCCGCGCGGCGTGGCCGCCTCGCCCGCCGGCACACCGCCGTGGGCGTTCCGCCGCCCGGTGGCGCTGGCCGCGACCGCGCTGCTGCTGGTCCTCTTCGGCTGGTTCGTCGTCGAGGTGACCGGCGGCTCGCGGACCGGGCTGGCCGAGCGGGTAGCGGCGCTCGCCGTCGCGCTCTGGCCGCTGGCCGCCGTCCTCTCCGCGCGCCGGGCACACCGCCGCTGGTCGGCGCTGCGGCCCGACCCGCCGGTGGCGGACCCGGCCCGGCCGGACACGCCGGTCACCTGACCGACCCCGGCCGGCGGGGCGCGGTGCCGGCGGGCCGGAGACGCGGAACGGGCCGCCGGTCGCCCGGCGGCCCGCTCACGTGGTGTCGATCAGTAGACGCTGACGCCGTAGACGCTGAGCGCCTCGGTCACCGGCTGGAAGTAGGTGGTGCCGCCGGAGGAGCAGTTGCCACTGCCGCCGGAGGTGAGGCCGAGCGCGGTGCTGCCGGCGAAGAGCGAGCCGCCGCTGTCACCGGGCTCGGCGCAGACGGTGGTGCGGATCAGGCCGGAGACGCTGCCCTCGGCGTAGTTCACGGTGGCGTTCAGGGCGGTCACCGAGCCGCTGTGCACGCCGGTGGTGCTGCCGGAGCGCCGGACGCTCTGGCCCACGTACGCGTTGCCAGCGGCGGTGATGTCCTGGTAGCTGCCGTTGTAGAGGTAGACGTTGCCGGGCTGGGTGGTGGTCTGGTTGCTGTAGCGCACGATGCCGTAGTCGTTGCCGGGGAAGCTGGTGCCGGCCCGGCTGCCGAGGAGGCTCGTCTGGGCGGAGTTGCTGTACCAGCTCGCCGAGATGTTGGTGCAGTGCCCGGCGGTGAGGAAGTACTTCACGCCGGAGCTGCTGCGCACGTTGAAGCCGAGCGAGCAGCGCCCGCCGCCGCCGGCGTAGATGGCGTTGCCGCCGGAGATCCGGGTGCTCAGCACACCGGCCTCGGCCTCGATCCGGACCGCGCCACCGGTGCGGGCGGCGGCGGCCTTGACCTTGTCCAGCTTGGCGCCCGTCACGGTGCTGTCGACGGAGACGACGACCTGGTTGGTGGCCGGGTCGGTCCACCAGGCGGTGCCGGGGATCTTGGCGGACCGCTCCAGCTCGTTGGTGGCGGCCGCGAGCTTGTCGGCGCCCCGGGTGACGAGCTTCGGGGTGGCGCCGGCGGCGCGGACCTGGCGGGCGGCCGCGGCGTCGGTCACCGCGACGACCATGGTGCCGCTGCTGTCGGCGTACGCGCCGGCGGCGCGGTCTCCGAGCTTCGTGGCGAGGGCGGCGGCGGCGTCGGGCGACGCGGGCGAGGCGGGGGCCGCCTGGGCGGGTGCGCCGAGCAGCGAGCCGGTGACCAGGGTGCCGGCCATGGCGACGACGGCGGCGCGGCGGAGCATTGACCTCGTGGGTCGCATGTAACAACCTCCGGGTGGGGGTGACGGGCACTGTCATGCAGACGCGCCCGGGGGCAACCCGGCCGACCTGGGGAAACCGTCCGGGCGACCCAAGTATTCACATATTTAAGATCGTAAGCAAGACGTGGCTTTGCCCGAATTCGCGGGGCCGTACGATGTAACCGCGAAGCAACATCGACGCCGTTGGGTGTCAGAGCCGGGCGGCGCGCTCAGCTCCGGCGGCGGGCGCCCGGTCCCGGTCGCGGCAGCACGTCGCGCGGGTCGGTCACGTCGTGCCCCTCGGCGCAGCGCAGCGCCACCCGCACCTCGGCGCCGCAGTCACGGTGGGCCACGTCCAGCGGCGAGCCGTCGGGGTCGGCCAGGTAGCGGTCGCCCCAGCCGAGTACCGCCACGAGCACCGGCCAGAGATCGAGGCCCTTGTCGGTGAGCCGGTACTCGTGCCGCAGCCGGCTGCCCGGCTCCCGGTACGGCTCCCGTCGTAGCACCCCCTGCTCGACCAGCATGGCCAGCCGGTTGGTGAGCACCTGCCGGGGGATGCCGGTGCGCACCCGCATGTCGTCGAAGCGGCGCACGCCGTTGAAGACCTCGCGGAGCACGACCAGGGTCCACCGCTCGCCGAGGATCTCCATGGCGCGGGCGATCGTGCAGTTCTCCACCGACCAGTCCAGTGCCGCGGGTCTCATGCCGACCAGGCTAGGTCTGATTGACAGACTCAGCAACGCGCTGCGAGGCTGAGTCCATGACACAGACGCAGGAGCGCAGCCGCACCTTCACCTGGTCCGACCCGGTGGCCGGGGCCGCCCACATCGGCCGGCGCGGCGGCCTCGAGCTGCTGCGCGCGATGATCGCCGGGGAACTGGCCGCGCCACCGGTTATGCACCTCCTGGACATGTCCCGGATGGAGGCCGACGAGGGCCGCGTCGCGGTCGAGCTCGTGCCGCAGGAGTTCCACTACAACCCGCTGGGCACCGTGCACGGCGGCGTCCTCTCCACGCTGCTGGACACGGCGGCCGCCTGCGCCGTGCACACCACGCTGCCGGCCGGCGTCGGCTACACCTCGCTGGATCTGAACGTGAAGTTCCTCCGGCCGGTCACCGTCGCCAGCGGCACCCTGCGCTGCGAGGGCACCGTGCTTCAGCGGGGCCGCCGCACCGCCCTGGCCGAGGCCCGCCTGACCGACGGACAGGGCCGCCTGATCGCCCACGCCACGTCAAGCTGCCTCCTGTTCCCCCTGGACCACCCCGCGTAACCCGCCCCACCGCCACCCCACCCCACCCCGTCGATCATGGAGTCGTGGCGCCCGAGGTGCCGCTCTCATCCACCTTTGTCCGGGACCACAAGTCCATGATCGACGCGGCGGAGGGGTGGAGGGGAGGGGGCGGAGGGGTCAGCGGGTCGCCGTTAGGCGGGAGGCGCGGGCTGCGCGCTTCTCCTCGAAGCGGGACGCCTGGGTCTCCAGCATGTCGAGGTGGGCGGCGATCTGGTCGCGGGCGGCCTCGCCGTCGGCGTCCAGACCGGTCGCCTCGAACAGGTTCCACTGGCGCAGCACCGGGACCACCACCTCGTCCCGGTGCTGGCGCAGGTCGTAGATGCCGGCCAGGGCGATCGCCACCGACTTGCGGGCGAAGCCGTCGATGCCCACGCCCGGCATCTGGAAGTCGGCCAGCACGTCGGCCACGGCCCGCATGGCCTGGCTCGGGGCCAGCTCGAACGCGGCGCCGAGCAGGTTGCGGTAGAAGACCATGTGCAGGTTCTCGTCGGCCGCCACCCGGGCCAGCAGCGCCTCGCAGACCGGGTCGCCGGTCGCCCGGCCGGTGTTGCGGTGCGAGATCCGCGTCGCCAGCTCCTGGAACGACACGTACGCCAGCGAGTGCAGCACCTCGTCGTCGTGGGTGTTGACGTAGCCCGCCGACATGTGGGTCATCCGGGCCCGTTCGAGGGCCACCGGGTCGACCGCCCGGGTCACCGTCAGGTAGTCGCGGATCGCCGTGCCGTGCCGCCCCTCCTCGGCGGTCCACCGGTGCACCCAGGTCCCCCACGCGCCGTCCCGCCCGAACAGCGTTGCGATCTCGTGGTGGTACGAGGGCAGGTTGTCCTCGGTGAGCAGGTTGACGATCAGCGCTGTGCGGGCCACCTCGGGCAGCGTCGAGTCCGCCTCCGTCCACGGCTCCCCGCCGAGCGGGCCGTCGAACGTCCGCCCCTCGCTCCACGGCACGTACTCGTGCGGGAACCACTCCTTGGCCAGCGACAGGTGCCGGTCGAGGTTCTTCTCGACCACGGGTTCGAGTTCGAGGAGCAGAGCGGTCTGGCTGAGCACGGTCACGGCGATCTCCCTACGGTGGCGTAACTTACGCCACCGTAGGTCCAATCGTCGTCAGACGCCAGCGGCGGCCGGCCCCACCAGCGGCTTCAGGTCGGCCCGGGGCGGCGTCCACTCCCCCGCGGCGGCAGGCACCTGCTCGCCCGAGCGGATGTCCTTCACCTCGTCGCCCTCCGCGCCGGGGAACCAGACGTACGGGATGCCGCGCCGCTCGGCGTACCGGATCTGCTTGCCGAACTTGGCCGCGCTCGGCGACACCTCGGTCGGGACGCCCCGGGAGCGCAGCGCCTCGGCGACCTTGTTGCTCGCCGGCCGCTCCTCCTCGGTGGTCACGGCGACCAGCACGCAGGTCGGCACGTCCCGGGAGACCGACAGGGCGCCCGCGCCGAAGAGCAGGCCGAGCAGCCGGGTCACGCCGATCGAGATGCCCACCCCGGGGAAGCGGACGTTGCCGGAGCTGGCCAGGTTGTCGTACCGGCCGCCGGAGCAGACCGAGCCGAACCGCTCGTAGCCGATCATCTGCGTCTCGTAGACCGTGCCCGTGTAGTAGTCCAGGCCCCGGGCGATCCGCAGGTCGGCCACGCACAGGCCGGGCGAGTGCGCGGCGGCGGTCTCCACCACCGCGGTCAGCTCGGCGATGCCCTCGTCCAGCAGCGGGTCGGTCACCCCGAGGGCGCGCACCGCGTCGGCGAACGAGGCGTCCGGCGCGGAGATCTCGGCGAGGGCCAGGCACGCCTTGGCCTGCGCCTCGCTCGCCCCGGCGGTCTCCGCCAGCAGCTCGGCGACCTTCGCCGGGCCGATCTTGTCGAGCTTGTCGACGGCGCGCAGTGCCGCCTCCGGGTCGGTCAGCCCGACGCCCCGGTAGAAGCCCTCGCAGATCTTGCGGTTGTTGACCTGGATCCGCACCGGCGGGATCGGCAGCGATCGCAGGGCGTCGCCGATCACCAGCGGCATCTCGGCCTCGTAGTGGGCCGGCAGGGTGTCCCGGTCGACGATGTCGATGTCGGCCTGGAGGAACTCCCGGTAGCGCCCCTCCTGCGGGCGCTCGCCCCGCCACACCTTCTGGATCTGGTAGCGGCGGAACGGGAACTGGAGCTTGCCGGCGTTCTCCAGCACGTACCGGGCGAACGGCACGGTCAGGTCGAAGTGCAGGCCGAGGGCGTCGTCGCCGGCCGGACCGTCGGTGTCGGCCTGGAGCCGGCGCAGCACGTAGACCTCCTTCGAGGTCTCCCCCTTGCGCAGCAGCTGGTCGAGGGGCTCGACCGAGCGGGTCTCCAGGGGTGCGAAACCGTACAGCTCGAAGGTGGCGCGGATCCGGTCGAGCACGAACTGCTCGATCATGCGCTGGGCGGGCGTCCATTCCGGGAAGCCGGAGATGGGCGTGGGCTTGCTCATGGCGTACTCCTTGCGTCCCGCGCGGGACCCGCGCGGGGAGGTCGTGGTGCGGCTACAGGCCGCGGGCGGGTGCCGCCGGGCGCGCGCCGCCGGTGCCCGACACCTCGACGAGGTACGGGTTGGTCGCGCGCTCGCGGCCGACGGTGGTCTGCGGGCCGTGGCCGGGCAGGACGACGGTGTCGTCGGCCAGCGGGAGGACCTTCTCCCGGAGGCTGGCCAGCATGCGGGGCATGCTGCCGCCCGGCAGGTCGGTGCGGCCGATCGAGCCGGCGAAGAGCACGTCACCGGAGAGGCAGATCTGCTCGGCCTCCCAGGGCGAGCCGGCGCCGGGCAGCCGGAACAGCACCGACCCGCCGGTATGGCCGGGGGCGTGGTCGACGGTGATCTCCAACCCGGCCAGCGACAGGGTCGCGCCGTCGGTCAGCTCCGCCACGTCGTCCGGCTCCGCGTACGGCAGCCGCCCGCCGAAGAGCTGGGTTAGGTCCATCGAGAGCGCCTTGGACGGGTCGGCCAGCAGCTCCCGGTCCTCCGGGTGGACGTACGCGGGGATGCCCCGCGCGCCGCAGACCGGGGCCACCGAGAAGGTGTGGTCGAGGTGGCCGTGGGTGAGCAGCACGGCGGCCGGGTGCAGGCGGTGCTCGGCGAGCACGGCGTCGAGCCGGTCGAGCACCCCGATGCCGGGGTCGACCACCACGCACTGCTCCCCCGGCGCGGTCGCCACCACGTAGCAGTTGGTGCCGAAGGCGTCCGCGGGAAAGCCGGCCACGAGCACGTCCGCTCCCCTTCCGTCCGGTTCGTCGTCCCTGTCAGCAGCCTAGCGGCACGGGCGACCGGGTTTCGCCGACCACCGGCCCCAGTCGCCCCGCCAGGCACAGTGACAACGCCCGATAAACCGAGGCTGGACCTCGTACACCACTTTCCCAGCCGGTACCCGTACACTCTGGCGGGCGTGTGGCGTGGCGCACCCCCGCGAGCGCGGGCGGGCAGCGCCCGGCGCCGGCGAGGACCAGGGTAGAGGAAGGGGAGCACGGGTGGCTTCCAGCAGGGACCGACAGCGCAAACTGGCGCGGGCCAAGCTCGACCGGCAGCTCGCCCGGCGGGCCGCGGCCGCGAAGCGCCGCCGGCAGATCCAGGCCGGTGTCGGCGCCGCCGTGGTGCTCGCGCTGATCGTGGTCGGCTCGGCCTGGGCGCTCGGCGCCTTCGACTCCGATCCGAAGAAGCCGGCCGCCGAGGACACCTGCCTCTGGACGCCGCAGGACGCCACGGCCAACACCAACCTCAAGGACGTCGGCGGCACCCCACCCACCAAGGGCCTGCCCACCGCCGGCACCCGCACCATGACGGTCACCACCAACCAGGGCGGCCCGATCACCGCCGACCTGGACCTGGCCTCCGCACCGTGCGGCGCGGCGAGCATCTCGTTCCTGGCCGGCAAGTCGTTCTACGACAACACCAAGTGCCACGAGATCACCACCGAGGGGGCGCTGCGCTGCGGCGACCCGAGCGGCAGTGGGCTGGGCGGCCCGACCTACTCGTTCTACAACGAGAACGTCCCCACCAAGCCGGAGGCCAGCCCGTCGGCCTCGCCGGCGCCGGCGCAGGCCCCGGCCTACCCGAAGGGCACGGTCGCCATGATCGGCAACCCGCCCGGCAGCAACGGCAGCCAGTTCCTGATCTTCTTCAAGGATTTCAACCCGCCGACCCCGGGCTACACGATCGTCGGAAAGGTCACCGGCGGCCTCGACGTGGTGGAGAAGATCGGTGCCCTGCCGACCGTGGACAATGGGAGTGGGGCCAAGGTCAAGCCGAAGACGGACGTGGTGATCCAGAGCCTCACCGTCGGCGAGCCGAACGCCGCGCCGGCCGCCACGAGCGGGCCGGCGGCGAGCCCCAGCGCCGGCTGACCCGGCCGACCCACCTGAGCAGCGGCGCGTCGCGCCGTACCCGAGAAGCATGTGAGGAGTGACCGTGACGTCCACGAGAGAGCGGCAGCGCGCGGCGGCGCGGGCCCGCCTCGAGCGGGAGATGGCCGAGCGCGCCACCAGGGCCCGCAAGCGCCGGCAGACCCAGGCCATCGTCGGCGCCGCGGCCGTGCTGGTGCTCGTCGTGGCCGGCACCGTCTGGCTCGCCACGTCGCTCGGCGGTGACGACGAGAAGCAGAACACCGCCGGCAACCCGGGGTTCTCGCAGTGCACGTACAACGAGGTCGCCAAGGAGGGGCGCCCGAAGCAGATCAAGGACGTCGGGCTGCCTCCGACCCAGCAGGCCGCCAAGGGCACCCAGACGATGACGATCGACACCAATCTGGGCCCGATCACCGCGAAGCTCGACCGCAGTCTGGTGCCGTGCACCGCGGGCAGCTTCACCCACCTGGCCAGCAAGGGCTTCTTCGACAACACCAAGTGCCACCGGCTCGTCACCCAGGGCATCAAGGTGCTCCAGTGCGGCGACCCGAGCGCGACCGGCAACGGCTGGCGGGAGACCGACGGCACCGGCGGGCCGAGCTACAACGTGGGCGAGGAGAACCTGCCCACCGACAAGCGGCCCCCGTACCCGGAGGGCGTCATCGCGATGGCCAACTCCGGCCAGCCGGGCAGCACGGGCAGCCAGTTCTTCATCGTCTACGGCGACTCCCAGCTCGACCCCAACTACACCGTCCTCGGCACCGTCACCGGCGGCATGGACGTGGTGAAGCAGGTGGCGGCGGCCGGTGACGACGGCGCCTTCGCCCAGCAGGCCGGCGGCGGTCACCCGAAGAAGGAGATCGTCATCAAGAAGCTGAGCATGAGCGACATCCAGGGCGCCTGACCCGACCGCACGACGACGAAGCGCCCGCCGGCAGGCCGCCGGCGGGCGCTTCTTCCGTGTGTGCCCCGGGTCAGGCGCCCGAGGTGACCCGGTAGGCGTCGAAGACGCCGTCGACCTTGCGGACCGCGGCCAGCAGGTGCCCCAGGTGCTTCGGGTCGGCCATCTCGAAGCTGAACCGGCTCACCGCCACGCGGTCCCGGGTGGTGGTGACCGTCGCGGAGAGGATGTTGACCCGCTCGTCGGAGAGCACCCGGGTCACGTCCGCGAGGAGCTTGTGCCGGTCGAGGGCCTCCACCTGGATGGCCACCAGGAAGGTCGAGGCGGAGGTGAGCTTCCAGCTCACCTCGACCACCCGCTCGCTCTGCGCCCGCAGGTCCTCGGCGTTGGCGCAGTCGTCCCGGTGCACGCTCACCCCGCCGGAGCGGGTGACGAAGCCGAACACCGCGTCCGGCGGCACCGGGGTGCAGCAGCGGGCCAGCTTGATCCAGACGTCGCTGACCCCCCGGACCACCACGCCCGGGTCGGCGCTGCTCTGCCGGCTGCGCGGCGGCCGGGTGGCGACGGCGGTCTCGGCGATGTCCTCCGCCGCGCCCTCCTCGCCGCCGTACGCGGCCATCAGCTTCTGCACCACCGACTGGGCGGAGACCTGGCTGTCGCCGACCGCGGCGTAGAGCGAGGCCACGTCGGCCAGGTGCAGGTCCCGGGCGATCGCCATGAGCGCGTCGGAGGTGAGCATCCGCTGCAGCGGCATGCCCTGCTTGCGCATCGCCTTGACGATCGAGTCCTTGCCGGCCTCGATCGCCTCCTCCCGCCGCTCCTTGTTGAAGTACTGGCGGATCTTGGTGCGGGCGCGCGGGCTCTTGACGAAGCCGAGCCAGTCCTGCGTGGGGCCGGCCGTGTCGGACTTCGAGGTGAAGATCTCGATCACGTCGCCGTTGGAGAGCGTCGACTCCAGCGGCACCAGCTTGCCGTTGACCCGGGCGCCGATGCACTTGTGCCCGACCTCGGTGTGCACCGCGTACGCGAAGTCCACCGGCGTCGACCCGGTCGGCAGCGGGATGACGTCGCCCTTCGGGGTGAAGACGTACACCTCCTGGCTGGACAGGTCGAACCGCAGCGCGTCGAGGAACTCGCTCGGGTCGGCCGCCTCGCGCTGCCAGTCCAGCAGCTGGCGCAGCCAGGTCATCTCGTCGATGTGCGCCGGCGGGCCGACCACCGGGGTGCCCTTGTGCTCCTTGTACTTCCAGTGCGCGGCGATGCCGAACTCGGCGGTGCGGTGCATCGCGTAGGTGCGGATCTGCATCTCCACCGGCTTGCCGGTGGGCCCGATGACCGTCGTGTGCAACGACTGGTACATGTTGAACTTGGGCATGGCGATGTAGTCCTTGAACCGGCCCGGCACCGGCTGCCAGTTGGCGTGGATGACGCCCAGCGCCGCGTAGCAGTCCCGCACCGTGTCGACCAGGATCCGCACCCCGACCAGGTCGTAGATGTCGTTGAAGTCGCGCCCCCGCACGATCATCTTCTGGTAGATCGAGTAGAGGTGCTTCGGCCGGCCGGTCGTCTCCGCCTTGATCTTGGCGGCCTTCAGGTCGGTGGACACCTTCTGGGTCACCTGGCGCAGCAGCGCCTCGCGCTGCGGCTGGTGCTCCCCGATCAGCCGGTTGATCTCCTCGAACCGCTTCGGGAACAGGGTGCCGAAGGCGAGATCCTCCAGCTCCCACTTGATCGTGTTCATACCGAGGCGGTGGGCCAGCGGGGCGAGGATCTCCAGGGTCTCCTTGGCCTTCTGCTCCTGCTTGGGGCGGGGCAGGAAGGTCAGGGTACGCATGTTGTGCAGCCGGTCGGCCAGCTTGATCACCAGGACGCGCGGGTCCTTCGCCATGGCCACGACCATCTTGCGGATCGTCTCCGCCTTGGCCGCGTCGCCCAGCTTGACCTTGTCGAGCTTGGTGACGCCGTCGACCAGCAGGGCCACCTCGCCGCCGAAGTCGGCGCGCATCTGGTCGAGGGTGTATTCCGTGTCCTCGATCGTGTCGTGCAGCAGCGCGGCGACCAGGGTGGTGGTGTCCATGCCCAGGTTCGCCAGGATGGTCGCCACGGCGAGCGGGTGGGTGATGTAGGGGTCACCGGACTTGCGGTACTGACCCGAGTGCCAGCGCGCGGCCGTGTCGAAGGCACGCTGGAGCAGCCGGGCGTCGGCCTTCGGGTGGTTCTCGCGGTGGGTGGCGATCAGCGGCTCCAGCACCTCGCTGACCTGCGAGGTCTGCCAGGGCGCGTTGAACCGGGCCAGCCGGGCGCGCACCCGGCGGCCGGTCGGCGCGTTGGAGAGGGCGAAGCCGCCGGCCGGCGTGGGGTCCGCCGCGCCGTCGGTCGGGAACGGCACCACGACCGCCCCGCCGTCCGCCTTCACCTCCGGCCCGGTCAGCGGTGCCGGCGGGTTGCCGCTCCGCTCGGTCACCGAGCCGTCCGCGTCGCCTGTCGGGTGCACCGTGCCCTCCACCGGAGGGACGACATCGTGGGACACCGGCCTCCTCACCGCTCGCCGGGTTGCGCCGGCCGTGCGGCCGACGTCCTGTCCAACCGGCCGAGGGGCCGGAGTTGTTCCGCGCCGGGCATCGGAACCTCGCGGCCCGGCAGCCCCGCGCGCTGACCGGACGGTCACCCGGCCGGTCAAGCAAAGGGCAATGCTACCCGTACGCAGGGTACGCCGCCGCTCCGCCGGACGGACCGCACCGGGTCCGCCCGACGGGCCGGTCGGCTCAAACGGTCAGCAGGGCATGGACCGGACGTGGGGCGAGCCGCTCCCGGCCCTTGAGGAAGCCCAGCTCCATGAGGACGGTGAAACCGGCCACCGTGCCGCCGGCCCGCTCCACCAGGTCCAGGGTGGCCTCGGCGGTGCCGCCGGTGGCGAGCACGTCGTCCAGGACCAGGACCCGGTGGCCGGCCGTGAAGGCGTCCTGGTGCACCTCCAGGGTCGCCTCGCCGTACTCCAGGGCGTAGGAGGCCGAGTGGGTGGCCCGGGGCAGCTTGCCGGCCTTGCGCACCGGCACCACGCCGACCCCGGTCGCGTACGCGACGGCCGCGGCCAGCACGAACCCGCGCGCCTCGATGCCGACCACCGCGTCGAACGAGTCCCGCCCGTGGTACGCGATGATCCCGTCGATCACCTCGCGGAAGGCGGCGCCGTCGGCGAAGAGCGGCATGAGGTCCTTGAACATGACCCCGGGCTTCGGGAAGTCCGGCACGTCCAGCACCCGGCTGGCGACCAGGCGGGCGACCTCCGGGCCGCTGTCTCCCCGTACCCCGGTGGTGTGGGTCTCCGTCACGGTGCGTCCCATGTCCTCTCGAACGACGGCGGCGTCCGTCATGCCGCTTTCACAGCATGGCGGACGCCGCCAGGTCGATCTCTACCGGGTGGGCGGTCAGCGGCGCTTCGCGCCACCGGGCCGGTTGCCCCCGCCACCGGCGGGGCGCCCGCCCCGGGCGCCGCTGGGGCGCTTGCCGGCCGGCCGGGCGCCGACCTTGGGGGCGGCGCCGGCCAGGGCGGCCGCCTCGGGGTCGATGGCCTCGTCGGCCGTGGCCGTCGCGGCGCGCGGGGCGCCCTTCGGGGTGACCTCGCCGCGGGCGATGGCGCCCCGGCGGGCCAGCACCCGCTTGTTGTGGGCGCTGATCCGCGGGTCCTGGTTCTTGAGCAGCACCAGCAGCGGGGTGGCCAGCAGGATCGAGGTCAGGAAGGCCACCGCCATACCGACGAAGAGGACCAGACCCAGGTCCTTCAGGGTGCCCGCACCCAGCAGGCCGGCACCGATGAAGAGCAGGCCGCCGACCGGGAGCAGCGCGACCACCGAGGTGTTCAGCGACCGCATGAGGCTCTGGTTCAACGCGAGGTTGGCTGCCTCGCCGTAGGTCTGGTTGTTGTTGGCGGTGATGCCCCGGGTGTTCTCCTGGACCTTGTCGAAGACCACCACCACGTCGTAGAGCGCGAAGCCCAGGATCGTGAGGAAGCCGATGATCGTCGACGGGGTGACCTCGAAGCCGACCAACGAGTAGATGCCGGCCGTGAGCACCAGGTTCGTGAACAGCGACGCGATCGCCGCGGCCGCCATCCGCCACTCGAAGCGGAGGATGAGGTAGATCGCCACCACCGCCACGAAGATCACGAGACCGAGCAGGGCGCGCGACGTGACCTGGCTGCCCCACGCCTCCGAGACCTGGCTGCCGCTGATCTGGTCGGCCTGGATGCCGAACGACTGCGCCATCTCGGTCTTGACCTCGTTGGCCTGCTCCGCGGAGAGCTGCCCGGTGCGCAGCTCGTAGTACTCGCCGCTGGTGCTGCCGACCTTCTGCGCGGTGACCACCTCGGCGCCGCCGCCCTTGGCGGCGAGCGCCGCGTCGACCTTCGCCTCGGCCTGCTCCAGGGTGCCGACGCTGGCCGGCACCTGGAACGAGTTGCCGCCGGCGAACTCGATGCCGAGCTTGAAACCGCTGAGCAGGAAGCTCAGCACGGCGATCAGCACCAGCACGCCGGCCACGCCGAACCAGAGCTTGCGCTTCCCGACGATGTTGAGATCGGCCTCGCCCCGGTAGAGCCGGGCGGCCAGACCACTCTTAGCCATCTCAGGCCTCCTTGACGCGCGGGTTGCGGGCGGAGCCCGACTCGGCCGACCGGGCCGGCAGGGCCCGGCCGAGACCGCTGACCCGCGGGGACAGGAACGCCCGGGTCCGGGCGAACATCGTCATGATCGGGTGGCGGAAGAGGAACACGACGACCAGGTCGAGGACGGTCGCCAGGCCGAGCGCGAAGGCGAAGCCCTTCACCGCGCCGACCGAGACGATGTAGAGCACCACGGCCGACATCAGGGTGATGGCGTTCGCCGAGATGATCGTCCGGCGGGCCCGGACCCACGCCCGCGGCACGGCGCTGCGGGGGCTGCGGCCCTCCCGGATCTCGTCCTTGAGCCGTTCGAAGTAGATGACGAACGAGTCCGCCGCCACACCGAGTGACACGATCATGCCGGCGATGCCGGCGAGGGTGAGGGTGAAGCCGATCGACCGGCCGAGCACCACGAGCGCGCCGAAGACCAGCAGCGCCGAGAGCACCAGGCTCAGGAAGATGACCGAGCCGAGCAGCCGGTAGTAGAAGAACGAGTAGATGATGACCAGCAGCATGCCGATGCCGGCCGCCAGGAGGCCCGCCTTCAGGTGGCTGTCGCCCAGCGTCGCCGTGACGTTCTGCTGCTCCTGCGGCTCGAAGGTCACCGGCAGCGCGCCGTAGCGGAGCTGGCTGGCCAGCGCGTTGGCGCTCTTGTTGTCGAAGCTGCCGGTGATCTGCGAGTCACCGGTCAGCACGCCCTGGATCTCCGGGGAGGACACGATCTCGTTGTCCAGCACCACGGCGACCCGGCACTTGCCGTCCTGGCCGAGCGCGGTCTGGTCGCAGGCCTGACCCTCGTTGTTGAACGCCTCGCGGGTCAGCGCCGTCCACTTCTCCTGGCCCTTGCCGGTGAAGTTCAGGCTGACCACCCACGCGCTGGTCTGGTCGAGCACGGCGTTGGCGTCGTCGACGTCGGTGCCCAGCACCTTGGCCTTGTCGAGCAGGTACTTGGCGCCGGACTCGCAGGCCACGGCCTGCTGGTTCTCGTCCTTGATCGACGCGGCCGGCCGGTTGTCGAGCTGCTGGCAGGTGATGGTCGGGACGTTGAACTGCATCCCGACCGGCAGGACCGCGATCTCCTGCGGGGAGAGCGTGCCGAACGGCTTGAGCTTGGCGGCCAGCGACGGGTCGGCGGAGAGGTCGGCCGGCGCCTGGAGGCCGGACGCGGCGGCCCAGGCGGCGGCGCCCACCTTCTGCTCGATGGCCTTGCGCTGCTGCTCGATGCTCTGCGGCACCGGCGCTTCGCTGGCGCTCGGGCTCGGCGCGGCGGCGCTCGGCGTGGCCGACGGGGTCGGTGCGGCGGCGCTGGCGCTCGGCGTCGGGGCCATGCCGCCCTGACCGCCGGCGGTCGGCGACGCGGTCGCCTTGGGCGCGGCGCTGCCCGACGGCTGCGGGGTCGCGCTGCCGGACGGGGCCGGCGTTGCGCTGCCCGACGGGGCCGGCGTGGCGCTGGCGGTCGGGGCGGGCGCGGCGGCGGCGCCGCTGCCGTCGGTGGCCTTGAGCACCTTGCGGAAGCGCAGCTCGGCGGCCTCACCGACGTTCGTCAGGTCCCGGTTCTGGCCGGGCAGGGAGATGACGATGTTCCGGTTGCCCTCGGTGACCACCTCGGCCTCGGCCACGCCGTAGGCGTTGACCCGGTTCTCGATGATCTGGCGCGCCTCCTCCAGGTTGGCGGAGGTCGGGGGCTTGCCGTCCACGGTGTTGGTGGCCTCGAGCGTCAGCCGGGTGCCGCCGATGAGGTCCAGGCCGAGCCGGGGCTCCAGCCGGTCCTTCCAGCCACCGCTGGCGCCGCCCGAGAAGAACACCAAAAGATAGAGGACGACGAAGATGAACCCGAGGACGGCGAGCTGCCGTCCGGGGCGCATCTGTCCCTGAGGTGGTGCCACGGCTGTCCTGTCTCCCTGTACGGTCGCGCCGCTTCGGCAGCGGCGAGATTGTCGGGCCGGGGGTGTCCGCCCGACTGCTCCGGGGGGTCGGCGCCGCCGGACGGCACGCCTCCCCGGCGCACGACGCGGCGGCGTCGCGCGGGGTTCCCCGCGTGCCGGCGTCGGACGCCGACCCAACTATCCACTTGTGTGAGTGAATCCGCTGCCCCGTCCGGGGCCGGTGGTCACTCCTTGACCGGCTCGGCTTCCTCGGTGATCGTCTCGGCCTCGGGGGCCTCGACCCGCTTCACCACGCGGGCGATCGCCGGGCGCGCGTACCGGGTCTGCACGCCCGGGGCGACCTCGAGCAGGACGGTCTCGTCCTCGACCCCGGTCACCGTGCCGTAGAGCCCGCCGATGGTGACCACCTCGTCGCCCACGCCCAGCGCGGACTGCATCTGCTCGGCCTCACGGCGACGCTTCTGCTGGGGGCGGATCATCATGAAGTACATGACGCCGAAGAGCAGAGCGATCATGAGGATCGGCGTCAGACCGCCGGCTCCCCCGCCACTCGCTGCTGCGTAAAGCACGGTTGTCGACCTTCCCATTGGCCTCCGCGCCGCCCGGTGGGGCACCGGAGCGGAGGCGAGTTCTCACGTCCTGTACAAACCGCGGCGAAGTCTAATCCCTGCACCTGAGAACACCGAATGCGGCACAGATCACGTTCGCATCACGGCTGATCGGCCTGCGCCGAGAACAGATCGGGCACCGGAGCGGCATCCGCGCCAAATGTACCATTCGGTGGCGTACGCCCCAGATGGTGCCAGGCGGCGGCCGTGGCGACCCGGCCGCGCGGCGTACGCGCCAGCAGCCCGGCCCGCACCAGGAAGGGCTCGCACACCTCCTCGACCGTGTCCGGCTGCTCCCCCACCGCCACGGCGAGGGTCGACAGCCCCACCGGCCCGCCCCGGAACGAGTCGACCAGCGCGGTGAGCACCGCCCGGTCCAGGCGGTCCAGGCCCAGCGCGTCGACGTCGTAGACGGTCAGGGCCGCCCGGGCGGTCTCCAGGTTGACCACCCCCTCCGCGCGGACCTCGGCGAAGTCGCGGACCCGGCGCAGCAGCCGGTTGGCGATCCGGGGCGTGCCCCGGGACCGGCCGGCGATCTCCGCCGCCCCGTCCGCGGTGATCGGCACCCCGAGGATCCGCGCCGAGCGGTGCAGCAGCGCCTCCAGGTCGGCCGGTGAGTAGAAGTCCAGGTGCGCCACGAAGCCGAACCGGTCCCGCATGGGGCCGGTGAGCAGGCCGGACCGGGTCGTGGCACCGACCAGCGTGAACGGCTCGACGTCGAGCGGGATGGCGGTCGCGCCCGGACCCTTGCCGACCACCACGTCGACCCGGAAGTCCTCCATGGCGCTGTAGAGCAGTTCCTCGGCCGGCTTGGCGATCCGGTGGATCTCGTCGATGAAGAGCACGTCGCCCTCGGCGAGGCTGGTCAGGATGGCGGCCAGGTCACCGGAGCGCTCGATGGCGGGGCCGCTGGTCACCCGGATCCCCGAGCCCAGCTCGGCGGCCACGATGTTGGCCAGGGTGGTCTTACCGAGGCCGGGCGGCCCCGAGAGAAGGATGTGGTCGGGCGGGGAGCCGCGCCGCATGGCGCCCTGGAGCAGCAGGTCGAGCTGATCGCGGACCCGGTGCTGGGCGATGAACTCCTCCAGCCGCCTGGGCCGGACGCTGGCCTCCGCGTCCCGTTCCGCGTCGCTGACGTACGCCGAGACGAGGTTGTCGCCCGTCATCGCGTGCGGCCCAGGAGGCGGATGGCCTGCTTGAGCAGGACCGGCACGGGCGGGGTCTCCCCGTCGACGGTCTCCGCGACCGCGGCCACCGCCTGCTCGGCCTGCGCGGCGGTCCAGCCGAGCCCGATCAGGGCCTGGCGGACCTGCTCCGGCCAGGCGCCGCCGGTCACCCCGGCCGCGCCGTCGACCCCGACCGGTACCGGGCCGATCCGGTCACGCAGTTCGAGCACGAGCCGCTCGGCGCCCTTCTTGCCGATGCCGGGCACCCGGGTGAGCGCCACCGTGTCGGCGTTGGCGATGGCCTTGCGGACCGCGTCCGGGGTGTGCACGGCGAGCACCGCCTGGGCCAGCCGCGGCCCGACCCCGCTGGCGGTCTGGAGCAGCTCGAAGAGCTGCTTGGCGTCGTCGTCGGCGAAGCCGTAGAGGGTGAGCGAGTCCTCCCGGACGACCAGGCTCGTGGCCAGCCGGGCGGTCTGGCCCACCCGCAGCTCGGCGATGGTGCCGGGGGCGCACTGCACGGCCAGGCCGATGCCGCCCACCTCCACCACGGCGTGGTCCGGACCGGTCGCGGTCACCGTGCCGCGCACGCTGGCGATCATCGCGTTCCTCCTCGTCGTGCCCGCTCCGCCGCGGCGGCCAGCTTGGACCGGGTGCCGCCGCGCCAGACGTGGCAGATGGCCAGGGCCAGGGCGTCGGCGGCGTCGGCCGGGCGGGGCGGCTCGGGCAGCCGCAGCAGCCGCGTCACCATGGCGGTCATCTGCGCCTTGTCGGCCTGGCCGGAACCGGTCACCGCCGCCTTCACCTCGCTCGGGGTGTACGTCTGCACGGGCAGCCCGGCCCGCGCCCCGGCGAGCACGGCGATCCCGCTGGCCTGCGCGGTGCCCATCACGGTGCGGACGTTGTGCTGGCTGAACACCCGCTCGACGGCCACGGCGTCGGGGCGGTGCTCGGCGACCAGCTCGGTGAGCGAGCGGTCCAGGTGCAGCAGGCGCAGCGGCAGGTCGTCGGCGGGATCGGTGTAGACCACGTAGTAGGCGACCAGCGTGCAGGGGCGGCCCGGCACGCCCTCGACCACGCCGACCCCGCACCGGGTCAGCCCCGGGTCGACGCCCAGCACGCGCACGCCGCCTCCTCCCCGAGCTCCAGCAGTACGTGTGTTCGACACCCTACTGGTGCGGTCCGACGCCCGACCGGCCGGACACGCCGGGAGCGGCGCACTCGATCCGCGCCACACACTGAAGCGGTCGAGTATGTGTCGCCGGCCCATGTGCCGCCGGCCACACAGCTCGTAACTTCTTGCGCCATGACGGCAGAACCCGTGGCGGTCCCCCACGTCGTGAACGTCGACCTCTCCGGTCGCGCCGCGCTGGTGACCGGTGGTGGCGGCGGCATCGGACGGGCCTGCGCCCTGCGCCTGGCGGCGGCCGGCGCGGCGGTGCTGGTGGTCGACCGCAACGTGGAGGCGGCCAAGGCGGTGGCCGCGGAGGCGGGCGGCCGGGCGGAGGGCGTCGACCTGGCCGACGCGGAGGCGGTGGACCGGCTCGACGTCGACGTGGACATCGTCGTCAACAACGCCGGCCTCCAGCACGTCGCGCCGGTGCAGGACTTCCCCGTCGAGCGCTTCGAGTACATCCAGCGGGTGATGGTCGAGGCGCCGTTCCTGCTGATCCGCCGGGCGCTGCCCCGGATGTACGCGAACGGGTGGGGCCGGATCGTCAACATCTCCTCGGTGCACGGGCTGCGTGCCTCGCCGTACAAGGCGGCGTACGTGTCGGCGAAGCACGCCCTGGAGGGGCTGTCGAAGGTGGTGGCGCTGGAGGGCGCCGCGCACGGGGTGACCGCCAACTGCATCAACCCGGCGTACGTGCGGACCGCGCTCGTGGAGAGCCAGATCGCCGACCAGGCGGCCAGCCACGGCATCGGCGAGGACGAGGTGGTCGAGAAGATCATGCTGGCCCGGGCGGCGATCAAGCGGCTGATCGAGCCGGAGGAGGTGGCGGAGCTGGTGGCGTACCTGTGCTCGCCGCCCGCCGCGTTCATCACCGGCGCGTCGATCGCCCTCGACGGGGGCTGGACGGCCAACTAGTGGCCTCGCGCACAATGTCGGTCATGTCGTCGCCGGTCGAGTTCCTGGAGCTGCTGGCGCGGGAGGCCGCCGCGGTCGAGTTCGAGGGGCCGCTGGTCGCCGCCCGCGCCGCCGGCCTGCCCGCCGAGCGCCTCGCCGAGCTGGAGCAGGCCAAGCTGGTGGCGCTGCGCGTCCGCGCGCTGCTGGAGCGGCGGCGCCGCCGGGAGACCGAGCTGTCCGGCCTGTACGACACGGCCAGCGACCTGGCCGGGCTGCGGGACCTGGACGACGTGCTGCGGGCCATCGTGCACCGGGCGCGGATCCTGCTCGGCACCGACGTGGCGTATATGACGCTCAACGACGACGAGCGCGGCGACACCTACATGCGGGTGACCGACGGGTCGATCTCGGCGCGGTTCCAGCGGTTGCGGCTGGAGATGGGCGACGGCCTGGGCGGTCTCGTGGCGCAGACCGGCACGCCGTACGTCACCTCGAACTACCAGGAGGACGACCGCTTCAAGCACACCGGGGAGATCGACGGCGGGGTGGGCGAGGAGGGCCTGGTGGCCATCCTCGGTGTCCCGCTGCGGCTCGGGTCGAGCGTGATCGGCGTGCTGTACGCGGCCAACCGCTCCGCCCGGCCGTTCGCCCGGGAGGAGGTGTCGCTGCTGGTCTCCCTGGCCGCGCACGCCGCGGTGGCCATCGACACGGCCCGGCTGCTGGCCGAGACCCGGTCGGCGCTGGAGGAGCTGTCGGCGGCGAACAGCACGATCCGGGCGCACAGCAGCTCGGTGGAGCGGGCCGCGGCCGCCCACGACCGGATGACCGCCCTGGTGGTGCGCGGCGGCGGGATGGAGGACGTGGCGGCGGCGGTCACCGAGGTGCTCGGCGGGGCGCTGCTGGCGCTGGACGCCGAGGGGCGGCGGCTGGCCCGCGTGGGCGAGATCGAGGAGCCGGACCGGGCGGACATCGTCGAGGCGGTGGCCGCCTCCCGCACCGAGGGGCGCAGCGTCCGCCGGGGTCCGCTCTGGTACGCCGCCGTGGTCGCCGGTGCGGAGAACCTGGGCGCGCTGGTGCTGCGCCCGGACGGCGAGCTGGTCGACGCCGACCAGCGGATCCTGGAGCGCGCCGCGCTGGTCACGGCGCTGCTGCTGCTGTTCCGCCGGACGGTGGCCGAGGCGGAGGGGCGGGTCCGGGGCGAGCTGCTGGACGACCTGATCGCCCGGCCACTGCGCGACGCCGACGCGTTGCGCAGCCGCGCCCGCCGGCTCGGCGTGGACCTGGACGCCCCGCACGTGCTCGTGGCGGTCGGCGACGACGCGATCGCCGCCACCGGCTCGGCCCGGCAGCGGGTGCTCTCCTGGGCGACCACGTACGCCTCGACCCGGGGCGGGCTGGCCGCGGCGCGCGACGGGCGGGTGGTGCTCATGCTGCCCGGCCAGGACGCGGGTGGCGCGGCCCGGGCGGTGGCCCGGGACCTGTCCCGGGTGACCGGCCGCCCGGTGACCGCCGGTTCGAGCGGGCCGTCGACCGGGCCCGCCTCGCTGGCCACGACGTTCGCCGAGGCGGAGCGGTGCCTGACCGCGCTGGGTGCGCTGGGCCGGGCCGGGCAGGGGGCGAGCACCGCCGAGCTGGGCTTCGTGGGGCTGCTGCTGGGTGCGGTCGGCGACTCGGGTGACCGGGACGTGGCCCGCTTCCTCACCGCGACGGTGGGGCCGGTGGTCGACTACGACGCCCGGCGCGGCACGGCGCTGGTGAAGACCCTCGAGGCGTACTTCGGGGTGGGCGGCAGCCTGGCCCGTGCCGCGGAGCTGCTGCACGTGCACGTCAACACGGTGACCCAGCGGCTGGAGCGGGTCGGGCAGCTGCTCGGCGCGGACTGGCAGAAGCCGGAGCGCGCCCTGGAGGTGCAGCTCGCGCTGCGCCTGCACCGCCTGCGCACCCCGGCCGCCTGACCCGGGCGGCCGGGGGTCAGCGGGCGCGGAGGCCTTCGAGCACGCTGTCCACGACCCGCTCGGGGAGGATCCGCTCGTCCAGCTCGGGGTGCCAGCGCAGCACCCGCTGGATCAGCATGGGCCCGCTGAGCAGCGTCATGGCCAGCTCGATGTCGAGGTCGGCGCGGAGTTCCCCGCTGTCCACCCCGCGGCGCAGCACCTCGCGCATCAGCTTCCGCCGCGGCTCGATGATGTTCTGGTAGAGCTGGAAGTGGTCCGGGCTGCGGTTCACCTCGGGCACCAGGCACGGCATGATCCTGGCGGCCCGCGGGTCGACGTTGTGGCCGACGGCGCCGACGAGCAGCACCAGGTCGTCGCGGACCGACCGCCCGGCGGGCTGGGGCGGCACGCCCTTGAGCCGGCGCAGCGCGTCCATGAGCAACGCGTCCTTGCCCGACCACCGGCGGTAGATGGTGGCCTTGCCAACTCCGGCGCGGGCGGCGATCGCCTCGATGGAGAGCGCCTCGATGGTGCTGCCCTCGGCGAGCAGGTCGAGGGTGGCTTCGATGATCGCTTCGTCCGCGCGGACGCTCCGCGGTCGCCCGGGCGACCGCGGAGCATCAGCCGTAGAGGTCATGTCAGACATTGTCGCCGAACCTACGCGGTCCCGGCCAACTCCCGCTCGGTGGCCGGCCGGGCGTCGGTCTCGATCACCGGGCGGCCGGGCATCCAGCGCAGCACGATGACGAAACCGAGGAGCGCCACCAGCGCGGACACTCCGGCCGCCCAGTGCATCGCCGAGACGAACGAACCGTTCGCCGCGTCGATGAGCCGGGGGGCGCCGGCCCCGAGCCGGCCGGCGACGGCGTACGCCCCGGAGATGGACTCCTGGGCCGCGTCGCGGACGGGGGCGGGCAGGCCGGACACGGCCGAGGCCACGTCGTTGCGGTAGACGGCGGAGAGCACCGAGCCGAGCACCGCCACGCCGAGCGCACCGGCCACCTGGCGGACGGTGTTGCTCACGGCCGAGCCCACGCCGGCCTTCTCCCGGGGCAGCGCCGACATGATCGACTCGGTGGCCGGCGGCATGATGTTGGCCATCCCGGCGCCCTGCACGAAGCCCAGCGCCGAGAAGATCCAGATCGGGGTGTCCGCGTCGATGAGCACGAACGCGCCGAGCGCGGCCGCGGTGAGCAGCAGCCCGACCCCGGCGACCGCCCGGCCGCCGTAACGCCGGACCATGGCCGCGCTGCGCGGTGCGAAGATCAGCTGTGCGGCCGCGAAGGGCAGGAAGAGCAGGCCGCTCTCCAGCGGGCTGTAGCCGCGGACCAGCTGGAGGTAGAACGCGCCGAAGAACATCACGCCCATGGCCGCGAAGAAGACCAGGCCGACCAGCGCCACCGGGGCGGCGAACCGGGGGACCCGGAACAGCCGGACGTCCAGCGACGGGTGGTCGCTGCGCAGCTCGTGGGCCACGAACCAGCCGAGCACCGCGAGCCCGCCGACCACCGCGAGCCAGACCCGGGACCGGTCGAAGCCGTGCTCGCCCCCGTCGATGATGCCGTAGGTGAGGGCGACCAGGCCGACCACGGACAGCAGCACGCCGAGCACGTCGACCCGGCCCGGCCGCGGGTCCCGGGACTCCGGGACGAGGGCGGCGACGAGCACCACGCCGAGCGCCACCACGGGCACGTTGATGAGGAAGACGGAGCCCCACCAGTAGTGCTCGAGCAGGGCGCCGCCGAGCACCGGGCCGATGGCCACGGCCAGGCCGACCGCGCCGGCCCAGACGCCGATCGCCTTGGCCCGCTCCCGCGGGTCGAAGACGTTGGAGATGATCGACAGGGTCACCGGCATGATGGCCGCGCCGCCGACGCCCATCAGGGCTCGGGTGGCGATCAGCTGGCCCGGGTCCTGGGCGTACGCGGAGAGCAGCGAGGCCAGCCCGAACAGGGCCAGGCCGACCATCAGGAAGCGCTTGCGGCCGAGGCGGTCGCCGAGGACGCCGAAGGTGAACAGCAGTCCGGCGAAGACCAGGGTGTAGGAGTTGATCGCCCACTCCAGCTCGCCCTGGCTGGCCCCGAGGCCGTGCACCGGGTCGGCGAGGGTACGCAGGGCGACGTTGAGGATCGTGTTGTCGAGGACGACCACGAGGAGGCTGATCACCAGCACCCCCAGGATCGCCCACCTCCTCGGGTGTCCGGTGTTCTCGTGCGGCTCCACTCGGGTTCTCCCCCCGACTCACCCGCGTCAAATACGATACGGGACAGACTCGTAACGCTGCCGAGCGTAAGTGAGAAGGTTTCGATACGGAACCGGTTCGTATCGTTTGTGTCCCACGTCACCCCGGCGGCGCGCAGACGGAACCCCGGGCGGCACGGCCACCCGGGGTCTCGTCGAGAGAAGGGTCAGCGACGGCGGGCGGCTCCCCGGCGCCGGGCCAGGTGGGCGATCGTGCCCCAGATGCCCCGCCGGAACAGCAGCACGACGAGCACGAAGATGCCGCCGGTGACCAGGCCGATGGCCTCGAAGCCGGAGAACGACAGCCAGTCCTCCAGGCGGACCACCAGGGCCGCGCCGAGCACGCCACCCCAGAGGGTGCCGATACCGCCGAGCACCACGACGATGACCGCCTTGCCGGAGGTCGTCCAGTGCAGCACGTCCAGCGAGACGAACCGGTGGCCGACCGCGAAGAGCCCGCCGCCCAGCCCGGCCAGGAAGCCGGAGAGCACGAACGCCGTCAGCTTGTAGCGGTGCACCGGATAGCCGAGCGCGCGGGCCCGGGCGGGGTTGTCCCGGATGCCGACCAGCACCCGGCCGAAGGGCGAGTTCACGATCCGCCAGGCGGCGAGCAGGCCGAGCACCACGATCGGCAGGATCGCGTAGTAGAAGTAGTAGTCGTCGGAGAGGTCGGCGCCGAAGAACTCCCGGGGCACGCCCTGGAGGCCGTTCTCGCCCTGGGTGACCGACCGCCACTCGTTGGCCACGTAGTAGACCATCTGCGCGAACGCCAACGTGACCATGGCGAAGTAGATGCCGGTGCGCTTGACCGCCAGGTAGCCGATGGGCAGCGCGAGCAGCGCCGCGGCCAGGGCGCCGGCCAGCACGGCCGCCGGGAAGGGCAGGCCGGCGTGGATCGCCACGAGGCCGGTCACGTACGCCGAGGTGCCCCAGAACGCGGCGTGCCCGAAGGACATGAGCCCGGTGAAGCCGAGCAGCAGGTCCACCGAGACGGCGAACAGTGCCCAGCAGAGGATGTCGACCGCCACCGCCGGATAGAGCCCGTTCGGCAGCCAGAGGGCCACGAGCAGGCCGGCGGCGAGCAGCGCGTACCGGACCCAGCCGGGCGCCCGGGCGACGGTGAGCAGCCCGGACGGCGGGGCGGGCCGGGCCGACTCCTCGGCGGGTGTGTCGACGGCGCTCGTCATGCCGGTGCCTCCTCACGGCCGAACAGGCCGGCCGGCCGCCAGAGCAGCACCGCGGCCATCACTACGAACACGACGGTCTGCGACACGATCGGGAAGTCCGACAGGTACGCCTCGCCCCAGGCCTGGATCAGGCCGATGCCGAAGCCCGCGGCGACCGAACCGAAGATCGAGCCGAGCCCGCCGATGACGACCACCGCGAAGACCACGATGATCAGGTCGGCGCCCATGAGCGGGTTCACCGCGCGCATCGGCGCGGCGAGCACCCCGGCCAGCCCGGCCAGGGCGATGCCGAAGCCGAACACCGGGGTCACCCACTTCCCCACGTCGATGCCGAAGGCCCGGGTCAGCTCGGGACGCTCGGTGGCCGCCCGCACCACCATGCCGACCCGGGTCCGGCCGAGCACCCACCAGACCACGGCGCAGAGCAGCACCGTGAAGCCCAGGATGAACACCCGGTAGGTGGGGAAGTCGAAGAGTCCGAAGTCGACCGACCCGCTCAGCTCGGTCGGCGTGGCGTACGGGCTGGACTGCACGCCGTACCGGGACTTCACCAGGTCCTGCAGGATCAGCGTGAGGCCGAAGGTGAGCAGGAAGTTGTAGAGCGGGTCGAGCCGGGTCAGCCGGTGGATCACCGCCCGCTCCAGCACCATGCCGAGCAGGCCCAGCGCCAGCGGCATGATCACCAACGCGGCCCAGAACGGCACACCCGCCTCGGCGAGCAGCACGTACGCCCCGAAGGCGCCGAGCATGTAGAAGGCGCCGTGGGCGAAGTTCACCACCCGGAGCATGCCGAAGATGACCGCGAGCCCGAGGGCGAGCAGGGCGTAGAACGCCCCGCCCACCAACCCGTTGAACGTGTTCTGCAGGAAACCTGACATCAGCTCGTCACCGTGCCGTCTTTCGTTCGCGACTGCGGGGCTCGCAAAACCGGCTCACTCCTCGCGCTCACATCTTGCAGTCGGCCGACGGGGCGCGGAACGCCTCGGCCGCCGGGATGGTCTTGAGGATCTTCACGTAGTCCCACGGCTCGCCCACCTCGGCCTGCGGCTTCACCTGGGCCAGGTACGCGTCGTGGATGACGCGGTGGTCCTCGGCGCGGATCTTGCCGTTGCGCAGGAAGAGGTCGTTGACCTCCTTGCCCTCCAGGGCCTTCACCACGGTGTCCGCGTCATCGGTGCCGGCGGCCTGCACGGCCTCCAGGTACTGCATGGCCGCGGAGTAGTTGGCCGCGTGGGCGAAGGACGGCCGGGTACCCGTCTCCTTCTGGAACTTGTCGGCCCACTCCCGGTTCTGCTGGTCGAAGTTCCAGTACCAGGCGTCGGTGTAGGTGGTGCCGGCGAGCGCGGCCGGGGTGAGCGAGTGGATGTCGGTGATGAACATGAGGCCGACGGCCAGCCCGACGCCCTTGTCCCGCAGCTTGAACTCGTTGTACTGCTTCACCACGTTGACCAGCTCGGCGCCGGCCTGCATGGTGCCGAGCACCTGCGGCTTCGGGTTCAGCGTCGGCGCCTTGAGCAGGAACGAGGAGTAGTCGCCGCTGGTGTTCGGGAACGGCGCCCCGTCCTTGCCGACGACCTGCCCGCCGGCGGCCGTGATGGCGGCCGAGAAGCTCTTCTCCATGTCCTGCCCGAACGCGTAGTTCGGGTAGAGGATGTACCAGTTCTTGCCGACCTGCTCGGTGGTCACCGTGCCGGTGCCGTGGGCCAGCATGTAGGTGTCGTAGGCGTAGTGGAACGTGTACTTGTTGCAGCTCTTGCCGGTGAGGTCGGTGGTCGCCGCGCCGATGTTGAAGTAGAGCTTCTTCTTCTCCTTGGCCACGTCGGCGACCTTGAGCGCGGCCGAGGAGGTCGGCACGTCGAGGATGGCGTCGACGCCCTTGCGGTCGTACATCTCCTGGGCCTTGCTGTTGGCCACGTCCGGCTTGTTCTGGTGGTCGGCGGTCTCCACGCTGATGTTCTTGGTGACGGCCTTGTCGCCGTACTTGGCCTTGAAGTCGGCGATGGCCATCTCCACGGCCTTGACCGAGTTCCGCCCGGACAGCTCCGAGTAGGCCCCGGACTGGTCGTTGAGGACGCCCAGCACGATCTTGTCGCCGGTCAGCTTCGAGTCGCCGCCGGACTGCGGGCCACCGCCGCCACAGCCCGCGACCAGCACCGCCGCCGCCGAGGCGGCGGCCACACCCACGCTTCTCCGCATGTCGAAATCCCTTCATACCGCGCGGTCCGCGCGGGTCAGCCGTCGTTTCAGATCCCGAGGTACGCCAGCAGCTCGCGCTCCCGCGAGCGCACCTCGGAGTTGTCCATCGCCTCCGCGATCCGTCCCTCGGCCAGCAGGTAGTGCCGGTCGGCGACGCCGGTGGCGAAGTGCAGGTTCTGCTCGACCAGCAGCACGGTCACGCCGTGCTTCTTGGCCTCCCGCAGCAGGTCGCCGACCTGCTGCACGAGCAGCGGAGACAGGCCCTCGGTGGGCTCGTCGCAGAGCAGCAGCCGGGCGCCCATGCGCAGCACCCGGGCCAGGGCGAGCATCTGCTGCTCGCCGCCGGAGAGCATGGTGGCCGCCGAGTCGCGCCGGGCGTGGAGGGCGGGGAACGCCTCGTAGACCCGTTCGAGAGGCCACGGGTCGGGTCCGACGCGGGGCGGCAGGGTCAGGTTCTCGGTGACGGTCAGGGTGGCGTACGCGCCCCGGTCGTCGGGGACCCAGCCGAGGCCGAGCCGCGCCCGCTTGTGCGCGGGCAGCTTCGTGACGTCCCGGTCGGCGAAGGTGACCGTGCCGCTCTGGCCGGGGTGCAGCCCCATGACGGAGCGCAGCAGGGTCGACTTGCCGGCGCCGTTGCGCCCGACCAGGGTGACCACCTCGCCGGCGGCCACCTCCAGGCTCACCTCCCGCAGCACCTGCGCCTCGCCGTACCAGGCGGAGAGGTTCTCAATGCGCAGCATCGGCGGCTCCCAGGTAGGCGGTGATGACCCGCTCGTCGGCGCGGACCTGCTCGTACGGCCCCTCGACCAGGACCTTGCCGGCCTGCAGGACGGTGACCGTGTCGGCGAGGCGGCCCACCACGCTCATGTTGTGCTCGACCATGACCACGGTCCGGCCCTCGCGGACCCGGGCGATCAGGTCGACGGTGCGGTCCACGTCCTCCAGCCCCATCCCGGCGGTGGGCTCGTCGAGCAGCAGCACCTTCGGGTCGAGGGCGAGCGCAATGGCCAGCTCCAGGGCGCGTTTGCGGCCGTAGGCGAGGGCCTCGGCCGGGGCCTCGGCCAGCTCGGCGAGGCCGACCATGGCGAGCAGTTCGTCGGCCCGGTCCCGGTAGCGGCGCATCAGCTTCGCCGAGCGCCAGAACCGCCAGCCCAGCCCGCTGGAGGACTGGAGGGCCAGCTCGACGTGCTCCCGCGCGCCCAGTTGCGGGAAGAGGCTGGTGATCTGGAAGGAGCGGGCCACCCCGAGGCGGGCGACCCGTTCCGGGGGCAGGCCCGTGACGTCCCGGCCGGCCAGTTCGATCCGGCCGGCGCTGGGCGGCAGGAACCCGGTGAGCAGGTTGAACAGGGTGGTCTTGCCGGCGCCGTTCGGGCCCACCAGGGCGTGCACGGTCTCCGGCGCCACGTCGAGGTCGACCCCGTCGACCGCCCGGAAGCCCCGGAAGTCCCGGGTCAGCCCACGGGCCGACAGGATCGCTTGCCCGGCCATCGCCACACCCTCCGCAGGTCCGTCCCGCGCCGGCCAGGTCGGTGACCGGGGTCACAGGGCCGACGCGTGCAGGAAACCTACGGCGCACCGGCGGACTCGAGCCATGTCGATCCCCCACACATTCACCCCCGATGGGACGGGCCCGCTCCCCATAGGGGGCGGGCCTGTCCACCGACCTGCGGGCGGATCGGCGGGTGTCGACATGTGGTGCGCCACCGTCACCGGGTGGCGGCGTACTCCGGGAGGTCGAGCCCGTCGGCCTTGCTGAAGAAGAGCCGGGTGGCGAGCCCACGCAGCGGGCGGGACGTCATGGCGCGCATCGACGCGTCGCGCATCCGGATCGCGGCCCGGCTGTCCGGCAGGAACCCGCCGATGCCGCCGCCCGGCAGCTCCTGGCCGCGGGTCACGTGCGGCCGCAGCAGTTCCTCGTAGCGGCGGTAGGCCACCGTGTGGTCGCCCCGCGCCGCCGCCAGCTCGCCGGCCAGCAGGTACGCGCCGACCAGGGCGAGGCTGGTGCCCTGCCCGGTGAGCGGGGACGGGCACCAGGCGGCGTCGCCGAGCAGCGCCACCCGCCCGGTGCTCCACGACTCCATCCGCACCTGGCCGTACCGGTCGAAGTAGAAGTCGCCGGCGTCCGGCGCGGCGGCCAGCAGGTCGGCGGCGCGCCAGCCGACGTCGGCGAAGCGCTCGGCGAGCAGCCGCTGCTGGGCGGCCGCGTCCCGCCGGTCCACGCCGAGCGCTTCGGAGCGGAAGCTGAAGAAGGCGGCGGTCCGCCCGTCGCGGGTCGGGCGGGTGCCGACGACCCGGCCGCCGGGAGCGTTGTGCAGCAGGAACCAGCCGGTCTCGTCCCGGTACGGGGTGGAGAAGTAGGCGAGGTACGCGCCGAGCGGCCGGACGTACGCCGCCTCGGGGCCGAACGCGAGCGCCCGGGTACGCGAGTGCGAGCCGTCCGCGCCGATCACCAGGTCGACGGTGCGCGGGGCGGACCGGGCGAAGGTGAGCCGCACCCCGTCCCCGGTCTGGTCCAGCGTCTCGATCGAGTCGTCGAAGACGTACTCGACCTCGTCCCGGGTGGCCTCGTACAGCAGCCGGGCCAGGTCGCCGCGCTCGATCTCGATGTCGGCGACGATGCCCTCCCCGCCGAAGGCGTGCACCGGCAGCCGGGCGCGCACCTCGCCCCGCTCGCCGACGTACGCCATGCCCTGCTCCCGGACGGTCTCGGCCCGGACCCGGGCGGTGAGCCCCATCCGGTCGACCACCTCGCGGGCGGTCCCCCGCACGTCGACCGCCTGCCCGCCGGGGCGCAGTCCGGGGGCGCGTTCCACCACGGTCACGGCGAAGCCGTACCGGCGCAGCCAGTAGGCGAGGGCGGGGCCGGCCACGCCGGCGCCGGAGATGAGCACGGTCCTGTCGTTCATGGTGTTCTCCCGAGGGTCGCGCGTACACCGTCCATCCGGTGCCGGTTTGGACGCTAGGGTCCGGCGCGCCCGTGCGCCCCCGCCGACCTAGTACGCTGCCCGTTCCGGCGTGTCCGACCGGGCCGGTGTACTAGTACGCTGCCGGGATGTCGCAGCGTGCCAGGGGCGAGGAGCCGCCGTACCGGCGGATCGCCGCGGAGATCCGCCGCCGCATCGACCTCGGTGAGCTGCGGCCCGGCGACCGGGTGCCCTCGGCCCGGCAGCTCACCCGCGAGCACGGCGTGGCCATCGCCACCGCGACCCGGGTGCTGGCCCTGCTCCGCGCCGAGGGGCTGGTGCTGACCCGGCCGGGCGCCGGCACCGTGGTCGCCCCGCCGCGGCGGGAGCCGGAGCTGAGCCGGGACCGGGTGCTGCGCACCGCGCTGGCGCTGGCCGACGAGGGCGGGCTGGCCGCGGTGTCCATGCGGCAGATCGCCGCCGAGCTGGGCGTGGCCACCATGTCGCTCTACCGGCACGTGCGGGGCCGCGACGAGCTGATCCTGGCGATGGCCGATGCGGCACTGGCCGGCGCCCCGCTGCCGGACGCCGAACCGGCCGGCTGGCGCGCCCGCCTGGACGTGCTGGCCCGGGCGCAGTGGGCCGTCTACCGGCGGCACCCCTGGGTGCCGCACGTCATCTCGATCGCCCGTCCGCAGCCGCTGCCGCACGGCATGGCACACACCGACCGGGCCCTGCGGGCCACCGCCGGGCTGGGCCTGGACCGGCAGGTGCGCTGGCACCTGGCGATCACCCTCATGGCGTACGTGAAGGGCATCGCCACGAACCTGGAGATGGGCGCGCTGGCCGAGCAGGACACCGGCCTCACCCACGACCAGTGGGTGGAGCGGCAGCAGGCCACGTTCCAGCAGCTGATGGCCGGCGGCGGGCTGGCCACCATGGACGCCCTGACCAGCGGCGGCGTCGACGTGGACCTGGAGACGGTCTTCGACTTCGGCCTCCGCCGACTGCTCGACGGGTTCGCCGCGCTGATCGGGAGCGGGCCCGGCGTCAGTCCGGGAAGGTGACCACCCAGCGCGCGCCCTCGCCCCGGGCCAGCCGGTCCAGCGCCGCGGGCGCCTCGTCGAGGGGGATGGCGCCGCTGACCAGCGGGGCCAGGTCCAGGCTTCCGTCGGCGAGCGCGGCGGCCAGCTCCGGCACCTCCCGGTCCGGGTCGGAGGAGCCGTAGACCGAGGACCGCAGGGTGCGGGCCGAGTGGAAGATGTCCAGCGCCGACAGGCTGAGCAGGTCGTCCCTGGCGCCCATGCCGACCACGGTGACCGCTCCCCCGCGCCGGGCCGACCGCCAGGCGGCCCGGATCGTGACGGACCGGCCGACACACTCGAAGGCGTGGTCCACGCCGCGCCCCTCGGTGCGCGCCCGGACCTCCTTGGCGAGGGTGTCGTCGGAGCGGAGGAAGTCGGTGGCACCGGCGGCCAGGGCGAGGTCCCGCTTCGCCTCGGCCACGTCCACGGCCAGGATCGGCGCGGCGCCGGCCCGCCGGGCGGCGGTGAGCACGGCGAGGCCGACCCCGCCGAGGCCGATCACCGCGACCGACTCCCCGGGGGCGACCCGCGCGGTGTTGCGGACCGCGCCCGTGCCCGTGAGCACGGCGCAGCCGAGCAGCGCGGCCTGCTCCGGCGGCAGGCCGGCCGGGATCGCGATGGCGGCCCGCTCGGGCACCACCACCTCCTCGGCCAGCGCGCCGAGACCCAGGGTCACCTGGAGCGGGCCGGCGTCGGCGGTCTCGCCCCGGGCCACGGAGGCCCCCGTGTTGGCGGTGCAGAGCCAGGGCTCGCCGTGCCGGCAGTGCCAGCAGGCCCGGCAGGCGGGTGCCCAGTTCAGCACCACGGGCGTGCCGACGGCCAGCCGGGTGCCGGGGCCGGCCTCGGCCACCACGCCGGTCGCCTCGTGCCCGAGCACCAGCGGGTACGCGGGCGCCACCGTGCCGTCCACCATGGCCAGGTCGGAGTGGCAGATACCGGCGGCCCGGATGCGGACCCGCAACTCGCCGGGGCCGGGGTCGGGCAGGCGGACGTCCTCGACGGCGGGGGTGGCGCCCCGGCCGCGGACCACGAGCGCCCTCATCGCTGGATGGCCTTCAGCTCGGTGAACTCCTCGATGCCGTACCCGCCCAGCTCACGGCCGAGGCCGGACTGCTTGTAGCCGCCGAACGGGGCGAGCGGGTTGAAGGCGCCGCCGTTGACGTCGACCTGGCCGGTACGCAGCCGCCGGGCCACGGCCAGCGCGGCCTCCTCGTCGGCGGACCAGACCGCACCGGCCAGCCCGTACCGGGAGTTGTTGGCGATCGCGACGGCCTCGTCCGTGTCGGCGAAGGGGATGACCGCGAGCACCGGGCCGAAGACCTCCTCCTGGGCGAGGGCGCTGTCCGGGTGCACGTCGGCGAAGACGGTGGGCGCGACGAAGTGTCCGCGCGGCGGCAGCGGCGCGTCGGGGCCGCCGGCGACGAGCCGGGCGCCGTCGGCGAGGGCGCGGTCGACGTGCCCGCGTACCCGCTCGGCCTGGGCGGCGGAGACCAGCGGGCCGAGCCGGGTGGCCGGGTCGAACGGGTCGCCCGGCCGGTAGCCGGCCACGGCCGCCGCGGCCAGGTCCAGGGCCTCGGTGTAGCGGTCGCGGTGGACCAGCATCCGGGTCCAGGCCGTGCAGGTCTGGCCCGAGTTGAGCAGGGCGTTGCCGACCCCGACCTTGACGGCGGTGGGCAGGTCGGCGTCGGCGAGGATCACGTTGGCGGACTTGCCCCCGAGTTCCAGGGCGACCCGGGCGATCCGGTCGGCCGCCAGGTGGGCGATGCGCCGGCCGGTGGCGGTGGACCCGGTGAAGGAGACCAGGTCGACGTCGGGGTGAGCGGCGAGCGCCTCGCCGACCACCGGCCCGGTGCCGGGCACCAGGTTGACCACCCCGGGCGGCAGCCCGGCCTCGGCGATCGCGTCGAAGAGCAGGTACGCCGTGAGCGGCGTCAGCTCGCTGGGCTTGAGCACCACCGTGCAGCCGGCGGCGAGGGCCGGGGCCACCTTGGCGACCACCTGGTGCAGCGGATAGTTCCACGGGGTGATCGCGCCGACCACGCCGACCGGCTCGCGGACCACGAGGGAGTTGCCGACGGTCCGCTCGGCCGGCGGGCTCGCGGCCAGGTCGACCATGCCGCGCAGCACGGTCAGCGGCAGGCCGGCCTGCACCCGGGTGGCGAGCTTGAGCGGGGTGCCCAGTTCGAGCGCCACGGTGCGGGCGATGTCCTCGGCCCGGGCGGCGAGCGCGGTGTGCAGCCGGTCGAGGTGGGCGGCCCGCTCGGCGGGGGCGGTGGCGGCCCAGCCGGGGAAGGCGGCCCGGGCGGCGGCGACGGCCCGGTCCACGTCGGCCGGGGTGCCGGCGGGGACCTGCCCCACGATCTCCCCGGTGGCCGGGTTCTCGACCGGGATCGTCCCGTCGTCCGCCGGGTCGACCCAGTCCCCGGCGACGTGCAGGTGGCGGCGGACCAGCAGGGCGGGGGGCGCGTCGGCGAGATCCATGGCGTCCCTTCGGGGGGCGGCAAACTAGCAGTGGGAGTTTTGACGCTACCCCGGACCGGTGCCGCCTTCCAGAGGGGTGACGGTCCGGGCGTACTCGGCGGCGAGACCGTCCAGCAACGCGTCCAGGCCGAGGGTGAACGCGCCCTCGTCGACGCTGCGCTGGTGGCCGCGGAGGCGGTGCGCCTGCGTGAGGTGCGGGTGTGCCGCGTAGAGCTCCGGGTCCTCGACGAAGCCGCGGGCGAACGAGCCGAGCGCCGAGCCGGCCACGAAGTAGCGCAGCGCGGCGCCGATGTGGGTGGCCCGGGCCGGCGGCCAGCCCGCCCGGACCAGGGCGCCGTAGACGGCGTCGGCCATGGCCAGCGCGGCCGGCCGGCGGCCCGGCCCCTGTGCCAGGTACGGGACGATGTTCGGGTGGACGGCCAGGGCCTGCCGGTAGGACCGGGCCCAGCGGCGCAGCGCCTCGACCCAGTCGTACCGGTCGAAGACGCTGACGTCGACGGACGCCGTGACGCTGTCGGCCACCGCGTCGAGGATCTCGTCCTTGGTGGCGAAGTGGTTGTAGAGCGAGGGGCCCTGCACGTTCAGCGCGGCGGCCAGCCGGCGGGTGGAGAACGCGCCGAGACCGTCGGCGTCGATCAGCGCGAGCGCGGTTTCGACGATCCGCTCGCGGTTCAGCAGGGCCTGGCGGGGACGGGGCACGGTCAGGCCACCCACGCCGGGCCGCCGTGCGCCCCTCGCCGGTCGAATACCGCCACGCCGCCTCCCCGTTGGAACACCTGCGCACGCACCCTAACCGGGGCGGGGCCGCCGAACCTCACCGCGACGGCCGGCGGAAGGGTCTGGACGGATTAAAACTTACACCGCTAGTTTAAGAGCGACCGCCGCCGTCCGCGACGGTCGCCACGCCGACCGAGGGAGCAACGTGGACTTCGCACTGTCCGACGAGGAACGGGCCGTCCGGGACACCGTGCGCGCCTTCGTCACCCGCGAGGTGCAGCCGCTGGAGCAGGAGGTGCTGCGCCGCGAGCGCGCCCACCAGCCCGGCCTGGACCGTTCCGAGCTGCGCGAGTTGCAGCTCAAGGCGAAGAAGTTCGGCTTCTGGGGCCTGGCCACCCCCGAGGAGTACGGCGGGATGGACCTGCCCGCCGTGCTCCAGTCGCTGATCTGGACCGAGCTGGGCCGCACCTTCGTGCCGTTCCGCTTCGGCGGCGAAGCGGACAACATCCTGTTCCACGCCAGCGAGGCGCAGAAGCGGGAGTTCCTCGTCCCCACCATCGAGGGGGAACGGATCTCCTGCTTCGCGATCACGGAGCCGGGCGCCGGCTCGGACGCCGCGAACATCAAGCTGCGCGCCCGCCGCGACGGCGACGACTGGGTCCTCGACGGCGAGAAGACGTTCATCACCAACGGCAACGACGCCGACTTCGCCATCGTGGTGGCGGTGACCGACCCGGAGAAGGGCGCCCGCAACGGCGGCGCGACCGCGTTCCTGGTGGACCGGGCGATGGGCTGGCGGTCGGAGTTCATCCAGACCATGGGCGAGGGCGGCCCGGCGTCGCTGATCTTCGACGGCGTCCGCGTGCCGCACCGCAACATCCTCGGCGAGATCGGGCAGGGCTTCACGCTGGGCATGGAGTGGATCGGAAAGGGCCGCTACACGATCCCCTCGCACGCCATCGGCATCGCCGAACGGGCCCTGCAGATGGCCATCGACCACGCCAACACCCGGGAGACCTTCGGCGCGAAGATCGGCACCAACCAGGCGATCCAGTGGATGATCGCCGACTCGGAGACCGAACTGGAGGCGGCCCGCTGGCTGGTGCTGAAGTCGGCCTGGACCGTCGACCAGGGCCTGGATCCGCGGCACGCCTCGTCGATGGGCAAGCTCTACGGCGCCGGCATGGTCAACCGGGTGGTCGACCGGGTGCTCCAGATCCACGGCGGCATGGGCTACACCCGGGAACTGCCGATCGAGCGCTGGTACCGGCAGGTCCGGCTGTACCGGATCTTCGAGGGCACCGACGAGATGCAGCGGCTCATCATCTCGCGCGACCTGCTGCGTGGCTACACGAAGATCGGCGGCCACCTGGCCTGAGGCGGCGGGTGGCTCCCGCCCGGTCCCGGGGCGGGAGCCACCCCCGGCCTCAGCCGCTGAGCGCCGTCAGGGCCAGGTCGACGTCGTCCTCGGTGGTGTAGAGGTGGAACGCGGCCCGGACCCGCCCGGCGCGGACGGCCGCCCGCACCCCGGCCCGGGCCAGCTTCTCCTGCGCGTCCGGCACCTCGACGACGACGATCGCGCTGTCGCCGGGCGCGCGGCCCAGCCCGGTGAGGAACCGATTGGCCAGCGCCACGTCGTGGGCGTGCACGGCGGGCAGCCCGATCTCGGCGAGCAGTTCGAGTGCCGGGGCCGCGCCGACGTAGCTGAACCAGGCCGGCGAGATGTCGAAGCGCCGGGCGTCGTCGGCCAGGCGCAGCGGCGGGCCGTAGTAGGACGACTGCGGGTCCCGGCCCGCGTACCAGCCGGCCGCGTCCGGCCGCAGCCGCTCGCGCAGCGCGGGGGCCAGGTACGCGAAGGCCGCGCCGCGCGGGGCCATGAGCCACTTGTACGCCGCCACCGCGACCACGTCGGCCAGTCCGGCGTCGAAGGGCAGCCAGCCGGCGGCCTGGGTGGCGTCGACCGCGACGAGGGCGCCGTGCGCGCGGGCCGCCGCGACGATCGTCTCGTACGGGGCGACGGTGCCGTCCGAGGACTGCACGAGGCTGAACGCGACGAGGTCGGTGCCGCCGTCGATCGCGTCGACCAGGCCGGCGAGCGGGACGGTCCGGACCCGCACGCCCCGCTCCTCCTGGACGAGCCAGGGAAAGAGGTTGGACGTGAACTCCTCCTCGGGGACGACCACCGTCGCGCCGGCCGGCAGGGCCGCGGCCACCGGGGCGAGCAGTTGCGAGGCCGTGCTGCCGATCGCCACGTCCGCCGGGTCCACCCCGAACAGGCGGGCGAGGGCAGAGCGGGACCGGCCCACCGACTCGCCCCAGCCCTCGAAGGAGACCCGCCCGGCCCGCCAGTCGGCCTGCACGTCCTGCAGCGCCGTCCAGGCCGGGTCGGGCGGCAGCCCGTAGGTGGCGGTGTTCAGCCAGCCGGGGTCCGGCTGCCACAGCTTCTGCGCCTGCTCCAGATCCATGCCGCCGACGCTAGTGATCGTGGCCGGGCGACGGGACGGCCAATTCCCGCCTCGTGGTCCCACCGGCCGGCCCGCCGGACGGGGTCCGGCGGGCCGGGTGGGCGGTCGGCTCAGGCCGGCGCGTCGGCCAGGGCGCCCGGACGCCCGGCCGGCTCGGCGCCGTCGTCGTCCGGCTCGTCGTCGTCGAGCATGGTCGTCTCGTCGAACGGGCGCTGCCCGCTGAGCACCGCCTGGGCCTGGGCCCGGTCGAACTCGCCGGTCCAGGTGCCGACCAGCACGGTGGCCACCGCGTTGCCGGCGAAGTTGGTCAGTGCCCGGGCCTCGGACATGAAGCGGTCGATGCCGACGATCAGACCGACCCCGTCGACCAGGTCCGGCCGGTGCGACTGGAGGCCGCCGGCCAGGGTGGCCAGGCCCGCGCCGGTGACTCCGGCGGCGCCCTTCGAGGCGATGATCATGAAGGCCAGCAGGCCGATCTGCTCGCCGACCGCCATCGGCTTGCCGAGCGCGTCGGCGATGAACAGCGCGGCCATCGTCAGGTAGATGGCCGTGCCGTCGAGGTTGAAGGAGTAGCCGGTGGGGACGGTGATGCCGACCACCGGCTTGCTGACGCCGAAGTGCTCCATCTTGGCGATCAGGCGGGGCAGCGCCGACTCCGACGACGAGGTGGACAGGATCAGCAGGAACTCCCGGCCCAGGTAGCGCAGCAGGCCGAAGATCGAGACACCCGAGACCAGCCGCAGCAGCGCGCCGAGCACCACGATCACGAAGATCAGGCAGGTGGCGTAGAAGCCGAGCATGATCTGGGCCAGGCTGGTCAGCGCGTCGACGCCGGTCGCGCCCACCACTGCGGCGATCGCGCCGAACGCGCCGATCGGGGCCACCCACATGATCATCGCGAGCACCTTGAAGACCAGGCGCTGGATGACCTCCACGGCCCGCAGCACCGGCTCGCCGCGCCGGCCCATGGCCTGCACGGCGAAGCCGACCAGCAGGGCGACGAGCAGCGTCTGGAGCACCGAGCCCTCGGTCAGCGCGGAGAACAGCGAGGTGGGGATGACGCCGAGCAGGAACTCGACGGTGTCGCCGCTCTCGCCGCCGGCGGCGGACTTGCCCGCGTCGGCCACCTCCGGGCCGAGGTTCAGACCCGAGCCGGGGTGGATGATGTTGCCGACCACCAGGCCGATGGCGAGCGCCACCGTCGACATGAGCAGGAAGTAGCCGAGCGCGAGGCCGCCGACCTTGCCGACCCGAGCGGCCTGCCGGACGGACCCGACGCCCAGGACGATCGTGCAGAAGATGACCGGGCTGATCATCATCTTGATCAGGTTGACGAAGCCGGTGCCGAGCGGCTTCAACTCCTTGCCGACCTCGGGCGCGGCGAGGCCGACCACGATGCCGGCGACGACGGCCACGATGACCGCCAGGTAGAGGTATCGGGTCCGGTCCCGGCGGGCGGGCCGGGCGGGGGTGGATGTGGTGGTGGTGTCCATGCCCACAATGTGAGGCCCATCTCACCACCGGGCACGCTTGCGTTCATTCTGTTCATCCGCGCAGCGCACGGCCGAAACGGCACCGGCCCGGTGCGCCAGACTTGCCGGCGACCGGCGGTGGGGAGGAGGGGAACGTGGCCCGACGGCAGTGGAGCATCGCGGGGCAGCTCTTCGCCCTCCAGGCGGTGGTGGTGACGCTGCTCGTGCTGGCCGGGGCGGCGGGCGCCGTCTGGCTGGCCCGCAGCGACTCCCACCAGGCCGCCGAGGACGAGGTGCTGGCCGTGGCGCAGGCCGTGGCCGGCTCCCCCAACGTCCACGCGGCCCTCACCGGCGCCGACCCGTCGGCCACCCTCCAGCCGTACGCGGAGGCCACCCGGGTCGCCACCGGAACGGACTTCGTGGTGGTGATGGCACCGGACCGGACCCGCTACTCGCACCCGAACCCGAAGCTCATCGGGCAGCCGTTCATCGGCGACATCGGCCCGGCGCTCGCGGGCGACCCCTTCACGGTCACCAACGTCGGCACGCTCGGCGAGTCGGTGCGCGCGGTCGTCCCCGTGTACGACGGCGAGCACCGGCTCATCGGGCTGGTGTCGGTGGGCATCACGACCAAGGCGATCAACCGGAAGCTGCTCGCCCAGGTGCCGGTACTGCTCGGCGCCGCCGCGCCCGCCCTGGCCCTCGCGGCGACCGGGTCCTGGCTGCTCAGCCGCCGGCTCCGCCGGCAGACCCACGGCCTCGGGCCGAGCCAGATGACCCGGATGTACGAGTACTACGACGCGGTCCTGCACTCCGTCCGGGAGGGGTTGCTGGTGCTCACCCGGGACCGCCGGGTCGCGCTGGTCAACGACGAGGGCCGGCGGCTGCTCGGGCTGGCCGACGACGCGGCCGTGACCGACCGGCCGGTCACCGGGATCGACCTGCCCCCGGCGGTGGCCGAGCTGCTCGACTCGGGCCGGGACGCGCACGACGAGCCGGTCCTGGCCGGCGACCGGGTGCTGGTGGCCAACCAGCGGACCACCCGGTTCGAGGGCGCCGTGCTCGGCACCGTGCTGACCCTGCGCGACCAGACCGAGCTGCGCAACCTCGCCAGCGAGCTGGACTCGGTGCGGGCCCTCACCGAGGCGCTGCAGGCGCAGACCCACGAGTCGGCGAACCGGCTGCACACCGTGCTCACCCTCGTGGAGCTGGGCCGCACCGACGAGGCCGTCCGGCTGGCCACCCGCGACCTGGCGCTCGCCCAGCAGCTCACCGACCAGGTGGTCGGGGCGGTGACCGAACCGGCGCTGGCCGCCCTGCTGCTCGGCAAGTCGGCCCGGGCCGGCGAGCGCGGCGTGGACCTGGTGATCGACCCGGACTGCCGGCTCGACGACAGCCCGCTGCCCACGACCGACCTGCTCACCGTGGTCGGCAACCTGGTCGACAACGCCCTGGAGGCGGTCGCCGGCACCCCGCCGCCGCGCCGCGTGCGGATCTTCGTCGGTACGGCCGACGCCGAGCTGGTGGTCCGCGTCGGCGACAGCGGCCCCGGGCTGGACCCGGACCGGGTGGCGGACGCGTTCCGGCGCGGCTGGTCCACCAAGAGCGCCGGCCGGGGGCTCGGCCTGGCGCTGGTCGGGCAGGTGGTCCGCCGCCACGGCGGAACGGCGGAGGTCGTCCGCACCGACGACGGGGAGACCGTGTTCACCGTCCGGCTGCCGGTGGCGGGGGCGGCCCGGTGAACGACGTCCGGGTGCTCGTGGTGGAGGACGAGCCTCTGCTGGCCGAGGCGCACAAGGCGTACACCGAGCGGGTGCCCGGCTTCGTGGTGGTCGGCGTGGTGCACACGGCGCGGGACGCGATGGCCGCGCTGCGCCGCCGCGGCGGCGCGGACGTCGACCTGGTCCTGCTCGACTTCCGGCTGCCCGACCTGCACGGCCTCGACGTGTGCCGGGCTCTGCGGGCGGCGGGCAGCGACGTGGACGTGCTCGCGGTGACCTCGGCGCGGGACCTCGCGGTCGTCCGCACCGCGGTGTCCCTCGGGGTGACCCACTACCTGCTCAAGCCGTTCACCTTCGCGGCCTTCCGCGACAAGCTGGAGCGCTACGCGGAATACCGGCGGCAGGCCCTGGCCGACGGCGAGGTGGCCGCCCAGCACGAGGTGGACCGGATGTTCGCCACCCTGCGCGGCGCGGACCGGCACACCCTGCCCAAGGGCCTCGACGAGCAGACCCTGCACACCGTGCTGGCCGCCCTCGGCGACGGCGGGCTCTCCGCCACCGAGGTCGGCCACCGTACCGGGATCTCCCGGGTGACCGCCCGGCGCTACCTGGAGTACCTGGTGTCCGCCGACCGCGTCGTCCGGGCGCCCCGCTACGGCACCCCCGGCCGCCCCGAGGTCGAGTACCGGCCGGTCTGAGGCGGGTGGCCCACGTCGTGCGGGACGGCTAGCGTCAGGCTCGCAGCCGCTCCGGAGGTCGTCGATGATTCTCGAGATCCGAACCTACCGCCTGAAGCCCGGCACGATCGACGAGTTCGTCCGGGTCATGCGGGAGGAGGCCGCGCCGCTGCTCGGCCGCTTCGGCATCCGGGTGGTGGCCGCCGGGGCGTCCCTGGTCCGTGAGGACGGCCACGAGGAGGCGTACCTGATCCGGGGCTTCCCCTCCCTGGCGGTGCGGGACGCGCAGGAGGAGGCCTTCTACGGCAGCGACGCCTGGCACGACGGCCCCCGCGACGCGATCCTGTCGCGCATCGAGAGCTACCACACCGTGGTGCTGGAGACCTCCGACGCCGCCGCGGACGTCCTCGGCGGCCACCGGCTCTGAGCCGCCCGTAGCAGGCCGCGTCCGGTCAGTGGCGGACAAGGCAGAACGGATGCCCGGCGGGGTCGGCATAGATGCGCCAGACTTGTCCACCCGCTCGATCGTCCAAGACCGTTGCTCCCAGGGCCAGCACCTGTTCCTGGGCACGGTCCAGGTCCGCGACGCCGAAGTCCAGGTGGAACTGCTGGGGCCGGGTCGGGTCGGGCCACCGCGGCGGCTGGTAGTCCACCGCGCGTTGAAAGGCCAGGACGAGACCGGACGACGTATGCAACGTCGCCCAGTCGTCGCTGAGCGCCCATCGCCGATCCCGCTGGTTGACGGCACCGCCGAGGAGCGCCTGGTAGAACTCGGCGAGTTCCGCCGGATGGGAGCAGTCCAGCACGACGCACTGCAGGCCAGCGATCATGAGCCGATCCTAGGGGCCGTGCGTGCCGGGCCGCGGCGACGCAGCAGCCGGCGCAGCCGACCGGGTCGGGTCCCCATCACCGACGCGCGCGCCCGGGCGCGGCGGCCGGAGTCAGGCGGCGACGGGTGCCAGGAGTCGACGGACGATGGCGGTGGCGAGCGCGATCAGCGCGGCGCTGAGGACGTTCACGGCGACGGCGACGAGTACCTGACTCACGGGAGGCTCCTGGGTTCTGCGGGCGGCGCGCCGGGTGGCGCGCCGCCGCCGAACCTAGGGCTTCCAGGTGAAGTCGGAGTTTACTCTGCGTTATATCCGCTGGTCGCGGCCTTCCGTTACTCGGTCAGCTCACGTTGGCCGGGCCGAGGACGCTCTTCAGGTCGCCCATCAGCGCGGTGGTGGCCGCCACCCGGAACGGGCCCAGGCGCAGCGTGGTGACCTTGCCGCCGTTGAGCAGCTTGACGTGCACCTCGGTGTCGCCCGGGTGCAGCACGAGCGTCTCCTTGAGCTTCTCGACCAGCGGCGGCGTGCAGCGGTGCACCGGGATGGTGAGGGTGACCGGCTTGTTCGCCGGGTTGCTGCTGATGTCGGGCATCTGCATGTCCATCGCCATGATCCGCGGCGTGTCGTCGCGGCGGTCCACCCGGCCCTTCACCACGACGATGGCGTCCTCGGCGATGTACTGCCCGATCACCTCGTAGGTGTTCGGGAAGAACAGCGTCTCCACCCCGCCGGCCAGGTCCTCCAGGGTGGCCGACGCCCAGGCCCGGCCCTGCTTGGTGACCCGGCGCTGCACCCCGGAGAGGATGCCGGCCAGGGTGACCACGGCGCCGTCGGGCACGCTGCCCTCCTCGGAGAGCGCCGTGATGGTCGTGTCGGCCGCCGCGCCGAGCACGTGCTCCAGCCCGAAGAGCGGGTGGTCGGACACGTACAGGCCGAGCATCTCGCGCTCGAAGGCGAGCTTGTCCCGCTTGTCCCACTCCCCCTCGCCGATGACCGGCATGACCGTGGTGCTGCCGCCGGTGTCCACGTCGCCGAAGCCGGCGCCGAACAGGTCGTACTGGCCGACGGCCTCCTTGCGCTTGACGTCGGCATACGCGTCGATGGCGTCGGCGTGCACGGCGAGCAGGCCCTTGCGGCTGTGGCCCAGCGAGTCGAAGGCGCCCGCCTTGATCAGCGATTCGATGGTCTTCTTGTTGCAGGCGACCGCGTCCACCTTGGACAGGAAGTCGTAGAAGTCGGCGTAGTCGCCCTTCTCCTCGCGGCACCGCATGATGGCGGCCACCACGTTGGCGCCGACGTTGCGCACGGCGGCCAGGCCGAACCGGATGTCCTCGCCGACCGGGGTGAACGGCCCGGCCGAGGTGTTGACGTCCGGCGGAAGGACCTGAATGCGCATCCGGCGGCACTCGGAGAGGTAGAGCGCCATCTTGTCCTTGTCGTCGCCCACGGAGGTGAGCAGCGCCGCCATGTACTCGGCCGGGTAGTGCGCCTTGAGGTACGCGGTCCAGTACGACACCAGGCCGTAGGCGGCGGAGTGCGCCTTGTTGAACGCGTAGCCGGCGAACGGGACGAGGACGTCCCACACCGCCTGGATGGCCTCGTCGGAGTAGCCGCGCTCGCGGCAGCCGTCCCGGAACGGGATGAACTCCTTGTCGAGGATCTCCTTCTTCTTCTTGCCCATCGCGCGGCGGAGCAGGTCGGCCTGGCCGAGGGTGTAGCCGGCGAGGATCTGCGCGGCGCGCTGCACCTGCTCCTGGTAGACGATCAGGCCGTAGGTGGGGGCGAGGATCTCGCGCAGCGGCTCCTCCAGCTCCGGGTGGATCGGCGTGATCTCCTGGAGGTTGTTCTTGCGCAGCGCGTAGTTGGTGTGCGAGTCCACGCCCATGGGGCCGGGCCGGTAGAGCGCCAGCACGGCGGAGATGTCCTCGAAGTTGTCGGGCTTCATGAGCCGCAGCAGCGAGCGCATGGGCCCGCCGTCGAGCTGGAAGACGCCCAGCGTGTCACCGCGCGCCAGCAGCTCGTAGGCCGCCTTGTCGTCCAGCGGCAGGCCCAGCAGGTCCAGCTCCTTGCCGTGGTTGAGCTGGATGTTCTTGACCGCGTCGTCGATGATCGTGAGGTTGCGCAGGCCGAGGAAGTCCATCTTCAGCAGCCCGAGCGACTCGCACGTCGGGTAGTCGAACTGCGTGATGATGACGCCGTCGGAGTCCCGCCGCATGAGCGGGATGTGCTCGATGATCGGCTCGGCGGACATGATGACGCCGGCGGCGTGCACGCCGGTCTGCCGGATCAGGCCCTCGATGCCCTTCGCCGTCTCGATGACCTTCTTGACGTCCGGGTCGGACTCGTAGAGGCCGCGGATCTCGCCCGCCTCCGCGTAGCGCGGGTGCTTCGGGTCGAAGATGCCGGACAGCGGGATGTCCTTGCCCATGACGGCCGGGGGCATGGCCTTGGTGATCCGGTCGCCCACCGCGTACGGGTAGCCGAGCACCCGCGCCGAGTCCTTGATCGCGGCCTTCGCCTTGATGGTGCCGAAGGTCGCGATCTGCGCGACCTTGTCCTCGCCCCACTTGTCGGTGACGTAGCGGATCACCTCACCGCGCCGGCGCTCGTCGAAGTCGATGTCGACGTCGGGCATCGAGATGCGCTCGGGGTTGAGGAACCGCTCGAAGATCAGGCCGTGCGGGATGGGGTCCAGGTCGGTGATGCCCAGGGCGTACGCGACCAGCGAGCCGGCGGCCGAGCCCCGGCCCGGGCCCACCGCGATGCCCTGGCTCTTCGCCCACTGGATGAAGTCGGCGACCACGAGGAAGTAGGACGGGAAGCCCATCTGGATGATGACGCCCAGCTCGTACTCCGCCTGGACGACGTGCCCCTCGGGGATGCCGTTCGGGTAGCGGCGGGCCAGACCGGCGAAGGTCTCCTTGCGGAACCAGGACTCCTCGGTCTCCCCCTCGGGGATCGGGAACCGCGGCATGAGGTTGTGGAACTCGAACATCCCGGCCGGGTCGACCTTCTCGGCCACCAGCAGGGTGTTGCGGCAGCCCTGCTGCCACAGCTCGGACGAGTCGACGGCGCGCATCTGCTCGGCCGACTTGACGAAGTATCCGCCGCCCTCGAACCGGAAGCGGTTGGGGTCGGCGACGTTGCTGCCGGTCTGTACGCAGAGCAGCACGTCGTGCGCCTCGGCCTGCGCCTCGTGGGTGTAGTGCGAGTCGTTGGTGACCACCGGCGGGATGTCGAGCTTGCGGGCGATCTCGGTGAGGCCGTCGCGGACCCGGCGCTCGATGTCGAGCCCGTGGTCCATGATCTCCAGGAAGTAGTTGTCCTTGCCGAAGATGTCCTGGTAGGCGGCGGCGACCTTGAGCGCCTCGTCGAACTGGCCGAGCCGCAGCCGGGTCTGCACGGCGCCCGAGGGGCAGCCGGTGGTGGCCATGATCCCCTCGGCGTGCTCGGCGATGAGCTCCATGTCCATGCGCGGCCACTTGACGTAGTGGCCCTCCATGGAGGCGCGCGAGTTGAGCTTGAAGAGGTTGTGCAGGCCGTCGCGGTTCGCCGCCCACATGGTCATGTGGGTGATGGCGCCATTGCCGGAGACGTCGTCGCTCTTCTGCTCGGGGCGGCCCCACTTGACCCGCTGCTTGTGGAAGCGCGACTCCGGCGCCACGTACGCCTCGACGCCGAGGATCGGCTTCACCCCGGCGGCCATGGCCTGCTTGTAGAAGTCGTTCGCGCCGTGCATGTTGCCGTGGTCGGTGATCGCCACCGCCGGCATGCCGAGCCGCGCGGCCTCGGCGAAGAGGTCCTTGAGCCGGGCCGCTCCGTCCAGCATCGAGTACTCGGTGTGTACGTGCAGATGCGCGAACGAATCGCCCATGCGTGGCGCCCCCCAGCTGTGGATCTTGGGCGGTCGGAACCGACCGGGACCCACCCTACCGAGGTCAACTCCGCGGCTCCACCGGCCGCGCCGACGGTGGCCGGCGTCTCCCCCACAGCGTTGTGCGCGGCACAATGCTGGTTGGTGGACAACAGTGTGTAGCACACAGTATCGTGTGACGCATGGTCGCCGACGAGATCCTCCGGACCCACCTCCAGGAACTACGTCGGGGCACGGTCGTGGTGGCGAGCCTGGTCGCCCTGCGCCGCCCCGACTACGGCTACGCACTGCTGCAACGGCTCACCGGCCACGGCTTCCCGGTGGACGCCAACACGCTCTACCCGCTGCTGCGCCGCCTCGAGGAACAGGGGCTGCTGACCAGCGAGTGGAACACCGAGGAGAGCCGACCGCGCAAGTTCTACCGGACCAGCGACGAGGGCGAGAGGCTGCTCCGGCGACTCCTCGACGACCTGGCCGCCGTCCAGACCTCTCTCACCAGCCTGATCGAAGGAGTGGAGCGATGAGCTCGCTGACCGACCGTTATCTCGCCGCCACCCTCCGAGCCGTGCCGGCCGCCCGGCGCCCCGAGATCGAGACCGAGCTGCGCGGCTCGATCGAGGACATGATCGACGGCCGCCGCGCCGACGGCCGGGACGCCGAGACCGCGGAACGCGAGGTCCTCACCGAACTGGGCAACCCTGCACAGCTGGCGGCCCGCTACGCCGACCGGCGGCTCCAGCTCATCGGCCCGACCTACTACCTGGCCTGGGAGCGGCTGATGAAGCTGCTGCTCAGCTTCGTCCCGGCCACCGTGGGGATCATCGTCGGCCTGCTGGAGGCCACCGACGGGAAGAACCCCGGCGGCGCGGTCGGCGCGGGCGTTGCCACCGCCCTGGAGGTCGCGGTCCAGATCGCCTTCTGGGTCACGCTGGTCTTCGCGGTCCTCGAGCGGACCAACACGTCGCTGCACCTGCCGGCGTGGACCGTCGACCAGCTCCCCGAGGTGCAGGCCAACCGGCAGATCACCCTCGTCGACGTCACCGCCGCGATCGGCTGGCTGGTGCTGGTCATCGCCTACCTGCCGATCCAGCACTTCCACTCGTTCGTGCCGAGCGGCGGCGGCAACCTGCCGATCCTCGACCCGGCGCTGTGGAGCTTCTGGCTGCCGTTCCTGATCGCCGTGCTCGTCGCCACCATCGGCCTGGAGATCGCCAAGTACCGGGCCGGGCGGTGGACGTGGCCGCTGGTCGCCGTGAACGCGGTGCTCGACCTGGCGTTCGCGGTGCCGGTGATCTGGCTGATGTCGACCGACCGGCTGCTCAACCCCGAGTTCGTCGGCCGCTTCGCGTGGCTCGGGCGCGAGGAGAACCTGACCACCGTCGCCACGATCGTGGTGGCCGGCACCGCCCTGGTCGTGGTGTGGGACATCGTCGACAGCGCGGTCAAGGCGTACCGCAACCGGCACTGATCGCGGCGAGCGGCCTGGCCCGGCACCCACGGGGGGTGCCGGGCCACGCCGGTTCAGGCCTCCGCGCGCTGGGCCCGCCACTCGCGGTCGAGCAGGGCGTACACGGCCTCGTCGGTCCACTCGCCCTTGACGAACTCGTTCTCCCTCAGGAGCGCCTCGCGGCGCATGCCGAGACGCTCCAGCACCCGGGCCGAGGCGGTGTTGCGGGCGTCCAGCCGGCCGACGATCCGGTGCAGCCCGAGGCCCTCGAAGCCGAGCCGCAGCAGCTCCCGGGCGCCCTCGGTGACGTACCCCCGGCCCGTGTGGTCGGGGTGGGCGACGTAGCCGATCTCACCCTGCCGGTGCTCCCCGCTGGTCCAGCTGAGGAGCACGTCGCCGACGAACTCACCGGTCTCCGCCACGACGAGGGCCAGGTTGAGCACGTCACCCGGCGCGCGGAGTCCGGTGCGCCGCACCATCCGGTCCACCGCCGCCCGCGCGGCGGCGTCGTCGTAGGGCTCGTGGTAGAGGAACCGGGTGACCTCCGGCCGGCCCCGGTAGTCGCGGATCACGGCCAGGTCGTCGGGGGTGAAGGCGCGCAGCAGCAGGCGGTCGGTGCGCAGCGGCAGGTCGGGAACGAGCATTCCGGCAGGGTACGGGCGCGCCGGCCGGCCGGTCAGCCGGGTTTCCTCACGGGCCGCCCGGGGTTGCGTCGGCTGCCGGACTCGTCCGGGCCCGCCGGGCGGCGGCGGGCATAGCCTGGAGACCCGGCCCACCGGCGAGCACTGGACGCGCTGATGCCTCTCCCTGACGGCACCGACGAGCTGGCCCGGTCGGCCGCGCGCGGCGACCGGAGGGCGCTCGACGCGCTGCTGGTGGCCGTACGGCCCGAAGTGCTGCGCCAGTGCGCCCGCCTGCTGCCCCACCGGCAGGACGCCGAGGAGGCCTGCCAGGACGCGCTGCTGGCGCTGGCCCGCGGGATCACCCGGTTCGAGGAGCGGTCGTCGTTCCACACCTGGCTCTACCGGCTCACCGCGAACCGGGCGCGCTCCACCTACCGGATGCTGCGCCGGCGCTGGCAGCTGGAGGCCGGCGGCGTGCCACTGCCTGACCCGCCCGATCCCCGGCGGACCAGCGTGGTGGCCGGCACCCGGCTGGACCTGCTCGACGCGCTCGACGCGGTCCCGGCCGACCTCGCCGAGGCGGTGACCCTGCGGGACGTGCTCGGCCTGAGCTACCGCGAGATCGCCGGCCTTCTCGACCTGCCCGAGGGAACCGTCAAGTCCCGGATCCACGAGGCCCGCCGGCAGGTCCGGCAGCGGCTGTCCGATGGCTGAGCCGCCACGCCGGGGCTTCCGGGCCGGCGCCCTCACCGCGCTTGCCGCCCTCGCCGTCCTCGGCGGGGTGCCGGGCTGCGCCGGCCGCCCCGTCTCGCCGTTGCCGGTCCGGCCACCGACCCCCGCGGCCAGCACCGTCGGCGCCGCCGCGCCGCCCACCTCCACCGCACCGGAAACGTCGACGGCCACGCCGCCGAGCCGCAGCCCCGCGCCGACCCGGAGCCGGACGCCCCGGGCGACCCCGCCGGCATCGGCCGCGCTGCCGAGCGCCTGCCTCGAGGCGGTGCGCTACGACCTGGTCCTCGCCGAGACCGAGCTGGCACTGCTGAAGTCGCTCTGTTTCGCCACCGGCGGGGTACTGCGGATCCGGGGCATCGGGCCGGGTCTGGTCACCGTGGACCGCGAGGACCTGGTGTCCCGGAGCTACGAGGCCGGCGTCGTGGACATCCGATTCGTGCGTACCGGCACCGTCGTGGTGACGATCCCGCAGGACGGCCGGACGTACCGGATCACCGTGGTGGTGGTCTGACCGGGCGGCCTACCCGACCCGCACCCCGGCGAGCAGGGCGTCGACGAAGTCCGTGCCGCTGCCCGGCGGCGGGGTGAGCTGCACGTAGAGCAGGCCGGCCGGGCCGGCCGCCCGCCCGGCGGCCTCGACGATCACCGGCCGGCCGGCGGGGCAGGCGAAGGCGGCGACGATCCAGTCGACGCCGCCCTGCCGGCTGCGCCGCACCGGCGCCGCGGCGCAGTCCGCGTGCGGGCGTTCGGCGAGGAAGCCCTCGGGCGTGGTGCGGCGGGCCGTGCCGGCGGAGAGTCCGACGAAGGCACCGGGCACCCCCGGGTCCGCCGCCCAGCGGCCCGGGTCCGGTGACACCACCAGGGCGGGTTCCAGTTCGCCGTCGTCGCCGTACTGCCCGGCCCAGCCGGTGCCGTCGGCCCGCCAGCCGGCCGGCAGGGCGACGGTGAGCGGCCCGCTGCGTCCCACGGCGCCGGCCGGGTCGCGGCCGGCGGCGTCGCCCGCGGTGCCGCCCAGGGCGACGAGCAGCACCGCGACCGCCGCCGAGGCGGCGAGCCGCCGCCGGGACGGCCGAGGGGCACCGCCACCGGGACCCACGGCGGAGGGCGCCACGGCGAGCCCGGCGAAGGTTGTCCCGGTGTGCGCGGCGGAGGTCGCTGCGGCCTGCCCGACGCGGGCGCTGGTCGCGGCGTGCCGGAGGGCGGCCCGGAACGCCGCCGCGTCCGGGTAGCGGTCGGCGGGCCGCACGGCGGTGGCGGTGCGGAGCACCGCGGCCACCCCCGGCGGCACGCCGGCTCGCAGTCGCGGCAGGCCCCTCCCGCCCCGCCGGTCGTCCCGGACGGGGGCCGCCGGGGCGTCGCCGAGCAGCCGGAGCCCGAGGCGGCCCAGCCCGAACACGTCCGCGCGGGTGTCGACGACGGCGAACGGGTCGTCCTGCTCCGGCGCCATGTAACCGGGAGTGCCCGCCCGGGCGGTCAGCCCGGAGGCGGCGGCGAGCGCCTTGGCCAGCCCCAGGTCGGCGACCAGCACCCGCTCGGCGCCGGACGCCGACCGGAAGAGGATGTTGCCCGGCGTGAGATCCCGGTGCACCACCCCGTGCCGGTGCAGCACGGCGACCCCCGCCGCGATCTCGTCGAGCAGCGTCACGGCCTCGGCAACCGGCAGCGGCCCCCGCACCAGCCGGTCCCGGAGGCTGCCGCCGTCCGCCCAGGCCAGCACGGCGTACGGGCGGCCGTCGGGCAGCTCACCCACGGCGTGCACCCGGACCAGGCGGTCGTGGTCCAGCCGGCGCAGCAGCCGCGCCTCGTCCAGAAAGCGTTCCCGCACCCGCAGGTCGTGGCTCCAGTTCTCGGCCAGCACCTTGATCGCCACCCGGCCGTCGAGCAGCGGGTCATGGGCGAGCCACACCGTGGCGAAGGAGCCCGCGCCGAGCAGCCGCTCCACCCGGTAGGCCCCGATCCGCGTCGGCGCGGTCATCACATCACCACCGCCGATCGTCACTCGGCCGCCGTTCCCTTGACGGTAGACGCCGTACCCGGCCGGCGGCTGTCCCGACGGCGTCGGCTCGCGGTCGCGCAGCGGGACGGTCGGCAACCCGACGGACCGAACCGAACCGGCCCGGCCGGAGACCAACAGAGCAGGAGAAGAGCCAACGGAAGGAGATCCGCCATGAACCGTCTCTCGTCCACCGTCCTCACCGGGTTGCTGGCCCTCGCCGCCGCCGTCCCGGTGACCGTCGCCGCGCCGGCCTCGGCCGCTGCGCCGGCGGTCGGTACGACCGCCGACCGGGCGCCGATGGCCGGCCGGCCGGCCGTCGCGACGGTCGAGGTGCTCGGCGTCCGCGGCGCCGGCCCGTACCGGATCGGGGCCCGGCTGGACCGGCTCGCGGCGGCCGGCCTCATCGACTGGACCGCGCCGGGCTGCGCCGGGGTGGTGGACGCCGGCGCCACCGGGGCCTGGGCCGGGGTGATCATGCTGGCCTTCCGCGACGGCCGGCTGGTGTCGGTGGGCACCGCCACCGTCCCGCCCCGCTCCCCGGCCGGCGCGTCGGTCGGCATGTCCTTCGCCGAACTGGAGCGCATCTACGGGCGGCGCGGGGCGCTGATCCGCAACGACGCGGGCGACGCCGAGGCGTACCTCGTGCGGCACGGGTCACGGGTCGAGCTGTTCACCGGCCACCCGATCCGCCCCGGTGTCGGCTGGTACGAGGCCGGGCTGGCCTCCCACGTCGAGCGGGCCTTCCGGCAGGGGCCGTCCTGCTGACCGGGCCGGAGACGACGTCGCGCCGGGCGACCAGGTCGCCCGGCGCGGCACGCGCTTGCGGTCGAGGTCAGCCGACGGCGGCCATGACCTCGTCGGAGACGTCGAAGTTGGCGTAGACGTTCTGCACGTCGTCGCAGTCCTCGAGGACGTCGATCAGCTTGAAGATCTTGCGCGCGCCCTCCTCGTCCAGCGGCACGTTGACGCTGGGGACGAGGGACGACTCGGCCGACTCGTACTCGATGCCGGCATCCTGCAGGGCGGTGCGGACCGGGATGAGGTCGGTCGGCTCGGAGACCACCTCGAACGCCTCACCGAGGTCGTTGACCTCCTCGGCGCCCGCGTCGAGCACGGCCATCATGACGTCGTCCTCGCTGGTGCCGGCCTTCGGGACGATCACGACGCCCTTGCGGGAGAACATGTACGACACCGAGCCTGCGTCGGCGAACGAGCCGCCGTTGCGGGTGAGCGCGGTGCGCACCTCGGTGGCGGCGCGGTTGCGGTTGTCGGTGAGGCACTCGATGAGCAGCGCGACGCCGTTCGGGCCGTAGCCCTCGTACATGATCGTCTGGTAGTCGGCGCCGCCGGCCTCCAGCCCGGAGCCCCGCTTGACCGCGCGGTCGATGTTGTCGTTCGGGACGGAGTTCTTCTTCGCCTTCTGGATGGCGTCGTAGAGGGTCGGGTTGCCGGCGGGGTCCCCGCCGCCGGTCCGGGCCGCGACCTCGACGTTCTTGATCAGCTTGGCGAACATCTTGCCGCGCTTGGCGTCGATGACGGCCTTCTTGTGCTTGGTGGTCGCCCACTTTGAGTGGCCGGACATCTCATACCTCCGTCTGTTGACTCACGCCTGCGTCGACTGTCCGCGCCCGCGCCGAACCGGGACCGCCGGGCGGTCGGCTGGGGGGCGGCGGCGGGCGGTGAGCCCTGCCGAACCGCCGCAATCCTACCGAGGTGGCGTCCCCGCATGTCACACCCGCACCCGGGGCGGGCCCGGGCGCCTCACCCGAGGAGACCGGAACCGTCCGGGCGGAATGCCGCAACCAGGAGGAAAGCGGTCAGGCGGCGGCGCGGACCAGGTCCACGAAGTAGCGGTGCAGCCGCAGGTCGCCGGTGAGTTCCGGGTGGAACGAGGTGGCCAGCAGGTGCCCCTGCCGCACGGCGACGATCCGGCCGGCGGCCGGCCCGTCCGTGACCCGGCCGAGCACCTCGACGCCCGCGCCGACCCGCTCGACCCAGGGGGCCCGGATGAAGACCGCGTGGAACGGCTCCCCCTCGACCCCGGTGATCTCCACGGGCGCCTCGAACGAGTCGACCTGCCGGCCGAACGCGTTGCGCCGGACGGTCATCTCGATGCCGGCGAAGCCGCGCTGGTCGGGGCGGCCGTCGAGCACCTCGGCGGCCAGCATGATCATGCCGGCGCAGGACCCGTAGACCGGCATGCCGCCGGCGATCCGCTTGTCGATCGGCTCGCGCATCTCGAAGATGTCGGCGAGCTTGCTCATGGTGGTCGACTCGCCGCCCGGGATCACCAGGCCGTCGACCTCGTCCAGTTCAGCCGGGCGGCGCACCGGACGGGCGTCCGCGCCGGCCCCGGCCAGGGCGGCAAGGTGCTCGCGTACGTCGCCCTGGAGGGCGAGCACACCGATGACGGGTGCGGTCACCTCTCGCTCCTCTCGCTCGTCGGACGGGGCCCGGCCCGGGCCCCGTTCGGTCGCCGTCACCAGCCGCGCTCGGCCAGCCGGTGCGGCTGCGGGATCTCGTCGACGTTGATGCCGACCATCGCCTCGCCCAGCCCGCGGGAGACCTTGGCCAGCACGTCCGGATCGTCGTGGAAGGTGGTGGCCTTCACGATCGCGGCGGCGCGCTGGGCCGGGTTGCCCGACTTGAAGATGCCCGAGCCGACGAAGACGCCCTCGGCGCCGAGCTGCATCATCATGGCCGCGTCCGCCGGGGTGGCGATGCCGCCCGCGGTGAACAGCACGACGGGCAGCTTCCCGGTCTCGGCGACCTCCTTGACCAGCTCGTACGGCGCCTGGAGCTCCTTGGCGGCCACGAACAGCTCGTCGGTGGGCAGGGACTGGAGCCGGCGGATCTCCTTGCGGATCTTCCGCATGTGGGTGGTGGCGTTGGAGACGTCGCCGGTGCCGGCCTCACCCTTCGAGCGGATCATGGCGGCGCCCTCGGTGATCCGGCGCAGCGCCTCGCCCAGGTTGGTCGCGCCGCAGACGAAGGGCACGGTGAAGGCCCACTTGTCGATGTGGTTCTCGTAGTCGGCGGGGGTCAGCACCTCGGACTCGTCGACGTAGTCGACGCCGAGGGCCTGGAGGACCTGCGCCTCGACGAAGTGGCCGATCCGGGCCTTGGCCATCACGGGGATGGAGACGGCGTTGATGATGCCGTCGATCATGTCCGGGTCGCTCATCCGGGAGACGCCGCCCTGGGCGCGGATGTCGGCGGGCACCCGCTCCAGCGCCATGACGGCGACGGCGCCGGCGTCCTCGGCGATCTTGGCCTGCTCGGGGGTGACCACGTCCATGATCACGCCGCCCTTGAGCATCTCGGCCATGCCCCGCTTGACGCGGGCGGTGCCGACGACCGGGTTGGCGTTGGTGTTCGGGGAGGTGGATTCGGGCACGGGTCATCGCTCCTTGGACGGGCTCGGGGGTGGCTGCCAGAAGGCTACGACGGGGTCAACGCCGGTCCGACAGCCAATCAGACCCCCGGTGGCCTGCTCTGTGGCCGCCGTCACCGGGGCCGGGTCACCGCCCCCGCTCAGCCGGTGGTGACGTCGGCCCGCGGGGTGAGCGTCGGGTCGTCGACGTCGAAGTAGCGGGGCCACTCCCGGCCGCGCCCCATCCGGAGCAGGCGCACCAGCGGGCGGCCCCGGGCCGCCCGGGCGTCGCGGACCAGGTCGGTGTGCACCTGCCGGGCCAGGGCAAGCCGCCGGCTGGCCGCGATCACCGCCTCGCAGGCCGGGTCCTCGGGATCCAGCTCGACCGCGCGCAGCTGGCGGGTGAGGTCGTTCTCCGCGGCCTCCCGCTCCTCGCCCACGGCATCCAGGGCGATCCGGGCGGCCGAGTACAGCTCCACGCCGTAGCGCTGCTCGGCCAGCACCGCGGCGGCGGCCGCGCGGCGCAGCAGGTGCGCGTCGAGGGCCCGGGCCGCCGACTCCGCGCGGGCCTGCAGGCGCTCGACCCGGCCGGCGGTCCAGATGAGGTACGCCGAGACCAGCCCGAGCACCAGCGCCGCGCCCACCACCCACCACATGCCCGGCATCGTAGTGCTGCTCCTCATCCCGCCCGGCCGGTGCGGGGCACCGGCCGACGCGCTCGTCACAGCGGCCCCACCGGCCACCGGGTTCAGCCCAGCCCCGCCCATTCCTGGTCCATGACCCGGCCGTCGGTGGCTTCGATCGCCGCTGCGTATACCTCCAGAACCCGGCGGGCAACCACGGGCCAGTCGAAATTCGCCACCACCTGGTCGCCGCAGGCGGTCAGCGCGGCCCGCTGCCCGCCGTCGTCGAGCAGCTCGGCCAGGGCGGTACGCAGGGCGGCCGCGTCCCCGGTCGGGAAGAGCCGGCCGGCCCGCCCGCCGTCCAGCACCCGGCGGAACGCGTCCAGGTCGCTGGCCACCACGGTGGTGCCGGCGGCGAGCGCCTCGGTGAGGATCATCCCGAAGGACTCCCCGCCGGTGTTCGGTGCGACGTAGAGGTGCAGGCTGCGCAGCATGCGAGGTTTGTCCGCCTCGGAGACCAGGCCCAGGAAGGTGACCCGGTCCCGCAGGTCGGCCGGGAACTGGTCGTAGAGGTCGTCGGCGTCGCCCGGCCCGGCGACCAGCAGCCGCAGCCCGGGCCGGTGCGGGGCCAGCGCGACGAAGGCGTCCCGCAGGATCGGGAAGCCCTTGCGCGGCTCCGTGAACCGGCCCAGGAAGCCGAGCGTCCCGCCGCTGCCCGGCGGGCACTCCCCCGGCCAGCCCGGCAGCGGCTCGACGCCCGCGAACTTCGCCACCGCCACGCCGTTGGGGATCTCCACGGCGCCGCCGTCCATGTGCTCCACCTGGACCTTGCGGGCCAGGGCGCTCACCGCGATCCGGGCGGTGATCCGCTCCAGCAGGATCTGGAGCACCCCCTGGGCGGCGGAGAGCACCCGCGAACGGGTCATCGCCGTGTGGAAGGTGGCCACCACCGGGCCCCGGGCGCAGAGCACCGCCAGCATCGACAGGCTGGGGGTGAGCGGCTCGTGCACGTGCAGCACGTCGAAGTCGCCGCGGGTGATCCAGCGGCGCACCCGGGCCGTCGAGACCGGGCCGAAGGCGATCCGGGCGACCGAGCCGTTGTACGGCAGCGGCACCGCCCGGCCGGCCGACACCACGTACGGCGGCAGCGGCGAGTCCTCGTCGGCCGGGGCCAGCACGCTCACCTCGTGGCCGAGCCCGAGCAGCGCCTCGGCCAGGTCCATGACGTGGTTCTGCACCCCGCCCGGGACGTCGAAGGAGTACGGGCACACGATGCCGATACGCACGTCAATGCCCTTCGTTCGCGACTGCGGGGCTCCGCTGCGCTGCGCTCCTCGCGCTCACCGCAGCCCCTTCCTCAGATCGTCCCGGTGGTGGCCGCCGGCTGCGACAGCGTGCCGTCGGTGCCCTGGTCCAGCCACATCCGCTGCAACATGTGCCAGTCTTCCGGATGCCGGGCGATGCCCGCCGCAAGACGGTCGGCAATCCGCTGGGTCACCGCGCGCACCCGGGCGTCCAGCGGGGCGCTGTCCGGATCGGGCAGCTCCAGCGGGCCCTCGATGGCGGCGTGGGCGCGGTCCGGCGTGTACCACAGCGAGGCCACGTAGAGCGGCGCGCCGGTGCGGATGGCCAACAGGGCGGGCCCGGGCGGCATCCGGGTGCGGCCGCCGAAGAACTCCACCTCCACGCCCCGGGCGGAGAGGTCCCGGTCGGCGAGCAGCGGCACCACTGCCCCCGCCCGCACCCGGTCCAGCAGCACGTCGAACGCCGGCCGGTCGCCACCGGAGGTGGGCAGGATCTCCATGCCGAGGCTCTGCCGGAAGGCGAGGAAACGCTTGTAGAGGCCCTCCGGCCTGAGCCGCTCGGCGACCGTGGTGATCGGCCAGCCGGTGGCGGCCACCCAGGCGCCGGCCGCGTCCCAGTTGCCCGAGTGCGGCAGCGCGACCACCGCGCCCCGGCCGGCCGCCACGTCGGCGGCGAGCTTCTCCTGGCCGTCCAGGTGGAAGCCGGCGAGGATCTCCGGCCGGCTCAGGCTGGGCAGCCGGAACGCCTCCAGCCAGTACCGGGCGTACGACCGCAGGCCGGCACGGACCAGCGCGTTCAGCTCCGCCTCGGGCAGGTCGGGGCCGACCACCCGGCGCAGGTTGGCGCGCAGCCGCCGCGTACCCCGGCCGTTGCTCCGGTGGGCGCGGTCGGCGCCCGCCCGGAAGGCGGCGGCGACCACGGGCCGGGGCAACGCCCGGACCAGGCGCCACCCGGCGACGTAGCCCGCCTCGGTGAGGTTCACTCCCGGCCGGCCAGCTGCGCCTGCCGGTACACGTGGGCCATCCGCTGCCCGACCGTGAAGATCGAGACGGCGGCGAGCAGCCAGAGCGCGATCTCCAGGGCCGGGCCGACGCCGAGGCCGGTGAGCAGGCCGCCCACCCCGACGATCAACAGCCGCTCGGTGCGCTCGGCGATGCCCACGTTGCAGGTCATCCCGAGGCCCTCGGCGCGGGCCTTCACGTAGGAGACCAGGCCACCGGCGGCCAGGCAGAGCAGTGCGGCGGCCACGCCCGACTGGTCGTGCCGGCTGGCCAGCCAGTAGGCGACCGCGCCGAAGACCGCGCTGTCGGCGATCCGGTCCATGCTCGAGTCGAGGAAGGCGCCGAACCGGGTGGAGCCGCCGCTCATCCGGGCCATCGTGCCGTCGAGCAGGTCGGTGAGCGCGAAGACCGTCACGATCAGCGCACCGGCGACGAGGTGACCGCGGGCACCGAAGCCGAGCGCACCGACGAGCACGCCGGCCGTCCCGGTCACCGTGACCGCGTTGGGGGACACACCGGCGCGGAGCAGACCGCGCGCGATCGGCTCCACGACGCGGGTCATCCCCGCGCGGGCCGACACTTGGAAGATCTTCGCCATGGCGGTCCCACGATAACGGCCGGCAGCGGCCGGGAACACAGCCGGTCGTCCCGACCCGCCAGGCGCTCTTGTGCCGGCCCGGTTACGGGTGTGAGATCGAGCGTGGAAGGTGAGCCAGCTCACCGGATCACCCGTCCGCCCACCCGTCGTCCAGGAGATCACCGGAAGATATCGCCGCGGTGCCCGCCCGGGCCGCTTCCCCGTCGCGCGCGGCGGTCGCCACCACCACCGGTTGAGGGAGGTGCGCCGCGATGGCGCAGAAGAATCAGGAGAAGGGTGTCACCGGCGGCGCGCCGGTGGTGACCGAGCCCGGCAGGGTTCGCAACGTGGTGCTCGTCGGGCACTCCGGAGCGGGCAAGACGACGCTGGTCGAGGCGCTGCTCGCCGCCAGCGGCACGATCGGCCGCGCCGGCAGCGTCACCGAGGGCACCACCGTCTGCGACCACGATCCCGCCGCCGTGCGCCAGCAGCGCTCGGTGAGCCTGGCCTGCGCCCCGCTGCTGCACCGCGACGTCAAGGTCAACCTCCTGGACACCCCCGGGTACGGCGACTTCGTCGGCGAGCTGCGCGCCGGGCTGCGGGCCGCCGACGCGGCGCTGTTCGTGGTCTCCGCCGTCGACGGCATGGACGCCGCCACCGCCGCCCTCTGGGAGGAGTGCGCGGCCGTCGACATGCCCCGCGCCGTCGCGGTGACCCGGCTCGACCACCCGCGCGCCGACTTCGACGAGGCCGTGGCGCTCTGCCAGCGGGTCTTCGGCGACAACGTGCTCCCCCTCTACCTGCCGATGCTGGGCGACGACGGCGAGTCGGTCGCCGGCCTCATGGGGCTCATCACGCGGCGGGTCTTCGACTACTCCCAGGGCCTGCCGGCCGCGGTGCGCGAGCCGGACCCGGAGCACCTGCCGGCCATCCTCGAGTCCCGCAACGAGCTCATCGAGGGGGTCATCGCGGAGAGCGAGGACGAGACCCTCATGGACCGCTACCTCGGCGGCGAGGAGATCGACACCGAGGTGCTCATCACCGACCTGGAGACGGCGGTCGCCCGCGGCCACTTCTACCCGGTGGTGCCGGTCTGCGCCGAGACCGGCGTCGGCCTGGACGCGCTGCTGGACGGCCTGGTGGCCGCGTTCCCGTCGCCGCTGGAGCACGAGCTGCCCGCGGTCACCGGGGTCGACGGCTCGCCCCGGCCGCCGCTGGCCTGCGACCCGGACGGGCCGCTGGTCGCCGAGGTGGTCAAGACGACCGTGGACCGGCACGTCGGCCGGGTCTCCCTGGTGCGCGTCTTCTCCGGCACGCTCCGCCCCGATCAGGTGGTCCACGTGTCCGGCCATGGCATGGCCGAGCGCGGTCACCCCGACCACGACGCCGACGAGCGGGTCGGCCACATCTACAGCCCGCTCGGCGCGACGCTGCGCGAGGTGCCCATGGCGGTGGCCGGCGACATCTGCGCGATCACCAAGTCGGGCAGCGCGGAGACCGGCGACACCATCTCCGCCAAGGAGGAGCCGCTGCTCATCGCTCCGTGGGAGATGCCGGAGCCGCTGCTGCCGGTGGCCATCGTGGCGAAGAGCCGGGCCGACGAGGACGCCCTCGCCCGCAACCTGGCCCGGCTGGTCGCCGGCGACCCGACGCTGCGGCTGGACCGCAACGCCGAGACCCACCAACTGGTGCTGTGGTGCATGGGCGAGGCGCACGCCGACGTGGTGCTCGACCGGCTGCGCGCCGGCGGGGTGGAGCTGGAGACCGAGCCGGTGCGGGTGGCGCTGCGCGAGACGTTCACGGCCGCCGCCAAGGGTCACGGCCGGCACGTCAAGCAGTCCGGCGGCCACGGCCAGTACGCGGTCTGCGACATCGAGGTGACGCCGCTGCCCCGGGGCGCCGGCTTCGAGTTCGTGGACAAGGTGGTCGGCGGCGCGGTGCCGCACAACTACATCCCCTCGGTGGAGAAGGGCGTCCGGGCGCAGATGGAACGCGGCCTCGTCGGCGGCTACCCGGTGGTGGACCTGCGGGTGACCCTGTTCGACGGCAAGGCGCACAGCGTCGACTCCTCCGACGCGGCGTTCCAGACCGCCGGCGCGCTCGCCCTGCGGGACGCCGCCGAGAAGGGACAGCCGACGCTGCTGGAGCCGGTCGACGAGATCACCGTACGGGTGCCCGACGCGTCGGTGGGCGCCGTGATGGGCGACCTGTCCGGCCGGCGCGGCCGCGTGCTCGGCACCGAGCCGGACCCGGAGGCCGAGGGCCGCACGCTGGTCCGCGCCGAGGTCCCCGCCACCGAACTGCTGCGGTACGCGGTCGAGCTGCGCTCGATGACCGCCGGCACCGGCACCTTCCGCCGCGAGTTCGCCCGCTACGAGCCGATGCCCGCCCACCTGGCCGAGCAGGTCCGAAAGGAAGCCGTCACCCGGTCCTGACCGGCGCGACGTCCCCCCGCGATCCCCGCACGCACCCGCACCCACCCGCGTCGATCATGGAGTTGTGGTTCCCGGTCCACCCGATTGAGACCGTTTTCGGCGGTGCCACAACTCCATGATCGACGGGGCGCGGGCGCGGGGTGCGGGGCGCGGGGGCGCGGGGCGCCCGGCGCGGTCAGGGGCGGGCGGCGGGGACGGGCGGCATGGGCCAGTGCGGTCGGTCGGCGTCGCGCAGGGCGGCCGCGCGCAGGGCGGCGAGCTGCCGCTCCACCTCGGCGAACTGGTCGGGGGCGAGCGGGCCGCGGTCCAGCGCGGCGGCGTTCTCCTCCACCTGGGCGACCGTGCGGGCGCCCGGGATCGGCACGGCCCGGCCGCTGCGCGCCCAGATCCAGCCGAGCGCGCCCTGCGCGAGGGTCCGGCCGTCGGCGGTCAGCGCGCCGCGGACGGCGGCGACCCGGCGCAGCCACTCCGGGGCGGGCCGGCCGCTGCGGAACCACTCCAGCCAGTTCGGGGCGGTGCCGCGCACGTCGTCGCGGGGCAGCGTGGACTCCGGGGTGTACTTGCCGGTGAGCAGCCCCATCCCGAGCGGCCCCCGGGCCAGGCTGGCCAGGTCGTGCTTCTCGCAGACGGCCAGCATGGCCGGGGCGTCCCGCAGCACCGACAGGCCGTGCTGCACGGCGGCGGCGCTCCGGACCACCTGCGCGAAGGCGGCGGCCCGGTCGGCCCGGTCGGTGCTCCAGCCGTACGCCCGGACGAGCCCGTCGGCGACCAGGTCCTCCAGGGCGCCGATCAGCGCCTCGGCCCGGGGCACCGGCAGGTCGGCGAGGTGCAGCTGGTAGAGGTCGATGCGGTCGGTGTCCAGCCGGCGCAGCGAGTCGACGACCGCCCGCCGCAGGTACTCCGGCGAGGCGTCCTCCCCGGTGGCCTGCCGGGTCCGCTCGTCGAAGGTGTAGCCCCATTTGGTGGCGATCACCGCCTCGTCACGCCGGCCGGCGAGGGCCCGCCCGAGGATCCGCTCGCCGTGCCCGGCGCCGTACGTGTCGGCGGTGTCGAAAAGGGTCACCCCGAGGTCGAGGGCACGGCGGACCGCCCGGATCGACTCGTCGTCGTCCACGGCGCCCCAGCCCAGCGGCCGGGAACCCTCGGCCCACGGGCCGCCGATCGCCCAGCAGCCCATGCCCAGGGCGCTGACCGCGATGCCGCTGCGGCCCAACGGCCGCGTGCTGACTGCCATCGCCGCATCCTGCCACCTTCCCGGGACCCGTGGGCGGCGTCCTCACCCCGGGTGCCGAGCCGACCGGCGCACGGTCAGCAGCCGCCGGCCCGCCCGGTTGTCCGGCGCTTCGGCCGCCCGGCCACCCGGTTGTCCGGTGGCCCGGCGGCCCGGTTGTCCGGCGCCCCCCCGGCAGCCTTGGCGACCCGGCGACCCGGCGACCCGGCGACCCGGCGACCCGGCGACCCGGCAGCCCGGCGACCCGGCAGCCCAGCGGCCCGGCGACCCTCAGCCCGGCGGCCCGGCGACCCAGCGACCCGGCGACCCGGCAGCCCAGCGGCCCGGCGGCCCGGCGACCCGGCAGCCCGGCCGGTCAGCGGACGTAGGCCAGCAGCACCGGGTCAACCTGCCCGGCCCAGGAGCCGGTCAGCCGGGCCGCCGCCGACGCGTCGGCCGGGGCCGGTCGGCGGACCAGGGCCAGCTCCGCGCCACCGGCGCGGATCAGCGTCGGGTCGCCGTCGACCACCTCGTCGACCAGGTCGAACGCCGGTGCGGTGTCGGCCCGGCCGCCGGTCAGGGTCACGCTCGGGGCGCGCACCTCGCGCCGGCCGTCAACCTCGAAGTACTCCTCCGCCTGTCCGGCGTCGGCGAGGACGGCGGCGGCCAGCGCCGGCGGGTAGACCGGGTCGCCGGAGGCGTCGTAGACCCAGCGCGGGCCGAGCACGGAGTGGTCGGTGGTGCCGACCAGCCACCGCTCGGCGCCGGCCAGCGGCGCGGCCCGGTAGGTGAGCGGCACCTGGAGCACCGGCCCGTCCCCGGCCCGGACCAGGATGGTCTCGATGCCGACCTCGCCGGCCGGGTCGTCGAACCGGTAGGACGCCACGCGGGTGGCCTCCGCCCCCGGGGTGCCGGCGAACCAGGGCCGGCCGGGCAGCCAGGTGGTGAGCAGGTCGAGCTTCGAGGGGCGCAGTTCCGCGCGGTGCAGCAGGGCCATGCGCAAGATCGTACTGTCGGGGCCGCGCCGCCGGTGCGACCGGCGTCGGCGGGGCCGCCCGGCGGGCCGTGAACCGGGCCCGGACGTCGGCGACCCAGGTGCGCGCCACGCAGGCCAAGCGCCACGCAGACCCAGCGCCACGCAGGCCCGGCGCCACGCAGACCCAGCGCCACGCAGGCCCGGCGCCGGTCAGGCCGGCCAGGCCTTGGCCAGCAGGTCCCGGGTGTCGGCGAGCAGCTGCGGCAGCACCTTGGTACGGCCGATGACCGGCATGAAATTAGCGTCGCCGCCCCAGCGCGGCACCACATGCTGGTGCAGGTGCGCGGCGATGCCCGCGCCGGCCACGCCGCCCTGGTTCATGCCCAGGTTGAAGCCGTGCGCGTTGGAGACGTGCCGGACCACCCGCATGGCGTCCTTGGTGAACGCGGCCAGCTCGGCGGTCTCCGGCGCGTCCAGCTCGGTGTAGTCGGCCACGTGCCGGTACGGGCACACCAGCAGGTGCCCGGGGTTGTAGGGGTAGAGGTTGAGCACCGCGTAGACGTGCTCGCCCCGGGCCACCACCAGGCTCTCGTCGGGCGGCAGGCCGGGGGCGAGGCAGAACGGGCAGCCGGCCGGCTTCTCGTACCCGCCGGCGGGCCGGTCCTCGCCGGAGATGTAGGTCATCCGGTGCGGCGTCCACAGCCGCTCCAGCCCGTCCGCCAGACCGTTGTCGCCGCCGTCGCCGCCGTCGAAGTGCCGTTCCGCCCCAGTCACACGCCGATCCTACGGTCACCGTGGCGGGTCCGGCCTGGCCGGCCGGACCCGCGACGGGGCGCTCAGGTGTTGGGCGTGCCCTCGGCCGACGGGCCGGAGTTGGTGCGGGACTCGGCGACCTCCCGCACGTGGGCCACCGCCTCCTCGATCGGCACGCCGTTGCGCTGCGACCCGTCCCGGTAGCGGAACGAGACCGTGCCGGCGGCCACGTCGTCGTCACCGGCGATGACCATGAACGGGATCTTCTGCTGCTGCGCGTTGCGGATCTTCTTCTGCATCCGGTCGTCGCCCGCGTCGACCTCGGCGCGGATGCCCTTGCGGCGCAGGGTGGTGACGAAGTCCTGGAGGTAGTCGGTGTGGTCCTCGCGGATCGGGATGCCGACCACCTGCACCGGGGCGAGCCAGGCCGGGAACGCGCCCGCGTAGTGCTCGGTTAGCACGCCGATGAACCGCTCGATCGACCCGAACTTCGCGCAGTGGATCATCACGGGCTGCTGCCGCGTGCCGTCGGCCGCCTGGTACTCCAGCCCGAAGCCCTTCGGCTGGTTGAAGTCGTACTGGATGGTCGACAGCTGCCAGGTGCGGCCGATAGCGTCCTTGGCCTGCACCGAGATCTTCGGGCCGTAGAAGGCCGCGCCGCCCGGATCCGGCACCAGGTCCAGCCCGGTCTCCCTGGCGCACTGCTCCAGCACCGCGGTGGCCGTCGCCCAGTCCTCGTCGGAGCCGACGAACTTGTCGAGCCGGGCCTCGTCGCGGGTCGACAGCTCCAGGTAGAAGTCGTCGATGCCGAAGTCCTTCAGCAGGCTCAGCACGAAGTTGAGCAGGTGCTTGATCTCGGCCGGCGCCTGCTCGCGGGTGCAGTAGGAGTGCGAGTCGTCCTGGGTCAGCCCGCGCACCCGGGTCAGCCCGTGCACCACGCCCGACTTCTCGTACCGGTAGACCGACCCGAACTCGAACAGCCGCATCGGCAGCTCGCGGTAGGACCGCCCGCGCGACCGGTAGATCAGGTTGTGCATGGGGCAGTTCATGGCCTTGAGGTAGTAGTCCGCGCCCTCGAGCTCCATGGGCGGGTACATGCCGTCGGCGTAGTAGGGCAGGTGGCCCGAGGTGTGGAAGAGCCCTTCCTTCGAGATGTGCGGGGTCCCGACGTACTGGAAGCCCTCCTCGATGTGCCGGGTGCGGACGTAGTCCTCCATGACCCGCTTGAGCACGCCACCCTTCGGGTGGAAGACCGCCAGGCCGGAGCCGATCTCGTCGGGGAAGCTGAACAGGTCCAGGTCCGCGCCGAGCTTGCGGTGGTCGCGCCGGGCGGCCTCCTCCAGCAACCGCAGGTACGCCTTCAGCTCGTCCCGGGTCGGCCACGCGGTGCCGTAGACCCGCTGGAGCTGCGGGTTCTTCTCCGAGCCCCGCCAGTAGGCGGCGGCCGAGCGCATCAGCTTGAACGCGCCGATGAGCCGGGTGTTCGGCAGGTGCGGGCCGCGGCACAGGTCCGACCAGCAGACCTTGTCCTCGTTGGCGGCGAGGTTGTCGTAGATGGTCAGCTCGCCGCCGCCCACCTCCATCACCTCGGAGGAGTCCAGCCCCTCGCCCTTGACCTCGATGAGCTCCATCTTGAACGGCTCGGCGGCCAGTTCGCCGCGCGCCTCGTCCAGGCTGTTGAAGCGGCGCCGGCGGAACCGCTGGCCGGACTTGACGATCTCCTGCATCCGCTTCTCGAGCTTGGCCAGGTCGTCCGGCTGGAACGGCTTGGCCACCTGGAAGTCGTAGTAGAAGCCGTTCTCGATGGGCGGGCCGATGCCGAGCTTGGCCTCGGGGAACACGTCCTGCACGGCCTGGGCCAGCACGTGCGCGGTGGAGTGGCGCAGCACGTTCAGCCCGTCCGGGCTGTCCAGGGCGACCGGCTCGACCGCGGTCTCCTCGGCCGGCTTCCAGTCCAGGTCGCGCAGCACGCCCTGCGGGTCGCGGACCACCACGATCGCCTTCGGACCGTTCATCGGCAGCCCGGCCGCGGCCACCGCGTCGGCCGCCGTCGACCCGGCGGCGACGACGACGGGGTCGGCCACGATCGGGGTACGGGGTGCGGACACGGTGACTCCTGTCGTCGACGGGTTCGGATGTGCCGGGTACCGGCCCCTGCGATGCTATCGGTCGCCCCGGCCCGCACCGTCGGCGACGCCGCGCTCGCCCCGGCGATCAGTTCCGTCCCGGGTTGAACCTTTCCGCCCCCGCGCCCGAACTACCGGGTGGGGCCGGAGCCGGACCGGCCGCGTCGACACGGATGGGGACGACCATGACCATGACCCGTCGGGGCCGGTGGTGGGCGATCGCGCTGCTGGCCGCCGTGGCCGGCGGCACGCTGGGCTGGCCCGGCGCCGCGAGCGCCGCCGAGGTGACCGTCACGACCTCCCCCGCCCAGGTGCACCAGGGCGACGCCATCGAGCTGGCCGTCGTGCTGCCCGAGGAGCGGGCCGGCAGCCGGACCAGCCGGATCGAGCTGCGGATGCCCACGGACGCCCCGATCGGCGAGGTCTACCCGCTCTCCGTGCCGGACTGGGCGCCGTCCATCACCACCCGCACCCTCGACCAGCCGGTCGCCGGCATCCACTCCTCCGAGCTGAACCAGGTGACCGACGCGGTGACCTGGATCCGGATGCCCGGCGGCTCCACCGGGCCGGCCCGGCTCTCGCTCGGCATGGGCCCGATGCCGGCCACCGACAAGCTCACCTTCACGGTGATCCAGACCTACGCCGACGGCACGGTGGTCCGCTGGGCCGACCCACCCGGCGGCGCCCACCCCGCCCCGACGGTCGCCCTGCTGCCCCCGCCGCCGGGCGCCGCCGCGCACGGCGGCCCGGCCGCAGAGGCGCCCGGCCACGCCGGCCACGGGGACCCGGCCGCCGAGGCGCCGGCGGCGGCCGCACCGCCTCGACCCGCCGATGACGGGCCGAGCGCGGACCTCCTGCTGGGCGGCGGGCTGCTCGCGGGGCTGGCCGGCGGCGCGGCGCTCGGCTGGCTGCTCAGCCGCCGCCGGCGCGACACCCTGACCTTCCCGCCCGACACCCCTGTCGCGCCCGACGACGACGAGGACCCACCGGGCGAACCGCGCCCCGCCGCCGTCGAAACAGCACCCCTCAGCTCCGTCGCCTCCCGCTGAGCGCTCCACGCGATCTTGGCGACTTACCGTTCGTCACGGACGACAACTCTCCACGATCCGAAACCCGCGCGGCCGGCGGGACGCCCGGGGCGGTCAGGCGGGGGCGGTGAGCCAGGGCGGGAGGGGTTCGCGGGCGGCGAGCCAGCCGTCCGGCACGCCACCGGGGGTGCCGACGCCCGTGTGGGCGGCCACCACGCCGCCGACGATCGCCGCCGTGGTGTCGACGTCCCCGCCCGCCTCCACGCAGGCGCGGATCGCGGCCGGGTAGTCGTGCAGGTGGGTGGCGGCGACCCAGAGCGTGAAGGGGACGGTGTCCTGCGCGGTCACCCGGGAGCCGTTGCCCAGCGCCTCGGCCACCTCACGGGCCGGGTGGCCGAGCAGCGCGGCGGCCCGGCGTACGCCCCGGTGCACCTCGCCGGCCGGGTCGAGGGCGCCGGCCACCACGGTGAGCAGGCGGGCCGGGTCGGGCCGGTCCCCGTCGAGCCGGGCCCGGGCGGCCAGCGAGGCGGCCACCGCCACGGCGACCGCACCGGCGATCCCCTCGGGGTGGGCGTGGGTCACCTCGGCGGAGGCGCGAGCCTGGTCGGCGGCCCGCCGGGTGGAGTCGGCGTACCAGGCGCCGAGCGGGGCCACCCGCATGGCGGCGCCGTTGCCGCAGGAGCCCTGCCCGTCGAACGCGGACGCGGCGGCCACCGGCCACGGCGTGCCGGCGCGGATCAGTTCGAGCAGTTCCACGGCGCCGGCGCCGTAACGGCGGGCCGGGTCGTAGTGCGCCGCGAAGGCGAGCGCGAGGGCGTCCCGGTCGACCCGGCCGTGCGCGGCGAGCACGGTGAGCACCGAGCAGGCCATCTCGGTGTCGTCGCTCCACGGCCACGGGCCGGGCGGCAGCGCGTCGGCCCAGGCGGCGGTGGCGCGGCCCGGGACGAAGAACCGCGCGCCGAGCGCGTCGCCGACCGACAGCCCCGCCAGCGAGTCGCGCGCCAGCGTCAGGCGGGTGTCGGGGAAGAGAGTGAACGTCATCGTCGTCCCAGCTTGCCCGGTTCCCAGGAGCGCCGCAACGCGATCAACTTGCCACGCCGAGTACGGTGCTGACGTGGCAACGGTCCTCCTGGTCGAAGACGATCACGTCGTCCGCGGCGCGATGCTGCGGTCCCTGACCGACCGGGGCCACGCCGTGCACGCCGTCGGCACGGCGCTGGACGCGCTGCGCCGGGTCGCCGCCGAGACCCCCGACCTCGTGGTGCTCGACCTCGGCCTGCCCGACCTGGACGGCTCCGACGCGCTGCGGATGCTGCGCGGGATCACCGACGTGCCGATCATCATCGCGACCGCGCGCGACGACGAGCAGTCGGTGGTCCGGCTGCTCCGCGCGGGCGCCGACGACTACATGGTCAAGCCGTTCACGGGCGCCCACCTGGACGCCCGCATCACCACCGTGCTGCGCCGGGCGGGCCGGGCCAGCCGGACCGTCCAGCCGGCCGTGCACACGGTCGGCGGCCTGCGGGTCGACGTCGGTGAGCGCAGCGCGGTGCTGGACGGTGAGCCGCTGGCCCTGACCCGCAAGGAATTCGACCTGCTGGCGTATCTCGCCGCACGTCCCGGCCGGGTAGTGTCCCGGCGGGAACTCTTGGAGGAGGTATGGCGGCAGCCCTCGGTCGGCGAGGACCAGACCATCGACGTTCACCTCTACTGGCTGCGCCGCAAAATGGGCGAGTCCGCGGCGAAGCCGCGCTACCTGCGCACCGTGCGGGGGGTCGGCTTCCGGCTGGTGGCGCCGGACTGAGGCCGGTGCTGGCCTGGCTCACGGCCGGCATGTGCAGCCTCGTCGCGCTCGCCTTCCTCATCCCGCTCGGGATCACCCTGTCCGACCAGGCCCGCGAGGAGAAGCTGGCCGACGCGGCCCGGCGCAGCGCGCTGGTCACCGGGGCGCTCGCCGTCAGCACCGATCCGGAGATCGTCCGGCGGGCCGTGGCGGCCAGCGGCGACGACCCGGCGCTGCGGCCCGTCGTACACGGGATCGGGCTCGACGAGGGCGCGGGCCGTGCCGACGCGGCGGCGCTGGACCGGGCGGCCGCCGAGCGGCGCTCGGTGGTCACCGACGTGCCCGGCGGCGTCCTCCGGCTGGACCCGGTGGTGCTCGGCGACCGGGTCGCCGTGGTGGAGGTCTTCGTCCCCGACGAGGTGCTCGACGAGGGCGCCGGCGGGCGGTGGCTGCTGCTGCTCGCCGTGGCGGGGGCGCTGGTCGGCGCCGCCGTGATCGTGGTCGACCGGGTGGCCGCCCGGGCCGTCGACGCGACGGGCGAGCTGGTGAAGGCGGCCCTCGCGGTCGGCGACGGTGAGCTGGGCGTCCGGGTCGAGCCGACCGGGCCGCGGGAGCTGGCCGAGGCCGGGCACGCGTTCAACCGGATGGCGGAGCGGCTGGTCGCGCTCCGCGCCGACGAGCGGGAACTCGTCGCCGACCTGTCGCACCGGCTGCGGACGCCGCTGACCGCGCTGCGGCTGGACGCCGAGGCCCTGGAGTCCGACGACACCAGCATCGGCACGTTCAGCGAGGCGGAGCTGGACCGCCGCCGCGGCATCCGGCGGATCCGGCAGGCCATCGTGACGCTGGAGGGCGAGGTCGACCAGCTGATCACGACCACCCGCAAGGCGGTCAGCCAGGAGACCGGGCCGGCGACCTGCGATGTCAGCGAAGTGGTCCGGGACCGGATGGTCTTCTGGTCGGCCCTCGCGGGCGACCAGAACCGGCCGTACCGGGTGGTCGGCGCGCAGCTGCGGATCCCCGCGCCGGTGCCCCGGGCCGAGCTGGCCGCGGCGCTGGACGCGGTGATCGGCAACGTCTTCCGCTACACCCCGCAGGGCACCGCGTTCGAGGTGGCGGTGAGCCGGCGGGACGGCTGGGTGGCGATCCGGATCGACGACGCCGGGCCGGGCATCACCGACCCGGACCGGGCGCTGCGGCGCGGCGCCAGCGACCAGGGCTCCACCGGGCTGGGGCTGGACATCGCGAAGCGGGTCGCGTTGCAGGCCAACGGCTCGGTGAGCATCGACCGGGCCCGGCTCGGCGGGGCGAGCGTGGTGATGCTGCTGGCCGATCCGGAGGCGACGCCCCGGCAGGTCAACCGCTTCGGCCTGGTCGGCCGGATGGCGCGCGACGCCCGGGAGCCGAAGGCCGGCCGGCGCTGGCCGCGCCCGCGCTGAAACCGGTGGTTGTGGGCCGCCGCAAGTCTTCCTTAGGAGTGGATTAACGACGGCGCCGGCGTCCTGCCGTGCTGTCAGGATCAGGACCGAACCCATCAGTTCCGTCGGCCGGGACGCCCCGTAAGACTCCGGTCGGCGGAGCAGTGCGCGCGGCGGGAGTTCGGTCCCCCCACACCTCGCTCCCGCCGCGCGCCGCTTCTCCCCGTCGTGCCGCACCCCGGGCGTGAGGTGACCGTGATGACGCCACCCCTGAGCCGCCTGCTCCGCTGGGCCGCCGTGATCGGCCTCGGCGTCGCCCTCACGCTCGCCGCCTGGCAGGACCCGGTCCTCGCGGACGGCCCCGACCGGTCCGCCGACGACCTGCCCACGACCGCCGTCGCCGTGGCCGCTGCGGTCGGCTTCGGGCTGGCCCTGGCGGGGCGGCGCCGGCCGCTGCGGGTGTCCCGGCGGCCGGTGCCGTCCCGTCCGCTCAGCGCGTCGCGGCCGCGAGGTACGCGTCGATCTCGCCGCTGATCCGGGCCTGCTCCCCCGGCTCCAGGAACGCGGCGGTAACCGCGTTCCGGGCCAGTGCCGCCACCCCGGCCGGGTCGAGGCGCAGCAGGCGGGCCGCCACGGCGTACTCGTCGTTGAGCGTGGTGCCGAACATGGGCGGGTCGTCGGAGTTGACGGTGACCAGCACGCCGGCCTCGACGAGCTGCGGCAGCGGGTGCTCCTCGATGGTCGCCACGGCCCGGGTGCGCACGTTCGAGGTGGGGCAGACCTCGAGGGGGATCCGCCGCTCGGCCAGGTGGGCGAGCAGCGCCGGGTCGAGGGCCGCGGAGATGCCGTGCCCGATCCGCTCGGCACCCAGCTCGCGCAGCGCGTCCCAGACGGTCTCCGGGCCGGTGGTCTCGCCGGCGTGCGGCACCGAGCGCAGGCCGGCCGCCCGGGCCTGGTCGAAGTACGGCTTGAACTGCGGCCGCGGCACCCCGATCTCCGGGCCGCCCAGGCCGAAGCTGATGAGCCCGTCCGGCCGCTCGTCGAGGGCGATGCGCAGGGTCTGCTCGGCGGCCGGCAGGCCGGCCTCACCGGGGATGTCGAAGCACCAGCGCAGCGCGATGCCGAAGTCGGCCTCGGCCCGCTTGCGGGCGTCCTCGATCGCCTCGCAGAACGCCGGCGCGGGGATGCCCCGGTGTACGTGGGAGTACGGCGTGACGGTCAGCTCGGCGTACCGGACCTGCTGGCGGGCCAGCTCGCGGGCCACCTCGTGGGTGAGCAGCCAGACGTCGTCGGCGTCGCGGATCAGGTCCACCACGCTCAGGTAGACCTCGATGAAGTGGGCGAAGTCGCGGAACGCGAAGTAGTCGGCGAGCGCCTCCGGGTCGGCCGGGACGGGGCTGCGCCCCTCGTGCCGGGCGGCCAGCTCGGCCACGATCCGGGGCGAGGCGGAGCCGACGTGGTGCACGTGCAGCTCCACCTTGGGCAGTCCGGCGATGAAGGTGGGCAGGTCGGTCACGGGTTCTCCTCTGCGCGGGCGCCGGTGCGGGCCACCACGAAGATCCGGCGGAACGGGAAGTACACCTGACCCTGCCGGACCGGGTACGCCTCGGCGAGGCGTACCTCCAGCTCGGCGCGGAAGTCGGCCCAGCCGGCGGCGTCGAGCGCGGCGCGGACCGGGCGCAGCGCCGTCCCCTCCATCCAGGCCAGCACCGGGTGGTCGGCGCTGGCGGCCGGGAGCAGGTGCACGTAGGTAGTCTCCCAGGCGTCGACGGCGCAGCCGGCACCGACCAGCAGCGCGGCGTAGTCCACCGGCTCCTCGACCGGCGCCTCGCGCAGCAGCGGGGCGAGGGTGTCCCGCCACCGGTCCCGCCCGGCCACCTCGCGCAGCGCCCGGTGTGACGGGGCGGCGAAGTTGCCCGGCACCTGGAAGGCCAGCCAGGCGCCCGCCGGCAGCGCGCCGGCCCAGCCGGTGAGCAGTTCCTGATGGCCGGGCACCCACTGGAGCACCGCGTTGCACACGACCACGTCGACGTCGGGCTCCGGACGCCAGTCGCGCACGTCGCCGACGGAGAAGGCGACCGGCTCGGCCACCACGCCGGCCCCGGCCAGGCTGCGGACCCGGGTCAGGGCGCGGGCCCGTGCGATCATCTCGGCGGAGGAGTCCAGGCCGGCGATCCGGCTGTCCGGCCAGCGGCCGGCGAGGCTCGCGGTCAGGGTGCCCGGGCCGCAGCCCAGGTCGACGACCGCGCGGGGCCGCTCCGCCGGGACCCGGGCCACGAGGTCGTGGAAGGGCCGGGAACGTTCGTCGCCGTAGCGCAGATAGGTGCTCGGGTCCCACATGGCCGCCTCCAAACCGTACGTACGTCTTGTTGGGAAGATACGGCCCGGCGAGCGTCCCGGCAAGCGGCTCACTAGGCTCGACCGGGTGGAACAGCGCAGCTTCGACCGGCTCGGCCGGCACGTCGGCATCATCGGACTCGGCGCCTGGCAGCTGGGCGCGGACTGGGGCGAGGTGAGCGAGGACGCCGCACTCGACGTGCTGGGCGCCGCCGTCGACGCGGGTGTCACCTTCCTGGACACCGCCGACGTCTACGGCGACGGCCGCAGCGAGCAGCTCATCGGCCGGTTCCTGCGGGAGCACCCCGGGCACGGCCTGACGGTGGCCACCAAGATGGGCCGGCGGGTGCCGCAGACGCCCGAGGCGTACACCCTGGACAACTTCCGGGCCTGGACCGACCGGTCCCGGGCCAACCTGGGCGTGGACACCCTCGACCTGGTGCAGCTGCACTGCCCGCCCACCGCGGTCTTCGCCGACGACCGGGTCTTCGACGCGCTGGACACCCTGGTCGCCGAAGAGCGCATCGCCGGGTACGGCGTCAGCGTCGAGACCTGCGACCAGGCGCTCACCGCGATCGCCCGCCCCGGCGTGGCCAGCGTGCAGATCATCCTCAACGCGGTGCGGCACAAGCCGCTGGAGCGGGTGCTGCCCGAGGCCGCGAAGGCCGGGGTCGGCATCATCGCCCGGGTGCCCCTGGCCAGCGGCCTGCTCTCCGGCCGGTACGACGAGCACACCACCTTCCCGGCGAACGACCACCGGAACTTCAACCGGCACGGCGAGTCCTTCGACGTCGGCGAGACCTTCTCCGGTGTCGACTACGACCTCGGCCTGTCCGCCGTGCGCCGGCTCGCGCCGCTGGTCGGCGAGGGCCGGACGATGGCCCAGTTCGCGCTCCGCTGGATCCTCGACCAGCCCGGTGTCACCGTGGTCATCCCGGGTGCCCGCAACGCCGAGCAGGCCCGGCGCAACGCCGCCGCGGCCGCGCTGCCGCCGCTGACCGAGGTGGAACTGGCCGCCGTGCGCGCCACCTACGACGAGCTGATCCGGCCGCAGGTGCACGACCGGTGGTGAGCCCGGACCGGCGGCCCGTCGGCGCGGCGTCGCCGCGAGCCGGCGCCCGCGGCCATGCTGGAGCGGGGCGCACGTCGGCGGAGGGGGAGCGATGAGGGGCTGGTTCCGGCTCACCGTGGGGTTGCTGGCCGTCGTGCTCGGTGCACTGTGGACCGTGACGGGCCTGGGCTACGTCGACGGCAGCGTCATGACCGACCAGCGGATCTGGGCGGCCGCCGGTCCGGCGCTCGTCCTCATCGGACTCGTCGCGCTGTGGTTCGGCATGCGGGCCCGGCGCCGGCGCGGCTGAGCACCGGGAGTCCACACGCGGAAAAGCCCCGCCTCCCGGAAGGGACGCGGGGCTTCTACGCACCGGCCGGCGCGGCCGGTGCTCCGACAGCTCAGATGGGGCGGACCTGCTCGGCCTGCGGACCCTTCTGACCCTGGGCGATCTCGAACTCCACCCGCTGGTTCTCCTCCAGCGTGCGGTAGCCGCTGGTCTGGATGGCCGAGAAGTGGACGAACACGTCAGCACCCCCGCCGTCGACGGTGATGAAGCCGAAGCCCTTGTCAGCGTTGAACCACTTCACGGTTCCCTGCGCCATGTGTATCTCCTTCTAAAACTGGCGGCCGAGCACGCCGTGCGGCCGATTGGCCGTTTTCGAGCAGCGGCGCCTGAGGCGGCCCCCATCGAAGGAGACTTCTCTCAACCCACGCGTCTCTCAACAGCGTGAGACAGCAAACCACGTACGCAAAAACTTCGCACAGCCTACCCGACGAAATTCTCCGACATGTGACCTGACGGTTGCGGCAGATCCACTGGCCGGCCCGGTCGGGCCATGCGAAAGGCCCCTGTTCCGGAGGCGGAAAAGGGGCCTTTCGTGCGTATGGAATCAGTCGGGCCAGCGGCCGGTGAGCCGGCGTACGCCGACCGCCCCGCCACGGTCCACAGCGGCGCGGACCACCGCGAAGATCGCGCCCTGCAACGCCGCGGCGGCGAGGATCTCGCCCCAGCGGCGGTCCTCGTCGGTGGCGCTCGGCGCCTCGCCGTCGCCGGCCGTGATCTTCCAGACCTGCCGGAAGATGACCCCGGCCACGGTGCCGGCCGCCAGACCCATCAGCACCCCGACGGGCTTGTACGCGGCCTTGCCGATCCTGTTGCTCACCTGCGCCTCCCCCGGACGATCAGCAGCACCACCGCGGTGGCCACGGCGCCGGCCGCGACGGCCGCCCACGGCACCGGGCTGCGCCCGACCGCGCCGCCCTTGTCGTACGCCTGCGCCCGGACCAGCCGGGCCTTCTGCGCCGCCTGCCCGCGCACCCGGGCCACGGTCAGCGCCGCCTGCTGGCGCATCCGCACCTTCGCCTGCTCGGCGGAGTGCCGCACCAGCGCCTTGACGTCGGCCCTGGCGGCCAGCAGTTCCATCGTCTCGCCCAGTTCCACCCGGGTCCGGCGGATCTCCTCCCGGAGCGCCGCCACGTCCCCGGTCCCGTTGCCGGTCATGCCCGCCTCCCGTCCTTCACCGCGGCGGTGACGGTGTCCACGTCCGCCCGGACGCTGCGGACCGTCGCCTCCGGCACCGGCGGGACGGCACGGCTGACCTGCTTCTTGCCGACGAGCGCCAGGATGCCGGCGAGCAGGAAGAGCGCGACCGCCACGATCAGCGCGGCCAGCCACGCCGGCATGACCAGATCCAGCAGCAGGATCACCGTGGCGACCAGCGCCCCGGCGCCGTAGAGGGCCATCACCCCGCCGCCGCCGAACAGACCGATCCCGATCCCGGCGTGCTTGCCCTTCTGGGTCAGTTCCGCCCGGGCCAGCGCCAGCTCGTCCCGCACCAGGCGGGTGACCTGTTCGGTGGCCCGCTGCACCAGCTCCGCGGTGGACGGCTCGTGCCCGTTCCGGGACGCGCTGCGACTCGCGACGTCAGCCATGCTGTCCTCCTTTCATCATCACCGCGCTGTATGCCCGGAGTCGCCGCCCGTCAATCCTGCGCGGAGCGGCCGGTCGGCCCGGCCGCGCACCCTCGCCTCGCCCGGCCGCCGGGCGGCGGCCGGATCCGGGGCGTGCGCAGCAGGTCCCCCGGATAACGCCGGTCAAACGCGACCGGCCTGATCGACCCGGGCCGCAGGGCGTCCGGCAGGTGCAACGGGCCGGCGGGGCCGGAGGTCACGAGCGGGCCGGCCGACGCGCGGAGCCCCCGGCGCCGCGGGGGCGGCCGGGGGCTCCGGACGGGGGTACGGGGTCAGCGGCGGACGTCGGCGTGCTCCTCCCGGCCGACGAACGCCTCGCTGCGGGCCTCGCCGTCGTCGCTGCCGCCGAAGACCCGCGCGTCGTCCGGGACCTCGGTGTCGGTCCGCCGGCGGGCCGGGCGGCGCGGCGGCACCGCCTGCCAGGGCAGGGAGCCGCCGGTGTCGCCCACCTCGGCGCGCAGCCGGGGCAGGGCGGCGGGACGCTGGTCGCGTACCCAGGCGACCAGGTGCTCGCGCACGAGGCAGCGCAGGTCCCAGAGGCTGCCCGCGTCGGCGGCGCTGACCAGGGCCCGGACCTTGACCATGCCGCCGGTCGCGTCGGTCACCTGGAGCACGCACACCCGGCCGTCCCAGAGCTCGGTGCCCTCGCACAGCCGCCGCAGCTCCTCCCGCATGGCCTGCACGGGGATGGCCCAGTCCAGGTCGAACTCGGCGGTGCCGAGCACGGCGGCCTCGGTCCGGGTCCAGTTCTGGAAGGGGGTGCTCGTGAAGTACGAGGTGGGCAGGATGAGCCGCCGGTCGTCCCAGACCTGCACCACCACGTAGCTGAGGGTCAGCTCCTCGATGCGGCCCCACTCCCCCTCGACCACCACCACGTCGTCGAGGCGGACGGCGTCGCTGAAGGCGAGCTGGAGGCCGGCGAAGACGTTGCCCAGCAGGCTCTGCGCGGCCAGGGCGGCGACCACACCGACCACACCGGCGCTGGTCAGCACGCCGGCGCCGATGCCGCGGACGGCGGGGAAGGTCATCAGCATGACGCCGAGGGCGAGCACCACGATGACCGCGATGGTCAGCCGGCGCAGCAGCACCACCTGGGTACGCACCCGCCGGGCGTGGCGGTTGTTCGGCACGTCCACCCGGAACCGGGCGAGCGCGGTGTCCTCCGCCACCACCAGCAGCGAGGCCACCAGCCAGGCGGTCGCGGCGATGAGGGCGAGCACCAGGGCGTGCAGGACGACCTGCCGCCACGGGCTGCCCACGGCGTACAGGGTGGTGAACCGGACAGCGAGCTGCACGGCGAGCACGGTGGCGGCCACCTGGAACGAGCGGTGCGAGTGCTCGGTCAGCTCGGTCATCAGCAGCGAGCGCCGGCCGAGCCGGCGGGTGGCCCGGTGCACCACCTCGACCAGCAACAGCGCGACCGCCGCCGCGGCGAGCGCGGCGGCGGCGGTCACGAGGTAGGTCTGCACGTTCTCTACTCTCCCTCCGGCCGGGCGGGAATCGGGCAAAGGCCCAATGGTGCCCGGACTACCGCGTATCGACCAGGCTCACACCCGGCGGTAGCGCGACTGGAAGAAGCAGTAGACGCCGAAGGCGGCGATACCGAGGGCCATGAGCGCCAGCAGCACCGGCCCGTACGACTGGTCCCGGAGGGTACGCAGGGCGGCGTCCAGGCCGCGGGCCTTCTCGGGGTCGTACTTCACGGCGGCGGTCACGATCAGCAGGCCGGCGATGGCGAAGACCGCGCCCCGGGCGGCGTAGCCGGCCATGCCGAGGCGGCGGGTCAGGGTGTGCGTCTTCGGGCTCATCTCACCGGTCTTCAGGTTGCGCTCGAACTTCTTCTTGAGCCCGTAGATCACCATGCCGATGCCGACCGCGGCGAGCACGAGACCGGCCAGCCCGACGAGCCACCGGCCGCCGTCGGAGGCCATCAGCTTCTCGGTGAACTGCTGCTGCTGGTCCGCGGCGTTGCTGCTGGCGTCCTGGAAGACCTTGATGGCGGTCCAGCCCAGCCAGACGAAGACGATCACGCGGACCACGGAGGCGATCCGCTCGAAGAGCTTCTCCTTGCCGCGCAGGAAGCGGTGGCCGATGACCGCCTCGAACGCCTGCCAGATCGCCATGGCGAAGAGCCCGACGGCGACGGCGACGAGGAGGAACTTGCCCAGCGGCTGGGCGCCCAGGGTGCGCAGGGCGCCGTTCTGGTTGCCCTCCTCCCCCGACTTGCCGAAGGCGATCTGCACGGCAAGCCAGGCGAACAGGAGGTGCACGATCCCGTAGCCGATGAAACCGGCCCGGGTCAACAGTTCGAGCCACCTGCTGTTCGCGGCCTGGGCGGCGGTGGCTCCGGCGTTCCGGGTGAGAGACATGGCGCCTCAATCTCCCGGTGCGAAGATTTCCAAACGTCGGCCGCCGCCGCCCGGCCCCCGCGATCAGCTGTTCGGGTCGCGCGCCACCCGGATGACGACCTGCTGGTCGGTGACGCTGTCCAGGGTCACCGAGAAGCCGCCGGCCTGGGCGGCCTGCTGGCCGACGGTGAGCGAGAGCTGCTCACCGGCCACCTCGACGGTGACCTGGTCGCCCTCGGCGCCGACCAGCTTCGCCTCGACCCCGAGGATGGTGGCGCTGGCCTCGACGCCCCGGTCGAAGGTGACGGTGCACGCGTCCAGGCCGCAGTCGGTGGAGGCGTTCTGCGAGCTGCAACCGGCCAGCAGCGCGGCGCCGAGCGCGAGGCCGGCCAGCAGGCCGGCGGCCCGGCGGATGGGGGTCAGCGAGGGGGAAACGCGTCGGTTCGTCACCCGGCCAAGGGTACGAGACGGCGGCCACACCGCCACCCGCCGGTGATCGTTCCGGGGCGGGTTAGGGTCCCGGCATGCCCTTCGACATCGCCCGCACCCGGGCCGCCTACCCCGCCCTGACCGAGGGCTTCGCCCACTTCGACGGCGCCGGCGGCACCCAGACCGCCCAGCCGGTGATCGAGGCGGTCGCCGCCGCCATGACGGCCGCCACCGGCAACCGGAGCACCGCGTTCGTGCCGGGCCGGCGGTCGCTGGACCTCGTGGCCGCGGCGCGCGCGGCGGTGGCCGACCTGCTCGGCGCGGAACCCGGCGGCGTGGTGCTCGGCCCGAGCGCCACGGCGCTCACGTACACGCTGGCCCGGACGCTCGGCGCGGCCTGGCGGCCCGGCGACGAAGTGGTGGTCTCCCGGCTCGACCACGACGCCAACGTCCGGCCCTGGGTGCAGGCGGCCGAGGCCGCCGGGGCGACCGTGCGCTGGGCCGAGTTCGACCCGGCGACCGGTGACCTGCCCGCCGGCCAGTACGCCGACCTGGTCACCGAGCGCACCCGGCTCGTGGCGGTGACCGCCGGCAGCAACGCGATCGGCACCGTGCCGGACGTGGCGGCGATCGCCAAGACCGCGCACGCGGCCGGCGCGCTGGTCTGCGTGGACGGGGTCCACGCGGTGCCGCACGGGCCGACCGACCTGGCGTCGCTCGGCGCGGACTTCCTGGTGACCAGCGCCTACAAGTGGTCCGGGCCGCACCTGGCCGCGATGGCCGCCGACCCGGACCGGTGGGCGTCGCTGCGCCCGGCCAAGCTGATCCCCTCCTCCGACGCGGTCCCGGACCGGTTCGAGTACGGCACGCCGAGCTTCCCCCTGCTGGCCGGGGTGGTCGCGGCGGTGGACCACCTGGCGGCCCTGGATCCGGCCGCGACCGGCAGCCGCCGGGACCGGGTCCGGGCCGGGCTGGCCGCCGCCCAGGCGCACGAGGAGGCCGTCTTCGAGCGGCTGCTCGCCGGGCTGGCGGCCCGGCCCTTCGTCACCGTCCACGGCACGCCGGCCCGGCGCTGCCCGACGGTGTCCTTCCGGGTGGCGGGGTCGGCCCCGGCGGAGACGGCGGCGGCGCTGGGCGCGGCCGGGGTCTGCCTCTCCTCCGGCGACTACTACGCCTACGAGTACTTCCGCACCATGGGCCTGCGGGACAGCGGCGGCGCGGTCCGCGCCAGCGTCTACCACTACAACACGGTCGAGGAGGTGGACCGCTTGCTGGCCGAACTCGACCGGCTGGCGGCGGGCGGGGAGACAATGGCCGGGTGAGCTTCCTGGTCGAGGAGAACCCCGCGCGGCACCGCTTCGAGATCCTGGTCGACGACGCCCTGGCCGGGTCCACCGAGTACGTGCCGCGCGGGGAGGTGCTGGTCTTCACGCACACCGAGGTGGACGAGCGCTTCCAGAACATGGGGGTGGGCTCGGCGCTGATCAAGGGCACACTCGACCAGATCCGCGAGCGGGGCGGCCGTATCGCGACGCAGTGCCGCTTCATGGCCGCGTTCATCGAGCGCCACCCCGAGTACGCCGACCTGGTGGTCCCCGAACCCTGACCGGCCGGGCCCGGGGCTCAGCGGGCGCCGGCGAGCAGTTCGGCGGCGGCGCGGGCGGCGGCCCGGGTGGCGCCGTGGGTGGCCACGTGCACCGCGCCGGTGACCAGCTCGGGCACGCCCAGCTCGACGACCACCGCGTCCGGGCGGGTGGCCAGGGCGCGGGACACGGCGTCGCGCATCCAGTCGTGCCGGTGCAGGTCCCGCACCACGAGCACGAGCGGGCGACCGGCCGTGCCGGCGGCCGGGTCGGCGGGGACCTCGTCCCGGGCGTACCGGGCGGTCGTGGTGCCGGGCGCCAGGTCGGCCAGGGGCGCGGCGATCCCCCACGGGGTCTCGTCGCCGATGGCCATGTTGTGTGGCGGGGCGAACTCGACCACGTGCGCCGGACCGGCCAGCGGCAGCAGCCCGCCCGTGGCGGCGACCACCCGCAGGGCCCGGCGGGCGGCGGCCAGGCCGATCGCCGAGCCGGCGGCGGCGGGCCGGGCACCGGACCGGCCGGCGCGGGCGGCGACCGTCCAGGCGGCCAGCTGCCCGACGCGCTTGGCCGCCTCGGCCAGGCGCTCCTCCGGCAGTTCGCCGGCGACCACGGCGGCCACGATGGCGTCGCGCAGCTCGCGGGCGTCGGCCTCGGTGGCCCGCTCGCCGCCCACGCAGATCGCGTCCGCACCGGCGGCGAGCGCGCGGACCGTCGCACCCGCGAAGCCGTACCGGTCGGCGACCGCCCCCATCTCCACCGCGTCGGTCACCACCACGCCGCCGAACCCGAGCTCCTCGCGGAGCAGGCGGCCCAGGATGCGCGGGCTCAGGGTGGCCGGCAGCTCCGGATCCAGCGCCGGCACCAGCAGATGCCCGGTCATGATCGCCTGCGCCCCGGCGGTCACCGCGGCCCGGAACGGGGCCAGCTCGACCGTGTCCAGCCGGGCCCGGTCGCCGCCGATGCGGGGCAGGTCGTGGTGGGAGTCGACCCGGGTGTCGCCGTGCCCGGGGAAGTGCTTGGCGCAGGCCGCGACGCCACCGGCCTGCAGGCCGCGGATCCAGGCGGCGGTGTGCCGGGCGACCAGGGCCGGGTCGGCGCCGAACGAGCGGACGCCGATCACCGGGTTCTCGGGGTTGGAGTTGACGTCGGCGTCCGGGGCGTAGTTGAGCGTGACGCCCACGGCGGCGAGCTCGGCGCCCAGGTCGCGGGCGACCTCCTCGGTCAGGGCCGGGTCGTCGACCGCGCCGAGGGCGAGGTTGCCGGGCCGGGAGCTGCCCCGGACCGACTCGATCCGGGTGACGTCGCCGGCCTCCTCGTCGATCGCCACGATCACGTCGGGGCGCTCGGCGCGGAGGGCGGCGGTGAGCGCGGCGACCTGCTCGTGGTCGACGACGTTGCGGGCGAAGAGCACCACCGAGCCGAGCCCCTCGCCGAGCCAGCGGCAGACCCACGGGGGCGGCGTGGTGCCGACGAACCCCGGTTGCAGGACGGCGGCCGCCAGGGCCGCCAGGTCTCCGGTCGCTCCCACGATCCGCTCGCTCATGCGCTGTCGTACCCCCGTCTTCCCCACGGCCCGCCGCCCGGCGGTGCTGCCATGGTCACACCGCGTCCCGAAATAGTCAACAATCCTTACTGTTAGCGGCTGGCACCGCCGGGCGACCCGTGGGAGAGTGCGGGCATGCCTCCCGCCCTGCTCGCCGACGCCACCAGCGCCGCGGACATCCCCGGCGTACGCCTGCTCGGCCTGGTGGTCGGCGGCCTGTTCCTGCTGATCGCCATCCGGGCGATGTTCCGCCGCTGACCCGCCGCGTTCGGAGCGCGTCTCCCGGGGTAGGGCTCTCGTTGTCCGGCGTGCGCCCGGCACGCGGACGCGGCGAGGGGGAACGATGAAGATCGGCTACTTTCTGTCCAGTGAGGAGTACACCCCGGCGGAGCTGCTGGAACAGGCGCGCGGCGCCGAGCGGGCCGGCTTCGAGGCACTGTGGATCTCCGACCACTACCACCCCTGGGTCGACGCGCAGGGGCAGAGCCCCTTCGTCTGGTCGACCATCGGCGCCCTCAGCCAGGTCTGCCGGCTGCCGGTGACCACGGCGGTCACCTGCCCGACCGTCCGCATCCACCCCGCGGTGATCGCGCAGGCCGCGGCGACCAGCGCCGTGCTGCACGAGGGCCGTTTCGTGCTCGGGGTGGGCAGCGGCGAGGCGCTCAACGAGCACATCTTCGGCGACCCGTGGCCGCAGGCCGACGTCCGGCTGGAGATGCTGGAGGAGTCGATCGAGGTGATCCGCAAGCTGTGGACGGGCGACTTCGTCAACCACCACGGCAGGCACTACACCGTCGAGCACGCCCGGATCTACACCCGGCCCGACACGCCCCCGCCGATCTACGTCTCCGGCTTCGGCGCGAAGTCGATCGAGCTGGCCGCCCGGATCGGCGACGGCTACGTCAGCACCATGCCCGACGCCGACATGGTGCGCCGGTTCCGCGACTCCGGCGGCGGCGACAAGCCCTGCCAGGCCGGGTTCAAGGCCGCGTACGCCGACAGCGAGGACGAGGGCGTGCGGATCGCGTACGAGCGGTGGCCCAACGCCGGCGTGCCGGGCGAGCTGTCCCAGGTGCTCCCGTCGCCCCGCCACTTCGAGCAGGCCGCGCAGCTGGTCCAGCCGGAGATGATGAAGGAGTCGTTCGTCTGCGGCAAGGACGCCGACGCCCACCTGGAGATGATCGACAAGTACGCCAAGGCCGGCTTCGACGAGATCTACGTGGCCAACACCGGCCCGCACTGGCAGGGCCTGTTCGACCTCTACGAGCGCGAGGTGCTCCCCCGGCTGCGCTGAGAGCCGCACCGGCCGGGGCCACCGGAATTCGGGTGCGCGAGGGGTGCCTCACTTCCGATCATGGTGGGCGTGCATTCCGCCCTCACGGTGACCCCGGCCGAGCTGCCCGCGCTGCTGCTGCACGTGGCGGTGGTCCGGCCCGTCTTCGTCTGGGGACCGCCCGGCATCGGCAAGAGCTCGCTGGTGCGGGCCTTCGCCGACTCGCTCGGCCTGCCCTGCGTGACCCTGGTCGGCACCCAGCTCGCCGCGGAGGACCTGATCGGGGTGCCGGAGCTGCGCGACGGCCGCAGCCGGTTCGCGCCGCCGGAGTCCATCGCGCGGGACGAGCCGTACTGCCTCTTCCTGGACGAGCTCAACTCCTCCAGCCCGGAGGTGCAGAAGGCGTTCTACTCGCTGATCCTGGACCGCCGGATCGGCTCGTACGAGCTGCCGGCCGGGTCCATCGTGATCGGCGCCGGCAACCGGGCCACCGACAACGCCCTCGCCCGCCCGATGGCGTCCGCGCTGGTGAACCGGCTGGTGCACGTGCACCTGCGCGCTTCGGCGACGGACTGGCTCGCCTGGGCGGCCGGCGCCGGGGTGCACCCGTGGGTGCGGGACTACCTGACCGAGCGCCCCGACCAGCTCTGGGTGGCCCCGCCGAATACCGAGGAGGCGTTCTCCACCCCGCGCAGCTGGCACATGCTCTCCGACGCCCTGCACTCCTTCGGCGACGACGTCGACGAGACGACCGTGCGGCTGCTGGCCGGCGGCACCCTCACGGGGCAGCACGCCGCCGGCTTCGCCGCGTACGTCAAGACGGTGCGCCACCGGTACGGCCTGGACGCCATCGTGCGGGGTGACGCCGGCTGGCCGCGGGCCCCGCACGACCGGGACCTGCTCTACTTCTTCGCCGAGGCCTTCCGCGCCCGGCTGGTCAAGGAGCTGCCCGCCTCCCGGGAGCACGCCTCCCCCGCGGTGCGGGACTTCTCGATCCGGGCCAAGGGACTGCTGGTGGAACTGGCCGAGATCTCCCTCGAGTGCGCGCAGCTCGTCGTCGCCACCGACGACGACGGGATGCCGGTGCTGCCGGCCTGGTTCCTGGTCGAGGTGACCCGGGACCTGCCCCGCCTCGTCGCGGCCCGGGCCTGAGCGATGGCGACCCGACGCCGGGGCGGACGCCGGCCGGACCCGAACGAGGAGGCGTTCGGCCGGGCCGAGAGGCGCGCGTACGACCATCCGATGTTCCGGCCCCTGCTCGCCGACGGCTATCCCCGCGCCCGGTTCCGCTGGGTGGACGACGACGCGGCCGCGGACGGGCGGGGCTGGGCCCGGGTGGCCGCCGACGGCGAGATCCGCGTCGACCGGCGCCGGCGCGCGGACACCGAGGAGTGGTGGTGGGTGGTGGCCCACTGCCTCCTGCATCTCGGCTTCGGCCACCTGGCGCCGGAACGCGCCGGCCGGACCGACCAGGCGGCGGCGGTCGCGGCCTGCGTGGCGGTGAGCCGCTTCCAGCTCGACGCGAAGCTGGGCCGGCCGCCCCGCCTGCTGCCCACCCCGCTGCCCGGCGGCACGGAGGAGCGGCTGGCCGCCGACTGGCGGCACCGCGGGATCCCGCCGGAGTACCTGGCCTGCGGCGTCGGCGGCCACGACGGCGACGTGGCGCTCCCGGCCGCGCCCGCCCGGCCGACCGCCCCGACCGTGCCCGGCACCCGCTGGCAGACCTGGCCGGAGCGCTTCGCCGTGGGCCTGGCGGCGGCCGCCACGGCGGCCGTGGAGGCGGCGGGCGCGCCGAAGCCGGGCCCGGGCGGTGTCACCCGCGACAACCCCTGGGAACGGGCCCGGCGCTGGTTCGTCTCGTCGTACCCGCTGCTCGGCGCGCTGGCCGCGGGGTTCCGGATCGTCGCCGACGCGGAGCTGGCGCGCTCCTGGGACATCACGGTCGCCGCCGTGGACGCCGGCGCCGGGGAGATCTACGTCAACCCGCTCCGGGTCATGCCGGAGGCGCAGTGCCGTTTCGTGCTGGCGCACGAGATGCTGCACGCCGCGCTGCGGCACGGCGACCGGGTGGCGCACCGCGACCCGTACCTGTGGAACGTCGCCACCGACTACGTCGTCAACGGCTGGCTCGTGGAGATGGCGGTCGGCGAGATGCCCGAGGGCCTGCTGCACGACCCGCAGCTGCGCGGCCTCTCGAGCGAGGCGGTGTACGACCGGCTCGTCACGGACCTGCGCCGCCACCGCAAGCTCGCCACCCTGCGCGGCCCGGGGCGGGGGGACATCCTGGGCCACGGGACGCCGGGACCGGGCGAGGCCCGCCGCGGCGTCGACCTGGACGAGTACTACCGGCGGGCGCTCACCGGCGGGCTCGCGTACCACGAGTCGGCCGGGCGCGGGCTGCTCCCGGCCGGGCTGGTCGCCGAGATCCGCGTGCTCGACGAACCGCCACCGCCGTGGGACGTGCAACTGGCCCGCTGGTTCGACGAGCGGTTCCCCGCGCGGGAGCGGCTGCGCTCGTACGCCCGGCCGTCGCGGCGGCAGGCGGCCACTCCGGGCATCCCGCGTCCCGGCTGGCACCGGCCCGAGGTGGAGGAGCGCCGGCCGACCTTCGGCGTGCTGTTGGACACCTCCGGGTCGATGGGCACCCGGCTGATGGGGCGGGCGCTCGGCGCCGTAGCCGCGTACGCCCTCGCCCGGGACGTGCCCGCCGCCCGCGTGGTGTTCTGCGACGCGGTGGCGTACGACGCCGGCTACCTGCCGGTGGAGGAGATCGCCGGGCGGGTGCGGGTGCGGGGCGGCGGGGGCACCGTGCTGCAGCCGGGCGTCCGCCTGTTGGAGGCTGCCGGTGACTTCCCGGCCGACGGCCCGATCCTGGTGATCACCGACGGCGAGTGCGACGTGCTGCGGATCCGCCGGGACCACGCGTTCCTGGTGTCCCGGGGCGCCCGACTGCCGTTCACGCCACGCGGCCCGGTGTTCCGGATGACCTGACGGCGCGGTTTCGGGGGTGATCGGCAGGGGTACCTGCGGCCACTGATGAAACTGACCAGGCACTCGACGACCCTGCGGCGCGCGGCCAAGAGCCTCTTCGGCTGGACCGCCCTCCGGCCGAACCAGCTGGCCGCCATGCGGGCGGTCATGAAGCGCCGCGACGCCCTGGTGGTGCTCCCCACCGGCGCGGGCAAGTCGGCGATCTACCAGATCCCGGCGAGCCTGATCCCCGGTCCCACGGTGGTCATCTCCCCGCTGCTCGCCCTCCAGCAGGATCAGATCGCCGCGCTCAACGAGCGGCAGCGCCCGGAGCTGCGGGCGGTCCGGATCAGCTCCGACGAGAGCGCGGCCCAGCAGGCCGAGGCGATCGCGGAGATCCGGGCGGGCCGCGCCGAGTTCCTGTTCATCACGCCGGAGGCGCTGAGCAACCCGGAGCGGCTGGCCGAGGTACGCGCGCTCAAGCCGGCGCTGGTCGCGATCGACGAGGCGCACTGCATCTCCGCCTGGGGGCACGACTTCCGCCCGGACTACCTGGCGCTCGGCCACCTCATCGAGGGCATCGGCCGGCCGCCGGTGGTGGCGCTCACCGCAACCGCCTCCCCGCCGGTGCGCGACGACATCGTCGCCCGGCTGCGGCTGCGCGACCCCGAGGTGGTGGTGTCGGGGCTGGACCGGCCCAACCTCTTCCTGGAGGTGGCCCACTGCCCCACCGACGACTACCGGTGGCGGCGGCTGGTCGCGCTGCTCCGCGACGACGAGCGGCCGGGCATCATCTACGTGCCGACCCGGCGGGCGGCCGAGGAACTCGCGCAGCGGCTCACCGACGCGGGCTTCCCGGCGCAGTACTACCACGGCGGGATGCCGACCGGCGCGCGCAACGAGCTGCACGAGGCCTTCCTCGCCGACCAGGTGCCGATCATGGTGGCCACCTCGGCGTTCGGCATGGGCATCGACAAGCCGAACATCGCGTGGGTGGTGCACATGGCGCTGCGCGACTCGCCGGACAGCTACTTCCAGGAGATCGGCCGGGCCGGCCGGGACGGGGCGCCCGCCCGGGTGCTGCTGCTCTGGCGCGCCGAGGACGTCGGTCTCCAGCGGTACTTCAGCGGCGGCCTGCCCGACGAGAAGGAGCTGGCGGAACTCGCCGCCCTGCTGCGCAAGCAGGCCCGCACCAAGAAGGAGCTGCGCGAGCTGACCGGCCTCGGGCCGCGCAAGCTCGGCCAGTACCTGTCCCTGCTGGAGCAGGTGGGCGCCGCGGAACCCCGGGCCCGGCAGCGGATCGCCGCCCCCCGGTACGCCCCGGCGGCCGCCGAGTCCGGCCGCGCCGCGCTCGCCGAGGCGGAACGCCAGCAGACGGTGACCCGGTCGCGGACCGACATGATGCGCGCCTTCGCGGAGACCACCGGCTGCCGGGGGCAGGCGCTGCTGGCGTACTTCGGCGAGCAGATGAACGAGGTCTGCGGGCACTGCGACAACTGCCACGCCGGCACCAGCGTCGCCGCGGACGGCGCGGTCGGGCCGTTTCCCGTGCACAGCCAGGTCCGCCACCCGGAGTGGGGTGCCGGTCTGGTGCTGAGCTACGAGGAGGACCGGATGACGGTGCTCTTCGACGAGGTGGGCTACAAGACGCTGTCCGTCCGCGTGGTGTCCGAACAGGGGCTGCTGGAGCTGGACTAGCCTGACCCGGGCGCCGCGGAGGCGGTGCCCGTCGACAACGACGACCACGGCGAAAGGGGCTTGATCGTGATCGAGCAGCCGGCGTACACCGGGTTCGGTTTCTCCGACGAGGAGTGGGGGCTGCTGGTCGGGCTGCCGCAGTCGGTCCTCGCCGCGGCGGCCGCGGCCGAGTCCGACGGCACCCGGCGCACCATGGCCGAGAACGCCGCCGGGCTGGAGACCATCGCGGCGGGCCGCGAGTCGGCCAGCCCACTGGTGGCCGCGGTCGCCGGGGAGGTGGTCTCCCGGGTGGGCGACCCCGAGATCGGCGCCGAGCTGCCGATCATCACCCCCGACGACCCGCAGGCGATGATCGACGACGTGCTCGCCCGGGCCGGGCAGGCGTCGGCGCTGCTGTCCGGCAAGATCGACGAGGGGCAGGCCGGCGCGTACCGGCACTGGCTGGTGGAGATCGCCGAGCAGGTGGTGGGCGCCGCGTCCACGGGCGGCATCCTGGGTCTCGGCGGCGACGTGGTGAGCGACTCGGAGCGGCGCTTCCGCGACCGGCTCTCCCACGTGCTCAACGACTGAACGGACTCTTAACAGAAGATTTCACATCCGTCAATGACGGCTATGTCACGCCCCACGGGTGCCAACTTCCGGCCTCGTGGGGCGTCCTGCCTATGAAGGCGACACACCAACGGGGGTCCGGCATGGACGCACAACTGACGCGGCACGTCTTCGACACGGAGCAGGTGCCCGCCGCCGACCGTTTCGGGCTGTGGCTGGACATGCTCGCCAGCACGCCCGGCCTCATGCGGGTGCGCACCGAGCACGCCGACAACTTCGTGGCCCGGTCCGAGTTCCTCGACCTGGGCCCCATGCAGCTGGTCCGCCACCGCTACCCCCCGCTCGACGCCGTCCGGACCCGGAAGTTGATCCAGCGCTCCGACGCGGACTACTACGTGCTCGCGCTGACCCTCGCGGGCACCGGCATCACCGACCAGGAGGGGCAGCGCGGCATCTGCCGCCCCGGCGACTTCACGTTCTACGACTGCGCCCGTCCGCAGGAGATCAGCCACCACGGCGTCGATGAGGACCAGCCGGTCAGCTCCATCGTGGCCTTCATCCCGTACGAGTCGCTGCCGCTGTCGAGTCGCCGGCTCGCGCCCCTGTTCGCCGGCCGCATGTCCGGCGACGAGGGGATCGGCGCCCTGCTGGCCGACTACCTCATCCGGCTCACCGGCCATCCCGAGCAGTACCACGCGGCAGACGCGGAGCGGCTGGGCGGCGTGGGGCTCGACCTGGTGTCCACCCTGCTGGGCCGGCACCTGGTCTCCGAGGACGCGGTGCCCACCGAGGTGCGGCGGCGGGCCCTGCTGGCCCAGGTGCGCTCGCACGTCCGCCAGCACCTCGGCGACCCGGCGCTGACCCCGCAGTCGATCGCCGACGCGCACCACGTCTCCGTCCGGTCGCTGCACCGGCTCTTCGAGGACGAGGAGACCACGGTGGCGGCGTACATCCGGGACGAGCGGCTGGAGCGGTGCCGCCGGGACCTCGCCGACGCGGCGCTGGCCGACCGGCCGATCCAGCTCGTCGCCGGCCGCTGGGGTTTCCGGGACAAGGCGCACTTCAGCCGGGCGTTCCGCACCGCGTACGGGGAGACGCCGCAGGCGTACCGGGCGCGGCACCTGGAAGCGGCACGGATCGTCAACACGGCGGCGTCCGCAGTCAACTCCGGCCGGACATACTGAGTGCGGGCCGGCCGGGCGACCGGCGCGGCCCACTGGTATCGGGGGGCCGTGGCGAGGCGCCCGCGGCGATCTCCGTCGCGGGCGGCCGCCCGGTGGCCCACCGAGGGGCCACACCGGGTTTCCGGCCCCGTCGTGCTTCCCCCCAGGATCGACGGCGGGGCCGGTCAGCCCGCCTCCTCCTCCAGCAGCACCAGCACCGCCTTCTCCGCGGCCTCGCGCGGCATCTCGGGCTCCACCGGCGCCAGCACCCCGTCGTGGAAGAGGTCGACCACCCGCGGGTCCACGTAGGACGTGCGGGCCACCGTGGGGGTGTTGCCGAGCAGCTCGGCGACCGAGCGCATGACGGCCGCCACCGCCCGCCTGCGGGCCGCCGTGGAGCGCTGCGGGCCGAGCGTGGCGAGCTCCGTGGCGGCCAGGACGGTGGCGTGCCAGGTGCGGAAGTCCTTGGCGGTCATCTCCCCGCCGCTGGCCTCGCGCAGGTAGTCGTTGACCTCGTCGCTGCGCACGTCCCGCCAGGTCCGGCCGTCCCAGTAGCCGAACAGGCGCTCCTCGGCCCGCCGCCGGCGGCGCAGGTTGGTGAGCACCCGGCACAGCTCCGGGTCCTCGATCCGGCGGACCTGCTCGATGCCGCCCTTCGCCGGGAACTCGAAGACCACGCAGCCGCCCCGCGAACGGGCGTGCTCCGGGCGCAGGGTGGAGACGCCGAAGGTGGCGTCCTCGCCGGTGGCGTACTGGTCGTTGCCGACCCGGAACGTGCCCATGTCGAGCAGCCGGGCGACGGTGGCCAGGATCCGCTCCCGCCGCAGGCCGCGCAGCGCCAGGTCGTGCTCGACCCGGTCGCGCAGCACGGGCAGCCGGTGGGCCACCTCCAGCACGTGGTCGAACTTGGCCTCGTCCCGCTTCTCCCGCCACTTCGGGTGGTAGAGGTACTGCTTGCGGCCGGCGGCGTCGATCCCCGTGGCCTGGATGTGCCCGTTCGGGTACGGCGAGATCCACACGTCCTGCCAGGCCGGTGGGATCACGAGGTCGCGCAACCGGGCCAGCTCGTCCGGGTCGCGCACCGGTTCGCCCTTCGCGTCGACGAAGAGCCAGCCCTTGCCCCGCCGCCGGCGCCCGTACCCCGGCCGGCCCGGATCACTACGCCGCAATCGCACCGGACACCCGCACCGCCCGTTCCGCCTCGTCCACGGCGGCCACCACCTCGTCGACCTCGATGGCCGCCAATGTCGGGTGCGTTCCTACCCCGGCGGGACCGGGCCAATCCACGTCCGTCCCGTCCCGGTCCGCGACCCCGAGCACCCGGTGCCGGGGCCGGTCGGGCGGCGGGCCCCAGTGCGCCGGCGGCACCGGCCCGAAGAGCACCACCGACGCGGTGCCGTACCCGGTGGCCAGGTGGGCGATCCCGGTGTCCCCGCTGACCACGAGCCGGGCGCCGGCCACCAGGGCGGCCAGCTCGGCCAGGCCGGTGCGGCCGGCGAGCACCGCGTCCGGGGGCAGCCCGGCGTCCCGGGCCACCCGGGCCGCCAGGTCCCGCTCGTCGGTCGAACCGGTGAGCACCACCCGGTGTCCCCGGTCGGCGAGGATCCGGGCCAGCGCGGCGAAACGGTCCGCCGGCCAGCGCTTCGCGGCGACCTTGCTGCCGGGGTGCAGCAGGGTGACCCCGGCCGGGACGGCGGCGTCCGGCGGCCGGTGCAGCGCCAGGTCGCCGGGGTCGGCCGGGAGGCCGTACCAGTGCAGCAGCCGGCACCAGCGGCGCACCTCGTGCTCGCCGTCGTCCCAGGCCGGTCCGGCGAGATGTCCGGCCTCGGCGTTGCGATAGGCGAGCAGCCGGCCCGGCCGGGCGGCGGCGAGCATCCGGTGCGACCGCGGGCCACGCCCGTGCAGGTTGACCGCCACCTCCGGCGGCGGGCCCGGCCATGCGGGCCGGTCGGCCAGCCCGGCCGTCGGCAGCACCCGGTCGACCGCCCCGGTGAGCTCGGCCAGCGGCGCGAGCCAGGCCGGCGCGGCCAGCACCAGCTCCCGCCCCGGGAGGCCGGCCCGCAGGCCGCGCAGCACCGGGACGGCGGTGGCCAGGTCGCCGACCCCGAGCGCCCGCAGCACCAGGATCACGGGTACGAGGACTCCTGCTCCGCGCAGACCACCATCTCGCGTACGGCGCAGCCGGCCGGCTGGGAGAGGGCGAACATCACCGCGGCGGCGGTGTCGGCGGGCTCGTTGAGCACGGCGTCCGGGCCGGGACGGTACTGGGCGTCCCGCTGGTCGAAGAAGGCGGTGCGCATGCCGCCGGGGATGAGCAGGGTGACGCCGACCGCGCCGGCCAGTTCGGCGGCGAGCGCCCGGGTGAAGCCGACCACCCCGAACTTCGCCGCGCAGTACGCGGTCGCGTCGCTGACCGCCTTCACGCCGAGCGTGGAGGCGATGGTGACGATGTTGCCCCGGGACGCCTCCAGGAAGGGCAGCGCGGCCCGGATCACGGCGGCGGTGGCGAGCAGGTCCACGGTGACGATCCGTTCCCAGGTCTCCGCCGGCACGTCGATGAGCTTCCCCGGCACGTCCATGCCGGCCGCGGTCACCACGGCGTCCAGCCCGCCGGAGCGTTCCGCGAGGTCCCGGGTCGCGGCCTCGGCGGCCCGGGTGTCGGCCAGGTCGCACTCGGCCCAGGGCACCCCGTCGGCGGGCCGCTGCCGGTCCAGCACCAGGGGACGGCCGCCGGCCCGGGCCACCGCGGCGACCACCGCCGCGCCGAGCCCGCTCGACCCGCCGGTGACCAGGACGGTCGGGCCGGCCCCGGGTGGACTGCTGCTCATGCCGCTCCCTCCGCCGTGGACCGGACGATCGCCGGAAGCCCGGACGTCGGCCAGCCCGCCGTGCCGCGCCCGGCGCGGGCCGCCGCGATCATGTCGGTGGTGGACCGGCCGTCCAGGTACGGCACCACCACCGTGTGCCCGCCCCAGCGGGCCAGGACCTGCGCCTCCGGGAGGGTCTCCGCGCCGCCGCCGCTGGCGTAGTCACCGCCCTTGACCCAGATGTCCGGCCGCAGCCAGGACAGCGCCGCGTGCGGGGTGGGCTCGTCGAAGATCAGGACGGCGTCGACGCAGCCCAGCGCGGCGAGCAGCCGGCCCCGGTCGCCCTGCGGCACGACCGGCCGCTCCGGCCCCTTCAGCCCGGCCACGCTGGTGTCGGAGTTCAGGCAGACCACGAGACAGTCGCCGAGCTGCCGGGCCGCCTGGAGGGTGGCCACGTGCCCGGCGTGCAGCAGGTCGAAGCAGCCGCCGGTGGCCACCACCGTGCCGCCCGCCGCGCGTACCCGGGACACCACCTCGCCGGCCGCGGCCGCGCCGATCCGGTCCCCGCCGCCGACGACCACCGCCGGGGCGGCGGTCCGGACCGGGGCGGGCAGCGCGGTGGCCACTCCCCCGTCGGCCACGTAGGCGGACGCCTCGGCCACCGCCTCCTGCACCGCCTCGGACACCAGCGCGCCCCGGGCCAGGGCCAGCGTGGCCGTGGCGGCGAACCGGTCCCCGGCGCCGCAGGTGTCCCCCTCGGCGGCCGGGGCGGGCACCACCAGCGGGGTGGAGCCGGCGTGGCAGAGCAGCGCGCCGTCCCCGCCCAGGGTCACCGCCACTGCGCCGGCCTGCCAGCGCCGGCGCAGCGCCTGCGCGCCGCGGGAGGCGGTGACCAGCCGGGACGCGCCCGGCGGCGCCTTGGCCAGTTCCCGTGCCTCGGACTCGTTCGGTGTGGCCAGGCTGACGCCGGGCACGGCGGCCGGGCCGCGCGGATGCGGGTCCCAGACCACCGGCGCCCGGGTCGCGGCGAGCGCGGCGCGCAGTGCCGGGTGCCGGGCGACGCCCCGGCCGTAGTCGCTGACCAGCACGGCGGAGGCGGTGGCGAGCAGGCGCAGCACGGCCTCGCTCGGCTCGCCCGGGTCGCCGGCCGGTCCGCCCCGGTCGTGGCGCAGCAGCACCCGGCCGCGGGCGTGCAGCCGGATCTTCTCGGGGGTCGCCCCGGCCAGCGGCAGCGCGTACAACTGCACGCCGGCGGCGGCCAGCAGGGTGCCCAGCCGGGCGCCGCCGGCGTCGTCCGCCACCGCGGTGACCAGCGCGACGTCGGCGCCCTGCGCGGCGGCGAAGACGGCGGCGAGGCCGGCGCCGCCGGGGCGGTCGACGTGCGTGGTCTCCTCGAGCACCGGCACCGGGGAGTCCGGGCAGAGCCGGTTCACCACCCCCTCGACGTCCCGGTCCAGCAGCGTGTCACCGAGCACCACCACGGGTCCCGTCATGCTCGACCTCCTCATCGGGCCTGCACCTTCCCGTCCGGGCCGTCGCCGAGCACCACCTCGACGCCGGCGCGCACCGTGTCGGCCGGCACCGGGTCGGCGGCGCGGGCGGCGAGCGCCGCCGGCAGCGCCCGGTCGACGTACTCGCAGAGCACATGGGTGGCGACCAGGTGCAGCTCCTGCACGACCTGGCTGTCCGGTGAGTCGATGGCGAGGGTCTCGTGGCAGGACCCGGCGAGCGGGTTGGGGGCGGGGCCGGTGAAGGCCCAGCAGCGCAGGCCGGTGTCGTGGCCGGCCTGGGCGGCGGTGAGGAGGTTGGTGCTGGTGCCGCTGGTGGACATGAGCAGGAGGATGTCGTCGGGTCGGCCGTGGGCGCGGACCTGGCGGGCGAAGACCTCGTCGTAGCCGTAGTCGTTGCCGATGGCGGTGAGGGCGGAGGTTTCGGCGTGCAGGGCGATGGCGGACAGTGGTTCGCGGTCGTCGCGGAGTTTGCCGACGAGTTCGGCGGTGAGGTGCTGGGCTTCGGCGGCGCTGCCGCCGTTGCCGGCGACCAGCAGCCGCCCGCCGGTGGCCAGCCGGTTCGCCAGCTCGCCGCCCCAGCGGGCCAGCAGCTGCTCCGCGTCGCGCAGCGGCAGCAGCGCGGCGGCCAGCCGGGTGAGGTGGTCCTCCAGCACCGTCCCACCGACGGCCGGCGTGGGCGCCGCCATCAGGCGACCACCCGGGAGGGCCGGCGCACGGTGGCCACCTCGGCGTACAGCGCGGCGAGCCGGTCGGCCGTGGTGGACCAGGAGTAGCGGGTCCGGGCGCGCTCCAGCGCCGCGGTGGCGTAGGCGAACCGGCGGAACCGGTCCCCGAGCAACGCGCGGATCGCCGCACCGAGGGCCGCCGGGTCGCGGGCGGGCACGAGGTCGCCGGTCCGGCCGGGCACCACCGTGTCGATCAGCCCGCCGACGGCGGTGCCGATCACGGGTACGCCGCACGCCATCGCCTCCAGCGGGGTGAGCCCGAACGGCTCGTACCAGGGGGCGGCCACCAGCACGTCCGCCGACCGGTACCAGCGGCCCATCTCCTCCCGGGGCACCGCCCCGATCAGCTTCACCCGGTCGGCGATGCCGCGGGACTGCGCGAGCGCGCGCAGCCGCAGCGCGTACGGGTCGGTCTCCAGCAGCCCGGCCGGCGGGCCGCCGACCACCACGCACTCGGCGTCCGGCACCAGCGCCGCGGCCCGGATGACGTCCTGGAAGCCCTTGCGCTCGACCAGCCGCCCGACGGTGAGGATCCGGGGCCGGGCGCCGTCCCGCTCGGCGACCGGGCCGAGCGGCGCGAAGGTGGACAGGTTCACCCCGGACGGCACGACGGTCATCCGGGACCGGGGCACACCCATCCGGACCAGCTCGGCGACCTCGTCCTGGCACTGGGCCACCACCCGGTCGACGGCGCGGCCCAGCCGGCGCTCGTGCCCGACCCGGCCCGGCGGGCTGGTGTCCTGCGCGCCCTGGTGCCGGCGCTTGACCGTGCCGAGCGCGTGGTACGTCTGCACCACCGGCACCCCCGTGCGGCGGGCGGCGGCCAGCCCGGCCAGGCCGCTCATCCAGAAGTGCGCGTGCACCACCTCGGGCTGCCAGTCGCCGGTGCGCCACCGCTCGGCCAGCCACTCCCCGAACGCCGGCATGTACGGCAGCAGGTCGTCCTTCGCCATCGGCTCGGCGGGCCCGGCGGGCACGTGCACCACGTCGTACCCGTCCGGGGCGCGGACCGTCACCGGCAGGTCCACCGCGTCGAGCCGGGTGTACACCCGCACGTCGTGACCGGCGGCCGCGAGCGCGGCGGAGAGCTCCGCGACATGCGTGTTCTGGCCGCCGGCGTCCTCCCCGCCGAGGACGGCGAGCGGGCTGGCGTGTTCCGAGATCATCGCGATGCGCATACTTCCTCCTCCAGCAGCCGGTCCCAGTCGGCGAGGAAACGCTCCAGGCCGTAGCGGTCGCGGGCGGCGGTCCGGGCCGCGGCACCCGCCCGGCGGGCCGCCGCCGGGTCGTCCAGCAGGCCCCGGGCCGCCTCGACCAGCACGTCGACCCGGGTGGAGAGGGCGCCGGCGGACGGCGGCACCGCCTCCACGGCCTCGGTGGTGGCCAGCGCGACCACCGGCATGCCCATGGTCATGGCCTCGACGAGGCTCAGCCCGAGCGAGGTCCACCGGCACAGGTGCAGGTACGCCCGCCGCTTGGCCAGCTCTGCGTGCATGGCGTGCTGCGGCACGTCGTCGTGGCTGGTCAGCCGGTCCGCCGACAGGCCCAGGTGCTCGGCGAGCCCGGCCACCTTCATGCCGTAGACGTCCAGCGGGGCCAGCTCGGCGAACCGGGCCAGCAGGTCGGTGCCGGTGACCCGCCAGCGGCGGACCGGCTCGTTGATGACCACGGCGAGCCGGTCCAGCTCCCCGGTCCACTCGACGGCCGGCGCGACCACCCCGTGCTCGACCACGGCGGTGCGGGTGCCGCCGTTGTCCCAGAACAGCTCGTTGAAGTGGGTGACGTGGGTGAGCAGCAGGTCGTCGCGGTCGGCCATGGGGTGGCGGGTGTTCGGCACGTCGCCCTTCGGGGTGTTGTGCTCGACGTAGACGGCCGGCACGTCCCGGCCGACCCGCCGGCCCAGCCACTCGCAGGCCAGGTCGAACTCCTCGGGCCGCTGGAGCAGCACCATGTCCACGTCGGCCCGGCGCAGGTCCGCCGGGGTCACCTCGACGGCGCTGTCCGGCCAGGGGTAGGTCCGCGCCCGGCCCAGCCCGTACGCCCCCCGGTCCGGGGTGACCGGCACCAGGTAGCGGTGCTTGCCGTGCACGAACGACGTGGTCCAGGACCCGTGCACGTGCCACACCAGGATGTTCATCCGACCACCCCGCCGGGGACGGTGACCAGCGGCTCGGGTGCGTCGGCGGGCACCCCGAGCAGCCGCAGCGCCTCCAGCACGCGCCCCGGCTCGACGGCGGAGAGGCAGGGGTGGCCGGGGACCGGGCAGCGCATGGCCCGGGTGTCCCGGCAGGCCGCACCGGCATCGCCGAGCCGGACCGTGGGCACCCGGTAGGGCCCCCACTGCCCGAAGGGGACGGTCGGGGCGAAGAGGCTCACGACCGGCACGCCGAGCGCCGCCGCGAGGTGCGCCGGCCCGGTGTTGCCGACCACCAGCGCGCCGGCCCGGGCGACCACCGCGGCCAGCTCACCGAGCCCGGTGCGCCCGCCCAGGTCGAGACCGCCCGCGGCGGCCACCTGCGCGGTCAGCTCGCGTTCGTCGGGACCGCCGGTGACCACCACCCGGTAGCCGGCGGCGCTGAGCACCCGGACGATCCGGGTGGCCAGCTCGAACGGACAGGCCCGGGTCTCCACCGAGGAGCCCGGGTGCAGCACCACGTAACCGGGCTCGCCGGCCGCGGGCGCGGGCGGCAGCCGGTCGGCGCGCAACCGCAGCCCCGGCTCGTCCCCGGCGGGCAGGCCGAAGCCGGCCGCCGCGGCGAGCGACAGCGCCCGCTCCGGCTCCGGCACCCCGACGGGCACCCGGTGCCGCACGTCGAGCAGGGCGCCCGGGTAGTCGTCGCTGATCGCGCTGATCCGCGGCACGCCCGCCATCCGCAGCAGCAGGGCGAGGGGCAGCGCCGACTGGTGGAAGGAGGTGAAGACGACCGCCTCCTCGGCGCCGACCGCGGCGATCCGGTCGACCAGGGCGCGCATCCGGGCCGGGTCGACCGGCGGGGCCGGGGCGTCGATCCACGGCAGCGGCCATTCGATGATCTCGTCGACGCCGGGCAGCAGCTCCGCCGCGGCCCGGCCGCGTGGCCCGCAGAGCAGCACCACCCGTTCCGCCCCGGCCGCCACCGCGCGGATCCCGGGGCCGGTGACCAGCACGTCGCCGGCCGCGTCGCTGCGCGCCACCAGCACGGTGCCGCGCCGGGGCGCCGGCTCGGGCGCGGCCACCAGCCGCATCCGGGCGAGGATGGTGCCGACCGCGTCCGGCAGGTCGGCGGCGACCGTCGGCGCGGCGGCCACCTCGGCGGCCCGGGTCGCCGGGGTGGGGACCAGGATGCCGGCGGCGCCGGCCGCCGCGGCGGCGGCCATGTCGGCGCCGATGTCGCCGACCAGGACACAGCGGCTCGGTGTGGTGCCGAGCGCCCGGGCGGCGGCGTGCACCAGCCCGGGGGCCGGTTTCCGGCAGGCACAGCCGTCCGGCTCGCCGTGGGGGCAGATCTGCCAGGTGTCGAAGGGTCCGATCAGCTCCTCCACCCGGGCGTTGACCCGGCGCAGGTCGTCGGCCGTGAAGCAGCCTCGGGCCAGGCCGGACTGGTTGCTGACCACCGCGAGGCGCAGCCCCGCCGCGCGCAGCCGGTCCAGCGCCTCCCGGGCGCCGGGAACCGGGCGGACCTTCTCCGGGTCGCCGTTGTAGGGCACGTCCTCGATGAGCGTGCCGTCCCGGTCCAGCAGCACCGCGTCGTACAGGCCGTGCGGGAACCGGTCAGCACCCGGGTCAACCCGGGCTGACCTGCACTGATCCCGCTCGTGGTCCCGTCGCACGGGCGGCGGGTTCCCGACCCCCCGAGGAGTAAACATCAACTTCGGCGGAGCCGCGTCCGCCGGTGCCGCACGGCCGGTCCGCACCGCGCTTCCCACCGGCCCGGTCCGGCGTTACCCGCCGCCCCCGAGAAGCTAACCCGACCGCCCGTTAGCGGCGGTCGGGGCGGGGGTATGGGGTTCCGGTGGCGATTGTGGAGAAAGTGATCGACGCGTCCCCGCAGCAGGTCTTCGACGTGCTCGCCGACGGGTGGACGTACAGCGACTGGGTGGTCGGCACCGTGCACGTCCGGGACGTGGACGACACCTGGCCCCGGGTGGGCAGCCGGCTGCACCACAAGGCCGGCCCGTGGCCGCTCTCGCTGCAGGACACCTCCACCGTGCTGGAGTGCGACGCCCCGCACCGGTTCGTGGTGCGGGCCGGGTTGTGGCCCGCCGGTGAGGCGGTCGTGGTGTTCCAGCTGCAGCCGCTGGGTGACGGCCGGACCCGGGTCACCATCGGCGAGGACTTCGCCGCCGGGCCGCTGCGCTGGATCCGGAACAAGCTCAACGACCTGGTGCTGCACCAGCGGAACAAGGAGACGTTGCGCCGGCTCTCCGACATCGCGACCCGGCAGAAGGCGGACCGGTGACGCAGCGGGTCGTGATCACCGGAGCGAGCGCGGGCGTGGGCCGCGCGGTCGCCCGGGCGTACGCGGCGCGTGGCGCCCGGCTGGCGCTGCTGGCCCGGGGCGCGGCCGGGCTGGCCGGCGCCGAGCGCGACTGCCGCCGGCTCGGCGCCGCCGAGGTCCGCACCTACCCGGTCGACGTCGCCGACGCGGGCGTGGTGCAGCGGGCCGCCGACGACGTGGTGCACCACTACGGCGGGCTCGACGTCTGGGTGAACGACGCGATGGTCTCGGTCTTCGCGCCGGCCTGGGAGATCACCGCCGCGGAGTTCCGCCGGGTCACCGAGGTCAACTACCTGGGCACGGTGCACGGCACGCTGGCCGCGCTCCGCCACATGCGCGCCCACGGCCGCGGGGCCATCGTGCAGGTCGGTTCGGCGCTGGCCTACCGGGGCATCCCGCTGCAGTCGGCGTACTGCGCCAGCAAGCACGCGGTGCAGGGCTTCAACGACTCGCTCCGGGCCGAACTGCTGCACGACTGCCCCGGGGTGAAGCTGTCGATGGTGCAGCTCCCCGCCATGAACACCCCCCAGTTCTCCTGGGTGCGCACCCGCCTGCCCCGGCATCCGCAGCCGGTGCCGCCGATCTTCGCGCCCGAGGTGGCCGCGCGGGCGGTCGTCTGGGCCGCCGACCGCGGGCCGCGCGAGCTGAACGTGGGCGGCCCGACCTGGCGGGCCCGGCTGGGCAACGTCCTCTTCCCCGGACTGCTGGACCGGAAGCTGGCCCGGGACGGCTACGACAGCCAGCAGACCGACGCGCCGATCGACCCGGCGGCGTGGCGCGACAACCTGAACCGGCCGGGCGACGACGAGCAGGACCGGGGCGCCGAGGGCGTCTTCGCCGACCGGGCCCGGGGGCACTCCGCCGCACTGTGGGTGAGCACGCACAAGCGCGCGGTTTCCGCGCTGGCGGTCGGTGGGCTGCTGACGCTGGCCGGCGGGCTGACCCGTCGCCTTCGGTGACGTGCCCACGCGGCGGGACGCTCCGGAATCCTCCGGGCGGGCATCTGTGCGGACCGCGCGGAGAGGACTGGCTACCCTCTCAGGTGAACCTGTCGGCCGACCGAGGATGTCCGTGATGATCGAACCCGTGCAGTTGCCCTCCCCGTGGCGCGACGCACGCCTGACCGTCGTCGTTCCGACCTACAACGAGGCGGGCAACCTCCCGGTGCTGGTCGAGCGCCTCCTCGCGCTGCCGCTGCCCGGGTTGAAGGTGCTCGTCGCGGACGACAACTCCCCCGACGGCACCGGGGAGGTCGCCGACAAGCTGGCCATCGAGCACCCGGACCGGCTGCTCGTGGTGCACCGCCCGGGCAAGGAGGGCCTCGGCCGGGCGTACGTGGACGGCATCGGGCGGGCGCTCGCCGACGGCGCCGAGTACGTGGCGCAGATGGACGCCGACCTGTCGCACCCCCCGGAGGCGCTGCCCGGCATGCTCGGGGCGCTGCTCTCCACCCAGTCCGGCGTGGTCATCGGCTCGCGGTACGTGCCGGGCGGCGAGCTGGACGAGAACTGGCCGCTCTATCGGCGCGCGCTCAGCGGCTGGGCAAACCTCTACGTGCACACCCTGCTGCGGGTGCGGATCCGTGACCTCACCGCCGGCTTCAAGATCTGGCGGGCCGACGCGCTGCGCGACATCGGCCTGCAGCGGGTGCAGTCCAACGGCTACAGCTTCCAGGTGGAGATGCACTACCTGGCCACCAAGCTGGGGCACACCATCCTCGAGGTGCCGATCCGCTTCGAGGAGCGCCGCGAGGGCGCCTCGAAGATGACCACGGCCACCAAGATCGAGAGCGCCCTCATGCCGTTCAAGCTGCGCACGCGCCACCGCAACCTGGACACCTGACCCCCGCGGTCGCGGTCGCTCTCGCACGGACACTGGCCGCACGCTGCGTCACGATGACGCAGCGTGCGGCTTCGTCGTCCCGGCCGCCAAAGCCTCGGACCGCCTTTGCTCTGCAGCCATCACCGCAGCACCCTCCCCACCTGCGCGGCGAGCAACCGCCCGGCCGCCCGCGCCGGCGCCGGCCGGACACCCTGCGTCACCGCTGCGTATGCGGCTGCAGAGCAAAGGCGGCGGAGGAGGGGCGCCGGCCGGCGGGCATCGGTCACCAACGGTGACGGGAAGCGACGAGTGCGCCCTGCCGGGTGGCCGGTCAGCGGTAGACGGTGCGGTGCGCCGCGCCGATCACACTCGCGTACAGATCGCCGGTGAGGGCCCGGTCGCGGGCCAGGGCGGCCCGGGCGGCGTTCGCGCCGGGGGCGCCGTGCACGCCGCCGCCGGGGTGCGCCGAGGCGCTGGCCAGGTAGAGCCGGTCCACCGGGGTGTCCGCGCGGCCCAGGCCGGGGATCGGCCGCAGGAACAGCTGCTGGTACGCGGCCGCCGTGCCGCCCCCCAGCGCGCCGCCGACCAGGCTCGGCTCGGCGGCCTCCAGGTCGGCCGGGCCGGCCACGTGCCGCCCCACGATCAGGGAGCGGAAGCCCGGGGCGGCCTCCTCCAGCACCTCCTCCATCCGCTCCACGTGCGCGGTGACCTCCTCGGCCCGCCAGGCCCGGCGGAACGGCAGGTGCGTGTACGACCAGAGCGACTCGGTGCCCGGCGGCGAGTGGCTCGGGTCGGCCACCGACATCTGCCCCACGAGCAGGAAGGGGTTCCGGGGCACCTCGCCGCGGGCCAGCTCCCCCGCGTAGGCCGTGAGCCCGTTCAGGTCGGCGCCGAGGTGCACCGTGCCGGAGCCGGCGACGGCCCGGTTCTTCCACGGCACCGGCGCCGAGAGCGCCCAGTCCACCTTGAGCGTCGAGCCGTCCCACCGGAAGTGCGCCAGGTCCTCGACCAGCCGGGGCGGGAGTGCCGCCGCGCCGACCAGGTCCAGGTAGAGCGCCGGGGCGGGAACGTCGGCGAGCACCGCCCGCCGGGCCCGCCAGTCGGTGCCGCCGGCGGTACGCACCCCCATGGCCCGGCCCCGGGCCGTGAGCACCCGGTCGACCCGGGCGCCGTACTCGATCCGGCCGCCGCGCTCGACGAGCCGGGCCACCAGCGCGTCGGTGATCCGCTGCGCGCCGCCGACCGGCACGGGCCAGCCGACCTGCTGGCCGAGCATGGCGAGCAGCCAGCCGTACACCCCGGAGCCGGCCTCCTCCGGTGACAGGTCGGTGTGCAGCGCGCAGCCGGCCAGCAGCGCCGGCCCGCCCTCGCCGGCGAAGAGCTCGTCCCCGAGCTTGCGCACCGGCACCACGAGCCGGCGGGCCAGCCGCAGCGCGCCGGAGACCTTGAGCCGGCGCAGCAGGGTCAGGCCGCCGCGCACGGGCGGGAACGGGCTGGTGATGGTGTCGAGCATCGGCTCGGCCACCTGGCGCCAGTCGGCGTACGCGTTCCGCCAGCGGTCGCCGTCGCCGGGCGCGAACGTCTCCAGCGAGGCGGCGGTGGCGTCCAGGTCCCGGTTGATGACGGCGGCGCGGCCGTCCGGCAGCAGGTGGGCCAGCACGTCCGGGGAGTGGGTCCAGGACAGCCCGTGCCGCTCCAGGCCCAGGCCGCGCAGGACCGGCGAGGCGTAGCCGAGCGGGTAGAAGGAGCTGTAGAGGTCGCTGAGGTAGCCGGGGGCGGTCACCTCGGCGGAGCGTACCGCCCCGCCGGGGACCTGCGTGGCCTCCAGCACCAGCACGTCCCAGCCCGCGTCGGCCAGCAGGTTCGCGGCCACCAGTCCGTTGTGCCCGGCGCCGATCACGACGGCGTCCGCGGTCGAAATCATCCGATCCGCCTACCCGGCCGGTTACCGGGCGAAACGCGTTTGCCTCGCCCGGGTCGGGGCATCCACTGCCGCATGTACACGGTTGCGCAGCTCATAGGTGGAGTCTGGGGTGCCGGTGGTGAGGGGGGCGAGCTGGTCGTACACGATCCGGCCGACGGCTCCCCGGTGACCACCGTGCCGATGGCGACGGCGGACGAGGTGGCCAAGGCGGTCGAGGCCGCCCGGGGCGCGACGGCCGAGTGGGCGGCGACGGCCCCGGCGGAGCGCGCGGCGGCGCTGCACCGCGCGGCGGACGCGGTCGAGGCCGTCGCCGACGAGCTGGCGCAGGCCACCACGGCGGAGATGGGCAAGCCGCTGGACGACGCGCGCGGTGGCGTGGCGGCGGGCATCGGCACGCTGCGACAGTACGCCGAACTCGGCCCGGTGCGGGGCGGGCGGACCCTGCACGGCTCCCATTCCGCGCTGGACTTCATGGCCCCCGAGCCGCGCGGCGTGGTCGCTGCGATCACCCCCTGGAACGACCCGGTGGCGGTCTCCTGCGGCCTGCTCGGCGCGGCCCTCGTCACCGGGAACGTGGTGCTGTACAAGCCGAGCGAGCGCACCCCGGCGACCGGCTGGCTGCTGGCCCGGGCCCTGGACTCGGCGCTGCCGGCCGGCGTGCTGTCCCTGCTCACTGGCGGCGCCGAGGTGGGCGCGGCGCTGGCCGGGCAGGAGGTGGACGTGATCGCCCACGTGGGCTCGACGGCCACCGGCCGGGCGATCGCCGCCGCGGGCGCCCGTACCGGCGCGAAGGTGCTGCTGGAGAACGGCGGCAGTGATCCCCTCGTGGTGGACGCGGACGTGGACCCGGTGTGGGCGGCCGAGCAGGCCGCGCTGGGCTGCTTCGCCAACGCCGGGCAGATCTGCGTCGCCGTGGAGCGGATCTACGTGCACCGGGACGTGGCCGAGGACTTCGTGGACGCGCTGGTGGAGCGGGCCGAGGCGCTGGCCCTGGGCCCGGGCCGGGACCCGGGGACGCAGCTCGGGCCGCTGGTCGACCGGCGGCACCGGGACCACGTGCACGGGCAGGTCACGGCGGCGGTGGCCGAGGGCGCGCGGCTGCGCACCGGCGGCAGCGTGCCGGACGGGCCGGGGGCGTTCTACCCGGCGACGGTTGTCAGCGACTGCCGGCACGAGATGGCGCTGGTCCGCGAGGAGACCTTCGGGCCGGTCGCCCCGGTGGTCGTGGTCGACTCGTTCAGCGAGGGGCTGCGCTGCGCGGCCGACTCACCGTACGGGCTGGCCGCCACGGTGCTGACCGGCTCCATGAGCCACGCCCACCGGGCCTGGCGGGACCTGCCGGTCGGCACCGTGAAGGTCAACGCGGTGTTCGGGGGGGCGCCGGGCGGTGCCGCGCAGCCGCGCCGCGGCAGCGGCCAGGGCTTCGGGTACGGCCCGGAGCTGCTCGACGAGTTCAGCACGGTGAAGGCCGTGCACATCGAGGCGCCGGGCGGCGGACACTGGTGAGCGGCACGACGGGAGCCCGGGACCTGCGCGGTCCCGGGCTCCCGTGTCGGCACCGGCCGGTCAGCGGCCGCCGCGGGCCTCGCGGGTGGCGTTGTTGTTGGCCTTCTCGATCGCCTTGACCAGCTCCGGCTTGGTCATCCGGGACCGGCCCGGCACGTCGAGCTTCTTCGCCACCTCCATGAGGTGTTCCTTCTTGGCGTTGGCGTCCACCCCGCCGGCCGTGGGAGCCCGCCGGGCCGGGCCGCCGCCGGCCGCCTGCCGGTCGCTCGGGCCCTTGCGCCCCTTCGGCTCCCAGTGGTCGCCGACCTTCTCGAACTCGTGCTTCACGGCGGCGAAGGCGGTGCGGTGCGCCCGCTCCCCCTCGCCGTACGTCTCGACCGCCGAGTCGTGCGTCTTCTCCCAGGTCCGCTGCGCCTTGTCCGGGGAGCGCTTCAGCGTGCTGGGCAGTACCTCGCGCCCGGGCATCTCGTCCTCCTCCGTCTCCGTGGGATCCACTACGAATTCCCGCACCGGTCCAGGACAAACCGGCACCGGTTTGTCGGCTTCCCCCACCGGGTACCGCCCGGGCCACCTGCCGGAGGTGCGCCGGCGGCGCGGAGGAGGCGGTCATGACGGCGACGGATGCGGCGGCCGGCGGCCGGCAGCGGGCCCGGATCCCCCGGCGGGTACGCCAGTTGAGCTGGGCCACCTGGCGCGGGGTGCTGGTCCGCGCCGGACGCAACTTCGTGAAGGACAACTGCGCCGACTGGGCCGCCGCGCTCACCTACTACGGGGTGCTGGCGCTCTTTCCCTCGACCATCGTGGTGGTCGCCCTGGTCGGGCTGGTCTCCGACGGGCCACGCACCGTGGACACCGTCATCGACCTGGCCCGGGAGATCGGCGCCGGCTCGGTGGTCGGCAACGACGCCTTCGTCACGGTGGTGCGCAACGTGGTGGAGCAGCAGGGCTCGGCGAAGGTGCTGCTGAGCTTCGGCCTGCTCGGTGCGCTCTGGTCGGCGTCCGGCTTCATCGGCGCGTTCACCCGGGCGTCCAACGCGATCTACGGGGTCGAGGAGGGGCGGCCGTTCTACCGGCTGCGGCCCGTGCAGATCGGGCTCGCCGCGGTGTCGCTGGTGCTGCTCGCCGTGGTGGCGCTGGGGCTGATCGTGAGCGGCCCGGTCACCGACTTCGTGGGCGACCGGCTGCACGCCGGAGGGCTCACCCGCCAGGTGTGGACGGTGGCGAAGTGGCCGCTGCTCGCGCTGGTGGCCATGACCCTGCTGTCGCTGCTGTTCTGGATCGCCCCGAACGTACGGCAGCCCCGGTTCCGCTGGCTCACCCCCGGCGGCGCGCTGGCCCTGCTGGCCTGGGTGGTCGCCTCCTTCGGCTTCGGTCTCTACGTGGCCAACTTCGGCTCGTACGACGTGACCTACGGCAGCCTGGGCGCGGTCATCGCCTTCCTGGTCTGGCTCTACTTGTCCAACTGCGCGCTCATGCTCGGCGTCCAGGTCAACGCCGAACTCCAGCGCGGCCGGGTCATGCAGGCCGGTGTGGAGGAGCCCAGCGAGCCCGTTCTGCCGCCCCGCGCCCCGGCGGATTCCTGACCACCTTTCGCCTGGTTCAGCCCTTATGACCGGCTCGACCGGCCGGCATCGGTTTACCGGCGGCCCCCTCGGGCATGTCTGTGGGCATGGAACGAGTCAGCAGCAAGCACTCGCCCAGGGTTGACGAGAACATGGCTCAGGACGTCAGCGGCCTGGTCCAAGGACCGGGTGCCGGTGGCTCGCGCGTCGAGGAGTCCCGCCAGCCGGAGCCGGCCGGCGAGGATCAGCCGGAGCCGAAGACCATGACGGCCGGCGCGAGCCGCGGCGGCAACCCGCAGGGAATGAGCATGGACGACGTCGAGGGACGCAGCCGCCTCGGTCGGTTCATCACCTTGAGCGCCCTGCCCGGCGACCGCGACACGCTGGTGGCCAACGCCCGGGAGAACCAGGCGCCCGACGACATCGTCGCCGCCCTGGAAGGACTTCCCGAGGGCACCCGATACCAGACGGTTTCCGAGGTGTGGGCCGCGCTCGGGCACAAGAACGAGACGACGCGCTGGTGAGCGGACCGGCCCACGGTCCGCGAGCGAACACCGGCGGGACAGGAGGAACACTGACATGAGTGGCGTTATGGAGCACGTGGACGTGGCCGTCCCCGTCCGCACCGCGTACGACCAGTGGACGCAGTTCGAGGAGTTTCCGCACTTCATGGAGGGCGTCCAGGAGGTCCGGCAGCTCTCCGACACGATGACCCACTGGACGGTCGAGATCGCCGGCGTGAAGCGCGAGTTCGACGCCGAGATCACCGAGCAGCTGCCCGACGAGCGGGTGGCCTGGCGCTCCACCGGGGGCACCCAGCAGGCCGGTGTGGTGACCTTCCACCGCCTCGACGAGGGGAACACCCGGGTCACGCTGCAGATGGAGTTCGAGCCGCAGGGGGCGGTCGAGAAGGCCGGCGACAAGCTGGGCGTGGTCGACCGCCGGGCCAAGGGCGACCTGGCGCGGTTCAAGCAATTCATCGAGCGCCGCGGCCAGGAGACCGGCGCCTGGCGCGGCAAGGTCGACCGGCCGACCCCCTGATCGTCCCCCGCACACGGACCCCGATGGCCGCCGGTTTTCCGGCGGCCATCGCCGTGCCGGGGATCGTTTGCGATCATCCGGCCCGGGTACCGCAGGGGAATGACCGACAACGACAGCCACGTGTGGCGCGACGAGGACCGCACTCCCCTGCACGAGCTGGACCGGGCCATCGCCCGGTCGACCCTCGACGGGCAGGCGGACGACGCCACGGGCAACGACGCCGGCGAGGAGGCCGCGTTCGGCCACGGTCCGGAGGCCGTGGACCGGGGCGCCGGCCCGGAGGCCGAGCGGCGGGAGATGACCGACGCCGACCGGGCGTACCGGCCGTCGACCACCGGCCGGACCGGCCCGGACAACATGTGAGGCGACCCGGGACGACCGGGTTCAGCCGGCGTGGCGGGCCTGCCGGGCGCCGGCGGCGTGCAGGACGATGAGCGCCACGGCGAGCAGCACCAGCGTCGGGCCGAGCGCGGCCACCGAGACCCGGGCCAGCAGCACCCCGACCGCGGCCGGCACCAGGGCGGCGCCCAGCCCGGCCGCGCCGATCTGGAGGCCGATGGTCCGGTCCGCGTGGTCGCGGCCCACCCGTTCCGCCGTGGTGAGGGTGAGCAGCGGGAAGACCGGGGCCGCCGCGAAACCCACCACGAGCAGACCGGCGACGGTCACCCAGCCGGGGGCCGGCAGCGCGGTCAGCACCGCTCCCCCGGCCATGCCGAGCAGGCTGCCCCGCAGCACCCGGCCGCTGCCCAGCCGCTCCGCCACCACCCCCTGCACCACCCGCCCCACGAAGAGGCTCCCCCAGTAGCCGGAGACGCAGAGCCCGGCCACCGCCGCGGAGAGCCCGCGCCCCTCGGTGAGCAGCAGGAAGGCCCACAGGCCGGTGGACACCTCGATGGCCACGTAGACGGCGAAGGCGGCCCCGCCGAGCCACACGGCCGGCAACCGCAGCGTCGCGCCGATCGAGGCCCGCGGCGCGGCCGGGGCGGGCTCGCCGGGAACCACCTGCGGCGCGATCGGATCGGGCGGCAGGGCCGCGCCGGCCGGCGCGTCGCCGCGCCAGAGCCGCACGGTCAGCGCGAACGCGGTGGCCAGTGCGAGCTGGGCGGCGGCCACCAGGGCGTAGCCCCAGCGCCAGCTCAAGCCGGCACCGAGCACCCCGGTCATGATGAGCGGCCCGATCGCCACCCCGAGCCCGAAGAACGCGTGCATCCAGTTCATGTGCCGGGGGCCGAACGCGGCGGCCGCGTACGCGTTGAGACCGGCGTCGATCGCGCCGGAGCCGAGCCCGAGCACCAGCGCGAAGCCGACCATGACGGCGAGCGCGGGGGTGGACGCGTAGCCGGTCAGGGCCACGCCGGCCAGCAGCGTGCTGCCGGCGAGCAGCCAGCCGACGCCCAGCCGGGCCAGGGTGAACCCGGCCAGCACGCTGGAGGTGAGGTACGCCACCGTGCCCGCGGTGAGCACCACGCCGACCGCCTCGGTCGGCACGTCCAGGTCGAGCCGGATGGAGGGCCAGCCGACCCCGATGAGGCCGTCGGGCAGCCCGAGGCTGACGAAGGCCAGGTAGGCCAGGAGCAGCAGGGACGGGCGCGGCGGGGCGGGGGCGCGGGACACGAGGCCCCATCCTGCCGAACCCCGCACGGGGCCCGACAGGCCGGGCGGACGGCCGGTGACGTGGCGGCCAACCGAACGGACAAAAAGTAAGATACGGACGGTTGGGAAAACGGTCAGCCCATCCAGAATCGGCCGAACGGCTGACGGCGATGCCCCGGGCCCGCGTAAGACTTTCGGGATGCAACAGGGCTCCGGTTTCCTCTCCCAGCGTCAGCGCCGCCTGGCGTGGCTCGGCTTCCTGCTCGCCGCGATCCAGGCCCCCGTCGCCGCCAAGCTGGCCGACGACAGCTCCTGGCTGTTCAGCCTCGTGGTGGCGCTCATGGTGGCGACCGTGATCATCGCCGACGACGGCGTCCGCCGCACGGCGCAGGTCCGCTCCTCCGACTGATCAGCCCTCGGCGGGGCGCGCCTCGTGCCCCGGCCGCCCCGGACTGCGGCGGCGTTCCTTCATCTCCGCCTCGTAGAGGTGCCGCCGGCCGCCGGCCAGCTCGTCGCGGGCCTGCCGGTCCAGCTCCCGGAAGAGCGCGTAGTAGCCGTCGTCGAAGTCCTCGACGATCTGGAAGGTCCAGCGTCCCGCGATGACGTTGCGGCCGAGCAGGTCCTCCTCGATCCGTCCGGCCAGCTCCGGGTGCCCGGCGGAGCGGAAGAGCGCCACGGCGTCGTCGAGCATGAGGTCGGCGTGCCCGATCAGCTGGTGCAGCGAGTAGAGGTGCCCACGCGCCCGCTCGACGCATTCCAGGGCCTCGCTGAGCTTGCCGAGGGCCTCGACCGTGGCGTCACTCACGCCGGCCGGCCGGCGGTGCGCCTGATCCGGTCCGTCGACCTGCTGTCCCATTCCGTTCCTCCGCGGGGTCGGCTGCGCGCTCTGCGCGGTTTCCCTTCTGCCCCCGGACGCGCGACTCAATCCCGGCGGACGGGGCAGGGCGTCACCAGGACGACCCGGGCATCGTCCGGTCGGCGGAGGTCGCCCCGCTCCCGACGGGGCTAGCCTCGGTCACCATGCGTGTGCCGAACAACCGGGTGGCGACCCGTTCCGCGGCCGTGGCCGCGAGGTCCAGCCTCACCACGCTCACCGCCTCCGTCGGCACCGCCGGCCTCGCCGCGGCCGCCGCCAACCCCGGCCTGCTCGCCGCGGTCGACCAGCATGCCGCCGGCGTCCGCGACAGCCTGCACGGCGACCGCCGCCCGCTGACCGTGGCGGCGCTGGCCGGGTACGCCGAGGGAGTGCGCGACGCGGCGCGGGAGCACGGCTGGGAACCGCCGGCCGAGCCGATCGACTGGTCCGAGTCCGACTGGGTGCTCACCCGCCTGCTCGCGGTCTGCCTGCTGACCCGCGCGCTGGACCCCCGCGACCTGGCCTGAGACACGGCGGAGGGTGCCCGCGATCGCCCCGCGGACACCCTCGTCGCCCTCTGTCCCTCAGCCGTTCGGCCGGCGGAACTGCTGGGTCTCGTCACCCACGTTGCCGGACCGGTACGTGCCCTGCGCCCCGGACATCGACGACTGCGGAGTGGCCGGGGCGGGCTGACCGCCCCGATCGGCCATCTGCCGCTCGTAGTCGCTGCGACCGGCGCCCTGCGACTGGCGCTGTTCCTTGATCGCCCGGGACTCCTCGGCGGCCCGGTCGAGCCACCGGTCCCAGCGAGCCTGCATCGGCTTCACCAGACCACCGCCCACACCGATCACCAGGATCCCGGCGATGGTGCCGAGGAACGCGATGAGCACCGGCGTGGTGACCGTGGTGGCGATTCCCACCTGGTTCAGCGCGGCGATCACGCCGAGCGCCAGGATGAAGACCGCCGTCAGGTCGGCCAGGATCTTGCCGTACGAGAGCCCGCCGAGCGCGCCCGAGACCAGGTCCCGCACCGCGTTGGCGATGGCCGCGGCGATGACCACGATGACGATCGCCACGAAGGCCCGCGGCAGCCACGAGACCACACCCCGGATCAGGTCACTGATCGCGTTGGGTCCCCACACCCCGAAGGCGAACTGCAGGGTGAACAGCAGGACCGCGTAGTAGGCCAACTTGGCCAGGATGTCGCTGGCGTCGTATCTCGTACGTTCGAGCGCGCGTTTGATGCCGCCACGTTCGACGGCGCGGTCGAACCCCACCCGTTCCAGTGCCGCGTCCACGATTTTGAGGACGGCTCGGGCGATGAGCCAGCCCACCACGAGGATCGCGATGAACGCGATGGCCCTCGGGATGAAGAGCAGCACCGACCTCCAGAAATCGGTCAGGGCGTCACCGATGTCGGCCTGCCCGACCGCGAGGGTTTTCGGCATGTTGTCCCTCCTGTCGCGTGAACTGCGCCGCCCGCATACCCGGTCGGGTCGGCGGCACGCCGAGCCGACCCGGGGCAATTTCCCGACATGGACGGCCTAACGGGCCCTGACCTGCCTTTACGCCCGCCCGGCCGCCGACGCGCGGGCGTGATCGAAACCTGACCGCCAGGCTCCGGTTAGGCTGCGGTCATGCCAGGCACCGTCGGGCGGGTCCCCTCGCCATCAGCGCCCACCCCGGGAGCGCCCGCCGGACCGGGCGGAACCGGGTCCGGCGCGGCCGTCGTCCTGGCCCACCCGTGGGCGGACACGCCGCTCGGCCCGCCGGACAGCTGGGATCCGGCGGTCCGCGCCGTGGTCGACCTGGTGCTGGCCTCCCCCGTGCCGATGGCCCTGCTCTACGGCGAGAACCTGGTCCTGCTCTACAACGACGGGTACGCGGAGCTGATCGGCGAGCGGCACCCGGCGGCGCTCGGCCGGCCGGCGGCGGAGGTGTTCGCCGACCTCTGGCACGATCCCGACGCCGGCGAGGTGGTCACCCGGGTCTACCGGCGGGGCGAGCCCTACCTGGCGCGGGAGGCGGTGCTGCCGGTCGACCGGCAGCAGGGCGGTCCCGCCGAGCCCGCGGTGTTCACCCGCGGCTACTCCCCGGTCCGCGACTCCACCGGGCGGATCATCGGCGTGCTCACGGTGGCCGCCCAGACGACCCAGGTCACCCAGCAGTTGCAGAGCCTGAGCGACTTCGCGGCGGCGCTCTCCGGCACCCTCAACCTGGACGACGTCGCCCGGGTCACGCTGCGCTACTGCCTGCACTCCTTCGACGCCGACCGGGTCTCGTTCGTCGTCGACGAGGGCTCCGCCTGGCGGATGGTCCGCCGGGTCCGGGGCGAGCTGCTGGACGAGGCCGACGAGCGGCTGCCCCCGCTGTGGCGGCGGATGCCCGCCGACTCGGCGATCCCCATCGTGGTGACCGCGCGCAGCGGCGTGCCGTCCTTCGTCGCCGACGGCCAGCCGCTGCGGGACACCGCGACGGACCGGCACGACCAGAAGATCCGGTCGCTCGCGTCGCTGCCGCTGCGCTCGACGGTGATCCGCGGTGCGCTGACCGTCGGCTACCAGGCCGCTCACCCCTGGTCGCCCGCGGAACGGGCGCTGCTCGCCGCCTCGGCGGAGCTGGTCGGCCAGGCCGCCGAGCGGGCCCGCCGCTTCGAGACCCAGCACGGCACGGCCCAGCTGTTGCAGCGCAGCATGCTACCGGAGCAGCTGCCCGACCTGCCCCGGCTGCGGATCGCCGCCCGCTACGACCCCGGTGTCGACGGCAACGCCGCCGGTGGCGACTTCTACGACGCGTTCGTGCTGCCCACCGGCGCGCTCGGCGTCGTGCTCGGCGACGTGGCCGGGCACGACGTGCAGGCCGCCGCCCGGATGGGCCAGGTACGCGCCGCGCTGCGCGCGCTGGCCCTCTCCGACCCCCGGCCGGACGCGGTGCTCGGCGGCCTGGACCGGCTGGTCGCCAGCCTGGGCATGGAGGGCGGCACCCACGAGCTCTTCGTGACCGTGGTGTTCGGCGTGATCGAGGCCGACCGGGAGCGGATCGTCCTGGCCAGCGCCGGCCATCCCGCACCGCTGATCCGGCGCTCCCCGGCCGAGGGCGAGCCGGTCGCCGAGTACGTCGAGGTGCCGCCCGCGCCGCCGCTGGGCCTGGGGTGCCGCCCGCGGACCGTCACCGTGCCGTTCCGCCCCGGCGACACCCTGCTGCTCTTCAGCGACGGGGTGGTGGAGCGGCGCTGGCAGGATCTCACCGCCGGGCTGACCGGTCTGGGCGCCGCGGTGAGCGCCGCGACCAGCGGGGATCCCCGGGCGCTCTGCGCGGTGGCGACGGCCGCCGTGCCCGGCGCCACGGAGGACGACGTGGCCGTGCTGGCCGTGGAGCACGCGGTCCGGCCGAGCCGGTCGGCCAGCATGGAGGTGCCGGCCGAGCCGACCGCGCCGAGCCGGGTCCGGCACTGGATGACGGCCCAGCTCACCGACTGGCAGGTGCCCGAGGGGGTGGTCGGGGCGGCGGTGCTCTGCACCAGCGAGCTGACCACCAACGCCCTGCTGCACGCCGGCACCGCGGCCCGCGTCGAGATCGACCTCAGCTCGGAGCGCCTGCTGGTCTCGGTCGCCGACTACGGCACCCGCGGGCAGGTGACCCGGGCGCAGACCGACACGCTGAGCAGCCGGGGGCGCGGGCTGGGGCTCATCGAGGAGCTGAGCGACGCCTGGGGCACCGACCCCACGGTGCGCGGCTCGACGGTCTGGTTCGAGATCCTCATCCCCGCGGACTGAGACCACGCGTCGCCGCGGCCCCGGGCGGGTAGGAGAAGCGCCATGCCTGACGACAACCGCTGCGGCGTCCTCTTCGACGTGGACGGCACCCTGGTCGACACCACCTTTCTCCATACCGTGAGCTGGTGGGAGGCGCTCCGCCAGGGCGGCCACCGGGTGCCCATGGCACGGATCCACCGGGCCATCGGGATGGGTTCGGACAAGCTCCTCGACCACCTGCTCGGCGCGGAGCGGGACCGGGACGCCGACGGCAAGCTGCGCGACACCCACGACGCGCTGTACGCCGAGTACTGGGAACGGCTGGCGCCGCTGCCCCGGGCGGTGGACCTGCTGCGCGCCTGCGCGGCGCGCGGGCTGCGGGTGGTGCTGGCCACCTCGGCGGCCGAGCACGAGGTGGCCGCCCTGCGCGCCGCCCTCGACGCCGACGACGTGATCGACACGGTCACCTCCTCGGCGGACGCGGAGGAGAGCAAGCCGGCTCCCGACATCCTGGAGGCCGCGCTGGCCCAGTCGGGGCTTTCCGCCGAGCGGGTCGTGTTCGTCGGCGACTCCGTCTGGGACGTCGCCGCCGCCGGCAAGCTGGACGTGCCCTGCATCGGCCTGACCTGCGGCGGCACCAGCCGCGGCGAGCTGGCGGGCTCCGGCGCCGTGGCCGTCTACGACGACCCGGCAGCCCTGCTGGACGGCCTCGCCGACAGCGCGATCGCCGCCCTCACCGACCCGGCGAGGTCGGTCCGGGCCCCCCGCCGGGCCGGCGAGACGGTGACCGGCCCCACCGGGGAGAAGACGGACACGGAGGCATAGCCGGCACCGCTTCCGGGCACTGGTGACCACCTGCCCGACACCGTGGGCGGCGGAAGGGTGGTGCCGTGGAACCGGTCGATGTCGCGTTCGCGCTGCTGGGCGTCGGGGCGCTGCTGGCGGGCATCCTGCCCCGGGTGCTGGAACGCCGGCCGCTGTCGATGCCGATCGCGTTCCTCGGCCTCGGCATGCTCGTCTTCCTGCTGCCCACCGGGCTGCCGACCCCGGATCCGCTGCGCTGGCCCGAGCTGACCACCCACCTCACCGAGGTCGGCGTGATCGTCGCGCTGATGGGCGCCGGGCTCAAGATCGACCGGCCCTTGAGCTGGGCGCGCTGGTCGTCGACGTGGCGGCTGCTGGCGATCGCCATGCCGCTGTGCATCGCCGCCGTGGCGGTGCTCGGCTGGTGGTGGGCCGGCCTGGTGCCCGCCGCGGCGCTGCTGCTGGGCGCCGCGCTCGCCCCGACCGACCCGGTGCTCGCCTCCGACGTGCAGGTGGGCGAGCCGACCGACGTGGAGGACTCGGAGGACGAGGTGCGCTTCGCGCTCACCTCGGAGGCCGGGCTGAACGACGGGCTGGCCTTCCCCTTCGTCTACGCGGCCGTCGCGATCGCCACCACGAGCCTCGCCCCGGCGGACTGGCTGGCCCACTGGCTCGCCGTCGACGTGCTCTACAAGCTGGCCGTCGGGGTGGGCGGCGGGCTGCTCGTCGGCTGGCTGCTCGGCAAGCTGTTCTTCCGGGCCCCCAGCAACCTGCGGCTGGCCCGGCACGCCGAGGGCTTCCTGGCCCTCGCCGCGACCTTCCTGGCGTACGGGCTGGTCGAGGTGGTCGGCGGGTACGGCTTCCTGGCGGTCTTCGTGGCCGCCCGGGCGATCCGGGCCGCGGAACGCACCCACGAGTTCCACTCCGTGCTGCACGACTTCGCCGAGCAGGTCGAGCGGCTGCTCACCGTGCTGTTGCTGCTGCTCTTCGGCGGCGCGGTGATCGGCGGCCTGCTCGCCCCGCTGACCTGGCCGGCGGCCCTGGTCGGGCTCGCCCTCGTGTTCGTGATCCGGCCGCTGGCCGGCTGGCTGTCCCTGCGCGGGGCGCCGGGCCGCCCGGCCGAGCACTGGGTGATCTCGCTGTTCGGCATCCGCGGCGTCGGGTCGTTCTACTACCTGGCGTATGCCACCAGCAAGATGGAGTTTCCGCAGGCCGAGCTGGTCTGGGCCACGGTCGGCCTGGTCGTGGTGGTCTCGGTGGTGGTGCACGGGATCGCCGCCACACCGGTCATGCAGCTGCTCGACCGGGAGGGCGAGCGGACCCGGGACGCCTCAGAGCGGGGCCGGGCGGACGAACCCGCCCTGGACGGCGTCCGGGGCTGACCGCTGCGCCGGCACCCGGGCGGCCGGCAGCTCCAGGTGCAGCCGGCACGGTGGTCACCCCGTCGGCGACGTGCACGTCCACCAGGTCGCAGAGCCGGTGCACCAGCAGCAGGCCCCGGCCCCGCACGGCGGTCGCCGGCGGCGGGATCCGCCCGGCCAGGGAATCGGTCAGCTCGCCCGGGCCGCTCACCTCGCAGACGAGGTCGCCCGCGGCGGCCCAGCACCGGGCGATGGCCGGGCCCGTGCCGTGGGTGAGCGCGTTGGAGGCCAGCTCGGTGACGGCGATCCGCAGGTCGTCGACCCGTTCCGCGGCGAGACCGGCGGCCTCGGCGACGGCGGCGACCGCCGCGCGCAGCGACCCCAGGCGCTCCGGCCGGACCGGCTCGGTGAGCGCGTCGCCGGGCGGCGGGGGCAGCGGGCGGGCGAGCCGGCGCAGCACCGACCGGGGCGACCGGTAGCCGGCGCTGGGCCGGGCCACTCCCCCGCTGACCAGCCAGGGGTGGGTCCCGGCGACATCGGCCAGCGTCCCGGCCGGCAGGCGGGACCGGTCGAACAGGCAGCGCATCGTGAGCGGCTGGTCGGCGAGGCCGAGGTTGATGATCGCTTCGTGCTCCACGCAGTGCCGGTACGCGGCCGGCCGCCGGCCGGGCCAGAGCGACTCCCCGACGACGCGGACCCGGCGGCCCGGGAACCGGTGGACGAAACCCCGCAGCGTGGTGGCGATGATGGCCGCCGGGTTCCGCCCGATCACGGCCATGTCGGCCAGCTCGACACCGTCGAGCGGGGCGAGCAGCGGCTGGACGAGGTGGAGCCGGTCGGTGGGTACGGCGACCAGCACGGGCTCGCCGGCGGCCCGGCCCGCCTCGACGAACTCCTCGACGGCCGCGCGGTAGTCCCGGTCGTCGGCGTAGAACAGCGCGTCGTGGCGCAAGCCACCCTCCGGGAACGGCGACCGGTCGACCCCGGCCGTGCCCTTCCCCGGCCGACCGCCGGCACCGTTCACTGCGCGTACACCTCCGCGACGAAGAATACCCGTGGGTGACGGGGCGCCTGCGCGCAGTGGCACCGGTCAGCCACGGTCCGCGAGGAGCCGGGCCGCCAGGGCGCGGCCCAGGTCGCGGCCGGAGCGCCACGCGCCCTGCACCCGGGGCCGCCCGAAGGCGTCGCCGGCCAGGCCGATCCCGTCGTCGTCCAGGTGGTAGGGCCCCGCACCGCCGGCGACCGGTTTCGCGTACGTCCAGCGGTGCACGTGGGTGAGCTCGGCCGGCTCGGGCAGGCCGAACAGGTCGCGGACGGCCTGCTCGATCGCCGGGCCGGCGGCGGTGGGCTGGAGCAGGTGCCCGGCGGCGAACTCGGAGGTGGTGTGCGCGACCAGCACCGGCGCGCCGTCGCCGCGCCGGTCCCCGTCGTCGCAGACCGAGCTCAGCACGGGATGCCCGTTGACGAACGCGCCGCGGAAGTCCGGCCAGCGGCGGGCCGGGAAGCGCAGCACCCCGGCCAGCGCGGCGGACCAGCGCTGGGCCTCGACCGCCCGGGTGGCCGCCTCGAGCGCCGGGTCGAGCAGCAGGGCGGCCTGCGGGCCCGGCATGGCGAGCACCACGGCCCCGGCGGTCCGGCCGTCCACCCGGGGGCCCGGCTCGACCGTCATGACCAGCCGGTTGTGCACCACCGGCAGGTCACCGGCCAGATGCTCCACCAGCGAGCGGAGCCCGCGCGGGGCCGCCCAGCGCATCGGGCCGGCCACGTCCTCGCGCCCCTGCGGCCCGTACGCGACCAGCGTGTCGGTCCACTCCCGGGCCAGCCCGCCGGCGCGCCATGCCTCGACGACGGCGGCGAAGTCCGGGTCGTCGACCGTGAAGTAGGCGGCGCCCAGGTCGGCGGTGCGGCCGTCGAAGCGCTTGCTCGCCATCCGCCCGCCGGTCACGCGGGCCCGTTCCCGGACCTCCACCGGGATGCCGGCCCGGGCCAGCTCGGTGGCGCAGGCCACCCCGGCGATGCCCGCGCCGACCACCACCACGCCCGCCCGGTCCGCCGTCACGCCGATGATCGTAGGCCGCGGCCCGGCATGAAGGGCGCGGGACGGGGGTAGTGGTACACGTGTTCGAGGAGAGGTGATCACCATGGCCGACCGCAACAACAACGGCAGCAAGGCCCCCGTCAACCCGGACGCCGCCGTCAAGGACCCGGACGACTGGGTCACCGGCGACGAGCCGCCGACGGCGGCGCAGGAGTCGTACCTGCACACCCTGGCCCGGGAGGCCGGCGAGGAGGTGCCGGACGGGCTGACCAAGGCTGAGGCGTCCCGCCGGATCGACGAGCTCCAGGCGGAGACCGGCCGCGGCCGGTGAGTCAGCGCGGGGGCAGGCGGTGCAGCTCGACCCGGTCGAGCCGTCCCGCCGCCGCCCGCGCGGTCAGGTAGGTCGCGTGGGGCTGGGCCCGCCGGTCGGTGGGTGAGCCGGGGTTGAGCAGCCGCAGTCCGCCCGGGGCCACCGTGTCCCAGGGGATGTGGGAGTGCCCGAAGACCAGCAGGTCGCAGTCACCGAAGTCGGCGGCGCAGCGCTCCTCCCGGCGGGTCTTCGGCCCGGTCTCGTGCACCACGGCGACGCGCAGCCCGCCCAGTTCGACCCGGGCCACCTCCGGCAGCCGGGCGCGCAGTGGCGGCCCGTCGTTGTTGCCGTACACCCCGACCAGCCGGCGGGACCGGGCCTCCAGCTCGTCCAGCAGCGACACGTCCACCCAGTCCCCGGCGTGCAGCACCACGTCGGCGGCCTCGACCGCTGCCCAGAGCGGCGCCGGCAGGTCCCGCGCCCGCTTCGGCACGTGCGTGTCGGCCATGATGACCAGCTCCATCCCCCGATCCTGCCCGCCGCCGGGCCTGCTGTCGCGCGGGCGCGCCCCGCGGCGGCCGGGCGCCGGGCTCAGCCGCCTTCCATGAAGCCGGTCGGCACGGGCGGCCGGGCGCCGAGCCGCGCGGCGGCCGCGGTGATCCGGCCCGCGGCGTCGATCAGGCCGATGTGCGAGAAGGCCTGCGGGAAGTTGCCCAGCTGCTCCCCGGTGGTCTCGTCCACCTGCTCGGCATAGAGGCCCAGGTCGTTGACCCGCCCGGCGAGCTGCGCGAACAGCCGCCGGGCCCGGTCCAGCTCGCCGGCCTCGGCCAGGCAGGCGGCCAGCCAGAAGGAGCAGATGAGGAAGCCCGCCGGGTCGTCGCCCCAGCGGCGCAGCAGGCCGTTGCGGGACAACCGCCGCTCCACCAGGTCGATCGTCGCGCGCATCCGCGGGTCCGCGGCGGGCAGGAAGCCGACCAGCGGCATGATCAGCACCGAGGCGTCCAGCTCGTCGGAGCCGAAAGCCCCGGTGTACGCGCCGACCCGGTCGTTCCAGCCCCGGCGGAGCACCGCGGCGCGCACCTCGTCGCGGGCGGCCGCCCAGCGCGCCAGGTCGGCGGGTTCCCCGATCCGGGGTCCGAACCGGACGGCCCGGTCCAGCGCGGTCCAGCACTGCACCTTGGACGAGAGGTAGTGCCGCTCGGTGCCGCGCGCCTCCCACATCCCGGCGTCGGGCCGGCGCCACTGCTCCGCGGCCTGGTCGGCGAGGGCGTGCAGCAGGTGCCGCACGTCGGCCGACATGGGGTCGAGGTAGTGGCGCATCAGCCACGCCGCGTCGAGGACCTCGCCCAGCACGTCGGTCTGCCGCTGCCGCCAGGCGTCGTTGCCGACCATGACCGGCCGGCTGCCGGCGTACCCGGCGAGGTGGTCGAGGTCGTGCTCGGTGAGGTCCCGCTCGCCCTCGACGCCGTACATGATCGGCACCGGCTCGTCGTCGATCCGGCCCATCGCCCGGGCCACCCAGGTGAACTGCCGGTCCGCCTCATCCGGGCAGGCGGCCAGCCAGAGCGCCTGGAGCGTGAGGCTGAAGTCGCGCAGCCAGACGTAGCGGTAGTCGTAGTTGCGGTCGCCGCCCAGCTCCTCGGGGATCGAGGTGGTGGCCGCCGCGACCACCGCCCCGCTGGGCCCGTAGGTCATGCCCTGCACCACCATGGCGCTGCGGCGGACCAGGTCGTGGTAGTCGCCGTCGTACTGGTGCAGGGCGGCCCAGGACCGCCACCCGGCGACGGCGTCGGCCAGCACCTGGTCGGCGTCGGGCAGCGCCGGCGCGCCGCCGCGGTAGGTCGGGGCGTACCCGAGGGTGAAGTGGTGGGTGCTGCCGGCGCGGGCGGTGAACCGCCCGCAGGCGGCGCCCTCGCCGCAGGTCAGCGGCACGTTGGCGCGCAGCTCCAGCCGGCACCCGCCGCCCGTCGCACCGATCACCCCGTCGGTCTCGGTGAGGTAGGCGTTGACCCGGCCGTACTCAAAGCGCGGCGCGTAGTCGACCCGCATGGGCACCTCGCCGGCGAGCCCCTCGACCACCCGGGCGAGCACCCGCGGCGACCGCAGCCCGATCCGGTGGCCGCGCGCGCCCGGCTCCAGCGCCAGGGCGTCGGTGACGGCCGCCGTCCCCGTCGCGGTGGTGAAGACGGTACGCAGCACGAGCGTGTCGTCCAGGTAGGACCGGGTGCTGGTGAACTCGCCCACGGGCCGGATGCTCCAGTGCCCGGCCGCGTCGTCGAGCAGCCGCCCGAACACCGACGGTGCGTCGAAGCGGGGCGGGCACCACCAGTTGACCGAGCCGGCGGTGTCGACGAGGGCCGCGCTGTGCCCGTCGGCGAGGAAACCGTGCTCGCTGATCCGTCCGGTCCGCACCCGGATGGCTACCCCGGACCGGCGGCCGGCATGCGCGGCCATCGGTCCGGGCGGGCGCGTTACCGGCCGACGGGGGTGGGAACGCGGCGGGTTGACGAAGGAGGATGCTCATGACCAGTTCCTCGAGCCCGACCGCGGCCTGGCGGCCCGGGATGCCGGGCAGCGACAACCTCCCGTCCGGTCCGGGCGGCCGTCCGTTGCCGCCGAGCGGAGACGGACACGGGCCCCAGACCGGCCCGCCGACCGTCACGATCGGGTCGTACCCGGACTATCCGTCCGCCCAGCGGGTGGTGGACTATCTGGCCGACAACCGGTTCCCGGTGGAACGGACCGCGATCGTGGGGACCAACCTCACGCTGGTCGAGACCGTGATGGGCCGGCTGACCACGGGCCGGGCCGCCCTGGTCGGTGCGGGTACCGGCGCGTGGTTCGGCCTGTTCATCGGGCTGCTGTTCGGCATCTTCACCGCGGGGAACTGGGTCGCGGTGATCCTGGCGGGCCTGGTGATCGGCGCGATCTGGGGCGCCGTGTTCGGCGCGGTGGCCCACGCCATGACCGGGGGCCAGCGGGACTTCACCTCGGCCAGCTCGCTGCGGGCCAGCCAGTACGCGGTCACCGTGGACGCGGACGTGGCCGACCAGGCCCGTCAGCTGCTCGGCCGGATGCACCTGACCCCGACCGGCACCACCGCCCGCTGACCGGTCGGTCCCGCGACGCCCCGGCGCACCGTCGCGCCGGGGCGTCGGCCGTTCAGTGGTACGACCGCTCGCCGGCGCGGATCGGCACGTCGACCCGGTTCTCCGGCGGGGCGAGCGGGCAGGCCCACCGGTCGTCGTAGGCGCAGCTCGGGTTGTAGAGGTAGTTGGCGTCGAGGCGGACCCGGTTGCCGGGCAGCACGGTCAGGCCGCGCCCGAAGGTGCCCTTCACCGTGTCGGTCAGGTAGCGCCCGCCGCCGTAGCTCTCGGCGCCACAGGTGGCGTCGCGCACCGGGAGGAACAGCCCGCCCCCGTACGCCTCGATCCACCACAGGGTGAGCGGCCCCCAGGGCGTCTCGGCGACCGCCACCCGCCGGTAGCGCACCACGCCGTCGGGGCCGCCGGTGTCGATGGCCTCGGTGCCCGAGGCGGGGCGCAGCGGCGCCTCGACCACGGCCGCCGGGTCGGGCGGATACCAGCGCAGCCCGGTGAAGCCGGGCCGGTCGGCGGGCGGCACGGGGCTGCTGGGGTGGCTGCGGAACAGCTCCTCCCGGGCGGCCCGGAAGCCGGCCAGGTCGAGGTCGGAGAGGTAGAGCCGGGCTACCCGCTCACGCCAGTCCAGCACGTCGAGATCGTCCACGCTCCGACCCTAGCCCCGCCCGCTGGTTCAGATTCGAAAATCACCGCCGGACGACCCCACTGTTGCGCGGCTCACCACCGCAGCGACGGCCTTGTTGAAATTTTAAATAGTGCTAGTCTCGTGGTCATGACGGAGAGCCTGGACGCCGAGCGGCTGGCCTGCTGGCGCGCGTACATCGAGGCGAGCCAGCGGCTGTTCACCCAGCTCGAGGACGACCTGCGCGACGACAGCCGGCTGAGCTTCGCCGACTACCACGTGCTGGTGCTGCTCTCCGAGGCGCCCGGGCAGCGGCTGCGGATGGGCGAGCTGGCCGGCCGGCTGGTGTTCTCGCCGAGCCGGCTGACGTACCAGATCTCCTCCATGCAGAAGCGCGGCCTGGTGGCCCGGGAGTCCTGCCCGGACGACCGGCGTGGCAGCGAGGCGGTGCTCACCGCCGCCGGGTTGCTGACCCTGCGGGAGGCCGCGCCGCACCACCTGCGCTCCGTGCGCACCCACCTCATGGACGACCTCGACGACGCCGAGGTCGCCTGCCTCACCCGGGTCTTCGAACGGCTCGGCCGGCGCCTGCGCGCCGACCGCGACGCGTCGTCCACCCCGGCCGACAAGTAAGGAGCCCGCGATGCCCGCGATCACCGTCGACGACGTCCTCGTCCTGCCCCGCCTGCCGGAGCTCGGCGAGTCCACCACCTTCCGCCCGGTCCGCCGGCTGACCACCGCGCCCAACGGCTACGAGGGCGAGGGCTTCCCGGTCCGCCGGGCCTTCGCCGGGGTCCCGATGACCGAGCTCGACCCGTTCATCCACCTCGACCAGATGGGCGAGGTCGACTACGCCCCGGGAGAGCCGAAGGGCACCCCGTGGCACCCGCACCGGGGCTTCGAGACGGTGACCTACATGATCGACGGGATCATGGACCACCAGGACTCGCAGGGCGGCGGCGGCAGCATCACCGACGGCGACACCCAGTGGATGACGGCCGGCCGCGGCCTGCTGCACATCGAGGCGCCGCCGGAGCACCTGGTGCTGAGCGGTGGCCTCTTCCACGGCCTCCAGCTCTGGGTCAACCTGCCCCGCGTGGCGAAGATGAACCCGCCGCGCTACCAGGACATCCGCGGCAAGGAGTCGGCGCTGCTGACCACGCCCGACGGCGGCGCGCTGATCCGGGTGATCGCGGGCGAGGTCGCCGGGCACCGGGGGCCGGGCTCCACCCACACCCCGATCACCATCGCGCACGTGACGCTCCAGCCCGGCGCCGAGCTGAGCCTGCCCTGGCGGCCGGACTTCAACGCGCTGGTCTACGTGCTGGCCGGCCGGGGCACGGTGGGCACCGACCGCCGGCCGATCCACCTCGGCCAGCTCGCCGTGCACGGGCCCGGCGACGCGCTGCGCGTCACCGCCGACGCCCGCCAGGACGCCAACACCCCGGCGCTGGAGCTCTACATCATGGGCGGCCAGCCGATCCGCGAGCCGGTGGCGCACTACGGCCCGTTCGTCATGAACACCCGGGCCGAGCTGGTCCAGGCGGTCGAGGACTACCAGGCCGGCCGGCTCGGGGTGATCCCGGCCGAGCGGATGCCGCACAGCGGCGGCGAGGGCGACCGCCCCTGACCGTTCGATCCGGCGGGCGTCCCGGTGTCCCGGGGCGCCCGCCGGCGGTCTCAGGAGACGGCGAAGATGCCGGCCACCCCGAGGATCACCATCAACAAGACCGCCACCAGCGCCCCCCGTTCACCCTCCACCGCCTGCTCGCGGTATTCGGTCACGGTGTTCGGCGTCTCGGCGGACATGTGTTGGCCTCCTCGGTTTCGCGATCCAGGGTCGGTGCACCCCCACGCGAGCGCCCCACCGACGGAAACCGTCGGCGTGCGGGGCCGTGCCGGGGGTCCTACCGTGAGGACGTTGTCGACCTCGGGGGGCTGGAACGTGACGATGCGACAGTGGTTCCTCTCCGCACAGGAACGCGCCAACCCGGGGTCTGAATTACCCGTCTGGACGAGCGGAAACCTCGCCGAGCCGTTGATTCACGGCGGCGCGTACTTCGACCGGCTGGTCAGCGAGGTGGAGCAGCTGCGGGCCGGCGACCATCTCTTCTTCACCGACTGGCGCGGTGACCCGGACGAGCGGATGCGGCCGGACGGCCCGACCGTGGTGCAGCTGTTCGCCCGGGCCGCCCAGCGCGGCGTGGTCGTCAAGGGCCTCATCTGGCGCTCCCACCTCGACGCGCTCTCCTACAGCGAGGAGGAGAACCGCAGCCTCAGCGAGGCGATCTGTGCCGCCGGCGGGGAGGTGCTGCTCGACCAGCGGGTGCGCCGCGGGGGCTCGCACCACCAGAAGCTCGTGGTGTTGCGCCGCCCCGGCGACCCGGAGCGGGACATCGCCTTCGCCGGTGGGATCGACCTCTGCCACAGCCGGCGCGACCACGCCGCGCACGGCGGGGACCCGCAGCCGGTGACCATGTCCCCGCGGTACGGCCCGCACCCGCCCTGGCACGACGTCCAGCTCGCGTTGCGCGGGCCGGTGGTCGGTGCGCTGGACACCACCTTCCGGGAGCGGTGGACCGACCCCATGCCGCTGGACTCGGAGAACCCGATGGCGTACCTGCGGGACCGGCTCCGCGGCTCGGACCTGAGCCCGGACCCGCTGCCCGACCAGCCCGCCGACCCGCCCCCCTGCGGTCCGCACCACGTGCAGGTGCTGCGCACCTACCCGGCCGTGCGCCCGCGCTACTCGTTCGCCCCCGACGGCGAGCGGACCGTGGCCCGCGGCTACACGAAGGCGGTCCGCCGGGCCCGCCGGCTGATCTACCTGGAGGACCAGTACCTCTGGTCGACCGAGGTCGCCGACCTCTTCGCCCGGGCCCTGCGCGAGCAGCCGGAGCTGCACCTGGTGGCCGTCGTCCCCCGGCACCCGGACGTGGACGGCCGGCTGGCGCTGCCACCCAACATGGTCGGCCGGGCGCAGGCCCTCGCGCTGTGCCACCGGGCCGCGCCGGACCGGGTGCACGTCTTCGACGTGGAGAACCACGAGGGCACCCCGGTGTACGTCCACGCGAAGGTGTGCGTGGTGGACGACGTCTGGGCCAGCGTGGGCAGCGACAACTTCAACCGCCGCTCGTGGACCCACGACAGCGAGCTGTCCTGCGCGGTGCTGGACGAGACCCGGGACGAGCGGGCCCCGGCCGACCCGGCGGGGCTCGGCGACGGTGCCCGGGTGTTCGCCCGCGAGCTGCGGCTGCGGTTGTGGCGTGAGCACCTGGACCGGGATCCGGACGGCGGCGAGGACCACGACCTGCTCGACCCGGCCGACGCGGTCGCGGCCATCACGGCGGCCGCCGCGGAGCTGGAGCGGTGGCACGAGTCCGGGCGGGTCGGCCCCCGCCCGCCGGGGCGGCTGCGACCGCACCGGCCGGAGCGGCTGCCCTGGCGTACGCGGCTCTGGGCGCTGCCGGCGTACCGGCTGGTCTACGACCCGGACGGCAGGCCGCTGCGCGCCCGGCGCGCCGGCACCTGGTGAGCCGCCGCGACCGGTTCGGCCGCGGGCAGCGGTTCGTCCAGCGCGTTCGGCCGCGCCGGGTATGCGAACGACACCCGGGGCGAGTAGAAGCCCCAGCAGACCTCTAGCGGGTTGGCCGGCCGGAGCGCGTAGACCGGGTGCTCCGGTGCGAGGAACTCCACCGACTCGACCTCGAACGGCGACACCGGCTCGGCCACGTACGGGTAGTCCGCCACGATCAGCTCGCCGTCGCGCGCCGTGAGGTAGCGGTGGTGGCCGTTGTACGCCTCGGTGCCGGTGTGCCCGACCCGGGCGGTGACCTGGACGAGCGGCCGCCCGTCGGCCCACGTCTCGGCGGTCAGCCGCCCGCCCCGGACGTCGAGCAGGGTCTCCCCCGGCCCGGCGGGGGCGCCCCGGGCGGACGCGTACTGCCGGACGCGCGGGCTGGAGGCGAGGTAGTGCGTCCACCAGCCGCCCGGTGTCCCACCGTCGGGCGGGTCCATGTCCGTGAGTGAGACACCGAGGAAGGTGAGCGAGTACGCGCCGAACCCCGAGGTCTGGGTTTCGTCGTCCACCACGTACTGGCAGAGGAACACCGCACGGTCCGGACGGGGGCGCAGGCCGGCCGGGACGAGCGCCGCGACGGCGTCGGGGTCTGCCGGGAGCCAGCTGAACAGCAGCGTCCGGGCGTTGACGACGAGTTGCGGAGCGGCGGGATCCAGCACGGTGCCTCCGTAGACGTGTACACCCTGGACGCTACGGGCGGTCCCGTTGGCGGGACAACGACGGAATGGCGACAGTCTGAACCGAGTGTCGGGTTTCATGTTGACCGGTCGGTCCCCTGGTTCGTCCGTACGGCCAGCCGGCCCCGCGCGGCCGTCCAAAGGGTGTATGCCCGGCTTCATGCCGTTCGGTGCCCAGACACGGCTTAAGTACATCGTACTTTCGGCTAGATTTCCTCAGGCCGATCAGGTTAAGGTGGCTTCCGAACGGCCTAACTGAAGCTAAACCGAAGCGTCACGTCTTTTTGTTTCGCGGACGAGGTGCAGGGAGGACCACCCATGACCGCGCACACGATCAGCGAGCCGGCGACGAGAACGCCGTCCACCTCCGAGAAGCTCGACCCGCGGGCGCTCACCGACAGCGCCGCCGACCTGCTCCACGCGATGGCGGCACTGCCCGCCCACCACCCGTCGCGCGCCGCGCTGCGCGACCGGGCGATCGAGGCCTGGCTGCCTCTCGCCAACCACCTCGCCCACCGCTACAGCGGCCGGGGCGAGCCCACCGACGACCTGGCGCAGACCGCCGCCGTCGGCCTCATCAAGGCGATCGACAAGTTCGACCCGTCCCGCGGCGTCGACTTCGCCGGCTACGCCATCCCGACCATCATCGGCGAGCTGAAGCGCCACTTCCGCGACCGCACCTGGGACATCCGGGTGCCGCGCCGCCTCCAGGAGCTGCGGCTGGCCATCTCCGACGCCAACAGCACGCTGCTGCAGACCCTCGGCCGCTCGCCGACCGTCGCCGACATCGCCGGCCACCTCAACCTCACCGAGGAAGAGGTCCTGGAGGGCCTGGAGGGTGCCCGCGCCTACAACGCGGTGTCGCTGTCCACCCCGACGGGCGACGGCGACCGGGCCACCGAGCTGGGCGACATGCTCGGCGGCGAGGACGGCGAGTTCGAGCTGGCCGAGCTGCGCGTCGCCCTCGGGCCCGCGCTGGCCACCCTCGACGAGCGCGAGCAGAAGATCCTCACGCTGCGCTTCTACGGCAACCTCACCCAGTCCCAGATCGCCGAGCAGATCGGCGTCTCCCAGATGCACGTGTCCCGGCTGCTGGCCCGGGCGCTCACGAAGCTGCGCGGGCAGCTCGACGGAACGTACTAGGGGGGTGGCGGCGGTGGCCGGGTCGGCGGGCCCGGCCACCGTTGACGTCCACTCCGGCCCGGTCGGCGCTGCGCCGGCCGGGCCGTTCCGCGTTCAGCGCAGCACCAGCAGGTCCAGCGCGTCGACCACCGGGGCGTCCGGCGTCCGCCGCGCCGCGGCGCGCAGCCGGCGTACCCCCCGGTCGTAGTCGGCGTCGTCGAGCAGCACCAGCGGCGTGTGCGCGGCGCGGCGCAGCCCTTCGGCCGCCGCCCGCAGCGATGGCGCGCTGACCTGCGGCACCGGCTCCAGCGCGACCGGGGCGAACCCGGCCGGCTCGAACGCCGCGCAGACCTCGGCCACCGAGGGATAACCCTCCAGCACCCGCAGCGCCTCCGGGAACCAGCGGAACAGCGTGACGCCACCGCCCCGTCCGGCGAAGACCGACCGGATCAGCACCGGCGCGCCGGGCCGCAGCACCCGGCGCAACTCGGCGGCGACCGCGGGCAGGTCGGGCAGGTGGTGCACCACCGTGGAGAGCCACGCGCCGTCCAGGCCGGCCGCCGCGAGGGGCAGCGCCTCCGCCCGACCGGCCACCATCCCCGGGTACGCCGAGCGGGCCCGCATGGCCGCCGCCGGCTCGACCGCCAGCACGTCCACCCCGTACCAGGCCCGGAAGGCGGCGGCCCACGCGCCGGTGCCCGCGCCCACGTCGAGCACCCGCTTCCCGGGCCCGGCGGGCAGGTGCCGGGCCACCGCGGCGCGCCAGCTCGCCAGGCCGTCGGCCGGCACGTGCCGGGTCGCCGCGAAGGCCTCGGCCGACCTCTCGTCGTACGCCATCATCGCCATCCCGTCACTCCACGCGAGGAAACGGTCACGGTCAATGTGAGAAGTCGAACAGGACCCGGCGCCGGCCGCCCGGCCCGGGGTGCGAGAGTGGGTCCGTGCTCTCCGACGTCGCCCTGGACCTGCCGGTCCGGCCGGTGCTGCCGGCGCTGGTCGAGGCGCTGGACGCGGCCGGCGCGGCGGTCCTCGTGGCGCCCCCGGGCACCGGCAAGACCACCCTCGCGCCGCTGGCGGTGGCCGGCGAGGTTCCCGGCCGGGTCGTGATCGCCCAGCCCCGCCGGGTGGCCGCGCGGGCCGCCGCGCACCGGATGGCCGCCCTGCTCGGGGAGCGGGTCGGCGACCGGATCGGGTACGCGGTGCGCGGCGAGCGCCGGACCGGCCCGCGGACCCGGATCGAGGTGGTCACCACCGGCCTGCTGGTCCGCCGGCTGCACCACGACCCGGAGCTGCCCGGCGTCGGCGCGGTGCTGCTCGACGAGGTCCACGAGCGGCAGCTCGACGCCGACCTGGCCCTGGCGTTCGGCGTGGAGGCCCGCGGCACGCTCCGGCCGGACCTGTGGCTGCTGGCCATGTCGGCCACCCCGCAGGCGGACCGGTTCGCCGCGCTGCTCGGCGGCGGCGCTGCCGCGCCGGTGGTCCGGGCCGACGCCGCCCTGCACCGGGTGGACCGGATCTGGGCGCCCCCGCCCCGCCCGGTCGCCGCGCCCGGCGCGGGCCGCGTCGACCCGGCGCTGCTGGACCACGTGGCGGGGACGGTGCGCCGGGCCCTGCGCGAGCGGGACGGGGACGTGCTGGTCTTCCTGCCCGGCGCCGGCGAGATCGCGGCCATGGCGGGCCGCCTGGCCGACCTGCGCGAGGCGGTCGCCGTGCTGCCCCTGCACGGCCGGCTCTCCGGCGCGGCGCAGGACGCGGCCCTCACGCCACTACCCGGGCGGCGCCGGGTGGTGCTGGCCACCGCCGTGGCGGAGAGCAGCCTGACCGTGCCGGGCGTCCGGGTCGTGGTGGACGCCGGGCTGAGCCGCGTGGCCCGCACCGACCTGGCCCGCGGGCTGGGCGCGCTGGTCACCGTGCCGGTGTCCCGGGCGGCGGCCACCCAGCGGGCCGGCCGCGCGGGGCGGGAGGCGCCGGGTGCGGTCTACCGGTGCTGGTCCGAGGCGACCCACGCCCGGCTCGCTCCGCAGCCCGAGCCGGAGATCGCCACCGCCGACCTGACCGGGTTCGCGCTGGAGCTGGCCGCCTGGGGCACCCCGGACGGCGCCGGCCTGGCGCTGCCCGATCCCCCGCCGCCGGCCGCGCTGGCCGTCGCCCGGGACACGCTGACCACGCTCGGCGCGGTCGACGCCGACGGCCGGATCACCGCCCGCGGCCGGGCCATCGCGTCCGCCGGCGCGCACCCCCGGCTGGCCCGCGCGCTGCTCGACGGCGCGGAACGAGTCAGCGCCGACCGGGCCGCCGAGATCGTGGCGCTGCTGGCCGAGGAGACGCTGGGCGGCGCCGGAGATGACCTCACGGCCCTGTGGCGCCGCCTGCGCACGGGGGCGGACCCGGCGGCGACCGCCCGCTGGCGCGCCGAGGTACGCCGCCTGCGCACCGCCCTTCCCACCCCGCCCCCTCCCCGCGCGGGACGGCTCCCGGATGACCTGGCCGCGGGGATCGTGGTGGGGCTGGCGTACCCGGAGCGGTTGGCGCGGGTGCGGCGGGCGGGCGGGTCCGCCTACCTGATGGCCGGTGGGACCGCCGCGGAGCTGGCGGCCGGGTCGGGGCTCGTGGGATCGGAATGGCTGGCCATTGCCGTGGCGGACCGCTCCCCCGGCGCGCCGACCGCGCGGATCCGGCTGGCCACCCCGGTGGACGAGGCGACCGCCCGGGAGGCCGGTGGGCCGCTGCTGCGCGACGCCCGTGAGGTCGGCTGGTCCGGCGGGGACGTGGTGGCCCGGGAGGTGGTCCGGCTCGGCGCCATCGAGCTGGTCGACCGGCCCCTGGCGGCACCCGATCCGGCGCGGCTCGCCGAGGCGGTGCTCGCGGGGCTGCGCCAGGAGGGCTTGGCCCTGCTCACCTGGACGCCGGAGGCCATGGCGCTGCGCCGGCGGCTGGCCTTCTGCCGGCGGGCGCTCGGCGACGAGTGGCCGGACGTGTCCGACGCCGCGCTGCTCACCGCGGCGCCGACGTGGCTGGGCCCGGAGCTGGCCCGCGCGCGCCGCCGGGCCGACCTGGCCCGGGTCGACGTGGCGGCGGCGCTGCGCCGGCTGCTGGACTGGCGGCAGGCGGCGCGGCTCGACGAGCTGGCGCCGGAGCGGCTTTCCGTGCCGAGTGGATCGCGGATCCGGCTGGACTACGCCGACCCGGCCGCCCCGGTGCTGGCCGTGAAGCTCCAGGAGACGTTCGGCTGGGCCGCCGCGCCGCGGATCGCCGACGGCCGGGTGCCGGTGCTGCTGCACCTGCTCTCCCCGGCCGGCCGGCCGGTGGCGGTCACCGCCGACCTGGCCTCGTTCTGGCAGACCGGTTACCCGCAGGTGCGGTCGGAGCTGCGGGGGCGGTATCCGCGGCACCCGTGGCCGGAGGACCCCACCAGCGCCGAGCCCACCCGGCGGGCCAGCCCGCGCCGGCGCTGACCCCGGCTACTCGTCGACCACGTCCGCGATGACCACGGTGACGTTGTCCGGGCCGCCGGCCCGCAACGCCAGGTCGATCAGCTTGGCCGCGCACGCCTCGCGGTCGGGATGGCCGCCGAGCACCTCGGCGAGGGTGTCGGGGCGGACCACGTTGGAGAGCCCGTCGCTGCACAGCAGCCAGCGGTCGCCGGCCCAGGGGACCATGGTGGCGTAGGTCGGGGAGACCTCGTCACCCTGCAACGCCTGGGTCACCACGGCCCGGCGGGGGTGGCTGCTCGCCTGTTCGGCGGTGATCACGCCCTGGTCGACCAGCATCTGCACGAAGGTGTCGTCCCGGGTGACCTGCTTGAGCACGCCCTCCCGGAACAGGTAGGCCCGGGAGTCGCCGACGTGGGCGAGGGCCAGGCAGCTGCCCGTGCGGGCGAACAGCAGCGCGGTGAGGGTGGTGCCCATGCCCTGGCGTTCCGGGTCCTCCTCGACGGCCTGCCGGATCCGCGCGGTGGCCAGCTCGATGCCGCCCTGGAGGGCCGCGACCAGCCCGTCCTCGGGAGTCTCCACGTCCAGCGGCGTGACCGCGTCCATCGCGATGCGGCTGGCCAGGTCACCGGCGGCCATGCCGCCCATGCCGTCGGCCACGGCGACGAGCCACCGGCCGGCGTGCTGGGCGTCCTGGTTGCCACTGCGGATCAGCCCACGGTCGCTCGCCCCGACGGAACGAAGCTTCAGGGTCATGGGACGCAGCCTGCCAGTTGGAGGGTTCGGTTGTCTCTAGGAGATCAGGACCATGCTACGTGGCGCGGTGAATCTCACTGTCGGCGCGGCGCGCGGCCATCGGACCGGATCGATTGACAGCGGCGCAGCGCGCTGGAAACATCGGACCGCATTGGGAGCGCTCCCAGCTCCCGACCCGTCCCCGCGCACGGAAGGAACCTCCGTGACCCCATCCCGACGCCGGCTCACCGCCCTCGCCGCGGCCACCACCCTCGCACTCGCCGGCGGCACCGCCGGCCCGGCCCGCGCCGAGGTGCCGCCGGACGCCCCCGAACAGCTGCGCAACGGCGACTTCAGCGCCGGCACGTCCCCCTGGTTCTCCTACGGCACCGGCGAGCTCGGGGTCAGCGACGGCCGGCTCTGCACCGCCGTCGCCGGCGGGCTCGCCAACCCCTGGGACGCCGGCATCGGGCAGGACGCCGTGCCGCTGATCGCCGGCGCCGAGTACGAGCTGTCCTTCGACATCTCCGCCACCCCCGGCGCGGCGCTGCGGGCGGTGCTCCAGCTCGGCAGCGCGCCCTACACGACGTACGCGAGCGTCGACGCGACCGCCACCGGCGCCGCACGGCACGTCACCACGACGTTCACCGCCCCGGCCGACAACGCCGGCGCGCAACTGATCTTCCAGGTCGGCGGCAGCGCGGAGGCGCAGACGTTCTGCCTGGACAACGTGTCCCTGCGCGGCGGCGAGGCCGCCCCGCCCTACGAGCCGGACACCGGGCCGCGGGTGCGGGTCAACCAGGTCGGCTACCTGCCCGGCGGGCCGAAGCACGCCACCGTGGTCACCGACGCCGCCGAGGCGCTGCCGTGGCAGCTGCGGTCGGCCGCCGGGACCGTCGTGGCCGACGGGACCACCACACCACGCGGCACCGACCCGGCGTCGGGGCAGCCGGTGCAGACCGTCGACTTCTCCGCGTACCGCACCCCGGGCACCGGCTACACCCTCGTCGTCGACGGCGAGACCAGCCACCCGTTCGACATCTCCGGCACCCTCTACGACCGGCTGCGCGCCGACTCGCTCCAGTTCTTCTACGCCCAGCGCAGCGGCACCCCGATCGACGGTGACCTGATCGGCGCCGCCTACGCCCGCCCGGCCGGCCACCTCGGTGTGGCGCCCAACCAGGGCGACACCGACGTGCCCTGCCAGCCCGGCGTCTGCGACCACTCCCTCGACGTGCGCGGCGGCTGGTACGACGCCGGTGACCACGGCAAGTACGTCGTCAACGGCGGCATCGCCACCTACCAGCTGCTCAACGCGTTCGAGCGGACCAGGACGGCGGAGACGGCGGCCGGCGGCGCGGCGCTGGGCGACAGCACCCTGCGCGTGCCGGAGCGCGGCAACCAGGTCCCCGACATCCTCGACGAGGCCCGGTGGGAGCTGGAGTTCCTGCTGCGCATGCAGGTGCCGGCCGGCCGGCCGCTGGCCGGGATGGTCCACCACAAGATCCACGACCGGAACTGGACCGGCCTGCCGCTCGCGCCGCAGGACGACCCGCAGCCCCGCGAGCTGCACCCGCCGTCCACCACCGCCACGCTCAACCTGGCCGCCGTGGCCGCCCAGTGCGCCCGCCTCTTCGCCCCGTACGACGCCGCGTTCGCAGCCCGTTGCGGCGCCGCCGCGAAGACCGCGTATGCCGCGGCCAAGGCTCACCCGGCGGTCTACGCCCCGGCGACCGACGGCACCGGCGGCGGCGCGTACGACGACACGAACGTCACCGACGAGTTCTACTGGGCGGCCGCCGAACTGTGGCTGACCACCGGCGGATCGGCGTACCTGGCCGACCTCACCGCCTCGCCGCTGCACACGGCCGACGTCTTCGCCCCGGGCGGCGCGTTCGGGTGGCAGAGCGTGGCCGCGCTGGGCCGGCTCGACCTGGCCACCGTGCCCAACGGCCTGCCGGCCGCCGAACGGACCCGGATCCGCGCCTCGGTGACCGCCGCCGCCGACCGCTACCTGGCCACGCTGCGGGACCAGGCGTACGGGCTGCCGCTGCCCGGCGCCGCCGACGCCTACGTCTGGGGCAGCAACAGCAACGTGGTCAACAACGCCATCGTGCTGGCCACGGCGTTCGACCTGAGCCGGGACGCGAAGTACCGGGACGGGGCGGTGCAGAGCGCCGACTACCTGCTCGGCCGCAACGCGCTGAACATGTCCTACGTGACCGGCTGGGGCGAGCAGCACGCGCGCAACCAGCACAGCCGGATCTTCGCCCACCAGCTGAACCCGGACCTGCCGAACCCGCCGGCCGGTTCGCTGGCCGGTGGCCCGAACGCCGCCCTCCAGGACCCGTACGCGGCCAACCTGCTCGCCGGCTGCGCCCCGATGTTCTGCTACGTCGACGACATCAACTCGTACGCGACCAACGAGGTGGCGATCAACTGGAACTCGGCACTGGCCTGGCTGGCGTCGTTCCTCGCCGACCAGGGCGACGCAGGCGCCGTGCCGGGGCCGACCTGCGCGGTCGCGTACACCACCCACGGCAGCTGGCCGGACGGCTTCACCACCCAGGTCACGGTGCGCAACACCGGCCCGTCGGCGGTGAACGGGTGGAGCCTGCGGTGGGCGTTCACCGGCGACCAGCGCGTGGCGAGCTACTGGTCGGCGAAGCTCACCCAGTCGGGCGCCACGGTCACCGCACGAAACGAGTCGTGGAACGCACGAATCGCACCCGGCGGGACAATCACCTTCGGCCTCACCGGCTCAACGTCCGGCGGCCCCAACCCCCGCCCCAACCTGATCACCCTGAACGGCCAAGCCTGCACGATCTCCTGACCCGCCGATCATGGAGTCGTGGCACCACCGGAAAGCCGCCGTACGGGCGAACCGGGCGCCACGACTCCATGATCGTCCGAGGGGGGCCGCGGGGGCCGCGGGGTTCGGTAGCGTCCGGGGATGGCGTATCTTCTCCTGCTTGGTGCGATCGCGGCTGAGGTGATCGGTACGAGCCTGCTCAAGGCGACCGACGGCTTCAGCCGGCTCTGGCCGACGCTCGCGGTGGCGGTCGCCTACCTGTCGTCGTTCGGGCTGCTCTCCCTGACCGTGAAGGACATCCCGGTCGGCGTCGCGTACGCGGTGTGGTCGGGGTTGGGGACGGCGGCGATCATGGCGATCGGGGCGGTGTTCCTCGGCGAGCCGCTGAATGTGGCGAAGGTGCTCGGGGCGGGGTTGGTGATCGCCGGGGTGGTGGTGCTCAACCTCGGCGGCGCGCACTGACTCGGCGTTCCGGTGCTGGTGATCGCGGGCGTCGGCTTGTCGAACCGCAGGGGGCACACTGAGTCCGGCGGCGCGTGTCGGATCGGGGCGGCGACGTTCGTAGCAGGGGTGAACGGCGGCCCGAGCGGGCGGCCACCCGACGACAGGAGATGATCCCGATGGCGCAGTACCTGATGTCCGTTCTGAACGACACGTCCGCCCTCGCCACCGCGGAGGAGATGGCCGCGATCGACGTCTTCAACGAACAGCTGCAGGCCGACGGCCACTGGGTCTTCGCCGGCGGTCTCACGTCGCCGGACACGGCCACCGTGGTGGACGGCCGGGACGGCGAGCCGGTGTTCACCGACGGTCCCTACGTGGAGTCGAAGGAGCACGTCGTCGGCTTCTGGATCGTCGAAGCGCCCCACCTCGACGTGGCGCTCCGGCTCGCCGCCCTCGGGTCGAAGCACTGCAACCGGAGGGTCGAGCTCCGGCCGTTCGCGGGTTGATGACCGACGTCGGCGCGGTGCTCGCCCGGGTCCACCGCGAGGAGTGGGCCCGGGTGGTCGCCACCCTGGCCCGGCGCCTCGGGGACCTCGACGTCGCCGAGGAGATGGCCGCCGAGGCGTTCGCGACCGCCGTCGAGCGCTGGCCGGTCGACGGCGTCCCGCCGAATCCCGGCGCCTGGCTCACCACGACCGCCCACCGCAGGGCCATCGACCGCCTCCGCCGGGAGGTCAAGCGCGAGGAACGGCACCGGGAGGCGTTGATGCTGGCCGACACCCCCGAGCCGCTCGGCGCCATCGACGACGACCGGCTCCGCCTCGTCTTCACCTGCTGCCACCCCGCCCTCGCCATGGAGGCGCGGATCGCGCTGACCCTGCGGCTGGTCGGCGGGCTCACCGTGCCCGAGATCGCCCGCGCGTTCCTGGTCCAGGAGTCCGCCATGGGGCGGCGGATCACCCGCGCCAAGGAGAAGATCAGGGCGGCGAGGATCCCCTACGGCGTGCCGTTGCGCGAGGATCTGCCGGCCCGGGTCACCGGGGTGCTCGCCGTTCTCTACCTGATCTTCAACGAGGGCTACCTGGCCTCCGACCCCGGGCAGGCGGCGGTCCGCAGCGATCTGACCGCCGAGGCCATCCGGCTGACCCGGCTGGTCCGAGCCCTGCTGCCGGCGGACGGTGAGGCGGCCGGGCTCCTGGCGCTGATGCTCCTCACCGAGGCGCGCCGCACCGCGCGGGTGTCGGCGAGCGGTGAGCTGGTCGCCCTCGGCGAGCAGGACCGCGGCGCGTGGGACCGTGAGCTGATCGCCGAGGGTCACGCCCTGGTCCGCGCGCGCCTCGCCACCGGCCAGGCGCCGGGGCGCTACCAGATCCTCGCCGCGATCAACGCCGTCCACACCGACGCCCCCGACGTCCGCGACACCGACTGGTCGCAGATCGTCGCGCTCTACGACCAGCTGGCCCGCCTCGACCCCTCGCCGATCGTGCGGCTCAACCGGGCCGTCGCGGTCGCCGAGCTGGACGGCCCGGAGGTCGCCCTGGCTCAGGTGGACGGTCTGCCGCTGGCCGGCTACCACGCCTACCACGCCACCCGGGCGGACCTGCTGCGCCGGCTGGGCCGCAGCGAGGAGTCGCGGGCGGCGTACGACCGGGCCATCGAGCTGGCCGGCAACACCGCCGAGACGGCGTACCTCACCCGCCGCCGCGACCAACTGGCCCGACCGTGAGTGGCCTGGTGGTCCAGCGGATCCGGGTGCGCTGGACCAGCCGGGACGCCGCCGCGGCCACCGTCCGGGGCAGAGTTCCTCAGGGGTACGCGCTGCCGCCGCTCCCGCCCGGCGGGCTCGTCGTGCACGAGGTGTTGCGGGACGAGGCCACCGGCTACCGGCCCGTCGAGGAGTCACGGGAGGGGACGTCGGCGGTGCATGAGGCGGGACTGTGGATCGAGTGGCGCGACGGCCTGGCGGTGGTCGACCGGCTGCCAGTGCTCGGCCCGCTGCACCTGTACGGCGGCGCGCGCCCCGGTCCCCGCTGAGGCGGGGTCAGTCGACCGGTCGGCGCATGGCGACGCGGTCGGCCGGGTCCAGCCCGAGCGCGGCCTCGGTGGCCAGCAGCCCGGCCAGCCCCGGGGTCACCTCGACCCCGGTCAGCTCGCGGAACCCGCAGCGGGCGTAGTACGGCCCATTCCACGGCACGCTGCGGAACGTGGTCAGGGTCAGCGCCGGCAGTCCCGCCCCGGCGGCCCACCCCGCCGCCTCGTCGAGCAGACCCCGCCCGATCCCCCGCCGGGCGTACGCCGGGTCGACGCTGAGCTGCTGGACGTGTGCGCAGCCGTCGACCAGGTCGAGCACCGCGAAGGCGACCGGCCGGTCGGCGCCGTCGACCGCCACCCGGACGCGCCCGTCGCGCTGGGCGGCGGCCAGCACGTCCAGCGGCAGTGGTGGCATGTCGGCGACGTCGGTCATGCCGATCTCCCGGAACGGGGCGCCGGAGGCCACCTCGATCCGCTGCACCTCGGTCAACTCGTCGGCCCGGGCGGTCCTGCTGCGCGTCACGGCCCCGACCCTGGCCTAGCCGGCCCACCTGAGCGAGCGGATTACCGCCCGCCGGTGTGACGGGGGTCGCCCGGTTCGGGACGGCCGGCCGGGCGACGCCCTGCCTAGGGTCGAGGCCATGATCGTCGACGTGGATCTCGGCGCGGTGCGGGCCGCCGTCGCCCGGCAGGCCGCCCGGGTGACCGAGGGCATCGAGGACATGCAGCGTTACCTGGCCGCGCAGGTGGCCGACGAGTCACACCGCGAGGTGACCGGACCGCTGCTGCCCGGCACCGGGGCGAGCGGCGTGATCCGGCACCGGGGCGAGGTGCTCGCCACCTGGGGCGACCCGGCGACGCCGGAGATGCTGTTCAGCGGCACCAAGGCGGTCGTCGCCACCGTCGCCGGTGTCGCCTTCGACCGGGGCCTGCTCGACCCGGACACGCCGGTGCGGGACACCGTCGACCACCCGTTCCTCGCCGGCCTCGGGGTCGACGGGATCACCTGGGCGCACCTGCTCCAGCAGACCAGCGGCTGGACCGGCGAGCTGTGGGGCAAGCCGACCGCGGTGGACGCGCAGAGCCGCCGGGAGGGCTTCGAGCGGGAGGGCGCGCCGGGCACCGGCTGGGCGTACAACGACGTGCGGGTCAACCTGCTCTGCCTGGCGCTGACCCTGCTGTTCCGCCGCCCGCTCGGCGAGGTGCTGCGCGAGGCCGTGCTCGACCCGCTCGGCGCCTCCTCGTCCTGGTCCTGGCACGGGTACGCGGGCGCGGCCGTCGACATCGACGGCGTCCGGGTGCCGGTGGTGAGCGGCGGGGCGCACTGGGGCGGCGGGCTCTGGATCTCCGCCGCCGACCTGGCCCTGCTCGGCGAGGTCCACCGGACGGGCGGCACGTGGCAGGGCCGCCGCCTGCTCAGCGCCGAGTGGATCCGGCGGGCCTGGTCGCCGTGCCCGCTGAACCCCGACTACGGCTACCTCTGGTGGCGCAACGACTCCGGGAGGGTGCAGCCCGGCGCGCCACCGACGGGGCGCTGCGCCCGCGGGAACGGCGGCCGGCACCTGCTCTGGGTGGACCCCGACCGGGAGCTGGTGGTCGCCTCGCACTGGGGCGACCGGGTCGCCGAGCTGCTCACCGAGGTGTCCCGGGCCGTGCCGCCCGTGACGCAATGAGCCGCTGGTCCCGCGTCTCGCCGATCCCGCCGCCCGGGCGGCTCCGTACGCTCTCCCTGGCCACGTTGGCCAACACCGTCGGCTCGGGACTCTGGCTCACCGGCGGCGCGCTCTACCTGACCCGGGACGTCGGGCTCTCCCCCGCCGCGGTCGGTGCCGGCCTCACCCTCGCCGGCCTGGTCGGGCTGACCGCCAGCGTGCCGCTGGGCGCGCTGGCCGACCGGCGGGATCCCCGTACGCTCCGCGCGCTCGTCCAGTTGGGTCAGGGCTTCGCCGCCGCGGCGTACCTGCTGGTCGACTCCTTCCCGGTGTTCCTCACGGTGGCGATCCTCGAGATGCTGCTCGCCTCCGGCAACCTGGCGGTCCGCGCGGCCCTGGTCGCCGCGGTCGCCGGACCGCAGGGCCGCGTCCACGCGTTCGCCACCCTGCGTGCGGTCGCGAACCTGGGCATCGCCGTGGGGGCCGGGCTGGCCGGGTTGGCGCTGGCGGCGGACAGCCACCTGGCGTACCAGGTGCTGGTGGCCGGCAACGCGCTCACCTACCTGCTGTCGGCGGCCCTGCTGCTCCGGCTGCCGGCCTACCCGCCGGCGGGCGGGGGAAAGGTTTCCGGCGGTCCGCGCCGGCCGGGTGCCGCGTTGCGGGACGTCCGTTTCCTCGCTGTCAGCGGCGCGTCGGCCGTGCTGGCGCTGCACTGGACGGTGCTCGCGCTCGTGGTGCCGCTGTGGACGGTGACCCGGGCGGGCGCGCCACCGCCGGTGGTGTCGGCGGTGCTGCTGACGAACACCGTGCTCACCGTGCTGCTCGCGGTACGCCTCGCCCGCGGCGCCGACGACGCCACGCGCGCCGCCCGGTCGATGCGCCGCGCCGGGCTGGTGCTGGCCACGGCGATGCTGCTGTACGCATCCACGGCCGGCCTGCCGCCCGCGGCGTCGGTCGCCGTTCTGCTGGCCGCGACCGTGGTCTACACGTTCGGCGACCTCTGGCACGGCACCGCCGGGGCGGGTCTCGCGTACGACCTGGCCCCGCCGGACGCGATCGGCGCGTACCAGGGGGTGGACGGCATGCTGGCGGGCCTGGCCCGGGCGCTCGGTCCGGCTCTGCTCACGCTGCTGGTGCTCGGCGGCGGCGTGCCGGGCTGGCTCGCGGTCGGGGCGGTCTTCTCCGGCGTCGGCCTGGCCACCCCCGCGCTGACCCGGTGGGCGCTGGCGAACCGGCGGCCGGCCCGGCCGGTGACCGGCGATCGTCCCGCCGCGCCGGTGTAGGAGCATGACCGGCATGACGGATCAGCAGACCATCGCCATCCGCCCCGGCGGCCCGGACGACGCCACCGCCGTGCTGCGGCTGCTCGACAGCGCCACCGCCTGGCTGGTGGCGCGCGGCCGGACCGGCCAGTGGGGCACCGAGCCCGCGTCGGCCGACCCGCGCCGCATCGCCCAGGCCGACGCGTGGGCGACCGGCGGCGGGCTGTGGCTGGCGATGGTCGGCGACACCGCGGTGGGCGCCCTCGTGGTGGGGTCGGCCACCGCGTACGTGCCGCCGGCCACCGAGCCCGAGCTGTTCGTCAACCTGCTGGTGACCGACCGGGCGTACGCGGGTCACGGGATCGGGGCGCGCCTGCTCGCGTACGCCGCGGAGCTGGCCCGGGAGCGCGGCCTGGGGCTGCTGCGGGTGGACTGCTACGGCGGGGACGACCGGGCGCTGGTCCGGTTCTACGAGGGCTGCGGCTTCACCGCGACGGACCGGTTCACGGTCGAGCGGCCGGGCCGCGAGCCGTGGCCGGGGCAGGTGCTGGAACGCCGCCTCGGCTGAGCGGTCAGCCGATCTCCTCGTCGACGAAGCACCACCGCCAGGCCTCGCCGGGCTGGACCGAGCGCATCACGGGGTGCCCGGTGGCCTCGAAGTGCTTCGTCGCGTGCTGGTAGGGCGAGGAGTCGCAGCAGCCCACGTGCCCGCAGGTGAGGCACCCCCGCAGGTGCACCCAGTCGTCGTTGCCGATGGCCACGCAGTCCGGGCACTCGGTCGTGGTCGCGAACTCGGCGTCGCCCGCCTCGGTCAGGTGTGCACAGCTCACTCGTCGGCCTCCTGTCGCAGCAACGACTCCTCCAGGTCCAGGTCGCGGTAGGCGCGGACCAGCACCTCCTCCGGGATCTTCCCGGAGTCGCGCGCGGCCCGGAACACCTCCCGCTCCGCGTCGATCATCTCCTGCCGCAACCGACCGTACGCCCGGGAGGGGGTCTCCCGCTCCTCGCCCCCGAGCCGTTCCCACGCCAGGTTGGTGCGGCTCTGCACCAGCCCGCGCAGCCGTTCCACGACGGCGTCCGGGGCCCCGCCGGCGAGTTCCTCCAGCCGGTCCCGGGCGGCCCGGCTGGCCTGCTGCTGCACGGCGGCGGCGGAGAGCGCGTCCTGCACCGGGTCGTCCGGCGGCAGTTTCGCCGCGCGGGCCACGGCCGGCAGGGTGGCGCCCTGCGCGACCAGGGTCACCACGATGACGGCGAACGCCAGCCAGATGAACAGCTGCCGCGGGTAGGCCCGGTCGTCGGCCAGGGTGAGCGGCAGCGCGAGCGCGGCGGCGAGGGTGACCACGCCGCGCATCCCGGCCCAGCCGATGACGAGGGGGACCTGCACCGGCGTCGACGTCTCCCGGCGGCGTGCCCGGGGCACCAGCCGGCCCAGGTAGGTGGCCGGAAGGAGCCAGACGAACCGGGCCAGCACGACGGCGGCCAGCACCGCGGCGGTGACCCCGACGAGCCGGCCGGCCGGCTCGTCCAGGTCGCGGAGCACCTCGGGCAGTTGCAGGCCGACCAGCAGGAACACCAGCCCCTCCAGCAGGAACTGGATGAGCCGCCAGAACGCGCCCACCTGGAGCCGGGAGGCGGCCGACATGAGCAGCGGTTGCTTGTGCCCGATGCCGAGCCCGGTCACCACCACGGCGACCACGCCGGAGGCGTGGATCTCCTCGGCGGCGAAGACCACCGCGAACGGCACGATCAGCGACAGCGCGTTGTCCAGCACGGGATCGGTGATCCGCTTGTGCAGGGCGCCGAAGACCACCACGCCGAGCAGCCCGACGAGGACGCCGCCGCCGGCCGACACGAGCACCTCGCGGGCGACCGCGCCGACCCCGACGTGACCGCCGGCCGCGGTGGCCGCGGCGACCGCCACCCGCAGCAGCACCAGCGCCGTGGCGTCATTGACGAGGCTCTCGCCCTCCAGGATCGTCACGACCCGGCGGGGCAGGCCCACCCGCCGGGCCACCGCGGTGGCGGCGATCGCGTCCGGCGGCGCCACGACCGCGCCGAGGGCCAGGCAGATCGAGTACGGCACGCCGGGCAGGATCAGGTGGACGACGGTGCCGACCACGAACGCGGTGAAGAGCACCAGCCCGACGGCGAGCAGCAGGATCGGCCGGAGGTTCAGCCGGAACGCCGGGACCGACGTCTTCAGTGCGGCCACGTAGAGCAGCGGCGGCAGGATGCCCACCAGCACCAGTTCCGGGTCGAGGCGCACCTCCGGGAAGCCGGGCACGAAGGACAGGCCGAGGCCGAGCACGACCAGCAGGATCGGCGCCAGCAGGCCGAGCCGGCGGGCCAGCGCCGCGCCGAAGGTCGCGATCGCGAGAAAGACCACGACCTCGATCAGAGCTTCCATGGGGTACGAGCCTAGGCGGCCCGGGGCCGCGGCGTGATCACGAGGCGGTACGCAGCTTCGGCAGCACCTCGGTGCCGAACGTGTCGATGAACGCGCGCTGCTCCTGCCCGACGTGGTGCAGGGCGATCTGGTCGAAGCCCAGCGCCACGTACTCCTCCAGCCAGCCGACGTGGCGGCCGAGGTCGGCGGAGACGTTGACCACCGAGGTGACCTTCTCCAGCGGCACGTCCTCGCTGACCGCGTCGAAGTGGTCGGCCAGTTCCAGGTCCCAGCAGACCGGCGGGGCGAAGACGTTGCTGCGCCACTGGTCGTACGCGACGGCCTCGGCCTCGGCCTGGTCGGGCGCCCAGCTCACGTGCACCTGGAGGTGCAGCGGCCCGCGCCCGCCGGCGTCCCGGTAGGCGTCGATCATCCGCCGCAGGTGCGCCACCGGCGCGTTGACCGTGATGAGGCCGTCGGCCCACTCGGCGCACCACCGGGCGGTCTCGACGCTGACGGCCGCGCCGATCAGGGCGGGCGGCTGCTCGGGCCGGGTCCACAGCTTCGCCCGGTCGACGGTGACCAGGCCGTCGTGGCTGACCTCCTCGCCGGCGAGCAGCGCCCGGATCACGTCCACGCACTCCCGCAGCCGGGCGGCGCGGACGTCCTTGCGCGGCCAGCCGCCGCCGGTGATGTGCTCGTTGCTCGCCTCGCCGGTGCCGAGGGCGGCCCAGAACCGGCCCGGGTACATGGCGGCGAGGGTGCCGATGGCCTGCGCGATGATGGCCGGGTGGTAGCGCTGGCCGGGCGCGTTGACCACGCCGAACGGCAGGTTGGTGGCCTGGAGGGCGGCGCCGAGCCAGGACCAGGCGAAGCCGGAGTGGCCCTGCCGGGCGCTCCACGGCGAGAAGTGGTCCGACGACATGGCGGCGTCGAAGCCGGCCCGTTCGGCGTGGGTCACCGCCGCCAGCAGCTTGGCCGGGTGGATCTGCTCGTGGGACGCGTGGAAGCCGAACACCGTCATGGGCGGATGTCCTACCCATGACGGCGTCCGGCCAATCGCGACTACTCGGAGTGCGACCCGGCGCCGGCGCCGGCCTCCCCCTTACCGACCCAGACGGTCTTGGTGTTGCAGAACTCGCGCATGCCCACGGCGGACAGCTCGCGCCCGTACCCGGAGTTCTTCACGCCGCCGAACGGCAGCTCCGGATAGGACGTGGTCATGCCGTTGATGAAGACGTTGCCGGCGTCCAGGTCGACGGCGAAGCGCTCCTGCTCGGCGGGGTCGCTGGTCCAGGCGTTGGAGCCGAGGCCGAAGTTGGTGCCGTTGGCGACCTCGATGGCCTCCTCGTAGGAGCCGACCCGGTAGAGGCCGGCCACGGGGCCGAACACCTCCTCGGACCACATCCGCATGCCGGGCCGCAGGTCGGTGACCACGGTCGGCGGGTAGTACCAGCCCTCTCCGGAGGGCTTCTCGCCGCCGCACAGCACGGTGGCGCCGTTGTCGACCGCGTCCTGCACCTGGGCGTGGATCTCGTCCCGGCCGCCCTCGCTGGCCAGCGGGCCGACGTCGGTGTTCCCGTCCATCGGGTCGCCGACGCGCAGCGCCGACATCCGGGCGGCGAACTTCTCGGCGAAGGCGTCGAAGACGTCGGTGTGGACGATGAACCGCTTGGCGGCGATGCAGGACTGGCCGTTGTTCTGGCAGCGGGCGGTGGTGGCCACCTCGGCGGCCTTGTCCAGGTCGGCCGAGGGCATCACCACGAACGGGTCGCTGCCGCCCAATTCCAGCACTGTCTTCTTGAGTTCCCGCCCGGCGATCTGGGCGATCGAGCGGCCGGCCCGCTCGCTGCCGGTGAGCGTGGCGGCGCGGACCCGGGGGTCGCTGAGGATCCGGTCCACCGCGTCGGAGCCGACCAGCAGGGTGGTGAACGCGCCCTCGGGGAAGCCGGCGCGGCGGAACAGCTCCTCCAGGTAGAGGGCCGTCTGCGGGACGTTGGAGGCGTGCTTGAGCAGCCCGGTGTTGCCGGCCATGAGGGCCGGCGCGGCGAACCGCATCACCTGCCAGAGCGGGAAGTTCCACGGCATCACGGCGAGCACCGGGCCGATCGGCTGGTGGCGGACGTACGCCCGCTTGGCCTTGACCGCGGCGGCGTCGGCGGGCTCGTCGGCGAGCATCCGCGGGGCGTTGTCGGCGTAGAAGCGGCAGGCGATGGCGCACTTGGTGACCTCCGCCTTGGCCGCGGCGTACGTCTTGCCCATCTCGGTGGTCATGAGCCGCGCGGTCTCGTCCCGCTCGGCCTCCAGCAGGTCGGCCGCGGCGATCATCCACCGGCCCCGCTCGGCGATCGTGGTCCCGTGCAACTGCCGGAAGGCCAGGTCGGCGCGCTCGATGGCCGCGTCGATCTGCTCGTCCGACATCGGGTCGTACGTCTTGAGCACCTGTCCGGTGGCGGGATTGGTGGTGGCGATGGGCATGTCGTACTCCTGTCACTCGAACAGCGAGTGCCGCGCGCCCGGCTCCTCCCGGTGGCGCGCGGCGCGGCGGCGCTGGATGACGACCAGGTCGACCACGGCCACCGCGGCGAGGATCGCGCAGACAACGCCCAGCCAGGTCACGCCGGCGGCGAACGCGAGCACCGCGAAGACGGTCATGGTGACCAGGCCGAAGAGGGCGAGCACAAGCCGCAGGTTCAGCGCGCTGTACGCGGCGTTGACCCGGCGGCGGGGCTGTGATCGCGTCATTCCCCCGGGCTACCCCCGCACGGCGCGGGCTAACCGGCTCTCCCCGCGCGGCCGGTGATCCCGGACACCAGGCGGGTACTCGGCGGATGCGCCCGAGCGGACGGTGCGTTACACCGGTCTGCGGCGACCGGCGGAGATCCCGACGGCGGCGGAAAGGACGGACATGACCACGACGCACGCGGTGCCGGTGACCGTCGCCGTCTCGCGGCGCGCCGACCCGGCGCGCACCGACGAGATGGTGGCGTGGATCCGGGCCGGTACGGCGTTGGCCGAGAGCTTCCCGGGCTTCCTGGGTGCCGGCTTCGTCCGCAGCGCGCCGGGGTCGCCCGAGTGGCACGTCATGTACCGCTTCGCGAACCAGGACACGCTGCGCGGCTGGGAGGACTCCCCGCAGCGGCACTGGTGGCTCACCTCGGCGCAGGGCATCGTCGAGCACACCCGCGTCGAGCGCCGCACCGGCATCGAGGGCTGGTTCGATCCGCCGGTGGACCACGTGGTCGAGACGTTCGCGGCCGGCGACGCCGAGCCGGCCACGCCGGCGGCCCCGCCGCGGTGGAAGCAGGCGGTCACCATCTGGCTGGCGTTCTTCCCGCTCAGCCTCACCGCCACCCTGCTCACCGCGCGGTTCCTCGCCGACGTGCCGCTGGCGGCGCGGACGCTGCTCATGACGCTCTGCCTGACGCCGCTCATGACGTACCTGGTGCTGCCCCGGATCACCCGGGCGCTGCAGTGGTGGCTGCACGGCCAGCCGGCGCCCTGGCGACGCTGACGCCGGTTCACCGAGGGGCGAGGGCGGCGGTACGCGACCGCGCCGACCCGGTCCCCGCCGCGGTCAGGGCCGGCGCGGGCCGGGCAGTTGGCGCGGGCCACCCCGGTAGAGGGCGCGGGCCCGGTCGGCGAGGTCCCTGGTGGCCGACGAGTTGGCCCAGGTGCCCAGGATGATCGCGGCGCCGGGGATCACCTTGGCGAACACCCGCTTGGCGGCACGCACCCCGGCCATCCGGGCCAGCCGGACGCCGAGCTGGAGCATCACCCGGCCCAGCGGGTTCTGCCCGCCCATCCCGAACAGCGCGCCGGCCCGTTCCCGGCCGGCGGCCACCCCGAGAGCGAGGCGGGCGCTCTCGGCGACCTTGTGCACCCGCTGGAGCACGAGCAGGTCGGTGGCCCGGTCGGGGTGGACCGGGTCGACCCCGTACGCGGCGGCCACGTGCAGCACGAGCCGGGCCTGGGTCCAGGCCAGCACGCCCACGTCGATCACCGCGCCGGGCAACCCGGCCGCCCCGGAGACCGCCCCGGAGAGCCGGGCGTGGTTGACGAACTTGCGCACCGCCTGGTCGGCCAGCTCGTCGGTGGGGACGTCCGGCCGCTGCGCCCGCTCCCGCTCGGCCCACTGCGCCGCCTCCGGCCCCAGCCGGCGCACCGCCTCCAGGGCCAGGTGCTCCGGCGCGTACTGCGGGTCGTCCCGCATCCGGTCCCAGAGCCGGGCCGGTGGCGCCTCGGGCGCCTCCACCGGCGCGGCCGGCTTCGGGGGAAGGGTGGGTTCGCCGTCGACGGGGGCGGGGTCGGTCACGAGGGGCTCCCGGGGGTCGGTGCAGCGGGGGCGGGGGCGGTCAGCGCGGGCGGGACGACAGCCGGGTGGCGAGCTGCTTGAGCCTCGCCTGGTTCTCCGGCTTGGCCAGCTCGCGCCGGCCACGGTCGACCAGCTGCTGACCGCGAGGCGACCGCAGGAAGGCGCTGAGGCGTTGCATCAGTGACATGACGTCCTCCTGTCCGCGGTCCCCCTCATGTTGTACCCGGGACCGGCAAGTCCCTGGTACCCGGACCCGCACCGCGGCAACCCGGGAAGGTGGGTCAGCCCAGGATCTCCTTCACCACCGCGTTGGCGCGCCACTCGTGCTGCGCGTACGCGTCGGGGAACGCGGAGACCTGAACGGTCTGGGCGGCGACCGTGAGCGGCAGGTCCTGCCAGCCGGGGATCTCCTCCAGGGCGGAGAGGAACGCCTTGGTGGCGTACTCCGGGTCCATCAGCTCCTCGACGGTGCCCCAGCCGCTGCTCGGCCGCTGCTGGAACAGGCCGACCGAGTCGTGGTCCCAGCCGATGGCCTGGTGCGGGTAGTTCTGCGACTCGGGCAGCACGGCGCTGGCGTAGTTGAGCAGGGTGCTCTCCTGCATGGCGGTGGCCACCGCGATGACCAGGCCGCGACGCGGCACGCCCATCTCCCGGCCGGCCTGCACGATCTTCTTGGCGTTGTTCATCTGGGTCTGGTCCAGGCCGGCGACCGGGACGATCCGGCGGGGCTTGGGCTTCGCCTTCGGCTTGGGCTTCGCCGTGGCGGAGGGGGTGGCCGAGGGGCTGGCGCTCGGGGTTGCCGGGGCGGTGCTCTCGCGGGCCAGGCCGCGGGAGGCGGCGTCGACGGCCGCGCGTTCGGCCATCTCGGCCGAGGCCGCCGGGTTCGGGGTGTCGCCCGCCGGGCGGGCGCCGATCTGGGTGAAGCCGCCCACCAGGCCGAGGCAGCAGACCGCGCCGGTGGCCATGGCCATCTTCGTCCGGCCGGGCCGGGCCGCGAAGGGGTTCAGAAGGGCGTTGAAGCGGGTACGCAGGGAACCGCGGGCCGTGGGTGCCTCGGTGCAAGGAGTCAACTGAACGATCGAGGGGGTATCGTCCGAACGGTCAGCCGAGCCGTCGGGGCCGTACTGGTCGTCGAGGGTGCCGTCGTCACGCATTCGACGAGGCTAGACAGGGCAAACCGGGATCACCCAGGCTCATCGGGTGGTCCTCGCCACAGTTCGCGACCACCAAACCGGACAACCGTCGCCGTCGCGGGCCGGCCCGTGACGGACCTCGCGACCCGGGAATACCTCCGGTGCGGCCAGCCCCGCACCGCCCCGGGCAGGAACCTCGCAGCCTCCCCGCGGCCGCCCAGTGATCGACTAACTCGTCCTTTCGGTTGATCCCCACCCGGACCGGGAGGGGGAGCCGATCCGGGGCCGTCGCCGAATTGTGATCATCAGTCGGCCCGTAACGGAATGGACCACGACGGCCGGTACGTTGGCCGAACGGGGAGCCGTGCGCGCACGGCCCGCCCGTACGCGTCGACAGGAAGGTCCGAACCGGTGCTCGACCCACACGAGCTCTACGAACTCACCGACGATCTGCCCGATCTCGGCCAACCGGTGCTGATCCAGGCGCTCACCGGCTTCGTCGACGCCGGCAGCGCCACCCGGCTGGCCCGGGAGCAGCTGCTGACCTCCCTGGAGTCGCGGCCCATCGCCCGCTTCGACGTCGACCAGCTCTTCGACTACCGCTCCCGCCGGCCCGTGATGACCTTCGTGGAGGACCACTGGGCCGAGTACGACGCCCCGGCGCTGGAGCTGCACCTGCTGCGCGACGACGACGAGACCCCGTTCCTGCTGCTCACCGGCCCCGAGCCGGATCTCCAGTGGGAACGCTTCGTGGCCGCCGTCGCCGCGCTCTGCACCCGGCTCGACGTCCGGCTCACCGTCGGGCTCAACTCGATCCCGATGGCCGTCCCGCACACCCGGCCCAGCGGCGTCACCGCCCACGCCACCCGGCGGGACCTGATCTCGGGATACGAGCCCTGGCTCCAGAAGGTCCAGGTGCCCGGCAGCGTCGGTCACCTGCTGGAGTACCGCCTCGGCGAGCAGGGTCGCGACGCGCTCGGCTTCGCCGCCCACGTGCCGCACTACGTCGCCCAGACCGAGTACCCGGCCGCCGCCGAGGCGCTGCTCGCCGCGGTGTCCCGCAGCACCGGCCTGCTGCTCCCCCGCGACGGCCTGGGCGCCGCCGCCGAGGTGGTGCGGGTGGAGATCGACCGCCAGGTCGCGCAGACCGAGGAGGCGGCCACCCTGGTCCAGGCCCTGGAGGAGCAGTACGACGCGTTCGCGCGCGGCCGCGGCGAGAAGAGCCTCCTGGCCCCGGAGACCGGGCCGCTGCCCACCGCCGACGAACTCGGCGCCGAACTGGAACGCTTCCTCGCCGAGCAGACCCGTCCCGGAGACACCCCGGAACGCTGACCGACCGATCGCCGAGCAGACCCGGACCACAATCCGGCGAGACACCCCGGAACGCTGACCGACCGATCGCCGAGCAGACCCGGACCACAATCCTGCGAGACACCCCGGAACGCTGACGCGACACCCCGCCGGAGTGAGCGCGCGGGGTGGCCGCCGATGCGGCAGGGTGGAGACATGCGCCTGGCGACCTGGAACGTCAACTCGGTGAAGGCCCGCCTCCCCCGCCTGCTCGACTGGCTGGCCACCACGAAGCCCGACGTCGTCTGCCTGCAGGAGACCAAGTGCCCCGACGGGGCCTTCCCGGTCGCCGAGGTGGGCGAGCTGGGCTACGAGGCGGCCAGCCACAGCGACGGCCGGTGGAACGGCGTGGCCATCCTGTCCCGCGTGGGTCTGGCCGACGTGGCGGTCGGCTTCCCCGGCGAGCCGGGCTTCCCGCTGCCCGAGGCCCGCGCCATCTCGGCCACCTGTGGCGGCCTGCGGGTCTGGTCCGTGTACGTGCCCAACGGCCGCTCCCCCGACGACCCGCACTACGTCTACAAGCTGGCCTGGTTCGCGGCGCTGCGGGACGCCCTGGAGCCGGAGGTGGCCGGCGGGCTGCCGCTCGCGGTCTGCGGCGACTTCAACGTCGCACCGACCGACGCCGACGTCTGGGACCCGAAGCTGTTCGTCACCTCCACCCACGTCACCCCGCCCGAGCGGGCCGCCCTGGCCGCGCTGCGCGACCTCGGCCTCAGCGACGTGGTGCCGACCCCCATGAAGGGCCCGCACCCCTTCACCTACTGGGACTACCGGGCCGGCATGTTCCACCAGAACAAGGGCATGCGGATCGACCTGGTCTACGCCTCCGCGCCGTTCGCCCGCGCGGTCACCTCGGCGTACGTGGACCGGGAGGCCCGCAAGGGCAAGGGCCCCTCCGACCACGCCCCCATCGTGGTGGACGCCGACCTCGTGCCGTCCGTCGAGACGTTCTGAGCCGGCTCGTTAGGGTGGAACCATGGCAGTCGTGAAGATCAACGCGATCGACGTACCGCCGGGTGCCGGCGCGGAGCTGGAGAAGCGGTTCGCGGCCCGGGCCGGCGCGGTGGAGAACTCCCCCGGCTTCCTCGGCTTCGAGCTGCTCCGCCCGGTCGCCGGGGAGAACCGCTACTTCGTCTACACCCGGTGGGAGACGGAAGAGGCGTACCAGGCGTGGGCGCAGGGGCCGTCCCGGGCCGCGCACGCCGGCGGCGAGGGCGGCGAGCCCCGCAAGCCGGTCGCCACCGGGGCCACGCTGCTGGAGTTCGAGGTCGTGCAGCACGTCCCCGGCAAGGGCTGAGACTCCTACTTCTGGAACATGGTCGACGCCACGTCGGCCATGATCGTGAGGGCCCAGTCGAGCTGCGGGCAGGTGTCCCGGTCGCGGCACTCCAGGCAGCCACCCGCGCGCCACGGCCGGTCGAGGGCTCGCGTCCAGTGCGTGTCGATGATCCGCAGCATCGCGAACAGCTCGTCGGCGGGCGTGATCTCCCCGTCATCCATCAGCATGGCCGACGCCTCTCACCAGATCAAGGTGGCGCTTGGCAGGGCGGCCCGAGCGTTTGCCGAACGAAGGAGCCGCCGCAGCACATCTTAGAGACCTTTAGTACCTAAGGCAATGTTGGTATTGAAGGCGGATGGCGCTCATGATCCGATGGGAGGTGCCGAACGAAGGAACCTCCACATGCCAATCCCCACCACCGGATATCGCGAGGTGGCCGAGGACATCGCTGCCCGCATCAGGAGCGGCGAGTACCCGCCCGGCGAACGGCTGCCGACCTACAAAGAATTCGCTGACCTCTACAGCGTCAGTGTCACGACCGTGCAGCGGGCGATCATCATCCTCCAGGATCGCGGCCTGGTCGTCGGCCTGCAGGGCCGCGGCCTGTGGGTCGCCGAGCAGACACCCCGCTGACTGTCCGCCAGCGCGAACCTTCGGATCTTGGCGAGTTGCCGTTCGTGGCTGACGGAAAGTCTCCAAGATCTTGATGGGTTGTGCGGTTCCGGTTCTGTCGATTTGCGAGGCGCCTCTGAGTCATTGCTGACGTCAGCTCGACAGGCGCGCTGAGGTAACGCCCGGCGCGGCCGCCTGCCCGCCTGCGACCCGCCAAGGCACCGATCGCGGGCCGGTCCGGAAGACCGGCGTCAGGGGTTGCGGGTGTCGAGCAGGGAGGCGAAGGCGATCACGTTGTCCTCGTAGCCGGTGTGGCCGCCCACCCACTCGCCGCCGCAGGTGATCAGCCGCAGCTCCGCGGGGCCGGACTCGCCGTAGACACGGTCGGCGGGGAGGTTGGCCTTGTCGAAGTACTCGACCGTGTCGACCTTGAAGGTGACCACGCTGCGGTCCGACCGGGTGACCTCGATCCGGTCCCCCGGCTTCAGGTCGTGCAGCCGGTAGAAGACGGCCGGCCCGCTCTTGGTGTCCACGTGCCCGACGATGATCGCCCGCCCGGGGTCGCCGGGCACCGACCCGCGGTTGTACCAGCCGGTCTGGTTGTGCTCGGTCAGCGGCGGGACGTCGATCGACCCGTCCCTTGCCTGGCCGACCGGGGTGACCGGGGCGGTGACCTTGATGGAGGGCACGGCGAGGCGGACCGGGAGGCTGGCGGGCTCGCGCGCGCGGGCCGGTTCCGCGGTACGCCGGCTGGGCCCGGTCGCCGCGTCGGCCCAGTCGAACGGCCCGGCGGTCCGGCCCAGCCCGGCGCCGGTGGCGAAGACCCCGACCAGCACCAGCAGCACGGCGAGGGGCACCGACCACGGGCTGCGGCCGGCGGCCCGTCCCGACCGGGTGGTGGACTGGGCCGCCCGGGCGGCGGGCTGGGGGGTCGGGTTCGTGGCCATGGCGGGGCTCAGCGCCGGGCGGCGCCACCGAGGAGACGGGGCTGCCGGCGGGACGCGACCACGCCGACCACCGCGCCGACCACGGTCAGCGCGAGCCCGACCGGCACCAGCAGCCCGCCGAGCCCGCTGCCGGCGGTGCCGCCGAAGCCGGTCGCCGGACCGCGGCTGGGCTGCACCCGCTTGACCACCTGGAGCATGGTCGACGCGGTCTGCCCGCCGGGGCACTCCAGCTTCACGCGGTAGTTGCCCGGGCGGGTGCGGTCCCGCACCATCGGCGAGGCGGTGAGCAGGCCGCGCTGCGGCTGCACCTGCACCCGGCCGAACGCGTCGGAGACCACGGTGGCCGGCACCGAGTTGTCCCGGCAACTCGCCCGGATGCCGACCAGGAAGCCGGCCTCGACGGTGCTCGGGGTGACCTCCACGAAGATCACGTCGGCGGGCGACGGCCGCGTGTCCGGCTGGCCGGGCACGGGCTCGGCGGCGACCACGGAGCCGGCCGGCCCCAGGGCCGCGGACTCCAGGCCCGCGGACTCCAGGGGGACGGCGCGCGGGGCGGCCTGGGCGGGCACCGCGCCGACCAGGGGGGCGGTGCACGCGGCGGCCGCGACCAGCAGCGCCGCACGTCCCGTGACTGACACCATGCCCCCTCCCGGCCTCAGCGGTGTCGGGCGGCGGGCCACCCGTCCTGCCGTACGGGATGAATCCTCTCACCCCCGGCCGTCCGTCACATCTGATCCGCTCCGCCGGTCGCGTACGCTCGGGTCGCTGTGACCTCCACCGACTTCAGCGCCGCGCCGCCGGCCCACGCCTCCCGTATCCGCACCTTCCACCCGCGGCGCGGGCGGATGAGCGACCGGCAGCGCGACGCGCTGGCCCGGCTGTGGCCCGCGTACGGCCTGGAGATCGACGACCTGGACGGGCCGTGCGATCCGGCGGCGCTGTTCGGACGGCGGGCGCCGCTGGTGCTGGAGATCGGCTCTGGCATGGGCGACGCCACCGCGGCGATGGCGGCCGCCGACCCGGACCGACACTATCTGGCGGTTGAGGTGCACACGCCCGGAATCGCCAACCTGCTCGACCTGGTCGAACGGCACGGCCTGGACAACGTGCGGGTGGCCAAGGGCGACGCGCTGGACCTGGTGCGGGCCATGCCGGAGGGCTGCCTGGACGCGGTGCACGTCTTCTTCCCCGACCCGTGGCCGAAGGCCCGCCATCACAAGCGGCGGATCATCCAGCCGGCGCACGTGGCGCTGCTGCGCTCCCGGCTGGTCCCCGGCGGGACGCTGCACTGCGCGACGGACTGGGCCGAGTACGCCGAGTCGATGCGGGAGACGCTGACCGCCGACCCGGAGCTGGTCGACGTGCACGGCGGCTTTGCGCCCCGGCCCGCGGACCGGCCGGTGACCAAGTTCGAGCGGCGGGCGCTGACCGCCGGGCGGGAGATCTTCGACCTGGTGCACCGGCGACGCTGAACCCGGTTGGCGCGGCGGCCCATGATCCAGGCACGATGGGAGCGCCATGACTCTCACCGCCGCGCTGCCGAAGAGCGCCGACCCCGACACCCTCTACGACGCGTTCGCCGGCTGGGCGTCCGAGCGCGGCTTCGCCCTCTACCCCCACCAGGAGGAGGCGGTCATCGAGATCGTCTCCGGCGCGAACGTGATCATGAATACGCCGACCGGCTCGGGCAAGAGCCTGGTGGCGATCGCCGCGCACTTCGCCGCGCTGGCCGACGACCGCACCACCTTCTACACCGCGCCGATCAAGGCCCTGGTCTCGGAGAAGTTCTTCGCCCTCTGCGAGGTCTTCGGCGCGGAGAACGTCGGCATGCTCACCGGCGACGCCAGCGTCAACGCCGACGCCCCGATCATCTGCTGCACCGCGGAGATCCTGGCCAACCTGGCGCTGCGCGAGGGCGCCCGGGCCGACGTCGGCCAAGTGATCATGGACGAGTTCCACTTCTACGCCGAGCCGGACCGGGGCTGGGCCTGGCAGGTGCCGCTCATCGAGCTGCCGCAGGCCCAGTTCGTCCTGATGTCCGCCACGCTCGGCGACACCACCCGCTTCGTGGACGACCTGACCCGGCGCACCGGGCGGCCGACCGCCGTCGTCCGGTCGGCCGAGCGGCCGGTCCCGCTCCTCTTCTCGTACGCGATGACCCCGCTGCACGAGACGCTGGAGGAGCTGCTGAACACGAAGCAGGCCCCCGTCTACGTCGTGCACTTCACCCAGGCCGCCGCCCTGGAGCGCGCCCAGGCGCTGATGAGCGTGAACGTCTGCACGCGGGCCGAGAAGGACATGATCGCCCAGGCCATCGGGAACTTCCGGTTCACCTCGGGCTTCGGCCGGACGCTGTCCCGGCTGGTGCGGCACGGCATCGGCGTGCACCACGCCGGCATGCTACCCAAGTACCGCCGCCTCGTGGAGACCCTGGCCCAGGCGGGGCTGCTCAAGGTCATCTGCGGCACCGACACACTCGGCGTCGGCATCAACGTGCCGATCCGCACCGTGCTCTTCACCGGCCTGTCGAAGTACGACGGCACCCGGACCCGGCTGCTCAAGGCGCGCGAGTTCCACCAGATCGCCGGCCGGGCGGGGCGGGCCGGGTTCGACACCCTGGGCCGGGTCGTGGTGCAGGCCCCCGAGCACGTCATCGAGAACGAGAAGGCCCTCGCCAAGGCGGGCGACGACCCGAAGAAGCGCCGCAAGGTCGTGAAGAAGAAGCCGCCGGAGGGCTCGATCGGGTGGGGTGAGCCGACCTTCCAGCGCCTGGTCGAGGCCGAGCCCGAGCCGCTGACCTCCAGCTTCCAGGTCAGCCACTCGATGCTGCTCAACGTCATCGGCCGCCCCGGCGACGCGTTCGCCTCGATGCGGCACCTGCTCACCGACAACCACGAGGACCCGGCCGCGCAGCGCCGGCACATTCGCCGGGCCATCGCCATCTACCGCGCGCTCCGGGCCGGCGGCGTGGTCGAGGAGCTGCCCGAGCCGGACGAGCAGGGCCGCCGGGTACGCCTCACCGTCGACCTCCAGCTCGACTTCGCGCTCAACCAGCCGCTGTCCCCGCTCGCCCTGGCCACCGTCGAGCTGCTCGACCGGGAGTCCCCGTCGTACGCGCTCGACGTGCTCAGCGTGATCGAGTCGATCCTCGACGACCCGCGTCAGGTGCTGTCCGCCCAGCAGTTCAAGGCCCGTGGCGAGGCGGTCGCCGCCATGAAGGCCGAGGGCATCGAGTACGAGGCCCGCCTCGAACTCCTCGACGAGGTGACCTGGCCGAAGCCCCTCGCCGAGCTGCTGGAGTCGGCGTACGAGATGTACCGGCAGGGCCACCCCTGGGTGGCCGACCACCAGCTCTCCCCCAAGTCGGTGGTCCGCGACATGTACGAGCGGGCCATGACGTTCACCGAGTACGTCCAGTTCTACGGCCTGTCCCGCTCCGAGGGGCTGGTGCTGCGCTACCTCGCGGACGCGTACAAGGCGCTGCGGCAGACCGTCCCCGAGGACGCCCGGACCGAGGAACTGGCCGACCTCATCGAGTGGCTGGGCGAGCTGGTCCGCCAGGTCGACTCCAGCCTCATCGACGAGTGGGAGCGGCTGCGCAACCCCTCCGACGTCGCGGAGGTGGCCGCGTCGCTGGACGACCGGCCCCCGGCGGTCACCCGCAACGCCCGGGCGTTCCGGGTGCTGGTGCGCAACGCGCTGTTCCGCCGGGTCGAGCTGGCCGCGCTGCGCCGGTGGGACCTGCTCGGGGAGCTGGACGGCGAGCACGGCTGGCACGCGGACGCGTGGGCGGACGCGCTGGAGCCATACTTCGAGGCGTACGACTCGATCGGGGTGGGGCCGGACGCGCGCGGGCCGGCGCTGCTGATGATCGAGCAGGGCCGGGAGAAGTGGACCGTACGCCAGATCCTGGACGACCCGGAGGGCGACCACGACTGGGGCGTCAGCGCCGAGATCGACCTCGCGGCCTCCGACGAGGTGGGCGCCGCCGCCGTCCGGATCACCGACGTCGGACAGCTCTAGGTCCCGTCTCCCCCACCGGCCAGTTGGTCTCCGAGCGGGCTTCGGCGGTACAGCACGTGCCGGCCGTCCCGGGCGCGGGTGACCAACCCGGTCGCGTGGAGGACGCGCAGGTGTTGGGACACGGCGCTGGGCGTCACGGTGAGCCGGCGGGCGATCTCCACGGTCGCCAGGGGCTCGTCGAGGAGGCCAAGCAGCCCCGCTCGGGGCGCGCCGAGCAACGCGGTGAGGGCCCCGGCGTCCGTGGTGGGCGCCGGGAGCCACAGCGTGGCCACACCGCGACAGGGGTAGGCCAGCCACGGTGGTTCCTCGGCGCTGACCGGCGGGGCGGGCTTGTGCGCGAACACGGACGGCACCAGCAGCAGCCCCCGGCCGGCGGCCGCGACCCGGTGCCGGCCGATCATCTTGTCGATGTGCAGCACGCCGTCGTGCCACCGCAGGTTGGGGTGCATGTCGGCGAAGAGCAGGCGGGCGCCGCCCACGGCCAGCTGCCGGGCGCGGTAGGTCATGTCGGCTTCCAGCACGAGCCGCATCCGGGACCAGGTCGGCCGGACGGCGATCTCCCAGTAGGCGGCCAGGAGGTCGCAGACCGCCTCGCGGAGCCGGGCGACGCCGTCATCGCCGCCCGTGGTGACCTCGCTCAGGACGTCGGGCAGCCGGTGACGTCCGTAGATGGCCAGCAGGTCGCGCCGCACCACGTCCGGCGGCGTCCGGCGTGCGCGGGCCAGTTCCTCGTCGAAGGTCGCGGCGAAGCTCGCCGGCCGGGGGGTGAGGAAGTCCGGCACCGCGCGCTCCGGCCCGACCAGCGACATCAGCAGGGCGGTGTCGATCCCGTGGAGCCGGCCGAGCACCGACCGGCGCCAGGGCAGGTGCAGCGCGTAGAGGCCCGGCTCGCGCAGCACCCGGAGGCTGAGGACAGTCTCGTGGATCGGTGAGATTCCGAACCGGGTGTCGGCGAGGTCCCCGACGCCGAGTTCAAAGCTGATCATTAAGCCATACCCTACATCGCTGGGGCGTGGTCGACCGGTGCGATGGACTTCCGGGCATGACACAGCAGATCAACACGACGGACCACGGGAACCGGCAACGCACGGCGATCATCACGGGTGCGGCACGCGGGATCGGCGCCGGGGTCGCCAAACGGCTGGCACGCGACGGCCTCGCGGTCGCGGTGCTGGACCTGAGGGAGGAGGACTGCGCCGGCACCGTGGCAGCCATCACCCGCGACGGCGGGACGGCCGCGGCGTTCGCCGCCGACGTCAACGACGAGACGGCGGTGGGCACTGCCGTCTCCCGGATCGCCGCCGCGCTGGGCGCACCGACGGTGCTGGTCAACAACGCCGGCATCGGCGGGCCCAACGCCGGCGTCGAGGAGACCAGCACCGAGCAGTGGGACGCGGTCACCGGGGTCAGCCTTCGGGGGGCCTTCTTCCTCACCCGGGCCGTGGCTCCGTTCATGATCGCGGCTGGCTGGGGACGGATCGTCAACATGTCGAGCATCTCGGCGCTCGGCGATTCCGGGCGCGTCGACTACGCGGCCGCCAAGGCCGGTCTGATCGGCTTCACCAAGTCGCTCGCGCTCCGGCTCGGACGGCACGGCGTGACCGCCAACGCCATCGGCCCGGGCTTCGTGGTGAGCGAGATGACCAGGATCGGCGCGCAGCGGCGCGGCCGCAGTTTCGACGAGCACCAGCGGATCGTCGCGGAGACGATCCCGGTGGGCCGAGTCGGCCAGCCCGAGGACATCGCGCACACCGCGTCGTACCTGGTGAGCGAGGGTGCGAGCTTCGTCTCCGGCCAGGTCATCTACGTCGCCGGCGGCCCGGTGGACTGACGTGACCGACGATTCCGGACCACGAGATCGGCCGATGAGCCGCCGACTGCTGGCACTCCTCACCCTCGCCTGCGGGGTGGCCGTCGGGAACATCTACTTCCCGCAGACCGTCGCCCCACTGATCGCCGCCGAACGGCACGTCTCCCCGGACTCGGCCGCGCTGGTGGTGACGGCCGTGCAGCTCGGGTACGCGGCGGGGATCTTCCTCCTGGTGCCGCTCGGCGACCGGCTCCCGCACCGGCCGCTCGTCGTCATTCTGCTCGGCCTGACCGGGCTGGGGCTGCTCGCTGCCACCATCGCCCCCGCGCATCCGCTCCTCGTGTCCGCGAACGCCCTCGTCGGGATCACCACCGTGGTCGCGCCGATCATCGGGCCGATGGCGGCCGGCCTGGTCTCGGCGGACCGGCGCGGGGCGGTCAGCGGCACGCTCCTGAGCGGCTCGATCGGTGGCATGCTGCTGTCCCGCACGCTCGCCGGGACCCTCGGCGACTGGTGGGGCTGGCGGGCGCCCTACCTCACCGCGGCGGCGTCCGTGCTGCTCATCGGGGTCGTCATGGCCCGGGTACTGCCGGCGACGCGACCGGCGTCGGCGCACCCCTACCCGGCCCTGCTGGCCGAGTCGCTGCGCCTGCTGCGCCGGGAGCCCGAGCTGCGCCGATCCTGCTGGTACCAGGCAGCCATCTTCGCCGGCTTCTCCGCGGTCTGGACCGCGGTGGCGCTGCTGCTGACCGGTCCGATCTACGGGCTGGGGGCCCGGGCGGTCGGACTGCTCGCCCTGGTCAACGCGGCGACCATGGTCTGCACCCCGCTCGCCGGACGGCTGGTGGACCGGCACGGCAGCGACGCGGTCAACCTGGTGTGCATGCTCGGGGTCGGCGCGTCGGCCGCGGTGCTCGCGTTCGGCCGCCTGGGCGGCACGGCAGGACTGGTGGCGCTGGTGGCGGGGACACTGCTGCTCGACGTGGCCATGCAGTCGGGGATGGTCGCCAACCAGGTACGCAACTACGCCCTGCGCCCGGAGGCCCGCAGCAGGGTCAACACCGCGTACATGACCTGCGCCTACCTGGGCGGAAGTGCCGGGTCCTGGCTGGGCGTCCAGGCGTACGGGCGCTTCGGCTGGCTGGGAGCGTGCGCTGTGCTGGCGTTGCTCGCGGCCATCGCGCTGGCCCGGCACCTGGCCGCAGCCCGGCCGGTGTCACCGCTCTCTCCGGACCCCGGTTCCCCGGCCGGGTGCGCGGTAGCGAACCGCACGATCTGAGGCGACTCAACCCTGGGCGATGTCAGACCTGTCGATTAGAATGTATGTACTAATCGAGCTTTTGACCTGGGAGGATGCTCGTGACCGCGCCCACCTCCGCCGCCCCCGTCACCCCCTACGCCACCCTCCTCGGGTTCACCCGTTACGTGGACCGCACCGGCCCCACCAAGGCCACCTTCGTCGGCGGCCTGCGCAAGCAGCGGGCGAGCCGGCACGGGTTCAACCCGCACGGCCAGTTCGTCAAGGCGCTCAAGGCCGACGTCGCCTTCCACACCGGCGGCACGCACCTGGCCCAGGTGGCCGACCTGGTCAAACCGCGCTGGCGCCCGCTCTACGAGGCGCTGGTGCCCGGCGCCACCACGTGGCTGCACTCGCTGGGCGAGCCGGCCGGCGTCGACCTGGCGCAGACCCGCGACGCCCTCGCGATGCTGGGCGACCTGCCCGTGAAGATCAATCCGCAGTTCGGCGTGCGCTACGCCGACGGCCGCGCCGAGGCGATCCGGCTGCACTTCGACGAGGCCCCGCCGAGCGAGGAGACCGTCCTGGCGACCCTGCACCTGATGGCCCGGCACATGGACGCGGTCCTGCCGCACGCCGAGCCGGTGCTGGTCGACGTCCGGCGCGGCGAGTCCCACCGGATGCCCGCCGACGTCAAGCCGGAGCAGATCGAGCAGTGGCTGGCTGGTGAGGCCGCGGCGTTCCGCGCCATCTGGTCCACCGCCGCCTGACCCGGCCCGCCCCCCACCAGCGGCCGCCCCTCCCCGGGGCGGCCGCTGGCGCCCAGCACGGTGGAAAGCACCGGCACCGCGAGGGCGCTCACGGCCGCGGCGCGTACGGGGCGAGGGGGTTGGCCAGCGTCCCGACGAACTGGAGCGCCGCCGACGGGTCCGCGAGGTCGACCATCTGCTGGTTGTCGCGCAGTTGCAGCCGGTTGAGGCAGGAGAGCGCGAACTCCGGGGCGAACAGGTCGTGCCGCCCGGCCAGGTGCGGCACCGACGCCGTGTAGGCGCTGACGCACCCGGCCACGGTCCGCCAGAAGGTCTCCTCGTCGAGGATGCCCTCGGTGGCCAGGATCGCGTTGAGGTGGCGTAGGAACGAGTCGAACACGTCGGTGAAGACGCAGAGCACCTTCTGGTCCTCGGGCACGGCGGCGCGGATCCGTCCCACCGCCTCGGGCAGGTCGGCCGCCGGGTCCATCACCACGATCTCCTCGGCGATGTCCTTGAAGATCACCCGCTCCACCACGCCGTCGCGCAGCACCAGGATGACGTTCTCGCCGTGCGGCATGAACGCCAGGTCATAGGCGAAGAGCGCGTGCAGGACCGGCACCAGGTAGGCGTCGAGGTAGCGGCGCAGCCAGTCGGCCGGGGCCAGCCCCGAGCCGGCGATCAGCGCTCCGGCGACCGAGCGCCCGCCATGGTCGACGTGCAGCAGCGACGCCATGGTGGCCAGCCGCCGGCCCGGCTCCAGCCCGGGCACCGGGCTCTCCCGCCAGAGCGCGGCGAGCATCTTCCGGTACGGCGAGTACCGGTCGGTGGCCGCCTCGAACTGCCGGTGCCGGTAGCCGATGGCGGCCCGCTCCCGGATGATCGACAGCCCGGTCCGCCCGAACACCGGGTCGGCGGCGATCACGCCGGCCAGCCAGTCGTTGATGGCCGGGGTGTGCTCCATGTACGCGGCCGACAGCCCGCGCATGAAGCCCATGTTGAGCACCGAGAGCGCGGTCTTCACGTAGTGCCGGTGCGGGTCGGTGACGTTGAAGAAGGTGCGCACCGACTGCTGGGCCAGGTGCTCGTCCGGCCCCTCGCCGAGGGGCACGAGGTGCCGCCGGGCCACCTCGCCGGCGTAGGTGACCGCCAGCCTGTTCCACCACTGCCACGGGTGCACGGGCAACAGCAGGTAGTCGGCCGGGTCGAGGCCGAGGCCCGTGAGGGTGCGGGCGAACCCGGCCAGGGTCTCGTCGCCGAGTTCGGCCCGGACGTGGGTGTCGTAGTCCAGGTCGGTGGCGCAGGTGAAGGTGGTGTGGTCGCGGTGGGCGGCGAGCCAGAGCAGCCGGACCGGCCGGCCGGCCTCCGGGGCGTACCGGTGGTGGTCGTGCACGCCCCAGCCGATCCGCCCGCTGTTGGCCACGAAGCACGGATGGCCCTCGGTCATGGCCGTCTCGATCTGCTGGAAGTCCGCCCCGGCCAGCTCCGCCGCCGTCAGTTCGGGGCGGGCCGACTTGTAGGCGAGCCCGGCCAGGGTGCTGGTGATCTCCTCCAGGTAGACGGGCAGGACGGCGTCGGTGAGGCCGAGCGCGCCGCGCAGCTCCAGGCAGAGGTCGACCGCGTCCAGTGGGGCCTCCCGCCCCTCGACGTGGCGGGTCAGGCCCGCGGGGTCGATCCACCAGTGGTTCAGGCTGAGCCGCCGGCCCGCGAAGCGGTACTCGACGGTGCCGTCGTCGCTGCGTACCCGGTAGTGGCCGGGACCGTGCGGCTCGGGGGTGATGAGCCGTTCGTGGGCGAACTCGGCCAGGGCCTTGCGGACCAGGCGGCGGTTGGCGGCGGCCCACCGGTCGGGGGTGAGGTGGTCGACGGCGGCGGAGGGGGTGGTCACGCGGGGTACCTCTCAACGGGTGGCGGCGAACTGCTCTCGGGTGCAGACGCTGAGCAGGGCGGTCTTCTCGGGCTTGGTGATCGGGCCGACGACGCGGAAGCCGACGGCCGCGTTCAACGCGTGCACGGCGGTGTTGCGCACGTCGGGCTCGACCACCACCCGGCGGGTGGCCGGGTCGGCGAAGAGCCAGTCCAGCACCGTGGTGAGCACGGCGAGGGTGAAGCCGTGCACGGGCGCCCCGGTGGGCGCGCAGAGGAAGTGCATCCCGACGTCGCCCTCCGCCGGGTCGTGGAGACCGACCAGCTCGACGTGGGCCGGGTCGTAGCGCTCGGCCAGGAACGCCGGCCGGCCCTGCCAGCACCCGAGGTACGCGTCGTGGTGCGGGTGCGCGGCGATGCGCCGGTACTCCTCGGCCACCCGGGCCACGTCGGCGTCCTGCATCATCCAGAACACCGCCTTGGGGTGGGTGACCCAGCCGTGCAGCAGCGCGGCGTCGGCGTCCGGGTCGAGCGGGCGGAGGGTGAACTCGCCGAGGCGCGGGTCCTGCCGGCGGTGGACGGCCACGGTCATGAGGCCACCCCGGCCGGGGCGCCGAACTCCTGGAACGCGATGCTCTTCTCGATCGGGTAGTGCTCGCGGCCGGTCAGCTCCCGGATGATCCACGAGTTGCGGTAGGGACCCATGCCCAGGTCGGGCGACGTGACGCTGTGCGTGTGGGTGCCGGCGTTCTGGAGGAAGACGCCCCGGCCCGTGTGGTCGATGCTGTAGTTGCGGGCCACGTCGAAGCGGCCGTGGCCGTCGAAGCGGAGCCGGTCCCGGATGGGGTCGAGGAAGGCGGGCACCCGGTGGCGGTAGCCGGTGGCCAGCACCAGCCCCTCGGTCTCCAGGGTGAAGTCGCGGCCCTGCTCGATGTGGCGCAGCCCCAGCGTGTACGCGCCGCGCGCCGGATCGTGGGCCGCCTCGGTCAGCTCGGTATTGGTGAGCAGCCGGGTCGGCACCGGGCCGCTCACGGTCTTCACGTAGAGCAGGTCGTAGATCGCGTTGATCAGCTCGGCGTCGATGCCCTTGAACAGCTCCTTCTGCTCCGCTTCGAGGCGGTAACGGGTCGGCTCGGGCAGGGCGTGGAAGTAGTCCACGTAGTCCGGGGACGTCATCTCCAGGGTGAGCTTCGTGTATTCGAGCGGGAAGAAGCGCGGCGAGCGGGTGACCCAGGTCAGGTGGTAGCCGTGGGTGTCGATGTCGGCGAGCAGGTCGTGGTAGATCTCGGCGGCGCTCTGCCCGCTGCCGACCACGGTGATGCTCCGCTTGCCGCGCAGCGCCGCCCGGTGCTTCCGGTACCGCGAGTTGTGGATCATGTCGCCGTCCAGCCCCGCGCAGGCCGGCGGGACGTGCGGCGGGGTGCCGGTGCCGAGCACGAGCCGGCGGGCCCGGTGGGTGACCTCGCGGCCGGCCACCCGGGCGCGCACCACGTACCGGTCGTCCGTGGCGTCGTACTCGATCGAGGTGACCTCGTGTCCGAACCGGACGCTCGGCAGCTTCGCGGCCGCCCAGCGGCAGTAGGCGTCGAACTCGCTGCGCAGCGGGAAGAAGTTCTCCCGGATGTAGAACGGGTAGAGCCGCCCGGTCTCCTTGAGGTAGCTGAGGAAGGAGTACGGCGAGGTCGGGTCGGCGAGCGTCACCAGGTCGGCGAGGAACGGGGTCTGCAGGTGAGCGGTCTCCAGCAGCATGCCGGGATGCCAGCCGACGTCGTCGCGGGCCTCCAGGAAGAGACCGTCGAGGTCGGCGATCGGGGCGGTCAGGCAGGCCAGGCCGAGGTTGTACGGGCCCAGCCCGACGGCGATGAAGTCGTGGGTCGACACGGGTTTCTCCGGGCGGGCGGCTGGTCAGCCGACCGGGCAGGTCAGCGCGTCGGCGGTGCGGGTGCGGGCGTACCAGCCGGCGTGTTCAGCGATCAGGTCGAGGACCGCGGCGACGTCCTCCCCGGTGGTCTCGGGGTTGAGCAGCGTGAGCTTCAGGTGGTGGGCGCCGTCGACCCGGGTCCCGGCGACGAGCGCGGCGCCGGAGGCGGCGAGGGCCTCGCGGGCGTACAGGTTGGCGTCGTCCACGAGGTCGGCGGCCAGGCCGGCGGGGTGCCAGCGGAACACCAGCGTGCTCAGGGCCGGCCGGGTCACCACCTCGAAGCGGGGGTCGGCGTCGAGCAGGCGCCAGGCCTCGCCGGCCCGGTCGACCACCTCGTCGAAGAGCGCGCCGACCGCGTCCGCGCCCATGATCCGCAGGGTGAGCCAGAGCTTGAGCGCGTCGAAACGGCGGGTGGTCTGGAGGCTCTTGTCGACCTGGTTGGGGATGCGCTGCTCGACGGCGCGCGCCGGGTTGAGGTAGTCGGCGTGCCAGGTGGCGTGCCGCAGGGTCCGGCCGTCGCGCACCAGCACGGCGCTGGAGCTGACCGGCTGGAAGAAGGACTTGTGGTAGTCGACGGTCACCGAGTCGGCCCGCTCGATGCCGTCGAGCAGGTGCCGGCGGGTCGGCGAGACGAGCAGCCCGCAGCCGTACGCGGCGTCGACGTGCAGCCACACGCCGGCCGCCGCGCAGATGTCGGCGACCTGCGGCAGCGGGTCGATGCTGCCGAAGTCGGTGGTGCCGGCGGTGGCGACGACGGCCATGACGAGCAGCCCGTCCGCCCGGCAGCGGGCGATCTCCCGGGCCAGCGCGTCGGGGCGCAACCGGCGCTGCGCGTCGGTGTCGACGGTGCGGACCGCGTCGGGGCCGAGGCCGAGCAGCCGGGCGGCCTTCTGCACGCTGAAGTGGCCGGCGGCCGAGGTGAGCACCCGGAACCGGGACAGCGCCTCGGGTCCGGGCCGCAGGCCGGCCCGTGCCCGGGTCTCCTCGCGGGCCAGCAGCAGGGCCTGGAGGTTGGAGTGCGTGCCGCCGCTGGTGAACACCCCGTCGGCGGCGGGGCCGAGCCCGATCCGCCCGGCCGTCCAGTCGACCAGCCGGCGCTCGATGAGGGTGCCGCCGACGCTCTGGTCCCAGGTGTCCAGCGAGGAGTTGACGGCGCTGAGCACCGCCTCGCCGAGCAGCGCCGGGATCACCACGGGGCAGTTCAGGTGGGCCAGGTAGCGGGGGTGGTGGAAGTAGACGGCGTCGCGCAGGTAGACGTCGTGCAGTTCGTCGAGGGCCGCGCCGGGGTCGCCGAGGGGCCGGTCGAGGTCCACGGCGGCGACGCGCGGGGCGAGGTCGTCCGGGCCGACCCCGGTGAACGGCCGGTCGGCGGTCGCGACCCGGCGGGCCACCCGGTCGACACCCTCGGCCAGCACACCGCGGTAGCGGTCCAGCGTGCGGGCGGTGAACAGGTGGTCCCGGGCGGCGGCCGGGCCGGCACCGGCCGAGGGGGCCGGAACGGTTGCTCCGGGCAGGCTCATGGGCAGTCCTCAGTGGTCGGAGGCGGACGGCGTCGGCGCGACGCACGGCACGGTCCGCGCGGTCCGGAAACGATCGCGGAAATTAGGCTACCCTAACCTAACTTCCGGTCAAGGCCTGACGACGGCAGCGCCCGCCCGGCACGGGGCCGGGCGGGCGCTGGGCGGTACGGGTGGCTCAGGCGGCCAGGTACTTCTCCAGGTCGTCCAGGATCTTGTTGGCGGCGCCGACACCGATGCCGGTCATCCAGACCTCGTCGGAGACCACGTGCGCCTTGCCCGCCTTCACCGCGGACAGGCCCTGCCAGAGGCTGCCGGCCGTGACCTTCGCCTGCTCGGCGGCGGCCTTCTCGCCGTACGCGGTCACGAACACCACGTCGCCGTCGACCTCGTTGACCCGCTCGGCGCTGACCAGGTCGAAGCGCTTGTCCTCCTTGCCCTCCAGCAGCTGCCGGGCGGGGCGGCCCAGGCCGGTGTCGCCGACCACGATGCCGGAGAACGAGTCCGGGCCGTAGACCCGGATGTTGCCCGGGATGAAGCGCACGATGGAGATCTTCCGCGACGAGGCGTCACCGAGCTTCGCGCCGAAGTCCTTCGCCCGCTTCTCGTACGCGGCCAGCTGGTCCTTGGCCTGCTGCTCCTTGCCCAGCGCCTTCCCGTCGAGGAGGAAGTTCTCCTTCCAGGTGATGCCCACCTTCTCGGTGAACACGGTCGGGGCGATGGCCGACAGCTCGTCGTAGAACTTCTCCTGGCGGAACTTGCTGCCGAGGATGAGGTCCGGCTTGAGCGCGTTGATCGCCTCCAGGTCGGGCTCGGTGAGCACCCCGACCTCCTTGATGCCGGCCAGCTTGTCTGCGCCGAAGTAGGTGGGCCAGCTCTTCGCCTCGCCGGCGGTGGCCGCGCCGACGGGGGTGACGCCCAGCGAGAGCGCAGTGTCGATCTTGTCGGTGTCGAGCACCACCACGCGCTTCGGCTCGGCGGGCACCTTCGTGGTGCCCATGGCGTGGGTGATCTCCCGGGTCTCCCCGGCGTTGGTGCCGGAGACGGGATCGCTCTTCCCGCAGGCGGTGAGGCCCACGCCGAGGGCGAGGGCCGCGGTGAGAGCGACGGCGAGACGACGCATCAAGGGTCCTTTCATGACGGGTACGGGCCGGCGCGCGGTCAGGCGTCGCCGGCGGAGGCGCCGGCCGGGGCCGGCGTGGCGGCCGGAGCGGCCGAGGTGTGGGTGAGGGCGGGCACCACGAGCGGCGCGCCGGTGACCGGGCAGGGCACGACCACGCAGTCCAGCCCGAAGACGTCGCGGACCAGGTCGGCCGTGAGGATCTCGCGCGGCGGGCCGGCGGCGACCACCGCGCCGGCGCGCATGGCGACCAGGTGGTCGGCGTACCGGGCGGCCTGGTTCAGGTCGTGCAGCACGGCGACCACGGTCCGGCCGCGCTCGGCGCGCAGCCGGTGCAGCAGATCCAGCACCTCCACCTGGTGGGCCAGGTCGAGGAAGGTGGTCGGCTCGTCGAGCAGCAGCGCCTCGGTGTCCTGGGCGAGGGTCATGGCGATCCAGACCCGCTGCCGCTGGCCGCCGGAGAGGGTGTCGACGGGCCGGTCGGCGAGTTCGGCCACGTCGGCCATGGCCATGGCGGCCTCGACGGCCCGGCCGTCCTCCGCGGACCACTGCCGCCACCAGCGCTGGTAGGGCTGGCGGCCCCGGCCGACCAGGTCGGCCACGGTGATCCCCTCGGGCACGAGCGGGCTCTGCGGCAGCACGCCGAGCCGCCGGGCCACCTCGCGGGTGGGCAGGTCGCGGATCGCCGTGCCGTCGAGCAGCACCGCGCCGCGGCGCGGGGTGAGCAGCCGGGCCATGGTGCGCAGCAGGGTGGACTTCCCGCACGCGTTCGGCCCCACGATCACCGTGAACGCGTCGGCGGGCAGGTCGAGGTCCAGCCCGTCCAGCACGGTCCGGGCCTCGTAACCGGCGACCAGGTCGCGGGTGGACAGCAGCGCGGTCACGACCGCCTCCCTCGGGTGCGCAGCAGCAGGAAGATCAGGTAGGGCCCGCCGATCGCCGCGGTGAGCACGCCGGCCGGGAGCTGGGTGGGGGCGAACAGCCGGCGGCCGGCCAGGTCGGCGAGCACCAGGAGCAGCGCCCCGAGCAGGGCGGCGCAGAGCAGCGGCGGCCGCTCGGACCGCACCAGCCGCCGGGCCACCTGCGGGGCGACCAGCGCCACGAAGTCCACCGCGCCGACCTGGGCGGTGACGGTGGCGGCGGCCAGCACGCCGGTGGCAGCCAGGCCGACCCGGCGGGCCACCGGCCGCAGCCCGATCCCCCGGGCCGTGTCGTCGTCCAGTGCGGTGCTGCGCAGCGCCCAGCCGGCCCAGAGCAGCACGGGCAGCAGCGCGGCGAGCGTGCCGGCGATCCAGGCCGCCTCGGTCCAGCCCTTGCCGGCCAGGGTGCCGATCAGCCAGAGCTGGGCGCGCAGCCCGTCGATCGGGTCGGCGGAGAGCATCACGACCTCGGTCAGCGCCCGGAGCGCGAACGCCACCGCCACGCCGGCCAGCACGAACCGCTGCGCGGCCAGGCCGTGGCGCGCACCGAGGGCGAAGACCAGGACGGCCGCCACCAGGCCGCCGAGCAGCGCGGCCGGCGCCACGAGGATCGCCGCCGCGCCGCTGGTCAGGGCCACCGTGGCGGCCAGGCCGGCACCCTGGGTGACGCCGATCACGTCGGGGCTGGCGAGCGGGTTGCGGGCCACGCTCTGGATCAGGGTGCCGGCGACGCCGAAGGCCGCCCCGGCCAGCGCCGCGAGCACCGCGCGGGGCAGCCGCAGGTCGAGCACCACGAGGTCGTACGGGGTGCCGGCGCCGGAGAGCGCACGCAGCACGTCAACGGGAGCCACGTACGGCGTTCCGAGCGAAAGACTGACCACCACGGCACCGAGGAGCAGCAGAAGCAGCACGACCGCGACCACCACCGCCCGGAGCCGCACCGGCACGGCGAACGGCCCGACCCGGAGCAGCGGCCGCCCCGCCAGGGCACCCCCTCCCCCGCGCCGATCTTGCAGTTCTGGCCCCGCGGGTGGGGCATCTGTCCTGTTTGCCGGAGCCGCCAGTGCAAGATCGCGGGGGCTGGGGGTCATGCCGTCACCACCTTGGCGCGGCGGACCAGGAAGGCCAGCAGGGGGGCGCCCAGCAGGGCGGTGATGATGCCGGCCGGGATCTCGCCGGGCGGGGCGACCAGCCGGCCCACCACGTCGGCACCGAGCACCAGGGCCGGACCGAGCAACCCGGCGACCAGCAGCGTCCACCGGTGGTCGGCGCCCACCAGGGCCCGGGCCAGGTGCGGCACGGCCAGCCCCACGAAGGCGATCGGCCCGGCGGCGGCCACCGCGGCGCCGGTGAGCAGCACCCCGCCGACCCCGGCGGCGAGGCGGACCAGGGCGATCCGGTGGCCGAGTCCCCGGGCGACGTCGTCGCCGAGTGCGAGCGCGTCCAGCCCGCGGGCGGCCAGGGCGGCGAGTGCCACACCGGCCAGGACGAACGGGAGCACCTGGCCGGCGACGCCGACGTCCCGGCCGGTGAGGCCGCCCACCACCCAGAACCGGTACTCCTCGAAGGTGCGGGCGTCGATGCTGAGCAGCGCGTACACGACGGCGCCGAGACCGGCGTCGAGCGCCGCGCCGACCAGCGCGAGGGTGACCGGGCTGGCGCCCTCGCGGGTGCGGTTGGCGACGGCGAAGACCAGCAGGCCGGCGAGCAGCGCGCCCGCGATGCCGAACCAGACGTACCCGGTGAGCGTGCTCACGCCGAAGACGGCAATGGCCAGCACCACCCCGAAGGAGGCGCCGGCGCTGACCCCGAGGATGCGCGGCTCGGCGAGCGGGTTGCGGGTGACGGCCTGGAACAGCACCCCGGCCAGGGCCAGGGCGACCCCGACGACCAGCCCCAGGGCGGTACGCGGCAGCCGCAGCTCGCGGACCACGGTGGTGGCGTCGCCGCCGTCCGGGGCGACCAGCGCGTGCCACACCTGGTCGACGGGGAGGTGGCGGCTGCCGAGCGCCAGGCTGGCCAGCAGCGCGGCGACGAGCAGGAGCGCCGCCGCCAGAGTGACCGCGAGGCGACGGGGTGCGCCGCGGCGGGTGGGGGCGTCGGCCCGGGCGGGCCGGACGGCGACGGTGGTCACAGGGGGTGCTCGCCTCTCGGATTAGGTACGCCTTACCTTAACCGAGCTGGTTAGGCAGACCTAACTCGGCTTTGTCGATGTGCGGGTTGCGCCTCCACCGGGGGGAGGCGGCAGGGTGGGCGGCATGGACGGTGCGACCTACTACTCGATCGGTGACCTGGCCCGGCGGACCGGGCTGCCGGTGAAGACGATCCGCTTCTGGTCCGACCGCGGGATCGTGCCGCCGTCCGGCCGCGGCCCGACCGGGCACCGCCGCTACGGCCCGGCCGCCCTGGCCCGCCTGGAACTGGTGCGGACCCTGCGGGAGCTCGGCGTCGACCTGCCGACGGTGCGCCGGGTGGTGGAGCGGGAGGTCGGGCTGCCCGAGGTCGCCGCGGCACACGCCGACGCCCTGGCCACCCAGATCCGGCTGCTGCGGCTGCGCCGCGCGGTGCTCACCGTGGTGGCCCGGCGGGGGTCCACCGCCGCTCAGGCCGACCTCCTGCACCGGCTGGCCGGGCTCGCCGAGGCGGAGCGGCGGCGGCTGGTCGACGAGTTCCTCGACGCGGCGTTCGCCGGCCTGGCCGAGCCGGGGTTCGCGGGGATCCGCCGGTCGCTCACCCCCGAGCTGCCCGACGACCCGACCGACGAGCAGGTCGAGGCCTGGGTGGAGCTGGCCGAACTGACCCTCGACGCGGACTTCCGCGCCGGCCTGCGGCGGGTGGCGGAGCAGCACGCGGCCGACCGGGCCGGCGTGCCGGGCGTCCGCCGGGACGCGGTGGCCGTGGTCCGGGAGGAGGTCGCCGCGGCGCTGGCGGCCGGCGTCGACCCGGCCGCACCCGGGGCCGACGGGATCGTCGCGGCGGCCACGAGCCGGTACGCGCTGCTCTGCGGCCGCCCGGACGACGCCGGCCTGCGGCGGCGGCTGCTGGACCGGCTGGAGGCCGCCGACGACCCCCGCCGGGAGCGCTATCTGCGGCTGCTCTCGGTGGTGAACGGCTGGCCGGCGCCGGAGAGCCTGACGCCGGTGCTCGACTGGTCGATCCGGGCGCTGCGGGCCCGGCAGCCCCTACCCTGAAGGGCATGCGATTCGACCAGCACACCGTGGTGCTCCTGGTCCGGCCGGACGACGCGCCCGACCTGCCCCAGGACGCGCTCGACCGGCTCCAGGACGCGCACCTGGCCCACCAGGCCGGGCTGGCCGAGCAGGGCGCCGTACTCGCGGCCGGTCCCTTCCTCGGCGGGGACGACGAGCGGATCCGCGGCATCGCCGTGCTCTCGGTCGACCCGCAGATGGCCCGCGAGCTCTACGCGAACGATCCCGCCGTCCGCGCCGGGCGGCTGCAGGCGCAGGTGCTGAGCTGGATGGTGCCGGAGGGCAACGTGCGCTTCGAGCAGGTGCCGGTGCCCCGCTCGATGCTGGAGGCCGCCGCGGGCGACTGACCGCCCGCCCTCAGTCCCCGCCCATCACGAGGCCCTCGATGGTGTGCTTCTGCCGGATCGGCACGAGGGTGTCGACCACGGGGCAGTGCAGGTGCGCCCGGACCAGCTCCGGCAGGCCTGCCCAGTAGTCCCGGGTGACCGCCATGTCGTGGTGGGCGGCGTTGCCCGCGCCCGGCGCGTCGACGCCGAGCACCAGTACGGGCCGGGCCAGCCGGCTGACGTTCGGGGTGCCCCGGTGGATGGTGAGCGCCGAGCGGGCCGAGATGTCGCCGCGCTTCGGGTACTTGCGGACGGCACGGGCCTCGTAGCGGGGGTACCGGTCCTTCGGCGGGAACATCTCGTGGTCGAAGTCGCGCCCGTCGTCCCACTGGGTGCCCGGCGCGATCTCGAACGGCCCCATCTCCTCCACGGTGTCCACCGTGGTGAGGTTGAACGCCAGCGAGGTGAGCCGCCGCCGCAGGCGGGTCTCCTCGGGCATGGGAAAGTCCCGGTGCCACGGCTGCGTCTTCGCGCCGGGGAACGGGATGTCGAAGCCCAGCTCGACGATCTCGTAGTCGGGCCCCAGCACCGCCCGGCACACCGACACCACCCACGGGTGGGTGACCAGGTCGACGAAGCCGCGCAGCTGCTCCGGGTGGATCTCGACGTACCACCGCTCGGGGCCCCGGCCGACCGCGCCGTCGGGCCGGGACCGGGCCTCCCGGAACGCGGCGTCGATGTCCTCGTCGACCCGCGCGACCCAGTCGACCCCGAAGGCGCCGCGGCAGGCGGTGATGCCGTCGCGGTAGAGGTCGCCGAGGGCCTCGACGGGGGTCTCGTCCTCGGTCAGCTGCGATGTCATCGGGCCTCCTCGTCAGGGCGACGACCCGAGTATTACAACGTTGTAGAAGCGCCGCAAGAGATGCCGGACCGCTCCCGCGGAGGGTGTCAGTCCTCGGCGGCCTGGCGGCTGCCCGGCACCACGGGCATCGGCCACACGCCGGTGCGCGGCGGCCCGACCGGGACCTCCACCTGGTGGTCCGCCCAGACGTACGTCTCGGGGAGCAGATCGGCCACCGGGACCGCGCGCAGCGCGTCCGGCGGGCCGACGATCACCCGGATCGACGGGAAGTAGTCGAGCAGCACCTGCCGGCACCGGCCGCACGGCGGGATGACGCCCCGCCCGCGGTCCCCCACCGCCACGATGGTCTCCAGGTCCCCCGCGCCCTGGGTGGCCGCGGCGCCGATGGCCACCACCTCGGCGCACGGTCCGCCGGTGAAGTGGTAGACGTTCACGCCGCTGAAGACCCGGCCGTCCGTGGACCGCGCGGCGGCCGCCACGGTGTGGTTGTCGCTGCGGCAGCGCAGCTTGGCGACGGCCATCGCGGCCTGCACCAGCGCCCGGTCGGTGTCGCGCATGATCATCCCGTCCCGTCGTCGACCTCGCCTCGGCGGAAACTCTAGCCGGGCCACCCGCGACGACCTGGGAGGGCGCGCGGGGAGCCGCGGCGGCCGGTAACCCGGGGGCGCTGCGCCGTGCGCCTGCCTATCCTTGTCGACGACATGCAGAATCCAGCCGTACCCGCCGCACCCGAGACCGCCCGCGACCTGCACCGCCGCCTCCCTGCCCTGATGTTCCGCGACCAGCGCCGGCTCCAGCGGCGGCTGGACGGGGTACGCAGGCTGCGCGACCCGCAGCGGCGGGAGTCGGCGCTGACCGAGATCGCGGCCGACGTGGCCCGGGCCGAGGCGCGGCTGGCCGCCCGGCGGGCCGCCGTACCGGCGATCACCTATCCGGCGCAGCTGCCGGTCAGCGAGCGAAAGGACGACATCGCCGCGGCCATCCGCGACCACCAGGTGGTGATCGTGGCCGGCGAGACGGGCTCCGGCAAGACCACCCAGCTGCCCAAGATCTGCCTGGAGCTGGGCCGCGGCGTCACCGGGCTGATCGGCCACACCCAGCCGCGCCGGCTCGCCGCCCGGACGGTGGCGGACCGGATCGCCGAGGAACTGGGCACCGAGCTCGGCGACGTGGTCGGCTACAAGGTGCGCTTCACCGACCAGGTCGGCGAGAACAGCCTGGTCAAGCTGATGACCGACGGCATCCTGCTGGCCGAACTGCAGACCGACCGGATGCTGCGCCAGTACGACACGTTGATCATCGACGAGGCGCACGAGCGCAGCCTCAACATCGACTTCATCCTCGGCTACCTCCGGCAACTCCTGCCCCGCCGCCCCGACCTCAAGGTGCTCATCACCTCGGCGACCATCGAGACCGACCGGTTCGCGAAGCACTTCGCCGACGCCGAGGGCAACCCCGCGCCGGTCGTCGAGGTGTCCGGTCGGACCTACCCGGTGGAGGTGCGCTACCGGCCGCTGGTCGAGGTCGTCGAGGCCGAGGAGGAGGACGACGGCGACGAGGAGAACGTCCGGGACCAGATCCAGGCCATCGGCGACGCGGTCGAGGAACTGGCCGCCGAGGGCCCCGGCGACATCCTGGTCTTCCTCAGCGGCGAGCGGGAGATCCGGGACACCGCCGACGCGCTCGGCAAGCTGGTGCAGAAGAAGCGCTCCCTGCTCGGCACCGAGATCCTCCCCCTCTACGCCCGGCTCTCCACGGCCGAGCAGCACCGGGTCTTCGCCCCGCACGCCGGGCGCCGGGTGGTGCTCGCCACCAACGTCGCGGAGACCTCGCTGACCGTCCCCGGCATCAAGTACGTGGTGGACCCGGGCACGGCCCGGATCTCCCGCTACTCCAGCCGGCTCAAGGTGCAGCGGCTGCCCATCGAGCCGGTCTCCCAGGCCAGCGCCAACCAGCGCAAGGGGCGCTGCGGGCGCACCTCGGACGGCATCTGCATCCGCCTCTACGACGAGCAGGACTTCGAGAACCGGCCCGAGTTCACCGACCCGGAGATCCTGCGCACCAACCTGGCCTCCGTCATCCTCCAGATGACCTCGATCGGGCTGGGCGACATCGCGGCGTTCCCGTTCATCGACCCACCGGACCGGCGCAACGTCACCGACGGCGTGAACCTGCTGCACGAACTGGGGGCGTTGAACCCGGCCGAGACCGACCCGGAGAAGCGGCTCACCGCGCTCGGCCGCCGGCTGGCCCAGCTCCCGGTCGACCCTCGGCTGGCCCGGATGGTCCTGGAGGGCGAGCGCAACGGCTGCGCCACCGAGGTGATCGTCATCGCGGCCGCGCTGTCCATCCAGGACCCGCGCGAGCGGCCGGTGGACAAGCAGGCCCAGGCCGACCAGGCGCACGCCCGGTTCGCCGACAAGGAGTCGGACTTCGTCGCGTACCTGAACCTGTGGCGTTACCTGCGCGAGCAGCAGCGGGCGCTGTCCTCCAGCGCGTTCCGCCGGATGTGCAAGGCGGAGTACCTCAACTACCTGCGGGTACGCGAGTGGCAGGACATCGTCAGCCAGCTCCGCCAGGTGCTGCGTACCTCGGACAAGGGTGAGGGCCGGCGCGCCGGCGGCGCGGACCTGCCCGAGGAGATCGACACCCCGAAGGTGCACCAGTCCCTGCTGCCCGGCCTGCTCTCCCACCTCGGGCTCAAGGACGCGCAGAAGCACGAGTACCTGGGCGCGCGCGGGGCGAAGTTCGCGATCTTCCCCGGCTCGGCGCTGTTCAAGAAGCCGCCGCGCTGGGTGATGGCCGCCGAGCTGGTGGAGACCTCCCGGCTCTGGGGCCGGGTGGCCGGCCGGGTCGAGCCCGAGTGGGTCGAGCCGCTCGCCCAGCACCTGGTGAAGCGCAGCTACAGCGAGCCGCACTGGGAGAAGAAGCAGGCCGCCGTGATGGCCTACGAGAAGGTCACCCTCTACGGCATCCCGATCGTCACCTCCCGCAAAGTCAACTTCGGCCGGATCGACCCGGCGCTGAGCCGGGAGCTGTTCATCCGGCACGCCCTGGTCGAGGGCGACTGGCAGACCCACCACCGGTTCTGGGCGGACAACCAGCGCCTGCTGGCCGAGGTGGAGGAGCTGGAGAACCGCGCCCGGCGGCGGGACATCCTGGTCGACGACGAGACGATCTTCCACTTCTACGACCAGCGGATCCCCGCCGACGTGGTCTCCGGCCGGCACTTCGACACCTGGTGGAAGAAGACCCGCCGGGAGCAGCCGGACCTGCTCACCTTCACCCGGGAGCTGCTGGTCAACGCCGGCCGGGGCGGGGTGGACGAGAGCGACTACCCGGACGAGTGGCGGGCCGACGGGGTCGCCCTGCCGCTGACCTACACGTTCGACCCGGGCACCCCGACCGACGGCGTCACCGTGGACATCCCGCTGCCCCTGCTCAACCAGGTGCCGGCGGAGAGCTTCGACTGGCAGGTGCCGGGCCTGCGCGAGGAACTGGTGATCGCGCTGATCCGGTCGCTGCCCAAGGCGATCCGGCGCAACTTCGTCCCGGTGCCCGACTACGCCCGGGCGGCGCTCGCGCAGCTGCCGGCCGGCGAGGAGCCGCTCCTCGACGCGCTCGCCCGGCAGCTGCGCCGGATGACCGGGGTCACCGTCCCGCCGGACGCCTGGGACGTGGGCAAGCTGCCACCGCACCTGCGGGTCACCTTCCGGGTGCTGGGCGAGGACGACAAGCCGGTCGCCGAGGGCAAGGACCTGCCGGCCCTGCAACGTGAGCTGCGCCGGGAGGTACGGCAGGTGGTCGCCGCCGCCGCGCCGGACGTGGCCCGCACCGGGCTCACCGGGTGGGACATCGGCGCCCTGCCGCGCACCATCGAGCAGGTCCGCGCCGGGTACGCGGTGACCGCGTACCCGGCCCTGGTCGACGAGGGCACGACCGTCGGGGTGAAGGTGTTCGACTCCCCGGCCGAGCAGGAGGCCGCGCACTGGGCCGGCACCCGGCGGCTGCTCCGGCTGACCGTGCCCTCCCCCGCGAAGTTCCTCCAGGGGCGGCTCAGCAACGAGGCCAAGCTGGCGCTGTCCCGCAACCCGCACGGCGGGGTGCCGGCGCTCATCGAGGACGCGGCCGGCGCGGCCATCGACAAGCTCATGGCGGACGCGGGCGGCCCGGCCTGGGACGCCGACGGCTTCGCGGCCCTGCGGGAGCGGGTCCGTGCCGACCTGGTCGACACCGTCGTCGAGGTGATGGGCCGGGTGCGGCAGGTGCTCGCCGCCGCGTACGCCGTCGAGCAGCGGCTCGGCGCCACGCGGAACCTGGCCGTGGTGGCCGCCCTGGCCGACATCCGCACCCAGCTCGGCGGGCTCGTGCACAAGGGCTTCATCACTGAGGCCGGGTACGCCCGCCTGCCCGACCTGCTGCGCTACCTGACCGCCATCGAGCGGCGGCTGGACCGGCTGCCCGGCAACCCGCAACGGGACAAGTCTCAGCAGGACCGGATCGCCGTCGTGCAGAAGGAGTACCAGGACATGCTGGCCGCGCTGCCGCCCGCGAAGCGGCAGTCCGCGGCCGTCCGGCAGATCCGCTGGATGATCGAGGAGCTGCGGGTGAACGTGTTCGCCCAGGCGCTCGGCACCCCGTACCCGGTGTCGGAGCAGCGCATCTACCGCGCCATGGACGAGGCCGAGGGCCGCTAGAGGGGTTCCACTCCGGCGGGGAGCTGGTCGGCGGCGGTGGCGTCGTGGACGTACTCCAGCAGGATGCGGCGCAGCTCGCGGCCCGCGTGGGTGGGCACCACGTCGCGGCGGCGGGCCACCGCGATGGTCCGGCGGACGCCGGGCGGAACGAGCCGGGTGACCCGGATGCCCGGCCGGCGGGTGACCGCGATGCCGGGCACCAGGGCCGCGCCGAGCCCGGCCTCGACGAAGCTGAGCACGGCGTCCAGTTCCCCGCCGTCCACCGAGAGGGTCGGCTCGAAGCCGGCCTCCCGGCACGCCTGGATGGTGGCGTCGCGCAGGTCGTAGCCCTGGCGGAACATCACGAGGGGCTGGTCGCGCAGGTCGACGATGCGCACCTCGCCGCGCTCCGAGGCGGCCGGTAGCGGGTCGACCGAGGCGACCACCAGGCTCTCCCGCAGGATCGGGTCGGCGCGCAGGCCGGGGTCGGTGCCGGCCGAGGGCATGATGATCAGGGCCAGGTCGAGGTCGCCGCGGAGCAGGTCCCGCACCAGGTCCTGGGACCCGCCCTCCTCCACCCGCAGGTCGACGGTGGGGTGGGCGTCGCGGAACCGGCGCAGCACCGGGGGCGCCAGCGAGGTGGCCAGGCTGGGTGTGGCGCCCAGCCGGACGCGGCCCCGGCGCAACCCGACCAGCTCCTGCACCTCGCGGGTGGCGGTGTCCACGTCGGCGAGGATCCGCTTCGCCAACGGCAGCAGCACCTCGCCGGCCGCGGTGAGCGCGATGTTGCCCCTTACCCGCTCGAAGAGCGGGGCCCCCAGGTCGGTCTCCAGCGCGTGAATTTGCTTACTCAGCGAGGGCTGCGTGATGCCCACGAGGTCGGCAGCTTGGGTGAAATGTCGTACTTCTGCGACCGCGACGAAGTACCGGAGCTGATGGAGCTGCATCTCTATAGCTTATGGCTATCAAGACTGCGAGGTCGATGCATTGGACGACTGATCAAACTGCTCCTAGCGTCGGTCACGTGGTAATCACGAAAACTCGGTCGCCCATCCGCTCGAATGTCGGCCTCAAGGCCGTCATGGCGGTGACGGGCATCATCCTGGTGCTGTTCCTGATCGCGCACATGCTCGGCAACCTGAAGATCTTCACGGGTGAGACCTCGTTCGACCACTACGCGCACTGGCTCCGCGAGATCGGGACGCCGCTGCTGCCGTCGACCTGGTACCTGTGGATCCAGCGCACCGTGCTCACCGTGGCCGTCGTGGCGCACATCGTCTCGGCCACCGTGCTCGCCGTACGCGCCCGGGCCGCCCGCCCGGTGGCGTACGCGCACCGCCGGAAGATCCACGTGAACTACGCGGCCCGGACGATGCGCTGGGGTGGTGTGATCATCCTGCTCTTCGTGATCTACCACATCCTGGACCTGACCACGGGTCACCTGAACCCGCAGGGCGACCCGGCCAACCCGTACGGCAACGTGGTCCAGGACTTCGCGGCGGACCGCTGGTACGTCACGCTCTTCTACACCCTGGCGATCGTCACGCTCGGCTTCCACCTGCGGCACGGCGCGTTCAGCGCGTTCCGCAGCCTCGGCCAGCAGACCCCGAAGGGCGAGCGCCGGGCGCGCGCCGCGGCCCTCGTCTTCGCCGTCGCGCTCTGCGCCGGCTACCTGGTGGTCCCGTTCGCCGTACTCACCGGATTGGTGGCCTGACATGGATCTCTTCACCACCGGCGACCCGATCGCCGACACCAAGGCTCCCGACGGCCCCATCGAGACCCGCTGGGACCGCCACCGGTTCGAGATGAAGCTGGTCAACCCGGCGAACCGGCGGAAGCTGACCGTGATCGTGGTCGGCACCGGCCTGGCCGGCGGCTCCGCCGCGGCGACCCTGGCCGAGCAGGGCTACCACGTGAAGTCCTACTGCTACCAGGACAGCCCGCGCCGGGCCCACTCGATCGCCGCGCAGGGCGGCATCAACGCCGCCAAGAACTACCGCAACGACGGCGACTCGGTGCACCGGCTCTTCTACGACACCGTCAAGGGCGGCGACTTCCGCTCCCGGGAGTCGAACGTGCACCGGCTGGCCGAGGTCTCGGTCAACATCATCGACCAGTGCGTCGCCCAGGGCGTCCCGTTCGCCCGCGAGTACGGCGGCCTGCTGGACACCCGCTCCTTCGGTGGCGCGCAGGTGCAGCGCACCTTCTACGCCCGGGGCCAGACGGGCCAGCAGCTGCTGCTCGGCGCGTACCAGGCCCTCGAGCGGCAGATCGGCCTGGGCAACGTGGAGATGAACGCCCGCCACGAGATGCTCGAACTGGTGATCGTCGACGGCCGGGCCCGCGGCATCGTGGTCCGCGACCTGGTCACCGGCGAGATCAGCACCGAGATGGCCGACGCCGTCGTGCTCGCCTCCGGCGGCTACGGCAACGTCTTCTACCTCTCCACCAACGCCAAGGGCTGCAACGTGACCGCCTCCTGGCGGGCGCACCGCAAGGGCGCGTACTTCGCGAACCCCTGCTACACGCAGATCCACCCGACCTGCATCCCGGTCTCCGGCGACCACCAGTCGAAGCTGACCCTGATGAGCGAGTCGCTGCGCAACGACGGCCGGGTGTGGGTGCCCAAGGCCAAGGGCGACACCCGTAGCCCCAGGGACATCCCCGAGGACGAGCGGGACTACTACCTGGAGCGGATCTACCCCTCCTTCGGCAACCTGGTCCCCCGGGACATCGCCTCCCGCGCCGCGAAGAACGTCTGCGACGAGGGCCGCGGCGTCGGCCCCGGCGGGCTCGGCGTCTACCTCGACTTCGCCGACGCCATCAACCGGCTCGGCCGCAAGGCCATCGAGGCCAAGTACGGCAACCTCTTCGAGATGTACGAGCGGATCACCGGCGAGGACCCGTACGAGGTCCCGATGCGGATCTACCCCGCCGTGCACTACACGATGGGCGGCCTCTGGGTCGACTACGACCTCCAGTCGACCATCCCGGGCCTGTTCGTGATCGGCGAGGCGAACTTCTCCGACCACGGCGCCAACCGGCTCGGCGCCTCGGCGCTCATGCAGGGCCTGGCCGACGGCTACTTCGTGCTGCCGAACACCATCGCCAACTACCTGGCGTCCGGCGGGCTGGAGAAGGTCGAGGCCAGCCACCCGGAGGCGGTGGCGGCGCGGACCGAGGTCGAGGAGCGGCTCCAGCGGCTGCTCGCGATCAACGGCGACCGCACGGTGGACTCGTTTCACCGGGAGCTGGGCCAGATCATGTGGGAGCACTGCGGCATGGAGCGCTCCGAGGCCGGGCTGCGCAAGGCGATCGACGAGATCCGTACCCTGCGCGACGAGTTCTGGCAGCGGGTCCGCGTCCCGGGCGACGGCGAGGGGCTCAACCAGTCGCTGGAGAAGGCCGGCCGGGTGGCCGACTTCTTCGAGCTGGCCGAGCTCATGTGCATCGACGCCCTGCACCGCGAGGAGTCCTGCGGCGGCCACTTCCGGGCCGAGCACCAGACCCCCGACGGCGAGGCGCAGCGCGACGACGACCGGTTCTCCTACGTGGCGGCCTGGGAGTACACCGGCACCGGCCAGCCCGTGCTGCACAAGGAAGACCTGACCTTCGAATACGTCCACCCCACGCAGCGGAGCTACAAGTGAACCTGACCCTGCGCATCTGGCGCCAGAAGGGCCCCGAGGACAAGGGTCAGATGGTGACCTACCCGGTGCAGGACGTGTCCCCGGACATGTCCTTCCTGGAGATGCTCGACGTGCTCAACGAGCGGCTGATCCTCGACGGCGAGGAGCCGGTCGCCTTCGACCACGACTGCCGCGAGGGCATCTGCGGCATGTGCAGCCTCATGATCAACGGTGAGGCGCACGGCCCGCAGCGCGGCACCACCGCCTGCCAGCTGCACATGCGGCAGTTCTCCGACGGGGACACCATCGACATCGAGCCGTGGCGGGCCCGGGCCTTCCCGGTCGTCAAGGACCTCGTGGTCAACCGCAACGCGTTCGACCAGATCATCGCCGCCGGCGGGTACGTCACCGCGCCGACCGGCAGCGCCCCCGAGGCGCACTCCACGCCGGTGGCCAAGGCCAACGCCGACGCCGCCTTCGAGTCGGCCGCCTGCATCGGCTGCGGCGCCTGCGTGGCGGCCTGCCCCAACGGCTCCGGCATGCTGTTCACCGCCGCCAAGATCACCCAGCTCTCGCTGCTGCCGCAGGGCCAGCCCGAGCGCTACACCCGGGTGATCGGCATGGTGGACGCGCACGACGAGGCCGGCTTCGGCGGCTGCACCAACATCGGCGAGTGCGCGGCGGCCTGCCCGAAGGGCATCCCGCTGAACACCATCGGCCGGCTCAACCGGGACTACCTCAAGGCGACGGCCAAGCGCGCCGGCACCCCGGGGTCCTGAGCCCCGCCGTCCGAACCACGCGAGCCGCCGCGCCCCGCACCGGGGGCGCGGCGGTTCGCCTTTTCCGGGGTACGTGAGGGCGCCCCGCCGCCGGTTCAACCCCTGCGCCACGGGTAGCAGTCCCATGGACGGCACCGACGAGGGGACATTCCGGCAATGAAGGCACTGACCTGGCAAGGCAAGCGTGACGTCCGCGTCGAGGACGTACCGGACCCCAAGATCGAGGAGCCGACCGACGCGATCATCCGGATCACCTCGACCGCCATCTGCGGCTCCGACCTGCACCTGTACGAGGTGCTCGGGCCGTACCTGAAGCCCGGCGACGTGCTCGGGCACGAGCCGATGGGCGTCGTGGAGGAGGTCGGCTCCGGGGTCACCCGGCTCAAGCCCGGCGACCGCGTGGTCGTCCCGTTCAACATCGCCTGCGGCTCGTGCTGGATGTGCGACCGCCAGCTCTACGCCCAGTGCGAGACCACCCAGGTGACCAGCGAGGGCAAGGGCGCCGCGCTGTTCGGCTACACCTCGCTCTACGGCTCCGTCCCCGGCGGGCAGGCCGAGTACCTGCGGGTGCCGCAGGCCCAGTTCGGCCCCATCAAGATCCCCGAGACCGGCCCCGACGAGCGCTGGCTCTACCTCTCCGACATCCTGCCCACGGCCTGGCAGGCCGTGAAGTACGCGGACACCCCGCCCGGCGGCACCCTGGCCGTGTTCGGCCTCGGCCCGGTCGGCCAGTTCTGCGCCCGGATCGGCCGGCACCTCGGGGCGGGCCGGGTGATCGGGCTCGACCTGGTGCCGGAGCGGCTGGAGATGGCCCGCCGGCACGGCATCGAGGTGCTCGACGTCAGCGAGCTGGACGACGTGCCCGGCGCGCTCATCGACCTGGTCGACGCGCGCGGCCCGGACGCGGTGATCGACGCGGTCGGCATGGAGGCGCACGGCGCGCCACTCGGCAAGATCGCCCAGACCGCGGCCGGGCTGCTCCCCGACAAGCTGGGCCAGACCATGACCGACAAGGCCGGCGTCGACCGGCTCGTGGTGCTGCACGCCGCGCTCAAGGCGGTCCGGCGCGGCGGCACCGTGTCGATCTCCGGCGTGTACGGCGGCGAGCAGGACCCGATGCCGCTCATGGAGATGTTCGACCGGGGCGTCCAGCTGCGCATGGGCCAGTGCCACGTGAAGCGCTGGATCGACGACATCATGCCGCTGCTCGCCGGCGACGACGACCCGCTCGGCGTCGAGGACCTGCGGACCCACCGGCTGCCGCTGGCGCGGGCGCCGCAGGCGTACGAGATGTTCCAGAAAAAGCAGGACGGCTGCGTGAAGGTCGTGCTCGAACCGTGAGCCGCACGGTGGTCGTCACCGGCGCGACCGCGGCGCCGGCTCGGCTGAGCCCGCGCGGGCCGGGTGCGTCGTCGCCCGCGCGGGGTGGCGGGCGGATGGCTACCGTGTACTGCGGGACACGGCGGAGGGACGGGACATGGGGCGACCGGAGGACCGGGAACTGGAGCGCGCGGCCGGCGGCCGGCGGTGGGGGATGGCGGGGCTGGCCGCGGTGGCCGGGCTCGCCTGGGCGGCGCGGGACGTGCCCGCCCAGCTCGGCGGCCGGCTCTCCGGCGCCCGCGCGGAGCGGGCGGCCCGCTCGCCGCGCTTCCGGGACGGCACCTTCCACAACCCGTCGGGCACCCGCAGCACCATGGTCGCCGACCCGGGACGCAACCTCGTCAAGGAGCTGATCTTCGGCAAGCAGAAGCGGCGGCCCTCCGCGGCGGTCCCGCTGCTGCGCCCGGCCGACCCGGCGCCCGCCGACCCGGACCGCGAGCTGAACATCGTCTGGTACGGGCACGCCTCCACGCTGGTCGAGATCGAGGGGCACCGGGTGCTGCTCGACCCGGTGTGGAGCGACCGCTGCTCCCCGTCGGCCCTGGTCGGCCCGCGCCGCATCCACGAGCCGCCGGCCCGCCTCGAGGAGCTGCCCCGGCTCGACGCCATCCTCATCTCGCACGACCACTACGACCACCTGGACATGGCCACCGTCCGCGGGCTGCTCGAACACCAGTCCGCGCCGTTCCTGGTGCCGCTCGGCGTCGGCGCCCACCTGGACCGGTGGGGCGTGCCGGAGGAGCGGATCGTCGAGCTGGACTGGGCGGAGAGCCACCGGGTCGGCGGGCTGACCCTCACCGCGACCGCGGCCCAGCACTTCTCCGGCCGCGGGCTCCGCCGCGACGGCACGCTCTGGAGCTCCTGGGTGATCGCCGGGGCGCAGCGGAACGTCTTCTACACCGGCGACTCCGGCTACTTCGACGGCTACGCCGAGATCGGCGCCGAGCACGGCCCGTTCGACGTCACGCTCATGCAGATCGGGGCGTACGACCGGGCCTGGCCGACCATCCACATGTTCCCCGAGGAGGCGGTCGCCGCCCACCTCGACCTGCGCGGCGGGCTGTTCGTCCCGGTGCACTGGGCCACCTTCAACCTGGCCCTGCACGACTGGTCCGAGCCGGTGGACCGGCTGTGGGCCGAGGCGAAGGCCCGGGACGTGCGGCTGGCCGTGCCGCGGCCCGGGGAGCGGGTGGTGGTGGACGAGCCGCCCGCGGTCGACGGCTGGTGGCAGGCCGTCGCATAGGACCCGCCCGAAAAACCGGACAAGCAGTCATTCGAGGGCATATTTGTTTACCCTTTCCGCGTGAAAGATGCCCTGAAGCGAGCCGTCGACCTCACCGTGGCCCTGATCGCGCTGCTGGTGGCGGCACCTCTGCTTGCGGCGGTGTCGGTCGCGGTGCTGCTCACCATGGGCCGTCCCGTGCTGTTCCGGCAGGCCCGGATCGGGCGGTGCGGCAGGCAGTTCACCATCCTCAAGTTCCGGTCGATGGCGCCCGGCGCCGGCGGGTTCTCCCCCACCGACGACGCGATGCGGCTGACCCCGCTGGGCCGCTGGCTGCGGGACACCAGCCTGGACGAGCTGCCCAGCCTCTGGAACATCGTCCGGGGCGACATGAGCCTGGTCGGGCCACGCCCGCTGCCGACCAGCTACCGCTTCCGCTACACGCCCGAACAGTTCCGCCGGCACGACGTCCGGCCTGGTCTCACCGGGCTCGCCCAGGTCAACGGGCGTAACGAACTCGACTGGGACGAGAAGTTCGCCTACGACCTCCGGTACGTCGACGACCGCGGCATCCTGCTCGACCTGCGCATCCTGGCCCGCACCGCGGTGGCCGTGCTGCGTCGGCAGGGCATCAGCGCCCCGGGCAGCGTCACCGCCCACGAGTTCCGGGGTCCCACCGCCGCGGAGCAGCCGGTTCCGGCGGCCGCCGGGAGTGGCGCGCGGTGAGCCTCGACCTCGTCGTCGTCGGCTGCGGCGGCCACGGCCGGGAGATCGCCCAACTCGTGGCGGCCGTCAACGACACCGCGGCCCGGCCGCCCTGGCGGCTGGTGGGCTTCGTCGACGACAACCCCTCGGAGCGCAACCGCAAGCGGGCCGAGGCGGGCGGCACTCCGTACCTCGGGACCCTGGCCGCGCTCAGCCAGTTGCCCCCGGAGACCCACGTCGTGCTCGGCCTGGGCGACCCGCGTGTCCGGCAGGCGGTCGGCGCGCGGGTCGACGCGCTCGGCCGGCCCGTGGCAAGCCTGGTGCACCCGGACGCCACGGTCGGGTCCGACCTGGTCGCGGCCGAGGGTCTGGTGGTCTTCGCCGGCGGCCGGATCACCACCAACGTCACCGCCGGCCGGCACCTGCACGTGAACCAGAACGCCACCCTCGCGCACGACTGCGTGGTCGGCGACTACGTCTCGCTGCACCCGCTCGCCGCCGTCTCCGGCGACTGCGACCTGGACACCGCCGCGCTGATCGGCGCCGGTGCGGTGGTCCTGCCCGGGCTGCGCGTCGGAGCCGGCGCGACGGTCGGCGCGGGCGCCTGCGTGGTGCGCGACGTGCCGCCGGGCACCGTGGTCAAGGGCGTGCCGGCCCGCTGAGTCAGAGCACGAAGGCGTCGGTCCAGAGGGCTCCGGAGCGGCCGGAGAGCGCGTCCAGCATCGCCACCGCCTGCCCGTCGGTGAGCTGCGCGACGAAGTCGACGATCGCCCGGCCCCGGGCCCGGCCGATCCGGTCCGGGGTACGCGGGTGCAGCTCGGCCTCGGCCAGCTCGACCAGGTCGTGCAGCCGGCGCGGCAGCCGGGACTCCTCCTCCGGGTCGAGCAGCCACTCCCACAACGCCTCCACCAGGGTGCCGAGCAGCCGCGCCTGGCCCCGCTGGTGCAGGGCCAGGTCCGGCCGGGCCAGCACGAACCGGTGGTGCACGAACTTGAGCACCTGCACCTCGTGCCACTGCGGCTTGGCCAGCAGCACGTACCCGGAACGGATGTCCGGCTCCGGGGTCACCGTGATGGCGTCGACGAACCGGGTGGACCAGCGGGCGGAGAACCGCGCCACGTACTGCTCGGCCTCGATCGAGCCGTCGAAGGGCAGCGCCAGCAGCCCCTCCACGAGTTCCTCCCGGACGTGCTCGACGGCGGCGGCGAAGGCCTCGTCGTCGGCGATCCAGGCGTCCTTGCGGTGCAACTGGCGGCGCAGCCGTTCGATCGCCGCACCCGGGCGCCGGCCCGCCGCGGCCAGCGCCGCAGCGGTGATCGCCCGGAAGTGCCCGCACTCGCGCTGCCAGGCCATCAGCTCGGCGGCCACCGCACCCTGCTGGAGCACACCGACCCGGTAGAAGTCCTCCACGTCGTGGATGGCGTACGCGATGTCGTCAGCCGTGTCCATGATCGACGCCTCGGGGGTCTGCTGCCAGTCCGGGATCCGGCCGGCGAACGGCTCCCGGGCCTGCCGCAGGTCGTCCAGCTCGGTCCGGTACGCGCCGAACTTCGCCGAGCCGCTGTCCGGGTCGTCCGGCGGGGCGGCCGCGCCGCGCGGCGCCGGGTCCAGGTGCCGCGGGTGCGGATCCGGGTGGTCCAGCCGGGTCCACGGGTACTTCAGCATCGCCGCCCGGACCGCCGCCGTCAGGTCCAGGCCGGTGGTCGCCGCGCCGCGGATCTCGGTGCTCGTGACGATCCGGTACGACTGGGCGTTGCCCTCGAAGCCGTCGGCCAGCCCGAGCCGCTGGCGGGCCAGCCGGTCCAGCACCCGCTCCCCCAGGTGCCCGAACGGCGGGTGGCCGAGGTCGTGGGCGAGCGCGGCGGCCTCCACCACGTCCGGGTCGCAGCCGCCCAGCTTCTCCAGCAGGTCCCGGTGCGCCGGGTCGGCGCTCAGCCGCTCGGCGACCGCCCGGGCCACCTGGGCCACCTTGAGGCTGTGGGTGAGCCGGTTGTGCACGAGCAGCCCCGACCCGCCCGGGCTGATCACCTGGGTCACCCCGTTCAGCCGGGCGAAGAAGGGCGACCCCACGATGCGGTCCCGGTCGGCCCGGAACGGGCTGACGGCGAGGTCGCCGAGGGCCCGGGCGCTGCCGCCGAAGAGCCGCCGGGCCCGCGGGTCCGCAGGTAGTTCCATGATCGCCACGCTAGCGCAGGGTGCACCCGGTCGCGATGCTCCTGTCGCCCGATGGGGCGGCTGGGCGGGTGGGGCGCGGCGGGTGCCGCGCGGACGGCCGGGGCGCGACCGGCACAATGGCTGCCGAACCCACCCGAGAAGGCGGATCAGATCGTGACCCAGTCTGTGCACCAGCGGATCGCCGAGGAGCTCGGCGTCGCCGAACGCCAGGTGCGGGCGGCCGTCGAGCTGCTCGACGGCGGCGCCACCGTGCCGTTCATCGCCCGCTACCGCAAGGAGGCCACCGGCCTGCTCGACGACGCGCAACTGCGCACCCTGGAGGAGCGGCTGCGCTACCTGCGCGAGCTGGACGAGCGGCGCGCCGCGGTGCTGGAGTCCATCCGCGGCCAGGGCAAGCTCGACGAGGCCCTGGAAGCGCAGATCCTGGCGGCCGACTCGAAGTCCCGGCTGGAGGACATCTACCTGCCCTACAAGCCGAAGCGGCGCACCCGGGCCCAGATCGCCCGTGAGGCGGGGCTGGAGCCGCTCGCCGACGCGCTGCTGGCTGACCCGTCGCGCGATCCCCGGAACACCGCCGCCGGCTACGTCGACGCCGACAAGGGGGTCGCCGACGCCGCCGCCGCGCTCGACGGCGCCCGGGCCATCCTCGTCGAGCGGTTCGCCGAGGACGCCGACCTCATCGGCACGCTACGCGAGCAGATGTGGTCGCGCGGCCGGCTGGTCTCCCGGGTACGCGAGGGCCAGGAGACGACCGGCGCCAAGTTCGCCGACTACTTCGACTTCGCGGAGCCGTACCCGAAGCTCCCCTCGCACCGGATCCTCGCCATGTTCCGGGGTGAGAAGGAGGGCGTGCTCGACCTGACCATGGACCCGGAGGCCGAGGGCGACTCCGACGCCGTGGTCACCGGCCCCACCCGCTACGAGGCGGCCATCGCCGGCCGGTTCGGGGTCAGCGACCAGGGGCGGCCCGCCGACCGGTGGCTGAGCGACACGGTGCGCTGGGCCTGGCGTACCCGAATCCTCATCCACCTCGGCGCCGACCTGCGGCTGCGGCTCTGGCAGGCGGCCGAGGAGGAGGCCGTCCGGGTCTTCGCCACCAACCTGCGCGACCTGCTGCTCGCCGCGCCGGCCGGCGCCCGCCCCACCATGGGCCTCGACCCGGGCCTGCGCACCGGCGTGAAGGTGGCCGTGGTCGACGCCACGGGCAAGGTCGTCGCCACCGACACGATCTACCCGCACGAGCCGCGCCGGCAGTGGGACGCCTCGGTGCACACGCTGGCGACCCTGGCCGCGGCGCACGGCGTCGAGCTGGTCGCCATCGGCAACGGCACCGCCAGCCGGGAGACCGACAAGCTCGCCGGCGACCTGATCAAGCGGCATCCGGAGCTGAAGCTCACCAAGGTGGTCGTCTCCGAGGCCGGCGCGTCGGTCTACTCCGCGTCCGCGTACGCGTCGCAGGAGCTGCCCGGGCTCGACGTGTCGCTGCGCGGCGCGGTCTCCATCGCCCGCCGCCTCCAGGACCCGCTCGCCGAGCTCGTGAAGATCGACCCGCGCTCGATCGGCGTCGGGCAGTACCAGCACGACCTGTCCGAGGTGAAGCTGTCCCGCTCCCTCGACGCGGTGGTCGAGGACTGCGTCAACGCGGTCGGCGTCGACGTCAACACCGCCTCGGCGCCGCTGCTCACGCGGGTCTCCGGCATCGGCGCCGGGCTGGCCGAGAACATCGTGCTGCACCGGGACGCCAACGGGCCGTTCCGCACCCGGGCCGAGCTGAAGAAGGTGGCCCGGCTCGGGCCGAAGGCGTTCGAGCAGTGTGCCGGCTTCCTGCGCATCCCCGGCGGCGACGACCCGCTCGACTCCTCCAGCGTGCACCCCGAGGCGTACCCGGTGGTGCGCCGGATCCTCGCCCACACCGGCCAGGACCTGCGCGCGCTCATCGGGAAGTCGGCCATCCTGCGCGGCCTCCGGGCGACCGAGTTCGTCGACGACACCTTCGGCCTGCCCACCGTCACCGACATCCTCGCCGAGCTGGAGAAGCCCGGCCGGGACCCGCGCCCCGAGTTCCGGACGGCCACCTTCGTGGAGGGCGTCGAGAAGATCAGCGACCTCACGCCGGGAATGGTGCTGGAGGGCGTGGTTACCAACGTGGCGGCGTTCGGCGCGTTCGTCGACGTGGGCGTGCACCAGGACGGCCTGGTCCACGTGTCCGCCATGTCGCACACCTTCGTGAAGGACCCCCGCGACGTGGTGAAGTCCGGCGACGTGGTCCGGGTCCGGGTGCTCGACGTCGACGTGCCCCGCAAGCGAATCTCACTGACGCTTCGGCTGGACGACGAGGCCCCCGCCGGGCGCCCGCAGGGTGGCGACGGCCGCCGCGACCGCGGCACCGGCTCGGGCGGCCCGGGTGCCGGCCAACGTGGCGGCCGGGGCGACGATCGGGGCGGCCAGCGCGGCGACGGTCAGGGCGGCGGCGGCCGGCGCGGTGGCGGCCAGCGTGGTGGTCAGGGCGGTGGTGGCCAGGGCGGCGGGCCGCGCGGCGGCCGTGACGAGCGCGGCGACCGGGGTGGCTCGCGCGGCGGGCCGCAGCAGCGGCAGGGCCGCGGAGGCGCTCCGGCCCCGGCCAACAGCGCCATGGCGGACGCGCTGCGGCGCGCCGGCCTGGCCTGAGGTTGCGCGACGCTGTCGAGCTGACGTCCCAGACGACTCAGCCCGACAGCATCGCGCGGGCTTGGGCCTGCGGTTGCGCGATGCTGTCGAGCTGACGTCCCAAACAACACAGCCCACAGCATCGCTGCGCGCCGGGCCTGGGCCTGGGCCTGCGCCACGCTGTCGAGCTGATGTCCCAAACGACTCAGCCGACAGCATCGCGCCAGCCCGGACTCAGGTTGCGCGAGGCTGTCGAGCTGATGTCATAAACGACTCAGCTCGACACCGCACCCCGCCGCGCGAGCGGTTGGCGCTCCCCTTGAGATTTGGGCAGTTGTCGTTCGTCTCGAACGGCAACCGTCCAAGATCTGGGTGCCTTGGGCGCCCAACCCTGCGCGACCAGCGGGAGCGCAGGGCCGAGTCGCTGCCTGACGTCGCCGGCGACTCAGCTCGACAGCGGCACCGAGGATGGCCCCGTGGAAGCGTCGAGGGGGTGGCGCGGGCTGGCCGCGTACCCTCGCGGGGTGGGTGGGGACGACGGCCTGGAGTGGCGGGAGCGGCAGCGCCGCGCGGTGCGGGCGCACGCGGCGGCCGACGCCCGGCAGCGCGCCGCCGAGCAGGCGGAGGCCGCGGAGCTGGTGGCCCGCTTCGCGGCCGAGGCGCTGCGGCGTGGGCTGCGCACCGAGCGGCTGACGGCGGCCGGCTACGACGGGCGCGGCCGGTACCGCACGCGGATCACCGGCTGGTACGTGGACCGGGCGCACAGCCGGGCGGTGGACACCGAGGGCCGTTTCTACCTGCTCGCGGTGCCGCCGAGCCTGCGGTCGCGGCTGTTCGGGGCCGACCCGGAGCCCGCGCCGCCGCCGCTGGTGGTGGGGCGGGGCGGCCGGGACGGCGAGTCGGTACCGCTGGCGACGCTGCTCAGCCTGCGTCTCGAGGCGGGCGACGACTGGCGCTGACCCGGGCCGCCCGGTCGGCCCGCTGCCGCGGCACGCTGCGCGTGGACCGCCGCTCCACCCGTCGCCACCAGAAGAGCTGCACGACCAGGGTGAGCAGGCCGGCCAGCACGATGGCGGCCAGGTTGATCACGAGCTGGAGGGCGGACCCCGCCGCCTCGTGCCAGACGCCGTAGGCCGCGGCGACCGCCACGTTCGCTGCCGCCGGCACGGTGGTGACCGAGATCAGCACGCCGACCAGCGAGCCGGACTTCTTCGAGGTCAGCGAGAGCATGCCGGCGATCCCGGCGAGCACGCCGACCACCCAGGACAGCGCGTCCGGGCGCCAGATGAAGTCGGTGAGCGGCCGGTCGGCCAGCAGCATGTCCCGGCTGACCAGCCCGGCGGCGGTGAGTGCCCAGGTGCTGAGGACGGTGACCAGCATGGCGGCGAGGAAGCCGACCACGAGGGCCTGCACCGAGCGGCCGATGACGTGCGGCTGCCGGCGCAGGAGCGCCACGCAGAGCGCGGCGAGCGGCCCGAACTCCGGGCCGACCACCATGGCGCCGACGATCAGGATGGGCTGGTCGAGGAGCACGCCGATGCCGGCGATCATGGTGGCGACGGTGATCAGCGCCAGGAAGGTGCCGGTGAGCACGGTCTGCTCCCCGGTCTTCGCGGCGATCTCGTCCCAGACCACGGCGTCCTCGCCGTGCCCAGGGGCGTCCTCCGCGGCCTTGTCCGCCGCCGCGGACAGGGTCAGCTCGACGTCGTCGGCGGCGATCGCCCCGTGCGCTTCGACGCCCAGGTCCTGGAGCTTGCGCAGCACGCCGTCGGCGCTCTCCCGCACCACGTCACAGGTGACGTAGTCCCCGGCCGGCTGGCGGGCGGCCCCGGCCAGCACCACGAGGTGCGTGACGCCGGGATCGGCGGACAGCAGGTCGACGACCGCGGGCGAGCGGTCGGCCGGTGCGATGATCCGCAGGTGCAGCACGCTCTCCTCCATCGTCTGCCGGGGCGGCCGCGAGCACTCTACTGGGGGCGGTAGCCCGCGGGACGGATCCCGCCCGGACGACGACTCGACGGCGCGGTACGAGTGCGGTCACCCGTGTCCTCTCCGTGCCCTGAACGGTTGATCTGGCGGGATCACCGCCCACCCGTCCTGTTTGCGTAGTTCCTACCTGCAGGGCACGCGAATCCCTTTCTCCGTTCGGCGATTGCGCGGGAGGTAGGAAGTGCCACTTCCTGAACGGTTGGCAACCGAGGGCCCGCTTCGTCCGGATACCGGGTCGGATCGCCCGGACACGAAGTCCTTGGTGTACCTCTCCGCGCCCGACGTGGGCCCGCTCGAGGAGTCGTACCTGATCGCCGCCCTGCGCTCCGGCTGGGTGGCGCCCACGGGCCCTGACCTGGAGGCATTCGAGTCCGAGGTCTCGGCCCGGGTCGGCACGCGCGGCGCGGTAGCGGTGAGCTCGGGTACGGCGGCGCTGCACCTGGCCCTGCTCGGAGTCGGCGTCGGACCTGGCGACGTGGTCGTCGTGCCGACGCTGACGTTCGTCGCGACCGCGAACGCCGTCCGGTACACCGGGGCGCGGCCGGTCTTCGTCGACTGTGACGTGCGTACCGGAAATGTCGACGTCCCGCTGCTCGCGGAGCTGCTGCGTCAGCTACGCCGCCGGGGCGAGCGGGTCGGCGCGGTGGTTCCGGTGGACATGTTCGGCACCTGCGTGGACTACACGGCTCTCCTGCCCATCTGCGCCGAGGCGGAGGTGCCGGTGGTGGAGGACGCCGCAGAGGCGCTCGGTGCGATGCACCAGGGCCGGGCGGCGGGCTCGTTCGGACAGGCCGGCGCGCTCTCGTTCAACGGCAACAAGATCATGACCACCTCCGGGGGCGGCATGCTCGTCTCCGACGACGTGTCGCTGCTGGCCCGCGCACGACACCTGGCCACGCAGGCGCGCGAGGCCACGCCGCACTACGAGCACCTGGAGACCGGCTACAACTACCGGCTCAGCAACCTGCTCGCCGCCCTGGGCCGGGCGCAGCTGGTCCGACTGAGCGGGATGATCGGCCGGCGCCGCCAGCTGCGGGACCGGTACGCGAAGCTTTTCGCCCCGGTGCCCGGGGTCGAGCTGCTCGGCAGCGAGGACGAGCAGTCGAACTGCTGGCTGACCGTGATCCGGGTTCACCCCGGCCGGGCCGGTTGGCGTGCCGCCGACCTGGCCGCGCACCTCCGCAACCAGGAGATCGAGACGCGACCGGTGTGGAAACCGATGCACCGGCAGCCGGCGTACGCCGGCTCGGAGAGCCTTCTCACCGGTGCCGCCGACGAGCTCTTCGCCGAAGGGCTGACGCTGCCCAGCAGCAGCGCCCTCACGGAGCGGCAGATCACCACGGTGCTGGGTGCGATCGACGAGTTCCTGGCCACCCGGGCCCCAGCGTTGTCCGCGTGACGCGGCCACTGATCGCTGGGAGGCAAAATTCTCGATAATCCTCAAAACGGCCATCAGGCACGAATCTGCCTGTAACAAGGACAACGAGGTCGAGTCTCCTTCGGCCATCGGGCGGAAGCGGCAGCACACGCGACAGGGGAGCCACCACATGGCGCAGGACACAGTGAGCACGGATCGCAAGGAGCAGCGGACGCGTCGGGTGAGAGCCCGGCTCCGTACCGTGGGTTTCCTCGCCACCGACACCACCGCCTGGGTCGGCGGCTACATCGCAGCCGTCTGGAGCAGGTACGAGTTCGCTCTTCCTCCCGGCCTGCTCAGCCGGGCGGCGATCATCGGAGGCGGAGCCGCGGTCGTGCACGTGGCGGTGGCCTCACTGCGTCGGCTCTACTCCGGACGTCATCCGTTGGGCAGCCTGCAGGAGGTGCAGGGAGTCGCCGGCAGCACGATCACGACGGTCGCGATCGTGCTGCTCAGCCTGCTGCCCTTCGCCGACCGACCGGTGCCGGCGAGCACTCCGTTGGTCGGCGGTGCCCTGGCCCTCCTGTTCATGCTCGGTGCGCGGTTCGCCTACCGGCACCGACACGATCTCGCGATGCGTCCGGACGTCCGGTCCTCCACGCCCGTGCTGCTGTTCGGCCTCGGGGACGCCGGCCAGGGACTGTTGCGGGCCATGCTGAGCGATCCCCGCGGCCGTTACCTGCCGGTCGGAGCGCTGGACGACGACCCGGACAAGCACGATCTGCGGATCGGCGGCGTTCGGGTGCTCGGGGGCCGCCTTGACATCGCCGCGGCCGTCCAGCGCACCGGCGCCACCACCGTCATCTGCTCGGTGGCAAACGCTCCCTCCGGCCTGATTCGCGAGATCCGGGAAGCCACTCTCCAGACCGGCGCGGCGTTCAAGGTGCTACCGCCTGTGCGGGACCTGGTCGACCACCGGATCACCGTGACCGCAGTCCGGGACGTGCAGATCAGCGACCTGCTGGGTCGCCGCCAGGTCACCGGCGACCTACCGATCAGCGCCACCGGGCTGACCGGGCGACGAATCCTGGTGACCGGCGCCGGCGGTTCCATCGGCTCCGAGCTCTGCCGGCAGGTGATGAAGGCGGACCCCGGCGAGCTGATGATGCTGGACCGCGACGAATCCGCGCTGCACAGTCTCCAGATGTCGCTCTCCGGACGCGCGCTGCTCGACGGGCCGGAGTTGATTCTCGCGGACCTGCGTGACGACGAGGCCATCCGGCGGATCATCCGGGAGCGTCGCCCCGAGGTCATCTTCCATGCGGCGGCTCTGAAGCACCTGACCCTGCTCGAGCGGCATCCCGGTGAGGCCGTCAAGACCAACGTCTGGGGCACCCTGTCCGTGCTGGACGCCTGCCAGGACGTGGGAATGTTCGTCAACATCTCCACCGACAAGGCCGCCGACCCGATCAGCGTGCTCGGCTACTCGAAACGGATCACCGAGCGACTGACCGCGCACGCCGCCTCCCGGTTTCCCGGCACCTTCCTCAGCGTCCGCTTCGGCAACGTACTGAGCAGTCGCGGCTCGGTGGTGACGGCGTTCCAACGGCAGATCGAGGCCGGGGCGCCGCTCACCGTCACGCACCCGGACGTGACCCGCTACCTGATGACCGTTCAGGAAGCGGTGCACCTGGTCCTCCAGGCCGCCGCGATCGGGCGGAACGGGGAAGCTCTCGTGCTCGACATGGGAGAGCCGGTGCGGATCGTCGAGCTGGCCCGCCAGATGGCCGAGCAGGCGTCCAGCTCGGTCCCGATCGTCTATACGGGCCTGCGCCCGGGCGAGAAGCTGCACGAGGATCTGCTCGGCACCGGCGAAGTGGACAGCCGGCCGTTCCACCCCCTCGTCTCCCACGTCGCCGTGCCGGCACTGGACCCGATGGAGGTGAGCGGACTCGACCCGTACGCCGAGCCCGCCGAGATTGTCGAACAGCTCGCGCTGCTCGCTGCCCAGCCGGTCGAGTCCGTGGGTACCGAGCCGGTCAGCGTGCATCTGTCGTCGTTGACCGCTGAGCGCTGAACCGGGTCCGGGACGAGCCGGTCGGCAGACGAGCGACGCAGGGGGCGGCACCGGCCAGGTGCTGCCCCCTGCTGTTGTCGATGGCACCGGTACCCGCCCGTCGCAAGACGGCCGATGGTGAAGCGGGGCCAGAGACCCGCGGTCAGTCTCAGGCGAGGAAAGACTTCAGGGCAGCGGCGGACGCGGCGCCGTCGTGCCACCTCCGCACAAAGCCGGGGCCGGCCGCCGCTCGCTCGGAGAACGTCTCCGGGTCGTCCAGGATCCCGTTCATCACTGCGGCGAAGCGCTCCGGCGAGGCGTCCACGATGGGCGGCTCCTCGGGCATGAGTGCGCGCGTCGCCGGACCGAGGAAGCCGATGACGAGCCGTCCGGCAGCGAGTCCCTCGACCGCCGCGACCCCGTACGAGCCGGTGCGAATCTGGTCCACGACAATGTCCGCCTGCCCTACCAGCTCCGGCATCGCGTCGTGCGACACGTGCTCCGGTGCCAGGTAGCGAATTCGTCCGAGCGCCGCCAGATTACGGAGAACCGGGTCGATCACATCGGTGCCCTTGATCGGCGGCTTGCTGTAGCTGGGGCGATGCAGGACCGTGGGCGTTCCGCCCCCGAGCGCCGGGTGCGCCGCCTGCCACCGCTCGACATCCACCGACAGCGGCAGCCAGGTGGCCTCGGGGACGTCCAGAAGCAGGTCCGGGGTGCTGACGAAGAGCGGGAGCGCGAGTGCGACCGCGATCGATCGGTTCCGGCGTGAACGGCGGCGCAGCTTGTCGACCCACTCGTTCGGCGCCGAAGCGTAGTACGAGAAACCGAACCGAGCCATGTGCGCGTCCGGGTCGCGGATGTCGCTGCCGTGCGCGATGAGGGCCATCCGGATGCCCTGCCGCGACGCCCGGGCAAGGTCGGCCGCGATACCGGCCCGGTGCAGCGGGATGAAGCCGTCGACCGCGAGGTGGGTTGCGCCGTGCAGGATCCGGTTGAGACGCACCGCGCGGCCCCACGGCGTCATCAGCCGGGGATGGGGAATGCGATGGTGCGCTGAGAACTGGAACCCTCTCCCGCGCAGTGGCACCGGTTTGAGAGCGAACGAGACGGCCGGTAGCTCCAGGTGCCGCTCGACCGCCCGTGCCCACTGGTATGCCTGCTCGGCGAAGTTCGCCGGCCCGATTGCCAGCCTTCGGTCGGCTGGTTCCCGCCGATGACCCATGCTCTCCCCTGAGGTGTCCGAGCTTGCGCAGGAAGCAGTCATCGCGCCGTTCCTGCCCCGGAGCCGTGTGTCGCGAGTTCCGCCGGCGGCGCGGCGTGATACTCGGCCGGGGGCGCGGCCCGGACCAGCGCATGCCGGTAGAGCCATACCGCCGTCCAGCCGAACAGCAGCAGCGTGAGCGCCGCGGTGAGCACGCCGAACCACCTGATCGGCAGGCTGCCCTTGGTGGCCAGCAATGCGGGGTACGCTCCGCCGATCACCAGCAGGTATCCGCGAACCGTCCGCAGCCAACCGCGCAGGCTCGAACCGGCGAGGCGCAGCGACCACCTGACGTAGTACAGACAGATCAGGCAACCGGACAGCGAGTAGGCGATGAACCCCGTCATCGCCCGCCCGTCGATCAGCCCGACCGAGAGCGATCCCAGCCGCAGCGAGGCCTCGATGATCGAGAGGACGAGCAGTCGGCGCAGCTGGTTCTTGACGGTCATGAGTGTGCTGAGCGGTGACGAGATGAAGGCCAGGGCCAGCCAGGGCGCAAGCACGGCCGATATCTCGCCCGCCGCACGCCACTCGGGGCCGAAGACGAGGCCGAACAGCTCCGGGCCGGCCAGCACGACCAGGCCGAAGATGGGGGCGGACACCATCGCCAGCCCGGTGACCGCCCGGTGTATCGAGGATGTCAGGAGCGCTCCCCTGCGCTCCAGCTCGGCGACTTTCGGGAAGAAGGCCGTGCTGACGGCCTGTCCGATGATCGTGGCGGGCAACGCGAGCACCCGCGCGGAGAAGGTGAACAGGCCGGAGCTGGCCACTCCGTAGAAGAGTGCGACAGCAGGCGCGACCGCGCCGACTGTCGCCGTGTTCAGGACGCTGGGTACCAGCAGGAACAGGGAGAGACGGCGCCACTTCGCCGCCGCCAGGCGGCCTTGTGCCCACGACGTTCCACGGAGGCCGGAGCGGCGCGTGAGGGACACCGCGTTCCAGACGGTGCCGACGACGAATCCCGCAGACAACCCGAGTGAGCCCAGTGGGCTGGCCGCGAGCTGGCCCACGCTCTGCACGACGGACGCGGTCACCCGGGAGAGGCTGACCGCCCGGAAGTTCTCCCGGCGGCTCTGGAGCATCCGCACCGTAGCGAGCGCGCCCAGCGCTGCCACCGCGAAGGGAACCAGCCAGATGGAGCTGCCGGCTCCGAGGGCTGACCAGGTGTGGCCGGTCACCGCGCGATGGGCCACCAGCACCACCAGCAGCCCCAGCGAGACCACCACGGCGAAGAACAAGGCGCTGGCCGCGACGGCCCTGGCCTCCCGCTCGTCCTCGGCGAGCGGTACCGCCATCTCCAGCCGCAGCGTGGCGAGCGCGGCGAGGATCGTCGCGAACGAGAGCGCCACTGCGAACTCGCCGAACTCGTGCGGTGTGTAGAGCCTTGCCAGCAGCACCGAGGCTCCGACGAGGGTCGCCTGGGACACGACGGTGCCGACCGCCAGAAACGAGATGTGTCGAAAGAAGGGAGCCGCACGCCGTCGGCGGAGAGAGGGCGGGGCCACGTCTAGTAGCCCGCCACCCGGGCATCCGCGAACGGCCTTCGGGGATCGGGCGGGCCGCCACCCGTCCGGATCCGGTGGCGGCCGCGGCCGTTCACGGCCTCCGCGCGCGTCCGCTCCGCGTCGATCCACTGCCGCGGCAGCAGCCACGCCTGCGCCGCCAGTTGGCCGAGCAGCAGCCACCACCAGGGCGACAACAGGATGGAACTCGCGACCAGGTTGCTCGCCACGACCGCGCTCAGCCCCAGCACGGCCACCATGCGGAAGTCGAGCAGGTCGGCGCGGGTGGCGGCCGGGTGCCGGGCGATCGCCGCGCGCGCCACCGCGAAGATCACGGCGACCAGCGGCAGCAGCAGCGGAAGGCCATATTCCGCCGCGATCTCGACGATGCCGTTGTGCGCGTTCGTCAATCCGTACAGTTCGAGCCCGCCCCAGTAACTGGCGTTGCTCGCGAACGCTCCGGCGCCGTGGCCGAGCATCCACGAATCGAGGAACATCCGCCAGCCGAGCATGGTCAGGTTCAGCCTCGCCTGGTCCGAGGCGCTGATGCCGTCACCGGGCGTGAACTGCGATTGCAGGTCCGTCAGGGCCTGCTGCCCCAGCGCTGCCAGGGGCAGGAACGACAGGCCGGCGACCACACCGAAGGCAAGGAGCATGAGTGGCAGGGCGATCTGACGCCGTCTGAGCATCGCCGATCGGATCAACCAGTAGACGAGCAGCGGCGCCGCGACGACGGCACCGACGATGCCGGTCCGGCTCTGCGTGGCCGCGATGAGCACCCACCACCCCGCGACCAGCGCGATGTGGAGATACCGCGACCAGGCGGCTCTCGCGACGATGGCGTTCCAGATCAGGAATGGCAGGCAGGCGAGGAGGAAACCCGCGTAGTTGTTGGGGTTGTAGAAGGTGCTGGCGACGACGTGGATGCTGGACTGCACCACCGCCTGATTGGTGTCGAGGTGCCGGCCCGTGTCCAACTCCCACAGGGCTACGGCGCCGGTCACCACGAACGCCAGCGTCCAGCCCATCCTGAGGATGTGCAGACCGTTCGACGTGGCGGCGGCCAGTCCGAGCACACACAGGCCACTGACGAGCGCCGCGGAGGCGAGTGAGATCCGGTTCACGCCGAAGCTGACATCGGGGGCCCAGACCAGGGTGAGGGGCGCCCACAGCACCCACAGCAGTACCAGGATCAGGAAGGCCGTCGGCACGGCCCGACGCGAAGCGCCGGACCTGAGGAGGCCGGCCAGCGCCGGCAGGACGGTGAGAGCGCACAGCAGCACGTAGAAGTTCGGAAAGATCGCGGGAGACAGGTCGGCGGTCGCGTAGCGCCCCAACGCTGCCAGCGCCGGGAACATCAGGAGCGCGACCGGCGTGAGCAAGCCACGTGCCGGCGTGTGGCCTTCCAGGGCCCCGAGGCCCATGGGGCCCGGCACCGGTGAGAGCGGCGCGAAGTGCCCGGTGGGACCGGGGCGACCACCGGCCGCGTCGAAGCGCCACTGACCGTGCGAAGTCCCGGAGAAACGAACCCCTCGCACGACATCTCCCTCCGCCGGTCAGATCTGGTGTCCACCGTCGCCCGGCACCGCCTCGCCCGTCCTGACGACGGCAGTGCGGCCACTCGTACAGCAATGAGCGTGGGCACACCTTCGGGTGCCCACGCATCCACCGCTTATGGCAAGGCCATTCGACTCAACGACCGGAAGCCCGCGAGGTTACCTCCCGCACAAACGGGCGTTATTCGTGGGAGGAGTCCTCGGCAGCACCAGTAACGGCGGACCGTCGGGCCGACCGCGACCGGACGACAGAACGGAAGAGAAAGTCATTTCTCCTCGCCAAACGTGAACCAGATCCCGGCCACACGATCGCTCGGTAGAAATTGACTGTCCGCAAAAGGGTGCGGCACGTAGTGGTTCGGCAAGCCGAAGGGAAGCGGATTCTGTCCGCGCAGGAAAGGAAGACCGTTGGCCGCAACAGCTCGCACTCGTCGCGTGCTCGTGTTCAACCAGTACGCGAAGCCACTCTCCGAGCCCGGGGGGACCCGGCACATCGAGTTGTTCGGTCGCCTCGATGGTTGGGATTATCTGATAGTGACGGGTGATCGCGACTATTACTCGCGCCAACGGGTCGAGGCCGATCAAAAGCACTTCAAGCGCGTACGCGTGTCGGATTACGAGGGCAACAACCACCGGCGTGTGCTGAACTGGCTCACCTACTGCCTGGGGGCTCTCGCCACGGCTTTCCGCCCAGGCCAGGTCGATGTGGTCTACGCATCCTCCCCCCACATCCTGACACCGGTCGCCGGTTGGCTCGCAGCCCGGATGCGGCGGGCTCGATTCGTGCTGGAGATCCGGGACCTGTGGCCCGATTCCATGGTGGACCTCGGTCACCTCCGGCCCGGATCGCTGACCCATCGAGCACTCAAGGCTCTGGAGGTGTGGCTCTACCGCCGCGCCGACCGGATTGTGATCGTGGCTGCCGGATGGCACGAGTACCTTGCTGCGCTGGGCATCGAACGCGCCAAGGTCGAGTGGGTGAGCAACGGTGCGGAGCCTGCGGACTTCGACCTACGTCCCGACGACTGCCGCCCGCTGCGCGACCGACTCCCCGTACACGGAAAGCTGTTCGTGTATACCGGCGCACACGGCCCCGCCAACGGATTGGACGCACTCCTCGACGCGGCCGCCGAACTCCCCGACCACACCTTCGCACTCATCGGCGACGGAATCGAGAAACCCCGACTTGTCGAACGGGCCACCGGCGAGGGCCTGACCAACGTTCATTTTCTCGACATGATTCCGAAGCGTGAATTGGCCGGCATCATCGGAGCCGCCGACGTCGGCATCCACGTGCTCGCGGACGCTGCCGTGTTCAGGCACGGCGCCAGCCCGAACAAACTGTACGACTACCTGGCCGCCGGCCTGCCGGTGGTCACCAACTGTCCGGGCGACCCCCACGACATCGTCTACGAGACCGGGGCCGGGATGGCGGTCGATTCTTCGGACCTGGTCGCCGGGATCAGGAAGATCACCGAACTCGACAGCAGCTCATTGCGCGAGATGGGCCGACGCGGCCGGCGGTACATCCAAGAGAACAGATCGAGGACCGTGATGGCCGGACGGCTCCAACGCGTACTCGATTCGGTGCTGCCCGCCCGACAGTGAACGCGTCGGTGGCGACCTCGTTCGAGACGTGCGACCTGTGAGCCCCGGCAGGCAGGCCGGCGGCACTCCCCTGCCCGTACGCCCCGCCGACCGCCCCGGGATGTGGTGAGCTGTACGGGTGGCGGGGCTGGGTCTGGTGCTGCACCCCACCCGGGACGTCTCCGAGGTGGTCGGGATCATCGAGCGGTGGGCGTCGCGCCACCGCAAGACGCTGCTGGTCCGGGCCGAGGACGAGCACCGGGTGCCGTCCTGCGTCGAGCCGGTCCCCGCCGACGAGCTGGCCGTGCGCGCCGACGCCCTCATCAGCATCGGCGGTGACGGCACGATGCTGGGCGCGCTGCGCCTGGCGGTACGCGACCCGAAGCCGGTGCTCGGCGTGCACCTGGGCCGGCTCGGCTTCCTGGTCGAGGTCGAGCCGCCGGACCTGCCGGAGGCGCTGAGCCGGCTGGCGTCGAAGGACTTCACCGTCGAGTCGCACGCCTGTCTCGCCTGCGACGTGTGCGGCGACGACGTGGTGGCGTTCAACGACATCGCGCTGGTGCGCCAGCCCGGCTCCGGGTTCGTCACCGCCACCCTGGCCGTCGACGGCCAGCGGTACGGCTACTACCGCTGCGACGCGCTGGTGGTCAGCACGCCGACCGGCTCGACCGCGTACAGCTACGCGGCGGGCGGGCCGCTGATCTCGCCGGCGGCGGACGCCGTCGTGGTGACCCCGTCGTCGCCGATGGCGGGCATCTCCCGGTCGGTGGTGCTCGCCCCGTCGGAGAGCATCCGGCTGGACCTCCGGCCGCAGACGGCGGCGGTGGCCGTCGAGATGGACGGGCTGGTGATCAAGGAGGCGGCGACCGAGGGCGCGGTGGAGATCCGCTACCGGCGGGACGCCGGCCGGGTGGTCCGCTTCGACCCGCAGCGCTACCAGGAGCGCAACCAGTTGAAGCTGAGCCTGCTCGACCTGCCCTTCCTGCCCGACCAGCTCCGCGAGCTGCTGCCCGAGGAGCTGCGGCGGGAGCGTGACCAGCGGGAGCTGGAACCGCCCTGCTGACCGGCGGGGTCAGGCCTTGCTCAGCACCTCCGAGACCAGCGCCCGCGCCTCCTCCTGGATCCGGGTGAGGTGCTCCGGGCCCTGGAACGACTCGGCGTAGATCTTGTAGACGTCCTCCGTGCCGGACGGCCGGGCCGCGAACCAGCCGGACGCCGTGCTGACCTTGAGCCCGCCGATCGGCGCGCCGTTGCCGGGCGCCGTGGTCAGGGTCGCGGTGATCGGCTCGCCGGCCAGTTCGGTCGCGGTGACCTGCTCGGGCGACAGTTTGGCCAGCACCGCCTTCTCCTCACGGCTGGCCGGGGCGTCGATCCGGGCGTACGCGGGCGCGCCGAAGCGCTCGGCCAGCTCGGCCCAGTGCTCGCTCGGCGTCCGCCCGGTGGTGGCGACGATCTCGGAGGCGAGCAGGCAGAGCAGGATGCCGTCCTTGTCGGTGGTCCAGGTGCCGCCGTCGCGGCGCAGGAAGGAGGCGCCGGCGCTCTCCTCGCCGCCGAAGCCGACCGCCCCGTCGAGCAGGCCGGGCACGAACCACTTGAAGCCGACCGGCACCTCGAGCAACGGCCGGCCCAGGTCGGCGGCGACCCGGTCGATCATCGAGGAGGAGACCAGGGTCTTGCCAACGGCCGCCGCCGGCCCCCACTGCTCCCGGGTACGGAAGAGGTGGCGGATGGCCACGGCCAGGTAGTGGTTGGGGTTCATGAGGCCGCCGTCGGGCGTGACGATGCCGTGCCGGTCGGCGTCGGCGTCGTTGCCCGTCGAGATCTGGAACCGGTCGCGGGCGGCGATCAGCGAGGCCATGGCGTTCGGCGAGGAGCAGTCCATCCGGATCTTGCCGTCCCCGTCGAGGGTCATGAACCGCCAGGTCGGGTCGACCGTCGGGTTGATCACCGTGAGGTCGAGGCGGTGCCGGTCGGCGATCTCGCCCCAGTACGCCACGCTCGCCCCGCCCATCGGGTCGGCGCCGATGCGCACCCCGGCGTCCCGGATCGCGTCGATGTCCAGCGCGGCGGGCAGGTCGTCGACGTAGCGGGCCAGGAAGTCGTACTCCCCCGTGGTGTCGGCGGCGCGCGCCCGCGCGTACGGGATGCGCTTCACCTCCTTGAGCCCGGCGGCGAGGATGCTGTTCGCGCGGTCCTGGATCCACTTCGTGACGTCGCTGTCGGCGGGCCCGCCGTGGGTGGGGTTGTACTTGAAGCCGCCGTCGTCCGGCGGGTTGTGCGACGGGGTGATCACGATGCCGTCGGCGAGCCCGGCGGTGCGCCCCCGGTTGTGGGTGAGGACGGCGTGCGACAGCGCCGGGGTGGGGGTGTAGCCGTCGCGGCTGTCCACCAGGACGGTGACGTCGTTGGCGGCGAGCACCTCCAGCGCGCTGGCCTCGGCCGGCGCGGAGAGCGCGTGGGTGTCCCGGGCCAGGAAGAGCGGCCCGTCGAGGCCCTGCTCCCGGCGGTAGTCGCAGAGCGCCTGGGTGACGGCGAGGATGTGGTCCTCGTTGAAGGCGTTGCGCAGGCTCGACCCGCGGTGCCCGGACGTGCCGAAGGAGACCTGCTGCGCCGGGTCGCCCGGGTCCGGGTGCCCGGCGTAGTAGGCGGTGACCAGCCGGGGCACGTCGACGAGGTCGGCGGGCTCGGCGGGCTGGCCGGCACGGGGGTGGGCCACGGTGGGAACCTCCTGAGCTGGTGCGGGTGGATCAGGCCTCGACGCGCTGGCCCTTGCCGATGACGACGATGCCGTTGTCGGAGACGGTGTAGCGCTGGCGGTCCTTCTCCAGGTCGACGCCGATCTCGGCGCCCTCCGGAACGTAGACGTTCTTGTCCAGGATGGCCCGCCGGACCACGGCGTGCCGGCCAATCTCGACGCCCTCCATGAGCACCGCGCCGTCGACGTGCGCCCAGGAGTGCACCTTCACCTTCGGCGAGACGATCGAGTTCTCCACCAGCGAGCCGGAGATCACCGCGCCTGGCGAGACCATCGAGCCGACCGCCCGGCCGACCCGCTCGCCCCACTGGTGGACGAACTTCGCCGGCGGGTACGGCGGCTGCATGCTGTAGATCGGCCAGTCGAAGTTGTAGAGGTTGAACACCGGGTGCACGTTGATGAGGTCCATGTGGGCGTCGTAGAAGGAGTCGAGCGTCCCCACGTCGCGCCAGTAGCCGCGGTCCCGGTCGGTGCTGCCGGGCACCTCGTTGTCCTTGAAGTCGTAGACGTTCGCCTCGCCGCGCTCGACCAGCATCGGGATGATGCTGCCGCCCATGTCGTGCTTGCTGGTCTTGTCCTCGGCGTCGCGCTCGACGGCCTCGCACAGCGCCTTCGTGCTGAAGACGTAGTTGCCCATCGAGGCGTAGATCTGGTCGGGCGCGTCGGGCAGCCCCACGGCGTCGGTGGGCTTCTCGCGGAACGCCCGGATCCGCCTGCCGTCCTCGCCGACCTCGATGACGCCGAACTGGTCGGCCATCGACAGCGGCTGCCGGATGCCGGCCACGGTCACGGCGGCGCCGGAGGCGATGTGGTCCTCCACCATCTGCCGCGGGTCCATCCGGTAGATGTGGTCGGCGCCGAAGACGATCACGTGGTCGGGCTGCTCGTCGTTGATGAGGTTGAAGCTCTGGTAGATCGCGTCGGCCGAGCCGGCGAACCACCACGGGCCGCGGCGCTGCTGCGCCGGCACCGGGGTGACGTAGTTGCCGAGCATCGTCGACATCCGCCAGGTCTGGGTGATGTGGCGGTCCAGCGAGTGGGACTTGTACTGGGTCAGCACGACGATCTTGAGATAGCCGGCGTTCGCCAGGTTGGAGAGGACGAAGTCGACCATGCGGTACATCCCGCCGAAGGGGACGGCCGGCTTCGCCCGGTCGGTGGTGAGGGGCATCAGGCGCTTGCCCTCCCCGCCGGCCAGGACGATCGCGAGCACCTTGGCAGCCATGCTCAGACGCTATCCATACCGCACCGACTTCACCACTCGTACGGGCACGTTTCCGCACCCGGTGCGGGGCGCGAAACCGCGCTAGGGTGCCGGGCATGAGCGATTCCGCACGGCTGCGCGTCGACCTGCTGACCCGGGAGTACCCGCCGGAGGTCTACGGCGGCGCCGGGGTGCACGTCGAGTACCTGGCGCGCGAGCTGCGGCGCCTCGCCGACGTGCGCGTGCACTGCTTCGGCGGGCCCCGCGACGAGCCGGGCGTCACGGCGTACGCCGAGCCCGCGGCGCTGGCCGGCGCGAACCCCGCGCTGCGCACCATGGGCGTCGACCTGGAGATGGCCGCCGGCACGGCCGGCACCGACGTCGTGCACAGCCACACCTGGTACGCCAACCTGGCCGGACACACCGCGAAGCTGCTGCACGGGGTGCCGCACGTGGTGACCGCGCACAGCCTGGAGCCGCTGCGCCCGTGGAAGGCCGAGCAGCTCGGCGGCGGCTACGCGCTCTCGTCGTGGTGCGAGCGGGTCGCCTTCGAGGCCGCCGACACGGTCATCGCCGTGAGCGAGGGGATGCGGCGCGACGTGCTGACCGCGTACCCGGAGGTCAACCCGGACCGGGTGCGGGTCGTCTACAACGGCATCGACACCGCGCAGTACGCCCCGGATCCCGGCACCGACGTGGTGGACCGGCTCGGCATCGACCCGGCCCGCCCCAGCGTGGTCTACGTGGGCCGGATCACCCGGCAGAAGGGCCTGCCGTACCTGCTGCGGGCGGCCCGGGAGCTGCCGGCCGACACCCAGCTCGTGCTGCTGGCCGGCGCCCCCGACACCCCGGAGATCGCGGCCGAGGTGGAGGGCCTGGTCGCCGAGCTGCGGGCCGGCCGCTCGGGCGTGATCTGGATCGCCGAGATGCTGCCCAAGCACGAGGTGATCCAGGTGCTCACCCACGCCACCATCTTCGTCTGCCCGTCCGTCTACGAGCCCATGGGCATCGTCAACCTGGAGGCGATGGCGTGCGAGACGGCCGTGGTGGCCACCGCCACCGGCGGCATCCCCGAGGTGGTCGCCGACGGCGAGACCGGGCTGTTGGTCCCCATCGAGCAGGCCGGCGACGGCAGCGGCCGGCCGCTGGACCCGGAGCGCTTCGTCGCCGACCTGGCGGCGACCATCAACGACCTGCTCGCCGACCCGAAGCGGGCCGAGGAGTTCGGTCTCGCCGGCCGCCGCCGGGCCGTCGAACACTTCTCCTGGGACACCATCGCGCAGCGGACGCTGGAGGTGTACCGGTCGGTGGGCGCCGCCGGCTGACCCGAGCGCGAAGCGATCTCGGGCAGTAGGTTGAACCGGTGACTGGACGGTTCCCGATCGAAGACGTCTCCCCCGTCGTCGCCTGCGGTCGCTACCCGGCCAAGGCGGTGGTCGGCGAGATCGTGCCCGTGTCGGCCCGCGCCTACCGCGAGGGCCACGACGCGCTCGGCTGCAACGTCGTCTGGCTCGGCCCGGACGGCGCCGCCCGCCCCTTCACCCGGATGCGCCCCGGCGAACCCGGCCAGGACCGCTGGCACGCCACCATCCGCCCCGACGCGGTCGGCACCTGGCGGTTCACCGTGGAGGCGTTCCAGGACCCGTACCTGACCTGGCAGAACGCCGTCACCAAGAAGGTCGCCGCCGGCCAGGGCCCGGCCGAGCTGGCCAACGACCTGGCCGAGGGCGCCCGGGTCCTCGAAGCCGCCCTCGACCTCGTGCCGAAGGACGACCTGGACCGGGTGCGGGCCGCGGTCGCCGCGCTGCGCGACGACGACGAGGAGCTGCCCCGCCGGGTCGGCCCGGCGCTCGACCTGGCCCCCCTGCTCTGGGACCACCCGGTTCGCGAGCTGGTCACTACCGGCGACGAGCACATCCTCTGGGTCGACCGGCCGCGGGCGCTCTTCTCCGCCTGGTACGAGTTCTTCCCCCGCTCCGAGGGCGCGATCCCGGCCACCGTCGACGCGCCCGCCCGGTCCGGCACCTTCGTCACCGCCCTGGAGCGCCTGCCCGGCGTCGCCGCCATGGGCTTCGACGTGCTCTACCTGCCGCCGATCCACCCCATCGGCCGGGTCAACCGCAAGGGCCCCAACAACGCGCTCACCGCCGGGCCCGACGACGTGGGCTCGCCGTGGGCGATCGGCGCGGCCGAGGGCGGCCACGACGCCATCCACCCCGACCTGGGTACGCCGGAGGACTTCCGCGACTTCATCGCGGCGGCCGCCGAGCAGGGCCTGGAATTGGCCATGGACCTGGCGTTGCAGTGCGCCCCGGACCACCCGTGGGTGACCGAGCACCCGGAGTGGTTCACCACCCGGGCCGACGGCAGCATCGCGTACGCGGAGAACCCGCCGAAGAAGTACCAGGACATCTACCCGCTGAACTTCGACAACGACCCGGAGGGCATCCGGGCGGAGATCCTGCGGGTGGTGCTGCACTGGGTCGGCGAGGGCATCCGGATCTTCCGGGTCGACAACCCGCACACGAAGCCGTTCGACTTCTGGCACTGGCTCATCTGGGAGGTCAAGAAGGTCGACCCGGACGTGCTGTTCCTCGCCGAGGCGTTCACCCGCCCGGCGATCATGCACGGCCTCGGGAAGATCGGCTTCACCCAGTCGTACACCTATTTCACCTGGCGCACGTCGGCGGCCGAGATGCGGGAGTACTGCGCGGAGCTGGTCGCGGCGGCCGACTACATGCGACCCAACTTCTGGCCCAACACGCCGGACATCCTGCACGAGTCGCTCCAGCACGGCGGCCCGCCGATGTTCAAGATCCGGGCGGTGCTGGCCGCGCTGCTCTCCCCCTCCTGGGGCATCTACGCCGGCTACGAGCTCTTCGAGCACGTCGCCCGCCCCGGCGCCGAGGAGTACCTGGACAACGAGAAGTACGAGCTGCGCCCCCGGGACTGGGCCGGCGCGCAGGAGCACGGCCGGTCGCTCGCCCCGTTCATCGCCACCCTCAACCGGGTCCGCCGGGAGAACCCCGCCCTGCACCGGCTGCGCAACCTGCGCTTCCACGACATCGACAACCCGGCCCTGCTCTGCTGGTCCAAACACGACCCGGACACCGGCAACACGGTGATCGTGGTGTGCTCGTTCGACTCCCGGGCCGTGCAGTGGGGCAACACCACGCTGGACATGCCAGCGCTCGGCTTCGACTGGCACGAGCGGTTCACCGTCCACGACGAGCTGACCGGCACCGACTACGACTGGGGGCAGCGCAACGCGGTGCGGCTCGACCCGTACCTGCAACCCGCGCACGTGTTCACGGTGCGCCGGCCCGCCCCGCCGGCCCAGCCCGAGCCCGCGCCGCCGGCGCCCGCGGCGGCCGGCCTGACCGTCGAAGACGTACCCGCCGACCTCTCCGGCGGCACCGCCCCGACCGCACCGGCCGCGAAGGACGACGCACGATGGAGCAGCTGATCGCCGGCCAGGCGCACGACCCGCACGCCACGCTCGGCGCGCACCCCGCCGGGGGGCGCACCACCATCCGTACCCTGCGCCGGGGCGCGGCCGACGTGACGGTGCTCGCCGGCGACGAACGGCACCCCATGAAGCGGGTGCACGACGCGGGCGTCTTCGAGGCCGTGCTACCCGGCGAGGTGCTCGACTACCGGGTCGAGGTCGACGGCACGGTGCACGACGACCCCTACCGCTACCCGCCCACCCTGGGCCAGCTCGACCTGCACCTGATCGGCGAGGGCCGACACGAGCGGCTCTGGGAGGCGCTCGGCGCCCGGGTCTTCGACGAGGGCGTCGCGTTCACCGTCTGGGCGCCCAACGCACGCGGTGTGCGGGTGGTCGGCGACTTCACCGGCTGGGGTCCCGACGACGGCTGGCCGATGCGCTCGCTCGGCTCCAGCGGCGTGTGGGAGATCTTCGTGCCGGGCGCCGCCGTCGGCAGCCGGTACAAGTACCGCATCCTCGGGGCCGACGGGCACTGGCGGGACAAGGCCGACCCGCTCGCCGCCCGCACCGAGGTGCCGCCGGCCACCGCCTCGGTGGTGCACCATTCCCGGTACGCCTGGGGCGACGCCGGCTGGCTCACCCGCCGTTCGCGCCGGCAGCCGCACCAGGAGCCCATGAGCGTGTACGAGGTGCACCTCGGCTCGTGGCGTCCCGGCCTCGGCTACCGGGAACTCGCCGAACAGCTCACCGCGTACGTCACCGAACTGGGCTTCACCCACGTCGAGTTCCTGCCCGTCATGGAGCACCCGTTCGGCGGTTCCTGGGGCTACCAGGTCACCGGCTACTACGCCCCCACGGCCCGGTTCGGCGACCCCGACGAGTTCCGCCACCTGGTCGACCGGCTGCACCAGACCGGCATCGGGGTGATCCTCGACTGGGTGCCGGCGCACTTCCCCAAGGACGAGTGGGCCCTGGCCCGCTTCGACGGCACCCCGCTCTACGAGCACCCCGACCCGCGCCGCGGCGAGCACCCCGACTGGGGCACGTACGTCTTCGACTTCGGCCGCCGCGAGGTGCGCAACTTCCTGGTCGCCAACGCCCTCTACTGGCTGGACGAGTTCCACGTCGACGGCCTGCGGGTCGACGCGGTCGCCTCGATGCTCTACCTGGACTACTCCCGGCAGGAGGGCCAGTGGGCGCCCAACGTGCACGGCGGCCGGGAGAACCTGGAGGCCATCGCGCTGCTCCAAGAGGTCAACGCCACCGTCTACAAGCACCACCCCGGTGTCGTGATGGTCGCCGAGGAGTCCACGGCCTGGCCGGGCGTCACCCGCCCGACCGCCGAGGGCGGGCTGGGCTTCGGCTTCAAGTGGAACATGGGCTGGATGCACGACACCCTGCTCTACACCTCCAAGGACCCGATCTACCGGCAGCACCACCACCATCAGCTCACCTTCTCCCTGGCGTACGCCTGGAGCGAGAACTACGTGCTGCCGATCAGCCACGACGAGGTGGTGCACGGCAAGGGCTCCCTCACCGGCAAGATGCCCGGCGACACGTGGCAGCGCCTGGCGAACGTGCGGGCGCTGCTCGCGTACATGTGGGCGCACCCCGGCAAGCAGCTGCTCTTCATGGGCTGCGAACTCGCCGACGACCGCGAGTGGAGCGAGGAGCGCGGCCTCGACTGGTACCTGCTGCACGACCCGGCGCGGGCCGGCGTGCAACGCCTCGTCGGCGACCTGAACCGGGTCTACCGGGAGACCCCGGCGCTCTGGGCACAGGACACCGACCCCGCCGGCTTCCGCTGGATCGCCGGGGACGACGTCGCCCACAACGCCGTCTCGTTCATCCGGATCGCCCCCGACGGCCAGACCCTGGTCTGCGTGGCCAACTTCTCCGCGCTGCCGCTGGAGGGCTACCGGGTCGGCCTGCCCGCCGGTGGCACGTGGACCGAGCTGCTCAACACCGACGCCCACCACTACGGCGGGTCCGGGGTGGGCAACCTCGGGTCGGTGCAGGCGGAGAGCGTGCCGTGGCACGGGATGCCGGCGTCGGCGGCGCTGCGCGTGCCGCCGCTGGGCGTCCTCTGGCTCCGCCCCGCCTGACCCCCGCTTGGCCCGCGTCGCTTGGCCCGGCCCGCTTGACCCACGTCGCTTGGCCCGCCCCGCTTGACCCACGTCGCGTGATCGACTCCAGCTCGACGGGCTGGCGGCATCAGCGCGGCGTGGATACCGCCACCTCCCGCGAGCTGGCGTCGACCGGCCGTCACTCAAGGATGACGCTGCGTCGAGAAATCGGGGTGACAGCTGTGCGCGCCTGAACGGGCGGGGCGGTTCGGCCGTACCGCTGGACGGATGCCGGACACCCGACGGACGAGGCGGAGGACCTTCGATGGCGTGGAGCAGAGGCACAACCAGGCGGCGAGGAACGGCGACCAGCTCCCGGAACCGGAAGATCGCGGGCGGCGTGGCGCTGGCGATGACGGCCGGGGCGGCGTTCGCGGTCGCGACCGGCACCGGCCAGGCCGCCGAGAACTGCCAGGGCCTGGACACCGCCCTGCGCAACAACCTGACCTTCATCGCCGGTCAGCGCCAGAACCCGGACGCCAACTCGGCGGCCCGGATCGCCAACCGGCAGGCCGTGGTCGACCTCATCCAGCAACGCCGGGCCGCGGCCGGCTGCACCGGCACGGTCGAGGTGGCCGGGGCGGCGTGCCCCGAGGTGCCGTGGGAGCAGGCGATGGCCACCCAGCTCGACCGGGCCTGGGCGGTCACCGGACAGATGCGGGGCGAGCGCTCCGGCCAGCTCGTCGACCCGCGGGTGACCGAGGCGCGGGTGAAACGGCTCGCGAGCCTCTTCGGCGGCGTCCGCGGAATCGTGCAGGGCGCCCAGGACGCACAGGCCGGGAAGGCCGGAGCTGCGGCCGACGGAACCCAGGCGCCTGGGGGCGCAGCCGGGGCACCCGGAGGTGCCGCCGACGATGCGGGCAGCGCTGGCAACGCCGGTGACGCCGGCAACGCGGGCAGCGCTGGCAACGCCGGTGACGCCGACAACGCGGGCGGCGCTGGCAACGCCCGTGACGCCGGCAACGCGGGCGGCGCGGCGAGTGGGGCGGATCGGGCTGCCAACATCATCAACGCGATCGGCGGCCTGCTGGAGCAGATCGCCGCCATCGTGCAGGCGGCCCAGCAGGCCGACGGCGACCAGCAGGCAGGCGATGGCCAGCAGGCAGGCGACGAGCAGGCAGGCGGCCAGCAGGCAGGCGACGAGCAGGCCGGCCAGGAGGCGGGCGACGAGCAGGGCGTCGGCGAGGACAGCGCGGGCCAGCAGAGCGGCGACGCCGGCGCAACAGCCGATCAGCAGGGCGCGGCCGAGCAGCAGGACGAGCAGGCGGCCGCCGGGCAGCAGAACGGCGGTCAGGCCGCGGACGAACAGCAGGATGCAGCCGCCGGGAAGCAGATCGCCCAACGGATTCAGCAGGTCCGAGCGCGCATCCAGCAGCTCCGGGCGATCGTCCAGCAGATCCGTGCCGCCCGCCAGGCCGCGGCCAAGCAGCGCGGCCAGGGCCAGAACGCCGGCCAGGGCCAGGGGAAGGGCCAGGGCATGGGTCAGGGCCAGGACGCCGACCAGGCGGGCGGTGGACAGGACGCCGGCTCGGGCGTGGACGAGGCGGCTCAGGGCCAGGGCATGAACCAGGCCGGCCAGGGCCAGGGCATGGGTCAGGGCAACCAAGGCAAGGGTAGGGGCCAAGGCCAGGGCAAGGGCCAGGCCGGCCAGAAGCAGGGAATGAACCAGGCGGGCCGGAATCAGGGCCAGGCGTACATGGTGGCCGACCCGAGCGTGCCGGGCTGCGCCCCGGGCGACCCCGGCCAGGACGCCGGAGCCGGGAGCTCTGACAGCGGCCAGCAGAGCGGCTCGAAAGCACCCGACATGACCGCCGACCCGGCCAAGGAAGGCACGACCGAAACCACCACCAACTAGCCCTCAACCAACCGACGAGCGGCGACAAACCCCGTCATCCCCGATCGATCATGAAGTTGGCGGCACTGAAGGAGATCATCTTCGCCGCCAACTTCATGATCGACGGTGCAGGCCAGGCGGCGGGCCGCCAGGCGGCGGGAGACCAGGCGGAGGCGGGGAGGGCGGGCGGGAGGGTCAGACCAGGCCGGCTTCGCGGAGGAGTTTCCAGAGGCCGGCACCGTCCGGGGCGGCCAGCCACTTCTGGCCCACCGGGCCGGCGGAGGGGCGCCCCGCGGGCGTGGGCAGGCTGCCGGCGAGCACCGACTGGGTGGGCGAGAGCCGGCGGATCGCCACCCCGGCCACGTTGTCCGGGTGGGCGGCGGCGAACTCGCGGTAGATCTCCTGGTCGTGCTGCCCGTCGTCGCCGATGAGCAGCCAGCGGACGTCGGGAAACTCCCGGGCCAGCCGGGCCAGCGTGGCCCGCTTGTGCTCCCGGCCGCTGCGGAACCAACGGTCGGCGGTCGGCCCCCAGTCGGTGAGCAGCAGCGGGCCGGCCGGGTAGAGATGCCGGGACAGGAACCGGGTCAGCGTGGGCGCGACGTTCCAGGCGCCGGTGGAGAGGTAGAAGACCGGGGCGCCGGGGTGGGCGGTGACCAGGCGCTCGTACAGCACCGCCATGCCGGGGACGGCGGCCCGGGCGTGCTCGTCGAGGACGAAGGTGTTCCACGCGGCGAGCAGGGGCCGGGGCAGCGCGGTCACCATGACCGTGTCGTCGATGTCGGAGAGGATGCCGAAGCGGACCTCCGGGTCGAGGATGCGGACCAAAGCCTCCACCGGCTCGGCGTCGGGCACGCTGAGGCGTACGCAGCCCCAGCCCGGGGTGAAGTCGGCCTTGATGACGGCGTCCACGAATCCGCTGCGGTCGGCGGTCGCCTCCTGGCTGACGCCGCCGGCCTCGATGGTGACCTTCGCGTGCTTGGCGGGCAGCGTGGTGAAGCTGCGCCAGCCCCGGACCTTCTCCAGCCGGCCGCGCTGCCGGGTGTCCGGGCGGCCGAGCAGCACGCGGCCGAGCACCCGCGCCCAGCCCGGGGCGCCGTACCCGGCGTACGCGACGATGTTGATCTGCCACCCGGTGCGCCGCAGCCGCCGCGCCACCAGGTTGTGCAGCGCGTCCTCGATCCGCGCGGCGTGGTGCAGCTGCGGCACGGCCAGTTGGTCCGGTGGTGTGGGTGGCACGCTGTCACCCTGCCACAACCCGCGCCGTCCGGCCACGCGAGTGGTCTGGGCCGATCCACCCCGCCGCCCGGCGCCCCCGTGTCAGACTGCGGTCGAGGCGACGACGGGGGCGTTGGTCGTGTCGACACCAGAGCGGGACCCGGGACGGTGGCGTCCGGCGCTGGACCGGCCGGCGCTGGTGGCGCTGGTGCTCGGCGCGGCCGGGGTCGGCTACCGGCTGGTGTTGACCCTGCTCACCCTGCCCACCTCGAACAGCGACGAGGCGACCTTCGGGCTGGCGGCCCTGCACATCGCCGGCGGGCATGAGCGGCCGGTCTTCCTCTACGGCCAGCGCTACATGGGCGTGCTGGAGTCCTACCTGGCGGCCCCGCTGGTGGGCTGGGCGGGAGCGAGCTGGCCGCTGCTGCGGCTGCCGTTGCTGGTGCTGTTCGCGGTCTTCCTGTGGCTGGCGTACCGGTTGACCCGCCGGCTCTTCTCGCCCTGGCTGGCCACCCTCGTGGTGGGCCTGCTGGCGCTCGGCTCCGAACGGGTCGTCCGCGACCAGCTCACCGTGGTCGGCGGCCGGCCGGAGGTGAAGCCGGCGGTGCTGGCCATGCTGCTGATCGCGGTCGCCCTCGGCGAGCGCCGGGTCCGGCACCGCTGGCTGGCCACCGGCCTGTTCGGGCTGCTGGCCGGGCTGGCGCTCTGGTCGGACTGGTTGATCGTGCCCTACCTCGCGGTGGCCGGGCTGGTGCTGGTCTGGGCCGCGCCGCGGGACCTGGTGGGCTGGCCGGGGGTGCTGCTGGTGGCGGGCTTCCTGGTCGGGGTCGCGCCGGTTGTCAAGGACAACCTGGTCGCGCCGGACGGGCAGGACTCGCTGTCGGTGTTCCGGGAGATCAGTACCAAGGAGGGGGCGACGCCGTCGCTGTCGGAGCGGCTGCACGGCGGGCTGCTGGAGGGGGTGCCACTGGCCTCCGGCCTCTGCCCCATGGACGGCTGCGCCCGCTGGGCCCAGTGGTTCGGGCTGCTCTACCCGGCGCTGCTGGTGGCCGCCACCGTGCTCGGGCTGGTCGCGCTCCGCCGGGCCACCGACCCGGCCGCGCGGGTCCGGGCCGTGGCGATCCTCGCCCTGGTCGTCGGTGCGGCGTTGACCCTGCTGGCGTACGTGCGCAGCCCGCTCGCCGCGACCGACCCGCTGGGCAACGCGCGGTACCTGTCGGTGCTCCAGATCTCGCTGCCGGTGGTGCTCTGGCCGCTCTGGCGGGCCGCCGCGCGCGCGGTGCGGGCCACGGCGGGCGGGGTGGCCCGGGCGGGCGGTGTGCTGGCCGCGCTGGTGCTGGCCGCGCTGGTGGCCGCCACGCTGGCCGGCACGGTGGCGTTCGTGGCGGACGCCCCGGCGCTGCGGGCCGAGGAGCGCCAGGCCCGGGAGCTGGCCGACGCGGTGCGCCGGGCCGGCCTGCGCGAGGTGTACGGGGACTACTGGACCTGCAACCGGTTGATCTTCAACACCGGTGAGGCGGTGGTCTGCGCGGTGCTCGACGGCGACCTGAGCCCCGGCCAGAACCGCTACCCGGCGTACTGGAAGCGGGTGGGGCGGGCGGCCCGGCCCGGGTACGTGGTGGCCGTCGGCTCGTCGGCGGAGCGCGGGCTGCGCCGGCTGCTCGGCGACCGGGCCGACGCGGCGGTGGTGGCCGAGGTCGGCGGCTATCGGGTGTACCACCCGGAGGCCGCCGTGCGGCCGTGGCGCTGAACCCGCGCCGTACGCTGTGCCGATGCTCATCCTGCTGCCCCCGTCGGAGGGGAAGGCCGAGGCCGGCACGGGCCGGCGGCTGGACCTGTCGAAGCTCTCGCTGCCGGAGCTGAACCCGGCCCGGGAGGCGGTGCTGGCCGCCCTCGTCGACCTGTGCGCCGGCCCGGACGAGGCGGCGGCCCGGCACGCGCTGGGCCTGAGCGAGGGGCAGCGCGGCGAGCTGCGGCGCAACGCGCGGCTGCGGGCGGCGGCCACGGCGCCGGCCGGCCGGATCTACACCGGGGTGCTCTACGAGGCCCTCGACCTGGCCACGCTGCCGCCGGCGGCGGAGCGGCTGGCCCGCCGCTCGGTGCTGGTCAGCTCGGGCCTCTGGGGCGCGGTACGCCTCACCGACCGGATCCCGCCCTACCGCTGCCCGATCGGGGCGCGGCTGCCGGGGATCGGGGCGCTGGGCGCGTACTGGCGCCGGTCGCTGGCGTCCGCCATGGCGACGGCCGCCGGAACCGGCCCGGTGCTGGACCTGCGTTCCGGCGCGTACGCGGCCACGTGGGCGCCGCGCGGGACGGTGGCCGAGCGCACCGTGACGGTGCGGGTGCTGCACGAGCGGGAGGTCGACGGGGTGCCGACCCGGTCGGTGGTCAGCCACTTCAACAAGGCCACCAAGGGCCGGCTGGTCCGCGACCTGCTCACCGCCGGCGCTCGCCCGCGCACCGCCGACGCGCTCGTCGGGGCGCTGCGCGAGCTGAAGTACGCGGTCGAGGAACAGCCGCGGGTCGCCGGCCGGCCCCGGCAGCTCGACGTGGTGGTCACCGAACTCTGAGCGCCGGTTGCCGCAAATTTTGCTCAAGGCTCGGGCGCAGCGGTTTCGCGGCGTAGACGCCGGGGTCACGGTTAGGGAGCCCCGCCACCGACCAAGGAGCTGTTCCGATGGCCCCCGAGTCCGCCACCCTGCTCGACCGGCCCCGCCGGTCGACACCGCCCCCGCCGCTGGACTGGCTCACCCTGGCCGACGCCTTCGAGGTCGCCTGCCTGCTGCGCTGCACCCCGCCGCCGGCCACCGACGCCCGTCGGGGCGACGCCGGGACCTACCGGGGCGGGGTCGCGGAGTTCAATCGCCAGGACACGGCGCACCGGATGCGGCAGCTGCTGGAGCGGCTGGACGTGCCGGTGGAGCACGAGCTGACCACGGGCGGGCTGCGCCGCCGGTACGAGCTGCACCGGCTGTCGGTGCCCCGGGAGCACCGGTCGGCGTACGCGGCGCTGCTGGAGGCCGGCTGGCGGCAGGGGCGCCGCGAGCTGCTCGGCGGGCCCTTCCCCGGCGCCTCCACGGCCCGCCGGGTGTGGCGGCCCCGGCTGGCCGCCGCGGCGTGGCGGGCGGCGCTGCTGGCCGGCGGGCGGCACGTGCGCCGGCACAGCCTCGGCATCCGCCTGGCCGACCGGGACCTGGCCGCCGTGCTGGTCCGGAGTGCGGCGCTGCTGGACGTCCCGGCCGTGCTCAGGCCCGGCTCGGGCTGCTTCCTGGTGAGCGTGGCCAACGGCCCGCACCGGGCGCGGATCACCGAGAGCGCGGCGCTGGCCCCGGCGGCCGCCTGCTGACCCCACCCGCCCGCGGCGTCACCCGGCCCGGCCCCCGGCTGCACCGCGGGGGCGGCTCCGGGCGCCGCGGTGCGCGGCCGGGCTTGCGCGGCGGGTGCCTCCCGGCGCAGAGTGCAGCCCGTGAGCCGACACTGGTCTGTGCGCGGCCGGCGCCGGACCGCGGCCCCGCTGGCGCTCCTCCTGCTGCTCGTGGCCGGCCTGGCCGGATGCCGGGACGAGCCCCGCGAGCCGGTGCGGATCCGGATCGCCACCGGTAGCCCCACGGCGGTCTACCACGCCTTCGGCCAGTCGCTGGCCGCCCTGCTCAACCGCGAGCTGCCCGGCGTGCAGGCCAGCGTGGTGGTGACCGCGGCGTCCGCGCAGAACGTCCGGCTGGTCGGCTCGGGCGAGGCGGAGCTGGGCTTCACCCAGGCCGACGTGCTGCCGCCCCACGCGCCGGAGCACCCCGCGGTGCTGGCCGTGGCCCGCGTCTACGACGACCTGCTGCACCTGGTCACCACGGCCGGCGGCCCGGTGCGCACCCTCGCCGACCTGCGGGGCCGGCGGGTGTCGGTGGGCGCGAACGGCTCCGGCACCGAGGTCACCGCCCAGCGGCTGCTGGCCGTGGCCCAGCTCGGCGGTCAGGTACGCCAGGAGCACCTCGGCCTGGACGACTCGGTGGCGGCCCTGCGCGCCGGCCGGATCGACGCCTTCTTCTTCTCCGGCGGCCTGCCGGTGCGCGGTGTCGCGGAGCTGGCCGGCAGCACCTCGGTGCGGATGGTCGAGCTGGGCGACTGGACCGAGCCGCTGCGCCGCGCGTACGGGCAGGTCTACGTCACCCGGGACATCCCCCGCTCGGTCTACCGGGCGGAACCGGTCAGCACGGTGGCGAACCCGAACTACCTGATCGCCCGCGCCGACCTGCCGGCGGCGCTGGTACGCGAGGTGACCCGGCTGCTCATGGACCGCCGGGAGGAACTAGCCGCCGCGCATCCGGCCGCCGGCCGGATGAGTCCCCGGGCCGCGATCGTCACCACCCCGCTGCCGCTGCACCCCGGCGCGGCCGACTGGTACCGGGCCACCAAGCCCTGAGGCGTGCTCAGCGGCGGCCGGCCTCGGAGCCGACCGGTTCGGCCGGGTCGTCCCCGAGCGCCGGACCGGGCTCGTCCGGCTCGGGCAGCTCGTCGTCCGGGGCCGGGAACCACAGCTCGGCGACCAGCCCGCGCGGCTCGCCCTGGCGCATGGTCAGCCGGCCGTCGGAGGCGTCGACCAGCACGGCCACGATGGTCAGGCCGAGCCCGGCGCCGTCCACGTTCTGCACGTCCGGTGCCCGCCAGAACCGCTCGGTGGCCTGGTCGAGCTGGCTGGCCGTCATGCCGGGGCCGGTGTCCCGCACCTCCAGCGTGACCCCGCCGTCGGCCGCCCGTACGGTCACCGTGACCGCTCCCCCGGCGCCGCTGAACTTGACCGCGTTGTCGATCAGCGCGTCGAGCGCCTGGTCGATGGCGGTCGGCACGGTCCGGGCGTACGCGGGGGTGCCGGTGCCGTGGAGCGCGAGGGTGACCGACCGGTGCCGGGCCAGCGGCAGCCACGCGGCGACCCGGGAGGCGGCGATCCCGGCGGCGTCCACGGTGACCCGCTGGTTCTCCTCCCGCTCGGCCCGGGCCAGGGTCAGCAGCGCGTCGAGCACGGTGGCCAGGCGGTCGGTCTCCTCCAGCGCGAGCCGGTGCTCGGCCCGGCCGTCGGGGTCGGTGAGGCTCGGCCCCAGCTCCTCCACGCGCAGCCGCAGCGCGGTCAGCGGGTTGCGCAGCTGGTGGCTGGCGTGCGCGACGAACGCCCGCTGCCGGTCCATCACGTCGGAGACCGCGTCGGCCATGTCGTTGAAGCTGGTGGCCAGCCGGCGCAGTTCGGGCGGGCCGAGCCGGGGACGGACCCGGGCCCGCCGGTGTCCCCCGGCGATCTCGTGGGTGACCGCGTCCAGCTCGGTGACCGGGCGCAGCACCCAGCCGGCCAGCCCGAACGCGGTGAGGACGCAGGCCAGCACCACGAGCAGGCCGATGCCCGCGAGCAGCAGCCACCAGGCCGTGACGGTGCGGCGCACCTTGGCAGCCGGGGTGGTGGTGACCACGGCGCCGAGCACCTCGCCGCCGTCGTTGATCGGGACCGCCACCACGACCGGCCCGTCCACCCAGGGGCGGACCGCGTCCGGCAGGCTGAACTGCTGCCCGGCCAGCGCGGTGTCCAGCGCCAGGTCGGTGACCGCGCCGACCTGCCAGCGCGTCGAGGCGACCACGGTCCGGCGGTCCCGGTCCACGACCGCCGCGCCGATGCCGTAGAGGTCGTCGTAGGCGGCCAGTTCCGCGTCCAGCGGGCCCGGGGTGCCGCCGCGCAGCGCGGGGCCGGCCAGCGACGCGAACCGGGTGGCGTCGGCGAGCCGGTCGGCACGGACCCGCTCGGTCTCCCGGGTGGCCAGGGTGGCCGCGAGCGGGGTCTCCAGGGCGAGCAGCACGAGCACCATCAGCAGCAGGTAGCTGATCACCAGTCGGCGGCGCACAGCGGGCCCCTCACTCGCCGCGGAGCCGGTAGCCGACCCCGCGGACGGTCTCCACCAGCGTCGGGTCGCCGAGCTTGCCGCGCAGCGAGCCCACGTGCACCTCCACGGTGTGCCGGTCCGCCCAGGTGGTGCCCCAGACGTCGAGCAGGATCCGGTCCCGCGGCACGGCGACCCCGGGCTGGCGGGCCAGGGAGACCAGGATGTCGAACTCCTTGCGGGTGAGCGGCACGGGCCGGCCGGCCACCGTGACCGTCCGGCCGCCCACGTCGATGCGGACGGCGCCGGCCTCGATGAGGGTGCGCTCCGGCGCGGTGTGGGCGGCCCGGCGCAACACCGCCTCGATCCGCGCCTGCAGTTCCACCATCGAGAACGGCTTGACCACGTAGTCGTCGGCGCCGAGCCGCAGCCCGAGCACCCGGTCGCGTTCCTCGCCCCGGGCGGTCACCGCGATGATGCCGAGCTGGCTGCTGCGCCGGCGCAGCTCCCGGCACAGGTCGGTGCCGTCGCCGTCCGGCAGGGTCAGATCGAGCAGCACCAGGTCGCAGGGCGCGGCGGACAACGCGGCCCCGACGGTGGCGGCGTGCTCCACCTCGTACCCGCGCCGGGTGAGCGCGGACGACAGGGCGGCGGCCACCCGCCGATCGTCCTCGACCAGGAGGATCCGCACCCCGTGCCTCCAACCGTTCGACGTGCTGCCCTGCGAATGGTGGCAGACGGGGCGGCGGTACGGGAGGGCGGTGGCGGGTCGGGCCTCTAGGCTGCGGTGGTGATCTACAAGATTCTGGCCGACAGCGAGTGGGAGCAGGCGCGGGCGGCCGGGCGGTTCACCGGCACCGCCATGGACCGCCAGGACGGCTACATCCACCTGTCCGCGGCGGCCCAGGTGGTGGAGACGGCGCGCCGGTTCTTCGGCGGGGCCACCGGCCTCACCGTGCTGGCGGTGGACGAGACGCGGCTCGGCGACGCGCTGCGGTGGGAGGAGTCCCGCGGCGGCGCGCTCTTCCCGCACCTCTACGCGGCGCTCCCGGTGGACGCGGTGGTGGCCGCGCACCCGCTGCCCGCCGACCGACCCGCCGCCGACGCGGTGGCCGAGCTCGTGGCCTGACGGCTCGCTATGCTCGTCGGGCCCGCGCGCCGGCTCCGGGAGCCCGGTGCGGCCGGGTGGTCCTGGCCCGGCCCGGGCGCGCGCGGCGGTCCGCCGGCGCGGCCGTCCGGCACCGACGGCGCGACGACGCGCCCTGCGACGATGCGAGTTGACATGACTGACACCAACGACCGGTCCGCCTCCGTCTTCGTCCACCCGACGGCCGACGTGGAGCCCGGCGCCGAGGTCGGCGACGGCACCAAGGTCTGGCACCTGGCCCACATCCGGTCGAGCGCGCACGTCGGCGCCGGCTGCGTGATCGGCCGGAACGTGTACGTCGACGCGCACGTCACCGTCGGCGACCGGGTGAAGATCCAGAACAACGTGTCGGTCTACCAGGGCGTGACCATCGAGGACGAGGTCTTCGTCGGCCCCTGCGCGGTGTTCACCAACGACTTCCGCCCGCGCGCCCAGAACCCGGACTGGACCATCACCCCGACCATGGTCCGCCGGGGCGCCTCGATCGGCGCCAACGCCACCCTGGTCTGCGGCATCGAGGTGGGCGAGTACGCGATGATCGCCGCCGGCTCCGTGGTCACGAAGGACGTCAAGCCGTACCAGCTGGTGGCCGGCAACCCGGCCCGGCCCAAGGGCTGGGTCGACGAGAAGGGCGAGGTCGTCTCCCGGGACGTCGACAACCCGCCGCACCAGGGCTGAGCACGCGGCGGGGCCGGCCAGCCGCACGGCCGGGCCGGGCGGCGCGACGCAGCGGGCCCCGGCCGTCGGAACGGCCGGGGCCCGTGAGCGGGGACGGTCGGGTCAGCCGCCGATGACCACCCGGCGGACGCCGGTCCAGCGCGCGGGGTCGGTGACCCGGCGGCCGTCGACCAGCACCGTCACGCCCGGCAGGTCGGCCGGGGTGAGGTTGCGGTACTCGGCGTGGTCGGCCTGGATGACCGCGGCGCCGACCGGCTCGCCCTCGTAACCGGGCAGGCCGTGCGCGGCCAGTTCCTCGTTGGTGTACATGGGGTCGGAGACGTACGGAACGGCGCCCCGCGCGCGCAGCGCCTCGACGGTCGGGAACACGCCGGAGAACGCGGTCTCCTTGACGCCGCCCCGGTAGGCCGCGCCCAGCACCAGCACGCCCACCCCGGTCAGGTCCCCGTACGCGGCCGCGAGCAGGTCGACGGCGTAGTCCGGCATGGCGGCGTTGGCCTCGCGGGCCGAGCGGACCACGGTGGCGGCCGGGTCGTTCCACAGGTACATCCGCGGGTAGATCGGGATGCAGTGGCCGCCCACGGCGATGCCGGGCGAGTGGATGTGGCTGTACGGCTGGGTGTTGCAGGCCTCGATGACCTTGGTGACGTCGACGCCCACGGTGTCGGCGAAGCGGGCGAACTGGTTCGCCAGGCCGATGTTGACGTCGCGGTAGGTCGTCTCGGCGAGCTTGGCCAGCTCGGACGCCTCGGCCGAGCCGAGGTCCCAGACGCCGTTCGGGCGGTCGAGGTCGGCCCGCTCGTCGAAGTCGAGCACCGCCTCGTAGAAGCGCACGCCGTGCTCGGCCGACGCCTCGTCGATGCCGCCGACCAGCTTCGGGTAGCGGCGCAGGTCGGCGAAGACCCGGCCGGTGAGCACCCGCTCCGGGCTGAACACCAGGTGGAAATCCGTGCCGGCGGTGAGGCCGGAGCCCTCCTCCAGCATGGGGGCCCAGCGGTTGCGGGTGGTGCCGACCGGCAGGGTGGTCTCGTAGCTGACCAGGGTGCCCGGCTTGAGGCCGCGCGCGATGGCCCGGGTGGCGTCGTCCATCCAGCCGAAGTCCGGCACGCCCTCGGCGTCCACGAAGAGCGGGACGACCACGACGACGGCCTCGGACTCGGCCACCGCGGCGGCGGTGTCGGTGGTGGCCGACAGCAGCCCGGCGGCGACCGCCTCCTTGAGCTTGACGTCCAGGTCGGCCTCGCCGGGGAACGGCACGGCACCGTCGTTGACCAACTGGACGACCCGCTCGGAGACGTCGGCACCGATCACCCGGTGCCCCTTCGAGGCGAACTGCACGGCGAGCGGCAGACCGATCTTGCCGAGCGCGACGACGCAGATGTTCATGAAACTACTTTCCTCCTAGGGGAAGCCGGCGGCGAAGGCGGGCCACCACGCGGCGCAGCGTCACCGGCGAGACGGTGAACGCCAGTTGACCTCTGTGGTTGTTGGTGACGGTGACGAGATGGAACTGGCCACCGTCGCGGTGCAGTACCCGCTGCACCGTCGCCGGCCGCGGGCCTCGTAGCGGGGTGCCGGGACCACCGGCCACCCGGGCACGGACCGCCCGGGTACCCCCGGCCGGGCCCAGCGCGGCCACCAGGTCCTGGACCCGGAACGTGGCGTCCACGGTCGTGCCCATCGGGTCCGGCGGCAACGGCCGCACAGCGGCCTCCACGTCACCCACGAACACGGAGAGGTCACCGCCGACCAGTTCGGCGAGGTCGGAGCGGGGGCTCCGGGCGAAGACCTGGATCCCCCGATCACCGTCGGCTCCGGTGACCCAGCGTACCGACACCGCGTCCAGCCTGGCGAGCCACCGCGTCGCGGAGGTGTCCAGCTCGAACCACTCGTCGGCGACACCCGACTCCGGATCACCGAAGCCCGGGTAGGCCGCGTACCAGTGCTGATCCTTGACCACCGTGGGCGGGAGCCCGTCCTTCGGGTCCTGCCCGATGATGGCCAGGAGGTCCGCCCGCCGCCCGTACGCGGCGGTGCCGAGCCGCACCCGCGCCGCGATCTCGAGCCCGTCGCGGATGCGATCGGTCAGGTGCTCCCGGACGAGCTTGCCGACGCGGCCGCGGATCTGCTCCTGGGCGTCGGGTTCGAGCTCGAGGTAGTCGGACCGGAACAGCTTGGTGAGCTCCCACGCGAAGTGTCGCCGGAGCACCGCGTCGCGCCGCTCCCCCGGCTCGATCAGCCCGGCGACGAACCGGACGACGCGCTCGGCGCAGTCCAGGCGGGCCAGGTGGTCGCTGCGGTAGGTGATGTTGCCGGCGTTGAGCCGCTTGACCGCGTAGTAGTAGTCGTAGTCGGCGAGCACGGAGATGCGGCCGGCCCGGAAGCACGCCTCCAGCGTGAACGGCTGATCGCTGCCGACCGCCATGTCCTCCGGGAACCGCAGGTTGTGCCGCTCCACCAGCTCGCGCCGGAAGAGCTTGGTGTTGGACAGGGCGAACGGCAGCGCCGAGGTGAACAGGTCGACGTCGGACCGGGTCCGCTCGAAGATCTCCTGGTGCACGTACCGCTTGTTGACACCCACCATCCGGCCGAGCACCACGTCCGAGCCCCACCGGTCGGCGGCCGCCACCATCCGCTCCAGCGCCTCCGGGCCGAGGTGGTCGTCGGCGCCGATGAAGAACACGTACCGCCCGGTGGCGAGCTCCAGCGCCCGGTTGCTGGGCGCCGCCGGACCGCCGGAGTTGTCCTGGTGCCGGACCTTGATCACATCGGGGTGGGCCGCGGCGAAGCGGTCCAGCTCGGCGCCGCTGCCGTCGGTCGAACCGTCGTCCACCGCAACGATCTCGAGCCGGTCGTGCCCGATCGTCTGGTTGACGAGGGATTCGAGGCAGGTGGTGAGATCCGGCATGGTGTTGTAGACCGCGATGACGACGGTCACGTCCGGCTGCGTCACCGGCCTGCCGCCTTCCGCGGCCGTGGCCCGGAGCCGATCATGGCGTCGCCCCGCCCCGGGTCGCCCGCCCGCAGGCCTGCCGCCGCGATCGTGCTGTCAGAACCCATGCCCGTCCGTCTCCGTGTCAACCAGCACCGCACCCGCGGACCCGAGCGAGTCTACGACAACCGGGCCGCCGGAAGTCTCCACCACTGGGTGTTCCGGGCCGCGTCGCGGCCATTGCTACCCTGCCTGCGGCTCCTGAGCGTGACCCGCTCCACGTCACCGCAGGCCAGCCGCCGAAGCCGGGCCGGTCAGGGCACGGCGGACACCACGCGGACAGGACTCGGAGATGACGCTGCTGACGAGCGAGGAGCACCGGCCGCCGGAGTCGGCGACCGCGGACCGGCCCGCCCGCGCCACCGCCTCGGCCCGGCTGGCCGCCGCCTTCCGGTCGGCCCTGCCCGCGCTCGCGGGCTACGTGGTCGTCCGACTGGTCGGGCTGGTCACCCTCTACGTCTGGGCCCGCAACGTCGGCGAGCGGCCCGGCAGCCTGCTGACCGAATCCGACGGCAGGTGGTACCTGGGTATCGCCGAGCACGGCTACGACGCGTTCGAGCGCACGCAGAGCAACATGGCGTTCTTCCCGCTCTACCCCCACCTGGTCGGGGCGCTCGAACCGCTGACCCCGCTCGGGGCCCGCAACACGGCCCTGGCCGTCGCCGCCGTCGGGGCGCTCGCCGCCGCCTGGGGCCTGTTCGCCGTCGGCGAACACGTGTACGACCGGCGGGTCGGCATCCTGCTCGCCGTGCTCTGGGGTGCGCTGCCGCACAGCATCGTCCAGTCGATGAGCTACAGCGAGGGGATCTTCACCGCCTTCGCGGCGTGGTCCCTCTACGCCCTGCTGCGCGCCAACTGGATCACCGCGGGGCTGCTCTGCCTGTGCGCCGGTCTCACCCGGCCGACCGGCTCGGCACTGGTCGCGGCGGTCGGTCTCGCCGCGTTGATCGCGGTGCTGAAGCGCCGGGACGGCTGGCGGCCCTGGGCGGCGCTGCTGCTCGCCCCGGCGGGCTGGGTCGGCTACCTCGCCTGGGTCGGCTGGCGCACCGGGCGCCCGGACGGGTGGTTCCACATCCAGGACGCCGGCTGGGGCACCACGTTCGACCTGGGCGTGGACACGGTGCGGGTGGGCCAGCGGGTCCTCGCGCATCCGTCCGCGCTGGCCATGTACGTGGTGACCCTGGTGGTGCTGGTGGCCGTGGCGTTGTTCGTGATCAGCCTGATCGACCGGCAGCCGTGGCAGCTCCTGCTGTACAGCGGGCTGGTCCTGGCCACGACGCTCGGCGCCGCCGGCTACTACCACGCCAAGGCCCGCTTCCTGCTGCCCGCCTTCCCGCTGCTGCTGCCGGTCGCGGTCGCGCTGGCCCGGGCGGGCCGGGCGCGGGCGATCACCGTCCTGGCGACCCTGACCATCCTCTCCGCCTACTTCGGCGGGTACGTCCTGATGATCTGGAACCGCTCCCCGTGAGCGCGCCGCGGCCGCCCGGCCCCGGGCGGCTCAGCGGCTGAACGGCCGCACGTCCCAGAGCCAGACGTCGTCCACCCGCCGGCCCGGGCCGTACAGCGCGTCGAGCACCGACCGGAGCTCGGCCTGCCGGCGGTGTGCCGGCAGCGCCACGGCGTCCGCCCGCCAGTACCGGGCGTCGGCGCGGGCCTGGGCGATCTCGGCCGGCGTGACCGCAGCGCCGCGCCGGCCCGCGGCCACCTCGGTGAGCAGCTTCGCGGTCGGCTGCGGCTCGACCCCCCAGCGGCCGGTCGCGTCCGTCTTCGAGACCGGAGCGAGGAAGTAGCCCTGCGGGACCGCGAACCCGGCGAGCGCCGCCGAACTCCAGTAGACCGAGGTCATGTTGACCACCGGAACCGGCACCAGGGTACGGCCGGGCGCGACGTGATCCCGCCACGCGCCTCCGGTGACGAAGTGCGGCACCGGCTGACGCCCCTGTGCCGCCAGCGGAGTGGGCAGGATCGGCAGCAGCGCGGCCACCGTCGCCACGCCGGCGAGGCGGAGGAGCAGGCGGTCCCCCGGCTGCCCCGCCCTGCTCCGCGCGACGAGCCGGTCCCCCGCGAGGGCGAGCAGCACGCCGATCGCGCCGGTGGTGATCAGCGCGAAGCGGGCCACCACCACCGAGTCGAAGACCGGCAGGTGCTCCACCAGCGCGAACGGCGCCGGAATGCGGGTCCGTTCGGTGCCCCACGTCCAGGTGGTGCCGATGGACAGCAGCCCGCAGAACACGGCGACCAGGGCGAGCACCCGGACGGTCACCTCCCGGCGCAGCCACCACGCCGCGGCGAGCGCGACCACCAGCAACGACCAGCCGTAGAAGCTGGCCTGCTCGGTGGTGTTCGGCCCCCAGCCGCTGGCGCTGGTCGGGCTGCCGGCGATCGACTCCGTCGCGTAGCGAACGTAGGAGCCGAGCTTCAGCGCGTAGACGTCCGCGGCACCGGGGTGGCCCACCCGGTGCTGCGGACCGGCGAACTGCATCCAGAGCGGGTAGGCGGCCGCGACCGCGACGACGGATCCGGCGACCGCCAGGCCGCCGGCCAGGCGGCCGGCACGGCGCAGCGCCACGCGCGGCTCGACGACGAGGTGGGCGACGACGACCATCAGGCAGCAGAGCGCGAGCAGGAAGAGGATCTCCAGGCTGACGAAGAACTGGGCGGCGATCAGCACACCGAGGAGCAGACCGTCCCGCACCACGCGGCCGTGCCGGGCGAGCACGAGCACCCGCCACCCGATGAACGGGACCAGCCACTGGGCCGTGATGTGCGGATGCCCGTTGCTGTGCGACACGAGGGCCGGCGCGAAAGCGCAGAACACGCCTCCGACGAACGCGGCGAGGCGGGAGCGCACGACGTGCCGGGAGAGCACGTGGTACCAGGCGTAGCCGGTGCCGGCCAGGTTGAGGGTGATGAGGAGCAGGTAGGAGAAGGAGGCCCCGAAGAGCAGGGTGAACGGGGTGAGCACCAGCCCCGGGAGCTGCATGCCGACGTTGGTCATCAGGTTGACGCCGTCGGGCGCGTTCTGCAGCGTCGTGAAGAACGGGTTCTCCAGGTGGCTGACCGCGTGGGCGGCGTACGCCAGCATCCACTCGTTGAAGCCCTGGTCGTCCGGGCGCGTGCCGAGGAGCCGGCCGTCGACGTCCCGCCAGCCGCGCGCCGTCACCAGGAGGGCACCGGCCAGGAACACCGCGGCGACCACGAGGTCGACGGGAACCCGCCGCCACCACCGGGCCGGCGTGCCGGCCCCCGGCGCCCCGGCCGACTGCTCCGCGGTTCCGCTGTCGCCGGAGTCCACCGGCGCCTGCCTGGCGTCGGCGTCGGCGGGAGCGCCGTCGTGGGTTCGGGTCTCGGGCCCGGACGTGGTCATGGCGCAAGAGTCTACGAAACCCGGGCCGGCCGGCCCCGTCCACCCGGCGCCGGCCGGCGGATCAGAAGATGTTGTCGTAGAGGCCCTGGAGCAGGACCGCCTGACCGACCGACACGAGCACCAGCGCGGCGACGACAGCGCCGCGCAGCCAGCGCCGGTCGAACCCGGCGGTCCACCGATCCACCACCAGCCCGGCACAGCCCGCGATCATCGGGTAGAGGAAGGCCCAGGTCCGCTCGATCTCGCCCTGGCGCAGCTTGGTCACCTCGGGCGGCAGGGCCGCCCAGACGAGCAGGCCGAGCACGAGCACCGTCACCAGCAGCGGCCGTCCGGCCCCCGGCACCCGGCGGAACAGCGCGTAGACCCCGAGGGCGGCCAGGGGGACCCCGGCGTACATCAGCAGGGCCGCCGGGTTCCCCAGCAGCCAGTACCAGCGGTAGTTGTTGGACGACGACGAGGGCGAAACCTGGTAGGAGGCGAGGATGTCGAACCCGAGCGTCAGCCAGGCCAGCAGCAGCACCGCCACCCCGCCGCCTGCCGCGGCGGCCAGCAGGCGGACAGCGGTGCGCCAGCCCACCTGGATCACCAGGGCGACGGCCGTGGCGAGCACGATGAACGAGGTGGCGAAGGTCAGCAGGGTGCCGACGCCGAGCACCGCACCCGCGACCGCGGCCACCCGTACCGACCGCCGCTGAGCGGCCAGCACGAACAGCGCCGCGCTCAGCGACATCGGCACCGCGTACACGGTGTCGAGGTTGCTGTACGCGAGCATCAGCGGCCCGGGAGCCGCGGCGAACAGCACCGCGCCGATCCGGCCGGCCCGTTCGCCGCCCAGGGTCCGGCCGATCAGCCAGGCGGAGACCGCCGAGGTGAGGGCGACGACGGCGATGACCGCGGCGATCCGGAGCTCGTGCGACGCGCCGAGGACCCGGAACAGCAGGTAGAGGAAGACGAACACGCCCGCGGGGTGGGTCCGCGAACTGTACGAGTGGAACCGGTCGGTGAGCTCGGCGTGCCGCTCGACGAAACCCCGCAGCCCGTACTCGTAGACCAGGTGCAGGTCGGACGTGTAATAGGGCGACTTCGGACCGGTGTCGATGCCCCGGGTGAGATCACCGGCGTCGCCGCGCACCAGGTTGACCGTGGTCGCGGTGACGGCTCCGGCGAGCACCACGAGCGTGAGCGCCAGCCAGGTCGGCACCCGCCGCCAGGAGGTGATCATCCAGCCCACGCCGGCCAGCAGCACCGCCGCGGGGATCACGGTGAGCGCCAGCCGGTCCCAGACGGGGATCATGATCCCGTAGAGGGGGGGACGGGCGAAGTAGCCGTAGCCGATCGGCGGCAGCACCTTGCTCAGGTGCCAGAAGCCGTACAGCGCCGCACCCGTGAGCACCATGGCGACCACCGGCCAGTACCGCCACCGCACCGTCGGCGTCGACGTCGGCTCAGCCGCCCCGGGCGCCGGGTCGTCGGCCACGGCGGTCGCCACGTCGACGCCCCCGCCGCTGCCCGCCGGATCGTCGCGGGGTGCTTCGTTCACGTAGACTCCCTAGCTCGCAGGCTGAGCCGCCACCGGTCAGGACCGAGGCACACTCTAGGCGACCCCGCTCGGCGCGGGGGGACGTGACCAGCCCGGCGGCGTCCGCATGTCCCGTCGGCTCGGAGAGCGTCGGCGCGGGCCCGGTCACAGGTGGGCGATGTTAGCCTGGGTCGCCCTCAATCCGGCGAGACGGACATCCACGCCGACCGCGGACAGGACAATCGGAGGAATCAGCCACATGAAGGTCGTCAGCATCGTCGGCGCCCGGCCGCAGCTGGTCAAACTCGCCCCGATCGCCGCGGCGTTCGCCGCCACGGACCACGAGCACGTGATCGTGCACACGGGTCAGCACTACGACGCGGACCTCTCCGACGTCTTCTTCTCCGGCCTGGGCATCCCGGACCCGGACGTCCACCTGGGCATCGGCTCGGGCAGCCACGGCGTGCAGACCGGCCGGACCCTGGCCGCGCTCGACCCGGTGCTGGCTGCCGAGCGGCCGGACTGGGTGCTGGTCTACGGCGACACCAACTCGACCCTGGCCGGTGCGCTCTCCGCGGTGAAGATGCACCTGCCGGTCGCCCACCTCGAGGCCGGGCTGCGCTCGTTCAACCGGCGGATGCCGGAGGAGCACAACCGGGTGCTCACCGACCACTGCGCCGACCTGCTGCTCGCGCCGACCGAGGAGGCCGTGCGCCACCTGGCCACGGAGGGGCTGGCGGAGCGCGTCGTCCTGGTCGGCGACGTGATGGTCGACGTCTGCCTCCGCGTGCGCGACGCCGTGCGCGCCGGCGGCCAGCCCCGCCCGCAGCTGCCGGAGGGCATCGACCCGGACGCCCCCTACCTGCTGGCGACGCTGCACCGCGCGGAGAACACCGACGACCCGCGGCGGCTCGGCGCCCTGGTGTCCGCGCTCGCCGAACTGCCCGTGCCGGTCGCGCTGCTGGCGCACCCCCGGCTGCTGGCCAAGGCCGAGGAGCACGGCATCAAGCTGGGTGGTGGGGCCCTGCACGTGGGCCGGCCGTTGCCCTACGCCGGGATGGTCGCCGCGGTGCTCGGCTCCGTCGGTGTGGTCACCGACTCCGGCGGGCTGCAGAAGGAGGCCTACCTTCTGGACCGGCCCTGCACCACGCTGCGGCCGGAGACGGAGTGGGTGGAGACCCTGGCCGACGACTGGAACCGGCTCGTGCCGGACCCGGCCGCGCTCGGTCGCTCCGCCTGGGCCGAGGTGGCCACCCGCAGCCGGCCGGCGGCGGGACGGGGCAACCCGTACGGTGACGGCCGGGCGGCTCAGAACGTCGTGCGGGTCCTGGCCGAACACGTCCGGTGAGCACGGGTCTCCGGGTGGCCGGGCGGCCACCCGGAGACCGGCAGGTCGGTCAGGGGCGCGCGAGGATCTCCGCCAGCGGCGGCGGCACCAGCGAGGTGGTGGCGGCCGTGTGCGGGAAGCGGCGGGCGAGTCGCCAGCCGAGCGTGATCGACAGCGCGTCCGAGGCCACGATCAGGTCCGCGGGATCGTGCTCGAGGTCGATCCCGGTCAGCCGCTTGTCGAACAGCCGGGCCAGCACCAACGGCCGGAAGTTCTGGTAGACCTTCATGAACACCCGCTTGTGGAAGGCCTTGCTCACCCGCTGCTGACCGCGCCGGAGACCCTCGATCGGGCGGGACGCCGCGCCCTCGCCGGAGAGCCGGCTCAGCCCGTTGAGCGCCCGCCGGGGCCCGTTGGTCACGACGATCCGCTCGGCACGCATCACCGGATGCCGCTTCTCCGCCTCGTCGAGTGTGAAGAAACGCAGGTCGGGCCGGTCGGCCAGCTCCGCCCAGTTCTTGTCGCTCAGCACCACGACGTCGACCCGGGCGCCCTCGTCGAGCAGGCGCTCTGCGAGCGCCACGACCCGCTCGTGCGGCTTCCGGTTGAACGCCAGCAGCAGGACCCTCGGCTTCCGGGCCGCACCCGGCTCCACGGCCTGCGCCTCGTGTTGGTCGACGAACGTCACGATCCGATCCTCCCCTCGGCGATCTTCTGCCTCACCATGCTGCGCAGCCGGGCCTCCAGCGGCGCGGTCACCGCTTCGCGGGTGAACGTCGCGGCATGGGCGCGTGCCTCGGCGTGCTGCTCGGGAGACATGTCCCGGGCGGCCTTGCCGGCGGCGATCATCGCCTCGGCGATGTCGTTCACGTCCAGGCTCTCCGGGTTGAACCAGAGGGGGTAGCCGGCCAGGACGTCCTGCGCGGCGATGCCGGGAGCGTGCACGGACACGATGGGATGGCCGCTGGCCATGTACTCGAAGATCTTGCCGGAGGTCACGTAGCGGGCGCCGCCCGCCAGGAAGACCAGGACGTCGCTCTCCTGGTAGACCCGGCCCACCTCGGTCTTCGAGACCGGACCGCGGTAGTGGATGCCGGTGTCCGGCAGCGAGTGACCCTGCTCGCCCTGGGTCAGACCGAGCCGGTCGATCAGCTCGCCCTTGCTCTGCTTGAAGTAGCCCAGGTGCCCGTGGATGTTGAGCTCCGCGTCGGCCAGGTCGGGATGACGCCGGGCCAGTTGGAACGCCTCGGCGAGCTGCTCCACCGGCTGGGTGGCGTTCATCGTGCCCAGGAAGGTGAAGCGCAGGGGGCGGGTGCGGTCGGCGGTGGTCGGCGGCTCCGCCGACTCGAGCTGGGTGAGCAGATCCGGGTCCCAGCCGTTCGGCACCACCATCATCCGGTCGGCGGCGTCCGGGTAGCGCTCGGCGTACCAGGTCCGCAGCGGCTGGTTGACGAAGACGGACGCGGCGGCGTCGCGCAGGATCCGCCGCTCCCACTTCCAGGCGGGGTGCCCCGGCTCGTAGCCCGGCTCCTCGGTGAACATGTTCAGCGTCCACGCGTCCCGGTAGTCGACGACGAACGGCACGCCGGTCGCCTTGTGGATCACCCACGCGGCGGCGAACGAGGCGAACGGGTTGCCCGTGGCCAGCACCACGTCGAACCGCCGCCGGGCGTGCATGCGCAGGGCCTTGCGGACCGAGGCGACCGCCCACGACAGGTAGTGCTCCGGGAAGAACCTCTTCAACCCGAAGTTGTAGAGGTTGCGGGCCAGGATCGGCGAGAGGCCCCGGAACCGCCCGTACTCCCGCAGGTCACGTTCCCAGGCGAAGTGACTGATGGGGGGACGCTCCACCCGGATCGACGGGTCGACCGTCTCGGCCAGCTGCTCGTCCACCGAGCCGATCACCCGGTGCAGGAAGCTCAGCGGCGACGCGAAGGCGGTCACCTCCCAGCCGTTGGCCGCGAGGTAGTTCGCGGTGGCGCGGGCCCGGTAGACGCCGCTGGCACGCGACGGCGGGAAGTAGAACGAGAGGTAGAGAATGCGCGGTCGGCGCGGCGTCCGCGACCGGTTCATTGATTGTCCCCCTGGACGAAGTCCGGATCTGGCCGGTGTTGGCCTTCGGGCGTGAGACCAGCGTAGTCGTAGCTGAAGCAGACTCTCGGAATCGACGGGGCGTGATCGCCGCCGATCAGGCGCGCGGCGTGCGGCATGGCGACCGGATCAGTGACGACAAGCACATCCACCCGCGGCTGCGCGCCGACCCGGGCGATCACCTTCGCCCGGGTGTCGCCGCGCAGCCGGACGAAGGCCCGGTGGGCCCGGTCGGCGAACCGCTTCTGATACGCACGCTCGGCCCGCTGGGAGAAGCCCCGCAGCGGACCCCGTCCGACGGTGCGCAGGAGCTTGCGGGGCGCCTTGTAGAGCACCGCCTGCTCGATCCGCGTCATCGGCATGCGCCGCTGCAGGGTGGCCAACTCGACGACCCGGACACCGTCCGCGAACGTCTCGCGGCTCCAGGGGGCCATCCGGTCGACCACCACGGTGGCCGCGCCACCGTCGGCGATGACCTGGGCGGACTCCTCGACTACCGCGCGCCGGCGGACACCGCCGACCGACAGGAAAAGGACGTGCATGTCACTCCATCAGCTCCGGCTCCGGCGTCAGGCCGACGGAGCGGCCTCGTCGGAGAACCACAGGCGGTGGTGCGTGTCGGCGACCGCGGCGTATCCGTAGCGGGCGGACAGCACCTTACGGACGAGCGCCGGGTCCAAGCCGGCCGGGAAGCGGGACTTCAGCTCCTGGTAGCCGGCGACGATCGTCTCCGGGTCGTCCGTCACGTCGATCATCACGCCGGCCGCTTCCTCGATGCCGGCGAGGGTCCGCTCGGGACCGCCGCAGCGGGTGACCAGGACGGGAAGCCCGGCCGCGATCCCTTCGAGCACCGCCACGCCGAAGGTCTCCTTGCGGCTCGGGTGCACCAGAAGGTCGTGCTCGCGCATCAGCCGCAGCGCCTCCTGCGGCGGGACGGCACCGGTGAAGGTGACCGCGTCGGCCACCCCGAGCTCTGCGGCCCGGGCGGTCAGGCTCGCCAGCAGCGCGCCCTCCCCCACCAGGGTCAGGGTCAGGGAGGGATCCTGCGACCGGCACCGGGCGAACGCCTCGAGCAGCAGCGGCACGCCCTTGAGCTCGGAGAGCGCGCCGACGAAGAGCCAGCGCCGGAGCTCGGTGATCGGCTCGGGCCGCTGCTGGTCGAAGGAGATCGGGTTGGAGATCGCACCGATCCGCTCGGCGTGGTGCGGGAACGCCTCGACCAGCGGGCGTCGCACCCCCTCGCCGACGGCGAGGAAACCGGCGCACCGGTGCAGCACCTCGTCGTACATCTCCCGGCCGCGTGGGGTTTCGAGCACCTTGTCTAGGAAGCTCGCGTGCTCGGTGACGAAGACCCTGGTGTCGGGCCCGGCGTTGCGGATCGCCGCCCAGCCGCTGGGCAGGCCGACGTGGGCGTGCACGACGGGCGCGTCGATCGGCCGGCCGCCGAGCGCGGCGCGCAGCGCCACGTCGTGCCGTTCGGCGATCTCGGCGTGACCCAGGCCACGCGGCACGGGCACCGGAAGGAAGATCAGATCTGCGCCGCCGACGGTCGGCGTGCGGTGCAGGGATCGGGCGAGGAGCGCGTGGTGGGCCTCACGGACCCTGCTCTCGGCCCCGGTGTCGAGGGCGGCGACCCAGGCGTCGCAGTGGTAGACCGTCATCTGGTCGCACCCGGGCGCGGTGGCATCGACCATCGCCTGCACGAACGACCCCCGGAAGGGCAGCTCCCGGGTCGGGAACCACGGTGTGATGACGACGACGTTCCGCTCAGAAGTTGTCGGCACCCGAACCTTCCTCGTCGTACGTGCACACGACGCCACGTTAACATGCACGCTGTCGATCGTGCTCAGTCGGCCCGCGCGGGTCGGCGGGTTCCGCACAGCCATCGGGAGACCGTTCCATGCTCCGAGAAGACCTGTCCTGATGGGCAACCGGCTCGTGGACGGTGCGCTGCGCCGGGTCACGGCTCCCCGGGTGGTCCGGCATCGCGCGGCGGCGCGCCTGATCCGCGGGCTGGCGTCCGCGCCGCTGCTGCCCACCCGGGCCCGGGGGGCGCTGGCCCGTCGGCTGCGGACCGGCATGAGGCGGGCCGGATGGCCGGTGGCCGAGTCCCGCGCGGCCCTGGTGGCGGTGGCCGGCGCGGTGGAGCCGGCCGCCCGCGCCGACCTCCTCATCCAGGAGGCCACCGACGAGCTGGCCGAGGGCCGGACCCCCGCGCACCTCATGGAGGCCGTCGAGGCCGAGCTGGCCGCGGCCGACGAGGCGTACGCGCGGGGCGACGGGAAGACGGCGGCCCGGCGACTGCACCGTGCCCTGCGCACCCAGTCCCACCGGGTGCTGCACTTCGATCAGCTCACGTCTCCCCTGGTCGACGACCCCGCCGGCTACCTCGGTGCACTGCGCCGCAGCGCCGTGGGCCGCGCCCTGCTCACGCCCCGCGGCCGGGCGGTGCCGGCGGCCCCACCGCCCACCGACCGGCCGCTGCGACTGCTGGTGCTGGTCAACGGCAGCGCCCACTTCCTGCGCGAGATCCGCGAGCGGTACGCGCGACACCCCGGTGTGGAGTTGCGCTACCTGCACCTCGCCGACGACCCGGTGGCCGCGCAGCTGGTGCGCCAGAACGCCCGGATCGTGACCGAGGCGCTGATCGGCGGCACGGACTACGGCGCGCAGGTGGAGCGCTGGCTCCGGCCGCACCTCGACTGGGCGGACACGGTCTTCGTCGACTGGGCCGTCGGCACCGCCGCCATGGTCACCCTGGTCGACCCCGGCGACACCCGCGTCGTCATCCGGTTGCACAGCTACGAGGCGTTCGGCCAGTGGCCGCACGTGATCGACTTCAGCCGGGTGGACGACGTGGTCTTCGTCTCCACGCACCTCCGTGACTTCGCCGCCACGGTGGCGCTCGGGCTCACCGGCCCGAACGCGCCCCGGTCGCACGTGCTCACCAACGCGCTGCATCTACAGCCGTTCCGGCAACCCAAGGACGCCACGGCCCGCTTCACCCTGGGCCTCGTGGGGACCAGCGCCGTCGCCAAGGACCCGCGCTGGGCGGTCGAGGTGCTGCGCCGGCTGCGCGCCGAGGACGAGCGGTACCGCCTGTTCCTCGTCGGCAAGGGGATCGACACCGGCCTCAGCAGGGCGGCCCGCCGCTACGCCGAGGCGCTGGAGGCGGACCTGGCCGAGCTGGAGCCGGCCGGGGCGGTGCGGCGCATCGGTCACACCGACGACGTGCCGAAGGTGCTGACGGAGATCGGTGTCATCCTGAGCAGCTCCGTCCGCGAGAGCTTCCACTGTGCGGTGGTGGAGGGTGCCGCCAGCGGAGCGGTGCCCGTGGTCCGCGACTGGCCCTTCTTCGCCGGGCGGGAACACGGCGCGCGTACGGTCTTCCCGGCCGACTGGGTGGTCGCCACCCCGGCCGAGGCGGCCGCCCGCATCCGGGCCACCACGGCGGACGAGGAGGTCTGGCGGACCACCGGCGCGGCGGCGTCGGACCACGCGCTGGCCACCTGGGACTGGTCGGTCAACGCGCCGGACTTCGACGCGATGCTGGGCGTCGAGCCGGCCTGACCGGGCCCGGCCGGGCCGGATCGGACGATCCGGCCCGGCGGAGCGGGTCAGGCCACGGCGTTCTCGGCCGCGCGAGCGGTGTCGGCCGGGCTGACCGTGATGGTCTTGCCGTCGGCGGCGGACTCGAGCAGGCCCGCGGCCACCTGCACGGTGCGCAGGCCCTGCCGCAGGGTCACGATGTCGCTCTGCTTGCCCTCGACGGCGTCGCGGAAGCGCTCGTGCTCCACCAGCAGCGGCTCGCGCTTCGGGATGGCGAAGCGCACCATGTCGCCCTCGGCCACGCCGCGGAACGCGCGCAGCGCCTCCCACTCGGTGTCGATGGCGGCGTTGGCGTAGAAGGTCAGGTCGGCGGTGAGCGTGTCGGCGACGAAGCAGCCCTTGTCGCCGGTGACCACGGTGGACCGCTCCTTGAGCGGGCTCAGCCAGTTGACCAGGTGGTTGACCATCGTGCCGTCGGAGAGCTGGCCGACGACGGCGACCATGTCCTCGTGCAGCCGGCCGCTGCGGGAGACCGTCCGGGCCGACACGGAGGTGTATTCGCGGCCGGTCACCCAGGCGGTCAGGTCGATGTCGTGGGTCGCCAGGTCCATCACCACGCCGACGTCGGCGATCCGGTGCGGGAACGGGCCCTGGCGCCGGGTGACGACCTGGAAGACCTCACCCAGCTCGCCGGCCTCCAGCCGGGTACGCAGGCTCTGCAGCGCCGGGTTGTAGCGCTCGATGTGCCCGACGCCGGCGACCAGGCCGGCGCTCTCGAACGCCTCCACCAGCGTGGTGGCGGCCGCGACGGACTGGGCGAGCGGCTTCTCGATGAGCGCGCAGACCCCGTTGGCGGCCAGTTCCAGGCCGATCCGCTCGTGCAGGGCGGTCGGGCAGGCGACCACCGCGTAGTCGATGCCCATGGCCAGCAGGTCGGACAGCTCGGGAACGACCGGGGCGCGGAGCGTGCCGGTCACGTCGCCGGCCGGGTCGACCACGCCGACCAGCTCCACGCCGTCCAGGTTGGACAGCACCCGGGCGTGGTTGCGTCCCATGGCGCCCAGGCCGATCAGGCCGGCGCGCAGCTTGCGGGCGCTCACCGGGCACCCCCGGCCAGGTTCGCGCCCTCGGCGATCCGCTCCAGGTCGGCCGGGCTCAGCGACGGGTGCACCGGCAGCGAGACCACCTCGGCGGCCGCACGCTCGGTCTCCGGCAGGTCCCACGGGCCGGGCTTGCCGTCGGAGTTCAGGTAGGGCTTGAGCCGGTGGATCGGGGTCGGGTAGTAGACCGCGTTGCCGATGCCCAGCTCGGTGAGGCGGGCCATGGCGGCGTCGCGGTTGCCCTGCACCCGCACCGTGTACTGGTGGTAGACGTGCTTGGCGGCGTCGGCCACCGGCGGGGTCACCATGCCGGTGATCTTCGAGTCGAGGAACTTGGCGTTGGCGCGGCGCTGCTCGGTCCACTCGGCGAGCTGGGTGAGCTGCACCCGGCCGATCGCGGCGGCCACATCCGTCATCCGCATGTTGGCGCCGACGATCTCGTTGGCGTACCGCTGCTCCATGCCCTGGTTGCGCAGTAGCCGCAGCGTACGGGCCAGCTCGGCGTCGGCGGTGGTGACCATGCCGCCCTCCAGGGCGTGCATGTTCTTCGTGGGGTAGAAGCTGAAGCAGCCGGCGGTGCCGAACGCGCCGACCGGGGTGCCGTGCAGGGTCGCCCCGTGCGCCTGGGCGGCGTCCTCCACCACGGCGAGGTTGTGCCGCTCGGCGATGGCCATGATCTGGTCCATGGCGGCCGGGTGACCGTAGAGGTGCACCGGCATGATGGCGACGGTACGCGGGGTGACCGCGGCGGCGACCGCCTGCGGGTCGACGCAGAAGCTGCCGGGCTCGATGTCCACGAAGACCGGCTCGGCGCCGACCAGCCGGACGGCGTTGGCGCTGGCCGCGAAGGAGAACGAGGGCACGATGACCTCGTCACCCGGGCCGAAGCCGAGCGCCATCAGGGTGAGCTGGAGCGCGGACGTGCCGGAGTTGACGGCGACGCAGTGCCGACCGGCGACCAGGTCGCCGAACTCCTCCTCGAACGCCGCGACCTCGGGGCCCTGCACGACCCGGCCGCTCCGCAGCACCCGGACAGCCGCCTCGATCTCGGCCTCACCGATGATCGGTCGTGCTGGGGGAATGAACTCTGGATGCGGCCCGACCATGGGGCTTCCTCCTGTCGACAGAATCTCGTTGGGGGACGTTGTGGGGGAATGGTAGCGGTTCGTGCCGTTAACAGCCTGATCGCACCCATTGTCCGATCAGATGTGACCTGATGTTCATGATCGACTGGCGAACCACGGGCAGGAACCCGGGGGTCAGACTTCCACCTCGCCGCGGACAGGCCCCAAGCATGCTACCCGCAGGGCCGCGACGATCGCGGCGGCCAGCCGGGGCACCTCGTCGAGGTCCAGCGGCGCCCGCGCGATGGCCAGCCGCCAGTAGACCGGACCGACGATCAGGTCCACGGCGGCGCGCCGGTCGGTGTCCGGGGAGAGTTCCCCCCGCTCGACCGCCCGGCCGATCAGGATCCGGCCGACGGCCTGCTGGTAGTCGTCCAGGGCGGCCTGGAGCTTCTCCGCGATCTGCGGGTTGCGGGCCGCCTCGGCCAGCAGGTCCGGGATGATCTGCGAGGCCAGGCGGTGACGCAGCGCACGGGCCATCACGTGGAGCAGGATCTCCAGGTCGCCCAGGAGGCTCCCGGTGTCCAGCAGCGGCAGGTTGCGGCCCGCCGCCGCGGAGACCATGTCCAGCACGAGATCGAGCTTCGAGCGCCAGCGGCGATAGATGGCGGTCTTGCTGACCCCCGCCCGGCGCGCCACCGCCTCGATGGAGAGGCGGCCGTAGCCGACCTCGGCCAACTCCTGCATCACGGCGGCGCGGATGGCACTGGTGATCTCCCCGCGCAGCACGGCCGCGCCGGCCGGAGCACGCCTCTTCTCGGTCGTCACGTGGGACAATGTAGCGCAACGACGCTACGGTTGCGTCCCGACGTGTTTTGGACTACCTTTCCGGCAGCAGCGAGGCACCCTCCCCGCCCGGCCGCGCTAGATTTCCACGCCGCGACAACATCTCCCTGCTCCCCATCGGCACAAAAGATCGGAGCGCCTGACCATGGCCAACACCGCGGTGGCCGACCCCGAATCCGGGCTCACCCGGGCCCAGCTAGCCCATCGGTACGGGCTGCGGGTCGCCGGGGAACGCCCGCACCTGGTCGAGTACGCCCGCCGGCTGTGGGCGTACCGGCACTTCATGACCGCGTACTCGCGGGCGAAGGTCGCCTCGTCGTTCAGCAACACCCAGCTCGGCCAGCTCTGGCAGGTGCTGACCCCGCTCACCAACGCGGCGGTCTACTACCTGATCTTCGGCGTGATCGTCTCGCAGAACAAGAACATGTCGAACTTCATCGCCTACCTGTGCACGGGCGTGTTCGTCTTCATGTTCACCCAGACCGCGGTCTCGAACGGCACCAGCGCGATCACCAGCAACCTGGGCCTGATCCGGGCCCTGCAGTTCCCCCGCGCCGCCCTGCCGGTCACCGTCACGCTGGTCCAGCTCCAGCAGCTGCTCATGTCCATGGTCGTGCTGGCCGCCATCGTCCTGCTGACCGGTGAGCCGATCACCCTGCGCTGGCTGCTCATCGTGCCCATGCTGCTGCTCCAGACGATCTTCAATCTGGGGCTCAGCATGGTGACGGCCCGGCTCGGCGCGAAGATCACGGACCTGAAGCAGGTCATGCCGTTCATCATGCGGACCTGGCTGTACGCCTCCGGCGTGCTCTACCCGGTGGCGCTGTTCCGGCAGCACCTGCCGCACTGGGCCGCCACCCTGCTGGAGGCCAACCCGCCGCTGGTCTTCATCGAGCTGGCCCGGTACGCGCTGCTCGACTCCCACCAGGCGCAGCTGGTCAGCCCCCCGGCGCGGCTCTGGCTGCTCGGCGTGGCCTGGGCGATCGTGATGGGCATCGGCGGGTTCGTCTACTTCTGGCGCGGAGAAGAGGAGTACGGCCGTGGCTGACCTCACGCAGCCGGCGGGCAGTGCCGGCGTGGTGGACTCGGGGCGCATCCCCACCGTGGTGGTGGACGACGTGCACGTGATTTACAAGATCCACAAGGGCGCCACCGGGGCCAACAGCCCGGTCTCCGCCCTCAAGCGCATCGTGTCCCGGACCAGCGCCCCGAACATCCGCGAGGTGCACGCGGTCAAGGGGGTGAGCTTCACCGCGTACGAGGGTGAGGCCATCGGCCTGATCGGGAGCAACGGCTCCGGCAAGTCGACCCTGCTGCGGGCCATCGCCGGCCTGCTCCCGCCGGCCCGGGGCGCGGTCTACACCCAGGGCCAGCCGTCCCTGCTGGGCGTGAACGCGGCCCTGCTCAACGACCTCTCCGGCGAGCGCAACGTGGTGCTCGGCTGCCTGGCCATGGGCATGCAGCCGGAGGAGGTCAAGCGGGTCGCGCCGGAGATCATCGAGTTCTCCGGGATCAACGAGCGGGGGGACTTCGCCTCGCTGCCGATGCGGACGTACTCCTCCGGCATGGGCGCCCGGCTGCGCTTCGCCATCTCCTCGGCGAAGAAGCACGACGTGCTGCTCATCGACGAGGCGCTGGCGACCGGCGACCGCAAGTTCCGGGCCCGCAGCGAGCAGCGGGTGCGGGAGCTGCGCGACAGCGCCGGCACCGTCTTCCTGGTCAGCCACTCGATCGGCTCGATCCGGGACACCTGCGAGCGGACCATCTGGCTGGAGAGCGGCGTCCTTCGGATGGACGGGCCCACCCAGGAGGTCTGCGACGCCTACGAGAACCAGAAGTAGCGGCCCGGAGCGCACCGGTGCGGGGCTCGCCCCGGTCGGTGCGCTCCGTCGTCCGCGTTAAGGTTCACCTCGGCCACGACCAACGTTCACCACCCGGTCACCGACGCGCGAACCCCCCATCCACCGCAGAAGTGAGGAACGGCAATGACGCAGGACCGCACCCCCGCACCGGACGCCGCGCCGGGGAGCCCGGCACCCTGGCGGCCCTCGCGGACGGTGGCCGTGATCCTCGCCGGGGGGACCGGGACGCGTCTCGGGCTGGGCATCCCGAAGCAGCTGCTCAAGATCGCCGGCAAGCCGATCATCGAGCACACCCTGGCGGTGTTCGAGGCCGCGCCGGAGATCGACGAGATCATCGTGCTGATGGCCGCCGGCCACGTGCCCGACGCCGAGCGGATCGTCGCCAACGCGGGCTTCCGCAAGGTCAGCAAGGTGATCGAGGGTGGTGACACCCGCAACGACACCACCCGGATCGCGCTGGACGCCGTCGGCGACGGCGACGTCAACATCCTCTTCCACGACGCCGTGCGCCCCCTGGTCAGCGCCCGCATCGTGCGCGAGTGCGTGAACGCGCTCTGGACCTACGCGGCCGTGGACGTGGCCATCCCGTCCGCCGACACGATCATCCAGGTCGACCGGGACGACTGCATCACCGACATCCCCGTCCGCGCCAGCCTGCGCCGCGGCCAGACCCCGCAGGCGTTCCGCTCCGGCACCATCCGCGAGGCGTACCGGCGGGCCGAGGGCGACCCGGACTTCGCGGCCACCGACGACTGCGGCGTGGTGCTGCGCTACCTGCCCGGCACGCCGATCAAGGTGATCGACGGCTCGGACGAGAACATCAAGGTCACCCACCCGGTCGACGTACACCTGGCGGACAAGCTCTTCCAGCTCGCCGCGGCCCAGGCGCCCAAGCTCAGCGACCACCGCAGCTACACCGAGGAGCTGACCGGCCGCACCATCGTCGTCTTCGGCGGCAGCTACGGCATCGGCCACGACCTCACCGAGCTGGCCCGCCGCTACGGCGCCCAGGTCTTCCCGTTCAGCCGCTCCACCACCGGCACGCACGTCGAGCGGGCCGAGGACGTGGCCGCCGCGCTGAAGACCGCCTTCGAGGCGACCGGCCGCATCGACCACGTGGTGGTCACGGCCGGGATCCTGGAGAAGGGCGCCCTGGCCGAGATGGACGAGGAGACGATGGACCGCCTCCTGCACGTCAACTTCGTCGGCCCGGTCACCATCGCCCGGCAGTCGCTGCCCTACCTCCAGCAGACGAAGGGCCAGCTGCTGCTCTACACCTCGAGCTCCTACACCCGGGGCCGGGCGCGCTACGCGCTCTACTCGGCCACCAAGGCCGCGCTGGTCAACCTGACCCAGGCGCTCGCCGACGAGTGGGCCGAGTTCGGCGTACGGGTCAACTGCGTCAACCCGGAGCGCACCGCCACCCCGATGCGCACCAAGGCGTTCGGCGAGGAGCCGGAGCACACCCTGCTCTCCGCCGAGGCGGTCGCCCAGGCCTCCCTGGACGTGCTGATCTCCGAGCTGACCGGCCAGGTGATCGACGTCCGCCGGGCACCCGGCGAGCCGGTCGCCGCCGTGCCCGCCCAGCCCGGCGCGGATCCGTCCGAGCAACTGCCCGCCGGCATCGACGCCTGAGCCGCGAGACGGGACGAGCCAGATGCGTGGTGACCTGGTCCGGAAGCTGCTCGCCCGGGTGCTGACCACCGGGCTGGCGGTGCTGGCCTTCCTCGTCGTGGCGCTCACCGGAGCGACCGGCTGGGGGCTGGCGATCGCGGTCACCGCCCTCGCCGCCGCCGCCTGGGAGCGCCGGGTCCGGCCGAGCGCCGACGGCGTCGCCGAAACGGTGCTGGTCGCCGCCGGCATCCTGGTCGGTTACGCCCGCCGGCTCGACGCCGGCTTCGACCCGGCGCTGGTGGCCACCGCGCTCGTCCTGCTCGGCCTCGTGCTGCTGGTCGGGCCGCTGCGCGACGCCGGCGCCCTGGAGATCCGCGCGGCCAACCTCCCGGTCCGGTCCTGGACGCCGCTGGTCGCCGCCCGGCTCGGCGACGCGCTGCCGGTGCTGCTCGCCCTGGCGGCGCTCGCCGCCGGCCTGGCCCTGCCCGCCTGGGTGGCCCTGGCCGCCGCCCTGCTGGTCGGGGCGGGCTGCGGCGCGGTCGCCCTCGACCTCGCGCGGCGCCGGTTCCGGCCGTCGCCCGGCGGCGGCCCGGTGGGCCGGGCCCTGCGCCGGCACCAGCCCGAGTTCGTGCTCTACTTCTCCGCCCCGCCCGGCTCCGAGTACCAGGTCACCATGTGGCTGCCCTACCTGGAGCGGATCGGCCGGCCGTTCATGGTGCTGCTGCGCGAGCCCGAGTTCCTGCCCACCGTGGCCGCCGCGACCAGCGCCCCGGTGGTCTTCTGCCCCACGCTGAAGACGATGGACGAGGCGCTGGTGCCGAGCCTGCGGGCGGCCTTCTACGTCAACCACGGGGCGAAGAACAGCCACTGCATCCGCTTCTCGCAGCTCACCCACGTGCAGCTGCACCACGGCGACAGCGACAAGGCGCCCAGCGTCAACCCGGTCTCGGCGATCTTCGACCGGATCTTCGTGGCCGGTCCGGCCGCGATCGAGCGGTACGCCCGGGCCGGCGTGGAGATCCCCGCCGAGAAGTTCGTCGTGGTCGGCCGCCCCCAGGTCGAGGCCATCGAGGTACGCCGGGAGCCGGTCACCGGCCTCGCCCACCCGACCGTGCTCTACACCCCCACGTGGACCGGTCACCACGCCGACGCCGACTACTGCTCCCTGCCGGTGGCCGAGACGATGATCCGCCGGCTGCTCGACCGGGGCGCGACGGTGATCCTGCGCGCGCACCCGTACACCGCGCAGAACCCGGCCTCGGCGCGGCAGCTCGCCCGCCTCACCGAGCTGCTCTCCGCCGACCGGGCCCGGACCGGCCGGCCGCACCTGTGGGGTGCCGCCGCCGGCCGCGAGCTGACCCTCACCGAGTGCGTCAACCGCGCCGACGCGCTGGTCTCGGACGTGTCCGGGGTGATCTCCGACTGGCTCTACTCGGGCAAGCCGTACGCGGTCACCGACATGGGCGTCGACGGTGTGCACTTCGTCGAGCGGTTCCCCCTCGCCGGCTCCGGCTACGTGCTGCGCCGGGACATGTCCAACGTGGACGAGGTGCTGACCGAGCTGCTGGACACCGACCCGAAGGCGGCGGCCCGCTGGGTCACCCGGTCCCGCTACCTCGGCGACTTCCCCGCCGAGTCGTACGCCGAGGTGTTCCTCGACGCCGCCCGGCGGGAGCTCGCGCCGGGCCGGACGGTGCCTGCCCCGCGAGCCGGTGCGCCGCTCCCCTCTCCCGCCGCCTGACCGTCGCCGGTCAGAGGTGGTCGTCGAGGAGGGCGAGCACCGCCGCCGGGTCCTCGACGTGCGCGTTGTGGCCCAGGCCGGGCAGGGTGGCGACCGGGACGCCCAGCTCCTTGAGCTGCGCGTCGGTCACCATCGGATCCAGCTCCCCACGCGCCAGCAGCACCGGGACGTCGACCGCGGCGAGCAACGCGGGCAGCCGCGGCTCCCCCACCGCGAAGGCTGCCGGATCCATGGCCAGCCGCCAGCGGCCGTCCTCGCGGCGCAGCCCCGCCTCCACCACCGGATGGTCGGGGGCGAAGAGCCCGGCCAGCCCGGAGACCCGCAGGTAGCGGCGGGCGGCCTCGTCCCGGGTGGCGAACCAGGTGACCGGGCGGTCGGCCAGCTCGCGGGCCTTCGCCAGGTCGGCCGGAGACCACACGGCCTTGATGCCGAGCCCGACCACCGCGTCGACGGGCAGGCGCCGCGACCGCGCGGCCAGTGCCAGCGCCACCACCCCGCCGAGCGAGTGGCCGAGCAGCACGAGCCGGTCGCGGGGACCGAGCCGCTCGGCCACCGGGCCGAGCCCCTCGACCAGCCGCCGGGCCAGGCCGTCGAAGGAGTACCCGGGCAGCGGGGGTGACCAGCCGTGACCGGCCAGGTCGGGGGCGAGCCAGCGCCCCGCCCAGGAGTGCTCCAGCAGCGGCGCCCAGGGCAGCCACACCTCGCCGGTGGCGCCCATGCCGTGCAGGAGCAGCAGATGGCGGGTACCCGTTTCGTCGCCCATAGGCCGCAGTGTGCCACCGGACGGACACCACGCGCGAGAGCAGCGGGCACGACGACGTCGGGCACCGGCTCCAGGGAGCCGGTGCCCGACGGGGGAAAGCTGCGATCAGGCGGAGTAGCCGCGGGTGGCGGCCCAGTTCGCCAGGTCGATGGTGCTGATCCAGTACTCGGGCAGCGCCGGGTTCGCCGAGTCGGCGATCCGGACGGTGCGGCCGTCGTTCTTGTAGCCGATCACCGCGATGTAGTGGCCGCCCGGGAACGAGTGCCAGCCGCCGTCGGTGTCGGTGGCGTCGCCGGCGATGTTGACCACCACGCCCCGCCCGTCGGTGATCGCCTTGACCACGTCCGCCTGGAGCTGGTCCATCTCCGCCGGGCTCGCCGAGCCGCCGAACATGTGGGTCCGGTACGGGTTGCCCTTGACCATCTGGTTCAGGCCCCGGGTGGTGTCCTCGGCGGAGTTGGTGCCGTTCTCGCCGGCGTTCAGCGGGGCGATCATGGCGTCCTGGGTGGTCTCCACGCCGCTCGCGCTGAGGGCGTTGCGCACCGCGGCCGGGCCGCAGTTCCAGTAGGCGGTCTGCGCCTCGTAGGTGTAGTCGAGCACCTTCGTCGACGGCGGCTTCGGCTTCGCCTTCGGGGTGGTGTCCGGGTCGGCGGTGGCCTTGGCCGCGGCCTTCACGGCCGACGGCGACGCGCTCGGCGAGACGGACGGCGACGGGACGGCGGCCCGGGCCTCGCCGCGGCTGGCGACCTCACCGAGGCGCGAGCCGAGCTCGGCGACGGCGGCGGTGTTCTCCTGGCGGGCCGGGGTGTCGGCGTTGTCGGTGGCGGCGAGGGCCGCGCTGGTGCCGCCGGCCAGCACGAGCGCCGCGGCGGAGCCGGCGATGATCTGGTACGGGCGCTCGGTCACGAGACGGCGCAGCTGACGCTTCAGGTGGTGCTTCACGGGTTCCTCCACGGGGGCGTGCGCGGCACACACCGGCCCCACGCGCGGAGGAACTCACACGCGCTGGCGGGGCGGGTCGCCGCGGAAAGGGAGCGCCCGGGGAGCCGGGCGGTCGGGGCGGTTGCCGGGTCCGGTCGCCGTCAGGCGAGCGCCGGCACCAGGATGCCGTGGAGGCGGGGGGACGAACGGGGGGTGCTGAGCACGAGGAATGGCACTCCTTCCAGAACCGCCGACCGGGTTAGCTGACGGATTCGGGCGGGAAGTTCGCCCTACCGCGGGCCGTGGCCCGCGGATTCACCCCGGTGTTGCTGTGGTTCCCCGGTTCGTGAAAGCACGATTAGGCGGGTCGGCGCGGCGTCGCCTCTTGCGATCGGAAACCGCTCCGGACGCGCCGACACTACCGGTGGGTACCTCGCCTGCCAAGCACTCCCACCTGCGTAAACCTCCGATGCGACTACAGATTTCGGAACAGTCCGTCACTGACTTCACTCAATGGGACGAGCAGTTCCGGCGGCACCGTGCGGCGAAAAGCGGACATCCGGTGGCGAGCATCCCGGAATTGCGGTGCACGGACGCACCGCCTGCCCCCGGATGACCGTTTCCCCGGGCCGGGTGACCGGGCTCACGGTTTTCGGATAACGATTCGGCCGAATTCGCCGCCGCACCGGGCCGATCCGAGGGTCAGCCGGCGCGGGCCGGACGCCAGCGGGCGCCCGCGACGGCGGCGGGCGCCGCGACCGGGGTTGTCGCCGGCGTGACGCCGTTCGCCGGAGCCGGACGGAGGGCGCCGGTGGCCGCGTACGCCTCCGCGGCCAGGGTGCGGGCCGCCTCGGCGGCCAGTTCGGCGTCCCGCCACGCCCGCCGCTCCCGCTCGGCGGCCGCCGCCCAACCGGCCCGGCGGGCCTCGCGTACCGCCCGGGCCAGGACGATCTCCTGCTCGGCCGGGTGCCGGCGCGGGTCCCACCCGTTGCGGTGGGCCAGCACGTCGGCGAGCTGCCGGGCGCTCAGGTCGCCCCGCCAGTGCGCCGTCATGGCGGCGTGGTGCAGCCACCGCTCCCGGGCCGCGTACTCGGCCGGCGTGCGCGGGGTCTGCGGCGCGGGCAGCGCGCCGGCGTTGGCGAACCGGCGGGCGGCGGCCTCGGCCTCGTCGAACGCCCGCCAGGCCCGGTCGGCCTCGTCCTGGGCGGCGGCCCACTGCTCACGGCGCCGCCGGGCGGTCTGCCGGGCGCCGGCGGCGGCCACCGCCACCTCGTCGGCGTACCGGCGCAGGTCGGCCAGGCGGGCGGCCTCCTCGGCGGCCGGGTCGGACGGCGGCTCGGGCGCCGTGTCCCGCTCGGGGCGGGCGACGAGTGCGGCGAGCACGCCGAGGGCGAGCACGAGCAGGGCCGACCAGATCGCGGCGGCCTCGGGAACCTCGGTCAGGAAACGGTAGAGAACGGTCTGCGACATGGTCGGCACCTCACGGGGGAGATCGTGGTGGAGAGGTGTCCGCACGACCGGCGCCGAAGCGGCGGCGACGCGTGCCGCCGGGCCGCGCACGGGCGGGTGCGGGGGTGAGGTTCGGTGCGTGCTCGGGCGCGGGGCCCGCGACGGGTCAGCGGGCGGGCGGTGCCCGGGAGCCGACCGTGGCCGGGACGAGCCCCGCCGGGACGAGCGGCCGGTCCGCCGGGCGGGGCACGGCCACGGGGCGGTCCGCCGTGCGGGTGACGGGCGCGAGCGCCGCCAGCGGTCCGGGTTCACCGGCCGGCCGGGCCGGCCCGTCGACGGCGTCGCCGCGGAGGCCAGGGGCGGCGGCGTGAACGGCCCCGCCCCGGGAGGCCGGCCCGCGCACCGAGTCGGCGGCTGTCCCGTCGGCTCCAGCCTGGAGATGCGGCCCGGTGGCGGCCCGGAGGGCCGGACCCTCGGCGGAGGCCACCACGGTGGGGGCCGTCGGTGCGGTCGCCGCCCCGCCCAGCGGCAGCGTCGCCGTGCCGAACGAGCAGGCGACGAGCACGGCCAGGGTGGCCAGCGTCCGGGCGGTCCAGCGCGCCACCCACCACAGCGGACAGGTGAGCGCGATCGGCAGCACGGGTACAAACTACCGTCGATCCCGCCACACCGCACCGCCGCCGCGCGTGTCGCACCGGCCCGCAGGCGCGGCACCGGCCAGGGTGGACGGGTGCCGGCTGCGGCGACGCCGGGTGGGACCTGCCCGGCTCACGCCGGGTCGCGCCGCCCGGCGTACTCGACGGGCCTGGTGGCGGTGTCCGGGGCCGCGCGTGGGGCGGGAACGGAGGGCGCCGGCGCGGCGGCCGCCCGCGCCGGACGGGCCCGGCGCGACGGGCCGAGGCGGCGCATCATCGGCATCTCCACCCAGCGGTGCAGCGCCGCGGCGAGCAGGAGGTTGAGCAGCAGGAAGCCGAGCACGGCGAGCGGCCCCCACCACCCGCGCAGGCCGGTGCCCCAGTCGCCGGTGAGCCGCAGCACGGTCATCATGACCAGCACGTGCACCAGGTAGAAGGCGAAGGAGACCTCACCGAGCCAGACCATCGGACGGGACCGCCACGGCGTGCGCCGGCCCCGCACGTCGGCGTCCGCCGCCGCCGTGATGACCAGGAGGTACGCCGCCGCGAGCAGGGCCGCCCAGAACTCGGCGCGGATCCACAGCGCCGCGACCGCCCAGGTGGCGACGAACAGCACGCTGGCCACGGTCAGGTTCGGTCCGCGCCAGCGGTTCCGGCGCAGCAGTTCCGCGGCGGCCACGCCCATCCAGAACTCGAAGGAGCGGGTGACCGGGAAGATCTGGGTGACCCACCAGCGGCTCTCCTCGGGCACCAGGAGCTGGCCGGGCCACAGCGCCAGGATGAGCAGCGGCACGGCGACCACCACGGCCCGGAGCGTCCCGGTGCGGGCCCGGCGCAGCCACGGGAGCACCAGCGGCAGGCACAGGTAGAAGGCCAGCTCGCAGGAGAGCGACCAGCTCACGTTGTTGACGCTGTAGAAGTAGCCGTCGAGCGGGATCCAGGCCTGCACCAGGAACAGGTTGCCGAGCGCGGCCCACGGCGCGACCGGGTCGGCGAACCAGTACGCGACGGCCAGCGCCGCCACGAAGGTCACCAGGTGGTTCGGGTAGATCTTGGCGAGCCGGCGGCGCAGGAAGGTGCGGCGCGGCTCGCCGTCGCGGTACGACCAGACCAGCACGAATCCACTGAGGATGAAGAAGAACTCCACCCCCGAGAGGCCGAGGCTGAAGACCTTGCTCACCACGGCCCGGAGGTCGGGCTCGGCGACGATCCCCATGGTGCCGACGTGGAAGCCGAAGACCAGCAGGGCGGCGATCCAGCGCAGCCCGGTCAGCGACGGCAGCCGGGTGGCGCGGGTGGCCGGGGCGCTTGTCACCCGGGGCACCCTACCGGGTGGTACGCCGGGCCGCCCGCCGCGTCTCCTCGTACGCCTGTTCGATCCGGGGGTACGATCGGCGGCGTGTCCGACGTCGCGTACCAGCCCTCGATGCTCGACTTCGCCGCGCAGGGCCCCACCCTGGGCCCGCTCGCCGGCCGGCTGCGCCGGCACGAGCTGAGCCGGGGCGCCTGGGTCGACCACCTGCCCGGCTGGGTGGCGGGGTCCGACGCGGTGCTCGACACGCTGCTGCACGAGGTGCCGTGGCGGGCCGAGCGCCGCACCATGTACGACGCCGAGGTCGACGTCCCCCGCCTGCTGTGCTGGTACGCCGCCGGCCGGCCGCTGCCCCACCCGGTGCTCACCTCGGCGCGCGACACGCTCACCCGGCACTACGCGGACGAACTGGGCGAGCCTTTCGTCACGGCCGGGATGTGCCTCTACCGGGACGGCCGGGACAGCGTGGCCTGGCACGGTGACACGCTGGGCCGCTCCGCGCACACCGACACCCTGGTGGCCATCGTGTCGTTCGGCTCGCCCCGGCCGCTGCTGCTGCGCCCCCGGGGCGGTGGCGGGACCAGCCTGCGCTTCCCCCTCGGGCACGGCGACCTGGTGGTGATGGGCGGGTCCTGCCAGCGCACCTGGGAGCACGCGATCCCGAAGACCGCCCGGCCGGTCGGCCCCCGGGTCAGCGTCCAGTTCCGTCCCGCCGGGGTGGCCTGACCCCGGTCCGGCCCCAGGCCCGGGCCGGCGCCGTGCTAGAAACAACTCTCAGGGTCGATCACGCCCCCGTCACCTGACGACGCGAAGGGCGCAGCATGACCCAGTCCCCCACCTCCCGCTGGTCCCCGTGGCGCCTGCACGGCAACGGGCGCTCCGTCACTCCGGGCGACGTGGTCCACCCCGACGAGCGGCTCTCCTGGCCGCGAACGGTCGGCGTTGGCGTGCAGCACGTCGTCGCCATGTTCGGCGCCACCTTCACGGTGCCGCTGATCACCGGTTTCCCCCCGGCCACCACGCTCTTCTTCTCCGGGCTGGGCACGCTGCTGTTCCTGCTGATCACCGGCAACCGGCTGCCGTCGTACCTGGGGTCGTCCTTCGCCTTCATCGCCCCGGTCCTGGCCGCCAAGACCGGCGGCGGCATCGGCGCGGCGCTCGGCGGCATCGTGGTGGCCGGCGCCGCCCTGGCGCTCGTCGGCGTGGTGGTGCAGCTGGCCGGGGCGCGCTGGATCGACGCCCTCATGCCGCCGGTGGTGACCGGCGCCATCGTGGCGCTGATCGGGCTCAACCTGGCTCCGGTCGCCTGGGACGGCGGCGGCAGCGGCACCGGGTTCAAGTCGCAGCCGCTCATCGCGGTGATCACCCTGGTCGCGATCCTGGTCACCACGGTGCTCTTCCGCGGCTTCCTGGCCCGGCTGTCGATCCTGCTCGGCGTCGTCGTCGGCTGGGTGCTGGCCGCGCTGCTCGGCAAGCTCGACCCGGCGGCGGTCACCACGCTGAAGGAGGCCGCCTGGGTGGGCCTGCCGCAGTTCCACGCGCCGAGCTTCGGCCTCCGGGCCGTGGTGCTGGTCATCCCGGTGATCCTGGTGCTCATCGCGGAGAACGCCGGGCACGTCAAGGCGGTCGCCGCGATGACCGGCCGGAACCTGGACCGGGACATGGGCCGCGCGTTCCTCGGCGACGGCCTGGCCACCGTGCTGGCGGGCTCGGGAGGCGGCTCGGGCACCACCACGTACGCGGAGAACATCGGCGTGATGGCGGCGACCCGGGTCTACTCGACGGCCGCGTACTGGGTGGCCGGGTTCGCGGCGGTGCTCCTCGGGCTGTGCCCGAAGTTCGGCGCGCTGATCCTCACCGTGCCGGCCGGGGTGCTGGGCGGCGCCACCACGGCCCTGTACGGCCTCATCGCCGTGCTGGGCGCCCGCATCTGGATCGAGGGCCGGGTGGACTTCCACGACCCGGTCAACCTCATGACCGCCGCGGTCGCCGTGATCGTCGGCGCCGCCAACTACACCCTGACCGCCGGGGACCTCTCCTTCAACGGCATCGCCCTGGGCACCGCCGCCGCCCTGGTCATCTACCACGGCATGCGCCTCATCGCCCGCCTCCGCGGCACGACCCCGGCCTCCCGCCGGGGCCCCGAGCCCGAACTCTGAACCCGGGATACGGGAAGGGGCCCCGCGGCACAGCCGCAGGGCCCCTTCCACGCGTGACGGTCAGTCGCGGTCGATCTGGTGACCGATCACCGTCGGGCCGAGCATCACGGCGAAGCCGGAGCCGTCACGGCGGGGATCGGCCGGCGGCAGCTCGACCGGGTCGCCGGTGGCGGTGGCGCCGACCGGGCGCGGGCCGATCCAGGCCACGGCCAGGTCCAGCTCGCCCTTGAGGAACCGCTGGGCGCGCACGCCGCCGGTCGCCCGGCCCTTCGCCGGGTACGCCTTGAACGGCGTCACCTTGACCGTGGCGCCCGTCGAGGTGACCACCATGGGCTCGCCGTGGCCCGTGTCGTCGGTGCGGATCGCGCCGAAGAAGACCACCCGCGCCCCGGCCGGCAGGTTGATGCCGGCCATGCCGCCGCCCTTGCTGCCCTGTGGCCGCACGGCGGACGCCGCGAAGCGCAGCAGCGACGCCTCGGAGGACACGAACGCCAGGGTCTCCGCCCCGTCGGTGAGCCAGGTCGCCCCGACCACCTCGTCACCGTCGCGCAGCGAGATCACCTCGAACTCGTCCGAGCGGACCGGCCAGTCGGGGGCGCAGACCTTCACCACGCCCTGCCGGGTGCCGAGCGCCAGGCCGGGCGAGCCCTCGGCGGGCGGGCCGAGCGGAGCCAGCCCGACCACCGTCTCGCCCTGCTCCAGCGGCACCAGCTCGGCGGCGGACATCCCGCCGCGCAGGGACACCGTGCCGGACTGCTCGGGCAGCACCGGCAGGGGCAACACGTCGATCTTGAAAGCCCGCCCGGCGCTGGTCACCAGGAGCACCCGGCCGCGGGCCGTGGAGTGCACCACGGCACGGACCGCGTCGTGCTTGACCCGGCCGCTGCGCCGGCGCGCCTCGGCGGCCTCCTCGGACTCGGCGGCGGTGCGGGCGACCAGCCCGGTGGCGGAGAGGATCACCTGGCAGGGGTCGTCGGCGACCTCCAGCGGGCCCGCCGGCACCGAGGCCGCCAGCACCTCCTTGAGATCGCCGTCGACGAGGGTGGTGCGCCGGTCGGCGCCGGACTGCTTCACCACGGCGGCCAGCTCGTCGGAGACCAGCTTCCGCAGCACCTTCGGGTCGTCGAGGATCTTCGACAGCTCGGCGATCTCGCCGCGCAGCTTCTCCTGCTCGGCCTCCAGCTCCAGCCGGTCGTACTTCGTGAGGCGGCGCAGCGGGGTGTCCAGGATGTAGGTGGCCTGGATCTCCGACAGCTTGAACCGCTGCATGAGGCCGTCCCTGGCGGCCTGGGCGTCCTCGCTGGCCCGGATCAGCTTGACCACCTTGTCGATGTCGAGCAGGGCGATCAGCAGGCCGTCGACCAGGTGCAGCCGCTCCTCGCGCTTGCGCTTGCGGTACGCGCTGCGTCGGGTGACCACCTCGTAGCGGTGGTCGAGGAAGACCTCCAGCAGCTCCTTGAGGCCGAGGGTCTGCGGCTGGCCGTCGACCAGGACCAGGTTGTTGACGCCGAAGGACTGCTCCAGCGGGGTGAGCCGGTAGAGGTCGGCCAGCAGCGCCTGCGGGTTGACCCCGACCTTGCACTCGATGACCAGCCGGGTGCCGTTCTCCCGGTCGGTGAGGTCCTTGACGTCGGCGATGCCGGTCAGCCGCTTGGTCTTGTTGACCTCGTTGGTGATGGCGGCGATGACCTTCTCGGCGCCCACCCCGTAGGGCAGCTCGGTGACCGTGATGGCCTGCCGGCCGCGGCTGCCCTCCAGCGGGCCGGTCTGCACCCGGGCCCGCATCCGCACCACACCACGCCCGGTCTCGTAGGCCCGGCGCACCTCGTCGAGGCCGAGCAGCAGCCCGCCGGTGGGCAGGTCGGGGCCGGGGACGAACTCCATGAGCTTGTCGAGGGTGGCGTCCGGGTGGTTGATCAGCCAGCGGGCCGCGTGGACCACCTCGGCCAGGTTGTGCGGGATCATGTTGGTGGCCATGCCGACCGCGATCCCGGACGCGCCGTTGACCAGCAGGTTGGGGAAGGCCGCCGGCAGCACGGTGGGCTGGGTCAGCGAACCGTCGTAGTTGGGCTCGACGTCGACGGTGTCCTCGCCCAGCTCGCCGACGAGCAGCATGGCCTCGCGGGACATGCGGGCCTCGGTGTAACGGGCGGCGGCCGGGCCGTCGTCGGGCGAGCCGAAGTTGCCGTGCCCGTCGATGAGCGGCACGTTGAGCGAGAAGTCCTGCGCGAGCCGGACCATCGCGTCGTAGATCGCCGCGTCGCCGTGCGGGTGGTACTTACCCATGACGTCGCCGACGATCCGGGCCGACTTCACGTGCCCCCGGTCGGGGCGGTGGCCCTGCTCGTGCATCGACCAGAGGATGCGCCGGTGCACCGGCTTGAGCCCGTCCCGGGCGTCGGGCAGGGCGCGGGAGTGGATGACCGAGAACGCGTACTCCAGGTAGGAGTCCGAGACCTCGTTGACCAGCGGGTTGTCGAAGACCCGGGCGCCGGCCTGGTCGAAGGCGGAGAGGTCCGCCTTCGCGCGGTCGTCCTTACGGCGTGCCATGGTTCAGCTTTCCTTCCGAATGAACCCGGTGGTCAGGCGTCGATGGCGTCGCGGTCGACCAGGTCGGCCGAGTCGATGAGCCAGTTGCGGCGGGGTTCGACCTTCTCCCCCATGAGCAGCTCCAGGATCCGCTCGGCGGCCTCGACGTCGTCGAGGGTGATGCGGCGGACCGCCCGGGTGGCCGGGTTCATGGTGGTCTCCCACAGCTCGTCGGCGTCCATCTCGCCGAGACCCTTGAACCGCGGGATGGGCGTGACGATCTGCTTGCCGGCCTTCTCCAGCTTGCGGACCGTCGCCTCCATCTCCGCCTGGGTGTAGGTGTAGACGGTCTGCGGGTTGCGCCCCTTCGTGGTGATCTTGTGCAGGGGCGGCATGGCCGCGTAGAGCCGGCCCGCCTCGATCAGCGGCCGCATGTAGCGGGCGAAGAGTGTGATGAGCAGGGTGCGGATGTGCGCGCCGTCCACGTCGGCGTCGGCCATGATGAGCACCCGGCCGTAGCGCAGCGCGGAGAGGTCGAAGGTGCGCCCCGAACCGGCGCCGAGCACCTGCACGATCGCCGCGCACTCGGCGTTGTCGAGCACCTGCTGGAGGTTCGCCTTCTGCACGTTGAGGATCTTGCCGCGGATCGGCAGCAGGGCCTGGTATTCCGACGAGCGGGCCATCCGGCTGGTGCCGAGGGCGCTGTCGCCCTCCACGATGAACAGCTCGCTGCGGTCCACCCCGGTGGCCCGGCAGTCGACCAGCTTGGCCGGCATCGACGCGCCCTCCAGGGCGGTCTTGCGGCGGGCGGCGTCCTTCTGCTGCTTCTGGGTCAGCCGGACCCGGGCCGCGTCGACGATCTTCTGGAGCACCGTACGGGCCTCGGCCTTGGTCTTCCGGTCCTCCAGCCAGGCCTTGAGGTGCGCCTCGACCAGACCCTGGAGCACCTTGGTGATGCCCGCCGTGGAGAGCTCGTCCTTGGTCTGCGAGGTGAACTGCGGCTCCGGGATCCGCACGTGCACCACGGCCGTCATGCCCTCCAGGACGTCGTCCAGGGTGGGCGCGTCCTCCTTGGGCTTGAGCAGGCCACGGGTGTTGCGGGCGGCCTCGGCCAGGGTGCGCGCCAGGGCCCGCTCGAAGCCCTTGCGGTGGGTGCCGCCGTGGGCGTTGCGGATGGTGTTGGTGAAGCACTCGACGGTGCGCTCGTAGCCGGTGCCCCAGCGGAGCGCCACCTCGATCTCGGCCCGCCGCTGCACGTTGGACTGCATGACGCCGTTGGCGTCGGCGGCGTTCTCCCGGTAGGTGCCCTCGCCGGTCACCAGCAGGGTGCCCGAGACCGGGCGGTCGCCGGCCGGCGCGAGGTATTCCACCATGTCGGTGAGGCCGTTCGGGAAGTGGAAGCTCTCCTCGACGGCCTTCTCGCCGGTCTCGTCGCGCAGCCGGTAGGCCACGCCGGGCACCAGGAAGGCGGTGTTGCGCAGCTTGAGCCGGACCGCCTCGTGGTCGAGCGCCGCGCCGGTCTCGAAGTAGCGCGGGTCGTGCCACCAGCGGATGGAGGTGCCGGTGCGCTGGCCGCGCTTCATGGCGCCGACGATCTGGAGACCGGGGCCGGGCGTGAACGGCGCGTCCGGGCCGGCGCCGTCGAAGATGCCGGGGACGCCGTGCCGGAACGACATCGAGTGGATCTTGCCGCCGCGGCGGACGGTGACGTCGAACCGCCGGGAGAGCGCGTTCACCGCCGAGGCGCCCACGCCGTGCAGGCCGCCGGAGGTCTTGTAGCCGGACCCGCCGAACTTGCCGCCCGCGTGCAGCCGTGTCAGCACCAGCTCGACGCCCGAGATGCCGGACTTGGCGTGCACGTCGGTCGGGATGCCGCGGCCGTCGTCGTCGACCTGCACCGAGCCGTCGGCGTGCAGGATCACGTCGACCTTCCGGGCGTGACCCGCGACACCCTCGTCGGTGGAGTTGTCGAGGATCTCGTTCACGAGGTGACCCACGCCACGGCTGTCGGTGGAGCCGATGTACATGCCGGGGCGTTTCCGGACGGCGTCGAGGCCCTCCAGGTGCGTCAGGTCGTCGGCCCCGTACAGGGTCTCAGGCTGTGCGGTCAACTGGTCGTACTCCCAGGTCTCGGCGGTGTGGTGCCGTTCACCGTGCGATCCCCCCTGTCGATCGCCTGGCGCGGCGCGCCGGAGCGAGCCTAGCCCGGCACTCCGACAGAGCCGTGGCACCCGGTGCGGTGCGGCGTCACGTGCCGCACGCCCGGAGGCGAGGAGGCGTCCGTGCACGACAACGACATGCCCGGCCGGTGTCTTCCCGAACCCCGGCGGCGATCGGCCGCCCGGATCTTCGTCCATTGACGGACGTCACACGGGCGTGATCTGATCGCCTCCTTGAAGAATCTTTCACATTTCGATGTGTGAGGGGGTCCGGCCATGTCCCTGTTCCGACGTGCCGCGCTCGCGGCGGCGCTGGCCGTCGCCTCGGTGGCGCTGCCGGCCGCCGTGGCACCCGCGAGGCCGGCCGCGGCCGCCCTGCCCACCGCCGCCGTGGCGCTGGGCGACAGCTTCATCAGTGGCGAGGGCGCGGGGGCGTACGCGCCGGTGGTCGACGTCAACGGGGTGGCCCAGGGCTTCCCGGGCTGGTCGGCGCCGAACAGCAACGCGTACTTCTGCCACCGCTCGCCCAACGCCTCGCTGTTCCAGGCGGACCTGCCGGGCATCGCCGCCCGGTTCAACCTGGCCTGCTCGGGCGGGCAGCCCTACGACATCGCGGCCGCCTCGGCGAGCCGGGCGAAGGGCCGGCAGGTCGCCGCCCAGCTCGACCAGCTCCGCGCGGTGGCGCGGACCCACGACATCGACCTCGTGCTGGTCGGCCTCGGCTCGAACAACAGCTCGTTCACCTTCGGCAGCGTTGCCGAGAAGTGCGCGAACCGGTTCATCGCCGACGCCTGGACCGGCTGGTGGGAGTTCTGGGCGTACCTCGGCGGGCCGGTCGAGCAGGAGCCCTGCACGGACGCCGACCTGGCCACCGCCGCCCAGGTCAGCGCCGCGACCGCGGAGACCACGGCGGCGGTCCGCCAGCTGCTGACCACCCTCGACCAGGTCGACGCCGACGGCCAGCACCGGGTGGTGTTCCAGGACTACACCAACCCGCTCCCCGCCGAACTGGCCGCGGGCTACTGGACCGAGGACGACCGGGACGACACCCGGGACAAGTTCCGCGCGCTCGGCGCCGAGCGGTACGCGGCCGGCTGCCCGATCCACCGGGGCAGCCTCGGCCCGGGCCAGCGCTTCTCGCAGGGCCTCGGCACCCTGGTCAACTCGGTCCGGACCACCCTGGCCGCCGAGTTCCCGCAGGACGACCTGGTCTACCTCAACGTGCAGCGCGCCTTCGACGGCGCCCGCCTCTGCGAGTCGGCGGGCAGCCCGGGTAACGCCCTGGCCACCCCCATCCGGCTCATGGACGGCCCGACCGGCGTCTTCGTGACCAGCCTCTCCGGCTACGACAAGCTCGACATCCAGCGGATCGCGAACGCCTGCGGCACCTACTTCCAGACCTGCCAGGAGTCCTGGCACCCGAGCGCCGCCGGCCACCGGGTGCTCGGCCGGTGCCTGACCGGCGCCGCCGCGACGGGCGCCCGGACGGTCTCCTGCGTCCGTGCCCCGGACGGCGCCGTCACGGTGAGCTGACCCACCACGACCGCGAGGCGTCCCCTCTCCCGGGGCGCCTCGCGGTGGTCAGTCGCGGACGGCCGCGCCGAGCACGTGCGGGGACGCGGGTCCGGACATTCCCGTCGGCGGGAAGCGGAACCGGTCCAGCTCGACCACGGTGAAGCCGGCGGCCCGGATCGCCCCCACGGTGTCCCGGGCGGTGTGGCAGCCGGCGCAGCACAGCGGCCAGAGCGTGGCGTCCGCCAGGCGCTGGGCCCGGCGCAGCCCGGGGGTCTCCGCCACGACGTGCTCGTAGAAGCGGAGCTGCCCACCCGGGCGGAGCACCCGGCGCGCCTCGGCCAGGGCGACGGCCTGGTCCGGCACCGAGCAGAGCACCAGCGACAGCACCACGGCGTCGGCGCTCGCATCGGCGACGGGCAGCGCCTCGGCGAGGCCGGCGGCCACGGTCACCGGCACCGGCGCGTCGCGCGCGGCGGCTCGGACGAGGGCGCGCAGCCGCGGCTCGGGCTCCACAGCCAGCACCCCGGTCACGCCCGGTGGATAGTGCGCGAGGTTCCGCCCGTTGCCGGCGCCCACCTCCACCACCCGGCCGCGCAGCCCGGCGACCAGCCGGCGCCGGTGCGCCGCCGCGCCGGCCCGGTCCATGGCAACGCTGGCCCGGGCGAAGACCCGGGCGAAGATCGGATGCGAGATGGCCATCAGCGGGCCGCGGGCGGGGCGCCGAGGGTGAGCAGCAGCGGACCCGCCGCGCCGTCGACCAGCTCGCCGAGGCGTACCCCGTCGAGCACGGCGAGGAACGCGGCCTGGGCGCGGCGCAGCTCGCCACGCAGCCGGCAGCCGGCGACCAGCGGGCAGGCCGGCTGCTCGCAGTTGACCACCTCGCCGTCGCCCTCGAAGGCCCGCACCACCTGGCCGACCGTCAGCTCACCGGCGTGCTCGGCGAAGGCCACCCCGCCGGAGCGGCCCCGGATGGTCACCAGTACGCCGAGCCGCTGCAACCGCTGCACCACCTTGGCCACGTGGCTGCGCGGCAGCGCGAGCTGGGTGGCGAGTTCGTCCACGGTGGTCCGAGCCGGGGACGCGGCGGTCAGCATGGCGATCCGCAGGGCCATGTCGGTCGACCGGTTGAGCTTCACGCCTCGACCCTAACCAGCGCATGCTCGCCGTGACACGGGCCGGCCGTCCCGTCCGGGGTGGTGATCGAGGCCACGCCGGTCCCGGGACCTTCGACCCTGAAAAGGAATCCTGAACTCCGGTTTCGTGGTGGTCGACCCGTTCGACGTCCGAAGGAGTAATCGTGCTCTCGGAATCCTCCGCAGCCGTGGTGACCGCGACCCTGCCCGCCGTGCAGGCCAACGGCGAGGCGATCACCGGCCGGTTCTACGAGCGGATGTTCGCCGCCCACCCGGAGCTGCTGAACATCTTCAACCGCAGCAACCAGGCCACCGGTACGCAGAAGGCGGCGCTGGCCGGTGCGGTGGTCGCGTACGCCGCGCACCTGACCGGGGGCAGCGCGGCGCCGTGGGGGCCGATCCTGGACCGCATCGCGCACAAGCACGTCTCCCTGGGGATCACCGCCACCCAGTACACCGTCGTGGGGCGGCACCTGATGGCCGCGGTGGCCGAGGTGCTCGGCGAGGCGGTCACCCCGGAGGTCGCGGCGGCCTGGGACGAGGTGTACTGGCTGCTGGCCTGCGAGCTGATCGCCCGGGAGGCGCGCCTCTACACCGAGGCCGGGGTGCCGGAGAACGGCCCGGTGTGGCGCGGGTGGCGGGTCACGGAGAAGACCGTGGAGACCGCGGACGTCGTGTCGTTCACGCTGGTCCCCGCCGACGGCGGTCCGGTGCCCGGCTTCACCGCCGGCCAGTACACCTCCGTCGCCGTCGACCTGGGCGGCGGTCGCGGCCAGCAGATCCGGCAGTACAGCCTCTCCGGCCGGCCCGGCGCCGAGCACTGGCGGATCACCGTGAAGCGGGTACGCGGCACCGCCGGCGCGCCCGACGGCATGGTCTCCGGCTTCCTGCACGAGCGGGTGGCCGCCGGCGACACGCTCCGGCTCAGCCCGCCGTTCGGCGAGGTCAGCGCGGTCGGCGGCGAGGAGCCGCTGCTGCTGGTCAGCGCCGGCATCGGGTTGACCCCGGCCATGTCGGCGCTGGCGCACCTGGCGGCCACCGACCCCGAGCGGCCGGTGACGCTGGTGCACGCCGACCGCACCGGTGCCGCGCACGCGCTGCGTCACGAACTGCCCGCGCTCCAGGAGCGGCTGCCGAACCTGTCCGTGCGCCTCTGGTACGAGGACGCCGCCGGCGGTGAACTGCCCGGCGTCAAGGCCGAGATCGCCGAGGGGCTCGTCGACCCGGCGCTGGTCCCGCTCTCGCCCGGCGCGTACGTGCACCTGTGCGGGCCGGTGCCGTTCATGGCCCTGGTCCGCGGCGGCCTGCTGTGCCGGGGCGTACCGGCCGAGCGGATCGCCTACGAGGTGTTCGGTCCGGGCATGCTGCGCTGAGGCGCGACCGGGGGCCGGTGCCGGGCAGCGCCCGTGCGCCGGCCCGGCGCCATCCCGGCGGGCCTCTTGCCCGACATGCCGGCGGACCCCGGCCCGAGCCGCACCCCTTCCCGTGGGCTCGCACCACGCACCGCCCGACCGCACCTCGATGGCGTCACGCTCAGTGAGAGCTGCCGCACTCCGGCACCCGGTGGTGGACTCGCTTTGCTCTGCAGCCACATACGCAGCGATCACCCAGGGTTGCTGCTGCGTATGTGGCTGCAGAGCAAAGGCGGCGGAGGGGTTGGTGCGGTCGGAGAGTCGCGACGTGCGTTTGCGCTGCTCAGATCGTAAGTGGCTCGCGGCGGCCGCGGAGGCGGCGCCCGCCACGTCCGCCACGCTTCGTGACCGCTTCGATCGGCGGCGGTAGCCACTCCGAGTAGCAAGCGCACGGCTCCGCCGAGCGGCACCCGGGGACACCGGCGGGGCCGCAGGCGGGCGAGCATGAGCCGCTTTGCCCAGCTTCGCCGCTTCCGGCCGCGCCGACCAGGGGCTTTGGTCCCGATTTCGACGGTCCACAGCGGAGATTCGACTTCTCGGAGAAGTCGATGATCTAGCGGTTAGGAGGTGGTCGCCAGGGTAGGGACCACTCATGCGCGTCCTGGGAATAAACGCGATCTTCCACGACCCCGCGGCTGCCCTGGTGGTCGACGGCCGGGTGGTGGCCGCCGCCGAAGAGGAGCGGTTCAGCCGACGCAAGCACGGCAAACGACCGGTCCCCTTCGCCGCCTGGGAGCTGCCCGAGCTGTCCGCCGCATGGTGCCTGAGCAGCGCGGGGATCGACGTGGACAGCCTCGACGCCGTGGCCTACTCCTTCGACCCCGGGCTCTGCCGCGACGCGGCCGAGCTGGGCCTCAGCGACCCGTGGGACTGGCTGCGGGTCGACTACGCCCGGCGGGCGCCGCAGTTCCTCGCGGCCGCGCTGCCCGGGCTCGACCCGGACAAGGTGCGGTTCGTGCCGCACCACTTCGCACACGCGGCCTCCGCCGGACTGGCGGCCCCGCCGGCCGGCGACGACACCGCCGTGCTGGTGCTCGACGGCCGCGGCGAGGTGGCCAGCCACCTGGCCGGCGTCTACCGGGACGGCCGGCTCACGTCGCTGCACTCCCAGCAGCTCCCCCACTCGCTCGGCCTGCTCTACGAGGACCTCACCCGGCACCTGGGCTTCCTGCACTCCAGCGACGAGTACAAGGTGATGGCGCTGGCCTCCTACGGGCAGCCGAAGCACCTGGGCCTGCTCCGCGACCTGGTGCGGGTCACCGACGACGGCGGCTTCCAGGTCGAACGGATCGACTGGGCCGGCCTCGCCAAGGCGGTCGCCGCCGGTGGCGAGCTGACCGAGGAGCACGCCGACCTCGCGTCCAGCGTCCAGGCGCGGCTCGAGGAGGTCATCCTCGAGCTGTCCCGCTGGCTCCACGACGCCTCCGGCGGCGCCAGCACCCTCGCGATGGCCGGCGGGGTGGCGCTGAACTGCGTGGCCAACGCGCGGATCGCGGCCGAGGGGCCGTACCGGAACGTCTGGGTGCAGCCCGCGGCGGGCGACGCGGGCACGGCGCTCGGCGCGGCGCTGCACGTGGCCGGCGAGCTGGGCGACCGGTCCACCCCGATGGCCGGCGCGGACCTGGGCCGCGGCTGGTCGGACGACGAGCTGGAGGCGGAGCTGCGGCGGGCCGCGCTGCCGTACACGCGGCCGGCGTCGATCGCCGCCGAGGCCGCCCGGGTGCTCGCCGACAACGGCATCGTCGCCTGGTACCAGGGGCGCAGCGAGTACGGCCCCCGGGCGCTCGGCCACCGGTCGCTGCTGGCCCACCCCGGCGACCCGGACACCACCCGCCGGATGAACGACGTCAAGGGTCGCGAGCAGTTCCGGCCCATCGCCCCGATGGTCCGCGCGGAACGCTTCGCGGAGCTGTTCGACGGGGTCTACCCCAGCCCGTACATGCTCTTCGTGCACCACGTGAAGCCGGAGTGGCGGGACCGGATCCCGGCGGTCACCCACGTCGACGGGACCGCCCGGGTGCAGACCGTGCACCCGGAGACCGAGCCGCTGGTGGCCGAACTGCTGGCCGAGTTCGAGCGGCGCACCGGGCTACCGGTGGTGGTGAACACCTCGCTGAACACCGCCGGGCGACCCATGGTGGACACCCCGCGCGAGGCCATGGAGCTGTTCGGCTCCGCCCCGGTGGACCTGCTCGCCCTCGGCCCGTTCGCGGTGCACCGCCGCGCCCTGGGCGGCGACCGGTGATCAGCGTCGTGGTGCCCACACTGGGGCGGCCGAGCCTGGCCACCCTGCTGGACGCCCTCGCCGGCCAGCTCGACGAGCTGTCCGAGGCCGAGTTGCTGCTGGTCGACGACCGGCGTGACGACACCGGTGAGCTGGCGGTGCCGGGGGCGCTCACGGCGTACACGAAGGTGCTGACCGGGCGCGGCGCGGGGCCGGCGGCCGCCCGCAACCTGGGCTGGCGGGCCGCCCGCGGCGAGTGGGTGGTCTTCCTCGACGACGACGTGGTGCCGGCGCCGGACTGGGCCCGCTCGCTGCGCGCCGACCTCGCGACCGCCGGCGGGGTGGGCGGCGTGCAGGGCGTGGTGGACGTGCCGCTGCCCGCGCGCCGCCGCCCCACCGACTGGGAACGCGGCACCGCCGGCCTGGCCGATGGGCGCTGGATCACGGCGGACATGGCCTACCGCCGGACGGCCCTGGCCGCGGTCGGCGGGTTCGACGAGCGCTTCCCGCGCGCCTACCGGGAGGACGCCGAGCTGGCCTACCGGGTCCGCCGCGCCGGCTGGAAGCTGGCCCGCGGCCGGCGCCGGGTGACCCACCCGGTCCGCCCGGAGAGCCGCTGGGTCAGCCTGCGCACCCAGCGCGGCAACGCCGACGACGCGCTGCTGCGCCGGCTCTACGGGCCGGGCTGGCGTGCCGACCTCGACCTGCCGCCGGGGCGGCGGCCCCGGCACGTGACGGTCGCCGCGGCCGGCGCGGTGGCGCTGGCCGCCGGGGTGCTGCGGGCCGCGCCCCTGCGCTCCGCCCGCGCCCGGCGCGCGGCCGCCGTGACCGGCGGCCTCGCCGCGCTCGGCTGGGCGGCCGGCACGGCCGAGTTCACCCGGGCGCGCGTCGCGCCCGGCCCGCGCACCCCCGACGAGGTCGCCACCATGCTGGCGACCAGCGCGCTCATCCCGCCGCTCGCGGTCGCCCACTGGGTACGCGGCTGGTGGCGCGCCCGCGCCGTCGCGGCCGGATCCGTGGTCACGGGGGCGGAGCGGTGCTGACCCCCCTGTACGACGCGGTGCTGCTCGACCGCGACGGCACCCTGGTCGAGGACGTGCCCTACAACGGCGACCCGGAGAAGGTCCGGCCGCTGCCCGGCGCCCGGGAGGCGCTGGACCGGCTGCGCGCGGCCGGGCTCCGGCTGGCCGTGGTGACCAACCAGTCCGGGCTGGCCCGCGGATACTTCACCGAGCGGCAGATGCACGCGGTGCACGCCCGCATCGGGGAGCTGCTCGGCCCCTTCGACCACTGGGCGATCTGCCCGCACGACGACACCGACGGCTGCGCCTGCCGCAAGCCGGCCCCGGGGCTGGTGCACGAGGCGGCCCGGGCGCTCGGCACCGTGCCCCGGCGCTGCGTGCTGGTCGGCGACATCGGCCGCGACATGGCCGCCGCGCTCGCCGCCGGGGCCACCGGAATCCTGGTGCCCACCCCGGTCACCCGGCCCGAGGAGGTCGCCGAGGCGCCGGCCGTCGCCTGGGACCTGCCCGGCGCGGTGGCCGAGATCCTGCGCCGGGACCGGGCGGTGCGACCGGTGGTGGCGCGGGCCGGACGGGCCGGCACGGTGCTGGTGGTACGCAGCGACTCGGCCGGCGACGTGCTGGTCACCGGCCCCGGGATCCGCGCGGTGGCGGCCGGGGCGGAACGGGTGGTGCTGCTCTGCGGGCCACGCGGCCGGGCCGCGGCGGAGCTGCTGCCCGGCGTCGACGAGATCATCGAGTGGCCGCTGCCCTGGATCGACGGTTCCCCCGAGCCGGTCGACCCCGACGACATGCGCCGGCTCACCGCCCGGCTCACCGACGTGGGCGCCGACGAGGCGGTCGTGTTCACCTCGTTCCACCAGTCGCCGCTCCCCCTGGCGCTGCTGCTGCGGATGGCGGGTGTGCCCCGGATCAGCGCCATCAGTGACGACTACCCCGGCTCCCTGCTCGACGTCCGGCACCGGGTGCCGGTCGGGGTGCCCGAGCCGGAGCGGGCGGTGTCCCTGGCCGCCGCGGCCGGTTTCGCCCTGCCCGCCGGTGACGAGCCGGTACTGCGCCTCCGCGCCGACCTGCCCGCGCCGGCCGTGGACCTGCCCGCCGCCGGCTACGTGGTGGTGCACCCCGGCTCCTCGGTGCCGGCCCGGGCCTGCCCGCCCGCGCGCTGCGCCGAGATCGTGGCGGCCCTCGCGGCGGACGGTCACCGGGTGCTGGTCACCGGCGGCCCCGGCGAGCGGGAGCTGACCGCCCGGGTGGCCGCCGCCGGCGGCACCGACCTGGGCGGGGCGACCGACCTGGCCGGACTCGCCCGGATCGTCGCCGGGGCCCGCTGCCTGGTCGTCGGCAACACCGGACCCGCGCACCTGGCGGCCGCCGCCGGCACCCCGGTGGTCAGCCTCTTCGCCCCGACCGTCCCGTTCGGGCAGTGGGGGCCCTACCGGGTGCCCACGGTCCGGCTCGGTGACGTCTCGGCGGCCTGCCGGGACACCCGGGCGGCCGTCTGCCCGGTCGCCGGGCACCCCTGCCTGGGCGGCGTCGACCCGGCCGCGGTGGTCGCGGCCGTCCGCCGGCTCGCCCCCGGTTGACCCCACCGCCCGCCCCCGCCCCCGCCCCCGCACCGTCGCCGACGAGGAGAGAGATGAACGTTCTTGTGTGGCACGTGCACGGCTCCTGGACGACGTCGTTCGTGCACGGGAGACACCGGTACCTGGTGCCGGTCACGCCCGACCGCGGCCCGTACGGGCTGGGCCGGGCGCGGACCTACACCTGGCCGGACAACGCCGTCGAGGTGACCCCGGAGGAGCTGGGGCGGACCGAGGTCGACCTCGTGATCCTGCAACGGCCCGAGGAGCTGGACCTGGCCGAACGGTGGCTGGGTCGCCGGCCCGGCCGGGACGTGCCGGCCGTCTACGTCGAGCACAACACCCCGAAGGGCGACGTGCCGGACACCCGCCACCCCATGGCCGACCGCGACGACCTGCTGCTCACCCACGTCACCCACTTCAACGAGCTGTTCTGGGACAACGGCGACACCCGCACCGCGGTCGTCGAGCACGGCATCGTGCCGCCCAGGGTGGAGTGGACCGGCGAGCTGGACCGCCTCGCGGTGGTCACCAACGAGCCGGTCCGCCGCTGGCGGGTCACCGGCACCGACCTCATGCCACGCTTCGCCGCCGCCGCCCCGCTGGACGTCTTCGGCATGGGGGTTGCCGGGCTGCCCGACCGGCTCGGCCTGCCGGCGGACCGGCTGGCGGTCCACGACGACGTGCCGCAGGACCGGATGCACACCGAGGTGGCGCGGCGGCGGGCGTACCTGCACCTGTGCCGGTGGACCTCGCTCGGGCTGAGCCTCATCGAGGCCATGACCATCGGCATGCCGGTGGTCGCGCTGGCCACCACCGAGGCCGTGGACGCCGTGCCGCCCGACGCCGGTGTGCTCGCCACCCGGGTGGACACGCTCGTCGAGGCGGCCCGGTGGCTCGCCGAGGACCGCGACGCCGCGTACCGGCTGGGTGCGCGGGCGCGCGAGGTGACGAAGGAACGCTTCGGGCTCGACCGGTTCCTCGCCGACTGGGACCGGATCATGGAGGAGGAGACATGCGCATCGCGATGATTTCGGAGCACGCCAGCCCGCTCGCCGTCCTCGGCGAGGAGGATGCCGGCGGCCAGAACACCCACGTGGCGGAACTCGCGGCCGCGCTGGTCGGCGAGGGGCACGACGTCCGCGTCTACACCCGCCGCGACTCCACCGCCCTGCCCGACGCGGTGTCCACGGCGGACGGCTACCAGGTGTGCCACGTGCCGGCCGGTCCGGCGCGACGGGTGCCGAAGGACGAACTGCTCCCGTACATGGGTGAGTTCGGCAGCTGGCTGGCAGACACCTGGCGGCGCGGCGGCTGGACCCCGGACGTGGCGCACGCGCACTTCTGGATGAGCGGGCTGGCCACCGTGCACGCGGGCCGGCGGACCGGGGTGCCGACGGTGCTCACGTACCACGCGCTGGGCACGGTCAAGCGCCGGCACCAGGGCGCGAAGGACACCAGTCCACCAGGGCGGGTCGGCTACGAGCGGACGCTCGGCCGGGCCGTGGACCGGGTCATCGTGCAGTGCGAGGACGAGGTCGCCGAGCTGGTCCGGATGGGCGTGCCCCGGTCCCGGATGGCGCTGGTCCCGTCCGGCGTCAACCAGTCGGTGTTCCGGCCCGACGGCCCGGTCGCCCCGCGTGACCCGGCCCGCCCCCGCATCCTCACGGTCGGCCGGATGGTCGAGCGCAAGGGCTTCCTGGAGGTGGTCCGGGCGCTGCCCGCGGTGCCGGACGCCGAGTGCGTGGTGGTCGGCGGCCCGCCGGCCGACCTCCTCCCCGCCGACGCGTTCGCCCGGCGGCTGTCCGCGCTGGCCGACGCGTGCGGCGTGGCCGACCGGGTGAAGCTGGTCGGCGCGGTGCCGCGCGAGGAGATGGGCGCCTGGTACCGGTCGGCGGACGTTCTGGTGGCCGCCCCCTGGTACGAGCCGTTCGGGCTCACCCCCCTCGAAGGGATGGCCTGTGGCGTGCCGGTGATCGGCACCAACGTCGGCGGCATCGCGGACACCGTCGTCGACGGGCTCACCGGCGACCTGGTGCCGCCGCGCGATCCCCGCGCGCTCGGCACCGCCCTGCGCCGGCTGCTCGCCGACAAGGTCCGCCGCTTCACGTACGCCACGGCGGCGTTGGACCGGATCCGCAGCCGGTACTCCTGGAAGCGCTGCGCCGAACAGCTCGGCGCGGTCTACTCGGCGCTGGCCACGGTGTCCCGGCCCGCGCCGGCGGTGGCCTGATGACCCACCACGACACCCTCGACGCCCACCTCTCGGGGCTGGCCGCGGCGCTGCTGCCCTACCGCCGGGAGGCCGAACGGCTCGCGGGCTGGGGCACCGAGCTGGCGTGGACGCTGGCCCGGGGTGGGCGGCTGCTGGTCGCCGGCAACGGCGGCAGCGCCGCCGAAGCCCAGCACCTCACCGCCGAACTCGTCGGCAAACTCCGCGACGACCGCGAACCCCTGTCCGCCATCGCCCTGCACGCCGAAACCTCCGCCCTCACCGCCATCGGCAACGACTACGGCTACGACGAGGTCTTCGCCCGCCAGGTCCGCGCCCACGGCCGACCCGACGACATCCTCCTGCTCATGTCCACCAGCGGCACCAGCACCAACCTCCTCACCGCCGCCCAGGCCGGCCACGACACCGGCCTGCGCTGCTGGGCCTTCACCGGCCCCGCCCCCAACCCGCTCGCCGACCGGTGCCACGAGGTGCTCGCCGTGCCGTCCCCCGACAGCCAGGTGGTGCAGGAGCTGCACCTGGTTTCCACGCACCTGCTCTGCGAGTACGTCGACCAGGCGCTGCCACTGATCCGGCAGCTGCCGACCGCGTCCGTCCCCGCGCCCCGGGCCGGCACCTTCGCCCGCTGGGCGCCGCCACCCGTCGCCGCCGGCAAGGGCCGGGACGGCGCCAACGGACACTCGACCAACGGACACTCGACCAACGGGCACGGGTCGACCGGCACCGGGTGGGTACGGTCGTGACCCGCCCGCTCGTCGTGGTCGGCGACGCGCTGCTGGACCGGGACGTCACCGGCGTGGTCGGCCGGGTCGCCCCGGACGCGCCGGTGCCGGTGCTCGACGAACGGTCCGCCGCCGACCGGCCGGGCGGGGCCGGCCTGGCCGCGCTGCTCGCGGCCGCGCAGGGGACCGAGGTGGCGCTGGTGACCGGGCTGGCCGACGACGCCGGCGCGGCCCGGCTCACGGACCTGCTCACCGGGGCGGGCGTCGACATCTACCCGATCCCGCTGCCCGGAGCCACGGCCGAGAAGATCCGGCTCCGCGCGGGCGGGCAGACCCTGCTCCGGCTGGACCGGGGCGGCGACCCCCAGCCACCGGGCGAGCCGCCGGAGGCGGTGCTGGAGCTGCTGGCCCGGGCCCGGGCGATCCTGGTGAGCGACTACGGTCGCGGGCTGCTCCGGCAGCCGGCGCTGCGGGCGGCACTGGCCGACGCCACCGCCCCGGTGGTCTGGGACCCGCACCCGCGTGGCCCCGCCGCGGTGCCCGGGGTCCGGCTGGCCACGCCCAACCTGGCCGAACTGCGCCAGCTCACCGGCGACGCGGGGGCCGGGTCGGCGCTCTCCACCGCCACCCGCGCCGGGCAGGAGCTGCGCCGCCGGTGGCGGGCCGGCGCGGTCGCCGTGACCACGGGGGCGGACGGCGCGGTGCTCTGCCACTCCGGCAGCGCCCCGCTGGTCGTGTCGCCGCCGTCCACCCTGGAGCACGTCGAGGACACCTGCGGCGCCGGGGACCGGTTCGCCGCCACCGCCGCGCTGGCGCTGGCCGCCGGCGCGTCGGTCGCCGAGGCGGTGCAGGCGGCGGTCGAGGCCGCGTCCGCGTACGTGGCCGCCGGTGGGGCGGCCGGCCTGCACCGGGTGCCGGAGCAGCCGCGGCCGGTGGCGGCCGCGCGCACCGCCGAGGAACTGGTCGCGACGGTACGCGCCGACGGCGGCACCGTGGTGGCCACCGGCGGCTGCTTCGACATCCTGCACGCCGGTCACCTGGCCACCCTCCAGGCGGCCCGCCGCCTCGGCGACTGCCTGGTGGTCTGCCTCAACTCCGACCGCAGCGTCCGGGGCCTCAAGGGGCCCGAGCGCCCGGTCAACCCGGAGGCGGACCGGGTGCGGCTGCTGGCCGCCCTGGACTGCGTCGACGCGGTGGTGGTCTTCGACGAGCCCACCCCGCACCAGGTGCTCGCCCGGCTCCGCCCAGAGGTCTGGGTCAAGGGCGGCGACTACGCCGGCGAGGGCGCCCCCGAGCTGCCCGAGGCGGAGCTGGTACGCCGCTGGGGCGGGCGGGTCGTCACCGTGCCCTTCCTGGCCGGGCGGTCGACCACGGGCACCATCTCGGCCGCGCGCCAGCGCGGTCTCCACCTCGTCAAGGGAGCGGTATGAGCGAGCGTCAGCGAGCGGATCGTCAACGCAGTGCACTGGTGCCTCAGGGCGGCACGGAGCGAAGCGGAGTGCCGGCATGAGCAGGGATTTGAACGGGCGGGCGGTCCTCGTGACCGGCGGGTCGAGCGGCCTCGGCGCGGCGGTGGTGACCGCGGTGGCCAAGGCGGGTGGGCGGCCGTACGTGCTGGACCGGCAGGCGCCGGCCGACGGGGTGCCGTGGGTCGAGTGCGACCTGGCCGACACACGGGCCGCCGAGGCGGCCACCCGGCAGCTCGCCGAGCAGGCCGGTGGCCTCGACGGCGTGGTGACCGCCGCCGGCATGGACGTCCCCGGCCGGCTGGCCGACGTCGACGGCGCGACCTGGGACCGGATCGTGACGATCAACCTGCTCGGCACCGCCGCGGTGATCCGGGCCGCCCTGCCGCACCTGGAGCGGGCGCACGGCACGGTGGTGACCGTGGCGTCCACGCTGGGCGTCAAGGCGGTCAGCGACGCGACCGCGTACTGCGCGGCGAAGTTCGGGGTGGTCGGGTTCACCCGGGCGCTCGCCGCCGAACTGGCCGGGACGGTCGGCGTCACGCTGCTGATCCCGGGTGGGATGCGGACGGCGTTCTTCGACGACCGGGACGAGCGGTACAAGCCCGGCCCGGACGCCATCCTCAACGACCCGGCCGACACCGCCGAGGCGGTCCTGTTCGCGCTCTCCCAGCCGCCCGGCTGCGCCGTGCGCGAGCTCGTGGTCTGCGCCGAGCAGGAGTCGTCGTACCCGTGATCCTCGTGCTCCGCGCGCTCGGCGTCGGCGACCTCGCGACCGGGGTGCCGGCGCTGCGCGCGCTGCGCGCCGCGTACCCCGGTCGCGAGCTGGCGCTGGTCGCGCCGCGCTGGCTGGCCCCGCTGGTCGACCTGGTCGGGGGCGTGGACCGGCAGGTCTTCGCGGACGGGCTGGGCCGCCTCGGCTGGTCCGGCCCGCCGCCCGCGGTGGCCGTGAACCTGCACGGCCGGGGCCCGCAGTCGCACCGGATGCTCGCGGAGGTCCGGCCGGGGCGGCTGCTCGCCTTCGCCAACGCCAGGGCCGGGTGGCACGAGGGTCCGCCGTGGCGGGCCGGGGAGCACGAGGTGAACCGGTGGTGCCGGATGCTCGGCTGGTACGGCATCCCGGCCGACCGCACCGACCTGGCGCTGCGCCGGCCCGGGTCCGCCGGGCTGCCGACCGGCGTGACGATCGTGCACCCGGGCGCCAAGGCGGCGCGGCGGCGCTGGCCGCCGGAGCGGTTCGCGGCGGTGGCCCGGGAGCTGGCCGGACGGGGCCACCGGGTGGTGGTCACCGGCAGCCCCGGTGAGCGGGACCTCGCCGCCGGGGTGGCCCGCCGGGCCGGGTTGGCGGCCGACGCCGTGCTGGCCGGCGCTACCGACGTCGGCGAGCTGGCCGCGCTGGTCGCCCACGCCCGACTGGTGCTCTGCGGAGACACCGGCATCGGTCACCTGGCCACCGCCTACGCCACCCCGTCGGTGCTGCTCTTCGGGCCGGTGCCGCCCGCGGAGTGGGGGCCGCCGCCGGACCGGCCGTGGCACGAGGCGCTCTGGGCCGGGCCGCGCCGGGCCGGGGACGGACCGGCCGTGCATCCCGCGCTGGCCGAGCTGGACGTACCGGCCGTGCTGGCGGCGGTCGACCGGGTGACCACGGCCGCCAGGTCGGTCGCCGGGCAGCGGGTCCCGGCACAGGCGGGCGCCCCCGTTGCTACCCGCCGGTAGCCTGCCGCCGTAGGCTGAGCCGGTGAGCGGGGAGTACACGCAGGAGTTCGTGGACGTCGACGGGGCGCGCATCGGCGTCCAGAGCTACCCGGAACCGGACGGGCCGCCCGGCGCCCCCGTGGTGGTGATCTGGCCCGCCATGGGTGTCCGCGCCCGCTACTACCGGCCGTTCGCCACGGCGCTGCGCGAGGCCGGCCTGGCCGTCGTCGTGGCCGACCTGCGCGGCACCGGCGAGAGCACGCCGGCACCCTCCCGCACCTGCCGGTACGGGTACGCCGAGCTGGCCACCGACGTCGGCGCGGTGCTCGACGCGCTCAAGCCCCGGCTGGACGGCCGGACCCGGCTGCTGCTCGGGCACTCGCTCGGCGGGCAGGTCGCGGTGCTGCACCAGGCACTGCACGACGCGGACCGGGTGGACGGGCTGGCGCTCGTCGCGGTGGGCATCCCGTGGTGGCGCGGGTATCCGGGGCGGCGCGGCTGGGGGGTGCTGCCGTACACCCAGGGCATCGCGGCGGTGGCCCGGCTGCTCGGCGTCTGGCCGGGCTGGGGCTTCGGCGGCCGGCAGGCGCGCGGGGTGATCCGGGACTGGGCGTACACGGCGCGGACCGGGCGCTTCCCGGTGCTCGACGGGGTCGACGTCGAGGCGGCCGTCCGGCGGGTCCGCACCCCGGTGCTCGCGGTCAGCGTCGACGACGACCAGTACACGCCGCACGAGACGATGGACCACCTCTGCGGCAAGCTCACCGCCGCCGAGGTGAGCCGGCACCGCTACACCGTCGCCGAGGCGGGCGCCCCGCTGGACCACTTCACCTGGGTGCGCGCCGCCGCCCCGCTGGCCGCCCGGATCGCCGCGTTCGCCGCCGCGCTGCCGGCCCGCTGAGCCGCAGCGCTGCCGGCCCCCTGAGCCGTCCGACCGGACGGCCCGGCCGGAACCGGGGTGCGTAGGTTCGCGGAACGTGGGTAAGCCGCACCGCCCGAACACGGCGGAAGGGGATCAGATGTCCGAACGGCACACCGCGTTGCGCTCGATGCACGACCTCGGCCTGGCGGCCTGGTTCGGCGGCTCACTGATGGGCGCGCTGGGCGTCAACGGCGCGGCGGCAAAGATCGACGACTCGACTCAACGGCTGCCGATCGCCTCGGCCGGCTGGGCCCGGTGGACCCCGGTCAACGCGGCGGCGATCGGCGCGCACCTCGCCGGCGCCGTCGGCGAGCTGATCACGGAGAGCCCACGGATGGCCGCCCAGCGCGGGGTGGGGAGGATGAGCACGCTGAAGACCGCACTGACCGTCGGCGCGCTGGCGGTGACCGGCTACAGCCGGCTGCTGGGCATGCGCCTGCAGAAGGCGGGCGGGCCGCCCGTGCAGGGGGCCACCGAGCCGAGCTACCAGACGCCCGCGAACGTCGCGTCCTCGCAACGGCAGATGAAACTGCTCCAGTGGGCGATCCCGGCGATGACCGGCGCCCTGGTGGTGGTGTCGGCCTACATGGGTGAGCAGCAGAAGCCGGGACAGGTGTTCCGGGGCCTGCTCAACCGGGCCGGCGGGATTGCGATGGCGCCGAAGAGCATCGGCAAGGTCGCCGGGATGGCCGGGATGGCCGGGACCAAGCGACCGATGGCCATGGCCGGCCGGTGACCCACGCACGACGACGCCCGGGGCGCTGCACGCCCCGGGCGTCGCCGCGTCGCTCGTCCGGTCAGGAACCGGTGCCGTCCTCCCCGGGCCGGCCCAACGCCGACGGCTCGTTCTCCGGCACGGGCGGTTCGGCCACCGGGTGCCCGGTGTCGTCCACCAGGCCCGGGGCCATGCTGCCGCCGTGCGCCTCCTCGGCCTCCCGGGTCACCCGGGGATCCCGGTCGTCCCGGGTCAGGCCGCCGGGCTCGTCCCGCCGCTCGTCCACGCGTCCCCCTCGCTGTCGGTCCTCGGCACCGCCGGTACCCGGGAGGTGCCCCCGGAAACCTCAGGCGGGTGTGGTGGCGGGCGCGACGCCGAGCAGCGCGGCGAGCCGGGCGGCGTCCCGCTGGGCCTGGTCGCCGCAGCAGTTGTTCAGCAGCACGTGCAGCTCGGCGCACTGGTCGGCGAGTTCGCGCAGCAGCACGGACCAGCGCCGCAGCTCCTCGTCGCCGTAGGCGTACCGGAACTTCTCCTGCTTGTCGCCGCTGTCCCAGGCGGTGCTGTGCCCGTGGAACCGGACCACGGCCAGGTCGGCGGTGGCGACGAGGATCGGCGGCACGGAGGATTCGTGTCCCTGCGGCATGTCCACACAGACGTACCCGAGCCCGTGCTCCCGCAGGAAGGTCACGGTCTCCACCACGGCGTCCTCGGCGAACCAGGAGGAGTGCCGCAGCTCGACGGTGACCGGCCAGGGCCGGCACCGCCGTGCCGCGGACAGGATCCGCTGCCGGGCCGCGTCACCGCGGGCGAGCCACGGCGGGAACTGCAGCAGCACGGCGCCGAGCCGGTCGGCCGCCGCGAGCGGCGCCAGCGCCGCGTGGAACCGGTCCCAGAGCGCGTCGTACGCCCCGGCGGACAGGTCGCGCCAGCGGATCCGGCTCGGGCCGCCGGCCGGACGCAGGTCCCGGGGCAGCGCGTCGACCGGGGTGTGGTGGCCGGTGAAGAGGCGGAACGCCTTGACGTCGAAGGTGAAGCCCGGCGGTGTGGCGGCTGCCCAGCCCGCGGCGGTCTCCGGCGCCGGGATCGCGTAGTAGGAGGTGTCCACCTCGACCAGACCGAACCGCTCCGCGTACCAGCCGAGCCGGCCGGCCGGGGTGTTGACCGAACGGGGATACCAGCCCGAGCGGACCAGCATCTGGTCGGCCCAGGAGGACGTGCCCACCTTGATGACACCCATGTAATTCAGTGCACCGCGATCCGGACGAAACGGCAACTCGGGGTGGTTCGGCGCGGAGCCGGAAAAGTGTCGGTGACGGGTCGTACGGTGTTCCCGGTCCTCAAGCGAAAGGCGGGCGGCATGAGCGTCTCCGACCAGGTCCTCACCGGCGAGCGGGCCGACCTGCTCGCCACTCTCCAGCGGCACCGCGGCTTCCTCCGGCAGACCGTGGCGGGGCTCGACGACGAACAGGCCGCCCGGCGCAGCACGGCCAGCGAGCTCTGCCTCGGCGGCCTGATCAAGCACGTGGCCTCCACCGAGCACCGGTGGCTGCGGTTCGCCGAGGGCGGCGCCGAGGCCATGCAGAGCGAGCCGGTCGACTGGGCCGGCCAGTTCCGGATGCTCCCCGGCGAGACGCTGGCCGGGCTGCTCGCCGAGTTCGACCGGGTGGCCGCCGAGACGGACGCCCTGGTCGCGACACTCGCCCTCGACGCCGCGCATCCGCTGCCGAGCGCGCCCTGGTTCGAGCCGGGCGCGAGCTGGACGGTGCGCCGCGTGCTGTTGCATCTCATCGCCGAGACGGCGCAGCACGCCGGGCACGCCGACATCATCCGGGAGTCGATCGACGGGGCGAAGACCATGGGCTGACCGGGCCGCGGTGACCGACCTCACGTTCCGAACGGGGCCGTTGGGCGGGTTCCGGTGTGACGCCACGAGCGGTGGCGGCGCTGAGGGACACGAGATGACCGGACACCGCATGGACCAGGAGACCGTCGAGCGCCTGCTCGTCGGTCCCGTCACCGACGCGCAGGACGGTCCGCAGGCGCTCGTCCGGTTCCTCGCCGCCGTCCGCGCCGATCCCCATCCGCAGGAACTCACCGGCGAGGGCGCCGCCCTGCAGGCGTTCCGTCAGGCGCGGGCCGGTGATCCGGTCCCGGTGGCCGTGCTTCCGCCCCGGCCGCGTTTCCGCGCCGGGCTGCTCGGCGCCAAGCTGGCCCTGGGCGCCCTGCTCGCCACCGCCACCGGCGGGGTGGCCCTGGCCGCCGTCACGGGCAACCTGCCCGGCCCGCTGAACGGTGGTGGCGGCGCCACGCTCACGCCGTCTCCCGGTGCCGGCACCGACGGGTCGGCCACGCCGACCGCCGGCCGGAACCGTCCCGGCACCCCGAGCGCCGGCCCGGCGGGGCTTCCGAGTTCCCCGTCCGGGCTGGCGGGGCTCTGCACCGCCTACCGGGGCAAGAAGAACGCGGACCGGGGCCACGCCCTGGAATCGCCTCCCTTCGCCGCCCTGGTCGCGGCCGCCGGCGGCCGGGAGCAGGTCGCCGCCTACTGCGACGCGCTGCTCGACGGAAAGGGCAAGCCGACCGGATCCGGCCCCGACCCCACCGCGCCGCGGCCGAGCGAACATCCGACACAGGGAACCAGCCCGAAGCCCACCGCCCGGGTCACCGGTCCCCCGCCGACCAGCCCGATGACCGGTTTCGCGACGACCACCGAGCCGGGCAACCGCCCGATGCAGAAGACCACTCCGGCCCGCCCCTCCGCGCGCTGACGGCGACGGGCCGCGGCGGCCGGAGGCGGTGCCGCCGGCCGCTCGGCAGGATGATCGGCAGCGGACGGTTGGTAGCGTGCCCCGGTGACCCCACGGCGTCGCCGACTGGCGATCCCCTTCCGCCTGGCCGTCGTGCTCGGCGTGGTGGCCGGCATCGTGCTCACCGCGCTCGGCCCGGCCACGGTGACCGGCCTGCTGCCGTACTTCACCATCCAGAGCAACGTGGCCGTCGGCGTCTTCGCCGGATACGCCGCCTGGCGGGCCTGGCAGGGCCGTCCCGAGCCGCCGAGCGCGCTCAAGGGCGCCGTGACCCTCTACATCACCATCACCGGCACGGTCTACCACCTGGTGCTGGCCAACCCGGCCAGCCCGTTCGCGATGGTCCAGCCGCAGCGGGACCCGGTCGAGTGGTGGGGCAACCAGTTCCTGCACACCGTGGTGCCGCTGCTGGCCATCGCCGACTGGGCGCTGTTCGACCGGCGCGGCCGGCTGCGGCCCCGGTACGCGGCGTGGTGGCTGGCGTTTCCGGTCGCGTACCTCGGTTTCGCCCTGGTGCGGGGGCTCGTCGTGCACCGCTACCCGTACCCGTTCCTCGACGTGCAGCAGCTCGGCTACGGCGGCGTGGGGTTCAGCGCGCTCTTCTTCGCCGTCGCCTTCTGGCTGCTCGGGCTCCTGTTCGTCGGTGTCGACCGGGCACTGGGCCGGCGCGCCCGTGGCGTGCCGGCGGAGCCGGCCCCGGCCGCGGCGCCGCAGGAGAGCGCGGCCGGGCCCCGCTGACCGGACGGACGCCGGTCACCCGTCGCCAGGCCGCGCCGCAGGAGAGCGCGGCCGGGCCCCGCTGACCGGACGGACGCCGGTCACCCGTCGCCAGGCCGCGCACCGCCGGTGCCGCCGATCCGGACCCGCGGGCCGGTGGTGCGGTCGCGGCCGTAGGCGTCGGCCCGCCCCCAGCGCCCCGGCACGTCGAGCAGCTCGATCCGGCCGTAGCCGTCCGGGACGTACGGGTTCACCAGCAGGTTCTCCCCGCACGGGCGCAACCCGAGCATGGTGGCGAGCAGCATGAGCAGCCCTCCGGACGCCCACGACTGGGGCCGGCCCGCCACCGGCAGCTGGACCGGATACTTGGTGAGGTCGCGCGGGTAGCCGGCGATCACCTCCGGCACCGAGCCCCCGAGGGTCTCCACCACGGCGAACATGCCGGCCGCGACCTGGGCCGCCTCGGCGTCGTACCCGTAGCGGCGCAGGCCCGCCGCGATGAGCGCGTTGTCCGACGGCCAGACGGCGCCCAGGTGGGCGCCGACCGGGTTGTACGGCCGCTGCCCGGTGGCGTAGGTGCGTACCCCCCAGCCGGAGAAGAGTTCGGGGCCGCACAGGTGCGCGGCCAGCGCGTCGGCCCGCGCCGGCTCGACGATGCCGCTCCACAGCAGGTGCCCGAGGTGGGAGGTCAGCGCGTCCACCGGCTCCCCGTCGGGGGTGAGCGCCAGCGCGTAGTAGCCCCGGTGCGGCAGCCAGAAGTCCCGGTTGAACCGCTCGCGCAGGCCCGCGGCCTCGGCCTCCAACCGGTCGGCGTAGCCGGGATCGCCCCAGAACTCCCGGGCCAGCCGGGCACCGCGGACCTTGGCGTCGTACGCGTACCCCTGCAACTCGCAGGTCGCCCGGGGGAACGGCGGCGCGACGGCGTGCCGGTCGACGATGGCCTCCGGCGAGTTGCGCCAGGTCTGGTTGGCCACCCCGTTGCCCGTGTTGCGGGGCTGGTAACGCAGGTAGCCGTCGCCGCACAGGTCGCCGTACTCGTCGATCCAGTCCAGCGCCATCCGGGCCGGGTGCCGCAGTTGCCGGACCAGGTCGGCGTCGCCGGACCAGCGCTCGTACTCGTCGAGCAGGATCACGAACAGCGGCGTGGTGTCGGCCGCGCCGTAGTAGAACGCGGTGGGCTGCTCACCGAAGGCGGCCGACTCGCCGTACCGCAGCTCGGAGAGGATCTTCCCGGGCTCCTCGTCGTGGAAGTCGTCGAGCCGCCCGCCCTGGAGCAGGGCCAGCAGCCGCAGCGTCGCCGGCGTCAGCTCGGGGGTGAACGGCAGCGTCTCCAGGCAGGTGATGAGGGCGTCCCGGCCGTACAGCGCCATGGCCCAGGGCATCCCGCCCACCGGCACCCGATCGATGTACGACAGCGGCGTGTACCGCAGCGAGGCCAGGTCGGTCAGCGCCTGCCGGTACGCCGCGGTCAGCGCCTCCCGCTCGGCGCTGAGCTGCGGCGCGTGGTCGAACCAGCGGGCCAGGTCCTCGCGCATGTCGTGGTGGACGAGGCGGCGGTGGGACTCGAGGCTGGACCGCAGGTCGCGCCCTCCGGCGCCGTGGATGATCATGCCGACGTTCAGGTCGGTGTGCCAGGTCCCGTTCGGGGCGACCCGGATCCGGAACGTCATGCCCCGCTGGTCGACCTCCACCGGGGCGGTGCTGGAGACGATGGTCTCCCGGGTGAACCGGTCCCGTTCGTGGCAGATCCGCAGCTGCCGGTGCGCCGTGTCGGCGACGACCACCGGCCGGCGCGGCCCGGGCCGGAGGATCTCGGAGGTGTCGGCGAAGTCGCTGCCGATCTCCATCCGCAGGGTGAACTCGGCGGGCTCGGCGGAGTGGTTGAGCACGGTGAGCCGCTCGTTGAAGCTCTCGTCGATGGACCGGTGCCGGAGCACCGAGACGTCGGCGTCGACGTAGTGGCTGGCGGCGCCGGGGACCAGCACGAAGCGGGTCTCGAAGTATTCCAGCTCGTCCCGGGACAGGGCGTTCAGCCGCTCCCCGTCGAGGGTGAGCACCCAGCGGGACAGGAAGCGGGTGTCGAAGGAGAACAGGCCGATCGGCGCGAACGGCTCGACCTCCATGTCGCCGTGCGCGTCGCTCAGCGCGAAAACGTTGCCGGCGAGGACGCCCACCAGCTCCTTCATCGCGTCGCCACTCCGGCGCAGCCCAGCTCGCGGGGGTGCCGGGCGTCGGCCGGGCCCGGGAAGAGCCGCCGCAGCGACAGCAGCAGCCGCAGGTCGCCCTGCGCGGTGAGGTCGTTGCGCAGCAACGCCGCGGCCGCGTTCAGCCGGCCGGCGGCGATCCGGTCGAACACCTCCCGGTCGGCGCGGACCACCAGGTCGGCGTCCTCCGAGATGCGGTCCACCCGCACCTCCTGGTGCGCGATCGTCAGGTACCAGTGCTCGGTCCGCGCCCCGTCCCCCAGGTCCAGCCGGATCGTGCCGCCGGTGTTCTCCGGCAGGTCGGGGTGCCGGCCGGCCATCCGCCGGGTCAGGTACTCCGCCGCGCTCATGGTCCCTCCCGTCGCTCCCGGTCCGGTCGCCGGGCGGCTCCGCCCGCCCCCGCAGGGTCCCCGCCGCTCGGGTGAGTCCAACTCACCCGCTGCGGGTGAGCCGGCTGGTGCTTCGGGCTGGTGCGCCGGGCGGAAGTCGGGTACTGCGGAGGAATGGGGATGACCGGGGACGCCACGACCGACCGGGTGCTCGCCGCGCTGCTGGCCATGCAGCGCCAGTCGTGGGAGCAGGGGGTGACCGGGCACGCCCTGCTCGACCTCGGGCTCGGCGAGCTGGCCCTGCTGGTCGCCGACGCGGCGGTGACCCGGCAGCATCCGGACGGGCGGCTCGGCGACGTGTCCGGCGAGGCCGGCGCCGTCAACGGGGCGGCCTGCGGCGAGGCGGTCCGCCACGCGGCAGCGACCGACGGGGACCCGCGCTACGCCGCCGCCCTGGACGCGCAGCTCGACTGGCTGGTCGCCCGGGCGCCCCGGGCCGCCGACGGCACCCTGTTCCACCTCCTCGACAGCCGCCAGGTGTGGGCGGACACGGTGTACATGGTGGTGCCGCTGCTGGCGCTGGCCGGCCGGACCGACCTGGCCGCCGCGCAGGTCGAGGGGCACCGCCGCCGGTTGTTCGACCCGCGCACCGGCCTCTACGCGGCCCGCTGGGACTCCGACCGGGGTGAGCTGGACCAGCCGCGCCCCTGGGGCACCGGCAACGGCTGGGTGGTGGCCGGCATCGCCCGGGCGCTGCGCCTGGCGCCGGACTGGCCGGCCGGGCCCCGCGCCGAGCTGGCCGCGCACGCCCGCACCGTGCTGGACGCCTGCCTGGCGTACCGGGCCGACGACGGGCTCTTCCCCGACGTGCTCGACGACCCCCGCTCGTTCCGGGAGGCGAACACCGCCCAGCTTCTCGGGTACGCGGCGCTCACCGGGGTGGCCGACGGGTGGCTGCCGGCGTCGTGGCTGGGCACCGGCGCCGACCTGCTGGCGGCCGCGGCCCGGCGGGTGGACCGCCTCGGACGGGTGACCGGGGTCAGCGGGGCGCCGGACTTCACGGGGCCCGGCACCTCCCCGGAGGCGCAGGCGTTCCACCTGCTCGGGCACGCCGCGCTGCGCCGCGCCCGGGCGGCCGTCAGCCCCGCTGGATGAGCCCGCGCACGTAGGCGGCCTGACCGACGTGCTGGAGGTCGTCGTCCAGCGTGCTCACCAGCCGCACCCCGAGGGTGATCGGCGGATCCCAGTTCTCGTCCACCACCCGGTCCAGGTCGGCCGGACGCAGCCCGCGCAGGTACGCCAGGGTCCGGTCGACCACCGCCCGGTGGTAGTCGAGCAGCACCCGGCCGTCCTCCGGCCGCACCCGGGCGACCTGCTCGGGGCTGTGCGCGTATCCGGTGTCGTCCGGGTCGGCGGCCAGCCCGAACCGGCCCGCCCAGTCGCCGCCGGCCCAGAGCTGCTCCTCCCCCATGACGTCGCTGACCTGGTGATCCTGGATCCGGGTGAGGTGCCAGACCAGCCAGCCCACCGGGTTCGCCCCGGCGGCCGGGGCCTGCCGCAGCTGCTCCGGGCTCAGTCCCTCGATCGCTCCCGCCACCAGGTCGGGCAGCCGGCCGAACGCATCGGTCAGCAGGTCGTTCGCGTCCACGGGTCCCACGCTCCTCCGCCGTCGGTGCCACCGGAGGCAGTACCGCCCAGGCCGGGCGGCAAACCTCACCCCCTTAGGGTGATCGCGTGGTCGCGGCGCTGGAGCTGTATCTCGACACCGACGCCACCCGGCGGATCCGGGTGCTCTGGGACGCGTTGGAGGCCGAGGGCGTGCAGAGCATGAAGTCGCTGCTGGAGCAGCGGCACCGGCCGCACGTGTCGCTGGCGGTCGCGCCGCGTCTCGACCCGCACCGGGTCGCCGAGGCGCTGGCCGGGATGGTGGTGGCCGCCCCGCTGCGGCTGGAGTTCCAGCACGCCGGGCAGTTCGTGGGGCGGGTGCTCTGGCTCGGTCCGGCACCCACCCCGGAGCTCCTGGCCCACCACGGCGCGGTGCACGAGCGGCTGGCCCGGGCCGGCATCGGCCTCGTGGAGCACTACCAGCCGGGCCGCTGGGTGCCCCACTGCACGCTGTCCATGCGGGTGCCGAACACCCTGCTGGCCGCGGCGGTGCGCCGCTGCCTCGAGGTGCTGCCGCTCACCGCCACCGTGGTCGGCGCCGCCGTCACCGACCACGCCCGCGGGATCTCCCACCCGCTCGCCTGACTCCCGCGCACGGGCGCGGCGGGGTCAGCGCGGCCCGAGGTCGACCAGGAAGGTCGGGTAGTCGGGCTGCGGGCAGGGATCGCCGCGGTGGCCGAGCCGCTCGTAGAAGGGCGCCGCCCGCTCCCGGTGGGCCTGCCACTCCAGGTGACGGGCCCGCCCGGCCGCCCACTCCGACACGGCGGCCAGCAGCGCACGGCCGGCGCCGCGCCCGCGCCGGTCCGGGCGTACGTACAGGTCGTGCAGGCGCACCGTGCGGTGCGCGTCGCCGGAGCGCAGGTGCGGCCCGTGGTCCTGGGCGGCGGCGTACCCGCCCAGCCCGTCGTCGCCGACCGCGCCGAGCAGCGCCCAGCGGGGATCGGCGAGCAGCAGCAGGAACCGCTCGCGGTGGATCTCGGCGGGCCCGTCGCCGACGCCCATGTCGCGCAGCATCGGCCACAGCCGCGGCCAGTCCGCCCCGGTCAGCTCACGGACGGTGATCGGCACGCGGTACAGCATGCCGGTCGGGCGTGGTACCGCGCCATCCGGACCATCACGACGCGGGTGGCGCGGGTCGTCGCCGCCCACCGGAACCGGTGCCGGGTCCTCGGGCACGGTCCGATCGTCACCCGCGACCGGCTGGCCGAGGGTGCCGTACGCGAACCACACGGTGGCCGGGAGGTGGCCGTGCCGGAGTGGACCTAGACTGGCCGCGTGGAGCGGGCCGAGTGACCAGCGGAAGCGCGTCGTCGACGACGTACGGTCACCTCTGCGTGGCCTACGACGACCCGGCGGCGCTGGACGCCCGGGCGGTCGCCCACCTGGCCGCGGGCCTCGCGGCCGGCGAGCAGGTCTGGCTGGTCGGTCCCGGTGACCCCGACGTGCTGGCCGGCCGGCTGGCGCGCCTCCCCGGTCGCGACACCGCACTGAGCCGGCGCGCGCTCCGGCTGGTCCCCGTGGAGCGGGCCTACCGCCACGACGAGATCGTCGACCCGGAGAAGCAGGTCCGGGCCTACGCGGCGGCCACCCGCGACGCGCTGGCCGCCGGCTACACCGGCCTGCGGGTGGTGGCCGAGGCCACCGCCCTGGTTCGCTCTCCCGCCCAGCGGGCGGCGTTCGCCCGGTACGAGCACCTCATCGACCACTGGATGCGCCGGCACCCGATGTCGGCGGTCTGCGCCTACGACCGGCGGGAGCTCGGCGACGCCGCGATCGCCGAGCTGGCCTGCATGCACCCCGAGACCAACGCCGACGTGCTGTTCCGGCTGCACGCCGGTGGCGGGGACGCGGTGGTCGAGCTCGGCGGCGAGCTGGACCCGTCCAACCACCGGCTCTTCGCCGCCGCGCTGGACCGGGCCGACCCGCGCCCGGTCGGCGGCCGGCTCGTGTTCGAGGCGGCCGGACTGCGCTTCGTCGACCACCGCTGCCTGCTGCACCTGCGCGACCACGCCCGGCGGCACGACGCCACCGCCGTACTGCGCACCTCGCACTCCGCCGCGGCGCGGCTGGTCGAGCTGCTCGACCTGACCGAGGTGCGGGTGGAGGTGGTCCGATGAGGACGGGAGCCGCCGCCGGCCACGTGGGCTACTACCACGAGGCCATCCTCTACGACTCCGACGAGCACCTCCTGGCCGTGGTCCTGCCGTTCCTGCTCGGCGGCGTCGAGGCCGGGGAGCCGACCGTGGTCGGCCTCGGCGAGCGCAACGCCGATCTGGTCCGCCGCGCCCTGCCCGCCGGCGCCGGCGTCACCTTCCTGCCCGGTGCCGACCTCTACGCCCGCCCGACCGCCGCGATCCGCGCCTACCGGAAGCTGCTCGGCTCGTACGTGGCCGAGGGCGCCCGGCAGATCCGGATCGTCGGCGAGCTGCCGCCGGCCGCGCTGGGCGCCACCTGGGACTGGTGGGCCCGTTACGAGTCGGCCATCAACCACGCCTACGACGACTTCCCGCTCTGGAGCATGTGCGCGTACGACGTCCGGGACAGCCCGTCCCGGGTGCTGGCGGACGTGGTGCGGACCCATCCACGGGTGGCGTTGCCGGACGGCAGCCACAAGCCGACCGACGCCTACACCGAGCCGGCGGCCTATCTGGCCGAGCCACGCCCCATGCTGCCCGACCCGCTGCAGCGCACGGGGCCGGCGGTCGAGCTGGTCGACCCGGCCCCGGCCGAGGCGCGCGACGCGGTCCGTGCCGCACACCGCGGCCAGCTCCCGGCCGACCACCTCGACGACCTGGTCGTCTCGGTCAGCGAGGTGGTGAGCAACGCGCTGCGCCACGGCGTGCCGCCGGTGCGGATGCGGCTGTGGAGCGCGCCGGACCGGATGGTGGTGACCGTGCAGGACCGGGGTCCCGGCCCGGCCGACCCGTACGCCGGGCTGCTGCCCGCGGGCAACGGCGCCGCCGGCGGCCTGGGCCTGTGGATCAGCCACCAGTCGTGCAACCACGTGGCGCTGCACCGGGACACCGACGGCTTCACCATCCGGCTGACCGCCGGAAACCCGTACTTCCCGGTGTGAGTCGGACCGCCCGGCGGCCCAGGTGGACCCGAGTTCACGATCGCGGGCGGGGCGGGGCGGAACCCGCGCGCCGGCGGCGGTACCGTTGCGCCTCATCATGCCCTGCGGGGCGGTCATCCGCCGGCCTGGCGCTGGCGAACCGACGGAGGATGGCGCATGTCCAACGGCGAGGAACCGTTCGCACCCCACGACGACGTGTCCGCGCGGCCGAGGTTCGACCCGGCGCTGCGCGGCTACGACAAACGCCAGGTGGACCGGTACGTCGAGCAGGTGGACGGTGAGCTGACCGCCGTGACGGCCGAGCGCGACCGCGCGTACGCCCAGGTCCGGGAGCTGACCGCGCAGGCGCAGCGAGCGCAGACGGAGGCCGCCGAGCTGCGGCAGCGCCCGACGCAGGTGGACCGGGCGTCCTTCCGCGACCTCGGCCCCATGGTCGACCAGATCCTCGACCTGGCGGAGAAGCAGGCCGGGCAGATCACCGAGGCGGCCACGAAGCGCGCCGCCGAGCTCCAGGCGCAGGCGGAGAAGGTGCTGGCCGCCGCGCGCGACGAGGCGGACCGGGAGCGGCGCGAGCTGGCCGAGGAGCTGTCCACGCGCCGGGCCGAGCAGGAGAAGGTGGACGAGGAGCGGCACACCGCCGCGCAGGCGGAGCTCACCGCGATCCGCGAGCTGACGGAGAAGCTGCGCGTCGAGGGGCAGGCCGCCCACGACCGGGCCCAGCAGGAGGCGAAGCGGATCGCCGAGCAGAGCGCCCAGCAGGTCGAGCAGGCCCGCTCCGCGTCCGAGGCGCTGGTGAAGGCGGCGCGCACCCAGATCCAGCAGGAGGTACAGGCCAACCGGAGCAAGGCCCAGCAGGAGCTGGCCCAGTGGCAGGCCACCATGGCCCGGGAGCTGGACGAGCAGCGGGCCGCGGCCGAGCAGGAGCTGGCCGACCGGGCCGCCGCCGCGGAGCGCGACATCGCCGCCCTGGTCGCCGAGGCGCAGCAGTACGCCACCGAGGTGCGCGAGCGGGCCGACGAGGAGACCGCGGCGCACCAGGAGCAGCTCACCACGGTGCAGCAGGAGGTCCAGCAGCGGCAGGAGGCGCTGACGCAGCTCAAGGCCGAGCTGGAGACGGCCGGCCAGGAGCTGGAGCGGACCCGCCGGGACATCGCCGCGGTCGAGGAGCAGGGCGCCGCGCTGGAGGAGCAGCTGGTCGCCGTACGCCGGGACCTGACGGCGGAGACCAAGCGGCTGGCGGACGCGCGGCGCGCGGCCGACCTCGCCGAGCAGCACGCGAAGGAGACCCGGGCCCGGGTGCAGCGGGAGGCCAAGCGGGTCGCCGACCTGGCCGCGGCGGCGGTGATGGCGGCGGCCGCCGGCGGTGTGGAGACGGCCGAGTACCCGATGGTGGCGCCGCGGCCCGCCGGAACACCGGCGGAGCCCACCCCCGTGGTGGTGCCCGCCCCGGCCGCGGTGGCCGTGCCGGCCGCCGTGACCGACGCGGCCGCCGATCCCGATCCCGGCGAGCGGGCCGACGGCGAGCGGCCCAGCGCCGAGCCGTTCCTGGAGCGGGCCTCGCTGGAGCGGCCGAGCTTCGACGCGTTCGCGGTGCGCACCCCGGCGCCGCGGCTCGCCCCCGAGGCGGAGGCCACCTCCGAGCCGGCCCCCGGCCCCGACGGCGGTGTCCCCGCCAACGCCTGACCCGTCCCCACCGCCCGGTCCCCCACATCGGAGGGCCGGCGGGGGTCAGTCGCGCGCGAGGGCGGCGGCGAGGTCGGCGAGGTGGCGGGCCACCGGGCCGGCCGTGAGCACGCCGCTGCCGGCGCCGGCCAGTTCGCCGGCGGCGGGACGCAGGGCGGCGTGCAGCCGGGCCATGGTGGCGCGGTCGTCGAGGTCGAGGGCGGCCCGGGCGGCGACGCAGAGCCGCGCCTCGCGCAGCAGGTCGTGCGGCGACTCCGGCAGGGCGCGCAGCGCGGCGGCAGCCTCGTCCCGGCGGCCCGCGGCGAGCAGGGCCAGCGGCCGGACCCACGGCGCGTACGGGCCGGTGTGGGCGGCGTCGGCCAGCGCCGGGCCGAGGTCGTCCCCCGTGGACAGCCGCAGGCAGAGCAGGGCGAACGGCAGCAGCCCGGCGGCCATGCCCGGCATCTGCCCGGCGTCGAGCCGGACGGCCGCCGCCCGGTACGCTGCCTCGGCCTCGGCGCGGCGCCCGGCGACGGCCAGCCGGAGGGCGGCGTACCAGGCGGTGAAGACGCCGACGAGGGGCAGTTCGTAGCGGGCGGCGAGCCGGTCGGCGGCGGCCGCGTGGGCGTCGGCGGCCGCGTGGGCGTCGGCGGCGGTCACGTCGGCGCGGGCGCAGTGCGCCTGGAGCAGGATGAGGTGCCCCAGCACCTCGAAGGTGACCAGGCCGTGCCGGACGGCCAGGTCGACCAGTTCGGCGCCGATGCGGGCGCGTTCCGGCGCCCGGCCGGCCCGGTCGACGGCGTGCATGAAGCGGGCGTTGAGCGCGAAGGCCAGCAGGGCCGGGTCGCCGAGGCCGCGGGCGATCTCCTCGGCCTCGGCGGCCGCCCGCCGGCCCCGGTCGCCGGTGTCGCCGCGCAACTCCAGGGCGAGGGTGCAGAGGAGCCGGGCGCGCCGGGCCGCCTGATCGGCCGGGAGCGCGGCGAGGGCGGCCTCGGCGGCGGCCACGATCCGCCGGGACAGCTCCTCGTCGTCGTTGCGGGGCCAGACGGCCGGCACGTCGAAGGCGGCCAGCACGTCGGCCGTGAGTTCCGGGTCGGCGAGCCGTTCCACGGTGGCGACGGCCTCGGCCCGCAGCCGGCGGGTCCGGTCGAGGTGGCCCGTGACGGCGAGGGCGCGGCCCCACCCGATGACGGCGGCCAGCCGGCCGCGTACGTCGTCGCCGCCGGCCCGGTCGTGGGCGGTGACGGCCTGCTGCCAGAGCCGGACGGCCTCGTGCGGGTGGCAGCGCCGCTCGGCCCGTTCGGCTCCGGCCGCGGCGTACCGGGCGGCCCGGGCTGCGGCGGCCGGACCGGGAGCCTGTCCGAAGTGGTGCGCGAGGGCCGTGACGTCGTCCGGCCGCAGCCGTTCGAGCACGGCGCCGACGGCGGCGTGCCAGCGGGCCCGGCGCGGCGCCGACAGGTCGGTGTAGAGGGTGTCGCGGACGAGGATGTGGGCGAACCGGATGCCGTCGGGGGTGAGGAACCCGGCCTGCGCGGCCCGGTCCACGGCGTCCAGCATGGCCTCCTCCCCGACCAGCGCGGCCAGCACGTCCGGGTCGAGGTCCCGGCCGAGCACCGCGGCCTGCCGCAGCACCGCCCGGGCCGGTTCGGGCAGCTGCGCCAGGCGGTGCCGGATGACGTCCCGCACCCCGGCCGGTACGCGCTCCAGCGCGGTGGCCCCCTCGGCGGCGAGCAGCCGGGCCAGTTCCCGGACGAAGAACGGGTTGCCGCCGCTGCGCCGGTGCAGCGCCCGCACCGTGTCGGGGTCCGTCGCCCCGGCCACCGTGCGGACCAGGTCGCCGGTCTCCGCCTCGGCGAGACCGCCCAGGTAGACCCGGACCGGTTCGAGGCGCGCCAGCCGGGCCAGGGCCCCGGTGAGCGCCGGGGTGATCCCGGTGGCCCGGTACGTGCCGACCGCCAGCACCGGTCCGGTCACCGGCTCCGGCCCGGTGAACAACGCGGTCAGCAGGTCGAGGGTGTCCTCGTCCGCCCGGTGCAGATCGTCGAGGACGAGCAGGACGGGCCCGCGCCGCGCCGCCGCGCCCACCCGGGCGCCCGCCGTCCGGTGCAGCCGGTAGCGGGCCACGGCGGGCTCCCCGTCGCCCGGCGTGGTCGCCGGCGCCTCGGCCGGCTCGGGCAGGGCGGCGGCGAGCTGCGTCCACGGCCAGGCGGCCGGTGCGCCCTCGTACTCCGGGACCCGCCCGAAGGCACGGGTCCAGCCGGCGGCGGCGAGCCGGTCGGCCAGCGCCTCGACGAACGCCGTCTTGCCCGCGCCGGCGTCCCCGGAGACCAGGGCGAGGGCGGGCCGGCCGCGCCGGGCCACCCGGTCGGCCAGCCCCGTGAGGCTCGCCAGCTCGGCCGCGCGTCCCACGAACGGACGCCGCTCCTCCCCCGCTCCCGCGGCCGGCGTCGCGCCCGCAGCGGGCGGGACGACCGAGGCCGGCGTCGCGGCCGGAGCGGGCGGGGCCGGAGCGGGCCCGACCGGGGCCGGGTCGAGGTGCGGGGCCTGGGCGAGGATGTCGGCCTCCAGCCGGCGCAGCCGGGGCCCGGGGTCCACCCCCAGTTCCCGCACCAGTACGGCGCGGGCCTCCCGGAGCGCGGCGAGCGCGTCGCCCTGCCGGCCCGCCCGGTAGAGGGCGACCGCGAGCAACCGCCAGGTCTCCTCCCGCAGCGGCTGGGCGGCGGCCTGGGCGCGCAGGTCGCCGGCGGCCTCGGCGGCCCGGCCCAGGGCCAGCAGCGCCTCGGCGCGCCGCTCGACGGCGAGCAGCCGCAGCTCGTCCAGCCGGTCGATCTCCGCCCGCGCCCAGGGCTCGGCGGGGAACTCCGCGTAGGCCGGGCCGCGCCAGAGGGCGAGCGCGTCGTCCAGGGCCGTCAGGGCCGCGGCGGCACCCCCGACGGCCAGCGACTCCCCGGCCGCACCGACGGCCGCCTCGAACCGGCCCGCGTCGACCGCGCCGGTGGCGGCCGCCAGCGCGTACCCGGGCGGGGCGGTGACCAGCAGCCGGGCCGGCTGGCGCGGCGGCCGGTCGGGCTCCAGGGCCCGGCGCAGGTCGGCGACGAAGGTGCGCACGGCGCCGACCGCGCCCTCCGGCGGCTCCGCCCACAGGTCGCCGACGAGCCGGTCGACCGGCACCACCCGGCCCCGGGCGACCAGCAGGCGGGCCAGCACGGCCCGCTGCCGGGCGCCCTTCAGCGCCACCGGGCCCCGCGGGCCGGCCGCCACGAGCGGCCCGAGCACCCCGAAGGTCACAGGGGGTACGCGCGGCGGGTCGGTCACCCCGCCCACTCTAGGCAGCCGGGTGCCCGCGCACCGGCGGCCCGGCCAGGGCACTCATCCGCTGCTGATCGGCCACTGACCGGCACCGGGGAGGCTCGACGCGAACCGGAGCACACCCCGAAAGGACACCTCATGATCAACGGATTCGAGTCGCGCCGCGTCACCGTCGCCGACGGCGTGGCGCTGCACGCCGCGGTGGGCGGCACCGGCAGCCCGATCGTGCTGCTGCACGGCTTCCCGCAGACCCACCTCATGTGGCGGCACGTCGCCGCCGACCTGGCGGCCGACCACACGGTCATCTGCCCCGACCTGCGCGGCTACGGCGACAGCGACAAGCCGGCGGACACCGACGGCACCGCGTACGCCAAGCGGACCATGGCGGCCGACGTGGTGGCGCTGGCCCGGGCGCTGGGGCACGACCGGTTCGCCCTGGCCGGGCACGACCGGGGCGCCCTGGTCGCGATCCGCGCCGGCCTGGACCACCCGGAGACGATCACCCACCTGGCGTCGCTGGACGTGCTGCCCACCCTCGACACCTGGGAGGTCATGCACGGCGTGACGGCCGCGGTCGGCTTCCACCTCTACCTGATGGCGCAGCCGCCGGGGCTGCCCGAGCGGCTGATCGGCGCCGCCCCGGACGAGTTCTTCGGGCACTTCCTCGACCTCTGGGCCGGCGACCCGGACGCGATCCCCGCCGACGTGCGGGCCGCGTACCTGCGGGCCTGCCGGGCGGCCGTCCCCTCGATCGTCGCGGACTACCGCGCGTCGGCCGGCATCGACCTCGCGCACGACGAGGCGGACCGGGCGGCGGGCCGGGTGCTGCGCATGCCGGTGACCGTGCTCCAGCAGAACTGGGGCGCCGCGCTGGGCTTCGACGCGGCGGCGCGCTGGCGGGCCTGGGCGCCGGACCTGCGGCACGTGCCGGTGTCGTACGGGCACTTCATGGCCGAGGAGGCCCCGGCCGAGGTGGTGAAGGAGCTGCGCGCGCTGCTGGCCCGCTGAGGTCGGCGCGTGCGGACCCTTGCCCGGGACGGTGAAAGATGTAAATATCTGATCACTTTACGTGTGGGGGTTCTCACGTTCGGGGGTTGATCGACATGCGGAAGTTCTCCTCGATCGCGGCGGCGGTCACGGTCACGGTCGGCTGCACCGGTGTCGCGGTGGTGACCGCCGCCGCTCCGGCCAGCGCGTCCTGCAGCCACGCGCACTCCAACATCGACACGAAGCTCGGCACGCTCTTCAACGCCAGCAACGTCAACATCCGCACCGGCCCGCACACGACGTGCGGATCCCTCGGCTACGGCCAGCTCAGCCACAGCGTCGACTTCCACTGCTACAGCAACGGCGACCGGGTCAGCGCGAACGGGCACACCACCTACACGTGGACCTACCTGCGGGACACCACGACCGGGGTGTCCGGCTGGGTCGCCGACGCCCTCCTCGACAACCTCGGCAGCAGCGTCGCCTGCTGACCGTCCCCGCACGACCGGCCCGCAGCGGGCAGGATGGTCCGGCATGACCGAGCCACGCCTGTACCCGCCCGTCGAGCCGTACGCCACCCACCGGATAGCCGTGGGCGACGGCCACGAACTCCACGTGGAGGAGGTGGGCCGTCCGGACGGCGTACCCGTGGTCTTCCTGCACGGCGGGCCGGGCGGTGGGCTGGTGCCCGCGGCGCGCCGGTTCTTCGACCCGCTGCGCTACCGCGCCGTGCTGTTCGACCAGCGCGGCGCGGGGCGCAGCACCCCGTTCGGCGAGCTGCGGGGCAACACCACCGGGCACCTGGTGGCCGACCTGGAGACGATCCGCGAGCGGCTCGGGATCGACCGCTGGCTGGTGTTCGGCGGGTCGTGGGGAGTCACCCTCGGCCTGGCGTACGCCCAGACCCACCCGGAGCGGGTCACCGGACTCGTCCTGCGCGGCGTGCTGCTGCTGCGGCGCAGCGAGCGGGACTGGTTCTACCAGGGCGGCCTGCGCCACCTCCAGCCCGACGAGTGGGAACGGTTCGTCGCCCCGATCCCCGCCGCCGAACGCGACGACGTGCTGGCGGCCTACCACCGGCGGCTGCACGGGCCGGACGAGGCGCAGGCCCGGGCGTGTGCGGTCGCCTGGGGGCGCTGGGAGGCGGTCAACTCCTCGCTGCGCCCCGACCCGGGGGTGCTCGCCCACTTCACCGCCGAGGAGCAGGCGCTGCCGATCGCCCGGATCCTCTCGCACTACGCCGTGCACGGCGGCTTCCTCGGCGAGACGCAACTGCTCGACGGTGTGGACCGGATCCGCCACCTGCCCGCCGTGATCATCAACGGCCGCTACGACCTGTGCTGCCCGCCGGTGTCCGCGTACGACCTGGCCCGGCGCTGGCCGGAGGCCGAGCTGCGGATCGTGCCCGACGCCGGCCACTCGGCCGCCGAGCCGGGCATCGCCCGGGAGTTGCTCCGCGCCACCGACCGGTTCGCCGGCCTGCTCAGCTGACCCGCCCCGCCTCCGCGAGCAGCGCCCGGACCGGCTCGCCGATGGCCGGGTCGACCGGGAACCGGGCCGCCAACCAGTCGAGCGTGGCCCGGGCGGCCGCCCGGTTGTGCCGGTACCCGGGGACCATGGCGGCCAGCGGCAGCACCTCCGGCGGGTACGCCTGCTCGACCCGGCGGCTCGGGTCGAACGGGTCCCGCCGGTGCGCCGCCGAGGGCTCGGCGAGCCGCAGCAGGGCGAGCACCCGGTCCACCGCGTACGACTGGATGAACCGGGCCGCGGTGAGCCGTTCCCCGCGCAGCTCGCGGTGCAGGCCGACGTAGAGGTTGGTGAGCGCCTCGTTGAGGTGGAACTCGACGGTGTCGTACGGCGTGGCGGGACGCGCCGGCGCGCCGCTGCCGGCCAGCCCGGCCGGGGCGTCGGGGCGCTGCCAGACCACCCGGGCGCCGGTGAACGGCAACCGGGCCAGCTCGGCCACGGTGAAGACCGCGTACTCCACGAAGATCCCGTCGGCGTAGCGCGCCTTGCGGCCGTTGCGCTCGTTGGCGAAGCTGTACGCCACCGGGCAGGGCGCCGCCAGCCAGTCGGTCGAGTCGACGTAACGGCCCACCGCGCCGTCGGCGACGACGAGGAAGAAGTCCAGGTCGGAGTGGTCGTCGAGCCGGTCGTGGTCGGCGCCGGCCGAGCCGAGGCCGAGCAGCGCCACGGTGTCCGGCCGCGTGGCGAGATGGGTGGCGAGGTCGTCGAGCCGACGCAGCATCGGGTGCATGCCGTCGCCCCTTCCGTGAAGAGTCGACGTTTCAGCCCGTGCGGCCCTGCCGCCGCCGGGGTCGCGACACCGATGCCCGCCATTCTGCGTCGGACCCCCGACAGCGCTCAAGTCCGCGCCTACCGGTCCGCCACCGGCGCTGGCAAGATCGGCGGGGTGACCGGTGCGCTGTACGCGGTGAGTGACCTCCATGTGTCGTACGCCGAGAACCGCACGGTCGTGGACGGCCTGCGGCCCGAGTCGCCGGACGACTGGCTGCTCGTGGCCGGCGACGTCGGCGAGGTGTTCGCGGACGTCGAGCGGACGTTGCGCCAGCTCCGCGACCGGTTCGCCCAGGTGGTGTGGGTGCCCGGCAACCACGAGCTGTGGACCCACCCGGCCGACCCGGTGACCCTGCGCGGCCGGGCCCGCTACGACGCGCTGGTCGGCATGTGCCGCGAGCTGGGCGTGCTCACCCCGGAGGACGACTACCCGGTGTGGCGCGGCGCGGGCGGGCCGGTCACCGTGGCGCCGCTGTTCCTGCTCTACGACTACTCGTTCCGGGCACCCGGCACCACCTCGAAGGAGGAGTCGCTGCGCGCGGCGTACGCGGCCGGGGTGGTGTGCACCGACGAGGTGCTGCTGCACCCCGACCCGTACCCGGACCGGGAGTCCTGGTGCTGGGAGCGGATTGCCGGGACCGAGCGCCGGCTGGCCGCGGTCGATCCGGCGCTGCCGACCGTGCTGGTCAACCACTGGCCGCTGGTCCGCGAGCCCACCGACGTGCTCTGGTATCCGGAGTTCGCCCAGTGGTGCGGCACCGACCGCACGGCCGACTGGCACCTGCGGCACCGCGCCGCCGTGGCGGTCTACGGGCACCTGCACATCCCCCGCACCACCCACCACGACGGGGTGCGCTTCGAGGAGGTGTCGCTGGGCTACCCGCGCGAGTGGGGGCGGCGGGGCGGCGAGCCGCGGCCGATGCGGCGCATCCTCGGCGGTGCCGGGTGATCGAGGCCCTGCTCCCGCCGGGGGCCGTCGCCGTCGAGGCGTTCTCCGACATCCCGGGCGAGGCCCCCTGGCCCGGCGAGGAGGACCTGCTGGCCCGGGCCGTGGAGGCCCGCCGCCGCGAGTTCGTCACGGCCCGCCGCTGCGCCCGGGAGGCCCTGGCCCGCCTCGGGTACGCCCCGGCGCCGATCCGCCCCGGCCCGAAGCGGGAACCGCGCTGGCCGGCGGGGGTGGTGGGCAGCATCACCCACTGCGCCGGCTACCGGGCCGCGGCGGTCGCCCGGGACGACACGCTGGCCGGGCTCGGCATCGACGCCGAGCCGCACGAGCCGCTGCCCGACGGCGTGGCCGGGGTGGTCACCACGGCCGGCGAGCCGGCGTCGCTGGCGCGGCTGCGCGGGGCCCATCCGGCCGTGCACTGGGACCGGCTGCTGTTCAGCGCCAAGGAGTCGGTCTACAAGGCGTGGTATCCGCTGACCGGCCGCTGGCTCGGCTTCGAGGATGCCGAGTTGTCCGTCGACCCGGCCGCCGGCAGCTTCACGGCCCGGGTGCTGGTCGACGCCACCCGCGCGGACGGCGGCCCTCCGCTGGCCACGCTGCACGGCCGGTGGGTGGTCGCCGACGGGCTCGTGGTCACGGCCGTGGCCGTGCCCCGGCAGCCCTGACCCGGGTGACGGTCGCCGGTCGCGGGTGAGCCTTCCACGCGTCCGAGTGATCCGGTTTGCCCCCTCCGGCCCCGGGTAGGGCCTTGAGGACCTGGTCGTTTCGCCGCATGGAGGACAGGTCCTGATGGATTCCCGCAAGCCCGCCAAGGTCGTCAAGGATGTCGTGGAGGCCGCCACCGAGAAGGTCACCGACATCCTGACCCCGGACGTTCCCGGTGCGCCGGGCAGCGCCCCGCCCCCGTTCGACGAGCCGACGACGCCGCACGGTCCGCTGCCGCCGAAGGAGGAGCAGGGCGCCCCGGACACGCGTACCCCGACGGGCGCCGAGACCGGCGTGCCGAAGATCGCGAAGGGGCAGCAGGGCTCCTTCCTCACCACCGCGAACGGGGCCCGGCTGCGCGACACGGACCACTCGCTGAAGGCCGGCCCGCGGGGCCCGGTGCTGCTGCAGGACCACCACCTGCGCGAGAAGATCACCCACTTCGACCACGAGCGCATCCCGGAGCGGGTGGTGCACGCGCGCGGCGCCGGGGCGCACGGCGTGTTCGTCGCCTACGGCACCGCCGAGGAGGTCACCCGGGCGGGCTTCCTGAAGAAGGGCGCCGAGACCCCGGTCTTCGTCCGCTTCTCCACGGTGCTCGGCTCGCGCGGGTCGGCGGACACGGTACGCGACACCCGCGGCTTCGCGACCAAGTTCTACACCGACGAGGGCACCTTCGACCTGGTCGCCAACAACATGCCGGTGTTCTTCATCCAGGACGCCATCAAGTTCCCGGACATCATCCACGCCGGCAAGCCGCACCCGGACCGGGAGATCCCGCAGGCGCAGAGCGCGCACGACACCTTCTGGGACTTCGTCTCCCTGCACACCGAGGCGCAGCACCACACCATGTGGAACATGTCCGACCGCGGCATCCCCCGCTCCTACCGGACCATGGAGGGCTTCGGCGTACACACCTTCCGGCTGGTCAACGCGGCCGGGGCGACGGTGCTGGTCAAGTTCCACTGGAAGCCGAAGCTGGGCGTGCACTCCCTGACCTGGGAGGAGGCGCAGCTGATCGGCGGCATCGACCCGGACTTCCACCGGCGCGACCTCTACGACGCCATCGAGTCCGGCGCGTACCCGGAGTGGGAGCTGGGCATCCAGGTCTTCCCGGACACCCCGGAGGAGACCTTCGCCGGGATCGACCTGCTCGACCCCACGAAGATCGTGCCGGAGGAACTGGCGCCGGTGCAGGCCATCGGCCGGCTCACCCTGAACCGGACGCCGCGGAACTTCTTCGCCGAGACCGAGCAGGTCGCCTTCCACCTCGGGCACCTGCCGCCCGGCATCGACGTCACCAACGACCCGCTGCTGCAGGGCCGGCTCTTCTCGTACCTGGACACGCAGCTCACCCGGCTCGGCGGCCCGAACTTCAGCCAGATCCCGATCAACCGGCCGCACGCCGAGGTCAACGACATGCTCCGGGACGGTTTCCACCAGCACGCGGTGCACGCGGGCGTGGCGCCCTACCGGCCGAACTCGCTCGACGGCGGCAACCCCTTCCCGGCCGGCGACCGCGAGAACGCGTTCGTCGACACGCCGGTCACGGTCGCGGAGGCCCCGAAGGTACGCGCGGCCCCGGCGTCGTTCGACGACCACTACAGCCAGGTACGGCTGTTCTGGCTGAGCATGTCGCCGGTGGAGAAGGAGCACATCATCCGGGCGTACACCTTCGAGCTGGGCAAGTGCTACCACCAGGCGATCAAGGAGCGCCAGCTCCAGTGCCTCGCCAACGTCGACCCGGTGCTGTGCGAGCAGGTGGCCACCGGCCTGGGCCTGCCCGCGCCGAAGCCGACCGTGCCGCTGGCCGAGGTGCAGCCGAGCCCGGCGCTGTCGCAGGTCGGCCGGGAGTGGCCGGCGGACGGCCGGATGGTCGGCATCGTGGTGGACGCGGACAGCGACCTCGACGGGGTGAACCAGGTCCGGCGGGCGGTGTTCGCCGCCGGCATGGTGCCGCTGGTGGTCGCCGCGCACGGCGGCACGGTCGGCGACCTGCCGGTGCAGCGGACCTTCGCCACCGGCCGGTCGGTGGAGTTCGACGCGGTCCTGCTGGCCGGCTCCCCGGCGCCGGCGCCGGACGCGCTGCCGGCCCGGGACGACAAGGCGGGCGCGGCCGGCTCCACCACCGTCGACCCGCGAGTGCTGCTGCTGGTCGAGGAGGCCTGGCGGCACGCCAAGGCGATCGGCGCCTGGGACGCCGGGGCCGAGGTCCTGCGCCAGGCCGGGGTGGCCGGCACGCCCGGCGTGGTCGCCGGCGACGCCGGGGCCGAGGTCTTCGGCGCCGTGCAGCAACTGATGGGGGCGCACCGGGTCTGGGAACGGTTCCCCGCCTCGGTGTCCTGAGCACAGCCCGGAGGGGCGGCCCCGGGCGGGGGCCGCCCCTCCGGCGTGCCGCCGACGTTTGTGCCCGGTTCCGGCGGGAAGGACGGGGGCCTCACAGTCAGGAGCGGCGGATGAACGGGCCCATGGGCGGCGAGCCGGTCGGCGATCTCGAACTCGTGCACACCTTCACCGGCCCGATGCCGACCGGGGTGAGCGTGTCGCACACCGGCCGGGTCTTCGTGAACTTCCCCCAGTGGGGGGATGAGGTGCCGGCCACCGTCGTCGAGCTGCGCGACGGCCGCGAGGTCCCGTACCCCGACGAGGGCTGGAACAGCCCGTCCGGGAACGACGACGCGAACGCCTTCGTCTCGGTGCAGAGCATCGTGGTGGACCCGGCCGACCGGCTCTGGGTGGTCGACACCGGCAGCCCGATGTTCCAGCCGACGAAGCCGGGCGGGCCGAAGCTCGTCCGGGTCGACCTGGACACCGACACCGTCGGGCAGGTGATCACCTTCCCGACCGACGTGGCGCTGCCCACCACGTACCTCAACGACGTGCGCTTCGACCTGCGCCGGGGCGACGCCGGCCTCGCCTACCTCACCGACTCCTCCGACTCGGGGCCGAACGGCATCGTCGTGGTGGACCTGGCCACCGGCGCGTCGTGGCGGCGGCTGCACGACCACCCGTCCACCAAGGCCGAGCCGCTGGACGCCTTCCGGCCCGTCGTGGAGGGGCGGCCGTTCCTGGAACGCCCGGCCGACGGGCCGCCGAAGCCGGTCGCCATGGGCTCCGACGGCATCGCCCTGTCCGCCGACGGCTCCCGGCTGCACTACTGCCCGCTCGCCTCGCGCCGCTGGTACAGCGTGGCGACGGACGCCCTCGCCGACCGGACGCTGAGTGAGGAGCAGGTGGCGGCCACGGTCGTGGACGAGGGCGACAAGGGCGGCGGCTCGGACGGCCTGGAGACCGACGACTCGGGCGCGTTCTACCTGACCTCCTACGAGCACAACGCGGTGCTTCGGCGGCGGGCGGACGGCGAGTTCGAGACCCTGGTGCACGACCCGCGGCTGCTCTGGCCCGACACGATGTCCGTGGCCGCCGACGGTCACCTCTACGTCACCGCCAACCAGCTGCACCGGCAGGCGAAGTACCAGGGCGGCACGGACCTGCGGCGCAAGCCGTACGCCCTGTTCCGCGTCCGCATCGACGCCGGTCCGGTCCGGCTGCGCTGAGCGACCCGCCGATTCATCGACGGACATTCATTGACGCCTTAGTTAATACTCTTTAATATTTGGTCACCTCGAGGCAGACCGATCCCCGTCCGACCCGTACCGCCCGCCCGGCGCCGGCCCCGACCAGCGCCGGCGGGCGCTGCGGCGCCCCCTGCACCGGGAAGGCCCTCGATGTCCGCACCGCGCCCCCGCCGCCGTTCCCCCGTGGCCGCCGGCCTGCTCGCGCTCGCCACCGCCACCGCCACGCTCGCGCTGACCCCGACCGCCGCCGAGGCCGTCGTGCTGCCGAACAACTTCAAGAGCGTCGGCTACCTGCCGTCCTGGAGCGGCAGCGTCAACAGCATCCAGTACGGCAAGCTCACCCACATCAACTACGCGTTCGTGCTGCCCAACAACGACGGCAGCCTGCGCCCGGTGGAGAACCCCAGCAAGCTCTCCTCGCTGGTGTCGCTCGGGCACGCCGGCAACGTCAAGGTGTCGATCGCCATCGGCGGCTGGAACGACGGCAACGACTCCGCGTTCGAGGCGCTCGCCGCGAACTCCGGCGCCCGCGGCGCCTTCGTCACCAACGTGGTCAACTTCGTCAACCAGTACAACCTCGACGGCGTCGACATCGACTGGGAGTATCCCGACCCGGGCGCCTCGGCCAACAACTACACGCTGCTCATGCAGCAGCTCGGCAGCGCGCTGCACAGCCGCGGCAAGCTGCTCACCGCGGCCGTGGTCTCCGAGGGCTACTACGTCGACGGGGTGCAGCCCGCGGTCTTCGGCGCCGTCGACTGGCTGAACATCATGGCGTACGACGGCGGCAGCCCGCACGCCAACTACGACTGGTCGGTCAACAGCGTCAACCTGTGGAAGTCGCGCGGCCTGCCGGCCGCCAAGGCGGTGCTCGGCGTGCCCTTCTACAGCCGGCCCGGCTACTACACGTACTCCGCGCTGGTCGGCATGGACCCGGCCAACGCCAACCGCGACTGCACGACGGTGAGCGGCGCGCAGCAGTGCTACAACGGCGTGCCGACCGTGAAGCGCAAGACCCAGTGGGCGCTGGCCAACGCCGGCGGGATGATGAACTGGGAGCTGTCCCAGGACACCACGGGCTCCACGTCGCTGGTCAGCGCGATCTACGACACCGTCACGGGTGGCGGCACCCCGCCGCCGAGCGGACGGACCGGCCCGATCACCGGCATCGGCGGCAAGTGCGTCGACGTCGCCGCGGCCGGCACCGCCAACGGCACCGCGGTCCAGCTCTACACCTGCAACGGCACGGCCGCGCAGAGCTGGACGGTGGCCGGGGACGGCACCCTGCGGGCGCTCGGCAAGTGCGCCGACGTCGCCAGCGGCTCCACGGCCAACGGCGCGAAGGTGCAGCTCTGGGACTGCAACGGCACCGGAGCCCAGGTCTGGCAGGCGCAGTCCAACGGCACCCTGCGCAACCCCCAGTCGAACAAGTGCCTGGACGCCACCGACAACAGCTCCGCCAACGGCACCCGGCTGCAGATCTGGGACTGCTTCGGCGGCGCCAACCAGGTCTGGCGGCTGCCGGTCTGAGCACCGGCCGCGACCCCCGCCGCGCCGGCCCGGGCGCGGCGGGGATCCACGGTCACCAGCGGTTGCGGGCCTCCTCCGCCCAGCCGACCAGGCCGTCGAGGTCCACCCGCTCGCCGTCGTCGGTGGCGGCCCACCCCGAGAAGTGCCCGAAGCACTGGTGGGTCTCCCCGGCCAGCACGCCGAGGTTGGTGCGCGCCACGCGCTCGTGGAACGGGTGGAACGTGACGTCCACCCGGTCACCGGTGACCCGCCAGGGCCGCAGCCAGTCGGTGCGGTCGTAGCTCCAGGCCAGGTCCGCGCCGATCTTGTGCAGCCGCCCGTCGACGAAGACCGCGTTCTCGGTCGCCCCCGTCCCGTCGGTCCACCTGCCACCGAGCTGGATGGCCCGGCCCGGTCCGCTGCCGGCGGCCCAGTTCCAGCTCACCGCGTACCGCCACTTGCCGCGGCCGTGGTCGAGCGCCGCGAACGACTCGGTGTCGACCGGGTACGCCGTGCCGTCCACCCGGAGTGTGCCGCGCACCGGCCGGCCGATGTCCTTGTGGGTGTACTGGAACCGGCGGGTGCTCCACGGCACCACCACGCCCAGCGACTCGTGCCCCGGCGGCAGGGGCACCACCAGGTCCACCTCGACGCCGGGCGCGGTGGCCCGGATGGTGCTGCCGTCGGGGCGCTGGTCGATCTGGACGGCGAGGCCGCCGCCGCGGGCCCGCACGGCGCCCGCCCCGCTGACCGGCGGCAGCACCGCGCCGCGGGCGAGCGGGACGACGGCCTCGGTGGCCCGCTCGATGCCGGTGCGGCGGTCGAGCAGGTAGAGGCTGTGCACGCCGGCGTAGTCCAGCGACGACGCCACGAGGCCGAGGATGTGGGTCGGTGTGACGACGCCCCAGTGCTCCCAGCGCTTGGCCCGGCCCCAGCCGCGCAGGTTCGCCCGGTGCAGCGGCCGCCGGCTCCAGCCCACCGCGGCCGGGTTCAACCGCCCGTCCGGCCGGCACAGGTCGACCGGCTCGGTGATCTCCCGCTCGTGCGTCATCGACGCAGGCTACCGGTTCGGGCCGCGCCCGAGACCGCTCAGCCGACGCGGTTCAGGTTCGGCCGGCCGGTGCGGGACCGCTGCCGGTCCGCGGGAATCCGCTGGCCCTCCGCGGCGAGCATCCGGTCGGCCGCCGCCAGCCCGGTCAGCGCGGCGCCGTAGGCCGCCAGCTCGCGCTGGAAGTGCTCCACCTTGGCGTACCAGAACTTCAGCTCCGGGTTCAACGCCTTGGCGTTGAGGTAGCCGACGATGTCGGTGTCGGGGGTGATGCCCCGGCGCGCGTAGCGGCGGTCGAAGGCGGCCTTGGTCCGCTCGTACCGCTCGCTCATCGCCGTGAGCCCGGCCTCGGCCTCCAGCAGCCGGTCGCGCAGGTACCGCACGTACATGGGCGGGACGTCGGCCGGTGGCGCGGGGGCCCTCCGGGGTCCGTCGGGTCCGTGGGGAAACGGCATGACCGCCCTCCTTCCCGCGGTCGAGATACAGAGATGTCCTTCTACCCCCGATTCGGACGGATCATGCCGGCCCGCCGTTGAAGTGATGCCTGTCAATGCTTGATATCGATCTAAGCCGATATATAGGCTGGGCCGGTCCCCGCTCGACCCCGTCCCACAAGGAGAGTGAGCGATGCGTCTGCCCAAGGTCACCCGGTTCCTCGCCACCGTCGCCACCGCGGCACTGGCGGCGCTGGGCGCCGTCACCGTGGACGCGGCGCCGGCCGCCGCGGCCGTCCGCAACGTCTGCTACAACACCAGCCAGGCCGGGCCGTTCGCCAGCTACGCCGTCCAGGCCGCCTCGATCTGGAACAACCGCACGAACAACATCAACATGGCGCAGTGCGGCTCGAACCTGATGATCTACTACACCTACGGGGGCGGCTCGTACGCCCAGCGCACGAGCCTCGGCAACGGCCGCGTCGTCATCGACTACTACCAGGCGCAGCAGTACTCGCCGCTGCGCATCATGACCCACGAGATCGGGCACATCCTCGGCCTGCCCGACAACTACAACGGCAACTGCGCGATCCTGATGTCCGGCGGCAGCGCCGGCACCAGCTGCACCAACCCGTACCCGAGCACCACCGAGGCCGCCCGGGTCGACTCGCTGTTCGGCTTCGCGGCCCGCAGCGCGACGACGCCGCAGGTCTTCACCGGCAGCTGGCCGGCCCCCGTCGCGGCGGGCGCCCAGCGCTGACCGGCGCCACGAAGGGACGCCCGGCCGGGCGGCGTATCCGCCGACCGGCCGGGCGCTCCCGGTTCGGGACCGGAGCCCCGCGGGTCAGCGGCCCCGGGTGGCCTTGCAGATCTCCACGGGCAGGGCCGGTGCGCCGTCGACCGGCGCCGGGTCCTCGGGCGTGGCGGCGATCCCGCCGGCCGCGATCCGGTCCAGGGTGGCCAGCCCGGCCGCGTCGATGGTGCCGAAGACGGTGTAGTTGGGACGCAGCGCCGAGTCGGACTGGACCAGGAAGAACTGGCTGCCGTTGGTGTCCGGGCCGGCGTTGGCCATGGCCAGGGTGCCCCGGGCGTAGAGGCGGCGGACCCCGGTCGGGTCGGTCGGCGCCGGCGGCAGGTCGGTGGGCAGCTCGTCGGCGTACCGGTAGCCCGGGCCGCCCTCACCCGTGCCGGACGGGTCGCCGCACTGGAGCACCTTCAGCGTCGGGTACGCGGTGAGCCGGTGGCAGATCGTCCGGTCGTAGAACCTGTGCCGGGCCAGGTGCAGGAAGCTCTGCACGGTGCACGGGGCCTGCTCGCGGTCGAGGGTCAGCCCGATCGGCCCCTGGTTGGTGTGCAGCGTGATCCGGACCGTGCCCCGGTCGGGGGTGCGGCGGGGGTCCGGCGGCAGCGGCACCGGCCGGGCCGCCGGCTCGTCCGGCGTCGGCGTGTACGCGCACGGGCCCTTCGTGGGCGCCGGCTCGGCGGGGGCCGCGCTCGCGGCGGCGCCGCCGGTGGCGACCAGCGCGGCGGAGACCATCGCCACCCCGGCGAGGCGGGCCAGCAGGGGCGGTGCGGCGTGCGGTCGGGTTTCGCTCGACACGTGGGTCCTCCCTGGACTCGTGGTACCAGAAAGACCGGAGTCTATGGAGGTGCCGCCCGGATGTCGATGATGGTCGACGCGCCCGGGAAAAATGGGCATGATGGCGCCGAGCAGGCTGGTACGTGAGGCGAGAGAGCGTGGCTGCCCATGGCGTCGTTCCAGGCGAGGACCTCCCGTGAGCCGGGCCGGACGGTGATCCGGCTGACCGGCGAGTGTGACCTGGCCGTCCGGGAGCGGTTGACCGGCACGTTGCTGGCCGCCGTGGACGCCGCTCCGATCGTGGTGGTCGACCTGGCGGCGGTCGAGTTCCTCGACTCCACCGGGATCCACGCCCTGGTGGCCGCGCACCACCGGGCACGGGCGGCCGACGGCCGGCTCTATCTGGTGAACGCCGCCGGGTCGGTGGCCGCTCTGCTGGAGCTGACCGGCGTCGGCGAGCTGCTCCGGCACCCCGAAGGCGGGACCGGCTGACCGGCGCGGACGGTCAGGGCAGCACGCGGACGGCCAGGGTGCAGGTGTCGTCGTGCGAGCTCGGCCGGTGCAGCGCGTCGCGCAGCCGGGCCACCTGCCGCGGCCCCGGCCGGCCGGTGAAGCCCGAGAGGGCCGCCCGCACCGCCGTCACCCGGTCCTCCGGGTTCCCGGCGCGGCGTTCGGTCAGCCCGTCGGTGTAGAACAGCAGCACGTCGTCGCCGCGCAGTTCGGTGGTGACCACCGGGTAGCCGGCGGTGGGGTCGGCGCCCAGCAGCATCCCGGCGGGCCGGCCGAGGTCGCCGGTGACACCCGCCCGGGAGAGCATCGGCAGCGGGTGCCCGGCCCGGGCCCAGGCCAGATGCCGGGTCGCCGGGTCGAACACCGCGAGCACCGCGGTGCCGGTGACGCCCAACTGGCCGCAGAGCCGGTTCATGTGCCCGAGCAGCACGGCCGGGTCGCGGATGCCGATCGAGAGCCAGGCCACGAGCGCGAAGCGCAGGTGGGCCATGCCGCTGGCCGCCTCCAACCCGTGCCCGGCCAGGTCGCCGACCGCCAGCACGACCGGCCCGTCCGGCAGCGTCTCGGCGTGATACCAGTCGCCACCGACCCGCAACGCGCTCTCCGCCGGCAGGTAACCGACCAGCACCTCCAGCCCGGCCAGGGTGACCGGTTCGCGGGGCACCGGCTGGATGAGGTTCTGGAGCTGGCCGGCGAGGCGGTGCTCGGCCAGCGCGGTCGTCTCCCGGGTCCGCAGCTGGTCGCGCAGCTGCTCGATGGCGCCCCGCGAGTCCTCCCGCGCGGTCACGTCCTGGACCACCGCGTAGATCTTCACCGGCGCGCCGCCCTCGTCGCGGGCCACGTCCGACAGGATCCGCAGGTGCTTGACCGTCCCGGCCGCGCGGAACCGCACCGTGACGTCCGACGCGGCGCCGCTGTCCAGCGTCTGCCAGGCGGCCTCGCGCAGGCCGTGGTCGTCGGGCAGGAGCGCGGCGGCCTGGTCGGCCCGGGACATCGGCCCCAGCGCCGGATCCCGCTCGAAGATGCGGTACATCCCCGGCGACCACTCGCTGCGGCCGGTGACCAGGTCGTACTCCGCCCAGCCCAGGCTGCCCAGCAGCTCGGTGCGGGTCAGCCGGAGCCGGTCCTCGTCCAGCCGCTGCCACCAGACCAGCAGGCCGCCCAGCACCCGGTGCACGCTCACGTCGAAGACGGAGTCGGCGACGACCCCGGCGCCGTGACCGGCGTACCGGAAGTCGGGCAGGTGCGCCGGCTCGCCGGTGGCCAGCACCTCCTGGTACGCCTGCCACAGCGGGCCGGCCACCATGCCGGGATACAGCGCGCTGAGGTGTTGGCCGACCCGCCCCATACCCCGGCCGTGGACGTCGCGCCCCTGTGCGCTGGTGGCGGCGACCAGGAAGTCGACGACCCCGCCGTCCGGATCCCGCACCGGCAGCAGCCAGGTGCAGCCCGCCGGGATCCCCGCCAGCACCTGCCGGACCGCCGCCACCACGGGGTCGGCGATCGACGGGTACGCCGCCCCGGCGGTCGGCGGTGCGGCCGGCTCGGCGGTGGCGGCCGGCCGGGCCTCGTCTGCCATGCGCGCAGCCTAGCCAGCTCCGGCCGCGGATCCGAGCCCCGCCATGCCTGGGAACGAGCCGCCGGCGCGTCAGTGGGCCGGCGACGGGTGCTCCGGCGGGCGGCCGGCCGCGTGCCGGGCGTCGGCGACGGCGACGCCCAGCAGGACCAGCAGGGCCACGACCGAGGCGGCCAGCGGCGCCGTGAAGTACAGGGGCACCGCGGTGACCGCCAGGGTGGCGATGGCGACGACCCGCCGGAGCGACAGCCGGTTGAACACCACCCGTTCCAGGCGGATGCGGCCGTACAGGAAGAACGCCGGGCCGCCGAGGATCACGGCCAGCCAGACCGGTTCGGGCCGCCCGTCCGGGTGCTCGAGGACGACCTCGTAGCCGACGGCGGTGGCGACGATCCCGATCACCATGACGATGTGCGCGACGCCGGTCGCACGGCCGGCGGTGAGCCGGTCCCCCGCCGCGGCCACGGCCTCGGCGAGCACCTGCCCGGAGCGGTAGAAGTAGATGCGCCACATGAGCACCGTCGAGAGGTACGCGATCACCAGCATGGCCGCGGTGTCCGGGCCGATCGGCTGGGCGGCGAAGGTGACGCCGACGGCGAGGACGGTCTCGCCGAGGGCGATCAGCAGCAGCTGCTGGTAGCGCTCCGGCAGGTGGTGGCCGCTGTCCATGGCCCACGCGCTGACCGGCGGGCGGGCCATTCCCGGCACCGGCCACCGGAGCTGCGCGGCGACGATGTCCACGGTCACCGCGGTCCCCCACAGCGCGGCCCGGGCGCCGCCGCTGAACGCCGCGCCCGCGAACCAGAGGACGGATGTACCGACGCACCAGAGCACCGAACGCAGGTAGAGCCTGCCGAGCGGGTGGCCGCGCAGGCCGGGCAGGAGGACCAGCGGCCGGCCGCACTGCAGAATCACGTACGGCAGCACGAAGGCCAGGCCGCGGCCGACGAAGGCGGCCGGCAGGGAGGCCGCCATGACCAGCAGGCCGAAGGCGCTGGTCAGCACCAACCACTGGATCTTGCGGCGGCGGGGGTCGAACCAGCTCGTGATGTGCGCGGTGGTGATCCACAACCAGATCAGCGGCATGGCCAGCACCAGCAGGTAGGCCATCGACCGCCAGCGCACGACGGCGTCGTCGGCGGTGATCTCGCGGACCACCCGGCTCACGACGCCGGACAGGGCGAACACCAGCACCAGGTCGACGAACAGCTCCAGGAAGTTCGCCTGCCGCACGTCCTCGCGCCGTTGCAGCAGGTCCTGGCCTCCGCCTGCCCGAAGTCCCATGCCGCCCATCGTCACCCGCACCGCGCCCGGCCACGGCGGGATCGGCGGCCGCCACCCGCAGGGACGCGGCATGGCGGCCGTGGCAGCGGGTACCGCGCCGGGATGGGACGCTACGACGCCGAGGTGGCCGCGCTGGCGACACCGCTGACCGGCCCGGGCAGCCTGGACGCGCTGCTGGACCGGGTCGGCGACGCCCGGGTGGTGATGCTCGGCGAGGCCACCCACGGCACGCACGAGTTCTACACCTGGCGGGCGGCCGTCACCCGCCGGCTCGTGCGGGAGCGGGGCTTCTCGTTCGTCGCCGTGGAGGGCGACTGGCCCGACTGCGACCGGGTGGACCGCAGCGTCCGCTGCCGCCCCGGGGCACCGGCCGACCCGCGCGCCGCCCTCGCCGCGTTCGAACGGTGGCCGACCTGGATGTGGGCGAACGAGGAGGTCGTCGACTTCGCCCGCTGGCTGCGGGAGCACAACGCGCGGGTGGACGAGGCCGACCGGGTGGGCTTCCACGGCTTGGACGTCTACTCGCTCTGGGAGTCGCTCCGGGAGATCCTCACCTGGCTGCGGGAGCACGACCCCGGGCAGGTGCCGGCCGCGCTGGCCGCGTACCGCTGTTTCGAGCCGTACGACGAGGACCCGCAGCGGTACGCGCTCGCCACCCGCCTGGTCCCGCACCGCTGCGAGGACGAGGTGGTCGCGCTGCTGGCCGCGCTCCGCGAGCGGGCCGCCGCCCCGGACCGCTTCGGCGCCTGGCAGAACGCCGAGGTGGTGGCCGGCGCCGAGCGCTACTACCGGGCGATGGTCCGGGGCGGGCGGGAGTCGTGGAACGTCCGCGACCGGCACATGGACGACACCCTTGCCCGGCTGCTGGACCACTACGGGCCGGGCTCCCGGGCGGTGGTCTGGGCGCACAACACCCACGTCGGCGACGCCCGGGCCACCGACATGGCGGACGCCGGCGAGGTCAACATCGGGCAGCTGGCCCGGGAGCGGTACGGGCGGGAGCGGGTGGTGCTGGTGGGGTTCGGCACCCACTCCGGCACGGTGACGGCCGGCCCGGCATGGGGTGCGCCCATGGCGACGATGACCGTCCCGCCGGCGCGCCGCCACTCGCTGGAGGAGGCCCTGCACGCGGCCGCCCCGGACCGGGCGTTGCTGGTCTTCCCGCGCGACGGCCGGCCCGACCTGCTGACCCACGAGATCGACCACCGGGCCATCGGCGTGGTCTACCGCCCGCCGCGGGAGAGCCCGGGCAACTACGTGCCCACGGTGCTCGGGGACCGGTACGACGCCTTCTGCTGGTTCGACACCTCCCGCGCGGTCCGGCCGTTGCCCGTCCGGCCGGTGCCCGCCGAGCCGGAGACCTGGCCGTCCGGCGTGTGACCCGCCGTGCCGGGTGGTTTCGGCCGGAACGCCCGCCCCGGCCGTCCGCGTGCGCCGGTGGACGTTCGCCGGGCCGCTGCCCGGGTAACCGCGCCGGAGCCGACCAGGGGCCGTGCCGGGCCCCTCGCCCGGGCTCGACCGCCGGGCGGATCCGCGCGACGGGAAGCCCATGCTGCGTCCACCGCTCACCCCGATGCTCGCCGCGCCGGTGGCGGACCTGCCCACCGGCCCGCATCTGGCGTACGAGCCGAAGTGGGACGGCTGGCGGACCCTCGCGTTCCGGGACGCGGCCGGGGTGCGCCTGCAGTCCCGGGCGGGCCGGGACCTCACCGGCTACTTCCCGGACGTCACCCGGACGCTGCGGTCCCTGCCGGCCGGTACGGTGCTCGACGGCGAACTGATCGTGTGGGCGGAGGGCCGCACCGACTTCGCGCTGCTCCAGCGGCGGGTGACCGCCGGACGCCGCCTCGCGGACCTGGCGGATCGCCATCCCGCCCACTTCGTGGCCTTCGACCTGCTGAGCGGCCCGGACGGGGAGCCGCTGCTCGACCTCCCGCTGGCCGAGCGGCGCGACCGGCTGGCGGGGCTCCTCGCCGACGCGCCTGCCGGGCTCGTCCTCTGCCCCCAGACCGGCGACCCGGCCGAGGCCCGCGAGTGGCTCCGGACGTGGACCGACGCGGGTGTCGAGGGGATCGTCGTGAAGCGGAGCGACGGGCGGTACGAGCCGGGCCGGCGGGGCTGGCAGAAGGTCCGCGCCCACCACACCGTGGAGACCCTCGTGGGCGGCGTCACCGGTCCGGTGACCGACCCGGACACGCTTCTCGTCGGCCGGTGCGACGACCGGGGCCGCCTGCGCTACCTGGGACGGACCCACCCGCTGCGCCCGCCGCAGCGCCGCGAGCTGGCCGGGCTGCTCCAGCCGACCGCCGCGCCGGGTCACCCCTGGCCGCAGCCGCTGCCCGGCGGGTGGACCGGCCAGCTCAACCCGGCGCCGCCGCTGCCGTACACGCCGGTGCGCCAGGATCTCGTCGTCGAGGTGGAGGCCGACACGGCGTACGAGCACGGCCGCTGGCGGCACCGGGTCCGGCACCTGCGGCCCCGGCTCGACCTGGCCGCCGGGGACCTGCCGGTGCTGACCGACGGCCCGCAGGCGCTGGGCGGCAACCTGGGCGGCGGGCACTGACCGACCGCAGCGTCATCCGGGCCCTACCGTGCGTAGTATGAACAGCTCGTTAACGACTCGTCTCTTGACTGCCGGTTGACGCAGGTCATTGAATTTCGACGTGGTGAGCGGCCCGGGGTCGGGGGCACGGTGGACGGTGGGGTGAGGGAGCGCCGCCGCCGCACCCTGCTCAGCGCGGCGCTGCACGCCGTCTCCCACTCGGTCGCCGTCGTCTACTGTCTCCTGACGCTCTCCGCGCCGAACCGGGAGCTGATGCTCACGGCGTACGGCAGCGGTCTGGCCGCCGGCGTCGTGGGGATGTGGGCGGCCAGCCGCGTGACCACCAAGGCGTCCGGCTACCGGGTGTCGTTCACCCTCCTCATGGTCACGCTGGTGATGGCGGCGCTCGGCGCGTACTGGGACGGCGGCGTGACGTCGCCGGCCGCGCTGGGCTTCGTGACCACGTCCGTGTTCGTCGCCGGCTACACCCCGCACCTGCGACTCATGGTGGGGCTGGAGGTGCTCACCGTCGGGTCGTACGTCGCCGTCGCCGTCGCCGGCCCGCCGGCCCCCGCCGGTCACGTGTTCGTCTACCTGGCCGGCATGCTGGTCCTGGCCTCGGTCTGCTCGACGCAGACCCGGGCCCTCGCCCGGCAGCGATCCCAGTTGCGCGCCCTGGCGTCGCTGGACCCGCTCACCGGCGCGCTGAACCGGCGTGGCCTGGCCGAGCTGGCGACGTTCCTGTTCCACGCCGGCTGCCGCCCCGGCCCGTCGCTGCTCTGCCTCGACCTGGACGACTTCAAGCTGGTGAACGACCGCCTCGGGCACGCCGCCGGCGACGACCTGCTGCGCCGGGTGGTGGCGGCCACCCGGAACGTGCTGCGGGCCGAGGACGCCCTCGCCCGGATCGGGGGCGACGAGTTCGTGGTGGTGCTGTCCGACGCCGACCGGGAATCGGCGCGGGCCGCGGCGGCCCGGATCGAGGCGGCCGTGCGCGGGCTGGCCGGCGTCAGCGTCGGCTCGGCCACCGCGCCCTACGACGGCGACAGCCTCGACCGGCTGCTGTACGTCGCCGACCAGCGGCTCTACCTCGTCAAGCAGCAACGCCGCCGAGCGGCGGGCCGGCTGCTCGCCGACGGCACCGGTCGCGCCTGAGCGGACGGTACCGGGCGGGGCCGGATACCGTTGCCGCGGCGCGGGTGGCCGCGCCGGACCGTCGAGGGGTGGGAGGCGCGGGGATGCGGCTGCACGTGGGCTGCGCCATGTGGACGCACCGGGCCTGGCAGGGGCGGTACCTGCCGCACCCGCTGCCGGCACACGAGCGGCTGCGCGCCTACGCGGAGTGGTGCACGGCGGTCGAGGGGAACACCACCTTCTACGCGACCCCGAGCCGGGAGACGGTCGCGTCCTGGGCCGGGCAGACCGATCCCGCGTTCCGCTTCGTACCCAAGTTCCCCAAGGTCGTCACGCACGAGCGCCGGCTCACCGACGCCGACGCGGAGCTGCGGGCCTTCCTCGACGCCGTCGAACCCCTCGGCCCGCGGGCGCACGCCCTCTGGGTGCAGCTGCCGGGCTCGTTCGGCCCCGGCGACGTGCCCACGCTGGCCCGCTTCCTGCGCGGCCTGCCCACCACCCACCGGTACGCCGTCGAGGTCCGCCACGCCGCGTTCTTCACCGACCCCGGCGCGGCGCGCGCCCTGGAGGAGACGCTCACCCGGGCCGGCGCCGAGTGGATCCCCTTCGACACCACGGCGTTCTTCCGCACCCCGCCGACCAGCGACGCGGAGCGGGACGCGTGGTTGAAGAAGCCGCGCACGCCGCTGCGGACAAGCGCCCTGACCGACCGGCCCATCGTCCGCTACCTCGGCCGGGACGACCCGGCGTGCACGGTCGAGGGCTGGCAACCGTGGCTCGACGTGGTGACCGGCTGGCTGCGCGAGGGCCGCTCGCCCACCGTGTTCGTGCACACCCCGGACAACGCCGACGCGCCCGACCTCGCCCGCCGCTTCCACGACCAGGTCCGGGCGCGCCTGCCCGAACTCGCGCCGCTGCCCCGACCGGTGCCGGCGGAGCCGTCGACGCTGTTCTGAGGCGACCGGTCAGGCCGGCCTCAGCGGCAGCAGCACGAAGAAGCGGGTGTCACCCGGCTCCGACCGCACCCGGATGTCGCCGTGGTGCTTGTTGACGACGATCCGGTAGGAGATGTCGAGCCCGAGCCCGGTGCCCTCGCCGACGGGCTTCGTGGTGAAGAACGGCTCGAAGATGCGGGGCCGGATCTCCGGCGGGATGCCGCCGCCGGTGTCGCCGACCTCCACGACGAGCCGGTCCTCCTTGCGGCCGGTCCGGATCGTCAGCGTGCCGCTGCCCGCCATCGCGCCGAGCGCGTTGTCGATCAGGTTGGTCCACACCTGGTTCAGCTCGGCCGCGTACGCGGGAACGGGCGGCACGCCGCGGTCGTACTCCTTCACCACCCGCACCCCGGCCGGGATCTTCGCCTGGAGCATGACCAGCGTGGCGTCGAGCAGGTCGTGCACGTCCACCGTCTGGTAGGGCGCCCGGTCGAGCTGGGAGTACTGCTTCGCGGCGCCGACCAGCCCGGAGACCCGGCCGACCGCGTCGTCGATCTCGCCCATCAGCAGCTCGGTGTCGATGGTGTACGTGATCCAGTGGATCGCCGACTCCAGGTCGTCGGCGCCGACCGCGGCGTCGACCTGGCCCAGCCAGCCGCTGTCGATGCCCCCGGCGACCAGGGTCGGGGCGAGCTCCCAGGCCCCCCGGACGCCGTGCTCGTCGAGCCAGTCGGCCAGCTCGTCCTCGGCGTCGCTGGCCGCCAGTGGGGTCAGCGCGGGCGCGGCGGCGGCCCGCTTCACCGCCTCCTCCTGCAGGGCGACGAGGTCGTGCAGGCGCCGGCCGTCGAGCCGGCCGTCGGCGATCATGGCGAGCTTGTGCCGCATCTTGGCGACCCGGCCGCGCAGCGCCGAGGTGGCCCGCACGGCGGCCGCCGCCGGGTTGTTGAGCTCGTGGGTGAGCCCGGCCGAGAGGGCGCCCAGGGCCAGCAGCCGCTCCCGCTCGCCGACGATGGTCTGCGTGTTGCGCATCCCCACGAACAGCCCCTCCAGCAGGTGGGTGGCCATCGGGAACCAGCTGCGCATCGCGTCGGCGATGATCTGGGCGGGGAGCGCGAAGACCGCGCAGTCGGTCACCGCGAAGAGGCTGTTCAGGTAGCGCTGCTCGGCCAGGTCGCCCACGTACGCCTGCATGGCGCCGCCGTAGACGCCGGGCTGGCTGGTGCGGCTGAGCTCCACGTCGTCGCCCTGCACCCGGCGGTGCAGGGTCACGGTGCCGTCGAGCAGCACGTAGAAGCAGCTCGCCGGCTCGCCCTCGACGTAGACGGCCTCGCCGGCACGCCGCCGCTCCACCCGGCCGTGCTCGGCCAGGTGCGCGAGCTGCTCCGGGCTCAGCGACTCGAAGAGGAAGAGACGCCGCAGGTCGTCCGGGGTGAGCCGGTCGCTGTCAGTGATCACTGTGCCTCCAGGTAGCGGTGCACGAGCGAGACCGCCATGGCGCCCTCGCCCACGGCCGAGGCGACCCGCTTCACCGACTCGGCCCGCACGTCGCCGGCCGCGAAGACGCCCGGCATGCTCGACTCCAGGTGGTACGGGTCGCGCGGCAGCGACCAGCCGGCCGGCCGCCGGCCACCCCGGGTGAGGTCCGGTCCGGTGAGGACGAAGCCCCGGCCGTCCCGGGCGACCGCGCCGTCGAGCCAGTCGGTGTGCGGCTCCGCGCCGATGAACACGAACAGCCAGGAGGTGTCGACCCGCCGCGTCTCGCCGGTGCGGGTGTCGCGCAGGGTCACCTCCTCCAGGTGCTCCTGGCCGGCGCCGCCGACCACCTCGGTGTGCGGGTGGACCTCGATGGTGTCGATCCGGGCGATCTGCTCGATCAGGTAGCTGGACATCGACCGGGTCAGGTCGTCGCCGCGGATCAGCAGGTGCACCCGGCGGGCGTACCGGGAGAAGTGCACGGCGGCCTGGCCCGCGGAGTTCGCCCCGCCCACGATGTAGACGTCCTCCCCCGAGCAGCTCGGCGCCTCGCTGGCCACCGAGCCGTAGAAGCAGCCCCGCCCGGTCAGCTCCGCCAGCCCCGGCGCGGGCAGCATCCGGTAGGAGACGCCGGTGGCGAGCACCACCGTGTGCGCGGCGACGCTGCTGCCGTCGGCGAACCGCAGCACCCGCGCCCCGCCCCCGTCCTCCAGGGACACCACCTCGCGGGCGCTCAGCAGCTCGGCGCCGAACCGCAGCGCCTGCCGGCGGGCCCGGTCGGTCAGCTGCAGGCCGGACACGCCGTCGGGGAAGCCGAGGTAGTTCTCGATCCGGCTGCTCTGCCCGGCCTGGCCACCGGTGGCCCGCCGCTCGATCAGCACCGTCCGCAGGCCTTCCGAGGCGCCATAGACGGCCGCGCCGAGCCCGGCCGGGCCGGCGCCCACCACCACCAGGTCGTAGAAGTCCGCCGCCGGCGTCGTGGCCAGCCCGACCTGCGCGGCCAGGTCGGCCGTCGTCGGCTGCACCAGCGACTTGCCGTCGGCCGTCACCACCAGGGGTACGTCGTTCGCCGTCACCCCCGCCGCCGCCAGCAGCTCGGCGCCCTCCGGCTGGTCGGCGAGCACCCAGCGGAACGGCACCAGGTTGCGGGCCAGGAAGTCCCGGGCCTTGAACGACGGGGCCGACCAGCGGTGCCCCACCACGCGCAGCTCGGCGGTGGCCGTGGCCGCACCGGCCGTCCACGCGGCCAGCAACTCGTCCAGCACCGGGTAGAGCTTCTCCTCCGGCGGGTGCCACGGCTTGAGCAGGTAGTGGTCGAGGTCGACCACGTTGATGGCGTTGATGGCGGCGTCGGTGTCGGCGTACGCGGTGAGCAGCACCCGGCGCGCGGCCGGGAAGAGGTCCATGGCGGCCTCGAGGAACTCGATGCCGTTCATCTGCGGCATCCGGTAGTCGGCGATCAGCACCGCCACCTGCTCGCCGCGCAGCTTCAGCTCGCGCAGCGCCTCCAGCGCCGCCTCGGCCGAGTCGGCCCGCACCACCCGGTAGCGGTCGCCGTAGCGGCGCCGGAGGTCGCGGGCGACCGCCCGGGAGACGGCCGGGTCGTCGTCGACGGTGAGGATCGCGGGGTTGGGCATGGCGTCTACTAAAGCACCCGCGCCGGCCGATCCCCACCACGCGCCGTCCCGGCCCGCTCACCCGGGCCGGCCGCGCTCCCGTGGCGGCACGGGATCGTCGCCCGCGACGCCCGGGGCGGAGGGCTGTGACCGGCCACCGGTGGTGGCCGCCGGCCCGGGCGGTTCTAGGCTGGGGCGGCAACGCCGGCTTTTTGACCAGGGAGGGAACGCCATGAGCCAGACCGAGCGGACCGACATCGACGAGTGGAACGTGGCCGAGGACGACGGGGTCCTGGACGCGTCCGACACCCTGGACGACGACCGGGCCGGCGATCCCCTCGACACCGGCATCGTGGCCGCCGACCACTGGACGGCGGCGAACCGGTTCGGCACCACCCCCGCCGAGGAGCGCGCCGGCGACTCCCTCGCGCACCTGCTCGCCCAGGAGGAACCGGACATCGACCCGTACGCCGAGGCGGACGACGACGAGGACGAGCTGACCCGCCGGGGCTACGAGCGGGAGGCGCGGACGGGACGCCTGGTCGCCGAGGACGCGGGCCTCGGCGAGGACGAGGAGGCGGACGCGGTCGCCTGGGACGCCGGCATCGACGGGGGCGGGGCCAGCGCCGAGGAGGCCGCCATGCACCTGGTCGACGACCCGAACGGCCCCGGGGACGGCCCGCTGCGCTGAGCGGCGGGCCTTACTGGCCGCCGCGCCGGCCGGTGGCTCGACCCAGCGTTGGCACATCGCTCGCGTTCCGGACACGTCAGGTCCATCTGGCGCCAATAGCGTGCACCCGCCAACAGTTCGGCGTCAGTCAAGGTGGGTTTGAGTCATGGCACAGGTCGACCGTCGGAAATTCCTGAAGATGATGAGCGCTCCGGTGGCGGCGGCCGCCCTGCCGGTGGACTTCAGCAAGGCCCTCGCCATCCCGGCGAACAACCGGACCGGTTCCATCGAGGACGTCGAGCACGTCATCATCCTCATGCAGGAGAACCGGTCCTTCGACCACTTCTTCGGCACCCTGCGCGGGGTCCGCGGCTTCGGGGACCCGCACCCGGTGACGCTGCCGTCGGGCCGGAGCGTCTGGCACCAGCCGAACGGCTCGGCCGACCTGCTCCCCTTCCGGCCCGAGGTGCCGGACCTCGGGCAGACCTTCCTGCCCGACCCGCCCCACGGGTGGGCCGACACCCACGGCGCCTGGAACGGCGGCCGCTTCGACCGGTGGGTGCCCAACAAGGGCGTGGTCACCATGACCCACCACACCCGTGGCGACCTGCCCTACCACTTCGCCCTCGCGGACGCCTTCACCGTCTGCGACAACTACCACTGCTCGGTGCTCGCCTCGACCGACCCCAACCGCTACCACATGTGGACCGGCTGGGTCGGCAACGACGGCAAGGGCGGCGGCCCGGTCATCGACAACGCCGAGGCGGGCTACGACTGGTCGACCTACCCGGAGCGGCTGGAGCGTGCCGGCGTGTCGTGGAAGGTCTACCAGGACGTGGGCACGGGGCTGACCGCCGAGGGCTACTGGGGCTGGACCGGTGACCCGTTCATCGGCAACTACGGGGACAACTCGCTGCTCTACTTCCACCAGTACCAGAACGCCCGGCCCGGCAGCCCCCTCGCCGACCGGGCGAAGACCGGCACCGAGATCTCGGCGCAGGACCGCTCCCCCGAGGCGCTGCTGGCCGACTTCCGCCGGGACGTGGCGAACGGGACGCTGCCGCAGGTGTCCTGGATCGTCGCGCCGGAGGCCTACAGCGAGCACCCGAACTGGGGCCCCGACTACGGCGCCTGGTACATGTCGCAGGTCGTCGACATCCTGGCCAGTCACCCCGAGGTGTGGAGCCGGATGGCGCTGTTCATCACGTACGACGAGGAGGGTGGCTTCTTCGACCACCTGGTGCCGCCGACGCCGCCGCAGAGCCGCGCCGAGGGCCTGTCCACGGTGGTCACCACCAACGAGATCTTCCCGGGCGACGCGCGGCGCGCCGCCGGCCCGTACGGGCTCGGCATCCGGGTACCGATGATCGTCGTCTCACCGTGGACCCGGGGCGGCTGGGTCAACTCGCAGGTGTTCGACCACACCTCGCTCATCCGCTTCCTGGAGGCCCGGTTCGCCAAGGGCAACCCGGACCTGGTCGAGTCCAACATCACGCCGTGGCGCCGCGCGGTGGTCGGCGACCTGACCAGCGCGTTCGACTTCCGGACCCCGAACGCCTCGCCGCGGGTGAAGCTGCCGGACACGGCCGACCTCAAGCCCGTCGACCTGACCCGCCAGCCCGACGAGGTGCCGGTGCCGCCGGCCGACCCGCGCCTGCCCCGGCAGGAACGCGGCGTGCGCCCCGCGCGGGCCATCCCGTACACCCTGCACGTGGACGGGCGGGCGGCCGGCACGTCGTTCCACCTCGACTTCGGCAACTCGGGGGGCGCCACCGGCGTCTTCGGAGTCCGCTCCGCCGACCCGGCCCAGCCGCCCCGCACCTACACGGTCGAGCCGGGCCGGCAGGTGAGCGACACCTGGGACGCCACCGCCGGGTACGACCTCGAGGTCCACGGCCCCAACGGCTTCTTCCGCCGTTTCAGCGGCGGCGCGGGCGCCGGTGTCGACGTCCGGGCGCGGTACGACGAGCGCGACCACCACGTCGGCCTCACCCTGACGAACCGGGGCACGAAGCGCGTCGAGGTGACCGTCGCCGACCGCTACGCGTCGAAGCGGACGAGGCTGGCGCTCAAGCCGGGCGAGACGGCGTTTCCCTCCTGGTCGCTGTCGCGGTCGCACGGCTGGTACGACCTGACCGTCACCGTCTCGGCCGACGCCGCCTTCGCGGTCCGGTACGCCGGTCACGTCGAGAACGGCAAGCCCAGCATCAGCGACCCGGCCATGGGTGGCCTGGTCTGATCCGGCCCCGGGTGGGCCGTCCCGCCGCCGATCGGAGGCGGGACGGCCACCCCGGGCACCCGTGCGGCGTCGCGTATCCGACGCCGGTGTTCCCCCGCGCGGCCAGCACGTCGTTCACTGTCGCCACGCCGGACCAGGGGAAGGGGTCTCGACATGACGATCAGCCACCGCACGGTCGGTCACGGGCCGCACCGGGTGCTGGCCCTGCACGGGTGGTTCGGCTCGTCGCGGGGCTGGGGCTGGCTGCCGGAGCTCCTCGACGTCGAGCGCTTCACCTGGGCGTTCCCCGACTACCGGGGCTACGGCGAGCGCACCGGGGTGGCCGGCGAGCACACCCTCGCCGAGATCTCCCGCGACGCCCTCGGCCTGGTCGACTCCCTCGGCTGGGACACCTTCTCGGTGGTCGGGCACTCCATGGGCGGCAGCGCGGCCCAGCGGGTCCTCGCCGACGCCCCCGGGCGGGTGACCCACCTCATCGGCGTCAGCCCGGTCCCGGCCGGTGGCGTGCCGTTCGACCTGCAGGCCTGGACGCTGTTCGACGGCGCGGCCGCCGAGCCGGCCAACCGCCGCGCGATCATCGACCTCACCACCGGCAACCGGCTGTCCGGCCGCTGGCTGGACGAGATGGTCCGGTTCTCCCTGGACCAGTCCACCCCGGAGGCGTTCGGCGCGTACCTCACGGCGTGGGCGCGCACCGACTTCACCGACGAGGTGAAGGGCAACCCGGTGCCGGCGCTCGCCGTGGTCGGTGAGCACGACCCCGCGCTGGGCGCGGACACGATGCGCGAGACCTGGCTGCGCCACTACCCCAACGCCCGGCTCGAGGTCCTCGCCAACGCGGGGCACTACGCCATGTACGAGACCCCGGTGCGGCTGGTCACGGTGATCGAGGAGTTCCTCGGGCGGTGACCCCGGACCGGTGTTCACCGCGCCACCGGCCGCCGCCCCCGGCTCGACACGAACTGGTACGACATCACGGCGAACCCCGGGTCTCGCAGCAGCCGGCGGAAGGCCTCCAGCTGACCCGGCGACAACCCGGCGTCGAGCAGCTCGGGCTCCAGCTGCCGGGAGTTCGTCCCGTACAGCGACGCGCCCAGCGAGCCGCCGGGCCAGCTCCGCGCGTGGGTGATCGTGTCCACCTCGGCCAGCCCCGCCGCCACCAGTTCGCCGTGCACGTCCTGCGCCCAGGCCAGGTCGGCGCCGTGGCTCTGGAGGATGTCGAGCATCGCGTCGGTCACCTGCGCGAAGAGCTTCGCCGCGTCGTCGCTCGGCGCGGTCAGCACGCGCAGCGGCGCGGTGCAGTCGAACTCCTCGACGACCAGCCACCCGCCGGGGGCCAGCGTGCCGGCCAGCGAGGCCAGCACGCGCCGCCGCTCCGGCAGGTGCAGCAGCACGAGCCGGGCGTGGATGAGGTCGAAGGCATCGCCGGGCGGCGGATCGGTGCGCACGTCGTGCCGGCGCACGTCGAGATTGCCCGCGGCCGTGAGGTGCGCGGTGTCGAGGTCGGTGGCCAGCACCCGGCCACCCGGGCCCACCGCCCGGGCCAGGCGCCGGGCGATCGAGCCGCCGCCGGCGCCGACCTCCCAGCACCGACTGCCCGGGGCGAGCACCGGCGGGGCGATCCGGCGCGCGGTGATCGGGTCCAGGAAGGACTCCAGCGCCCGCAGCTGGGGCACCGCGTCGGGAGAGCCGTTGTCGAAGGCGTAGTCGGTGTCGTGGACGTGGGTCGGCATCGTTCCTCATCCCTGTCGCAGCGGGGTCAGTGCCCGGCGTCGGACCAGAGCCCGGGCACCGGTCGGGGAGCCGGCGGCTCCGGGACCGCGGCGACGCTGAGCATCGCCGCCAGGACGTCCGGGTCGGCCCGGACCTCGTGCACCGGCCGGTCGTAGACGACCCGGCCGTACTCCAGCACCGCGATCCGGTCCGCCAGCTCGACGGCGTGCCGCAGCTGCTGTTCGACGAGCAGCACGGTCAGCCCGGTGCGGGCCAGCGTGCCGACGAGTTCGCGCACCCGGGCGGCCAGGCCGGGGGTGAGCCCCTCGCACGGTTCGTCCAGCAGGAGCAGCCGCGGCTGGCCGAGCAGGGCCCGGGCGATGGCCAGCATCTGCTGTTCGCCGCCGGACAACTGGTCACCGCGGTGGCGCAGCCGGGAGCCGAGCCGGGGCAGCAGGTCGAGGATCCGGGCCACCGTCCAGCCCTCGCCGCCGGGCGTCGCGGCCCGCCAGGGCGCCGCGGCCAGGGCCAGGTGCTCGGCCACGGTCAGCCGCGAGAAGACGCGCCGGCCCTGCGGGACCAGGCCGACCCCGGACCGGGCGATCCGGTGGGGCGGCCGGCCGGCGACCTGCACGCCGCCGATCTCGACCCGGCCCGCGGACGGGCGCAGCAGACCGGCCACGCTGTGCACGAGGGTGCTCTTGCCCGCGCCGTTGCGCCCCACCACCGCCTGGACGGTGCCGGTGCGCACCTCCAGGCTCACCTCGTGCAGCACGATGCCGCCCGCGTAGCCGGCGCAGAGCCGGTCGATTCGCAGCATCAGGCCACCCCCTCGGCGTACGCCTCCCGGACCGGACCGGAGGCACGGATCTCGGCGGGCGTCCCGGTGGCCAGCGTCCGGCCGTCGCGCAGCACGGTCACCGTGTCGCTGAGCGCGTAGACCAGGTCCAGCCGGTGCTCGACCAGCAGCACCGCGACCGCGCGGGGCAGGGTGCGCAGGAACTCCACGAGCCACCCCACCTCGACGGCGGACAGCCCGGCGGCCGGCTCGTCGAGCAGCAGCAGCCGGGGCCGGCCGGCCAGGCCCATGGCGATCTCGACCTGCCGGCGCTGCCCGTGCGCCAGGTGCCCGGCGGGAACCGCGGCGAGCCCGGTCAGGCCGACCCGCGCCAGCAGCGCGTCCGCCGTCCGCCCGGCCGCCCGCCGCCGCGCCGACGGGTGCCACCGGCCCGGCCGCACCGCCCGTGGCAGCGCGGCGACCATCATGTTCTCGCGAACGGTCAGGGTCGACCAGACGGCGGGGCGCTGGTGGATCCGGCCGATGCCCCGGCGGGCGCGGGCGGCCGGGCCGAGCCGCGTGATGTCCTGCCCGGCCAGCAGCACCCGGCCGCCGCCGGCCCGGGTGGATCCCGCGAGCACGTCCAGCAGGGTCGTCTTGCCGGCGCCGTTGGGCCCGATGAGCGCGTGCCGCTGACCCGCGGCGATCCGCAGGTCGACGCCGTCCAGCGCGGCCAGCGACCCGTACCGGACGGTGATCCCGTGGGCGGACAGCAGCGGGGTCATGCGCGTACTCCCGTCGGCGCCGGGCGGTCCGGGGCGGGCCGGCGGGCCGGGACGGCCGGGACCAGCCGGCCGCGTACCGCCGGCCGGCGCCCGCCGTCGGGGAGCAGGTATGCGGCGGCCACGAAGGCCAGCCCGAGCACCAGCGGCGCCTGCCCGGGTAGGACGCCGAACAGCCAGTCCCGGGCGGCCACGACGAGCGCGGCGCCGGCCAGCGCCCCGCCCACCGAGGCCGTGCCGCCGATCACCACGCCGAGCAGGAGCAGGGCGGAGGTGTCGAAGCCGAAGTCGGCCGGCGAGACGAACTGCTGGGCGACCACCAGCAGGGAACCCGCGGCGCCCGCGACCGCCCCGGCCGCGACGTGCACGCCGGCGACGTGCACCGGCGCCCGGTGGCCGCTGGCCCGCAGCCGCGCCTCGTCGTCCCGGCCGGCCCGCAACAGCAGCCCGGCCCGGGTTCGCAGGACCAGCAGCACCACGCTGACCAGGACCGCGACGACCACGAGGGTGTAGAGGTAACGCGCCCGGTCGGTGCCGAGCAGCGGCATGCCCCACAGTGGACGGGACGCGGCGACGCCGGCCAGCCCGTCGGTGCCGCCGGTCACCGACCGCCAGCGCCCGACGACGGTCACCGCGAGCTCGCCGACCGCCAGGGTGATCATCAGGAGCGCCACGCCGCGCGCGGAGACCACCAGCGGCACGGTCACGGCAGCCAGCGCCGCTCCGGCCGCCGCCGCCACACCCAGGTGCACGAGGCCGACGTCGGACAGGTGGCTGCCCACGACCGCGCTGGCGTAGGCGCCCGCCGCGTACGGCGCGGTCTGCCCGAGGGTGGGCAGCCCGGCGACGCCCGTGAGCAGCGCGACGCTCACCGCCACGAGGCCGAGCGCCAGGGTGCGGGCGAGCAGTGCCACGGTGTAGTCGTCGACCGTCCACGGCGCCAGCACCAGGGCGGCCACCACCACCGCGGCGACACCGCGGCGCAGCGCACGGACGGCTCCCTGCCTCACGTCGCGCTCCGGACCGTGGCCAGGCCGCGTGCCCGCACCGCGAGCACCAGGGCCATGGCGGCGAAGAGCAGGAACGGCGCGGCCGACGGGGCGAGCGCGACGCCCAGGGTCTGGATCTGCCCGACGGCCAGTGCGGCGAGCAGCGTGCCGGTCATCGAGCCGAGGCCGCCGAGGACGACGACCACCAGGGACAGCAGCAGCACGGCGTCGGCCGTGTCCGGCCCGGGGCCGATGATCGGCGCGCCGAGCACGCCCGCGGCGCCGGCCAGCGCCCCGGCGGCCGCCAGCACGCCGACCCGGATCCGGGCCGGGCTCACCCCGAGGACGGCGACCATCTCGGCGTCGTCGACGGCCGCGCGGACCAGCATCCCGGCCCGGGTTCGCCGCACCACGACGTGGAGCAGGCCGGCGAGCAGCGCGGCCACCACGATGAAAACCAGCCGGTACGCCGCGTAGCGGTGGCCGGCCACCGCCACCGACCCGTCCAGCGCGGCGGGGACCCGCACCGGCGGGTCGTCCGGCCCGAACGCGCCCACGAGGAGGCTCCCGCCGGCCAGCGCCACCCCGAAGGTCAGCAGCGCCTGGGTGAGGTGGCCGCGCGCGGCGACCCGGGTGAGCAGTCCGGCGACCAGCGCGCCGGAAGCGGTGGCGGCGACCACCCCGACGGCCAGCGCGAGGGCCAGGCTCGGCCAGCCGCCGTCCAGCAGCGCGGCCGCCGTGTAGCCGCCGATCGCGTACAGGGTGCCGTGCGCCAGGTTCAGGATGCCGGCCACGCCGAAGCAGAGCACCAGGCCCGCGGCGGCGACGAAGACCAGCAGCCCGTAGGCGACCCCGTCCAGGGCGGGGACGACGTACGGGTCGAACCGGATGCCGGCGGCCACCGCGGTCACCCGCCGACGGTGGCGAGATCGCCCACCACGGTGTTGGACAGCGCCCGGCCGTCCTGGCGCACCTGGCGCAGGTACCACTTCTGCACGGGCGCGTGGGTGGTCGGCGAGAACTGCCAGGTGCCGCGCGGGCTCGCGATCTGGCCGAGCTGGCCGATGGCCGCGTTGACCCGTTCCGCGGTCGCGTCGTCCCCGGCCGCCGCGATGGCCCGGTCGAGCACGGCCGCCGCGTCGTAGGAGGCCATGGCGTAGGTCGTCGGGGAGCCGTCGTGCTCGGCCTTCCAGGCGGCCACGAACGCGCGGTTCTCCGCGTTGTCGAGGTCGGGCGAGTAGTTGAGCACGGAGTAGATGTCCCGGGCGGCCTCGCCTTGCGCGTTGAGCACGCCGCCCTCGGTGAGGAACCCGGCGGCGTAGAGCGGCAGGTCCTTCACCTCCGACTGGGCGTACTGCTTCACGAAGTCGACGGCGGCGCTGCCGGCATAGAACGTGTAGACGGCGTCCGCCCCGGAGGCCTTGATCCGCGCGAAGTACGGGGTGAAGTTGGTGGTCGCCGGGAACGGGGTGAAGGTGCTCTTGCCGTCGGGGTTCGCCAGCTTGCCGCCGGCCTTGGCGAAGGCCTCGGTGAAGCCGCGCAGCTCGTCCCAGCCGCCCTGGTAGTCGGGGCCGATGGCGTAGACGCTGCCCTTGACGTCGTCGCGCACGTGCTGGGCGATCGCCTCCCCCGGCTCGTCGGACAGGTAGGAGGTGTGCCAGACCCGGGACACGTCCTTCAGCTCGGGTCGGCCGTTGGAGCCGACGAACGGCACCTTCGTCTCGGCGAGCAGCGGGGCGACCGCGGCCACCGAGCCGCCGCCGACGACGCCGGTCAGCGCGACCACGCGGTCCTGCTTGAGCAGCTTCGTGGCGGCGGGCACCGCGGTCGCCGCGCCGTTGCCCTCGTCGGCGACCACGAGTTCCACCTCCCGGCCGCCGAGTTTGCCGTCGTGGGTGGACAGGTAGAGCTGGAAGCCGTCACGGATGTCCTTGCCGACCGCCTGGTACGTGCCGGACAGCGACGCCAGCAGGCCGATCTTGACGGGTGCGCCGGGGCCGGCGCCGCCCTCGCCGTCGGCGCACGCGGGTGCGGCGAGCAGGACGAGGGCGAGCAGCGCCACCGTGCGGGCGCGACGGCGCCGGGACCTGGTGAGGGACATGTGTGCTCCTGAATGAGGGGGTGGGGTTTCCGGCGTGGGGGCGCCGGTGGTCAGCGGCTGCGGCTCAGGGCCGCCCGGGCCGCGGGGGTCAGGGCGTCGCCGATGCGGTTCGCCAGCTCGGTCATCTCGTAGGAGACCTTGCCGACGTCGCACAGCGGCTCGGCGAGCACGAGCAGGGAGGCGCCGTCGTTGAAGGCCATGGAGAACATGAAGCCGCCCTCGAGCTGGGTGACGTTGGAGAGGACCGCGCCGGCGTCGAAGAAGGCCGCCGCGCCGCGGAGCAGGCTCACCAGCCCGCTGCCGGTGGCCGCCAGCTGGTCGGCCCGGTCGGGCGGGAGCCCCCGGGTGGCGGCCACCATGAGGCCGTCGCTGGAGATGGCGAGGGCATGGCTGACCTCGGTCGCACGCTCGGCGAAGGCGTCCAGCAGCCAGCCGAGATCCTGGTGGTCGGTCACGTGCACTCCCTGTCGGATCAGTTGTTGATCAGATTGGGCCGGCGGGCGGCGACCCCCCGGGCGTACGCGGCCATCGCGGTGGCCACCCGCGCCGGGTCGCGGTGCTCGGAGCGCTGCCGCGGCACCGTGACGCCGCCCGGCACCAGGTGCTGCTGCGGCTGCCGCTTCGGCAGGCCGGAGGTGGTGGTGCCGGCGACCTCGGGCGAGTCGACCCGGGCCGCCGTGAGCCAGGCGTCGTCGGCGGGGCCGGCCCACGGTGTGCCGTTCGCGCCGCCCGGACGGTCGGCCTGGAACCAGTGGTTGACCTGGTGGTAGATGACGAGTTCCTCGGCGGGCACAGCGCCCCGGTCCGGTGCGCGGGCGGGCTGGAAGACGGGCGCGACGGGCAGCGCCGGGTCGGCGGGTGGACGGCCGGCCCACGGCTCCGGCGCCGTCCGGTAGGGCGGCGCGACGGCGGTCCGCGCCGCCCGCCGGGACGGCCGGCCGGGCGTGAGCAGGAACTCCTCCGGAGGCAGCGGCCGGATGATCGTCCCCGGAAGGGCCACCTCGGCGATGGTGCCGCGGCGCGGGCCGGGCCGGAGCTGCACGGCCACGTCGAGCCGCTTGGCGAGCTGCCCCACCACGACCAGACCCATGGCCCGCACGGAGGCCACGTCGATGGCGGGCGGGCGGACGAGCAGGTCGTTGAGCTGCTGGCGGCGTTGCGGGGACAGGCCGACACCCTCGTCGCTGATCTGGACGATCACCCGGTCGCCCAGGCTACGGCCGGTCACCCAGGTCTCGGTGCCCGGCGGCGAGTAGCCGGTGGCGTTCTCCATGAGCTCGGCCAACAGGTGCACGACCTCGTCGACGGACTCGGCGCCCACGGCGACGTCGCCGTCGATCAGCCCGAGACGAATCCGGGCGTAGTGCTCGATCTGGCTCTGCGCGGCCTGGAGCACCTGTTGCAGCGGCACGTCGTGGTGGCGTACGCGCCCGACGCCGACGCCGCCGAGCACCAGCAGGCTGGCGTTGATCCGCCCCATCCGGGTGGCCAGGTTGTCGAGCGTGTAGAGCTGGTGCAGCCGGTCCGGGTCGGTCTCGTCCTTCTCGACCCGGTCGACCTGGGCCAGCACCGCGTCGACGAGGCGCTGCTCCCGCCGGCTCAGGTGGATGAAGATCTGGGCGGTGTTGGCCCGCATCACCGCCTGCTCGGCGGCCGTCCGCACCGCCGCCCGGTGCACCGCGGTGAAGGCCTGGCCCACCTCGCCGATCTCGTCATCGCTGAACGGCTCCAGCGCGTCGCCGGCCTGCCGCCGGGCCAGCTCGTCGGGGTCCACGGACGTGCTCTCCGGCTGTTCGAGCCGGGCCACCACCTGCGGCAGCCGCTCGAACGCGACCGCGTTGGCCGCGTCGCGCAGCCGGCGCAGCCGCCGGGTGATCTGCCGGGCCACCGCCCAGGCGACCAGGGTGGTGAGCACCAGGGCCACCACCACGGCCGCCGCCTCCACCACGCCGCGCTGCCGCTGGTCGGCGTGGGCGGTGCGGACGTCGTCGAGCACCACGGCGTCGACCCGTTGGCGCAGCTCGGCCAGGCGCACGGACCACTGCCGGGTGGCGGCGACCCAGGTGTCGAGGTCGAGCTCCAGCGGACTGCCCGCGACGCTGCGGGACACCTGGTCCTGCATCCGTTGCAGCAGCAGCGCGCTCTCGCCGCTGGCGGCCTGCTCCCACCAGCCCCGCCAGGCGGGCCGGGCGAGGGCCAGGAAGGCGAGGCCCTGCTCGGTGAAACCGGTCCGGGCGGCGGTGATGTCCTGTTGCATGGCGGGGGTCAGCTGGCCGGCCGCAATCGCGCGCAGGACGGCGACCTGCTGCTGGCCGATCGCCTCGGCCACCTTGGACAGCGCCGCGGAGGCCCGGATGCCGTCCGCGATCCGGGCGTTGACCACGCCGACGGTGATGCTCTCGCGCAGGCTGAGCAGGTCGGCGATGACGATCCGGTAGCTGAAGGTCATGGCCGACACCGAGGCGCGCTCGGCCGTACGCACCTGGGCGCGCAGCGGCGGCAGGCCGGCCAGCCCCCCGTCGATGCGCGGCAGGACGGCCTGGTCGGTGGCGGAGCCGGGCAGCTTCGCGCGCTGCCGGCGGTAGTGGACGACGGCGGCGTCGGTGGCCGTGGTGGCGTCGGCGAAGGCGTCCTGCTGCTCCGGCGCGCCCCGGGTGAGCAGGTCGGCGGCGACGATGCGCTCGTTCTGCAGCCGGTGGGCCAGGTCGCCCGCCTCGGCGCCGAGCTGGGCCAGGAGGCCGAGGTCGCTGGCGCGGGTGGTCTGGCGGGCGCTCTCGGTCAGGGCCAGGCCGGCGAAGCCCAGCACGGCCACCAGCGGGGCCGCGACGATGAGGCGCATCCGGGCGGCAATCTTCCAGCCGCGGCGGCGGGTCGGGTAGGGTCGGGCCGCGTGGGACCTCGTGCTCGACGCCAAGGCTGACTCCCCGCACTCATCAACAACGGTCGATCTGCATTTGCGGATTGCACGTTTCATTGCGCCGGAAGCCGTGCGCTGAGGCCAGACCTGACGGTGGTACAAACAGCCCGTACCAGCATCTGTACCCAGAAATGGCAGCGCCGGCGGCGCGGGCGACCCGGCCCCTTCCGGGCGTCAGCGCCGCGCGGGCGGCGCGGGCGGCGGGCCGTCGGCCTCCGGCTGGCCGAGCACCTGCCCGATCAGCTCCCGCAGCTCGTCGATGGCCGCCACCACCGCCTCCGGGTCGCGCGCGTCCCGTCGCGGGGCCGGCGGACCCTCCAGCCGCGCCACCTCGCCGAACCGGGGCCCGCGCCGGCCGTCCGCGGCCAACTGCTCCGCCGCGACCTGGGGCCACAACGCCGCCAGTCGCCCACCGGTGCCGAGCACCTCGTCACACCGGACGGCGAACTCCTGGCTGCCGAACCGGCGGCCGGACTCGACGGCGGCGACCGTCTCCCGGCTGAACCGCACCCGCTCCGCCAGCGCCCGCTGGGTCAGCCCCTGTCGCATCCGCCACCGGCGGAGCTCTGCGCGGAAGCGATGACTGGCGGCGGAGTGAGCGGCGCTCGACGGGGGCGTGCGATCCATGTGCTCACCTTCGCGACGCCGGGCCGGCGTCGGCATGAGATCGGGGCGGGGTGATGACTGGGCGTTCGCAGTGGACAATTCTTAACCCATCGACCGACGGGTGTGAAGACATGACTCCGCTCCGTAACCGCGCGTGCAGGTCGGCGCCGGGCACGGCCCCGCGGGTCAGGCCGCCGCCCGCCGGACGGCCGGCGCTGCCGTGTCGACCACGACCGGCAGGCCCCGGTGCGCGCGGAATGCCACGTTCGGCTGGTACGACCGGCGATGCCCGGGGGCCAGCCGCAGCCCGGGCACGGCCGCGGCGAGCCGGGTGAGGGCCGTCCCGGCCTCCAGCCGCGCCAGGGCGGCCCCGATGCAGAAGTGCGGCCCGTGCCCGAAGGAGAGGTGGTCGTTCGCGTCGGCCCGCCGCGGGTCGAACCGGTCGGGGTGGGCGAACACCGCCGGGTCCCGGTTCGCCGCGCCGATGAGCAGCAGGCAGCGCGCCCCGGCCGGGATGGTGACGCCGTCCAGCGTTACCGGGCGGCTGGTCACCCGCAGCCAACCGTCGATGGCGGGCGCGAAGCGCAGGGTCTCGGTGAGGAACGCGGGCACGCGGTGCGACTCGGCGGCGATCGCCCGCCACCGGCCGGGGTCGGTGAGCGCCTGGTCCAGTGCGTGGGCGAGCAGGCCGGCGGTGGTCTCGTGCCCGGCCACGAGCAGGTTGAACACGATGCTCGACACCTCGGCGACCGTGAGCACGTCGTCGTCGCCGTTCCGGTACGCGATCAACTGGTCCACGTAGCCGTCGCCGTGACCGCCGCCGTCGAGCCGGTCGCGCACGAGCGCCTGGCAGTAGCGCCAGAACTCCAGCAGGCCCTGGGCGAGGCGGACCTGTTCGGCCGGCTCGGGCCGCCCCCACACCAGGGCGATCTGCCCGTCGGCCCAGGCCCGGACGCGGGCGATGTCCCGCTCGGGCACGCCGAGCAGGTCGAGCAGCACCAGGAGGGGCAGTTCGGTGGTGAACTCCGCGACGAGGTCGACCTGCTGGCCGGCGCGCGCGAGGAGGCGGGCGACGAGTTCGTCGACCCGCCGCCGGACGAGCGCGCCGTACCGCTGCTCGACCCGGTCGGCGGTGTTGGCGAAGGTGGCCCGCAGCGCCCGGCGAGTGCGCGGATGCACCGGCGGGTCGGCCGCGGCCGTGGTGGGCGGGGCGTCGATCTGCATGATGACGGCCAGCGCCTCCGGGCAGACTTCGTAGACCGGCGCGAGGGTGAGGGCGTTGCGGAAGCTCCCGGTGTCGCCGAGCGCCCGGCGCACGTCGGCGTGCCGGGTGATCAGCCAGAGCCCCAGGGCCTCGTCGTGGTGCACCCCGCCCGGGGATTCGAGGAGCCCGCGCCACACCTGTGCCGGATCGGCGAGGTACGCGCCGGCGAACGGATTCCACCGCATGACCGCCTCCTGAATGGCGACCCGGCGACCCGTCGGTGCCGGCACCTTTCACCGTGCGCCATTCCGCGAATCAAGTCAAGATTTGTCGACATCAATGCAATTCCCTTGGGAATTGCATTAGCGGAGCCCTGCTAATGCCTCGGCCGTCTGCAAATTGCGAGCTGCCCGTTGCGCTCCGAACACGGCCACGAGCAGCCTGAACGACCTTATCCCGAACTGACGACAAACGGGTCCGGCCATTATTCGCCGCGCGGTGAATGGGCGGCGGGCAGGAGCCGGCGCAACAGTTCGACCAGGGTCGCCGCGTGGGTGCCGTCCGGATCCAGGTCGGGCCGGAAGTCGGCGATGCTCATGCCGAGCAGCCGGGGCGCGGCGACGAGCGGCGCCAGCAGGTCGGCCACCTGCCCGGCCGTCGGCCCGCCGGGTTCCGGATAGCTGACGGCCGGCATGGCCCCCGGGTCGAGCACGTCGCAGTCGACATGCAGCCAGACACCCCCGTCGACACCGGCGAGCAGGGCCGCGGCGCGCTCGCCGCAGCGGCGTGGCGCGTCGACGACAGCGGGAGCATCGATGCGCCGGATGCTGTCGGGCAACCGGGCCACCTCCGCCGCGGCCTCCGGGTCGAGGTCGCGGGTACGGTGGCCGACCAGCACCACGTCGGCGGGCGCGACGAGCGGCGCGGTCGACCCGGCCGGCGCCGTGAGCCGCTCGGGCCCGGAGCCGGTGAGGAGGGCCAGGTCCATGTCGGCCGTCTCCCCCGTCGGCGACGAGGGACCGTCGAGGTAGTCCGGGTGCCCGTCGACGAACCAGAGCCCCACGCGGTCCCGGCTCCGCCGCAGCCAGGGCAGGACACCGAGCAGCAGGCTGCAGTCGCCGCCGAGCACGAGCGGCCGGCGGCCGGGCCGGCGCCGGGCGGCGGCGTCGAGCCAGTCGGCCAGGACCCGCGCGGCCCGGGCGGTCTGTTCCAGCCCGCGTACGCCCGTGGCGTCGTCGCGCCGGTCGTCGTCGACGACGATCGGGGCGTCCCCCGCGTCGTCGGGCACGAGATCCGACAGCCCCGCCGCCCGTAGGGCGCCCGGCGCGAGCCGCTCACCCCGGCCGAGCCCCGAGCAGTCCCACGGCGCCCCCGCCAGATACCAGCCCCGCGCTGTCACGCCCCCATGGTGGCATCCGTGGCCGTGGGCGGCGGCGCTATCCGGTGGCCACGCGCACCGGGCGCGCAGGCGGCGTGTGAGGATGCCGGCATGCGTGCGGTGATCTTCGACGAGTTCGGTGCCCGGCCCGAGGTCCGCGAGGTCCCCGACCCCGTGGCGCCGCCCGACGGTGTGGTGGTCCGGGTCGAGGCGACCGGGTTGTGCCGCAGCGACTGGCACGGCTGGCAGGGGCACGACCCCGACATCCGCCCGCCGCACGTCCCCGGGCACGAGTTCGCCGGCGTCGTCGCGGCCGTCGGCGCGGGCGTCCGCGGCTGGCGGCCCGGTGACCGGGTCACCGCACCCTTCGTCTGCGCCTGCGGGCAGTGTCCCGCGTGCCTGGCGGGCGACCAGCAGGTCTGCGAGCGGCAGACGCAGCCCGGCTTCACCCACTGGGGCTCGTTCGCCGAGTACGTGGTCGTGCGGCACGCGGACGTCAACCTGGTCCGGCTCCCCGACGACCTGGACCACCCGACCGCCGCGGCGCTCGGCTGCCGCTTCGCCACGGCGTTCCGGGCCGTGGTCCAGCAGGGCCGGGTGGCGGCCGGCGAGTGGGTGGCGGTGCACGGCTGCGGCGGGGTGGGCCTGTCGGCCGTGATGATCGCGGCGGCCTGCGGTGCGCGGGTGGTGGCCGTCGACATCGCTCCCGGCGCGCTGGCCCTCGCCCGGCGGTTCGGGGCGACGGTCTGCCTCGACGGCGGCGCGCTCGGCGGGCCGGGTGCGGTGGCCGCGGCGGTCCGGGAGGCGACCGGCGGCGGCGCCCACCTCTCCCTGGACGCGCTGGGCAGTCACGCCACCTGCGTGGCGTCCGTCGAGAGCCTGCGCCGGCGCGGCCGGCACGTGCAGGTCGGCCTCCTCCCCGTCGCCCAGGGCCGCCCGGCGCTGCCCATGGAGCTGGTGATCGCGTACGAGCTGGAGCTGCGGGGCAGCCACGGCATGGCGGCGCACGCCTACCCGGAGCTGCTCCGGCTGGTCACGGCCGGGGTGCTGCGCCCCGGCGAGCTGATCACCCGGACCATCGGCCTCGACGCGGTGCCCGAGGCGCTGACCACGATGGACGGGCCGGCGGCCGGCGGGATGTGCATCGTCGTACCCCGCTGAACGCGCCGCGGACCGGCCCGCCCCGCGAGGGGGCCGGACCGGTCCGCGGCCGGGCTCAGCTGACGGTCACCGAGACGGTCCTCGGCGGCTGCTGCACCTGCCCGTAGTTGTCGACGCCCCGGATCGAGACCGTGTAGGTGCCCGCCGGAATCACCGGCGAGGTGTACGCGAAGTTCGACCCCGGGGAACCCGGGCTGGTGAGGAAGGACGCGATCCACGGGAAGTTGCCCGGGGTGCCCGGCGTGCTGAAGGTGCCGGAGGCGTTCATCCCCTGCCCCGCGCTGTTGGAGATCTGGATGTCCACCCGCAGCATTCCGACGTCGTCGACGGCCCGTCCGCTCACCACGATCCGGCCGCCGGTGTACGCCTGGCCCTCCACCGGGGTGACGCTCGGCTCCAGCCGCGGGTCGAGGTCACCCGGGTAGACCAGGTACCGCGCCGTGGCGCCGGAGGTCGACCCGTCCTGCTGGCCCGCCGTGTCGACGGCCCAGGCCTCGACGCTGTACTCACCCTTGGTCGGCAGGTCGATCGACAGGGTGAACGCGGTGCTCGTCGCGCCCGGAGCCGCCAGGGTGGCGTTCACCGTGGCGAAGGCGGCGGCCATGGTGCCGTTGGGCTGGACGTACCGGCCGGTGTCCAGGTCGCGCAGCGCCACCCGGACGCTCTGCACGCCCTTGTCGTCGGTCGCCGTGCCGGCGAGGTTGAGGTGCAACTGGTCGACGTTCTGGTCGACACCGGTGAAGCTGAGCCGGCCGTCCGGGAACGCGTCGCCGGGCACCTGGGCGGTGACGGTGAGCCGGCCCATGCTCGTGCCGGACGTGGTCAGGCCCAGGCTGTCGGTGGCCCGTACCCGGAAGTCGTAGACGCCCGGCGTGAGCGGCACCGTGGTGTACGACCAGGCGTACGACGCGGCGTTGAGGTTGGTCGGGGAGACCCGGTAGTAGGCCGCCACCGAGTCGGCGCCCCACGTGCCGTCGGCGGCCAGCGCCTCCCGCGTGGTGTTGTTGCGCAGGTAGATCTCGACCGACTTCAGGGCGTCGTCGTCCTGGGCGGTGCCGGCGAAGGTGACGGTGGCCCCCGGCCCGACGGTGACCGGTGCGGCGGCGGTCGGCGGGGTCATCGGCACGGGCGCCGTGATGGCCACGGTCGGCGGAACACCGGTCGACGAGACCGTCCAGTCCCGGGTGTCGCCGCGCAGGTCGCTCTGGCCGGCGGTGTCGACCGCGGTGGCGGTCATCCGCCACTGGCCCTCGATCGGTAGGGCCACCTCGAACTGCCAGGTGGTCGACAGCGCGCCGATCACGTCCGGCTCGCCGCGGAAGGTGTTGTAGACCGGGGCCACCGTCCCGTCGTCCTGGAGGTACCGGTTGTCCGCGGTGCGGAACGAGTAGATCAGCGAGCCGACGCCCTTGTCGTCGGTGGCGGTGCCGGTGGCGAGGAAGCTCTTCGTGGCGAGCAGACCGCCGGGCGGCGAGTCGATCCGCGTCGACGGCGGCAGGTCGTCGAAGCGGAACGTCTCGATCTTCTTGACCGCCTTCGTGGGATCGCTGGTGCTGTTGCGGCCGAACGTCTTCGCCTGGATCTGGTAGAGGCCGGAGGGCAGCGACACCGGCAGCGTCCACGTGGTCGAGGTGGCGTTCACCGCCGCGACCGTGGCGTTGATGGTGTTGGCGGCGCCCCAGGTCTTCAGGTCGTCCTGGAGGTACTGCTTGGTGTTCCGGTTCTGGATCTCGATCTGGACCCGGGTGACGCCGGCCGGGGCGAGCGCCTGGCCGCTGAGCGTGAACGACTCGTTGGCCGGCTTCACCGCGCCCTCGATGGGGGTGACGATGGTGGTGTCGACGGCCGACGGCGCCGGCACCGTGTTCAGGTCGAAGAAGCCGACCCGGCCGACGGTCTTGCCGCCCTTGGTGTTGCCGTCGCCGCCGACGAGGAGACCGCGCGGGGTGGCCAGCATGGCCTTCTCGCCCTCGTACGAGCTGGAGCCGGGGTTCCACTCCAGCGCCGTGCCGGTCGCCGGGTCGAGCGCGCCGAGGTGGTCGCGGCGGACCACCTGGTCGCCGAGGCCGTAGCCGCTCAGGCCCTGGCCGGTGCCGTAGCCGACGTTGTCCAGGCCGGGCCAGGGGACGTTGGACGTCGGCGACTCCTGCCAGCTGAAGTGGCCGCCGACGTACACGGCGGTGGCGGTGATGGCGACCGAGTAGACGCTGTCGAAGTGCCGCGACACCCAGAGGGGCTGGACGTTGTCGGCGCCGGTGAGCGGGTACGCGATGGCCGTGTCGTTGATCGGCGGGCGGTCGCCGCCCGAGCCGCTCGTGACGACGAAGTAGGAGTCGTCCGGCGCGATGTCGCCCGCGAACACCCGCTGGATGCCGCCGACGAAGGAGAGGTTGTCCTCCCAGAGCCGGGTACGCCACGGCAGCAGCGCCTTGGTGGCCGTGTTGATCAGCGCGACGCCGTAGCGGTCCTGGCCGGCGATCTGCCGGCCGGTGTGGACGACGAGCAGCTTGCTCCGGTCGTGGGTCAGCTTGAGCTGCTGCACGGTGAGCATGCCGCCGACGCCGATGCCGCCGGTGAGCGGCAGGTTGAAACCGGTGTCCACGGCGCCCGTGGTGGGGTTGAGCGCGACCAGGCCGGGGCGGCTCACCCCGTTGACCGTCGTGAACTGGCCGCCCACGTAGACCGCCGTGCTGCTCACGGCCAGCGCGGTCCCGCGGGCGTTCGCGGTCGCCGTGAACGCCGCGATCGGCGCCCCGGTGGTCGGGTTGAGCTTCACGATCTTCCGCTTCGTGACGCCGCCGACCGTGTTGAAGGAGCCGGTGACGTAGAGCGCCGACCCGTCCGGCGACGCCTCGACGGCTTCGACGGACCCGTCGAACGTCGGCTTGAAGCCGGTGTCGACCTTCCCGGTGTCCAGGTTGTACGAGGCCAGCGACTTCTGCGCGATGGTCGTCCCGCCGACGTTGGCGATCGAGGTGAAGGTGCCGGCGATGAAGACCCGGTTGCCGATCACCTCCAGGTCCGTGATCTCGCCGTTGGTGATCCGCGGCGTGTCGGTACGCGGCACCGACGGCACCAGCCGGGTGTCCCCCGGCACCACCTGGGCCGCGGTGGCGACCGTACGTGCCGCGCCCAGTGCGGCCCCGCCGCTCAGCGCCGCCGCGCCGGTTTGCACGGTGGTGCCGGCGCCCGTGGCGGTGAGCTTCGTCGCCACGGTGCCCGCGACCGCCGGTACGCCCGTCACCACGACGGCCCCGGCGACCAGACCCGCGACGGTGCGACTCCAGACCTGCATCCAGTCAACTCCCTGTGAACGCCCGAGACGGCACCACCGGGTCGGCCCCCGGCAACGTCCACCCGCCCGCGTGCCGGACGTCACCGTAGAAGGCACGGTCCTCTCGCGGTACCGCGCCGCACCCGGATTCGACCGCACGGCCTCAATTCCGGCCACACCGGTGGGCGACCCCACCTTCCGATGCAGACCGGCTCGCCCGATCGGATGGCGGGGCCCTGCTCACCGGAGCCCTCGCCGCCCGATCGGGCGGATCAACCGGCGGGATAGACGTGGTCGCGCCAGGAGTGCCGCGGCTCGTAGCCCAGCACCCGGCGGGCCTTGTCGATGCTCAGCAGGGTCTCGTGTTCGCCGAGTTCCCCGCGGATCTCGACGTCCGGATAGACGTCGGCCATCAGGTCGGCACTGGACCTGCTCATCACGGTGTCGGCGTTGGCGATGATGAAGACGTCGGCGCCGGGCCGGTCGTGGGCGAGCGCCCGCTCGACCGCCTGGGCGCCGTCGCGGGCGTCGATGTAGCCCCAGAGGTTCCAGCGGCGCAACCGCGGATCGGCCTGGAAGGCGGGGAATCCCGCGTAGTCCTCGACGTCCATCACGTTGGAAAAGCGCAGGCCCACCATGACCAGCTCCGGGTCCCAGCGGCAGAAGTGCCGCGCCATCTCCTCCTCGAGGGCCTTGTTCAGCGAGTAGGTCGACTCCGGGCGCGGCGGGTACTCCTCGTCCACCGGCGCGTACGGGGGCGGGGTGTCGAACGGCAGGCCCAGCACGGTCTCGCTCGACGCCCACACGACCCGCTTGATCCCGGCGGCCCGGGCGGCGGCGAAGACGTTGTACGTGGCGGCGGAGTTGTTCGCGAAGGTCACCGCGTTGGGCAGCAGCCCGGGCGCCGGGACCGCCGCCAGGTGCACCACCGCCCCCACGCCGCCGGCGTGCTCGTCGGCGCCGCCGGTGAACGCCTCCAGCACCTGTCCGTAGTCGGTGAGGTCGACCTGGAGGAACTCGCCCGCGACGGCCCGCGGGTCGCGCCCGCCGTCGCGGTCGACCGCGAGCACGTCGACGCCCACCGTGCGCAGGTGCGCGACCACGGCGCGGCCGAGCTTTCCGGCCGCGCCGGTGACCACGACCCGCCGGGAAACTTCTGCTTCGAGAGCACTCATGGTCACATCCTCCCCCGCGCCGAGGTCCGGCATCCCATGACCCGACGACGGCACCCCGGGCCCGGCCCGCCCTGCCGCAATTCATCACCGAACTGCCGGAAGTGCTCATTGCGAGCCGTCCCCGGAAATGCCTGCCTCATGTCGACATAGGAGTGGCACGGCCGGATAGAGAGGTCACGGCCAGGTGCATCAGACCAAAATGCGCCGACAGGACATTCGGGGGCCCGGAGTCAGATTGTCAACAGTGGCCCCCGCGAGCCGCCACCGGGCCGCCGGCACCACCGTCCGGGCCCGCCCGGAGAGGGCAAATCCCCTGCTGGAGGGCACGCCGGCACCGTCGGGCCACGAGGTCGGCGGGCCACCGCAGTCGCAAAGGTTACCCCCGCCGAAAAAATAGACGAACGTGCGAACCCGTCGGCCGAACGCATCGACGGCCGTCCGATCCGGCGATCCCCCCGAAGATCGGCGCTGCCGATGATGTGGACAGGAAATTCCTATCGAGGGATCTGCACCTGTCTTATGAAAACACTGATCACAAGGGTCGACGCCGGCAATTTTCTGGCGGACGCGGCCCCTGCTCCGGCCTCCGCCGCACAACGTCAGATGTGGCAGCTCAGCCGCCTCGACCCGGGGACGACCAGCTACCTGGTGCCGCTGGCGTACCGGCTGCACGGTCCGCTGGACGTGCCGGCCCTGTCGGCCACACTCGACGACCTGGTCGCCCGGCACGCCGCCCTGCGCACCACCCTCGCCCCGGCCGCGGACGGCGCGCCCGGCGATAACGACGCGGCGGTACGCCTGGTCCAGGTGGTCCACGAGGCGCGTCCGGGGCTCCTGCGCGTGCACGACCTGAGCGGCCTGCCCACCTGGCAGCGTGACCAGGAGCTGCAGGCCCGGATGCACGCCGAGGCGCACACCCCGATGGACCTGGAACGCGGCCCCGTGGTCCGCGCCCTCCTGCTGCGCTGCGCCCCGGAGGAGCACGTCCTCCTGCTGACCTTCCACCACGTCGCGGTCGACGAGTGGTCGCTCGGGCTCCTCCACGACGAGTGGGAACGGCTCTACGCCGCGCACCGCGCGGGACGGCCGGCGCGCCTCGACCCCGTCGAGGTCGACTGCCGCGACCACGCGGTCCGGCAGCGGGACTGGCTGAACGGCCCGGAGGCGGCCGCCCAGCTCGACCACTGGCGCGCGGAGTTCACGGACGCGCCGGCCGTGCTGGAGCTGCCCACCCGGGGCCCGCGCCCCACCGTGCCGTCCAGCGCGGGAGCCACCCTGTCGGTGCCGCTCGACGTCGACGCCGAGGCGCTCGCGGCGCTGTGCCGGCGGGCGCGCGTCTCCCCGTACATGGTCCTGCTGGCCACGCTGCACGTGCTGCTGGCGCGGTGGACGGGGCAGCGCGACATCGTGGTGGGCACGCCGGTGGCCAACCGGCGGCGTCCCGACACGCAGCGGCTCGTCGGGCTACTGCTGAACACCGTCGCCGTGCGGGCCCGGCTGGACGACGACCCGTCGTTCGAGACGCTGCTCGGGCGGGTGCGCACCGCCGCCCTGGAGGGCCTGAACCGGGAGGAGCTTCCCTTTTCGACGGTGCTGGAGGCGCTGCGTCCACCCCGCCGGCCCGGCTTCACCCCGCTGTTCCAGGTGATGTTCGTCTACGGCCGCGAGGCGGCACCCCCACGACTCGACGACCTCCAGGTCACCGCGGTCGAGGTGCCGATCGACACCGCCAAGTTCGACCTCACCGTCTCGGTCCGGGAGAACGCCGACGGCCTGCGCACGGCGCTGGAATACCGCACCGAGCTGTTCGACGCCGACGCGATGGCCCGGCTCGCCGGGCACTTCCAGACGCTGCTGCGCTCGCTGCTGGCCGACCCGGGCGCGCCGGTCGGCTCGGCCGCGATGCTCACCCCCGAGGAGCACCGGCGGCTCGTCGGCGAGTGGAACCGCACCGCCACCCCCGCCGAGCCCGACGACCTGGTCCACCTGCTGATCGAACGGCAGGCGCGGCAGACCCCGGCGGCCGTGGCGGTGACCGACGGCGACGCCGCGCTGAGCTACCAGGAGCTGCACGTCCGGGCCGAGGCGCTGGCGGAGACGCTGCGCGGGCGGGGCGTCGGCATCGGCAGCCTGGTGGGGGTGCTCCTGCCCCGCGCGGTCCCGTTCGCCGTGGCGGTCCTCGCCGTGCTGCGGACCGGCGCGGCCTACGTACCCATGGATCCGGCCAACCCGCCGGCCCGGCTGCGGTACCTGATCGCGGACGCCGCCGCGCCGGTCGTGCTCACCTGCGCCGAGCTGGCGCACCTGGCGCCCGACGGCACGGCGCTGCTGGTGCCGGGTCCGGACACGCCGGTCGCGGCCGCCGAACCGGCCCGGGGTGGCGGGCCGCGGCGGCGCGCCCGCCGCCGGCCGCAGCCGTCGGCCGGCGACCTGGCGTACGTCATCCACACCTCCGGCTCCACCGGCCGCCCCAAGGGCGTCCTGGTCACCCACCGCGGCGTGTGCAACTACGTGCGCTGGGCGGCCCAGGCCTACCGGCTGCGGCCCGGTGACGTGGTCCCGCTGCACTCGTCGATCGGGTTCGACCTGACCGTGACGAGCCTGCTGGTCCCGCTGGTGAGCGGCGCGACCGTGCGGATGATCGGCGAGCACCTCGGCCCCGAGGCGCTGGGCGAGGCGCTGCGCGAGCAGCGGACCCCGTTCGGGCTCGTCAAGATCACGCCGGCGCAGCTCGACCTGGTCCGCCACCAGCTCCGTCCCGCCGAGCTGGCCGGCCGCACGCGGTGTTTCGTGATCGGCGGCGAGAACCTGCGGGCCGACCAGGTGGCGCCGTGGCGGGCCCACGCGCCCGGCACCGCGCTGGTCAACGAGTACGGGCCGACGGAGACCGTGGTGGGCTGCGCCGCGTACGAGGTCGACCCGTCCTCGCCCGGGGACGGGTCCGTGCCCGTGGGCCGGCCGATCGCCAACACGCAGCTGTACGTGCTCGACGCGTGGGGGAACCCGGTCCCGGCAGGCGTGGCCGGCGAGCTGTACGTCGGCGGGGCCGGCGTGGCGCGCGGCTACCTGAACCAGCCGCGGTTGACGGCCGAGCGGTTCGTCCCGGACCCGTTCTCGGCGGTCCCCGGCGCACGGCTCTACCGCACCGGCGACCTGGTCCGCCTGCGTCCGGACGGGCACCTCGAATACCTGGGCCGCACCGACCGTCAGGTGAAGCTGCGCGGCTACCGGGTGGAGTGCGGCGAGATCGAGGCGGCCGTCCGCCGCTGCCGGCCGGAGCTGGACGTGACGGTGCAGCTGCGCCGGGACGATCCCGACGACCCGCGGCTCGTCGCGTACCTCGTGGGCGGGTCGGACGCCGACGTCACGGACCTCCGCGCGGCGCTCGCCGCCGACCTGCCGTCCTATCTGGTGCCCGCCGCGTTCGTCCGGCTCGACGCGCTGCCGCTGACCGGCAACGGCAAGGTGGACACCGCCGCGCTGCCCCCGCCCGGCCGCGCGGCGGACGTGCCCCGGCAGCGGTCGGCGCCCCAGCCCGGTCCGGTCGCCATCGAACCGCCGGCGCCCGCGCCCGCCCCGGCCGGGTGGGACGCGGCCCGGGTACGCCTGGAGCGGCTCGTCGTGGACGTGTGGCGCGACGTGCTCGGCGTCGACCGCATCGGGGTGCGGGACACCTTCTTCGACCTCGGCGGCCACTCGATGCGGCTGCTGGCCGTCCTCGAACGGCTGCGCGACCGGCTCGGCGACGTCCTCACGGTCACCGACCTGTTCCGGCACCCCACCGTCGAGTCCCTGGCCACGTTCCTCACCACCGCCACCACCGGGACACCGGCGCCGGCCGCCGCGCCGGCCCCGACCGCCCGCGCCGGCGCGCACGGGGACACCGGCCGGCCGGGCGGCCTCGTCGCCGTCGTCGGCATGGCCTGCCGCTTCCCCGGCGCGCGGACCGTCGACGAGTACTGGCACAACATCCGCACCGGGGTCGAGTCGGTACGGGAGTTCAGCGTCGAGGAGATGCTCGCCGCCGGGGCGGACCGCGACCGGCTGGACGATCCGGCGTACGTCCGGGCCGGCACCTGGCTGCCGGGGATCGACGAGTTCGACGCGGCCTTCTTCGGGATCACGCCCCGGGAGGCGCAGACCCTGGACCCGCAGCACCGGCTGCTGCTGGAGTGCGCCTGGCACGCGCTGGAACACGCCGGCCACGACCCGTCCCGCCGTACCGGCCGGGTCGGCCTCTTCGCCGGGTCCGGCCGCAGCAGCTACCTGCTCGACCACCTGAGCGGCCACCCGGAGCTGACCGGCACCATCGGCGAGCACCAGCTCTCGATCAGCAACGACAAGGACTTCCTGCTCAGCCGGGTCGCCTACAAGCTCGACCTCACCGGCCCGGCGGTCACCGTCGCCACCGCCTGCTCGACGTCGCTGGTGGCCGTGCACCTCGGCCGGCAGAGCCTGCTGACCGGCGAGTCCGACCTGGTTCTGGCCGGCGGCGTCAGCATCTTCCCGGCGCAGCGCCGCGGCTACCTCTACCACGACGGCGGGATCTACTCCCCCGACGGGCACTGCCGCCCGTTCAGCGCGGACGCGCGCGGCAGCATCGAGTCCAGCGGCGTCGGCATCGTCGCGCTGAAGCGGCTGGAGGACGCCCTCGCCGACGGCGACACCGTCTACGCGGTGATCCGCGGTTCCGCGATCAACAACGACGGGGCCCGCCGCACCGGCTACACGGCGCCCGGCGTCGCCGGTCAGGTCGAGGTGGTCAGCAGCGCGCTGGCCGTGGCCGGCGTGGATCCACGCTCGGTGAGCTACGTCGAGGCACACGGGACGGGCACCAGCCTCGGCGACCCCATCGAGGTGGCCGCGCTGACCGAGGCGTTCCGGCGCGGCACCGACGACCGGGGCTTCTGCGCCCTCGGCTCCGTCAAGGCCAACATCGGGCACACCGACGCCGCCGCCGGGGTGGCCGGGCTCATCAAGACGGTCCTGGCCCTCTGGAGCCGTACGCTGCCGCCCGCGATCAACGTGCGCGAGCCCAACCCGGCGATCGACTTCGCGGGCAGCCCGTTCTACCTCAACGACAGCGCCCGCCCGTGGACCGCCGACGGGCCGCGCCGGGCCGGGGTCAGCTCGTTCGGCATGGGCGGCACCAACGCCCACGTGGTGCTGGAGGAGCCGCCGGCCACACCGGCGCCGCCCGCCGAACCGGCCCCGGGGCCGCACCTGCTGGTCGTGTCGGCGCGTACCGGCGAGGCGCTGGACCGGCAGGCCCGCCGGCTCCGCGACTGGCTCGCCGGGCGTCCCGAGGTGGACCTCGCCGACCTCGCGGCCAACCTGGGCCGCCGCCAGTCCATGCCCCACCGGCGGTTCCTCGTCGCGGCGGACCGCGCCGACGCGCTGGCCGCCCTCGACACGCCGCAGCGCCAGTTCACCGGCGTGCACCCCGGCGGCCGGCGGCCGCTGGTGTTCGCCTTCCCCGGGCACGGCGCCCAGCACGTGGCCATGGGCGCCGGCCTCTACCGCGACGAGCCGACCTACCGGGCCGTGGTGGACGAGTGCGCCGACCTGGTCCGCGACGACCTGGGGCTGGACCTGCGCACCGTGCTCTGCCCGGCGCCGGACCGCCACGCCGAGGCCGAGCGGCTGCTCGCGCAGCCCCGGCTCGTGCAGCCCGCGCTCTTCGTCACCGGGTACGCGCTCGCCCGGTCGCTGCTCGCCCGGGGCGTGACCCCGGACCTCATGGTGGGGCACAGCCTCGGCGAATACGTGGCGGCCTGCCTGGCCGGCGTCTTCTCCCTGGCCGACGCGCTACGCCTGGTCTGCGCGCGGGGCGCGCTGGTCGAGCGGACGCCGGCCGGGGCGATGCTCGCCGTGAGCCGGCCCGAGGCCGCCGTGGCCGCCCTGCTGGACGACCGGACCTCGCTGGCCGCCGTCAACGCCCCGGAGCTGTGCGTGGTCTCCGGTGACCCGGAGGCGATCGGGGCGCTGCGGGAGCGGCTCACCGCCGACGGGGTCGACTGCCGGCCCCTGCGGGTCGCCCGGGGCTACCACTCCGCCCTGCTCGACCCGGTGCTCGACGAGTTCGCGGAGCACGCCCGCCGGGTCACCCTCCACGAGCCCGAACGGCCCTACCTGAGCAACCTGACCGGTGGCCCGGTCACCCCGGGGCAGGTGACCGACCCGGCGTACTGGGTGCGGCACATGCGGGAGCCGGTGCGGTTCGCCGAGTCGGCCGCGCTCCTCGCCGAGCAGGACGTGGTCCTCGCGGAGCTGGGCCCCGGGCACGCCCTCGGCGGCCTGGCCCGGCTGGCCGGCCTGCGACCGGGCCAGGCCGTGGCGGCCATGCGGCACCCGCGCGGCGACGCCGACGACCTCGCCACGCTGCTCGACGCGGTCGGCCGGCTGTGGCTGGCCGGCGCGCCGGTCGACTGGACCCGGTTCCAGGGCGGCGGGCGCCGCCGGCTGGCCCTGCCCGGCTACCCGTTCGAGCGGCAGCGGTACTGGGTGGACGCGGCCCCGCGCTCCGGCGCGGCGGCCGTACCGGCGCCCGCCCCGCCGGACGCGCCCGAAGCACCGGACGCGCCGGCCGCCCCCAGGCCCGTCGAGGCCGGCAACCGGCCGGCCCTGAGCACCGCCTACGTCGCCCCGGCCACGCCAACGCAGGAGCGGGTGGCGGAGATCTGGGCCGAGCTGCTCGGCATCCGTCCCATCGGGGCGCACGACAACTTCTTCGAGCTGGGCGGGCACTCGCTGCTCGCCACCCAGGTCGTGGTGCGGCTGCGGGCCCGGCTCGGCGTGGCGCTGCCGCTGGAGACGGTCTTCGCGCAGCCGACCGTGGCCGGGATCGCCGCGGCGCTCCCCGCGACCGTCGACGCACCCGCCGCGGTCGCGCCGGCCCCCGCCGCTCCCATGGCGCCGGCCATCCCCCGTGCCGACCCCGGCTCCGGCCCGGCGCCGCTCTCCTCCGGCCAGCACCGGCTGTGGTTCCTCGACCAGGCGTACGCGCAGAACGCGTACACGGTCAGCACCGCGCTGCTGCTGGACGGCGATCTCGACGTCGACGCGCTGCGCGGGGCCCTCGCCGAGCTGGTCCGGCGGCACGAGTCGCTGCGTACCGTGTTCCCGCTCGGCCCCGACGGCGACCCGGTCCAGGAGGTCCGGCCGGCCGGTCCGGTCGGCCTGCCGGTGCTGACCGCCCCCGGCGACGCGGACGACGCGGCGGCCCCACGGACCATCGTGGAGTCCGCGGTCGCCGACGCGGTGCCCGGATGGGTGCACGCGGCCCTGGCCGCCGACGTCCGGCGCCCCTTCGACCTGGCCGCCGGGCCGCTGTTCCGGGCCGTGCTGCTCCGGGTCACCGACGACCGGCACGTGCTCTCGTTGACCATGCACCACAACGTCTCCGACGGGTGGTCGCTCGGCATCATCGCGGGCGAGCTCGCGACCCTGTACGACGCCGCCCGGGAGGGCCGTCCCGCGCCGCTGCCCGAGCTGGCCGTCCAGTACGGCGACTACGCGCGCTGGCAGCGCGGCCGGCTGGCCGACCCGGACAACGACGACCTGCGCTGGTGGCGCCGGCAGCTCGACGGGGTGGCCAGCGTGCTGGAGGTGCCCACCGACCGGCCCCGGCCACCCGTGCAGACCTTCGACGGCGCGGTCAGCACCCGGGTCCTGCCCGCGGAGACCGCCGACGGGCTGCGCCGGTTCAGCCAGGCCCGGGGCGCCACCCTGGCCATGACCGTGCTGGCCGCGCTGAAGGCCCTGCTCTGGCGCTACACCGGCCAGCGCGACATCTGCGTCGGCACGCCGGTCGCCGGGCGGGTCCGCGCCGAGCTCGAACCGATGGTCGGCTTCTTCGTCAACATGCTGCCGCTGCGCACCGTGCTCGACGGCGAGTGGACCTTCGCGGAGCTGCTCGCCGAGGTGCGGCGCACCGCGCTGGGCGCGTACGACCACCAGGAGGTGCCGTTCGAGCGGCTCGTGGACCTCGTCGACGCGCCCCGCCACCTCAGCCGGAACCCGCTGTTCCAGGTGATGTTCAACCTGCTCAACGTGCCCGAGCAGCGGGAACTGGGCACGACCGGGCTGCGGATGGTCCCGTTCGCCGTCGAGCCGGGCATCGCCCAGCAGGACCTGGCGCTGTACGCGTACGAGGTGGACGAGGGGCTGCGGTTCCGGCTGGAGTACAACACCGCGCTGTACGACGCCGGGACCGCCGAGCGGATGATGGGGCACCTGGAGACGCTGCTGGCCGCGGCCGTCGCCGACCCCGACGTCCGGCTCGCGGACCTGGCCGTGCTCACCCCCGCCGAGCGGGACCGGTTCGCCGGATGGAACGACACCGCCACCGAGCCGGGCTGGCCGGTGCCGGGCCGGCCCAGCCTGGTCGACCTGATCGCCCACCAGGTCGCGACGCGGCCGGACCGCCCCGCCGTGACCTTCGGCGCGACCACGCTCAGCTACGCCGAGCTGAACGCCCGGGCCAACCGGCTCGCGCACCGGCTCCGCCGGGCGGGCGTCGGACCGGACGTCACGGTGGCCGTCTGCCTGCACCGCTCGGAGGAACTGCCGGTCACCCTGCTCGGCGTGCTCAAGGCCGGCGGCGCGTACGTGCCGGTGGACCCCGACTACCCGGCCGAGCGGCAGCGGTACGTGCTGACGCACAGCGACGCCCGGGTGCTGGTCACCGAGGCGGGCCTGGCGGACCGGTTCACCGGTTTCGCGGGCGAGGTGGTGTGCGGCGGCGCGGCGCTGGACGCCGAGCCGGCGACCGACCCCGAGGTGCCGGCCGGTCCCGACGACCTCGCGTACGTCATCTACACGTCCGGCTCGACGGGCCGCCCCAAGGGGGTGCGGGTGAGCCACGGCGCCGTGGTGAACACCCTGGCCACCATGCGCGAGCGGCCCGGCCTGACCGGCGACGGCACCATGCTCGCGATGGCGAGCTTCGCCTTCGACATGTCGGTGCCGGAGCTGTTCCTGCCCCTGGTGGTCGGCGCCCGGATGCTGCTGGTGGGCCGCGACGTCGCCTACGACGCGCCCCGGCTGGCCGGCCTGCTGCGCACCGAGCGGGTCACCCTGGCCCAGGGCACCCCGGCGACCTGGCGGCTGCTCATCGAGTCCGCCTGGGCCGGGACGCCCGGCCTGACCGCCGTGTGCGGCGGCGAGGCGGTGTCCGCGCCGTTGGCCCGGCAACTGGCCGAGCGGGTCGACGCGCTGTGGAACCTCTACGGCCCCACCGAGGCGGCCGTCTGGTGCGCCATGGACCGGATCGAGCCGGGCTTCACCCAGCTCACCATCGGCCGCCCGATCGGCAACATGCGCGTGCACGTGCTCGACGCGCGGCTCGCCCCCACCCCGGTGGGCGTGCTGGGCGAGCTGTACCTGGGCGGTGTCGGGCTGGCCCGGGACTACCACGGCGACGCGGCGCTGACCGCCCAGCGGTTCGTGCCGGACCCGGACGGCGGCGGCCGGCTCTACCGCACCGGCGACCTCGGCCGGCGGCTCGCCGACGGCCGCGTCGAGTTCGTCGGCCGCAGCGACTCGCAGGTCAAGGTGCGCGGGTTCCGCATCGAACTGGGCGAGATCGAGGCGGTGCTGCGCCGCCACGAGTCGGTCCGCGACGCCGCCGTCGTGGTCCGCGAGGACGGCGCCGAGAAGTCCATCGTGGCGTACCTGACGCTGGCCGGCGCCGGCGGCGACGCCGGCCCGGACCGGGCGGAGGTCACCGCCGACTTCGACGTCGACGCGGCGCCGTGGCGGGCCTTCGCCCGCACCTGGCTGCCGGACTACATGGTGCCGTCGGCGTTCGTGGTGCTCGACCGGATGCCGCTCAACGCCAACCGCAAGGTCGACCGGTCGGCCCTGCCCGCGCCCCGTCGCGGCGGCGCCGCCGTCGGCGCCACCCCGCCGGACACCCCGCTGCGCAAGGCGCTCGCCGAGCGGTGGGCGGCGGTCCTCGGGTACGACAGCGTCGGCATCGACGACGACTTCTTCGACCTCGGCGGCGACTCCTTCAAGGCGATCAAGGCCCTGGCCGGCAGCGACCCGGCGATCAGCGTCCTCGACCTGTTCCGCCACCCGACGATCCGGGGCCTGACCGAGCACCTCGACGCGACCGGCGGCTCGGTCGGGCGCCTGCTGCACGAGCTGACCCCGGCGCGGCCGGGCACGCCGACGACCCTCACGCTGGTCTGCGTACCGTTCGGCGGCGGCAGCGCCATCACGTTCCAGCCCCTCGCCGACGCGCTCCCGGCGGGCGTCTCCCTCTACGCCCTGGAACGCCCCGGCCACGACGTGAACCGCCGCGACGAGCCCCTGCTCGACCTGGACGAGCTGGTCGACGGCTGCGTGGCCGAGGTGGTCGAGAAGATCACCGGCCCGGTGGCCGTGTACGGGCACTGCGTGGGCGGCGCCGAGGCGGTCGAGCTGGCCCGCCGGCTGGAGGCGGCCGGCGTCGACGTGACCGGCGTGGTCATCGGCGCCCACTTCCCCGCCCCGCGGCTGCCCGGCCGGGTGTTCGGCTGGCTGCGGCGGTGGTTCCCGGTGGAGCGCTGGACGTCGAAGCGGCGCACCCTGGAGTCGCTGCGCGCCATGGGCTTCTTCACCGAGGTCTTCGACGAAAACGAGAAGGACTTCGTGATGCGCGTGGTCCTGGCCGACTCGGCGAAGGGTGAGGACTACTACACCGACGTGTACGCCGCGGGCCTGCCCCGGAAGCTGGCGGCCCCGCTGGTCAGCGTCGTGGGCAGCGGCGACCGCGCCACGGAGTTGTACCAGGAGCGGTACCTGGAGTGGGAGTTCTTCGCCGACCGGGTGTCGCTGGAGGTCATCGAGGGCGCCGGCCACTACTTCGCCAAGCACCAGCCTGCCGAGCTGGCGGACATCATCCTGGCGCACTGCGCCGCGCCGCCCGCTCCGCGGGAGGCGCAGCCCGAGCCGGCGCCCGAGCCCGAGTCCACGCCCGCGTCCGAATCCACGCCCGCGTCCACGCTGCCGTGCCGGCAGCCGGCGGCCCCGCGCCGCGCCATGCCGAGCCTGGCGGTGTTCTACCTCATCGCGATCGGTCAGCTCGTCTCGCTCATCGGCAGCGGGCTCACCGGTTTCGGCATGAGCCTGTGGGTCTACCAGCGGACCGGGTCGGTGTCGCTGTTCGCCACGGCCACCGTGCTGGCGCTGCTGCCCGCCGTGGTCCTCTCCCCCGTCGCCGGCGCGCTCGCCGACCGGTGGGACCGGAGACGCCTCATGATCCTCGCGGACTGCCTGGCCGCCACGGGCACGGTGAGCCTCGCGCTGCTGCTCTGGCTCGGCCAGCTCCAGCTCTGGCACGTGTTCACGGCCATCACGGTCACGGCGGTGGCCACCGCGTTCCAGCAACCCGCCTACCTGGCGGCCGTCACGCAACTGGTGCCGAAGCGGTACTACGGGCGGGCCAACGGCATCGTCTCCCTCGGGACGGCCACCAGCACGGTGCTGGCGCCGCTGGTCGGTGGCGCGCTGGTGATCGCCGTCGGGCTGCGCGGGATCGTCGTCATCGACCTGCTCACCTTCGCCGTGGCGGTGCTCGTCACCCTGTCGGTCCGCTTCCCGGACACCCTGTTCGTCAAGCGGGAGGAGCCGTTCCGGCGGGAGGTCCTCGGCGGCTGGCGGTTCATCGTCCGCCGGCACGGCCTGGTCGCCCTCGTGGTGCTGGTCGCCTCGCTGAACTACTTCTTCGCCATGGTCGAGGTCCTGGTCACCCCGCTGACCCTGTCCTTCGGCGACCCGGCCGTGCTCGGCCGGGTACTCGCCGCCAGCGGCGTGGGCATGGTGGTCGGCTCGGTGCTCATGGGCGTGTGGGGCGGCACGGCCCGGCGTGCCACCGGGATCCTGGTCAGCGTCGTGCTGCTGGGCGTCTCGCTGCTCACCGTCGGCCTGCGCCCCAGCCCGCTGTTCCCGGCGCTCGGCCTGTTCGGCATGGGCCTGGCCACGGCGCTCGTGAACACCCACTGGCTGGCCATCGTGCAGGCCAAGGTCGGGCTCGAACTCCAGGGCCGGGTGCTGTCCATGGGGCAGATGCTGTCCTGGCTCATGGTGCCGGCCGGCTTCCTCAGCGCCGGCCCGCTCGCCGAGCACGTCTTCGCCCCGCTGGCCGCCCCGGGCGGCGTGCTGGCCGGCGTCGTCGGCACCGGCCCCGGACGCGGCATGGCCCTCGCGGCGATCGTGGCCGGGCTGTGCGCGCTCGCGCTGGCGGCCGCCGGCATCGCCTACCGGCCGATCCGGAACGTGGAGGACGAACTGCCCGACAACGACCCCGGCACGATCATCCTCGCCGACAAGGACCGGCTCCAGGAGGAGGCCGACCGGCGGCTCGCGCTGCTGCGGAGCGAAGGGGCCCGCCGGTGAGCGCCCCCACCCGGCCCGCCGGCCCGACGCGCCGGAGCACCGGCCGCCGCGCGACCGGCGATCCGGCCACCGTGGACTGCCTGCACCGGATGGTGGCCGCGCAGGCCGCCCGTACCCCGGACGCGGAGGCGGTCCGGCACGGCGACCATGCGCTGTCCTATCGGGAGCTGGACGAGGCGGCGAACCGCCTGGCCCGGGTGCTGCTGCGGCGCGGCGTGAGCCGGGAGGACCGGGTGGGCGTCTGCCTGCCGCGGACCCCCGACCTGGTGGTCGCCCTGCTCGCCGTGTTCAAGGCCGGCGCCGCCTACGTGCCGCTGGACCCGGCGTACCCGCCGGAGCGGGTGGCGTTCATGACCGCCGACTCCGGCGTGCGGCTGGTGCTGACCCGCTCCGGCCTCGCCGGCCGCTTCCCCGACACGGCCGTCCCCGTCGACCGGCTCGACCCGGTCGAGGACGCGACCGACCCGGCGGCGCCGGTCACCCCGGCGAATCTCGCGTACGTCATCTACACCTCGGGCTCCACGGGACGGCCCAAGGGCGTGGCCATCGAGCACCGCTCGGCGTCGGTGCTCATGCACTGGGTGCGGCAGACCTTCGACGACGTGGAGCTGGGCGGCCTGCTCGCCGCCACCTCGGTCTGCTTCGACCTGTCGGTCTTCGAGATCTTCGGTCCGCTCTGCTGGGGCGGCCGGGTGCTGCTGGTCGACGACGTGCTGGCGCTCGCGGCCCCCGGCGCGGAGCGGCTGCCGGTCACCCTGGTCAACACCGTGCCGTCGGCCATGGGCGAGCTGCTCACCGCGGAGGCCCTGCCGGCGAGCGTACGGACCGTCTGCCTGGCCGGGGAGCCGCTGACCGCCGCGCTGGCCGCCCGGGTCTGGTCCCGCCCGCACGTCCGCCGGCTCCGCAACCTCTACGGCCCGTCGGAGGACACCACCTACTCCACCTGGGCCGAGGTGCCGCCGGACAGCGGGGACCCGCCGATCGGCCGGCCGCTGCCGCGGACCCGCGCCTACGTCCTCGACCCCGACGGGCAGCCGGTCCCGCCCGGCGAGCCGGGCGAGCTGCACCTGGCCGGCGACGGCCTGGCCCGGGGCTACCTCGACCGGCCGGAGGAGACGCGGGCCCGGTTCCTGCCCGACCCGTTCCGGCCCGGCGAGCGGATGTACCGCACCGGCGACCGGGTCCGGCTGCGGCCGGACGGGCAGCTCGCCTACCTGGGCCGGCTCGACGACCAGGTGAAGCTGCGGGGCTACCGGATCGAGCTGGGCGAGGTGGCGGCCCGCCTCGCCGCCCTGCCCGGCGTACGCGAGGCGACCGCCGCCGTGCGGCCCGGGCCGAGCGGCGACCCGCTGCTGGTCGGCTACCTGGTGGGCGAGCGGCGCGACGACGTCCGCGCCCGGCTCGCCGAGGCGCTGCCCGCCCCGCTGGTCCCCGCGACCGTGGTCTGGCTGGACCGGCTGCCCACGCTGCCCAACGGCAAGGTGGACCGCTCGGCCCTGCCCGCACCCGTCCTGGGCGACGACACCGCGGCAGCCGAAACCCTCGACGGCACGGCCGGCACGGTGGCCGCCGTCTGGCGGGAGCTGCTCGGGGTGCCGGTGACCGGCGCCGACAGCGACTTCCTCGCGCTCGGCGGCGACTCCCTGCTCGCGGTCCGCTGCGCCACCCGGCTGGCCGCCGCCACCGGCCGGCCCGTCGGGCCGGGTGACCTCTTCGCCCACCCGACCGTCGCCGCACTGGCCGCCCACCTCGACGGGCTGGCCCCGGACGCAGAGCCGGTCGCCGAGCCGGCCGGTCCGGCGCCGGGCGGCACCGACCCGCTCTCCGCGGCGCAGACCCGGCTGTGGTTCCTGCACCGGCTCGACCCGGCCGACACCTCCTACCTGCTGGCCTTCGCGGTCCGGTTCGCCGCGCCGCTGGACCCGGACCGGCTGACCCGGGCGCTGCGCCGGGTGGTCTATCGGCACCCGGCCCTACGCACGGTCTTCCCGGACGGGCCGGACGGGCCGGTGCAACACGTCCAGCCCGCCGGCGAGGTGACGCCGGTCGTCGTGCCGCTCGCCCCGGGCATGCCGCTCGACGCGTGGCTGCCCCGGCTCGCCGCCGAGGCCACCCGGGCGCCCATGGACCTGGCGACCGGCCCGCTGCTCCGCGCCCACCTCGTGCCGGACGACGCCGGCCGCGCGCTCGCGCTGCTGCTGGTCGTGCACCACATCGTCTGCGACGACTGGTCGTTCGGCGTGCTCGTGCGGGACCTGAGCCGGGCGTACGACCGCGAGGGCGACCCCACGGCGGCGCCCGAGCAGCCGGCGGCCGGTCCGGCGGCGTTCGCCCGTTCCCAGCGGGACTGGCTGGCCGGGCCGGCGGGACAGCGGGCGGTGGCCGACGTGCTGGCGGAACTGCGCGGCGCCCCCGACCTGCTCGACCTGCCCGCCACTCCGCGGACCACGCTGGACGCCCGCGACGGCTCGACGTCCGGCGCAGCACCGGTGACCACGCAGGACGGCCGCGAGGGCTCGGCATCCGGCATTGCACGTCGGACCGGACCGGACGCGCGCGACGGACGGCCTCCCGGTGCCGCGCTGCGGACCACCCTGGACGCCGCCACCGCCGGAGCGGCCCGCGACCTGGCCCGGGCCGGACGGGCCAGCCTGCACATGGTCGGACTGGCCGCGTTCGCCACCCTGCTCGGCGCCGCCACCGGCCGGCGCGACCTGCTCGTCGGCGTCGCTTTCGCGGGCCGGACCAGCGTCGCCGCCGAGCAGAGCGTCGGCTGCCACGTCAACACCCTGCCGCTACGGCTGCGGCCGGCGCCCGGGCGCAGCTTCGCCGACCTGCTCGCCGAGGCCCGCCGGGTCACCCTGTTCGCCGCCGCCCATCAGGACGTGCCCTTCGACCTGCTGGTGGAGCGGCTGCGGCCCACCCGCCGGCCCCGGCGCAACCCCCTCGTCCAGGTCGCCTTCGGGGTGCAGAACGCGCCGCCGGCCCGGCACCGCGGCGCGGCCGGGGTCGAGTTCACCGGCGTCGAGCTCACCCCGGACACCGCCCGGCTCGACCTGACCCTCTGGCTCGACGAGCGGCGGGACGGGCTGGCGGCGCTCTGGACCTACCGCACGGACCTGTTCGACCACGGCGGCGTGGCCGCGTGGCACCGCCGGTTCGGCGCGGTGCTGCGTACCGCCGCCGCCGACCCCGGGCGCAGTCTCGCCGACTGCGCCGACACCGCTGGAGAGTGAGAGATGACTGAGCAGAACCGGGTCGCGCGGCCCATCCCCCGGCGCGGCCGCGAGCGGAACCTGGTGGACGTACGCCCCGACTGGCCCGGCGGGCCGCTGCCGGCGCTGGTGCGGGCCAACGTGCCCGACATCGACCTCCCCGGCTGGCTGGCCGGCCACCGCGACGAGGTCGACGAGCTGGCCCGGCGTGCCGGGGCGGTGCTGTTCCGTGGCTTCGCCGTGGCCGGCGCCGGCGACTTCCGCAGCGTGATGGCCGCCCTCTCCGACGACGTGCTCTCCTACGGCGAACGCTCCTCACCGCGCAGCCAGGTCACCGAGGGGGTGTACACCTCCACCGAGCACCCCGCCGACCAGCCGATCGTGCTGCACAACGAGCAGTCGTACACGGTGAACTGGCCGCTGCGGATCATCTTCCACTGCGAGGTCGAGCCGGGCGCCGGCGGGCGCACGCCCCTCGCGGACAGCCGCCGCGTGCTGGCCCGGCTCCGCCCCGGGACGGTCGCCGAGTTCGAGCGGCGCGGCGTGCTCTACCGGCGCAACTACCTGCCCGGCATCAGCCTCTCCTGGCAGACCGCGTTCCAGACCGAGCGGCGCGAGGAGGTCGAGGCGTACTGCGCCCGGGCGCTCATCGACGTGGAGTGGGTGGGCGACCGGCAGCTGCGCACCCGGCAGGTCCGCCCCGCGGTGCGCCGCCACCCCGTCACCGGGGAGCGGACCTGGTTCAACCACGCGCTGTTCTTCCACGTCACCTCGTTGCCCGACGACGTCAGCGCCGGCCTGCGCGCCGCCCTGAGCGACGAGGACCTGCCCTACCAGACCGCGTACGGGGACGGCACGCCCATCGGAGACGACGTGCTGGCCGAGCTGCGGGCCGCGTACGCGGCGGAGACCCGCTCCTTCGCCTGGCAGCGCGGCGACGTGCTGCTGGTGGAGAACATGCTGGCCGCGCACGCCCGGGAGCCGTTCACCCCGCCCCGCCGGATCCTCACCGCGATGTCCGACCCGGTCGCCGCGCCCGAGCTGACCGAGGCGCTGCGGGCCGTCCCGACGGGAGGTCGGGCATGAGCGGGCCGGGGCCGCGGCGGCGCGCCACCGGCACGGTCACCGCACCGGTGACCCGGCGGGTGCTCGTGGACGAGGAGTTCGTGCTGCTCGTCGAGGCCGCCGTGCCCGACCTCGACCTGGCCGCCTGGCTCGCCGGCCGCCACGACGAGCTGCTGGCCGACCTGGACCGCCACGGCGCGGTGTTCTTCCGCGGCTTCGACGTGCGCACCCCCGACGACTTCAGCCTGGCCGCCCGCGCCGTGAGCCCGGACCTGCTCGGCTACCTGGAGCGGGCCGCACCGCGGCACGAGGTGGCCGACCGGGTGTTCACCTCCACCGAGTTCAACGCCGAGCAGTGGATCCCGCTGCACCACGAGATGTCGTACTCGCACAACTGGCCCACCCTCCTCTACTTCTGGTGCGCGCAGCCGGCCACCGGCAGCGGCGGGGCCACCCCGCTGGCCAGCGAGCGGGTCATCACGCCGCTGATCCCGGCCGACGTGCGGGAACGGTTCCTGCGCGCCGGCGTCAGCTACGTGCGCAACTACGGCCCGCACCTGGACCTGCCCTGGCAGGAGGCCTTCCAGACCACCGACCGGGCGGAGGTGGAGGCGTACTGCGCCGCCTCGGCGACCGAGTTCACCTGGCTGGGCGGGGACGGGCTGCGGACCCGGGCCCGGCGGCAGGCGGTCGCCACGCACCCGCGTACGGGGGAGACGGTCTGGTTCAACCACGCCCACCTGTTCCACGTCTCCAACATGCCGGCCGAGGTGTCCGGCGCACTGCTGCGCGAGTACGGCCCGGACGGGCTGCCGCGCAACGCCTACTACGGCGACGGCGAGCCGATCCCCGACGAGGTGGTCACCGGCATCCGTGCGCTGTACCGGCAGCACGCCGTCTCGGTGCCCTGGCAGCGCGGCGACGTGCTGGTGGTGGACAACTTCCTGGCCACCCACGGCCGGGAACCCTTCAGCGGCGACCGGCAGATCCTGGTCGCCATGTCCGACCTCTACGTCAATCGGAGTGTGGTGTGAACGGATACCGTCTGTCGCCGATCCAGCGCCTGGCCTGGGCCGGGAAGCAGGACCTGGTCCGGGCGCGGGTCCAGCTCGACCGGCCGCTGGACCGGGCCCGGTTGCAGTCCGCCGTCGACACGGTGGTGGCCCGGCACGAGGCGCTGCGGCTGACCCTGGTGCACCACCCCGGGCTGCGGGTGCCGTTGCAGGACGTGGACGACACCCGCGCCGTGACGGTCGGGGCGCAGGGCGACCTGTCGGTCACGCTGACCGACGACCTGCTGGAAGTGGCCGCCACCCCGCTGATCGCCGACCCGGCGAGCCTGCGGCTGGTCCTGGCCGACCTGGCTCGGGCGTACGCCGGCGAGGCGCTGCCGGACGACCCGGAGGCGTTGCAGTTCCTCGACGTCGCCGAGTGGCAACTGGAGGAGCGGGAGCAGGCGCCGGCTCCCGACCCGGCCGCGCCGGCCGCCCGGCTGGTCACCCCGCCCGGCGACGACCCGAGCGCGGTCGTCACCGCGACGGTGCCCGCCGCCGCGCTCGCCGACGCCGCCCGGGCCGCGGACGTCGAGCCGGGCACCGTGCTGCTCGCCGCCTGGGCCCTGGCCGTGTCCCGCCGGGCCGAGGCGCCCGACGGAGCCGACGAGGCGGACCTGGTGCTGGCCCGGTGGAGCGACGGCCGGCAGGCCGACGGCACCGCCGGGGTGGTGGGCCCGCTGGGCGGCTACGGGCCGCTGCGGCTGGCGCTGCCGTTGCCGTCCGCCCCGGCCGACCTGCTGGCGGGTGTCCGCGCCGCCGAGGTCGCCGCCGAGGAGACGTTCCACCTCGTCGACCCGGTGGACGAGCAGTCCGGGGCGGTCGCCGGCTTCGCGCTGCTGCCCGCCGTGGACGCGTCCACTCTGGCTCGTCTGGGCGCCGCCGCGGTGACGGTCGCCGACCCGGCGCCGGCCGCCGGCCCGCAGCTCACCGCGCTGGACGAGGGCGACCGGGTCACCCTGCGCGTGGTCGGCGGGCAGTGGCTGCTCGACTCGCTGCTGGCCGTCCTGCGCACCCTGCCCGCCGCGCTCGGCGGCGCCGCCCCGCTCGCCGTGCTCGGCGACGGGGAGGCCCGCTGGCTGTCCGACGCGGCCGGGACCCCGTCCGAGGCGTCCGCGCGTACCCTCGTGGACCTGCTCGACGCGGGCCTCGCCGGGATGGCCGCGGACGCCACCGCGGTGGTCGCCGCGGACGGCGCGTACACCGCCGGGGAGGTGCGTGATCGGGCCGGCCGGCTGGCCGGCGCCCTCGCGGCGCGCGGCCTCGCCGGCGCTCCGGTCGGGGTGCTGGCCGCCCGGTCCCGGGACACCGTCGTGGCGTTCCTCGGCGTGCTGCGGGCCGGGTCGGTGTACGTGCCCCTGGACCCGGACGCCCCGGCGCCGCGCCTGGCCGCCCAGCTCCGGGCGGCCGGCGCGGAGTGTGTGGTCGGCGCCGGCGGCCCGGCGACCGTGAGCGTCGCGGACCTGGTCGCGGCCGGCGGTCCGCCGCCCGCCGTGCCGCCGGTCCCGGCCGACTCGGCGTACGTGATCTTCACGTCCGGCTCGACCGGCACCCCCCGCCCGGTCCAGGTGTCGCACGGCGCCGCCGCGCACCTCGCCGGAGCGCTGGAGCAGACCGTGTACGCGGGCAGCCGCCCCGGCCTGCGGGTGGCGGTGAACGCCCCGCTCACGTTCGACGCCTCGGTCAAGCAGCTCGTGCAGCTCGGCCACGGCCGCGGCCTCTACCTGGTGCCCGAGGAGGTCCGCCGGGACGGCGCGGCGCTCGCCGCCGCGCTGGCCGGCAACCGCGTCGACGTGCTCGACCTGACCCCCGCCCAGCTGCGCATCCTGCTCGCCGGCGCCGGGGACACCCGCCTGCCCGGCCTGCTGCTGCTCGGCGGCGAGGCGGTCCCGCCGGATCTGTGGGAGACGGTGGCGGCGCTGCCCGGCGTCCGCGCCGTCAACCTGTACGGCCCGACCGAGTGCACGGTGGACACCAGCGCCGCGGAGATCCGCGCCGGGGACGCCCCGACCATCGGCCGGCCGCTGCCCGGCGTCCGGGTCTGGGTGCTGGACGAGCGGCTGCGGCCGGTGCCCCCGGGCGTGGCCGGCGAGCTCTGCGTCAGCGGGCCACAGCTCGCCGACGGCTACCTGGGCGACCCGGAGACGACCGCCCGGCGCTTCGTCGAGGTGGCACTGCCGTCCGGCGGCACCGCCCGGGTCTACCGGACCGGCGACCGGGTCCGCTTCGACGCCGACCGGCGGCTGCGCTACCTGGGCCGCCTGGACGACCAGGTGAAGATCCACGGGTTCCGGGTGGAGCCGGGCGAGGTCGCCGCCGTCCTGCGCGGGCACCCCGAGGTGGCCGACGCCGCCGTGGTCGCCCGCGACGACGACGGGTACGGCGACCGGCTCGTCGCCTACGTCCGGCCCGGCGAGCGGGCGGCCCCGGCCGTCGACGTCGACCGGATCGCCGGGGTCAACCCGCACGAGACCCGCTACCTGTACGACGAGATCTTCGTCCAGCAGGTCTACCTGCGCGACGGCATCGTGCTGCGGCCCGGGGCGACCGTGCTCGACGTGGGCGCGAACATCGGCATGTTCTCGCTCTTCGTCCACGCCGTCTGTCCGGATGCGACGATCCACGCGTTCGAGCCGGTGCCGTCGGTGGTCGACGTGCTGCGCCGCAACGTCGCCGAGTTCGGCGTGCCGGCCACCGTGCACGGTTTCGGGCTGGCCCGGGCGGCCGGTGCGGTGTCCTTCACTTACTACCCGGGCTACTCGATGATGTCCGGCCACGCCGCCTACGCCGACCCGGACGCCGAGGTCGCGGTGATCAAGCGGTACCTGACCAACGAGCGCGACGCCGGCGCGGACGAGCGGGACGTCCTGCTCGGCCGGGTGGACGAGCTGCTCGCCGAGCGCTTCGCCGGCCGGCAGCTCACCGTGCCGGTGCGGCCGCTCTCGGCGGTCCTGGACGAGCTCGTCCCGGAGCGGATCGACCTGCTGAAGATCGACGTGCAGCGGGCCGAGGCGGACGTGCTGGCCGGCCTGGAGGACCGGCACTGGCCGCTCATCGCGCAGGTCGCCATGGAGGTGCACGACGCGCCCGGCGCCGACACCGCGGGCCGGCTCGCCGAGCTGGTGGCCCTCTTCGAGGCGCGCGGGTTCACCGTGGTCACCCGGCAGGACGACCTGCTGGCCGGCACCGACCGGCACACCCTGCACGCCGTGCGCCCCGGGTACGCCGACGACCCGCGCCCGGCGGTGGTCACCGCGGCCGCGCCGGCGGCCGGCCCGCTGTCCGAGCGGCTGTACGGCTGGCTGGCCGACCGGCTCCCCGCCCACCTGCTCCCGGCCGCGGTCGTGCTGCTCGACGAGCTGCCGCTGACCCGCAACGGCAAGCTCGACCGGGCAGCCCTGCCCGCGCCCCGCCTCGGCCGGCCGGGCGCGGGGGCCGGTGTCTCCCCCGCCAACCGGGCGGAGGAGATCCTGGTCGAGGCGTGGCGCGAGGTGCTCGGGGTGGCGGACTTCGGGGTGACGGACAGCTTCTTCGCCCTGGGCGGGGACTCGATCCGCAGCATCCAGATGCAGGTGGCGGCGCAGAAGCGCGGGCTGTCCTTCCAGCTCAACGACATCTTCACCCACCAGACGATCCGCGAGCTGGTCGAGCACGGGCAGCTCACCCTCGACGGTGTCGAGACCGGTCCCGGCCCGGTGGAGGCCGGGCGGTTCGCCCTGGTGTCCGCCGCCGACCGGGAGCGGCTCCCGGACGGGCTCGCCGACGCGTACCCGATGACGGCGCTCCAGCAGGGCATGGTCTACCACGGCGAGCTGACCGGCGACCCGGCCATGTACCACAACGTCACGGCGCACCGGATCGCCGCGCCGCTGGACGCCGCGGCGCTGCGCCGCGCGCTGGCCGGGCTGGTGGCCGCGCATCCGGTGCTGCGGACCGGGTTCGCGCTGGGCGCGTACTCCGAGCCGTTGCAGCTCGTGCACGCGGACGTGCCGGTCGAGGTGCCGGTGACCGACCTGGCGGGCGCTGACCCGCAGGCCCGCCGGGCGCGGATCGACGACCTCGTCGCCGAGGAGCGGGTACGCCCGTTCGACTGGGCCCGCCCGCCGCTGCTGCGGCTGCACGCCGTGCGGGAGGACGCCGACGCGTTCACGCTGATCGTCGCCGAGTACCACGGCATCCTCGACGGCTGGAGCCTGCACCGGTTCCTCACCGACCTGCTGGCCGCGTACGACGACGAGCGGGCCGGCCAGGCCCGCCCGGCGGACCCCGGCCTGCCGTTCCGGGAGTACGTGGCGGCGGAGCGGCGCGCCCTGGCCGACCCGGCCACCCGCCGGTTCTGGCTGGACGGGGCGGGCGCGGCGCCGCCGCTGCTGCTCGGCGGGGCGCAGCCGCGGACCACCACCACCCAGCGGGTGCCGCTGCGGGCTGGCACCACGGAGGTCGTCGGCGAGGCCGCCCGGGCCGCCGGTGTCCCGGTCAAGTCCTGGCTGTTCGCCGCCCACCTGCGGCTGATCGGCGAACTGGCCGGCCGGGACGACGTGGTGAGCGGCCTGGTCGTCGGCGGCCGGCCGGAGGGCGAGGGCAGCGACGCCACCCTGGGCCTGTTCCTCAACACCCTGCCGGTACGCGTGGCGCTGGGCACCCGGTCCCCCGCCGAGCTGGCCGCCGAGGTGTGGCGGGCGGAGCGGGAGCTCATGGGACACCACCGGTTCCCGCTCGCGGAGATCGTCCGGGCGGGCGGCGCCGGCCCCCGCTTCGACCACTTCTTCAACTGGACGCACTTCCCGCACGGCCCCGCCGACGGCGGCAGCCGCATCGTGGACAGCCGGGGCGTCACGGTCGACGTGGCGTTCAGCCTCGCCGTCGACGCCGAACTGGACGCCGGGACCGGCCGGCTGGCCCTCACCGTCCAGTACGACCACCGGCACGTGCCCGCGGAGCGCGTGGACGCCCTGGCCGACGGTTTCCGCCGGCTGCTGGTCGCCGACCCGGCCGCGCCCCTGCCGCCCGTCGCGCCCGCCGGGCCGGTGGCCGGCGACGCGCGCGGCGAGTGGGCCGTCCGGGTGGCGGGGGCCTGGCAGGAGGTGCTCGGGGCCGCACCGCGCGACCCGGCCACCGACTTCCTGGCCGCCGGCGGGGATTCGCTGCGCGCCCTGCGGCTGGTCACCGTGCTGCGGCAGCGCCACGGCAGTGACCTCACGCTGCCCGAGTTCACGGCGCTGGGCAGCTACGGGGCGCTGGTGGACCGGGTGGCCCGCTCGTGACCGGTCTCGGCACGGCCGCCGTGCACGGCGACGACGGCCTGGTTCCCGGTGGTGCGGTGGCGCCGCCGATCGTGCAGAGCGCGACGTTCAGCGCCGAGTCCGACGAGCGGTTCACCGAGATCGCCACCGAGGCCCGGGGCAGCGCCTTCTACACCCGCTACGGCAACCCGAACCACGCCCAGGTGGCCGCCGTGGTCGCCGAACTGGAGGGGGCGGAGACGGGCCTGGTCACCGCCTCCGGCATGGGCGCGATCAGCACGATCGCCCTGGCCCTGCTCTCCGCCGGCGACCACGTGGTGGTGCAGCGCAGCACGTACGGCGGCACCACCGCGCTGGCCACCGGCCTGCTGGCACGGTTCGGGGTGTCCGGCACGCAGGTCGACCAGACCGACAGCGGGGCGTTCGCGCGGGCGCTGCGCCCGGAGACCCGCCTCGTGCTGGTGGAGACGCCGAGCAACCCGCTGCTGGAGCTGACCGACCTGGCGGCGGTGGTCGCCTCGGCCCACGCGGCGGGCGCGCTCGTGGTGGTCGACAACACCTTCGCCACGCCGATCAACCAGCGGCCGCTCAGCGCCGGGGCGGACCTGGTGTGGCACAGCGGCACCAAGTTCCTCGGCGGTCACTCCGACGTGTCGGCGGGCGTGGTGGCCGGTCCCGCCGGGCTGATCGAGCGGGTGTGGCGGACGTCGATCGTCACGGGCAGCACGCTCGGCCCGGTGGACGCCTGGCTCCTGCTGCGCGGCATCCGCACCCTGCCGCTGCGGGTGCACCGGCACAACGCCAACGCACTGGCCCTGGCCCGGGCCCTGGAGGGGCATCCGGCGGTGGCCCGGGTCCGCTACCCGGGTCTGCCGTCGCACCCCCAGCACGACCTGGCATGCCGCCAGATGACCGGTTTCGGCGGGGTGCTCGGCGTCGACCTCGCGGCGGGCCGGGCGGGGGCCGGCGCCCTGCTGGCCGGGCTGCGGCTCGCGAAGCGCGCGGCCAGCCTGGGCAGCGTGAGCACGCTGGTGGTGCATCCCCGGTCCATGTGGGCGGGGATCGTGGACGCCGGCCAGCTGGAAGCCACCGGCATCGGGGAGGGGCTGGTCCGGGTGTCCACCGGCATCGAGGACACCGACGACCTGGTGGGCGACTTCCTGGCGGCGCTCTCCACGGTGCCGATCTGACGCGGGGCGGACGCCGGTGCATGGTCCGGGCGGCAACGGGAAACGGACTGCCGCCAGCAGCACCGACGGACGCCAGGAGCCACGTCATGACGGACCTCTCGCCCACCGGGTCGCCGCCGCAGGCGGGCGACGGCGGCTTCGCCGTCGTGGAGATGTTCACCTCGCAGGGCTGCGAGAGCTGCCCGCCCGCCGAGGAGGTGCTGACCGAGATCGAGCGGGACGCCCGCCGGCGCGGCGAGCCCGTCTTCGCCCTCGGCTTCCACGTCGACTACTGGGACCACCTGGGCTGGCCCGACCCCTACGCCGCCGCCGCGTACACCGCCCGGCAGGAGGCGTACGCGCGGGCGTTCGGCACCGGGCACCTCTACACGCCGCAGATGGTGGTCAACGGCACCGCCGAGTTCGTCGGCTCCGACCGGCGGCGGGCGGCCGACGCGATCGCCTCCGCGCTGTCGGCGCCGGCCACCGCACCGGTCGGCCTGACCGTCGGGGCGGCGGGCGGCGGCCACGTGGCCGTGGACTACCGGGTCGACCGGCCGCCCGCGCGGGGCATGCTGCACGTGGCCGTCGTGGAGCGCGGGCTGGAGAACGACGTGCCCCGGGGCGAGAACGCCGGCCGCCGGCTGCGGCAGGACAACGTCGTACGGGCCTTCACCTCGGTCGGCCTCGCCGCCGAGGAGGGCCGGGTGGACCTGACCGTGCCCCCGGACCTCGATCCGGCGCAGGCGTCGGTGGTCGGCTACGTGCAGCAGGAGGGTGAGCGGGCCGTGGTCGGCGCCGCGGCCGTGGACGTGTCCGCCTGAGCCATGCCCCGCGCCGCACACCCGAGGAGCACTGCCTGATGAGCATCGCCCAGCAGCAGAAGCGCCTCACGCCGAACGTCACCCTGCTCCTGCTCGCCTCGATCATCGTGTCGTTCGTCGCCGCGTCGACGGCCCCGAGCCCGCTGTACGGGATCTACCAGGCGCGCTGGCACTTCTCGCCGATCACCACCACCCTGGTGTTCGCCGTCTACGCCGTCGCGGTGCTGGCGTCCCTGCTCACGGTGGGCAAGCTCTCCGACCATGTGGGGCGGCGCCCGGTCCTGCTCGCCGCGATCGCGGTCGAGATGATCTCGCTGGTCATCTTCGTCCTTGCCGGCGGCGTACCCGAACTGGTGGCCGCGCGCATCGTGCAGGGCATCGCGGCCGGCGCCGCCACCGGCGCGGCGGCCGCCGGCATGCTCGACATCGACCGGTCCCGCGGCACGCTCGCCAACTCGATCGCCCCGGGCATCGGCACCGGCGTCGGTGCGCTGCTCTCCGCGCTGCTCGTCCAGTACCTGCCCGCACCGACGCGTCTGGTGTACCTCGTCCTGCTCGTGGCCCTGCTCATCCAGGGCATCGGGGTCGTGCTGATGCCGGAGACGGTCACACCGATGGCGGGGGCCCTGCGGAGCCTGCGGCCGGAGATCCGGCTGCCCCGCGTGGTACGCGGGCCGCTGCTGGCCGTCGCCCCGGTCGCCTTCGCCGTCTGGGCCCTCGCGGGGTTCTTCGCCGCGCTCGGCCCGGCGCTCGTGCGTGCCCTCATGAACTCCTCGATCGTGCTCGGGGGCCTGAGCATCTTCGTCTTCGCCGTCTTCGGGTCCGCCGCCGTCCTCGTGCTGCGCGACCGGCCCGCGCGAACCGTCATGCTCACCGGCATCGCCGCGCTCGTCGTCGGGATGGTCATCACGCTGGTGTCGGTCTCCGCCGACTCCATCACCGGTTTCTTCGTCGGCCTCGCGTTCGGGGGCGTCGGCTTCGGGGGCGGCTTCCAGGGCAGCCTCAAGACCGTCACGCCGCTGGTCGAGGCGCACGAGCGCGCCAGCGTGCTCTCGCTGCTCTACATCATCTCCTACGTCGGCTTCGGCCTGCCCACGGTGATCGCCGGCTTCCTCGTGGTCCACGGCGGCGGCCTGCGCCGGACCGCCGAGGAGTACGCGGTCGCCGTCCTCGTGCTCGCCGTGGTCGCCCTGCTCGCGCTGCGCCGCACGGGCCGGGAGACGCGGGTCGGCGCGCGATAGCGTCGGGGGAATGCACAACCCGTCCGGACCGGCCGACCTGACCACGGCCGAACGCGCGATCGACGCCCGCTTCCGGGCGCTCCTCGCCCGCCTGCCCCGGCGCGGGCCGGCCGGCTGGCTGACCGAGTTCGCGGTCTTCGGCCTCAAACAGGCCTGGGCGTGCGTCTTCGGTGGGGCGATGCTGGCGGTCATCTTCGCGGCGCATCTCTGGTATCCGCCGGACGCCGCGTTCGCGCGCAACGACTTCCTCACGCTCGCGGCCGTCGCCATCCAGATCGCCATGGTGGCCGGCCGCCTGGAGACCCTGCGCGAGCTGCGGGTCGTGGTGCTGTTCCACCTCGTCGGCACGGCCATGGAGCTGTTCAAGACGCAGGTGGGCTCCTGGTCCTACGCCTCCGACGGCCTGCTGCGGCTCGGCGCCGTGCCCCTCTTCAGCGGCTTCATGTACGCCGCGGTCGGCTCCTACCTCGTCCGGGTGAACCGGCTCTTCGACCTGCGTTTCACCCGCTACCCGAGGCGCTGGGTGACCGCCGTGCTGGCCGCCGCCGTCTACGCCAACTTCTTCACCAACCACTACCTGCCCGACGTGCGGTGGCTGCTCATCGCCGCCGTCGCGCTCGTGTTCGGCCGCTGCGTCATGCAGTTCCGCATCTTCCGGTTCCGGTGGCGCATGCCGCTGCTGCTGGCGTTCCTGCTCGTCGCCTTCTTCATCTGGCTCGCCGAGAACATCGCCACCTGGTCGAACGCCTGGCTCTACCCCAGCCAGCTGGGCGGCTGGCACCTCGTCTCGCCCGCGAAGCTCGCGTCCTGGTTCCTTCTCATGATCATCTCGGTGGTGCTGGTCACCTGGATCTCACCGCCGCAGCCGCCCGACGACGAGCCGGCCACGGCGGCGGACGCGACCGGCGCGCCACCCGCCGCCGTCCCCCGCTGAGCCACCGCGCCGGCGGCCCTCGTCAAGGGGTCAGGCGGCCGACGCCGGCGCGCTGAGCCCGCCCTCGTTGCCGCTGCGGTCCAGCCCGGCGACGCAGTAGGTGAGCGGCCCGGTGGCCGGGGCGCCCCGGTCCACCCAGTCACCGCCCCGCGTGGTGCCGACCAGCCGGGCGATGCCGCCGTCCACCCGGTAGACGGCGAAGCTCGCGGCGGCGTCGCCGCGCCAGGTCAGCGCCACCCCGCCGGTGTCCTCACGCCGGGCGGCGGTGACCGCGGGGGCGGGCGGCGGCGCCGCCGGCAACTGGGCCATCGTGGGCAGCAGCGCGGGAGCGGCGTAGTGCGCCCGGCTGTAGCGGCTGACCGCGCCGAGCTTGTCGGCCCGCACCTGCCGGGCGCTGAAGTGCACGCTCCCGCTCACCCCGTGCCGCCGGTTCAGGGCGAGCTGCCGGTCCAGTTCGGCCGGGTCCCGCCAGGCGCCGCGCTCGCCGACCCGGTAGTCGGCCTGGCCGATGTAGAGCTGCACCCGGGTGCCCCGCACGGTGGCCGCCCACCAGGGCAGCAGCTTGGCGTAGTCGGCCTTGCCGAACCCGATGTGCCAGTAGAGCTGCGGCACCACGTAGTCCAGCCACTGCCGGCGTACCCAGAGCCGGGTGTCGGCGTAGATGTCGTCGTAGCTCTGCAGGCCGGCGGTGGGTGAGCCGGCCGGGTCGGTGCGCTTGTTGCGCCAGATGCCGAACGGGCTGATGCCGAACTTCACCCACGGCTTCATCGCCTTGATCCGCTCGCTCATCTCGCGGACCAGGGTGTTCACGTTGTCCCGGCGCCAGGCGTGCCGGTCGGCGAACCCCCGGCCGTAGCGGGCGAACGCGGCGTCGTCCGGGAAGTCCTGCCCCGCCTCGGGATAGGGGTAGAAGAAGTCGTCGAAGTGCACCCCGTCGACGTCGTACCGCTGGACCGCCTCGAGCATCGCGTCCTCGACGAACCGGCGGGCCTCCGGGATGCCGGGGTTGAAGTAGAGCCGGCTGCCGGGCTTGTCGGCGCTGGGATAGGTCACGACCCAGTCGCGGTGCCGCCGCAGCGGGTGGGTCGGCGCGAGCTGGTCCAGGTGGGGGCCCGGCCCGCCCACGGTGGCCGGCTGGCCGCCGCGGTAGGGGTTGAACCAGGCGTGGAACTCCAGGTTGCGGGCATGGGCCTCGGCGACCATGAACTCCATCGGGTCCCAGCCCGGGTCGCGGCCGTCGCGGCGCCCGGTCAGCCACTCCGACCACGGCGCGTAGGCCGACGGCCAGAGCGCGTCCCCGCTCGGCCGCACGTGCACGAAGACCGCGTTGTGGTTGCGGCGCACCGCCAGGTCCAGCCAGCCGCGGAACTCGGCCCGCGCCGCCTCGGCCGGCAACCCCCGCCGGCTCGGCCAGTCGATGTTGTTGACCGTCGTGATCCACATGCCGCGCAGCTCGCGGGTCGCGCGGGCCGGCCGGCCCGCGCAGTCCCGGCCACCGCCCGCCGCGGTGACCGCGGCCGTGCCGGCCGGTTCGGCCGCGCCACCGTCGCCGGCGACCCGGTCGCGCAGCGACCAGGCGCCGAGCCCGGCCAGCACGGCGAGCGCGACGACGACCGCGACGAGCACCCGGGTACGGCGGCGGGGTACGGGCGGAACGGGCGGATGGACCGACGGCATCGCCCCAGTCTGCCAGCGACCCCCGACGGGTGAACCGGCCGGAACCGCTTCTTAACGGCCACCTAAGGCACCGGCGTGGGCCGGTCCTCAGTGGACCGGCCCACGCTGGTCACCTCAGCCCTGGATGAGCGAGGCGCCGTAGTAGGTCAGCGAACCGATCTGCGCGTCACCGACCGGCCGCAGCAGCGGGGCGTACCAGACGGTGCGGGAGCCGTTGGGGCTCACGCCGGGGCAGACCGCCGTGCCGAGCACGCCGGCGGAGACGGTGCCGCGGGCGTCGACGCGGCCGTCCGACCGGTACGAGTACACCGGCCCGCCGCTGTCACCCGGCGCGGCGGCGCAGCCCCCGGCGACGATGTGGTTGGCCTGCGTCACCGGCCCGATCACGTAGCCGATGTTGACGAACTGGTTGACCACGTCGACCCGCAGGCTGCAGTGCTCGCCGCTGGAGGAGCCGCCGGTGCAGACGTAGTTGCCGACGTAGTCGGACGCGGCGCCGCCGACCCCGATGCTGGTGGCCGCGTTGTACGGCCCGGTGTAGATCCGGCCGCCGGCCGCGACCCGGATCATCAGGGTGTCCCGCGGGTTCCAGTCGTTGATGATCGGGCCCATGGTGTTGGTGGGGCCGCCACCGTCGTACGCGACCTGGCCGTTCACGCCGCAGTGCCCGGCGCTGAGGATCTGCCGGGCGTCGTTCCAGTACACCCCGAAGCCCGTGGTGCAGCCACCACCGGCGTAGTAGCGCGCTCCGCCCCAGTAGGGGGCGAAGTCGTTCTGCCGGTCGAGCGGCGTGGCGGTCGCCGTGGTGGTCACGCTGAGCGGCAGCCGCGCGGTACGCAGGACGTCCCGCTTGCCCGACGCCAGCGCCCGGCCGTTCACGGTCACCGCGAGCCCGCTGCCGTCGACCTTGGCGGCCACCGAGACGGCCCGGGGGTCGGCGGCGAGCCGCTGCGCCTCGGCGACCATCTCGCGCTGGTGGAACCGGGCCGGCTTGAACTTCACCGGCACGGAGAGCCGCCTGGCCAGGTCACGGACCGACCCGGGCACCCGCCCTTTCCAGTAGACGGTGAGCCTGCGGGCCTCCGGCGCGGCGACCACGCCCGCGAAGCCCTCGCCCCGGGCGGCCGTGATCTCGCCGGCCGCCGCGTTGAGCCGGTCCTGCTCGGCGAACAGCGCACGCCAGCTCGCGAACCCGCCCGGCACGGCCTCGGCCGGCTGGGTCGACGGCGTGACGGGTTTGCCGTCGGCCACCGCCGGGGTCCCGAAGGCCCCGACGCTGACGATCGCGGCGGCCAACGCGAAAAGGGTGCGGCGCATGACCGCACCCCCGCGTCCGCCCGATGTCATTGGAGTCATGGGGATGTACCTCCTGCAGATGAGAGCCGCCGGGGCGACAATTTCCCCGGTCGACTCGAATTCTGCGGCGGTGAATCCCATTCACCAGGGTCCTGCTGCCAAACGGACTCAGCCATTTACCCCGGCCCGGTCGGCATGCGACCATTGCCGGTTCCAGCGGGTCCGCTCGACATACGCCGTGACCAGGCAGGACTCTTGACAGTGCCGCCCGGCTACGCCATTCCTGGGCACTGTCGGAAAAGCGCGGGACAGCGGACGGGCGCTCACCTTTATCGGTACCCCGTACACATTTAACGAGCCATTCACAAAAGGCCTCCTGCCGTTCTCTTCTCGCCCCGAAGGGCCATGTCGCGTGACGGACACCCCGCATTCGGCGCGGCGACCGTGTCGCCCTCGGAGTGGCGGCCGCCAGGCCCGCCGGGGGTCCCGCGGCGGCGACGACCGGGCCGCGGCGGGTCCGGGGCCCGAGCGGGAGGGCCGGGGGGCTGCGGTGGATATTCGGAATGCAGGTAGCCTCTTTTCCATGGGCGGTTCCGGGCCGCCGGCCGAGATCAACTCCGTGGGGGCCGGGCACACGCGTGACAGGGCCTCGTCGCTGCTCTCCCGGGACTTCACCGCCGTCACCACCACCGAGCTGCGGCACGCCGTCGCCGCGGTCGTCGCGGCTGCCGGGCTCACCGGCGTGCGGGCCGAGGGCTTCGTCCTGGCCGTCCACGAGCTGGCCACCAACGCGGTACGCCACGGTGGCGGCACGGGCCACCTGCACCTCCGGCGGCAGGACGACCTCCTGATCTGCGCCGTCGTCGATCACGGCCCGGGTGTCGACGCACCGCCGATCCGGCAGGTCCCCGGCGACGTGGCCGGTGGCCGGGGTCTGTGGCTGGCGGACCACCTGGCCGACTCGCTGCACCTCCACCGTCGCCCCGACGGCATGACCGCCACCGTCACCATCGCGCTGCGCTGACCGGTTCCCGAGCGGGGCCGGCACCACCTCAGTCGACGTCGACCCAGTCGAGGGTGCGGCCCACCGCCTTCCTCCACCGGGCGTAGCCGGTCTCGCGCTGCTCCGGGGACCAGGTCGGCTGCCAGCGCCTGCTCTCGTTCCAGTTCTCGCGCAGCTCGTCGGTGCTCTTCCAGAACCCGACGGCGAGCCCGGCCGCGTAGGCCGCGCCGAGAGCGGTCGTCTCGGCGACCACCGGCCGGCTGACCGGCACGCCGAGGATGTCCGCCTGGAGCTGCATGCACAGGTCGTTGACGGTGACGCCGCCGTCGACCTTCAGGCACTCCAGGGGCACCCCGCAGTCCTGCTCCATGGCCTCGGCCACGTCCCGGCTCTGGTAGCAGATCGCCTCCAGGGTCGCCCGGGCGATGTGCGCGTCGGTGTTGAACCGGGACAGGCCGACGATGGCGCCACGGGCGTCCGAGCGCCAGTACGGGGCGAACAGGCCGGAGAACGCCGGCACGAAGTACACGCCGCCGCTGTCCTCGACCTGGCGGGCGAGGATCTCGCTCTGCGCCGCCGTGCTGATGATCTTGAGCTGGTCGCGCAGCCACTGCACGGCCGATCCGGTGACCGCGATCGAGCCCTCCAGCGCGTACACCGGCGCCTCGTCGCCGAACTGGTAGCAGACGGTGGTGAGCAGCCCGGCCTTCGACCGCACGATGTCGGTGCCGGTGTTGAGCAGCAGGAAGTTGCCGGTCCCGTAGGTGTTCTTCGCCTCGCCCGGCGCGAAGCAGACCTGCCCGACCGTGGCGGCCTGCTGGTCGCCCAGGTCACCGGTGATCCGGACCGGGCCGGTGAACGGCCCGTGCGGCACCGTGCTGCCGTACGAGCGCGGGTCGGAGGACGGCCGGATCTCCGGCAGCATGGCCCGGGGGATGCCGAAGAACGAGAGCAGCTCGTCGTCCCAGTCCAGCGTCTCCAGGTCCATGAGCATGGTGCGGCTGGCGTTGGTGGGATCGGTGACGTGCACGCCGCCCTCGGTGCCGCCGGTCAGGTTCCAGAGCAGCCAGGTGTCGGTGTTGCCGAAGACCGCCTCGCCCCGCTCGGCGGCCTCCCGGACCCCGTCGACGTTCTCCAGGATCCACTGGATCTTCCCCGCCGAGAAGTACGTCGCCGGCGGCAGGCCCGCCCGGCGCCGGATCACGTCGCCCTTGCCCTCGCGTTCCAGCGCCGCCGCGATCCGGTCGGTGCGGGTGTCCTGCCAGACGATCGCGTTGTGGTAGGGCCGGCCGGTCCGGCGATTCCACACCACCGTGGTCTCGCGCTGGTTGGTGATGCCCAGCGCGGCCAGGTCGGAGCCGGCCAGGCCGTGCTCGTTCATCGCCGTCTGGATCACCGTCTGGGTCCGTTCCCAGATCTCCAGCGGGTTGTGCTCGACCCAGCCCGCCCGCGGCATGATCTGCTGGTGTTCGAGCTGGTGGCGGCCGACCTCGTTGCCACCGTGATCGAAGATCATGAAGCGGGTGCTGGTCGTGCCCTGGTCCACGGCGCCGACGAAGTCAGCCATGCGGGGTCTCCTCACTGCGGGCGCGGGCGTCATCGTGCACCGTAGGAAACGTCCCGAGGCCGGGTCAACGAGAGTCGGTCGGCAGGAGGGGGCGCATGAAGGTGCGCTCGTAGCGCAGGACGCAGCCCGACTCGTCGCGGATGCGGTCGGCCGCGACGAACTCCGGGTCCGCACCGAACCGCGCGCGGTAGCGCTCGTACGCCGCCAGGCTCTCGAAGCTGAACAGCGCCTCGGCCCGGTCGCTGGCGCCCTCGGCGGGCAGGAAGTAGCCGTGGTGCACGCCGCCGTGCTTGGCCACCAGCCGCATCCACTCGCGGGCGAAGCGTTCGAACGCCTCGATCTGCGTGGGGTCGATGGTGTAGTGCACGACGCAGGTGATCACCGCCCCACCCTACGGGCCGCGCCGGCACTCACGGTGCTCTCGTGCCGGCGCGGCCGGGACGGTCATTCGCAGCCCAAGGCCCCCTCGTAGCCGCGCGGTACGTTGCCGGCGGCGACCTCGTCGGCCGTCTCCCAGAACACCTCCGGCCAGTCACCCTCGTCGTTCATCTGGTGCAGCACCTGCCACTTGTGGCTGCTGCGCAGCGCGTCGGCGGCCCGCCGGAGCGCGGCGTCGTCGCCGGCCCGCTTCGCGCGCTGCCATTCGGCGATCCAGGCGCAGCCGACCCGGGAGGTCACCTGGGCGCCGAACTGGTAGGCGTCGTTGGTGCCGAGGTCGCGCAGCGCGGCCTTGTCGAAGTTCGGCGGCAGCGGGATGTCGGCGAGCACGATCGTGGCCCGCTCGTCCACGCGGGCCGGCGTGACGATCTCCGGCGGGAGCGCGGCCAGCCAGGTGCGTACGTCGACGCGGACGACGTGGGTGAGGAGCCGGTCGAACTCGGCCCGGTCCCCGCCGCCGGCGCGGAGTTCGACGAAGACGCCGTCGCGGGGGCGGAGCATGACGGCGAAGTCCTCGGCGCCGTAGCGGATCAGGTCACCCGGCCAGCCGTCCACCTTCACCGCCTCCGGGGCGCTGACGCGCAGCCGGTCCGCGTGGTAGCCGTCGTACTGGTCCGCCGGGTACCAGTTCATGTCCAGCTGCTGTTCGTCGTTGCGGAACGCGATGGTGCCCTGCTTCTCGGCGAACCCGTAGACGGTGGTCACCTTCCACCCGGGCTCGTCGATCAGCAGCCGAGGGTTCTCCTCGGCGGCCTTCAGCGCCACGGGCGAGAACGCGATCGAGGTGGTCGGCTTGGCACCGGCCGGCCCGGCCGTCTCCGTGGGAGCCGCCTGACGGTTCTCCGGAGGGGCGCCGTGGACGGTGACCACGGCGAGGATCCCGACGAGCGCCGCGGCCGCGGTCAGCGGGCCGGCGAGGCGGCGAACCAGGCCGCGGCGTGCTCGGGAGCGGGGCTGCGGTGCTTCGGCGACGCGGTCGGGCGTCGGTTCGGACATGATCTCCTCCAGGAGAGCCTGCTCGGCCCCGTCGAGGTGCCCGATGACACCGGGCCGGTAGGGGTCGGCGTCCCGGACCATCCGGTCGAGGTGCTCCTCGGTCATCTGCCCTCCTTCGGGGCGGGTGCGGTCACGACGTCGAGTACATGTCCGGGTGGGCCGAGGTCGTCACCGACGAGTTCGCGGAGCCGGGCTCGCGCCCGCGACAGGCGGGTACGGACCGCGGCCGGGGTCACCCGGAGGACCTCGGCCGCCTCGCGCGGTTCGAGTCCCTCCCAGACGGTGAGCAGCAGCACCTCGCGGTCCAGGTCCCCGAGCCGGGCCAGCGCGGCCCGGACGGCGAGCCGTTCGGGCACCGCAGTGCTCGGGTCCCCGTCGATCACCGCCGTGAGCCGTTGCCGGAGCCGCTCCCCCAGCCGCTGCCGGCGTGCGCCGCCCCGGTGGTGGTTGGCGAGCACGCGGCGGGCGACGCCGTAGAGCCAGAGGCGGGCTTCGCCGCCGGCCGGCAGGTCACGTCGCCGGCGCCAGGCGACGAGGAAGGTCTCGGCGACGACGTCGGCCGCGTCCTCCGGGTCCGCGACGCGGCGCAGGGCGTACGCCAGCAGCGGCTCGAAGTCGGCGGCGTAGACGCGTCGGAAGCGGTCCTCGTGCTCGGTCGCGGAGCTCACGTCCCTCCCATGTCCGGCAGGGCACCGATCGTGACAGGGAATCCGTCAGGCGGGACGCAGGTGGGTGCGGCGGGTCTTGCGCCCCGCCTCGTATCCGGCCCGGGCGGCCCGGCCCTGGTCCGTGGTGGAGACCTCGGCGACCGGCACGTCCCACCAGGCGTCGGCGTCCGGACCCGCCTCGAAGCGGTCGGTCCGCACGTGCACCACGGTGGTCCGGGTGGCCGCCGCCGCCGTGGCCAGGGCGGCCCGCAGTTGCTCCATGGTGGACACCCGGATGAGGTCGGCGCCGAGGCTGGCCGCGTTGGCGCCGAGGTCGATCGGCAGCGGCTCCCCGGCGCGGTCGACGTAGGCGGTGCCGAGCCGGTGCGCGCCGACGCTCTCCGACAGCCGGCCGATCGAGGCGAAGCCGGCGTTGTCCACCAGCACCACGACCAGCTTGACGCCCTCGGCGACCGCGGTCGCCAGCTCGCTCGGCAGCATGAGGTAGGACCCGTCACCGACCAGCACGAACACCTCGCGCTCGGGCGCGGCCAGCTTCACCCCGATCCCGCCGGCGATCTCGTAGCCCATGCAGGAGTAGCCGTACTCGACGTGGTAGCTCTTGGGGTCGCGGCTGCGCCACAGCCGGTGCAGGTCGCCGGGCATCGACCCGGCGGCGCACACGACCACGCCGCGGGGGCCGGCGGCGTCGTTGACCGCGCCGATCACCGCGGTCTGGGTGGGCGGCGCGTCCGGGTCGGCGTGCCGGGCGTGGTCCGCCACGGCCGTCCACCGCTCGCGCAGCCGGGTCACCGACTCCCGGTACGTGGGCTCGGTGGCCCAGCCGGCGCAGGCCGCGTCGAGGGCGGTGAGGCTCTCCCGCGCGTCGCCGACGACCTGCGTGCCGGACAGCTTCGCGGCGTCGAAGCGCGTGACGTTGAGGTTCACGAACTGCGCCCCGTCGCCGAAGAGGGTGCCGGAGGCGGTGGTGAAGTCGCTGTAGCGGGTGCCCACCCCGATGACCACGTCGGCGGCGGCCGCGATCTCGTTGGCCGCGGTGGTGCCGGTGACGCCGATCGCGCCGAGGGCGAGCGGGTGGCCGTGCGGCAGCGCGCCGGTGCCGGCCTGGGATTCGGCCACCGGCACCCCGTGCTCCTCGGCGAACCGGCGCAGCGCCCCGGTGGCCCCGCTGTAGATCACCCCGCCGCCGGCCACCAGCAGCGGCCTGCGGGCCGTCCGCACGATCGCGGCCGCCCGGCCCAGCGCCGCCTCGTCGGCGCGGGGGCGCGGCACGTGCCAGACCCGTTCGGCGAACAGCTCGTCCGGCCAGTCGTACGCCTCGACCTGCACGTCCTGCGGCAGCGCGAGGGTGACGGCGCCGGTCTCCGCCGGGTCGGTCAGCACCCGCATGGCGGCCAGCAGCGCGGCCGGCAGCTGTTCCGGCCGGTTGATCCGGTCCCAGTAGCGGGAGACCGGCCGCAGCGCGTCGGTGACGCTCACGTCGTAGGAGCGGGGGTCCTCCAGCTCCTGCAGCACCGGGTTGGCCACCCGGGTGGCGAAGATGTCGCCTGGCAGCAGCAGCACCGGCAGCCGGTTGATGGTGGCGCCCGCGGCGCCGGTCACCAGGTTCGTGGCTCCGGGGCCGATCGAGGTGGTGCAGGCCAGGGTGCTGAGCCGGTCGGTCATCCGGGCGTACGCCGCCGCCGTGTGCACCATGCCCTGCTCGGTGCGGCACAGGTGGTAGGGCAGGTCCGCGCCCGCGGTCGCCAGGGCCTCGCCGAGCCCGGCGACGTTGCCGTGCCCGAAGATGCCGAAGCAGGCCGGGATCAGCCGTTGCCGCCGCCCGTCGCGTTCGGAGAACTGCCGGGCCAGGAAGGCCACCACCGCCTGTGCCACCGTCAACCTGGGCATCACGCCTCTTTCGTTCCGGGCCGGGTCAGGGGCAGCCGCGGGTCCACCGGCTGGCCCGCCCAGCTGCCCCGGATCCAGCCGTGCCGGGGATCGTCCACACAGGCCATGGTCCGCGCGGCCCCGGGTCCGGCCAGCACGTTCAGGTAGTAGAGGTCGTAGCCGGGCGCGGCCATCGACGGCCCGTGGTAGCCGTAGGGGACGAGCACCACGTCGCCGGTGCGCACCTCGGCGAGCACGTCGATCGGCCGGTCGGCGGTGCCGTAGACCCGCTGGTAGCCCACCGGACCGTCGCCGGGCTCACCGCCGGCCACCTCGAAGTAGTAGACCTCCTCCAGCGCGGCCTCGACCCGTCCGTCGTCGTACGCCCGGTCCTGCTCGTGCTTGTGCGGCGGGTACGACGACCAGTTGCCGCCGGGCGTGAGCACCTCCACGGCGACCAGCCGGTCGCAGTCGAAGGCGTCCGGCGCGCAGAAGTTGTTGACCTGCCGGCTGGCCGCCCCGGCGCCGCGCAGCTCCACCGGCACGTCCCGGGCCGCCCCGTAGCGGGGCGACAGCCGGCGGGTGGCCCGCGCCGACGGCAGCGCGAAGCGGCCGCTGCCGTGGATCGTCACCTCGGCGTCGCGGGGCAGGTAGGCGAAGTCGGTGACCGCCGCGAACACCGACGCCCGTCCGGTCAGGTCGAGCCGCAGCCCGTCGCACCGCACGGTGGCGACGCCGGCCAGCGGCAGGACCAGCATCTCCTCGTCACCGGTGGCGAAGGTGACCTCGCCGCCGGCCGGCAGGGTGAGCACCCGCAGCCCCGCGTAGGTCCAGCCGGCCCGCTCGGGGGTGACCTCCAGCGCCCACGGCCCGCGGGCGGCACCGCCCCAGGGCAGGTGGGCGTCGCGGGCCCTCATGCGTCCTGCCCGGTGGGCAGCAGCGAGCCGGCCAGGTCCACGGCGGCGGCCACGTCGTCGTCGGGCGGGTACAGCAGCGCCCGGCCGACCACCAGGCCGCGCACGCCGGGCAGCCGCAGCGCCCGCGCCCACCGGGCGTACACCACGTCGGGCGCCTCCACCGGGTCCCCGCCGAGGAGCAGGACCGGCAGCGTGGTCGCGGCCATCACCCGCTCCATCTCGTCGACGGCCGGCAGCTTCAACCAGGTGTACGCGCTGGTCGCGCCGAGCGCCTGCCCGACGCTGACCCCCTTGATGACGGCCTCGGGGCGCAGGTCGGCACTGACCCGGCCGCCCTCGCGGGCCACCCAGAGCGGTTCCACGAGGGCCACGGTGCGGTGCGCGGCGAGCGCGGTGACCGCCCGGGCACAGGCCTGCAGGGTCGAGGCGGTCGCCGGGTCGTCCGGGTCGATGCGGCAGAGCATCTTGCCGCCGTCGTAGCGCATGGCGGCGATGCTGTCGGCGTCGTAGGCGGTGAACCGGTCGTCGAGTTCGAAGGCGGCCCCGGAGAGCCCGCCGCGGTTCATCGAGCCGATGGCCAGGCGGTTCTCCAGCGCACCGAGCAGCAGCAGGTCCTCCAGGATGTCGGGGGTGCCGAGCACGCCGTCGACGCCGGGCCGGGAGAGCGCCACCCGCAGCCGGTCGAGCAGGTCCGCCCGGCCGGCCATGGCCATGGGCCGGTCCCGCACCCCGAGGGCGCCGCGGGCCGGGTGGTCGGCGGCGATGACGAACAGCGGCCGGCCGGGTTCGGGCCAGGGCCGGCGGGTACGGCGGGCGGCGGCTTCGGCGATGGCCTGCGGCCGGTGCGCGCGGGTGCGGGTCAGCGCGTCGTACTCGGTGCTCACCGGTCTTCTCCTGTCAGGACGGCGGTCGGCGGCGCGGGCGGCGACGCGGCGTCCCCGGCCAGCGCCGCGGTCTCGGCGTAGTCGGGCATGGCGGCGGAGCAGGCCAGTCGGGAGGCGACGATCGCACCGGCGGCGTTGGCGAAGCGCATGGTCCGCTCCAGCGGCCAGCCGCGCAGCAGCCCTAGGCAGAGCGCGCCGCCGAACGCGTCGCCGGCGCCCAGGCCGTTGACCACGTCCACCGGCACCGGCGGCACCCGTACGCTCTGCTCGGCCGTGCGGGCCAGCACGCCCGCCGGGCCGAGCTTGACCACGGCGAGCCGGGGGCCGCGTTCGAGCAGCAGGTCGGCGGCCCGGTCCGGGTCGCGGGTGCCGACCGCGATCTCCACCTCGTCGAGGTTGCCGACGGCGACGGTGACCCGGGGCAGCGCCTCGGCGACGGCCGCGGTCGCGGCCGCCGGGTCGGGCCAGAACATCGGCCGGTAGTCCAGGTCCAGCACGGTGTGCGGGCGACCGGCCCGGGCGGCGAGCGCGGCGGTGTGCGCGTCGCGGCTGGGCTGCTGGCACAGGCCCGTGCCGGTGAGCCAGAAGACGCGGGCCGAGGTGATGGCGTCGAGGTCCAGCTCCTCGGGGCGGATCTGGAGGTCCGGTGCCGTGGGGGTGCGGTAGAACCACAGCGGGAAGTGGTCCGGCGGGAAGATCTCGCAGAAGGTGATCGGGGTGGGCAGCCCCTCGACGGGGTGGACCTGGCTGTCGTCCACACCGAACTCGCGCAGCGCCCGGTGCACGTAGCTCGCGAAGGCGTCGGCCCCGGTGCGGGTGATCAGCCCGGCGCGCAGGCCCTGCCGGCTGGCCGCGACCGCCACGTTGGTGGGGCTGCCGCCGAGGAACCGGCCGAACGTCTCGACCTCGGCCAGCGGCGTGGCGACCTGCAACGGATAGATGTCCACCCCGACCCGGCCGATGGTGAGCACATCGAGCATGCGGCGCCCTCCGTCCCGGCCGGCGTCGGCGTGTCCGCCAGCTCGATTCCGTCCCTGATTGGTAACAGTGCTCTACGAGTTGTGTCAATGTGTTGTCATGACATCCGTGCTCTGCGCTCCGTGATCGCTTCGGTACAGTGGCGCGCATCAGCACGCCCGATCCCGCTCAGCCGCAGCGAGGAGGTTTCCGTGACCGGTCCCGAGATCGCGGTCGACCGCAGCAGCCCGGTCCCGCTCTACTTCCAGGTCGCGGAGCAGTTCGCCGCGGCGATCCAGCGCGGTGAGCTGGCCCCGGGCGACCGCCTGGACAGCGAGTTGCAGCTTGCCGACCGGCTGGGGCTGTCCCGGCCCACTGTGCGGCAGGCCATCCAGCATCTCGTCGACAAGGGACTGATCATCCGCCGGCGCGGCGTGGGCACCCAGGTCGTCCGCGGTGAGGTCCGGCGGGCCGTCGAGCTCACCAGCCTGCACGACGACCTGGTCCGGGCCGGCCAGCGGCCGTCCACCTCGGTGCTGGAACTGGCCACCGTGGCCTGCCCACCGGCGGTCGCCGCGGCGCTCGGCGTGCCACCCGGCGGCGAGGTGCAGCACCTGCGCCGGCTGCGCTTCTCCGACGGGGAGCCCCTGGCGCTCATGGAGAACTGGCTCCCGGTCGACCTGCCACGGATCACCATGGCGGCGTTGCAGGCCGACGGTCTCTACGCGATCCTCCGCGCCGGAGGACGGCGGATCCGGGGCGCCAGCCAGCGGATCGGCGCCCGGGCAGCCACCGCTGCCGAGGCGCAGATGCTCGGCGAGCGGCGCGGCGCACCGCTGCTCACCATGACCCGTACCGCCTACGACGACCAGGGCCGCTACGTCGAGCACGGCGCGCACATCTACCGGGCCAGCCGCTACTCCCTCGAGGTGACCGTCGCCGAGCGGTGACGGTGGATGTTTCGCGCTCATTTCAGTGACAGGTATTTACGTCGTCAGGCTGTCATGACATTGTGGCCGCAAGCACCGCCGGCGGCGGACCTGCGGCCGACGGGGCGACCCGTGAGTCTCTTCGAAGTTCCTCCTTGCGAAGGGAAACAGCCCATGTCAGCCAAGCCGAGACGCGCCGCCGGCGTGCTCGCCGCGTTCACCGCCGTCGCCCTCGCCGCCACCGCCTGCGGTGGCTCGGACGAGCCCGCCGGCAAGGACGCCAAGAACATCACCCTCACCATCTCCGCCAACTCGATCGTCGGCGGGAAGAACTCCGCGGGCGCGGAGTGGATCGAGAAATGGGTCATCCCCAAGTTCGTCGAGGCGCAGAAGGCCAAGGGCGTCACCGCCAAGGTGACGTTCGTGCCCAGCGGCGTCGACGACGAGCAGTACAAGACCAAGCTGGCCCTCGACCTGCGCTCCAAGGGCGGCGCCGACGTGATCGCCGTGGACGGCATCTGGGTCGGTGAGTTCGTCCAGGCCGGCTACCTCAAGCCGCTGTCCGACATCGCCGGAAACCAGGTCGACTCCTGGGAGGGCTGGTCCCAGATCCCGGAGACCGTGCAGGGTCTCGGCTCGTTCGAGGACAAGCGCTACGGCGTCCCGCTCGGCACCGACGGCCGGGTCCTCTACTACAACAAGAAGCTGTTCGCCCGGGCCGGCCTGCCCGCCGACTGGCAGCCGAAGAGCTGGCAGGAGATCCTCGACGCCGGCGCGAAGCTCAAGGCGCTGCCCGGGGTGACGCCGATCCAGATCAACGCCGGCACCGCGATGGGCGAGGCCACCTCCATGCAGGGCGCCCTGCCGCTGCTGGTCGGCGCGGGCGGCGAGATCTACAAGGACGGCAAGTGGGCCGGCGCCACCCAGCCGGTCAAGGACATGCTCGACTTCTACACCAAGATCTACGGTGGCGGCCTGGGCGACCCGAAGCTCCAGCAGGAGGCCAAGGGGCGGGACAAGTCGTTCGCCGAGTTCGCCGCCGGCAAGATCGGCATCCTCGGCGAGGGCGACTACTTCTGGCGCAGCGTCGTGAACCCGAAGGACGGCATCGCCAAGATGGCCGACCGGGACACCACCGTCGGGTACGCGATGATCCCCGCCAAGCAGCCCGGCGCCGGCATCCGCGGCCAGGACTTCGTCAGCATGTCCGGCGGCGGCGTCCGGGTGCTCAATCCCAACTCCAAGTTCCCCGCCCAGGCGTGGGAGCTTCTGGCGTTCATGTCCTCGGCGGAGGCGGTCAAGGCGGAACTCGCCGGCGCCGCCCGGATCACCGCGCGGACGGACGTCAACAAGGAGGTCCTCGCCGCCGACCCGATGCTCAACTTCGTCGCCGAGAAGGTGCTGCCGCTCACCGCGTACCGGCCGCCGCTCGCGGTGTACCCGCAGGTGTCGGTGGCGCTCCAAGAGGCGACCGCCGCCGCCACGGCGGGCAAGAGCGCCGACGAGGCGGCCGCCGCGTACCAGAAGAAGGTCGAAGGGTTCGTCGGTGGTCCAGGTAACGTCACCTCCTGACGAGGTGGTCGAGGGAGTGCGCCCGGTTCCGGGCGCCTCCCCGGCCCCCGACGCCGCCGGCCTCGGCCGGGCCCGGGCCACCGGTTTCCTCGTCCCGGCCATGGTGCTCATCCTGGTCTTCCTCGTGGTGCCGGCCGCCTGGACCATCTACCTGGGCGTGACCAACTACCGGCTGACCGGCCTGGCGGCCGCCCACCCCGAGGTCGTGGGCCTGGACAACTACACCCGCGCCCTCGGCGACGAGCGGTTCCGCACCTCCCTGCTGCTGACCCTGCAGTTCGTGCTCGGCTCGGCGGTGATCGGCCAGGCCGGGCTCGGCTTCGCCATCGCGTTCGCGCTGCGCGACCGGCGCGGCCCGTTGCGCCGGGTGGTCGAGGGGTTCGTCCTGCTGTCCTGGATCCTGCCCAGCTCGGTGGTCGCGTTCCTGTGGATCGCCCTGCTGGACCGCGACGCCGGCACGCTCAACGCGCTGCTCGGCATCCCCGGGACGGCGTGGCTGCTGGACCACCCGATGCTGTCGATCATCGTCTTCAACACCTGGCGCGGCACGGCGTTCTCGATGATGCTCTACGCCGCCGCGCTGGAGAACGTCCCGCGCTCGCACCTGGAGACCGCCCGGCTGGCCGGCGCCTCGACCTGGCAGCAGCTGCGCGACGTGGTGTTCCCGCGCATCCGCGGGCACGTGCTGACCAACCTGCTGCTGATCAGCCTGTGGACGTTCAACGACTTCGCGCCGTTCCTCATCACCGCGGGCGGGCCCGAGCAGCGCTCCGAGATCCTGCCGGTCTACGTCTACAAGGTGGCGCTCTCCGGCGGTGAGCTGGGCTTCGGCGCCGCCATCTCGTTCGTCATGCTGCTGATCAACCTGGTCATCGCGCTGATCTACCTGCGCATGCTGGGCCGGCGGAAGGAGTCGGCGTGACCACCGACACGGCGCCCGCGCCCACCACCGAGGCGGCCCGGTCCACGGTCGCCGTACGCCACGTGCTCGCCCAGGTCGGCCGCTACACGTTCCTCTGCCTCGTGCTGGGCTTCTTCGCGCTGCCGCTGCTGTGGCTGGCCACCGCCCCGTTCGACGACACCCCGACCGTCACGGCCTCGCTGCCGCGGTTCACCCTGGACAACTTCCGCGCGCTGCTCGACAACCCGTACGCGCTGAGTTCGCTGCTCAACTCGGTCTACCTGGCGGCCGGCACCGCCCTGCTCGTGGTGACGTTCGCGGCGCTCGCCGCGTACGCGCTGAGCCGGGTCCGGGTACCGGGCCGCGACGCGCTGCTCTACGGCCTGCTGCTGCTGTCGTCGATCGTCACCGGCACCGCCACCATGGTGCCGCTGTTCGAGCTGGCCTTCCGGCTCAACCTCATCGACTCCCGGCTGGGCGTCATCCTCATCCTCAGCGGCGGGCTGCTGCCGGCGGCCATCTTCATCCTCAAGGACTTCATGGACTCCACCCCGACGTCCTACGAGGAGTCGGCCCGGGTCTTCGGCGCCAGCCCGTTGCAGATCATGCGGCACATCGTGGTGCCGCTGGTCCGCCCGGGCCTGGCCACCGTCGGGGTCTGGGCCGTGGCCAACGTCTGGGGCAACTTCCTCGTGCCGTTCCTGCTGCTGCGCGGGCCGGACAAGGCACCCGCCGCAGTGATCATGTACACGCTCTACACCGAGGGCGGGCAGGCCGACCTGCGGCTGCTCTCCACCTTCTCCCTGCTCTACTCGCTGCCGGTGGCGCTCATGTTCGTCTTCGTCAGCAGCCGGTACGGGTTCCGCTTCCACGGAGGGATCAAGCGCTGATGTCCGCCATCACGATGCGCGAGCTGACCAAGGTCTACCCCGGCGGGGTACGCGCCCTGGACGCCCTCGACCTGGAGATCGCCGACGGCGAGTTCTTCGCCCTGCTCGGGCCGTCCGGTTGCGGCAAGACGACCCTGCTGCGCACCATCGCCGGCCTGGAGGTCGCCTCCGGCGGCAACGTGCGGATCGGCGAGCGCGACGTCACCAACCTGCCGCCGGGCAAGCGCGACGTGGCCATGGTCTTCCAGGACTACGCGCTGTTCCCGCACATGACCGTGCGGGACAACATCGCCTACCCCCTGCGGATCAAGAAGGTCGACCGGCGCAGCCGGGGCAGCAAGGCCGCCGACACCGCCGACGAGCTCGGCCTGTCCGGGCTGCTGGAGCGCCGGCCCGGGCAGCTGTCCGGCGGCCAGCAGCAGCGCGTCGCCCTGGCCCGGGCGATGGCCTGCCACCCGCAGGTGTTCCTGCTCGACGAACCGCTGTCCAACCTCGACGCCCGGCTGCGGCTGGAGGCCCGCACCTTCCTCAAGCGTCTCCAGCGGGAACTGGGCGTCACCACCGTCTTCGTCACCCACGACCAGGCCGAGGCGCTGGCCCTGGCCGACCGGATCGCCGTGATGGAGGGCGGCCGGATCCGCCAGGTCGGCACCCCCACCGAGGTGTTCCGCCGGCCCGCCAACACCTTCGTGGCCGGCTTCATCGGCTCCACCCCCATGAACCTGATCGACGCCCGGGTGCGCGGCGACGAACTGGCCGTGGCCGGCGCCCGGCTGCCGCTGCCCGACGGCGCGCGCGAACAGGTCACCGACGGCGAACGGCTGGTCTACGGCATCCGCCCCGAATACCTCGACTACTCCCCCACCGCGGTCCCCGGCGCCCTCACCGGCGAGGTCGTCGTCGTGGAGAACCTGGGCAGCGTCTCCCTGGTCTCGCTGGACGTGCCGAGCGACGACACCGGGGCGAGCGACGACGCCCCGGCCGGCGACGACACCGGCGCGGGCCGGACGAGCGTGCAGGTCGTGGTGCCCGAGGGCGGCGAACCCGAACCGGGCGACACCGGCTGGGCGGTGCCCCGCCCCGGCCGCTCGCTGCTCTACCGGGACGGGAACCTGGTCACCGCCGCGGCCGGCGTACCGGCCCCACGCGCCGACGCCACCGTGCGGAGCTGACCGTGGTCGTGCACCGCGGCAGGTGGACGCTGCAGGACCGGGCCGACGAGGTGCTGCGCGCCCTGCCGGTCCCGGTCCCGCCGGGCACCGCCGCACTCACCGTCCGGCTGGACTATCCCCGCGAGGCCGGGGTGCTCGACCTGGGCTGCGTCGGGCCGGACGGGTTCCGCGGCTGGTCGGGCGGCGCCCGGGACGGCTACACCGTGGCCGCCGACTGGGCCACCCCCGGCTACCTGCCCGGCGAGCTGGAGCCCGGCGAGTGGCAGGTGCTGCTGCGGCTGCACCGCATCCCGCCCGACGGGCTGGCCTACGAGGTCACCGCCACCACCAGCACCACCCCGCCGCCCGCGCCACCCGCACCGGCGCAGCCACCGCGCCCCGACCGCCCGCCCCGCCGCGACCTGCCCACCGTCGACGGCCGGCGCTGGCTCGCCGGCGACCTGCACGCGCACACCGTGCACAGCGACGGCAGCCAGACCATCGACGAGCTGGCCGCGCTCGCCGCGGGCCGCGGCCTGGACTTCCTCGCCGTCACCGACCACAACACGGTCAGCCACCACCCGTGGCTGCCGGCCGCCTCCGACCACTACGGCATCACCCTGCTGCCCGGCCAGGAGGTGACCACCGACCGGGGGCACGCCAACGTGTTCGGCCCAGTGGGCTGGGTGGACTTCCGCCGCCCGCCGGACGAGTGGCTCGCGGCGGCCCGGCGCGAGGGCGGGCTCATGTCGGTCAACCACCCCCTCGGCGGCGACTGCGCCTGGCGGCAGCCGCTGACCGAGCGCACCACGCTGGTCGAGGTCTGGCACTCCGGCTGGTGGGACCGCACCTGGGGCGCCCCGCTGGCCTGGGCGCGCGCCTGGCGGCCGGACGTCGTGGCGATCGGCGGCAGCGACTTCCACCGCCCCGGCGACGACGCGCCGCCCGGCTCCCCCACCACCTGGGTGCTCGCCGACCGCGACGGCGCACCGGGCGACGCCCTGCTGGACGGGCTGCGCGGCGGCCGTACCGCCATCTCGGCCGACCCCGGCGGGCCGCTGCTGCTGCGCCTCGGTGACGAGCTGCTGGCGCTCGACGCCGACGGCGCGCTGCTGGCCTACCCGGACGGCCGGCACCGGCTGGTCCGCGGCGACCGGTGCCTGCTGCCGGCCGGCGACGGGCTGCACGTCCTGGAGTCCCACCGCATGGAGGTGATCGCACTGTGCAGCTGACCGCACGGACGCGGGTGGCCGGCGCTCCGGTCAACTACGGCATCTACCAGCCCACCGGCGCACCGGTCGGCCCCGACGAGCTGCTCGCGGCGCTGGCCCGCGACGGCTACACCGGCGTGGACTCCGGGCCGATCGGCTACCTGGGCACCGGCGAGACCCTCGCGCGCCGGCTGGCCACGGCCGGCATCGGGCTGGCCGGCGGCTGGGTCGACCTGCGCTTCGCCGACCCCGCCGGCTTCGCCGAGGACCTGGCCCAGCTCGACGCTGCGCTCGACGTGTTCACGGCCGCACCGGTCGACGACGCCCGGTTCGCGCCCCGGCCCACCCTGGCCTGCCCCGGCAACCCGGGCCGGATGGCCCGCCCGGGCACCCCGACCGACCTGGCGTCGGCGCTGCCCGCCGCAGCCTGGCCGGACTTCGCCGCCCGGGTGCAGCAGGCCGCCGACCGGTGCCGCGAGCGCGGCCTGGAACCGGTGTTCCACTACCACCTCGGCACCGACGTGGAGACCGAGGCGGAGGCCGACCGCCTGCTCGAACTGACCGACATCGCCGTCTGCCTGGACACCGGGCATCTGGCGCTGGCCGGCGGCGACCCGGTGGCCGCCGTACGCCGCTGGGCCGGCCGGATCGGCCAGGTGCACCTGAAGGACGCCGACCTCGCCGCCCACGCGCGGGCCCGGGCGGCCGGCGGGGGCCTCATGGACGTGGTGGCCGCCGGCGGCTTCTGCGCCCTGGGCCGCGGCGACGTCGACTTCGCCGGGGTGTTCGCCGCTCTCGACGACATCGGCTACACCGGCTGGCTGGTCGTCGAGCAGGACGCCCCCGAGGGCGGGGACCTCGACCGGATCCGCGCCGACCAGCACGACAACCGGCGGTGGCTCGAGGAGGCGCTGCGATGACCGAGCCGGGCAAGCGGATCCGGATCGCGGTGGCCGGGCTGGGCATCATCGCCCGCACCGTGCACCTGCCGCTGCTGCAACGCCGGAGCGACCTGTTCGAGATCGTCGCGCTGGCCGACCTGTCCCCGTCCCGGATGACCGAGCTGGGCGAGCGGTACGGCGTCGAGCCCGCCCGCCGCTACGCCGACGCGGCGCGGATGGTGACCGACGGCGGCTGCGACGCCGTGCTGCTGGCCACGTCCGGCTCGCACGGGGACCTGGCCGCGCTGGCGCTGCGCGCGGGCCTGCCCGTGCTGTGCGAGAAGCCGCTGGCCTACACGCGCGCCGAGACGGCCCGGCTGGCCGAGCTGGGCGCCGGCAGCCCGGCGCTGATGGTCGGCTACATGAAGCAGTACGACCCGGCCGTGGCCGAGGCCGCGCGGCTGCTGGCGGAACTCGGCGGCCCGGAGCGGGTGCACGCCGTGGAGGTGACCGTGCTGCACGCCGGCGGCGACCGGCAGCTGCGCTTCGCCAACCTGCCACCGTCCGCCGGGGACGTGCCGGCCGAGGAGGTGGCCCGCTTCTCCGCCGCCGACCGCGCGCTGCTCGACGCGGCCGTCGGCACCGACCCGGGCGCCCGCGCGCTCTACCAGATCCTGATCAACAGCATCTCGCACGACCTGTCCCTGCTGCGGCTGTTCACCGGGGCACCGGCCACCGTGGAGCAGGTCGCCACCTGGCCGCTCACGCCGGACGGCCCGGCCGAGCCGTCGGTGGAGATCAGCGGGCGGCTGCCGGACGGCGCCCGCTACGGCATCCGGTGGCTCAACCTGCCGGACTATCCGGCCTACCGCGAGACGGTCACCCTGCACCACGCGCGCGGCTCGCTGGAGCTGGTGTTCCCCTCGCCGTACCTGCTGAACGCGCCGACCACGCTGACCGTGGTGGACGAGCACGGCGGCGGTGAGCGGCGGGCCGCGTACCGGTCGGTGACCGAGGCGTTCGAGCAGGAGCTGGTCGCGTTCCACGCGATGGTCACGGCGGGCGCCGCGCCGCTCACCGGCATCGCCGAGGGCGCGGCCGACGTACGGACCAGCCAGCAGGTGGTACGCCGCTACGGGGAGCTCACCGGGGCGGCGATCGGCGGAGAGGCGGCGAGCTGATGACGCGACCGACCGAGATCATCGTGGTGCCACACACCCACTGGGACCGGGAGTGGTACGAGCCGTTCCAGCGGTTCCGGCTGCGGCTCGTGGCGCTGCTCGACGACGTGTTCGACCGGATGGAGCGCGACCCGCGGCAGCGGTTCACCCTCGACGGGCAGCTCGCCGCGGTCGACGACTACCTGGAGGTCCGCCCGGAGCGGCGGGAGCAGGTGATCGAGCTGGTCCGGGCCGGACGGCTGTCGGTGGGCCCCTGGCAGATCCTGCTCGACGAGTTCCTCTGCTCCGGCGAGAACATCGTGCGCAACCTGGAACGCGGGCTGGCCCGCAGCGCCGACCTGGGCGGCGCCATGCCGGTCGGCTACCTGCCCGACATGTTCGGCCACATCGCGCAGATGCCGCAGATCCTGGCGGGCGCCGGGCTGGCCCACGCCTGCGTGTTCCGGGGTGTGCCGGAGCGGGTGCACCGGCACGCCTTCGCGTGGCAGGCGCCGGACGGCACCACGATCCGCACGCAGTACCTGCCCGGCGGCTACGGCAACGCCGCCGCGCTGATGGAGAACGCCGGGCAGGTGACCCGCCGGGCCGGTGACCTCGCCGACCGGCTCGCCGGCTGGCGCCCGGCCGGCGACGACACCCCGGTCCTGGCCATGTACGGCACCGACCACGCCGCGCCGGCCCCGGACGCGCCCGACCTGCTGGCCACCGCGGACGTCCCCGGCACCCGGCTCCGGCTGGGCACCCTCGCCGAGTACTTCGCCACCCAACCGGCCACGGTCGACGGCCTGCCCGTCGTGCGCGGCGAGCTGCGCTCGCACGCCCGGGCCAACATCCTGCCCGGCGTGATCTCCGTCCGCGCCCACCTGAAGCAGGCCATGAACCGCGCCGAGCGGCGCGTCGAGCGGTACGCCGAACCGCTCGCCGCGCTCACCCACGACGGGTCCGTGCAGCGCTTCCTCGACATGGCCTGGACCCGGCTGATCGACGCGAGCTGCCACGACTCGGTGACCGGCTGCGGCTGCGACGAGACCGCCGAGCAGGTGGCCGCCCGGCTCGCCGAGGCCGACCAGCTGGGCCGCGCGGTCTGCGACCTGGTCGGCGCGCGGCTGTCGGCCGCCGTGCCGCGGGACGGCTACCTGCTGTTCAACCCGACCCCGGCGGCGCGTACCGCCCTGGTGTGCCTGGACGTGGCGCTGCCCGACGACGGCGGCGTGGCGCTCGCCGACGCCGCCGGGCGCAGCGTGGCCACCCAGGTCCTCGACCGGGGCCGCACGCTGCTCGCCGACGACGTGGTGCCGGCGGCCGACCTGCCGGCCGTGCTCACCCGGGTGCACGGGCGGGAGCTCTACGGCCAGGAGGTGACCGCCTGGTCGGTGTCGCCCGAGGACGCCACCCTCACCTTCCACGTGGCCCGGCACGGCGATCCGGCCTTCGACGTCGAGGACGTGCGACTGGCGCTCGCGGCCGCCGGCCCGGCCGACCGGTGGCGGGTACGCATCCTCGCCGCCGCCCGGGCCACCGTCGCCGCCCTGGTCGACGTGCCGCCGCTGGGGCACACGGCGGTCCGGCCGGCGCCGCTCCCGGCGACCGGCACGCCCGCGTCGGACCCGGTGACGGCGGCCGGCCGCAGCCTCGACAACGGCCTGCTCCGGGTCGACGTCGCCGAGGACGGCACCCTGGCGCTGTCCACCCCGGACGGGGTGACCGTGGACGGGGTCGGCCGGATCGTCGACGGGGGCGACGTGGGCGACAGCTACAACTACGCCCCGCCGGCCGCCGACGAACTGGTCGACAAGCCGCGGGCGGTGCGTACCGTGGTGCGCCACGACGGGCCGCTGGTGGCCGTCCTCGACGTGGTACGCGAGTACCGCTGGCCGGTGTCCGCGGACGTCGACGCCGGCTCCCGCGCCGTGGACCGGGAGCCGATCATCGTGACCACCCGGGTCGAGCTGCGCCGCGGTGAGGCCTTCGTCCGGCTGCGCGTCGAGTTCGACAACCGCTGCGACGACCACCGGGTCCGGCTGCACCTGCCGCTGCCGTCGCCGGCCGACACCTCGTACGCCGAGGGGCAGTTCGCCGTCGTGGCGCGTGGCCTGACGGCCGAGGGTGGTGGCGGCGAGGTGCCGCTGCCCACGTTCCCGGCCAACGGGTTCGTGGCCGCGGGCGGGCCGGACGGCGCGCTCGCCGTGCTGCTGACCCAGCCCACCGAGTACGAGCTGACCGACGCCGGCCGCGAGCTGGCGGTCACGGTGCTGCGGTCGATCGGGATGCTGTCGCGCAACCGGCACGCGCTGCGCGACGAGCCCGCCGGTCCGCAGCTGCCGACGCCCGAGGCGCAGTGCCGCGGCCTCCGCACCGTCGAGCTAGCGGTGCTGCCGTACCGGGGCGCCTGGCACGAGGCCGGGGTGGTGGCGGCGGCCGAGGCGTACCGGCACGAGCTGTTGGCGTTCCCCGGCACCGCCGACCCCGCCACGGCGCTGCCCGCGCCGGCGGCCGGGCTCTCCGTCGACGGTCCCGGGGTCGCGCTGACCAGCGTGCGGGACCGGGCCGGCCGCACCGAGGTACGCGTGGTGGCGCAGACCCCGGTCGACACCACGGCCGTGCTCGGCGGCGCGGCGGTCCGCGGGGCGTGGCGGGCCGACCTGCTCGGCCGGACCGGCGAGCCGCTCACGGTCGACGGGGACGGCCTGGTCCGGCTGCCGCTGCGGGCCTGGGAGATCGCGACGGTGCAGCTCGACCTGACCTGAGTGCGTCGGCGTGTGACCGGCCGGGCTCAGGCGCGGCGCGGAACGGCGTTGTCGACGTCGAGCAGCCCGGCGTCGACAACGGCCCGGCTCAACGGCCGGGTCAGTTCGGTGAGCCGGGCGCACCCCTCGGCGACGAGCACCTCGTACGCGGGCGTGGCGAGCCGGTCGGTGGCCGCCTCGAGCCACGCGCGCTGCGCCCGTCCGCGGTCGGTCAGGGTCGGCTCGTCGCCCTCGACCAGCCCGCGCCCGCGCAGCCGCTCGGCCGCGTCCGCCCACTGCTCGCCGGTCCACCCGCGCGTGCGGCGCAGGAAGCGGACCGGCACCTCGCCGGAGGCGGCGTGCAGCACCAGCGCCTCCAACCCGGTCAGGCCCGCGAGCACCAGGGCGGCCACGTGCCCGTCGCCGCGGAACTCCCGCAGGACCGTCTGGGCCTGCCAGAGGACCAGGTGCGGCTGGTCCGGCCAGGGCAGCGCGGCGTGGGCGGCGGACAGTGGCCGTCCCTCCGGGCGGGCGGTGGCCGACTCGGCGGCGTGCCGGGCCAGCTCGGCGGCCTCGGCCACCTCCGGGGACCGCACCGCGTCGCCGAGCGCCCGGGTCAGGGCCGCGTCGGCGGCGTCCCGCCGGGCGGCCAGCACGGCGGCCGGCGTCGCCCGCTCCCAGGCGGCCGGGAACACGCGGGCCACCAGGTCCGGGCTGAAGTTGAAGAAGGTGGCCACCACGGGGCCGGGGCCGACCGGGCCCAGGGCGGCCGCACGGGAGGCGAAGTAGCCGGCCGGCGCGGGGAGGCCGAGGGCGGCGTACCGCTCGTGCGCCTCGGGCACGAAGTAGATCATCGCGTGCAGTGGCTCGGTCACCCGCCAGGCGCGGCGCACGAGGGCCGGATCGAGCGCCGCCGGCTGCTGGGCGCCCGGATCCGCCAGCGCTGTCAGGTCCGCCATGTCACTGCCTTCCGCCGAGGACGTTACCGACGGGTAGGTTCCCATGCCGGCGGCGGCCTGTCACCAGCCGGGTGCGAACGCTGCCTGATGGGTTCTTCTCCTCAGGTCACCGGCGTGTTCTCATACCGGGACGACGATGTCGCGGACCGGCCGGCGGGCGACCCCCGTCCACTCCGGTCGGTGGCTCCATCCCGGCGAAAGGTGCAAGGATGCACAGAAGATCCACCTTCCAACTGGCGGTCCTGACCGCGACCGCGGCGACGTTCCTGGCCTCCGGCGGCGCATCGGCGGCGGCGGTCACGGCGGCGCTCGCGACCGCCTCTCCCGGCGTCGCGGCGTGTGCACCGGGCGCCGAGGGGCACAGCGCGGCGCGCGTGGCCGAGGGCGCCACGGCCAAGGAACCCGAGCTGTACTCCAAGAACGAGGCGAACGCCTACGGCGTCATCAAGGACTCGCCGCGCCTGCCCAACGGCAGCGTCACCATCCCCACGGTCTTCCACATGGTCTCCGACCACGCCCTCAGCGCGGCCGAGACGACCCGGTGGAACACCCTCATCGCGGCCCAGATGAAGGTGCTCAACGACTCGTTCGCCGGCCAGACGGCGGCCAACGCCTCCGACACGCCGTTCCGGTTCTCTCTCGTGAACACGACGTGGACCGTGAACAGCGACTGGTACACGGTCGTGCCCGGCAAGAACGAGCGCGACATGAAGCAGGCGCTTTACACCGGTGACGCCCGCACCTTGAACGTGTACGCGGCCAACATCGGCGGCGGCCTCCTCGGCTGGGCGTACTTCCCGAAGGGCTACAACAACGGCCGGGACTACATCGACGGCGTCGTGATGCTCGACGAGTCGATGCCGGGCGGTACGGCGGGCAAGTACGCCCTCGGCGACACGCTGACGCACGAGGTGGGGCACTGGCTGATGCTGGAGCACACCTTCGCGCACGGGTGCTCCGCCTCCGGCGACTACGTCGCGGACACCCCGCGTGAGGCGGCGCCCCAGTTCAACTGCCCGGTCGGCGCGGACACCTGCACCGCACCCGGGCTGGACCCGATCCACAACTTCATGGACTACACGCAGGACTCCTGCATGGACATGTTCACCGCCGGACAGGCGGACCGGATGAGCGACGCCTGGGTGGCGTTCCGGTCCGGCGGCGGCAAGCAGTAGCACCGACCCGGGGGGGTCGACGGGCCGCTGGTCAGCGGTCCGTCGGCCCCCTTCGGTGTACGACGCCGCGAAATGCCGCCCGGCGTCCGCGCCCCGCCGGGGCCGGTGCCCGATGCTGGGGCGGTGACAGAGCCCGCCCGCAGGTCAGGAAGGTCGTCCCCGTTCGGTGTGGAGCGGGATCCCTCGCGGGTCGTGTCGTTCAGCGACGCGGTGATCGCCATCGCCGTCACGCTGCTCGTCCTGGAGATCCGCCCGCCGCGGGACAGTGGGCACCTGCTGCACGGCCTCGTCACGCTCTGGCCGTCCTACCTGGCCTACGTCGTCACGTTCATGTTGATCGGCCAGGTGTGGGCCAACCACCACGTCATGTTCGACCAGATCCGTACCGCCGACCGGGCGGTGCTGTTCCTCAACACGGTGCTGCTCATGGACATCGCGTTCCTGCCCTTCGCCGCCTCGGTGCTGTCCCAGGCGTTCCGCGACGGGCAGGGCGAGCGCGTCGCCGTCGCCCTTCACGGCCTCACGTTCGAGCTGGCGGCCGTCCTGTTCAACATCATGTGGGCGTACGTGCGCCGGCACCCCCGGCTGCTCGTGAGCACCCTCGATGCCGCGGGCGCCGTGGCGATCGGCCGGCGCTTCCGGCTCGCCCTCGGCTGGATCGCCGCCGGGACGCTGCTGGGCGTCCTGGTGCCCGCCCTGGGGGTCGCGGTGATCGCCGCGTTCATCCCGTTCTACTGGCTGCCCATCCGGGGCGAGACCGATCGGGCGCGACTGCGCCGGGGCCGGCCCGGCCCGGCGTGACCACCCGTGTCGGACGGGACTCACCCGGCCGGTGCCGAAGTTCCGAAACGTCCCGAACCGCCGGTGTCACGCGCTCATCATGACAACGAGTCAGGACGACGAGACGGACGCGAGAGCCGGGAGGCAACGACATGAGGCGTCGACGGAGCAGGCGGCGGTCGCTGCTGCAGGCAGCGGTGATCTCCATGACGGCACTGGTGGGGGCAGTGGCGGTGGTGCGTGCCGGGCGCCGGCAGGCCCGGAAGGACGGTACGTCCGGCCTCCCGGTCTGGCGAGGCGGCACGGAAACCGGCATTCCCTCGTTCGACGCGGCTGCCCCGGGCCGCCGGGACGGCGCCGCGCCGGCGGTCCTGAGCCGTTCGGCGGACTGAGGCCGCTATTTGACCTTGCGGGTCGAGCGGGCCACGATGCCGTCGTACTCGGGGTGCTTCTCCAGCCAGCCGCTCAGGAAGGGGCAGATCGGCACCACGGTCCGCCCCTTCTCCCGCGCGTCGTCCATGACCGCGCGGGCCAGGAGCGAGCCCACACCCTGCCCCTCGAACTCCGGGGCGACCTCGGTGTGGGTGTAGGCGATGATGCTGCCGGTCAGCTGGTAGGTGACCAGGCCGGCCGTCGTGCCCGTCTCGTCCCGCGCCTCGAACCGTTCCCGCTCAGGGGCGTCCGTCACCGTGAAAGCCATCCCGCCATCCAACCACGCCCCGGCGGGCTCCACCGCCGATCGTGACCACGACGACAGCCGGCCCTGGACAGCTACAGTTAACAAACCTAATAATTGTGCATCCGTCGATGTCTCCGACGACCCACCCCGTACCGGGAGGACCGGATGCACCGCACCGCCCGTACCCCCTTCCTGGCCGCTCTCGCGGCGCTCGCCACCGCCGCCGCGGCGACCGTCGCGTTCGCCGGTCCGGCGCTGGCCGCCGGCCCCACCGCCACCTTCGTGAAGACCTCCGACTGGGGCAGCGGCTGGGAGGGCAGGTACACCATCACCAACGGCGGCGCCGGCACCATCACCGGCTGGCAGGTCGCCTTCACCCTGCCGGCCGGCACCACCCTCGGCTCCTACTGGGACGCCACGGTCAGCAGCGCCGGGCAGCGTCACACCTTCACGAACCGGTCGTGGAACGGCACGATCGCCCCGGGCGCGTCGGTGTCGTTCGGCTTCCTCGCCACCGGGTCCGGCTCACCCACCGACTGCACGCTCAACGGCGCCCCGTGCGGCGGCGGCACCCCGACCACCCCGCCGACGACCACCGCGCCACCCACCACCGCACCGCCCACGACGCCTCCGCCGACCACGCCCCCGCCCACCACGCCACCGCCGACGAACCCGCCGCCCTCCGGCGGCCTGCCGAAGCACGCGTTGATCGGCTACCTGCACACCAGCTTCGCCAACGGCTCCGGCTACGTGCGGATGGCCGACGTGCCCGCCGACTGGGACGTGATCAACCTCGCCTTCGGCGAGCCCACCTCGGTCACCTCCGGCGACATCCGCTTCCAGCTCTGCCCGGTCGCCGAGTGCCCCGGCGTCGAGAGCGAGGCGGAGTTCACCGCCGCCATCCGGGCCAAGCAGCAGCAGGGCAGGAAGGTGCTGCTGTCCATCGGCGGCCAGAACGGCCAGGTGCAGCTCACCACGACCGCCGCCCGGGACACCTTCGTCCGCTCGGTGTCCGCGATCATCGACCGGTACGGCCTCGACGGGCTGGACATCGACTTCGAGGGCCACTCCCTCTACCTGAACGCGGGTGACACCGACTTCCGCAACCCCACCACCCCCGTGGTCGTCAACCTGATCGCGGCGATCCGGACCCTGAAGCAGCGCTACGGTGCCGGCTTCGTCCTCACGATGGCCCCGGAGACGTTCTTCGTGCAGCTCGGGTACCAGTTCTACGGATCCGGACCGTGGGGCGGGCAGGACCCGCGCGCCGGGTCGTACCTGCCCGTGATCCACGCCCTGCGCGACATCCTCACGGTGCTGCACGTGCAGGACTACAACTCCGGCCCGATCGTCGGGCTGGACAACCAGTACCACACCATGGGCGGCGCGGACTTCCACATCGCGATGACCGACATGCTGCTCGCCGGCTTCCCGGTCGCCGGGAACGCCAACGCCGTGTTCCCGGCGCTGCGGGAGGACCAGGTCGCCTTCGGCGCGCCGTCGTCGACCAGCGCCGGCAACGGCTACGTCGCCCCGGCCGGCGTGCAACAGGCGGTCACCTGCCTGGTCAAGGGCCAGAGCTGCGGCGGCTACGCGCCGCGCAGCGGCACCAACCCGGGCTTCCGCGGCCTCATGACCTGGTCGATCAACTGGGACCGGTACTACGGCTGGGAGTTCCGCCTCCAGCACGGCCCGTTCCTGAAGGCCCTGCCCTGACCCCACGCGGGTCGCCGAATTCCTGAAAAGGATTCGTCGAAAATCAGAAAAGGAAGGGAGCGCCTGCTCCCTTCCACTTACAACATATATCGCACCTGGGGGCTTGCGGCAAGACCCCGGTCGTGCCGCAGAATCACCGGCCTGAGCCAGCAACCTGCGAAAACGGGGTGCCGGAATGGCGCCGGTGATCCGGCGGCACCGCCGCGGCCCCAGATCGGAAATGGTGCGTTGAATCCCGTGACCAGCAGCGTGTTCAACCTTCCCGACCGTCTCGCCGCCAAGGCCGATCCGGCGCTGATCGCCCGCGACGAGGCGCACTTCGCGGCCATGGCGGAGAACCTCGAGCGGGTGGCCGCCGACCTGTCCGACCGACTCGACGCCGCCCGCCGGGCGCCCGGCGGCAAGGGCCGGCAGGCGTCGGACCGGGACATGGAGGTCCGCCGGCTGGCCACCCGGCTGCGCACCCTGCGCCGCTACGGCGTGGACCTGTGCCTGGGACGCATGGTGGGCGCGGACGCCGGCGACCCCGTGTACATCGGCCGACGTGGCCTCACCGACAGCGAGGGTCGCCGGCTGTTGCTCGACTGGCGCTCCCCCGCGGCCGAGCCGTTCTTCGGCGCGACCCACGCCAACCCCATGGGCCTGGCTAGCCGCCGCCGGTACCGCTGGACCCAGGGCCGGATCACCGACTACTGGGACGAGGTGTTCACCTCCGACGGGTGGGAGGGGCACGCCGCGCTCGACGACCAGTCCGCCTTCATCGCCAGCCTGGGCGGCAGCCGGTCGAACCGGATGCGGGACGTGCTCGGCACCATCCAGGCCGACCAGGACGCCATCATCCGGGCGGGCTCCCGGGGCGCTCTGGTCGTGGACGGCGGCCCGGGCACGGGGAAGACCGTCGTCGCCCTGCACCGCACCGCGTACCTCCTCTACGCCGACCCGCGCCTCAACCAGCGGCGCGGCGGCGTGCTGTTCGTCGGTCCGCACCAGCCCTATCTCGCCTACGTGGGCGACGTCCTGCCCAGCCTCGGCGAGGAGGACGTGCAGATCTGCACCCTGCGCGACCTCGTCCCCGAGGGCGCGGCGGCGACCGTCGAGACCGACCCGGACGTGGCGCGCCTGAAGTCGTCCGCGGACCTCGTGACGGCCGTCGAGGCGGCCGTCCGGTTCTACGAGGAGCCACCGGCCACGGGGCTGACGGTCGCCACCGACGACGCCGACATCCGGCTGAGCGCCGACGACTGGGCCGCGGCGTTCGACGCACCGGACCCCGGCACCCCGCACAACGAGGCGCGCGACCAGATCTGGGAGGAGTTGCTCACGATCCTCACGGACCGGTACGACGGCGACGAACCGGCGGAGCGGCTCCGCCGGTCCCTGCTGCGCAACCGGGAGCTGCGCAGCGCCTTCAACCGGGCGTGGCCGGTGCTCGAAGCGACCGACCTCGTGGGCGACCTGTGGTCGGTTCCCGCGTACCTGCGCAGGTGCGCGCCCTGGCTCAGCCCGGAGGAGGTCCGGACGTTGCAGCGGCCCGACGCCCAGGCCTGGACGGTGTCCGACCTGCCGCTGCTGGACGCGGCACGGCAGCGGCTCGGCGACCCGGAGGCGGCCGGGCGCCGGCACCGGCGCGAGGCCGCGGTGGCCGCCGAACGCACGCGCATGGCCACGGTGGTCGACGAGCTGATCGAGGCCCACGCCTATGACGACGGCGAAGGCGTCCTGTCCAGCCTGCGCCAACTGGATCTCCAGGACGCCCTCGTCGACGCGGCCGCGCTGCCCAGCGCCACGCCGGACGTGCTCGCCGGCCCCTTCGCGCACATCGTCGTGGACGAGGCGCAGGAACTGACCGACGCAGAGTGGCAGATGCTGCTGCTCCGGTGCCCCTCCCGGAGCTTCACCATCGTCGGGGACCGCGCCCAGGCCCGGCACGGGTTCACCGAGTCGTGGCGGGAGCGCCTCGAACGGGTCGGGCTCGACCGGGTCGACCTGGCCACCCTGACCATCAACTACCGGACGCCGAAGGAGGTCATGGCGGAGGCCGAGCCGGTCATCCGGGCCGTGCTCCCGGACGCCAACGTGCCGACCTCGATCCGCGGCGGCGTCCCCGTCGTCCACGGATCGGTCGCCGACCTGGGCTCGGTGCTCGACGGCTGGCTCGCCACGCACGCCGACGGCGTCGCCTGCGTCATCGGCGACCCCACGTTCGAGGCGACGTCCCGCGTACGCTCGCTGACCCCCGAGCTGTCGAAGGGGCTCGAGTTCGACCTGGTCGTCCTCGTCGACCCGGAGGATTTCGGCCACGGCATCGAGGGAGCCGTCGACCGCTATGTCGCCATGACCCGGGCCACCCAGCAACTCGTGGTCCTCACCAGTTCCTGACCGCTGAGCCCGGGAGTGGCCGCCGCGCGTGTAGGTCGCCGCAAAGCGGGTACTCCCGGGCGCTCAGCCGCCCGCGCCGATGTGTCAGGGGGATGTGTGTTCGCCAATCCCGAGGAACTGCAGCGTTACCTCACCAACGAGGACGTGAAGTTCGTCGACGTTCGTTTCTGTGACCTGCCCGGCGTGATGCAGCACTTCAACCTGCCGGTCGAGTCGGTCGACGACAGCCTGTTCACCGACGGCCTCGCGTTCGACGGTTCGTCGATCCGCGGCTTCCAGACGATCCACGAGTCGGACATGCTGCTGCTGCCGGACGTGGCGAGCGCGTTCATCGACCCGTTCCGGGCGCAGAAGACCCTCGCGCTGAACTTCTTCATCCACGACCCGTTCACCCGTGAGGCGTACTCGCGGGACCCGCGCAACGTGGCGAAGAAGGCCGAGGCGTTCCTGGCGGCGAGCGGCATCGCCGACACCGCCTACTTCGGCGCGGAAGCGGAGTTCTACATCTTCGACTCCATCCGCCACGAAACCTCCGCGCACCAGTCGTTCTACTACATCGACTCCATCGAAGGCGCCTGGAACTCCGGCCGCGAGGAGGAAGGCGGGAACCGGGGCTACAAGACCGCCTACAAGGGCGGCTACTTCCCCGTCCCCCCGGTGGACCACTACGCCGACCTGCGTGACAGCATCGTGCGCCGCCTCGTCGACACCGGCTTCACCGTCGAACGCTCCCACCACGAGGTCGGCACCGCCGGCCAGTCGGAAATCAACTACAAGTTCTCCACCCTGCTGCACTCCGCCGACCAGCTCCAGCTGTTCAAGTACATCGTCAAGAACGAGGCCTGGGCCAACGGCAAGACCGCCACGTTCATGCCCAAGCCCCTGTTCGGGGACAACGGCTCCGGCATGCACACCCACCAGAGCCTCTGGCTCAACGGCGAACCGCTGTTCTACGACGAGACCGGCTACGCCGGCCTGTCCGACACCGCCCGCTGGTACATCGGCGGCCTGCTGCACCACGCCCCCTCCCTGCTCGCCTTCACCAACCCCACCGTGAACTCCTACCGCCGGCTCGTGCCCGGCTTCGAAGCCCCGGTCAACCTGGTCTACTCCCAGCGCAACCGCTCCGCCTGCACCCGCATCCCCGTCACCGGCAGCAACCCCAAGGCCAAGCGCGTCGAGTTCCGCGTCCCCGACCCGTCCAGCAACCCGTACCTGGCGTTCTCGGCGATGATGATGGCCGGTCTGGACGGCATCAAGAACAAGATCGAACCCCCGGCGCCGATCGACAAGGACCTCTACGACCTGCCCCCGGAAGAATGGGGCGACGTCAAGCAGGTCCCCGGCAGCCTGCCCGCCGTCCTCGACGCGCTTGAGACCGACCACGACTACCTCCTCGACGGCGACGTGTTCACCCCCGACCTGATCTCCACCTGGGTCTCCTGGAAGCGGGCCAACGAGGTCGACCCCGTCCGCCTGCGCCCCACCCCGCACGAGTTCGCCCTGTACTTCGACTGCTGACCCGCCCGCGGGTCAGCGGATGCCGTGGGACTGGAGCCACAGCTCCAGCAGGCCGAGCTGCCAGAGCTTGTTGCTGCCCGCGGCGGCCTGGGCCCGGTCCGGTTCGGCCAGCAGCTCGGCGACGTACCCGGGCCGGAAGAGGCCACGCTCGCGGGCGGCCGGCGCGGCGAGGGCCTCCGCCACGAGATGCCGCACCGGTCCGTCGACGTTGCGCAGGGCCGGCACCGGGAAGTAGCCCTTGGGCCGGTCGACCACCTCGGCGGGCAGGGCCTCCCGGGCCACCTCCTTGAGGATCCCCTTGCCGCCCTGCGCGACCTTGTGCTCCGGGGGGCAGGCGGCAGCCAGAGTCACCAGGTCCTGGTCCAGGAAGGGGGTACGCACCTCCAGCCCCCACGCCATGCTCATGCTGTCCACCCGCTTCACCGGGTCGTCGGGCAGCATCAGATGGGTGTCCAGGCGCAGCACCGCGTCGAGCGCGGTGTCCGCACCGGGCGCGGCCAGGTGCCCGGCGAGCAGCTCGCGGCTGGCGTCGTGGTCGCAGGCGTACGCCGGGTCAACCACCTGGTCCAGTTCCGCGTGCGTGCGGTCGAAGAACGCGGCGGCGAACGCCTCGGCCGCATCGTCCCGGGGCACCCCCGTGAGGGGCTGGTGGTAGGCGTAGCCGGCGAACACCTCGTCGGCGCCCTGGCCGGACTGTGCCACCTTGACGTGCCGGGCCACCTGCTCGGAGAGCAGGTGGAACGCGACGACGTCGTGGCTGCCCATCGGCTCCGTCATCGCCTCGATCGTGCGGCGGACCGCCGGCTCCAGGTCGTCGTCACCGAGCTGGATGCGGTGGTGATCGGTGCCGAAGGTGCGGGCGACGAGGTCGGAATAGTGGAACTCGTCGCCGCTCTCGCCGCCCCGGCTGTCGAACCCGATGCTGAACGTCTGCAGGTGGTGCTGCCCGGCCTCGGCGAGCAGGGCCACGATCATGCTGGAGTCCAGCCCGCCGGAGAGCAGCACACCGACCGGCACATCGGCCACCAGCCGCCGCCGCACGGCGGTACGCAGCGCGTCGCCGACCGCGGCCTGCCAGTCCCGCGCGTCCATGCCGGCATGTGCCGCGTCACGCTGGTAGTCGGGCCGCCAGTACACCCGTTCGCGGCTGCGCCCGTCGGCCTCCACCACCCGCACGGTGGCCGGCGGCAGCTTGCGGACGCCGCGCAGGATGGTCCGGGGCGCCGGCACGATGGAGTGCCAGGACAGGTAGTGGTGCAGCGCCACCGGGTCGATGCCGGTGTCGACGTCGCCGGCGGCCAGCAGCGCCGGCAGGGTCGAGGCGAACCGCAGCCGCCCCGGGGACTCGGCGAGGTAGAGCGGCTTGATGCCGAGCCGGTCCCGGGCCAGCACCAGCCGGCGCCGTGCCCGGTCGACCAGCACGACCGCGAACATCCCCACGAGGTGGTCGACGAAGTCCTCGCCCCATTCCGCGTACGCCACGAGGATGACCTCGGTGTCGCTGGTCGAGCGGAAGGTGTGCCCGGCCTCCCGCAGTTCCTCACGCAACCGCGGGTAGTTGTAGATGCAACCGTTGAACACCAGGGCGAGGCCCAGATCGTCCCGGACCATCGGCTGGGCGCCGGCGTCGGAGAGGTCGATGATGGTCAGCCGGCGGTGCCCGAGGGTGATCCACCCGTCGTTCCACCGGCCTTCCCCATCGGGCCCCCGGGATCGCATGGCCTCGCTCATCCGGAGCACCGCGTCGCCGTCCGGCACGGACCCGTCGAATCGCGCCTCACCGCTGATCCCGCACATCCTCAGGGCACCTCCTCTGGCCTGCCGGAAGACGCTTGCCCGTCACCGCCGGACCGGGTGGACGGCCCCATGAGAGGCCGCGACTACCCGATACACCGGTGACAAAACGGACTCCGGAGGGTGATCTCGGCGTCGGGCTCCGGCGAGCGGGTGGGGGTCAGGGTGCTCCGTGCAGGACGGCGACCGCCACGCCGAGGCCGCCGGCCGCGGTGGCGAGCGTGACCGCGGCCAGCCAGGGCCCGGACGGGCGGGCCGAGCCCGGCGGGGCCGGGGCGTCGGAGGACGGGAGCCGCCGGCGCAGCGCCGCCGCGACGACGACCAGGGCCGTCGCCCCGCTGAGGGTGGCGGCCAGGAAGACCCATCCGCCGTGGTGCGGCAGGAGGAAGCGGCCGGCCGCGGCCGCCGCCACGACGAAGGCCGCCGCGGTACGCCGCCACGCCAGCACGGTCCGCTCCACCTGCAGGCCGCCGTCGTCCAGGCGTGCCGAGCCGGGGGCGTTCACCGGACGAGACCCAGCAGGAGCAGGACGGCGACGAGCGTGAGGCCCGCGCCGACCGGCACGACCAGCAGCGGCGGCGGGAGGCTCCGGCCCAGGCGCAGGGCGATCTCGGTGCGCGTCCAGCCGAACCACGCCTGGGCCGGTGCGGCGGCGCCGAGCAGGATCAGCACGATCGCCGCCGCCCGGCGCATCCCGGGCACCATCGGCAGGTTCACCGCCTCCAACGCCACGCCGGCGGCCACGAGCGCCAGGGACGTGCGGATCCACGCCAGGAACGTGCGCTCGTTGGCCAGGCTGAACCGCGGGTCCGGGTCGCTGCCCCGGCCGAAGACGCGGCGCGGCCACCGGGCCGGAACGTCGCGCCTCACCATGCCGCCACTCCCTTGCCGATCGCGATGACGCTTCCCGTGAGGGCGAGCGCCAGGACCCACCGCCGGGTGGCGGTCTCCGGCAACCACCGCTCCAGGTAGTGCCCGCCGCCGATCCCGGCCAGCATCGCCGCGCCGCAGGCCAGCAGCAGGCGCCACGACAGGACCGGGGCGCCCTTCGCGGCGAGCGACAGCACGTTCGTCACGAGGCCGACGAGCTGGACGGTCGGGACGAAGCTCCGGTGCTCCCAGCCGGTGCTGACGGCGTAGACGGCGAGCGGCGGCCCGCCCGTGCCAGCCGTGGTGTTGAAGAAGCCGGACGCGAACCCGGAGGCCACCGCCCCACCGCGGTGCCGGAGGAACGGCATGCTCCGGCCCACCGCCACCCACGTCACCGATCCCGCCGTGATCAGGCCGATGCCGACGAGCAGGACCCGGCCCGGCAGCTCCCGGACCACCCAGACGCCCAACGGCAGGGCCAGGACCACACCGGCGATCATCTGGACGGCCACGCGGCGCTGCAGCGCCCGCGCGGTCACGCACAGCACGATCAGGTTGATCACGGCGGAGAGCAGGTTGGCCAGCGTCACCCCCGAGAAGGGGCCGAGGATCACCACCAGGAACGGGGCGGCGACCAGGGCGAAGCCCAGGCCGGTCGCCCGCTGCATGGTGGCGCCCAGCGCGACCGCGCCGACCGCGAGCAGGTCGCCGACGGGGGCCATGTCAGCGCGACACGGCGTCGTCAACCACGTCGGCGAGGCGGCGCAGCCGGTCGACCGAGATCGTGCGCAGGTCGTCGGCCATGGTCGGGCTGCCGACCACCGAGGCCCAGACGGCCCGGCCGGCGAGGAAGCCCGAGGCGCCGGCCCGGCAGGCGAGCCGCACGGCGTCGGGGAACACCTCCGCCGGTACGCCGGAGGACAGCACCACCCACGGGCTGCTGATCACCGACGACAGCGCGGCGCACCCGGCGGTGATCTCGTCCGGTGTGCCCTTGCCGTGGGTCGGCACCTCCGACTTGTAGAGGTCGGCGCCGAGGTCGCCCAGCTCGCGGGCCGCCGCATGGATTCCCGCCTCGTGGTCGTACGCGCCCCCGTCGCGCGGGCCACGGGACACGGGCTCGATGATGCTCACCAGCCCCGCCTCGCGGCAGCGGGCGACGAAGTCGGTGACCAGGGCGATCCGCGGTTCCGGGGCCTCGTCCGGCCGGTAGAGCACCAGGAGCTTGAGGGCCTTCGCGCCCTCCTTGCGCACGGTCACGGGGTCGACGTCCGGGTCGATCGCCACGTCGGCGACGAACTCGGTGGCGCTCGGGGTGAACGCGTCGGCCGCCGCGATCAGGGCGCACGACGGGTCGACCGCGTTCTCCGCGACCACGGCGTCCCAGCCGAACTGCTTGTCGACGAGGATCGCGGACGCGTACGGGCTGAGCGCCCGTGCCGCGTCCACCTTGAAGGCGGTCAGCTGCGCGTCGGTCACCGGCTCCGGCTGGCGCGCGGCGAACATGGCCCGCAGGGCCTCGCGCTGGTCGACGGCGAGCATGGCGTAGCCGCCCGACGGGCGGGCGAGGATCGAGGGGTCGGCGGTCACTGTTCCTCCAACGCGGGAGCGGCCGGTCCGCCGCCGCAGTCGGCGACGTTGAGGCGCTGAGATCAAAAGATGTTAGAAAACTACCATCCCCTGTTAGTAGGAGAACAAGGGCTAGACTACCGACGTGTCAGTGGAAGCCATGCGCTACGACGGCGCCCCGCAGCGGCGGACGCACATCATGGCCGCGCTCCGCCGGGCCGGCTTCCTCTCGGTTGCCGACATCAGCGCCCAGCTCGGCGTCTCCCAGATGACGATCCGCCGCGACCTGCGGCGCCTCGCCGAGAGCGGCGAGGTCCTGCTGGTGCACGGCGGCGTAAGCCTCCCGCCGGGCGGCGTCGGCGGCCCCGGCTACGCGTCCCGCGCGCTCAGCCACGCCGGCGCCAAGCGGGCGATCGGCGCCGCCGCGGCCCGCCTGGTCCAGCCCGGGGACACGATCGGCGTCGACAGTGGCACGACCACGGCCGAGGTGGCTCACGCGCTGCCTGAGGACTTCGACGGCTGCGTGATCACCCATTCCGTTCCCGTACTGGCCCACATGCTGTCCCGGCCCAGGTCACGGGTCATCGGGATCGGCGGCGAGCTGCTGCACGACAACCAGGCGATGGTGGGCTTCGCCGCCCTGGACCTAGTCCGGCGCATGCGCGTGCGCCTGCTCTTCCTGGGCGCGAGCGCGGTCGACGAGCGGGGCGCGTACGTGCGCTCCGAGGTCGAGCTGAGCGCCAAGCACGCGCTCATGGACATCGCCGACGAGGTCGTGCTGCTCGTCGACGCGAGCAAGCTGACGGCGACGGCCCCGGTCCAGGTGTGCGGGTTCGACCGCATCGACACGCTGGTCGTCGACGGTCCGCTGCCCGACGCGGTGGCCGCGGCCGCGCGCCGCACGGGCACCCGCGTCGTCACCGCGTAGGTCGACTCAACCCCCGCTCGGGAACCGCCCGCAATACAGCGGACTCCCGCCCTCGAACCTGCCCGGGTGAGGCATAAGCACCTTTCGCGCCGTCTCAACTCGCCGTCTTTCTTGTTTCGTGGTCTTGACGTCTCGGTGAAATGCGTTCAACACTGCATGCAGATCTCGTCGACGTGAGAGAAGGCACATGCACCTCAAGGCCGCACCCCCTGCCGCGGAGACCCGCACGGTCACGCTGCCGGACGCCGCGGTGACGGACGTGCGGTGCCGGGTCTTCCGGGCCCGCCCCACCGAGCAGATCGCCATGTCCTTCGCGCCGCTCACCCACCGCGTGATGATCCTGGTCGAGGTCGAGCTGGCCGACGGTTCGGTCGGCGTCGGCGAGAGCTGGGCGAACTACCCGGCCTGGGCGTGGCGCGAGCGGATCGCCACCATCCAGGACGGCGTCGCGCCGCTCCTGATCGGCCGCTGCTTCCCCGACCCGGCCACCGCCCAGCGGGCGCTGCTCGCGGAGCTGGTGCCGCTGGGCCGCCAGTGGGGCGCCCCCGGCCCGGTCCACCAGGCGATCAGCGGTGTCGACATGGCGCTGTGGGACCTCGCCGCCCGCCACGCCGGCACGAGCCTGGCCCGGCTCCTCAGCGCCGCCCCCCGCACGGAGCTGCCGGTGTACGGCTCCAGCCTCGGACCAACCGGGGTCGCCGACGTCGCCTACCGCTGCGCCGCGCTCGGGCTCACCGCGGTCAAGGTCAAGGTCGGGTTCGGCGCGGACACCGATCTCACCAACGTTGGAACCGCCCGGCGGATCCTCGGCGACCAGGTGCAGGTCTTCGCCGACGCCAACCAGGCCTGGCGGCTGACCGAGGCGCTGGAGATGGTTCCCGCGTTGGCCGACCTCGGCGTCGCGTGGGTCGAGGAGCCGCTGGCCGGCGACCGCCCCGGCGAACTGGCCGAGCTGAGCCACCGAACCGGGATGCCATTGGCTACCGGGGAGAACCTCTACGGCGCCGCGGCGTTCGAGCCCTACCTGGACGCGGTCGAGATCCTGCAGCCCGACCTCGGCAAGGTCGGCGGCGTCACCGAGTTCCTGGAGGTGCTGGCCGCCGCGACTGCAGCCGGTCGGACCGTGAACCCGCACCTCTACAACGGTGCGGTCGCCACCGCCGTGACCGTCCAGGCCGGCGCGATCTCACCCGCGACCCAGCTCATCGAGTGGGACATCCGCTCCAACCCGCTGCGGCAGGCCGCCGACGGCCTGCTCACCGCCCACGGCACCGTCCGCGTGCCGGACGGGCCCGGATTCGGCATCGATCTCGACCAGGACCAGCTCGACGCGTACGAGGAGCAGCTACCGTGACCGACCCCATCGTCAACGACATCCTCTCGGCCACCACCGGCGTGCGCGTGGCCGGCCGGGTGGCGGGCGGACCGCGGCTCGCGGTGCTCGACCCGTCCACCGGCGAGCCGTTCACCGAGGTCAGCACGGGAAACGGCGCCGACGCGGAGGCGGCCCTCGGCCTGGCGCAGCGGGCCCTGCCGGTCTGGGCGGGCACGCCGCGCGACGCACGGTCGGCGGCCCTGCGGGCCATCGCCGCGGACGTCGAGGCGCTCGCGGCGGCGCCCGAGTGGCCCGCGCTCATCACCCGGGAGACCGGCAAGCGGCTCGCCGAGTCGGCGGCCGAGCTGGGGCTGACCGTCGCCTACTTCCGGATCATGGCCGACCTGCTGGATCGGCAGGAGGCCGAGCAGCTCTCCGTCGTACCCGGGATCGGTCACCGCGTGACCGCGCGGCCCGCCGGTGTCGCCGCGGTCCTGACCCCCTGGAACTTCCCGGTCTCCATCCCGGCGCGGAAGATCGCGCCGGCGCTGGCGGCGGGGTGTCCCGTGCTGTTCAAGCCCTCCGAGCTGGCGCCGCTGTCGTCGATGGTGCTGACCGCGGTCGTCGAGCGCCACGTGCCCGCCGGGGTCCTGTCGGCGGTGCTCGGCACGCCCACCGACGTCGTCGACCCGTGGCTCGCCGACCGGAGCGTCGGGGTCGTCTCCTTCACGGGGTCGACGCGGGTGGGCCGGCTGGTGGCCGCGGCCGCGGCGCCGCGCTTCCTGCGCACGGTGATGGAGCTCGGTGGTTGCGCGCCCTTCCTCGTGCTGCCCGACGCGGACCCGCAGGCGGCCGCGCAGACGCTGCTGGTGGCGAAGTACCGCAACAACGGCCAGTCCTGCATCGCCGCCAATCAGATCTTCGTGGCCCGGGAGGTGGCGGCCGAGTTCACCGAGGCGTTCGTCGCGGCGACCGAGAAGATGGTCGTCGGCCTCCCCACGGACCCGGCCACCGACCTCGGTCCCCTCGCCCCGGCCGGTGACCCGGCCCGGATGGCCGCGCTCGTCGAGGAGGCGGTGAGCAGGGGCGCGAAGAAGGTCACGAGCGGCGCCGCCCCGGAGAAGGGTCACTTCGCCCCGGCGACCGTGCTGCTGGACGCGCCCGCCGACAGCCGGGTGCTGACCGAGGAGATCTTCGGGCCGATCGCGCCGATCCACGTCTACGACGACCTCGACGACGCGCTGGCCCTGCACCAGGCCACCGGGTACGGCCTGGCCGGCTACGTGTGCGGCGCGGATCTCGACCGCGCCCACGCCGTGGCCGACCGCCTCTCCGCCGGGATCGTCGGCATCAACACGGGCACCCCGAACACGCCGTGGATCCCGTTCGGCGGCGTGCGGGACTCGGGCCTCGGGTACGAGGGCGGCCGCCCCGGCCTGGAGGCCTTCCAGACCTTCCTGTCCGTCGGCGCGAAGGCGCAGGGGTGACGATGCGCCTGCTCATCGGACAGACCGGCGCACCGACCAGCGTCGTCAACGCCAGCCTCCGCGGCTTCCTGGAGGCGGCGGCGGATCACGACGTGCTGGCGCTGCGGGGCGGCCCGGACGGCCTGGTCGAGGGCCGGCTCACCCCGGTCACCGCCGCGGACGTACCGGCCGCCGCGACCCGGCACGGCGGATCCTGGCTCGGCGCCGGCCGGCGCGCGGTCACGGAGGCGGACCTGGACACCGCCCTCGACGTGCTGGCCGCCAACGGGATCGAGGGCGTGGCGCTGATCGGCGGCAACGGGACGATGGCGCTGCTGCACGCCCTCGGCGAGCGCGCCGCCGCGACCGGGCGCGAGCTGAGCGTCGTCGGCATCCCGAAGACCGTGGACAACGACCTGGTCGGTATCGACCACTGTCCCGGGTACGGCTCCGCCGCGCGCTACCTCGCGACGGTCGTCCCGGACCTGGCCCGGGACCACGCGGCGATGGCCGGTATCGAGCCGGTCCGCATCGTGGAGACCCTCGGCCGCTCGGTGGGCTGGCTGGCCCTCGCCGCGACCCGGCACCGCGACGACCCGGCGCACGCGCCGCACCTGGTGCTGATCCCCGAACTCGCCTTCGACCGGGCGGCGTTCCTCGCCGCCGTGCAGGACGCCCTGCACGCCCACGGCCGGGCGTTCGTGGTCGTCAGCGAGGGCGCGGCGAGCGAGATGACGGACGACCCGTTCGAGGCCGTCAACCACACGCGGATCATCCTCGGCGGGGTCTCCCGGGCGCTCGCCGGGCTGGTGAGCACCGAGCTCGGCGTCGCCGCCCGCGGCGAGGTGCTCGGCATGGTGCAGCGCAGCAGCGGCGCGCTCGCCAGCGACGTCGACCGGGCCGAGGCCGCGGAGGCCGGACGGCACGCGGCGAAGCTGCTGGCCGACCGCGCCACCGGACTGATGGTGGGCCTGCACCGCGACGGCGGTCAGACCGTCTACGACCCGGTGCCGCTCGCGGAGGTGGCCGGCCGGACCCGGCCCGTACCCCCGAACTGGCGCACCACCGACCCCGCCGATCTCGGCGACTTCCACGACTGGCTCTCCCCACTCCTCGGTCAGAACTGAAAGGCATAGAAGATGCGACACAGGTTCTTGAGCGCCGGGTTCGCCCTCGCCCTCGTCGGCGGGCTCGCCGCCGGCTGCGGCGGTGGCGACTCGGGCGGCAGCGCCAACGAGATCTCCCTCGTCATGTCCAACCACCCGTGGCAGAAGGCCATCGAGCCGCTGCTCCCTGAGTTCGAGAAGGCCTCGGGCGTCAAGGTGAAGGTGCAGACCTTCGCCGAGCAGCAGGCCCGCGACAAGATCTCGCTGACCCTCCAGTCGCGCAGCTCGTCGATGGACGTCTTCATGACGCTGCCGTCGCGCGAGGGCCTCCAGTTCAGCAAGGCCGGCTACTACGCGCCGCTGGACGACTACCTGAGCAAGTCCGCCGCGTACGACGCCGCCGACTTCCCGGCCGCGGTCAAGACGGGCATGACGATCCAGGACAAGATGATCGCCGCCCCGGTGAACGTCGAGGGTGTCGTCCTCTACTACCGCACGGACCTGTTCGAGAAGTACGGCATCACGCCGCCGAAGACCCTCGACGAGCTGCCCACGGTCGCCGCCGCGATCAAGCAGAAGTCCGGTGGCAAGGTCACCCCGATCGCGCTGCGCGGGCTGTCCGCCGCCCTGCCGTTCACCTTCGGTCCGTTCCTGCACTCCCAGGGCGTGGAGTGGACCAAGCCGGACGGCACCCCGAACTTCGACACGCCGGGCGCCGTCGACGCGATCAACCGGTACGCGACCCTCGCCAAGGACTACGGCCCGCCCGGCGTCGTCAACAACACCTTCACCCAGTCCTCCGCGCTCTTCGCGGCCGGCAACGCGGCCATGGAGCTGGAGTCCAGCAACGAGATCAGCAGCATCAACGACCCGAAGACCTCGAAGGTGGTCGGCAAGATCGGCGTCCTGGACTTCCCGGCCGGCTCGGCGGGCTCGAAGTCGACGGTCCTGAACTGGGGCATCGCCATGTCCTCCTACTCGAAGCACAAGGACGCGGCCTGGAAGTTCATCGAGTGGGCGACCGGCAAGGCCACCCAGCTCAAGCTGACCGAGGGTGGCATCGCGCCGCCGCGCACCTCGGTGGCGCAGGACAAGGCGTACACCGACACGTTGAACACCGACACGCTGAAGCAGTGGAGCCAGGCGCTCGCCAACGTGCAGACCAACGGCTCCACCGAGGTCGGTCCGGTCGGCGTCTCCGCCCCCGAGATGCGCAAGGTCGTCGGGGACGCGGTCGGCAAGGTGATCCTCGGCCAGGCGGACGCCGAGGCCGCGGCCAAGGAGATCCAGGACGGCCTGACCCCGCTGCTGGCGAAGAACGCCGGATAAAGCCATGAGCGACCTGATGACGAAGCGGCCCGCCGCCTCCGGATCCGCCACGGCGGATCCGGAGGCGGAGGCGCCGCCCCGGCGTCGCCGCCGGGTCGACCCGACCGCCCGGGGCGTGTGGCCGTTCGCGCTGCCGGCCGTGCTGGTCACGGCCGTGCTCGTGCTGGTGCCGGTGGCGTACACGATCTGGCTCTCGGTCAGCGACCGGCAGTCCGACGGGACGAACGCGGGTTTCCTCGGGTTCGCCAACTACGCCGAGATGTTCGGCAACCCGGAGTTCTGGAACTCGCTGAAGATCACGCTGTTCCTCTTCGTGGTCTGCCTGCTGGTGGAGACCGTCCTCGGTCTGGCCCTCGGGTACGTGATGAGCCTCGACGTGCCCGGCCGGCGGATCTTCCAGGGCATGATGCTGGTCCCGGCGATCACGGCGTCGGTGGCGGTCGGCCTGGTGTGGCTGCTGATCATGGACCCGTCGCTCGGCGCCGCCAACCAGATCCTCACCAAGGTCGGCATCGATCCGGTGGTGTGGCTCGGCGACCCGGACATCGCGCCCTGGTCCATCGCCCTGGTCGACATCTGGCAGTGGACCCCGTTCATGGCCCTGATCATCTCGGCCGGGATCCGGTCGCTGCCCGAGGAGCCGTTCGAGGCCGCTGCGATCGACGGCGCGAGCGGTTGGCGCACGGCCTGGAACATCGGCCTGCCGCTCCTGCGCCCGGTGCTCACCGTCGCGATGCTGCTGCGCACCGTCGACCTCGTGCGCTTCTTCGACACGATCTACATCATGACCCAGGGGGGTCCGGTGAACTCCACGAACACCCTCAACGTGTACGGCTACAACGCCGGCTTCGTCGACCACGAGCCGAGCTACGCGGCGGCCCTCCAGATCGCCCTGCTCGTGCTGGTGATCGGGATCGCGGGTGCGTTCACCTGGTTCCGGCAGCGGGCCGCGCGATGACCAAGCGACTCGGCGGCGTCTATGCCGCGTATCTCGTCTTCGCGGTCGTCTTCTTCGGCCCGGTGCTCTTCATGCTCTGGTCGTCGCTGCGCAACAACGTCGACATCACCGGCTCGCTGTTCGACATCGGGTCGCCGCTGACGCTGGAGAACTTCACCAACCTCTTCGAGCGCTTCGCGTTCGGCCGCTACATCGCCAACAGCTTCATCGTGGCCGGCGGCTCGACCATCCTCGGGCTCGTCCTCGGCGCGCCCGCCGCGTACGTGATCGTGCGCCGCAAGCTGGCCGCGCTGGGCTTCGTCACGCTGCTGGCCCGCATGGCCCCCGGCGTGCTGTTCGTGCTGCCGCTGTTCGTGCTCTCGATCCGCGTCGGCGGCCCGGACAGCGTCGCGCTCAACTACACGCTGCTGATCGTCGCGCACCTCATCATCACGCTGCCGCTGTGCATCTGGCTGCTGGTGCCGTTCTTCGAGGAGATCCCGATCAGCATCGAGGAGTCGACGCTGATCGACGGCGCGAACGCCTGGCAGCGGTTCCGCCGGATCGCCCTGCCGCTGGCCCTGCCCGGGCTGTCGGTGGCGCTGACGCTCAGCTTCATCTTCAGCTGGAACTACTTCCTGTTCGCGCTGGCCCTGGCGAACGAGCGGACGCTGCCGCTGACCGTCATCGCGTTCAACTTCATCGGCCAGGGTTCCAACGACTTCGGCGGTCTGATGGCCGCGAGCACGCTCATCTCCGCGCCCGCCCTGCTGCTGACGGTCTTCGCGCAGCGCTGGCTGGTGCGCGGCATCACCGGAGGAGCCGTCAAGTGACGTCCATGCGGGCCCGCTTCCAGGGCAATGGGGAGATCACCTTTGAGAAGGTCACGCTCGGCGACGTCGCCGAGGGCGACGTGCGCCTGCGGGTCGACGTCTGCGCGCTCTGCGGGTCGGACAAGCGGCTGTTGCAGAGCGGGTCGACCGTCGTGCCGGGGCACGAGATCGGGGGCACGGTCGTCGGCGGCGCGCTGCCCGAGGGTACGCGCGGCATCGTCTACATCCCGGTCTTCTGCGGCACGTGTGTGCGCTGCGCCGCCGGCCGCACGAACCAGTGCCTGCACCTGTCGCAGCTCGTCGGCTGGCAGCGGGACGGCGGTTTCGCCGAGCACGTGGACGTCCCGGCGCGGTGCGTCCTGCCGGTGCCGGACGACATCCCGCTGTCGGTCGCGGTCCTCGGGCTCGACACGGTCGGCACCGCCGCGCACGCCCTGCGGCTGGCCCTGCGTACCCAGGACTCGGTGGACCGCGCGCTGGTCGTCGGCGCCGGGCCGCTCGGCCTCGGTGTCGTCGCCGTCGCCCGGGCCATGGGGATCGCCGTGGACGCCTTCGACCCCAATCCCGCCCGCCTCGACGCCGCGGCGGCGCTCGGCGCGACGCCGGCCGGTGACCTGTCCGCCGAAAACCTCTACGACATGGTCGTCGAGGTCAGCGGCGCGAACGCGGCCCGGGAGACGGCACAGCGGGTGGTCCGGCCCGGCGGCACCGTCGTCGCACTCGGCGAGTCGAACGAGCCGTACACCATGCCCGCCACGCCGCGCTGGCGGCGGACCGACTGCTACACCGTCCGGTCCTTCTATTTCCCAGTGAACGAGGTCGAGGCGAACTGGGACCTGCTGCGCGTCATGGGCGCGTCTCTGCGCGACCTGATCGTCAAGCCCCTCACCCTGCCCGAGCTGCCCGAGGCGTTCGCCCGCTTCGTGGCCGGCGACTACGTCAAGCCCTGCATCGTGTCGGCGGACGCCCATTCCGTGTCGGAGGTAACCCGATGAGCCTGTTGATCCTCGCCGTGGACCAGCGTCCCTGGCTCACCCAGGCCCTCTACGGGCACACCACCACCGCGCTGCCCGCCGAGCGCGCCGCGGTCACCGACGGCAAGCACATGGTCCTCGAAGGACTGCTCGCCGCCCTCGACGCCGAGCCGCGCCTGGCCGCGCACGCCGGCATCCTGGTCGACGACCAGCTCGGCGCGGGCGTGCCCGAGCGGGCCCGGGCCCACCGGGTGGCGCTGAGCATGCCGGTCGAGCGCGGCGGCTGCGACGTGTACGAGACCGAACCGGCCGACCTGCCGGGGTTCCTCGCCCACTTCCGTCCCGAGTTCCCCAAGGTGCTGGTCCGCTACAACGTCGAGGGTTCGGCGGCGGACAACCGTGAGCAGCGGTCGCGGTTGGCCAAGGTCTCGCAGGCGGTGCGCGATGCCGGCGGCCGGTTCCTCTTCGAGCTGCTGGTGCCGCCGACGCCGGCGCAGCGGAGCATCCCGAGCGACGTCTTCGACAACGAGGTGCGGCCGGGGCTCATCCACCGGGCGATGGCGGAGATCGTCGAGGAGGTGCCGGTCGATGTCTGGAAGCTGGAGCACCTCGGGGCGCCGGAGCACTACTGGACGGCCGCCGACCTCGCCGCCCAGACCGGCGGCGAGTGCATCCTGCTGGGCGCGAACGCCCCGCGGGCCACACTCGACGGTTGGCTCGCCGACGCCGGGGCCAACGGGTTCACGGGCTTCGCCATCGGTCGTAGCATCTGGTGGGACTCGCTCCGCGGACTTCTGGCCGGCGACCTGACGCGGCCCGAGGCGATCGCGGCGGTCGCTGCCAACTACCGCCACTTCGCAGGGACGTTCCTCCAGTGACCAGCTCTCTTCAGGCCGACACCCAGCGCGTCGGTGAGGTGCTTTACAAGACGCTCCGCGACCGGATCATCTCCGGCGAGCTGCGGCCGGGCTCGCGGTTGAGCGTCCCGGCCCTCGCCGAGGAGTTCCACGTCAGCCGCAGCCCCGTCCGGGACGCGGTGATCCGCCTCGTGCAGGAGAACCTGGTCGCCGAGACGATGAACCGCGGCGCCGAGGTCGCCCGCATCTCCCGGGCGGAACTGGTGAGCCTCTACGAGGCGCGCGAGGTCCTGGAGGGAGCGGTGGCCCGGCTGGCGACGGAGAAGTACGACGGATCGCTGCGGCGCAGCCTGCTCGCGCTGCTCACCGAGCACCGCACCGTCGCGGAACAGGGCGACTTCGCCCGCCACATCGAGCTGGACGCGGCGTTCCACCGGGAGATCCGGCAGGCGGCGCAGAGCCCGGTGCTCGCCCGGATGCTCGACAGCGTCCAGAGCCGGGTTCTCGTGGCGATGCGCTCCACCAGCCTGACCGGTGGCATGGTGCAGGCCGTCCACGACCACCAGGCCATCTTCGAGGCCATCGGCTCCGGTGACGCGGAGGCCGCCGAGGAGGCCGCGCGGGCCCACATCCGACGACTGAAGGAGTTGCTGCGTGCTGCTGACTGAGGCCCGCTTCTTCGGCACCGGCGACGTCCGGTTGCTCCGGTCCGAGCCGGCGCCACTCGGCCCGCTGGAGGTGGCCATCGCACCGCTCGCGGTCGGCGTCTGCGGCACGGACAGCCACATCGTCGCCGGTAGTTTCGCCGCCGCGCCGCAGGTCGTGCTCGGCCACGAGGTGTGCGGCCGGATCACCGAGGTGGGTGCGGCGGTCGACGGCCTCACCGTGGGCGATCTGGTCACCGTCGAACCCCACGACTACTGCACCCGGTGCACGTACTGCCGCCTCGGCCAGGAGCACCTCTGCGACGGCAAGCGGGGGTACGGCGTGAAACTCGACGGCGGCATGACCGAGCGGATGGTGGTGCCGGCCCGGATCGCGTACCGGCTGCCGGCCGGCACGCCGCCGTGGATCGGGGCGCTGACCGAGCCGCTCGCCTGCTGCCTGCACGGCATGGACCAGCTCAACCCGCGCTCCGGGCTGCCGATCCTCATCTTCGGCGCCGGGCCGGCCGGGGCCATGATGGTGGCCCTCGCCAAGGCCCGCGGCCTCGCGCCGGTCGTGGTGCTGGACCCGCGCGCCGACCGGCGGGCGGCCGCCCTGCGCATGGGCGCCGACGCCGCCCTCGACCCGGCGTCGCTGGACGAGGCCGTGGCGCTGACCGACGGGCTCGGCTTCCCGCACGTGATCGACGCGGTCGGCTCCGGCCGGATCCTGGAGTCGGCCATCACCGTGGCGTCGCGGGGCGGCCGGATCCTCGTCTTCGGGGTGGCCCGGCCCGACGACGAGGCGCGGGTACGCCCCAACGAGATCTTCGCGCGGGAGCTCACGCTCGTCGGTGCGGTCATCAACCCGTACACCCATCACCGCGCGGTGCAGATGCTGCCGACCCTCGGCCTGGACCGCCTGCGGCCGGCGTTCTACGGCTTGGACCAGCTGCCGGAGGCCCTGGAGGCGCAGCGGGCGGGCACGGCCGACAAGGTGTTCGTCGCCCCGCACGGCATTCCCGCCGCACAGGCCTGATCGATTACGGCACCGGGATCCGGACGGGGTGACCCGCGCGCCCGCCGCCCCGACGGGCGGCGGGCGCCCGGGCGCCGGCGGTCAGCAGCAGCTCGACGCGGCCGCGCTGGTGGCCGGCTCCTTCTCGGCGGCCGGGGTGCAGCAGGCACTCTCGGTGGCCTTCTCCAGCTGGGGAGAGTCGGCCTTGACGGTGTAGACCTCCCAGGGTTCGTTGCCGGGGCCGCGCACCCAGACCTTGTCCTGGAGGGCGTAGCAGCACTCGGTGTCGTTCTCCTCCAGCGTGACGAGGCCGGCGTCGGTGAGGCGCCGGGTGGCGGCGGTGACCTCGGCGGTGTCGGACACCTCGACGCCGAGGTGGTCCATGACGGTGGGCTGGCCGGCCGCACCTTCGAGGAGCACGAGCTTCAGCGGCGGGTTCTCGACGGCGAAGTTGGCATAGCCGGGGCGGCGCTTGGCCGGCTCGACACCGAACAGCTTCGCGTAGAAGGCCACGGAGCCTTCGAGGTCGGACACGCGAAGGGCGAGCTGGACACGGGACATGGTCGTTCCTCCTGCTTGTCTAGATGTTTTTCGAAGCAGGCCCCACGTTGCACCCTGTTTTGAAGTCTGTCAAGCTAGAGGCATGTCGAAACAAGAGCTGCCGGTGGTGGATGTGAACGCGGTCGCCTGCTGCTCCCCGATCGCGGCCAGCCCCATGGACCCCGAGCAGGCGGCCGCCGTCGCGCCGCTGTTCAAGGCCCTCGGGGACCCGGTCCGGCTGCGGCTGATGTCGATGATCGCGTCGGTGCCGGAGATGTGCGTCTGCGACCTGACTCCGGCGTTCGACCTGTCCGGGCCGACCATCTCCCACCACCTCAAGGTGCTGCGGGAAGCCGGCCTGGTCGACTCGGAGCGGCGGGGCACGTGGGTCTGGTACCGCGTGAAGCCGGAAGCGTTCCGCCAGCTCGGCGCGCTGCTGGACGTCTCCGCCGCTCCGGCCGCCGGCGCGTGAGCCTCGCCCTGGCCCGGCGGGCCTCGGCGGAGTTCGCCGGCACCGCCCTGCTGGTCGCGGCCGTGGTCGGCTCGGGGATCGCCGCCACCCGGCTCTCCCCCGGCGACGCCGGCCTCCAGCTCCTGGAGAACGCGATCGCCACAGCCCTGGCGCTGGGCGCGCTGATCCTCACCTTCGGCCCCGTGTCCGGCGCGCACCTCAACCCCGTCGTGTCCGCCGTCGACTGGTGGCTCGGCCGCCGCGCCGGCACCGGCCTGCCCGCCCGGGACCTGGCCGCCTACACCGTCGCGCAGGCCGGCGGCGCGATCAGCGGGGCGGTCCTGGCCGACCTGATGTTCGGAGTGCCCGCCGCGGCCTGGTCCCGCACCGAGCGGTCCGGGGGGAACCTGTGGCTGGCCGAGGTGGTCGCCACCGCGGGCCTGGTCGTCCTGATCTTCGCGCTGGCCCGTTCCGGCCGCACCTCCGCCGCCCCGGCGGCGGTGGGCGCCTACATCGGCGCCGCCTACTGGTTCACGTCCTCCACCTCGTTCGCCAACCCCGCCGTCACGATCGGTCGGGCCGTCACCGACACGTTCGCCGGCATCGCCCCCGCCTCGGTGCCCGGCTTCGTGGCCGCCCAGCTCATCGGCGGCCTGGTCGCCGTCGCCGCGCTCGCCGCCTGGTACCCCGGCTCCGGGCAGGCCGGCGACGCGGTGGTCGTGCCCCACCGGATCAAGGAGATCGAAGCCCGATGAGTGACAAGCCCAGCGTGCTGTTCGTGTGCGTCCACAACGCCGGCCGCTCCCAGATGGCCGCCGGCTGGCTTCGCCACCTCGCTGGCGACGCCGTCGAGGTCCGCTCCGCGGGCAGCGAACCCGCCGACCGGATCAACCCCGTGGCCGTCGAGGCCATGCGCGAGGTCGGCATCGACATCACCGACGCGACCCCGGCCCGGCTCACCTGGGACACCGCCGAAGCCAGCGACGTCATCGTCACCATGGGCTGCGGCGACGCCTGCCCCGTCTTCCCCGGCAAGCGGTACGAGGACTGGTCGCTCACGGATCCCGCCGGGCAGCCCCTCGAGGTGGTCCGTCGGGTCCGCGACGACATCCGCGCCCGGGTCGAGGAACTCGTCGGGGGCCTCCAGCGGCGCTGAGCGGCCGGTGGCCGCCGAGCAGCGGGACGACCGGCGGCGGCGACCCGGGGCCTTCGCCCGAAACGGCGGTTCTCGCAGGTGGTTGGCCGCTTCGTGGACGACGGCCGCGCTATCGGGGCGTCAGCACACAGAACTCGTTGCCGTCGGGGTCGGCCAGCACCACCCAGCCGACGTCGCCCTGGCCGATGTCGATCCGCTTCGCGCCGAGGGCGACCAGCCGGTCCACCTCGGCCTGCTGGTCCCCGCCGGCCGGCGGCGCCAGGTCGAAGTGCAGTCGCTGCTTGCCGGTGATCGGCATGAAGGGCGGGCCACCCCAGCTGACCTTCGAGCCGCCGAGCGGTGACTGGATCGCGGTCTCCTCGTCCTGGTCCCAGACCAGCGGCCACTCCAGCGCCTCGCTCCAGAAGTAGCCGACCGCCTGCGAACCGTCGCAGGACACCGCGCCGACGACCCCGCAGCCGGCGAGGAACCGGTTGTCCGGACCGACGACGCAGAACTCGTTGCCCTCCGGGTCGGCGAGCACCACGTGGTCGTCGTCCGGATCCTGGCCGACGTCGATGTGCCGTCCGCCGAGTTCGAGCGCCCGGGCCACCGTCCGCTGCTGGTCCTCCAGCGACGTGCTGGTCAGGTCGAAGTGCGCCCGGTTCTGGCCGACCTTCGGTCGCTGCGTCGGCAGGAAGCGGATCCGGAACCCCGTGCCCTCGGCGGGCAGCAGCACGAAGCCGTCCTCCGGATCGTCGGCCAGCTCCCGGCCGAGGAGCCCGGACCAGAACCGGGCGAGACGCGCGGGGTCGATCGCGTCGAAGCTCACGGCGAACAGTTGACAGGTCATGTGCTGCTCATCTCCGATCCACCGACCGGGTGCTGCCGGTTCGACCGGCAGACTATGGCGAGCCCTCGTCACGCGCAGCCGAGTATTGGGCGGACCGCCGCGGTCAGCTGCGGTCGGAGAGGACGGCTCCCACGGCCCGCTCGGCGACGGCGTACATCGTGGGGTTCGTTTCGCGGTAGTAGGTCAGCGCGCTGATGAAGGTCAGCGCCCAGCCCTTGCCGCGCGCCCAGGTCGCGTCGTCGAACCCGGCCGTCTCGCGGAAGATCTCGCGCGAGCCGGAGTCGAGGAGGGTCCACGCCGCCATCGCGTCGCAGGCCGGGTCGCCGACGCCCGCCGCGCCGAAGTCGATCAACGCGCAGAGGCGGCCGTCCCGGACCAGCACGTTGCCCGCCAGCAGGTCACCGTGGGTCCAGACGGGCGGGCCCTCCCAGGCCGGCGCGGCGAGCGCGTCCTCCCAGACGGCCAGGACGGCGTCGGTGTCGACGAGGCCGCGGGCGGCCTCGGTCCACTCCCGCAGATATGCGTCACGGCCGCTCAGCGGACCGCTGCGGTAGCCGGCACGGGCACCGGTGGTGTCCGCACGACGGAGGCCGGCGACCGCCGCGCCGAGGTCGGCGGCGAAGCCGCGCGGATCGGTGTTGCCCCCGGTCGGGTGGCCGCCGTCGACCCACCGGTAGACCGCCCACGGCCACGGATACCCGTCGGCCGGCCGGCCGACGGCGCACGGCTGCGGCACCGCCACCGGCAGGTGCCTCGCCAGGACGGGCAGCCACTCGTGCTCGAAGACGACCTGGTCGACCGCGTCCGGGATCCGGGGCAGCCGGATCGCGAGTTCGTCGCCGAGCCGGTAGATCGCATTGCTCGTACCGCCGGAGGGCACCGGCGTGACCGTCCGGTCCGCCCACTGCGGAAACTGCCCCGCGACCAGGCGCCGGACCAGGGCGGTGTCCGTGCGTACCTCGTCCCTGTGCACGTGGCCGAGCCTCCCCCGTTCGCCGGTGCTGCGGGGAGGCTAGCCGGACGCCTCGCGCATGTCCCCGGGATTTCGCCGGCAGCGCGGTAGGTTCTCAGCGGGAGATCCATCCCGGCCGTGACGCGCCGCCGGATCGGTTTGTCTCACCCGCTCGGCCCTGCTTCGATCACCGAGGACCGCCGCAGTGGTCCGCGGCGGGGGGTGCGGAGCATGGCCAGACGATCGTTGGGCCGGCAGTTCGGCTGGCTCTGGGCGGCCTACGCGGTCAGCGCCTACGGCTCGGCGCTGGGGTTCGGCGCGATCCCGCTGATCGCCCTGCTGGTGTTGCACGCGAGCCCCGCCCAGGTCTCCGCACTGTCGGCCGTGGGACCGGCGATGGGCGCCCTGATCGCGTTGCCGCTCGGGCCGTGGGTGGAGTTCCGCCGCAAGCGACCGGTCATGATCGCGATGGACCTGGCCCGTTTCGCGGCCATGCTGTCGATCCCGGTCGCCTACGCCGTCGGCCGGCTCAGCTTCGTCCAGTTGCTGGTCGTCACGGCCGTCGTCGCCGCCGCCAAGATCACCTTCCAGGCGGCCAGCGGTGCCTACCTCAAGGCCCTCGTCCGGCCGGACGACCTGCTCGTGGCCAACGCGAGGTTCGAGTCGACCACGTGGAGTTCCATCGCCGTCGGGCCGCCGCTGGGCGGCGCGGCCATCGGCCTGTTCGGACCGGTGACCACCGTGGTGGCCGACGCGCTCAGCTACCTGCTCTCCGCGCTGGGCCTCACGGCGATCCGAGGCCGGGAGGAACGCCCGCGGCGCACCGACCCGCGCCGGGTCCGCGCCGGCGAGCTGCTCGACGGCTGGCGCCACCTGCTGACCCACCCCGGCCTGCGGCCGCTCTACCTCAACCAGCTGCTCGTCAGCGGGCTCATCATGGCCACCGAGCCGCTGCTGGCCGTGCTCCTGCTCGACGAGCTCGGGTTTGCGCCCTGGCAGTACGGCCTCGCCTTCGCCGCACCCTGCCTCGGCGGGCTGATCGGCTCGCGCCTGGCCCGCCGTGTCGTGGCGCGGTACGGCCGGCACCGCATCCTCCGCACCGTCGGCACGCTGCGCGCGGTCTGGCTCATCGGCCTCGCCTTCGTCCAGCCCGGCGTCGCCGGGCTCGTCACGGTGATCGCCGTCGAGCTCGCGATCATCACGAGCATGAGCCTGTACAACCCGGTGCTCGCCACCTACCGGCTCGAACACACCCCGAAGGACCGCGTCGCCCGTACGCTGTCAGCCTGGTCGATCAGCAGCAACGCCGGCATCGCCGTCCTCAGCGCGCTCGGCGGGCTGCTCGCCAGCGCCACCAGCCCCCGCACCGCCATCGTGGTCGCCGGGCTCCTGATCCTCGCCAGCCCGCTGCTGCTGCCCCGCAACCCGGAACACACGCCCGGGACCGACCTCGAGCCGGCACCAGCCGCCGCACGACCACGGGCGGGCGTTCCGCAGGGAGCCGGGACCGGCGCCGGGGACAACTGACCGCCTCAGGCCAGCAGCGTCTCCCGCATGCTGGCCCCCAGGTTGATGCCGCCCACCACCCGCGGGCCGGTCGGGTCGTGCACGTCGACGGTGTTGTTGCGGCGCATCAGCTCCCGCACCCCGGGTGGCAGCCGGGGTGGGTCCGCCATGGTCGCGAGGACCCGCCCGGCGGTCGAGATGAGCCGGGCGGCCAGGGCGGCGGCGTCGGTGTCCACCCGCACCCGCCCGTACTCCCAGCCGGCGGTGGTGAGGTCGAGCAGCTCGAGCACGCGGGTCAGGAGCGGGTTCGGGTCGGTCACCCGGTCGAGCCGGTCCGCCCGGCTGCCGACCACCGTGACGGCGGCGGCCACCTGCGCGTACGGGTGAAAGCCACCCGGCAGTGCGAACAGCGGCCACCGCAGGGCCGGGCCGGCCTCCTTCCACAGCGGCCGGTAGTTCCGGCGGTGCACCAGGAGCCGGCGGCCCGTCCGCCGGTGCACCTCCTGGGCCTGGGCCAGCAGGTCCGCGTGGGCCTCGTCGGCGGCCTCGATCACGATCCGGGCCGCCACCACCAGGCCGTCGTCGCCGTCCAGCTCCCGCGTGAGCGCCTCGACCTGGTCGGGGAACCGGATCCGCGCTCGGGGGCCGTAGCGGTGCCGGGCCTCCCGCAGCAGCGCCTGCTGCCGCTCCGGATCGAGCTGGACCCGTCCGCCACCCAGCAACCGCTGGAGCCAACGCATGTCGCCTCGTTTCAGCAGAGCCGTCCCGGACCGCGGCAATGCTAGTGCGTCGGATGTACCTCGTATGGTGATGGGGTGGCTGACCGATCCCTGACCCTGATGGCGGTGCACGCGCACCCCGACGACGAGGCGACGAGCACCGGCGGCATCCTCGCCCGCTATGCCGCGGAGGGGGTCACGACGGTGCTCGTGACCTGCACCGACGGGGGGTGCGGCGACGGGCCCGGAGGGGTCAAGCCGGGCGACCCGGGGCACGATCCGCAGTCCGTGGTGGCGATGCGCCGGGCCGAGCTGATGGCCAGCTGCGAGGCGTTGAAGGTCACGCACCTCGAGACGCTCGACTACGCCGACTCCGGGATGATGGGCTGGGCCACCAACGACCTGCCCCACGCGTTCTGGAACACGCCCGTGGCGGAGGCGGCCGACCGGCTGGCCGAGCTGATCCGGCGCTACCGGCCCGACGTCGTCGTCACCTACGACGAGAACGGCTTCTACGGCCACCCGGACCACATCCAGGCGCACCGCATCACCATGGCCGCCGTCGAGCAGACCGGCATCCCCGCGAAGGTCTACTGGACCACCGTGCCGCGCAGCGCATTCCAGGAGTTCGGCCGCGTCATGAAGGAGATCGGCGTCGAGTTCCCCGAGCCGGACGGGCCGTCGGACGAGATGCCCGAGCTCGGCCTGCCCGACGACGAGATCACCACCTGGGTGGACACCAGCGCCTACGGCGCGCAGAAGTTCGAGTCGCTGGCCGCGCACGCCAGCCAGGCCGAGAACATCTTCTTCCTGCAACTGGGGCAGGAGCGGTTCACCGAGCTGATGGGCGTCGAGACCTTCGTCCGGGTCCGCGACACCACCGGCGCGCCGGAGCGCGAGGACGACCTGTTCGCCGGCCTGCGCTGAGCGCCGGGGTCTCACAGCTCCCCGCGGACCATCCGGATCAGCCGGTCGAGGACGTGACCCTCGCTGACCCGGAGGCCGTCGTGCTCGTACTCGTTCGTGACCCAGGTACGCAGGCCGCGCACCGAGCGGGCCGTGGCGAGCGAGTCGTCGGTGTCGACGTACATGTCGTCGTGGTAGACGGCCGCGGCCACCGGGACGTCGTTGCGCGCCAGTCGGCCCGGGTCGTAGAGGTCGGGCCAGTCCTCCCGCCGGGCGAGCAGGTCCGCCACCTCGGCCAGCGGGGCCAGCGCCGGGTCGGTGGCGAACATCCACGGATAGATCATCTCGCCGGTCAGCAGCACCGGGGCGTCGTCGGCACGGTCGGCGTCGAACTGGGGGAACTCGGCGCGCACCGACTGGGCGGCCCATCCGGTGCCGTGCGGCGACACCGACCGCTGGCCGTAGATCGACTCGTGCAGGACGGCGTAGAGCGGGCGGGCGGCGAACGACAGGTGGCTCTCGACCTGGGCGAGGAAGTGGTCGGAGAACCCGGACGCCCCCGATCGGGCGCTGTCCTCGAGCAGGTAGTGCAGCGTGTGGGACCCGCTGCCGGTGCCCAGCATGATGCCGAGTGCCTGGAACGCCTCGGCGGTCAACCGCCCACCCCCGGGCAGCCGTACGTCCTGCTCCCGCAGGTGCCGCACGACGGCGCGGACGGTGTCGGCGTCCTCGGGGTAGCGGGCGTAGTGCCCCTCGACCTTGCGTTGCACCCGGGGGTAGGCGGCCCGGTAGACGGCCTCGGGCGTGCTGCGCAGGCCCGGGAGGCCCCCGGTCACGAAGGCCTCGCGGACCCCCTCGGGCGCGTACGACAGGTAGGTGAGGGTGCAGAAGCCGCCGTAGCTCTGGCCCAGGAGGCTCCAGCGCCCGGCCTCGCCGAGCAGTTCCCGGCGGATCAGCTCGCAGTCCCGGACGATCGAGTCGGCCCGGAAGTGCGCCAGGTATCCGGCCTGGGCGGGCGCGTCGCCCCGCAATGGCAGGGTGTGCCGGTCGGCGGGCGTGGAGCGGCCGGTGCCGCGCTGGTCCAGGAGCAGCACCCGGTAGTCGTCCAACGCCCGGTCCAGCCAGCCGTCGCGGCCCACCGGGCGGGGTGACCGGCCGCCCGGCCCACCCTGGAGGAACAGCAGCCAGGGCAGGGACTCCCGCTCCCGGCCGGCGGCCACGACCTCGCGGGCGTACACCTCGATCCGCTCGCCGGCCGGGTCCGCGTGGTCGAGCGGTACCCGGAAGCGGTGGTCGGTGATGACGGTGCCCGGATGACGGTAGGTCGGCACGGGTTCCCTTCCCGAACGAGGTGGTGGAGGGCGGCCAGGACCAAGGTTCGCAGGTCCGGCGTGGAGACGGCGCGGAGTTGGTATGCCTATGGGGTGACGGAACGCGGGGGCGACGAGCAGACGGGGGCCGGTGACGACGAGCCGTCCCGGACGTCGCGGCCGGGTCGCCCCGCGGCCGGGCTCGGCCTGTTGCTGGGCGCCCTTGGGGTGGTCTACGGCGACATCGGCACGAGCCCCCTGTACGCGTTGAAGACGGTGTTCACCCTCGACCGCAACCTCACACCGGACGCCCCCGACGTGTACGGGGTGATCTCGTGGGTCTTCTGGTCGATCATCCTGATCGTGTCGGTCAAGTACGTCATCTTCATCCTGCGGGCCGACAACGACGGCGAGGGCGGGGTGATGGCCCTGGCCGCCCTCGCCCGGAGGGCGCTGCTCAAGGTCAGTGAACGGCGCGCCGCCACGGTGCTGGCGCTCGGGGCCCTCGGAGCGGCCCTCTTCTACGGCGACAGCGTGATCACCCCGGCGATCTCGGTGCTGTCGGCGGTGGAGGGGCTGGAGGTGATCTCCCCGGCGTGGCAGGTGGTTGTGCTGCCGGCGTCGGCGGTGATCCTCACCCTGCTGTTCGCCATCCAGCGCTGGGGCACCGGACGGGTCGGTGCCGTGTTCGGGCCCATCATGCTGCTGTGGTTCACCTGCCTGGGCGTCGCGGGCGCGGCCGAGGTGATCCGTCACCCGGGCGTCCTGGCCGGGCTGTCACCGACGTACGCGGCCCTGTTCGTGGTCGAGCACCCGGTCATCGCGTTCATCGCCATGGGCGCCGTGGTGCTGTCGATCACCGGCGCCGAGGCGCTCTACGCCGACATGGGGCACTTCGGTCGCGCCCCGATCCGCAGGGCCTGGTTCGGGGTCGTCTTCCCCGCGCTGACCCTGAACTACCTCGGCCAGGGCGCACTGATCCTCCGGTCGCCGGAGAGCCGGAACAACCCGTTCTTCCTGCTGGTGCCGGGCTGGGCGCAGCTGCCCATGGTCGTCCTCGCCACCGTGGCCACCGTGATCGCGTCCCAGTCGGTGATCTCCGGAGCGTTCTCGGTGTCCCGGGAGGCCATGCGCCTGGGCTTCCTGCCGCACCTGCGGATCCGGCAGACCTCCCACCGCCAGTACGGGCAGATCTACGCCCCGGGCGTGAACTGGGGCCTGTTCGTGGCGGTCCTCGTGGTGGTGTTCGCGTTCCGCTCGTCCACGAACCTCGCCGCCGCCTACGGGGTCGCGGTCACCGGCACCTTCATGATTACCACGACCCTGTTCCTGGTCGTCGCACGAGCGCGCTGGCGCTGGCCGACCTGGCGGCTGGTGGTGTTCGGGGTGGTGTTCGGCAGCATCGAGCTGACCTTCTTCACGGCGAACCTGGCCAAGGTCACCCACGGCGGCTGGCTGACGCTGCTCATCGCGATCATCCTGTTCACGGTCCTGCTGACCTGGCGCCGCGGAGCCGAACTGGTCACCGCCCGGCGGATCGAACGGGAAGGACCGCTCGCCGAGTTCATCGAGAACCTGCACGCCACGAACATCCCGTGGGTGCCGGGCACCGCGGTGTTCCCCCATCCCAACAAGGAGACGACGCCGCTGGCGCTGCGCGCGAACGTCGCGCACTACCACGTCCGGCACGAGAAGATCGTCATCATCACGGGCCGCACGGCCAACGTCCCGCACCTGCCCTGGGACAAGCGCCTCACCATCGACGACCTCGGCGACCCGAACGACGGCATCATCCACATCGACGCCCTCTTCGGCTTCCAGGACCCCACCGACTTCCCCGAGGTCCTCCGCCGCGCGGCCGCCCACCCGCACGCCCGGCACGTCAACCTCGACCTGGGCCAGGTCTCCTACTTCGTCTCGCGGATCACGCTGCGCTGCACCCGCCAGCCCGGCCTGGCCGTCTGGCGCAAGCGCCTGTTCATCGCCCTCGCGCACAACGCCGCCAGCCACACCGAGTTCCTCCACCTGCCCGAGGAACGCACCATCGTCCTCAGCGCCGAGGTCGCGGTCTGACCGGCCGGGTTCGGTCGACGGATGTAACGGCAGGAAACCCGTGCACGCCTGTAGCAGGTGATGTCCCTACCGGCCGAAGGACATGTCGTGCCCGAGCTTGCTGCGATCGCCCGCGAGCGGGCGGCACTGGCGGCCGTCGCCGATGCGATCGTCGCCGCGTCGGTCGGCAAGGGGCTACGGGTCACGGTGGCCTGCGCGGCCTCCCGGCTCGCCGTGGTCGACCACCTGGCGCAGGCGCTGCACGCCCGTGGCCGGGCCACCCGCTGCCTGACCACATCGGCGGACCTGCCGGTCGCCGGCGACCCGGCGCCGGATCCGGGCGGGAACGGTTCGACCGTGGTGGTCATCACGAGCGGACTGGCGACGGAGAGCGACCGTGGCGTACTGCGGGTGAACGTCCTCGTGACGTCGGCTGAGGGGGCTCCGCCAACCGGCGGCAGCCCGGACGTCATCCTCGCGTACGGCGAGCCGGGCGGACCCGTGATCGGCTACCTGGCCCCGTTCCTCTCGGCCGGTAGCGACTAGCACTCCTGCGGGCCCATGGCGCCGTCACGGTAGGGCGGACGCCGGCTCGCCGCAGCGGGCGGCCGGCCGGCGGTGTTTTCCCCGCCGCCGGCCTGGGCACGTTCAGTTCATGGACGCCGGGTCGATGCTGGACGATCGCTACCGGCTGCTGGACCGGCTGGGCGCGGGCGGTATGTCGGTGATCTGGCGTGCCCACGACGAGGTGCTCGGGCGCGACGTGGCGGTGAAGCTGCTCTCCCCCGAGCTGGCGGCCGACCCGCAGTTGCTGCACCGGATCCGCGCCGAGGCCCGGTCCGCCGCGCGGCTGCGCCACCCGAACGTCGTCGAGGTGTACGACTACGGCGAGGCCGCCAACGGCGACGGCCCGCCGGTGCCGTACGTGGTCATGGAGGTCGTCGAGGGGCGCTCGCTGGCTCAGCTGCTCAGCGGCGGTCCGCTGCCCTGGCGGGTGGCCGCGCTGGTCTGTGCCCAGGTCGCCGCGGCGCTGGCCGCCGCCCACCGCCGCGGGATCGTGCACCGCGACGTCAAACCCGGCAACGTGATGGTGGCGGGGGCCGGGGTGAAACTGGTCGACTTCGGCATCTCGGCGGCCTCGGGCGACCCGGACGGGCTGTCCGAAGGGCTGCTGGGCACACCCGCGTACCTGGCGCCGGAGCGGCTGGAACGAGGTCTCGTGCAGCCCTCCACCGACGTGTACGCGCTCGGGCTGCTGCTCTACCGGGCCCTGGCCGGCCGGCTGCCGTGGCAGGCCTCCACGACCACCCAGATGCTCGCCGCCCACCGCTACCGGGAACCGGCCACGTTGCCGGACCTCGCCGGCCTGCCCGCGGCGGTCGGCGACCTGTGCCGGCGCTGCCTGGCCAAGGATCCCGCCGAGCGTCCGCCGGCCGCCGAGGCGGCTTCCGTCCTCGGTACCGCCGCCGGGGTGCCGCCCACGACCCTCCTGCTCCCCGGCTCCGCGGACGGCACCGAGCCCATGCCCACCCGTCTGTGGTCGCCGTCCCTCGCCCCGGTGGCCGCCGGCCTCGCCGCCTCGCCGCTCGTCGCCGTGCCGGTCGCGGGCTGGCGGCGGCTCTCGCCACCGAGGCGGGTGGCCGTGGCCGGCGCGGTCGCCGTGACGCTGCTGGCCGGCAGCGCGGCCGCCCTGCTGTCGGCCCGCGGGTCGCCCGAGGAGCACCCTCGCGCCCAGGCGGGGCCCCCGGCCGCCGTCATGGGCATCGGTCAACGCCAGCCGGAGTGCAGCGTCCGCTACGCCCTCGACCGGGTCGCGGACGGCCGGTCCTCCAGCCGGGTCACCGTCACCAACACCGGGACGGTGCCGATCGGCGGGGCGCGGCTGGCGTTCAGCCTCCCCGACCGGCAGCGCCTCGTGCAGGGTTCGCCCGGCACGTGGCGGCAGAGCGGCGCCTCGGTGCAGGCGAGCATCGGGGACCTGCCGCCCCGGGGGACCGTCACCGCCACCCTGGCGGTGACCTACCGGGAGGCCACGTCCCTGCCCGGCCAGTTCCGGGTGAACGACACCCCGTGCCGCAGCTCGTTCGCCGTCGCCGGGCAGACGAGCCAGCCCGCCCCGCGCTCCGGAAAGGACGACGGCGGGAAGGGCAAGGGCGGCAAGAAGGGCAACGGCAGGAAGGACGCCGACTAGGTACGGAAGTCCCACCACCTGCAGCTATGGACATGCGGCCCAGGCCTGTGCGTCCGGGACGCGCTTACGCTTGGTACGGACGCGGCGTAGCGCCCTGGCCGGTGTCTGGAGGCGAGCCATGGTACGCAGAGGTCTTGCTGTGCTGCTGGGTGCGGCGTTGGGGTTCGTGGGGCTGGCCGGGGGCGCCTCGCCGGCCCGGGCACTGCCGACCCCGAGTGGATACCCGATCACCGGCGTGGACGTGTCCTACTTCCAGGGGCCGTCGTTCGACTGGGCCGCGACGGCCCGGGGCGGCGCGGCGTTCGCCTACATCCGGGCCAGCGAGCAGGACGGCCGGGTCGTGCCGCACAACAATCCGGATCCCTACTACGCCACCAACCGTGCCGGCGCCCGGGCCAACGGCCTGTACACCGGGGCGTACCACCGGGCCCGCCCCGACCTGAGCAGTGGCAGGCAGCAGGCGGACGTCCTGCTCGGCTTCGCCCCGTACGTCGCCGACGGGCGCACCCTTCCGCCGATGCTGGACATCGAGTGGCCCCGGGCCGACTGGGGTGTGAACGACTGCTACAACATGACACCGGCCCAACTGGTGGCCTGGATCCGGGACTTCGTCACCGAGATCGCGGTGCGCACCGGCCGGCCGGCCATGATCTACACGAACACGAACTGGTGGAATCCCTGCACGGGCGGCAGCCAGAGCTTCGCGGCGAACCCGCTGTTCATCGCCAACTACTCGCAGAACCCACCGCCGCTGCCGGCCGGCTGGGCGTCCTTCACCATGTGGCAGCACGCGGCGGGCACCGCCATCCCCGGCTCCGACTACTCCTCGGCCGACCTGGACGTCTTCAGGGGCGACCACGCGGCCCTGGCCCGGCTGCTCGGCGGCCCCGCGACCAGCCTCCTCGCGACCGTCAACAACCGTTACGTGACCGCGGCGAACTCCGGCACCTCGGCCCTGATCGCGAACCGGACCACCGTCGGCCCCTGGGAGCAGTTCGACCAGATCGACGCGGGAGGCGGGTTCGTGGCGTTCCGCGCCCGGGTCAACGGCCGGTACGTCACCGCGGAGAACGCGGGCACCTCGCCACTGATCGCCAACCGCACCGCCGTGGGAGCCTGGGAGAAGTTCCGCATCGTCACCAACACCGACGGCACGATCAGCCTGCTGGCCAACGCGAACAACCGGTACGTCACCGCGGAACGCGCCGGCACCCAGCCGCTGATCGCCAACCGCACCGCCGTCGGCCCCTGGGAGAAGTTCCGCGCCGTCCCGCCGCCGGCCCCGATCCAGCTGCTCGCCACCGTGAACCTTCGTTACGTGACCGCGGAGAACTCCGGCGCATCGGCCCTGATCGCGAACCGGACCGCCGCCGGCGCCTGGGAGCAGTTCGACCAGATCGACGCGGGAGGCGGGTTCGTGGCGTTCCGCGCCCGGGTCAACGGCCGGTACGTCACCGCGGAGAACGCGGGCACCTCGCCACTGATCGCCAACCGCACCGCCGTGGGAGCCTGGGAGAAGTTCCGCATCGTCACCAACACCGACGGCACGATCAGCCTGCTGGCCAACGCGAACAACCGGTACGTCACCGCGGAAGGCGCCGGCACCCAGCCGCTGATCGCCAACCGGGCCAGCAACGGCGGCTGGGAGAGGTTCGTCCCGATGACCGGCTAGATCGGGAAGCGGCCGCGGCGCCACTGCCAGTGGCGGCCGGCCTTCAGGTGGTCGACGACGGCGCGTTGGAGCACGGTGCCGCGCGGCAGCTGGTCGAGCGGCGTGGTCAGGGTGCGGAACACGAACCGCAGCACCTCGACGTCGCCGTCCAGCCCGTCCGGCTCCTCGTAGGGCTCCAGCTCGAACCTCCGCTGGAACCGGATGATGTTGGAGTCCTCGGGCAGGTACTCCCGCAGCTGCGGGTCGAGCAGCCACGAACCGCAGGAGAACGCCGTGTAGTGCTCGTCGGGAAAGTGGCGTGGGAAGAACTCGCGGGCCTCGTCGAGCGACGCCGCGACCGCCTCCGGGGTCAGCGGCCCGGCGTCGGGAATGTGCAGGTCGATGGTGGCGTCGCCGCGCTGGTGCTGCACCCGGCCCAGCTCGTAGAGGCCGCCGCGCGCGTGCAGCGTCAGCCAGCTCTGCATGACCGGCCAGCCCTCACCCCGCATCCGCCGGTCGACCGCGAGGTTGCGGCCCAGGTCCGCGAGGGTCGCCCACGACACGGCGTCGCCGATGCCGTGGTCACGGTGGTACGCCCGGACGACGTCCACCAGGGCCAGGTACGCGTACACGTAGAGGTGCCGCCAGGCGAGGCCCCGTTCGCGGGGCAGCGCCGGACCGGGCGGCAGCCAGCCGTGGCCCCCGAGATCGGCGCGGACCAGGGCGGTCGAGCGGTCGAGCAGCCAGCGCAGCTCCGGAGTCCACAGTGCGGAGTCGGGGTCGGGCCAGCCCGCCATGATCTCGGCGGCGTCGTCCGGGCGTACCGCGAGCCGGTCCAGGATCGCGGGGGCGTCGCCCTTGGCCGGCAGCGGAGCCGAGGGCCGGTCACCGGCGAGCCGGTGCACGCGCTCGACCTCTTCGACGGGTACCCCGAGCCGGGCGGCGGTGTCGTCCAGATCCACGCGGACGACCGTACCCACCGGTGGGGTGGCCGCAACAGCCCCGCGGTGGTCGAGCCCCCCGCCCACGCCGGGCGGCACGGCGAGCGGCGCGGCCCGGGGCGGCGGCACCCAGCCGCCGCCCCGGATTCGGCGGGAGTCAGGCGATCCGGTAGGCCCGCAGGATCGTCTGGGTCACGGTGTTGCCGGCGCCGTCGGCGGCGGTCAGCCGCAGCGAGACGAAGTCGGGCTGCCGCGGGTGCCGGATGAGGGCGCTGTCCCCGTGCACCCGCAACGCGACCCACGTCCTGCCGTCGTCGAACGAGGCGGAGACCGCGAGCAGCCGGCCGGGCCCGGCGGTGGAGCCCGCCTGCCGGTCGAGCGCCACGGGGAGGGTCGTCGTCGTGCCGGCCCGCGCCGTGTTGGTGTCGTCGAGCGTGGGTGTCGGCCGGGCCGTCGTCAGGGGCAGCCGCTCCGGCTTCGACGTGTGCGCGGAGGTGAAGGTCCAGGCCACCGAGACCGCCGTCGACAGGGTGTCCGGTGCGCCGCGGGTGACGGTCGCCTCCAGGCGGTAGCTGGCCTTGCCGGGCGGCACCGGGAAGTCCGCGTACGCGCTGTCCGCCGTGGCGATCTCCGTGCCGTCACGGAACAGCCGGAGGCGGACCGGCAGGTCGTCGCGGCTCGCGGGGCGCCCGGCCGCGTCACCGAACAGCGGCGGCGACGCGATCGAGATGGTGTCGCCGTCGCGGCCCGCGTACCCCAGTGGCGCCAGGGCCGGGGCGCCGCCCACCGTGGGACCGAAGGGCGCCGCGTTCCAGGTCTGGGTGTACGTCCGGCCCGGCTGGAAGGTCGATTCCTGTGTGGTGAGGTTGTCGCCCTCGACGAACGTGGACGTCCAGACGATGCCGCCGTCGGTGTTGTAGTACTCGGTGGCGCGGAACGGCAGGTCGAACGACGTGCGCGAACCGATGGGCCCCGCACCGCCGGGCGACGCCGCGCGGTGGAAGCGGACGGCGGAGGCGGTGGTCGACTGGCTCCGGTAGGTCGCCTTGACGGTGGCGAGGTTCTTCGGGGACAGGGTCCGGGCGAGGCCGGTGAACATGTCGCCCTGGCGGACGTACGCGAGGTCGTAGGTGTACGGGCTGTTCCGGAAGCTCCGGTCGGGGCCGGGACGGGCGAGCCCGACGCCCAGCGTCGCGGTGAACTCGGGGGCCGTCACGACCGGGCCGATCCGGCCGAAGAAGACCTCCTCGAACGACTCGCCGTCGAGTTGCACCCCCGGGTAGCGGAAGCCGTCGTTCCAGTTCGCGCTCACGTTGATCGAGATCGGTGCGGCATCCCGGTCGGGCAGGGTCAGCGAGACCGGGCGGGCCGTGCGGGCGTCGAGGGCCTCGGTGACCGGGCCGTGCACGTCGAGGACGGGCTGCGCGAGCAGGGTCGACGCGGCGCCCTCGTGGATGGTGCTGTACAGCGCGTACCGGCCCTTGGGCAGCCGCAGGACGCCGCCGCCCGGTTGCCCGTCCAGGGTGCTGAACTCGCCCGTCGCCAGGTTCGCCGCCACGGTGGTGTACTCGGTGGCCGGCCGGCCGCCGCGGCCGGTGTGGTCGAGCCGGACGTCGTAGCTCTCGATCTCCCGGTTGAGCGCGAACGGCGTCCGTACCCGCAGGTCGCCGGCGCCGGTGGCGGTCAGCGCGCCCTGGTAGAGCCCGTCGGGCGCGTCCACCCGGGTGTCCACGGTGATCGTCGCCTGGGCGCGGCCACCGGGCGGAACCACCAGGGTGGACGGGCTGACGGTGACCATGCCGGCCGGCGCCGGGGCGACGCCGAGCGTCAGCGTGACCGGCGCGGTGCCCGTGTTGCGGTAGCCGACGACCTGGGCGACGGGGGTGTCGTCGGCGTGGGGCCAGCGCTGGACCGGGAAGTCGATCGCGGCGACCTCGGCGGCGACCGGCTGGCTGACCGCGCGGCCGATGTCCAGCCGGCCCGCGCCCTGCTCGTAGAGGCTGTCCTCGCCGGCCGGCTTGGCCGAGTCCATGAGGGCGGCCTTGAGCTGTGGGCCGGACCAGTCGGGGTGCTGTCCGGCGAGGATCGCGGCCGAGCCCGCCACGTGCGGGGTCGCCATCGACGTGCCCGACATGGTGGCGTAGCCGCCGCCGGGGGCGGCGGCCACGATGTCCACGCCCGGTGCGCTGATCTCGGGCTTGATGTGGTTGTCGCCGACGCGCGGCCCCCGGGCGGAGAAGTAGGCGCGCTGGTCGTCCGCGTCGACGGCGGCCACGGCGAGGGCGTCGTCCGCGGAGGCCGGCGTCATGACCGACTTCGGCTTGCCCTCGTTGCCGGCGGCGACCACGAAGAGGGTGCCGTACCGGTGGCTCAGGTCCTGGACCGCGGTCTCCAGCGGGTCGAGGCCCGGCCGGTCGGTGTCGCCCAGGCTCAGGTTGACCACGCGGGCCTGCGCGGCGGCCCACTCCATGCCGGCGATGACGTCCGAGTCCAGGCACTCGTTGGTGGCGCAGACCTTGCCGACGACGAGCTTCGCGCCCGGCGCCACGCCCCGGTACCGGCCGCCGGAGGCGGCGCCGCTGCCCACGATGGTCGACGCCACGTGGGTGCCGTGACCGATGGTGTCGGTGGGGTCGTCGCCGCCGGTGAAGTCCCGGACCGCGGCGAGGTGCCCGGCGAAGTCGGGGTGGCCGGCGTCGATCCCGGTGTCCAGCACACCGACGGTCACCCCGGTGCCGTCGAAGCCGGCCTGCCAGGCGGTCGGTGCGCCGATCTGCGGCACGCTGCGGTCCAGGGAGACCCGGCGCTTGCCGTCCAGCCAGACCCGGGTGACACCGGGGGCGAGGGTGCGTTCCGACGTGGTGCCGCGGGTGAGGGAGGACCACAGCTCGGCCCGGCCGTTCCGGTCCGCCCGCACGGCCAGCGCGTGGGCGGCGGGAAGGTCCGCGTGCACCCGCGCGGCGCCCCGGACGGCGGCGGACCGCGCCGGCGCCGCGGCGTTCTCCGGGTACGCCACCAGCAGCGGCAGTTCGGCCGCCCGGTCGTCGTAGCCGTACTCGCCGAGCGTGGTGAGGTCGAACAGCCGCCGGTCGAGTCGGCCGTCGTGCAGCAGCGGCACGGCGTCCACCGGGATGACGTACCGGTGGCCCCCTTCCCGGCTGCTGACGAACCGCACTCCGGCCCGCCCGGGCGCCCGCTGGATCTCGGGTCGGCCGTCCGCGCCCAGCGACACCCGGTCCCCCGTGATCAGCGTGAAGGTGCCGGGCCTGCCGGTGACCGGCGCCGCCGGCCTCTCCTGCGCTGCCGCCGGGTGGGCCGTCAGGCCCGCCGCGGCGAGCGCGGTGGCGAGCACTCCCGCTGCCAGAGCGCGTCGTTGCCGTCGTCGCACGTCGTCCTCTCCGCCACGGGCCTCTCCCGGGACGGCACGATGACGCCTGGCCGGCTCGGCCGGTTGATCTCCGTGGGTGTGACGCCGCTCACAAACCTGGACCTGCCGGCGAAGCCGGATCTCGCGCCCGGGTTCCATGCGCCGGTGACCGCGGTACGAGGCGCCGGAGGGAGGTAGCGCAGGTCAGATGGGTGACGCCGAGGAGTTCGATGCCTTCTACACGGCCTGCGCGGGGCGGGTGGTGGGTCACGTCTATGTGCTGACCGGCAATCGCGGCGAGGCCGAGGACGCCGTGGCCGAGGCTTTCATGAGGGCCTGGCAGCGGTGGCGGACCGTGCGGGAGGCGGACAGCCCCGAGGCCTGGGTCCGCCGGGTCGCCTCGCGGATCGCGGTGAGCAGCTGGCGCAAGACCCTCAACCGGGTCCGCGCGCACCACCGGGCCGCCGTCGACCAGAGTGTGCCCGGGCTCAGCGAGGACCACGTCGCCCTGCTCCAGGCACTGCAGCGGCTGAGCCCCAACCAGCGCCGCGCCGTCGTGCTGCATCACCTCAACGATCTCAGCGTCGCCGACGTCGCCGCGGAGATGCAGGTGCCCGTCGGCACCGTGAAGGCGTACCTCGCCCGCGGACGGAGGGCGATGGCCGGGATGCTGACCGACACGCACCACGAGGGGGCCTCCCATGGCTGATCCACGCGACGACTTCGCGGCGATCGCCGACGGCGTCCGGCGCGTCGCCACGCTGCCCGGGCCGCAGGCCCTGCGCCGGCGCAGCGAGCAGCGCCGGCGGCGCCGGGTGGCCGTCACCGGCGTGGGACTCGCCGTCGTGGCCGTGACCGCAGGAACCGCCCTGCTCCCGGCCCGGGACCACGTCGTACCGCCGGATCCCGGTGTCGGCCCGGCGAGCCGGGTCACGCCGTCCACGCCATCCGCCGTCCCGTCCGTGACCCCCTCGGCGGGGCCCCTGGAGATCCTGGGCGGCCGGCGGCAGGTCCTGATCCGGGTTCCCGGCCTGGGTTCGGCCACCCTGGCGACCGGCCGGGACGACGACCGGGTTCGTGCCACCACCGAGCGGGGCATCGACGACCGGGCGCTGTGGGTGCTGCGCCCCGAGGGTGACCGGTTCCGGATCACGCTCGCGAAGCCGGACGGCAGCGCCCGGGTCTGCATGACCGTCGTGCATGACGCCGCCCCGGGCAGTGTCCGCGGCCGGGCGTGCGAGCCGGCCACCCCGGCCCAGCTCTTCACGATCGAGAAGGTCGCCGACGGGACCTACTCGATCTTCCAGGGCAAGCGCTACGTCCAGGTGGTGGACGGCACCAACGCCCTGGTCCCCGACCTGCCGGAGGGCCTGACCACCACGTACGAGTTCGAGGACCGGGGTCCCGCAACCGCGGGGCGGTAGCGCGGCGGCCACGCCGCCTCAAGTCAACCTCAAATCCAGCTCGGCCAATCCCTGCCGGCGACGAACCTGCCTACGCTCGTCGCAACCCGGCTCTCTCACGGTCCTCCCCGACCCCGTCACGGCGGCGACCACCGCCGTGCACGGGCCGACCCTGCGCGAGCCCGGCGTGACCGTCGCGGATGGACGGCCCGACCCGCAGCCTGGCCGTCCACCGCGTCAACCGCACGTCGCAAGCAGAAGGAGGGGAGAATGCGCCGTACACGACGACGCATCGCGCTGTTCGCGCTGCCCACCCTGGTGGGAAGCGTCCTCATGGCGACCGGGCCCGCGGGTGCGGATCCGGCCGGGCCGGCGGCCGCGGCCGGCCCGGGACGATCGAGCCTCGAGGTTCCGGAGGCCGCACGCCTCGTCCGCATCAAGCTGACCGGCGCCGACATGCTGGACAAGGTGACCGCCGCCGGCTTCGACCTCGAACACGGTCTGCAGCGGGTGCCGACGGGCATCGAGGGCGAGGCCGTGGCGACCGCCGAACAGGTCACCGAACTCAAGGCGCTGGGTGTCGAGATCCTCGGCGACGGCGAGGGCTTCGCCTGGAGCGAGGAGGCCGACGGCGGCCTCCAGACCCTTCGCACCACGGCCGTCCAGCCGCTCGCGCACGAGGAGACGGTACGGATCGCCCGTGCCGACTGGTTCACGACGAAGGGCCAGGGCTTCCTCTACGTCGAGGCGCGGACCACCCAAGGGGCGCAGACGAACCCGGTCGTCGGGATGCAGCTCGAGAACGACTCGGGCGCGGGCACCCCGTTCGGCTCCGCCCGGACCATGAGCCGGTTCGTCGACTCCGGGCAGTACATGTTCCACCGGAACCTGTTCAAGCTCGACGCCCGCCCGAGCCAGATCCGGGTCACGAGCTCGACGGGAGGCGTCGCCACCGGCTACGTCTCGAACTGGCTCGAGGACGGCGCGCCGCCGCTGACGGCGAACCCCGCCTACAAGTGGGACTTCGTCGACGGCTACCGGCACCCGCAGCAGCTCTTCGGCCGCGCCGAGGAGATCGCCCGCCAGTACCCGGACATCGCCGAGATCGTCTACCTGCCGAACAAGACGAACGGCTACCAGCGGAAGGCGCAGGCCACGATCGGCGGCACCGGGCAGAGCGCGGTCGTCGTCAGCTCGGCCGCCTGGGGCCACGAGGGCGGCAACGACATCACCGTCGAGTTCGTGGACCGGCCGGGGGCGAACCTCCCGCTCGCCGTCGAGGTCGCGGGCAAGGCGATCCGCGTCCTCCTCGCGAAGAACGCCTCCGGCGCGGCGGCGAGCACGGCCGCGCAGGTGGCGGCGGCACTGGAGAGCCAGTCCCAGGGCCTGGTCGACCGGGCGCACCCGTACCGGACCAACGCGGGTACCGGCATCGTCGCGGCGACCTCCGGGCCGGTCGCACTGACCGACTTCCTCGACCAGAAGCGCGTCGGCGCCCCGGAGGGCGAGGTACCGCGCGGCCCGGCCACGATCCCCGTCCTGCGGATCGGCAAGCACCGCGACGGCCGGAACCCGGGCGTGCTGATCCAGGCGCAGGACCACGCCCGCGAATGGGTGCCCGCCACGACCAGCCTGGAGTCGGCCGAGCGTCTGGTGCACAACTACACGTCGGACCGGGAGACCCGGAGGATCGTCGACAACACCGACATCTTCTTCATCCTGTCCAACAACCCCGACGGGGCGAACTACAGCTTCTACAACTTCGCCTCGCAGCGCCGGAACATGACGAACCACTGCCCGGACGACAACGCGGATCCGGCCCGGCGCAACTCCTGGGGCGTCGACCTGAACCGGAACTACCGGGTCGGGTCGGCTCACGACGGCTACTCGGGCGGGTCGTTCAGCTGCGTCAGCGACACGTACCAGGGCCCGGAGAAGCTGTCCGAGCCGGAGTCGAAGAACATCATCTGGCTGGTCGAGAAGTACCGGAACATCAAGTTCATGATGTCCGTGCACTCCAACGGCGGCCAGCTGTTCTGGCAGCCGGGCGCCTACATCGCGGACGGCCGGATCACCACGCCGCGTCCGCCGCTGGGTGACGAGGCGTTCTACTGGCAGTCGGCCGCCCGGATCCTGTCGCAGGTGAAGGCGCACCGGCAGACCGTCGTGACCCCGGAGAACGTCGGCGGCTCGTCGGACGTCCTCTACTCCTCCGCCGGCAACGTGCGCGAGGACCTCTACTACAACTACGGGATCTACGCCTTCGGCTGGGAGGTCGGCGGCTCGGTCTACAACCCGGCCACCGGCAACTGGCAGGGCGGTTCGTTCCAGCCGGCGTGGGTGGGCGACCCGGACCTGGTCAGCGGCCACTCCGAGACGATGGAGTACGCCAACGGCATCATGGAGATGTTCCGGGTCGCCGCGGACTGGGGCAAGGACCACCAGAAGCCGACGTCCCAGCTCGTTCCCGGCGGCGGGAAGTACAGCGGGTCTGTCGACGTGCGCTTCGAGACGAGCGAGCCGGCCACCATCTACTACACGACGGACGGCAGCCGGCCCACCCTCGAGTCGCCCCGCTACGCGGCGACCGAGTTCCGCGAGCCGGGGCAGGTGTTCCACGTGACCGAGACGACCACCTTCCGCTGGTTCTCGGTCGACAGCGCCGGCAACATCGAGCAGAACTACGACCCGTCCAAGAACGACAGCCGCAACAACTACCGCACGGCGACGATCACGATCGCCCAGCAGTAGCGCACGGTCAGCGCCTCGTCAGCGGGCTCCGTGCCCGCTGACGAGGCGCTGGCCGGGCTCCGAGGGAACTCGTGGTCATTGCTCCCGGGCCGGACGCAGCCCGGCGATGAGGAGTCCGACCAGGCGGCGGGCGTCATAGCGCGGGTCGCGGCCCGCACCGATGCAGAGGTTGCCGACGCCGCGCATCAGTTCGTAGGCGTGCACCTCGGGGCGGATCTCGCCCGCCGCCGCGGCGGCCTCGAGCAGGCGGGTGCACACCGGGACGAGGCGGTCGAGGAAGTAGGCGTGCAGGGACTGGAAGGCCGCATCGTCGGACTGCAACGCCTCGGCCAGGCCGTGCTTGGTGACCAGGAAGTCGACGAACAGGTCGATCCATCGAGCCAGGGCGGCGTACGGGCTGTCGCTGCCCGCCAGCAGGGCCGGCCCGGCCTCGGCACAGGCCTCGACCTGGTGCCGGTAGACGGCGACGACAAGATCGGCCCGCGTCGGGAAGTGGCGATAGATCGTCCCGACACCGACACCCGCCCTGGCCGCGATGTCGCGTACCGGCGCATCGACCCCGGAGGCGAGGAAGGCCGCGGCGGCCGCGTCGAGCAGGGTCTGCTCGTTGCGACGGGCGTCGGCACGCTTGCGCGAGGCGGACTTCTCCGCCGCGCCGTCGAGGTCGGCCACGTGGTGTTGCCTCCGTCACACGAGTTGGTAAGCGGAACGCTGTTCCGTATCGTTTTAACGGAACGGCGTTCCGCTTACCCTGATGATGCCAGGCCAGCAGGCCCATCTCCAAGCCGGGGCGCCATCCACCTGGTTCACACCCGTCAAGGAGAAACAAGATGCGCCACTCCGTTGAAGGCTCCGGCACACCGACCCCGGTCGTCTCGGTCGGCCCCGTCACGTTGCCGGCTCCGGACCGCGGCGACGATCTGCAGGTACGGGTCTCCGCCCCGGCGACCGGCTCGGACCTGCCCGTCATCGTCTTCTCGCACGGCTTCGGCTGGTCGATGAACGGCTACGCCCCGCTGGTCGACTACTGGGCGGCCCACGGCTTCGTGGTGGTCCAACCCACGCACCTCGACTCCCGGACCCTGAACGTCACGCCCGACGACGCCCGCTATCCCGACATCTGGCGTCTCCGCGTGGCGGACCTCCGGCAGGTCCTCGACGAACTGGATCTCATCGAGGCCGCCGTGCCCGGTCTGCGGGGGCGCCTCGATCAGAGCCGCGTCGCCGTGGCCGGACACTCCTGGGGTGGCCAGACGGCCAGCATGCTGCTGGGCGCCCGGGTCCTCCGCGACGGCGTCCCCGGCGAAGACCTGTCCGACTCCCGGGTCAAGGCCGGTGTGCTGCTGGCGACGACCGGCACGGGCGGAGCCGACCTGAGCCCGTTCGCCGCCGAGCACTTTCCCTTCATGAGCCCGAGCTTCTCGGACATGACCACGCCGGCCCTGGTGATCGCGGGCGACCGGGACGACTCGCCGCTGTCCGTCCGCGGGCCGGACTGGTTCACCGATCCGTACCACCTGAGCCCCGGCCCCAAGAGCCTGCTCACCCTGTTCGGAGCGGAACACTCCCTCGGCGGAATCACCGGCTGGACGGTCACGGAGACGACCGACGAGAGCCCCGACCGCGTCGCCCTGATCCAGCAGCTCACCTGCGCCTACCTGCGCAGCGCGCTCTGTCCCACGGACGCCGGGTGGGCCGCGGCGAGCGCCGAGCTGATCGACCACCCCGGTGTGCTGGGCCGTATCGACTCGAAGTAGCGCGCGCCGCGCCGCGCCCCGCATCGGCCTCGACGCCGGTGCGGGGCGCGAACGGCATGCCCGCGCCGTCGTGACGCGGTGCGAAAACGTCCGTGACTGCCGGCGTCCGCTCAGGAGACAATGAGGCCCGATCGTCGAACGGGGGCACGATGACTGAATCCGGCGTTCCTCGCACCCGCAACACCTCCCCCACCCTGGTCCCGGCCGTTGTCCATGCCCTCCGCCGCTCCGTCGGGACGCGGGCGCGCCGGATCCTGCTCGCCGTCACCCTCCTGCTCGGGCTGCTGGCCGCTGCCGGGCTCGCTCTGGCCGGACCGACTGGTGATCGCACCCTCGGCAAGCTCTCGGATCTCGTGCAGAGCCTGATGTCCGTGATCGTGCCGGCCTTCGGCATCCTGCTCGCCCGCGACCTGAAGCGTGCGGCCGGGACCGCCCGCCTCGCGCCCACCCTGCTGGCCGCGACGCTGCTCGCCGCCGCCATCGGTCTGTTCGGCCTCGTGGTGTGCGTCGCGGCCCTCGCGATGACCACGTCGACGGCTCCGGAGCCGTGGCGGCACGCCGGCACCATCGCGGCAGGCAGCGTCCTGGTCCAGGTGGTCGCCCAGCTCGTGGGCACCGGACTGGGCCTGCTGATGCGACGGCCCGCCCTCGCGTTCGCCGCCAGCATCGTCCTGCCGCTCGGCCTGTGGATCCTGCTGGGTGCCGTCGACGTCCTCAGACCGGCTCAGGCGCTGACCCCGTACTCCACCGTCCGGCATCTGCTCTCCGGCGAGATGAGTGCACTGAACTGGGTCCAGTGGCTGGCCGTCCTGCTCATCTGGGGTGTGGGCCTGAACGCCCTCGGCGCGGCGCGACTCCGGCGCGGTAGCCACGACCGCCGCCCCGCCCCGACTCCCGGCGAGCAGAGCCCCTCACTGAGCCAGTAGCCGCGCCGTCCCCCACCGGCCCCGACCGGTCGGGGTCGGTCGGACAGCGCTCAGGCCAACCGCGCGTACCACTGGGCGCCGGTCACCCGGATCCGCGTGGACTGCCTGCGGTTCCACTCCACCCGCATGCCGTGCCCGCGGAGCACCGGGAAGACGACCTCGTCCAGCAGCCGTTCCAGGTCCGCCTGATAGCGGGCCTGCTGCTCGGCCTCGGGCAGGGCGGCATAGGCGACCTCGTCGAAGTCCGCCGGCGGATAAGCGCCGTAGCCGAGGTAGACCTCGCCGTCCTCGCTCGCGAGCAGCGACTCCGTGTCCTGCTGGTGGTACCAGAGGTAGCCCTGCCAGTGCCGGGAGCCGTCCCGCTCGTCGTGAATCTCCGCGGCCGCGCAGGTGCCGCAGCAGCTGAAGTTCTCCCTGGCCAACACCCCGAGTTCGGCGAGGTCGGCGAAGGCGCGGGTGAGGTTGCTCCGCACCTCGCCCCAGTGCCGCTGCTGCTCGCGACGAGCCGCCAGCGCCTTCTCGTGCGCCGCCCTCAGCTCCTCGTCGGTGACGCCGTGACGCTGCTCGTCGTCGTCGAAGAACTCCACGAACTCGTCGGCGTCGTCCTCGCCTCGCAGGACCCAGTCCCAGAGCTCACGCTCGATCTCCCCGCGGCCCGGCTCCGCGATCCGCTCCGTCAGGAACCGGACGCCCTCGGGGCGGTCGTTGTAACCCCATCTCGTCACGGCGACGATGTTCACACGAGCCTGTGACACGCTGCGGTGGGCGATGCCGTCAGCCGGACGGCCTCACCAGCTGGTACATGAGGTGGTCCTGCCACCGGCCGGCGATGTTGAGGTATTCCGGTGCCATGCCGTACCGCACGAAACCGTTGCGTTCCAGCACCCGCTGGGATCTGACGTTGTGCAGCAGGGTCTCCGCCTGCACCCGGTGCAGCCCCAACACCTCGAAGGCCACCCGTACGATCTCGCGCACCGCCCTCGTCGCGAACCCCCGGCCATTGTGGCCGGCGCCCACCCAGTAGCCCATGGCGCAGGACTGGAACGGGCCGCGAACGATGCCGTTGAGGGTGATGCGGCCGATCACGCGGCCGGAGTCGTCGAGGATGACGTGGGGCAGCTTCGATCCCTGCTCGTGCTGCCGGAGATCGGCTCCGATGACGGCGTGCTGGCCGTCCGCCGTGAAGTAGTCCTCGCTCCGGATCGGCTCCCACGGTGCGAGGAACTCACGGTTGACGCGGAGCAGCTCGGCCAGGATTGGCGCGTCCTCGGAGGTGACGAGGCGGGTGATCTTCACCCGTTCATCGTCTCAGGCAGGCAGGCCCCTCCTGCGCGGGGTCGTTCGCCACGCCATGCCGCCGGCGTAGCGCTGGGCCGCTCACTTCCTCCGAGACGTACAGCGGTCGTTGCTGTCGGGACCGCCGATGTCGCCTGCGGCTGACCTGCTGTTCCGTCGCCTCGCATCCGCGGCCGTGGCCATTCGCGCCAGAACGAGATGAAGGCACCGGTGCTCCACCCGTATGGATTGGACAGGCTCGCGTCCGGCATCCTCATACCGTGATCGACGCTCAGCCGCGCCCCTCTCGGGCAACACTCGCCCGTGCTGTGCTGGCGGGTCTTGGCGCAAACATCGTCGGGGTGATGTACCTCTTCGGTGCCGCCGCCGGCTGGATCGAGGCCACCGGCCCGTTGACGGCCTTCATCGTGCTCTGGATGCTCGTGTCCGTGCCCAACCGCGTCCTCGAAAACTGGAAGGAGCGGCTACCGGCCCGGGTCGGCCGAGCCAATGAACTGGTCGGAAAGGCGCTCGGTGTCATCGCGGTGGTCGCCGTATTCGGCATCTCCTTCGCGGAGTTCGTCCTAGGGTTCCGAGTCTTTGACTGACCGCTCGCTGCCACCCTGCAGAGCGAGGGCTGGGAGGCTCCAGGCGCTGATCAGCTTGATGCAAGTCGTGAGCGTCCTAGAGTGGCCGGCATGCGGATCAAAGCGGTTGCCGTGCCGGCCATGCTGACGTTCCTCCTGACCCCTGCGGTTGGCTGTGCGTCCCCGGCCCCCTCACCGCCGCCGACGAACACGACGACGACGAACGGTGGGTGCGACTTGACTTCGGGGAGCGCAATGCCACGGAGGCGCGCGATCATGAATCCCCACAGCGTTACAGATTCCACGACGCGCTGCTCGTAAGCCACGACGGCACCGGGTACGAGCTGCTGGCCCTCGATGGGATGCCGGACGAGGGCTGGTCGAGCCGATTCACCCCGTGCTCTGCTTGAGCTGCGGGAATCATGGCCAACTACGATCCGGAACCGCACCGGGAGGGGTCAGATGGAGACCTGGCGCGTCGTGGCGGCTGTCATTCTCGGCCCGGCTGTGAGCCTCGTAGGCGTCGCCCTGGCCACCAACTTTCGGGGGGTGACGGAGTGGCACATGCGGCGATCGATGTCGACCGCGAGCGTGCTACGGCGAGTACCGCCATGGCGCTGGCTACCTGACGTCCCGCACGAGGAGCGTCGAGCGCACTTCATCCTGCTGGAACGAGTGATCGGCGCAGCCCTCGCAGTGGCCGGCGTCCTGATCTTGGCTAGTGCCGGCTACAGCGCTCTGACCGGTCAACCGATGCAGACGGTGAAGTAGCCTTCAGCTCAGCGTTCAGCGTGTTCGCTGTCCGGCTGGCCTCGATTCATCAGTGGGGCCGTGATCCGCTCGTGGCGTTGCGGGAAATATGATCAGGCCATGCCCTTGACGGTGGATGACGTCGACCGATTCGAGCGGTCGAGGCCCCGTCTGGCGGCCATCGCCTATCGCCTTCTCGGCTCCGTGGAAGAGGCGGAGGACGTCGTGCAGGAGACGTTCCTGCGCTGGCAGGCCGCCGATGTCGACCGCGTCGAGGTTCCCGAGGCTTGGCTGACCAAGGTGCTCACCAACCTGTGCCTCAACCAGCTCACCTCCGCGCGGGCACGCCGCGAGACCTACGTGGGCCGTTGGCTCCCCGAGCCGCTGCTCGCGGGGGACCCGATGCTCGGCCCGGCCGAGACCGCCGAGCAGCGCGAATCGGTCTCGTACGCGGTCCTCACCCTCATGGAACGCCTGTCCCCCAACGAGCGGGCCGTGTACGTGCTGCGGGAGGCCTTCGACTACCCGCACCGGGAGATCGCCGAGATCCTCGACATCACCGAGGGCGCCAGCCAGCAGATCTTCCACCGTGCCCGAAGGCATGTCGTACACGGAAAGGCCCGCAGCGACATCGACCAGGCCGCCGCCCGGCGGATCGTCGAGGAATTCCTCGCTGCCGCCACCAGTGGCCGGACCGATGAGCTCGTACGCCTGCTCACCAAGGACGCCATCTCGATCGGCGACGGCGGAGGGAAGGTTCCGGCGCGCACCAGGGCGTTCGAGGGAGCCGTCGCGGTCGCGAAGTTCGTCTGGGGCCTGTTCAAACCCGCCGAGGCCAAGCGCGCCGTCGTCGGCGGCTCGCCCGAGATCTACGCCGGGAGCGCCAATGGCGAACCCGCCGTTGTGGCCGTCGTGGAAGGCCGGGTCGTCGCCGTCATGTGCCTGGAGGTCACCACCGAGGGCATCACCGCCTGCCGTACCCAGGCGAACCCCGACAAGCTCCGACGCGCAACCGAGCAGTGGGCGACGACCGCCCATGGGGAACCCCTGCTGACGATGTGACGCGCATCACCGACGGCTCCTGTCAGCAATCGGTGGGCCATCCGGTTCAGGTGACAGATCTGAACCGGACAGCAAGGGAGCCGACGATGAGGGTGCTGGTGGCAGGTGCGACCGGAGCCATGGGCAAGGAACTGGTGCCGCGGCTGGTCGACGCCGGGCACGAGGTGTTCGCCATGATCCGAAGCGAATCCAACAAGGCCAGGGCAGCACAGCTGGGCGCCGTACCGGTCATCGCTGACGCCCTGGATCGCGCCCAGGTCGAGGCGGCCGTGCGCCAGGCGGCCCCAGAGGTGGTCGTTCACCAGCTGACCGCCATCGGGCACGTCGACACCCGCCACTTCGACCGCAGCTTCGCCGCCACCAACCGGCTGCGCGTCGAGGGCACCGACAATCTGCTCGCGGCCGCACGCGCCACGGGAGTACGACGGTTCGTCGCCCAGAGCAACGGCGCGTTCACCTACACGCGGACCGGCGGGCCGGTCAAGACCGAACAAGACCCCCTCGACCGCGCACCGATCAGCCAGATGGCCCCGATGATCGCCGCGGTCGAACACCTGGAGAAGGCCGTCCTGGGCGCCGCCTGGACCGAAGGGATCGTCCTGCGCTATGGCGCGTTCTACGGGCCCGGCACCTCCATGGCACCCGGTTCCGAGCAGCTCGAGATGATCCGCAAGCGCAAGTTCCCGATCGTCGGCGACGGCGGCGGGGTGTGGTCGTTCGTCCACATCGCCGACGCCGCCGAGGCAACGGCCGCAGCGGTGGAGAACGGCGGCCGCGGTGTCTACAACATCGTCGATGACGACCCCGCCCCGGTCGCCGAATGGCTGCCGGAACTGGCAGCGATGCTGGGCGCCAAGAAGCCCATGCGCGTACCGCGGTTCATCGGACGGCTGGCCGCGGGACAGGCCGGCGTCGTGCTCATGACCGAGCTGCGCGGCGCCTCCAACGCCAAGGCCAAGCACGAACTGGGCTGGCACCCGGCCCACCGCACCTGGCGCCAGGGCTTCCAGGTCGCGCCGTGACGTGCTGAGCGTCGTTCGTCCCGCCTCAATTGGTGCACCGGAAGCCTGTCGAAGGGCAACCACCCGGCAAGGATGGCTGCCCTTCGACCATGCCCGAGGTGTACGGAGCCCCGCCCGATCAGCGCGGGAACGAGCGCAGGGGTGACCTGTCGCCCACGGACCAGGTGTGCCCGAACGGGTCCGTGAAGCCACCTTGACGGTGCGTCCCCCAGGGCACGCGGTGATCCTCGATTGCCGCTCCGGCGACCGCGCCGGCCGCGACGGCACGCTCGATGAAGGTGTCGGGGTCGTCGACGAACACCTCGATGCGGGCGCTCGTGACCCCCGCCTGGACGGGGCTGGTCTCTGCCGGGTTCTCGGGATTGACCTGGTGGAGGAAGAAGGGGGCGTCCCTGATCTCAAGGCCGGCCACACCACCGAGGTTCCACAGCTCCGTCGCGCCCAGTGCGGTCTTGTACCAGGCAACTGCGGCGTTCGCGTCGGAGACGATCAACATCACAGAGATCACTGGCGGTGCAGCAAGCGCCGTGTCGCCGGACAGGGCGGAACGATCTTTCGGTTCCTCGGGCATGCCTACAGCATGCCGGACATCGCCACCAGCGTCTCCCCAGTCTGGCCGATGGCCGGCGGGATGCTCTGCCGCAACCGTCCTTCTACGGCGGCCCTCCGGTGCGCTGCTTACAGGTCCATCGCGTAGACCCGGACCCGGCGGCCGGTGTCCGGCTGCACGGTCTCGCGCTCCAGCGACATGCCCAGCTTGACCATCACCCGCGCGGACGCTTCGTTGCCGACGACGTGGATGCTGACCAGCCGCCGCAGGGCGAGCTCGGCACGGGTGTGGGCCACCACCGCCCGGGCCGCCTCGGTGGCCAGGCCTCGGCCCCAATGCGCGCGGCCGAGCCGCCAGCCGATCTCCACGGCCGGCATGATCTCGGGCAGGAAGGTCGGCACCGCCAGCCCGGTGAAACCGGCCAGCTCGCCGGTCTCCTTGATCTCCACCGCGTACAGGCCGAAGCCGCGCTCGTCCCAGTGGCGCTGATAATTGGCCAGGCGCTCCGCGGTCGCGGTCCGGTCCAGGGTGCGGCCGTCATGGATGTAGCGCATCACCTCGGGCTGCGCGTTGATCGCGGCGAACCCGTCCAGGTCATCGCTCCGCCAGTGGCGCAACAGCAGCCGCGGAGTCTCCAGGGACGTGGCATCAAGGGAGCTTGTCAGGTCAGGCACATCCACTTCGTAGCAGTCACCGCTCGCACGGGCCACCACTTAAGACCGCCTCAGTAGGCGTCACCTACATACCGCAAGATTCTTTAACCGGACGTGTCACCCACGTCCCGAGACTGATCTGTCACGCGGGTCCTGAGACCCGGCACGGCCGGCCCACCGCTAACCCACGAGGCTCTTGGCCATGAGGTGCTCGCGGCGCACACCGTCGGGCATGAGGTCGCCGAGTTCACCCGTGTCACGAAAGCCGTTCCGCTGGTAGAGGGCCCAGGCGTTCTTGTTGTCCTCGACAACGGCCAGTCGGAGCGTCCGTGCACCCGCCAGCCGGGCCCACTGCTCGACCGCACGCACGAGATGGTCGCCGACGCCGTGGCCACGTCCCGCGGGTGCCACGTACATCGAGATCAGCTCGACGACCGCGTCGTGGTCGGTCGGCACTCCGCTGGCCATCCCGACGGCTTGCCCGTCGAGCATCGCCAGGATGTTGTACGAGCCGGGGATGGCCAGTCGACTGCGCCAGCGTTCCTCGCGGTCGCCGTCACCCTGCCAGTCCGCCAGCTGGGAACCGAAGGCGTACCCCGCTTCCGCGAGCGCAGCGAGCCGCAGTTCCCGCCACATCTTCCAATCGCCCTCGCCAAGCACGCGTGTTTCGATCACGCGGAGAGGGTTCCGCAAGCGTGGCGAGCAGGCAACCCGGTATCCGGTGACGCGGTGTGACGACCAGGCCGTATGGAACGGCGAACCGTCACGGCCATCCGACACTGATCCCGCGAGTGACGCCCCCTTGGCCGTGATAGCTGAACTCGGCGCATCCTTGCCAGATGCGTGTAGAGGTTGCCCAGCCTGGATCGTCGATGCTGCGGCGCGCGGTGGCCCATCCGGCGGTGTGGTCCCTGCCCGTGATGGCGCTGCTGGTGTTCTTGGCCATGCCGTTCAACGACGGGTTCTACGAGCTCTGGGTCAACTATGACCCCCAGGGCGACGCCCAACAGCACGAGTGGATTTACACCGAGCGGGTCTTCCGGTACACGTCCGGTGTCCTGTGCGGACAGCTCCTCGCACTGCTGGCCGGCGCCGCCCTCGCCCGTCGCCACGCGCAGATCACCGCGCTGATGGTGGCGGTCTCGCTCGCCGTGGCTCTGGCGGGTGTGACCTTCGCGGTCGCGTATCCGCTGGCCCGGGCCGCCGAGGGCATCTACTTCACCACGGCGCCGCTCGACGACCCCGTCCTGGTTCGAGTCCTCGTGCGTGAGCTGGCTGCGTACCCGCTCTACGCCGCCGCCGGAGTCGGCTTGAGCGTCCTGCTCCGCGGCTTGGCTCGCGGCGGGCGCTGGCTGCTCCTGGCGCTGCTGGCGGCGTGCTGGTGCGCGGCCACCCTGACTGGTCTGCTGCAGGACGACCGGTTCAACGCCCCGTACTGGCTGCTGTGGGCGGCTCCACCGATCGCGGCGGGCGCGGCAGTCGCACTGGCCGCCCTGTCGATCGATGTGTGGTCCCAGCCGCCCGTGCTCATGGGGGACTGGGGAAGCAGCGCCAGCGCCGCCCTACTGACCGGCGCCGCGGCATACGCTCTCGGGCTGAATCTGCTCGGCGGCCTGGCCGAACGGCGGCGCCGACGGCGCAGTAACGCCGGGACCGGTCCTTCGTCTGCTCACGAAGACCCAGGATCGCTGGGCGGCGGCTGAACACGGCGATGTCGTCCAGTCGTCGGCCATCCGCTTGATCATTCCGTGCATGGTCCGGATCTTCGGAGCACCACCCGACATATCCGCGCCTCGGCGCAGCCACCTGGTGGTCGATGCCGCCGCCCGGCTAAAGATCAAGCTGGTTCTGCTGCGGGGCCAGAGTGCGTAGAACATCGAACTCGTTGCCCTCGGGGTCTGCCATGACCACCCAGTTGCGGTCCGAGCCCTGGCCTACATCCGTCATGGTGGCGCCAAGGCTGAGCAACCTGGTCACCTCGTCCTTGGTGCTGCCGTCGATGGGGCTGACGTCGAGGTGAAGCCGGTTTTTGACGGCCTTGTCCTCGGGCACCTGGATGAACTGCAGGGTGGGCGGCATCTGGCGGGCCCGCACATCCTCGACGGTCGGCACCCAGGAACCGATCTCGACCCTGCCTTCGCTCCGGTCGATCACCTTGAAGTCCAGGACCGCGCACCAGAAGGCCGCGAGCCTTTCCGGATCGCGGCAGTCAACGACCAGCTCCGTAAACCTACTTGTCATGACTCTCCCAGATAGTCAGGTCTGCGCAGAAAAGTTCTCGGGTGTCGAAGGGCTCAAGCACATTCGTCACCGCCGGCGTCACTTCCCCATACCGGTGAACAGGGCGCGAAGGACCCGGTCGACGTACTCGTGGGTCACGGGTTCCTGGGTAATCAGGAATTGGAAGTACAGCGGCCCCGAGAGGATCGCCATGGCCAGGCTCAGGTCGAAGTCGGGCGACAGTTGGCCTTGGTCGCGTGCCGTTTCCAGTCGGGCGACGGTCATGGCGGCTTGCGGACTGATGAAGCGCTCGTTGAGCGCGGCGGCGAGCTGGGGGTCGTGCTGTGCCTCGCTGACCAGGGCTCGGTAGAGCGGGCCGAAGGGCGGGTTGCCCAGAAGGTCGACGGCCGCGTGGATCTGCGTGCGCAGGTCGGCGAAGATGTCGCCCGTGTCGGGGTAGTCCAGGCTGGATTTGTGCAGCGAGAGCAGTGAGTCGAGGAGTAGGGCTCCCTTGGATGGCCACCTGCGGTAGATGGTGTGCTTGCCCGCGCCGGCTCGGGCCGCGACCGCTTCGATGCTGAGTTTGGCGTAGCCGATCTCCTGGCCCAGTTCCAGCGTGGTCCGCATGATGACCTCGGTCCGTGCGGCGCCGCGACTGGGTTTGGTCATGCCACCACCATACCGGCACGGCACGTGCCGTGCTTGACGGTACCCCGGTCAGTGCGCTTTCCTTTCGGCACGGCACGTGCCGTTCTGACGAGGGGAAGCGCATGGATGCTGATGTGATCATCGTGGGTGCCGGCCCGACCGGCCTGATGCTGGCCTGCGAACTGCGCCTGGCCGGGGTACGGCCGCTGGTGCTGGAGCGGCAGCAGCGACGCCGGGACACCCCAAAGGCCGGTGGCCTCGGCGGACAGATCCTGGAGCTGCTGCGCTACCGGGGCCTCCTGGAGCGATGCGAGGCCGCCTGCACCGGCCCCGTCCCGGCCCCCCGGTTCCCGTACGGCGGCGTCCACCTCGACCTGACCGGGCTCGTCGACCCCCCGCTGCGTGCTCTACCGCTCCCGCAACAGCGCCTCGAAGAGATGCTCGACGAGCGCGCCGGCGAGCTCGGTGTCGAGATCCGCCGAGGGCACCAGGTGACCGGGGTCGAGCAGGACGAGGCCACCGTGACCACGGAGGTGGTCGGCCCGGACGGACCGTACCGGTTGACCGCCGGCTACCTGGCGGGCTGCGACGGCGCCCGCAGCCTGGTCCGGGAGGGGGCGGGCATCGCTTTCCCCGGCACCGCCTATCCGGAGGTCAACCGGCTGGCGCAGGTAACCTTTCCCGACACGGTGACCGTGCTCGCCAACGGTGATCTCGACGTCCCCGGCTTCGGCACGGTCCGCGGGGGCTTCACCCGCACGGACCGAGGTCTCCTCGGCGTCGGGGCGTCGCCCAATTCACCCGTGGTCTCCCTCTACACCGCTGAGGATGAGAGCACGGAGTACGACGATGACACTCCGATTTCCATAACCGAGTTCCAGCACAGCTTTCGTCGCGTCCTGGGGGCGGAACTTCCGGTGGACGACGCGATCCGGCTGTCGCGGTTCACCTTCAAGGCCCGGCACGCCGAGCACTACCGGAAAGGACGGATCCTGCTGGCGGGTGACGCGGCTCATCTGTTCCCCGCGACCGGTGTGGCGATCAATGCCGGCATGCTCGACGCGGTCAACCTGGCCTGGAAGCTGGCCGCGGCGGTCCATGGCTGGGCGCCGGGCGGTCTGCTGGACACCTACCACGACGAACGGGCCCTCGCTGGCGCGCGCACCATGCTGCACACCCAGGCCCAGGTGGCGATGCGGCGCGGAACCGACCCGGCCGCCGAGGCGCTCCGCGAGGTCTTTCAGGAGCTACTCGCCGACGAGCAGCCACTGCGCCGCATGGGGGCGCTCGTCGCCGGCTCCGACATCCGCTACCCGATGCCCGGTTCATCCGGCCACCACCGGTTGGTCGGATCGTTCGTCCCCGACCTCGCCCTACACAGCGACCGGGCAGTGACCCACCTTGGCGAACTCCTGCACACCGCTCGGCCCGTTCTCCTGGATCTCGCCGACCGCGAGGATCTCCGCCGGGCGGCTGCAGACTGGCGGTCCCGCGTCGATGTCCGCACAGCCAGGACCGACGACCGCCCGGCCGACGCCATCCTGATCCGCCCGGACGCGCACATCGCCTGGGCAGCGGCCGTAGAGGAATCCGCCGCTCACACCGCGCCGGCGCTGCGCGAAGCGCTCACCCGGTGGTTCGGTGTCCCCGAGAACAACGCCTGACGTCCAGCCCTCCGGAAGGAAGCGATCACATGCCACCCATCCCCGCCGACCCGACCGTGGTGCATCCGATGCCCGACCAACCGCGAGTCGTGCTGCTCAAACCACTGGTGACCTCACCGCTGATCACCGTCGGGGAGTTCACCTACTACGACGATCCGGAGGACCCGACCGCCTTCGAGAACCGCAACGTCCTGTACCACTACGGGCCCGAGAGGCTCGTCATCGGGAAGTTCTGCGCGCTGGGCGAGGGCGTGCGGTTCATCATGAACGGCGCCAACCACCGAATGGATGGCCCCTCGACCTTCCCCTTCCCGATCATGGGCGGTTCCTGGGCCGACCATTTCGACCTCATCACCGGCCTGCCCGGACGGGGCGACACCACGGTGGGAAACGACGTCTGGTTCGGGTACGGGACGACCGTGATGCCCGGCGTCCACATCGGTCACGGATCAATCATCGCCTCCGGCTCCGTCGTCGTTGACGACGTCCCCGACTACGGCATCGTCGGCGGCAACCCCGCCCGGCTGCTGCGCCACCGTTACAGCCACGCCGATATCGACCGCCTCCTCGCGCTGGCCTGGTGGGACTGGCCTCTGCCACATCTCACCGAACATATCCCCACAATCATGTCCGGCACCGTCGACGACCTGGAAGCCGCGGCCCCCAGCCCTTCCCCGCATTGAAAAACGAGCGTAAGCATGCTCCGTTCATCGCCCGCCGTCCCGTTCACCGCCTGACTTCGCGAACACGCCGTCCCGCTCGGCCGAGGATGTCGCAGGGCGAGTTGCCAGGAGCCTGAGGTGCACCACGACCCTCAGCGTGCGCAGGCCCGATGGCGCCCCTGAGCACATTCATCGCGGCCTCGTGCTTCGCCATCGCCGGGCGTGTCCCACCAGCAGGCCGCAGGCTGTGGCCGAGCATGGGCAGATCCTCCGAAACGAAGGCGCTCTACCAGCCGCACCGGTTCACGATGCGAGCAACAGGAACCAAGTGACCTCTTCGGTGTGAACTCTCGGCGAGCTGGTCGGATCGGGCTCGGTGCGAGGTCAAACGGCCTGCTGAGGCCCTTCTCGGCTCGGTTCGGCTGGCACGGCTGCTGTACTTCGGTGCTGTACTGCTGGCATCAGACGAGGCGCTGGATGCGGACCTTCGGGCGCTCGTTTCTCAGGTGGGCTTGCTTGTGCTGGCGGACCTGCTCGTCCCAGACCTCCTGGTCGTAGTCCGGGTGGGGTGGGATCCACTTGTGGGAGCCGTCGCTGTAGTGGAACTTCTCGTCGCCGGGTCGCAGGATGCTCATCGGGTCCAGCCGAGGAATCGGTGGTGCAGGTGGCCGGCGGGGACGTGGGTCAGGTCCTGGGCGGCGTCAACGAGTTGGGCGGCCAGGTAGAGGGCTAGCGACACCGGGGCCTGGTCGTACTCGGCTCGCAGCTCCCGCCGCCGGGTCTGGCATGGCCACTCCCCCGCGCAGCCGCCGCACGTCCACGCCGGCCTCCTCGGGAGGTGCGCCGTCATCGCCGGCTGTCCTGGCTGGGCCAGTGGCCGCGGTTGATAGGGATGCGGTGACGGCTTCGGCACGGCAGGGCCGCACCGCATCGGCAGACGTGTCTCCATAACCGCCACGACCAGACGGGCCGGTGGCGACGAGCGAGGGTGAGCGCAGCCGCCAAGACGTACTCCTCGTAGGAGACCCGCTTCATCGGCTCGCCGGAGCCGTCAGGGTCACGGGCCGCCGAGTGGGGTAATCGGAAGGGTCCACTGCCGCCTCCTCGTGCCGCAGGTGTCCGGAGGCGTGGATGCCCGATCGCGGGGGATGCGCCGGACATCCACGCCGGCGAGGACGGCCCACAGCGCCAACCGGGGGAATCGACCTCCTCGGCAACCTCCCACAGGTACCGTTGGGTAGTCAAGGGCTGGCATAGGTGGTCTACTCGTGTTGCCAACCGAGGGGAACACCGTGCCACCGCGTTACCGCTATGAGCAGATTGCCGACGACCTCGCCGAACGCATTGCGTCGGGCGAGTTCGCGCCGGGTTCCAAGCTGCCGAGCCGGCGAGAGTTGATCGAGCACTACGGGGTCACCGAGCCGGTGATTGACCGCGCCATGCAGGTGCTACGGATCAAGGGCATGACCGAGACCCTGCCGGGCGTAGGCGTCTTCGTCGCCGAGTAGGTCGGGCAGCGACCCCAGGCAGGTCGCTGCCTGAAAGCGCTTCGATGTGAACGCCGTTGCGGCGCAATGTCTGCTGCCACCGGCTGTCATCCGCTGCTGCTCACCTCGGCCGCCGCGCCGCTATTGTCGTCCGCTGCTGCCCGTAGGTGCTGCGTTCGATGCTTCCTCGCTGCTTCGCTCCTGGTCGCCGGCGGTAGCTCCTACGGCTCGATCGGTTGCTGGACGCGGTAGACCGGCTCGGCTTCCTCTTCGACGCGTAGGCGTAGGGGTCAGCCGTGGGGGGTCAACACGATCAAGGGCCGGTCCCCCATGATGGAAAACCGGCCCTTGACCTGCTGTGCGCCCGAAGGGACTCGAACCCCTAACCTTCTAGCAGATGCAGAACCTCTCCCAAGGCCCATCAAAGTCAACGCTGGCCTGGAGCGGGTAACCGGGCTCATTCATCCTTGCGCTTACGTACTTCCTGTTAGCCAATGACAGGAATTGAGCGGCCCCATCAACGTAACCGATACTAAACTTTTCCCAGGTTCCAACAGTGTCAGCACTGGCCCGCAGCGGGTAACCGGGCTCATTCATCCTTGCGCTTACGAATTTATTGGCGGCGATCGAAATAATTACGTGTTCATCTCTACTCCACTGGACGATGCAGAACTTCTCCCACGCCCCTACATTGTCAGCACGGGCCTGCAGAGGAGCTGCACTCGTGGTCAGATTTGGACTGACGTACTTGCTGGCGGCAAACGAGTAGATGGCGTTCGAGCCAGTCGAGCAGGTTTCGGCTAGCGCCGAAGGGGTCGCTGAGGTGGCGTTGTAGTACGTCGCCGCAGAGGCGCTTTGCGGGCCAAAGAAGTTGATTACAAGAACGGCGGCGGCCAGGACGAGGAGGTATCGTCCAAATTTGAGCACGCCAAAGCTAGGTTTCCCCCGTGTCATACAGATCACTCCCTAAATCGAGCAACGCCTGCGTAACGTGATCGGAAGGTTATATTACGTCTGGCCATGCGTCAATATTTCGACTCGCAGAATTGACGCAGAGTCGCAGTCCTACGCAGCGGCCGAGTTCTCGCCATCTCGTCTGCCGCCAACCGACACCTCGGTGGAGCAGACCAGGGCCAGGGTGACAAGGTGGAGCGCCCCACTGGACGAGTCTCAAGACATCCCGACGACATGGGCGTCCGGTCCTGGCGCTCGCCCGTCGACGTCCGCCGGCGTGGCTGCTCGACTGGCCGCTACCGGCTGCGGGTGGGGCATCGACCCCGCCGGAGAAGCCTGGTCGCTGTTGTTGAACGGTCCTGCCTCGTGACGTACAGCAGGTTAATCACGTGGGCAACTGGAAGCCGCGTGAGGGCTTTCTCGGACGTTCATGGTGGGCTAATCTTATGCTCATCGATGGAGGGAGTCTCTGGTGGATGCAGCCCACAAAACTGGACAACCCAGTCCTGCCGTGCTCTGTTCGCAGGCATACGCTTTGACGCCGCGATGGCTGACGGTCCGGTTCTTCATGCCACTACTAGCGCTAGTCGCGGTGTTCGCCGTAGTGTTGCCCGCGCCGATGCGGGCGGCAGCCTCGGGAGGGTTGGGCGTCGCACCGAGCCCCGGAACATCGAGCGGGCTCTCTCTCGAATCGGAGTGTTGGAATCCTACTATTATTTGGTCAAATGCCGCTGCCAAATACGTCAGTGCAAATCTCACCTCGACCCCCTATCCGCTACAGGCTCGCACCACCAGCGCCGGATCCTGGGAACAGTTCAAACTCATATGGTTGGCTAGTGATGAATACGCAATCTACTCCATGGCTAACGGCAAATATGTGAGTGCAAATCTCACCTCGGCCCCCTATCCGCTACAGGCTCGGGCCAGCAGTATCGGGCCATGGGAGAGGTTCACAATCATCAATTGGGGCAGCTACTCCACAATCCGCTCCATGGCTAACAACAAGTATGTGAGTGCAAATCTCACCTCAGGGCCTGCCTTCCCGCTACAGGCCAGCGCCGACTTTTTCGATGCTTGGGAGAAGTTTCAGATCCCTTTGACTCCGTGTTGATCTCGTGGCAGGCGCTGCTGGGTATCTCCGTGGGCTAACCGGCTCCTGATTTGCAAATGGTTTGAACCCTGCCATCCCGTCTGCCGTCGACCCGCCCTTCTGGGGAGCGGGCCGCCGCCCGGCCCGCCACGTCAAGCGGACCTTGACGGTTCGTACGGACGCTGGCGGGTCGGGCGGTGGTCTGCTCGGCTCGCCCGGGTCGATGGCAGGCGGGATGGCCTACCGCAACCACCCACGAACCGTGACCCGCCGACGAAGCCCCGGCCATCCTGGAGCCGGAGCGCCCCCGCCGGAGGCGCCCTAAACGCAGCCCCGCGATCTCCGCCAGCTCGCCGACGCGGCCCGCCGTGCGCTCCCCTACGCCGCGCGGGCTCGTGGCCGCGCGGCCCGGCCGGCTGCCGGCCCACCCACTCACGCGTGAACGGTCTGTCATCCTGCGGCGGCCCTCCGGGCTTCCCGCTTTCCGCGCCAGCCGCCGGGCATCAGGCGTGACGGCCGCAGAGCGACAGCGGCGCGGCCGGCGCGCGCCCAGGCGGCGGCGCGTGCGGCCCGTTCAGGGCCGCCTTGATCGATGTAAGGAAGTTCTCCCACTCGGCCGGCGGCCGGCCGGGCCTCGCCCTGCAAAGATGACGGCATGGACCGCTTCGAGGGCCGGTGCTGGCTGGACTGGTGGGCGAACTCCTCCACCCTGCTCGGCAGCGTCGAGGTGGCCATCGTGATTGCCGCCGTCACCGGCGGCTGGGAGGCCGACGGTCGCCTGGTCAGCGAGAGCGACGAGGACCGAGAGGCTTTTGCATTCCTGTGCGAACTCAACCCCGTCTTCACGCTGCGATTCGAAGACGAGAGTGTTGTCGCCGTGACCGTTCATCCCACGGATGGGCATTGCCGCTTCAGCCTCACCGAGTACACCGGTCCGGTCCAGCGGTCGGTCGTCAACCGCATCGCTCTGTAGGCACCGCCGGACCTGATTGGCTCGACAGCAGTTTCACGGCACGTTGACGTGTCGGTACCCGGTGCTACTCTGACCTTCGTCGAGCACACCAGCGCGGCCTTCCTGTCGGATCGCTGGCCTCGACGTCGGAGATATCGAGCGGCCTTCTTGCCGCTGATGCGGGCCACGTCCCGCCGGCTCTCGATCGCACCGGCCCCCATGCCGGTCCTCTGAATCCGCTGAGAGGCCCAGCACGGCCTTTGCCTGCCGTCCACGATGGCCCGGATTCGCACATCTCCACGGGTGGGGCAGCCTGCGGCAACCCGCCGGATGCCGATATCCCAGGCTCCCCACCCGTGCCGGCCTTCATCAACGAGTCCACGAGCGTGAAAGGACATGACCCATCGGTGGGAAGTGGCGTGACCACGATTCCGCCCTCCGGCGTCGGCCGCCCTCTCGGCGGTGCCAGGAGACACGACGAACACCACCAGCGGACAACCGTCCACGGCTGGTGGTGCTTCGTCTCCCGTTCCTGCCACCCCCTGATGAGGAGACAGTCGTGTCCACCACCCCGCTCAACCTCTACCGCCCCGGTCTCGCCGTCGGCCGTGACGCCCAGGTCCTGCACCGCGCTGCCTCGCCGGAGTTCTCCGGCTGGCTGGAGCACACCCGCCCCGCTGGCGGCTGTTCTCGCCCGATCCGCCTCACCGGCACCATCGCCGCCGTCGACCGGAACACCGGCCGAATCACCGGCCGACTGCACACCGACGAGCTGCCCGACCGGACGCTCTACAAGGCGTGCGGAAACCGCCGCGAATCGGTGTGCCCCGACTGCGCCTGGGTCTACCAGGGCGACGCGTACCAAGTCGTCTGTCGCGGCCTGACCGGCGGCAAGGGCGTTCCCGCATCGGTCGGCCGGCATCCGGTCGTCTTCGCCACCTTCACCGCCCCGTCCTTCGGCCCGGTCCATCACCGGCACGTCCCGCGCCACACCTGCCGCAGCCGGCAGCGCTGCGACTGCCGCCCCGCCCCCTGCCGCGCCCGCAGCAACGCAGGCACGTGCGAGCACGGGCAGCCTGCGGCGTGCTTCGCCCGCCACGACGGCGACGATCCGCGGCTCGGCCAGCCGTTGTGCCTGGACTGCTACGACCACGCCCACCAGGTCGTCTGGAACTACTTCTCCGGCGAACTGTGGCGGCGCACCAAACAGGCCATCGAACGCCGCCTCGCCGCGGTCGGCCGTCAACGCGGCATCCCCAAGGTCGGCGTCGTCACCGCCTCCGGCAAGGTCCGCTGGATGCCGCCCGTGCGGGTTTCCCACGGCAAGGTCGCCGAGATGCAAGGCCGCGCCGCCGTGCACTTCCATGTCCTGCTGCGCCTCGACGGCGTCGCCCCCGACGACCCGGACGCGCTCGTGCCGCCACCGGCCGGCATCACCGTCGACGACCTGGACGCCGCCGTCCACTACGCCGCCTCTCGGATCACCGTCACCACACCTTCGCACCCTGACCAGCCGGATGGCTGGCTGATCGCCTGGGGCGCGCAGGTCGACGTCCGACGAATCAACCGCACCGACGGGGAGCTGACCGATGACAAGGTCGCCGCCTACCTCGCCAAGTACGCCACCAAGGCCACCGAAGCCACCCGCCACTGCTCCACTCGGCTCACCCCGGCCACGATTGACGACTACGCCGACCCCGAGGCGACCACACCGCCCGCCTCATCGACGCCTGCTGGCACCTCGGCCGCCCCACCCCCGCCGACACCAGCAGCGGCGCCGCAACCATGGCGATCGTCAAGACAGCCTCGACACCAAACCCAACATCTACGGCGGCCTGCGCCGCTGGGCACACATGCTCGGCTTCGGCGCCACTTCCTCACCAAAGCCCGCCGCTACTCCGTCACCTTCGCCCTGCTCCGCGACACCCGCGCCACCTACCGACGCGAAGAGGACGACCAACCCGCAGACACCATCACCGTCGGCACCCTCACCTACATCGGGTCCGGCTGGCTCACCGAAGGCGACGCCCTGCTCGCCAACACCGCCGCCCGGCAACGACGCGAGAGCAGACGCATCGGCCGGGAAGAACTCGCCCACGAAGCCTGGCTCACCGGAGCCGCCGCATGAACCATGACCTCCGCCCCGCTGGTACTCGCCCGCCGAGGTCGCCGTACTGCTCGGCTTCGGCATCTCCAAGGTCAAGATGAAGATCGCCACCGGCGAGCTGCGCTCCATCAAGGACGGCAAGTACCGCCGCATCCTTCCCGAATGGGTCGACGACTACATCCGCGAACAGGTCGAACGCCAGGAGGCCGCCTGATGCCCGGACGCGCCCGAGCCAACGGCGAAGGCTCGATCTTCCCCTACCGCAACGGCTTCGCCGCCTACGTCTGGGTCACCAAACCCGACGGCAGCCGCACCCGCAAGTACGTCTACGGCCAGACCCGAGAAGCCGTCCACGACAAGTGGATCAAGCTGCACCAGCGGGCGAAGCAGGGGCCGGTGGCGACCAGCGTCCCGACGGTTGGCAGCTTCCTCACCTGGTGGCTGGCCGAGATCATCCAGCCGAACCGGGCGCCGTTGACCTACGCCACCTACGAGACGTTCGTCCGCCGCTACATCACCCCGGGCCTCGGGGCCAAGCGGCTCGACCGGCTCCAGTCACGGGACGTGCAGACCTGGATCAACCAGGTGGCCCGCACTTGCCAGTGCTGCGGCCAGGGCAAGGATGCCGCCCGGCCGAAGCACAAGCGGCGCTGCTGTGCGGTCGGGCCGCTGCTGCCAGGCCGTCCCGTCGACGCGCACGGTCAGCGACATCCGGGCCGCACTGCGCGCCGCCCTCACCCACGCCCAAGCCGAAGACCTCATCACCAAGAACCCGGCCGTGCCGGTCACCCTCGCCACGGCCCGCCGCCGCCGCCGGGGCAAGTCGTGGTCGAGCGACGAGGCCCGAAAGTTCCTCGAATCAGCCCGAGCCGACGAGGGCCCGCTCTACGCCGCCTACGCCCTGGTCCTCGTCACCGGCCTACGCAAGGGCGAGGCGCTCGGACTTACCTGGGAGGACGTCGACCTCGACGCCGGAGAGCTGACCATCGGCCGCCAGCTCCAACGAGTCCGCGGCCAGCTCCTGCACCGCGACACCAAGACCCAGGCATCCGACGCCACCCTCCCCCTGCCCGATATTTGCCTTGCCGCCATCAAGCTCAGACAAGAACAGCGTGACGAGGCACAAGCAGCGGCCGGCAACGCCTGGCAGGAAACCGGCCTCGTATTCACCACCCGGTATGGCACACCCATAGAGCCGCGCAACTTCCAGCGCTCCTGGCAAACGAGGTGCGAGAGGGCGAAGGTCAAGCCGATCACCGTCCACGACGCCAGACGCACCTGCGCCACCCTCCTGGCAGACCTGGACGTCCACCCCAGAGTCGCCATGCAGGTGCTGAGGCACGCCCGCTTCTCCGTGACGATGGAGATCTACACCCAGGTATCGACCAAGGCGACCAGAGACGCACTCAAACGCCTCGGTGACTCACTCGGCCACTGACGGAACTGCTGTACTCAGCTGCTGTACGGGCAGCAAAAAGGCCATCCCCGATGACCGGGAATGGCCTTTGACCTGCGTGGGCGATACTGGGATCGAACCAGTGACCTCTTCGGTGTGAACGAAGCGCTCTCCCGCTGAGCTAATCGCCCTCAGCGCCGATGACTCTACCTGATCGAGACCCCGGACCAAAAACCGGGTCTCAGTGCGTCGCGAGGTAGTGCATCGCCCTCGCCACGAGGTCGATCCCGAGGCTGAACTTGAGCGACAGCCACACCACGACGGACACGAACACCAGCCCGACGGCGCCCAGGGCGCAGCGCACCGGCAGCGACCGGCTGGTCACCCAGCGCGTCCACGCGTTGACGTGCCGGCGGGTGAAGGCGAGCAGCCGGCGGGCCCAGTGGAACTCGACAGCCCAGACGCCGAGGCCGGCGATCACCAGCAGCCAGCCGGGGCCGGGGAGCGGAATCAGGGCGAGGCCGACGGTGACGACGATGGCGCCGAGCAGGCCGATGAAGACCTTGAGGGCGATGCGGCCGGTGGGGTTGGCCCGGATCAGTTCGAGGGTGGTGTGCACGCGACCGCGCCATCCGCGGCGCCGCTCGGCGAGAGCGGTCCCGGGACCCCCTTCGACAGGCACCGCGTACCCCCGACTTTTGGCTGCTCGGACCGCACCTTTCGGTGGGCCGGCCGTGGTCCTCGCTTCCACCGAGGAACCCCTCGTGACCATTTCCACCCCCAGTGTCGCCCGGGACCGTCACCCCTGCTGAGGGCTGGACGTTACCGGAGTAAGTCGACGACTGAACCACCCGTTGCCGGGCGGGATGACGGATCGGGCGGAAGCGGAAATCCTACAAGAATTTTCATGTTCTCGAAGGCTTTCCGACCCCCTTCCCACCACTGGGTGAAGTCAGCGTATGGCGGAGCGTAGCCAGGAGCAGCACCTGAGTATGGGAAAAGCGGGACACGCGCGTTCCGCAGCGGTGCCGGGGGGAGAACGTCCATGAGTGTCATTCGACCGACGACCGTAGAGGTCGAGACGTCGCTAAGGCTCGTCGCGCCTGACGCCACCGCCTTGCCGGTGCGTGCCAGTCTGCGTTACGACCCTGCTGACCCGTATGCGGTCCATGTCCTGTTCCACGCCGAATCCGCTGGCGGCGAGGCGGTGAGCTGGTCGTTCGCTCGCGAACTGCTGGTCACCGGTCTCGACGAGCCGGCCGGCATCGGCGATGTCCGGGTCTGGCCGTGGGCCACCCCGCGCGGCGACTTCGTCGCGCTCGCGCTGTCGTCGCCGGACGGCAACGCCCTCTTCGAGGTCCCGCGCAGCGTGCTGGTGCGCTTCCTGCGCCGGACCTACGTCGTCGTCCCGCGCGGCCGCGAGGCCGAGCACCTGGACGTCGACACCGCGGTGAACCGGCTGCTCGCCGGCCGCTGACACGACACACCCGGGGCCGCGCGGATCTGCCGAGTCCGCGCGGCCCCGGGCCGTCGAATCCAGGGGTACGCGTCAGCCGTGCGTGGTGATCCCACCGTCGACCGGGATGACCGCCCCGGTCAGGTACGCGCCGGCCCGCGACGACAGGTAGATCGCCGTGCCCGCCATGTCCTCGGGGCGCCCGATCCGGCCCAGCGGCACCTGCTGCTCGATGGCCGCCCGGGAGGCCGGGTCGTCCAGCGCGAAGGCCATCATCTTGCTCTCGAACGGCCCCGGCGCGATCGCGTTGACCGTGATCTGCTCGCCGGCGAGCTGGTGGGCGAGGCTGCGGGTGAGCATGTGCACGGCCGCCTTGGTCGCCGAGTAGGCGTACACCTCCATCCACGGCACCCGGATGCCGTCGATCGAGCCGATGTTGATCACGCGGGCCGGGTCGCCGGGGGTGGCGGCCGCGCGCAGCGCGGGCAGCAGCGCGGTGGTGAGCCGGAAGACGGCCTTGACGTTGACGGCCCAGAGCTTGTCGAACGCGGCCTCCGGGTACGCCTCCAGCGGCGCGCCCCAGGTGGCGCCGGCGTTGTTGACCAGCACGTCGAGCCGGTCGGTGCGGTCCCGCACGGCCTGCGCCAGCCCGAGCGCGCCCTCGTCGTGGCCCAGGTCGGCGGGGATCGCCTCGCAGTGCCCGTCGGCGGAGAGTTCCTTGGCCACGGCCTCGCAGACGTCGGCCTTGCGCGACGAGATGATGACCTTGGCGCCGGCCTGTACGAAGCCCCGGGCGATCATCAGGCCGATGCCCCGTGAGCCGCCGGTGACGAGCACCGTCTTGCCTTCGACCGAGAACAGATCCGTCATGCCCATCCCATCGCCGATGTGCGGGGCCGCGGGTCGGTCGGTGACCCCGGCGCTACCGATCGGTAACCTAACCGTCGCTGGTCAGTGCCGACAAGGCCGGCCGAAACCGTCGAGATGCAAGGTGCGCACCGGCCGGTTACCGTCGGGACGATGGTCACTACCGGTCAGCCCTCCCCGGCCACCCGCACCGGCCTGTCGGCGGCGCGCGTCGAGTCCGACGAGATCGTCACCGGTGCGCTCGCCGGCCTGGCGCCCGCGTCCGGCTGGTCTCGACCGGTCCTGCTCGACGCCGACCTGCTGATCCTGGTCACCCACGGTCACGGCAGCGCGGAGCTGGACTTCCGGGCGCTGCCCTGCCGCCCGGGCACGATGCTGCGGGCCCGCCCCGGTCAGGTGCTGCGCTGCCTCGGTCCGCAGCTCGACGCGACGGTGGTGCGCTGGGGGCCGGAAGCGCTGCGTGGCATGGACGTCGACCCGGACGCGGTGCCCGCGTACCGGCAGCTCGCCGGCGAGGACGAGGACGCGGTGATCAGCGAGGTGACCCAGCTGGCGGTGGACGCCGACCGGCACGCCGGGGTCCCCGCCGCCGCGGCGCTGCTCCGTCACCAGCTCACCGTGCTGCTGCTGCGGCTGAGCCTGCTGCCCGCCGGCGGGGAGCGGGAGACGCCGCGGGCCGAGACGGAGACCTTCCGGCGGCTGTGCCGGGAGGTCGAGCGGGGCTACCGGCACACCCGCCGGGTGGAGGACTACGCGGCCCAGCTCGGCTGCTCGGTGCGTACCCTGACCCGGGCCTGCCTGGCGGTGACCGGCCGCAGCGCCAAGCAGGTGATCGACGAGCGGGTGGCGTTGCAGGCCAGCCGGCTGCTCGCCGCCACCGACGAGCCGATCGCCCGGATCGGCCGGCGGCTCGGCTTCCCCGAGCCGACCAACTTCGGTCGCTTCTTCACCCGCGAGGTCGGGGTGAGCCCGGGTGCCTTCCGGGCCGCCCGGGAGCAGCCCCTGCCCGTCCGCATGGTGCGCCCTCGCCCGCCCGCCGACTCCCCCGCCCCCGCCGGCCGGGCATGATGGCACTGTGCAGATCTCCGCGCGCGGCGACTACGCGGTCCGGGCGGCCCTGAGCCTGGCCACCGCGTACCCCACCCTGCTGTCCACCCAGGCCATCGCGGCCGAGCAGGACATGCCCCGCAAGTTCCTCGAGGCGGTCCTCGCGGACCTGCGCCGGGCCGGGATCGTCCGCGCCCAGCGCGGCGCCGAGGGTGGCTACACCCTGGCCCGGCCGCCGCGGGACATCACCATCGGGCAGATCCTGCGCGCCGTCGACGGCCCCCTCGCCGGGGTACGCGGGATGCGCCCCGAGGAGACCCGGTACGAGGGCGCGGCGGAGAACCTGCCCCGGCTCTGGGTGGCCGTGCGTGCCGCCGTCCGGCAGGTGGTCGACGAGGTGAGCCTGGCCGAGATGGCCAGCGGGAAGCTCCCCGGCCACGTCCGCAAGCTGATCGCCCGCCCCGACGCCTGGGAGCCCCGCTGACGCCTCAGAGGGTGCGGACCACCTCGGCGTAGTCGAGCCGGGGCAGCCGCTCCCGCCAGGCGTCCGGCCCCGGCCGGCCGATGTTCATGAGCAGCAGCACCCGGTGCCGACCGTCCGGAAAGAACTCCCGCTCCACCCCGGCCGTGTCGAATCCGGCCATGGGGCCGGCGGCCAGCCCGGCGGCGCGTACCCCGATGAGCAGGTAGCCGATCTGGAGCGCGGCGTTGAGCCGGGCCTGGGCCTCCCGGCCGGCCGGGTCGCCGGTGAACCAGTCCCGCGCGCCGGGCCGGTGCGGGAACAGCTCGGGCAGCCGGTCGTGCCAGTCCACGTCGGCGGCGAGCACCGCGGTCAGCGGCGCGCTCGCCGTCTTGTCCCGGTTGCCGGAGCTGAGGTACGGCAGCAGCCGGGCCCGGGCGGCCGCCGCGCGCAGCAGCAGCACCCGCAGCGGCTGGGCGTTCATCGCGGTCGGGCCGGTGCGCACCAGGTCGTGGATGGCCCGCACCTGCTCCTCGTCGACCGGTTCGCCGGTGAACGTGTTGGCCGTCCGGGCCGCCCGGAACAGCAGGTCCTGGGCGGCCCGGTCGAGCGCGAGCAGGTCGGTGGCGGCTGCGCTCACCACGTCTCCGGCCAGGCGCCGAGCGTGGTGGTGTAGCCGCCGCGGTGGTGCACCAGCGGGTCACCGTCCTCGCCCGCGCCGAGCGCCAGGGGCTCGGCGAGCACGAGGGTGTGGTCGCCGGCCTCGATCCGGCGGACCACCCGGCAGAGCAGCACGGCGAGGGCGTCGGCGATGAGCGGCACCCCGAACGGGCCGGTCTCCCAGCCCGGGTGGGCGGCGAACCGGTCGATGCCGCTGGTGGCGAAGACCCGCGCGACCTCCTGTTGCCCGGAGGCGAGCAGGTGCACGGCCACGTGCTCGGCCCGCTCCACGGTCGGCCAGCTCGACGACTCGCGGCCGAGGCAGAACGACACCAGCGGCGGGTCCAGCGACACCGACGTGAACGAGGTGGCGGTGAAGCCGGCCGGCGGCAGCGACGGCCGGCGCCGGCCGACGTGCAGGCCGGGGGTGGTGACCACGGTGACCGTGGAGGCCTGCCGGCGCAGCAGGCCGCGGAACGTGTCGGAGTCGACCGGGCGCAGCTCGACGGTGCCCGCCCCGGGGCGGTCCACGGTGGTCACGCGGTCACCAGCTCCCGGTCCGCCCAGGTGCTGGCCGGGCGGGGCAGCCCGTAGTGCTCGCGGAGCGTGCGGCCGGTGTACTCGTGCCGGAACAGCCCGCGCCGGCGCAGCAGCGGTACGACGTGGTCCACGAAGGCCTCCAGTCCGTGGGGCAGCAGGGGTGGCATGACGTTGAAGCCGTCGGCGGCGCCCTGGGTGAACCAGAGCTCGATCTGGTCGGCGATCTGCTCGGGGGTGCCGGCCACGACACGGTGCCCGCGGCCGCCGCCGAGCCGCCCGATGAGCTGCCGGATGGTGAGTTGCTCCCGCCGGGCCAGGTCGACGACGAGCTGGTACCGGCTCTGGTGGGACTGCACCGCGCTGACGTCGGGCAGGTCCGGCAGCGGCCCGTCCAGCGGCAGCCCGGTGAGATCGAGACCGGTCATGCCGGAGAGCTGGGCGAGGGCGTGCTCGGGCACGATGAGCGCCTCCAGTTCGTCGGCGAGGGCCCGGGCTTCGGACTCCGTACCCCCGATGACCGGCGCGATGCCGGGCAGCACCTTGACCCCGGCGGGGTCCCGGCCCGCGGCGGTGGTCGCGCGCCGCAGCTCGGCGTAGAACGCCTGGCCGTCGGCGAGGGTCTGCTGGGCCGTGAAGACCGCCTCGGCGTAGCGGGCGGCGAACGCAATGCCGTCGGCGGACGAGCCGGCCTGCACGAGCAGCGGCCGGCCCTGCGGCGGGCGGGGGGTGTTCAGGGGTCCGTGCACCCGGAACCGCTCGCCGTCGTGCGCGATCTCGTGCACCCGGTCGGTGTCGGCGAAGATGCCGGCCTCGGTGTCGAGGACCAGCGCGTCGTCCTCCCAGCTGTCCCAGAGCTTGATGGCCACGTCCACGAACTCGGCGGCCCGGCGGTACCGCTCGGCGTGCGCCGGGTGGTCGTCGAGGTTGAAGTTGCGGGCCTCCCGGGCCTGCGCCGAGGTGACGATGTTCCAGCCGGCCCGGCCGCCGCTCAGGTGATCGAGCGAGGCGAACTTGCGGGCCAGGTTGAACGGCTCGTTGTAGGTGGTGGACGCGGTGGCGATCAGGCCGATGTGCTCGGTGGCGGTGGCCAGCGCGGCGAGCAGGGTGAGCGGCTCGAAGACGGCCTGGATGTTGTGCCGGACGGCCGGGCCGACGGCGAGCCCGTCGGCGAGGAACACCGAGTCGAGGGTGCCGCGCTCGGCGATCCGGGCCAGCTCCTGGAAGTGCGTGACGTCGGCGACCCGGCGCGGGTCGGTGCGGGGGTGCCGCCAGGCCGCCTCATGGTGGCCGACACCCATCAGGAACGCGTTGAGGTGCAGGGTTCGGGACATGGGGTTTCCTCTCAGGCGGTGACGTCGACGCGCCAGGTGGAGAAGCGGCGTTCCCCGGCGACGAGGAGCTGGTTGACGACCAGGCCGATGGCGGAGATCGTGATGATCCCGGCGTACATGTCGGGGATCGCGAAGTTGTACTGCGCGTAGTTGATGAGGTAGCCGAGACCGGCCTTCGCGCCGACCATCTCGGCCGCGACCAGCACGAGGATCGAGTACGCCCCGGCGAGCCGGACGCCCGTGAAGATGGTCGGCACGGCCGCCGGCAGGATCACCTTCTGGAACAGCCGCAGGTGGTTGAGCCCCATCGAGCGGGCCGAGCGGACCAGCAGCGGGTCCACCCCCTTCACCCCGGCGATGGTGTTCAGCAGGATCGGCCAGGAGCAGGCGTAGACCACCAGGGCGATCTTGGAGGTCTCGCCCAGCCCGAGGATGAGCACGAAGACCGGCAGCAGCGCGAGCGCGGCGGTGTTGCGGAACACCTCCAGCAGCGGGCTGAGCAGGTCGGCCAGGGGCCGGTACCAGCCGATCAGCAGGCCGAGCGGGATCGCGGCGGCCACGGCCAGGGCCAGCCCGGTGAGCGACCGGGTCAGGCTCGCGCCGACGTGGTCGGCGAGTTGCCCGGTGCGCAGCAGCGTCCACCACGCGGTGAGCACCTCGGACAGCGGGGGCAGGAAGACCCGGTCGACCAACCCGACCCGGGGTGCGGTCTCCCAGACCGCGGCCAGGGCCAGCAGCGCGACGCTGCGGTGCAGGGCCCGGCGGCCGAGCCCGAGCAGCCGACCGGGCAGGGCGGGAGCGGCGGCGGGGACCGCCGGCGACACGGCGGGCGGGGCCGCCTGACGGGTGGGCCGTTCGGCGATGTCAACCAACGCGGGCCTCCTCTCGTACGGCGGACTGGGCGGCGCGCACCTCGTCGCGCAGCAGCGTCCAGATCTGGTGTCGGTGGTGGCGGAACGCGTCGGTGGAGCGCAGGTCCTCCTGCGCCTCCCGGTCGCCCAGCTCGATGTCGATGACCTCCTTGATCCGCCCGGGGCGGGAGGTCATCACGGCGACCCGCTGGCCGAGGTGGACTGCCTCGTCGATGCCGTGGGTGATGAAGACGATGGTCTTGCCGGTGGCCTGCCAGATCCGCACCAGCTCGTCCTGGAGCGAGTCGCGGGTTTGCGCGTCGAGCGCCGCGAACGGCTCGTCCATGAGCAGCACGTCCGGGTCGTACGCGAGGCTGCGGGCGATGGCCACCCGCTGCTTCATGCCGCCGGACAGCTCGTGCGGGTAGCGGTCGGCGAACCCGGTGAGCCCGACCAGGTCGAGGTGGTGGGCGATCAGGTCGGCGCGATCCGCGCGCGGCACGCCCTTGGCCTCCAGTCCGAAGGCGACGTTGCCGGCGGCGGTGCGCCAGGGCAGCAGCGCGTACTGCTGGAAGACGATGCCCCGGTCCAGGCCGGGCCCGGTGACCGGGCGGCCGTCGACCAGCACCTGCCCGCCGCTGGGCGCGGAGAGGCCGCCGAGCAGGTCGAGCAGGGTGGACTTGCCGCAGCCGCTGGGGCCGACGACGACCAGGAACTCGCCGGGGCGTACCCCGAGGGTCAGCTCGTCGAGCGCGGTGACCGCGCCGCCGCCCCGCCGGCCCGGGAAGACCTTCGTCACCCGGTCGAAGAGGATCTTGTCGGTGCTCACGCGCCACCCCCGCCGGTGGCGAACTCGTTGAACCGGTTGGTGTAGAGGTCGGCGGGCTTCGGCCGGTCGCCCTTGAGCTCACCGGAGCCGGCCAGCCAGTCGATCCAGGTGGCGAACTCCCGGTCGCTGATCAGACCGCCCTTGCCGGCGACGCCGCTGGACTTCCAGTACCGCACCAGGGACGCGTCCTCGTTGCGGCCGCGCTTGGCGATGATGGCCTCCAGCCGGGCGACGACGGTCTCCCGGGGCTGGGTGCGGGCCCACTCGATGGCCCGGCCCACCCCGCTCACGAACGCCCGTACGGTGTCCGGGTTGCGCGTGATGAAGTCGTCCCGGAAGACGTAGCTGCCCCCGCTGAACGCGCCGAGCAGCTCGTAGTCGGTGAAGACGGTGCGGACGCCACCGGCGGCGACGGCCTTGTCGCGGATCACGCCGCCGAGCACCGCCACGTCGATCTGCTTCTGCCGCAGCGACTGCTCGATGTTGACCGGCGGCAGCGCGACGAGTTCGACCTTGGCGATCTCGGCGGGGGTCAGGCCGCCCCTGGCCAGCCAGGTCTTGAGCACCGCCTCGGCGTGCGCGCCGAGGGTGTTCATGCCGACCTTCTTCCCGATGAGGTCGCGGGGCCCGTGGATCGGGCTGTCGTCGAGGACGTAGTAGCCCTGGAAGGTCTGCGCGTCGGAGCCGTAGTAGGCGACCACGGCGGTGATGGGTGCGTTGGCGGCCTGGAGCTTGACGATGGCGCCGTTGAAGGCGCCGCCGAAGTCGGTCTGGCCGGTGGCGGTGGCCTGGATGTCGGCCGGGCCGCCGGTCACGTTGCCGATCCAGTCGAGCTTCACGTCGCCGAGGTAGCCGAGGTCGGCGGCGAGTTCGGGGAGGGTCACCTGGCCGACCGAGCCCTGGTAGCGCAGCTCGGTGGTCTGCTTGCCGCCGGCTGCGGCGCCGGCGCCGCAGCCCGTGGCGGCGGTGAGGGCGAGCAGGGTGACGGCGGCGGCGAGGGTACGCCGCAGCGACTGACGGGTGGAGGGCATGGAGGAGTCTCCTGATCTGTCCACGATGCGGTGGCGAGGGCCCGCGGAGGGCGCGAGAGCACGCCGCTGCCGGCCGGGCCACGATGCGCCGGCGACGGGAGCGGAGGAGAGATGACGACCGGAAGCGGTCAGCTCAACAGAGCGCGCTCGCGTGCCGGACCAGGTCGACGTGCACGCGAGCGGTGAGGAGAAGCTCGTCCCGCTGCGACATGACTTCATGCTGCCGACCGTTCTCCGCGCCGGTCAATGCCCTTCCATAGAGTGAGACTTGCATCGCTGGCTTTGTTACGACCCGTCACCACCAGCATTTACCGCCCCTTAACACCTACCCGTTGGATAGAGATTGTGACCGGTGGGACGGGCACCGTCCAGACCGGATCCGACCGGGTTTCGCGAACCGCCCTTCCGGGCATGTTCGATGCCGCAGACGCAGGGAGGACGACGAGAGGAGCCCGCCATGGGCATCGTGTTCCGCAAGCGACAGAAGTACGGCCCGCTGATCCTGAACTTCACCGAGAACGGCTTCTCCTCGTGGAGCATCAAGATCGGCCGCTGGTCGTGGAACTCCAACACCCGCGCCCACCGCGTGGACCTGCCGGGGCCGCTCTCCTGGAAGCAGGACAAGTCCCGGGCGTGACGTCCCGACGTCGAGCGGGGTGCCGGTGGTTCACCGGCACCCCGCTCGGCGTCCGGGCCGGCTTCGCCGTTCCGCCGACGGGAGCCCCGTCCGGACGGAGAATCGCGGGGTGGCGGACCAGTCCTTCCGGCGGGAGCGGTGGCGGGCCGCGGTAGGCGTCGCGCTGCTGCTGCTCGCCTACTTCGTGGTCCCCGTCGAGCCGGACCCGAACGGCCTGCGGCTGGCCCTGCGCTCGGCCGGCACCCTGATCCTGGTGCTCGTGGTCGCGTTCCTGGTCACCGGCCAGGTACGCCGCCAGCTCGCCGTCACCCAGCCGACCGGCGACCGGGAGACCCGCGCGCTGATCCGGCTCGCCGTCGCGCTGATCGCGGGCCTGCTGGTCTTCGCCCTCGCCGACTACGTGGTGGCGAGCAGCCGTCCGGGTGAGTTCAGCGGCCTCCGCACCCGGATCGACGCGCTCTACTTCGCGCTCGCCACCCTCACCACGGTCGGCTACGGCGACGTGAGCGCCGAGGGACAGGTCGCCCGGGTGGTGGTCAGCGCGCAGATGGTGTTCAGCATCGGGGTGATCGCCACCGGCGCGTCCATCGTGGTCAGGCAGATGACCCAGCGGCCCCGCCCGCCGCGGCGCTGATCAGCACGTCCCCGCCGAGGCGGCCGTGCCCGGGGTCGCGGGTCACCGCGCCGGCGGCGAGCAGCGAGGCGAGCGCCCGGTTGGCGTCGGCGGCCCGGTAGACCGTCGAGGTGGCGGCGAAGCGGCGCAGCGCGGTCACGGTGCGCGGGCCGGAGCGGGCGAGTTCGGCCAGCAGTTCGCGGCGCAGCGGGCCGGGTTCCGGGTCGAGGCTGATGTCGAGCAGCCGCCCCGCCGGGTCGGCCGGATCCCGGTAGCGCACCCCGGCGTACTCGTCGACCGCCCAGAGGGCGTCCTTGACCGCCTCCAGGCCGCGGTCCGAGCCGGTGGCGTAGCCGAGCAGCCGGGCCGGCCCGCCGTCGGCCGGCACCAGCTCGACCTCGGTGACCAGCGGGAAGCCGGCCCCGGTGAGCGCCGGGCGCAGCGACCGGCCGGGTGCGGTGACCAGCAGCACCTCGGCGGGGCGGCCGGACGCGGCGGCGGCCAGCAGGGCCGGGTCGGGCTCCCCGCCGTCGACGACGGTGAACAGCGGGGCGCCGGCCGCGCCGGCCGCCTTGAGCGCCACCGGCAGCCGGTCCGGCCGGCCCGGCACCACGTGCACGGCGACGTCCGCGGGGAGGGCGGCCTCGGCGGCGCCCAGCCGGGCCGGCAGGTCCTCGCCGCCGCCGGCGATCACCAGCACGGTCAGCCGCCGGCCGCGCAGCCGGTCGGCGAACTCGGCCACCACCCGCAGCGCGGCCTCCGCGCCGGTCGCGTCACCCCCGGCGTACGCGAGCGCCAGGGTGGCCCGCCGGGCGCGGTGCAGCGCGGCGGGCAACCAGTGGTCGAGTTGCCGGACGAGCAGTTCGCGCAGGACGGCGTCGGTCGACATGCTGCCGTTCTACCGCATGCCCCGTCAGGCGGGAATGGAGATGCCGACGCCGCCGCGGGTCTGGCCGCCGTAGCGCTGCCGCTCGCGGTCGAGGTCGAGGCGGCCGATGCGCTTGCGGGCGGCGAGGGCCGCGTCGTCGAGCAGGTCGGCCGGGACGATCCAGACGATCTCGAACTCCAGCCCGTCGGGGTCGCGGCCGTAGAGGCTCTTCGTGGTGCCGTGGTCCGAGGCGCCCACCAGGGCGTCGGCGGCGGCCAGGCGCTCGGCCGTGGCACCCAGCTCGTCCAGGGTGTCCAGCTCCCAGGCGAGGTGGTAGAGGCCGACGGTGGACCGGCCCGCCGGGGAGGGACCGGCGGCCGCGCCGATCTCGAACAGCCCGAGGTCGTGGTCGTTGGTGGAGTCGGGGGCCTGGAGGAAGGCGGCGCCGCGGAAGCCGTCCGGCGTCATCGACACCGGGCGGAAGCCGAGCACGTCGCGGTAGAAGGCGACGCTGCGCTCGAGGTCACGGACGTAGAGGACGGCGTGGTTGAGGCGGTGGATTCCCATGACACCGACGGTAGCGCGGTTTGGTTGAGCGTTCAACAACACGCGCTATGATGGCCGTCATGACCCGGTGGCTGGATCCCGACGAGCAGCGGACCTGGCGCGCGTTCCTCACCGCCTCCCGGGCGCTGATGGACACCCTCGACCGTGAGCTGCAGCGCGACGCCGGGATGCCGCACGCGTACTACGAGATCCTGGTCCGGCTCTCCGAGGCCCCCGACCGGCGGTTGCGGATGAGCGACCTGGCCGACGCCACCGGTTCCTCCCGCAGCCGGCTCTCGCACGCCGCCGCCCGCCTGGAGGCCGCCGGCTGGATCCGCCGGGAGGAGTGCCCCACCGACCGGCGCGGCCAGCTCGCCGTGCTCACCGACGCCGGCTTCGCCACCCTGGCCGCCGCCGCGCCCGGCCACGTCGCCGGCGTACGCCGGCACCTGTTCGACGCCCTCAGCCCGGCCCAGGTGGACCAGCTGCGGCGGATCAGCGAGACCCTCGCCGAGCACCTGACCGGATCGCGACCAAACTGATCCACTGCGGGGGTTGTACTTACCGTCGCCGGATGAGCACGATGGGGCGTGTCCTCCGGCTTCGCTGACCTGACTGTCCAGGCGCACCACCTGGTGTCCGAAGGCGACCTCGCCGGTGCCCAGCGACTGCTCGCCGACGCGCTGAGCGACGCCGACCCCCGCCCCGCCAACGCCGACGCCGAGCTGGCCGAGGCCGCCGGCCTCCAGGCCCGGGTGCTCGTGGCGCTCGGCGAGCCGCACTCCGCGCGGGGGTGGGCGGCGTTCGCGTACGCGGCGGCCACCCGGCTGTTCGGGCGCTCCGACGAGCGCACGGTCACCGCCGCCGCGACCCTGGCCGCGGTGCTGCACCGGGTCGGCAGCGACGCCCGCGCCGCCCGGCTCTACTCCGACGTCATCATCGAACTGACCGCCCGCGACGGGCCGGAGTCGCAACGGGTGCTGGCCGCGCACGCCGACCTGGCCACCGTGGAATACGCGCGTGGCCAGTGCGACGTGGCCCGCGACCGGCTGCAGGACGCCTGGGAGCTGCACCGCGAGGTCTACGGCGACAACCACCCCAGCGGCATCAAGATGCTGGCCAAGCTCGGCGCCATGGAACGCGACTGCGGCCGCTACGCCGAGTCCCACGAGCACCTCACGCTCGCCGAGGACCTGTGCCGGGAGCACCTGGCCGCCGACGACCCCCTCGCCGCGCAGGTCGCCGGGCTGGCCCGGGCCGCCGCCGACCCGGACCACGTCTGCGGCGCCGCCGAGCCTCCGGTGGTGCCGGCCGCCCGGCGGCCGGTCGAGCCGGACGACCTCGGTGACCCCGGCGCGCACCACGGCAGCGTCCCCCCGCCCGCCGAGGAGCCGCCCGACCTGCCGCCCTACCGGCCACCGACACTCGACGACCCGGTCGAGACGCCGCTCTACCGCCCGCCGGACCGGGCCGAGACCGCGCACGTGCCGACACCCCGCACCCCGCTCGAGGCGGACGACGAGGCGTTCGCGGACTACCCGTGGCCGCCGGACGAGCCGGCCGAGGAACCCTGGCGACCCGGCGAGAGCGCGCTGCCCCCGACCGTGGTCGGGCTGGCCGACTCCGAGCCCGCGGGCGTACGCGAGGTGCGGGGCGCCGGAGCCGAGGCAGCCTCGCCCTACCTGCCGGTGCACGTGCCCCGGCCCCCCGCCGCCGAGCGCCGGAGCACGCCCTGGCTTCCGCTGGTCGTGGCCGGGGTGGTGGTGGCGCTGCTGCTCGGCGTCATCGCCGTGATCGCCGGGGTGTCCCGGGTGGACGACCGGCGGGACACCCCGGGCCCCGCGCCCACCGGGCGCGCCTCCTCGGCCGGCCCCACCGCGGGCCCGTCGAGCGCCGCACCGGCCGCCTCCCCCGGCACGCCGCCCGGACGGCTCACCCTGACCGACCGGCGGGACAGCATCGTGCTGAGCTGGACGTACCCGGCCGGGGCCGAGGGGCCCGTGGTGGTCGCCGGGGGCCGCTCCGGGCAGCCCCAGCACACCTTCCTGACCCTGCCGGCCGGCTCGGCCGACTACATCGCCTACGGCCTCGACCGCACCACCGACTACTGCTTCACCGTGGCGCTGGTCTGGTCCACCGACACCGTCGCCCGGACGGGCCCGGTCTGCACGAAGCGCCGCCGCTGACCGCCGGTCCGCCGGGGTTTGGGCCGAATCGGCGGTGAGCCCGCCGCGGGTCTGTGACCCTGTCGGCGTGGGCACAGCACCGGAGGGCGCAGCCGTCGAGCTGAGAGTGCACGGGGTGTCCGGCGGGACCGCGGAGAAGATCCTCGACCATCCGATCGTGGACCGGGTCGCCGGTGACGGCCACGCCGGCTTCTACCGGCCCCGCCCGGGGGCCGGTGCGGCGGGCGGAGCCACCCCCGGGATCGCCGTCGAGGCCTACCGCTGGGGCGCGCTGACGGCCGGCGCCGCGGTGCGGACCGCGTCCATGCTGTTGCTGCTGCCGTTCATGCTGAGCAACCTGGCGCTGCGTCTGCGCCCGGCCGCCACCGGCCGGTCCCGCCTGTTCCGGGTGCTGTGCCGCCTGCTCGCCGGGACACTGACCGCCGCGTTCGTGCTGTCCGTCATCGGCGTGACGCTGGACCTGGTCGGCTGGCAGTGCGTGCCCTTCGACGGGTGCCGCGCGAACCGCCCCTACCTGTCCTGGCTGGGCGACCTGCCGACCGGTCCCCGGCTGGCCCTGCTGGCCCTCGTCCCGCTGGTCGCGTTGCGCGTCGTCTGGGGCATCGGCGCACGGTCGACGCGGGCCCTCGAGGGATTCCGCCCGCCCCAGCCGCAGCCGGAGGCCGCCCGTGCACCCGACCGCCTCGACGTACCGGGCTTCTGGGACGACGAGCGGACGCCCGCCTGGCTGCGCCAGATCCACGTGGCGATCGGCGCCGGCACGCTGGACGCCAGCCTGCTCGCCGGGATCTCCGCACCGGAGGAGGTCGCCGGGCTGGTGCTGTTCGCCGCCGCCGGCGCCCTGATCGGGTGCGCGACGGTGCTGCTCTGCCTGCCCGTACCGGCCACCCGGCGAGGGGTCCGCCGCGTGCTGCGCCCCCTGTCGGCGGCCACCCTCGCGCTGAGCGCGCTGAGCCTCGGCTACGCCGCCCTGTCCCGCGACGTCCGGTCGCCACCCGGCCAACTGCCCGGCTACGAGGGCGCCGTCGGTGCCCTGCTCGGGGCGCAGGGCGTCCTGCTGGTGCTGCTGGCCCTCGTCACGATCTCGCCCCGGGCGGCCGGCGGCCGGACCGTCCTCGGCGGGCTCGGCATGCCCGTCGTGGCGGCGGCCTCGGTGACGGTCGCCGGCGCCTTCGCCGCCACCCTGGTCTTCCGGGTCGCCGACTTCCTCGACCGCGGCTCCCTCCCCGGCCCGATCTGGCCCGACCCCCCGGGGGTCGCTCCCCTGGACCCGCCGGTCGCCTACTGGTGGGCCGCACTGGCCGGCCTGGCCGCCCTGCTCATCGCCACCGGGGCCGCCTCGATCACGCTCGCGGTCAGCCGGCGGCGGAGGCGGCGCCGCGCCGGCGGGATCGTCGAGCGGGACTACCCGGACGTCACGCCCGGGGCGCTGTCCCGGCGCGACGTCGTCCGGGAGGCCATCGCCCGCTCCCACGTGACCGACGAGCTGGGCCCGATCCTCGTCACGTTCTTCCTGATGTCCTCGCTGGGCCTGGCCACCATCGCGTTCGACCTGATCGGGGTCGGGCCCACCCAGCTGGTCGCCCGGCTCACCCGGGACCCGGCGGAGACCACGCTGCTGACCGCCTACGTCACCGACGGCGGGGTCTGGCTCATCAGCCTGCTCGTCATCGGCCTCATGATCCTGGCCTTCCGCTCCTACCGGTCGGCGGAGACGCGCCGCACGGTGGCCGCGCTGTGGGACCTGGGCGATTTCTGGCCCCGCACCGTCCACCCGTTCGCGCCACCCTGCTACGCGGCCCGGGCCGTACCCGAACTCGCCCGGCGGGTGTCCGCGCTCGGCGCGCGGGGCAAGGTGGTCATCTCGGGCCACAGCCACGGCTCCGTCCTGGCCGCGGCCACGATCCTGCAACTGCCGCCGGACGTCCTGCGCCGCGTGGCGCTGCTGACCCACGGGTGTCCGCTCAGCCGGCTCTACACCCGCCTCTACCCGGCCTACCTCGGCCGGGGGACGCTCTGCGACCTGGGCGACCGGCTCGACTGGCGGTGGCGCAACCTGTGGCGGGACACCGACCCCGTCGGTGGTCCCGTGTTCCCCCGGCCGGCCGAGGGGCCGGCCCCGTGCGACGCGCCCGGTGCCCGGTCCGTCGACGTCCGGCTCCGCGATCCGGTCAGCCTGACGATCGACCCCGCCGACACGGTGCCGCCGCCGCTCGAACGGCACTGGCCGTACCACACGCAGACGCCGTACCGGGCCGCCGTGCGGGACCTCACCGACCGGATCGGCTGACGCCGGTCAGTCGACCTCCGGATCGGCCAGCGCGGGCAGCCGTACCGTCACCCGCAGCCCCGGCGCCGCCGCCTCCGGCGCCGCGTCGGCCAGCTCGACGGCGCCACCGGCCCGGCGGACCAGCTCCCGCACGATGGCCAGGCCGAGGCCCGCGCCGCCCGCGTCGCGGGCCCGCGCGTCGTCCAGCCGGGTGAAGCGGGCGAAGACCCGCTCCCGGTCCGCCGCCGGGATGCCCGGCCCGTCGTCGGTCACCGTGACCAGGTGGTGCGCCGGGCCGCCCCGCTGCCGGGGCACCGGCGGATCGGTGTGCGGGCCGGTGACCGCCAGCCGCACCTCGCCGTGCGCGTGCCGCAGCGCGTTCTCCACCAGGTTGACCAGCACCCGGCGCAGCTCCCCCGGATCCCCCTCGGTCCACAGCGGGCCGGGCGGCGGGTCGAGGCGCAGCGGCGGGGACGGGTAGCGCTCGGCCACCCCGCGCAGCAGCTCGCCCAGCTCCACCGGGCCGACGGCGTGCGGCGCGGGACGGTCCGGCCGGGCGGCCTGCTCGTCGAGGCGGGCCAGCAGCAGCAGGTCGGCGACGAGCCGGCTGAGCCGCTCGGTGTCGGCGAGCAGGTTGTCCGCCACCGCCGGCCAGTCCGTCCCGTCGCCCAGCCGGCGGGCCACCTCCAGCTCGGTGCGCATGTTGGTGACCGGGCTGCGCAGCTCGTGCGCGGCGTCGGCCACGAACGCCCGCTGCCGGTCCCGCGAGGCGGCCAGCCGGTCCAGCATGTCGTTGAGGGTGACCGCCAGCCGCTGGATCTCGTCCCGGCCGGCCGGGACGGGCAACCGCTCCGCCCCGGCCCGGCCGGTGATCTCGGCGGCGCCGCTGCGCAGCGCCTCCACCGGGCGCAGGGTCGCCCCCACCACCCGCCAGGCCACCACGGCCAGCCCGGCCACCAGCAGCGGGAAGCCGACCAGCAGCAGGTTCCGTACCACGTGCAGGCTGTGCCGGACGTCGGACATCGACTTGGCCACCAGCACGGTGAGCGGCTCGTCGGCGCTGCCCGCCGGCACGGTCACCACCCGGACCGGCCCGGTCAGCCCGACCCGCCGCCCGTCCACCACGAGCCGCTGCCGCTCCCCGGCACGCAGCTGGTCGGCGCCGAGCATCGGCACCAGCCGGTCGGCGTCGATGGAGGCCGCGCGGATCCGGCCCTGGCCGTCGACCACCTGCACACGGAGCTGCCCGCCGGCCACCGGCAGCGGGTCGGGCAGGGCGTCCTCCGCGGCCAGCAGCGCGACCGCGTCCGCGGTGCGGAGCGCCTCGTCGTCGACGGAGCGCTGCAGCGTCCACCCGAGCGCGCCGAGCAGCAGCGCCCCGCCGAGCGCGAACCCCACGACCAGGCCGAGCACCCCGAGCACGAGCAGCCGGGACCGCAGTCCGAGGTTGGGCAGGAGCGCCGCGAGCCACCGCCTCATGTGGCCAGCCGGTAGCCGGCGCCCCGGACCGTCTCCAGCCGGTCCCGGCCGATCTTGCGGCGCAGGTAGCCGACGTACACCTCGACGGCGTTCGGGGCGGTCTCCACCGCGGCGTCCCAGACGTGGTCCAGCAGCTCGGTCTTGGAGACCACCTCGCCGGGGCGGCGCATCAGGTAGGCGAGCAGGGCGTACTCGCGGGCGGTCAGGGCCACCTCGGCGTCGGCCCGCGTCACCCGCCGCCGCGCCGGGTCCAGGCGCAGGTCGCCGACGGAGAGCACGGCCGGGCGCTCCGGCGCGCCGCGGCGCAGCAGCGCCCGCAACCGGGCCAGCAGCACCACGTACGAGAAGGGCTTGGTGAGGTAGTCGTCGGCCCCGCAGTCCAGACCGTCGGCCTGGTCGTACTCGCCGTCCTTGGCCGAGAGCATGAGCACCGGCAGCCAGCGCTCCTCGGCGCGCAGGCGGCGCACCACCTCGTAACCGGAGAGGCCGGGGAGCATCACGTCCAGGATCATGGCGTCGTAGTCGCCGTGCCGGGCGGCGTCCAGCCCACCGGGCCCGGTGGCCTCGACGTCGACCACGAAGCCCTCCGCCTGCAGGCCCCGCCGCAGCGACGCGGCCAGCCGCGTCTCGTCCTCCACCACCAGCACACGCACGGGTCAAGGGTGCCATCCGGTGACACCCCCTAGGGAATCTCCTCAGCGCTCTCACAGCGACCCTGGTGCAGCATCTACCGTCAGGAGGTGCACACCATGTCCGTACTGAAGAACCGTGCCGTGCTCCGCTGGCTGGTCCCGGTGACCGCGGGGGTCGCCGTGATCGGGGGCGGCGCGGCCGTCGGCACGTTCGCCGCCGGGGCCGACCCGGCGCTGCCGCCGCGTACCGCCGCCCAGCTCCTGGAGGACCTGCGGACGTCCCGCCTCGAAGGGCTCTCCGGCACCGTGGTGCAGCGGGCCGACCTCGGGCTGCCGCCGATCGCCGGGCTGGTCGGGCAGGCCGCCGGAAGCGAGCTCGCCAGCCTCGTGAGCGGCACGCACACCCTGCGGGTCTGGTACGCCGGCCCGGAGCGGCAGCGGCTCGCCCTGGTCGACACGCTGGGCGAGCGGGACCTGCTGCGCAACGGGCGGGACGTCTGGAGCTGGGACAGCCGGGCCAACACGGCGTCCCACCGGACGCTGCCCGCGGACGCGAAGGACCTCGAGTCCGCCCCGGCCACGCCGGCCGACGCCGCCGACCGCGCCCTGGCGGCCATCGACCCGAGCACCGCGGTCACCGTGGGCCGCTCCGCCACCGTCGCCGGTCGCAGCGTGTACGAGCTGGTGCTGACCCCGCGCGACCGGGACTCGCTGGTGCACCAGGTGCGGATCGCGCTGGACGCGAAGGAGCACGTGCCGCTGCGCTTCGAGGTGCTCGCGGACGGGAAGGACGAGCCGGCGTTCGAGGTGGCGTTCACGCAGGTCGACTTCCGTACCCCGGACGCCGACCAGTTCCGGTTCAACCCGCCGCCGGGCGTGACGGTCAAGGAGGAGCCGGCGGGCGACGCGCGCGGGCCGGCCGGCAAGCAGCGTCCCCAGCGGGGCGAGGACGGGCCGGACGTGCGTACCGTCGGGACCGGCTGGACCACCGTGCTGGTCGCGAAGCTCGACGCGCAGGGTGCGCCCGGTGCGCCCGGCGCCAAGCCGGGCGAGGCGGCGGGACCGGACGCCGACATGATGGCGAAGGTGCTCGGCGGGCTGCAGCGGGTGAGCGGCGACTGGGGCAGCGGCCGGTTGCTCACCGGCAGGCTGTTCAGCGTGCTGCTCACCGACGACGGCCGGGTGCTGGCCGGTCTCGTGCGGCCCGAGCGCCTGTACCAGGCGGCGAAGGGCTGAGCTCCACGCGGCCCCGGCGGGGTCCGGTCGGCAGGTGCCGGCCGGGCCCCGCTTTCGTGTGCGAACCTGCGGTGTGACGTCGTCGCGGGCGGCCGGCGGGGCTTGGCCCGGCCGCCTGCCGCGCGGTATCTTTCTCAGTTCAAACACAAAAAGGAATGGCTCGTTGAGCCACTCCTTGCCGCAATTTTAGCCATGAGGAGCCGGCTTGTCAACGCACTCCGACGTGTCGGGTGAGCTGCACCAGAACGACGAGATCGGTCACGAGCAGAAGTACGTCTCGATGCTCTACGACCGGCTGGACGGCATGCGGGACCAGGCGGCCCGGCGGCTCACCGAGGAGCTGCGCGCCACCGGCGGCACGCAGCAGGCCCGGTCGCAGCGCGACCACACCGTGCGGATGTACGCCGAACAGGTCGAGCAGTACTCGGCGGTGGAGACCGGCCTCTGCTTCGGCCGCCTCGACGGCGACGACGACTCGTGCCGCTACATCGGCCGGATCGGCATCTTCGACACCTCTGGCGACTACGACCCGCTGCTGATCGACTGGCGCGCCCCGGCCGCCCGCGCGTTCTACCTGGCCACCGCCGCCAACCCGCAGGGGGTTCGCCGCCGCCGGCACCTGCGTACGCGGGAGCGGAAGGTCACCGGGCTCAACGACGAGGTGCTGGACATCGCCGCCGCCTCCCCCACCGCCCACGAGGAGGTGACGGGCGAGGCGTCGCTGCTCGCCGCGCTGAACGCCGGGCGTACCGGGCGGATGCGCGACATCGTCGAGACCATCCAGGCCGAGCAGGACCGGATCATCCGGGCCGACCTGCCGGGCGTCATGGTCGTGCAGGGCGGGCCGGGCACCGGCAAGACGGCCGTGGCGCTGCACCGGGCCGCGTACCTGCTCTACACGCACCGGCAGCAGCTCTCCACCCGCGGCGTGCTGCTGGTCGGCCCGAACGCCACCTTCCTGCGCTACATCTCCCAGGTGCTGCCGGCGCTGGCCGAGACCGGCGTGCTGCTGCGTACCCAGGCCGACCTCTTCCCCGGCGTGCACGCGCGCCGCACCGAGCCGGCGGAGACCGCCGCGCTGAAGGGGCGCGCCGTGCTCGCCGAGGTGCTGGTGGGCGCCGTGCGCGACCGGCAGTGGGTGCCGGACGAACCGCTGGAGATCGAACTGCCCCAGCGGGAGGTCCTCACCCTCGACCCGGAGACCGTGCGCCAGGCGCGGGACCGGGTCCGCCGCACCGAGCGCCCGCACAACCTGGCCCGGGCGCTGTTCGACATCGAGATCGTGCACGCGCTCGCCGACCAGGTGGCCGAGCGGATCGGCGCCGACCCGCTCGGCGGCGAGAACCTGCTGTCCGAGGCCGACCGCGCCGAGATCCGCCGGGAGCTGCGCGACGAGCCGGAGATCCAGGCCGCGCTGGACGAGCTGTGGCCCGTGCTCACCCCGCAACGCCTGCTCGCCGACCTGTTCGAGTCGCCGGAGCGGATCGCCGCCGCCGCGCCCATGCTCACCGACGCGGAGCGGGCCGCGCTGCACCGGGAGCCGGGCGGCTGGACGCCGGCCGACGTGCCGCTGCTGGACGAGGCCGCCGAGCTGCTGGGCGAGGACGAGCGCGCCGCCGCGGCCCGCCGGGAGCGCATCCGGGCCCTGGAACGGGAGTACGCCGAGGGCGTGCTGGAGATCTGGCGCGGTTCCCGCTCGATCGACGTGGAGGACGAGGCGGACGGCGGCGAGATCCTCGGCGTCACGGACCTCATCGACGCCGACCGGCTCTCCGAGCGGCAGGGCGAGACCGACAACCTCACCACCGCGCAGCGTGCCGCCGCCGACCGGACCTGGGCCTTCGGGCACGTGATCGTCGACGAGGCGCAGGAGCTGTCGCCGATGGCCTGGCGGCTGCTCATGCGCCGGTGCCCGAGCCGGTCGATGACGATCGTGGGGGACGTGGCGCAGACCGGCGCGCTCGCCGGCACGCCGTCCTGGCAGGAGGCGCTGGCGCCGTACGTGGCGAACCGGTGGCGGCTGGAGGAGCTGACCGTCAGCTACCGCACCCCGGCCGAGATCATGGCGGTCGCCGCCGAGGTGCTCGCCGAGATCGACCCGGCGCTCCGCCCACCCCGCTCGGTACGCGCCAGCGGCGTACCGCCGTGGGACCGCGGCGTTCCGTCGGACCGGCTCGCGGCCGAGCTGGTCGAGGCGACGGGCCGGGAGGCGGCCGGGCTGGCCGACGGCCGGCTGGGCGTCATCGTGCCGGCCGGCCGGGTGGACGAGCTGGGCGCGGCGGTCGTGGCCGCGCTGCCGGAGGCGGCCGTCGGCGAGCAGCCGGAGCTGGCGAACCGGGTGGTGGTGCTCACCACCGAGCAGGCCAAGGGCCTCGAGTTCGACTCGGTGCTGGTGGTGGACCCGGACCGGATCGTCGCCGAGTCCCCGCGCGGCCACAGCGACCTCTATGTGGCCCTGACCCGCGCGACCCAACGCCTGGGCATCCTCCGCACCACCTGACCCACCGGGGCCCGATTGGGTCGATCATGAGGTTGGCGGTGATGTGGATCTCCATTGGTGCCGTCAACCTCATGATCGGCGCGGCAGAGCAAGGAAGGGGGGCGGCAAGCCGCCGCCCCCCTTCTTCGCGCCCTTGTCAGCCTGGGTTGGCCTGGTCGTTGGTGAAGTTGCCGACCTGGCTGCCGGACGACGAGGCGTCGCTCGTCGAGCCGCCGGCCGGGGTGCTCAGGCCGCCGGTGGTGGCGTCGCCCGTGGTGGTCGGCGCCACGGTGCCCCGGTGCTGCTCAGGTTGGCGAGCCACCCGGCGGACGCTGGCCGGCCCGGCGGTGCCGCCGGTCGTGGTGACCGCGCCCTGGCCGCGGGTCGGGCCGCCGTCGCGCAACACGTTCGGGTCGACCGGGGCGTGCGCCGGGTCGTCCGGGTCCTCGTCCTGGATGACCCGCAGCACGTCGGTCTGCGGCACGGTGACCTCGTCGAGCGCGCCCTCGCCGTAGACGCCGCCGGCGACCCGCTCCTCGGCCCGCCGGGCGGCCTGCTGCCGCATGTCGTCCTCACGCACGTGAACCACCTCGCAGATTTCTCGGGATCCTTGTTGCGTGCCCGCCGCCCGGCCGCTGAAACCGGCGCTCCGGCGCCACGATCGGGGTCGGCCGGTGCCCCGGTCCGTGCCCGGATGTCCGGTTGCCGGCGCGGACGAGCGTGGCCTCCGGCGGGTGCTCCTGTTCGGCCGGGATACGGCGTTACCGCTCCGGGGCGGGGGGTAGACGGAGGGTGCCCCCGCCACAGTGCGCGAACCGCGCCGTGGCCGACCTGCGGCAGCGGGGCGGGAGGTATGCAGAGAACGACTCATCACATCCTGAGGAGGACAGATGAGCACGCAGGCTGCATCCGCCCGGCCGATGAACCGGCCGGCACAGGACATGTCCAACCGGGCCGGCATGCAGGAGACGCCGACGCGCCCGATGCCGATGATGCACGACGGTCAGCGGCAGGCGATCCAGTCGCCCGGTACGGAGACCAAGCCGTCGTTCGCGACGACCGAATTCTGGGTCTATGTCGCGTCCGTGGCGGCCGTGCTGGTGGCGTCCTTCCTGGTCGGTAAGAACTCGGTGGGCGTGGACATCTTCCGCGCGCCGCAGGCCTGGTTCTTCATCACGCTGCTGACCATCGGTTACCTCGGTAGCCGCGGTCTGGCCAAGGCCGGAAGCAACTTCCGCAGCGGTGAGGAGCGCAAGGCACGGCACTGACCGGAGCCACACCTGAGACGACGATGCCCCCGGGGTTCACCCGGGGGCATCGTCGTGTGCCGTCACTCGCCGAAGTCGCCGAAGTCCCCGAAGTCCCCCTCGAAGGCGTCCTCGATCAGTTCACCGGCGACCAGGCCGCCCGCCACGCCGAGCGCGGCGCCCGCCACCATGCCGCCCATGCCCGAGCCGCGGTGACCGTGGTGCCCGTGCGGGGCGCCGAAGCCGTGCGCGCGCAGGTTGCCGTAGCGCGACGTGGTCTCCCGCAGCCAGCCGTCGACCACCTGCACCCAGTCGGTGCGGCCGGCGTCGCTGTGCGGGACGGAGTAGCGGCCGAAGGCGTCGTGCCCGGGGGTGAGGAAACCGCCGCGCTTGTCGCACTCCAGGATCACCTCGACGCCGTGCTGGCTCGTGACGAACGTCAGCTCGACCTCGGTGGTGACCTGGGCGTACTGCGGCGCGGCGAAGAACTCGATCTCCTGATAGAAGGGCAGCGTCTGCTGCACCCCGCGGATGTGGCCGCGCTCCAGGTCGGCGTGCTTGAAGCGGAAGCCGAGCGCCTGGAACGCGTCGAGGATGCGCTCGTGGATCGGCAGCGGGTGCACCGCCACCTGGTCCAGGTCGGACTTGTCCACGGCCCGCGCCACCGCCAGCTCGGTACGCAGGCCCATGGTCATGCCGTGCAGCCGCTGGCCGTAGACGTCGGTGACCGGGGTCTCCCACGGCACCGGGAGCTGGAACGGGATGGACAGCTGCTGCTTCGGGGCCAGCTGCAGCGGGCCGCTCACCGGCATCCGGTGGAACTCCATGACGCCCGCGTACTCGGTGTCGCCGCTCTCGATCTCGACCCGGGTGACCAGGCCGACGGTGATCTGCTCGATGCTCGCCGGCGCGTCGCCGCCGACCAGGTTCACGTGCCCGTCCAGGGTCAGGCCCGGCCGGGTGTTGGGGTTGGTCAGCACCGTGTCGACGCTCGGGCCGCCCACGCCGAACGCGCTCAGCATCTTCTTGAAGACCATCGCCACTCCGCTTCCACCGTCGGCGCGCTCCATCGTGGAGGCGCGCAGGGCCACGGAGGGGACCCTAACCTGGGCCGCTGTGAAGTGCCTGAAAGCCGGCCGGGTGTCAGTCGACGTCGACCACGATCAGCTCACCGACCTGCTCGCCGATCTGCCGGCGCCCCTCCGGCGGCAGCCCGCCGTCGGTGATGAGCAGGTCGGCGTCCTCCAGCGGGGCGATGGTGGCGATGCCGATGGTCTCCCACTTGGTGTGGTCGGCGAGCACCACGAGCCGCCGGGCCGCGCCGATCAGCCGCCGGTTGACGGCCGCCTCCAGCAGGTTCGGGGTGGTGAACCCGGTGCGCGGGCTCATCCCGTGCACGCCCAGGAAGAGCAGGTCGACGTTGAGCGCGGCGATGGCCGCCTCGGCCACCGGCCCGGTCAGCGCGTCCGAGGGCGTGCGGATGCCGCCGGTGAGCACGACCGTCTGGTCGGCGCGCGGATTCTGGTAGAGGGCGTCGGCGACCGGGATCGAGTTGGTGACCACGGTCAGCCCCCGCACGTCGGCCAGCCGCGCGGCCAGGGCGGCGGTGGTGGTGCCGGCGGACAGTGCGATGGCCATGCCGGGCTCGACCAGGCCGGCGGCCCGTTCGACGATCGCCCGCTTCTCGGCCTGCTGCCGGATGGACTTGGCCGCGAAGCCCGGCTCCTCGGCCGAGCCGGGACCGGCCAGCGTCGCTCCCCCGTGGACCTTGTCGACCAGGCCCCGCTCGGCGAGCACCTCCAGGTCCCGCCGGATGGTCATGTCCGACACCCCGAAGCGGCTGACCAGGTGGCTGACCCGGACGCCGCCGCTCTGGCGGATCAGCTCCAGGATGGCGCTCTGCCGTTGCTGGGCGAGCATCGAACTCCCTTCGTGCGGCAGGAAACGTCAGACCGCGTCGGTCGTCCGGTGCACCGCGGGCGCACCGGCGTCCGGCGGCCCGGACGGCAGGGCCCGGTCGCCGGCGCCGCCGGACGTCTCGCGGACGACTGCCACCTCCCCCGCCGGGACGACCAGCTCGCCGTCGCACCAGCCGCCGGCGAGCAGTTCGGCGCCGGTGACCGCCAGCCGGACCTCGGCGTCGGTGTGGTTGATGACGAAAAGCCAGCTCCGGTCGGCCGTGCGCCGGCGGACCACCTCCACCCCCGCGGGCGCGGTCGCCGGCGGGTGGACGCCCGCCTCGGCGAGCAGCCGCGCGACAAGCCCGTCGGTGGCGGCCTCGTCGAGCCGCGTGCCCAGGTACCAGGCCGCTCCCGCGCCCACCGCCCGCCGGGTCAGCGCCGGCACCCCGGGCAGCGGCCCGTCGGCGTACGCGGCGAGCACCTCGGCGTCCTCGGCGTGCAGCCACTCGGTCCACACGGCGGCGGTGGCGCCGTCGTCGAGGCGGACCGACTCGCCCGCCCGGAGCGGGAAGAACTCCTCGGTGCGTACGCCGAGCAGGTCGCGGAAGGCGCCCGGGTAGCCGCCGAGCCGGATGTGGTCGTGCTCGTCGACGATGCCGCTGAAGTAGGTGACCAGTGCGGTCCCGCCGGCCTCGACGTAGCGGCGCAGCGCGTCGGCGTCGGCCTCGCGGACCAGGTAGAGGGTGGGCACCAGGACCAGCCGGTAGCGGGACAGGTCGGTGGACGGGTGCACCACGTCGGCGGTGACGCCGGCACGCCAGAGCGCGCCGTGCAGCGCGGTGAGCCGGTCGGTGTAGGTGACGTCGACGCTGGGGTGGGAGTCGAGCTCGGCGCCCCACCAGGCCTCGTAGTCGAAGAGGATCGCCACGTCGGCGTCGACCCGGCTGCCGCCCACCTCGGCGAGGGCCTCAAGGTCGGCGCCGAGCCGGCAGACCTCGCGGAACACCTTGGTCTCCGGGCCGGCGTGCGGGACCAGCGCGGAGTGGAACTTCTCCGCACCCGCCCGCGAGGCCCGCCACTGGAAGAACAGCACCCCGTCGGCGCCGCGCGCCACGTGGGCGAGGCTGTTGCGGCGCAACTGGCCGGGGGTCTTGGCGACGTTGCGCGGCTGCCAGTTCACCGCGCTGGTGGAGTGCTCCATGAGCAGCCACGGGCCACCGCCCGCGACACCGCGGGTGTGGTCGGCGGCCAGCGCCAGGCCGAGGTGCGGTTGCGGGTCGGCGGCCGTGAGGTAGTGGTCGTTGGCGACCAGGTCCACGTCGGCGGCCCAGGAGTGGTAGTCGAGGTACTTGATGCCGGTGCCGATCATGAAGTTCGTGGTGACCGGCTGGGTGGTGAGCCGGGTCAGCACCTCGCGCTCGGCGCGCAGCTGGGCGCGCTGCTCGTCGGAGGAGAAGCGCAGGAAGTCCAGCTGCTGGGTGGGGTTGGCGAAGGTGGGTGCGCTGCGCGGCGGGTTGACCTCGGCCCAGTCGTGGTAGCGCTGGCTCCAGAACGCGGTGCCCCAGGCGGCGTTGAGCGCGTCCAGGTCGCCGTAGCGTTCGCGCAGCCAGCCGCGGAACGCCTCGGCGCTGACGTCGCAGTAGCAGTGCACGTTGTGGCAGCCCAGCTCGTTGGAGACGTGCCACATGACGACGGCCGGGTGGTCGGCGTACCGGCCGGCGACGGCCTCGACGAGGGCGAGCGAGCGCTCCCGGAACACCGGCGAGCTGGGGCAGTAGGCCTGCCGCCCGCCCGGCCAGAGGATCGTGCCGTCGGCGCGGCGCGGCAGCGTCTCCGGGTGCCGGTGGGCCAGCCACGGCGGCGGGCTGGCGGTGGCGGTGGCCAGGTCGACGCTGATCCCGCCGTCGTGCAGCAGCTCCAGCGCCCGGTCCAGCCAGCCGAACTCGAAGCGGCCGGGAGCGGGTTCCAGCAGGGCCCAGGAGAAGATCCCGACCGAGACCAGATTGACCCCGGCGCGGCGCATCAGCTCGACGTCCTCGGCCCAGGTCTCCTCGGGCCACTGCTCCGGGTTGTAGTCCGCGCCGTACCAGATCCGCTCGCCGTGCCAGTTCCGCATGAGAGCAGAGGGTGCCCCCGAACGGCACCCAAGTCAACACTTTCCAACATCGACAGAAATTCCAACGTTTACCATCGCTTCCCCGTGTCACAACTGGGTTATCGCTGTCCTTCTGGCCTCTTGACAGCACCGAACCAAGGGGTAGCTTCAACCGCCACCGGCTGTTTGTGTTCGGACATGTGGGTTCGCGATGGATCTACGCCGGCCGGCACGAACACCTATCCCCGCCAGTCATCACGGCCCTTGGGCGCAGCGCACCTCTTCAACGCAGGAGGCACAATGTCCCGTCCCCGCTCGCAAGCCGAGTACCTCGCCCGACTCGTACCCCCGTCCGTCGCCGGCCTGAACCGCCGCTCGCTGCTGGCCGGCGCGGCCGGCGCGGGCGCGCTGCTCGGCACGGGACTGCTCGCCGGCTGCGGATCCGACTCCGACTCGGGCGCCGGCTCGAAGACCGTGTCCGTCGGCTCGAACGCCTCGGACCCGACGCCGAAGGACGTCCTCGCCAAGCTGGCGTCCGGCTTCCAGAGCAAGTCGGGGGTCACCGTCAACATCAACACGGTCGACCACAACACGTTCCAGGAGAACATCAACAACTACCTGCAGGGCAAGCCGGACGACGTCTTCACGTGGTTCGCCGGCTACCGGATGCGGTTCTTCGCCGCGAAGGGCCTGGCCGGCGACGTCAGCGACGTCTGGGGCAAGCTCTCCGGGTTCTCCGACGCGTTCAAGAAGGCGTCGACCGGCGACGACGGCAAGCAGTACTTCGTGCCGGCCTCCTACTACCCGTGGGCCGTCTTCTACCGCAAGTCGGTGTGGCAGCAGCGTGGCTACCAGGTGCCGAAGACGCTCGACGAGTTCAACCGGCTCGGCGCGCAGATGAAGAAGGACGGCCTCAACCCGATCGCCTTCGCCGACAAGGACGGCTGGCCGGCGATGGGCACCTTCGACATCCTCAACCTGCGGATCAACGGCTACCAGTTCCACGTCGACCTGATGGCCGGCAAGGAGGCGTGGACCTCCGACAAGGTGAAGAAGGTCTTCGACACCTGGGCCGGGCTGCTGCCGCTGCACCAGCCGGACGCCCTGGGCCGGACCTGGCAGGAGGCGGCCCAGTCGCTGCAGCAGAAGAAGAGCGGCATGTACCTGCTCGGCCTCTTCGTCGCCCAGCAGTTCAACGAGAACGAGCAGGACGACATCGACTTCTTCACCTTCCCGGAGATCGACTCGACCATCGGGGCCAAGGCCCTGGACGCGCCGATCGACGGCTACATGATGGCCCGGAAGCCGAAGTCCGAGGCCAACGCCAAGAAGCTGCTGGAGTACATCGGCGGCGTCGACGCCGCGAACGTCATGGTGAAGGGCGACCCCGGCACCCTGGTGGCCAACAGCGGCGGCGACACCAGTGGCTACACCGCGCTGAAGAAGAAGGCCGCCGAGCTGGTCGGGTCCGCCACCGAGATCGCCCAGTTCCTCGACCGGGACACCCGGCCGGACTTCGCCTCGACCGTGATGATCCCGGCGCTGCAGCAGTTCATCAAGGACCCGAAGGACATCAGCGGCCTGCTCACCAGCATCGAGAACCAGAAGAAGTCCATCTTCACCAGCTGACGGCGGAAAGGGGGAGGACATCGTGTCCGACCTGCCCCTGGTCCAAGCGGACCGCGCCGTGCCGCCACCGGCCGCGACCACCGCCACGCGTGGTCGCGGCCGCCGGCTACGGCTCCTGTCCGGCACCGACCGCGTGGTGATCACGCTGATGGTGCTCGTGCCGCTGCTGCTCGTGGTGGCCCTGGTCTGGCTACCGGCGCTGGCCACCGTGGCGCTCTCCGGCACCAACTGGGACGGCATCGGTCCGCTCGCCGACATCGACTGGGTCGGCCTCAAGAACTACGACGACGTGGTGAACATCTACCCGCCGTTCGGGCCGGCGATCCAGAACAATCTGCTCTGGCTGGCCGCCCTCTTCGTGGTGGCCACCCCGTTCGGGATGTTCCTCGCCGTGCTGCTCGACAAGGAACTGCGCGGCGGCCGGTTCTACCAGACCGCGCTCTACCTGCCGGTCGTGCTCTCGCTGGCGCTGATCGGCTTTGTCTGGCAGCTCATCTACAGCCGCGACCAGGGCCTGCTCAACGCGCTGCTCGGCACGCAGACCGACTGGTACGGCGACCCGAACGTCAACATCTGGGCCGTGCTGTTCGCGGCCGGCTGGCGGCACGTCGGCTACATCATGCTGCTCTACCTGGCCGGCCTGAAGGGCGTCGACCCGTCCCTGCGCGAGGCCGCGGCCGTCGACGGCTCGTCGGAGGTCAGCACCTTCTTCCGGGTCGTCTTTCCGGTGCTGCGCCCCATCAACATCATCGTGCTGGTGGTGACGGTGATCGAGTCGCTGCGCGCGTTCGACCTGGTCTGGGTCATCAACAAGGGGCGCAACGGGCTGGAACTGATCTCGGCCCTGGTCACCGCCAACGTCGTGGGCGAGGCCAGCCGGATCGGCTTCGGCTCGGCCCTGGCGACGATCATGCTGGTCGTCTCCCTGGTCTTCATCACCCTCTACCTGTTCACCGTGATGCGGGAGGACCGGCGATGAGCAGCGCGACCCTGACCCGTGACCCCGACACCGCGGTGCCGCACGCCCGTCGCCGGCCGCTGCGGCCCGCCCGGGTGGTCCTGCACGTCTTCCTCGCCGCGGTGGCGGTCGGCTGGCTCTTCCCGATCCTCTGGGCGCTGCTGACCTCGCTGCGCTCGTACGAGTACACGGCCACCCACGGCTACGTCTCGCTCGGCGGCTGGACCCTCGACAACTACGTCACCGCCTGGCGGACCGCCGAGTTCGGCAAGCACTTCCTCAACTCGGTCTACATCACGGTCCCGGCCGTGCTGCTGACGCTCTTCCTCGCCTCCTGCGTGGCGTTCGTGATCGCCCGGTTCAGCTGGAAGTTCAACATCGCCCTGCTCGGCCTCTTCACCGCGGCGAACCTGCTGCCGCAGCAGGCCCTGCTCATCCCGCTGTTCCGGATGTTCACCGAGATCCCGCTGCCGGCCTTCCTGAGCGACTCGGAGCTGCTCTACGACAGCTACTGGGGGCTGATCCTGGTCAACGTCGCCTTCCAGTGCGGCTTCTGCGTCTTCGTGCTGAGCAACTACATGAAGGCCCTGCCCCACGAGCTGTACGAGGCGGCCATGGTGGACGGCGCCAGCGTCTGGCGGCAGTACTGGCAGGTGACCATGCCGCTGTGCCGGCCGGCCCTGGCGGCGCTGGCGACGCTGGAGGTGACCTGGATCTACAACGAGTTCTTCTGGGCCACCGTGCTCATGCGCACCGGCGACAAGTTCCCGGTGACCAGCTCGCTGAACAACCTGCGCGGCGAGTTCTTCACCGACAACAACCTGGTCTCGGCCGGCTCCGTGCTGGTCGCCATCCCCACCCTGGTGATCTTCTTCCTCCTGCAGAAGCAGTTCGTCCGGGGCCTCACCCTGGGAGCTTCCAAGGGATGATCGTTCACCTGCGCCGCGCGCGGACCAGCCTGGTGCTCGACGCGCGCGGTCCCGGCCTGCCCCGGATCGTGCACTGGGGCGCCGACCTCGGTCCGCTGCCCGCCGACGACCTGCCCGCGCTGGTCGACGCCACCGTCCCGCCGGTGGTGCCGAGCAGCTTCGACGCCCCGACCGTGCTGTCGCTGCTGCCCGAGCCGAGCGCCGGGTGGAGCGGCCGCCCCGGCCTGGCCGGGCACCGGGACGGCCGGGACTGGTCGACCGCGTTCCGCCTCGCGGGGGTGGACGTGGCCGACGACGCCCCGGCACCGGGCCGCGTGGCCGGGGGCGGGGAGGCTGTCCGCGTACCCGGGGAGGAGCGGGACCGCGACGGGGCCGGTGCCGCGCGGGTGACCGTGCGGGCCGCGGACCCCGGCGCCGGGCTGTCGCTGACCATCGAGACCACCCTGACCGCCGCGGGGCTGCTCACCGTGCGGCACCGGCTGCGCAACGACGGCGACCGGCCCTACGAGGTACGCGAGCTGACGCCGGTGCTGCCGGTGCCGGCGGTCGCCACCGAACTGCTCGACCTGACCGGCCGCTGGTGCCGGGAACGCGCGCCGCAGCGGCACCCGTGGCCGATGGGCGCCTGGGTGCGCGAGGGACGGCACGGCCGGACCGGCCACGACGCCACCCTGCTGCTGGTCGCCGGCACACCCGGGTTCGGCTTCGGGCACGGCGAGGTGTGGGCCGTGCACACGGCGTGGAGCGGCGACCACGTGACGGTCGCCGAGCGCCGGCCGACCGGCGAGGCCACGCTGGGCGGCGGTGAACTGCTCGCCCCCGGCGAGCTGCTGCTCGGCCCCGGCGAGGAGTACGCCACTCCCCTGCTTTACGCGGTGCACTCGGCCGACGGGCTGGACGGGCTCAGCGACGTGCTGCACACCCACCTGCGGGCCCGCCCGGAGCACCCGCGCGGCCCGCGCCCGGTGACGTTGAACGTGTGGGAGGCGGTCTACTTCGACCACGAGCTCGACCGGCTGAAGGGCCTCGCCGACCGCGCCGCCGAGGTGGGCGTGGAACGCTTCGTGCTCGACGACGGCTGGTTCCGCGGCCGGCGGCACGACCGCGCCGGTCTCGGCGACTGGTGGGTGGACGAGGAGGTCTGGCCGGGCGGGCTGCAACCGCTCATCGACCACGTGCGCAAGCACGGCATGCAGTTCGGGCTGTGGGTCGAGCCGGAGATGGTCAACCCGGACTCGGACCTGTTCCGGGCCCACCCGGAGTGGGTGCTCCAGGCGCCCGGCCGGCTGCCCCCGGAGTGGCGGCACCAGCAGGTGCTCGACCTGGCGCACCCGGACGCGTACGCCCACCTGCTCGGCCGCCTGGACGCGGTGCTGAGCGAGCACGACGGCATCGCGTACCTGAAGTGGGACCACAACCGGGACCTCACCGAGGCCGGGCACGGCGGCCGGCCGGGCGTGCACGCGCAGACTCTCGCCGTCTACCGGTTGCTCGACGACCTGCGCGCCCGCCATCCGCAGGTCGAGATCGAGAGCTGCTCCTCGGGCGGCGCCCGCGTCGACCTGGAGATCCTGCGCCGCACCGACCGGGTCTGGGCCAGCGACTGCAACGACGCCCTGGAGCGGCTGTCGATCCAGCGCTGGACCGGCCTGCTGCTCCCGCCCGAGCTGATCGGCACCCACATCGGCCCGGAGCGCTCGCACACCACCCACCGGGTCCACGACCTGGGCTTCCGGGCGGTCACGGCGCTCTTCGGCCACCACGGCATCGAGTGGGACATCAGCGGGATCGGCGCGGCCGAGCGGGCCGAACTCGCCGCCTGGGTGGCGCTGCACAAGCGGCTCCGCCCGCTGCTGCACAGCGGCCGGGTGGTCCGGGTCGACCACCCGGACCCGGCGGTCCAGGCCCACGGCGTGGTCGCCCACGACGGCTCCCACGCCGTGTACGCGGTCTCCCGGCTGGCCACCTCGGCGACACAGGTGCCGGGCGTGGTGCGGCTGCCCGGGTTGGACCCGGCGCGGCGCTACCGGGTGCGGCCGCCGGCCGGGGTGCCGGAGCCCGCCGTGCTGGAGCTGCTGCCACCGCCCTGGCTGGCCTCGGACGGCGGGTTGACGCTGAGCGGGTCGGTGCTCGGCTCGGTCGGCGTGCAACTGCCCGCCCTGCACCCCGAGCAGGCGTTGCTGCTGGAGGTCACGGCCGTCGGCTGACGGTCTGGTGCTCGTGGTGGGAGCCGGGCGCGTGGTCAGATCGAACGGCGCGCGACCCGGCGTCGCTTCGGTGGCCGGAGGTGCTGGTCCTTGTGCTGCCGGACCATCTCGTCCCACACCTCCTGAGGGAAGTCGTGGTCCGGCGGTATCCACCTGTGCGAGTTGTCGGAGTAGTGGAACTTCTCGTCACCGGGGTTGATCCGGCTCATGGCAGCCACCCGAGGAACCTGCGATGCAGAGCGCCAGCGGGAGCCCAGCCCATGTCCTGCGCCGCGGACACCAGGTGTGAAGCCATGTAGATGGACAGGGACACCGGAGCGCGGTCGTACTCGGCGAGCAGCTCACGGCGGCGCGTGGGACAGGGCCAAGGCGACCCACACCCCGCACACGTCCAGACAGGCAGCACAGGTCCATGGTCCGTCATCAGCCCATCGGATCACGTAGGGTTGTACGAGGGGAACCCCTAAGGGGGTTGCCTGACCCTGTAGTGCATCAAGCAATACCCTTGGGCCATACCTTCGGCTTGTGGAGTTGCTTGGGCTGGATGAGATCCGTGATCTGCTTGGCGGGATCAGCAAACAGCGCGCCACGATCATCGTTGGCCGCAAGGGATTCCCTGATCCCCTCGCCAACCTGAAGATGGGCCGCGTCTGGGACGGCAAAGCCGTGCGCGCCTGGATCACCAAGAACCGTCCCGGCCCAGCCGACGAGGACTGACCGGGCGCAGCAACCAGAGTCACCACACCCGGCTGCCGCAAACCTCCGTCCACTGGTCAGGGCGCACGGCGGAACCATGACCCGATGCGGAAGAGTTCCCCGAGCGCCTTCAGCACAGCGGGCAGCCGGTCCGGCGGGATCTTGAACAACGCCACCAGGGCGACGATCAGCCTCGGCAGGGCGTAGACCAGCGCGATCACGATCAGCGCCCAAGGCCCCGCAGCTAGAACAGGCTCAAGGATCGAGAGCCCCACGATTCCCTAACCCTCACTCTGGTCGAGCGAGGCGCGCAGGGCTCAGCTCAACCAGTACGCAACGACTGGTGAAGCTGAGTTCCTGCACCGACTGAGCAAGATCTCAGGTGTTGCTGGGCGCCTTCAGAGCACCCCGGGTATCGCTTTGACCACCTTGAGAACCGTATAGGGTTATATAGGCAGGCGTCCGTCGGCGACTCCTACCCCAGGGTTTCCAGCTTCTAAAACTTGCACTCGCATTTAGGGAAGCCAGGCCCTGTGCCCCACGGCCGGTTGCAACCGGCGGCGGGACTTGGAAAGGATACCCGACCCGAATCGCGTCACGTGCCTTTTGAGGCCGACCGTCGTCCTGAGCGTCGCGCACCAACCAGGGCAATCGGTCCTCACCGTCCACACCGGGCACCGGCGCATCCCTCGGGTTGTAGGGAATAGTGGACACGTGGCCCCTTCCCTGCCCGCCTACGCGGTGCCCGATGTCGAGCCCGTGGGCGGCGCCGCTGGCCTGCCCAGGGTCTCGTACTTCGGCGACCAGCTCGCCACCTGTGCAGCCGTCACTGCGGTCCTCGACCGTCTCCCGGCGGTCCTGACGATGATTGAGGACTGCGGTGGGCAGGGGCCCCTCACCGTCACCCGCGCCGACCTCTGCGCGCAACTGTCGGTCGGCACCTCCGACGGCCTGAACTGGGGGTTGAGCTTCGACGACGAAGTCGGGTTGCTCGTCCAGCCCAACTACGTCCCGCCCAGCCCCGAGTCCGACCCCGGCGACCCGCTCGAGGCAGCGCTCGCCGCGCAGCCCGACGTCGACCTCGCCTATCACTACGACCGCGAGTACTTCGAGGTTCGCATGGCCCGGGTGCACCGGGCCGACGAGATGCTCGCCCGCTGGCTCGACGCGATCATCACCGCCCACCGCGAGTTCGCCCGCCGCCGGGGCATCGACCTGCCGTACTGAGCCCGGCAACCGATCATTCCCGCCGGCGGATTTTCTGAGATTCTTCCCAACGGATGTCGAGAAGCGGGGTGGCAGCTTCTACCGGAGGGTGGAAGCACCGAGAATCGGTGCTCGGGCGTGAGGAGCGAATCGTGAAGTACATGCTGCTGATGCAGTTCAGCGCCGCCGGGACCGACTTCCCTTCGATCGACACCTGGACGCCGGAGGAGATCCGGGCGCACATCGGTTTCATGGGGGACGTCAACGCGAAGCTCGTCGCCGACGGGGAGTTCGTGCAGGGCGAGGGACTGGGCGGTCCGCAGCAGGCGCGGATCGTCCGGGCCGGCGAGAACGGCGCGCCGGTGGTCACCGAGGGGCCGTTCGCGGAGACCAAGGAGTTCCTGGCCGGCTGGTGGATCGTGGACTGTGAGACCCCGCAGCGGGCCGTGGAGATCGCGGCGCACATCTCCACCGCGCCCGGCCCGGGTGGGCGTCCGCTGAACATGCCGATCGAGGTGCACCCCGTCATGTCGGCGCCGTCGCAGGAGCTGTGACCCCTGGGCGTACCGGACCACACCGTCGAGGACCTGCTGCGCGAACTCGCGCCGCAGGTCCTCGGCGTGCTCGCCCGCCGGTTCGGTGACTTCGCCACGGCCGAGGACGCGGTGCAGGAGGCGTTGCTGGCGGCGGCCACCCAGTGGCCCGCCGAGGGGCTGCCGGACCATCCGCGGGGCTGGCTGATCCAGGTCGCGTACCGCCGGATGATCGAGCTGGTCCGCGGCGAGGCGGCCCGCCGGGACCGGGAGGACCGGGCCGCCCGGCGCGATGGGGACGACCGGCGGACCGCGCCGGCCGCCGACGAGCCGCTGACCGCGGACCGGGACGACACCCTCGTGCTGCTCTTCCTCTGCTGCCACCCGACGCTGTCCACACCGTCGGCGATCGCGCTGACCCTGCGCGCGGTCGGCGGGCTCAGCACCGCCGAGATCGCCCGCGCCTTCCTCGTCCCCGAGGCCACCATGGCGCAGCGGATCAGCCGGGCCAAGCAGCGCATCAGATCCTCCGGCCTGCCGTTCCGGATGCCCGCCGAGGAGGACCGGCAGGCGCGGCTGGCCGCCGTCCTCCACGTGCTCTACCTGATCTTCACCGAGGGGCACACCGCGAGCCTCGGCGACGACCTGCGCCGGGTCGACCTCTCCGAGGAGGCGATCCGGCTGACCCGCGCCATGCACGGGCTGCTGCCCGACGACAGCGAGGTGGCGGGCCTGCTCGCCCTCATGCTGCTCACCGAGGCCCGGGCCGCCGCCCGCACCGGCCCGTCCGGCGAGCTGATCTCCCTCGCCGAGCAGGACCGTTCCCGGTGGGATACCGCCGCGATCGCCGAGGGCACCGCACTGGTGACGCGTGCCATGGCCCGGGGGCCGGTCGGGCCCTACCAGCTCCAGGCCGCCATCGCCGCCCTGCACGACGAGGCGCCCACCGCCGAGCGCACCGACTGGCCGCAGATCCTCGCCCTCTACGAGGTGCTGGAACGGCTCACGGAGAGCCCGGTGGTGTCGCTCAACCGCGCGGTCGCGACCGCCATGGTGCACGGTCCCGCCGCCGGACTGGCCACCCTGGAGGCGCTGGCCGCCGACCCCCGGCTGACCGGCCACCACCGGCTCGACGCGGCCCGGGCGCACCTGCACGAGATGGCCGGCGACCGGGACGCGGCGGCGCGGCACTACCGGGCCGCGGCCGGGCGCACCACCAGCCGCCCCGAGCACGAATACCTGCTGATGCGCGCGGCCCGGCTGGCGAACCCGCACTGACCCGCGGCACCAGCATGATCCACTCCAGATCGGCGGGGTGGCGGGGTCCGGCCCGCGCCGACACCGCCAGGTCGGCGAGCCGGAGTGGATCGAGGGTGGACCGCCGATACACCCTGCGGTGAGCGCTCAGTGCACGACCCGGCTGAGGCCGACGCCGGCGAGGAGTGCCGCCAACATGATGCCGGCCGCGACGGCGACCACGCTGAGCGCTCCCGGGTTCCGGTACTGGCGTTCAACGAGCCGCACCGGCGCACTGCGGTCGACCCGCTGCCACTTCTGCCCGCTCGCGTCGGTGAAGATGATCTCGATGGCGGAGAAGTCGGCCAGCGCCTCGGTCACGTGCGGATCGAGGTCGGCCGGGACCCGCAGCTCGCCCTGCTCCTCGCCGACCAGGACGGGGAGGTGATGGGTCGGGCCCACCGAGCCGCCGGCCCAGACGTAGCGGATCAGCACGTCGAGCACGGGTGCGCCGCTGAAGTTCAACACCCGGTAGCCCACCCGGGACGGCGGCACGGTCGCGCGGCTCCCGGCCGGCTCCGGTCCGGTGCGGACGGCGAGGACCAGCCGGGCCTGGGCGGCCTCCGCGTCGCGGCGCTCCTCGCGGCGTACCCGCACCTCGTGGCGGAACAGCAGCCCGGTGAAAAGCACGGCGACCGTGGACATCAGCAGGCCGGCGAGACTCCCCCACGCCTGCATCCAGTCGGTGACCTTCGGCGCTTCCTCGGCCAGCACCGGGCCAGGGTAGAGGAAACGATCACACCGGCGCGTACCCGCAAGGGGTGGTGGCCGGGTCCCGTGGGGGACCCGGTCACCGGTTGCTCAGCTCGCGGTGCAGGTCACCGCGGGGATCGCGGTGCTGCCGGTCCAGCTGCCGAGGAAGCCGAACGAGGTGCTGGCGCCGGCGCCGAGCCGGCCGTTCCAGTCCACGTTGCGTGCCGTGTACGACTGTCGCCAGCGTCCCCGCCGCCGTCGAGAAGGCCGGCCACCGAAGCGGACACCAGGGTTGACCGCCGCTGCGCGGGGTATCCGAGGACGATCCGCCCGGGAAGGAGCTGTGCCATGGTCAACGTCGGCTACACCCTCATGTGCGAACAGGCCGGACCCAAGCAGCTGGTCGACCACGCCGTCCGCGCCGAGGCCGCCGGCTTCGACCACCTCGTGATGTCCGACCACTACTACCCCTGGCTGGACGAACAGGGCCACTCCCCGTACGCGTGGTCGGTGCTCGGCGCGGTCGCGCACGCCACCAGCCGGGCCGAGCTGATGTCCTTCGTGACCTGCCCGATCCGGCGCTACCACCCGGCGGTGGTCGCCCAGAAGGCCAGCACCATCGGTGTGCTCTCGGACGGGCGGTTCACCCTCGGCCTGGGCGCCGGGGAGAACCTCAACGAGCACGTCGTGGGCGGGTGGCCGCACGTGCAGCAGCGGCACGAGATGTTCGAGGAGGCGCTCCAGATCATCCGGCCGCTGCTCAACGGCGAGACGCTGACCTTCTCCGGAAACCACTTCGAGGTGCCCGACGCCTACGTCTGGGACCGCCCGGAACGCCCGGTGCCCATGGCCGTGGCCGCCTCGGGCCGGCAGTCCGCCACCCTCGCCGCCGACTACGCCGACGCCATGATCGCCACCGACCCGCTGCCGCAGCTGGTCGAGATGTACGAGGAGGCCGGCGGCGCGGGCCGGCCGCGGTACGGGCAGGTGGCCATCTGCTACGGCCCGGACGAGGCCGAGTGCCGCAAGATCGTGCACGACCAGTTCCGCTGGTTCGGCCTGGGGTGGAAGGTCAATGCCGACCTGCCCGGCCCGGACGCGTTCGCCGCGGCCACCCAGTTCGTCCGCGAGGAGGACGTGGCCGAGGGCATCTCCTGCGGACCGGACACCGACCGGCACGTCGAGGCGTTCAAGAAGTTCGTCGACGCCGGGTTCACCCACGTGGCGCTGGTCCAGGTCGGCGGGGACAGCCAGCCGATGTTCCTGGACTGGGCGCAGGAGGAACTGCTGCCCCGGCTCCGCGAGCTGTGACCGGCCGGGTAGTCCGGCCCTCCCCACCGGGGCGCTTCGGGCCGGCCGAGCTGCGGCTGGCCCTGGCCGCGCCCCGCCCGGCCGCCGGCCTGACCAGCGAGTTCCGGCTGATCGACGGCCTGCGCACGCACACCCGCCGCTCGGCGGACCCGGGCGGCGACGTGCCGCCCGTGGTGCTGGTGCACGGCCTCGCCGTCTCGCACCGCTACCTCACCCCGCTGGCCGTGGCCCTGTCCGCCACCCATCCGGTGTACGTGCCGGACCTGCCCGGCTTCGGGCTGACCGAGCGGCCCGGCACGGCGTACGACGTGACCCGGCACGCCGCGTTCCTGGCGGAGTGGCTGGCCGCGTACACGTCGGGGCCGGTCTGCCTGCTCGGCCACTCGTTCGGTGCGGAGGTGGCCGCGGCGCTCGCCGCCCGCCGCCCGGACCTGGTCCGCGCGCTGGTGCTGGCCGGCCCGACCAGCGACCCGGCCGCCCGCTCCCGGCGCGGCCAGATCGGCCGGTGGCTGCTGGACACCCTGTGGGAGGCGAAGTGGCAGGCGCCCATCCTGCTGCGCGACGTCCTCGACGCCCGCCCGTGGCGGGTGTTCGCCACCCTGTCCCACTCGGTGCGCAACACGATCGAGGCGGACCTGGTGCGGGTCACCGCGCCGACGCTGGTGCTGACCGGCGCCCGCGACACCGTCGTCCCGGCCGGCTGGCGCGCGGAGGCGGCCCGCCTGGTGCCGGACGCCCGGACGGCCGCCGTGCCGGGCGCCGCGCACAACGTCGCCACCACCGCGCCCGGCCAGGTCGCCGACGCGATCCGCGACCTGCTGGCGCCCGTCCTGCAAAGGTGAGTCCATGCGCATCGGAAACACGGAGATCCGGCCCGTCGGCGGCGGCCTCGGCTGCCTGCTGATGATCCTCTTCTCGATCGTCGCCTCGGTCGTCCTGACCGTGCTGCTGAACCTGCTCGTCTGAACCGTCCCGGGACCCGGCGGGTCCCTCAGGCGGGCGCCAGCGCCAGGTCGGCGACGACCGGATAGTGGTCGGAGGCGCTGTCCGCGTCGCCGCCGCGGACCACGCGGACCGCACGGGCCGTCGCGGCCAGCGCCGGGGTGGCGAGCAGGTAGTCCAGCCGCATCCCGGCGAACTCCGCCCCGCCGTGCCGGGTCGGCACGGTCAGCCCGGCCGGCTCGCCGCCGCCGGTGCGCGGCCAGAGGTCGACCAGGCCCGCGTCGAGCAGCCGGGCCACTGCGCGGGTGTCGACGGTACGGCCGTCGCGGCGCAGGTGCCGCCGTCGGTAGAGGGGGGCCAGGCCGGCCAGCCGGGCGGTGTGGTCGACGGCCGGCTCCAGGGTGTTCAGGTCACCGGCGAGGAGGGTGAGGTCGCCCCCGGTCCGCCGCACGGCCGCCGCCAGCCAGTCGGCCTCCATCCGCCGCCGCCCGCCCGAGTACGGGTTCAGATGGGTGCTGATCACGGTCAGCGGGCCGGCCGCGGTGCCCACCTGGACGCGCGCGGCGGCGTGGTGGAACGGGCGGCGCACCCGGCTCGCCCGCAGCACCCGCAGCGGCGGGCGGACCAGCACCGCCACCGGCTGCCCGAAACAGGACCGGGCCAGGTGCGGCGCCATGCCCACCCGCTCCGCCAGCCCGGCGAGCCCGCCGCCGGAGTCCAGGCCGCGCAGTTCCTGGAGGGCCAGCAGGTCGGGACGCTGGTCGGCGACCACGGCGGCGATCCGGTCCCGGCGGTCGGTGCCGTCGCGGTCCCGCCCGCCGGTCCGGATGTTCCAGGTCATCACCCGCAGCATCGGCGCCCGATCAGTCCTCCCGGCCGGCCTTGGCCAGCTCGTCGTCGAGCTCGTGCACCTGCTCCGACTCGATGGCCGGCCGGTTGCCCCGGCGCACGTCGGCGTTCGGCCGGACCACCCACCAGAGCAGGGTGAGCCAGAGCGCGCCGAGCAGGATCGCTCCCATGAAGTCCGTCGGGTGGTGCATGCCCCGGTACATCCGGGAGGTGGCCACCCCGACCGGCATGATCACGGCCATCGCCACGAAGAGCCAGCGCCACCAGCGGTCGGTGCGCGGCAGCACGATGATCGCCATGGCGGTCCACAGGCAGATGGTCGCCGCGATGTGCCCGGACGGGAAGGACGAGGTGGGCATCTGCCCGTCCAGGTTCTCCACCGACGGGCGGGGCCGCTCCACCACCCGGGCGCTGGCCAGGAAGAGGCTCAGCTCGCCGAACATGGCCAGGACCACGAACAGCACCGGCCGCCAGCGCTTCCAGATCGCCAGCACGATCGGGCAGAACACCAGCGAGACCAGCAGGATGGCGTGGGTGTCGCCGAACTTGCTCCACCACCAGCTCAGGTCGGTGAGCCCGTCGGTGTGCCGGGCGGCGAACCAGCGCGGCACCTCCGTGTCCAGGGTGTCGAAGACCGTGCCCTTGGCGTGGTAGCTGACGTACATGCCGAAGGCGTAGAGGACGCCGAACACGAGCACCCAGCCCACCAGCAGCTCGGCCACCGACGAGCGGGGGTGCTCCAGCACGTGCTCCTCGGCCGGCGCCGGCTTGATCTCCTGCCCCGCCTCGGGCTCCAGGCCCTCGCTGATCGGGGGCACCGGCCGGCCGCGCTCGCGCCGCCACAGCCGGAAGGCGTACGCGGTGACGCCCAGCCAGGCCGCGCCGAGCAGCCAGCCGCCCAGCACGTCCGAGACGAAGTGCACGCCCAGCGCGATCCGGGTCAGCCCGATGAGCACGACCAGCAGGCCGGCGACGGCGATGGCCGGCTTGCGCCAGCGCGGCGCCACGGCCGGCAGGAACACCAGCAGCAGCGCCCCGTACGCGACGAACGAGCCGAGCGCGTGGCCGCTGGGGAAGCTGTTGCCGGGTGCGTGGGCCACCGGCACGTCCACGACCGGGCGCAGCCGGCCCACCAGGGCCTTGAGCGACGGGTCGAGGATCAGCCCGCCCACGCCCGTGATGATCAGGTAGACGGCGAGCCGGGACTGGCGGCGGATCAGCAGGCCGACCACCGCGATGGTGATCAGCCAGATGAGCACCGGCCGGCCGCCCAGGTCGGTGACCGCCTGGAGCACGGTGACCACCGGATGGTGCGGCGCCACGAGGTGGTTGAACCATTCGGCCGCCTCGTGGTCGGCGTGGTAGAGCGGCCCCCAGTGGAACCGGACGAGCATGAGCAGCACGCCGAACCCGACTCCCGCGCCGGCCACCACGAGCAGCCCCGCCAGGCTCCGCTCGGCGAAATGGCCGAGCGGACGGCGCGTCGCCTCCTTGACCGCGGTCACCCCGCACCTCCCTCGTCTGCTGCGAGGCGCGCAGTACCCGATTCGGACTCCGCGTACACGCCGGAAGCCGCCGCGGCCTCAGAGAGCGGTCATGTCGCCGGTGTCGAGGAGCTCCTCGCGCTCGGCCTCCGGCTCCCAGAGGTCCGGCTGGGCGGGCTCCTCCACCCCGATGCGCATCGCCTCCAACTGGGCGGCGAACGCCAGCCCGCCGAAGAGCGCCATCCCGGTCAGGTTGGCCCAGAGCAGCAGGGCCATCATGCCGGTCAGCGCGCCGTACGTCTGCCCGAACCCGCCGCTGTACTTCACGTAGGCGGCGAGCAGCAGGCTGGCCAGCCACCAGAGCGCGGTGGCGATGCCGGCGCCGAAGAGGAGCCAGGACAGGCCGGGCTGGTTGCGCCGCGGGGCGTGCCGGAACAGCACCGCCACGGCGAGCACGGTCAGGCCGAGGCTGAGCGGCCAGCGGACCACGTCCCAGGCGCCGTGGGCGACGTCGCCCCACTCGTAGTGCCGCCGGACCGAGTCGCCCATGGCCCGGCCGCCGACGAGGATCAGGAACCCGGCCAGCGCGGGAACGCCGGCGACCAGCGCGAGGACTGCGGCGCGCAGGTACTTGAACAGGGCCGGGCGGTCCCGCTCCACGCCGTAGATGCGGTTCGCGCCCCGCTCGATCTGCGCCATGGTGGTGGTGAGCGCCAGAAGGCCGGTCAGCAGGCCGAGGGTCAGCGCCAGTTCACCGGCGTGCTCGGTGCGCTCGGTGTCGGCCAGCAGCTCCTGCACCATCGACTCGCTCTGGCCCGGGGTGATCGCCAGCACGGTGTCGGCGACCACCTTGCCGCCCTCGTCGGCGCCGAGGTCGGTGATGAGGCCGGTGAGCGCGATGAGGAACGGCACCACGGCGAGGCAGAGCTGCAACGCGAAGGCCCGGGAGTGGCTGAAGCCGTCGCCGTAGCGAAACCGGATGAAGGCGTCCCGGAGCAGGCACCAGCCGCCGTGGCGGCGCAGGGTGTGCCAGGCGTCGTCGGCGGACAGCTCCTCCTTCGCCATGAGCCGGGTCTCGGGGACGAGTTTGGTGCTACTCATGCCGGGCCTCCTCGACCAGCCGCTCGCCGCGCTCGGCGGCCGCGTCGGCGTCCACGGACAGGTCGGGGTGGCGCGCCGGCCGCGGCACGCAGAGCCAGAGCGACTCGGGCCGGATCTCGATCTTCAGGGACCGGCCCGGCTCGATGAGGTCGCCGTCGAGCTGCCGCGGTTGGGCGCGGTTGCTGGTGATCTCGACCTTGCGGGCCCGGAACACCTCCATCCGGGGCACGCTGCCCCGGCGCCGCAGCACCGCCCAGCCGAGGGCGAGCCAGTGGCCGAGTGTCCGCGGGGTCAGCACCGCCACGTCGAGCCAGCCGTCGTCCGGCTCGGCGTCGGTGAGCAGGCGTACCCCGCCCTGGAGCCGGCCGACGTTGCCGACCAGGACCGAGCGGGCCCGCCGGCGCAGCGGCGGCCCGCCGTCGATCCGGATGGAGACCCGCATGGGCCGGTCCCGCAGGTGCTTGGCCGCCCCCACCACGTAGGCCGGCCAGCCGAACCGCTTCTTGGTCGTCTCGGAGGTGGAGTCGAGCATCTGCGCGTCGAAGCCCATCCCGGCCATCACGGCGAAGCACTGGTCGCCGACCGCGCCCACGTCGAGCCGGCGCACGCCCCGCTCGACGGCGACCTCCAGCCCGGCGGCGAGGTCGCCGGAGAGGCCGAGGTTGGCGGCGAGCAGGTTGCCGGTGCCCTGGGGCAGCACGGCGAGCGCCACGTCGGTGCCGGCCAGCGCGGTCACGCAGGCCATCACGGTGCCGTCCCCGCCGCAGGCGAAGACCACCTCGGCGCCGGCCTCGACGGCCGCCTCGGTCTGGCCCCGGCCCGGGTCCTCCGCCGTGGTCTCGTACCAGGCCGGCGCGGGCCAGCCGGCGGCCGTGAGGGCTCCGTCCACCGTGCGGCGGAACCCGTCGAGATCGGTCACCTTGGTCGGGTTGACCACCACGGCCGAGCGTGGTGCGGGGTTGTCCGCGGTCAACGGGCTCTTCTCGTCTCCGTCCACGGCGCAAGTGTGCAGCAAGCGGGGCGGCTCAGCGAGCCGACACCGGCCGACGTTGCGAGAACCGCAAACAGGTTTCAACCCCGGCCGGGGCCGCTCACGCCGCCGTGCGCAGCGCCGCCTCGACCCGGTGGCGCAGGTCGTCGAGGTCCGCACCGGCCTCGGTGAGCACCAGCGCGGCCAGCCCGTTGCCCTCCCGCAGCAGCCCGAGCAGGATGTGCTCGGTGCCGATGTGGCGGTGGCGCAGCCGCAGCGCCTCCCGCAGGGACAGCTCCAGCACCTTCTTGGCGCGGGGTGAGAACCGGCCGTCGCCGGGGCGGCGGCCCCACCACCTGCGGGGCGCCGGCGCCGCCTCGCGCAGCGCGTCCGGGCCGAAGGACTCCTCGATCCGCGCGACGATCGCGGCGAGGTCGATGCCGATCTCGCGCAGCGCCGCCGCGTCGGCCGCGCCGAGGCCGTCGACACCGTGCGCGGTGTGCCGGGCCACGGCGGCGCGCAGGTCCTCGGCCCGGATGCCGCCGGCCGACAGCACCCGGACGGCCAGATTGTCGCCGTCGGCGAGCACGCCGAGCAGCAGGTGCTCGGTGCCGACCGGGCGCCGGCCCTCGGTGCGCGCCTCGTCGAGCGCGTGGTGCACCACCGCGCGGGCCCGGTCGGTGAACCGTTCGAACATCACGCCTCCCAGCTTCCGCGGACCGCCGGTCGCCCGGCGTGCTTCTTGTGGACCGCCTGCCGGCTGACCTCGAGGGCGTCGGCGATCTCCTGCCAGGACCAGCCCTGCCGTCGGGCGTTGTCCACCTGGACCACCTCCAGCCGTTCGAGCAGCCGGCGCAGGGCGAGCACGGCCCGCAGCCCGACCTTCGGGTCGGTGCTGCCGGCCGCCGCCGCGAGTTCCGTCGCCTGACTCATGCTGTCAACTTTGGTTGACGGAGCCGCGTTTGTCAACCCCAGTTGACAGGCCGACACTCGCCGCGACCTGCCGATCCGCGACCCCGAGCGGTGTTACGGTCCGCTGGTGTTCCGCCGCCGCCCGCTGGACCAGCCGGTCCAGGCCACCCGCCGGCTGACCGTCGGCCGGCTCACCCTGGAGATCGCCGGGGGCAGCGTGGTCGGGCACCGGTACGCGGAGAACTTCGACGTCCTGCACGTCGACCCGGACCTGCCGCTGGCCGCGGTCGCCGACGGCATGGGCGACGGCGAGGGCAGCCGGGTCGCCGGCACCGCCGCCCTGACCACCTTCGTGGCGCAGGTCCGCGCCGGCTGGCCGGCCGTCGACGCCGCCCGGCTGCGCGCCGCCACGGCCGAGACCCAGCTGCGGGTACGCCGGGCCGGTGCGGGACTGGCCGGGCTGACCGGCTGCACCCTCACCGCCCTGGTCGCCGAGCCCGACGGCGGGCAGGGCTGGCTCGTCCAGCTCGGCGACTCCCGGGCGTACCGGCTGCGCGAGGGGCTGCTCGAACTGGTGACCGTCGACCACACGATGGCCTGGCTCGGCCTGCTGCACGGCTGGTGGCCGCCCGACTCGCCGGAGGCCGCCCGGGCCCGCTACCAGCTGCTGCGCTACGTCGGCCACCCGGACAAGCCCGAGCCGGACCTGCTGGCCGTGCCGCTGCGCAGCGGGGACACCTGGCTGCTCTGCACCGACGGGGTGAGCGACCAGCTCGGCTACCACCGGCTGCGCGACCTGCTGGCGGCGCGCCGCGACCCGGCCCGGACCGCGCAGGCCCTGCTCGCCGCGAGCCTGGCCGAGGGCGGCGAGGACAACGCCACCGCCGTGGTCGTCCGCGTCCACCCGGCCCTGCCCAACCCCCGCTGATCCCTCCCGTCGGCGCCAGTTCCGCCGACCGGGTCCCGGCGGGCACCCGCACGACTACCGTGGGTGAGGACAGCGCGGTCGGGAGGTGAGCCGGGATGCCCGCACCCACCCACGGCGCGGTGGTGGTCGGCGTGGGCGGCTCGGCGGAGGACCTCGAGGTGGTCCGGACGGCCGCCGGGGAGGCCGCCGCGCACGACCGGCCGCTGCACCTGCTGCACGCCTTCAACTGGGCGGCGGCGCTGGAGTCGTTCTCGGTGAGCGGCCCGCGCGCGACCGCCGAGGAGCTGCTGGAGAAGGCCGGGCGGGTGGCCGCCGAGGCCGCGCCGGGACTGCCGGTCACCGACGAGATCGTCGAGGGCGACCCGATCGAGGGGCTGATCCGGGCCTCCGACTCGGCGTTCCTGCTGGCGGTGGGTGACGGCGGCATGGCCGGCTGCGCGTCCTGCGTACCGGCCGACGTTCCGGCCGTGCAGCTCGCCGCCCGGGCCGGCTGCCCGGTGCTGGTCGCCCGGATCGAGCCGCCGCCGCAGGGACCACTGCTGGTCGGCTTCGACGGGTCGGAGAGTTCGCGCGCCACCCTGGCGTACGCCTTCGACTGCGCCGAGAGCCGCGGCACCCGGCTGCTCGCCGTCCGGGTGACGGAGCCCAGCCACCACTCCGACGGCGGCGACGACGGACTGCTCGACGAGGCCGTCTCCCGGTACGGCGCCCGGCATCCCGCGGTGGCCGTCGAGTGCCACACGATCCGCGGCGACCCCGGCGCCGTCCTGCTGGAACAGTCCCGCTCGGCACAGGTGACGCTGGTCGGGGCGCGCGGTGACGAGCCGCTGCGGGGCATGCTGGGCGCGGTCAGCCAGACGCTGCTCTACCACTCGCCGGCCCCGGTGATCGTCGTCCGTGGACTCGACCCCGACGACGAGGACGGGTCATGACGCCCGCCCAGCCCGGGACCTACGGCCCTGATCGACCCGCCGGCCGAGGGACGAGGCTTACCGTGCCGGGGGCGGCCGATCCGCTCCCGGGTGGCAGAAGACCCCGAGCCGCGAGAGGCTAACGCAGCATGGACACCGCGCTGGACCTGCACAGCCCACTGACCGAGGACGAGCTGCGCCGGCTCGACGCCTACTGGCGGGCGGCGAACTACCTCACCGTCGGGCAGATCTACCTGCTCGACAACCCGCTGCTGCGTGAGCCGCTGAAGCCCGAGCACATCAAGCCCCGGCTGCTCGGGCACTGGGGCACCAGCCCCGGCCTCAACCTCCTCTACACGCACCTCAACCGGGTCATCGTCGACCGGGACCTGTCCGCCATCTTCGTCACCGGCCCGGGCCACGGCGGCCCCGCCCTGGTGGCCAACACGTGGCTGGAGGGCACGTACAGCGAGCTCTACCACCACATCGCCCGCGACGAGACCGGCATGCAGCGGCTGTTCCGCCAGTTCTCCTTCCCCGGCGGCATCCCCAGCCACGTGGCGCCGGAGGTGCCGGGCTCGATCCACGAGGGCGGCGAGCTGGGGTACGCGCTGAGCCACGCGTACGGCGCCGCGTTCGACAACCCGGACCTCCTGGTCGCCTGTGTGATCGGTGACGGTGAGGCGGAGACCGGGCCGCTGGCCGGGAGCTGGCTGTCCAACGTCTTCCTCAACCCGGCCCGGGACGGTGCGGTGCTGCCGATCCTGCACCTCAACGGTTACAAGATCGCCAATCCGACGGTGCTCGACCGGATCCCCGCCGAGGACCTGCTCGACCAGATGCGCGGCTTCGGCTACCAGCCGTACGTCGTCGAGGGCGACGACCCGGCCCGGGTGCACCAGCTCCTCGCCGCCACCCTGGACCGGGTGGTCGACGAGATCGCCGAGATCCAGCGCCGGGCCCGCACCGGTGGCGAGGTCGAGCGCCCCCGCTGGCCGATGATCGTCCTCCGTACGCCGAAGGGCTGGACCGGGCCGGCGGACGTCGACGGCAAGCAGGTCGAGGGCACGTTCCGCGCCCACCAGGTGCCCATCGACGAGGTCCGCGACAACCCCGCGCACCTGGCCGAGCTGGAGCGCTGGCTGCGCAGCTACCGGCCGGAGGAGCTGTTCGACGCCACCGGCGCGCCGGTCCCCGACCTGGCCGACCTGCCCCCCACGGGCGACCGGCGGATGAGCGCCAACCCGGTGGCCAACGGCGGGCGGCTGCTGCGCGACCTGGAGCTGCCGGACTTCCGCGACTACGCGGTCGACGTCAAGGAGCCGGGCACCCCGATGGCCGGCGCCACCGGCGCGCTGGGCCCGTGGGTCCGGGACGTGATCACCCGTAACCCGGAGACCTTCCGCCTGTTCGGCCCGGACGAGGTCGCCTCGAACCGGCTCGGCGCCGTCTTCGAGGTCACCGACCGGGCGTTCGTCGGCAGCCGGTTGCCGGGCGACGACCACCTCTCCCCCGACGGCCGGGTCATGGAGGTGCTCTCCGAGCACCTGTGTCAGGGCTGGCTGGAGGGCTACCTGCTGACCGGCCGGCACGGCCTCTTCACCAGCTACGAGGCGTTCATCCACATCGTCGACTCGATGGTCAACCAGCACGCCAAGTGGCTCAAGGTGACCCGGCAGATCCCGTGGCGGGCGCCGGTGGCGTCGCTGAACTACCTGCTCTCCAGCCACGTCTGGCGGCAGGACCACAACGGCTTCTCGCATCAGGACCCGGGCTTCATCGACCACGTGGTGAACAAGAAGGCCGAGGTCGTGCGGGTCTACCTGCCGCCGGACGGCAACACCCTGCTCTCCACCATGGACCACTGCCTGCGCAGCCGGCACTACATCAACGTGGTGGTGGCCGGGAAGCAGCCGGCGCCCAACTGGCTGACCATGGAGGAGGCCATCCAGCACACCCGCCGCGGCCTGGGCATCTGGGACTGGGCCAGCACCGACGACGGCAGCGAGCCGGACGTCGTGCTCGCCTGCGCCGGCGACGTGCCGACCCTGGAGACACTCGCGGCGGCCGGCCTGCTCCGCCAGCACCTGCCCGACCTGAAGGTACGGCTGGTCAACGTGGTCGACCTCATGCGCCTGCAACCGCCGTCGGAGCACCCGCACGGCCTGCCGGACAGCGAGTTCGACACCATCTTCACCCGCGACAAGCCGGTCATCTTCGCCTACCACGGCTACCCGTGGCTGATCCACCGGCTCACCTACCGCCGGACCAACCACGACAACCTCCACGTGCGCGGCTACAAGGAGGAGGGCACCACCACCACGCCGTTCGACATGGTGATGCTCAACGACCTCGACCGCTTCCACCTGGTCATCGACGTCATCGACCGGCTGCCCGGGCTGCGCTCACGCGCCGCCCACCTGCGCCAGGAGATGGTGGACCTCCGGCAGGCCTGCCGCGACTACACCCGGCAGCACGGCGAGGACGACCCCCGGGTCGCCGAGTGGCGCTGGATCCGCGAGACCGACCCGAGCGTGCGGAGCGGGGCATGAACGGCGAGGAGATCCTGGTCGGCTACGACGGCTCCGCCGACGCGACGGTGGCCCTGAACTGGGCGCTGGACGAGGCGGGCCGCTCGGGCCGGCCGGTCCGCCTGGCGTACGTCTTCGAGTGGCTGACGGTGGCCGGCTGGATCGGTCCCGGCGTGGCCCCCGGCGTCTGGCCCGACGAGACCGCCCGGCGGCAGGTCGAGGAGCTGGTCCGCCGCACGGCCGCGGACGCCGCCGCGGACCGGCCGGGGCTGACCGTGCACGGCGAGGTCTTCGACGGCCCGCCCGCGCTGGTCCTCCAGGAGCGCTCCGCCGACGCGGGCATGCTGGTGCTGGGCAGCCGCGGCCACGGCGGCTTCGCCGGGCTGCTCACCGGCTCCACCGCCGTCAGCGTCACGGCCCACGCGCACTGCCCGGTGATCGTGGTCCGGGACGGCCGGCCCGCCACGTCCGGGCCGGTGGTCGTCGGCGCGGACGGCTCCCCGTCCTCGGTGGAGGCGCTGGGCTTCGCCATCGAGCGGGCGGCGCAGCGGGACGTGCCGGTACGGGCGCTGCGGGTCTGGGAGCCGCCTCGCGAGGGGCGGGTGCCGCCGGGCTTCGACCCGGAGGAGGCCGGCGCCACCGAGCGGGCCGCGGCCGAGGCGGACCTGGCCCCCTGGCGGGAGACCTTCCCGGACGTGCCGGTCGAGGTGGTGGCGAACCCGGGCAGCCCCTCCGCGCTGCTGGTCGAGGAGAGCCGGTCGGCCCAGCTCGTGGTCGTGGGCAGCCGGGGCCGGGGCGGACTGCGCGGGATGCTGCTCGGCTCGGTCAGCCAGCAGCTCATCCAGCACGCCCAGTGCCCGGTCGCCGTGGTCCGCGAACGCTGACCCCCAGGTGGCGACGGGTCAGCGGGTGTCGGGGTGGTCGTCGGCGGGGCTGAGCGAGAAGTAGTCCTCCTCCTCCTGCGCCAGGTGCAGCCGGAGGACGGCGTCCAGGCCGTAGAGCGCGGCCAGCAGGTCCGGCACCTCGTCGGGGCGCAGCCGGCCGTCGGGCTGGGCCGCCAGGTGACCGCCGATCCGGTCCACCAGCCGGCTGATCTCCACGTGCGCACGGCTCATCGTGGAGGTGGCCTCCTCGCCGCCCAGCGGGGCGGCCAGGGCCGGGTAGAGCTGCCGTTCCTCGGCCGCCTCGTGCGGCAGCACGTCGTCGACCAGCCGGCGGTGCACCGCCCGCAGCGCCGGCACGCACTCCGGCGCGTCGGGGCGGGTGGCCACCAGGTCGGCGGTGTCCCGTAGCCGGGCCAGGACGTCGCGGACACCGCCGTGCTCGCCCGCGTACCGGTCGAGGAGTTCACGCGTGTGCGGGGGGACGTCCCGGCGGCGCAGGCCGCCGCGGAGGGCGCGCAGCGCGTTGACGATCACCAGCACGTCGATGCCCTCCTGGAGGAAGGCGCCGGCGACCGGGGGCAGCCCACCGGCGGCGGCCACCACCATGGCCACCACGGCCAGTCCCATCCCGACGGAGGCGCTCTGCACCGCGATGCGGCGGGCGTACCGGGCGATCTCGACGGCGTCGGCGAGCCGGTCCAGCCGGTCCACGGTGAGCACCGCGTCGGCCACGTCGGCGGAGGCGGTCGCCCCGGTGGCGCCCATGGCCACCCCGACGTGCGCCGCGGCCAGCGCCGGGGCGTCGTTCACCCCGTCGCCGACCATGACGGTCACCGCCCGGCCGGACTCCGCCTTCACCCGGGCGACCTTCTCCGCGGGCGAGCACTGCGCGATCACGTCGTCCACCTCGACGGTCCGCGCGACCTGCTGGGCGGTGCGCGGCCGGTCGCCGGTCACCATGACGAGCCGGTCCAGCCCGGCCTCCCGCAGCCGCCGGACGGTACGCCGGGCGTCGGGCCGGACCGGGTCCTCGAGGAGGATCGCGCCGAGCGGGCCGTGCTCGTCGCTGACCCAGACGGTGGAGCGTCCGGCCAGCTCGGCCCGCTCGCGGACCCGGTGCGCCCACTCGGGCGGTTCGCCGGCGAGCTGGCCCACCCGGACCAAGCGGCCGTCGACCCGGCCGGTCACCCCGCGTCCCGGCTCCTCGGTGACCCCGGTCGGCTCGGTCAGCGGCAGCCCCTGCTCGCGGGCCTGCCGGACCAGGGCGGCCGCCAGCACGTGCGGGGAGAGCTGTTCGACGGAAGCGGCCAGCCGCAGCAGCTCGTCCCGGTCGCCGCCGGGGGCGACCACCGTCTCGGCGGCGCGCGGGCGGCCCGCCGTGAGCGTGCCGGTCTTGTCCAGCAGGAGGGTACGTGCCCGGCCGAGCAGCTCCAGGGACCCGCCGTCGCGGACCAGCACGCCCCGGCGGGCCACCCGGGACAGCCCGGACACGATGGCGATCGGGGTGGCCAGCAGCAGCGGGCACGGGGTGGCCACCACGAGCACCGCCACGGCCCGCAGGAACTCGCCGGAGAGCAGCCAGGCCAGCCCGGCCAGCACGAGGGTGAACGGCACGAACGCCGCCGCGTACCGGTCGGCGAGCCGGACCATCGGGGCCTTGCGCGCGGTGGCCTCCTCGGCCAGCCGGACGATCCCCGCGTACGTGCTCTCCGCGGCGCTCTTCCCGGCCCGCAGCCCGAAGCCGGCGCCGGCGTTGACCACGCCGCTGGCCACCTGCTCGCCGGCGGCGCGGGTGACCAGCTGCGACTCGCCGGTGACCACCGACTCGTCCAGCGTGGCGGGCTCCTCGACGGTCCCGTCCACCGGCACGACGTCGCCGGGGCCGACCACGAGCCGGTCGCCGGCCGCCACGCGGTCCAGCGGCACCACCTCGATCCGGCCGCCCGGGGCGCGCCGCCGGGCCTGCCGGGGCGCCCGTTCCAGCAGCGCGCGCAGGTCGCGGCTGGCCCGGCGCTGGGCGTACTCCTCCAGGGCCCGGCCCGTGGCGACCATCACGGCGATCACCGCGCCGGCCAGGTACTCGCCGACCAGCAGCGCGCCGGCCAGGGCCAGCACCGCGATCACGTCCACCCCGAACTGCCGCCGCCAGAGCTGCCGCAGGGTCGTCCAGACCGCCGGCCCGAGCGCCACCACGGTCACCGCCGCCCAGACCAGGTCGGCGGTGCCACGCCGCCCGGCGATCCACAGCCCGGCGCCGGCCAGCACGGCCAGGGTGAGCAGGATCAGCGGCGCCCACTCCCGCCGCTCCAGCGGGCGTCGCCGCACCGGCCGCTCCGGTACGCACTCCCGCGGTTCCGCCCCCACATGCGGATCGTCTCAGCGCCCCGGCGGCCCGGGTAGGGCAAACGTGGGTAATCCGACGGGTCGAAGGGCCCGTGCGTGCGGGACGTCGGACGCGTGCGGCCATCGCGGACATGGCCGAGGATGGAGCGGGCAAGCCCACCCGGACGCCCCGGGCGTGGGGCACGATGGGGAGAGACAGGAAGGTCGTGACGATGAGCCACGAGACGCCGGCTACGGACCGCCCGCTGACCACCGCGCTCGCGGAGGCCGCCGGAATGGCCGGCCACGCCCCCTCGGTGCACAACACCCAGCCGTGGCACTGGACCGTGCTGCCCGACGCGCTGGAGCTGCGCGTGGTCCGGGAGCGGCACCTCAGCGTCCTGGACCCGGAGGGCCGGCTGCTGGTGCTGAGCTGCGGCGTCGCGCTGCACCACGCCCGGATGGCGCTGGCCGCCGAGGGCTGGACGCCGGTGGTGGAGCGGGTGCCCGACCCCGGCCAGCCCGACCTCCTCGCCCGGCTGACCGGATTCAAGCCCACCGGGGCAGACCCGGACGCCATGCGCACGGTCCAGTGCATGCAGGTCCGACACACCGACCGCCGGCCGGTCAGCGAGGAGCCGATCCCGACCGCCGTGCTGGGCGAGATCGACCGGGCGGCCACCCGGGAGGGCGTCAACCTGCAGGTGCTGAACGACGACCAGAAGATCGAGCTGGCCGCCGCGGCCCAGCAGGCGGCGGCCGTCGAGAAGGGCAGCCCGGACCTGCAGGAGGAGCTGGCGTACTGGACCACCCGGGCCCGGGCCGGCACCGGGCTGCCCCCGGAGGTGGTGCCGGAGCGGGCCCCCGAGACCACCGTCCCGGCCCGCGACTTCGGCCCCGGCACACTGCCTGTCGGTGAGGGGCACGACCGGGCCGCCGTCTACGGGATCCTCTGGGGCACCGAGGACGAGCCGGACAGCTGGCTGCGCGCCGGCGAGGCGCTCTCCGCCGCCTGGCTCACCGCCACCCGGCACGGCGTGTCCCTGGTGCCGCTCTCCGGCGTGGTGGAGGTCGACAGCACCCGACAGACGCTCCGGCAGATGCTGTCCGGCCTCGGCTTCCCGTACATCTCGATGCGCCTCGGCCTGGCCGACCCGACGCACGCCGGCCCCCCGCACACCCCGCGGCTGGACGTCGCGCAGACCGTCGACACGTCGGCGGTACGCGGCCAGCTCTCCTGACGGATCTCCGGCCGGCGGCCACCAGGCGATAGCATCGCCCGGTGGCCAGCGCACCGAATCCACGCAACGAGAACGTCACCCCCTCGCTGGGGCTGACCCCGCTGTCCCGGGTTCGGCTCGACGAACTGCTCCAGGAGATGCTGGACCGGGTCGGCGAGGTGGTCACCAACCGGGAGCGGCTACGCGCCCTGCTCGACGCGGTGGTCGGCATCGGCTCCGACCTCGACCTGCGCAGCACGCTGCAGCGAATCGTGGCGTCGGCCTGCGAGCTGGTCGGCGCCCGCTACGGCGCGCTCGGCGTGATCGGCGCTGACCGGCTGCTGCACGACTTCATCGTCCACGGCATCAGCGACGAACTGCACGCGCAGATCGGTGAGCTGCCGCACGGGCGGGGCGTGCTCGGCCTGCTCATCGACGACCCCCGCCCGCTGCGCATGCCGGACATCACCCGGCACCCCCGGTCCTACGGCTTTCCGCCGAACCACCCGCCGATGCACAGCTTCCTCGGCGTCCCGGTGCGCATCCGGGACCACGTGTTCGGCAACCTCTACCTGGCCGAGAAGCAGGGCGCCGCCGAGTTCACCGAGGACGACGAGGAGATCGTGGTCGCGCTCGCCGCGGCGGCCGGCGTGGCCATCGAGAACGCCCGCCTCTACGCCCTGGCGCACCGGCGGGAACGCTGGCTGGCCGCGACCGCCGAGATCACCTCGGTACTGCTCGGTGAGGTCCGCCGCACCGACGCGCTGACCCTGGTCGCCCGGCGGGCCCGCGAGGTCGCCGAAGCGGAACTGGCCCTCGTCCTGCTCTACGACGAGGACGAGCGCCAGTTCACCGTCGAGGTGGTCGACGGCGCCGACGGCGACGCCGCCCGGAAACTGGTCGGTGCGGTGCTGCCCGCCGGCGAGACCACCTTCGTCGGCTCGGTCACCGACCGCCGCCACGAGCTGCTGGAGAACCTCGCCCAGGCGGCCCCCTGGCCGCACCCCGTCGTCAGCGGGCCGGCCGTGGTGTCACCCCTCGCCGCGGCGGACACCCTGCACGGCGTGCTGGTCGTCGCGCACCGGCCCGACCGCGGTCCCGCGGCCGAGGACGACGTGGCCCTGCTCGGCAGCTTCGCCGGTCAGGCGGCGCTGGCCATGGAACGGGCGCGGGGCCAGGAGGAACGGGAGCTGCTGGTGGTCCTGGAGGACCGCGAGCGCATCGCCCGCGACCTGCACGACGTGGTGATCCAGCGGCTGTTCGCCACCGGCCTGCAGTTGCAGAGCGGCGCCATGAACGCCCGCCCCGAGGTGGCCAAGCGGATCAACCAGGCGGTCGACGACCTGGACGCCACCATCCGCGACATCCGCCGCACGATCTTCGAGCTGCGCACCCCCATGAGCGCGGCGCTGCGCACCGAGATCCGCGAGGCCATCGAGGCGGCCGCCGAGTCCCTGGGCTACCGGCCCGACCTCGACCTCGTCGGGCCCATCGACAGCGCTGTCCCCGACCAGCTCCGCCCCGAACTCACCGCCGTGCTCCGCGAGGCGCTCTCCAACGCGGTACGCCACGCCCAAGCCGACCGGGTGTCGGTGCGGGTGCAGGTCGACGCGGGCCGGGTGAGCGTCACGGTCACCGACGACGGCGTGGGCTGCGACCCGGAGGCGGCCCGCAGCGGCCTCGTGAATCTGCGCGAGCGGGCCGAACGGCTGGGCGGCGACTTCCAGCTCGGCCGGGTGGCCCCGCACGGCACCGAGCTGCGCTGGAGCGTGCCGCTGCGCGACTGAGCGGGCGGGGCGCCCCGGCTCAGTGGCTCTTGCCGAGCAGCCGGGTGGCCAGCACGGCGGCCTGCGTACGACGCTCGAGGCCGAGCTTGGCCAGCACGCTGGACACGTAGTTCTTCACCGTCTTCTCGGCGAGGAACATCCTGCCCGCGATCTCCCGGTTGGTGAGCCCCTCGGCCACGTATTCCAGGATCCGCCGCTCCTGCTCGGTGAGCGACTTCAGCTCGCGCGGCTGCTCGACGCCGCTGCGGATCCGCTCCAGCACCCGGGTGGTGATCGCCGGGTCGAGCAGGGACTGCCCGGCCGCCACCCGCCGGACCGCGTCCACGAGGTCGGTGCCGCGGATCTGCTTGAGCACGTAACCGGCGGCGCCCGCCATGATCGCCGCGAAGAGCGCCTCGTCGTCCTCGTACGAGGTGAGGATCAGTCCCTTGATCGACGAGTCCACGGCGCGGACGTCCCGGCACACGTCGATGCCGTTGCCGTCGGGCAGCCGGGCGTCGAGGATCGCCACGTCGGGGCGGAGGGCCGGGATACGGCGGGCCGCCTCCTGCGCGGAGCCGGACTCGCCGACCACCTCGATGTCGCCGCTGCTCTGGAGCAGGTCGGCAAGGCCACGACGGACGACCTCGTGGTCGTCGAGCAGGAACACGCGGATCATCCGTCCTTTCTACCCTCCCGCCCGCGGGTCCCGCACGGGCCGAAGGTCCCGACCGGCACGCGGCCGCGGCGGGCAGACGGACCCGCCCAGGTGGGGACCTCCGGCCCTGCTCGCCGCCCCACCCCGTGACGGACGGTGGAAACGGGCCGGCCGGCAGGTCGGCCCGCACGGAGGGAGCAACGCCATGACCACGGGCTACACGGCCGACCAGCTGCGGGAAGCCGCCGCGGACGCGGTGCGCGCGCCGTCGCTGCACAACACCCAGCCCTGGCGGTTCCGCCTCGTCGACGGCGGGATCGAAATCGCCGTCGACCCGCGGCGCCGGCTGCCGGCCACCGACCCGAGCGGCTGGGGCGCCCGGATCGCCTGCGGGGCGGCCCTGTGCAACCTGCGGCTGGCCCTCGCCGTGGCGGGCACGCCGGCCACGGTCCGGCTCCGCCCGTACCCCGGCGACCCGGACGTGGTGGCCCGGCTCGTCCCCGACGTGCCGCGCCGGCCCACCCCCGCCGAGCAGAGCCTGCACGGCGCAATCTCCCGCCGGTTCAGCAACCGGGCGCCGTTCTGGCCCGACCCGGTCCCCGCCGACGCGCGCTGGCGCCTCGGCGAGGCCGCCCGGGCCGAGCAGTGCTGGCTGGAACTCGTCATCGGCACCACGGCGGTCAACGCCTTCGCCGAGATCGCCCGCAGCGCACACCGGGTACTGGAGCGCGACCCCGCCTACGTCACCGAACGGAAGCGGTGGATCCGCTCCGAGCCCTCCCCCGACGGCGTGCCGACCGCCGCGGGCGGCCCGCAGAGCGAACCGCAGGACCTGCTGCCACAGCGCGGCTTCGGCGGCCGCAACCGCGCCCCCGGCCGCGACTTCGAACCCGAACCGCTGGTCGCCGTCCTCGGCTCGACCGGCAACACCGCCACCGACCAGATCGTCGCCGGGCAGGCCCTGCAACGGGTGCTGCTCACCGCCACCGACGCCGGCCTGGCCGTGTCGATGCTCTCCCAGCCGATCGAGGTGCCCGGGGCCCGGGAGGCGCTGCGGCTGTCGCTGGGCCGGTTCGGCACGCCGCAGATGGTGATGCGGATCGGGTACGGCCAGCCCGGCCGCACCACCCCGCGCCGCCCGGTCGACGACGTGCTCGACCTGCCGGTGGTGCACTGACAGCCGGCGGTCGCGCCGGTCGTCGTGGCACGTCGTCCCCGCCGGTCGTCACCAGTCGTTGCCGCCGGGCGTCGCAGGTCGTCGCCGCCGGTCGTCGCCGCACGTCGTCCCCGCCGGTCGTCGCCAGTCGTTGCCGCCGGGCGTCGCAGGTCGTCGCCGCACGTCGTCCCCGCCGGTCGTCGCCAGTCGTTGCCGCCGGGCGTCGTCGCAGGTCGTTGCCGCCGGGCGTTGTCGCCGGCGGTCAGGCCGGCAGGGCGGTCAGGAGGGCGGCCTCGCGTTCCGGGGCCAGGCCGACCGGCGCCCGTGCCGGGCGTCCCGCCCGGGCCGGCACCTGGCCCACCTCGCCCAGCCAGCGCCAGGTGTCCGCGACCGTCTCGGCGGCCGGCCGGCAGGCCAGGCCCGCCGCGTAGGCCCGCTCGACGTCCCGCTCCTGCAACCAGCGGTACTCGTGCCCGAGCGGGATCCAGATCGGCAGGTCGTTCCACGGCTCGACGCCCGCCGCCAGGAGCGCGTCCGGGTCCGTCCACCGCAGCGTCGCGTCCGCGCCGGTCACCGCCACGGCCGCGTCGAGCAGCTCACCCATCGTCGTGTGCCCGGTCCGACTGACCACGTTGTACGCCCCGCCGGCGCCCTCGCTCCCCCGGTCCAGCAACCAGATCGCCAGGTCCCGCGCGTCGACGTACTGCACCGGCAGGTCACGCGGGCCGGGCGCCAGCACCTCGCCGCCCCGGGCGATGCGGTGCAGCCACCAGGGCAGCCGCCCGATGTCCTCACCCGGCCCGAGGATCAGCCCGGCCCGCACCAGCAGCGCCCGCTCGCCGAACACCTCCACGGCGGCCCGCTCCCCGCCCGCCTTGTTCTGCGGGTAGTCCCCGTCGCCCGCGTCCGCCCCGGCCTCGACGACCGGCGCGTCCTCGCCCGTGCCCAGCCCGACGGGCGGCGCGTAGACCGAGCCGCTGGAGACGTAGACGTAGTGCGGGACGGCGCCGGCCAGGGCACGCGCCGCGTCCCGGACCGCCCGGGGCGCGCCGTCCCAGGTGTCCACCACGAGGTCCCACTCGCCGCCCGCGAGGGCCGCCAGCCCGTCCGGCGCGGTGCGGTCACCCCGCAACCGGTGTACGCCCTGGGGCACGCTGCCGTGCAGCCCCCGGTTGAACACGGTCACGGACCAGCCGCGGCGTACCGCCTCGGTCACCACGGCCCCACCGACGAATCCCGTACCGCCCAGCATCAGCACTCTCATATGTCCCACCCTGCCCCGCCGTTGCCGCTTCCGTGAGTGGTGTTCACGGTGAGCGGATCTGCCGAGGGCAGAAGCCGCCGCCCGTTGCTCCGCTCCACCTCGCCGCCCGTCCCGGCGACCTGCTGCCCTCGCGCCATTGGCCTTGCCGTGCCCGGGCGCCGCCTGCCCTGCCGCCGCAACTCGCGCGGATCTTGGCGACCTACCGTTCGCTGCGAACGACAACTCACCAAGATCGCAGGTGGCTGGGCGCGAGGAGCGCATGCCCTGTCCCGTCGCGTCCCGTCCCGCCGCGGCGCCGTCGCCGGGGTGTGCCGTCGTCGCCCTTCGCTCTGCAGCCTCATACGCAGCACCGGAGGTTCCGGGGTGTTGCTTCCATGGCTGCCGAGCAAGGCGGTGAGCGTGGCGATCTCGGCGGCCGGGTCGACGTCGCGGGGATGTGTGGGTGGGTGGCGCCTGAGCGGTTCGGGCAATCTGGCGCGTGTCCGCTTCGCGCCCGATGACGGCGCTGGGTTGGAACGGTATGGAGGTTTCCCGAGTCCGGATACATCCATGCCGTTCCACCGATCGCCGTGAACGGGTGCCTGTCGGCTACCGGCGCGCCCCGCCTGGGGTTGAGTGGGACGTCATGGGTGTCTCCCCGGGCCGGGATACCGCCGTGGTGTTCCACTGACGGGTTCCGGGCGGGGAGGGTGTGTTTCGCGCTGTCTCGGCGGGTGAGTGGAACAGCATGGGTGTCTCCGCGGCCTGGATGCACCCATGGGGTTCCACTCACCCCGGGGCCGGGCGTCATGTGCATGCGGTTCTGGCGCGATCTTGGACAGTTGCTGTTCGCAGCGAACGGTAACTGTCCAAGATCTGCGGCCGGCGCGACGATCGTTGCGCGGCTTGGGGTGAATGTCCGGATCGGGGTTGTGATCGGCGGCATCCCGGCGCCGGAATGGCCGGCGGGCGGGGGTCGTTGTATCCGGGTGAACGACCGAGGAGGGCGCCCCGCGAGCCGGGGTGGGCCGGGCCCCCGGACCGCCCCCGAGATGGGCGCGGCGATCGCGGAATGATGGTGGCCCGCCGGTCGTTGTACATGGTCCCGGCGCGACGAAGAGGCTCAGCCCCGCGCGCTGGTGGATCCCCCCAAGACTTTCTTTGAGCGCCTGACGTGGTGCTTGCGCACGGCCGACCCCCATCGGTGTGTGCGCCAACCCCCGAGGAGCTTTCTCATGAACACGATGCTGCGGAAGAGCGTGCTGGGTATTGCTGGTCTGGCCTTCACCGGTGGGATCTTCGCCGGTCCGGTCGCCGCCCACGCCGACGCTGCCCCGGTGCAGGGCACCAAGCCGGCTGCGGTCGCGGTGCAGGGTGACAAGCTGATCCCGCACGGCGTGCAGGGCGCGCAGTCGAAGATCGACCTGAATGACGAGCAGCTGGCCAACGCCAAGGCGATCATCGCCGCGACGAAGAAGGCCGGTCTGCCGGAGCGGGCGGCGGTCATCTCGATCGCGACCAGCCTGCAGGAGTCGAAGCTGGAGAACCTGGGCCACCTCGGCGACGCCAACGACCATGACTCGCTGGGCCTGTTCCAGCAGCGCCCGTCCAGTGGTTGGGGTTCGCCGGAGCAGATCACCGACCCCGAGTACGCCACCCTGGCGTTCGAGAAGGGCCTGAAGCAGGTCGACGGCTGGCAGGACATGCCGCTGACCGAGGCCGCCCAGACCGTGCAGGTCTCGGCCTACCCCGACGCGTACGCGCAGTGGGAGCAGCAGGCCGCCGACATCGTCGCCCACAACTGGAACAGCTGACACACACAACGCACCGCTGGCCGGCACCCCAACACACGGGGTGCCGGCCAGCGGCGTCAGCAGGCCCGGCACCGCGGAACAACGGCGCCGGCCGGCGGCGTATCCGGCTCAGGCCGGACGCAGGACGAACGTCCAGGTGGTCGTGGTCGTGCTGGCCGCCGCGCCCACCGCGGCCAGGCCGCCGTAGTTCCCGACCGGCACGCTGCTGCCGGAGTCGGCGAGGAGGGTGGTGACCCGCCCGCCGCCGCTCTGGGAGCTGTTGCTGCGCACCTCGACACCGGCCGGCGGAGTCAGCGAGGTGGACACCCCGTCCCCGTGCAGCCAGTACGACACCGCCCAGCTCTGGTCGGCGGTCACCGGGGCGTACGGGGTGATGCGGGTGGCGGAGCTGGCCGGGTCGGTGGTCCGGGCGAAGACCGGCGCGCTCGCCGCGACCCCCCGGTACGCGGCCACCACGAGGTTGCCCTTGGCCTGGCTGTCGAGGGCGACGCGCACCGCGGTTCCGGCGTCCCCGGCGGCGGCGACCTTCCACCAGGCGGTGGTGGTGGCGAAGCCGCCGCCGAGCCGGTCGAGGCGGGTCCAGCCGGTGACCCCGGTGGGCTCGCCGGTGCCGGTGTGGGTGTTCTGGCTGAGCAGGAGCAGCAGCGTGTCACCCGGCTGGACGGTCGGCGGCACGGTCACCGTGTGGCTGGTCCAGTTGGTGTTCCCGGTGGCCTGGCCGACGAAGGAGATCCGCTCGGGCACCGGGGCGACCGTGACGTCGACGGTGGCCGTGCCGGTGGCGCCCCGGTCGTCGGTGACCGTGAGGGTCACCGGGTAGGTGCCGGCTGCCGCGTACGTGTGGGAGGTGGTCGGCACGGAGACGGTGTCGGCGGTGGCGCCGTCGCCGAAGGTCCAGCGGTAATCCTGGATCGCGCCGTCGGCGTCGGTGGAGCCGGCGCCGGAGAAGGTGCAGACCAGCCCGGAGCAGTTCGGGACGAGCTGCGCCACCGGCGGCTGGTTGGCGGGACCGCCCGATCCCTTGAGGATCTTCACGTAGTCGATGTCGCCGCCGAAGTAGTCGCAGGTGACCTTCACACCGTCGCACACGCTCTTGCCGCCGATGGAGAGCTGCCAGTTGTTCGCGATGGTGCCGGTCGGCCCGGTCAGCCGGCTGGTCCGCACCCCGTCGACGTACATCTCGACGTAGGTGGAGGTGCGGTTGCAGGTGACGGTGTGCCACTGGCCGTCGGCGATGGACACGTTGGTGTAGCCGGTCCGCGAGGCGCCGTCGCCGCCGCGGAACAGGCACTTCGGCGTGCCGCCCGGGGCCTCGAACTTCCAGTAGCCGCCGGCGGTCGAGCCCTGTCCCTTCTGGAGGATGTTGCCGAAGGAGCGCGTCGTCCGGTAGCGGATGGTGAACGAGAAGTCCCCGGCGTCGGGGTTGAGGTCGGTGCTGTGCGGCACCACGTTGACGTGGCCCGGGACGTACTCCTGATCGGTGGGCACGTGGACGGCGAACCGGTGCCCGGTGGCGCCCGCGTAGAGGGCGCCCGTGACGACCTCGTCCCCGATGGTGCCGTTGCGGCCGTTGCCGCTGCTGTCCTTGAGCACGGTCGCGCCGGCAGGTTCGTCCATGCTCCAGAACGCGACGGTACGGGTGGCGGTCGCCTCCGCGGGTGCGGCGCCGAGCGTCACCCCCGTGGCCACGAGGAGGGCGGCCACGCCCAGCCGGGCGGCTGTGCGCCCCCACCGTCCCTGCCTGACTGACCGCATACGATCGCCTCCCAGCTCCATGGGCCATCACCCTGTCACGCTGCGGGTCAGCGGTTCCATAACCCGTTGGGCGGATTCGTACCAGGTCCTCCGTGCGACCGGGCGACCGATGTGGCCAGTGGCCGGCGGCGAGGCGGCGGCCGGACCGTCCGATCCGTCCGCCACGGCCATCCGTACGGGAGAAGGCCCGTCACCACGTGCGGTGACGAGCCTTCGGAGGATCTGGTGGGCGATACTGGGTTTGAACCAGTGACCTCTTCCGTGTCAAGGAAGCGCGCTCCCACTGCGCCAATCGCCCGGGAACCCGCCGGATCAACCGGCGACGGTCGGCCCGCGAGGGGGCGGATCGCGAGCGGACGACGGGATTCGAACCCGCGACCCTCACCTTGGCAAGGTGATGCGCTACCAGCTGCGCTACGTCCGCGTCGTCGCCGGCTCGCGTCGGCGACGGGTGCAACTGTACCCGATGACAAGATCGCCCCGCGGCAGGCCCCGCCGCTTCCCGGCAACGCTCGGGTGACCGCTGTCACAGACCGGTGATTGCGCTGGTGGCCGCCGGGGTACTGACTGCGGCGACAGCACAACCGTCCCCCCGAAGGAGGCTGTCGTGGGTATCGGAACGAGCATTTTCCTGATCGCGGTCGGCGCGATCCTCACCTTCGCGCTGGACGCCAGTGTCGGCGGGGTCGACCTGGACGTCGTCGGCTGGATCCTCATGGCGGCCGGCGTTCTCGGCCTGATCATGACGACCCTGGTCTGGGGCCGCCGCCGCGAGGTGGTCACCCCGGCCGAGCCGGTCGAGTACCGCCGGGTCGAGGAGCGCCGGGACATCGCCCCGCCGCTGTGACCCGGACGCGGCCGCGGTCGACGGAGCTGATCGGTCCCGGTCGGGTATGACGGGGGCGCCGCCCGGCGCCCCCGTTCGCGTACCCGGTCAGCCGCGCATCAGCTCGTTCAGCGTGCCGTAGTCGAGCGCGTCGGCCAGTGCGCCGTACGTCCCGGCGGTGAGCGCCTCCTCGGCGGCCCGCCGGGCCACCGCGTACGCGGCCTCGGCGACGGCGGAACCCAGGCTGACCCGGGCCACCCCGAGCTTCGCCAGCGCCGGCACGGGCGGCGCGCCGGGCCCGGCCAGCACGTTCAGCGGCGCCGGAATGGCGTCGGCCAGGGCGGCCACGGTCTCGGGGTCGACCACCCCGGGCACGAAGATGCCGTCCGCCCCGGCGGCCAGGTAGGCCCCGGCCCGCGCCACCGTCTCCTCGATCCCGCCGACGCCGCGCAGGAAGGTGTCGATTCGCGCGTTGACGTAGAGCGGGATGCCGGCCCGGTCGGCGGCGGACCGGACGGCGGCCAGCCGGGCGGACTGCTCCTCGACCGGGCGCAGCGGCGCACCGCCGCCGTGCCGCGCGTCCTCGACGTTCACCCCGACGGCACCGGCGGCCAGCACCGCGGCCACGGTCTCGGCGACCTCGTCGGCGGTGTCGCCGTACCCGGACTCGATGTCGGCGGTGACCGGCAGCGGCACCGCGGCGGCGACGCGGCGGACGACGTCGACGGCGGTGTCGCGCCCGAGGGCGTCGCCGTCCGGGGCGCCGCGGCTCCAGGCGACGCCCGCGCTCGTGGTGGCGATCGCGCGGGCGCCGGCCGCGGCGACGATCCGGGCGCTGGCCGCGTCCCAGGCGTTGACCAGGACCAGCGGCTCGCCGGGGACGTGCAGGGAACGGAAGTGCAGGGCTCGGGTGTGGTGTTCGTTCACCCCGCCAGTCTGTGGCGGCGGCGCGGGCCGCCGTAATGTTTCAGTCCTGGCTGAAACGACGGGGGGCGGCGTGGTCGCGATCGGGCTGTCGGCGGGTGGTGTGGCGCGGGTCCGCTTCGCGCTCTCCTGCCTCTGGGAGGTGATGGCCGGGGTCCGGGTGCTACGCGACCCGGGCCGCCACGCTCTGCACCTGCCGTGGGCCAACCGGGTCCGGCCGCGGCTGGCCGAGGCGGGGCTGCTCGACGGCCTGCTCGGGCACCTCGTCCCGCCCGCGCCGGGCTACCTGCCCGACTTCCTCACCCCGCCGCCGGCCGGTCTGAGTCCCGACCTCGACCAGGAGCTGACGGTGCTCCGCGACACCCCGCCCGAGACGGTCCGCGCGCAGCTCGACCTCTGCCCCGGCCCGCGGCCGGCGGCGGTGGCCGCCCTGTACGACGATCCGGAGGCCGGGCTGCGCCGGCTCGCCGACGAGATCGCGGCGTACTGGCGGCTGGCCGTGGCCCGCGACTGGCCGCGGATCCGGGCGGTGCTCGACGCCGAGGTGTTCCACCGGGCGCGCCGGCTGGCCGAGGGCGGCGCGGCGGGGCTCCTCAACGATCTGCACGAGCGGGTCCGCTGGGAGGGCGACGCCCTGCTGATCAGCCAGCGCCACTGCGCCGCTCCGGACGTGCCGGACGGCCGGGGGCTGGTGCTGGTGCCCTCGGTCTTCGTCTGGCCGTCGGTGCTCAGCATCGCGGCCGGTGACGTTCCGCAGCTGGCCTACCCGGCCCGGGGGATCGGCGGGCTGTGGGAGTGCCCGGCGGACGCCCCGGACGCGCTGGGTGCGGTGCTCGGGCGGGGACGGGCGCGGCTGCTGGCCGCCCTGGACGCGCCGCGGTCGACCACCGAGCTGGCCCGGCGCACCGGGCTGTCGCCGGCCGGGGTGTCGCAGCACCTCACCGCGCTGCGGGCCGCCGGGCTGGTGGTGACGCACCGGCAGGGCCGGTCGTTGCTGAGCAGCCGGACGGCCGTGGCCGAGGCGCTGCTGGGCGCGTCGGCGTGAGCGGGCGGGGAGAAGCCCGTGTGCGGGCGCGCAAAGCGAGAGGCCGTGTCGAGTGATCGACACGGCCTCTGTGCTGGTGGGCGATACTGGGTTTGAACCAGTGACCTCTTCCGTGTCAAGGAAGCGCGCTCCCACTGCGCCAATCGCCCTCGTCAACTGCCGAGGTGGAGACGGGATTTGAACCCGTGTACACGGCTTTGCAGGCCGTTGCCTCGCCTCTCGGCCACTCCACCGAGGTTGCCCCCGACATGCGTGGCGGCATCTCCGAGCGGACGACGGGATTCGAACCCGCGACCCTCACCTTGGCAAGGTGATGCGCTACCAGCTGCGCTACGTCCGCGTGCCCCCGGTTGTTACCCGGTGACGGATGAGAACTTTAGCCGAGCCCGGGAACGGTTGCCAAATCGGGTCCCGTTTCCGGGCGCGTCCGGGTGATGGAGGTTCGGGCCTCCGAAGCTTCCTAGGAGCCTGGGCGGGAGCTGATGAAGATCCCTCGCAGGCCGGAGACCTGCGGATTGTCGCCCCGGATGCACTGTCCGGCATCCGACTGTCGTGCGCTCGACCGGCCGCTTCGGTAACTCCTCGTGGTCACTCGGATGGGCTACGGTAACGGCGTGACGAGACGTGCCGCCGAGATCCGCCTGGACGCGCTGCTGCGCACGGCCTGTGAGGTGATCGCGGAACGGGGACTCGCCAACACCCGCACGGCCGACGTGGCCGAGGCCGCCGGGGTCAGCCAGGCCCTGGTCTTCTACCACTTCGCCACCAAGGACCGGCTGCTCGCGCAGGCGTTCGCCTACGCCGTCGAGCAGGATCTGAACCGGCTCGACACGGTGGTGCGCTCCACCGCCCCGCCGCTGGCCAAGCTGCGGCGGATGCTCCGCCTCTACGCCCCGGCCGGCCGGTCGACCTCCTGGTCCATGTGGATCGACGGCTGGGCCGAGTCGCTGCGCACCCCGGAGCTGGAGAAGCTGTCCCGCCGGCTCGACCTGCGGTGGCGGCGGGACCTGGCCGCGGTCATCGCCGACGGGGTGGCCGACGGCACCTTCGACTGCCCCGACCCGGCCGGTGCGGCCTGGCGGATCAGCGCCGTGATGGACGGCCTGGCCGTGCAGCTCGCGGTGCACGAGCGGGTCATCACCCGCCGGCAGATCGCCGAATGGGTGCGTCTCGTCGCGGCGCGCGAGCTGGGTCTGGAGCCGGCACAGCTGGACTGAGCGGGCCGGGCGCGACGGACCCCCGCCCGCGCCTGCGCAGCCGCTCCCGGGCCGGCGGGTGGACGTTGGCCAGCTCCAGCTCACCGCCGTAGTGGGCGAGTACCCGGTGATCCATGACCCGGCGCCAGACCGGCGGCAGCAGCGCGGCGACCACCATCGTGGCGTAGCCGGCGGGCAGTTGCGGGGAGGCGTCGAAGCTGCGCAGCGTCTGGTAGCGGCGCAGCGGGTTGGCGTGGTGGTCGCTGTGCCGCTGGAGCTGGAAGAGGAAGACGTTGGTGACCGTGCGGTCGCTGTTCCAGCTGTGCCGGGGATCGACCTTCTCGTACCGGCCGGCGGCGGTGCGCTGGCGGGCCAGCCCGTAGTGCTCCAGGTAGTTGACCACCTCGAGCAGGGAGAAGCCGACCACCGCCTGGAGCGCGAGGAAGACCAGCACGCCGGGGCCGAAGGCGATCGCCAGCACGGCGTAGAGGACCAGCGTCATCACCCAGGCGTTGAGGATGTCGTTGCGGTGCGTCCAGGGGCTGCGGCCCCGCAGCCGGAACCGGCTGGTCTCCAGGCGCCAGGCCGAACGAAGGCTGCCGACGACGGTACGCGGCCAGAACGCCCAGAAGCTCTCCCCCAGGCGGGCGCTGGCCGGGTCCTCCGGCGTGGCGACCCGGGTGTGGTGACCCCGGTTGTGCTCGACGTAGAAGTGCCCGTAGCCGGTGGGCGCCAGCGCGATCTTGGAAAGCCAGCGTTCCGCCTTCTCGCGCTTGTGACCCAGCTCGTGGGCCGTGTTGATGGCGATGCCGTCGACCACCCCGACGGTGGCGACCAGGCCGGCGGCGGCCGCCCAGGAGAGCCCGCCGTGCGTCCACACGGCACAGCAGAGCACGAGGGCGGCGTACTGGGCCGGCAGGTAGAGGTAGGTGAGCCAGCGGTAGTAGCCGTCGGCCTGCAGCGCCGGCACCGCCTCCTCCGGCGGGTTCTCCCGGTCGTCGCCGATGAGCAGGTCGACCACGGGGATGACGCCGAAGACGATCGCCGGGGTGAGCCACCAGGCCCAGCCGCCGCCGGTCGCGTGCCAGAGCGACCAGGCCACGAAGGGCAGCACGGGGACGAGCAGGGCGAGCGGCCAGAGCGGCTTGCGGGTGTCCCGCCAGGGGACGGTGTCGGTGCCCATCGTCAGCCTCCGATCCGTGAACTCCTGCCCAGACTGTGGCAGCGGTCACGGCGTTTTACAAGAGGCAGAGTTTTGTAAAGTGAACTCACCAGCGCGCACGTGCGGGCCGGGCGAACTCCGGCGCCTCGCGGTCCGGGCGCAGCAGCCGCCGCATCCGCAGCAGCAACCCCGCCCCGAGGAAGACCAGCAGCCCGCCGAGGAGGAAGGCGACCTGGACCACGCCGAAGCCACCCGAGGTGGACGCCGGGCGGCCCGCCGCGCCGGGCGGCGGGGGCTCGACCACCGCCGCCTCGCTCGACGGCTCGTCGGCCACCGGCTCCTCCGTGGCCGGCTCGGTCGGCTCGGCGCTGCGCTCGGTGGGCTCGGGCGTCGCCTCCGTCGGGGCGGCCGACGCCTCCTCCCCCACCACCTGGCGGTCGGCGGTCTGCCGGGCCAACAGGCGCAACTGCGGGTCGTACGCCTCGGCGGCGAAGCTCACCCGCCCCCGGCCCACGTCCCCGGCGAACGCCACCCGGTAGCGGGCCGTGACGGTGCGGCCCGGGCAGAGCACACCCGGATCCAGGTCACGGTCGGTCAGCCGGGCGGTGTCCCCCTCGGTCCGGATCTCCAGCGGGAAGGAGCCACTGTCCTCCACCCGGTCCACCGTGACCTGGTCCAGCCGCAGGCCCTGCACCCGCAGCAGCATCGACCAGCGCACCTTGACGCAGCCGCCCCCGTCGGTGCGGGACACCACGGCGGACAGCGTCTCCGCCCGGTCCCCGGCGGTGAACTCGTCCGGCAGCCCGCTCAGCTCGGTCGAGAAGGCGGCCGCCGCTCCGGCCGGCACGGCCGCGCCGAGCCCGGCGCCCGCCAGGCAGGTCAGCACGACCCCGATCCGCAGCGCGTACCGCCACCCGCTCACCACCGTCTCCTCCCGTCGGCCGCGTCCACCCGGAAACGCTAGGAGCGCCGGCGGCGCCCCGGTAGACGGGCGTGTTCGCACGAACCGCCAACACCGGGGGCCGTTCTCACGCAGGGTGGTGAACCGGTTACGGCTGCTTCACGACACGCCCGGGATCCCTCGCCGGCGGGCTCGGGGCGTACGACAGAATCACCCGGTGCCCGACCTGTCCGCGGCCTTCGTCCGGCTGCACGCCCGGCTCGCCCCGGTCGCCTTCGTCCCCGAGGTGCGGCTGCACCAGGCCGACGAGCCGATCGGCCTCTGGGAGCTGACCGAGGGCGAGTTCCACAGCGCCCAGCCGCCGCCGTTCTGGGCGTTCGCGTGGGCCGGTGGCCAGGCCCTCGCCCGCTACGTCACCGACCACCCCGAGCTGGTCGCCGGCCGCCGGGTGCTCGACCTCGCCTCCGGCTCCGGCCTGGTCGCCATCGCCGCCGCCCGGGGCGGCGCGGCCACCGTCCGGGCCGTCGAGGTGGACGAGCGGGCCGTCGCGGCCGTCGCGCTCAACGCCGAGGCCAACGGGGTACGCGTTGACGCCGAGCTCGGCGACATCCTGGACGGCGACGCCGGGGACGCCGAGGTGGTGCTGGCCGGCGACGTCTTCTACAGCGAGGCCATGGCCCGCCGGATGCTGCGCTTCCTGCTCCGGGCCGCCCGGTCCGGCGCCCGGGTGCTGGTCGGCGACCCCGGCCGGGCCTTCCTGCCCCGCGAGCGCTTCCACGAGCTGGCCGCGTACGAGGTGCCGGTGCCGGAGGCGCTGGAGAGCGTACGGGTGAAGCACACCACCGTGTGGGAGCTGGACCCGGCTCCGCCGGGAGCCGCCCGCTAGCGTGACGCCGTGCTGTTCCGGGGCTGGGGGGAGTCCGTCGACGGACCGTGGCCCGACGTGGCCACCGTGGTCGACCACGTGGGCGTGCCGCACCTCGTGGTGACCCGGCACGCGCTGGTCCGGCGGCTGCTCACCGACCCGGCGACATTCCGCCCGGACAACGCCCTCGACGCCGTGACCCCGATCCCGGTGGCCGCGCTGCGGGTGCTCGCCGGGCACCGGTTCCGGCTGCCACCGACGCTGGCCAACAACGCGGCGGCGAGCCACCCGGAGATCCGCGGAATCGTCGCCGACGCGCTGCACCCCGACCGGGTGGCCGCCCAGCAGCCCTGGCTCACCGGCCTGGTGCGCGAGCGGGTGGCCCGGCTGGCCGCCGACCTCGCCGCGGGCGAGCCGGTCGACCTGTACGCGGGCCTCGCCGCCGACCTGCCGCTGCTGGTGCTGGCCCGGCTGGTCGAGCTGCCGGACGCCCCGGTGGGCGCGGTCAAGGACTTCGCCCGCGCCGCGCTGGAGCTGTTCTGGGCGCCGCTCGACGAGTCCCGGCAGCTCGCCCTCGCCGCCGAGGTGGGCCGGTTCCACACCGTGCTGCGCGCGTTCGCCGCCACCGGTGGCGGGTTGGCCGCCCGGCTGCGCGCCGCCGGGCACTCCCCCGACGTGGTGGTCGGCGCGCTGTTCTTCCTGCTGGTCGCCGGCCAGGAGACCACGTCGCAGTTCCTCACCCTGCTGCTGCACCGGCTGGCCGGCGAGCCGGCGGTACGCGCCGGCCTGCGCGCGGGCGAGGTCGCGGTGGCCGACGTGGTCGAGGAGGGGCTGCGGCTGGAGCCGCCGATCGTCACCTGGCGGCGGGTGGCCGCCGTGGACACCACCCTGGGCGAGGTCGCCGTGCCGGCCGGCACCAGCATCGTCGCCTGGCTGGCCCGGGCCGGCCGGGACCCGGCCGTGGTGGCCGCGCCCGGCGAGTTCCGGCCCGGGCAGCGCGGCTCCCGCCGGCACCTGGCGTTCGGTGCCGGCCCGCACCGGTGCGTCGGTGCGCAGCTGGCCCGGATGGAGGCGGCCGTGGTGGTGGCCGAGGCGGCACCGCTGCTCGACGGCGTGACCGTGGTCCGGCCGCCGTGGTGCCCGGACAACCTCACCTTCCGGATGCCCGACGCGTTCGTGGTCCGCCGGACCTGACGAAAGTCAGGGTGCGGCGGTGCCGATCGGTGGCGGTGCGCCACCGCCTCCGCTGCCTACCGTCGGCGCATGATCACACTTCGTGGGTTGACGAAACGGTTCGGGGCGGCCACCGCGGTCGACGACCTGACCGTCGAGATCGGACCGGGGCAGGTGACCGGCTTCCTCGGCCCGAACGGCGCGGGCAAGTCCACCACCATGCGGATGGTGCTCGGGCTGGACCGGCCGACCGCCGGCCGGGCCCTGGTCAACGGCCGGCCCTACCGGGAGCTGCGGTACCCGCTCCACGAGGTCGGCGCGCTGCTCGACGCCACCGGCGTGCACCCGGCCCGTTCCGGGCACGCGCACCTGCGCGCGATGGCCCGCAGCAACGGCATCCCGGCCCGCCGGGTGGACGAGGTGCTCGACCTGGTGGGGCTGGACGCGCGGGCCGCCGCCAAGCCGGGACGCGCGCTGTCGCTCGGCATGGGCCAGCGGCTCGGCATCGCCGGGGCGCTGCTCGGCGACCCGCCGGTGCTGCTGCTCGACGAGCCGGTCAACGGGCTCGACCCGGACGGGGTGCGGTGGATCCGCCGGTTCACCCGCGGCCTCGCCGACGAGGGACGGACCGTGCTCATCTCCAGCCACCTCATGAGTGAGATGCAGCAGACCGCCGACCGGGTGGTGGTGCTCGGCCGGGGCCGGCTGGTCGCCGACGCGCCGCTCGCCGAGCTCATCGCCGCCCGCCCGGCCAGCTCGGTCCGGGTACGCGGGCCCGAGCCCGCCGGCCTGGCGGCCCTGGGCGCGCGGCTGGCCGCCGAGGGGGCGGCGGTCAGCCCGGACGAGGGCGGGCTGGCCGTCACCGGCGTCCCGGCCGGCCGGGTCGGTGACCTCGCGTACGAGCTGGGGGTGCGGCTGCACGAGCTGACCCCGGTGGCCGCCTCCCTGGAGGAGGCGTTCCTGGAACTGACCGCCGGCAGCGTGGAGTACGCGGCCGGCCCGACCGGAGGCGAGACCCGATGACCGCCCTGCCCACCGCCGTCCCGACCCGGCCGGCGTCCCGGCCCGCCCCGGCCCGCGGCCCGTTCACCGGTGCCGTGGCCGCTGAGTGGACCAAGCTCTGGTCCGTCCGGTCCACCTGGTGGACGCTGCTGGCCGCCGTGCTGACCATGACCGCCACGGCCGGCCAGCTCGCCATCTACGCGGTGAACGCCAACACCGACGACGACCCGACCGTGAACCCGGGCGTCCTGCCGGTCGGCGAGGTGGTCGCCGGCGCGCTGGAGCTCACCCAGTATGTCGTGCTCGCGATCGGCCTCTTCGCGATCACCAGCGAGTACGCCAGCGGCACGATCCGGACGACGCTGCGCTGCACCCCCTCGCGGGGGCGGGTGCTGGCGGCCAAGGCGGTCGTGGTCGGCGCCGTGACATTCCTGACCGGGCTGCTGGTCGGCGCGGTCGGCGCGGCGGTCGCCCGGCCGGTGCTCGGCGAGTGGGGCCGGGCCCCGCTGGGCGGCACCGTGGGTGACGTGGTGGCCTCGGCCGCGTACCTCGCGCTGGTGGGCGTGCTGGCCCTCGGGCTGGCGGCGGCGCTGCGCGGCGCGGTGCTCACCCTGACCGTGCTCTTCGCGCTGCTGATGATCGTGCCGCTGTCGCTGCAGGAACCGGGGATCACCGTCCTCACCCGGATCGCCGACGCGTTCCCCGGGGTCGCCGGCAACCACTTCCTGGCCGGGGACACCGAGCCCTACCCGGCGGCCGTCGGGCTGCTGGTGCTCGCGGGCTGGGCCGTCGCCGCGCTGGCGCTGGGCCGCTGGGCGCTGCGCCGCCGGGACGCCTGAGCGGGGCGGGGCGGGGCTGGTCAGCCGGTGGGCGGGACCAGCCCCGCCTCGTACGCGAGTATCGCCGCCTGCACCCGGTTGCGCACGTCCAGCCGGGTGAAGATGCTGGTCAGGTAGCTCTTCACGGTGCCCTCGACGAGGTGCAGCCGGCGGGCGATCTCGGCGTTGGACAGCCCGGCCCCGACCAGGGCCAGCACCTCGCGCTCCCGGTCGGTCAGCCCGGCCAGCCGGTCCCGCGCGTACGGGCCCTGGGCCAGCCGGCCGCCGCTGAGCTCGATGACGCGGCGGGCCACCCGCGGCGACAGGTACGCCCCGCCGTCGGCCACGGCCCGCAGGCCGGCGAGCAGCTCCCGGGGATCGCCGGACTTGAGCAGGAAGCCGCTCGCGCCGTGACCGAGCGCCCGCGCGATCAGGTCGTCGTCGCCGAACGTGGTGAGCATGACGCTGGCGGTCTCCGGCACCAGCCGCCGGATCTCCGCCGCCGCGGCCAGCCCGTCCTGCCGGGGCATCCGGATGTCCAGCAGCGCCACCCGGGGCCGGTGCGCCCGGACCAGCTCGACGGCCGCATGGCCGTCGCCCGCCTCCCCGACCACCTCGATGCCCGGGTCGGCGGCCAGGATGGCGCGCACCCCGGCGCGGACCATCGCCTCGTCGTCGGCGAGCACCACCCGCAGGGGGCGCCCGTTGTCGTCGGTCACTGCGCGATCCGCTCCTTGCTGACCAGCCGGCCGTCGGTGAAGCAGAGCCGCCAGGTGGGCTCCGCGAACGGGAAGTTGCCGTCGGTGTAGAACTCGCAGCCCGGTGCGGACCCGGCCGGCGGGTCGGCCTGCCGGCGGGGCAGCCCGAGGTCGGCCCGCTCCGCACCGAGGCGCAGCCGCTCGTAGCCCGACCGGTCGAGGACCGCGCCCGCCGTGGCGAGGGGGTAGTAGACCAGCGCGAGCACCAGGGCGAGGCCGGCCGGGGCGCCGAAGGCCACGAGCAGGCTGCGCCGGGCCCGCCGGCGCGCCTCCCGCAGCCGCCGTGCCGCGTCACCGGCGCGGTCGCGCGGCCCCCGGCCCGACCCGCCGTCCTCCCGGAGACCGTCGCCCGCCGACCCGGCGAGGCCGCCGGACCGGCCGGCGCCCGGGGCGTCGGGCCGGTCGGCGTCGACCACGGCGGGGGCGGCCGTCAGCGGCAGGTGCGCGGTCACCGCGAAGCCTCCGCCGCGCGGGCCCGCGTCCAGCACGCCCCCGGCCAGGCGGACCCGCTCGCGCAACGCCAGCAACCCCGAGCCGTGCGACGCCGGCCCCGGCAGCGGCCCGTCCGGGGCCGGGCCGTTGACGACCGACACGGCCACCTCCCCGCCCGCCCGGTCGACCGTGACGGTGACCGGGGCGCCGGGTGCGTAGCGGGCGGCGTTCGTCAGCGCCTCCCGGACCACCCGGTGCACGGCGTGCGCGACGAGCGGCGGCAGGTCCCCGCCGTCCGGGTCGGCGCGCAGGTCGACCGCCAGCCCGGCGTCGCGGGCGCCGTCGACCAGCTCCGCCACCGTCTCGCCGGCCGGCCGCAGCGACCCGGACCGCTCCTCACGGAGCACGCCGATGATGTCGTGCAGCCGCTCGGTGGCGGCGGCCACGCTGGCCCGCAGCTCCCCGGCCGCGCTCCGGTGGGCGGGTGGCAGGTCGGCGGCCAGCTCCAGGGCGGCCGCGCGCAGCGCGATGAGGCTGAGGTCGTGCCCCAGCGAGTCGTGCATGTCCTGGGCGATCCGGGCCCGCTCGCGCAGCCGTACCCGCTCCACGGCGGCCCGCCGCTCCCGCTCCTCGGCCTCGGCGTGCCGCTCCCCGGCCTCGGCGAGCGCCCGCTGCTGCCTCCGCATCCGGCCGAGCAGCCAGGGGAACACCCCGGCGAACAGCAGCACCGAGGCGAGCAGGAACCAGGTTTCCGGGTTGGTGCCGAGCAGCCCGAGGTTCACCGCGGTGCCGGCGACCGCGATGGCGGCGAACACCGCCGCGACCCGGCCGGCGCCCGCGCTGCGCCGGCCGGCCAGGTAGCTGAACACCGGGATGGCGAAGACGAAGTTGCCGTCGACCAGCGAGCCGAACACCACCGCCAGCAGCGCGGCGAGGGGCCACCGGCGGCCGAGCGCCACCGCGAGGCCGAGCAACGCCAGCGAGCCGGCCAGCAGCGCCACGGCGTGCCGCGGCCAGGGCGGGGTGAGCCCGGCGTACGCCACCGGGGCGGCGACCACGGCCCAGAGCAGCAGGTCACCGGCCCGGCGCCGGACGGACGGCGGGATACGCGGCGGTTCCACGGCGGCCAGGCTACCGACGGGCGGCCGGACCGGGCACCGACGAAAGTCAGGTGCTCAGCTGATCTCCTCGGCCCAGGCGCGCCAGTCGTCGAGCACGCCGTAGAGGGCCGGGGTGAGCCAGCCCGGCGCGGACCGGCGGAACACCCCCGGGTCCATGCCGCCGGCGCCCATGGGCAGCGCGCCCAGCAGGTTGGGCACCAGGTCGGACAGGTTGAGCCAGTGCACCAGCTCCGGCTCACCCGGCCAGGCGCCGATCACCACGCCGGCCGGGATGGCCCGGCGTTCCAGCGCCTCCAGGGTCAGCGCCGTGTGGTTGAGCGTGCCCAGCCCGGCGCGGGCCACCACCACCGCCGGGGCGCCCAGCGACACCGCCAGGTCGGCCACCGTCCAGGGCTCGCCCGACGGGCGCAACCCCATGGGTACGAGCAGCCCGCCGGCCCCCTCGACGAGCACCAGGTCGTGCTTGTCGGTCTCCTCGCGGATGGCGTCGACCGCGGTGTAGAGCTCCAGCGGCTCCAGCTCGGCGACCCGGGCCGCGGCGAGCGGGGCGAGCGGATCCGGGTAGCTGGCCAGGGTCCGCCCGGTCAGCGGGGCGGCCAGCCGGGTCACCGAGTCGACGTCACCGGGCTCGCCGGTGGCCGTACCCGTCTGGCCGGGCTTGACCACCGCGACCCGCAGCCCGGCGGCCTGCGCGGCGGCGGCGATCGCCGCGGTCACCACGGTCTTGCCCACCTCGGTGTCCGTGCCCGTCACCAGCACCGGCCCGGTCCAGCCGTTCGTCATGAGCCCTCCTTCGTTCGCGACTGCGGGGCTCGCAAACCCGGCTCACTCCTCGCGCTCACCGCGGCACAGTCCACGATCACGTCCAGGGCCCGCTCGAAGTCGGCCCGCGCCACCCCGGCGTTCAGGGTCAGCCGGAGCCGGGAGCGGCTGTCCGGGGTGGACGGCGGCCGGAAGCAGCCCACCGCCACACCGCGGTCCCGGCAGGCCGCCGCCCAGGCCGTCGCCGCCTCCGGGCCGGGGGCGGTCACCGAGACCACCGCCGCATCGGGCGCGGAGACCTCCAGGCCCGCCCCGCCCAGCCGGCGCACCACGAGGGCGGCCCGCTCGGCCAGCTCGGCACGCAGGTCGTCGCCGGCGCGGGCCAGCCGCAGCGCGGCGCGTACCCCGGCCACCACGGCGGGCGGCGGGGCGGTGTCGAAGATGAAGGTACGGCCGGTCTCCACCAGGTGCCGGACGAACTCCGCGGGCCCGGCCACCACCCCGCCGGCTCCGCCGAGCGCCTTGGACAGGGTGGCCGTCACCACCACGTCGGGCTCGCCGGCCAGCCCGGCCGCGACCACCCCGCCGGCGCCGGCCGGCCCGGTGACGCCCAGCGCGTGCGCGTCGTCGACCAGCAGCAGCGCGCCGTGCCGGCGGGCCACGGCGTGCAGCGCCGCGAGGGGGGCGAGGTCGCCGTCGACGGAGAAGACCGACTCGGTCACCACGACGGCCGGGCGTCCCGGGGCGGCGGCCAGCGCCGCGGCTACCGCGTCGACGTCGGCGTGCGGCGTGACGATCGTCTCGGCGCCGGAGATCCGGCAGCCGTCGATCAGCGAGGCGTGGTTGTGGGCGTCGGAGACGAGCAGGGTACGCGGCTGCACCAGGCCCCGGACCGCGGCGAGGTTGGCCAGGTAGCCGGAGGAGAAGACCAGCGCCCGGTCGGCGCCGAGCCAGCCGGCCAGGTCGTCCTCGAGGGCGTGGTGCGCCTCGGTGGAGCCCCGCACCAGCCGCGACCCGGTGGCGCCCAGCCCGTACGCCGACAGCGCCCGGGCGGCGGCGGCCGTGACCTCCGGGTGGGTGGCCAGGCCGAGGTAGTCGTTGCCGGCCAGGTCGACCACGGCGTCGCCGGCGGCGCGCGGGCGCAGCGTGCGGGTGAGCCCCGCCTTGGCCCGCAGCTCGGCGCGGCGGTCCAGGGCCGCCAGCCAGTCCGCCACCGTTCCGTTCCTTCCCCTGACCCGTCGCCCTCCGGGCGCTTCCGCGGGGCGAAGTTACCACCCGGCCGGAGGGCCCCGGCGTGGCGCGGTCCGGCTCGCCGGCCCTGCTCGCGAGGGCCGGACGCGGCCGTTTCCCGGGCTCGGAGGGGCCTTGTAGGGTACGAGCCATGCCAGAGATCCTCGACCAGGCCCGGACCCAGGTGCTGGAGAACGGCGTCGGCCTCGACGAGGCCGGTGTCCTCGCCGTGCTGAACCTGCCCGACGAGCACCTGCCCGCCGCCCTCCAGCTCGCCCACGAGGTGCGGATGCGCTGGTGCGGCCCGGAGGTCGAGGTCGAGGGCATCGTGTCGCTGAAGACCGGCGGCTGCCCGGAGGACTGCCACTTCTGCTCGCAGTCCGGCCTGTTCACCTCGCCGGTCCGGTCGGTCTGGCTGGACATCCCGGCGCTGGTCGAGGCCGCGAAGCAGACCGCGGCGACCGGGGCCACCGAGTTCTGCATCGTGGCCGCCGTGCGCGGCCCGGACGCGCGGCTCATGAAGCAGATGCGCGAGGGCGTGGCCGCCATCAGGGCGGAGGTCGACATCCAGGTCGCCGCGTCGCTCGGCATGCTCACCCAGGAGCAGGTCGACGAGCTGGTCGAGATGGGTGTGCACCGCTACAACCACAACCTGGAGACCTGCCGCTCCTACTTCCCGAACGTGGTCACCACGCACTCCTTCGAGGAGCGGTGGGAGACGTTGAAGATGGTCCGCGAGTCCGGCATGGAGGTCTGCTGCGGCGGCATCCTCGGCTTGGGCGAGACGGTGGAGCAGCGCGCCGAGTTCGCCGCGCAGCTCGCCGAGCTGGACCCGCACGAGGTGCCGCTGAACTTCCTCAACCCCCGCCCGGGCACCCCGCTCGCCGACCGCCCGGTGGTGGAGGGCAAGGACGCGCTGCGCGCCATCGCCGCGTTCCGGCTGGCCATGCCGCGCACCATCCTCCGGTACGCGGGCGGCCGCGAGCTGACCCTCGGTGACCTGGGCACCCGGGACGGCCTGCTCGGGGGCATCAATGCGGTCATCGTCGGCAACTACCTGACCACGCTGGGCCGGCCGGCGACCGCCGACCTGCAGCTGCTGGACGACCTGAAGATGCCGGTGAAGGCGCTCTCCGCGACCCTGTGAGGACGACGTGACCGAGCTTGTCGAGCCCGCCGCCGGCCCGCTGGGCCCGGCCGGCGGTCCCGCCGCGGCCCCGGGCTGGTGCGACCGCTGTGGCGAGTCCGTGGCGGCGGGCCCGCACGAGGCGTGCGCGGCGGCCCGGGCGCTGGAGCCGCCCCGCTGGTGCGCGCACTGCCGGCGGCGGATGAAGGTGCAGGTCGTGCCGGCCGGCTGGTCGGCGGTCTGCGTCGAGCACGGCGAGATCCGGGGCTGAGACGTGCTGCGGGGACGGGCCGTGACGTTGCGACCGGCGACCGACGCCGACGTGCCGGCCCTCGCCGCGATCCGGGCCACCCCGGAGGTACGCCGCTGGTGGCGGGGCGGGGACGACCTGGCCGAGGCGGTCCGCGCCGACCTGGCCGACGGCGACCTGACCGTCTACGTCATCGAGCACGACGGCCGGCTGGTCGGGGCGATCCAGTGGTACGCGGAGACCGACCCCGACTACCGCCACGCCAGCCTGGACATCTTCCTCGACCCGGCGGCCCGCGGCGCCGGCCTCGGCGGGGACGCCATCCGCACCCTGGTCCGGCACCTCATCGACGAGTACGGCCACCACCGGTTCACCATCGACCCGGCGGCGGCGAACACCGCGGCCATCCGGGCGTACGCGAAGGTGGGGTTCCGGCCGGTCGGCATCCTGCGCCGCTACGAGCGGGGCGCGGACGGCCGCTGGCACGACGGCCTGCTCATGGACCTCCTCGCCGACGAACTCCCCGACTGACTCGGCCGGGCCTCGGTCGTCAGCGGGTCCGGATCCAGTAGCGGCGGAGGCGGCCCAGCTCGGTGTCCCGCACGTCTTCCAGCACGCCGCCGTGCCGCTCGATGGTCCGCGCCGACGCAGTGTTGTCGACGTCGCAGGTGACCAGGACGGGGTCGATGCTTTGCCGGGCCGCCTCGGCCAGTGCCCCGCCGAGCGCGAAGGTCGCCAGGCCGCGCCGGCGGGCCGCGGGCCGCACCCCGTAGCCGATGTGGCCACCGGCCCGGAGCAGGAAGTCGTTGAGGCGTAGCCGCAGGCTGACAGCGCCCAGCACCTCGTCACCCTCGACGATCCACCAGTAGAGCGCCGGGACCAGCCCCGCCGGCAGCCGGGACTCGTCCGCACCCTCCTGGAGCCGGCGTACCCAGGTCGCGAAGCCCTCCGGCGAGTCGACGTCGTCGCTCGGCTTCAGTCCGCTGCCGTCCTGGTGGACGCCTCGCCCCCAGTCGTCCCGGGCGGCCAGCCAGGACCGGTGCAGACGGGCGGTGGGGGTGATCAGCTCCGGCATGCGGGCAGGGTAGCGGCGTGATCCGTGGCTGGGCCACCGAGTTCCGGGCGGTCAGCCGTTCCAGAGCAGGTGGCCGTCGGGGAGGCGGCGGGCGCCCTCGGCGGGGCGGTGCGGGCCGAGCCGGCCGTCGGGCATGAGGTGCGCCACCGGCACCCCGCGACCGAGCACCGCCACGTCCGCGATGAGCCGCCGGTGGCAGCGCCACCACACGCTCTCGCTGCACATCACGGCGGTGGTCCGGTGGGCGGCGTCGGCGAGCACCGCGTCCAGCGCCGCGTCGAACTCGGGTGTGCGGGTGTGGGCGGCGTACGCCCGGAAGGCCGCGACCGTCCACCAGGTGTCCGGCTCCGGTTCTCCGGCCGGCACGTGCCGTCGGCCGCCGAGGGGGGGCTCCCAGCGGTAGTCGATGCCGCGCTCGGGGAGCCAGCGTTCGAGTTCCTCCCGCCGGACGTCCGGGTTGGTGCGGCTGGCCGGGTACCGCCGCACGTCCACGACGAGCGCCACCCCGGCACCGGCCAGCAACTCCCCCAGCCGCTCCCGATCCGCGGCCCCGTGCCCGACGGTCACCAACACGCCCCCAGGTTGCCCCAGATCTTGGTGACTTTTCGTTCGAAACGAACGCCAACTCTCCAAGATTCACTTCTCGGGATGCCAGCCGGCGGCCCGGAGGGCGCGGCGGAGGGTGGCGGCCACCTCGTCGGGGTGGGCGCGGACCAGCCACGCGGGGAAGCGCAGGATGCGGTCGCCGGTGGTCCAGACGTCGTTCTGCCGGCGCATGTCGTCGGCCCACTGCCGGACGTCCATGTGGTGCGCGCCGTCGACCTCGACGTGCAACCGCCACTCCCGCCAGTAGGCGTCCAGCCAGCGGCGCCGGCCCGCCGCGTCCCGCCGATGATGCTGGAGGTCGGGCTCGGGGAGCCGGTACCGCCGGCACAGGGTGAGGAAGTTCAGCTCGGACAAGGCCTCCGCGCCGCCTGCGAGGTCGGCAAGGGTGCGCCGGATCAGGCGGCGACGCGGCGCGCGGGGCAGCACGTCGACCACCTCGGCCAGTTCCTCGGGCAGCACCCGCCGCTGCTGGCAGGCCGACGCCAGCACGAGTTGCGCCTCCTCGACGCCACGGGCCCACCCCGCGGCGTCCACCACGGCCCGGGCGGTCGTCGTCCGGGGCGGCCGGGCCAGCTGAAGGTGCGCCCCGGGAAGGATCGACGTGCGGTGCAGCACGACCGCGGGCATGTCGATCGGCAGCCGGCGCAGCAGTGTCGGGGCCTGCCGATCCGCCGGCACGAGGACGTGCAGCGGCTCCGCTCGCAGCCCCCGCACACCGGCCTCGGCGGCGGCAGTAGGGCCGGCCAGCACCGCACCCGGCCCGGCGGCCAGCACGCCGAGCCACAGCTGCTGGTCCCGGGTCAGCCGGCCGTTACCGGTGAGGAGAATCCCCCGGCACAGCGACCGCCAGCATCCGGAGCGGACGAGGCCGCGCACCACGCCCTCGCTCAACAGCCGGGTCGCCTGCGCGGTGGTGAGCACTCCCGCCTGTGCGAACGCCGCCCACTCCACCGCCGCGGCGCCGTCGCCCGAAAGAACCTTCACTCGCCCGACTCTGCCCCCGATCCCGCCGTCGCTCCGCCCCGTCCACAGGCCGGAAGCAGATCTTGGAGAGTTGCCGTTCGCCGGCGACGGCAACTGTCCAAGATCTCAACCGCTCAGGAGGTGGTGCAGGGGGAACCGTTGAGGGTGAACGTGGTGGGTTTCGGGTTGGCGCCGGTGTGGGTGCCGTTGAAGCCGAAGCTCGTCGACGCCCCCGGCGCCAGCGTGCCGTTGTAGGAGACGTTCGTGGCGGTCACCGCCGTACCGGTCTGGGTGAAGTTCGCCGACCAGCCCTGGCCCACCTTCTGCCCGCTGCTCGGGAACGTGAAGCCGAGCGTCCAGCCGTTGATCGCGCTGGTCCCGGTGTTGGTGACCGTGATGTTCGCGGTGAACCCGGTGTCCCAGCTGCTCGTCGTCCAGGTCACCGCGCAGCCGCCCGCGGCCGGCGGGTCCGCGGTGGTGACGGTGAGCCCCGGCGAGGCCGCGGAGACGTTGCCGGCCGCGTCCACGGCGACCACCGTGAAGGTGTACGCGGTGGCGGCGCTCAGCCCGGTGACGGCGAGGGTGGTCCCGGTGCTCGACCCGACGAGGACGTTCCCCGTCCGGTAGACCCGGTAGCCCGTGACGCCCACGTTGTCGGTGGCCGGGCCCCAGGCGAGGGTGAGTCCGGTCGGGCCGATCGCCGAGGCGGTGGGCGTGCCCGGGGCGGTGGGCGGGGTGGTGTCCGGCGCCGGGGCGGCCGGGGTGGTCACGGTGAGGGCGGGCGAGGCCGCCGACCGGTTGCCGGCGCCGTCGCGGGCGCGCACGGTGAACTGGTACGTCCGCTCGGGCAGCAGCCCGGTCACCGCGAGGGTGTTGCCCGGGGCGTCGGTGAGCACGAGCGCGTCGCTGCCGGCCTGCGCCCGGGTGACCTCGTAACCGGCCAGGCCGCTGCCGCCGGTGTCGGTGGAGGCGGGCCAGGTCAGGGTGAGGCCGGTGGCGGTGACGGCCGAGGCGACCGGGGTGCCCGGCACGGTCGGCGCGGTGGTGTCCGGGGTGGCCGGTCCGGGCTCGTCGCCCCACACCCGAGTCCCGCCGGAGTAGAGCGGCACCTTCCGGTTGGGACCGGCGGTGGTCTGGTACGACGGGTCGTTGGTCGGGTCCCAGGTGCCGCCCTCCGGCACGCCGACCTTGAACTGCACCTCCATCCGGTGCTGCGACTGCCCGGCCGGCGCGATCGTCCAGCCGGTGCAGTCGACCTCGACGTACCAGATGTCGGCGGAGAACTGCTTGGCCGTGGTGGGCGACGGGCAGCCCTGGGTGTAGCCGGGGGTGACCTGCACGGGGCCGGTGCCGTCGGGGCGGAAGTAGTAGCGGAACTTCGCGGTGGTCAGCGCCCGTGCCGGGAAGGCCGACTTGTTGTAGATGATCGCCTTGAGCCCGGTGGCGCGGGGTTCGGCCTGCATCACCGTGGTCTCCACGGTCAGCTCGTCCAGGTCGGGCTGTTCGGCGGTCGGGAAGCCGGCGAGCGGGCTGCCGCCGTACTCGGTGACCAGCCGGGCCAGGGCGGAGGTGAAGCCGGCGTTGTAGTCGGTGGCGACCTCGTTCATGACGTAGTCGGAACGGCTGTCGGTGTAGGCGTCGTTGGCCGAGGACGGCCCGCCGACCAGCGCGCCGTAGAGCACGTGCCGGGTCTCGGTGGGCACGGTCTGGCTGTCCCACCAGGAGCCGTGGGCGGTGCGGTGGTGCGGGTTCTTCGGCGCGTTCGCCCCGAAGCCGATGACGTAGCTGGAGTTGCGCGGGTTCTCGCCGAGCGCGTAGTTGATCTGCCGGACGGCGAAGTCGTGGTAGCGGGCCTTGCGCGTGGCGTCGGGGGTCCGGTCGCTGTAGACCAGCGCGGCGAAGGCGGTGTTGGCGGCGTACCGCAGCGCGCCCCAGGAGTCGAGGACGGCCATGCCGCCGGGCGAGTAGTTCACGCGGGAGCCGTTGACGCCGACGGTCCACCAGTCGAGCCAGCGGTTGGCGTCGTCGACGTACTTCTGCTTGCCGGTCAGGTTGGCCAGCAGCACGTACGTGCCGAACTGCTTGTTGTCCCAGGCGATGGTCCACTTGTAGGAGCGGGTGGTGGACTGCGGCTCGGTGCCGAGCTTGTCGTACTCGCTCTCCGCCTTGGTGAGGTAGGCGGCGTCGCCGGTGGCGCGGTAGAGCCAGACGGCGCCCCAGACCAACTCGTCCTGCCACCCGCTCCAGGACCGGTAGAAGCTGGTCGCATCGGTGATGCACTCGTGGTAGCTCTTCCGCACCGTGTCGGCGAAGGTGTAGAGCTGCTTCGCGTGGCCGAGCAGCTTGTCGGCGTAGGCGGCGTCGGTCGGCCGGAAGACCATCGACGAGGCGGCCATGGCGGCCGCCGTCTCCCCCGCCAGGTCCGCGCCGCCACAGCTCGCATCGATCTTGTACGCGGGCCGCGCCATCGGCAGCACCTCGGCCGGTCCCCACCACTTGTGGTCGTCGTCGCCCTTGCCGACCTGTCCGTAGAGGACGTTCGGTGCGGGGTGCGCCTTGACGAACCAGTCGTTGACCCAGCGCAGGTTGTTCAGGAGATGCGGGAGCTGGCCGGAGGCGGCGTAGCCGTCCCGGTACTCGACCGCGCCCCAGGCCAGCATGGTGGCGCTGAACGCCATGGGGAAGCCGAACTTCACGTGGTCACCGGCGTCGTACCAGCCGCCGGTGAGATCGAGGCCGACGTCCGCGCCGTCGGTGAGCGCCGAGTCGCCCCGCCAGGAGACCCGGTTCCAGGCGGGCTTCTTCCCGGACTGCTGCGCCTCGTAGAAGAACAGCGACTTCTGCAGCGCCTCGGAGTAGTTGAAGGCGGGCGCGGCGACGGCCGGTGCGGGTGGCGGGACGGCGACGGCCGCGGCCAGGCCGGCGGCCAGCGCGGCGCCGGCGACGAGCAACCTGCGGAGCCGGGACGGGCCACGAGGTGGCGGGGTGGGACGGGGCATGGCGAGCTCCTGTGGGTGGCGGTGGCGGGGTGAGCCGGTGAAGCGCGGGAGCGCTCCCATGGATAATCGACAATGTAATGTCGGCACCGCCGGTTGTGAAGACCGCTCCGCGCCGGGAACGGCGCAGCGTCGAGCGGCACTTCCGCGTTACGTCGACACGCCTGGAAAGTGGCCCCGATTTCGTTCACCTGAGGCCACATCCGTGCAGGTCAGACCGTTCGTCCGATGTCGCCGGACGAGTGCCGGTATGCGATCATGTGCCGTCCCCTCTCCCGAACTCGGAGGATTCCTCATGCCACAGCGTCGGCACGTGGCGCGCGCGGCCCTCACCGCAGCCGCCGCCACGGCCATGCTCGGGCTGGTGGCCGCCCCCGCCTGGGCCACCGGCAACCCGCACAACCCCAAGGGCGACAACGGCACCGTCAAGATCGACGGCACGCCCTTCTCCGACAAGGTCGACAACCAGCCGCACGTCACCTGCGAGTTCGAGCTGGAGTTCTTCAACTTCGACCAGGACCAGAAGGCGAACATCACCCTCTGGGCGCAGGCGCCGTCGGCCACGCCGAAGGACAAGGTCGTCTGGTCGAAGAAGGACGTCGTGATCAGCACCGACCCGGCCTCCGGCGCGGAGAACGACCACGACGAGGTCATCAAGCTCTCCTCCAAGGACCTCGACCTGACCGGGCTGAGCCTGCACCCGAAGCAGGGCTACCACCTCAAGCTCGACGTGGACCTCACCGACGGCAAGGCGTTCGACGACAAGCACAAGGTCTTCTGGCTGAAGCCGTGCGAGTCGTCGCAGAGCCCGACGCCGACCCCGTCCACCCCGGGCGAGGAGACGCCGACCCCGACGCCGGGCGGCTCGGAGAACCCGTCCGAGAACCCGTCGGGCACCCCGGCGCCCGGCACCTCGGCCGGCGGCGGCCAGGGTGGCGGCAGCGGCACCGAGGGCGGCCTTCCGCTCACCGGCGTGGCCGCGACCAGCATCTCGCTCACCGGCCTCGCTCTGATCGGCGGCGGTGTCCTGCTGATGGCGCTGCGGCGCCGCCGGGACCGGATCACCTTCACGAGCTGACCCGGACAACGGCGCGGAGCCGGCCGTCGGACCCCGGTCCGGCGGCCGGCTCCGCCGTTCGGGGCAGCCGCGGCGACCCCAGCTCGATATGATCTTGAGGTGGATGCTCTCGACCCCACCCGCACCGCCGTCGTCCTGATCGACCTCCAGCGGCGCATCGTGGACCTGCCGACCGCCCCGCACAGCGGCCCGGAGGTGGTCGCGCGCTGCCTCGCCCTCGCCGAGGCGGGGCGCGCCGCCGGCGCCACCGTCGTGGTGGTGCGCGTCGACCGGCCCGGCCCCGATCCGCAGCCGCCGGGGAGCGAACTGCTGCCCGAGGTCGCGCCCCGCGACGGCGACGTGGCGGTGGTCAAGCACACCTGGGGCGCCTTCCACGAGACCGGGCTCGACGCCGCGCTGCGGGCACGCGGGGTGGACACCCTGGTGATCGGCGGGATCGCCACCAACTTCGGCGTGGAGCAGACGGCCCGGATCGGTGACGAGATCGGCTACCGGGTGGTGCTGCCGCACGACGCCATGTCCGGGTTGGACGCGTACGCCCACGAGTTCGCCGTCGACTACGTCTTCCGCCGGCTCGGCACCGTCTGCACGACCGCCGAGGCGATCGCCGCGCTGCGCGGTTGAACCGGCCGGCGGCGTGCGCCGTACTGACGGGTAACCCGGTCGACGCCGCCCGGAGCTGAATCACATCATTGACGGACTTCTACACCCTTCCCGCGTACCCCCAGGTCAAGCTGGTGCCGGTCGGGCCGCGACGTGTCGCGGCGGCGGGACGGGCGTCCTGGCATACGAGCGTACGGTTGCCCGCCCGCTCGGCCGCGCGGGACAGTACGCGACACCAGCGGTGCCATCGACGCCGCCGCTCCCCCGGACAACCCTGAGGAGATCGCGATGGCTCTCAGACTCGCCGACGGCACCTCCTGGTCCGACACGCTCGCCCGCGCGGTGGCCGCCACCCCGGAGGCCTTCGGCACCGCGGCCGACGGCATCACCACCCTGCACAACCTGGTCGAGGGCGGGTGGCGGGCGGTCGGCGCGCCGGCACCGGTACGCACCCCGGTCGACAACACCGTGCTGGTCAACCTGGCCCGCCTCGACGCCGAGTCGGCACGCGCCGCGGTCGCGCACGCCGCCGCCGCGCACCGGGAGTGGGCGCAGACCCCGCTCGCCGAGCGCAAGGCCCGGGTCGACGACGCCCTGGACGCGCTGACCGCCCACCGGGACCTGCTCGCCCTCCTGCTGGTCTGGGAGATCGGCAAGCCGTGGCGGCTGGCCTGCGCCGACGTCGACCGCGCGCTGGACGGTGTGCGCTGGTACGTGCAGGAGATCGACCGGATGCTCGCCGACGGCCGCGAGCCGCTGCCGGGCCCGGTCAGCAACATCGCCTCGTGGAACTACCCCATGAGCGTGCTCGTGCACGCCGAGCTGGTGCAGCTGCTCGCCGGCAACGCCGTGATCGCCAAGACCCCGTCGCAGGGCGGCGCGGTCTGCCTCACCGTGGCGCACGCGCTCATGCGCCGCGCCGGGCTGCCCGCGACCCTGCTCTCCGGCAGCGGCGAGGAGCTCTCCGAGGTGCTGGTCCGCGCACCGGAGATCGGCGCCGTGGCGTTCGTGGGCGGGCGCTCCAACGGCGGCAAGGTGGCCGCGGCGCTGCTCGACTCCGACAAGCGGCACTTCATCGAGCAGGAAGGGCTCAACGCGTGGGGCATCTGGAACTTCTCCCAGTGGGACCTGCTCGCCGCGCACCTGAAGAAGGGCTTCGAGTACGGCAAGCAGCGCTGCACCGCGTACCCGCGGTTCGTGGTGCAGCGCGACCTGGTCGACGAGTTCCTCGACATGTACCTGCCGGTGGTGCGCTCCGTCCGGTTCGGACACCCGCTGGCCGTGGCCGACGACTGGTCGGCCGGTGACCCGCTGCCCGAGCTGGACTTCGGCCCGCTGATCAGCGCGGCCAAGGCCGAGGAGCTGCGCCGCAAGGTCGACGAGGCGGTCCGCGGCGGGGCGGTGCCCCTGCACCGGGGCAAGCTCGACGGCGCGCCCTTCCTCGACGGGCAGGACACCTCGGCGTACGTGGCGCCGGCGGTGCTGCTGGCCCCGCCCGGCCGGTCCCGGCTCATGCACGCCGAGCCGTTCGGCCCGGTGGACACCATCGTCGTGGTGGACACCACCGACGAGTTGCTGGCCCAGATGAACGCCTCCAACGGCGCTCTCGTCGCCTCCCTGGCCTGCGACGACGAGGAGCTGGCCGGCAAGCTCGCGGTCGACCTCCAGGCGTTCAAGGTGGGGATCAACAAGCCCCGCTCCCGGGGCGACCGGGAGGAGCCGTTCGGCGGCCGGGGCGCGTCCTGGAAGGGCGCCTTCGTCGGCGGCGACCTGCTGGTGCAGGCGGTCACCGTGGGCGGCGACGGCCGGCTCTACGGCAACTTCCCGGACTACAGCAGCTACCCGGCGACCTGACCGGGGCGGGCAGGGCCCCCGCACCGGGGGCCCTGCCGGGTCACCGTGACGTCAGGACGACCGCCGCGCCCGCACGGTCACGTCCGCCTGCCCCGGCACCCGGGCCGGGCCCGGCGCCAGCGGCACCGTCACGGTCACCACGCCGCCGTCCCGCTGCACCGTCGTGGGCCGGTCCAACCGGCGTACGGTGCGCAGCATCGGGGTGTTCTCGGCCTGCACGTGCAGCAGCACGGCCGCGTAGCCGGCCCGGTCGGCGTGCCCGAGCAGGCGCCGCAGCAGGGCCGAGCCGAGGCCCCGGCGCTGCCAGTCGTCCCGCACCAGCAGCGCCGCCTCCGCCTCGTCCCCCTCGCCGAGAAGGTTGGCCATCGCGACCACGGGCGCCCCGGCCCCACCGGCCGTGGCGACCAGGGTCAGCCCCCGCGCCGGTTCGAGGAGCCGCCGCAGCCGGGCCGACGCCGGCTGCGCCCCGCTCAGGTAGCGCCGCCGTCGGCTCCGGTCCGAGCACCCCGCGTGCAGCTCCAGCACGCCCGGCAGGTCGTCGGCGGTGGCCGGCCGCACCGGCACCTCGGCCGTGTCCGGCAGCACCAGGGTGACCCGGTCGGCGTCCCGGCGGGCCACCGTGGCGGCCAGCTCGACCAGGGCCTGGGCGCGGGCGTACTCGGCCGGGGTGAAGGTGGGCTCCCGCCGGCGCAGCTCGTACGAGCCGCCGGCCGGGTCGGCCAGCAGCATCGTGGTGTCGTCGACCCCGCCCGGCGGGGCGGCCGCTGTCGGCCGCCAGGTCACCGCGTCCGCGCCGAGCAGGACGCGCAGTGTCTCACCGGCCGCGTCCGGGTCCCGGACCAGCCGGCCGGCCAGGCCGAGCACCCGGGTGGGCTGGTCGGCCAGACCGCGCGCCTCGCTGCGCGCGACCCAGCAGTTCCGCCCGCGCCCCCGTTCGACGGCCGCCCGCAGGTCCGCCTCGGTGAGCCGGTCGGGCGCGTCGACCAGGAAGTCGTCGACCGCCCCCAGCTCGGTGGTGTGGACCTGCACGGTGAGGATGTTGACCCCACGCAACGCGAGGCTCGCCGTGAGCACCGACAGGTAGCCCGGCCGGTCGTCCACGGTGGCACGGATCCGCCACAGCGCCATGGTTCGCTCCCTTCCTCACCACCGACCCTGCCGGGTGCCTGTTGCGCCCCCGTTGCCCACGGGTGAAACGGCGGGACCGGTCAGGTGATGGTGGTCACGGGCGGGGCGCCGACCAGGTCGAGCCGGTCGCCGAGGATCACCGCGCCGGCCCGGACGAGCTGGGCGAGCCGGTCCACCTCGGTCGAGTGGAACGCGGCCGCGGCGAGCGGCTCGCTGTGGTCGCGCGCCACCACGAGCACCAGGCCGGCCCGGCCGAACGGCGCGACCGCGTAGTGGTGGCCGTCGGGCGTGGTCATCGACCGGGCGCGCAGCGGCGTCACCTCCGGCAGCCGGGGCGGGACCGGGGCGCGCCAGCTCGCGTGGCCGACCGTCGCCCCGCCGCTGCCGCGCGCGGCCCAGTCCAGCGGTACGACCGCGGCCACCGCCCAGTCCGCGGCCAGCAGCCCGGGCACCGCGTCGACCAGCGTGGCGACGCCGTCGGCCGGGTTCGCCGCGACCTGGGCGAGCAGCTCGGCGTCCTGACCCGTGGTGGTCGGTGCGCCGATCGCCCGCCACACCCCGTCCACCCGGACGCCCGGGATCGCGGCCAGCCCGGCGAGCAGGCGCTCCACCCGTGCCGTACCCGGCCAGACGACGGTGAAGTCGTCCACCGCCCGGCCGCCGAGCCGTTCCAGCACCACCACCTGGACGATGTCGGCGCCGGAGACGCCGAGCGTCCGGGCCACCTGGCCGAGCGTGCCCGGCCGGTCGGGCAGGGTCACCCGCACTCGCAGCAGCATGTCTGGTCCCTCCGCTCGGCGGGCCGGCCGTGGCGGCCGGCAGGCTGGGCCCCAGCCTGCCGGTTGACCATTTCGCCCCCGTTGCAGCGGCATGTCCCGCCGGGAACATCCCACCTTGACAACAAAGCTGAGCTGCCATCAACTAACCGGATGACCGATCCGGCCGTCGACGCACCGCAGACCCCGACCGGTCCGGCCCCGCCGGGCCTCGACCTCGACCGGCTCGCCACCTACCTGGCCGCGCACCGGCCGGAGCTGGCCGGGCCGCTGTCCGCGCGGTTGATCGCCGGGGGCAAGTCCAACCTGACCTACCTGCTGCGCGCCGGCGACCGCGAGGTGGTGCTGCGCCGGCCGCCGCTCGGGCACGTGCTGGCCACGGCGCACGACATGGTCCGGGAGTACCGGGTGATCTCCGCGCTGGCCCCCACCGCGGTGCCGGTGCCCGAGGCGCTGCTGCTCTGCGCCGACCCCGAGGTGATCGGCGCGCCGTTCTACCTCATGGAGAAGGTCGACGGCGAGGTCTACCGGCGGCGGGAGCAGACCGACGCGCTCACCGCCGGCCAGCGGCGCGACCTGGCCATGGCGATGATGGACACCCTCGCCGAGCTGCACATGGTCGAGCCGGCCGCGGTCGGGCTGGCCGACTTCGGCCGTCCCGACGGCTACCTGGCCCGGCAGGTCCGCCGCTGGGCCGGCCAGCTCGACCGTTCCCGCAGCCGCCCGCTGCCCGGCATCGACGAGCTGCGCGACGCGCTCGCCGGCAGCGTCCCGGAGGGCGCGAACGCCGGGCGGATCGTGCACGGCGACTACCGGCTGGACAACCTGCTCGCCACGGTCGAGCCGGTGGCGGTGCGGGCGGTGCTGGACTGGGAGATGGCCACCCTCGGCGACCCGCTCGCCGACCTGGGGCTGCTGCTCACCTACTGGGACGTGCTGGGCGACAGCGACAGCGCCGAGGGCAACCCGGTGGCCGACGGCATCGGCCCGCGGGCCGGCTTCCCCACCGGCGCCGAGCTGATCGACCGGTACGCCGGCCGCAGCGACGTCGACGTCGGGCCGCTGCACTGGCACGTGGCGCTCGGCTGCTTCAAGCTCGCGGTGATCTGTGAGGGCATCCACTACCGGCACACCCTCGGTCAGACGCTCGGCGGCGGCTTCGACCGGATCGGTGAGATGGTGGCGCCGCTGGTCGAGCACGGCCTGCGGGCCGCGAAGGGGAACTGATGGACTTCGCGTACGACGCCCGGACGGTCGAGCTGCGCGAGAAGCTCGACGCGTTCCTCACCGAATGCGTCTACCCGGCCGAGCCGGTGCACCACGAGCAGGTGCTCGCGGCCGGTGACCCGTGGGCCCGCCCGCCCGTGCTGGCGGAGCTGAAGGCCGAGGCCCGCGCCCGTGGGCTGTGGAACCTCTTCCTGCCCGACCGCCGCTACGGCGCCGGGCTCACCAACCTCCAGTACGCGCCGCTGGCCGAGCTGACCGGGCGCAGCCCGCACCTGGCCCCGGAGGCGCTGAACTGCGCCGCACCGGACACCGGCAACATGGAGCTGCTGGCCGAGTTCGGCTCCGAGGCGCAGCGGGAGCGCTGGCTCACGCCGTTGCTGGCCGGCGAGATCCGGTCGGCGTTCTGCATGACCGAGCCCGAGGTGGCCTCCTCCGACGCCACCAACATCGGCACCCGCATCGTCCGCGACGGCGACGGGTACGTGGTCAACGGCCGCAAGTGGTGGTCGTCCGGTGCCATGGACCCGCGCTGCGAGATCTTCATCGTGATGGGCAAGACCGACCCGGGCGCCGACCGGCACCGCCAGCAGAGCATGATCCTGGTCCCCCGGGACACCCCGGGCGTGACGGTGCGCCGGGGCATGACCGTCTTCGGTTACACCGACGCCCCGCACGGCGGGCACGCCGAGATCGACTTCACCGACGTGCGGGTGCCGAGGGAGAACCTGGTCGGCGCCGAGGGGGCCGGCTTCGCCATCGCCCAGGCCCGGCTCGGGCCCGGGCGGATCCACCACTGCATGCGGCTGATCGGCATGGCGGAGCGGGCCCTGGAGCTGCTCTGCCGGCGGGCCGCCGCCCGGGTGGCGTTCGGCCGCCCGCTCGCCGAGCAGGGCGTGATCCGGGAGTGGATCGCCGAGTCCCGGGTCCGCATCGAGCAGGCGCGGCTGCTGGTGCTCAAGACCGCCTGGCTCATGGACACGGTCGGCAACAAGGGCGCGCACACCGAGATCCAGGCCATCAAGATCGCCACGCCGGCCATGGCCGAGTGGGTGATCGACAAGGCCATCCAGGGGCACGGCGCGGCCGGCGTCAGCCAGGACACCCCGCTCGCGGCCCTCTGGGCGCAGGCCCGCACCCTGCGGCTGGCCGACGGCCCGGACGAGGTGCACCGGGCGTCCCTGGCGAAGCGGGAACTGCGCCGCTGGTCCTGAGCGCCTCAGGCGGAGGCGCGGTGGATGAGCTTGGTGTCCAGCAGCACGTGCGGGCTGGGCAGTTCCTCGCCGCGGATCCGGGAGACCAGCAGCCGGGCCATCTGCCGGCCCATCTCCTCGACCGGCTGGAAGACCGTGGTCAGCGGCGGCTCGGCCTGCCGGGCGATCGGGGCGTCGTCGAAGCCGATCACCGCCACGTCCTCGGGCACCCGGCGACCCGCCTCGCGCAGCGCCCGGAGCGCGCCGAAGGCCATCAGGTCGGAGGCCACGAAGACGGCGTCCAGGTCCGGGCAGACCTCCAGCAGCCGGCGCATGCACGCCGTGCCGCTGCCCTCGCTGAAGTCCCCGTACGCGATGAGGTCCGGGTTGAGGTCGACGCCCGCGGCCCGGACCGCCTCCTTGTAGCCGGACAGCCGGGCCAGGCCGGCGCCCATGTCCTGGGTGCCGGCGATGGTGGCGACCCGGCGCCGGCCGTGGGCGAACAGGTGCTCCACGGCCTGCCGGGCGCCGCCGACGTTGTCCACGTCGACGAACCAGGCCGGCTGGGCGTTCGGGTGCAGCATCCGGGCCGGCCGGCCGCCGAGCACGGTGGGCAGGCCGCGCTCCTCCAGCAGGGTGGGCAGCGGGTCCGCGTCGTGCAGCGAGAGCAGCAGTACGCCGTCGACGTGCTGGTTGGTGAGGTGGTGCTCGACGCGTTCCCGCTCGATCTGCGTCTGCGCCATGGCCAGCCAGAGCTGCATCGGGGTCTCCAGCAGCGCGGAGCTGACGCCCCGGACGATGCCGGCGAAGAACGGCTCGGTGAAGACCCGCTCGCCCGACTCGGAGACCACCAGCGCCACCGAGTCGGTCCGCTGGGTGACCAGCGCCCGGGCCGCCCGGTTGGGCACGTACCCCAGCTCGGCGATGGCCGCCTGGACGGCGGCCCGGGCCTCCGGGCTGACCTGCGGCGAGCCGTTGACCACGCGGGAGACCGTGCCGCGCCCGACGCCGGCGCGGGCCGCGACCGCGTCGAGGGTCGGGCGCCCGAGCGACCGCGTGCGCTGCGTTGTCATCGTCTGTGCTCCTCCGACATCGGGCGGGCCCGGCACCTGGTGAGGCGCCGGCGCCGGGCCGCCCGTCACTGGCTGGCCCAGCCTATTGTGCGGCCAGGCCGTTGCGTCGGATCACATCGGCGTACCACCGCGCGCTGGACTTCGGGATCCGGGCCTGGCTGTCGTAGTCGACGTAGACCATGCCGAAGCGCTTCGTGTAGCCCCACGCCCACTCGAAGTTGTCGATGAGCGACCAGGCGAAGTAGCCCTTGAGGGGCACCCCCGCGCTGATGGCGGCGTGCGCGGCGCGCAGGTGCGCGTCGAAGTACGCCAGCCGGTCCGGGTCGTCGACCTGGCCGTCGACCACCGCGTCGACGAACGCGGAGCCGTTCTCGGTGACGTAGAGCGGCAGGTCCGTATAGTCGAGGTGGACCCGCTCCAGCGTCTCCACCAGGCCGGGAGCGTCGATCTCCCAGCCCATGTCGGTCACCGGGACGCCCCGCGTGACGAACCGGACGTCCGGGCTGCCGGGCCAGCACGAGGGTGCCCGCCAGTACGCCTCCGCCGCCGGGGTCTCCGACGGCGCGGCGACCACGTACCGGCTGTAGTAGTTGACACCCACCATGTCCAGCGGGGTCGAGATGACGGCCAGGTCGCCGTCCCGGACGTGCCCGAAGTCGGTGACCCGGCGCAGGTCGGCGACGAGGTCCGCCGGGTACGCGCCGCGCAGCACCGGGTCGAGGAAGAACCGGTTGGCCAGCGCGTCGATCCGGCGGGCGGCGTCGGCGTCCGCCGGCGAGTCGGTGGCCGGCGTGACCGGGTAGAGGTTGACCGTGATGCCGAGCTGCGCGTCCGGGCGGGAGGCCCGCAGCGCCTGCACGGCCAGCCCGTGCCCGAGCATGAGGTGGTGCCCGGCCCGGACGGCGTCCGCCCCGTCCGACCGCCCGGGCGCGTGCACGCCGGAGCCGTAGCCGAGGAAGGCCGAGCACCACGGCTCGTTGAAGGTGGTGAAGTACTTCACCCGGTCGCCGAGGGCGTCGGCGACCAGCTGGGCGTAGTCGGCGAACCGGCCGGCGGTGTCCCGGGCCGGCCAGCCGCCCGCGTCCTCCAGCGGCTGGGGCAGGTCCCAGTGGTAGAGGGTCAGCCAGGGCTCGATGCCGTGACCCAGCAGCTCGTCCACCAGCCGCTGGTAGAAGTCCATCCCCTCCGCGTTGACCGCCCCGCTGCCGCCGGGCTGCACCCGGGGCCAGGAGACGGAGAAGCGGTAGGACTTCAACCCCAGGTCGGCCATCAGCCGCACGTCGTCGGGCATCCGGTGGTAGTGGTCGCAGGCCACGTCGCCGGTGTGGCCCGCCACCGTCCGCCCCTCGGTGTGGCTGAAGGTGTCCCAGATCGACGGGGTGCGGCCGCCCTCGCTCGCCGCGCCCTCGATCTGGTACGCGGCGGTCGCCGCGCCCCAGAGGAAGCCGGGCGGGAAGGTGGCTGCCGCGCCCTGGTCGAGGACTCCGACGGCGGGCGGGCTGGCTGGGTTGCTCACGACTTGACGGCGCCTTCCATGATTCCGCCGATGATCTGGCGGCCGAAGATGATGAACACGATCAACAGTGGCAGGGTCGCCAGCGCGGTACCAGCAAAGAGTGCCACGTAATCCGTCTGGTACAGCCCGGACGAGAGGATCTTCAGGGAGTACTGCACCGTCGGCGTGTCCGGGGTCAGCACGATGAACGGCCAGAGGAACTCGTTCCAGGTCTGCATGAAGGTCAGCAGGCCGAGCACCGCCGCCGCCGGCCGCAGCGCGGGCAGCACCACGTTCCAGTAGATCCGCCACGTGGAGCAGCCGTCGAGCCGGGCCGCCTCGATCAGCTCGTCGCTGATCGCGGACATCGCGTACTGGCGCATCATGAACACGCCGAAGCCCTGCACCAGGAACGGCACGATGACCGCCTGCAGGGTGCCCGTCCAGCCGAGTTCCACCATCATCAGGTAGAGCGGGATGACACCGAGCTGGGTCGGCACCATCATGGTCATGATGATGATCAGCAGCAGCGCGTTGCTGCCCCGGAACTTGAGCTTGGCGAAGGCGAAGCCGGCCAGGCTGGAGAAGAAGATCACCGAGATGGTGACGACGGTCGACACGACGGCCGAGTTGACCAGGCCGTAGACGAACGCGGCGTCGTCGTTGGCGAGCATCCGGTCGATGTTGGTGAACAGCTGGTCGCCGGGGGTCGGCGGCATCTCGTAGACCGCGCTGTTGTCCCGCGAAGCGATGATGAACGACCAGATGATCGGAAAGACCGACAGGACGCCGCCGAGGATGAGCGCGAGGTAGGTCAGCGGGCTGGCCTGCCAGAGCTGGGCACCGGGGAGCCGGCCGCGGTTGCGGGGCGCCACCGGAGACGGGGCGACCGAGCGGGGAAGGGTGCGCGTGGTGGTCACTTCTTGTCCCCCTTCACCGACCGGCGTACCAGCGCGAAGTTGATCAGCGCGAAGATGATGATCATCATGAAGAGCAGCCAGGACATCGCGGAGCCGTACCCGTACTCGGAGTTCCCGGTGAAGGTCTTCTCGTAGATGTACATGGCCAGGGTCTGGAACTGGTGGTCCACCCCGCCGCGGACCAGGCCGTTGCCGTACATCAGGGGCTCGGTGAAGATCTGGAAGCCACCGATGGTGGAGATGATGATCGTGAAGAGGATCGTCGGCCGGATCAGCGGCACGGTGATCGCCCAGAACTGCCGCCAGGTCGAGGCCCCGTCCAGCGACGCCGACTCGTACAGGTCCTTCGGGATGGCCTGCATGGCACCGAGGTAGATCAGCGCGTTGTAGCCGGTCCACCGCCAGTCGACCATGAAGGCGATGGCGAACCAGGAGGCGAAGCGGTTGTCCCGCCAGGCGATGGGGTCGAATCCCACCGTGCCGAGCAACCAGTTGATGAGGCCGTACCGGTCCGCGAAGATCAGCGCGAAGATGATGCCGACCGCGGCCACCGAGGTGATGTTGGGGATGACCACACCCATCCGCAGCAGCGTGCGTGCCTTCATCTGCCGGTTCAGCAGGTTGGCGAGCATCAGCGCCACGATGAGCTGCGGCACGGTGCTGAGCACGAAGATGCCGAGGGTGTTGTAGGCCGCGTTCCAGAACTGGGCGTCCTGCATCAGGAGGTGGTAGTTCTCCAGCCCCACGAATTCCCTGGTCCCGCTCAGCAGCTCGTAGTCGAAGAGCGAGACGTAGACCGTGTACAGGACCGGGAACAGGCCGAAGACTCCGAAGAGGACGAAGAACGGGGCCACGTAGAGGTACGGGGAGTACTTGAGGTCCCAGCGGCCGAGCCGGTACGTCCGGCGGCGGTGCAGCGGGGCGGGCGGAGGCGGCGAGCCGGCGCGCGATGGTGGCACCGCGCGGACAGTAGAACTCATTGCAGGTCCTTCCGGGAGGTGGGACGGCGGCGACCTCGCCGCGGCGCCCACACCCGTGGGCCGGGTGTGGGCGCCGCCGCCGAGCCCACGGGCAGCGATTCCCCGTGGGCTCGGCCGGTCACCGGCGACTCAGCTGGTCGCCTTCTTGGCCTCGTCCACCGCCTTCTTCCAGGCGGCATCCGAACTGAGCCGGCCACGCTCGGCCGCCTGCATCTGCGGCTCGAAGATGGTCTCCCAGACCTGCTGGTGCTTGGCACCGAGGAAGACGGGCTTCATGTTCTTGACGCTCTCACCGAAGATCTTGCCGGTGGGCGCGCCGCTGAAGTACTCGCTCGTCTTGTCCTTGAACGCCGGGTCCTCGAGGCCGGCGATGTCGGACGGCATGGCGCCCGCCTCCTTGAACGCCGCCAGGTGGCCCTCCTTGCTGGTCAGGTACTTGGCCAGCTCGTACGCCTCCTTCGGGTGCTTCGTCTGCGCCGGGACGGCCAGGTAGGAGCCACCCCAGTTGCCGCCGCCGCCGGGGATCTTGGCGATGTCCCACTTGCCGGAGTTCGCCGGGCCGGACTTCGGGGCGATGACACCCTCGGTCATCCACGACGGGCAGGGGAGGGTGGCGAACGCGGAGTTCTTGAAAGCCCCGTCCCAGTCGGCGCTCCACCGCTGGGTCTTGGCGGTCAGCCCGTCCTTGGCCATCTGCAGGCCCATGTCCCAGGTCTGCTTGATGACCGGGTTGGTGTCGCCGATGAACTTGTTGTCCTTGTCGAAGAAGAAGGTCTCCGAGTTCTGCATGACGTACGGCTGCATCAGGCTGGTGGCGCTGTCCAGCCAGGCGGCCTTGACCTTGCCGCTGGCCTTGAACTCCTTGCCCAGCGCGATGTAGTCCTGCCAGGTGCTGATCCGCTTCGAGACCTCGTCCCGGTCGGTGGGCAGACCGGCCTGCTGGAACAGGTCCTTGCGGTAGCACATGGCCAGGCCACCGACGTCGGTGCCGAGCGCGATCAGCTTCTTGCCGTCCGGCGTCAGGGCGTTGTTCCACTTCCACTCGGGGAAGTTGGCCTTCAGCTCACCGGCGCCCAGGTCGAGCAGGTTGGCGAACTTGTCGGGGTTCTGGACGTACCCGAACAGGACGCCCTCCTCCAGACCGACCACGTCGCCGGCACCGCTGCCCGCGGCGAGCCACTGCACCAGCTTCGGCTGGAAGTCGCGCAGCTCGCCCATCTTCTGGTGCTCGACCTTGATGTTCGGGTGCGCCGCCTCGAAGTCCTTGATGGCCTGGTCGTACCCGAAGTTCTGGAAGGTCTGCAGGACCAGCTTGACCTGGCCGCCCTCGCCGGTCGACCCCTCGTCGTCGTTCTTCTTGCTGCACCCGGCGCTGCCGAGAGCAAGGCCCGTGGCCAGCACGGCGGCCGCGGCAATCCGGAGGCGGCGCCTCATGACGCTCATCCCTGACCCCTCTCAGGTGGGTAACTCGTGTGGTGGGTTCTGACTCGCGACCGCCCGTCGGCCGGGCGGGTCGCATGGTGAGGCTCTGGTTCTGGGGCGCCGCCGCGACGATGTGGCTTGGGACACACGTCCGGGAGCGCTCCCATGAGATTGCCGGGACGTGTCAGGGGTGTCAATAGACCGATGGGAGCGTTCCCAGATCGTTACCGCGCCGACCCACGGCGCACCGCCGGAGACGCGGTCAGCAGAAGCGACGCAGCAGGGTGGTGGCCCGGTCGGCAGCGAAGAGATCCGGCTCGAAACCGGGGCCGGCCCACTCCCGCATCATCCCGTGCTCGGCGTGCCCGGGGTCGGCCAGCGCGGCCAGCAGGACGGCGTACCCCGCCGGGCCGCCCACGTCCTCCGGCGGGCAGGCCCGCTCCCCCTCGACACAGGCCGGGTAGCGCTCGTCCGGGTCCGCCGTGCACACGTCCTCGACCACCAGGTCGTGCTCCCACCAGTCCCCGAAGTCGTAGGTGTAGCGGAACCGGTCGCCCTTGCCCACCACCGCGTCCAGCCGGACGTCCAGCTCGTCGCGCAGCGCCAGCTCGCCGTCCGGGTCGGGCTCGCCGTACTGGCGGCCGTCGATGTCGAACGAGTGCAGGTGGCAGTCGCGCCAGCCCATCGCGTGCTGGACCACCCGGTGCAGCCGGTCCAGGGTGTAGCCGCCGGGGACCAGAACCCGCCGCCACACCGGCGGCCGGACCCCGGCGAGGGAGATCTTCAGTTGGAAGATCTGACGCGACATGCTGTCCCATCCTTCCCCGGCATAGGCTGCCCACATGATCTGCCGAGCGTGCCGGGAGCGACGGCACGACGACTGTCCTGGTCGGAAGTGGTGCGACTGCCAGCACCGTACCCCCGAACCGACCCCTCCGGTCACCGGTCCGGCCGGCGAATGAGCGTCGGAACACCGATCGAACGGATCTGGCCGGCACCCGTCACCGGGCCGCTGACCGACCCGGAGCTGACCGCGCTCTACGGCCGCGCCCCGCACCCGCACCTGCGGGTGAACTTCGTGGCCAGCGCCGACGGCGCGGTCACCCTGGACGGCTACTCCGCCGGGCTCTCCGGCGAGCCCGACAAGCGCGTCTTCGGCCTGCTGCGGATGCTCTGCGACGGGCTCGTGGTGGCCGCCGGCACGCTGCGCCACGAGGGCTACCGGGCGGTCCGGCTCGGCGAGGCGCGCCGCGCCTGGCGCCGCGAGCAGGGCCTCGCCGAATATCCGACCCTCGTGGTGGTCTCCGGCTCGCTGGACCTCGACCCGGCCCAGGCCTGCTTCGCCGACGCGCCGGTCCGGCCGCTCGTGCTCACCCGCGCGAACGCCGAGCCGCCGCCGGGGCTGACCGAGGTGGCCGACCTCGTCCGCTGCGGCACCGACCGGGTCGACCTGGCCGCCGGCCTGGCCGAGCTGCGCCGGCGCGGGCTCGACCAGCTGCTCTGCGAGGGCGGGCCGCAGCTGTTCGGCGCGCTCACCGCGGCCGACCTGGTGGACGAGCTGTGCCTGACCGTCGCGCCACTGCTCGCCGGGGCCGGCCCGGGCCGGATCACCGCCGGGGCCGGCAGCGCGCCCCGGCACCTGCCGCTGCGCCACGTGCTGGCCGCCGCCGACGGCGTGCTGATGCTGCGCTACGCCCGCGACCCCGGCGGGACACCGCCCGCCGGCGCCGCACCCGCCGCCTGACCGGGCGCCACACCGGAGGGGGTACGCGGGCAGCCTCCCACGGCCGGGGCCGGGTGGGCGGGCACCCCGCGGGGTCAGCGGGTCGGCGGCAGCGCGTCCGGCAGCCCGAACGCCGTGACGTGCGCCGCGCCCAGGAACGAGGTGATCCCGGCGATCCGGCCCTCCCGCAGCGTCAGCACGTTCACCGACCACGGGAGGTACGGGCCGGTCCCGGCCCGGCGCAGGTAGCCGGCGACGGCGGGCTGCCCGTTCGCGCCGACGGGCAGGTGCCGCCAGCTGCCGCACGGGCCGAGCGGCGCCGACCGGGCGAAGTCCAGCACGGCGGGGACGCCCCGGTACCAGTGCGGCATCGGTGGCATGGACCAGGTGACGTCCTCGGTGAGCAGGGCGACCAGGGCGTCCGCGTCACCGTTCTCCAGGGCCGCCGTGTAGCCGGTGACGACCTCCCGCAGCCGCACGTCGTCGAGCATCCGCAGGGTGCGCTGCTGGGTGGCGGCGGGAGCCCGCTGGGCGAGCACCCGGCGGGCCCGCGCGAGGGCCGAGTTCACCGACGTGGTCGAGGTGCCCAGCATGGCGGCGATCTCCGCGGCCGGGTAGCCGAGGACGTCGAAGAGCAGCAGCGCGGCCCGCTGGTTACCGGGCAGGTGCTGCACCGCGGCCACGAAGGCCAGCTCGACGGCCTCGCGCTGCTCGTACCGGGCACCGGGGGCGACGGGGCCGGCCGCGAGGCCGGTGTCCGGGTACGGGCCGAGCCAGGCGACGTCGTGGAGCGGACCGCTGTCGGTCACCGCCCGGTCGCTGGCCGGGCCGAGGTCGACCGGCAGGGCCCGCCGGGCGCGGCCGGCGATCGCGTCGAGGCAGACCCGGGTCGCCACGGTGTACAGCCACGACCGCAGCGAACCGTGCCCCGCGAAGGTCGGCAACCCGCGCCACGCCCGCAGCAGCGCGTCCTGGAGGGCGTCGTCGGCGTCGTGGACCGAGCCGAGCATCCGGTAGCAGTGGGCGTGCAGCTCCCGGCGCAGCGGCGCGACGAGCGCCGTGAAGGTGGCCTCGTCGGCCGGCGGCCGGTCCGCGGATCCGGCGGCGGCGGGAGAACTGACGCTCACACCGACGATTCTGCCGCAGCGCCGGAGTCAGGAAGGTGAACGGCTCACCCACCACGACTCCGGAGGACCCGATGAGCAGCATGTCGACCGCGTCCGTCACCACCGGCACCCTGGCGGTGCCCGACGGGCGGCTGTACTACGAGGTACGCGGGCACGGCCCGCTCGTGGCCCTGGTCGCCGCCCCGATGGACGCCGACGCCTTCGCCCCGCTGGCCGACCTGCTGGCCGCGGAGCACACGGTGCTGACCACCGACCCGCGCGGGATCCGCCGCAGCGTCCTGCACGACCCGCACCAGGACTCGACCCCCGAGCTGCGCGCCGACGACGTCGTCCGGCTCCTCGCCCACGTCGACGCGGGCCCGGCCGCCGTGCTCGGGTCCAGCGGCGGGGCGGTGACCGTCCTCGCCCTGGCCCAGGCGGCTCCCGCCGGGGTGCACACGGTCGTGGCGCACGAACCGCCGCTGCTCGGCCTGCTGCCGGACCGGGCCGAACTCCTGGCGAGCGAGGACGACATGATCGCCACCTACCGGGCCGGGGACCGGCTCGGCGCCGGGCGCAAGTTCCTCGCCGCGGCGAACATCCAGCTGCCGGAGGAGGTGGTCCTGGGCATGTTCGGCGGCGAGCCCGATCCGCAGGCGGCGGCCGACGAGCACTTCCAGTACCTGCACATGATCCGGGGAACCACCCGCTTCCGGCCCGACGTCGACGCCCTGCGCGACGGACCGGCCCGGATCGTCGTCGGACTCGGGGAGCGGTCGGCCGGCGAGGTCTGCGACCGCACCTCCCGGGCGCTCGCCGCGGCACTGGGCACGGCGCCGACGATGTTCCCGGGCGGGCACATCGGCTTCGTCGAGGACCCGCCGGCCTTCGCCGCGCGGCTGCGCGAGGTGCTCGCCGAGCGCTGAGGCGCCTCCGGCCGGGTCGGGCTGCGGCGTCTCGCGGACTCGCCCATGATCAGCGCCGTAACCTCGGGGAATGCGGACACCGGGGGCCACCGTCACGGCGCCGGAGCGGACCGGCCGCCCGGTGCTCGCCGGTACGCTGCTGGTCGCCACCGGCCTGGCCGACGCGCTGGCCGCGTACGGCATGCTCCGGTCCGGGACGTTCATGGTGCTGATCCGGGGCGGCCTCTACCCGGTCGACCTCACCGCCTGGGCCTGGTCGCAGCTGACGGTCGGAGTGGCGGTCGCGCTCGCCGGCCTGGTGGCCGCGGTCACCGGCCGGCGGGGCGCGGCCACCGTCGCGATCGGCGGCGCCCTGCTGGCGATCGCCGTGGACCTGCTCCTCCTGCCGTACGCGCCGATCCGGGTGCTCCTGGTGGCCGCCGTCGACGCCGCGGCGATCCGGCTGCTGCTCCGGCACCGCCGGGCCACCCGGCCGGGCGGGATGCGCCCGACGGTCAGCGGGGCTCGCAGATCCGGCCCGTGATGGCCGGGTCGCCCTCCCGGTCCGCCGCCCACACCGGGTTCAGGGCCAGCGGGAGCGGCGGGGCCTGCCACGCCGCGCCGAGCCGCTGGAGCAGGCGGTACTCCCGGCGTGGCTCGTCCACCCGGCCGCCGGCGAGGAAGTCGACGACCCGCTCCTGGGCGAGCCGCTGGCCGATCAGCCCCCCGTGCAGGGCGGGCATCTGGAACACCGGGATCCGGCTGTACTCGCCGGGCGGCGCCTCCGCCGCACTGACCGTGGGCAGGAAGGCGATCACGCGGACGCCGGCCACCGGGCAGAGGGTGCGGTTGCGGTAGAAGGGCGCGTTGACCAGCACCGACCGCACGAACGGCTCGTCCGGCCGGCTCTTCACGCTGCGGCCCAGGTTGGCCAGCCAGAAGATCCCGCGCAGCTCCCAGCCGGCGGCGACGCCCCACCCCTCGTAGCCCGCGGGCGGGTAGTAGGCCCGGCCGGGCTGGATCAGCGGGCTGAACAGCAGCACCGCCTCCACCGGCAGGGGCTGCGCCCACTTGTCCAGGTAGGTCCGCGCCACCATGGCCCCCTCGCTGAACCCGAGCAGGGCGATGGGCCGGCCCGTACGGCGGTGCAACTCGCTCACCTGCGTGGCGAGCAGGACCGCGCTGGAGTCCAGGGACTGGTGGGTCGCCTCCGGCCCGTACGGCAGCGGCCGGCCCTGCCGGTCCAGGCCCACGTAGGAGAAGCGCTCCACCCGGGGATCCTCCGGTAGGCGACCGTTCCACTGCGAGTCGTGCCCGGCGATGGCGATCACCGCGTGCGGCACCCGGTCGGGGAGCCGCTCGGCGAGCACCGGGGGCCGCCACTCCGCCGGCGGACCCGCCGCCAGGCCGACGAGCGTCTGCGACGCGACCGCGGCGGCCATGGTGAGGGCGATCGCCACCGGCGCAACCGGGACCCGGGCCAGGCGGATCCGGGCGGGCAGCACGGCGGCCGAAACGGTGCGCTGCCAGAGCAGGCCGTTGGCCAGGCCGGCCAGCGCCGCAACCGGGACCCCCCACCAGCCGGTCGTGCTGGAGATGACCGCACCCGCGACGGTGAGCACCACGAAGTTGAGCACCGACCAGCCGAGCAGCTCGATGGTGGGCAGGCCGCGCCACCAGTTCCGGACCACCCCGGCGCGCTGGAGGAAGGGGGCGAGCACCAGCATCGGGGCGAGCGAGGCGAACAGGTAGAGCGAGAGCGCGACGGCCGAGAAGGCGACCGAGATCGCCGCCCACGGCGAGATGATGACCAGGGCGAGGGCGGCCACCTCCAGGTTCCGCCGGACCAGCCAGCCGAACGGGGGACGTGGCGCCCGCTCGGGCCAGGCCAGGGCGGTCAGCCCGGCGGTGAGCAGACCGCGGAAGACGGTGAGCACCACCAGCCCGAGAGCGAAGGTCCACCAGGAGTTGTGGTAGACCAGCAGCCACCGCAGGTCGTGGAACGAGTCGTACGGCCAGACCGCGGTCACCTGGGGCGCCAGCCCTCGGGCGCCGTGGAAGCTGATGGCGACCAGCGCCGCCTCCTCCAGGACCGGCGGCAGGACGGCGAGCACCAGCAGCATCGCCGTCCGGCTCCGGACTGCCTCCACCGCCGCTCCTCGTGCCATCCGTCCTCCGGCCCCTTGCAGGATCTCCCGGGATCCGGCCCGCGGGTGCCGGAACGGCCGACCAGGGCGTACGGAGAGTCAGCGGACGGACCCGCTGCGCAGGATCCGCGGAACGGCGAGGTGGCGTCCGCCGCGTCGCGTGGCAACCTGTCGCATCCCTCGGGCAGGATGCACGACGTGCGCCGTGAACGGGACGACCAGCCGACCGGAGACCGCCGATGACCGACGACCTGCTCGACGGCCCCGGCGACGGGGTCGGCCGGGTGCTCGGCACCGCCGACGCCACCCCGCTCACCTTCTGGACGGCGGTCGCCCCCGGCAGCTACCTCCAGCTCGACGACGTCGTGGTGACCCGCCGCGAGCTGCCCGACCGGGAGCCGGTCACCATCGCCGGGGTGGTCACCCAGGTGCGCGCCCGGCACGAGGGCGCGCAGTTCGACTCCGACGTGTTCGCCATCGCCGACGGCACCCTCCCCGCCCAGGTGCAGGAGGCCGCCGAGGTCACCACCACCCGCGTCGACCCGGAGTTCTACGTGCCGCCCACCCCCGGCGCCGTGGTGCACCGGGCCGAGGGCGACGCCCGGGCCCGGGCCCTGCACTTCGACCGGATGGAGCGGCGCATCCCCATGGGCATGGGCCGCGACGGCGTCCCGGTCTACCTCAACGCCGACTTCCTCGACGGCACCCGGGGTGCCCACGTCTCCATCTCCGGCATCTCCGGCGTGGCCACCAAGACCAGCTTCGCCACCTTCCTGCTCTACTCGGTCTTCCGCTCCGGGGTGCTGGGCGGCGACGCGGTCAACGCCAAGGCGCTCATCTTCAACGTCAAGGGTGAGGACCTGCTCTTCCTCGACCACCCCAACACGCGGCTCGACGACGCCACCCGGGCCGGCTACGCGAAGCTCGGGCTCGACGCCGGCGCCTTCCCCGACGTCCGGGTCCACGCCCCGCCCCGGGTCGGCGACTCCTCCGGCACCCCCGACGTGAGCAGCCGGCTCACCGGGGTGGACAGCTTCTACTGGACGCTGAGCGAGTTCTGCGCCGACCGCCTGCTCCCCTACGTCTTCGCCGACGCCGACGACGAGCGGCAGCAGTACACGATGGTGGTGCACTCGGTCGCCGCCCACCTGGCGAGATACGCCCAGCCCGCCGACGGCGGGGTGAGCATCGACGGGGTGCGGCTGGGGTCCTACGCCGACCTGGTCGACCACATCGTCGAGCAGCTCAACGACGACGAGACCCGGGGCGACTGGGCGGGCAGCGCGGTCGGCCTCGGCACGGTCAACGCGTTCGCCCGCCGGCTGATCGGCAGCAAGAAGGACCTGGGCCGGCTGATCCGGGGCGACCTGGCCACCCGCCGCCCGCACTCGATCAACACCGCCGAGTCCGCCCAGGTCACGGTGGTCGACCTGCACAACCTGCCGGACCGGGCGCAACGCTTCGTGGTCGGCGTGACGCTCAAGAGCGAGTTCGAGCGCAAGGAGAAGGCGGGCACCGCGAAACCGCTGCTGTTCGTCGTCCTCGACGAGCTCAACAAGTACGCCCCGCGGGAGGGCTCCTCGCCCATCAAGGAGGTGCTGCTCGACATCGCCGAGCGTGGCCGCTCGCTCGGGGTGATCCTCGTCGGCGCCCAGCAGACCGCCAGCGAGGTCGAGCGGCGGATCGTCACCAACTCGGCGATCCGGGTCGTCGGCCGGCTCGACCCGGCCGAGGCGTCCCGCCCCGAATACGGCTTCCTGCCGCCCGCCCAGCGGCAGCGCGCCCTGCTCGCCAAGCCGGGAACCATGTTCGTCAACCAGCCCGACATCCCGGTCCCGCTCTGCCTGGAGTTCCCCTTCCCGGCCTGGGCCACCCGGGTCTCCGAGGCGGGCCGGGCGCCCTCGGAGACGCTGCGCTCGATCACCCAGGCGGCCGACCCGTTCGCGGTCGTGGGCTCGGGCACCTCCGACGACGACATCCCGTTCTAGAGGGCTGACCATGAAGATCCTGCACACCTCCGACTGGCATGTCGGCAAGGTCCTCAAGGGGCAGTCCCGGGCCGAGGAGCACAAGCAGGTGCTCGCCCAGGTCATCGAGATCGCCCGGGTCGAGCGGCCCGACCTGGTCATCGTGGCCGGCGACCTCTACGACACCGCCGCGCCCACCCCGGAGGCGACCCGGCTGGTCACCCGGGCGCTGACCGCGCTGCGCCGCACCGGGGCCGACGTGGTGGCCATCGGCGGCAACCACGACAACGGCGCGGCGCTCGACGCGCTGCGCCCCTGGGCCGAGGCCGCCGGGATCACGCTGCGGGGCAGCGTCCGGGAGAATCCGGCCGAGCACGTCATCGACGGCACCACCCGCGACGGCGAGCGCTGGCAGGTCGCCGCGCTGCCCTTCCTCTCCCAGCGCTACGCCGTCCGCGCCGTGGAGATGTACGCGCTGACGGCCGCCGAGGCCAACCAGACCTACGCCGACCACCTCGGGCGGGTGCTCGCCCGGCTCGCCGAGGGGTTCACCGAGCCGGACCGGGTGCACCTGGTCACCGCCCACCTCACCGTGGTCGGCGCCAGCACCGGCGGCGGCGAGCGGGACGCGCACACCGTGCTCGGCTACGCGGTGCCGGCCACCGTGTTCCCGGGCAACGCGCACTACGTGGCGCTGGGCCACCTGCACCGCTCCCAGCGGGTGATCGGCCCCTGCCCGGTCCGCTACAGCGGCAGCCCGCTCGCCGTCGACTTCGGCGAGCAGGAGAACGTCGGGTCGGTGACGATCGTCGAGGTGACCGCGACGACCGCCGCGCAGATCCGGGAGGTGCCGGTGCCCGGCGCCGTCCCCCTGCGCACGGTCCGCGGCACCCTGGCCCAGCTCGCCGAGATCGACGTGCCCGAGGGCTGGCTGCGGGTCTACGTCCGCGAGCAGCCCCGCGCCGGGCTGCGCGAGGAGGTGCAGGAGCTGCTCCCCCGCGCGCTGGAGATCCGGATCGACCCGGAGCTGGTGCCCGCACCGGGCAGCGGCACCCGCACCGCCCAGCGGGCCGGCCGCTCGCCGCGCGAGCTGTTCGCCGACTACCTGGGCAGCCGCGGCCACGCCGACGACGACGTGCGGGAGCTCTTCGACGAGCTGCTCGAGGAGGTGGAGCACTGATGCGGCCCATGCGGCTGGACATGGCGGGCTTCACCGTCTTCCGCGAGGAGACCACGGTCGACTTCACCGACGCGGACTTCTTCGCGCTGGTCGGGCCGACCGGCTCGGGCAAGTCGACGGTGCTCGACGCGATCTGCTTCGCCCTCTACGGCACCGTGCCCCGCTGGGGCGGCACGCGAGGGCTGGCCAACGCCCTCGCCCCCTCGGCCACCGAGGCGCGGGTGCGGCTGGTCTTCGAGTCCGCCGGCGACCGCTACGTGGCCACCCGGGTCGTCCGTCGGGACGGCCGGGGCACGGTGAAGACCGCCAACGCCGGGCTCCAGCTCATGCCGCCCGGGTTCGACGTCACGAAGCTCGACACCGGGCTCAGCCCGGAAGACCTCGGCGAGGTGGTGGCGGGCACCCCGGCCGAGATGGAGCAGGCGGTGCTGGACGCGGTCGGGCTGCCGTACGAGCAGTTCACCAGCTGCGTGGTGCTGCCGCAGGGGCAGTTCGCCGATTTCCTGCACGCCAAGCCGGCAACCCGGCAGCAGATCCTCGTCAACCTCCTCGGGCTGGGCATCTACGAGGAGGTGCAGAAGAAGGCCACCGAGCGCGCCGGCCAGGCCGAGGCGAAGCTGGAGGCGGTCGACAAGGTACTCGGCGGCCTCGCCGACGTCGACGAGGAGAGCCTGGCCGCCGCCTCGGAGCGGGTCGACCGGATGCGCGAGCTGGCCGGGGCCGTCGAGGCGGCCGTACCGGAGCTGGAACGGGTGCGGGCGACGGCGCGCGAGCAGGCGGCGGCGCTCGCGGCGCTCGACGCCGAGCTGACCGTGCTGGCCCGGGTCCGGCCGCCCGACGGGATCGCCCAGCTGGCCCGGGCGGTGTCCGACGCGCGGGCCGCCGCCGACGAGGCGGCCGCCGCCGTGGGGCTGGCCGAGGAGCGCGAGGAGAAGGTGCGCGGCGAGCTGGCCGCGGCCGGCGACGAGAGCGCGCTGCGCCTCCAGCTCAAGGCCCACGGCGACCGCGAGCGGCTGACCGGCGAGGCGGCGGCGGTCCGCGCGGCGGTGGACGCGGCGCAGGCCGAGCACGACGCGGCGGCCGGGGCGCTGGCGACGGCCCGGGCCGAGGCCGAGCGTGCCGAGACTGAGCTGGAGGCGGCCTTCCGGGCGCACGAGGAGGCGAAGGCCACCGACCAGGCGGTGGCGCTGCGGGCGCACCTGGTCGACGGCGGCCCGTGCCCGGTCTGTGAGCAGCCGGTCCCCCGGGTTCCGGCCGTGCCGAAGGGATCGGCGGTGGCCCGCGCGCTGGCGGCCGGCAAGGCGGCCCGGGCGGCCAGCGAGACCGCCAAGCGGGTGGTGCAGGAGCGGGACACGGCCGCCCGCGAGCTGGATCGGGTGCTGCTGCGCGCCCGCGCCGAGCACGACCAGCTCCAGGCCCGGCTGGCCGAGCTGGACGCGCAGCTCGCCGGCGCCGCCACGCCGGAGGCGCTGCGCGCGTCCCTGGCCGAGCAGGCGCGGCTGCGCCGGGCGCTGGACGAGGCGGCGGGCGCGGTACGCGCCGGTCGTGACGCCGCGCGCCGGGCCCGCGGCGCCCTGGACGGCGCGCAGGAGCGGCTGCGGCGGGCCTGGCGCGACTTCGACACGGTCCGCGACGGGCTGGCCCGGTTCGGCCCGCCCGCCGCCGACCGCGACGACGTGGCCGGCGCCTGGACGGCCCTCGCCGCGTGGGCGGCCGAGCAGGCCGGGCGGCGGCGCGCCGACCGGGCGGGGCTGGCCGCCGCCGTGGAGGCCGCCGAGGCCGCGGCGGGCGAGGTGGCGCAGCGGATCGGCGCGCTCTTCGAGGCCGCCGGGCTGCCCGCGCCGCAGGACCCGCAGCGCGACGCGGCGGTGGCGGTGGAGCGGGCCGAGGCGGAGCTGCGCCGGCTGGAGGAGCGCCGCGCGCAGGCCGCCGAGCTGCACGAGCAGCGGGCCGGCCACGAGCGGGAGGCCCGGGTGGCCCGCGCCCTGGCCGGGCACCTGCGGGCCAACAACTTCGAGCGCTGGCTGCTGGCCGAGGCACTGGACCTGCTGGTCGACGGCGCCTCGCGGATCCTGCGCGAGCTGTCCGGCGGCCAGTACGACCTCGTGCACGACAAGGGCGAGTTCTTCGTGGTCGACCACCACGACGCCGGGCTGCGGCGCGGGGTGCGCACGCTCTCCGGCGGGGAGACGTTCCAGGCGTCGCTGGCCCTGGCGCTGGCCCTCTCCGAGCAGCTCGCGGGGATGTCCACGAGCGCGGCCAGCCTGGAGTCGATCGTCCTCGACGAGGGGTTCGGCACGCTGGACGCCGCCACCCTCGACACGGTGGCCGCCACCCTGGAGAACCTGGCCGCGCGGGGCGACCGGATGGTCGGTGTGGTCACCCACGTGCCGGCGCTCGCCGAGCGGATCCCGGTCCGCTTCGAGGTCCGCAAGGACGCCCGGACGGCCCGTGTCGAGCGGACGGGCCTGTGACGAGGTTCTTCGTCGACGCCTGGGACCCGGCGTACGGCGCGTCGTTCGAGGCGGGCGGCGGGGGCGGTCCGGCGGCGCCGAGCAGCGCCCAGGTCGACGCCGACGTCGAGCTTCCGGCCGCCGACTGGCGGGCCCTCGACGTCCGGCGCGACGTCGCGGCCCCGGCCGTGGTGCTGCTGGTCGACGGCGTGCGCCGCATCGACGCCAGCGTCTGGACGGCCGAGGACGACGGCGGCTCGTTTCCCGGCATCGCCGCCTCCTACGCGGCCGGCGTGGTCCGCTGCGACCTGGAGCGGGGCGCGGCGGAGCTGGCCGGTTCGCGGGTGGGCCGGGGCCTGTTCACGGCCAGCCCCTCAGCGCAGGACGTGGTGGCCGGCTCGATCCGCTACCCGGTGCACCGGGTCAGCGGCACCGGCGAGCTGAGCAAACTCCCGGCCGCCGTGCAGGGTCCGCTGACCGCCCTGGAGGTGGCGGTCTCGGACGCGGTACGCGCCGACGGCGACCTGCTGGTCGTGGACGGGCCGCTGCGCAGCCGGCGGAACCTGCCCCGCACCCTCGGTTACATCAAGACCCAGCACAGCCAGTACCTGGACGGCCGGCTCACCGCGGTCGTCACCGGGCTGGCGCCGGGGCAGCGCTGCCCGGTGTTCCGGCTGGGCACCGCGTGGGGCGGCTACTCGTGGTACCTGCGGCTGCCCGTGGCCGGCGGCGCCCCGTGGGCCGGCATCGTGCGGGTGGAGTGCTCCGCCGACCTGACCGAGGCCGAGGCGATCGAGCTGGCCGACCTGTCCCTGGTCACGCTGCCCCGCTTCGCCTCCACCCCGTACAAGGACCCGCGCGCCCCGCAGAACCTCATCCCCATCGCCGGCCTGGAGCGCCGGCTGCGCGGGCTGCTCGGCGACGCGCGGCTGCTGCACCGGGTGCTCACGGCGGCGGCCCGGGGGATCCGGCGCTGATGGGCCGGCGACGCGGGGCGGACCGGGCGGTCGCGCAGGTCGACACCGGGCAGGCCGAGCTGGTGCCCGACCCGGACCGGCCGGGTTCCTGGACACTGCTGCTCGACGGCGCCCCGCAGTCGCATGTGGACCTCACCGACCCCACCCACCTGGAATTCGAGTACGTCCGCCGGCTGGCCGCCGCGATCGACCTGGTGGCGCCGGCCGGCGCGCCGCTGCGGGTGCTCCACCTGGGCGGCGGCGCGCTCACCCTGCCCCGCTACGTGCAGGCCACCCGTCCCGGCTCGACCCAGCGGGTGTCCGAGGTGGACGGGGCGCTGGTGGAGCTGGTGCGCCGGGAGCTGCCCTGGCCGGCCGATCCCCGGCTGCGGGTAAGGGTCGCCGACGCCCGGGCCACCCTGTCGTCGAGCCGGGACGGCAGCTACGACGTGGTGGTCGCGGACGTCTTCGCCGGCGCCCGTACCCCGGCCCACCTGACCTCGGTGGAGTACGCCGCCGAGGTGGCCCGGGTGCTCCGGCCCGACGGGTACTACCTGGCGAACGTCGCGGACGGCCCGCCGCTGCGGCACGCCCGCGGGCAGGTCGCCACGGTCCGCACGGTGCTGCCCCGGGCCTGCCTGGTGGGCGACGCGGCGGTGCTGCGCGGCCGCCGTTACGGCAACCTGGTGCTCGTGGCGTCCCGCGTGGAGCCACCGGTGCCGGAGCTGACCCGGCGGGCCGCCGGGGACTGGTTCCCCGGCCGGGTGCTGGCCGGCGCCGAGCTCGACCGGTTCGCCGGGGGCGTCCCGGTGGTCCACGACGCCGATGCCACCGACTCCACCCCGCCCCCGCCCGGAATTTTTTCCGTCCGGCGTTGATCCGCTCGGCGCACCGTTGCGTATCACCGGGCGGCCATGCCCGTGGGGGGTCGGCTGAGTCATTGGACACCGGAGGTCTTGCATGCATGCGGTGGCGGCCGGCTGGCACGGCGAGGTGGCGCGGCCCGAGTGGATGTTCGCCCGGGCACAGCCCCAGTCGCGCGCGTCGAGGTCGGGCCGGGGGGTCGACGGCCGCTCCTCCGGTCGCCAGAATGACCCGGTGACGCCGCGACCCGCTCCCGGACGCCACCAGGCCACGTCGACCGAGGCCAGCCACTCCGACCAGCTGATCCGGCTGCTCTACGCCGAGCACGCCGGGCCGCTGCTGATGTTCGTGATGCGGCTGACCGGCGGCGACCGGCAGCGCGCCGAGGACATCGTGCAGGAGACGCTGCTGCGGGCGTGGCGCAACGCGCACCGGCTGGGCACCCACGGTCAGGGCTCGCTGCGCCCCTGGCTGGTCACGGTGGCCCGGCGGATCGCCATCGACGAGCACCGCAGCGAGCAGGCCCGGCCGGCGGAGACGTACGACCGGGACCTGACGGCCTTCGCCGAGGCGGACAGCACCGACCGGGTGCTGCGCACGATGACCGTGGCCGACGCGCTGCGTACGCTGAGCCAGTCGCACCGGGAGATCCTGGTGGCGACGTACTTCCGGGGGCGTACCGTGCCCGAGGCGGCCGAGGAGCTGGGCCTTCCGCTCGGCACCGCGAAGTCGCGGGTCTACTACGCGCTGCGCGCGCTGCGCACGGCTCTGCAGGAGAGGGGGGTGACGGAATGAGCCGCGCGGACCACATGGATGTCGCCGCGTACGCGCTCGGCGTGCTGGACCCGCAGGACGCGGAACGGTTCGAGGAGCACCTCGCCACCTGCTGGGCGTGTGCGGCGGAACTGGAGACGATGGTCCCGGTGGTGGGGCTGCTGTCCGGCATCGACGGCGAGGCGATGGCCGCGCTGGAGCAGACGCACACCGATCCGGCGCTGCTGGACCGTACCCTCATGGCGGTCCGCCGGGACCGGCGGCGCACCCGGATGCGGCAGGTCTTCGCGGCCGCGGCCGCGGTCGTGGTGTTCGGCGGCCTGAGCGGCGTGGGCATGGCCGGGATCTTCGGCGGCGACGACGGGAAACGGGTCCCGCAGGCCGGGCCGACCCTCACGGCGCCCGTCACCGCGCCGCCCAACAGCGAGCCCTCGGACCCCAACGACCCGAACGTCGGCGGCAACGAGCAGGAGGGCGACCAGCACAACGCGGTCGACCCGGGCACCGGCGTGAAGACCACGATGTGGCTGGCGTCGAAGGAGTACGGCACCCAGATCGACCTTCAGCTCACCCGCCTGCCCGGCCCGCGCACCTGCCGGCTGGTCGTGGTCCGCAAGAACGCCACCAGCGAGGTGGTCTCGACCTGGTCGGTGCCGGGTGGCGGCTACGGCACGAACACGAACCAGCTCCCGCTGGAGTTGAGCGCGTCCACCTCGGCCGCGCTCAAGGACATCGAGAAGATCCAGGTGCAGTCGGTCGACGTCAACGGCATCGCCAGCCCGCTGGTGACGGTCAGCGACCTCTGAGCCCGCCGGAACGCCGGCGCCGGGCAGCGACACCGCCCGGCGCCGTTCTGTCGTTCCCCGGGACATCGACCCCGATGTGCTCCCCACGCGCCGCCGGCCGGATCGGTTCAACGGATCCACTGTGAAATGGAGCACCCTTTTCTCTTCAACCTTGACAGCACGCCGCCCGTACTACTCGGCGAACTGCCAAGAACGAGGAGGGCACGTGGCACACCTGAAGCGGACGACCGTCATCGTCGCGAGCGCGATGGTCGCACTAACGGCCTGCGCCCCCGCGGGCTACGACGGGGCGAACTCGAGCGCGGCCGAGCCGGTCGCCGTCGCCGCGGCCGAACCCACCGCGTCGGCCGAACCGGAAGCCTCCGCGTCCCCGGACGCGGCCGCCGACGACAAGGCGCCCCCGTCCGACGTGCAACTCACCGACGAACTGGTCGGCAAGAAGCTGCCCCGGATGGGCAAGGTCGTCACCGACCAGGACGGCTGGGTCCTGTACCGGTTCGACAAGGACTCGGCCGACCCGCCGCAGTCCAACTGCGTCGACAAGTGCGCCCAGGTCTGGCCGCCCGCGCTGACCGACGGCAACCCGCAGCTCCAGGGCGTGTCCGACGACAAGGTCGGCACGGTCACCCGGCAGGACGGCACCCGGCAGATCACCATCGGAGGCTGGCCGGTCTACCGCTACATCGGGGACAAGAAGCCGGGCCAGTGGAAGGGCCAGGGCGTCGGCGGCACCTGGTTCGTCGTCGACCCGAACGGCAAGAAGAACCTCACCTGCCTGCCCACCGGAACCCCGAAGGCGGTCGCCCCACCGGCGTCGAGCGACTCGGGCGACTCGGGCGGCGACTCGGGCTACTCGTACTGACGGATCCCCGGACACGGTGGCCGGTCGCAGCCGGGGAGGGCGCGGCCGGCCACCGTCCTGGTCCCGGGACGGCGGCGATCCGGCAGCCCCGCGTCCCGGCGCGGCGCCGGCCCGATGCGGGCCGGCGCCGCACCCCGCTGCGCGGACCGGACGTCAGCCCCTCTCCCAGGGGCTCGGGACCGGGAAGTAGGTGTCCAGGAAGGGCGTGAGGACCGACAACTGGGCGGCCAGGTCCTCCTCGGTGGAGAACGCGTCGTTGAGGCAGAACACGTGCCGGTCCCGCTTGGCGAGCAGGTGGGCCAGGCGCGCGGGCGTGTCGGGGTGCGACAACTCGGCGATGGTGTAGTCCAGCTCGCCCGGCACCGCCCGTCCGGTGTGGAAGGCGTAGTAGTGGTGCAGCGAAGACGCGACCGAGATGTCCGTGATGCTGCGGAACTGGCTGCCGGCGGTCCTCCGGTGCTGCGCCGCGAAGGTCTCCTCGATCTCGTACAGCACGCTGCGCCGCAGCACGTGCGGCATGTGCTTCATCTTCTGCGTCAACACCGTGCCGAACCGCTCCGCGATCAGCGTCCGGTTGTTCTTCCCCGCCGCCGACGCCGGGATGTCGTCGGCCGCGGGCGGGCCCGGCGGCACCAGCGCGGGCGAGGGGAAGAACCGGGTGATGCCGTTGGCCAGGAAGAAGTCCCGGGCCGTGACGTCCCGGCCGAGGAAGACGTCGTCGTTGAAGTAGAGGAAGTGCTCCGCCAGCCCGTCGATGTGGTGCAGCTGGCTCTCGATGGCGTGCGAGTTGAACGTCGGCAGCACCGACGGGTCGCGGAAGATCTCCCGATGGCTGACCACCCGCAGCCCGGGGGCCGTCGGGTCGAGCCAGGCCGGCACCTGGTCGTCGGTGACCAGGTACACGGTCCGCACCCAGGGCGCGTACGTGTGCAGGGACCGCAGCGAGTAGCGCAGCTCGTCCCGGCTGAGGAACCGTGCCGCGCTCGCCGACTCCGCGTGGTACGGCGTCCCCGCCACCTCGGCACGCCGGCGCAGCCAGGCCGGGTCGGTGCCGTCGACCCAGGTGTAGACGACGTCGACCGGAAACGTCACGTCGTCCGGGCGCCGGATCGCGAACTCCGGCCGGGTTCGGACGGTCACCGTCGGGGTCGCCGGCCCGAGGGCGGTGAACAGGTCGGCGGGCGCGTGGAGCACCGGACCGGCCGCCGGCAGCTCCTGCGCCACCAGGTTGCGGCGCGGGGCCACCAGCCGGTTCTCCCGCCGAGTCCAGAACTCCACCTCGCAGCCGTACGGCACGCCGAGCACCAGGCGGTGGCGCGGATCGGTCCAGTACCAGGTCAGCCGGAGCACGTCGGCCTCCCGCAGCCGCCGCCACGCCGGCGGCTCGAACCCCGGCAGGGGCGCGCGGGGCTGACGGTCGACGACCTCGGCGACGTATCCGGGCACCCGCCGGCACGCCTCGGCGAGCGCGGCGTGCACCCGTCCGCGATCGGCCGCGTCGACGGCGACCACCGCGTTGCGGTCGGAGGCCCCGCGGACACAGAAGTGCTCCACTCCGGCGTCGGCGAGCGCCGTGGTGACCGCGGCCAGGTTGCCGGCCCGGGCGGACCAGGGGGACACGTCGGGGCGGACCAGGGCGACGCGCGACCGGCGGTCCACCGTGACGAGGGCACGGTCCGCACCGGCCAGGAGTTCCGGTTGCCGGCGGGCGAGCCGGCCGTCGGTCCGCTGGTCGCCGGCCACCTGGGCCACCCACTGCTTCACCCGGTGGCGGGTCTGCGGGCTCAGCCGCCGGGCGATCGCCCTGCGGGCCTGGGGGCTGAGCACCCGGCGGTAGGTGTCCACGAACCTCGTCGGCTCGGCGAGGGCCCGGGCCGCGCCCGGCTGCTCCTGCGTCGGCTCGTCCACTGCTGTCCCCTCCTCCCGGGCGACTACGGCCGGTCGATGACCACGAGCGAGAGCTCGCCGTCGATCGTGTAGTAGGGGCGCACCCGCAGCATCGGCGCCGGATCCTCCTCGACGAGGTCCAGCTCCACCTCCTGGGTCAGGTGGATCTCCGGGTAGTTGTAGGTGCGCTTCTTGTCGACCACGTCGTCGAGGAACCGTCCCAGCCGGACCTCGCCGAGGCTGTCCGCCTGCCGGAGGAGGATGTCCCAGTCCTCGTAGCGGCCCAGCCGGAGGTCGGCCAGCGGCGCCAGCGGCACCACCATGGTCAGGGCCCCGTCGCTCGTCGAGGTGACCGGCACCGTGAGCGCGTCGGGCCGGTGACCCCGCCGGCGGAGCACCGCGCCGTCCGGGGCGCCCGGCCCGTGCCAGGTGAACGCGATCGTGACGCCCTCGCCGTCGAGGGCGATCCCGCGTACCTCGCCGTGGGCGGTGCGTACCCAGCTGCGGACCGCGAGGTATCCGTCGGTCGTGCGGTAGGGGACGTGCGCCCGCACCCCGGTTCGGCCGCCGCCCGGCCGGCCGGCGAGGACGCGGCTGTCGAGGCGGCGCGGCCGTACGCGGTGCCGCGCCCCCTTCCCGTCCGCGACGTGGACGTTCCACCGGCCCTCACCGAGGCCGGCCGCGTCGAGCGTGGCGACGTGCCGCAGACCGTCGGGCGACGGGGCCAGCGCGAGCTGCACGACCTCCCGGGTGTCGCGGTTGCGCAGCACGACCGACGCCTCGGGCGAGCAGGCGGCAGCGTCGAGGGACAGCCGCAGCCCGAGATCGGGCAGCACGAGGCAGTCCGCCACCGGGCCGTCGGCCGCGGTGGAGGCCCGCCGCCGGATCGCCTGCTGCAGCCGCGTGCTGGTGCCCCGGGCCCGCCGGACCCGGGCCAGCCGCGTGAGAGCGCCCATGCTGGCCCGCCGGGCGAAGTCGTGCCCGGCGATGCCGCGCAGCACCGGATCGGCCAGCGCCCGGACCAGGTGCGGCTCCCGGAGCAGCTCGCCACCTCGGGCGAGGGCGGACCGGGTGAGGGCGGTCCGCGCCGTGCGGGGACGGACCCGCCGGGGGCGGGGCGTCTCGCCGCGCCGGACGGCCAGCACCTCCGCGCAGTGGCGAGTGAACTGGGCGGCCAGGTGGGCCGGATCAAAGCGGGCGGAGTTGGCCAGGGCCGTCCTGGCCATCCGTACGCGCAGGTCGTCGTCCCACATCAGCGCGCGCAGCGCGACGACGTACGCGTCGAGGTCGTCGGTGGGGACCAGCAGGCCGTCCTCGCCGTCGTCGATGATCTCGCGCGGGCCCACCGGGCAGTCGGTGCTCACCACGGGCAGGCCGAGCCGCATGGCCTCGACGATCGTCATGCCGAACGACTCGCGTGCGGAGGTGACGGCGGCGATGCTGCCCTTCACCCACTCCGTCGACATGTCGTCCCGGCGACCCATGAGGTGGACCTGGCCGTAGACGCCCAGTTCCCGGATCAGCGCCGCGAGCGCCGACCGCTGCTCCCCGTCACCGTAGATCCGCAACTCCCAGCCGGGGCAGTCCGCCGCCGCCCGGGCGAAGGCGGTGATCAGCCGGTCGTACCGCTTGATCGGGTCGAGCCGGCCGGCCGCCACGACGATCCGGGCCCGCCCGTCGGCGGGCGGCACGCCCGGTGGGGGCGAGCTGTTGGGCAGCACCTCGATCCGGGTGTTCGGCACCGGGTTGCCGGCGTGGAAGGCCGCCGCGTCCGCACTCGTCACCGTGTACGCAAGGTCGATCCGCCCGTAGCACCTGCTGATCTCGGCCTTCAGCGCGTCGTCGATCAGGTCCTGGGTCATGTGCTCCTGCGCGACCCGCACGGCGTGCTCCGGCCCGTGCAGGGCCACCGCGAGGTTGAGCCCCGGGCGGGTGCCCACGACCACGTCGGCGTCGGTGGACCGGAGGTAGGCGATGATCCGCTCATCGGTCAACCGGCTGTAGTGCAGGTGGAACTCCTCGCTCTCCGGGATGAGCGTCGAGGGTTCCCGGTGCGCGGGGTGGGACCGGTCGGGCCGTCGCGGCCTGGTGTCGACCAGGGGCACGACCGTGATCCGGTCGTCGACCTCGAACATGGTCCGGTCGAGCCGGCGGAAGACCGAGGCGATCTCGACCTCGTGACCGTCCTCCACCAGGGCGGTGGCCAGGTTCAGCACGGCCCGGTTCGTGCCACCCACACCGTAGAAGTTGTGGATGAGGAAGGCGAACTTCACGGCCGGCCCGCCGACTCGTACGGGCTGGGCACCGGGAAGTACGCCTCGAGGAACGGCTCCAGGATGGCCATCTGCTGCTGGAGCTGCTCGTACGTGGAGAAGGCGTCGTTGATGCAGAAGGTGTCCCAGTCCCGCCGGGCCTCGGCGCGCTTCAGCCGGGCGACGAGATCCGGGACGGCGAGCTGGACGTAGCCGTAGTTGACGTGGCCGGGCAGGGCGCGCCCGGTCAGGAACGCGTAGTAGTGGTGCAGGGAGTACGTGATGGTGAGGTCGGTGGGACTGCGGAACCGGCTGTGGACCGTCGCGGCGTGCTCCGCCGGGAACTCGCGCTCGATCTCCGCGAGGATGCTCCGCCGCAGCGGGTAGGGCACGTGCTGGCTGCCCTGGGTGAGGGTCCGCCCGAACCGTTCCTCGATGAGCCGCCGATTGTTCTTGATCATCGCGTCGACCGGGCTGTCGAGATCGGTGATCGGGCCGATCGGGATCCGGTTCTGGGACAGGAAGAACTTGGTGTTGCCGTTGGCGAGGAAGAAGGTCTGCGGCGCCAGCGGCCGGCCGAAGAACATGTCGTCGTTCAGGTAGAGGAAGTGCTCGGCGAGGCCGTCGATGTTGTGCAGCTGACTCTCGATCGCACAGGAGTTGTACGTCGGCAGCGCGCTGCGGTCGGTGAAGATCTCGTCGTGGTTGACCAGGAAGATGTTCCCGGCGCTCAGGTCCAGCCAGGACGGACGCTGCCGGTCGGTGACGATGTAGATGTTGCGGACCCACGGCGCGTTGAGGTGCAGCGACCGCAGCGAGTACTTCAGCTCGTCCCGGTTGATGTACCGCGAGTCGCTGGCGGCCTCGGCGTGGAACGCCTCGCCCTTCACCTCGGCCCGGCGGCGCTGCCACTCCGGGTCCGCGCCGTCGACCCAGGTGTACACGACGTCGATCGGGAAGTCGATGTCGTCCGGGAGGGAGTGGTCGAACTCCGGCCGGGTGCGGAAGCGACGGCCGGGCTTCGCCGCCGAGGCCAGCCGGGTGTAGCGGTGCTCGCCGGCCTCCACCGGCACACCGGTCATCGAGACCGCGGGCACCATCCGGTTGCGCCGCGGCGCGCGGAGCACGCCGGCCCTGCGGTCCGGCCGCCAGAACTCGACCTCGCAGCCGTACGCGGTGCCGAGGATCAGCTTCCCCGCCGGGTCGGCCCGGAACCAGGTCAGCTTGAGCGCACGCACCGTCTGCAGGTCCGCCCAGACGGCCGGGTCGGCGGCGTCCCGCAGGGCGCTGACGATCGGCGGTTTCGGCAGCACCTGGCTCACGTAGCAGGGGCCGGTCGCACCGAGCTTCTCGAGCGCGCCGAGCGCGGCGACCCGATCCTCCTCGCTGACCCCGACCACCGGCGCCCGGTCGTCCATGCCGCGGACCAGGAAGTGGTCCACGCCGTGCGCCTCCAGCGCCGCCGTCACCGCCGCGACGTTCAACTGCCGGGCGAGCAGCGGGGTGAGGTCCGCCCGGACGTGCGCCCGCCGGCGCCCCCCGTCCAGCAGCACCTCGCGGACCTCATCGGTCCCGCCCGGGGCGACGGACGGGTCCTGCAGCGGCTCAAGGGCCGGGGGCGTGGAGCTCACGGTACTTCCTTCATCGACGTGACCGACGGGGCCGAGTGCTTCAGCCGGAGCCGGAGCAGTCCGCCGCCGGCGGAGACCGCCAGCACCAGCGGCAGCCCGGAGGAGTCGATCGACAGGGCGTGACTGCCGGCGATCGGGGTGGGTTCCCGCAGCCAGGGGCCGCGCGCCCGGCCGTCGAGCCCCACCCAGGTCACGCTCGTCGCCGACTCGTCGTCGCGGACCGCGACGAGCACCGCGCCGGCGCCCGGCACGAACCGGGCGGCGATCGGGCCGGGCCCGCCGTGGCCGCCGAGGTCGACGAGGGTCGACGGGTCCCAGTTCCGGCCGTCGTCGCCGGTGCGGAACGACACGATGGAGGCGGAGTCGCGGCACCGGCAGAACAGCATCCGGGAGCCGTCGGGGAGCCGTACCACCGTGGGTGGGCCGGCGGGCGCCTCGGTGGGCACCACCGAGAACACGGCGGTGAGTTCCGGGATGGAGACCAGCCAGCGGGCGATGCCGGCCCGTCCCGCCGCGAGCACCTCGACCGACCCGTCGTCCAGCACGGTCGCGGTCAGGCCGTCCTGGGTGCCCCCACCGTCGAGATCGCGCCAGGGCGTCCAGGACGAGCCGTCGTACAGCCGCCCGCTCAGCCCCTTGCCGGCGTTTCTGACCAGCACCAGAAGGCGGTCGCCGGGTAGCCGGACGGCCTGCGGCATTCCGATGTTCCGCACCTTCGTCCGGCCGCTGTGCGCGTTCGGGTTGCCCAGCGACTCCCACTTGACGTCCCGGTAGTCCCCGGAGGCCGGCAGCACGACGGTCCAGAGGTCCCGCACGTGCCGGTCGGGGTCGGCGGTCAGGCCCTGCCGCACGGCGAAGAGGCGCCAGCCCCCGTCCTCGGTCGGCACGGCGTCCACGTGCGGCAGCAGCCGGCGCCCCGGCACCTTCCGGCTCGCGGCGAACTCGCCGGGGCGGCTCTCCTGCCACTGCACGACCTGTCCGCCACGTACGGCGAAGGCCGAGAGCCTGCCGCCGGCCCCGGCGCCGGCCCAGGACCGCGAGCCGGGGTAGCGCAGCGTGGTGCCGGAGGCGTTGCCCCCGCCGATCAGGTCCCCGCCGACCTTCCGGTCGCCGAGGCCGGCCGGGTCGCCGCTCGGGCGGCGGTCGGCCCAGCCGTAGACGTCCTTGTAGCGCTGCTTGCGGGCGCGCCCCTCGGGGCTCAGGTTGGACGGCCAGCGCCGCACGTAGTAGCCGCGGAAGGCCTCGACCGAGGTGCGCGCGCCACCTCCGCCGGCGAACCACCGGGTGATCGCCTCGTGCGTGAACAGACCGGTGGCCGTGTGGGAGATGTGATCCGAGTGGTCTCCCGAGTCCGCGTACCGCGGGTTGGCCCCGTCGTGCACCTGCAGGTCCGGGTCCGGGTCCATGGTCCAGAGCAGGGTCGGCGCGAAACGGTCCAGGAGCAGCACGAGCGACTCGATCAGGCTCTCCCGGGTGTAGCTGTGCACGCCGGACACCGGCGAGCCGAGCGGGATCATCGTCGGGTTCGACTCCGCCTGCCCGGTCCACAGGTGGTGCAGCGGCCCGGCGCCGGGGACGGCGTCGGCCGGAGGCGTGCACCACAGGTTGAGCGACACCAGCCGGACGTGCGGAGCGTCGACCAGGATCGACACGTCCGCCTCGGCGCCACCGGCCAGCACGGTCACCTCGCGGCGCCACTTGGCGTCCCGGTCCCCCAGCACCATGTCCGCGTACGCGCAGCGCAGCCCGTTGTAGCGGGCGGCCGCGAAGGCCTCGAAGTTCACCGGGCCGGCGTCCTGTTCCCGGGTGCCGCCCGGCACGTTACGGCCGTCCGCCTCACCCGCCGTCAGGCAGACCGTCAGGTGTTCCTCGCTGCTGCGCAGCTGGCTCACCAGCAGGGGGTTGAGGAAGTAGAGGTCGTCGTCCTGGTGCGCCATGATCGCCATCGACCGGGGGGCGCCGGCGCGCTCCGGCCGCCTCATGACGTCGCGCGGGAGGCGGGCGGCGCGACGGCGCAGCGCGAGCAACGGTCCGGCCCAGTCCGGGCGATCAGGCATCGGACGCCTCTCCTAACGTGGCAGCGGTTCCGGTCCCGCGTTCTGGACCGCCCTCGTCGTCGGTGACCCGGGCGGCCGCGATGCGGACCGAGGGCAGGGTAGGCGCGTCCAGCCGGGGGCCGACCCGCAGGGTGGGTGCCGCCGCCCCGTCCGCCTGCACGCCGACCCGCAGCGAGGGCGTCGTCGCCGCGTCCACCTGGTTGCGGGGCCGGTCGACGCCGCGCGCCCGCCGCCACAGCACCGAAGCCCCGACCGTGCGGCGCTCGGCGACCACGTCGTCGGTCAACTCGAACGGCGCCGGGAAGGGCAGGTAGCGCGGCAGGAAGTCGGCCAGCATGCGCTCCTGCTCCGCGAAGGCCCCCGGGTCGGAGTCCGTGTCGTTGAGGCAGAACACGTCACGGTGCCGGCGCGCCAGCAGCTCGGCGAGGCGGGCGGGTGTCGACGGGTGGCCGAGGTCCGCGTACTCGTACTCGATCTCACCCGGCACCGCCTGGCCGGTGAGGTAGGCCCAGTACTGGTGCAGCGACGACGGGATCGACAGGTCGCCCTGGTGGCGGAACAGGTGTCCGGCGGTCTCGGTCACCTCCGCCTTCAACACCTGCTCGATCTGGTACATGATGCTGCGCCGGAGCGCGAACGGCGTGTGCTTCATCTTCTGCGTGATGGTCACACCGAACTGCCGCTGGATGTGCCGGCGGTTGTTCTTGCCGGCCGCGTTCACCGGCGGGTCGCTCGGCCGCGCGTCGCCCAGCCCGAACTGGGCCGGGGAGAGGAAGAACTTGGCGATCCCGTTGGCGTGGAAGAAGTGGGTCGGCAGCAGCGGCCGGCCCAGGAAGACGTCGTCGTTGAAGTAGAGGAAGTGCTCGGCGAGCCCCGGAATCCGGTGCAGCCGGGACTCGATGGCGTGCGAGTTGAACGACGACCGGACGCCGAGGTCGGCGAAGAGTTCGGCGTGGCTGACCACGGTGACCATGGGGTGCGTCGGGTCGAGCCAGCTCGGCAGCTGGCTGTCGGTGACCAGGAAGATCTTCCGCAGCCAGGGCGCGAAGCTGTGCAGGGACCGCATCGCGTACCGCAGCTCGTCGCGGTTGTGGTACCGGGAGGAGTTGGCCGCGACCCCGTGCCGGGCCTCGGGCAGGGCCAGGGCGCTCATCTTCCGGCGCAGCCACTCGGGATCCGAGCCGTCCACCCAGGTGAACACGGCATCGATGGGGAAGCCCACCCGGTCCGGCGCGCGCACGGTCAGGTCCCGACGGGTGCGGTACGTGTGGTCGTCCGCCTCGGGAATGAAGTGGCTGAGCAGCGCCGCCGCCACGCGCACCGGTTCGGCCCAGGCCGGCGCCTCGTCGACCACGGCGTTGTGCCGGGGGGCGCGGACCACGTCGCCCACCCGCGACCAGAACTCGATCTCGCAGGCGAACTGGGCGCCCAGGACCACACCCGCCCGGGCGTCGGTCACCGGGAACCACACCTGGACGATCTCGGTGGGCGCCAGGTCGGGCTGGTTGCGGCCGGGCCGGACCTCGACCACCCGGACGTGCGCGCCGGCGAGCGCCGGTGCGGAGCGAACCAGTCGGAGCACCTCGGCGCGCCGGTCCTTCAGCACGGCGACCGAGCTGCGCAGGTAGTCGTCGTTGCGCAGGCAGTGGTGGTCGATGCCGGCCGCCGCGAGCGCCGCGGTGACCGCGGTCAGGTTGCGGTGCCACATCTCCAGCGGCGTCGCCGCGGCCACCACCTCGGCCTCGGTCCGCGCGCCGCCGTCGCCGACGGTCACCCGGGAGCCCAGCGGGTGCACGGTGTCCCCGCCGGCAGGCAGGGTGAGTGTGCGCACGAGGCTGAGCCGCCGCTGCTGGGGCAGCATGTTGACCAGTCGGCGCCGCATCCCCGGCGGCAGGGTGCGGTAGAGCTTGAGCGCGATCATGCGAGCGGACCGCCGATGCCGACGATCCCGACCTTCCCCGCCACGGCTCAGGACCGGTCGGGTGAGGTGGGCACGTTCCGAGTCGGTACTCGGACAGGAACCGGATCAGCACCCATCGCCGACAGCCTTTCTCACTGCATCCCCGTTGGCCGCCCGGAGGTCCAGGTCCCGTGCATTGGCGCGGAGCCGGAAACACCACCCCCGTGGCGGCAAAGCGGGACATTAACAGCCGTTCACGTCTGGAACATCCGCTGTTCATCCTGTTTCGAAGGGTGTCCGAGCCGAAATGCGGCATTTGGTCGTCTCGCGGACGGTTCACATTAGCCAAGTACGCCGTTACGGATGACGAGCGGCTACCGGATCGGCTGATATGCCATCCGACCCGTCCGCGTCCGTCCGGTCGCTCCGCGCCACGCCGCGACGGTTCCCCGCCGTACACCTGGCAGAGTGGCGGGGTGACCTCCCCCGCCGCCCGCCGCACGCTGCGCCCGCCGGCCGGCTACCGGCTGGCCGCCTCGGTCCGCGCCCTCACCTTCAGCCCGTACGACCCGTGCGCCCGGATCGCCGCCGGCAGCTTCTGGTGGGCGGCCCGCACCCCGGCCGGCCCGGCCACCCTCGCGTTGCGCCCCGACGCGGGTGAACTGGCCGCCGAGGGCTACGGCCCCGGGGCGGACTGGGTGGTCGAGCGGGCCGACGCGGTGGCCGGGCTCCGCGACGACCTGAGCGGGTTCGCCGCGCTGGCCGGCGCGCACCCCCTGGTCGCCCGGCTGGCACGGGAGCACCACGGGTTGCGGATGCCCGCCACCGGCCACGTCTTTCCCCGCCTGCTGCGTGCCGTCTTCGAACAGAAGGTCACCGGCAAGGAGGCGTACCGGGCGTACGCGGCGACCGTGCGGCACTTCCGGGAGCCGGCGCCGGGGCCGCTGCAACCCCTGCTGCTGCCGCCCGAGGCCGCCGCCGTGGCGGCCACGCCGTACTGGGTCTTCCACCCGTTCGGCGTGGAGCAGCGGCGGGCCGACACGCTGCGCCGCGCGGCCGCCGTCGCGGACCGGCTGGAACGCTGCGCCGACGCCGCCGAGGCCACCCGCCGGCTCACCGCGATCGCCGGCATCGGCCCGTGGACCGCCGCCGAGGTGGTCCGCGTCGCCTACGGGGACCCGGACGCGGTGAGCGTCGGCGACTACCACATCCCGAACACGGTGGCCTGGGCGCTGGCCGGGGAACCGCGTGGCGACGACGCCCGGATGCTGGCCCTGCTGGAGCCGTTCCGGGGTCACCGGGGGCGGGTCTGCGTGCTGCTGGAGGCCGCCGGCATCCAGGCCCCGAAGTACGGGCCGCGCGCCCCGATCCGCTCCTTCGCCGGCTACTGACCCCCGCAGAGCCGGCGCACGGTCCGCCCCAGCCACCAGGCGTACCCCCGCTGCACGGCCCGGGCGGCCGGCCCGGCGGCGCGCACGTACCAGCGGGCCGGACGGCTGAACGCGCTCACCTCGAACCAGACCCGGCCGGCGGTCCGGGTGACCAGGAACGCCTCCTCGCCGACCTCCGGATGCCCGGGCAGCGTGCCGTAGCCGAACCCGGCCCGGTCCGGCTCGTCCACCGTCCAGACCACCTCGGTGGGGCCCCAGATCCGCAGCGGGCCGACGCCGAGCCCGGGGGTGACCCGCACGCCGGGGGCGGCGCGGGGCGCGTCCGTGCGCATGACCACGCCGGCGGCCCGGTGCAGCCGCCAGCCGAGCACCGCGTCGGCCGCGGCAGCGAAGGCTCCGTCCGGCAGCCGGACCCGGTGGCGCAGGTGGTGGTAGCCGGCCGGCAGGCGCCCGTCGCGGGTGGCCCCCACCTCCGGGTACGTCAGCTCGGGCACGTCGGTCTCCTCCTCGCGCGGACACCGCCAGGGTACGGGCGGCCCGGGTGGCCCGACCGGGCCCGGTCCGGCGGGCTGTGGTGAGGTTGCCGGGTGACCGATCAGCTGACCGTCGCCCCGGCCGGTGTCGCGGACGCCGGCGAGATCCTCACCGTGCAGCGCGCCGCGTACCTGGTGGAGGCGCAGCGCTACCGGGACGTGTTCCTGCCCCCGCTCACCGAGACCCTGGACGAGGTCCGCGCCGCTCTGGCCGGCCCGACCGTGGTGCTGGCCGCCCGGCTCGGGTCCCGTCTCGTCGGCTCGGTGCGCGCCCGCATCGACGGCGACACCGCCCACGTGGGCCGGCTGTCGGTCGCGCCCGACCAGCAGGGACGCGGCATCGGTGGCCGGCTGCTGACCGCCGTGGAAGCGGCCTGCGCCGGCCGGGTGGCCCGGTTCGCCCTGTTCACCGGCGCGGAGAGCGTCGAGAATCTGGGCCTGTACGCCCGGCGCGGCTACCGGGTCGTGACGCACCGGCCGGACGAGAACGGCAACCGCCTGGCGGTGCTGGAGAAGGTGGTGCCGGGCGATCCCGGTCAGGCCGCCTCGCACAGATCGGCCAGGCCGACCGGTGCGTACCGGCCGAGCAGCACCTCCAGCTCGGCCACCGAGGCCACCTCGCCCACGACGTTCGCGCCGCCGCCGTGCTCGGCTGGGTAGCGGTGCACGAGCCGGTAGCGGTAGCGGCCGCGGATCAGTTCCACGCTGACCCGCCAGCGCCCGCAGCATCGGCAGCTCCACTCCGGCACGCCGCGAACCTAGCGCTGACCTGCGCTTTCACCATCCGGTCGCGGGGGACGAACGGGCCTGGGACCGGACACGCCGCCGCGGCGCCGCCAGTGATCTGCCTCACGACCGTCGGTGGGGTCTGATTGACTGGTCGCCGTGGACCTGCCGATCAATCCGCCGGTCGAGCCGATGCTGGCCAAGAGCGTGCCCCAACTCCCCACCCACCCCGGCCTGACCTACGAGCCCAAGTGGGACGGTTTCCGCTGCATCATCTTCCGCGACGGCGACGAGGTCGAGCTGGCCAGCCGCGGCGGCAAGACGATGACCCGCTACTTCCCCGAGGTCGTGGAGCAGGCGCGCCGCCAGCTGCCGGAGCGCTGTGCGGTCGACGGCGAGCTCATCGTGATCCGCCGGGACGGCCCCGACGGCCAGCCGCGGCTCGACTTCGAGCTGCTGGCCCAGCGGATCCACCCGGCCGCCTCCCGGGTGAAGCTGCTCGCCGAGACCACCCCGGCCGACTTCGTCGCCTTCGACCTGCTCGCCCTCGACGACGAGCTGCTCACCGACCGGCCCTATCCGGAGCGGCGGGGCCGCCTGGAGAAGGCACTGGCCAAGGTCCGGCCACCGGTGCACGTCACCCAGGTGACCACCGACCCGGAGACGGCCCGGCGCTGGTTCGACGTGTTCGAGGGAGCCGGGCTGGACGGGCTCATCGTCAAGCCGGCCGACCTGCCCTACGAGCCGGGCAAGCGGCTCATGTTCAAGGTCAAGCACGCGCGCACCGCCGACGCCGTGGTGGCGGGCTTCCGCTGGCACAAGTCCGGCCCGGTGGTCGGCTCGTTGCTGCTCGGCCTCTACGACGACGCCGGGGTCCTGCACCACATCGGGGTCAGCTCCTCGTTCACCGCGGCCCGGCGCAAGGAGCTGCTGGACGAGCTGGAGCCCTACCGCGAGGTCGGCGGCGACCACCCGTGGGTGCACGGCGACCACGAGCGGGGGCAGCGCATCCCGGGCGGGGTGAGCCGGTGGACCGGCGGCAAGAACCTGGAGTGGGAGCCGCTGCGCCCGGAGCTCGTGGTCGAGGTGGGCTACGACGCCATGGAGGGCGACCGGCTGCGGCACACCGCCCAGTTCGTGCGCTGGCGTCCCGACCGCGACCCGCGCTCCTGCACCTACGACCAGTTGGAGCGCCCCATCCGCTACGACGTCGACCAGGTGCTCCGCGGCGACCCGGCGGCGACCGTCGGCGAGGGGCCGGGCCGGGCGTAGCCTGGCGGTCCACACGATCATGGAGGGCTCCCACGTGACCCGCTTCTCCGACCGGATCCGCCGCCGGCCCGTGCTGGCCGGGTTCCTCGCGGCGCTGGTGCTCACCGCCGGCTGCACGCTGCCGGCGTTCGCCCCGAAGGCCGAGAGCGAGGGCGCAGCGGCCGCTCCGGGCACCGCGCCGACCTGGCGGGCGTGCCCCGAGGTGCCGGACGAGCTGGTCGGGCGGGGCGCGACGGGCATGCGCTACGAGTGCGCCCGGATCGCCGTACCCCGCAACTGGGGCACCGGGGCGGCGGCCGGCGCGACCGCCGGGCCGGGCGCCGGGGAGACCTTCGAGATCGCACTGATCCGGATCCGGTCGGTCAAGCAGCGCGACCGGATCGGGTCGCTGGTGGTCAACCCCGGCGGTCCCGGCGCGTCCGGCGTGGACACCGCGGTCTACCTGTCCTTCGGGCCGGGGTTCGGCGGGCTGCCGACCGAGGTGACCGACCGGTTCGACATCGTCGGTTTCGACCCGCGCGGGGTGAGCCGGTCCAGCCCGGTGAAGTGCATCTCCGACGCCGAGCTCGACGCCAGCTTCGGCTACGACCCCGACCCGGAGAGCCAGGCGTCCTTCGACGGCTTCGTCGACCTCAACCGGCGGATCGGCCAGCAGTGCGGCACCAGGTACGGCGACCAGCTCCCGCTCTACGGCACCGAGCAGGCCGCCCGGGACATGGACGCGGTGCGCGCGGCCGTCGGCGACGAGAAGCTCACCTACCTCGGCTACTCCTACGGCACCCTGCTCGGCGCCACGTACGCCCAGCTCTACCCCCAGCGGGTACGGGCGCTGGTGCTCGACGGGGCGGTGGACCCGCGGCAGCGGCTCCTGGCCGGCTCGGAGAGCCAGGCGAAGGGCTTCGAGCGGGCGTTCGACAACTTCGCCCGCTGGTGCACGGCGAATGCCGGCCGCTGCCCGATCGCGCCGGACGCCCGGGCCGCGGTGACCACCGCCATCGACAAGGCGCGGGTGTCGCCGGTGCGCGGCCGGGACGGCCGGGAGGCCACCGCCGGCTGGGTGTTCTACGCGGTCATCTCCTCCCTCTACACCGAGCAGGGCTGGCAGGAGCTGGCCCGGTCCATCGACGCGTTGCAGGGCGGCGACCCGACCGGCGTGTTCAAGCTCGCCGACGCGTACGCCGAGCGCGGGGACGACGGGCACTACTCCAACATGTTCGACGCGAACATGGCGGTGAACTGCACCGACGAGACCGAGAAGCCGACCCGGGAGCAGATCCGCTCGGTCCAGTCGCAGTGGCGCCAGAAATACCCGCTGTTCGGCCCGGCGCTGGCGGTCGGCATGCTCGGCTGCGTGGAGTGGCCCGGCGGGCGGGACGCGTACCCAACCGGGAAGGCGGCCGGCGCCCCGCCGATCCTGGTGGTCGGCACCACGGGCGACCCGGCCACGCCCTACGAGCAGACCCCCGCGCTGGCCTCGATGCTGGGCGTGGGCCGGGTGCTCACCTGGGAGGGCGAGGGGCACACGGCCTACCCGCAGACCGCCTGCGTGACGCGGGCCGTCGACGCCTACCTGCTCTCGCTCACCGTGCCCCGGGAGGGGCTGCGCTGCCCCGCCCGGTGACGGTGCGCGGCCGGCCGGCCCGCTCGGGGCGCGGCGGCTCGGGCAGCTCGATACCCTGCCGGGCGGCCAGCTCCTCCACCAGCGCCCGCAGCCGCCGCACGTCCGCCTTCAGCTCCTCCTGCTCGGCGTGCTCGAAGGCGTCGTCGTCGACGATCAACCGGCTGGCGAAGTGCGCGGTGATCAGCGGGATGACCAGCAGCACCATGGTGGAGATGAGCAGCGCGGCGAGGAACCGGCCGGCGAAGGAGGTCGGGGAGATGTCGCCGTAGCCGACCGTGGAGGCGGTGACCACCGCCCACCAGACCGAGTCCGCGGCGTTCTTGTGCTCGGCCTGGCTGTAGAGCACGCCGGCCACCACGATCATGAGCAGGTACGAGACGATCAGCGTGCGCGGCGAGTTGGCGAACCAGACCAGCCCCCGGTAGATCCAGCGGAACGGCAGCAGCAGGGCGTCCATGGCGCACATGCTGCCCGGTGCCGGCAACCGCATCGTCGGGCGTGACTGTGCGAGGCTGCCGGCGTGAGCGATCTGACCTTCCGGGAGGCCGTCCGGGCCGACCTGCCCGCCGTCATCGCCCTGCTCGCCGACGACGTGCTGGGCAAGGCACGCGACTTCACCGAGGTCGACGAGGCGTACGAGCGGGCGTTCGCGGCCATCGACGCCGACCCGCGCAACCACCTGGTCGTCGCGGAGACCGGCGGCGAGCTGGTCGGCTGCCTCCAGATCACGTACATCCCGGGGCTGGGCCGGCACGGCGCCGAGCGGTCGCTGATCGAGTCGGTCCGGGTCCGCTCCGACCTGCGTGGCCGGGGCCTGGGCCGGGAGCTCATGACCTGGGCGATCGACCGGGCCCGGGAGCGGGGCTGCGCGCTGGTGCAGCTCACCACCGACAAGAGCCGCGCCGACGCGCACCGCTTCTACGTCGGCCTCGGCTTCGTGGCCAGCCACGAGGGCATGAAGCTGGCCCTCTGACGGGCTGGCCTGGCGGCGGATCGCGCTGCCCTGGGCCCTGGTCTGTGCGGGCTGCTGGCCCTGCTCGGCTGTCTGCTCCTCCCGCCGAGGGGAGCCCTGCCGGACGATCCCTCCCCGGATCGGGGGAGCTGACTCCCCGGTCGCGGGGAGGTGGCTCGCCGGACGGGCCGCGAGGCTGGAAGCCGGTTTCCGAGCCCCGGGGAGGTCCCATGACCAGCGACACCGCGTCCCGCACCGTCCACGCCGGCGCCCGCCGTCCCGCGCCCGCCTGGGCGGTCCGCGTCGCCCACCTGATCCCGCTGGCCGTGCTGCCGTCCGGGCTGTGGCGGATCGCGCTGGTCGCCGGCCTGCCGATCGGCGCGTCGGCGTACGGCGCCCCGGTCGATCCCGGGCTCGGCGAGAGCGTCTACATCGTCTCGCTGAGCCTCGTCTCCGAGGGCCTGGCGCTGCTCGCGCTCGGCCTGGTCCGCCCGTGGGGCGAGGTGTTCCCGGGCTGGCTACCGCTGGTCGGCGGCCGGCGGGTGCCGCCGCGGTTCGCGGTCACCACCGCCATCACGGGCGCCGCCGCACTGACCCTGATCTGGGGATACGCCGCCTGGGGCGTAACCGCCAACGGCAACGACCTCGGTTTCACAAGGCCCGGCTTCACCCTCCTTCTGGCCTGCTACGCCCCCCTCCTCCTGTGGGGCCCCCTCCTGCTGACCCTGGCGCTGTCCTACCACCGCCGCCGGGTCAGTCGGGGAGGAGGCGGCCGTCGCGGAGGGTCAGGGTGCGGTCGGCCATGTCGATGAGGGCCGGGTCGTGGGTGGCGACCAGCGCGGTCATGCCGCGGGCGTGCACCACGGCCCGCAGCAGGTCCATGATGGACCGCCCGGTCTCCGAGTCGAGCTGGCCGGTCGGCTCGTCGGCGATGAGCAGGTCCGGCTCGTTGGCCAGCGCCCGGGCCACCGCCACGCGCTGCTGCTGGCCGCCGGACAGCTCGTACGGGCGCTGTGCGGCGTGCCCGCCCAGCCCGACCAGCTCCAGCAGCACGGCCACCCGCTGCTCCCGCTCGGCGGCCGGCACCTTGGCCAGGCGCAGCGGCACCCCGACGTTCTCCGCCGCCGACAGGATCGGCACCAGGCCGAAGGTCTGGAAGATGAACCCGACCGTGCCGCGGCGGAGCGCCAGCAACTCCCGCTCGCTGGCGGTCGTGACGTCGTGCCCGGCCACCCGCACCCGCCCGCTGTCCGGCCGGTCCAGCCCGCCGACCAGGTTCAGCAGGGTCGTCTTGCCGGCGCCGGAGCGGCCCCGGACCGCGACCAGCTCGCCCCGGCGGGCCGCGAAGGAGACGTCCCGCACGGCGTGGACGGCATGCTCGCCCCGGCCGAAGGTGCGGCTCACCCCCTCGACCCGCACCACCTCGTCCACGGCGACGCGGTCCGGCGGCACGGTCAGCTGCTCGGTCATCGCTCATTCTCCTCGCCGTGCGCCCGGTCGCCCGGCCGCACCTCGACGTGGTCGGGTTCCAGGTTCAGCCGGACCCGGTCGCGCATGGACAGGGCGTCCACGAAGGACGCCGGCAGCTGCATCCGGCCGGACCGGTCGAGCACCGCGTACTCCTCGCTGACCAGCTCGGTGCTGCCGTCGGCGGTGACCCGGGCCGTGCGGTGGACCTCGGAGGCGGTCCGGCCGTCCCGGATCGAGACGGTCCGGCGGACCTGGCGGGCCACGGCGTGGTCGTGGGTGACCACCACGATGGTGACGCCCAGCTCGGCGTTGATGGTGCGCAGCGCGGCGAAGACCTCGGCGCCGGTGGCCTCGTCGAGCTCGCCGGTCGGCTCGTCGGCGAAGAGCACCTCCGGATCGTTGGCCACCGACACCGCCACCGCGCAGCGCTGCTGCTCGCCCCCGCTCATCTGGCCGGGGCGGCGGTCCGCGCAGTAGCCCACCCCGACCAGGTCGAGCAACTGGCGGGCCCGTTCCCGTCGGTCGCGCCCGGAACGGCCGCCGGCCAGCTTCATGGGCAGCTCGACGTTCTCCAGCGCGGTGAGGTACGGCAGCAGGTTCCGGCCGGTCTGCTGCCAGACGAAGCCGACCACCTGGCGGCGGTAGGCGAGGCGGCGCCGGTTCGACAGGGCGAGCAGGTCGTACTCGGCGACCCGGGCGATGCCGGCGGTCGGGGTGTCCAGCCCGGAGAGGATGTTGAGCAGGGTGGACTTGCCGGAGCCGGAAGCGCCGACGATCGCGACCAGATCTCCCCGGTCGATGACCAGGTCCAGGCCCTGGAGGGCGAACACCTCCACCCCCTCGGTCTTGAAGATGCGCACCAGGCCGTCGCAGACGATGTGCCCGCGCAACCGGTCCTGGCCGCCGGCCCGCTCGGCCGCACGCTCAGCGGCCTGCCGCTGGAGCGCGGCCAGATCCGGCACGACGGAGGTGCCTGCGGTAGCGGTCATCAGCTCTCCTCTCCGAGCCGGAGCACCTCACCGAGGCGCATCCGGCGGTTGTTCAGGGCTTCGACGGCGATCGCGAAGCCGAGGGCGACCGCCCCGAGCGCGATGACCCCGGCGACCAGGCGCGGCTCGAACGCCACGCGGACGGGAGCACCGCCGGTGAAGGCGGACAGGCCGAGCACGGGCGTGAGCAGGAGCGGCAGCAGCGCGCCGACCACCGCGCCGGTGACCACCGCCACCGCGACCAGTGGACCCAGCTCGACGAGCAGGAGGCCGCGCCACTGGCCGCGGGACAGGCCGAGGGTCCGCAGCCGGGACAGCACCTGGCCACGCGCGCGAGCCCCGGCCAGCACCACGAACCCGATGGCCAGCAGGCCCAGCACCGTCCCCGCGACGGCACCGGCGACGAAGCCGAAGCCGAGCACGCCGTTCATGCTGCCCTCGCCCACCTGCTGCCGGACGTCGGCCCAGGTGAGCACCTCGACCTCGCGCGGCGGCTCACGCCCGACCAGCCCCGCGTCCTGCTGGAAGCGGCGCTGGCCCTCGTTGCCGACCCGGCGCAGCTCCGACACGTCGAGGTGGTCGCCCGCCACGAGGAACCCGGTCGGCACGGCGCCGGTCGACCGGCGGGGCAACCCCTGCCACGGCAGCACGACGAACCGGGTGGTGTCGGCCCGGAGCAGCGGGAAGGTCTCCGCCTGGCCGGCCACCCGGAACTCGTACCGCTGGTTCTGCACCCCGACGAAGGCGGAACCGTCGCGGCCCGCGGCGGCCAGATCCGCGGCGACGGCCGGGGAGACCACTGCCGGCAGCGGTCCCGCGGCGGCCGGGGCCACCAGCGCCTGGGGCAGCGTCACGCGTACGCCGCTGTCCCGGACCAGCCCCGCGAGGGCGGGACCGTCCACCAGCAGCACGGTGACGTCGCCGGTACGCAGGTCGGTGCCGCGCTCGTCCGTGGCCAGCCGCTGGCCCGACTCCTGCAGCACGGGAGTGGCCCGCCGCACGCCGGGCAGGCGGGCCAGTTCGGCCCCGGTCTCCGGCGCGAGCCGCTGGCCCTGGATCAGCGCGTCGGCCGGCACGCGCCGGCCGGCCACCTCGTCCCGGCTCACCGCCACCCCGGCGGTGACCACGGCGCAGAAAGCCGCCGTGGCGACCGCCAGCACCACGACCACGAGCGGCGTGGTGACGACGGCGCGGGCGGCCCGGGCCGAGCCGAGGAAGGCGACACTGCCCCGGGTGCGGGCGGCGAGCCGGCCGAGCAGCCGCAGCGGCCACGGGTAGAGCCGGACCGCCAGCACCGCCGCGGCGGCCGCGAGCAGCACCGGGACCGAGACCAGCAGCGGGTCCACCACGCCCGGGACCAGGCCGCGGCGGCGCAGCAGCAGCACCGCGACCGCGGCGAGCAGCAGCACCGCGGCCTCCACGGTGATGCGCCGGGTCGACGGCCGGAGCCGCACCAGGTCGCGCCGACCGGCGACGCCGGTCGGCGCGGCGAGCGCGGCCACCGGCAGCGCCAGGACGATCAGTGCCGTGGCCACCACGGCGGCGGGCAGGGAGTCGGCCGCCGGGCCCGGGGCCAGGTTGCCGAGCGCCCAGCCGACAGCCGCGGCGGGCAGCAGCACCAGCATCGACTCGGCCAGGCTGCGGGCTGCCACCGAGCCGGCCGTGCCGCCCCGGGCCCGCAGCAGGGTGAACTCGGTCCGTCGCCGGCGCACGGTCAGCCCGGCCGCCAGAATCACCAGGCCGGCCAGGGCGGCCAGCACGCCGGCGGCGATGACCGCGAGGACGGTACGGACGGCGGCCACCTGGCCCTGGAACTCGCGCAGCGGGATGTCGAGCCCCTGGGTGAAGACCCGGCCCTCCGCCCGGCGGCTCATCCGCTGGAGGTCGCCGATGAGCTGGTCCACGTCCGCGGCGTGGATGCCGCTGGCACCCATCCGGTACCGCCAGGTGAACCGCAGGCCCCACCCGTCGGCGGAGAGCCGGTCCAGCGCGGCGCCGTCGGCGACCCCGAGGGCGACGAACGGCTGGGCGTCCCCGGGCGGTTCGACCACGTGCAGGACCTGCGGCAGCCCCTGCCAGATGCCATCCGCGCGGTCACGCGGCTCGAACACGCCCACCACGACGATCCGAACGGGATCCGGGGCGCCTTCGGGCGACGCCGACGCGGGCCCGGCGAGGGTGAGCCGGCTACCGACCCGCAGGTTCAGCTTGCGCGCCACCTCGCCGGCCAGCGCGACCTGCACCGGCTGGCCGGGCGGCGCCGCCGGGTCCGGCCAGCGCCCCTCGGTCAGGCTGCCCGCGTCAGCGATCCCGGGCAGGCTCCGCAGCCCGAGGTCGACCAGGAGGTTCTCCGCCGCCAGGTCCGGGCCGGTCAGCCGGCCGGCGTCGGTCTCCGCGGCGAACCACCGCTGGTCGACCAGCGCCCGCACGTCCGGTGGCATCTCGGCCTCCAGCCGGGGCAGGTCGGCCGCGAACGCTTCCATCAACGAGGTGCCGTTGCCGGCGTTGAAGATCGACTCGGTCCCGTACGTCACGTCCCGCGCCGCGGCCGGCTGGCCGGCCAGGAAGGTCCGCAGGCCCTCCTCGGCGCGCCCGTTCACCAACCGGGGTACGCCGCCGATCAGTGCCAGTACGACCATCGCCAGCGCGGCGAGCAGCAGGAACTGTCCGCCGTACGCCCGAACCCGGCGGGCTACCGCGCCGATGCTCATCACGCCGCCTCCCCGCCGCCGGTCGCCGCCGTGCTCCACCCGGTCACTGGTCTCCCCCGATCCGCAGCTGTGCCGCCGCCACCCGCTGGCGGATGCCGAGGGCGATGAACGCGCTGAAGGCCAGCGCCGCCAGCAAGAGGCCGAACGCGGTCACCCCGACCGGCAGCCAGGGCAAGACGAAGGCCGCCTCGGGCACCGGTCTGCTGGCCGACGGGGTGAGGACGACCAGCGGCGCCATCGTCACGCCGACCACCGCGCCCAGCAGCAGCCCCACCCCGACACCGATACCGGCCAGGAAGGTCTGCTCGGCGAGCAGGGCCCGGGCCAGCAGGCGGGGAGTCGCGCCGAGCGTGTGCAGAACGGCGAACTCGCCCAGCCGGTGCCGGGCCGTGGCCCACACGTCGACGAGCAGTCCGACGAGCGCCAGCAGCACCGCACCGAGGGCCGCGACGAGCAGTCCGGTGCGGGCCCCCCGCCAGTAGGGGTCGGCCGCCGCCCGCTCGGCCAGTTCCCGGCGGTCCAGCACGGTGACGCCGGCCAGTTCCCGGGCGGCCCCGTCGGCGGCCGGCTGCCCGTCGCCGTCGGTGCCCAGCCACCACTCCTGCACCGGCCGGACGGTGCCGCGGTCCCGGATCAGCCAGTCGGTCGCGGCCGGCATGTCCAGCAGCACGCCCTCCCCGGCGGTGGAGGGCACCGCGTCCACCTCACCGACCACCGTCACCGGCAGCGAGACGCCGGAGAGCGACAGGGTCACGCTCTCACCCGGATTCAGGCTCAGCGCCTCGCGTACCCGGGGGGTCATCAGCGCGGGGACGGGACGGTCGTCGCCGGTCGGCACCACCACGAACCGGGAGGAGGCCTGGAACGCGAACTGGCCGCCCGGCAGCATCACCACGGAGTTCTCGGCGACCAGCCCGGTGGGCGTGGGCTTGACGCTCAGGTTCCCGCCGGGTGTGCCGTTGGTCGCCTTCCAGTCACCGCCCAGTGCCGCCGGCCGGGCCGTCCCACCGGCGTCCACCAGGCGCAGGTCGCTCACCTCGAACCGGTACGCCGTGCCGGCCACGTCACCGCCGTCGACCTCGAAGCCGGCGAGCCGCAGCACGCCGGCGTCGGGCAGCGCCACGCGGAACGACGCCGCCCGGCCGGTGTCGTCGCCGGTGGCCACCGGCAGCCGCAGGGCGAGCCCGTCCGCACTGGTCAGCAGCAGCCACACGTCGATGCGTTGCGGGGACACGGCGTCGCGCACGAAGGTGCGGACGGTGCCGGTGACCGACCGGGTGCCGGCGGGAAGTTCGACCCCGGCCGGCGCGCTCCGCGACCGGACGAGGCGGTCGAACAGCGCCGGCACGGGCTCGTCGGTCAGCCGCTCGTCGAATCGGACCACCCCGGCGGCACGGGCCGCGTCGAGGCTCACCACGGTGGCGGGCAGATCCGCGCGACCCACCCGGATCTCGTCCCGCCAGCCGGGCAGGGCCGCCCGGACGCCCGGCAGTGCGGCGATCTCCCCCGCCCGACCGGTCGGGGCGACCCCGTTGCCCTCGGTGAGCCGCAGGTCCGCGCCGACGGTGTGGTTGGCCTGGTCGACCTGGGACCGCTCACCGGTGGCCACGAGCGACCAGGCCAGCGTGCTTCCGCCGACCGCGAGGGCGAGCAGCAGCACCGGGCCGGCGTGCGGACGGCGACCCGCCTGCCACATGCCGAGGATGGTGGCCGTCCACGGCCGGCGGTCGACGAACCGTTCGGCGAACCGCGTCGCGGGGGGCAGCAGCCGCAGCGCCACCACCGCACCGGCCAGCACTCCGAGCGTCGGTGCGGCGACCAGCAGCGGGTCCACGCCGAGCCGGCCGGCCGCGCCCGACACCGGAGAGGAGTACTGCCGCAGCTGGGTCCAGGCGAGCACCGCGAAGCCGACCAGCAGCAGGTCGATGCTGGCACGCTGCACGCTGGCGGACCGGGTGGGCCGCGACCGGGCCGCCATGTCGGCCACGTAGGTACCGGCGCCGCGCAGCGTCGGGGCGACCATCGCGACCAGGCAGCCGACGGCGGTCACGGACGCCGCCAACCAGAGCGGGGTGAGGCCGCCCTCGCCGACCGAGCCGCCGGCCTGATGCAGTGCCGCCCCGGCGGCCAGCGGGCCGAGCACGGCCGCCGGCAGCACGACCAGGGTCGCCTCCCGGGTCGCGAGGCCGGCCAACTGCCGCCGGGCGGCGCCTCGGGCGCGCAGCAGGGCGGTCTGGTTCCGTCGGTCCTCTTTCAGCAGCGCGGCCACCAGCACCAGGGCGTAACCGCCGAGGACCAGGATCAGCAGGACCGGGGTGGCCAGCGAGGATCGGCCGACCAGATCCGCCCCGGCGACTCGCCCGAGCAACCGGTCCATGGAGGTGACGACCTGGGCGGAGTCGCCGAGCCCGGCCTCGTCGGGCACCCCGGCCACCGCGGCGGGGAGCGCGTCGCGGACGTCGAGCAGCCGGCCCTGTCCGGCCACCTCGGCCAGGTCCGGCTGGACCACCCACCACGCGGAGACGGAGCCCGGAAAGGTGACCGCGAAGTCCGCGGGATCCAGCACGAACGGCCCGTACGAGGTGTCGGAGGCCGCCGCGCTGCCGGTGCCGACCCCCGGCGCCAGCCGCCAGTACGCCTCTGCCGGGTCACGGGGCCGCCAGGTGCCGACCAGCATCACCTCACCGGGCCGGTCGGTGCTCCGGTCGAGCATGGGCACCCGGTCGCCCACGGCCATGCCGAGCGCGCCGGCGACCTTCTCCGGCAGCGTCACCTGGCGCGGGCTCGATCCCGCCACCGCCCACGCCCCGGCAGTCAGCTCGGCGTGCGCCGGGAGGTCGTCGAGGGTCGCCAGGTTGGCGAAGACGGGATCCTCGCCCCGCGGCCGCGGGCCCAGGTCACCGGTGAGTTCCCGTCCGGAGCCGTAGCGGGCGCCGTAGACGGTGACCGGGGCGCCGGCGAGGCCGCGGGCGAAGCCGTCCCGGATCTTCCGGTCGCGCGCCGCCAGCTCGGCGGCGTCCTTGCCGCTGGATCCGGTGACCAGCAGGCTGCGCTCCGCCAGCGGGGCTCCGGCGAGCAGCGCCCGCTGACCGGATTCCACCGCCCGCCGGTTGTATTCGGTGAGACCGGCGATCAGAGCGATCGCGACCAGCGCCGCGGCGGTCGCGGCGAGCAGCAGACCGCGCGCACTCCTGGCCCGCCTCCATACCAGTCTCATCCGGCCCCTCCCCTGGCCCCGGCGGGCCGACGACCAGGAAGACCCTTCAGGGACTGGAAAAGGTTCGCGTGCGTTACATGATCGTTATCCGGCCGGTGGCGCCCGTCAGGAGCGCGGCCGGTCGCGGTCCTTGGACGGCTGCACCCGCTTCGGCTCGCCGGGCATCTTCGGGTATTCCGGCGGGTAGGGCATGTCGCCCTGCCCGGCGGCTGCGTCCCGCTCGGCCCACTCCAGCAGCGGCGTGATGTCCGAGGGGGCGTCGTCGATGCCGGCGTGCGGGTCGCCCCGCTCGGCGAACCGGGCCGGCACGCTGCCCAGGTGGAAGTCGTCCGGGTCGGCCTCGGTCAGCTCGTCCCAGTCGACCGGGGTGGAGACGGTGGCCCGCCCGTTGGCCCGCAGCGAGTACGCGCAGGCGATGGTGCGGTCGCGGGCCATCTGGTTGAAGTCCACGAAGACCCGGGCGCCCCGCTCCTCCTTCCACCAGGCGGTGGTGACCAGCTCGGGGCGGCGGCGTTCCAGCTCCCGGGCCAGCGCGATGGTGGCCCGGCGCACCTCGACGAACGTCCAGCGCGGCTCGATGCGCAGGTAGACGTGCACGCCCCGGCCGCCGGAGGTCTTCGGCCAGCCGGTGACCCCCAGCTCGTCGAGCAGCCCGCGCAGCTCGCCGGCCGCGGTGACCGCGTGGCTGAAGTCGGTGCCCGGCTGCGGGTCCAGGTCGATGCGCAGCTCGTCGGGGCGGTCGACGTCGGCGGCGCGCACCGGCCACGGGTGGAACACCACGGTGCCCATCTGTGCGGCCCAGGCCACGTGGGCCAGGTCGGCCGGGCACAGCTCGGCGGCCTTCCGGCCGCTGGGGAAGCTGATCTCCGCGGTCGCCACCCACGGCGGGACGCCCCGGGCCGGCACCCGCTTCTGGAAGAACGCCTCCCCCTCGATGCCCTCGGGGAAGCGTTGCAGGGTGGTGGGCCGGTCGCGCAGGGCCCGCATGATCCCCTCGCCGACCGACAGGTAGTAGTGGAAGACGTCCGCCTTGGTGAAGCCGCGCTGTGGGAAGATCACCCGGTCGGGGCTGCTCAGCCGTACGGTGTGCCCGGCGACCTCGATCTCCTCGACGGCGGCCTTGCTGCCAGCCATTGGGCGACCCTATGCGATGCCACCGACGGCCGACGTACCGTTGTCCGGTGAGTCTTTCCGACAATGAACTGCCCCGCACCGAGGACGAGTGGCGGGTCCGGCTGAGCCCGGAGGAGTTCCGGGTGCTCCGCGAGGCCGGCACCGAGCGCCCCTGGACCGGCGAGTACGTCGACACCAAGACCCCCGGCGTCTACCACTGCCGGGCCTGCGGGGCCGAGCTGTTCCGCAGCGAGGACAAGTTCGACTCGCACTGCGGGTGGCCGAGCTTCGACGACGCCATCCCGGGTGCGGTCAAGGAGATCCCCGACAACACGCTCGGCATGCGGCGGGTCGAGATCCGCTGCGCCCGCTGCGACAGCCACCTGGGGCACGTCTTCGAGGGTGAGGGCTTCACCCCGAAGGACACCCGGCACTGCGTGAACTCGATCTCGGTCCGGCTGGAGCCGAAGGCCTGACGGCACGCGGCCGCCGGCCGGTCACAGCAGCAGGCGGCTGCCCTGCTCGTCGACCGCGTCGGCGGCCTCGTCGTCCAGCCACACGCCGCCGGTGGCCAGGTAGCGGAAGCGGTACTCTCCCGGGCCGAGCCGCACGGTCACCGTGCGGGTGCCGTCGCGGCGGGCCACCAGTTCGTGCCGGCCGGGCTGCCAGTCGTTGAAGCAGCCGACCACGCTGACCGTGCCGGGCGGGGTGTCCCGGGGCAGGCAGAAGGTGACCCGGGTCTGGTTGCCGAAGAGCTTGTTGCGCTTGATCAAGGGGTTCCTCCGAGGTTCGAGGCGGTCACCGGGTCTAACGCGCGACACGCCGGGGGCGACTCGCCGTCGAGCCGGATCAGGTTCGCCGGTTTCGGTTGCCGGGGTGTGTCCGCTGACCGACCCTGGGATGACGGGTCCGTTTTCGGGGGGTTTCGTATGGCTACCTGTGAGGTCTGCGGCAACGACTACTGGATGGCGTTCGAGGTGCGCACGGTCAACGGGGCCACGCACACCTTCGACTCCTTCGAGTGCGCCATCCAGAAGATGGCGCCGATCTGCGAGCACTGCCAGACGAAGATCGTCGGGCACGGGGTCGAGGTCTCCGGCCGCTTCTTCTGCTGCGCCCACTGCGCCCGCGCGGTCGAGGGCTCCCAGGGCGCCGAGGTCCGCGACGCGGTCGGGGCCCGCCCCGCCTGAGCCCCGCCGGAGCGGGCCTACCATCGCGGGATGCCTACCGAGTCCCACCTGGCCGGCTTCGCCGAGCTGGACGCGCGCACCTTCCACGACCTGCTCCGGCTGCGCATCGACGTCTTCGTGGTGGAGCAGTCCTGCCCGTACCCGGAACTCGACGGCCGGGACGTCGAACCGGGCACCCGGCACCTCTGGCTGACCCGCGACGGCGACGTGGTGGCGTACCTGCGGATCCTGGCCGACCCGGGCGGGGTGGCGCGGATCGGGCGGGTGGTGGTGGCGCCGGCCGCCCGCGGGGCGGGCCTGGCCGGCGCGCTCATGACCGAGGCCCTCGCCGCGGTGGGCGACCGGCCGTGCGTGCTGGAGGCGCAGACCCACCTGGTCGGCTTCTACGCCGCGCACGGCTTCGCGGTCAGCGGCCCCGGCTACGTCGAGGACGGCATCCCGCACACCCCCATGCGGCGGGAGGGCCGCGCCGCCGCGTGAGCGGACATTGACGGATACCGCTTTCCTGTGGCAGCGTGCCAGGCGGGCCACCACGTGAGCCGCGGGAGGGGGCAACTCCCGCGCCGTCCGGGCGTCGTGCACCGACATCCCCATCCCCGGAGGCTCACAATGTCCACTCCGCACCGCCGCCGCGCTCCGCTCGTGGCGGCGATCCTGAGCGTCTGCGCGGTCGTCGCGGCGCTGCTCACCACCGCCCTGTCCGGCCCGGCCTCGGCGCACGGGTCGGTGGTCGACCCGGCGTCGCGCAACTACGGCTGCTGGCAGCGCTGGGGCAGCGACTTCCAGAACCCGGCGATGGCCACCCAGGACCCGATGTGCTGGCAGGCCTGGCAGGCCGACCCGAACGCCATGTGGAACTGGAACGGCCTGTTCCGGGAGGGCGTCGCCGGCAACCACCAGGGGGCCATCCCGGACGGTCAGCTGTGCAGCGGCGGGCGCACCGCCAGCGGACGCTACAACGCCCTCGACACGGTCGGCGCCTGGAAGACCTCGCCGGTGACCAGCAACTTCCGGATCAAGCTGTACGACCAGGCCAGCCACGGCGCCGACTACATCCGGGTGTACGTGACGAAGCAGGGCTACAACGCGCTCACCACACCGCTGCGCTGGAGCGACCTGGAGCTGGTCGGCCAGATCGGCAACACCCCGGCCGGCCAGTGGACGCCCGAGACCTCGGGCGTGTCCATCCAGGTGCCGGCGAACGCGCCGGGCCGGACCGGCCGGCACGTCGTCTACACCATCTGGCAGGCCAGCCACCTGGACCAGTCGTACTACCTGTGCAGCGACGTGGACTTCGGTGGCGGTTCCACCACCCCGCCGACCACGCCGCCGCCGACCACCACCCCACCCACCACGCCGCCCCCGACCACGACCCCGCCGACCACGCCGCCCCCGACGACGCCGAACCCGGCCGGGGCGTGCACGGCGACGTACCGGATCACCGGACAGTGGAGCGGCGGCTTCCAGGCCGAGGTGCAGGTGACCAACGGCGGGTCGCCGGTCCGGGGCTGGTCGGTGAGCTGGAACTACGCCAACGGCCAGCAGGTCAGCTCGGCGTGGAACGCCACGGTGAGCACCAACGGGACGCTGGTGACCGCGCGCAACGCCGCCTACAACGGCACCCTCGCCGCGGGGGCGAGCACGTCGTTCGGATTCGTCGGCACGTCGGGCGGGACCAACCCGGTGCCCGGGATCCTCTCCTGCACGACGGTCGCCTGACCGCCGTCCGGCCGGGGGCGCGGAGCGCGGCCCCGGCCGGCACGGGTCAGACCAGGCAGGTGACGAAGTCGGCGATCGAGCGGCGGCGGCCCGTGTAGAAGGGGACCTCCTCGCGCACGTGCCGGCGGGCGCCGGAGGCCCGCAGGTCGCGCATCAGGTCGACGATGCGGTGCAGCTCGTCGGCCTCGAAGGCGAGCATCCACTCGTAGTCGCCGAGGGCGAACGAGGCGACCGTGTTGGCCCGCACGTCCGGGTACCCGCGCGCCATCTTGCCGTGCTCGGCCAGCATCTCCCGACGCTCGGCGTCGGGCAGCAGGTACCACTCGTAGGACCGGACGAACGGGTAGACGCAGAGGTAGGCGCGGGCCTCCTCGCCGGCCAGGAACGCTGGGATGTGGCTCTTGTTGAACTCGGCCGGCCGGTGCAGCGCCATCTGCGACCAGACCGGGGTCAGCGCCCGGCCCAGCGTGGTGCGCCGGAACCGCAGGTAGGCGTCCTGGAGCGCGTCGCTGGACGACGAGTGCCACCAGATCATCAGGTCCGCGTCGGCGCGCAGGCCCGCCACGTCGTACGTGCCGCGGATGGTGACGTCCTTGCCGGCCAGCTCCTCGAAGAGCGACTCGACCTCGGCGACGACGTTCTCGCGCAGCGACGGGAGGGGGCTGGTGGCCCGGTACACCGACCACATGGTGTAGCGGATGGTCTCGTTGAGCTCCCGCAGCCGGGCCGCGTTGGTCTGCTCCGTCATGCTGCCGATCCTCCCAGTGCAGTGATGATCTCTTCGGCCGCCGTCTCGCCGGAGCGGACGCAGACCGGGATGCCGACGCCGTCGTAGCCGGCCCCGGCCAGGGCCAGCGTCGGGTGGGCGGCGCGCAGCGCCGTCCGGGCCGCCGCCACCCGCTCGAGGTGGCCGGGGGTGTACTGCGGCAGGGCCCCGCCCCACCGCTGCACGTGCCGGGCCACCGGGGTCGGCAGCGGCGTGCCGAGCACCTTCGACAGCTCCCGGTGCACGGTGGCGACCAGGTCGTCGTCGGTGAGCTGGAGGGAGGTCTCCTCGCCGTACCGGCCCACCGAGGCGCGGACCAGGGCGAGTCCGTCGGGCCGGCGCAGGTGCCCCCACTTCGTGGTGAAGAACGTCGACGCCTTGATGAGCAGCCCCTCGGTGGCCGGCACCAGGAAGCCGGACAGCTCCGGCAGCTCCGGCTCGGGCAGGGCCATGGTGACCAGCGCGACGCTGGCGTAGTCCAGCCCGCCGACGGTCGCCGCGACCTCGGGCGCCGGGCCGTCGAGCAGCCGGGCGGCCGGGCGGGCCGGCACGGCGAGCACCACGGCGTCCGCCTCGACGAACTCGGTGTCGCGGGTTGGGCCGACCACCAGGCGCCAGCCGGTCGGGGTGCGGTGCAGCTCGCGCACCGCGGCGTCCCGGCGGATCGTCGCCCCGCTCTCCCGCGCCGCCGCCTCGACCAGCGTGCTCAGCCCGCCGGCCAGGGTGCCGAAGACCGGGGCGCCGGGGGCGCGGGGCGCGGCGGCCTGCGCGGCCCGGACCGCGCCGACCAGGGTGTGCTCGACGCGGGCCGCCCGGGCCAGCGCCGGCATGGTGGTGACCAGCGAGAGGTCGTCGGCCCGGCCGGCGTAGACGCCGCCGAGCATCGGGTCGACCAGCCGGTCCACCACCTCGTCGCCGAGCCGGTCGCGGACCAGCGCGCCGACCGACACGTCGGCGTCCGGCGGGAGCAGCGGCGTGCCGCCGTCCCGGTCGGCCGCCGCGGCCGGCTGCGCCACCGCGGCCACCCGCTCCAGATCCCCGGGTACGCCCACCAGCGTGCCGCCCGGGACCGGGCGCAGCCCGCCGTCGACCAGCAGGGCGGCCTGCCCGACGGTGGGGTGCACGATCGACCCGGCCAGGCCGAGCCGGCGAATCAGGGTCACCGCGGCCGACTCCCCGCCGGCCGGGTCGCGCATGAGGAACGACTCGGCACCGAACTCGACCGGGCCGCCGGCCAGCTCACCGGTGCGCAGCTTGCCGCCGAGGCGGCCGGACTGCTCGTACACGGTGATCTCGGTGCCGGCGGGGGCGCGGTCGCGCAACCGGACGGCGGCGGCCAGCCCGGTGATCCCGCCACCGACGATCGCCACCCGCCACGGTCGCGCCATGGTCGTCCCTCCCTTACGCGGCCGGCCGCGCGGACAGCTCGTGCACCAGCGCGACCACCCGGGTCAGCACCTCGGGGTCGGTCTCCGGCAGCACGCCGTGACCGAGGTTGAACACGTGACCGGGGGCGGCCCGGCCCTGGTCGAGGATCCGGCGCACCTGGGACTCGACGACCTCCCAGGGCGCGAGCAGCACGGCCGGGTCGAGGTTGCCCTGCACCGCCCTGTCCGGGCCGATCCGGCGGGTCGCGACGTCCAGCGGCGTACGCCAGTCCACGCCGACCACGTCGGCGCCGGCCTCGCCCATGGCGGCGAGCAGCTCCGCGGTGCCCACCCCGAAGTGGATCCGCGGCAAGCCCGCCTCAACCAGGCCCGCGAGCACGTGGGCCGAGTGCGGCAGCACGTAGCGGCGGTAGTCGGCCTCGGAGAGCGCCCCGGCCCAGGAGTCGAAGAGCTGCACCGCGGAGACCCCGGCGTCGACCTGCACCCGCAGGAACGCCAGCGTCACCTCGGCGAGCCGGGCGCAGAGCGCGTGCCACAGCTCCGGGTCGCCGTACATGAGCGCCTTGGTCTTGGCGTGGGTCCGCGACGGGCCGCCCTCGACCAGGTAGCTGGCCAGGGTGAACGGCGCGCCCGCGAAGCCGATCAGCGGCGTGTCGCCCAGCTCGGCGACGAGCAGCCGCACGGCCTCGTCCACGTAGGACACGTCGTCCCGGCCGATCGGGTTGATCCGCTCGACGTCGGCGGCGGTGCGGACCGGCTCGGCGACCACCGGGCCGGTGCCGGGCACGATGTCCAGGTCGATCCCGGCGGCGGCCACCGGCACCACGATGTCGCTGAACAGGATGGCCGCGTCGACCCCGTGCCGGCGAACCGGCTGGAGGGTGATCTCGGTGACCAGATCGGGGCGGCGGCACGACTCCAGCATCGGCACGTTGGCCCGGATCTCGCGGTACTCCGGCAGCGACCGGCCGGCCTGGCGCATGAACCAGACCGGGGTGTGCGGGCCCGGCTCGCGCCGGCAGGCGCGGACGAAGGGCGAGTCGGCCGGCCCGCCGCGGCGGGGTTCTCCGTCTCGGGCGGCAGTGCCCGTGGTGTCGGTGGTCATCGCGGCAATCGTGCCACGCGACCGGGTGGCCCCCGCCGCCACCGTCACCTTTTGTGACCGGCCACCCTCCGCCGCCGGGCGCGAGCCGGCGCGCAAGATCGTGACCCTCCGCCCGGCGTGCCGTCACACCGGGCGGAGCGGGGCGGCATAGGCTGCCGTCATGGCCCCCCCGATCGCGCTCCCGGAACCCTTCGCCCGCGCGGTCGCGGGGCTGCGATCGGTGACCTGCCGCCCGGAGATCGTGCTGGAGGAGGTCGGTGCCCCGCAGCGCCTGGCTCCCTACGCGTTCGCGCTCTCCGCCGGCGTGCTGCGCGACGGCGACGAGATCGCCACGGGGCGGCTCATCCTGCTGCACGATCCGGCCGGGCACGAGGCGTGGCAGGGCACTCTGCGGCTGGTCACCTACGTGACGGCCGAGCTGGAGGTCGACCTGGCCAGTGACCCGCTGTTGCCGGGGGTCGGCTGGACCTGGCTCACCGACGCCCTCGACGCGCAGGAGGCCCGCTACCGGGCCATCGGCGGCACGGTCACCCAGACGCTCTCCACCCGGTTCGGCGAGCTGGCCGGGCCGCCCGCCGCGGGCGACATCGAGATCCGCGCCTCCTGGACGCCGCTCAGCACCGACCTGGCCCCCCACCTGCTCGGCTGGTGCACCCTGCTGGCCTCGACGGCCGGCCTCCCCCCGCCCGGCGTCACGGCGCTACCCACCCGCCGCCCCGCCGGCGCCGCCTGACCCCGCGACTTCTGCGATCTCGGCGAGTTGCCGTTCACGGTGAACGGCAACTCGCCGAGATCCGCGTGTCCGGGCACGGCGCGGGCCGCCCCGAGTGTTCGGAGCGGCCCGTCGTGACGCCGGGTCAGAGGTAGTTCTCGGCCTCGTCGCAGACCTTGTCCAGCCCCTTGTTGGCGGCGTCGAAGCCGGCCTTGTCGCCCCGGGACGCCGCCACCATGGCCTTGGTCAGCTTGTCCAGGCAGCTCGCGATGACCTTCTTCTGCCGGGCCTGCTCGTCCCGGTCGTTCTTGGTGCCGGTCAGGTCCTGCTCGGTGTCGGCGAGCTTGTCGCGGACCGTCTGCAGGTCAGCCTTCAGCTTGTCGATCTCCTGCCGGTTCGCGGTGATCGTGCCGTCCCGCTGGCTGACCTGCTGCTCGGACTTGTGCAGCTTGCCGTTGGTGGTGACGTAGAGGCCGGTCATCACGCCGCCGAGGACCAGGAGCAGACCGGCGACGATGCCCAGGATCAGGACGGCCCGGCCCTTGCCACCGCCGCTGGCGGGCGCACCGTAGGGCGGCACCGGGCCGGGCGGAGCCGACATCGGGTAGCCCGGCGGAGCCGACATCGGCTGCGGGTACCCGGGCGCCGAGCCCGCGCCGGAGAACGGCGGGACGGAGGTCGGCGGGGCCGACATGGGCTGCGGGTAACCCGGCGCGGCGCCGGAGGTCGGCGGCGCCGACATGGGCTGCGGGTATCCGGGCGCCGAGCCCGCGCCGGAGGTCGGCGGGGCCGACATCGGCTGCGGGTAGCCCGGTGCGGAGACCGGGGCGCCCGGCGGCGGAACCGGCGCGGCGCCCGGCGCGTACTGCCCGGGGACCGGGGCGGTGGGCTGCGGCAGGGTGGGCTCGGGCTGGGCCGCCGGGTACGGCGAGGGTTCGGGCTGGGCCCCGTACGGGCTGCCGTACACGGTGCCCCCCGGCGGCTGGGGCGGGTAGCCGCCCGCTCCGGTCGGTGGCTGGGACATGGTTCTTCCTCCAGGTTTGCTGGTCCCCCGCGGGGTGGCCCGTAGGGCCGGGGTCTGCGGTCGGCGTGGTCGGGCCCACGCTCGACGGTGCGGTACGCGGTCAAGCCGTCGCCGGCGGCGCGCCGGTCAGCAGAGCTTGAACCGGTCGCAGGCGGTCTTGATGGGCACCGCCAGGCCGATGCCCTCGGCGTCGCGGGCCTTGGCCGTGGCGATCCCCACGACCTCCTTGGAGCCGTTGATCACCGGCCCGCCGGAGTTGCCCGGGTTGATCGGCGCGTCGAACTGGATCACCGGACCGGAGCCGCCCTCGTCCTTGCGGAATGCGCTCACCACACCCGTGGTGACGCTGTCCTGCAGGCCCAGCGGGGCGCCGACCACCACGATCTGCTGCCCGGACTTGACCGCGGTGGGCGCCGCGACCAGACCGCTGAACTTCGCGGTGGTGCGCAGGTGTGCCAGGTCCTTGTCCTTGTCGACCTCGACGATGGTCGCCTCGAAACGCTGGTCGGTGCGCTCCAGGAAGACCTTGCGGTCGCCCGCGGCGAAGACCGACTCGACCACGTGGAAGTTGGTGAGGAGCGTGGTGCCGCCGCCCGCGGGCGCCTTGCCGATGGCGAAGGCCGTGCCGGTGAACTGGCCGGCCCGGACCCGGAACACGCTGGGCAGCACCGCGCTGGCCACGGCCTCCGGGTTGAACGCGGCGCCGGCCTGCTTCTCCAGGGCCCCCGCCCGCCGCTCCAGGCCGTCGAGCCGGCCGGCGGCCGCGCCCTCCGCCTCGGCCAACCGCCGGTCGGTCGCGGCGAGCCGATCGTCGAGCCGGTGGATCTGGTACGCCTGCACGCCCGCCACCAGGGCCAGGATCCCGGCCAGCACGAGCGCCACCACCGGCAGCCGGCGTCCCCGCCCGGGACGGTCCGGGTGCGCGGCGGGCATCCCCGGCACGGGCCCGGCCGGCTGCCCGGGGTAGGCCGGGCCGGACGTCATCTGCCCCGGGTAGGCCGGCCCGGAGGTCGGCTGGCCGGGGAAGGCCGGACCGGACGTCGGCTGGCCCGGGAAGGCCGGCCCGGAGGTCGGCTGGCCCGGGAAGGCCGGCCCGGAGGTCGGCTGACCCGGGGGTGCCGGGTCGAATGTCGGCTGGGCCGGGTAGGCGGCCGGCGAAGCAGCGGAAGTCGCGGCCGCCGGGGCGGCGGCGGGCTGGCCGGCGAACTGCCCCGGCGCGGTCGGCTGCCCGGGCACGGCGCCCGGCGGTGCCGGCGGCCAGCCGTCGGGCGTGCGCGGAGTCGGCGCGGCCGCACCGCCCCACTGGCCGGCGTTCGGCGGCGGCGCCCAGGTCGCCCGGGCTCCCGACGGGTCGACGCCAGGCGCGTCGGCGGCGCCGAAGCCGGCGCCGGGCGCGACCGACGCGGAGCCGTAGCCGGGGGTGGCGGGTGCGGAACCGTAGGCGGCGCCGGGTTGCGTCGGGGCGCTGCCCGGCGGGAACGCGGCCGGCGTGCCCGGGAGGTGCGCGGTGGGGTGGCCGGGAACGGCGGCGTGGCCGGTCGGCGGGACGATGCGCGGCGGCAGCGGCCCCGGCCGGTCGGTCCCGGCCCGATCCGGGGCGGCCGTCTCGTCGCCGCCCTGCTCCGGCGGGCCGTCACCGGCCCCGTACGCGCCCGTCATGCTTCTCGTCCTCCCCGTGGCCGCACCGTCGTCCTCTCGGCCCGCGGCTCGATGGACCGTACCTGCGTGAACGGGGTTTGTCTCCCCCGTTGTCCGACCCTGCCACCCCCGCGCAACCCGCCCCGGTCACGACACCCGCCGGACATCCCGCCGACACGCGCCCGACCGGCTGCGCACACCGGATCGCCCGGCGCACTAGGGTTGTCAGGTGACCGACGAACCACCCCTGCGCCGTCGGGCCGCCGAAAGCCGTACGGAAGAGGCAGCGCCGCATCCGTCCTCGGCCGCGCCGGAGCCGGCGGACGCGGGGACCGAACCCACCGCCGGCGGGCCCGTCCCGCTGACCGCCCCGCGCGAGGGCACGCCCGCGCCGGTGGCCACTCCGAGCGAGCTCGACGAGGTCGTGGCCCGCTTCGCGGCCGGCACCGGCCCGGTGGCCCTGGACGCCGAGCGCGCCTCCGGCTACCGCTACAGCCAGCGCGCCTACCTGGTGCAGCTGCGCCGGGCGGGCTCCGGCACGGCGTTGATCGACCCGCTGCCGCTGCCTGACCTCACCGGCCTCGACGGGGTGATCGCCGAGGCCGAGTGGGTGCTGCACGCCGCCAGCCAGGATCTCGCCTGCCTCGCCGAGCTGGGGCTGCGCCCGCGCCGGCTGTTCGACACCGAGCTGGCCGCCCGGCTGGCCGGCTTCGAGCGGGTGGGCCTGGCCGCGTTGACCGAGCAGCTGCTCGGCTACAGCCTGGAGAAGCACCACTCCGCGGCGGACTGGTCGAGCCGGCCGCTGCCGGAGTCCTGGCTGACGTACGCGGCGCTGGACGTGGAGCTGCTCGTCGACCTGCGCGACGCGCTCGACGAGGAGCTGACCAAGCAGGGCAAGTCGGCGTGGGCGGCGGAGGAGTTCGCGGCGCTGGTGCGCAACGGGGCCCGCCCCGCGCGGGTACGCGCCGAGCCGTGGCGCCGCACCTCGGGCATCCACCGGGTGCGCGGCGCACGGGCCCAGGCCCGGGTGCGCTCGCTGTGGTACGCGCGGGACCAGATCGCCGCGCGGCGGGACGCCGCACCGGGCCGGGTGCTGCCGGACTCGGCCATCGTGGCGGCCGCCGAGCTGGACCCGAAGGACGAGAAGACGCTGCTGACGCTCCCCGGTTTCGGTGGCCGGTCGGTGCGGCGGCTGGCGCGTACCTGGCTGGCGGCCCTGGACGACGCGCGCCAGCTCCCGGACGACGCCCTGCCGGTGAGCCCGGTGGTGGAGGGTCCGCCCCCGCCACACCGGTGGGCGGAGCGGGACCCGGTGGCGGCCGGCCGCCTGGCCCGCTGCCGCGAGGTGGTGGTCGGCACGGCCGGCGCGCACCACCTGCCGCCGGAGAACCTGATCGCCCCGGACTACATCCGCCGCCTGGCCTGGCAACCGCCCGAGGAGATCACCGACGACACGGTCGCGGAGGTGCTGCGCACCTTCGGCGCCCGCGAGTGGCAGATCACCCTCCTCCTCCCGGCCCTGACGGAGGCCCTCCACCTGCCCCGGCCCTGACGCTTCGCGGGGTGTGGGGTTGGCCACACGGGGGGTGCTGTCGGCCATGGTTACTGGCGAGTAGCATCCGGGGAAACGCCAGTGCCGGCTAGGGAGGCTCTCAGTGCCCCGTGAAGTTCGGGATGTCGTCTTCGTCGACGGCGTCCGTACCCCGTTCGGCAAGGCGGGTGGCATGTACGCCAACACCCGCGCCGACGACCTGGTGATCCGCTGCATCCGCGAGCTGATGCGGCGCAACCCGCAGCTCCCGCCGGAGAAGGTGGAGGAGGTCGCCATCGCGGCCACCACCCAGATCGGCGACCAGGGCCTGACCATCGGCCGCACCGCCGCCCTGCTGGCCGGCCTGCCCAAGACGGTGCCCGGCTTCGCCATCGACCGGATGTGCGCCGGCGCGATGACCGCCGTCACCACCGTCGCCAGCGGCATCGCCATGGGCGCCTACGACGTGGCCATCGCGGGCGGCGTCGAGCACATGGGCCGCCACCCGATGGGCGAGGGCGTCGACCCCAACCCGCGCATCATCGCGGAGAAGCTGGTCGACCCGTCCGCGCTGGTCATGGGCGCCACCGCGGAGAACCTGCACGACCGGGTCCCACACATCACCAAGGAGCGCACCGACGCGTTCGCGCTCGCCTCGCAGCAGAAGACCGCGAAGGCGTACGCCAACGGCAAGCTCCAGGGCGACCTGGTGCCGGTGGCGATCCGCGACCCCGAGGCCGGCTGGGGCCTGGCCACCACGGACGAGGCTCCCCGGGAGACCTCGCTGGAGAAGCTCGCCACGCTCAAGACCCCGTTCCGCCCGCACGGCAAGGTGACCGCGGGCAACGCGGCCGGCCTGAACGACGGTGCCACCGCCGCGCTGGTGGTCGCCGAGGAGACCGCCCGCGAGCTGGGCCTGCCGATCGGCATGCGGCTGGTGTCGTACGGCTTCGTGGGCGTCGAGCCCGAGGTGATGGGTGTCGGCCCGATCCCGTCGACCGAGAAGGCGCTGCGCATCGCCGGCCTGAGCATCGACGACATCGGCCTGTTCGAGCTGAACGAGGCGTTCGCCGTGCAGGTGCTGGCCTTCCTCGACCACTTCGGCATCGCCGACGACGACCCGCGGGTCAACCCGTGGGGCGGCGCGATCGCCATCGGTCACCCGCTCGCCTCCTCCGGCGTCCGGCTGATGACCCAGCTCGCCCGGCAGTTCGCCGAGCACCCCGAGGTCCGCTACGGCCTCACCGCCATGTGCATCGGCATCGGCATGGGCGGCACCGTGATCTGGGAGAACCCGCACTGGGAGGGTGGCAACAAGTGAGCGCGCTCGCCGCACCGAACGAGGTCGTCACCAGGGCGCTGCTGCGCCAGGTGAACGTACCGGGGCTGGACCGTCCCGCCGCCCTCATCACCCTGGACAACGGCTTCGACCACACGAAGCCGAACAGCTTCGGCCCGGGCGGCCTGACCAGCCTGGACGAGGCGATCACCGCCGCCCTGGCGGCGGAGCCGGCGTTCATCGCGGTCACCGGCAAGCCGTACATCTTCTGCGTGGGCGCGGACATCACGAGCCTGCCGCAGCTGGAGAACCGCGAGCAGGCGCTGGAGATCGGCCGGCTCGGCCACCGGGTCTTCGCCCGGCTCAAGGACAGCGCCGTACCCACCTTCGCCTTCGTCAACGGCGCGGCGATGGGCGGTGGCCTGGAGCTGGCTCTGCACTGCCACTACCGCACCCTGTCGGCGGGCGCGGCGGCCCTGGCGCTGCCCGAGGTCTCGCTCGGCCTGGTCCCCGGCTGGGGCGGCACGCAGCTGCTGCCGAACCTGATCGGCATCCCGGCCGCGACGCAGGTGATCCTCCAGAACCCGCTGATGCAGAACAAGATGCTCAAGCCGAAGCAGGCGGCGGAGATGGGCATCGCCGACGTGCTGCTGGAGCCGGCCGACTTCCTGGAGCGCTCCCTGGAGTGGGCCGCCGGCGTTGTCCGGGGCGAGGTCACCGTGACCCGGCCCGAGGTCGACAAGGACATGTGGGCAGGCGTGCTCTACTTCGCCCGGCAGACCCTGGACCAGCGGCTGCACGGGGCGGTCCCGGCCGCGTACAAGGCGCTGGACCTGCTGGAGACCGCGAAGGACGGCGACTTCGCCGCCGGCACGGCCGCCGAGGACGAGGCGCTCGCCGATCTGGTCTTCTCCGAGGAGCTGCGCAGCGGCCTCTACGCCTTCGACCTGGTGCAGCGGCGGGCCAAGCGCCCGGCGGGCGCGCCGGACAAGGGCCTGGCCCGGCCGGTCACCAAGGTGGGCATCGTGGGCGCCGGCCTCATGGCCAGCCAGCTCGCGCTGCTCTTCGCCCGCCGCCTCCAGGTGCCGGTCGTCCTGACCGACCTGGACCAGGCCCGGGTGGACAAGGGTGTCGGCTACGTGCACGCCCAGATCGAGAAGGCCGTCAGCAAGGGCCGGATGGACAAGGGCACCGCGGCCAAGCTGTACGGGCTGGTCAGCGGCTCGGTCGACAAGTCCGTCTTCGCCGACGCCGACTTCGTCATCGAGGCCGTCTTCGAGGACCTCGGCGTCAAGAAGCAGGTCTGGGCCGAGCTGGAGAAGATCGTCACGCCGGAGGCGGTGCTCGCCACCAACACCTCCAGCCTGTCGATCACCGAGATGGCCGCCGACCTGGAGCACCCGGAGCGGGTGGTCGGCTTCCACTTCTTCAACCCGGTCGCCGTGCTGCCGCTGCTGGAGATCGTCCGCGGCGAGCGGACCGACGACGCGACGCTGGCCACCGCCTTCGCGGTCGGCAAGCAGCTGAAGAAGTCGAGCGTGCTGGTCAAGGACGCCCCGGCGTTCGTGGTCAACCGGCTGCTGACCCGCTTCCTGGGCACCGTGTTCGCGGCCGTCGACCAGGGCACCCCGCTGGACGTGGCGAACAGCGCGCTGGACCCGCTGGGCCTGCCGATGCGCCCGCTCGCCCTGCTCCAGCTGGTCGGCCCGGCCGTGGCGTACCACGTGGGCGGCACCCTGCACGCCGCGTTCCCCGAGCGCTTCGGCGTCAGCGAGAACCTCAAGCGGATCGCCGACTCGGGCCAGGCGATCGTGGTCGACGACCAGGTCAACGAGGACGTCGCCAAGCTGCTCGTGGTCGGCGACCAGCCGCTCACGGCCGAGCAGGTCCGGCAGAACGCGCTGGACGCGCTGGCGCAGGAGATCCGGCTCATGCTCGACGAGGGCGTCGTGGCCGAGGCGCAGGACATCGACCTGTGCATGATCCTCGGCGCGGGCTGGCCGTTCCACCTGGGCGGCGTCACGCCGTACCTGGACCGGACCGGCACCGCCGAGCGGGTCACCGGCCGGCGGTTCCTGCCGCGCGGGGTCGCCAGCCTCCGCAGCTGACCCACCGCCGCTCCCCACGATCGCGGTGGCCGGCCGTCCCCTCCGGACGGCCCGGCCACCGCGATCGGCGTTTCCGGGCCTGCCGCCGGCCGGTCACCACGCGGACACCCGGCGTCCGCCGGGGCGGCACCGTCCGGACGGCCCGGTCACAACCGGGTTCCGGTTTCGTCACGTCGGGACCGTCCGGACGTTGCCGCGTCGGCGCGGCTCGCTACGATCACGCGTCCGGATTTCTGAGGAGCTGTCACCATGTCCCAGCCGCCGTCCAATCCCTACCCCGGTTCCTACCCCCCGCCCCAGCAGCAGCCCGGCGGCTACCAGCCGCCGCAGCAGCCCCAGTACGGCGGCGGCTACCCGCCGGCTCCCCAGCAGCAGCCCCAGTACGGCGGCGGCTACCCCGAGAGCGGGCAGCCCGGCCAGCAGTACGGCGGCGGCTACCCGGAGACCGGGCAGCCCGGCCAGCAGTACGGCCAGCAGTACGGCGGCGGCTACCTGGAGACCGGCCAGCCCGGCTACGGCGCCCCGGCCCCGCTGCCGCCGAAGAAGAAGTCGAGCGTCGGCAAGATCCTGCTCATCGTGCTGGCCGTGGTGCTGGTGCTCTGCGTGGGCGGCGGCGTCGCCATCTGGTTCGCCGCCAAGGACGAGGTCGGCGAGGTCGTCCAGGCGACCAAGACCCGCCTGGTCGAGCCCCCCACGCTGGCCGGCCGCGCCAAGGTGAGCGAGCCGCAGCTCCAGGCGGTCGCCACGCAGATGAAGTCGGAGATCGCCAAGGACGTCCCGAACGCCACCAGCACGGTTGGCGCGTTCTACGGCGAGCCGGCGAAGAAGGACCTGGTCATGATCGCCGGCGCGTCCGGTGTCATCGCCGACCCGCAGAAGGAGATGGCGGACGCCATCACGGCGATCACCCCGGAGCTGGGCGCCAAGGAGTTCAAGACGGTCGACGCCGGCCCGCTGGGCGGCGACGCCAAGTGCGGCGACGGCAAGGCCGAGGACGTGCCGGTGGGCGTCTGCATCTGGGCCGACAAGGGCAGCCTCGGCATGGTGGTGGTGTACTTCAAGTCCGCCGCCGAGATCCAGGCGGAGTTCGTGACCATGCGCGGCGAGATCGAGAAGCGGGACTGACCCCCGCAGACCCGGTCGACCGGGCCCCCGCCCTGACGGCGGGGGCCCGGTCCCGTTTCACCGGTCAGGCCGACGCGGCCCGCTCCGCGGGGCTGCGGCAGACGCAGAACTCGTTGCCCTCCGGATCGGCGAGCACCACCCAGCCGGTGCCGTCCGGCCGCCGCCGGTCGGCGACCAGCGCCGCCCCGAGGTCGCGCAGCCGCGCCACCTCCTCGTCCCGGGTCCCCTCGGCCGCGTGCACGTCGAGGTGGAACGCGCCCTTGCCGTGCCGCTCCCCCACCGAGACGAACAGCAGGTCGGGGCCGTGGCCGCCGGGTGCGGCGAGGACCGCCTCCGGGTCGCCGGGGTAGTCGTCGTCGTTCAGCTTGCGGTCGAGAACCCGGGCCCACCAACTGGCCAGGGCGTACGGGTCGTCGCTCTCGACGGTGACGCAGTGGATCTGTGCACTCACGGTGCTTTCCTCCTGGATCGGAGTGCGCCCCGCCGGAGTGAGGGAGTCAGCGGCGACTGCGGGGCGCGGGACGGTTCACGGTGGACATCGACCACACCCCCTTCCACGTCTCGGGCTGACGTTGCTGATCATGTCACCACCCGGCGGCGGGGACAAGGCCGGCCCGGCCCCGCGAGGCGGAACCGGGCCGGAGGACCACCCGGGTCAGGGGCCGACGAAGACCGCCTTCGCCTGCCAGTCGACGCCGTCCACGGCCGGGCCGCTGCGCACGGTGAACGCGGCGGCCGGCGTGCCGCCCGCCCAGTCGGTGGCCGACAGGTCGCCGGTGCTGCGGTTGACCTTGTAGAGGGTGCTGCCGGCCAGGAAGACCGACCCGGCGTCGGCGAAGCCGCTCGTCCCGGCGACGGTGAACTTCTCCGCACCGACCACGCCGCTGTCCGGGGTGAACCAGCGCCAGAACAGGCCGCCCTGCCCGGCGAGCGTGTAGTAGAGCCGCCCGCCGCTGTAGAACATGCCGGTGACGTTGGGAATCTCGGGATAGAAGTTGTTGGTCACCCCGGCGTACGTCTGGCCGGCCGGGCCGGAGTCCGTCTCCACGGCGTCCCAGTAGGCGTCGTGGTAGGGGTCGACCGCCGACGCGGCACCGAAGGTGGACCCGTTGAAGGTGCGCCACCACAGCGACCCGTTCATCCCGTAGAAGAGCGTGCCGCCGACCCAGAACGCACCCCGCGCCGTGGACCACGCGGTGCCGTCCGGCACGGCCACCGGGGTGGCCGCGCCGACCGTGGTGCCGCCGTCGTACGACCGGACCTGCACCTCGTTGCCGGTGCCGGCGGGCGGGGTGCCGGTCTTGACGATCTCGATGCCGTCGACCAGTGGGTTCTCCACCACGTGCCGGAAGTCGACGCCCACCGAGCCGTCGCTGACCACGGTGAACGCGCGCATGGTGCCCACGTTGTGCCCGACGCTGGCGGACAGGTCGAGGTCGTCCAGGACGGTCGTGCCCTCCACCGCCACGTCGAAGACCCGGGAACCGGGGGCGGCGGTGCCGTCGTACCGGTTGGCCAGGTAGAGCCGGACCTGGACCTCGGTGCCCGCGGGCACCGGGAACTGCCAGCTCATCTCCGCGTCGCCGGCGGGGTCCCAGCGCTCGTCGCTGTAGAGCGCGGCCGGGGTGCCGGCCGGCACGCTGCCGTCGAGGCCGCCCACGGCCGCGAAGCCGGCGGTGCTGCTCCCGGCGTTGTGGTACGGGCTGGGGCTGCCGCCGTCGTCGGGCGCCCAGTCCGGCCCGTTGTCGGTCGAGGCGACCAGGGGGCCGCCCGCGTTGACCCGGTACAGCACGTTCGTCGGCGCCGGGACACCCGCCTGGTACACGTTGCCGGGCAGGGTGGCCGGGGTGGTCGGGTGCGGGGCCGCGCCGCCGGTCAGCGGGAAGAACGCGATCCGCTCCCGCCGGTACTGGAAGTTGCCGATCCACGAGGTGTCCGAGCCCACCCAGAGGCCGGCCGGGGTGACCAGCATCTCGGAGGCGCCGACGCCGCGCGGGTGCCGGCCCGGGTTCCACGACAGCGGCAGGCCGGTACCCGGGTCGAGGGCCGCGATGCTGGCCCGGCCGACGGCGCCGGCCTGCGCGGAGTCCCCGCCGAAGCTGTTGTTCAACCAGCGGAAGTGGCCGCCGACGTAGACCGCCTGCTCGCTGATGCCGACCGACAGGTAGGTGTCGCCGCCCGTGTAGTCGACCCAGGTGGGCTGGAGGTCCGTGCCGGTGGCGCCGGCCTCCCAGCGCGCGGCGGCGTCGCAGAGCGTGCCGCCGTTCGGCGCGCCGGTGGTCACCACCACGAAGTAGCTGCCGTCCGGGGCGAACGCGAGGTCCCGCATGTACGAGTCGAACGCCCACCAGGCGCAGCGCGGGGTGTACCGGTTGGTGTTCCAGTCGGCCACGGTGGCCGTGGTGGCGCCCAGGTCCAGCTTGACGATCTGGTCGTGCAGCACCCCGTCGGCCTTCTTGAAGTTGCCGATCACCACGAGCTTCGTGCCGTCGGGCGAGACCGCCAGCTTCTCGGCCCCGACACCGCCGTTCGCGCCGCTGACCCCGTCGTAGTTGTGGTGCTCGGTGAGCGCCGTGGTGAGGTAGCCGTCCAGCGCGCCGGTGTTCGCGTTGAGCGAGGCGAGGCCGCCGCGCGGGTTGGCGTTGCCGGCCGTGGTGAAGATGCCGCCGACCAGCAGCCGCCCGCCGGCCACGGCGATGTCGTTGACCAGCCCGTTGAACGCCGGGCCGGCGAAGCTGGTGACCAGGGCCCCGGTGGAGACGTTGACCAGGGCAACCTTGCGCCGCGTCACCCCGTTGACGGTGTTGAACTTGCCGGCGACGAAGACCGTCCCGGCGGTGGGCCCGGCGGCCAGCGCGTACACCTCGTTGTCGACGGTGGGCGCGAAGGCGGTGTCGACCGTGCCGGTGGCCTTGTCGAAGGCGAGCAGGTAGTTGCGAGGGATGTCGACATCGGTCCCGCGGTTCTGCACCCGGGTGAACGAGCCGGCCACGATGATCTTCGTGCCGGCGTCGTGGATCGCGTCCACCGAACCGTCCATGATGTCCGGTGAGGCGGTGGAGGGCGCCGCTTTGACCAACGTGCCGTGGCCGGGCGCGGCGGCGGCCGGGCCGGCCGGGACAAGCCCGGCGGCGGTGAGCGCGACGGCGGCGAGGGCCGCGAGGACACGGCGCGCGAGGGCCGAGGGTGGGGTCACTGGCAGCTCCGGAGACTGGTACGGACAGGCGTGTCGCAGAATCACCCTGGGCCACCGGTCACCCGCCGTCCAGCACCGGCCACGCTTTCTGCCCGACCACCGCGTCGCACCCGGCCGACCACCGGCGCCGACCGGATCGGACAGCCGGGCCGGACGCACGAACAGGTGACCACCGATGGTGGTTCGGCGGGCGGCGGCCGACAGGTCGGCGGTCCGGCGCGTACGTCGGTCGGCCGCGCGTACGTCGGTCGGCCGCGCGGACGCCGGTCGGGTCCTCAGGTGGCCGCGGGGGCGTCGGCCGACGGCAGGGTGACGGTCACCTCGAGGCCGCCGCCCGGCTGGGCGACGGCCTTCACCGTGCCGCCGTGCGCGTCGCAGACCGCGCGCACGATGGACAGTCCGAGGCCGGAGCCGCGGGCGCCGGTGCGTTCCTGCCCGCCGCGCCGGAACGGCTCGAACAGCCCCGGCACGTCGGCGGGCGCGACTTCGAAGCCGGTGTTCCCGACCACCAGCCAGGACCGCTGCCCGTCCGTGCCGGTGCGCACCCAGAGCCGGCCGTGCAGGTGGTTGTAGCGGACCGCGTTCTCCACCAGGTTGCCGGCGAGCCGGTCGAGCAGGCCCGGGTCGCCGACCACCGGGGCGGCACGCAGCGAGGTGTGCACCTTGAGGCCGATCCGCTCGACCTCGCGGGCCATCGCGGAGAGCGCGTTGGCGGTGCCCACGGCCAGGTCGAACTCGGTGCGGCGGGCCAGCCGGCCGCCGGTCTGCGCCTCGCTGCGGGCCAGCACCAGCAGCGCGTCGACCAGCCCGTTGGCGCGTTCCGACGCCTCCCGGACGACGCTGGCCATCCGGCGGTACTCGGCGAGGTCCGCCTCGTCGTCGCTGAGTGTCACGTCGATCTCGGTGCGCATCACGGCGAGCGGCGTGCGCAGCTCGTGCGAGGCGTTGGCCACGAACCGCTTCTGCGCCTCGAAGGCGTCGCTGATCCGGTCCAGCATGGCGTCGAACGTCTCGGCGAGCTCGGCGACCTCGTCGTTCGCGCCGGACCAGCCGATCCGCTCGTCCAGTGTGGTCTCGCCGAGCCGGCGGGCGGTGGCGGTGACCTGGTGCAGGGGGCGCAGCGCCCGGCCGGCCACCGCGTACGCCCCGGCGACCCCGACCATGCCGATGGCCACCAGCGCCACCAGGGCCTTGACCAGCAGCTCCCGCTCGTCGGCGGGGCGCAGCGCGTCCCGGACCAGCAGCCAGGCCAGGAGCACCAGGACCGCACCGGCGCCGACCAGCAGCACCCCGTTGAGCAGGGTGAGCCGCAGCCGCAGGGTCGGCCGCAGCCGGGACCGGCCCGTCATGCGGCGGCCTCGCCGATCCGGTAGCCCGCACCGACCACCGTCTCGATCAGTGGCGGGTCGCCGAGCTTCTTGCGCAGGGTCATCACGGTGACCCGGACGATGGTGGTGAACGGGTCGGTGTTGGCGTCCCAGACCCGCTCCAGCAGCTCCTCGCTGGAGACCACCGCGCCGCGGGCCCTGAGCAGCTCGGCCAGCACGCCGAACTCCTTGTTGGTGAGGTCGACCGGCTCGCCGCCGCGGGCGACCACCCGGCGGGCCGGGTCGAGCACCAGGTCGGCGACCTCCAGCACCGGCGGAGCGGCCGGGGTGGCCCGCCGGCCCAGTGCCTGCACCCGGGCGACCAGCTCGTCGAAGGCGAACGGCTTGGGCAGGTAGTCGTCGGCGCCGAGCTGCAACCCCTCCACCCGGTCCGCGACGGTGCCGCTCGCGGTCAGCATCAGCACCCGGGTGAGCGCGCCGGAAGCGGCCAGGTCGGCGCAGATCCGATCGCCGTGCACGCCGGGCAGGTCCCGGTCCAGGATCACCACGTCGTAGCGGGTCACGAAGGCGGCCTCGTGCCCGGCGTGGCCGTCGTAGGCGACGTCCACGGCCATCCCGCGCTTGCGCAGCCCCCGCGCGATCGCGTCGGCGAGGTTCCGCTCGTCCTCGACCACCAGTACCCGCATCCCGGCCTCCCACCTCGTGACCTCCCACAACCTAGTGCGGGAGGCCAAGCGTCCCGCGCGCGCCGTCGTTGCAAAAAATCTTCAGGTACGCGATGCTGCCCGGCAGCGAGCGACAACGCCCCGGCCACCGGCCGCGGGCCCGAGCCCGACGGGAGCCCGCATGACCGCTGTCGACCCCGGCCGGGACGTGACGTACCACCGCTTCCGCTTCCCGGCGGACCTGCACCTCGGCACCGCCGACGGGGTGGCCGCCGGCCCGGACGGGCTGGTGCTCGGCACGCCGGCCGACCGGCTGGAGCACACCGACCCGCACTCCGGTGACACCGCCGGCTACGACGCGGCGACCTGGACCTCCCCGGTGGTGCCGGTCGGCTTCGCCGCCACCGAACTGGTCCCCTCCTGGACCGCCGACGCCCCGGCCGGCTGCTGGCTGCGCGTGGAGCTGCGCGGGTGGGCCGGGGACACCCCCACCACCGGCTGGTACGAGCTGGGCCGGTGGGCCGCCGACGAGACGGCCATCCACCGCTCCTCCGTGCCGGGGCAGTCCGACGAGGCGGCCTCGGTCGCGGCCGACACGCTGCGCGTCACGGGCGCCACGGTCACCGGCTGGCAGGTCCGGGTCACCCTGCTCCGGCGCACCGGCGCGCCGGCCGGCCCGGTGCTGCGCACGGTCGGCGTGGTCGCCTCGGCGGGCGACCGGACCAGCACCGGCACGCCGGCCACCCGGGCGGGCGCGCCCGGTGCACCGGACGGCGGCCCGGTCCCGGCGCCGGTCCCGACCGGCACGCAGGCCGGCGAGGCCCGGGGCCGGGTGCTCGACGTGCCCCGGTACGCGCAGCGGCTGCACGCCGGCGGGGAGACCCGCTGGGGTGGCGGCGGGGATTCCTGGTGCAGCCCCACCTGCGTCTCGATGGTGCTCGACTTCTGGGGCGCCGGCCCCACCCCGGACCGGTACGCCTGGGTCGCCCCGCCCGGCCCCCGGCCGGTGGTGGTGCACGCCGCCCGGCACTGCTACGACCACGCGTACGCGGGGGCCGGGAACTGGCCGTTCAACACCGCGTACGCGGGGCTGCACGGGGTGGACGCGTTCGTGACCCGGCTGCGCTCGCTGGCCGAGGCGGAACGGTTCGTGGCCGCCGGCATCCCGCTGATCGTCTCGGCGTCCTTCCGCCGGGGGCAGGTGCCCGGGCTGGACTACGACACCCGGGGGCACCTCATCGTGCTCGTCGGCTTCACGGCCGACGGCGACCCGGTGCTCAACGACCCGTACGCCCCGGACGACGAGGGGGTCCGCCGGACCGTGCCCCGGGCGGCGTTCGAGGCGGCCTGGCAGGGCGGCAGCGGCGGCGTCGTCTACGTCGTGCGCCCCGAGTCGGTGCCGCTGCCGCCGGCGCCCGCGCAGGCCAACTGGTGACCCGGCCGCCGGCCACCCGCTGAGTCAGCGGCCCGTCCGCCAGATCACCAGCCCGCCCGACGGGTGCAGGCAGACCAGCGCGGTGCCCGAGTCGGCGCACTCGTCCCAGGAGCCGGGCAGCACGGCCCGGATGCGCGCCTCGCCGGCCGCCACGTCCAGCGTGCCGACCAGTGTCCGGTCGCCGGTCAGGCGGCGCAGCCCGAGCAGCTGGCCGCTCTCGACGCCCGCGGTGCGCCAGCGGCCGAGCCGGGCGAGCGCGCGGCCGGTGGCCGGGTCGAGCACCGACAGCTCCAGTTCCAGCCCGACGCCCGGCTGGGCGCCGAGCAGCCGGCCGCCGAACGGCGCCATCCCGATCCACTGGTCGTCCACCCAGCCCGGCCGGCCGGTGGCGGGGTCGAGGGCGCGTACCCCGCCGACCTGGTCGCGGATGCACACCATCCCGGCGCACTCGACGAACCACACCCCGGCGCGGGGCTCCACCGGCACGTCCCAGCGCCGGTCCAGCCGGTCCAGCCCGTACGCCGTGACGGTGCCCGGCGCGCCGTCGACCAGCAGCAGGTCGGCCACCACCTGGGTGAACCGGTAGGAGACGCGGTCGGCGGCGGGCGGCACCCGGCCGGCACGCACCAGCGCCCCGGAGTCCGCGTCGTGCACCTCCACCCGCCCGTCGGGGGTGACCAGCACGATCTGCGTCACCCCCCGGTCACCCGTCCGGTACGCCACCCCGTTGCTGGGCAGCGGCAGCGACCAGCGCACCGCGCCGGAGGCGGGGTCGACGGCCAGGACCGTGCCCGTCCCGGCCGCGCGCGGCGTCTCGAACAGCACCCCGCCGGACGCGGTCGACACCGGGTACCCGGACTGGCGCCAGCGCACCGCCCCGGTAGCCGGATCGAGCAGGGTGGAGAGGGTGTCGCCCGCCCCGGCCGGGCTGCTCGTCACCAGCAGCCCGCCGGCCACCGTGCCGAGCCCGAGGACGTGGTCCCCCGCGGTCAGCGTGAACCGCCACAGTGGCTCGCCGCCGGGCAGCCGGTGCCCGGTGACCACCCGGCCGCCCAGGCCGACGGTGCCCGGGCCGTCGGCCACCACCAGCCGGCCCGCCAGGACCAGGAAGATGGCGCCCTGCGGGGCGGGCACCTTGAGCCCCGCAGGCGGCCGGGCCGGCGGGGTCGCGCCGGCCAGGGTCAGCAGGGCGAGGCAGCAGACCGCCACGACCCGGGCCACCCGGCCCGGCGGCCGGCCGGGCGCACGGGACGGCTCGTCGGCCTCCTCGCCGTGCCGCATCTCCCCCAGCTCGATGACCGGACTCACGGCAGCCGCCACAGTCCGAACCCACCGTTCGTGTGGCGGCAGACGACCAGCTTCGCGCCCATCCGGCAGTCGCCGACGGCCCCGAACAGCACGTCGCGCATCTCGGGGAGGCCGCCGGCCGGGTCCAGCTCGACGAGGAGCAGGCGGCTGTTCCGGATCCGCCGGACGCCGAACAGCCGGCCGTCGAACTCGTCCTGCTGCACGACCTCCCAGACACCGAGGTCGGCCAGCAGCCGGCCGGTGGCCTCCTCGACGACCGCCAGGCCGGTTCCGGCCCCGGTGTCCGGGGCGATGCCCGTCGCGACCAGGAGCCGGCCGCCGGCGGCCGACAACGCACCCACCCACCGGTCGTCGGTCCACCGCACCGCCCCGGTGGCCGGGTCGAGCGCCCACATCCCGCCGGTCTGCCTGCTCGCGCAGAGCAGGCCGCCGCACCGCTCCGCGTACCCGACCAGCGGGAGCGCGGCCGTCCAGCGCCGCCGGAGAGTGTCCAGGTCGTAGGCGGTGACGGTGCTGCCCGCGTCCCCGACCACCAGCAGCATCCCGGCGGCGAGCAGGGTGCGCTGCCGGGTGGGCAGGTCGCCGGGGCGCAGGTCGCGGGCGACCAGCCGGGCACCGCTGACCGCGTCGTAGACGGCGGTCTCGCCCGCGGCCGGCAGGTGGACCAGCCGATCCACGCCGGACGGGCCGAAGCTGAGTTCGACGTCGTCCGGCGTGCCGGGCGCCGACCACAGGGTCCGGCCGTCACTCACCGCCACCCGGCGGATCGGCTGCCGGTCCGCCATCTCGGGCACCTGCATGAGCAGCGCCTCGCCGGCCGGGAAGCCCACCCCGGGCTGCACCCAGGTCACCCTGCCGGTGCGGGCGTCGAAGGCGGCCGTCTCGTACGCGGAGTCGCCGGCGGTCCGCCCGACGAGCAGGACGCTGCCGTCCTGCTCCCACACGGAGATGGCCTCGCCCGCCCCCGGCAGCGGCATCCGCCACAGTGTCCGGGGTGGACCCTCACCCGCCCGGTACGCGACGAGCTGCCGGCCCACGCCGCGCTGCGGGTCGGCCGGCTCGACCACGTACACCCGGTCGCCGGAGACGAACGCGGCGGCCGCGGGACCGCCGGCCAGGGTGCGCGCGGCGGGCCGCGACGGGGGCGCCGCGGCGGTGAGCGTGACCAACGCCACCAGCAGCACCATGACGCTCCGGAACGGACGGCCGGCGGCCCGCGGACGACGCCGCGCCGGCTCCGGTGGGGCGTCGTCGCGCAGCTCACCGAGATCGATGACGGTCACGACCACCCCCTCCCCACGCCGCGCCCCGGCGTCTCGGCCGAAACCGGTACGAGACGTGCCGCCTGTACGATGGCCCGTCGTGGCCGTGCCGGTGGTGGACCCCTCGCTGACTTCCTCGCCCGTCGAGGCCGAGCCCGCCGTGGCGGACCCGCCGCGCCGGCTCCGTCGCCGGCCGGCCCGCGCCGACGTGCTGGCCATCGGAGCCTATGTGGTGCTCGGCGTTCTCGTCTGCCTCAACTATTGGGGCGACGTGCAACACCGGGTCTCCTCGCACCTGCCGACCGACCACAGCTGGTTCGAGTGGCTGTTCGCGCACGGGGCCTACTCGGTGCGTCACCTCGAGAATCCCCTGTTCACCGCCCGGCAGAACGCGCCGGACGGCGTGAACATGATGGCGAACACCTCGCTGCTCGGGGTCACCCTGCCGCTGGCGCCGCTCACCCTGCTGCTCGGCCCGCAGGTGATGTACGCGCTCTACCTCGGCGCGGCGCTCTCGGCCACCGCGGCCACCTCCTACTGGATGCTGTCCCGGCACCTGGTGCGCTCGCGCGGGGCGGCCTTCGTGGGCGGCGCGTTCCTCGGCTTCGCCCCGGGCATCGTGCACCACGCCAACGGGCAGCCGAACTTCGTCTCCAACTTCCTGCTCCCGCTGATCGTGGCCCGGGTCCTGCGGCTCGGCGAACCGGGCCGGTGGCGGCGCAACGGCGTCGCGCTGGGCCTGCTCGTGGCGTACCAGATCTTCATCAACGAGGAGATGCTGCTGCTCACGGCGCTGGCCTGCCTGGTCGTCGTGGTGGCCTGGGTGGTGCAGCGGCCGCGGGCCGCGCGGGAGCGGGCCGGCGCGTTCCTCGCCGCCGGCGGCGTGGGCGCCGGGCTGGCCCTGCTGCTGACCGCCTACCCGATCTGGTTCCAGTTCAACGGGCCGCAGTCCTACCGGGGCCTGCAGGGCGGGGTCTTCCACAACTGGGGCGAGGACCTGATGGCCTTCGTCACCTTCGCCCGGGACACCGTGGCCGGTGACGAGGCGGTGGAGAAGACCATCGGGCTCACCGAGCAGAACACGTGGTTCGGCTGGCCGCTCGTGCTGGTGGCGCTGGTCGCCCTCGTGCTGCTGGTGCGCCGCTCGCTGCCGGCCCGGATCCTGGCCGTGCTCGTGGTGGTCTTCTCGGTCGCCGCGATCGGCCCGAAGGTGCGCTTCGACGGCGTGGAGACCACCGTCGACGGCCCCTGGGCGTACGTGCCGGACGACCTGCCGCTGGTCGAGATGATGATGCCGACCCGGCTGAGCCTCGTGGTGGCCGCCGCGGTCGGCGTGCTGCTCGCGCTGGCCTGGGAGGCCCTGTCCGGTCGCGGCCGCCCGCCGGTGCCCGCCCAGCGCACCGGGTCGGCCGCCCCGGGGCTCCGTCGGCGCTGGCTGCGCCCCGTCGGGTACGCCGCCATCGTGGCCGCGCTGCTCCCGCTGTTCCCCCGACCGCTGCCGGCCCAGCAGATCGACCCGCCGCCGCACTTCATCACGGCGGGCGGCTGGCGGCCCTACGTGCCGGACGGCCGCACCCTGGTGCCGGTGCCGATCCCGAGCAACGTGCACGGCCTGCCCACGCTGCGCTGGAGTGCGCTGACCCGGCAGGAGTTCCCCATCCCGGGCGGGTACTTCATCGGCCCCAACGAGGCGGGCGAGGGGGTCTTCGGCGCCCCGAACCGGCCGACCAGCACCCTCATCTACGCCACGATGGACGCGGACAAGGTCCCGCCGCTCACCGACGAGAACCGCCGCCAGGCCCTCGACGACCTGCGCTTCTGGAAGGCATCGGTGGTGGTGCTGGGCGCGAACCCCCGCGAGGCGGTGCTGCGCGACCTGCTGACGCAGCTCCTCGGCGAGCCGCAGCGCGTCGACGACGTCTGGCTCTGGGACGTCCGCGACCGCGTCTGACGGCCGACGGCTGACGGCTGACGGCTGACGGCGGGAGGGTCAGCCGACCAGGGGGCGGACGTCCCACAGATGGGCGCCGGGGACGTCGCGGCCGGGGCCGACCAGGGCGTCCACCGTGGCGCGGACCGGGTCGCCCGGCGCCGAGTCGGCCTGCACGAGCACCGCGGCCCGCCAGTGCCGCAGGTCCGCGACGGCCTGGCGGCGTTCCGCGTCGCCGATCGGCGGCACCTGGCCGGTCTCGGCGGCCCGGCGCAGCAGCAGCGAGGTGGGCAGGTCCGGCGCGCCCCAGTGCGCCCTGGGATCGTCCGCCGCACGGGGGCCGATGAAATAGCCGCCCGGCGCGTCGAAGGCCAGCCCGGCGCGCGCCGACCAGAAGGTGGCCGGGCTGACCGCCGACCCGGTGACCGGGGGCACCGGCACCAGCGTCCGCCCCGGCGGCACGTACGCCCGCCAGTCGCCGTCGGCCACGAAGGCCGGCACCGGCGTGACCGGCACGGTGCGGATCGGGGTCGGGGTGAGCGGCAGCAGCGCGGCGGCGACGGCCCCCGCCCACGGCGCCCAGGTCCGGGCCGCGCGCCGCCGGACCCGGTCCAGGGCGAGGGCCAGCAGCACCCCGAGCACCGGTACGCACACCAGCGCGAACCGGGCCGGCACCACGAGGTCGAGCAGGGGCACCCGGGCCAGCAGCCGGTACGGCCCGGGCAGCCCGGTGTCGTGCCGGTTCACCACCACCGTGGTGCCGAGGGACAGCAGCGCGAAGAGCAGCCCGCAGGCCGCCAGGGCCCGGACGAGGGGCCGCCGCCACAGCCGGACCACCACGAGCACGGCCAGCAGCGGCAGGAACGGCCCGAAGAAGGAGTTCTCCTCGGTGGGGTTGGGCGAGAGCAGCCCGGCGTGGTGGCCGTCCCCGGCGACGGTCTGCCGGGCGGCGGTGGCGTAGGAGGCCAGGTCCAGCCGGTAGCCCCGCGCGTAGAAGGGCATGCCCGTGTAGTGCCCCGGGCCGCGGAACTGGACCCAGAGCGGGTAGGCCAGCAGCACCCCGGCCACCAGCGCGCCGATGCCGAGCCGGCGCGCCACCGCGGGCGCCAGCCGGCGCGCCCCCGCCCGGTCCGCGAGGGCGTACGCCCCGGCGAACACCCCGGCCGCGAGGGCCAGGAAGACCAGCACCTCCTCGCCGAGGAAGACCTGGTAGGCGACGGCCAGCCCGAGCAGCACCCCGTCCCGGCGGACCCGGTCGGCGGCCGGCCGGAACACCAGCCCGAGGATCACCGGGACCAGGAACTGGGCGGCCATGTGCAGGTGCGCCCCGGCCTGCGACACCAGCCCGGGGGCGAAGCCGCAGAACAGCCCGCCCACCGCCGCGGCCGCCCGGGACCGGACCAGCCGGCGGGCGAGCAGCGCGTACCAGGCGGTGGCAGTGCCGGCGAGGCAGAGCACCACGGCGACGAGGAAGGCCACCTGGGAGCCGAACAGCGCGGTGACCGGGGCGAGCGGCACGCCCAGCCCGAGCACCGAGGTGTTGGCCATCAGGTTGACCCCGTCGGGGACGTTCAACGCCGTGCTGTGCAGCGGGTTCTCCCCGCCGGTCACGGCCCGGGCGGCCCGCGCCAGCATCCACTCGAAGAGCATCTGGTCGCCGGCCTGGTGGAACAGCCGGTCGGGCCGGCGCCACTGGCCGGCGGTGAGCAGCACGGCCAGGCCCAGGTAGCCGGCGACCACGAGCGCGTCGACCGGGCGCGGCCGCCACCGGCGCCGGGGCGCGGGGGCGGGGCGGTCCGGGCCGGTCAGGCGGACTGGCTGGTCAGTGTCCGGACGTCCCACAACCACACGTCCAGCTCCTGCCGGGCGGGCCCGGCCAGCTGCTCCACGGTGCGGCGCAGCGGCTCGGCGTTCTGCTCGTTCAGCGGCAGCACCACGATGGCGGCCCGCCAGTGGCGCAGCTCGTCGAGGAAGCGGCGGCGCTGCCGCTCGTCGAGCTTCGGCGTACGCCCGGTGGCCTCGACCTCGGCGAGCAGTTCGCCGATGCCGCTGGGCCGGCCACCGAAGCGGCCCGGGTCGCCGGTGACCCCGTTGCGGGGTGCGAGGAAGTAGCCCCCGGGGATCTTGAAGGCCAGGTCGGTGCTGGCCGCCCAGCGCATCGGGTCGGTGTTGCCCATGGCCGGCACCGGCACGGAGACCAGCGTCTGGTCCGGCCCGACGTACTCCCGCCAGCGGTCGGCGTTGATGAACTTCGGCACGGCCGGGCGGGTGGTGACCCGCAGCGGCATGGGCGCGATGGGCAGCAGCGCGAACACCAGGCCGGCGGCGGTCAGCGTACGCATGGTGCGCCGCTCCACGACCCGCAGCGCCGCGGCCCGCTTCACGGCGAGGGCCAGCAGCACCCCGACGACCACGGTGGTGATGAGGCCGAACCGGGTCGGCACCACGGCGTCCAGCAGCGGCAGCTTGACCAGCACCTCCCACGGGCCGGTGACCAGGTCCCGGTCCCACCAGGAGACCCGCTCGCCGAGGGAGAGCACGGCGAAGAACAGCCCGGTCGCGGCGAGTGCCCGGACCACCACGTCCCGCCGCAGCCAGACCACGATGCCGACGGCCAGCAGCGACAGGCTCCAGCCGAAGAAGGCGTTCTCCTCCGAGTAGTTCGGGGCCAGGTTGGCGTTGGCGCGCTCGTTGCCGCCCAGTGTGGGCGAGCCGGGGGTGAAGAACGCGGCGATGTCGTTGCCGTAGTCGCGGACCGTGTCGCTGAGCCCGTGGTACGCCATGGGGCCGGCGAACTGCACCCACAGCGGGTACGCCAGCAGCGCCCCGGCGAGCGCCGCGCACACGGCCAGCCCGGCGCCGAGCGGGCGCCAGGCGGCGGCCCACCGCTCGCGCTGCTGCACCACGACGGCGACCAGGAACACTCCGCAGGCCAGCGCCGTGAAGAGCAGGATCTCCTCGTTGACGAACGCCTGCGCGGTGACCAGCAACGCCAGCAACGCGCCGTCGCGGACCGGCCGGGTGGAACGGGTCAGCACCAGCACCCGCCACACGATGAAGGGCAGCAGGAACTGGCTGATGATGTTCGGATGCCAGTTGGCGTGCGACAGCATGGCCGGCGAGAACCCGCAGAACCAGCCGGCCACCGCGGCGGCCAGCCGGTGGCGCACCAGGTGCCGGGAGAGCACCCGGTACCAGGCGGCGGCCGTGCCGGCGAGGCCGAGCGTGACCAGGGTGACGAAGGAGACCGCCGGTCCGAACAGGAGGGTCACCGGCACCATGGGGATGCCGAGGGCCAGGATGGCGGTGTTCGCCATCAGGTTGACCCCGTCCGGATAGTTGAACTGGTCGGTGAAGAACGGGAACTCGCCGTGCAGCACGACCCGCACCGAGTGGGCCAGGAAGAACTGCACCTGCGCCGGGTCGCTGCTGTACAGCGCGGCCACCCGGCCCGCCGGGTCGGCCCAGATCCCGCTGGTCACCCAGAGCGCCGCGAGCAGGAACACCCCGTACACGGCAAGGTCGAGCCGGCGCGGCGTCCACCGCCACCGCCGCCGCGCGGCCGGCGCGACGGTCTCCGCGTCGCGGGCGGTGACCGGCGGTTCGTCCACCATGACGGAGAGCGGTCCGCCCGAGGCGTCGGCGTCCGGGGTCGAGTCGCCACGGGGCTCGGCAGGCGTCACAGTCGGCGGAGTCTACCGGAGCCGGAAATTGGCGTACGAATCGCACCGTCCACCGTCCTCAATGGTCATCATCCGAAAGGGTGAGGCGGGCGCGGCCGGGTGACGGGCCGTCTCGTACCATGTGGGCTTCCGGACACGACCAGCGATGGGATACAGGGGGCGTACAGCGTGGCTTCAGCCCGACGCGGCACGACGGCCACCGCGCTGCTGGTCCTGCTGCTCACCGGCTGCGGCCCGGTCGCCGGGCGGCAGCCCGCGACGCTGCCGGTCGGCTACGACAGCCTGGACGGCACCCTCGAGGTGTGGCCCGCGCGGGGCAGCCTGGCCCGCGACGCCGCCGCCACCGCCGGCATCACCGACGCCGTGCGCGACTGGCGCTCCCCCATCGACGACCGGGCCCACCTCTCCTCCTCCGGCATCCTCTACTCCGGCGAGGTGGCGGGATCGCCGGTGGCCCTGGTCGCCGCCGACGTGCCCGGCGAGGCCGCCTCCTGGCTGCTGCAACTCGACCGCGACGGGCAGCGCTGGCGGGTGGCCCACGCCACCGAGTACACCGACCCCGGCTACCTGGTCTACTCCGACGTGCTGCCCGTCCAGCAGCCCACCGGCCGCCGCTACCTCACCTCCGCCCGGGTGGAACGCCTGCTCGGCCCCGACGGCAGGGCGCTGCCCGCGGCCGACGGCATCACCGAGCCGGTCGCCGTGCCGCCCTGCCAGGCCGTGTCGGTGACCGCGACGCTGCGGCCCACCCGCTCGCTGCCGCGCGGCCGGGCCGCGGACCGCGTCCTCGACCTGGGTACGGCGACTCGTGCGCCTCGTTACCCCTTGGTGCGCGATGAGACGGGCTCCGGGAAACGGGCGCTGAGCGGGTTGGATACGTGTGTGCTCGCCGGGGAGCGGGGACCGTTCGGGAGCGTGCCGCGGCGGATCGGGGACCGGCAGGCGCCCCTGTCGGCGCCGGAATCGTGGCCGATGGCGAAGATCGCGGTGCGGTCGCTCGGGTCGGTTTCTCTCGGTGGCGGGGAGCCGGGTGAGCTGGAGCAGCTCACCTGGGAGAGTGCCACCGGGACGATGACCGCCGTGGTCTACCGGCCTGCTGGTGGGGGCGCTCCTGTTGTCTCGCCTGCCGACCGGTCCACGACCTTGCAGGCCTACTACCTGCCGGTGCCGGGACAGCCGCTCGCCGTGCTGAGCTGGCGGACCCGGGACGCCTCGTTCGCCGCGCCGCCGGGGACGACCCGGCTCGTCGACCGGCCGGGCCTCGTGGTGGTGGCGCAGCCGGACCGGAAGCAAACGTTCAGCCTGGCGGGGACCGAGAAGACCTGGTACCGGTCCGTGGGCGGGCGCTGAGGCCGTCGATGGTTGCGATGGTGGGGTTCGGGGCAGCCCGGCCCGCTCCGGGCGGTCAGGCTTGATCCCTGCGCGGGTCGGGCTGCCCCGAACCCCGCGCTGGTTCTGGTCCGCCGGTGAGTTGCGGCTTCGTTCGCCGCCGCTGGAGATCTTGGTACGAAGTGGCCCCTATCGGGGCCCTTTCCGTCCAAGATCTTCTCCGTGGGTCGTTAGACGAGGCGGTGGAGGCGGACTTTGGGGCGCTCGTTTCTCAGGTGGGACTGCTTGTGTTGGCGGACCTGCTCGTCCCAGACCTCCTGGTCGTAGTCCGGGTCCGGCGGGATCCACTTGTGGGAGCCGTCGCTGTAGTGGTACTTCTCGTCGCCGACTCGGAGGATGCTCATCGGGTCCAGCCGAGGAAGCGGTTGTGCAGGTGGCCGGCGGGGACATGGGCCAGGTCGTGGCTGGCGTCGACCAGCTGGGCGGCCAGGTAGAGAGCTAGTGAGACCGGGGCGGCTTCGTACTCCGCTCGCAGTTCCTGGCGGCGGGTTTGGCAGGGCCAGTGGGCGCCGCAGCCGCCACAGGTCCACGCTGGCGTGACCGGGAGGTGGGTCGTCATCGCGTGGTGTCCTGACCGGGCCAGTGGCCGCGGTTGATCGGGATGCGGTGTCGGTTACGGCACGGCAGATCGGATCCACAGCGGCAGGCCCACTTCCACTTCCGCCAGGACCAGGCCGGGCGGTGCCGCCGCGCCAGCGTCATCGCGACCGCACTCAGATACTGGTCGTAGGAGACTCGTCGCCACGACCGCGTGTTGTCCCGCATCGGTGCCTCCTCGGTAGGGCAGCGCGACATGACCGACCCCGAACTACGGGACCGGCTCTGGAACGCTCGGTAACTGCGACGCTACGATCACGACGATGGTCGTTGGACTCACCAGCAGTACGGGTGAGCAGGGCATGTTTCCCGCTGCGAGGAACGCTCCGGCAGGAAACGTCGACCACCGGTCAACGTAGGGATGTCGGATGGCAGGTCGCAGACGATCAGCACCGCAGCGCGGTGAAGTAACGGGCTACCTGGTGAAGCTCATCCGGGAGTCCATCCCGCTCACCCAAGAGCAGCTCGCCGCCGAACTCGACATCGACCGTGCCACTGTGCAGAGCTGGGAGTCAGGACGCCGGCCGTTCACAGCCGTGCCGTTCGGACAGGCGATTGCCATCCGCCAGAGGCTCGGACGATTCGGAGCGAACACCAGCCTTCTCGCCGCGCTCGACGACGCGGCCGAAGCAGACTTCATCCTCACCGCAGTCTTGGACGGGCAGGTCGAGCGCACCGACGTGACTGACCAGCCCCTCGGCTGGTCTGTGCTCACCCACCGTCTCGCCGATCTGATCCTCTGGGCCGTCCTGGGGCAGACCCCCACCTTCATCAGGGGCCTGCCGCTACCGCAGCACAGACGAGGACCGGTGGCGACAGGGCCGTTCCTGCCCGCCGACGAGCGGCGCAGCTTCTTCGCGCACCTGCACGTCCTCGCCGACCGTTCCGCCGCCAGGCGTCATCCGCACGTTCTGCTGCACCGGCAAGCCTGCTTCCTGGCCGGCATGGATCCCACCAGAGCGTCCGCCGCCTGGCTGACCCAGAGCAACACCCGGACAGCCCGCCAGGCGCCCGCCTTCCACACCTGGTCACCGCTATGGCCTGACGTCCGCTCAGTGGTGACCTCGCTGGCGAACCAGGGCGACCCCGAACCACTGCGGCACTTCATCGCCCGGGCGCACCCGGACGACGCTTGCGAACGGGCAGCCCTCAACTACTCGGCCTACTGGGTTGGCGAGATTCCCTATCGGGAACGCGACGACTCGTTCATGCCAGCCGCCCTCACCGACTGGCGCGGCTCCCGTCTCCTGCGGCACCTCGTCCAGCGACTCGATGTGGGGCATCCGTTCGTGGACCTCAACATTCACAACGTCTGGGCCCTGCTCACCGCACGGCGCGGCCTCGCAATTGGTGATCCCGCCACCGGACGGGCGCTTGCCGACCGAGCTACCACGCTGCTGGACAGCGACCGAATCTCCGCGCAATCCCGGCAGGAACTAACGTCTATCGTCTACAGCCTGCGCGCAGACGGACTCACCGGCACAGGGATGGGCAGATGAGCGACGATCACGACGTTGCCGGGGCGATGACCTTCATCTTCGAAGCCGGCGTGCTCAAGCGCGCCGCCCGCACCGGCTGGTGGTTCGCCGGCGTGAAGCACCCCGAATCCATCGCGGAGCACTCGTTCCGCACCGCGCTCATCGGCATGATGCTCGCCGCCATGGAAGGCGCCGACCCGGCCCGGGTGTCCATGCTCTGCGTCCTGCACGACACCCAGGAAACCCGGATCACCGACATCCCCCACATCGCCAAGCGCTATCTCACCGCCGCGCCGAACACCGCAGTGACCGCGGATCAGGTGGCGGACTGCCCACCGGCTGTCGCCGACGTCATCGCCGCCGCCGTTGCCGAGTACGAAGCCGGCGAGACTCTGGAAGCCGTCGTCGCCCGCGACGCCGACAAGCTCGAATGCCTGGTCCAAGCTGTCGAGTACCGCCATCAGGGCGTCGACAACGTCCAGCGCTGGATCGACAGCTCACGGGCCGCGCTCAAGACCGCATCCGCCCACCGCCTCGCGGACGCCGCCCTCAGCGGACAACCTCTCGCCTGGCTTAGCCCTCCTCCTGAGGAGGAGTAGAGGCCGCCGCACGGTGGGCCATCAACTCCAGCCGCATACCGATGTATTTGGAGTTGTCTGGTCCTTCCCGAAATTCACCGTCCGGCTTCCAGCCGTGTCTGGTGTAGAACGCTCGCGCACGGCTGTTTCGCTCCCAGACTTCGAGCAGACCGGTCGGCAGTGGGATCTCCTCCAGGTATCGCACGAAGAGCGCGTGCAGGGTGCTGCCGATACCCTTCCGCCAACTGCCGGGGACGACGTGGATCTGGTACAACTGGCCCACCGTGCCGGCGTCCACCTGCGACGACAGCGGAGGACCCATCGCGGCGATGCCGACGATGCGGTCTCCGACGACAGCGCACATGACCCTCTTGCGGGGTGACCCGATCGCCGCCGTCCAACCGGTTCGCTGTTCGCGCTCCAGCGTGGGATTCACGATGGATTCGGAGGTCAGGCCGCCGGCTCCGTAATAGGCCAGACGTGCCTGGGTGTGCACGTCGATGATTCCGTCCAGATCGGCGAGGGTCGCATGCCGTACTTCCATCGACCCGCTCACGCGCGCGATCTCCCGAGTCGTGTGGGTGAACAACCTTCGATTGGCCTCGACCAGCGCAGATCCATGCATCGACATTACTGGCCTCTATGCCGCCACGGGGCCCTGCTCGCAGACGAAGCGGCCGGTGACCACCCACGTGGCATCCGTGGCGCGACGTGGCATCCGTGGCGCGGAACCGGAGTGGCTGGACTGAGGCGGACAGACAGACTCGGCGCGCCCTCGCAGGCTTTGCGCCTGCGGCTACCCTCGCTCGGTGAGTTTCGGCACGTACGCGCGGAAGGTCCGTGACAGGTCTCTGCCCTACGGCCTCCGCGTGTCGGCTCTGCGATCCTGCGTTCAGCTCTACCGACCGATCGGATTCCACGCGACGCTGGGCTTCCTGAAGGAGATCGCAGGTCCGTTTCAGCGAGACGAGGCCGCGCTCCTGAAGGCGCTCGACGCCATAGAGGCAAGCCGCGCTCAGTGGCATGCTGACATGCGGGATTACGCGCACAGCCGCCGGCAGGCCAAGCAAAGTGGCCAACGGATTCCGCCCGCTCAGGATCGCAACCCGAACGGCTCTCCGCCGATCTGGTACGGCGCGGCCAGGTCGGCCGCCTTGTCCGCCCTGCGCTATTGGAGCCGCACGCGCCGTCCCGCGTTGAGGGTTACAGCTGACGAGGCCGGCAACACCGTCGACGTCCTCGTTGCCGCTGCTCTGTCGTCGGGTGGCGAGCTGACATCGGAGCAACGGCAGCTCCTCGTTCTGGCCGCCGCGGAGCTTGAAGGACGTATGCAGCCTGATCTCTGGGCCGACGACCCGGTCGCCTACTCCCGCGCCCGGGACCTGTTGAGGGTTGCGCGCCTGCTAGAGACAGCGAACGACGATGGGCAGCCTCATTCATCGGCAGAGGGTTAGCCGAGAGCGCTCAGGCGCGGTCAACGACGCGAACGGGCGGCCCCGCGCGTGGCAGGACCGCCCGGTTCGGCGTAGCTGAGATCAATTCTTGGCGGTCGCCTCGTCGGCGGCCGGGTCCACCGACTGCGCGTCCAGCCCCGAGATCCACCCGGTCACATCCCGCGCCACGTCCTGCGCCGTCAGCCCCAGGTCCGCGAGGATCTGCGCCCGCGTCCCGTGCGGGTGCCAGTCCGCTGGCACGCCCAGGTCCTTCACCGGCACCCGAACGTCGGCGTCCCGCATGGCCTGAGCGAGGGCGGAGCCGACGCCCCCGACCCGGACCCCGTCCTCGACGGTGACGACGAGCCGGTGACCGGCGGCCAGCTCGACCAGCTCGGCCGGCACGGGCCGCACCCACCGCGGGTCGACCACGGTCACGCCGTACCCCTGCTCGGCGACCCGGGTGGCGACCTCCATGCCGAGGCCGGCGAAGGAGCCGACCGCGACGAGCAGCACGTCGGTACGCGCCGACTCGGCCAGCACGTCGACCGGGCCGACCCGGCGCACGGCCGGGAGGTCGGCGGCCACGGTGCCGGTCGGGAAGCGCAGGATGGTCGGGCCGTCGTCCACGGCGACCGCCTCGCGCAGCTCCTCGCGCAGCGTGGCCGAGTCGCGGGGCGCCGCGATGCGCAGGCCGGGCACCACGCCGAACACCGACATGTCCCAGATGCCGTAGTGGCTGGGCCCGTCGGGACCGGTGATGCCGGCCCGGTCGAGCACGAAGGTGACCGGCAGCTTGTGCATGGCCACGTCGAGCAGGACCTGGTCGAAGGCGCGGTTGAGGAAGGTGGCGTAGACGGCGACCACCGGGTGCAGGCCGCCCATGGCGAGGCCGGCCGCCGAGGTGGCGGCGTGCTGCTCGGCGATGCCCACGTCGTAGACCCGGTTCGGGTACTTGCGGGCCAGGGTGGCGATGCCGGTCGGCTCGGCCATGGCGGCGGTGATGCCGACCACGTCGGGCCGCTCGTCGGCGATGGAGACCAGCTCGTCGGCGAAGACGTGGGTCCACTTCACCGACGGCGCGGCGAGCAGCTTGCCGGTCTCGATGTCGAACGCGCCGCCCGGGCCGTGCAGGCGGTCCGCCTCGTCCTCCTCGGCCGCGCGGTAGCCGTAGCCCTTGCGGGTGACCGCGTGGACTATCACGGGGCCACCGAAGTTCTTGGCGGCGCGCAGCGCCGACTCGATCGCGGGGACGTCGTGGCCGTCGACCGGGCCGACGTACTTGATGCCCAGGTCCTCGAACATGGCCTGCGGGGCGACCGCGTCCTTGATGCCCTTCTTGACCGCGTGCAGCACCTCGTACATCGGCTTGCCGACCAGCGGGGTCGAGCCGAGGGCCTCCTTGACGGTGTCGAGCACCTTCTCGTAGCCGGGGTTGAGCCGCAGCGACGACAGGTGGTCGGCGAGGCCGCCGATGGTCGGCGAGTAGGACCGGCCGTTGTCGTTGACCACGATGACGAGCGGGTTGCCGGCGGTGGCGATGTTGTTGAGCGCCTCCCAGCACATGCCGCCGGTGAGGGCGCCGTCGCCGACCACGGCCACGACGCTGCGCTTCTCGCCGCGCAGCGCGTACGCCTTGGCGAGGCCGTCGGCGTAGGAGAGCGCCGTGGAGGCGTGGGAGTTCTCGATGAGGTCGTGCTCGCTCTCCGCCTGGCTCGGGTAGCCGGAGAGGCCGCCGCGCTGGCGGAGCTTGTCGAAGCCGTCCTGCCGGCCGGTGACGATCTTGTGCACGTACGCCTGGTGCCCGGTGTCGAACAGGAGCCGGTCGCGCGGCGAGTCGAAGACCCGGTGCATGGCCAGGGTCAGCTCGACCACGCCCAGGTTGGGGCCGACGTGCCCGCCGGTGCGGGAGACCTTGGCGATCAGGAAGTCCCGGATCTCGGCGGCGAGGATGTCCAGCTGCTCGGCCGTCATCCGCTTCACGTCCTGCGGGCCGCGGACGGTGCCCAGCAGCCGACCGTGGTTGGCCGTGCCCTCTTCAACACTCATGACCGAAGAGTCTATCGGCCACCCGACAGCCCGCAGCCCGGCCGTGGATCTTCCCAGGTCAGGCCCCCGATCAGGGGGTGACGACCAGCCGGCGGGGCGGATCCGCCGGCGCCGCGGCGAACGGGGGGCCGGAGGGGGTCCAGGAGCCGAGCACGGCCGCCCGGGAGGCCCCGGTGACCGAGGGGATGGCCCCGGGCAGCCCGTGCCAGGAGAGCCACCCCAGCAGGGCGAACGCGTACGCCTCCTTCGCCTGGGCCGGCACCCCCAGCTCGTCGGTGGTCCGCAGCCGCCAGCGCCCCTCGGCGAGTTCGACCAGCCGGAACATCAGTGTGGGATTGCGCACTCCCCCACCGGCCGCGATGACCTCGGTCACCCCGTGTCGGGCGCACTCGGCGGCCACGGTGGCCGCGGTCAGCACGGTCAGCGTGGCGAGCACGTCGTCGGCGCCCACCGGCTCCCCCAGGGCGGCCAGTTTCGCGTCGAGGTAGCCGGCGTGGAACAGCTCCTTGCCGGTCGACTTCGGGGCCGCCGCGGCATAGTAGGGCTCGTCGAGCAGCAACCCCAGCAGCCGCGAATGCAACCGGCCGGCCGCCGCCCGCGCCCCGTCCAGGTCGCAAGGGCGGTCCAGGAAGCGCCGGGCCGCCGCGTCCAGGAGGGCGTTGGCCGGGCCCACGTCGTACCCGAGGACCGGCGCCCCCGGTGCGACCACGGTGAGGTTGGCGATGCCGCCGAGATTCAGTGCGGCTCGCGGCGCAATTCCGTCTGAGCTCCGCGCGTCGCGCGGAGCGGTGGCCGCGTCGAGCAGCAGCGCGTCGAACGCCGGGACCAGCGGCGCGCCCTGGCCGCCGGCCGCCACGTCCGCCGACCGCAGGTCGTGCAACACGGGTACGCCGACGCGGGCGGCCACCCGGGCCGGCGCGCCGAGCTGGAGGGTGCCCCGCACGTGCCCCGCCTCGACCCAGTGGAAGACGGTCTGCCCGTGGGAGACCACCGCGTCGGCCGTGCCGCCGGCCAGCTCGACGCCGGCCGCCGCCGCCTCGGCGAAGACCTCGCCGAGCCGGTTGTCGAGCCGGCAGACCGCCTCGATGGTGGTGGCCGCCGGTGGCAGCAGCGCACCGATCTCGGCCCGCAGGTCGTCGGGGTAGTCCAGGCTGCGGTGCCCGAGCGGGCGCAGCCGCAGCGTGTCCCCGTCCCGGGTGAACTCGGCCGCCACCACGTCCACCCCGTCGTACGAGGTGCCCGACATCAGCCCGACGATCTTCATCGGGCCAGGCTAGTCACGACTCGGGTGGCAGGAACAGACCGACCAGCTCGACGTGCTGGGTCATCGGGAACAGGTCGAAGCCGCGCAGGGCGGCGAGCCGCCAGCCAGCCCCGGTGAAGGTGCGCACGTCCCGGGCGAAGGCGGCCGGGTCGCAGGCCACGTACGCGACCGCGCGCGGCCGGGCGGCCACGATGTCCCGCACCACCGGGGCGCCCGCGCCGGAGCGCGGCGGGTCGAGCACCACGAGGTCGACGGGGCCGGTGACCCGGCGGCGGGCCAGCGCGGTCTCCACCCGGGCGGCGACCACCTCGACCCGGGGCAGGTCGGCCAGGTTGGCCCGCGCCGCGTCCACCCCGTCCTGGCTGGACTCGACGAGCGTGACCCGGGCGTCGCCGACCCGGCCGGCGAGGGCCGCGGCGAACAGCCCGGCGCCGCCGTAGAGGTCCCAGGCGGTCTCGCCGGACCGCGGGTCGAGCAGGTCGAGGACCGCCCCGACCAGGGTGTCGGCGGCGGCCGGGTGCACCTGCCAGAAGCCGGACGCGGGCAGCGTCCAGTCGCGGCCGGCGGCCGTCTCGCGGACCTCCGCCGGGCCGCTGACCGGGGTGGGGACCCCCTCGGCGTACGCCACGACGCTCACGTCGCCCCCCGTGGAGGCGACCGTCTCGACGGCGTCGGCGTCCGGCCAGCTCGCCCCGGTCGGGGGGAGCACCGGCAGGTCCTGGATGGCCGGGTGGGCGATGAGGCAGCGGTCGATCGGCACCACCTCGTGCGAGCGGTGCTTCAGCAGCCCGGCCCGGCCGGCCGCGTCGACGGCGTACCGGACCCGGGAGCGCCAGCCCAGCGGCCCGCCGGGCAGCGCCTCGACCCGGACGCCGAGGGCGTCGACCTGGTCGCCGGTGAGCCCGCCCAGCCGGGTGAGCTGCTCGCGCACCACGGCGGCCTTCCAGTCGAGCTGGGCGGCCGGGGTGACGTGCTGGAGGTCGCAGCCGCCGCAGCGGCCCGGCTTCGCGTACGGGCAGGGCTGCTCGACGCGGTCCGGCGACGCGGTCAGGATCTCCACGGCGTCGGCGCGGGCGAAGCCCCGGTGCAGCTCGGTCACCTCGGCCACGACCCGCTCGCCGGGCAGCGCGTGCCGGACGAAGACCACCTGGCCGCCGACCCGGGCCACACAGTGCCCACCGGGGGCGACCGCGTCCACGGTCAGCTCGACCCGCTCGGCCTCCTCCAGCCCGCTGCGGGCCGGCGCCGTCACGGGCGGTCCCCCGCGCCGCTCTCGCCGGGCGGCGCCGAGACCACCGGCGGGACGCTGGGCGGCAGGGTGCTGCGGGGGGCCACCCGGGGGCCGCGCGCCGGGCCGCGGGTGAGGGTGGCGTCCAGCCGGTCCAGGTTCTTGGTGGCGGTCGAGGCGAGCTGCCAGGGCACGCTGGTGACCATGACGCCCGGTTCGAAGAGCAGCCGTCCCTTGAGCCGCAGCGCGCTCTGGTTGTGCAGCAGGTTCTCCCACCAGCGGCCCACCACGTACTCGGGGATGAAGACGGTGACCACGTCGCGGGGCGACTCCCGGCGGGTCGACGCCACGAAGTTGAGGATCGGCCGGGTGATCTCCCGGTACGGGGAGTCGATCACGGTGAGCGGCACCGGCAGCTCCCGCCGCTCCCAGTCCGCCTGGAGGTCCCGCGTGTCCTTCTCGTCGACGTTCACGGTCACCGCGGTGAGCGTGTCCGGCCGGGTCGCCCGGGCGTAGGCGATGGCCCGCAGCGTCGGCTGGTGCAGCTTGCTGACCAGCACGATGGCGTGGTTGCGGGCGGGCAGCACGGCCCGCTGCTCGGTCGGCTCCAGCTCCGCGGAGACCCGGTCGTAGTGCCGGCGGATGGCCAGCATGAGCAGGTAGATCACCGCCATGGCGGCGATGGCGATCCAGGCGCCCAGCAGGAACTTGGTGACCAGCACGATGATCAGCACCACGCCGGTCAGCGCCATGCCGAACGCGTTGATGGCCCGGGAGCGGACCATCCGGGCGCGCGCCGCCGGGTCCCGCTCGGTGCGCAGGTGCCGGTTCCAGTGCCGGATCATGCCGGCCTGGGACAGGGTGAACGAGACGAACACCCCGACGATGTAGAGCTGGATGAGCCGGGTCACCTCGGCCTGGAAGCCGATGATGAGCACGACGGCGGCGACGGCCAGGAAGACGATGCCGTTGGAGAACGCCAGCCGGTCGCCCCGGGTGTGCAGCTGGCGGGGCAGGTAGCGGTCCTGGGCCAGGATCGAGCCGAGCACCGGGAAGCCGTTGAAGGCGGTGTTCGCGGCCAGGAACAGGATCAGCGCGGTCATCCCGGCCACCACGTAGAGCAGCACCGAGCCGTCGCCGAACACGGTCTCGCCGAGCTGCGCGGTGACGGTCTTCTGCACGTAGCCGTCCGGCCCGGAGACGATCTGGGACGGGCTCTCGACGAACTGGAGGCCGGTCCTGCGGGCCAGCAGGATGATGCCGACCAGCATGCTGACCGCGATGGTGCCGAGCAGCAGCAGGGTGGTCGCCGCGTTCTTCGACTTCGGCGTCTTGAACGCCGGCACGCCGTTGGAGATCGCCTCCACACCGGTGAGCGCCGCGCAGCCGGAGGAGAAGGTCCGCAGGAGCAGGAAGATCAGGGCGAAGCCGGTCACGCTGTGCTCGGCGTGGATCTCCAGGCCCGCGCTCGGCGCCCGGAGGTCCTCACCGAGGATGAAGATCCGGAACAGCCCGGTCAGCAGCATGCCGCCGATGACGATCACGAAGCCGTAGGTGGGGATGGCGAACGCCGTGCCCGACTCGCGCAGGCCGCGCAGGTTCATGGCGGTGAGCAGCACGACCGCGCTGACCGCGATGAGCACCTTGTGGGTGGCCACGAACGGCACCACCGAGCCCAGGTTCGCCACACCCGAGGAGACGGACACCGCCACGGTGAGCACGTAGTCGACCAGCAGCGCGCTGGCCACCGCGAGCCCGGCCCGCGGCCCCAGGTTGACCGTCGCCACCTCGTAGTCGCCGCCGCCGGAGGGGTAGGCGTGCACGTTCTGCCGGTAGCTGGCCACCACGGTCAGCATCACCACGACGACCGCGAGCGCGATCCACGGCGAGAAGATGAAGGCCGACGCGCCCGCGATGGAGAGCGTCAGCAGGATCTCGTCCGGGGCGTAGGCGACGCTGGAGAGCGCGTCGGAGGCGAAGACCGGCAGCGCGATGCGCTTCGGCAGGAGGGTGTGCTGGAGGCGGTCGGACCGGAACGGTCGACCGAGGAGGAGTCGCTTCAGCAGCGAGGTGGGTCTGGCCACAAGCGCCAAGAGTACGACCACCGCGCGCCGGGCGGTGGGGGTGCCTGATCGCCCCGCCCGCGCCCGCGCGGTACCGTTCGGTCCTCCGCCCGCAGCGGGAACGTGGCAGGCTCGCACACGACGGGCCAGCGGGCGGCACCGTGGGAGGAGCGGACACCGTGCATGTCGTGATCATGGGCTGCGGCCGGGTCGGGTCGACCCTGGCCCACAGCCTGGAGTCCCGGGGGCACTCGGTGGCGGTGATCGACCAGGACGCGGACGCGTTCCGCCGCCTCGGGCCGGACTTCGCCGGCATCACGGTCACCGGGGCCGGCTTCGACGGCGAGGTGCTGCGCCAGGCGGGCATCGAGCGCGCCGACGCCTTCGCCGCGGTCTCCAGCGGCGACAACTCCAACATCATCTCCGCGCGCCTGGCCCGGGAGACCTTCGGCGTGTCCCGGGTGGCCGCCCGGATCTACGACCAGCGCCGCGCCCAGGTCTACGAGCGCCTCGGCATCCCCACCGTGGCCACCGTGCGGTGGACCGCCGACCGGATGCTGCGCCACCTCGTCCCCGAGGGCAACGTGGAGATCTTCCGCGACCCGACGAGTACGGTGTCGATCATCGAGGTGCCGGTGCACAAGGACTGGATCGGCCGGTCGCTGCGGCACCTCGAGGAGGCCGCCGGCGCCCGGGTGGCCTACCTGATCCGGTTCGGGATCGGCACGCTGCCCACCGCCTCCACCGTGGTGCAGGAGGGCGACCAGGTCTTCATGCTGGTGACCGACGACATCACCGCCTCGGTCACCTCGGTGGCGGCGGCGCCGCCCGAAGGGGGGCAGTGAGCATGCGCATCGCCATCGCCGGCGCGGGCAACGTGGGCCGGTCGATCGCCCAGGAGCTGATCGACAACGGCCACCAGGTGATGCTGATCGAGCGCCAGCCCAAGATGCTCCGCCCCGACCGGGTGCCGGCCGCCGACTGGGTGCTCGCCGACGCCTGCGAGCTGGCCAGCCTCGAGGAGGCCAACGTGGCCGGCTGCGAGGTGGTCGTGGCCGCCACGGGCGACGACAAGGTCAACCTGGTGGTGTCGCTGCTGGCCAAGACCGAGTTCGCGGTGCCTCGCGTGGTGGCCCGGGTCAACCGGGCCGAGAACGAGTGGCTCTTCACCGAGCAGTGGGGCGTGGACGTCGCGGTGAGCAAGCCGCGGGTGATGGCCGCGCTGGTCGAGGAGGCGGTCACGGTCGGCGACCTGGTCCGCCTCATGACCTTCCGCCAGGGCGAGGCGAACCTCGTCGAGATCACCCTGCCGCCCACCGCGCCCTACGTCGGGCAGCCCATCCACGCCGTGCCGATCCCCCGGGACGCGGCGCTGGTGGCGATCCTGCGCGGCAAGCGGGTGCTGGTGCCCAGCCCGGACGACCCGATCGAGGCCGGCGACGAGCTGATCTTCGTGTGCACCGCGGCCGTGGAGGACGAGGTGCGGGCGGTGATCCTCGGCCCGGACAGCGTCGAGCGCAACCGCGAGCGCCCCTGACCGGCCGGCGCCCCGGAGGGCTCAGGCCCCCCGCAGCGGCGCCGGCGCGGTCTCCCGGGTCACCCGGCGCACCACCCAGACGGTGATCAGCAGCAGCAGCGCGTACGGCGGGTAGCCGAGGGCGAGCCGGGCCACGCCCAGCGCGGTGTCCTGGTGGGCCAGGTAGAGCCCGGCCTGCACGCCGACCTTGGCCAGCCACACCACGCCCCAGAGCACGGTGAGCTGGGTGAAGGTGCGCACCAGCCGCGGGTCGTCCCGCCACTCGGAGCGACCCTTGGCCACCAGCACCGACCAGATCCAGCCGACCAGCGGCTGCCGGATCGCCGCCGAGAGCAGCAGGGCCAGGCCGTAGCCGATGCCGTAGAGGATGCCGGGCAGGTAGAAGTCGCGCTCGTCGCCGGTGCGCCAGGCGATGGCCGCGCCGACGGCGATGCCGAACAGGCCGTTGACGGCGTGCCGCACCGGCCGGCGCTGCGCCAGCCGCAGCCCGGCGATCAGCAGCGCCACCGCCACGGAGGCGATCACCGCGGGACGCAGGTCGCCGACCACGTTGGCGATCACGAAGACCACCACGGGGATGCTCGACTCGACCAGGCCCCGCCAGCCGCCGAGCTGGTCGGCCATCTGCTCGGCGATGCTGGGCAGCCGCTCGTCCTCCGGCCCGAGCTCCGGCTCGGTGTGCTGTCCGGTCGTCACTTCGGCGACTCCAGCTCGTAGTACGGGTTGTAGATCACCTTGCGGTCGTCCCGTACGGCCACCCGGCCGCGGGCGGTGAGGTGCCGGCCCGGCTCGATGCCGGCGATGTGCCGCCGGCCCAGCCAGACCAGGGTGACCACGTCGCTGCCGTCGTAGAGGTCGGCCTCCAGCGTGGGCAGGTTGGTCCGGGGCGTGTAGACCACCGTGCGCAGGCGCCCGGCCACCGAGACCACCTGGCCGCGCATGCACTGCTGGGCCGGCACGCCGCCGCACTCGGCGCTCTCCCGGCGCAGCTCCTCCGCCTCGATCTCGGCCTCGCTCGCGGTGAGCCGTTGCAGGAGCCGCCGCAGCGACACCCGGCTCTCGTCGGTCGTCATGACCTCCGCGTCACCCTCTCCACGCCGGCCGGCTCGCGCCGGCTCTGGGTCGGCCCCGGGTTGCCGGAACCGTCCCGCCAGCGTACGCCGATCCCACCCCCGGGCGGGACCGGCGTCGGACCGTGGCACCGCCGGGGCCGCACACGCGACGGGCCCGGCGTCGTCGACGTCACGCCGACTCCCACCGGGCCCGGATCGCGGTGCTCGGACCTCAGCCTCAGGCCTCAGGCCTCAGGCCTCAGGCCTCAGGCCTCGCGCTGCTGCGGCGCGAGGGCTCAGGCCTCGCGCTGCTGCGGCGCGCCCTCCTGCTGGGCGTGCTGCTCGGCCACCTCGCGGGGCAGCCGCAGCGGCAGCGGCTCCCGCACCGGCTTGGCCTCCTGGCCGCGGTCGACGACGAGGCCGTCCAGGCACGCCTGGAGCGAGCCGGCGGCGGCCGGGTTCGTGGCGGCCTCGCCCTGGTAGACCCCGCGCACCATCCAGCGCGGCCCGTCGATGCCGACGAAGCGCAGGTCGGTGATGCCGTCCGGGGTGCGGACCCGGGCGCGCAGCTCGGTGCCGTAGTCCCCCTCGACCTCCTGGGCGGCGGCGCCGTCGTTGAACAGCGACTGCCGGATCTCCTCGCGCACCTCGTCCCAGATGCCCTCGGAGCGGGGCGCGGCGAAGACGCCGAGCTGGAGGGCGTTCTGGCCGTGCACCAGCACCACCTGCTGGATCACGCCCTGCGGGTCGGCCTGTACCCGCACCTCGACGTCCGGCACCGCCGGGATCTGCAGGCTGCCCAGGTCGAGCCGGGGCGCGTCCGGCGCCTCGGACACGTCGTACGGGCCACGGGCCGGCGTCAGCGGGGTCTCCTCGTCGAGGACCCCGGCGTCCCGCTCGTCACGCGCGTGCCGCGCGCCCTCGGCCCGCTTACGGGAGAAGATCACTGCGCCCACCCTCCGCTGTTCGCACTCACCCTGCCACCTCTTCCGTCCGCCCGCCCGCCGGAGCCGGGACCAGCCCGGCGTGCCCGCCCGTGGAGCCGTGCCCGCCGGTCCCGCGCCGGGACGCGGGCAGCTCGACCACCGGCTGGAACGCGGCCCGGGCGACCCGCTGCACCACGAGCTGCGCGATCCGGTCGCCCCGGCTGATCTTCGCCGGCGTCTCCCGATCATGATTGATCAGGTTGACCAGGATCTCACCCCGGTAGCCGGCGTCGACCGTACCGGGCGCGTTGAGCACCGTCACGCCGAGCCTGGCCGCCAGCCCCGATCGGGGGTGCACGAGCCCGACGTAGCCCTCCGGCAGCGCGATGGCCACACCGGTCGGCACCAGGGCCCGCCCGCCGGGCGGCAGCTCCACGTCCGCGGCGGCCACCAGGTCCGCGCCCGCGTCCCCGGGATGGGCGTACGCCGGCAGCGGCAGCTCCGGGTCGAGCTGCCGTACGGGCACGGGTACGACGTCTGTCACGGTGATCCTCTTCCGTCCGGTCCGAGCGGGGGTGACCCTGCCATCCTGCCGGTTCGGCGGCCGCCCGCGCGCCGTACCCTCGGAGTGTGCGTCAGTCGTCATCCCCGGCCGCCCCGGTGGCCGCCACCCCGGCCTACTCGGAGCGCCTCGGGCTGCCCTGGTGGGCCTGGCCGATCGGCCTGGCCCTCGCCGGGCTGCTCGCCGCCGAGCTGTGGATGGGCGCGACCGGCGTCCGGGCCTGGCTGCCGTTCGTGCTGCTGCTCCCGGCGGCCGCGGCGACCCTGTGGTGGCTGGGCCGGATCCGGGTCGCCGTGCGCGACGGTGAGCTGCGGGTCGACGACGCGCGCCTGCCGGTGCGCCACGTCGCGGACGCGGTGCCGCTGGACGCGGCCGGCCGGCGCGAGGTGCTCGGCGTCGGCGCCGACCCGCTCGCCTTCGTGGTGCAGCGCCCCTGGGTCGGCGGCGCCGTGCAGGTGGTGCTGGACGACCCCGACGACCCCACCCCGTTCTGGGTGGTCAGCTCCCGGCGGCCGGTCGAGCTGGCCGCGGCCCTGCTCGCCGCCCGCGACGCCGCCTGAACCCGCCGGGTGGCGCCCCGGGTCAGGGGTGCGAGCCGGGCAGCGCGCGGGCCTGGTGGCGGAGGTCCTTGCGGAGCTGGTCGCCGAGGGTGCGGGTGGCCCGCCGGTTGAGGTAGCCGGCCACGGCGGCGCCGGTGAGGAACGGGCCGAGCGTGGTGAGGTTGCGGCCGAAGCGGCGCAGCAGGCTGTCCCGCAGCTCGCGGCGGGCGGCGGTGCCCAGCACCGCGCTGACTCCCACCCCCGGCATCATCGGGTTGACGCCCCGCTGGGTGGCCCAGGACTGCACGAGCGACACGGCCCGCTGCGCGCCGCCGGCGGGCAGCGGCATGCGGTGCACCTCGTGCAGCTCGCCGATGAGCTTCAGCTCGATCGCCACCACGGCGACCGTCTCGGCGGCCAGGAGTACCGGAGCGGAGAGCAGGGTCGGGGTGACCGCCCACTCGACCGCGGCGACCCCGCCGCCGGCCGCCCCCACGCCGGCGGTGGCCCGGGCCGCGTTGCGGATCAACCGGTCGGCGAGGGCGTCGTCGTCCAGGCCCGGGAAGTGCTTCTGGAGCGTGGCCCGGTCGCGGATCGGCACGCGCGGGGCGATCTCGGCGACGGTGTCGGCCATCCAGCGGACCGCGGCCTTCGGCTTGTACAGGTCGGAGAGGCCGCGGGCGCGGGCCTGACCGACGAGCCGGGTGAGCAGCTGGCGGCGGCGGGCCACGGGCAGGTCGTCCGCGGTCAGCGCGGCGACGGTCGCGCCGAGCTGATCGGCGTCCGCACCCGGCTGGCCGCCGTCCGCGCCGGGCCGCTCGCCGTCCGCACCCGGCGGTGTCGGCTCGGCGGCGGCGCCCGAGCGGGCCGTCTCGTCGGTCGTCCGGTTGGCGCCGTCCCCCTCGGCGCCCGGCCCGTCGGCCCGCTCGCTGCGCTCGCTCACCCGTCCGCCCTCCTGCTCCGCGCGGCGTTTCAGCCGCCGGTACGAGTCAAGCAGCTTCCCGCCACCGGCGCACGGCGGCTCGATAAGCGGCGGCCCCGTCGAGGAGGCCGCCGCCGGTGTCTCGGGTCAGGGTCAGACGCACTCGCGGCAGATCAGCTCGCCGTTGCGCTCGACCGCCAGCTGGCTGCGGTGGTGGACCAGGAAGCAGCGGGCGCACCGGAACTCGTCCTGCTGCATCGGTAGCACCTTGACCGTGAGCTCCTCGTCGGCCAGGTCGGCGCCGGGCAGCTCGAAGCTCTCGGCCACCTCGGCCTCGTCGACGTCCACGGCGCCCGACTGTGTGTCGACGCGCCGGGCCTTGAGCTCTTCCAGGCTGTCCTCGCCGAGGTCGACCTCGTCGCGACGCGGGGCGTCGTAGTCGGTGGCCATCGGTTTCACTCTCCCATATCGATATGGTCGCTTCCGGTTGTAACGCCGGACGACGCTGTTTCGGTTCCGCTGGCCGGCCACCAAATGTGTCAGTCACCCGACCCGACCATCATGGGCCGGGACCGCCAGGAAGGAACTCCCCCAGCGAGCGCGGAACCTTACCCCCCCTTTGGGCGAGGCATGTATACCGCCCTCGCGGCAGAGATGTACGCCCCTGCGCCCGAAGTTGTTCCCAATGTGACTCAGGCGACACGAAGATAGGGGTAGTAGTACCCGTTCCCTCGGTGGCGCGCCGGTATGTCGGACTGTTTCCACGCGACAGCCGGACAAGCGTTAACCTCAGCGGCGTACTCGGCGGCCGGCGGGGCGGACCGACGCCGGCGGTCGCCGCCACCCATCACCGTCCGGGGAGCGCCCAGAATGAGTTTTGCGCGAGTGCGGGCACTCGTTGTCGTCGGACTGCTGGCGGTCATCGCCCTGGTCTTCGTCGTGGTCGCGGTGGTTCGCGACACCCAGAGCAAGGCGGGCACCGCCGAGAACTGCCCCGAGGGCTGGCCCATCGCCGACGTGCGGCTGCGCGAGCAGAAGGACGTCAAGATCAATGTCTACAACGGCACCGACGAGGTCGGGCTGGCCGGCAGCGTCGCGGACGACTTCCGCAACCGCAAGTTCCAGGTCAAGAAGGAGGGCAACGCCCCCAAGGCCGTGGACGACGTGGCGGTGCTGCGCTTCGGCCCCAAGGGCGTCGGCTCCGCCCACCTCCTGCGGGCCTACTTCCTGAACAACGCGAAGCTGGAACCGGACCTGAAGCGCAAGGACGACACGGTCGACGTGATCCTCGGCAACGGTTTCCAGCAGTTGGCCACCACCACCGAGGTCAACCAGTCCCTGGGTGACCTCGGCTCGCCGCAGGCGCCGGCCGGCACCTGCCCGGGCCCGGTCAAGTAACCGTCCTCGCGAAAGGTGGTCGCTCCGGCGGCCACCTTTTCCGTATCCGCAGGACCGGTCACGGGCCGCCGGAGGCGTCCAGGGCGGCGAGGCGGGTGTGCAGCGGCTCGTACAGCGCGGGCGGGGCGGCGAGCACCAGGTCCGGGCCGGCCGGCCGGCCCGACAGCCCGGTCACCAGCAGCCCGGCCTCCCGCGCGACCAGCCCGCCCGCGGCGAGGTCCCAGGCCGCCAGCCCCTTCTCGTAGTAGGCGTCGACCCGGCCCTCGGCGGCCAGGCAGAGGTCGAGCGCGGCCGCGCCCATCCGGCGGATGTCGCGCACCTCCGGGATCAACTCGGCAACCACCCGGGCCTGGTGCGCCCGGCGCCCGGCGTCGTAGCCGAACCCGGTGGCCACCAGCGCCTGCCCGAGATCCGTCTCGGCGGAGCAGCGCAGCCGCTGCCCGTCCCGCCAGGCGCCGCCGCCCGCCGTGGCGGTCCACTCGTCGCCGGTGACCACGTTGCGCACCACCCCGGCGACGACCTCGCCGCCCACCTCCGCGGCCAGCGAGACCGCGCAGTACGGCAGCCCGTAGAGGTAGTTGACGGTGCCGTCGATCGGGTCGACGATCCAGCGCACCCCGTCCTCGGCGGCCGGGCCCGTCTCCCCCGCGCCGTACTCCTCGCCCAGCACGGCGTCGCCCGGGCGCCGCGCCCGCAGCGCCTCCAGCACCTGCCGCTCGACCGCCCGGTCGGCCGCGGTGACCACGTCGGTGACGGTGCTCTTGGTCGCGGCGACCGAGACTCCCTCCGCCCGCATCCGGTGCGCGGTCGCCGCGGCGTCCCGCGCCACCTCGACGGCGATCGTGAGCAGTTCCTGCGGCGTGGGCGCCGAGGCGATCATGTTCGTCCCCTTCCGGCACGATCCGGACCGGCCGGTTCGTGCGCGGGTATCATCCTTACAAAGTCCACAACTGTGCCTATTCAGTGGTCCGTACGGCCCGTCCGCCGTGCGGCGCAGGATGATCGCCGCAGACGGCGTTACAATTCACCCTGCCCCACGCGCCACGGACCGCCAGCGACCGGTCGGCCCGGGACACGGGGGTCCCTCAACGACATCGCCCGGCACGGCGTTCCGTGCTGCGCCGGACGACCCGGCCGTGCTCGCTCTTCGCCTCCGGAAGGTCATTCGTGACAGAACCACGCCAGACCGGCGCCGACGTTCGCTCGCTCACCGACACGCTGATCGCCCACGCGCAGAGCGCCGGTGGTCAGCTCACGTCGGCCCAGCTCGCGCGCACCGTCGAGTCCGCCGAGGTGACCCCGGCCCAGGCCAAGAAGATCCTCCGCGCGCTCTCCGAGGCGGGCGTGACGGTGGTCGTCGACGGCTCCGCGAGCACCCGCCGCCGGGTCGCCGCCGCCCGGTCCGCCACCCCGGCCTCCCGGGCCACCACGGCCAAGACCACCAAGAAGGCCGCCGCGCCCGCCCCGAAGCAGGCGCCGGCCGTCGAGGAGGCCCCGGCCCCCGCCCCGCGGAAGGCGACGGCCCGCAAGGCCGCCGGCGCCACCGCCGGCACCACCGCCGAGGTGGCCGCCAAGGCCGCCGCCCCGGCGAAGGCCACCAAGACCACCCGGGCCACCAAGGCCACCGTGGCCGCCAAGACGGCGGCCGCGAAGCCGGCCAAGGACGCCCCGAAGGGCGAGGGCGCCGAGGGCGAGATCGACCCCGAGGAACTCGCCGCCGAGATCGAGGACGTGGTGGTCGAGGAGCCGGCCGAGCTGACCCAGGCCGCCGAGGCCGACGCGGCCAGCTCCGCCACCGACAACGACTTCGAGTGGGACGACGAGGAGTCCGAGGCGCTCAAGCAGGCGCGCCGGGACGCCGAGCTGACCGCCTCCGCCGACTCCGTCCGGGCGTACCTGAAGCAGATCGGCAAGGTGCCGCTGCTCAACGCCGAGCAGGAGGTCGAGCTCGCCAAGCGGATCGAGGCCGGCCTCTACGCCGCCGAGCGGCTGCGCGCCGCCGACGAGGGCGAGGAGAAGCTCACCCGCGACATGCAGCGCGACCTGCTGTGGATCTCCCGGGACGGCGAGCGGGCCAAGAACCACCTGCTGGAGGCCAACCTCCGGCTCGTCGTCTCGCTGGCCAAGCGCTACACCGGTCGCGGCATGGCCTTCCTGGACCTCATCCAGGAGGGCAACCTCGGCCTGATCCGCGCCGTCGAGAAGTTCGACTACACCAAGGGCTACAAGTTCTCCACCTACGCCACCTGGTGGATCCGCCAGGCCATCACCCGCGCCATGGCCGACCAGGCCCGCACCATCCGCATCCCGGTGCACATGGTCGAAGTGATCAACAAGCTCGGCCGGATCCAGCGCGAGCTGCTCCAGGACCTGGGCCGCGAGCCCACCCCGGAGGAGCTGGCGAAGGAGATGGACATCACACCGGAGAAGGTGCTGGAGATCCAGCAGTACGCCCGGGAGCCCATCTCGCTCGACCAGACCATCGGCGACGAGGGTGACAGCCAGCTCGGCGACTTCATCGAGGACTCCGAGGCTGTCGTCGCGGTCGACGCGGTGTCGTTCTCGCTGCTGCAGGACCAGCTCCAGCAGGTCCTCCAGACGCTGTCCGAGCGCGAGGCGGGCGTGGTACGCCTGCGCTTCGGCCTCACCGACGGCCAGCCGCGCACCCTGGACGAGATCGGCCAGGTGTACGGCGTGACCCGGGAGCGCATCCGGCAGATCGAATCCAAGACCATGTCCAAGTTGCGGCACCCCTCGCGTTCCCAGGTGCTCCGCGACTACCTGGACTGACCGGCACGCGTCAACCAGACGTGTCGGTTTGATCACCAGCCGTAGAACACTCACCGGTGACCTGACGGTTGCCCGTTTGTGATCGTTGACGTGGCACCCTTGGTGCACGGCACACTGTCTTCCACGCCAGGTGTGACCTCCGTCCCCGACGGGCACACAGGGAAGGCAGGGCCCGAGAAGGGTGTTGCACGATAGGTGAGCAACCGAAGAGAGTGTTCATCGGTGACGACCAGAGGAGGAAGGCGATGACCCCGACCCTCACGCCGCCGCCCGAGACGGTGAGCCCCCCGGCCGCCGATGAACGGTGCGACCGCTGCAATGCTGCCGGCAAGCTCCGGATCACTCTGGCGGGTGGGAGCGAGCTGGTGTTCTGTGGGCACCACGCGAACAAGTACGCGGAGGATCTCGTGAAGATCACCGTGCGCTACGCGTCGGACCCGGAGTTCAGCTGGCGTGGCGCCGATCTGATGGCGAACTGAGTAAGAATCCGCAACCCGACATAAAGCCGGCCGGAGGTCCCTGGGACCTCCGGCCGGCTTTTGCGCACCCACCCACCTGAACGCTCCCCCGCCCCGCGCCGCCCCCCGCCCGGTGATCATGAGGTTAGCGGCAGTTTCAGAGATCCACTTCGCCGCCAACCCCATGATCACCCGGATCGGGTGAGGGGGCCGGGGGCCCGGCGGGGGGACGGTGGGGTGGTTCAGAGGGTCTGGACCGTCGCTATGCGTTCTTCCAGTTGTTCGATGGTTGCCTGGGCGCTCGGCGGGCCTCCGCAGAGGCGGCGCAGCTCGGCGTGGATCTTGCCGTGGGGCTGGCCGGTGCGGTGGTGGCGGGCGGCCACCAGGGCGTTCAGCTGCCGCCGGAGGGCCACCCGGCGCTGGGCCGCACTCATTGGCGGCGGGGCCGCCGACGGGGCCGCAGCGGCCGGCTCAGCGGTCCGCTGGGCCGCCCTGCGCCGCTGCGCGGCGAGCTGCTCGGCCTGCCGCTTGGTGAGCAGCATCGAGACCTGGTCGGCGGTGAGCAGCCCGGGCAGGCCGAGGTATTCCTCCTCCTCCGGGGTGCCCGCCTGGGCGGCGGTGCCGAACGAGGCGCCGTCGAAGATCACCTGGTCCAGCTCGGCGGTCGCGGAGAGTGCGGCGAAGCGCTTCTCCAGCTCGCCGCTGGCCTGGTCGTCCCGCTGGGCACGCTCCAGCAGGTCGTCGTCGAAGCCGTCGGAGTCCTTCGGCTTGCCGAGCACGTGGTCCCGCTCGGCCTCCATCTCGCTGGCCAGGCCGAGCAGGTGCGGCACGCTGGGCAGGAAGACCGAGGCCGTCTCGCCGGGCCGGCGGGCCCGGACGAACCGGCCGATCGCCTGCGCGAAGTAGAGCGGGGTGCTGGCGCTGGTCGCGTAGACGCCGACGGCCAGCCGGGGGATGTCGACGCCCTCGGACACCATCCGCACCGCGACCAGCCAGCGCTGCTCGGAGGCCGCGAACGTCGCGATCCGCGCGGAGGCGCCCTGGTCGTCGGAGAGCACCACGGCGGCCTTCTCACCGGTCACCTGCTCCAGCAGCTTGGCGTACGAGCGGGCCACCTGCTGGTCGCTGGCGATCACCAGGCCGCCGGCGTCGGGCATGCCGTTGTCGCGCAGCACGGTCAGCCGGGCGTCGGCCGCGCGCAGCACCTGCGGCATCCAGTCGCCGGCCGGGTCCAGCGCGGTACGCCAGGCCTGCGCGATGAGGTCCTGCGTCATCGGCTCGCCCAGCCGGGCGGCCAGCTCCTCCCCCGCGTTGGTGCGCCACCGGGTCTCCCCCGAGTACGCCAGGAAGAGGACCGGCCGGACCACGCCCTCGCGCAGGGCGTCGGAGTAGCCGTAGACCGAGTCGGCGCGGGAGCGGAGCAGTCCGTCCCCGCCCCGCTCGTAGCTGACGAACGGGATCGGGTTGTCGTCGGAGCGGAACGGCGTGCCGGTGAGCATCAGCCGGCGTACCGCGGGTTCGAAGGCCGCCTTGACGCCGTCGCCCCAGGTGCGGGAGTCGCCGGCGTGGTGGATCTCGTCGAGGATGACCAGGGTGCGCCGGGTCATGGTGCGCCGCCGGTGCACCTGGGGCGCCATGCCGACCTGGGCGTAGGTGACGACGGCGCCGTGGAAGTCGGCCGCCGAGTGCAGGTCGGCGTTGCGGAAGGCGGCGTCGAGCTGGATGCCGACCCGGGCCGCGGATTCGGCCCACTGGGTCTTCAGGTGCTCGGTCGGGGCGACCACGGTTACCGCCTCGACGGTGCCGTCGTTCAGCAGCTCGGCGGCGATCCGGAGGGCGAAGGTGGTCTTGCCGGCGCCGGGCGTGGCGACCGCCGTGAAGTCCTCGGTGCGGCGGCGCAGGTACTCCACCATCGCCTTGCGTTGCCAGGCACGCAGGGGTGGGAACGTGTCGAGCGCCGGCAACCGCGGTGCCACGCGTAGCTCCTCTCCGACCGCACGACGGCGGACCCCGGCCGAGGGCCACGGGTGCCGCCGCCCATGAAAACGCCCTCGCGCATCCGGTGCCGCGAAGGCCGACTCAGCATAACCAGCGGGGGCGTTCCGCCCCACTCGACGCCACGCTGGTCACATCCGCCCACCCCGCCGTGCGGCGGCTCAGAGCTGCGGTCCCCGGGCGCCGGTGCGGGGCGGCCGCAGCGCCGGCACCGGGGCGGACCAGCGCCGCCGCAGGGACACGAGGCGCAGCGCGAAGACGAAGACGGCCGCGGCGGTCAGCGGCGCCGCGGTCGCCGCACCGTACGCCGACAGCAGCGCCACGGCGATCGAGCCGGCGAGCGCGGCCACGGCGTAGATCTCCCGGCGCAGCACCACCGGGATCTCGCCGGTGAGCAGATCGCGCCCCAGCCCGCCGCCGATCGCCGTGAGCATGCCGATCATGCAGGCGCCGACGGCCGGCACGTGGGCGTCGAGCGCCTTGAGCGTGCCGGTGACGGTGAAGAGGGCGAGGCCGGCCGCGTCGAGCACCAGCACGGTGGTGCGCAGCCGCGCGAACTGGGGATGCAGCCAGAAGATGGCGGCGGCGGTGACCGCCGCGGTGACCGCGTACCGCCAGTCGCCGAAGGCCAGCGGGGGCACCTCGTCGATGACCAGGTCGCGGAAGATCCCGCCGCCGAGGGCGGCGACGACGCCGACGAAGACCACCCCGAAGAGATCGAGCCGTTTGGCCACCGCCGCGGAGGCGCCGGAGGCCGCGAAGACGGCCACGCCGGTGAGGTCGGCGAGGAGCAGGGCGGTGGAGGTGGTCACCGCCGCAGGTTACGCGGGCGGCCGGAGCGGCCGCCCGGGATCACTCGGCGTACGAGTCGTAGATCTCCTTGCACTTGGGGCAGACCGGGGAACCCGGCTTGGCCGCCTTGGTGACCGGGAACGTCTCGCCGCACAGGGCCACCACGAAGGTGCCCATGACGGCGCTCTCCGCGATCTTCTCCTTGCGGACGTAGTGGAACATCTCCGGGCCGGTGTCGGCGTCCTTCAGCTCGGGACGCTCGAGAACCTCTGTACTCACGACTACACCTCCAACGGTCCAGTTTTGCAGGTCGATCCGGCCCGGTCCACCTGGGCCCGCGCCGGAGGCGGCCCGTACCGTAGCCGAAGTGACCAACTTTCACATCAGTCTCGGCACCGAGGTGGCCGACGCCCTGCGCGACGGGCGTCCGGTCGTCGCCCTGGAGAGCACCATCGTCTCGCACGGCCTGCCCCGGCCGGACAATCTTCGCGTCGCGCGGCAGATCGAGCAGGCGGTCCGGGACGCGGGGGCCGTCCCGGCCACCATCGGCATGGTCGCCGGTGAGCTGATCGTGGGGCTGGACGACGCCCAGCTCACCCGCCTCGCCACCGTCGACGGGGTGAGCAAGCTCTCCGTCCGCGATCTCGCCGTGGCGGCGGCGACCGGCGCCGACGGCGCCACCACCGTCGCGGCGACCAGCGCGGTGGCCGCGGCGGCGGGGATCGGCGTCTTCGCCACCGGCGGGCTCGGCGGAGTGCACCGGGAGGCGGCACAGACCTTCGACGAGTCGGCCGACCTGGTCACCCTGGCCCGGACCCCGATCGCCGTGGTCTGCGCCGGCGTGAAGTCGATCCTCGACGTGGGCGCCACCCTGGAACGGCTGGAGACCCTCGGGGTCGGCGTGGTGGGCTACCGCACCCGCCGCTTCCCCGGCTTCTACCTGACCGACGCCGGCTTCGACCTGGACTGGTCGGTGGAGTCGCCGGAGCAGGCGGCCGACGTGCTGACCGCCCGGCGGGAGCAGGGCGTGCACTCCGGCGGGCTCATCGTGGCCAACCCGCTGCCGGTGGACGAGCAGCTCGACCCGGCACTGCACGACCGCACCCTGGCCGCGGGCCTGGAGATGCTGGCCAGCGACGGGGTGACCGGCAAGGCCGTGACCCCGTTCCTGCTGGCCCACTTCCACTCCGCCACCGAGGGCGCGAGCCTGGCCGTGAACGTGCGGATCATCCTGCGCAACGCCGACCTGGCGGCGCGGATCGCGGTCGCCGCGGCGGCCCGCCGCACCGCCACCTCGGCATGAGCACCGGGCCGCGCATCGTCGTCGTCGGCGACGTGATCACCGACGTGCTCGCGGTGCTCTCCGGCCCCCTCGCCACCGGCTCGGACACCGCGGCCGGGATCCGGTTCAGCGGCGGCGGCCAGGCGGCCAACACCGCGGCCTGGCTCGCCGGCCAGGGGGCGGCCGTCACGCTGGTCGCCGCGGTCGGCGACGACGAGACGGGGCGCGAGCGGGTCGCCGAACTGGAGCGGGTCGGGGTGACCTGTGCCGTGGAGCGCCACGAGGGCTACCCGACCGGCACCGTCATCGTGCTCACCCACGACGGGGAGCGCACCATGGTCAGCCAGCGCGGGGCGAACCTGCGGCTGACCACCGCGCACGTCGACCGGGCCGTCGCGGCGGCGCCCGACGCCGGGCACCTGCACCTGTCCGCGTACACCCTGCTGGACGTCGGGTCGCGCGGCGCGGGCCTGCGCGCGCTGGCCGCCGCCCGCGAGCGCGGGCTCACCACCAGCGTCGACGCGGCCTCCGCGGCGCCGCTGCGGCGGGTCGGCACGGCGTTCCTGACCTGGGTACGCGACGTCGACCTGCTGCTGGTCAACACGGACGAGGCGACGGTGCTGGCCGGCGGGCTGGACCCGGCGGCGCAGGCGCGGGCGCTGACCTCGGTGGCCCGGCGGGTGGTGGTGAAGCGGGGCGCGGCCGGCGCGGTCTGGGTGGACCGGACCGGGCTGGTGGAGACGGCCCCGGCGCCCGGGGTGGCCGTGGTGGACGTGACCGGGGCGGGCGACGCCTTCGCCGCCGGCCTGCTCACGGCCTGGCTGGAAGGCGGCAACCCCCGAACCGCCCTGGCCCGGGCCGGCGACCTGGGCGCCCTGGCGGTGACCACGGTAGGGGCCCGCCCCCAGCCCTGACCCCCTCCCGCGGCGATCTTGCACTGGCGGCCCCGAGCACGTCCGATCTGGGCGGTTCTACCCGGGCGCGACGTGCAAGATCGCGGCGGAGGGTGGACCGGGTCAGGGTTCGGCGTCGATGACCTTGTGGGGGCGCTCCTCGGCGGACAGCGCCATGGGCGGGGTCTCGTCGCGGTGGCGGGGCTGGAACTTCCCGGCCAGCCGGTGCTCCTCCTTGGGCGGGCGGTCGTTGGCCAGCAGCACGGCCAGCCACGGGATGAGCACCATCCCGAGACCGCAGAGCGGCAGCCAGAGCCAGAGCAGCGGTGCATGCACGCCCATCAGGACCGCACCGATCACCAGGCACACGACCCGGATTCCCATCATCAGCACGTAGCGCTTCTGCCGGCTGGTGAGCTGGTCGTCCTGGCTGCGCGAGGCGTCGGTGATCAGGATCGGCTGATACGCCTGACGCTTCACCACGGACCTCCTCGAGGGGATTACGACTCATCCTGTCACCCCCGACGGCTGATCGGAGAAAATCGTGACGAGGCCGTCGCGTGTTACGCCCGTGGTACGCTCGCCGCGTGGGCAACCGGTTCAGCTTCTCCGACGAGGCGTTGGCCAACCTGCGGGTCTACGACGTCACGCCCGGGGAAGTCTGGGAGGCCCTGCACAGCACACGGCGGGTCATCCGGCACCTCGGGGACGACGTCATGGTGGTCTACGCGACCGACCACCGTGGGCGGCGCATCGCGGTGCTGCTGGCCGAGGCCGACGGCACCGACAACGACTGGGACATCCTCTCCGCCCGCGAACTGAGCGACGTCGAGGCCAAGCGCTACGACGACGCGGTGCGGAGGTCACGCCGACGAGGAGGCGGTCACGATGCACCGTAACGAGGCGACGAAGCGGTTCCACGACGGCGGCGACGCGCTCGCCGACCTGATCGACGAGACCCAGCCCGCGGATCTGCCCACCCCCGACACCGACGTGCCGATGGTCAGCCGCTCGGTGCGCCTCCCGCTCGAGACGTACGAGCGGGTCCGGGCGGCCGCCGAGACGCGCGGCATTGGGGTGACCACGCTCATGCGCCAGTGGATCGAGGCCGGCCTGGCCGACCTCGACGACTCGGCCACGGTCTCCCTGGCCGACGTGCGCCGTGCCCTGGCCGCGCTGTCCCGCCCCACCGCCGCCTGAGCGTCAGGCCTCCGGGCCGCTGCGTTCCGGCCCCTTCCGCCCGAGCGGGGAGGCCGACATCTCCGGTGGGCGGCCGCGGCTGCGCCGCGCGTCCAGCAGCGCCACGGCGGCCAGCACGGCGGCCACCAGGGTCAGGGCCCGCACGGCGGGGATGCGCGCCAGCAGCGGGACGAGCAGGAGCAGCACGGCCACGCCGAGGATCCGCGGCAGCGAGACCCGGCCGAAGATCTCGTACTCGAAGCGCGCCCGGCCGGCCAGGAAGAGCAGCGGCCCGCCGACCACGAAGAGCAGCAGGCCCGGTTCGGACCGGTGGAACGGCTCGGCGATGACCACCTCGTAGCCGACCGCCGCGGTGAGCACGCCGAGCACGATGACCAGGTGGGTGACCGCGGCCGACGTGCCGAGCCGGCCCGGCACGCGCGCCAGCCGCAGCGCCTCGCCCAGCAGGTGCCCGGCCCGGTGGAAGTAGATCCGCCAGAGCAGCGCGGTGGTGACGAAGGCGACCACGAAGGCGCCCGCGCCCTCGCCGGAGAACTTCTCGCCGCTGTACGTCACGCCGATGACCAGGATCGACTCGCCGAGCGCGATGAGGAAGATCTGCTGGTACCGCTCGGCCAGGTGCTCGCCGGCGATCCGCCAGCCGAGGATCGGCGAGGAACCCAGCCGGGGCAGCGGCCACCCGGTGAACAGGGCCGCGTAGTCGACGGTCAGGGCGAGGGCCCAGAGCGGCAGGCGCAGGTCGTCCGGGCCCAGCGCCCCGGCCAGCCAGACCGGCGCGGTCGCCGCCGCCCAGACGGCCAGCCGGAGCGGGACCAGCCGCCGTGGGTGGCCCCGCAGCGCGGCCGCGACGACCAGCGGCCGGCCGAGCATCACCGCCAGGTACGCGAGGGCGAACGGCAGCGCCCGCTCCTCCAGGGCCCGTGGCAGCGCCACCCCCATCACCAGGCTCGCGAACATGGTGCCGACCACGACGGCCTGGATGACGGTCTGTTCCGGCTCGTAGCGGCTGGTCACCCAGACGGTGATCGTCCAGACCAGCCACAGCACCAGGAACAGCAGCACGGTACGGCCGACCGCGGCGGCCAGCGTCCACCCGGTGGCGGGCAGGTTGTTGATCAGCCGCTGGGAGACCCGGGTCAGGGCGAAGACGAAGACCAGGTCGAAGAAAAGTTCCAGGAAGGTGGCACGCGCGGCGCTTCCCGGCGGGCGCAGCAGCGCGGCACCGCGTTCGTCCACCGTGCCACCCCCGTCCGCCGTCCTGGCTCCCAACGACCGGGGCGCCGCACCGGTTGCGCGCCCGACCGGCAACTCACATGGGCGAGGCGGGGTGTTCCGGCGGGCGGCCCCGCGCCCGCAGCGCGTCGGCGACGGCCATCCCGGTCAGCACCGCCGTGACGCCGGCCGCGATGCCGAGCAGCGGCAGCCGGCTCAGCAGCGGCACACCGAGCACCAGGAGCAGCAGGCCGATCACGCGGGACCAGGAGACCCGGCCGAACACCTCGTACTCGAAGCGGGCCCGGCCGACCACGAAGAGCGCCGGGCCCCCGACGATGGCCGCCACCCGCACCACGTCGGCGTGGCCCCCGGGCTCGGCGATGGCCACCTCGTAGCCGACCGCCGTGGTGACGATGCCGGCGATCATCGTGAGGTGGGTCCAGGTGGCCGACTGGCCGAGCCGGGCCGGCTGCCGGGCCTGGGCCACCGCCTCGACCAGCACCGAACCGGCCCGGTGGAAGTAGATCCGCCAGAGCAGCACGGTGGTGGCGAAGGCGTCCAGGAGGGCGATCCAGCGCAGCAGCGTGAAGTCGCTGCCGCTGAACCCGACGCCGGCCACGAAGATCATCTCGCCGAGGGCGATGATGGTGAACTGCTGGTACCGCTCGGCCAGGTGCTCGCCGGTCACCGTCCAGGCCGTGGCCGTCGCCCGGCCCAGCCGGGGCACCGGCCAGCCGACGACCACCCCCGCGTAGTCGATCAGCAGGGCCAGCGCCCAGCAGAGCAGCCGGCCGTCCTCCCCGACCAGGCCACCGCCGATCCACAGCACGGCCGAGACGGCCGACCAGATCAGGATCCGGCTGGAGAGGTGCCGCTGGAAGTGCCGGCGCAGCGCCACGGTCAGGTAGAGCGAACGGCCGACCTGGATGGCGACGTACCCGGCGGCGAAGCTCAACCCGTGCGGGCCGTACGCGGCCGGCACCGAGACGGCCATCACGAGGCTGCCGAACATGGATCCGACCATCACCGCCTGGATGGGCGGCTGCTCGGGGTCGTAGTGGCTGGTGGCCCAGGCGGTCAGCGACCAGACCATCCAGAGCGCGAGCAGCAGCACGAGGGTCTGCGTCAGCTCCAGCGGGAGGCGTCCGCCGCCCGCCGCCACGTCGTCGATCAGGCGCTGCGAGACCCGGGTGAAGGCGAAGACGAAGACGACGTCGAGGAAGAGCTCCAGGAAGGTCGCGCGGTGGCTGCCCCCGCCGCCGCGCAGGAGTTCCGCCCCCCGCTCGTCCGTCATCACCCGCCCGCCGTCGCCGCCTTGACGATCATGACAACGAGCCAGGGCGGACCCCGGTTGCGTCAGCCCTTGGCGGCCTTCGCCTCCGCCTTCATCCGCTGCTTGAACTCCCGGACCCGGCGCAGCGACTCGGGATCGGTCACGTCGGCCACCGACCGGTACGCGTCCGCGTCGCCGTAGCCGCCGGCCGCCTCGCGCCAGCCGTCCGGGGTGATCCCGAACCGCTTGCCGAGCAGGGCCACGAAGATCTGCGCCTTCTGCCGGCCGAAGCCGGGCAGCTCGCCGACGCGGCGCAGCAGGTCCGGGCCGTCGGCCGCCTCGGACCAGAGCCGGGCCGGGTCGCCGTCGTAGCGCTCGACCAGGGCCCGGCAGACCTCCTGCACCCGGGCCGCCATGGCCTTGGGGAACCGGTGCAGGGCCGGCGGCGTGGCGAACAGCTCGACGAGGGCCTCCGGGGAGTATTCGGCCAGCTCCCGGGCGTCCGGCTCGTGGCCGAGCCGCTGGGCCAGCACGTACGGGGAGGAGAACGCCTTCTCCATGGGCACCTGCTGGTCCAGCACCATGCCGAGGAGCAGCGCCAGCGGGCTGCGCGCCAGCAGCTCGTTGGCCTGCGGGTCGATGGGCAGCGAGAGCGTCATGCCCACCATCCTGCCGCTTCCGCGGCCGCCCGCCACGCCGACTCCCCGCGCCGGGTGCGCGGCACGGCCCGGTGGACAGGGGTGGGGTCCACCGGGCCGCGCGGCGGCGGGATCGTCAGTTCACGACGAAGAGCAGCCGGTTCGGCGAGCCGGAGCCGGGGTTGGTCACCTTGCCGGTGGTGGCGTTGGTGGTCAGGTAGCTGGTCACCTGCGCCGGGCTGTACCCCGGGTTGGCGCCGAGCACCAGCGCCGCCGCGCCGGCCACGTGCGGCGAGGCCATCGAGGTGCCGCTCAGCGTGCTGCTGGCGGTGTCGCTGGTCCGGTACGCGGAGACGATGCTCGACCCGGGGGCGAAGATGTCCACGCAGGAGCCGTAGTTGGAGAAGGACGAGCGCGCGTCGCTGCTCGTGGTGGAGCCGACGGTGATCGCGGCCGCGGCCCGCGCCGGCGACGAGTTGCACGCGTTGGCGCTGGAGTTGCCCGCCGCCACCGCGTACGTGACGCCGGAGTTGACCGAGTTGGTCACCGCGTTGTCGATCGAGCTGCTGGCGCCGCCGCCGAGGCTCATGTTGGCCACGGCCGGCTTCACGGCGTTCGAGGTGACCCAGTTGATGCCGCTCACCACGCCGGTGGTGCTGCCGCTGCCGGAGCAGTTGAGCACCTTCACGGCGATGAGGCGGACGCCCTTGGCCACGCCGTACCGGGTGCCGCCGACCGTGCCGGCGACGTGGGTGCCGTGGCCGTTGCAGTCGGTGTTGTTGGAGTCGACGGTGTTGGTGCCCCAGGTGGCCCGGCCACCGAAGTCGGTGTGCGTGGTGCGGATGCCGGTGTCGATGATGTACGCCCGGACGTTCGAGGCCGTGTTCGGGTAGGTGTAGCTGGCGTTCAGCGGCAGGTTGCGCTGGTCGATCCGGTCCAGGCCCCAGGACGGCGGGTTCGTCTGGGTGGCCTGGGTCGTCACCACCCGGTCCTGCTCGACGTACGCGACGGCCGGGTCGGCGGCCAGCCGGCGCGCCTGGGCGGGGCTCAGCTTCGCGCTGTAGCCGGTGAGGGCGGCGCTCCACACCGTGCCGACGCTGCCGCCGTAGCGCTTGGCCAGGCCGGCGGCCCGGTCCGGCACGGCGGTGCGGGCGGTCAGGCTGTTCGCGGCGCCGACGGCGTCGCCCTTCAGCACCACGAGGTAGCTGCCGCTGATGGCGTCGGGGGCGGAGGCGTAGCGGACGTCGCCGGTCGGTGCGGCGAGGGCGGGGGTGGAGGCGGCGGCGGTGAGGGCCGCGGCGGCGGCCGTGACGGCGAGCGCGCGCAGCGCGCGCCGCCGGGGAACGGACACGTCGGACATCGTCTGGCTCCCTACCGGGCGCGCCCGGGCTCTCGGTCACCGGGGACGCCCATCGGCGGATGTTGGGGCAGATGGTAGCCATACATCGATGAACATGAAAGAGATAACGGCCGATACCCTGAGCTGGTGGTATGGATCTGCCGGGTGCCGGCCGGAGGCGCGGCACGGCGAGGCAGGATGACGACGTGGACCGTCACGACATGCTGCTCTCCCCCGAAGGGGTCGACGCGCTGCGCACGGCGCTGGCCCGGGCGGGCTTCACCGCCAACGGCATCGCCGACCGGCTCGGCCCGCAGGCCACCGGGGCCGTGGCCCGCAACGACTTCCGCGCCGCGCTGCGCGCCACCGAGGACCGCGACCCGCTCGCCACGCTGATCCGGGTCTACATCTGCGACCAGACCGAACCGGAGCCGGCGGTGGCCGCCGCGCTCGCCCCGTTGACCGTCGAGGAGGCCCTGGCCGGGGGCCTGGTCGAGCGGCACGGTGCCGGGCTGCGCGCCGGGGTCGACCTGGAGCCGTACGGGGACGACTGGTTCGTGCTCGCCGACGTGCCGGCCAGCGCCCGGCCCGGCCGCCCGCTGCACGCCGAGCACGTGCTGGGCATCGGCGGGGCCACCCAGACGCTGATCGGCGCCACCGTGCGCCGGCCCGTCGAGACCGCGCTGGACCTGGGCACCGGCTCGGGCGTCCAGGCCCTGCACCTGTCCACCCACGCCCGGCGGGTCACCGCCACCGACGTCTCCGAACGGGCCCTGCGCTTCGCCGCCACGACCGCCGCCCTCAACGGGCAGGACTGGGAACTGCTCCGCGGCGACCTGGTCGCCCCGGTGGCCGGCCGGCGGTTCGACCTGGTGGTCAGCAACCCGCCGTTCGTGGTCGGGCCCGGCACCACCACCCACGTCTACCGGGACTCCGGCCGGGTCGGCGACGCGATCGGCGCCGAACTGGCCGCCGCCGCCCCGCACCTGCTCACCGAGGGCGGGACGATGCAGTACCTGGCCAACTGGGTGCACGTCACCGGCGAGGACTGGGCCGAGCGGGTGACCGGCTGGTTCGCCGGCACCGGCCTGGACGCCTGGGTCATCCAGCGCGAGGTGGCCGACCCCATGGCGTACGTGAACCTGTGGCTCACCGACGTCGGCGAGACGGCCGACCCGCAGCGGATGGCGGCCTGGCTGGACTGGTTCGACGCGCACAAGGTGGAGGCCATCGGGTTCGGCATCGTCTCGCTGCGCCGGGCCGGCCACGACGAGCCGGTCGTCCGCGTGGAGGACCTGCGCCAGCGGGTCGAGCCGCCGCTGGGCGACCGGGTCGGCGAGTGGTTCGACCGGCAGGACTGGCTGCGCGCCCGCGACACCGACGGGCTGCTCGCCGCCCGCTACCGCGCCGCCGACGGGCTCCAGCTGCGCCAGGAGGCCACCATGGGCGCCGACGGCTGGGCCGTGGACCGGCAGGTCCTCGCCATGCCGCACGGGCTGCGCTGGTCCGAGGAGATCGACCCGCTGGTGCTCGCCCTGGTCGGCGGCGCGGACGGCCGGCTGCCGCTGCGCGACCAGCTCGCCCTGCTCGCCGCCGCGCACGATGTCGCGCCGGACGAGCTGGCCGAGGCGGCCGGGCCCATCGTGGCGCACCTGGTCGAGCGGGGCCTGGTCGAGCCGGTGGCGGACTGATGCGGGCCGTGGTGCAGACGGTGGGCCGGGCGGCCGTGACGGTCGACGGCGAGGTGGTCGGCGCGATCGCCGACGGCCTGCTGGTGCTGCTCGGCGTGACCCACACCGACACCCCCGAGGTCGCCGCCACCATGGCCCGCAAGGTCCACGAGCTGCGCATCCTGGACGACGAACGCAGCGCCGCCGACACCGGCGCGCCGATCCTCGTGGTCAGCCAGTTCACCCTCTACGGCGACGCCCGCAAGGGCCGGCGACCGAGCTGGACCGCGGCGGCCCCGGCGGAGGTCGCCGAACCGCTGGTCGACGCCGTCGTCGACGCGTTGCGGGCCCGGGGCGCCAAGGTGGAGACCGGCCGCTTCCGCACCCACATGCTCGTGGAGAGCGTCAACGTCGGCCCCCGAACCCTCCTGCTGGACCTCTGACCGGTCAGAAGAACAGGCCGCGGCGGGACAGGGACTGGCGGAGCCAGCCGTCGAGCTGGGCGGTCCAGTCGGTACGGTCAGCCGTGGCGTGGTCGACCGTGAAGCGGCCGAAGGCGTCGTGGCCCTCGGTGAACAGGCCGCCGCGCTTGTCCAGCTCCAGCACCACGTGCATCTGGTGCGGGTCGGTGACGAAGGTGAGTTCGAGCTGGTTCATGGCGCGCGCGTACTGCGGCGCCGGGTGGAACTCGATCTCCTGGTAGAACGGCAGGCTCTGCCGCAGGCCGTAGATGTGGCCACGCTCGACGTCGGCCCGGGCGAACCGGAAACCCAGCCGCAGCAACGCCTCCAGCAGCCGTTCCTGGGCGGGCAGCGGGTGCACGGCCACCGCGTCCAGGTCGCCCTTGTCGACCGCCCGCGCCACCTCCAGCTCGGTGCGCAGCCCCATGGTCATCCCGTGCAGGTGCTGGCCGTACAGGTCGGTGAGCGGGGTCTCCCAGGGCACCTGGAAGCGGAACGGCACCTCGTACCGCTGCCCCGGGTCCAGCCGGAACGCGCCGGTCACCTGGGCGCGGCCGAACTCCTGCGTGGTGTCGTACTCCGAGTCGCCGCTCTCCACCTCGACCCGGGTCACCAGGCCGAGCGCGACGTAGCTCACGTCCACCGGGTGGTCCCCGCCGACCACCTGGATCCGGCCCTCCACCTGGCCGCCGGGGCGGCAGTTCGGGTTGGCCAGCACCGTCTCCACCGACGGTCCGCCCACACCCATCGCCTGCATGAGCCGCTTGAAGACCACCACGTCCTCCGATCGCCTGTGCGCCGCCGGCCCCGCTTGGCCGGCCGCTGGCACGGTAACCAGGCCCGGCAAGGCACAGCCGGCGTTCCGCCCGGATTGCTGTCGGGTCCCCGATCGCCTCACTCCCGTTTCACGCCCCGCCCGCCAAGCTGTTCATCACCGGCACCTCCGCGTCGCGGACGACACGGAACCGGTACGGCACGACGGACACGGGGAGAAATCGAGATGGCTCAGCAGATGATCGAGCACCAGGACATGGATGTCACCCTGACCGACCTGGACGCCACGGACGAGCGCGGCGTCTCCACGGACCTGGTCCGGGCGTACCTGAACGGCATCGGCCGCACCAAGCTGCTCACCGCCGCCCAGGAGGTCGAGCTGAGCAAGCGGATCGAGGCCGGGCTCTTCGCCGAGGAGAAGCTCTCCACCTGCACCCCGGTCTCCGCCGAGCTGCGCGCCGACCTGGAGCTGGTCGCGGCCGAGGGCCGCGCCGCGAAGGACCACCTGCTGGAGGCCAACCTGCGGCTGGTGGTGAGCATCGCGAAGCGCTACACCGGCCGCGGCATGGCCTTCCTCGACCTCATCCAGGAGGGCAACCTCGGCCTGATCCGCGCCGTCGAGAAGTTCGACTACACCAAGGGCTACAAGTTCTCCACCTACGCCACCTGGTGGATCCGCCAGGCCATCACCCGCGCCATGGCCGACCAGGCCCGCACCATCCGCATCCCGGTGCACATGGTCGAGCAGGTCAACCGGATGGTCCGGGTCCGCCGCGAGCTGTCGGTGACGCTGGGCCGCGAGCCCACCGTCGCCGAGGTGGCCACCGCGCTGGAGATCCCCGAGTTCCAGGTGATCGAGCTGATCTCGTACGACCGGGAGCCGGTGAGCCTGGACCAGACCGTCGGCGAGGACGGCGAGAGCGCGCTGGGTGACTTCGTGGCGGCCGTGGACCCCAACGCGGACCCCGGTGACACGGCCGGCGACGGCGAGCTCCGCAACGAGGTACGCATCGTGCTGGCCACCCTCTCCCAGCGGGAGCAGGCGGTGATCCGGCTCCGGTTCGGCCTGGACGACGGCCGGCAGCGCACCCTGGACGAGGTGGGCCGCGAGTTCGGGCTGTCCCGCGAGCGGATCCGGCAGATCGAGAAGGTGACGCTGCTCAAGCTGCGCGCCCCGGAGCGGGCCAACCGGCTGGAGGCATACGCCTGCTGATCCCCGATTCACGACCGGCCCCGGCGCTTCGCCGGGGCCGGTCGCGCGTGCAGCGGGGACCGGGGCCTCACAGGCGGCGCGGGCCGGTGTCGGGGCGGGGCGCCTCCGCGCCGGTGCGCACGGTGGCGTGCAGCACCGAGATGCCGTCCGGCCGGGCGAGCACCGGGTTGAGGCTGAGCGACCGGACCCGGGGCTGCTCGTCGGCGAGCCGGCCGACCCGCAGCAGCAGGTCCACCAGGGCGTCCCGGTCCACCGGCGCGGCGCCCCGGTGGCCGCGCAGCAGCGGCGCGGCCCGGGGCTCGTCGACCAGCTCGGCGGCGTCCCGGTCGGTCAGCGGCACCGCCCGCCAGGCCCGGTCACCCAGCAGTTCGGTGGCCACACCGCCCAGGCCGAAGCCCACCACCGGCCCGAACGCCGGATCCTCCACCAGCTCCACCACGCAGGCCACCCCGGGCGGGACCATCGGCTGCACCAGCACCTCCGGGCCGAAGACCGGGGCCGTCTCGGCGTACGCGCGGCGCAGCGCCGCGGCGTCGGCCAGGTCGAGCCGGACCGCGCCGAGGTCGAGGCGGTGCCGCAGCCCCGGGGCGGCCGCCTTGAGCGCGACGGGCCAGCCGAGCCGCTCGGCCGCCGCCACCGCCTCGTCGGCCGATCCCGCCGGGGCCGACTCCACCACGTCGATCCCGTACGCCCGCAGCAGCGCCGCCGGATCGGCGCCCTCGGGGCGCAGCGCGGACTGCCCGGCCACCCGGTCCACCCGGTCCAGCTCCGGCAGCACGCCGGGCGGGCGGCGCAGCCAGTCGGCGTAGGCGGTGACCCGGGCCAGGGCCCGGACCGCCTCCTCCACGCTCGGGTACGCGGGCACCCCGGCGGGCACCCGGCCGGCGAGGAAGGTCGCCACCACGGGCTTGCCGGTGGTCCGCGCGTCCGGCAGGGCGGCCGTGAAGTCCGCCTCCGGGTCGGTGAGCTGGCCGGGCAGCGGCGGGGCGAAGACCGCCACCACGGCGTCCACCCGCTCGTCGGCGGCGGAGGCGGCCAGCGCGCCGGCGTACGCGGCGGCGGTGGCCCGGGGGCCGACGTCGTGCGGGTACCCGTCGGCCACGGTGAGGCCCTGGGCCGCGCAGGCGGTGGCGGCCAGCCCGGTCAGCGCCGAGGAGTTGCCCACCACGGCCACCCGGCGGCCCGCCGGCAACGGCTGGTGGGCCAGGAGCACGCCGACGTCGAGCAGTTCGGCGACGGTGTCCACCCGGATCACCCCGGACTGGGCGAAGAGCGCGCTGACCGCCGCGGCGTCCAGGGCCGGCGCGTCGCCGACCCCCGGCGGGCGGGCCAGCGAGGCGAGCGCCACCACCGGCTTGCTCCGGCCGATCCGCCGGGCCAGCCGGGCGAACTTGCGCGGGTTGCCGAACGTCTCCAGATAGAGCGTGATGACGTCGGTGCCCGGGTCGTCCTGCCAGTACTGGAGCAGGTCGTTGCCGGACACGTCGGCGCGGTTGCCGGCGGAGACGAAGCTCGACAGGCCGAGCCCGCGCCGGGACGCCTCGGCGAGCAGGGCCACCCCGAACGCGCCGGACTGGCTGAAGACGCCCACCCGCCCGGGGGCCGGCAGCACCGGCGCGAGGGTGGCGTTGAGGCGTACCGCCGGGTCGGTGTTGGCCACACCCAGGCAGTTCGGGCCGACCACCCGCATGCCGGCCAGGTGGGCGGCGCGGACCAGGGCGCGCTGCGCGGCCGCCCCCGCCGGGCCGGACTCGGCGAACCCGGCGGAGACCACCACCAGCCCGTGCGCGCCGGCCTTCGCGGCGTCGGCCACCACTTCGGTCACCGCCTCGGGGGCGACAGCCACCACGGCCAGGTCGACGGCCTCGCCGGCGTCGGCCGCCGACGGGTACGCGGGCAGCCCCGCCACGGTCGCCGCGGTCGGGTGCACGGGGACGAGCGCGCCGGTGAACCCGCCGTCGCGCAGGTGCCCCAGCAGGGCCGCGCCGACACCCTGGCCGGTGGTGCTGGCGCCGTAGACGGCGATGCCGCGCGGGGCGAGCAGCCGGGCGATCGAGCGGGCCTCGGTGCGGTGCTCCCGGCCGCGCTGCACCTCCAGGGTCGCCTCGGTGGGGGCGATCGGAAAGTTCAGGTGCACCACGCCGTCGGCGTACTGGCGCTGGACCTGGTAGCCGAAGTCGGAGAACACCCGCAGCATCGCACCGTTGGCCGGGAGCACCTCGGCGACGAAGTGCACGATGCCGTACCGCCGGGCCGCGTCGGCCAGGTGCTCCAGCAGCACCGACCCGATGCCCCGGCCCTGGTACGCGTCCTCCACCACGAAGGCCACCTCGGCCTCCGGCGAGCCGGGGCCGAGCCGCTCGTACCGGCCGACGGCGACGATCCGGTCGCCGGCCAGCACCACGAACGCCTCCCGGTCGCGGTGGTCCACCACGACGAACCGCTGGAGGTCCCGCTCCGGGATCCGCGGGTACGGCGAGAAGTAGCGCAGGTAACGGGTGCGCTCGGAGAAGCGCGCGTGCATCGCCACGATCGCGGCGGCGTCGTCCGGGCGGATCTGCCGCAGCTGGACGGTCGTGCCGTCGCTGAGCAGCACGTCCAGCGGTTGCTCGACAGTGGTCACCGGCCGGTCCTCCCCCACCGCCGGATCAGTCGCGCGGGTCGTGCGGGTCGAGCCCGAGCAGCGGGAAGGCCGCCTTGCGGGTCGCCGCGACGGCCCGGTCCACGGCGGTCGGCTCGCCACTCGGCTGCCACGGCTCGTACGACGGGTCGACGTCGTCGGTCATCCGCAGCGGGATCTCGTGCCCGGGGCGCCGCCGCGCCGCCAGGTCCCGCCAGCCCGGCGGGGTGAGCGTGGCCGGGTCGAGCGGCTCACCGGTGGCCACCGCGAGCAGGTGCGTCCAGGCCCGCGGCACCACCTCGACCAGCGCGTACCCGCCGCCGCCGAGGGCCACCCAGCGGCCGTCGCAGAGCTCGTCGGCGAGCGCGCGCAGCGCCCGGTAGGTGGCCCGCTGCCCGTCGACGGACAGGTGCAGGTCGGCCAGGGGGTCGAGCCGGTGCCCGTCCGCCCCGCACTGGGTGACCAGCACCTGCGGCCGGAACGACCGCAGCACCGACGGCACGACCGCGTGGAACGCGCGCTGCCAGCCCGGGTCGCCCACCCCCGGCGGCAGCGGCACGTTGACGGCCGAGCCCTCCGCGCCCGGGCCGCCGGTCTCGTCGGGGAACCCGGTACCGGGGAAGAGCGCGAGGGGGGTCTCGTGCAGGCTGACCGTGAGCACCCGCGGGTCCCGGTAGAAGATCTCCTGCACCCCGTCGCCGTGGTGCACGTCCACGTCCACGTACGCGATCCGCTCCGCGCCCAGGTCCAGCAGGCGGGCGATGGCCACCGCCGGGTCGTTGTAGACGCAGAAGCCGGAGGCCCGCGCCGGCATGGCGTGGTGCAGCCCGCCGGCCACGTTGACCGCCCGCCGGGCCTCACCGCGCCAGACCGCCTCGGCGGCCGCCACACTCGCCCCCGCGATCAGCGCGCTCGACTCGTGCATGCCGTCGAAGACCGGGTTGTCGGAGGTGCCGAGGCCGAAGCCGGCGAAGAGCGGGTCCCGGGGCGCGGCCCGGACGGCCTCCAGGTACCGCGGGTCGTGCACCCGGGTCAGCAGCGCGTCGTCGGCCGGCTCCGGCTTCACGAGCCGGACGCCGGGCCGGTCCAGCACCCCCAGCTCGCGGGCGAGCGCCATGGTCAACTCGACCCGCACGGGGTCGAGGGGATGGTCGCCCATGTCGTACCCGAGCAGGGCCTCGTCCCACACCACCACCGTGTCGTCGGCCATGGGGCCATCGTCGCACGTGGCCCGGGCGGGCTCGCGGCGCGCGCGGGCTCAGCGGCCGGAAGTCTCCCCGGTGGCGACCGGACGGTCCGGATCGGCCACCCAGTTGCTCCACGAGCCGACGTACAGGGCGGCGTCCGGGCGACCGGCCAGGTGCAGCGCCAGGACCGCCTGGGCGGCGGTCACCCCCGAGCCGCAGTACGCGCCGACCGGCGCGCCCTGCGCCACCCCGGCGGCGGCGAACCGCTCGCGCAGCGCCTCGGCGGCGGGGAAGCGCCCCTCGGTGACGTACTCCGGCGCGGGCAGGTTGACCGCGCCCGGGACGTGCCCGGCCACCGGGTCGATCGGCTCGGTCTCGCCCCGGTAGCGCGGGGCGGCCCGCACGTCGAGCAGCACCCCGGCATCGGCGGCGGCCAGCCCGGCGGCCTCCCCCGCGTCCAGCACCGGCAGCTCGCCCGGGGTGACCGTGACGTCCCCCGGCGTGGGCGCCGGCGCCTCGGTGGAGACGGGTCCACCGGCCGCGACCCAGGCCGGGAAGCCGCCGTGCAGCACCCGGACGGCCCGGTGGCCGGCCCAGCGCAGGGTCCACCAGGCGCGGGCGGCCGACATGCCGTCGCCGCCGTCGTACACGACGACGGGGTGGCCCGCCCGGACGCCGGCGGCCCGCAGCGCGGCCTGGAGCGCGGCGGGGTCGGGCAGCGGGTGCCGGCCGGCGGCGCCCGGCCGACCGCAGAGCTCGGTGTCCAGGTCGACGAAGACGGCGCCGGGCAGGTGACCGGCCAGGTAGTCCTCCCGGCCGGGCGGTCCGGCGAGCCGCCAGCGGACGTCGAGCAGGGTCGGCGGGTCGGCGTGGTCGAGCTCGGCGGCGAGCCGGTCGGGCTCGACCAGCAGGTCTTCGGTTCCGGACATGCGGTCCAGTCAACACCATCCGGGCAGCGACCTCCCGGTTCGGCATCGGTGGATCGTCGGTGGTCCGGGGTAGCATCGAACGCCGGAGGGCCGCTGACGTGAAGCATGACCTGGTCGACACGACCGAGATGTACCTGCGCACCATCCTCGAGCTGGAAGAGGAGGGGGTGCCGCCGCTGCGTGCGCGGATCGCGGAGCGGCTGAAGCAGAGCGGCCCCACCGTCAGCCAGACCGTCGCCCGGATGGAGCGCGACGGCCTGCTCACCGTCGAGGGCGACCGCCACCTGATGCTCACCGCGCTGGGCCGCAGCACGGCGGTGTCGGTCATGCGCAAGCACCGGCTGGCCGAGCTGCTGCTGGTCAACGTGATCGGGATGCCCTACGAGGAGGCCCACGAGGAGGCCTGCCGGTGGGAGCACGTGATGAGCGACGCGGTCGAGAAGCGGGTCTACGACCTGCTCAACCGCCCGACCCGCTCCCCCTACGGCAACCCGATCCCGGGCCTCGAGGAGCTGGGCGAGGCGGGCCTGCGCGAGACCGAGACCGCCGAGGGTGAGCGCAACCTGGCGTTCCCGGGCCTCTCGGGGCCGGTCGTGGTGCGGCGGATCTGCGAGAGCGTGCAGACCGACGCCGACGTGCTCCGGCAGCTGCACGCGGCGGGCGTCGACCCGGGCGCCACGGTGACCGTGGCCCAGGAACGTGACGGGGTCTCCATCGACCGCTCCGGCGACCGGGTCCGGCTGCCCCGCGAGGTGGCCTCCCGCGTGTTCGTCGCGGCCCACTGACCGCCCGGCCCGGCGCTCAGAGCTGCCGGGTGTCGATCACCTTGGCGAGGCTGACCAGCTTGCCGGCCACCTTGTCGGCGTCGGCCGTGCTGGTGCCGCGCGGGCTGGTCCAGCGCAGCGTGGCCAGCCGCCCCTCACCGGCGAGCCAGCCCACCTCCGCCGCCGGGCCGTTGGTCGCCGTCTTCGGCAGCGTGTGCCGGTAGGCGGTCTTTCCGAGCTTGGTGACCTTCTTCGCGCCCCGGGGCAGCACGTCGATGGCGAAGCTGGACGTGTCGATCGACGTGTCGGTCACCGTGAGGGTCAACTCCGGCAGCACGGCCCGCTCGGCCCGGACGACGCAGGTGTGGGTGTCGCCCTTGTCCATGGCGGCGGCCACGTCGAACCTGCCGCCGGTGTGCTTGGCGATCACCGCGAAGTCGAGCAGCCGGCACGCCCCGCCGGACGAGGCGGCGGACACCTCGACCGCCTTCGGCTCCGCCGCCGGGACCGCCACCGGCGGAGCCTCCTTGGCGCAGCCGGCGGTCAGCAGTACGGCCGAAGCAGCCAGCCAGGTCCGGGCGCGCACGTGGAGACCTCCGCAGTCGTCGGCGGGTGCCGCCCGCCGGATGTCCGTCGGAAACCGTACGGGCTGCCCCGCTGCGACGGAAGTCCTCAATCGTCCACGTACGGACAGTGCCGGCACCCTCGCCCGCAGCAGGTGCCGCGGCGGGCCAGGAAACCGGCGCTGAGCACGAACAGCCCGGTGGCCGGATCCAGGTAGCCGGCCTCCCCGGCGGCCAGCGCGGCGGCGTGCGCGGCCAGGATCCGCGCCCGGTCCGGGTGGTCGGGCGACAGCCGCGACGGGTGCGGCTCCGTCAACGGCCGGTCCGCCAGCGGTCGTCGCTCTCCGGTCACCGCGCGAGTCTACGGAGCCCGCCGCGGGCGCCGGTTCACCCGTGCCGGGCGAAGGCCTCGGCGACCGCCGCCCGGTCCGCGCCCCCGGCCAGCAGCAGCCGGAGCAGCACCTTCGCCTTGTACGGGTCGAGCAGCCCACCGCCGACCAGGCCGCGCCGCCGCAGGTCGGTCTCCGAGCCCACCGCGCCGTAGGTGTTCCGCAGCACCGATCCCGCTCCGGTCCGGGAGGCGAGCACCACCGGCATCCGCGCGGCCAGCGCGCCGAGCGCCGGGGCGAAATCCGGCGGCACGTGGCCGACCCCGAACCCGGCCACCACGAGGCCGTGCAGGCCCGGGGTGAGCGCGTCGAGCAGCGCCGGGTCGTCGTCGAGGGTGACCGTGTGCAGCGCCACCCGGGTCGCGGCCAGCCGGTCGCGGTCCACCGGCGGCAGCGGGGCGTGCCGGGGCGGCCGGGTGAGCAGGCGTACGGCGCCCTCGATGACGTGCCCGAGCGGGCCGGCGTTCGGCGAGGCGAAGGTGGCGGTGCTCGTGCTGTGGGTCTTGCGGGCGAAGCGGGCGGCGTGGATCTCGTCGTTGAACGCGACCAGCGCCCCGAGGTCCCGCGCGGCGGGCGCGGCGGCGATCCGGGCGGCGGCGAGAAGATTGGCCGGGCCGTCCGGGCCGGCCAGGGTGGGGTTCCGCATGGCGCCCGTGAAGACGAGCGGCTCCGGGTGCGGCCAGAGCAGATCGGCCAGGAACGCGGTCTCCTCCAGGGTGTCGGTGCCCTGGGTCACCACCACGCCGGTCGCGCCGTCGGCGACCGCCGCGCCGGCCGCGTCCACCAGGTCGAGGATCTGCCGGTACGCCAGGGCGGCGCTGGGCACCGCCTCGACGTCCCGCACGTCGAGCGGGATGTCGGCGAGCCCGGGTACGGCGGCCGTGAGGTCGGCGCCGGTGAGCCGGCTGACCACTCCCTGCGCGCCGGTGCCGGCCATGGCGATCGTGCCGCCGAGGGTGAACAGCGCGACGGTCACCGGGCGGCCTTCCGGGCGAGCAGGAACGCCTGCGGCCCCCGGTCGAGTTCCTCCGCCTCGCGGACCAGCGTGGCGTGCACGGCCAGCCCGGCCGCCGTGAGCTGCTCGGCGAGCCGGTCCGGCGGCAGCCAGTACACGTCGTACGAGACGGTGTGGCCGTACGCCTGCTCCAGCCGGATCCGCTCGTCGCCGGCCTTGACGCCGATCAGCACGGCGCCGCCCGGAGCGAGCACCCGGTGGAACTCGGCGAACACCCCGGGCAACAGGTCCGGCGGCAGGTGGATGATCGAGTACCAGGCCACGAGGCCGGCCAGCGTCGCGTCGGGGATGTCCAGCGCGGTCATCGAGCCGACCTCGAAGCGCAGCTCCGGATAGTTCCGGCGGGCCACCTCGAGCATGCCCGGGGAGAGGTCGACCCCGGAGATGTCGAGCCCGAGACCGCGCAGGTGGGCGGTGATCCGGCCGGTCCCGCAGCCCGCCTCCAGCACCGGCCGGCCGGGCCCCACCAGTTCCGCGAACGCGGCCAGCATCCCCCGGTCGAGCGGGCCTTCCAGCACGTCGGGGATCAACCGTGCGTAGTCCACGGCCACCGTGTCGTAGGCGGCGCGCGTCTCGGTGAGCCAGTTCGGTTCGATCATGAAGGTCGACCCTAGTCGCCGGCCGGCCCCGGCCGAAATGGCGCGCCCGGCGGCGGTCCGGCGGGTTACGGTGCCGGGTCGCACGACCCCGACGACAGGCCCGAACGGTGACCCGGCAACTGACGCCCCCGACCACCGGAACCCGCACCTCGCTGTGGCGGGGCCGGAACTTCCTGCTGCTGTGGAGCGGCCAGACGGTCAGCGAGGTGGGCACCCGGGTCTCCGGGGTGGCCGTGCCGCTGCTGGCCGCCGACGTGCTGGACGCCACCGTCTTCCAGGTCTCCCTGCTCACCGTGCTGGCCTGGTCGCCGTACCTGGTGTTCTCGCTGCCGGCCGGGATGCTGGCCGACCGGGTCGACCAGCGGCGGCTGATGCTCGCGTGCGACCTGGGCCGGGCGGCGCTGCTGCTGTCGGTGCCGGTGGTCGCCCTGGCCGGCCACCTCACCCTGCCCTTCCTGTACGTGGTGGTCGGGCTCTCCGGTGTGCTGACCGTCGCGTTCACCGTGGCGTACCGGAGCCTGCTGCCCGCCCTCGTCCCGCCCGGCGACCTGACCTCGGCCAACGCGCGCCTGGAGGTGAGCGAGAACCTGGCCGCTCTGGCCGGCCCGAGCGCCGGCGGGGTGCTCGTCGGCCTGCTCGGCGCGGCCCGCACCTTCGTGGCCGACGCCGCCAGCTTCCTGGCCAGCGCCGTCACGCTGCTGCTGATGCGGCACCGCCCGGCGCCGCGCGCCGGCGGCCGGGTGCCGGTCCGGGCCGCGCTCACCGAGGGGCTCGGGTTCATCCGCCGGCAGCGGATCCTGGCCCTGGTGCTCGCCTGCACCGCCACCTCGAACTTCTTCGTCATGGCCACCCGGTCCATCGAGGTGCCCTACCTGCTGCGCGTGCTGCACGCCAGCCCGGCCACCATCGGCCTCCTGTTCAGCCTGGGGTCGGTGGGCGGGCTGCTGGCCGGGGTGCTGGCCGGGCGGGTCACGGCGCTGCTCGGCGGCGCCCGGACCATCTGGGTGTCGATGGCCGTGCCCGGCCCCCTCTACCTGCTGATGCCGCTGGCCCGGCCCGGCTGGGGCGCCCTGCTCTACGCCGTCGGCACGGCGGCGTTCGCGGCCAACGCGGTGCTGTTCAACGTGGCGGCCATGTCGTACCGGCAGCGGGTCACCCCGGCCGGGCTGCTCGGCCGGGTCAACGCGGCGTTCCTGTGGATCTGCTACGGCGCGATCCCGCTCGGCGCCCTGCTCGGCGGCGCCCTGGGCACCCGGCTCGGGCTGCGCCCGGCGCTGCTGGTCTGCGTGCTCGGCATGTGGAGCGCCGCGCTGTTCGTGGTGTTCTCGCCGCTGCGCCGGATGCGGGACTTCGCGACGCCGTGAAAAGAGGCAGGATCTTTTTTCCGGTCCGCTGTCGAATCCGGCCGCGCCCGTCCGTCGGTGAGGCGGAAGAGGGAAACGACAACCCGAGGAGATACCGATGGCCCAGTACGCAGTTCTCGTCTACTCGCCCGCGCCGGCCGACCCGATGGACCTGACCCCCGACTACGTGGCCCTGCTCGAGCGCTACGGCGACCAGGTCACCGAACTGGGCGGGCAGATCCTCACGGGGTTCGCGCTCCAGCCGAGCACCACCGCCACGGCGATCCGCGGCGACCTGGTCACCGACGGCCCGTTCATCGAGGCCAAGGAGGTCGTCGCCGGCTTCTTCATCCTGGAGGCGCCCGACCTGGACGTGGCCCTGAAGATCGCCAAGTTGAACCCCGCCACCATCGACGGTGGCGTCGAGGTCCGGCCGCTGTTCCAGCCACCGGCCGAGTGAGCGACGCCGCTGCGGTCGCCGCCGAACGCGCCGTGGCGGACGCGCACCGTCGCGAGTGGGCCTACGTGCTCGCCGCGACGGCGCGCGTCGCCGGCGACCTCGACGTGGCCGAGGAGTGCGTACAGGACGCCTACCTGGCCGCGCTGGCCGCGTGGGCGCGCGACGGCGTACCCGACAAGCCGGGCGCCTGGCTGACCGCCACGGCGAAGCGCAAGGCGCTCGACGTGCTGCGGCGGGAGAAGGTCTTCCGGACGAAGATGCCCCTGCTCGTCGAACCGGCGGAGGCCGAGACGACCGACGAGCCCGCCGGGGACGACGCGGTCCCCGACGACCGGCTGCGGCTGGTCTTCACCTGCTGCCACCCGGCGCTGGCCCGGGAGGCCCAGGTGGCGCTGACCCTGCGCCTGGTCTGCGGGGTCGCGACCGGCGACATCGCCCGCGCGTTCCTGGTTTCCGAGACGACCATGGCGGCCCGGGTCACCCGGGCCAAGAAGAAGATCGCCGCGGCCCGGATCCCCTACCGGGTGCCGGAGGCCGCCGAGCTGCCCGAACGGCTCGACGCCGTGCTCACGGTGATCCACCTGCTCTTCACCACCGGGCACACCGCGCCGACCGGGGCCGGTCTGGTCCGCGCCGATCTGGTCGACCGGGCGGTGCACCTGACCCGGATGCTGCTCGCCCTGATGCCGGACGAGCCGGAGGTACGCGGGCTGCTCGCCCTGCTGCTGCTCACCGACGCCCGCCGCGCCACCCGCACCGACGACTCGGGGCGGCTGCTGGTGCTGGAGGAGCAGGACCGGTCCCGCTGGGACCGGGCCGCCATCGCCGAGGGCAACCAGCTGGTCCTCGGCGCGTTCCGCACCGGCCGGGTGGGCCGGTACGCCCTCCAGGCCGCCATCGCCTCGCTGCACGCGGTCGCCCCCGATTACGCGGCCACCGACTGGCCCCAGGTCGTCCGCCTCTACGACGAGCTGCTGAAACGCTGGCCGTCGCCGGTGGTGGCGCTGAACCGGGCGGTGGCGGTGTCGATGGTGGACGGCCCGGCGGCCGCCCTGGCGGACGTGGATCTTCTCGCCGCGGACCCCCACCTGGCCGGCTATCACTACCTGCCGGCGGTCCGGGCCGACCTGCTCCGCCGCCTCGACCGGCCGGCCGAAGCCGCCGACGCCTACGGCGCCGCACTCGATCTGGTCGACAACGAGGCGGAACGGGCCTTCCTCACCGCCCGCCTCACCGAGGTCAGCGAGGCGGGTTGACGGGCCTGCCGGCCCTGCCGGTCCCACCGCACGCGCCTGTCGAGTTGAGTCGTTCGTGATGTCGGCTCGTCGCGGCGCCCCGGACGTCAGCGCCCGGGACGCAAGCGCCCCGGACGGCAGCTCGCCGCGACGCCGGTGCTCGCCGCACCGTCATGATCGACCAGCGGCGACGATCGCGCGGCGGGCTCGGCGTACCGTGCGGCGGGCGTCCCGCCAGGCGATCAGGGCCGTGCGCAGCCGGGGCGAGGTGACCGGCTCGCCCCTGCGGCGGGCCGCGAGCTGACCGATCAGCCAGGCCGGGGCGGCGGCCGCCTCGACCGCCGCGGTCTTGGTGAGCAGGTCGCCGTGGCGCAGCGCGTGCCGGCCGCGGGCCATCGAGGTTAGGCCGAGGTCGGCGAGGGCCGGATTCAGCCACAGCCATGGACGCCGGGCCGCCCAGGCCCAGTAGCCGGTGAGCTCGGCGCGGGCGGCGGCCCGCACGTCGTCGTCGCTCACCGGCGGGAACACCTCGCCGGGCGGGCGCCCGAGGACGGCGTACCCGTGGCGGACCAGCTCCGCCCGGGAGATGCCGGACAGGATGCGCTGGACGAGCTGCCCGTGCGTCCACGTCGGATGCTTCCGGAAGGCGTCCGGGATGGTGGCACTGTCGACGTAGACGCAGCCCAGGTGCAGCCCGGCGGCGCTGCCCGCGTCAAGGCGGCGGTGCACGGCGACGAGTGCGGCCTCCCGCGCGGCGTCGACCGGCCCGTCGGTCAGCGCCACCAGGTCGAGATCGCTCACGCCGGGCCGGTGGTCGCCGGTCGCCAGCGACCCCGCGACCAGCAGGCCGGTGACCCAGCCGAGCGACGCGAGCTCACCGGCGAAGTCATCGATGACCGGCAGCCTCACCATGCGCAGCCCTACCCGAACCAGGTGATCGCCTGGCCGTGGCCCCGGGTCCAGGCCAGCGGCTTCCCGTCGAGGGCCAGCACGTTGTGGAACCCGCCGGGCGGTTGGTCCGGCAGCGCGGGGTAGCGCAGCACGTCCGGGTCCTCGTTGGCGATCCAGTGGCCGGGCAGCCCGCGCACGACCCCGGCGAACGCCTCCCGCCGGGGCGGCGGCACCTGGTAGAGCACCGAGGTGTGGAACACCACCAGGGTCGCGTCGCGCGGCACCCGCGCGGCCAGCGCCGGCAGGTCGTCCACCAGGTCGCCCCGCACCAGCAGCGGTGGCTCCGCCGCGGCCACGGCCGCCGCGGCCCGCAACCGCTCGCGGCGGTGCTCGTGTTCCGGCCAGATGAGCGCGTCCAGCCACGCCACGTCGGCCGGCTCGCGCACGTCGAGCGGGTTGAGGTCCAGGCCCGCCCGCCACACCACCTCGGGCCGGCGTACCGGTGGGGTCGTCCCGCTGATCGCGCAGTCGAGGACCGGCTCGCCCGCGCCGAGCGGGTGGTCACCGTAGCGGTAGGCGTACCGGTCGGGGTAGAGGTTCAGGCCCGCGGAGGCGCCGACCTCCAGCAGGGCGAGCGGCTGGGGCAGCGACGCCAGCACCGGCAGGAGTACGGCACACCGGCCGGGCTCGTTGGTCTGGGTGGCCCGGACCCGCATCTCCGCCTCGACGGCCGGCCAGTTCGCGAGGGCGTACCGGCGGAAGGCGGCCGGATCCTCGACCGGGCCGCCGAGCAGCCGCACCACGCCGAAGAGCAGGTTCGGCTGGCGCCTGGCCGGCGGCAGGGAGTCGATCCGGGCCAGCAGCTCGTCGTCGCGGGCGACCGCCTCCGACAGCCGCTCGTACGCGGGCGACACCCCGCGCGCCTCCCGGGCGGCGAAGGTGGCGTAGCGGTCCGCGGTGCTCATGGCCCGAGCATCCCAGCCGGAGGCCGGAACGGAGCCGCCCCGGCGGCGTGAGCTTCGTCCCGTTCAGACGCCGCGAGCGCGGCAGGGAGACCCCTGCCGCGCTCGCGAGCGGTTGTCCGTCAGCTGCAGCCGCTGGTGGAGCCGCAGCCCTCGCAGACGTAGCAGCTACCGGCCGGCCGCATCTTCGTGCCGCAGGTGAAGCAGAGCGGCGCGTCCGCGGCCTTGCCGATCACGGCCTCCAGCAGTTCGGTGCTGGAGCCCACCGACGGCGCCGGCTTGGCGGCGGCCACCTCGGCCACCTCCCGGGCCGGCTGGGCCACCGGGCCGGTCTTCGGCTCGGGCGCTTCGACCGGGGCGGAGGCGGCCATCGCGGTGAGGTCCGCACCGCTCGCCTCCGCCTCCGCCTCGGCCGCGAGCTGGGCGGCCCGCTCCTTGGCCGTGAAGATGCCCAGCTCCGCGCGGCGCTCGTACGGCAGGAAGTCCAGGGCCAGGCGACGGAAGATGTAGTCCATCACCGAGGCCGCCATCCGCACGTCCGGGTCGTCGGTCATGCCGGCCGGCTCGAAGCGCATGTTGGTGAACTTGCTGACGTACGTCTCCAGCGGGACGCCGTACTGGAGACCGATGGAGATGGCCACCGAGAAGGCGTCCATCACGCCGGCCAGGGTCGAGCCCTGCTTCGACATCTTGAGGAAGACCTCGCCGAGGCCGTCGTCCGGGTACGACGAGGCGGTGAGGTAGCCCTCCGCGCCGCCGACCGAGAACGAGATGGTCTCCGACGGGCGCTTCTTCGGCAGCCGCTTGCGGACCGGCCGGTACTCGACGACCTTCTCCACGACCTTCGCGGGCTCGGCCACCGGCTCGACCGCCTTGTTCGGCTTGGCGGCCGACAGCGGCTGACCCACCTTGCAGTTGTCCCGGTAGATCGCCAGCGCCTTGAGGCCGAGCTTCCAGCCCTCGAAGTAGATCTTCTCGACGTCCTCGACGGTCGCCTGCTCGGGCATGTTGACCGTCTTGGAGATGGCGCCCGAGATGAACGGCTGGACGGCCGCCATCATCCGGACGTGGCCCATCGGGGCGATGGACCGCTCGCCCATGGCGCAGTCGAAGACCGGGTAGTGCTCCGGCTTCAGGCCGGGGGCGTCCACGACGTGGCCGTGGTCGGCGATGTGCTCGACGATCGCCTCGACCTGCTCCTCGGGGTAGCCGAGGCTGCGCAGGGCGCGCGGCACGGTCTGGTTGACGATCTGCATGGAGCCGCCGCCGACCAGCTTCTTGAACTTGACCAGGGCCAGGTCCGGCTCGACACCGGTGGTGTCGCAGTCCATCATGAGGCCGATGGTGCCGGTCGGGGCGAGCACGCTGGCCTGCGAGTTCCGCCAGCCGGACTTGTCACCGACCTTGTTGCCGAGGGTCCACTGCTTGGTGGCCTCGCGCTGGATGGCGGTGGCCACGGCGCCGGTCGCCTTGATCGCGTCGTTGGCGGCGGCGTGCTTGCGCATGACCCGCTTGTGCGCCTCGGCGTTGCGGGCGTAGCCCTCGTAGGCGCCGACGATGCCGGCCAGCTCGGCCGAGCGGCGGTAGGCGGTGCCGGTCATCAGCGAGGTGATCGCCGCGGCGACCTCCCGGCCGTGCTCCGAGTCGTACGGCAGGCCGGAGGCCATCAGCAGCGCGCCGAGGTTGGCGTAGCCGATGCCGAGCTGCCGGTACGCGCGGGTGGTCTCGCCGATCTTCTCGGTCGGGAAGTCGGCGAAGCAGATCGAGATGTCCATCGCGGTGATGACGAACTCGACCGACTTGACGAACTTCTCCACCTCGAAGCCACCGTCGGCACGCATGAACTTCATGAGGTTCAGCGAGGCCAGGTTGCAGGAGGAGTTGTCCAGGTGCAGGTACTCCGAGCACGGGTTCGACGCGGTGATCCGCCCGGTCTCCGGGCAGGTGTGCCAGTCGTTGATGGTGTCGTCGTACTGGAGGCCGGGGTCGGCGCACTCCCAGGCCGCCTGGGAGATGGTGCGGAACAGCTTCTTGGCGTCGATCGTCTCGATCACCTGGCCGTCGAGCCGGCCGCGCAGGTCGAAGCCGCCGCCGTTCTCCACCGCGGTCATGAACTCGTCGGAGACGCGCACCGAGTTGTTGGCGTTCTGGTACTGCACGCTGACGATGTCCGCGCCGCCCAGGTCCATGTCGAAGCCGGCGTCCCGCAGCGCGCGGATCTTGTCCTCCTCGCGCGCCTTGGTCGCCACGAACTCCTCGATGTCCGGGTGGTCGACGTCGAGGATGACCATCTTGGCCGCACGCCGGGTGGCGCCGCCGGACTTGATGGTGCCGGCGGAGGCGTCCGCGCCGCGCATGAAGCTGACCGGGCCGGAGGCGGTGCCGCCGGAGGAGAGCAGCTCCTTCGAGGAACGGATGCGGGAGAGGTTGACCCCGGCGCCCGAGCCGCCCTGGAAGATCCGCCCCTCCTCCTTGTACCAGTCGAGGATCGAGTCCATCGAGTCGTCGACGGCCAGGATGAAGCAGGCGCTGACCTGCTGCGGCGACGGCGTGCCGACGTTGAACCACACCGGCGAGTTGAAGCTGAACACCTGGTGCAGCAGCATCCAGGTCAGCTCGTGCGCGAACACCTCGGCGTCGGCCGGCGAGGCGAAGTAGCCGTACTCCTCACCCGCGGTGCGGTAGGTGTCGACCACCCGGTCGATGAGCTGCCGCAGCGACCACTCCCGCTCCGGGGTCCCCACCGCGCCCCGGAAGTACTTGGTGGTCACGATGTTGGCCGCGTTGACCGACCAGGACTCGGGGAACTCCACCCCGCGCTGCTCGAAGTTGATCGAACCGTCCCGCCAGTTCGTCATCACGACGTCGCGGCGCTCCCAGGTGACCTCGTCGTAGGGATGCACCCCCTCGGTCGTCCAGACGCGCTCGATCTTCAGCCCTGCCCCGGCCTTGTTCCGTGACTTGCTGGTCGTCACGCCCTCGCCCCCCTCGTCAGCGCGGTCACCCGCCGCGCGTCGTCCAACTGTCAGAAATCCGTGGAAACTCAACTGGTCGCGCCGGCGGCCCCGACCGCCCCGGCACCCTCGCGGGCCTGCGCGGCGGCCCGCAGCGTCTCGATCTCGCGCTCGAAGTCGGCGAGCGAGTCGAAGGAGCGGTAGACGCTCGCGAACCGCAGGTAGGCCACCTCGTCGAGGTCGCGCAGCGGCCCGAGGATGGCCAGCCCGACCTCGTGGCTGGGAATCTCGGCGGCCCCCTTGGCCCGGACGGTCTCCTCGACCTTCTGCGCGAGCAGCGCGATGGAGTCGTCGTCGACCGGCCGGCCCTGGCACGCCTTGCGCACCCCGCCGATGATCTTGGTGCGGCTGAACGGCTCGGTCACCCCGCTGCGCTTGACCACCGCGAGCACCGCCTCCTCGACGGTGGTGAACCGCTTGCCGCACTCCGGGCAGGACCGCCGCCGCCGGATGAGCTGGCCGTCGTCGGCCTCCCGCGAGTCGACCACCCGGGAGTCGGCATGCCGGCAGTACGGACACCGCATCGCCTGACCTCCTTCATCGACCGCGGCCCGCCGGCCGCCTCCGGGCACGCGTCACCGCGGCGGCACCATCTCTCGATGGCCGCCGCCGGGCCGACGGTACGGGAGTGCGGTCGGTAACCGGACCCAACCTGTAGGCGACTTACGCCCATGTAACCACAACATCTAGGGGTCGACCGTATGCCGTCGCACTAGCGAGGTCAAGTTGAGCGGCGTGTCCGGCGAGTCGCCAGAATCACGCACCCGTCCCGCCCCGTCCCCGGCGCACCGAGGAGCCCAACGGCCGCCGGCCGCCGGGGTCACGGGACGCCGGGATAGAACATTCGTTCTAGAGCGACGTACCATTTATCAGAACAGGCGTTCGGAAATCCAGGATTTTGCCGCGACACGCCGACAACACGTCGTACAGATGTTTGAAAATGGCCGATCTCACCTATACGGTCAACAACGACCGGGCGCGGCGGATCGCGGCGGACCGGTCGACAGCACCACGTGAGCACGCACCACGAGCCGACGAGGCACCCAGCGCCGACCAGGGAGGACGGACGTGACCGAGGACCGGGCCAGCCGGCAGAAGAACCCGCAGCCGATCGACGGGGCGGGTCCGCCGGCGACCCGTCGGCCCCGCACCGCGCGCAGCCGGGCGGCCCAGCCCGCCGTGCGCACGGTCACCCCGGTGGTCAGCAGCTTCCCCGACCCGTCGACGGTCGACCTCACGGCCCGGCAGCGCCGGATCCTGGAGTTCATCCGCACCTGGGTCGAGCGCCACGGCTACCCGCCGAGCGTGCGCGAGATCGGCGAGGCGGTCGGCCTGGTCTCCCCGTCGAGCGTCGCCTACCAGCTCAAGGAGCTGGAGAAGAAGGGCTTCCTGCGCCGCGACCCCAACCGGCCCCGCGCCGTGGACGTCCGGGCCCCCGGCGACATCGACGACGAGGCCGCCCGCGCCCAGCGTCCCGCCCCGGCCTACGTGCCCATGCTGGGCCGGATCGCCGCCGGTGGCCCGATCCTCGCCGAGCAGGCCGTGGAGGACATCTTCCCGCTCCCCCGCGAGCTGGTCGGTGAGGGCGAGGTCTTCATGCTCCAGGTCAAGGGTGACTCGATGCTCGACGCGGCGATCTGCGACGGCGACTGGGTGGTGGTCCGGCAGCAGCCGACGGCCGAGGTCGGCGACATCGTGGCGGCCATGCTCGACGGCGAGGCGACCGTGAAGACCTACCGGCGGCGCGACGGGCACGTCTGGCTGATGCCGCAGAACCCGGCCTTCGACCCGATTCCGGGCGACGACGCCACCATCATGGGTCGCGTCGTCGCCGTGCTCCGCCGCATCTGAGACCACGGAAAAGGGGGGTGACCGGCGGTCACCCCCCTTTCTCCTGCGCTCAGTAGCGGTCGCCCCGGTACTCCCGGCCACCGCCGGAGAACTGGCCGTACTGCTGGCCGCGGTCGCCGTAGCCACCGTCCCGGCGGTCGGGTTCCCGGCGCGGCGGTTCGGCGCGCCCCGGCCCGTAGCCGCCACCGCCGGCCGGCCGGCCACCGCCGTAGCCGCCGCCCGGGGCTCCGCCACCGCCGTAGACCCCGCCACCCTGCGGGCGGCCACCGCCCTGCTGCGGGCCGCCGCCGTAGACCGCGCCGCCGCGGCCGCCGCCCTGCGGACGGCCGCCGCCGTAGACCCCGCCGGCGGGGCGGCCGTTGGCCGGGGTGCCACCGTAGACCCCGCCCGGACCGCCACCGCCGCCGTAGACGCCGCCGCGCGGCGGGACGTCCGGCCGGGCCGGCGGGTAGCCCGGGAACCCGTCGTCATGCTCGTCGGTGGGCTCCTCCGGCGGCGCCGGCTTGCGGCGGGCCTTGAGGATGCCGAAGATGCCCGCGCCGACCAGGAGCGCGCCGAGCACGCCGACCGCCGCGATGAGGTACGTGATCTCGTCGAGGCTGAGCCCCTCGATCCAGGACTTCTCGGCGGCCGGCTTGGTCACGTCCTTGCCGCCGTTGGGCAGCGCCTCGGCCCCCGTGGTGGCCGGGGTGTAGCCGAGGATGTCGATCGGGTCCGTGGCGTCCAGGAGGCCGCCGTCGGACACGGTGACGAAGGACTTGCCGTCGGGCGTGTAGGAGATGGCCTCGCCGAACGGGTCGGCCAGGGGGGTGATCCGGGGCTTGCCGGTGGTGAGCGCGGCGACGATGTTGCCGCCGGTCACGTCGAACTCGAAGGCGTCGCCGTAGGTGCGCAGCACCACCTTGCTGCCGTCGGGCGAGCGGGCCGCACCGGTGACCAGCAGCCGGCCGGGGGCGCCGAGCTTGTTCTCCGTGTTGGTCTTGGGGAGGGTGACCTCGCCGACCTTCTTCATCGGGATCGGCTCGGTGTCCGCGGTGCTCTTCAGCGCCGCCGTGGGCGTGAAGATCTCCGACTTGCCGGACAGGTCCTTGGTGATGACCAGCGGGAGGTTGTCGTCGCCGACGAGGAGCGCCTCCGCATCGTGCGGCTCGTTGCCCGGGTAGGTCAACCGGTGCAGCACCGGCTGCTTCGACCCGCTCAGCGGCATGATCCAGACGGCGACCCGCTCCCGGCGGGTCTTGGCGTCGAAGTTGTCCCCGGTGTCGGCGATCCAGAGGTTCTTCCGGTCCGGCCCGACGGCCAGGTCCTCGGTGTCGCGGGGCCCGGGATCGGGGTATCGGACCGGGTCCTTGGCGATCTCGCACTTGCTGTCGAGGAAGAAGATCCGCTTGCGGCTCTCGTCGTCGCTGCCGTCGTTGATCACGACATAGCCGGTGCTGGTGGCGACGATGCCGGACAGTTCCCGGAGCCGTTTGTCCTCGATGGTGCACTTCTTCTTGGGAGCCGCGGCCAGCACGGGGGCCGCGGCGGGAGCCGCCAGGGCGAGCCCGGCCGGCGCCACGACCGCGCCGACGAGGCTCAGCGCGATCGTGACCGAGGAGACTGCGTGCCGCATGGCGCCAAGTGTCGCACGACCCAGGTTTCCGGCGGGTGACGCCGGACGGCTCACCGCCCGGCGCCCACCCGCTCCTCGCTGGTGAGCCGGTCACCGGCCCGGTACGGCACGAGCTCGGCGGCCAGCGCCTGGCCCACCCGCACGTGCAGCAACGTGCCCTCGGGCAGGTGCGCCGTGCTGAGCACCTCGCCCTGCCGGTGCACCCGGGCCACCAGGTCGCCCCGGTCGTACGGGAGCACGGCCCGGACCTCGACGGCCGGCCGCGGCAGGCGCTGCTCGATCGCCTCGCGCAGCTCGTCCACTCCGCGCCCGCTGTGCGCGGAGGCGAGGACCGCCTCCGGCCAGAGCCGCTTGAGCCGCAGCAGCGTCTCCTCGTCGGTGGCGTCGACCTTGTTGACCACCAGCAGCTCGGGCAGCCGGTCGGCGCCCACCTCGGCGAGCACCTCGCGGACCGCCCGGACCTGCTCCTCCGGGTCCGGGTGGGTGCCGTCGACCACGTGCACCACCAGGTCGGCGTCGCCGACCTCCTCAAGCGTCGAGCGGAAGGCCTCGACGATCTGGTGCGGCAGGTGCCGGACGAACCCGACCGTGTCGGAGAGGGTGTAGAGCCGGCCGTCGGAGGCCGTGGCCCGGCGGGTGGTCGGGTCCAGGGTGGCGAACAGCGCGTTCTCCACCAGCACGCCCGCCCCGGTCAGGCGGTTGAGCAGGCTGGACTTGCCGGCGTTGGTGTAGCCGGCGATGGCCACCGCGGGCACCGCGTTGCGGGAGCGGCGGGCGCGCTTGGTCTGGCGTACCGTCGCCATGCTCTTGATCTCGCGGCGCAGCCGCGCGATCCGGTGCCGGATCCGGCGCCGGTCGGTCTCCAGCTTGGTCTCACCGGGACCGCGCAGGCCCACGCCGCCGCCGGCGCCACCGCCGCGGCCGCTACCACCGGTCTGCCGGGAGAGGGTCTCACCCCAACCGCGCAGTCGCGGGAGCAGGTATTCGAGCTGGGCCAGCTCGACCTGCGCCTTGCCCTCACGGCTCTTGGCGTGCTGGGCGAAGATGTCGAGGATCAGGGCGGTGCGGTCGACCACCTTGACCTTGGTGCGCTGCTCCAGGTTGCGCAGCTGCGACGGGGACAGCTCACCGTCGCAGATGACCGTGTCGGCGCCGGTGGCGAGCACCACGGCGCTCAGGTCGTCGACCTTGCCCCGACCGATGTACGTGGCCGGGTCCGGCCGGTTGCGCCGCTGGATCAGCCCCTCGAGCACCTGCGAGCCGGCCGTCTCGGCCAGCGCCGCCAGCTCGGTGAGGCTGTTGTCGGCGTCGTCCTGGGTCCCCTCAGTCCAGACGCCGACGAGGACGACCCGCTCCAGCCGGAGCTGGCGGTATTCGACCTCGGTGATGTCGCTTAGCTCGGTGGAGAGGCCGGGGACCCGCCGCAGCGCCTGCCGCTCCGACAGCTCGAACTCGCCGGTGGTGGCGTCGAGCTCGTCGTCCTCGTAGGGAAGGAAGGTCTCCTGGTCTCGCAAACCGCGACTCCTGTCCGTTATGTCGTTTGCCGGGGCATTTCCGGTGTGCATGAGCATCCTGACATGTAGCAACGCCCGACGCACCTGCTATATGCCCGTGGCGCTACTAACCGGTAGCGGGGTCGGATGGCGGCCGACCTGGGCGGGCGAGTAGAAATGCCAGGCGAGCCGCTCAGCGCCGACGGAGGAGTTCTACGTGGCCAACACCCGACTGCCGAGTGCCGGATTCTCGATCACGATCCGGATCGCGGTACCCGCGGACGCCTCCTCCATCGGGCGGCTGACCACCGCGGCGGGCGAGGCCGGCGCCATCGTCACCGCGCTGGACGTGGTCGACTCCGACCCGGCCCACGTGATCGTCGACCTCACCTGCGACACCGCCGACGCCAACCACGCCGACCAGGTGGTCGACGCACTGACCGCGCTCGACGGGGTGGACGTCCGCAAGGTCTCCGACCGGACGTTCCTGCTGCACCTCGGCGGCAAGATCGAGGTCAGCTCGAAGGTCGCGCTGCGCACCCGCGACGAGCTGTCCCGCGCGTACACGCCGGGGGTCGCCCGGGTCTGCCAGGCGATCGCCGAGAACCCGGCCGACGCCCGCCGGCTCACCATCAAGCGCAACACCGTGGCCGTGGTCAGCGACGGCTCCGCCGTGCTCGGCCTCGGCAACCTCGGGCCGGCCGCCTCGCTGCCGGTCATGGAGGGCAAGGCGGCGCTGTTCAAGCGCTTCGGCGGCGTGGACGCCTGGCCGGTGGTGCTGGACACCCAGGACACCGACGAGATCGTGCAGATCGTCAAGGCGATCGCGCCCGCGTACGGGGGCATCAACCTGGAGGACATCGCCGCGCCGCGCTGCTTCGAGATCGAGGCCCGGCTGCGCGAGGCGCTGGACATCCCGGTCTTCCACGACGACCAGCACGGCACCGCGATCTGCGTGCTGGCGGCGCTGACCAACGCGCTGCGCGTGGTGGGCAAGCAGCTCGCGGACGTCCGGGTCGTGGTCTCCGGCGCCGGCGCGGCGGGCACCGCGATCATGAAGCTGCTGCTGCGGCAGGGCGTGGGCGACATCATCGCGTACGACCGGCAGGGCGCCCTGCACCGCGACCTGCCCGACCTGAACCCGGCCTGGCGGTGGCTGGCCGAGCACACCAACAAGGAGAACTACGCCGGCGACCTGCCCGGCGCGATCCGGGGCGCGGACGTGTTCATCGGGGTGAGCGCCCCGAACCTGCTCACCGGCGAGGACATCGCCGGCATGGCCAAGGACGCCATCGTCTTCGCGCTGGCGAACCCGGACCCGGAGGTGGACCCGCGGGAGGCGCGCAAGTACGCCGCCGTGGTGGCGACCGGCCGGTCCGACCAGCCGAACCAGATCAACAACGTGCTCGCCTTCCCGGGTGTCTTCCGCGGCATGCTCGACGCGCACGCCGAGGAGTTCACCGAGGAGATGGCGATCGCGGCGGCCCGGGCCATCGCGGACGTCGTCGGCGAGGACAAGATCAACCCCACGGTGATCGTGCCGAGCGTCTTCGACTCGCGGGTCGCCCCGGCCGTCGCCGCCGCCGTCCGCGCCGCCGCCCAGAACCCGGCCGCGACCCCCGCGCCGGCCGCCGACCCCGGCCCGGCCGACCTCCCGGAGATCGCCGCCAACGCCAGCGCCACCCCCTGACCCGGGCGGGGCGCCGCCACGGCGCGTCGATCATGAGGTTGGCCGGCCCGAACCAGGACAAACCAACCCGCCAACCCCATGATCCCAAAGCCGCGGGCACCCCGCCGCCGGGTTACGTCGTGAGGGTTTCCGGGTTGATCTCGCCGGTTGCCACCAGGACGGCGGGGCCGGCGAGCCAGCAGGTGTCGTCGGTGATCGTGATCGTGAGGCGGCCGCCGGGCACGTCCACCGTCGTCGTGCCGGTCTCCCGGCCGGCGTCGCGCAGGGCCACGGCGGCCACCGCGCACGCGCCGGTGCCGCAGGAGAGCGTCTCGGCCGAGCCGCGCTCGTAGACCCGCATGAGCACGTGCCCGTCGCTGCCCTCGACCGGCTCGCCCGGGGTCGTGAACTCGACGTTCACCCCGGCCGGGAAGACGGACGGGTCGACGTCGGGGGCCCGGGTGAGGTCCAGGACGCCCAGGTCGAGGCTGGCGGGCAGGGCGCAGACCAGGTGCGGGTTGCCCACGTCGACGGCGGCGCCGGTCAGGGTGAGCCCGCCCACGGTGGCGGTGGCCGTGTCGTACAGCCGGGGGCGGCGCATCTCGACGGCGACGTCGGCGCCCTCGACCCGGGCGCGGACCAGACCCGCGCGGGTGGCCAGCGGCAGGGTCGGGCCGGACGGGGTGGCCAGGCCGGTCTCCAGCAGGTAGCGGACGAAGACCCGGGCCCCGTTGCCGCACATCTCGGCGAACGAGCCGTCGGAGTTCCAGTAGTCCATGAACCACTCGGCCTCGCCGGCCAGCGCGGCGCCGTCCGGGTGCTTGGCGGCGCGGACCACGCGCAGCACGCCGTCGCCGCCCAGGCCGCGCCGCCGGTCGCAGAGCGCGGCGACCAGGCCGGGTGTCAGGTCGAGCGCCCCGTCCGGGTCGGGCAGGATGACGAAGTCGTTGCCGGTGCCGTGGCCCTTGGTGAACTCCACGCCCCCATCATTCCCGATGCTCGGCGACCACCCGCAGCGCCGTGTCGAGAAAGTCCGGCGAGGCCGAGTCCAGCCAGTGGATGCGCGGGTCGCGGCGGAACCAGGAACGCTGCCGGCGGACGAACCGCCGGGTGGCCCGCACGGTCTCCTCGTACGCCTGGGCCTCGGTCAGCTCCCCCGCCAGGAAGCGCAGCACCTGCTGGTAGCCGAGCGCCCGGCTGGCCGTCCGCCCCTCGGGCAGGCCCTGGCCGACCAGGGTCCGGGTCTCGGCGACCAGGCCGTCGGCCCACATCCGGTCCACCCGCCGCGCGATCCGCTCGTCGAGCAGCGCGGTGTCCAGGTCGACGCCGAGCTGCACCGACGGGTAGTACGGCGTCGGCGCGGGCAGCGACGCCGTGAACGGGGCTCCGGTCAGCTCGACGACCTCCAGGGCCCGGACGATGCGCCGGCCGTTGCTCGGCAGGATGCCGGCCGCCGCCACCGGGTCGGCCTCGGCCAGCCGGGCGTGCAGCGGCGCCGGGCCGACGGCGGCCAGCTCGGCCTCCAGCCGCTCCCGTACCGCCGGGTCGGTGCCGGGGAACTCGAACTGCTCCAGCACCGCCCGCACGTAGAGCCCGGAGCCCCCGACCAGCAGCGGCACCCGCCCCCGGGCCAGGATGTCGTCGACGGCCGCGCGGGCCAGCCGCTGGTATTCGGCGACGCTGGCCGGCTCGGTCACCGGCCAGATGTCGAGCAGGTGGTGCGGCACGCCCTCCCGCTCGGCCGGGGTCAGCTTGGCGGTGCCGATGTCCAGGCCCCGGTAGAGCTGCATGGAGTCGGCGTTGACCACCTCGCCGTCGAGGGCGTGCGCCAGGGCGATGCTCAGCGCTGACTTGCCCGCCGCGGTCGGCCCGACCACGGCCACGACGGTCACGGCCGCTCTCCGTTCGCGACTGCGGGGCTCGCAAGCTCACTCCTCGCGCTCACACCCGCTCCCAGTTGGCCACGAAGTAGGCAACGCCGTAGGGGGCCCGGTGGTAGCTCACGTCGCCGCGCCAGTCGCCGCCCGCGGCGCGGGCCGCGCCGGCCAGCACCTGCCACGGCGCCCGCCCGGCGGCCTTCAGCTCCGCCGACAGCGCCGGGTCCAGGCCGAGCAGGGCCTCGGCGTCCGCGCCGGCCAGGGCCGCGGCAACCCCCTCGTCGTACGCGGGCGCGCGCGGGTCGTCGTAGCCGGGCGCCTTGACGCCCCGGCAGGCCGACCCGTCCCCGAGCACCAGCAGCGCGACCCGCCCGTCCGCCTCGGCGACCAGCTCGGCGCCGAGCGCGGCGCAGCCGGCCGGGGCGGCGTCGGCGGCGACCGCTCGGGCGAGGCGGGGCAGCTCGGTCCCGGACCGGTTCACCAGCCAGGCCCCGATGGTCAGGCTGAGCGGCAGGACGTCGGCACCCGCACAGTTGACCTTCCAGAGCCGGACGTCCCGGTCCAGCCCGAACGGGCGCAGCGACCCGTGGTCGGCGGCGCCGAACCGTTCCGTCTCCGGACCGGCGCCCAGCAGCAGGATCACCTCGGGATCGGCGGCGAGCAGCCGGGCCACGGCCGCGTCGGCGGCGGCGCGGAGGTCGTCCAGCTCGGGCGCGGCGGCGCCGGCCACCTCGGGCACGATCAGGGGCGGGTGGGGGCAGACGGCGGCGGCGACCAGTGGCACGGCACCAACCTATCCGTATCCCCCGGTGCGTCCCCGCGCCGATCCGGTCATCGAGGCGCTACGACACCGTATGGTCACGGTCGACGACAGGCGCTCGACACGGACCGGGTCGGACCTGTGACAATGCCGGGAGAACTTTGCTGCGCCGTGGCGGCGATCGCGGGAGGTGTCCCGACGACGCCGGGAGAACGAGGATGGGCACATGAGCGACTGGACTGCCTTCGGACGGGTGGACGAGGACGGCACCGTCTACGTCAAGACCGCCGAGGGCGAGCGGGTGGTCGGATCCTGGCAGGCGGGGGCACCGGAGGAAGGGCTCGCCCACTTCGCCCGGCGCTTCGCCGACCTGGTGACGGAGGTGGATCTGACCGAGGCCCGGCTCAACTCGGGCGCCGCGGACGCGGGCCACTCGCTGACCACGATCCGGCGGATCCGCGCCTCGCTGGCCGAGGCGCACGTCGTCGGCGACATCGACGCCCTGGCCGCCCGCCTCGACAAGCTGGCCTCCGTGGCCGAGGAGAAGGCGGGCGAGGCGCGGGCCGCCCGGGACGCCGCCCGCGGTGAGGCCCTGGCGCGCAAGACCGCCCTGGTCGAGGAGGCGGAGAAGCTGGCCGCCGAGTCGACCGGCTGGAAGACGGCCGGCGACCGGCTCAAGGAGATCCTCGACGAGTGGAAGACCATCCGCGGGGTCGACAAGAAGGCCGACGGTGAGCTGTGGAAGCGGTTCGCCGCCGCCCGCGACGGCTTCACCCGCCGCCGGGGCGCCCACTTCGCCTCCCTGGACCAGCAGCGCAAGCAGGCGCAGGGGATCAAGGAGGAGCTGGTCGCCGAGGCCGAGAAGCTCAAGGAGTCGACCGACTTTGGCACCACCGCCAACCAGCTCAAGGACCTGATGGCCCAGTGGAAGGCCGCGCCGCGCGCCTCCAAGGAGGCCGAGCAGAAGCTCTGGGAACGGTTCCGGGCGGCGCAGGACGAGTTCTTCACCCGGCGCAGCGAGGTCTTCTCGGCGCGGGACAACGAGCAGCGCGCCAACCTGGAGCGCAAGCAGGCCCTGCTCGCCGAGGCCGAGGCGCTCGACGTCGACGGCGACCCGAAGGGCGCCCAGGCGAAGCTGCGGGAGATCCAGGCACAGTGGCACGAGGCCGGCCGGGTCCCCCGCGAGGCGGCCGCCGGCCTGGAGCGGCGGCTGCGCGCCGTGGATGACAAGGTCCGCGAGGTCATGGACTCGGCGTGGCGGCGCACCTCCAAGGAGGACAACCCGCTGCTGGCCCAGATGCGGTCCCAGGTCGCCGAGGCCGAGGAGCGGCTGGCCCGGGCGCAGGCCGCCGGCGACGCCCGCCGGATCAAGGAGGCCGAGCAGGCGCTCGCCTCGAAGCGGCAGTTCCTCCAGCTGGCCGAGCAGGCCGGCTGAGTTCAGCCTCACCGGGAGCCCCCGGTCCCGCCTCGGGACCGGGGGCTCCTCCGTGTCCGTCGCCGGCCGGGAAGCGGAAAGCGCCTGCTCGGCGCGGCCCCCGGGCCACCTGTTGACGCATCGACCTGAGCTGATCAAAATGGGCGGCAGAGCCAGGTTCCGCACCGGCGCGAGGGCACGACGGGCACGATCCGCCGTCGGGATTCGCCGGTGCCTTCCTCCGCGAGTGGCCGTCTACGTGACACGGCCCGGTGCGCGCTGTCCGCGTACTCGATGACGAGCGGGCCGTCCCTGGTCCTTCCGCCCGCGGCGCTCGCGCGGCGCGGGCATCCGAAGTGGAGCTCGCCAATGCACCGACCCTCCGCCCTCGGCGGCGCCCTCGCGGCGCTCGCCACCGCCGCGGCCGGCGTCCTCGTCGCCGCCGCCCTCAGCACCACACCGGCCGCCGCGGCCACCGCCGGCACCGGCACCGGCTACCTGCACACCAGCGGCAACAAGATCGTCGACAGTACGGGGGCCACCGTCCGGCTCACCGGCATCAACTGGTTCGGCATGGAGACCGACAACAAGACCTTCCACGGCCTGTGGTCGAGCAACCCGTGGCGCGGCCAGCTCGACACCATGGCCCGGCTGGGCTACAACACGCTGCGCATCCCCTACTCGAACGACGCGCTGAAGCCGGGCGCGACGGCCACCGGCATCAACGACTTCGTGAACCCGGACCTGGTCGGGCTCTCCCCCCTGCAGATCCTCGACAAGGTGATCGACTACGCGGGCAGCAAGGGTATGCGGGTCATCCTCGACCGGCACCGGCCCACCTCGGCCGGGCAGTCGCCGCTCTGGTACACGTCGACGGTCTCCGAGGCGACCTGGATCGCCGACTGGAAGATGCTCGCCCAGCGGTACGCGAACAACCCGACGGTGATCGGTGCGGACCTGCACAACGAGCCCCACGCCGAGGGCACCAACCCGGCGGCCACCGGCGCCTGCTGGGGCTGCGGCGACACCACCCGGGACTGGCGGCTGGCCGCCGAGCGGGCGGGCAACGCGATCCTCGGGGTGCAGCCGAACTGGCTGATCTTCGTGGAGGGGGTGAGCTGCCCGAGCGGCGGCCTGTCGAACGTCTGGGACAACGACCCCAGCAACGACGAGGACTGCGGCTGGTGGGGCGGGAACCTGTCGAAGGCCGGGCAGTTCCCGGTGCGGCTGAACGTGGCCAACCGGCTGGTCTACTCCCCGCACGAGTACGCGACCTCGGTCTACCACCAGGCCTGGTTCGACGACCCGACCTACCCGGCGAACATGCCGGCCATCTGGGACAAGTACTGGGGCTACCTCTACAAGCAGAACCTCGCGCCGATCATGATGGGCGAGTTCGGCACCACGCTCCAGGACCCGAAGGACAAGGTGTGGCTGCAGAACCTCATGGCCTACACGGGGACCGGGGTGAACGGCATGTCCTTCACCTACTGGTCGTGGAACCCCAACTCGGGTGACACGGGCGGCATCGCCAACGACGACTGGACCACCATCAACCAGGCCAAGCAGGACATCCTCCAGCCCTACCTGATCCCGCCGGGCGGGGGGACCACCAGCCCGTCGCCGACGGGCACCCCGAACACGTCGCCGAGCCCGACCACGCCGGCGCCGACCGGGGGCTGCACGGCCACGTACAAGCAGGTCAACGCGTGGCAGGGCGGCTTCCAGGGCGAGCTGACCGTGAAGAACACCGGCACGGCCGCGGTCAACCCGTGGTCGGCCACCTGGACCTGGCCGTCGGGGGTGACCCTGGCCAGCGGCTGGAACGCCACCGTCACCCAGTCCGGCACCACGGTCACGGCGGCGGCGCCGAGCTGGGCGTCGTCGCTGGCGCCCGGCGCCTCGGTGACGGTCGGCTTCACGGCCAACGGCACGGCCGCGGCGCCGGGCGCCGTGAAGCTCAACGGCACCGCCTGCTGAACACCCGACGGCCGGGGCCGCCACGGGGCGGTCCCGGCCGTCGGCCGTCGGTCAGTGCGCGGCGCAGCCGCCGGTGGGGGCGGGCGCCGCGGCCGGCGCGCCGATCGTGGGCAGGCCGAGCAGCACTCCGGGGGTACGCGGGGCGCGCCCCGCCTCGGCCGCGTCGCCGGCCCGGGTGCGCCGGTGCGACAGGGGCTCCCCGTCGGCGTTGAGGTGGTGCGGGGCGGCGTAGGTGACCGTGGTGTGGACGATGTCGCCGGGGCGGATCTCCCCGGCCAGCGACCCGGCGTCGAAGTGCACGAGCCGGCCGTCGCGGGCGCGGCCGGACAGCCGGCCGGTGCGCTCGTCCTTGCGCCCCTCGCCGACCGCCACCAGCACCTCGACGGTCTCCCCCACCAGCTTCCGGTTCTCCGCCCAGGTGATCTCCTCGACCGTCGCGATCAGCCGCTCGTACCGCTCCTGCACGACCTGCTTGGGCAGCTGGCCGTCCATCGTGGCGGCCGGGGTGCCGGGGCGCTTCGAGTACTGGAACGTGAACGCCGACGAGAAGCGGGCCTCGCGCACCACGTCGAGGGTGCGCTCGAAGTCCGCGTCGGTCTCGCCGGGAAAGCCCACGATGATGTCGGTGGTGATCGCCGCGTCGGGCATGGCGGCCCGCACCTTCTCGATGATCCCCAGGTACTTCTCGGACCGGTACGAGCGGCGCATGGCCCGCAGCACGTCGTCGGAGCCGGACTGGAGCGGCATGTGCAGCGAGTGGCAGACGTTGGGGGTCTCGGCCATCGCGGCGATGACGTCGTCGGTGAAGTCCTTCGGGTGGGGGCTCGTGAACCGGACCCGCTCCAGGCCGTCGACGTCGCCGCAGGCGCGCAGCAGCTTGCCGAAGGCGTAGCGGTCGCCGAACTCGACGCCGTAGGAGTTGACGTTCTGCCCGAGCAGCGTCACCTCCAGCACGCCCTCGTCGACCAGGGCGCGCACCTCGGAGAGGATGTCGCCGGGGCGGCGGTCCTTCTCCTTGCCGCGCAGCGAGGGCACGATGCAGAACGTGCAGGTGTTGTTGCACCCCACCGAGATCGACACCCAGCCGGCGTACGTCGACTCGCGCCGGGTCGGCAGCGTCGAGGGGAACACGTCGAGGGATTCGAGGATCTCGACCTCGGCGGCGGTGTTGTGCCGCGCGCGCTCCAGCAGCACCGGCAGCGAGCCGATGTTGTGCGTGCCGAAGACCACGTCCACCCAGGGCGCCTTGCGGACGATCTCGCCGCGGTCCTTCTGGGCCAGGCAGCCGCCGACCGCGATCTGCATCCCCGGATGCTTGTCCTTGACGGGGCGCAGGTGACCCAGGTTGCCGTAGAGCCGGTTGTCGGCGTTCTCCCGGACGGCGCAGGTGTTGAACACCACCACGTCGGGCTGCTCGTCGGCCTCGGCGGCGCGCACGTAGCCGGCCTGTTCGAGCAGGCCGGAGATGCGCTCGGAGTCGTGCACGTTCATCTGGCAGCCGTACGTGCGCACCTGGTAGGTGCGCGGGCTGCCCGCGGCTGCGGTAGTCATGACCCGGACAGCGTATCCGGGCGGACCTGGCCGGACCGAACGAGGATGAGCGCCGTCGCGCGGGTCAGGCGGGCTGCCGTGCCGGGGCCGCCCCCTCGCCGCCGGGTCAGGCGGCGGGTGCTCGGGCTGCCGTGCCGGGGCCGCCCCCTCGCCGCCGGTCAGGCGGCGGCGAGGGCCGGGGCGACCGAGTCGGGGGCCCAGCGGGAGCGGTGGCACTGCGACCAGCCCCGGCAGCGGGGGTCCGCCACCGTGCAGAGCCGCTGGTCGCTGAGGACCTCGCCGTCGTCGGTCTCGACCACGTCGAAGTGCACCGGGCGGATCGTGCCGTCCGGGGCGACCAGCAGGTGCCGTCCCGCGTCGAGGGTGTCGTCGCGCATCAGGCAGTTGCGGTCCAGCAGCCGGGCCAGCGCCGCGATGCTGGGCAGCTCCGGCAGGCGCTCGGGCACGCCGTAACAGTCGACCATGGTGCCGTACACCCCGGGCGCCTCCCACACGTCGCAGACCACCGCGTACGCGGGGAGTCGGGCCGGGTCGGCGACGGCGAGGGGCATCACCACCCGGCCGAGTGCCTCGGCCAGCGCCGGGTAGACCTCCACGGGCGCCGCGCCGTCGATTCTCCAGTTCCACAGCTCGGTCATGCCGCCTCCTCGCTGCGCTCGTCCCACCGGCCTCCGGATCGGGCCTTACTCACGATGGTGGGGTGCTTATGACCTCAGCCGGGCGCAAGTTACCGGTCTGTGACCATTACGGGCAAAATTTCCCCGGGTGGCCTTGCCCAGAGTAGCGGGAAGGTGACAGTTTATCGGGTATGGTGCCGCGTTCGCGACGCGAACCACCGATACCTGCTGACGGATTCGCGAATGAGGGCGCCGGCCGTCAGCGCACCCGGATCAGGTGCTCGCTCGCCGGCAGCAGCTCACCGACCACGGTGCCCCCCGGGACCTCGCCCGCGACCAGCAGCCCGCCCGAGGTCTGCGCGTCGGCCAGCAGCAGCCGCTCCCCCTCGTCGGCCCCGCCGAAGTCGGTCCATGGCGTCACCCAGTCCAGGTTGCGCCGCGTGCCGCCGCTGACGTACCCGTCGCGCAGCGCCTCCCGGGCGCCCGGCAGGTAGGGCACCGCGGCGGCGTCGATCGCCACGGTGAGCCGGCTGGCCCGGGCCAGCTTCGACGCGTGCCCGAGCAGCCCGAACCCGGTCACGTCGGTGCCGCAGCGGATCCCGGCCGCCACCGCCGCCCGGGCCGCGTCGCGGTTCAGCCGGGCCATCGAGGCGACCGCCTCGCCGAACCGCTCCCCGGTCCGCTTGTGCCGGGTGTTCAGCACCCCGACGCCGAGCGGCTTGGTCAGCGACAGCGGCAGGCCGGCTCGGCCGGCGTCCAGGGTGATCAGCTCCTCGGGCCGGACCACCCCGGTGACGGCCAGCCCGTACTTCGGGCCGTCGTCGTCCACGCTGTGCCCGCCGGCCAGGTGGCAGCCCGCCTCCCGGGCCACGTCCTGACCCCCGCGCAGCACCTCCCGGGCCAGCTCCAGCGGCAGCACGTCCCGGGGCCAGCAGAGCAGGTTCAGCGCGACGAGCGGGGTGCCGCCCATGGCGTACACGTCGGAAAGTGCGTTGGCGGCGGCGATGCGCCCCCAGTCGTAGGCGTCGTCGACGACCGGGGTGAAGAAGTCGGCGGTGCTGACGAGGCCGGTGCGCTCGTCCAGCCGGACCACCGCGGCGTCGTCGCCGTGCTCCAGACCGACCAGCAGATCGGCGACGCCGACCGCCGGCGCCAGCCCGGCGACCATCGTCTCCAGCTCGCCCGGCGGAATCTTGCAGGCGCACCCGCCGCCGCGGGCGTAATCGGTCAGCCGGACCGCAGTTGTCATCCCCACATGATCTCCGTGAACCGGTGTGGTCGCCATTCGGACGGCCCGTTTCGTGACGGAATTCGGACTGACGGGTACGGCGGTGACCGGTGTTACCGCTCCGTGACCATTCGAGTTGCGTTCTGCCACATCACCCCGCCTACAGTTGCCCAACCGGGGGTCTCGCGACCCCGCTTTTCCATATGGACGACAGGGACGGTGGACGACGTGACGACGGGCGAACCGCTGATCGTGCTGGACGGGGTGAACAAGTGGTTCGGCCCGCTGCACGTGCTGGACGACGTCTCGCTCTCCGTCGGTAGGGGCGAGGTGGTCGTCGTGATCGGCCCGTCCGGTTCCGGCAAGTCGACGCTCTGCCGCACCATCAACCGGCTGGAGCCGATCAACTCGGGCACCATCACCTTCGACGGCACCCCGCTGCCCGCCGAGGGCAAGGCGCTGGCCAAGCTGCGCAGCGAGGTCGGCATGGTGTTCCAGTCGTTCAACCTCTTCGCGCACAAGACCATCCTGGAGAACGTCACCCTCGGCCCCGTCAAGGTGCGCCGGGAGAAGCCGGCCGCCGCCCGTGAGCGCGGCCTGGCCCTGCTCGACCGGGTGGGCATCGCCAACCAGGCGGACAAGTACCCGGCACAGCTCTCCGGCGGCCAGCAGCAGCGGGCGGCCATCGCCCGCGCGCTGGCCATGCAGCCCAAGGCGATGCTCTTCGACGAGCCGACCAGCGCGCTGGACCCGGAGATGGTCGGCGAGGTGCTGGAGGTGATGACCTCGCTGGCCCGCGACGGCATGACCATGGTCGTGGTGACCCACGAGATGGGCTTCGCCCGGCACGCGGCCAACCGGGTGGTCTTCATGGCCGACGGCCAGTTGGTCGAGGAGGCCCCGCCCACGGAGTTCTTCGCGAACCCGCGCAGCGAGCGGGCCAAGGACTTCCTGTCCAAGATCCTCACGCACTGAGCGTCCGTAGTTGGAGTGCGCCGTCCCCCGGTGGCTCCGTCGAAGAAGGAGAAGAGTATGCGTTTCAAGCGCGTGGCCGCGGTCGCCGCGGCGGCGACCCTGGCGCTGGGCCTGGCCGCCTGCGGTGGTGACGACGGCGACGAGGGCACCGGCTCGGGCAGCAAGTCCTTCGCCGCCGGCAGCACCATGGAGAAGCTCAACAAGGCCCAGAAGATCAAGATCGGCACGAAGTTCGACCAGCCGGGCTTCGGCCTGAAGGGGCTGTCGGGCAAGCCGGAGGGCTTCGACGTCGAGGTCGCGAAGATCATCGTCAAGGAGCTCGGCATCCCCGAGGACAAGATCGAGTGGGTGGAGACGCCGTCCAAGGTCCGTGAGGACGTGATCGTCAACGGCACCGTCGACCTGGTCGCCGCGACCTACACGATCAACGACAAGCGCAAGGAGCGCATCGCCTTCGCCGGGCCGTACTACGAGGCCGGCCAGAACATCCTGGTGAAGAAGGACGACACCGCCATCACCGGCCCGGACTCGTTCAAGGACGGGACCAAGAAGGTCTGCTCGGTGACCGGCTCGACCCCGGCCGAGAACATCAAGAAGTACGTCAAGGACGTCGCCACCCAGGTGGTGCTCTTCGACACCTACGACAAGTGCCGTGACGCCCTGAAGGGCGGCCAGGTGGACGCCGTCACCACGGACAACGTCATCCTGCTCGGCTACATCGCCAAGGACGAGGCCTCCTTCAAGCTGGCCGGCGACAACTTCACCAAGGAGCCGTACGGCATCGGGGTGAAGAAGGAGGACACCGACTTCCGCAACTTCGTCAACGACACGCTGGAGAAGGCGTTCGGCGACGGCAGCTGGAAGAAGGCCTGGGACGACACCGCGGGCAAGTTCGGCGCCGAGCTGGGCAACCCGCCGACCGTCAACCGCTACTGATCTGACCCGTTCGATCTGGAGGGTGGGGAGGAAGTCCGACCCGTGAGTGTGCTCATCGACAAGTTCGACGTCTTCGCGGGTGGATTCTGGCTCACCCTCCAGATCTGCGTGCTCGCCGCGATCGGCGCCCTGATCCTGGGCGCCGTCGTGGCGGTGCTCCGGATCTCCCCGGTGCCGCCGCTGCGGGCGCTCGGCACCGGTTACGTGAACGTCTTCCGGAACATGCCGCTGACCGTGGTGATGTTCTTCGCCGCCTTCGGGCTGCCGGCGCTCGGCTCCAACGCCGACTTCCTGCGCATCCCGGGGCTGGACGCCGTCTTCAGCCGGCTCGGCACGGACCTGCCGTACTTCCGCTTCGCGCTGATCGCCCTGGTGCTCTACACGGCGGCGTTCGTCTGCGAGGCGTTGCGGTCCGGTGTGAACGCGGTCCCCGCCGGGCAGGCGGAGGCCGCCCGGTCGCTCGGCCTCACCTTCGGCCAGAACCTCCGGTACGTGGTGCTGCCGCAGTCCTGGAAGGCCTCCGTGGTGCCGCTCGGCTCGGTGATCATCGCGATGATCAAGAACTCGGCGCTGATCGGCTTCTTCGGCGTGGTCGGTGACCTGTCGGCGACCGCCGACCAGCTCACCGGGGCCGAGGGCTATGCCTTCATCCCCGTCGCCATCGGCATCTCCGTCGGATACCTCATCATGACCGTGCCGCTCGGAGCCCTCCTCGACCGGATCGAGAAGCGACAGGCGGTGGCCCGATGAGCCAGCAGAACAGTGTCCTCTACGACGTCCCCGGTCCCCGCCAGCGGCGGATCACCCTCATCAGCAGCCTGGTCGCCACCGTGGTCGTGCTGGTCGGGGCGTACTTCCTGATCTACCGGCCGCTGGCCGACAAGGGTCAGTTCTCGATGGAGCTGTGGGGGCCGCTGGTCGACCCCTCGAACGAGAACTTCTCCCAGGTCTGGGACCGGATCGGCCTCGGCCTGAAGAACACGCTGACCGCCGCCGTACTGGCCATCGTCGCCTCCCTCGTGGTCGGCACCCTGATCGCCGTGCTGCGGATCCAGCTCAAGAGCCTGACCCGGCGGCGCTTCACCGGGTTGGCGACGCCGGTGGCGTACCTGCTGCGCGGGCTGAGCTGGGTGCTGTCCGCGCTGACCCGGGTCTGCGTCGAGGTCTTCCGGGGCCTGCCGGTGGTCATCACCATCTTCTTCGTGGCCCGCGGCTTCCCCGAGTTCGGCGTCACCTTCGACACGCTGTGGTACCTGGTCATCGGCCTGACCATCTACAACTCGGTGGTCATCGCCGAGATCCTCCGGTCCGGCATGGAGGGCCTGCCCGGCGGCCAGGCCGAGGCCGCCGCCGCGATCGGGCTCTCGCCCGCCCAGACCACCCGGATGATCCTGCTGCCGCAGGCGTTCCGGATCATGCTTCCGGCGCTGATCAGCCAGCTCGTCGTGGTGCTCAAGGACACCTCGCTCGGCTTCATCATCAGCTACGAGGAGACCCTCAACATCGGCAAGCAGATCATCGGCGTGCTGGGCAACCCGATCCAGGTCTACGCGGTGATCGCGGTACTGTTCATCGCGGTGAACTACTCGCTGTCGAAGCTGGCGCAGTTCGTTCAGCGCCGGCTCAGCCAGGGCCGCCGCTCCGCCCCCCGCACCGGGGCCGGCGGCACCGAGCTCGGCACGGAAGCCGTCGCCGGCACCGCCACCTGACCGCCCGCCTGTCGCGAAGGGCCGGCCCGGAGGTTTCCGGGCCGGCCCTTTTCGCGTCGTCGCGGTCGTCAGCGGGCGATCTCGGTGACCCGGGACTCGCGGACCACCGTCACCCGGATCTGACCGGGGTAGGTCAGCTCCTCCTCGATCTGCTTCGCCACGTCCCGGGCCAGGACCGCCGCGCCGATGTCGTCGACGTCCTCCGGCTTGACCATCACCCGGATCTCCCGTCCGGCCTGCATGGCGAAGACCTTCTCCACGCCGAGCTTGCCGGCCGCGATCTCCTCGATCCGCTCCAGCCGCTTGACGTACGCCTCCAGGCTCTCCCGCCGGGCCCCCGGCCGCCCGCCCGAGCAGGCGTCCGACGCCTGGGTGAGCACCGCCTCGATGGTCTGCGGCGGCACCTCGTTGTGGTGCGCCTCGATGGCGTGCACCACGTCCTCGCTCTCCCCGTACTTCCGGGCCAGGTCGGCGCCGATGATCGCGTGGCTGCCCTCCACCTCGTGGGTGAGCGCCTTGCCGATGTCGTGCAGGAACGCGCAGCGCTTGATCGTCGGTACGTCCAGCCGCAGCTCCGCGGCCATGATCCCGGCGATGTGCGCGGTCTCCACGAGGTGCTTGAGCACGTTCTGCCCGTACGACGTCCGGTAACGCAGCCGGCCGAGCAGGGTGACCAGCTCCGGGTGGATCTCGGTGATGCCGACCTCGACGAGGGCGTCCTCGGCGGCCCGGTGGCACAGCTCCTCCACCTCGTGCCGGGCCAGGTCGTAGACCTCCTCGATCCGGTGCGGGTGGATCCGGCCGTCCAGCACCAGCTTCTCGAGCGTGAGCCGGCCGACCTCCCGGCGTACCGGGTCGAAGCAGGAGAGCAGGACCGCCTCGGGGGTGTCGTCGATGATCAGGTTGACCCCGGTGACCGACTCGAAGGCGCGGATGTTGCGGCCCTCCCGGCCGATGATCCGCCCCTTCATCTCGTCCCCGGGCAGGTGCAGGACGCTGACGACGCTCTCCGCGGTCTGCTCGCTGGCCACCCGCTGGATGGCGTCGACCACGATGTGCCGGGCCCGCTGCTCGGCGGTACCACGGGCGTCGGCCTCGATCTCCCGGACCAGCAGCGCGGCCTCCCGCTTGGCCTGCCCCTCGATGGACTCGACCAGCTCGGCGCGCGCCGAGTCGGCGGTCAGCCCGGCCACCCGCTCCAGCTCGCGGCGGCGCTGCTCCTCCGCCTCGGTGAGCGCCTGCTCCCGCTCCACGATTGCGGCCTCCCGCGCGGCGAGCGCGGCGCTGGCGGCGGTGAGCTGCCGCTCCCGCTCGGCGAGCCGCTCCACCTCCTCGGTGTGCAGCCGTTCCCGCTCGTCCATCCGGGCCGCCCGGCGCTCGACCTCGGCGGCCTGCTCCCGGGTGGTCGCCGCGAGCACGGCCACCTCCCGCTCACCGCTGCGCCGGGCGGCGGCGCGAAGCTGTTCGGCGTCCGCCTCGGCCTGCTTGTGCGCGCGCTCCAGCACCGTGTCGGCCTCGGCCCGGGCGTCGTCGAGCACCCGCCGTGCCTCGGCCCGGGCCGCCTTCGCCTCGGCCTTCGCGGCGGCCGCCTCGGTACGGGCCGCAGCGGCGGCCGACTTCGCCACGTCGATCGTGCTGTTCGCCTCGTCGGCGGCGCTCCGCAGGGCCGCGAGGGACTGCTCCTGGCGGTCCTTCTCGGCGATGAAGGCCGGGTCCTCCGGTGCGGGCGCGAAGTTCAGCCGCCGCAGGGTACGCACGCCGAACAGGACGGCACCGACCACCACGACGACGAGCAGCAGCACCACCGCGAGGATGACGACGTCGAAGGCGCTCATGCGCCCGCTCCGGACCGGCCGCTCACGCCGATCAGGTCCGGCAGGCCTGCTCCGCCGCGGTCCGGCACGCCCGCTTCGCTGCGGTCCGGCGCGTTCGCTCGCGGCAAGCCCGGGCCGGCGGCCGGCGAGTCCATTCCGGGCGAGCCCGGGCCATCGGCCGGCGAGGAGCGGCCGGCAGCGCGTGGAAGACCGCCGGTGAACCTCTGCCGCCCCGCCATGGCCGCCTCCCCTGAACGTCGGCACCGCAGGCGGCGTGCGGACGGCACGCACCTGCGGCTCTGGACGCCCGACCGGAGCGGCTGGCTGTGGGTAGCTTTCCGTCGGCGGTGCCCCCGTGGGGACATCGCCGGCGGCCGGTTGCAGTTGTCGGGTCGGCTCCGGACGCACCGTCCCGGAGCTTGCCGTCAAAGGCCGGTGTAGCTGGCCAAAGTGATGCTGTTCTGTTACGCGATCTATGTTGTGCGCTTAGCCTGCGCTGGTCGGGCAAAGTGAGCCTGTATGGCGAGGCTAGGTCGCGAGGGGCCGTTCGGTCAAGGACTCATGATCAAACCACCCGGACGGAGAGAAGTTGAGGCGTCACTCAGCGCTGTCCAGATGCCGGACACGGCTGGACAAAACTCACCCCTCCGGGCCGCCTCGGTCACGCTCCCGACCTGCTCAGAGCCGCAACGCGACCGTGCCGGCCGGGTTCCGGGGTGACTCGTCGTCGACTCCGCCGACCCCAGAACTTTCCGCAAGAGTGATTCGCGTTTCACCGCCCGCCGAGCTCTCCGCGAAGGTGGCGGCGGCTCAGTCCCGGGTACTCCACCGCCGCGTGTGGACCTGACGTCGTCAACGACTCACACACTGAGGCTCCGCTCGGACGACGACTGACAGATCTTGGAGACTTTCCGTTCGAGGCGCACGCCAACTCTCCAAGATCCCACGCCGACACCCGGCCGCTTGAAGATCTTGGTACGAAGTGGCCCCTATAGGGGCCATTTCCTACCAAGATCTCCGCCGGGTAGCGCTGAACAGCAGCGAGGGCACCAGTCCGAGCGGTCGCAGATCGCCGCGGCACCAAGCGCGAAGCACGACCCAGCCAGCGCTGTCGCCGACCCGGCCAGCGCGGTTGCCGGCCCCGCCAGCGCGGTTGCCAGCCCTGCCAGGCCAAGATCTCCCCCGGTAGCGCGGCACAGCAGCGAGGGCACCAGTCCGAGCGGTCGCAGATCGTTGGACCACCAGGCGCGAAGCACGAGCCAGTCAGCGCTGCCGCCGACCCGGCGAGCGGTCGCCGCCCCGCCAGCGCCGGCCACGGCGAGCGCGGAAGCCGACCCCCGCCAACGCGGTAGCCGCCCCGGCGAGCGCCGTAGCGGGCCGGGGCGAGCGCGGTTGCCGGCCCTGCGGGCGCGGTTGCTGGATCAGTGCGCGCCGAGGGCGCGGGCCGCCCTCACCAGTGCCACGTTGTCCGGTGCGACGCCGCCGTCCGGCAGGACCAGGGTGTCCTCCAGGCCGATCCGGGTGTCGAGGCCGCGGCGTACCGCCTCGGCGAGCACTGCCCAGGTCGCCGGGCCCTCACCGTGCAGCAGCACGGGCGGGCGGTCGGCGGGCAGCGCGGCGAGGATGGCGGCCGCGTCGGCGAGGGCCACGTCGACGGGGTCGGCCAGGCACTCGACGAGGATCCGCCCGGTCGGCGCCGGCCAGCGGCGCCAGGCGTCGACCGCCGCCGCCGTCCAGAGGCCGGCCTCGACCAGCACGCCCCGCTCGTGCAGGGCGGCCGCGACGGCCGCCGCGCCGGGCTCGTGGGCGTTGACCGAGGCGAAGTCGGGCAGCACCGTCCAGGCGCGGACGGCGGCGACCCGGTCGGCGGGCTCGGGGGCGATCCAGGCGCCGGTGCTCACCCCGACGGGCAGGCCGGGCCGGGCGGCCCGGATCGCGGTGACCGCCGCGGCGATGACGCCCGGGTCGAGCGACTCGGCGCCGTCGGCGTCGCGGGGGTGCACGTGCACGGCTGCCACGCCGGCCGCCGCGCACCGGGCCGCCTCGGCGGCCAGCTCGTCGGGCGTCACCGGCACCGCCGGATGCTCCGCCCGCCGCCGTCCGCCGTTCAAACACGCCTTCAGCACGCCGCCCACCTTTCCACCGGTGCAAGCCGTTCGTCGGCGCCGCCGCCAGCGGCACCGGCCGCGGCGAGTCGTTCGCCGCCGCCGCCAGCGGCACCGGCCGCGGCGAGTCGTTCGCCGCCGGCGCCGGCGGCACCGGCCGGGGCGAGGGCGTCCGGGTGGATCCTGACGTCGCTCGGTCGGGGTCAGTCGAGGGGGCGGGCGGCGGGGTCGAGGTCGTGCTCGGCGTCGGCCAGGGCGTCGGCGTCGATGTGCTCGGCGAACTCGGCCGCCTCGGCGCTCTGCGCGGCCAGCGCGTCCTTCACGGCCCGGATGGCCACGCCGGCCGGGTAGCCCTTGCGGGCCAGCATCCCGACGAGGCGACGGAACACCGCGTCGGGCTCGCCCCGGGTCGAGCGGAGCTTCCGCTCCACGAGGACCCGGGCGGTCTCCGCCTCGGTCTCCTCGTCGATCTCGTCGAGGGCCGCGCCGGCCACCTCGCCGTCGACGCCGCGCTGGCGCAGCTCGTTGGCGAGCGCCCGGCGGGCCAGCCCGCGGCCGGTGTGCCGGCTGCTCACCCAGGCCCGGGCGAAGGCGGCGTCGTCCACGATGCCGACCTCGTCGTAGCGGTCGAGGACCTGGTCGGCGACCTCCTCGGAGATGCCCCGCTTGGCCAGGGCGCCGGCCAGTTCGGCACGGGTGCGGGGCCGGACCGCGAGCTGCCGCAGGCAGATCTCGCGGGCCAGCTCCGCCTCGTCGCGGGGCGGCGCGGGTGCCGCCTCGGCAGCGGGCTCCTCGCCGCGGCCACGGCGGCCGCGGCGCGGCCGCGGTGGAGTGGTGGCGTCACCCGGACGGGGCGGGCTGGCGTCCCAGCCACGCCCCGTGCGGGCGCGTCGTCCTGCCACGGGTCAGCCGGGGATCAGAAGTCGACCGGCGGCAGCTCCGGGCCGCCGGCGGCGTCGCCAGCGCCGGTGCCGACGCCGAGCTTCTCCAGGATCTTCTTCTCGATCTCGGCCGCCACGTCCGGGTTCTCGCGGAGGAACTCGCGGGCCTTCTCCTTGCCCTGGCCGAGCTGGTCGCCATCGTAGGTGTACCAGGCGCCGGACTTGCGGATGATCGCCTGCTCCACGCCGACGTCGATGAGCGAGCCCTCGCGGGAGATGCCCTTGCCGTACATGATGTCGAACTCGGCCTGCTTGAACGGCGCCGCGACCTTGTTCTTCACGACCTTGACCCGGGTGCGGTTGCCGACCACGTCGGTGCCGTCCTTGAGGCTCTCGATGCGGCGCACGTCGAGCCGGACCGAGGCGTAGAACTTCAGCGCCCGACCACCGGTCGTGGTCTCCGGGCTGCCGAACATCACGCCGATCTTCTCGCGGAGCTGGTTGATGAAGATCGCCGTGGTGCCGGTGTTGTTGAGCACACCGGTGATCTTCCGCAGCGCCTGGCTCATGAGCCGGGCCTGGAGACCCACGTGGCTGTCGCCCATCTCGCCCTCGATCTCGGCGCGCGGCACGAGCGCGGCGACCGAGTCGATGACGATGATGTCGATGGCGCCGGAGCGGACCAGCATGTCGGCGATCTCCAGCGCCTGCTCGCCGGTGTCCGGCTGGGAGACCAGCAGGGCGTCGGTGTCGACGCCGAGGGCCTTCGCGTATTCCGGGTCGAGCGCGTGCTCGGCGTCGATGAAGGCGGCGATGCCGCCGGCCCGCTGGGCGTTGGCCACCGCGTGCAGGGCGACCGTGGTCTTACCGCTGGACTCGGGACCGTAGATCTCCACGACCCGACCGCGGGGCAGACCGCCCACGCCGAGCGCCACGTCGAGCGCGATGGAGCTGGTCGGGATGACCGCCGTCTGGACGACGGGCCGCTCCCCCAGCCGCATCACCGAACCCTTGCCGAACTGCTTGTCGATCTGAGCGAGAGCAAGGTCGAGTGCCTTCTCCCGGTCCGGCCCTGCCGCCATCGTTGCCACCCCTGCCTTCGCCGGCGTCTTTCCTGAGCTTCGCGTCACGCGGACACGCTAGGCGCTGGGTCCGACAGAAAACCAGCCGACGGGCCGCGAGCTGTGGACGAGCACCCCGCTGTGGACAATAGCCGAACAGGTGTACGACTCGACAAGCGACACGCGGAACCGGCGAAAAGGCTGCTCAGCGTAGTCGTGCGGGCACCCGGTCCGGATAGGCGGCGACCACCGCGCGCCACACCACGTGCGTCTCCACCCCCGCGGCGAGGGCCTGCTCGATGGTCCGCCCGCCGAGCTGGGACAGCACCTGGTCGCTGGCGATGCTGGTCGCGTAGCCCGGCCCGAACGCCTCCTCCAGCCGCGCCCAGAAGTCGGTCAGCCGCACGTGTCACTCCTCCTTGCCGGGCAGGTCGTCCAAAGGACGCCCGAGCTTGCCGGGCACCTCGTCCGCCGGACGCCCGAGTTCCTCCGGCACCTCGACCGGCGCCGGACGCAACGCTAGCGCCACCAGCGGCACCACCGCGATCGCCGCCAGCAGGGTCAGGGTCGGATAACCCGCGGCCCGCATGACAAACCCGCTCGCCGCCGCCGCGCCCGCCCCGGCCAGCCCCATGACCAGGTCGGACAGGCCCTGCACACCCGGCCGGTCGGCGGTCGGCACCGACTCGGACAGCAGGGTCGAGCCGGCCACCATGGTGCCCGACCAGCCCAGCCCGAGCAGGGCCAGACCCACCGAGAGCAGCGGGGTGTGGTGTCCGGCCGTGCCGGCGACCGCACAGGCGGCCAGCAGCAGGGCCACCCCGCCGAGGATCACCGGGCGCCGGCCCAGCCGGTCGGTGAGCCAGCCGACCAGCGGGGAGAGCGCGTACATGCCGGCGATGTGCAGGCTGAGCACGATGCCGACCACCCGCAGCACGTCGGCGTCGGAGTGCGACTCGCCGAGGCGTACCGGGGTCATCGACATGACGGCGACCATCACGAGGTGGCCCATGGCCACGGCGGCGATGCCGAGGCGGGCGGCGGGCCGCTCGCGTACCGTGCGCCAGGCCGCCACCATGCCCGCGCGGCGCCGGGCGGGCGCACCGGGCGCCGCGACCGGCTCGGCCGGGGTCTCGGCCGCCGCCAGCCGGCGCGCGGTGAGCAGCGGGTCCGGCCGGAGGAACGCGGCCAGTACGGCGGCGGCCAGCACGAACGCGGCGGCGCTGAAGGCGAACGGGCCGGCCAGCGCCGGCAGGCCCCAGCCACGGGTGGTGGCGTCGGCGAGCGCGGCGAAGTTGGGGGCGGCCACCGCGCCGATGGTGGTGGCCCAGACGACCAGCGAGAGTTGTCGCCCCCGGCGGGCCGGCTCGGCCAGGTCCACCGCCGTGTAGCGGGCCTGGAGGTTGGCGGCGGTCCCCCCGCCGAAGAGCAGCATGCCGAGGAAGAGCAGCGGCACCACGTGCAGCACGGTGGAGACCACCACGAGCACGCCCCCGACCGACCCGACCAGGTACGCGGTGACCAGCCCCGGCCGCCGCCCCCGGGCCGTCATGATCCGGGTGACCGGTACGGCGAGCAGCGCGGCGCCGACCACCCCGGCGCTCTGCGCCACTCCGGCCAGGGCGGTGCCGGCGACCCGGGCGGCGAGCAGCGCGCCGACCGAGATGCCGATGGTGACGCCGATGCCGCCGATGATCTGCGTGAGGAGGAGCAGCCGGACGGTGCGCCGCTGGATCGGGACGACGTCGAGCCGGCTCGGTGCCGGTGCGGTCAGGTCGGTGGCCATGGCGGATGCTCCCGGGAGTAAGGGGTCACCATCCTCCCGCACCCGACCGGCTCGCGCGCACCCGGTTTCGCTACAGGCCGAGACCGCGGCCGATGATCTCCTTCATGATCTCGGTGGTGCCGCCGTAGATGGTCTGGACCCGGCTGTCCAGCCAGGCCTTCGCCACCGGGTACTCCAGCATGAAGCCGTAGCCGCCGTGCAGCTGCACGCAGCGGTCGGCCACCTTGTTCTGCAGCTCGGTGGTCCACCACTTGGCCTTGGCCGCGTCGGTCACCGAGAGCCGGCCGGCGTTGTACTCGGCCACGCAGTGGTTCACGAAGGTCCGCGCGATGGTGACCTCGGTGTCCAGCTCGGCCAGGAGGAACCGGTTGTGCTGGAACCGCCCGATCGGCCGGCCGAACGCCTCCCGCGAGCGGGCGTAGTCGAGGGTGAGCGCGAGCAGCTTCTCCGCCGCGGCCACCGCGGCCACCGCGATGCTCAGCCGCTCCCGCGGCAGGTTGGCCATGAGGTGGTAGAAGCCGTGGTTCTCGGTGCCGATGAGGTTCTCCGCCGGCACCCGGCAGTCGTCGAAGAACAGCTCGGCGGTGTCGTTGGCCTTGAGGCCGACCTTGGCCAGTCGCCGGCCCCGGCCGAAGCCGGGCGTGCCGGTCTCCACCACGATGAGGCTCACGCCGTGCGCGCCCTGGTCGGGGGCGGTCTTGGCGACCACCACCACGAGGTCGGCCAGCTCGCCGTTGGTGATGAACGTCTTCTGCCCGTTGAGCACCCAGCTGTCGCCGTCGCGTACCGCGCTCGTGCGGATGCCGGCCAGGTCGCTGCCCGCGCCCGGCTCGCTCATCGCGATGGCGGTGACCAGGTCGCCGGAGCAGAAGCCCGGGAGCCAGCGCTTGCGCTGGTCGTCGGTGGTCAGCTCGGTCAGGTACGGGGCCACCACGTCGTTGTGCAGCCCGAAGCCCAGCCCGGTGCAGCCGGCCGCGATAATCTCCTCGTCGAGCACGGCGTTGAACCGGAAGTCGCGCTGCCCGCCGCCGCCGTGCTCGGGGTCCACGTCCATGCCGAGCAGCCCGGCCGCGCCCGCCCGGCGCCACACCTCGCGGTCGACGATCCCGTCGGCCTCCCAGCGCTCGTGGTGCGGCACGGCCTCCCGGGTGAGGAACTGGCGGCACAGGTCCCGGAATTCCTGGTGGACGGGTTCGTAGAGATGCTGCTCCATGGCGACGAGTGTGCCCGCCGGGGCGGCCGCCGGGAAGGGGCGTCCGGCAAGGCAAACCGCCATCAGCTCTTGACGACGCTATCCGTCGCGGCTCTATTCTCACGGCACGATTTCCGTGGACTCTGGTCCGCTGGCGCAACGTTAACCGTAGGACTGAGGAGCGCCCATGTCAGCCGGGTCCGCCACCCCCGCCGTCTCCCTCCGCGGACTGTGCAAGTCGTTCGGCGCGGTGGAGGCGGTGGCCGGCGTCGATCTGGACATCGCCGACGGCGAGTTCTTCTCGATGCTCGGGCCGTCCGGCTCGGGCAAGACGACGGTGCTCCGCATGATCGCCGGGTTCGAGCCGCCGACCGCCGGAAGGGTGCTGCTCGGCGGGCGTGACGTCACCCGGCTGGCCCCGTTCGAGCGGGACGTCAACACCGTCTTCCAGGACTACGCGCTGTTCCCGCACATGACCGTGCAGCAGAACGTCGAGTACGGGCTGCGGGTGCGCAAGGTGGGCCGCGCCGAGCGCCGGGCCCGGGCCACGGAGGCGCTGCGGGGCGTACGGCTCGACGGTCTGGCCGACCGGCGACCGGCCGCGCTCTCCGGCGGGCAACGGCAGCGGGTGGCCCTGGCCCGCGCGCTGGTCGTCCGGCCGAAGGTGCTCCTGCTCGACGAACCGCTCGGCGCGCTGGACCTGAAGCTGCGCGAGCAGATGCAGGTGGAGTTGAAGGCGCTCCAGCGGGAGGTGGGCATCACCTTCGTCTTCGTCACCCACGACCAGGAGGAGGCGCTCACCATGAGCGACCGGGTGGCGGTCTTCGAGAACGGCCGGATCGCCCAGGTGGGTACGCCCGCCGAGGTCTACGAGCGGCCCGCCACCCCGTTCGTCGCCGGCTTCGTCGGCACATCCAACCTGCTCAGTGGCGACGTGGCCCGCTCGGTGCTCGGCCGCGACGGCACCTTCTCCATCCGGCCGGAGAAGATCCGGCTCGTGGGCCAACCGACGGCTCCAGGTCGCGGCGCGGCGTCAGACGCGCCCGAGCTGGAGTTGTCGACGGCCACCGACGAGGAGACGTCGGCCACCGGCAGGGTGGCCGAGGTCGTCTACGCCGGGGCGAGCACCCGGTTCGTCGTCGACCTCGACGCCGGCGCCCGGCTGGTCGTGACGCAACAGAACCTGACCACCTCCTCGGCCGACGTGGCGGCACTGCGCGGCACCCCGGTCCGCCTGGCGTGGCGCACCGAGCACGCCGTGGCCGTACCTGTCCCCGCCGTACCGACCCCCCTTGCGAAGGAGAGCGCTAATGCGTACCGGTAGAAACCTCACCGCGCTCGCCGCGGTCGGCCTGCTCGCCCTGACCGGCTGCGGCGACGGCGGCACGGCCACCGGCGGCTCCGGCCCGGGCGGCATCAAGCCGCCCAGGATCGACAAGCTCGCGGCGCTGGGCGCCGGCGAGGGACAGGTCAACGTCGTCGCCTGGGCCGGGTACGTGGAGGACGGCTCCACCGATCCGAAGGTGGACTGGGTCACCGACTTCGAGAAGCAGACGGGCTGCCAGGTCAACGTCAAGGTCGCCGGCACCTCCGACGAGATGGTGACCCTGATGAAGACCGGCGAGTACGACGTGGTCTCCGCCTCCGGGGACGCCTCGCTGCGGCTGATCTACGGGGGCGACGTCGCCCCGGTGAACACCGACCTGATCAGCAACTACAAGGACGTCTTCGACGGGCTCAAGCTGAAGCAGTGGAACTCCGTCGACGGGGTGGCCTACGGCGTCCCGCACGGGCGCGGCGCGAACCTGCTGATGTACCGCACCGACGTGGTCAAGCCCGCCCCGACCTCGTGGGGCGCGGTGTTCGACGCGAACTCGCCCTACAAGGGGAAGATCACCGCGTACGACTCGCCTATCTACCTCGCCGACGCGGCGCTGTACCTGATGAAGCACCAGCCGGAACTGGGCATCAAGAACCCGTACGCGCTGGACGACAAGCAGTTCGCCGCCGCCGTCGACCTGCTGAAGAAGCAGAACGAGCAGATCGGCGAGTACTGGTCGGACTACACCAAGGAGGTGCAGGCCTTCAAGGCCGGCAACTCGGTGCTCGGCACCACCTGGCAGGTCATCGCCAATCTGGCCACCGCCGACAAGGCCCCGGTCGAGGCGATCCTGCCCGAGGAGGGGGCGACCGGCTGGTCCGACACCTGGATGGTCTCCGCCAAGGCGAAGCACCCGAACTGCGCGTACCGCTGGATGGACCACATCATCTCGCCGAAGGCCAACGCGGCGGTCGCCGAGTGGTTCGGTGAGGCGCCGTCCAACAAGCTGTCCTGCGCCGAGACCGCCGACAAGAACCACTGCGCGACGTACCACGCCGAGGACGAGTCCTACTTCGAGAAGGTCTGGTACTGGAACACCCCGGTGCAGCAGTGCCTGGACGGGCGTACCGACGTGAAGTGCAAGGACTACGCGGCCTGGACCCAGGCCTGGACGACGATCAAGGGCTGAGGTGGCCACCTCCACGCTCGACCGGCCCGCGGGCGGCACCACCGCCCTCCGCGGGCCGGTCCGCCGGCTCTCGGCCTGGCTGCACCGGCACGCCGGGGTACGCCTCGCCGCCCTGCTCACCGCGCCGCTGTTCTGGCTGGTGATCGCCTACCTGGGTTCGCTGGCCGTGCTGTTCGTCTCGGCACTCTGGACGGTCAACGGGTTCACCGGGGAGGTCGTCCGCCAGCCCACGCTGGACAACTTCCGCACCATCGTCACCGACGAGGTCTACCGGACGGTCGCGCTGCGCAGCGTCGGCGTGGCCGCCGGGGTGACCGTGATCGACACCCTGATCGCCCTGCCGATGGCCTTCTACATGGCGAAGGTCGCCAAGCCCCGCCACCGACGCTGGCTGGTGGTCGCCATCCTCACCCCGCTCTGGGCCAGCTACCTGGTCAAGGCGTACGCCTGGCGGGTGCTGCTGGCCAACGGCGGGCCGGTGGACTGGCTGTTCGGCGGGCCGGGCAGCGGCCCGGGGTACGGGCTGGGCGCGACCGTACTGGTGCTGGCCTACCTCTGGCTGCCGTACATGATCCTGCCGATCTACGCGGGCCTGGAGCGGCTGCCCGACTCGCTGCTGGAGGCGTCGGCCGACCTCGGCGCCCGGGCGGGCCGGACGTTCCGCGCCGTGGTGCTGCCGGTGGTGGTCCCGTCGGTGATCGCCGGCTCGATCTTCACCTTCTCGCTCTCGCTGGGTGACTACATCACCGTGCAGATCGTGGGCGGCAAGACGCAGCTCATCGGCAACCTCGTCTACGTCAACATCGGGGCGGCGAACAACCTGCCGTTCGCCGCCGCGCTGGCCACCATCCCGGTCCTGATCATGGTCGTCTACCTGGTCGCCGTACGGCGGTCCGGGGCCCTGGAGGAGTTGTGACGCTCTCCCGGTCGGCGCGCTGGCTGCTGCGCGGGGCGATGGCGCTCGGCCTGGCCTTCATCTACCTGCCGCTCTCCATCGTGCTGGTCAACTCGTTCAACGCCGACCGCACGTTCGCCTGGCCCCCGCCCCGCTGGACCACCGAGTGGTGGGTACGCGCCGGGGAGAACGCGGGCGCCCGGGAGGCGCTGTGGACGTCGGTCCAGGCCGGGCTGGGTGCGACCGGCGTCGCGCTGCTGCTCGGTTCCCTGGTCGCCTTCGCCGTGCAGCGGTACCGGTTCTTCGGTCGGGAGACCGTGTCGCTGCTGGTCGTGCTGCCGATCGCGCTCCCTGGCATCGTCACCGGCATCGCCCTGGACACCGCGTTCCGCTCGGTGATGGCGCCGCTCGGCGTCGGCAAGGGGCTCTTCTCGGTCATCGTCGGGCACGCGACGTTCTGCGTGGTCGTCGTCTACAACAACGTGCTGGCCCGGCTGCGCCGGTCGGGCGGCAACCTCCAGGAGGCGTCGGCCGACCTGGGCGCCGACGGCTGGCAGACCTTCCGGTACGTGACGTTCCCGGTGCTGCGCTCGGCGCTGCTGGCCGGCGCGCTGCTGGCGTTCGGGCTCTCCTTCGACGAGATCATCGTCACCACGTTCACCGCCGGTCCGGGCGTGCAGACCCTGCCGATCTGGATCTTCAGCAACCTGTTCCGGCCGAACCAGGCGCCGGTCATCAACGTGGTGGCCGCCGTGCTCATCGTCGCCTCGGTGGTGCCGATCTACCTGGCCCAGCGGCTCTCCGACACGGCCAGCGGCGGCCGCCTCTGAGCGCCCGCCGCCGCCCACGCTCCCCGGTGCGGGCGGCTCAGCCCCACCAGGTGGCGTCGGCCACCGGAATGAAGCCGAGCGAGTCGTAGAGCGGGCGGCCGGCGCGGGCTGCGGTGAGCGTCATGGGGGCGTCGCCGAACCGGGCGAGCACGCCGTGCAGCAGGGCGCGGCCCACGCCCTGCGAGCGGTGCGCGGGCAGGCTGGTCATCCAGTAGAGGCCGACGCCCTCGTCCCGGACGGTCAGGCAGGCCCCGGCCGGCGTGGCAGCCGGCCCGGTGGCGCCGGCGACGTCCCGGTGGACCAGGAAGAACCGAACCTCCGGCCGGTCCAGCAGGGCGCGCGGGAACGCCTGCCCCGGGCGGTAGGGCTGGAACGGCTCCAGCGGGAAGGCGTGCACCACCACGTCCTCGGCGACGGCCAGTTGGTGGTCGTGCTCGACCGGGGTGACCGGCAGCGACGGGTCGGGCACCGGCCCGGGGCGGCGGATCATCACCGGCAGGGTGCGCGGGGTCAGGCCGAGGTCGGCGAGGTCGAGGCACGCGTACTGGTCCTCGACGACGACCGGACCGGTCCGCCCGCGGACCAGCGCGGCCAGCGCGGCCCGGTCGTCCGGGGACGGGTCCGGGTCGCGCAGAAGGATCCGCAGCCCGGCGGGCGCGTCGCCCAGCACGGCGAGGAATCCCGGCCGGCGCAGCAGCCGGTGCCCGCGGCTCTCGGCGAGCGCCGTCCACATGGCGGCGGCGTTCCGGACGGACAGCTCAAGATCACTCGTCATGCCCTCGACGCTAGGGCCGCCGGCCGGCATCGTGCAGGTCCATTTCGCTGCCGTCGGGCTGGTCCGTTCCGGCGGGGTACGCCAGCATGGCGGGATGACCACGCTGACCGGAGAACAGATCGCCGACGAGCAACTGGACGGCTGGACCTACCTGCTGGGTGCCCTGCACACCCGCATCCGTACGCCGGACTTCGCGGCCGGGCTGTCCCTCGTGGACGCCATCGGCGCGGAGGCCGAGCGGCGGGACCACCATCCCGACCTGGACCTGCGCTACACCCACGTCGACGTGCGGCTCTGGTCGCACGACGCGCGCGGGGTCACCGACCGCGACGTCCGGCTGGCCCGGGCCATCTCCGCGCTCGCGGCCGAGGCCGGCCTGTCGCCGGCGCACACCGGCGTGTCCCGGCTCGAACTCGCCCTGGACAGCCCCGACTTCGCCGCCGTGCTGCCGTTCTGGCGGGCGGTGCTGGCCGGGGAGCACCTGGCCGGTCCCGGGTTCGGTGACGAGGTGCGGGATCCGGCCGGCGCGCTGCCCACGGTGTGGTTCCAGGAGTCCGGCCGCGAGGAGCCCCGCCAGCGTTGGCACCCCGACGTGTGGGTGGACCCGGTGGAGGTGGCATCGCGCATCGAGGCCGCGCTGGCCGCCGGCGGGACGCTGGTCGGCGATGCGGCGGCGCCGCACTTCTGGGTGCTCGCCGACTCCGACGGCAACCGGGTCTGCCTCTGCACCTGGCAGGGCCGCGACTAGCGCAGGGCGCGGGCGGCCACCTTCAGGTCCTTCACGAGCCCGTCGTACGCGACGTCCTGGTTGTCGGCGCGCAGCACCGCGGAGGGGTGGATGGTGGCCAGCAGCCGGGCGTCCGGTGCGTCGGCGACCTTTCCGGTGTTGTCGACCGGGACCCGGGCGAAGTCCTCCGGGTGCTGGGCGGCGGCCGGCCAGGGCAGCAGCTCGCCGCGCTGCTTCGTCACCCGGAAGGCCGGGCCGAGCAGGGCCTTGGCGGCGGTGGCGCCGAGCACCACCACGATCTCCGGGTGCAGCCGGGCGAACTCGGCCACCAGCCACGGCCGGCAGGCGGTGATGTGCACCCGGTCGGGCGTCTGGTGGATCCGCCGCTTACCGCGCAGTTCGAAGCGGAAGTGCTTCACGGCGTTGGTGAGGTAGATGTGGCCGGGGTCGATGCCGGCGTCGTCCACGGCCTTGCGCAACAGCCGGCCGGCCGGGCCGACGAACGGCAGCCCCTTCTGGTCCTCCATGTCGCCCGGCTGCTCCCCGACGAAGACCACCCGGGCGCTCTCGTCGCCCCGGCCGAACACCGTCTGAGAGGCGTCCCGGTAGAGCTCGCAGCCCCGGCAGCCGGCCGCGGCGTCGCGCAGCTCGTCGATGGTGTCCGCCTGCGGCGGGATGAACTCCTGGGCTCCGGGGGCGTTCTCAGTCTCGGCCATGCCAGCTTTATATACCGGTTTCGGCATCGACGCCGGATGCGCCCGGACCGCCGTCAGTAGCCGGAGCCGCCGCCACCGCCGCGCGAGGCCAGCGCGATCGCGATGATCACCAGAATGATCACGACTGCCGCCACGCCGATCCAGAGACCGGTCCGGGATCTGTTCGAAGCCATGCCACGCACCTCCCGGCCGCGGTTACCCGCGGGCGGCCCGGCCATGCCGCGGCTCAGGTGGTGAACCCGGCGGGCGCCGGCCGGACCGCGCGGGCCACCGCGTCGGCCAGCGGGCCGAGGTCGGCCTCGTCGAGCCGGCTGACGGTGATCCGCACGCCGGGCGCGGCCGCGATCCGGTTCAGCGCGCCGGGCGCCACCGACCAGCCGGCGTCCCGCAGGGCGGTGACCGCGACCGTCTCGTCCGGCACCGGCACCCACACGTTGATGCCGGTCCGCCCGTGCGCGGCCAGCCCGCGCGCCGCGAGGGCGTCGACCAGCCCGTCGCGCCGCCGCTCGTAGCTCTCCGCCGCGCGGCCCACCAGGCCGGCGGTGGCCGGATCGCGCCAGAGCGCCAGGACCAGGCGTTGCAGGACGGTGGAGACCCAGCCGGCGCCGACCCGGGCCCGGCCGGCCACCCGGGCCACGGTGGCCTCGTCGCCGGCGAGCACGGCGAGCCGCAGATCGGGGCCGTAGGGCTTGCTCACCGACCGGACGAAGGCCCACGCCGGGGTCGCCCCGGCGAGCGGGTGCAGGGGTACGCGGGCCAGCTCGGCGGCGTGGTCGTCCTCGATCAGCAGCAGGTCGGCGCGGCCGGCGAGGAGCGTACGCAGCTCGGCGGCCCGGCCGGCGGAGACCGCGGCGCCGGTGGGGTTCTGGGCCCGGCTGGTCACGATCAGCGCGCGGGCGCCGGCGGCCAGCGCGGCCCGGACCCCCGGCGCGGTGGGCCCCTCGTCGTCGACGGGCACCCCGATGGCGCGCAGGCCGAGCGCGGCGAGCAAATCGAGGAGGTTGGCCCAGCCCGGGTCCTCGACGGCGACCGCGTCGCCGGGGCGCAGGTGGGCGGCGAGCAGGCGCTCGATGCCGTCGAGCGCGCCACCGGTCACGGTGATCTCGTCGGCGGGCACCCCGTCGGCGGTGAGCCGGTCGCGGGCGGCGGCGGCCAGCTCGGGCAGGACGGCCCGCTCCGCGTAGCCGCCGGGGGTGCGGAACTCGGCGGCCAGCGCGGCCAGGTGCGGGCCGAGCGGCGGCAGCAGCCGGCTGTCGGGGTTGCCGGCGGAGAGGTCGCGCGTGCCGGGCAGCGGCGGGGGCAGCAGCGCGGAACGGCGGCTGGCCACCGGCGGCCGGGGGCGGACCCGGGTGCCGTGCCGGCCGGCCGTGACGACGAGGCCCCGCTGCCGCAGTTCCTGGTACGCCTTCCCCACGGTGGCCGGGCTGACGCCCAGCGCGGTGGCGAGGGAGCGGACGGCGGGCAGGGCGTCGCCCGGGGCGAGGTCGCCGGCCCGGATGCCGCTTTCCACACTCGCCGAAATCGCCGCCGACGAGGAGCCGCTGATCTGATAACGTGCTGCCACAGTTTGGCGATTGTACTAGAACAAAGGTGGGATGTCGCATGTACCCCCCGACCGAACGGACCACCGCCACCCGCATGCGGGGCCGGATGAGCTACGACGAGGCCGCCGCGCACGCCGTCCTGGACGAGGCGTACCACTGCACGCTCGGGTTCACCGTGGACGGCGAGCCGCGACTGCTGCCCACCCTGCACGTCCGCGTCGGCGACACCCTCTACCTGCACGGCTCCACCGGCAGCCGGCCGCTGCTCGCCGCCCGCGGCGACGCCGGCCTGCCGATCTGCGTCGCGGTGACCCACCTCGACGGGCTGGTCTTCGCCCGTTCCCAGTTCAACCACAGCGCCAACTACCGGTCCGTGGTCGCGCACGGCACCGCCCACCTGGTCACCGACGAGCGGGAGAAGCTCGCCGTGCTCACCGCGCTGGTCGAGAAGGTGGCCGCCGGGCGCAGCACCGACAGCCGGCCGCCGAGCCGGCGGGAGCTGGCCGAGACGGCCGTGCTGGCGCTGCCGCTGCGCGAGGTGTCGGTCCGCGCCCGGGCCGCCGGGGCCAACGACGATCCCGCCGACCGCGACCTGCCGTACTGGGCCGGGGTGGTGCCGCTGCGGCTCACCCCCGGCCTACCCGAGCCGGCCGCCGGGGTGACCGCGCCCGTGCCGCCGTACCTGCGGGCGGCGCCGTCGCCGTGGCTGGAGCCCGTGGTGCTGCGCGGCGAGCACGTCGTGCTGGAGCCGCTCGACGAGTCCCACGCCGAGGAGCTGTACGCCGCCCTCGACGACGAGGAGGTCTGGCGGTACGTCGGCAGCCCGCGCCCGGGCAGCGTCGCGGAGCTGGCGGACCAGATCCGGGCCGGGCTCGACGCCCACCGGCGCGGGGTGCGGATGCCCTGGGTGCAGCGCTGCGCGGTGACCGGCGCGGTCGTCGGCACCACCTCCTACTACCAGCCCGACCCGGAGCTGCGGACCGTGGAGATCGGCTACACCCAGCTCGGCCGGCCCTGGTGGCGCACCGGGATCAACACCGAGGCGAAGCTGCTGCTGCTCACCCGGGCCTTCGAGGAGCTCGACGCCATCCGGGTCACCTGGCAGACCAGCTCGCTCAACGAGCGCTCGCAGCGGGCCATCGAGCGGCTCGGCGCGGTCCGCGAGGGGACTCTGCGGTCCAACCGACGGCGCGCCGACGGCACCTGGCGGGAGTCCGCCCTCTACTCGATGCTCGCCGAGGAGTGGCCAAACGCACAGGTCACGCTGCGGGAACGGCTTCGCCCGGCGGCCCCTGTGGCGTCATGATGACCGGCGTGCTGGGGATCACCGACATCTGGACGTACGTGCTGGGCACCGTGGCGATCGTGCTGCTGCCCGGGCCGAACTCGCTCTTCGTGCTGTCCACCGCGGCGCGCCGCGGGGTGGCGGCCGGCTACCGGGCCGCCGGGGGCGTGTTCGTCGGCGACTCGGTGCTGATGATCCTCTCCGCCGCCGGGGTGGCGTCGCTGCTCAAGGCGTACCCGGCGCTCTTCCTCGTGGTCAAGTACGCCGGCGCCGCGTACCTCGGCTGGTTGGGGTTGAGCATGCTGCGCGGCGCGTGGCGGCGCTGGCGCGACCGCAACGACCCCGCGGCGCCGCGGCTCATCGACGCGGCGGAGCCGGCGGCGGTGCGCGACCCGTTCCGGCGGGCGCTGGTGGTCAGCCTGCTCAACCCCAAGGCGATCCTGTTCTTCATCTCCTTCTTCATCCAGTTCGTCGATCCCGGGTACGCCTGGCCGGCGCTGTCGTTCCTGCTGCTCGGGCTGATCGCGCAGGTGACCAGCGCGCTCTACCTGACCGCGCTGATCTTCACCGGCACGTTCCTGGCCGCCCAGTTCCACCGCCGGCGGCGGCTGGCCGCGACCGGCACCACCGCCGTCGCCGTGCTCTTCCTGGGCTTCAGCCTGAAGCTCGCCACGGCCTCGGTCTGACCCGGCCTCCCGGCGTGGGCGGCGGCCGGCATCAGGTTCCGTCGCTGCCTCCGCCGCCGCCCACGCCCGCGCCGCCGGCCGTGCCACCCAGGCCGTAGCCGGGCGCGACCGGCTCGTCCGGCGCGCGGCTGACGTGCGCGGACTCCCGGATCGCGGCGGACCATTCCTCGGGGGCGGCGGCCGCCGCGTGCCGGTCGATGGCCTTCCGTAGCCAGCCGTCCACGGTGGCGACCCAGTCCCGCCGGTCGGCGCCGGCGTGCCAGACCCGGAACCGGCTGATGCTCTGGTGGGTCACCCCGGCCAGGGAGAGCCGCCGGTCCATCCAGAGCAGCACCTCCAGGCCCGCCGCGTTGGTCACGAAGATCACCTCCAGCTCGGTGATCGGGCCGGCGTAGAGCGGGGCCACCCAGAACCCCAGCCGCTCGTACAGCGGGAGCGCCTGCTCCACCCCGGGCAGCCGCGCGTACTGGAGCCCGGCCTGCCGCATGAGGAAACCCAGGGTGTCCAGCGCGGCGAGGATGTGCTGCTGGGTGGGCAGCGGGTGGACGAACACCGGCACCATGGCGCCCTGGTCCAGGTCCGGGTCGACGGAGACCTCGGTGCGCAACCCGGTGCGCAGGCTCATGAGCGGCACCCCGCCGAACATGGTCACCGGGGTCTCCCAGGGCAGCGGGATCGCGAAGTCGACGGCCCGCCGCCGTCCGGCCGGCACCACGAACCGGCCGGCGATCGGCACCTGGTGGTACTGCACGAGCCGGCGCGGCGACTCCGGGTCCTCCGGCTCGGCCTGCGCGACCAGCCCGAGGCGGATGTGCCGGACGGCCACGTCGGTGCCGCCGGCCGTCAGGGTGACCCGGCCGGGCAGGCGCAGGCCGGGGCGGGTGCTCGGGTTGGGCAGCGTGGTACTCACCGACAGGCCGGTCCACACGGACTCCGACGACACCCCGGTCAGCCGCATGCCGCGGGCATTCCCACCGCCCGCTCCCCCATGCGAGCCGGGTGCGCCCGGTGTCGCCGGAGCGACACCGGGCGCGCCCGCAGCGGGAGCGTCAGCGCATGCGGCGGCCGCGGGGCACCGGGTCGGTCTCGTCGTCGAACTCGCCGATGACCTCCTCGAGGAGGTCCTCCAGCGCCACGAAGCCGATCGGGCGGGTCGGGCCGCCGCCGTTGCTGACCAACGCCAGCTGCGCCTGCCGGCCCCGCATGGCCGCGACGGCCTCGGTGACCGACGCCTCGCCGGGCAGCGTGAACGCCGGGGTCATCAGCTCCTCGGCGGTCGCCGGCCGGCCGGTGGTGACCGCCCGGACCGCCTCGCGGACGTGGACGAGCCCGCACACCTCGCCACCACGGTCGACCACGGCGAGCCGCGACCGGCCGCTGTCGCGGGAGACGTGCTCGATCCGCTCGGCGGTGTCGTCCCGGCGCACCGTGACGATCCGGTCGAACGGCTCCATCACCTGCGCCACCCGGGTGCCCTGCAGCTCCAGCATGCTGGTGAGCAGCTGGTGCTGCTCGGCGCCGAGCAGCCCGTGCTCGCGGGACTGCTCCAGCAGGATGCGCAGCTCGTCGGGGCCGTGCACCTGGGCGAGCTGGTCCTGCTGGCGTACGCCGAACAGCCGCAGCACGGCGTTCGCGAGGGCGTTCAGCGCGGACAGCACCGGGCGGGCGACCCGGGCGAAGGCCCGGAACGGCAGCGCCAGCAGCATGGCCGAGCGCTCGGCGTCGGTGATCGCCCAGGACTTCGGGGCCATCTCGCCGACCACCAGGTGCAGGAAGGTCACCAGGGCCAGGGCGAACAGCAGCCCGACCAGGTGGCTCACCGCGTCCGGCAGGCCGACCGCGTGCAGCAGCGGGCTGAGCAGGTGCTCGATGGCCGGCTCGGCCAGCGCGCCGAGGCCCAGGGTGCACAGGGTGATGCCGAGCTGGGCGCCGGCCAGCATGAGGCTCAGCTCGCGGACGCCGTCCAGCGCCGCGCGGGCCGCCCGGCCGCCGCCGGCCGCCGACTGCTCCAGCCGGTACCGCTTGGCGGCGACCAGCGCGAACTCGGCCGCCACGAAGAAGCCGTTGAGCGCCAGCAGCACCACGGAGAAGAAGAGCGCGAACCCGGGGCTCATGCCGCCTCCTCCCCGGGCACGCCGGCCGTGGTCCGCAGCCGGACGGAGTCGGCCACGTGCCGGTCCACGGCGAGCACCTCGACCAGGGCGCGGGGCTCGGTGTCCGGCTCCTCGCCGTCGACGGCCAGCGCGATCTCCAGCCGGTCGCCGACCTCGGGCACCCGGCCCAGCTCTCGCATGACCAGGCCGGAGAGGGTGTCGTACTCGGGCGCCTCGGGCAGCGCGATGCCGGTGCTGTCGGCGACCTCGTCGATCCGCCAGCGGGCCGGCACCACCCAGGAGCCGTCGTCCTGCCGGGCGGGGGCGCGCTCCGGCGGGTCGTCCTCGTCGCGGATCGGCCCGACCAGCTCCTCGGCGAGGTCCTCCAGCGTGATCACGCCGGCGAAGCCGCCGTACTCGTCGACCACGCAGGCGAGCTGGCGGTGCCCGACCCGGAGCCGGTCCAGCACCGTCGGCAGCGGCAGCGTCTCCGGCACCAGCAACGGGGGTACGGCCACCGCGGCGACCCGGGTGGTCGCCCGCTCGGCCGGCGGCACCCCGAGCACGTCGGCGATGCCGATGACGCCGACCAGGTCGTCGACGCCTTCCGCGCCGCGCACCGGGAACCGGGAGTGACCGGTGTCGAGCAGCTCGACGACCCGGCTGACCGGCTCGCCGGCCCGTACGGTGTGCACGTCGACCCGGGGGACCATGGCCTCCCCGGCGGTCAGCTCCCGGAAGTCGAGGCCCCGGTCGAGCAGGTCGGACATCTCGGCGTCCAGGCGCCCCTCCTCCCGGGACTCCGCGATGATCTGCTCCAGGTCCTCCGGGGTGGCGCCGCTGGGCAGCTCCTCGATCGGCTCGATGCCGATCCGGCGCAGCAGCCGCACGGCGGCCCGGTCGAAGAGGGTGATCAGCGGTCCGGCGATCCGCAGGTACATGAGGGTGGACCGGGCGAGCGCCCGGGCCAGGGGCTCGGCGCGGGCGATGGCCAGGTTCTTCGGGGCCAGCTCGCCGAGGACCATCTGCACGACGGTCGCGATGATCAGGGCGAGCGCCACCGACAGCGGCAGCGCCACCGCGTCGGAGACGCCGGCCACGCCGAGCAGGTCGGCCAGACCGGCGCCCAGGTACGGCTCGGCGGCGTAACCGACCAGCAGGGCGGTCACGGTGATGCCGAGCTGGGCGCCGGAGAGCATGAACGAGAGCCGGCCGGTCACCTCCAGGGCCCGGGCGGCGGCGCGGTCGCCACCGTCGGCGAGCTGCTTGAGCTTGCCCCGGTCCACGGCGACGTAACCGAACTCCTGGGCCACGAAGTAACCGGTGGCGGCGGTGAGCACGATGATGAGGACGAGTCCGACGAGGATCAGCACGGGAGGTTCAGGGCTCCCGGGGCCGTCGGGTCCAGAGGTTGCCGGGCACGACCCGGCTGGCTACTGCTGCCCTCCTGGGCAGAGGAGTCGATCATGCAGCCATTTTATCGGCGGCGGCTGGACGTTCGCTGAGGGTGCCGGAAGGCTCCCCGCTGTCCGGTTCAGCGGCCGGCCAGCTCGTCGGCGTCCAGCAGTTTCCGGTCGATCCGCCCCGAGCGGTAGGCGGCCCGCCCGATCATCTGCGCGGCGACCGGCGCGGTGGCCAGCTGGAACACCGCCACCAGCGCGATCATGCCCAGGTCCGACGGCGTACGCAGCCGCAGCGCGATGCCGACGAGCAGCAGGAGCACGCCGAGCACCTGCGGCTTCGTGGCCGCGTGCATCCGGGCCAGCACGTCCGGGAAGCGCAGCACGCCGATCCCGGCGACCAGGCTGAGCAGCCCCCCGGCCAGCAGGCAGGCCCCACCGAGCCAGTCGGCGACCGTGCTCATGCCGTGCCTCCTCTCGTTCGCGACTGCGGGGCTCGCAGACCCGGCACACTCCTCGCGCTCACACTTCCTCCCGGACCGCGAAGCGCACCAGCGACACCGAGCCGATGAAGCCGAGCAGCGAGAGCACCACCAGCACGGGCAGGGTGCTGGCGTGCCCGTTGACCCCCGCCTCGGCGCCCACCGCGCCGAGCATGGTGGCCAGCAGCAGGTCGGCGGCGACGACCCGGTCGAGCAGGGTCGGCCCGCGGTAGATCCGGGCCAGGGCGAGCAGCGCGGTGACCGAGAGCAGCACGGTCAGCGCCAGGGCGAGCAGCGCGGTCACGGATGGTTCCTCCGATCGACGAGTTCGGGGTTGAGCCGGCGTACCTCCGCGGGGGAGCCGACGGCGCGGACGACGCGCCGTTCGACGGCGAGGACCCGCTCCCGGCTGGCGGTCAGGTCCTCCGGGCCGCGGACGTCGAGCACGTGCACGTACAGCACGCCCCGGTCGCGGTCCACTTCGAGGATCAGGGTCCCCGGCACCAGGGAGACCACCTCGGCGGTGAGCGCCAGGTTGAGGTCGGTGCGGACCCGCAGCGGCACCGCGATGACCGCGCCGCGCGGGACGTAGCCGGGGCGCAGCGCGACGGCGGCGACGTGCAGGCTGGCGGTGACCAGTTCGCCGGCGAAGGTGACCGCGAGGACCAGCAGGGCGCCGGGGCGCAGCCGCCCGCCGAAGGTGACCGGCGGGAGCGGGAAGAAGAGCAGCACGGCCGCGCCGATCACCAGGCCGGCGAGCAGGTTCCCCCAGGACAGGTCGCCCCAGAGGAGCACCCAGATGGCGACCAGCCACCCGAGCGCGATGGCCTGGTCGCGACGCCGCCCGCCCCGGCCCACGGCGGGAGCGGGCGCGTCGGGCGCGAGGTGGACCGGCGGCGGCGTGTCCGGCGGTTCCGCGTCGCCGGCCGCCCGGCCCGGGGGCGGGTCGTCGGTCACGGCAGGACCGCCCGGACGTACGGGGTGCGCTGGCGCAGGTCGGTGGCCGCGTCCACGGTGACCCGGAACAGCGGCCCGGCGGCCAGGGTGAGCACCAGGCCGAGCAGCACCAGGGCGGCGGTGGCACCGACCATCAGCCCGGGCAGCCGGACGGGCGGGCCGGAGGTGGCCAGCCGCGGCGCCCGCCAGAACGCGATGTTCCACACCCGGGAGGCGGCGTAGAGGGTGAGCAGGCTGGTCAGCGCGCCCGCCCCCACGAGCACGGCGGGCAGCGTCCCGCCGGCCGCCACACCGGCCTGGAGCAGGCCGAGCTTGCCGAGGAAGCCGGAGAACGGCGGGATGCCGGCCAGGTTCATGGCCGGGACGAAGAAGAGCACGGCGAGCAGCGGGGCGATCCGGGCCAGCCCGCCGAGCCGGCGCAGGTCGGTGCTGCCGGCGCGCTCCTCGACCAGGCCGGCGACCAGGAACAGCGTGGTCTGGATGGTGATGTGGTGCACCACGTAGAAGATCGCCCCGGCCAGGCCCGCGACGCTGCTCAGCGCCACCCCGAAGATCATGTAGCCGATGTGGCTCACGAGGGTGAAGGAGAAGAGCCGCTTCATGTCGGACTGGGCCGCCGCGCCGAGGATGCCGACCACCATGGTCAGCCCGGCCACCACCATGAGCAGGTTGGCGACCTGCCCGCCGGGGAAGAGCAGCGTCTCGGTGCGGATGATCGCGTACACGCCGACCTTGGTGAGCAGGCCGGCGAAGACCGCGGTCACCGGGGCCGGTGCGGTCGGGTAGCTGTCCGGCAGCCAGGCGGAGACCGGGAAGACCGCCGCCTTGATGCCGAAGGCGAGCAGCAGGGTGAGCTGCAACGCCAGGCGTACGCCGGACGGCAGGGCGTCCAGCCGGCCGGCGAGCTGCGCCATGTTGACGGTGCCGGTGGCCGCGTACACGAGCCCCAGCGCGGCCAGGAAGATCATCGACGACAGGATGCTGACCACCACGTACGTCGAGCCGGTGCGGATCCGGACCTCCGTGCCGCCGAGGGTGATCAGCACGAAGCTCGCGGCCAGCAGGATCTCGAAGCCGACGAACAGGTTGAACAGGTCCCCGGCCAGGAAGGCGTTGGTCACGCCGGCGGTGAGCACCAGGTAGGTGGGGTGGTAGATGCTCACCGGGGCGCTCTCGCTGGTCTCCCCCCGCCCCTGGCCGATCGAGTAGAGCAGCACGCAGAGGGTGACCGCCGAGGAGACCACCAGCATCAGCGCGGCCAACTGGTCGGCGACCAGCACGATGCCGACCGGCGGCGGCCAGCCGGCCACCCGGACCACGACGGGCCCGTGCCGGTACGCCTCGACCAGCAGCACCACCGCCACCACCAGGGTGGTGGTCAGCCCGAGCACGCTGACCGACCGCTGCAACCGGGGCCGGTTGGTCAGGATCAGGGTGAGCGCCGCGCCGAGCAGCGGCACCACCACCGGCAGCGGCACCAGCGCCCGGGTCATGCGCTGGCCTTCGTTCGCAACTGCCGGGCTCGCAGACCCGGCTCACATCTCGCGCTCACTGGTCCTCGCCCCGCCGGCGCAGGCGGCGCAGCGCCGGTTCCGGGTCGACCTGCTCCGGATCGTTGTCCGGACCCTCGCCGCCGAGGTCCGCCGTGGACACCTCGTTGCGGTCGGCGAGCCGGACGATCTGGCGGTCCTCCAGGTCGTCCTGCACCTCGTCGTCGCCGGACAGGTACCAGCTCCGATAGGCCACGGCGAGCAGGAACGCGGTCAGCCCGAACGTGATCACCACGGCGGTGAGCACCATGGCCTGCGGCAGCGCGTCGCTCATGCCCGCGGCCGGCGCGGTGCCCACCAGCGGGGCGGCCCCCGACCGGCCGCCGAGCAGGATGAGCAGGTTCACCCCGTTGCCGAGCAGGATGACGCCGAGCAGGATCCGGGTCAGGCTGCGCTCCAGCAGCAGGGTGACCCCGGCCGCGACGAGCACCCCGACGGCGATCACCAGCACCAGGGTCGGCCCGGCCGCGCCCCGGGTCATGAACTCTCACCCTCACGCCGCACGGCCAGCCCCCGCGCCGGCTCGCCGGCGGCCTCGACGTGCCGGTCCACCTCCGCGCCGAGGCTGCGCAGGATGTCCAGCACGAGCCCGACCACGACGAGGTAGACGCCGATGTCGAAGAAGAGCGACGTGACCAGGTAGAAGTGGCCGACCAGCGGCAGCCAGAGGTTGACCTTCACGCTCTCCAGCACCTGGCCGGAGAGGAGCAGCCCGAGCACGCCGCCGCCGACCGAGACGGCCAGGCCCGTGCCCAGCACGGTGCCGGCGCCGACCGGGGCGGACTCGGCCAGCTCGTACCGGCCGCCGGCCAGGTAGCGGACGGTCAGCGCGAGGCCGGCGACCAGGCCGCCGGAGAACCCGCCGCCCGGGGCGTTGTGCCCGGAGAAGAGCAGGAACAGGGAGAACAGCAGCACCGTGTGGAAGATCAGCCGGGTGACCACCTCGAAGACGATCGAGCGGCGGCGCTCGTTCAGGGTCGCCCCGCCACGCAGCCAGACCGTCCGCCGGTCCCGGAGCGACCTCACCGGGTCGGGACGGCGCGGGCGGGGCCCGGTGCGGGACCGCTCGAAGATCAGGCTGGCCACCCCGGTCGCGGTCACCACGAGCACCGCGATCTCACCCATGGTGTCCCAGGCCCGGATGTCGACCAGCGTCACGTTGACCACGTTGCGGCCGTAGCCCTGCGCCACGGCCAGGTCGGGGAAGGCCGCCGAGACCGACGGCTCCCGCCGCGCGCCGGCCGCGGCCAGCGCCAGCCCGGCCATGACCAGGCCGGCGGCCGCCCCGATGCCCCGGCGTACCCAGCGGCTGCGGCGCAGCGGGCGGGCCGAGAAGCGTTCCGGCAGCCGGCGCAGCACCAGCACGAAGACGGCGATGGTGGCGGTCTCCACGAGGAACTGGGTGAGCGCCACGTCGGGAGCGCCGTAGAGGACGAACATCATGGCGGTGCCGTAGCCGGTCACCCCGACCAGCAGCATGGCGGTGAGCCGGCGCCGGGCGCCCACCGCGAGCAGCGCGGCCACCGCGATGACCACGCAGACCACGAGCTGGGTCGGGTTGTCCCACACGGCGATCTCGGTGCGCCAGGGCCGGGTGACCAGCATGGCGCCGCCCGGCACGAGCACCAGGACGACGAGCACGGTGCCGAGGTACTGCGGCAGGGCGCCGCGCTGGGTGGCGCCGGTGACCTCGATGGCGAACCGGTCGAACCGGTGCGTGATCCACTCGTACCCCTGGTTGCCACCGACCGGCGCGCGCAGCCGGGTCAGCGCGGGGGCGAGCGGGCCACGGACCAGGTGCAGCACCGCCCCGCCGGCCAGCACCACGGCGGAGAGGCCGAGCGCCGCGGTCGGCCCGTGCCAGAGCGCGAGTTTCTCCTCGACCGGACCGAACAGCTCGGCGTACGGGCGCAGCAGGCCACCCAGCCAGCCGGCGGCCGGACCGGCGGCCAGTCCGGCGACGGCGAGCAGGGCCGGGGGTACGAGCATGGCGGCGGGCGGCGGCTCCACGTCGGTCACCGGGACGCCCGGCCGCGACGCGAACGCGCCCCAGAGGAACCGGATGCTGTACGCGACGGTCAGCGCGCTGCCCACGACCAGCCCGGCGAGCACCACCGGCCGCCCGGTGAACGCGCCGAGCACCGCCTCCTTGGCCACGAAGCCGAGCAGCGGCGGCACGCCCGCCATCGAGGCGGCGGCCAGCGCGGCGACCGTGGCGAGCACCGGCGCGCTGCGGCCCACGCCGGACAGATCACGGAGGTCCCGGCTGCCGGCGCTGTGGTCGAGGATGCCGACGACGAGGAAGAGCGCGGCCTTGAACAGCGCGTGCGCCAGCAGCATGGCGGCACCGGCGAGGGCCGCCTTCGGGGTGCCTGCCCCGAGCACCACGGTGAGCAGGCCGAGCTGGCTCACCGTCCCGTACGCCAGCAGCAGCTTGAGGTCGGTCTGCCGCAGCGCCGCCCAGCCCCCGGCGACCAGGGTGACCAGCCCGGCGACCACGGTGACCGGCCGCCACGGCCCGGCCGGGGCGAGCGCCGGCCCGAGCAGCCCGACGAGGAACACCCCGGCCTTCACCATGGCGGCCGCGTGCAGGTAGGCGCTGACCGGGGTGGGTGCCGCCATCGCCACCGGCAGCCACGAGGTGAACGGGAAGACCGCGGACTTCGCGAGGGCGCCGGTGAGGACGAGCAGCACGGCGACCACCAGGTAGCCGCCGCCGGGCAGCGGCGCGGCCGTGACGACCGACCAGCGGTAGCTGCCCACGTGGTGACCGAGCAGCAGGAAACCGACAAGCATGGCCAGCCCGCCGAGGGTGGTGACGGTCAGGGCCTGGGCCGCCGCCCACCGGCTGGACCGCCGCTCGGTGCTGTGCCCGATCAGCAGGTAGGAGAAGACCGTGGTCAGCTCCCAGAAGACGTAGAGCAGCAGCAGGTCGTCGGAGACGACCAGGCCGACCATGGCCCCGGCGAAGGCCACCAGGACGGCCGCGAACCGGGCCAGGCCCGCCGAGCCCGCGTGGAAGTAGCGGGCCGAGTAGACCAGCACCAGCGCGCCGACGCCGCCGACCAGCAGCAGCATCAGCCAGGACAGGGTGGTGACCCGCAGCGCCACGTCGAGCCGGAGCTCCGGAACCCACGGGTACGTCTCGACCACCGCCCCGCCCGCGCGGACCGCCCCGGTGTGCGCCACGGCCCAGCCGAAGGTGGCGGCCGGCGCGAGCGCGAGCAGCAGGCACGCGCGGGGGCCCCACCGGCGGACCAGCAGCGGGGCGGACAGGGCCGCCACCAGGTGCAGGATCAGCAGGACGAGCACGCGCACTCCCGGTCGAGGTGACAGCGCGCCGGGGCACGCTGCGGCCACGATCGATCAGACGCCACATTCCTGCCCGACCGGGCGGTTTTCCGGAAACCGGCCCGGGCCGCGGGCGGGCCGTCAGCGCAGGGCGGGGTCGGGGGCGGAGCGCTCCCGGCGGGGGGTCTCGACGAGCAGGTCGGGACGGCCGAGCTGGCGGACCGCCTTGTTGACCACGCGCTGCGCGGCGGCCAGGGAGCGCACCGGCAGCAGCTTGCCGCGGCTCTCCCGGCGCAGGACGAAGTAGTGCACCGCGGCGCGGACGAGCCCCCGGTCGGCGGCGCTGGAGTGGGCGGTGGCGACGACCAGCTCGCGCAGGCAGCGGGCCAGGTCCTCGGCCAGCTCGAGCTCGGGACCGTGCAGACCGGTGCGGAGCGTGGCGAGGTGACTGTCGACCTTGCGGATGAGCACGTCGGTCCCGGACCCGGAGCCTCGCCCCTGCACGGTCATCCAAGCCCTCCACCCCACGCTGCGTTGCGGGTGAAGTTACTTTATGTTGCGCGGTGCAAGCAAGCAGTTAAGTGAGACTTAACGCATTCAAGGCCGCATCCGTCGCTTAAGGCCCCGTCCCGGACAGATCAGCGTTTCGCCAGCAAGCGGGTTGTCAGACCGGCGAGGCAGGATGGAGGGCGTGGCGGACGAGGTGACCCGGGGCGCGGCGGTCCTGGCGGAGTTCGGGGCGGCGACCCGGGAGTGGTTCACCGCGGCCTTCGCGGCGCCCACCCCCGCCCAGGAGGGCGCCTGGCGGTCGGTCGCCGCCGGCCGCAACGCCCTGGTGGTCGCACCGACCGGCTCCGGCAAGACCCTCGCGGCGTTCCTGTGGTCGCTCGACCGGCTGGCCAAGGAGCCACCGCCGGCCGAGGCGCGCCAGCGCTGCCGGGTCCTCTACGTGAGCCCGCTCAAGGCGCTCGCCGTCGACGTGGAGCGCAACCTGCGCGCCCCGCTCACCGGCATCCGGCAGGCCGCCACCCGGCTCGGCCTCACCCCGCCCGACATCACCGTGGGCATGCGAACCGGCGACACACCCGCCGACGAGCGGCGCGCCTTCGCCCGCACGCCGCCGGACATCCTCATCACCACACCCGAGTCGCTGTTCCTGCTGCTCACCTCCGCCGCCCGCGACTCGCTGCGCGGGGTCCGCACGGTGATCGTCGACGAGGTGCACGCCGTCGCCGGCACGAAGCGCGGCGCCCACCTGGCCCTCTCCCTGGAACGCCTCGACGCGCTGCTGGAGACCCCGGCGCAGCGGATCGGCCTCTCCGCCACCGTCCGGCCGATCGACGTGTGCGCCCGCTTCCTCGGTGGTGCCCGCCCCGTCGACGTGGTGCAGCCGCCCACCAGCAAGACCATCGAGGTCAGCGTGCAGGTGCCGGTCGAGGACATGACCCGCCTCGACGAGCAGGAGCCGCCGGAGGACGCGCTGGGCGGGCTCGGCCCCCGCCGGGCGTCGATCTGGCCGGCCGTCGAGGAACGGGTCTTCTCGCTGATCCGGTCGCACCGGTCGACCATCGTCTTCACCAACTCCCGACGCAGCGCCGAGCGGCTCTGCGCCCGGCTCAACGAACTGGCCGCCGAGGAACTGGAGGCGGCGGCCACCCCGGACGGCGGCGGTCTCGTGGACGACGCCGGTCCGGCGCGGCGGCGGGGCGCCGAGGCGTTCGGCGGGCCGGTCGGGCCGCTGCGCGCGCCGCGGCAGCCGGCCGAGGTGATGGCGCAGTCCGGGGCGGCGGCCGGTGCGCCGCCGGTGATCGCGCGGGCCCACCACGGCAGCGTCTCCCGCGAGGAGCGCAAGCACATCGAGGAGGCGCTCAAGTCCGGGCAGCTCCCGGCCGTGGTCGCCACCTCCAGCCTGGAGCTGGGCATCGACATGGGCGCCGTCGACCTGGTCGTGCAGATCGAGGCCCCGCCGAGCGTGGCCGCCGGCCTGCAACGGGTCGGCCGGGCCGGGCACCAGGTCGGCGCGGTGTCCCGCGGCGTGGTCTTCCCGAAGCACCGCGGCGACCTGCTGTCCTGCACCGTGGTCGCCGAGCGGATGGGCGAGGGCGCCATCGAGGAGCTGCACTACCCGCGCAACCCCCTCGACGTGCTGGCCCAGCAGATCGTGGCCATGGTGGCCCTGGAGCCGTGGCGGCTCGGCGACCTGGCCGTGCTGGTCCGCCGGGCCGCCCCGTTCGCCGAGCTGCCCGACTCGGCGCTGCACGCGGTGCTCGACATGCTCTCCGGGCGCTACCCGTCGACCGCCTTCGCCGAGCTGCGGCCCCGGCTGGTGTGGGACCGGGCCGCCGACGTGCTCACCGGCCGGCCCGGCGCGCAGCGGCTCGCCGTGACCAGTGGCGGCACCATTCCCGACCGCGGCCTGTTCGGGGTCTTCCTGGCCGGTGCCGAGCGGGCCGCCCGCGTCGGTGAGCTGGACGAGGAGATGGTCTACGAGTCCCGGGTCGGCGACGTCTTCCTGCTCGGCTCGTCGTCCTGGCGGATCGAGGAGATCACCCCCGACCGGGTGCTGGTCTCCCCCGCCCCGGGGCAGGCGGCCCGGATGCCGTTCTGGAAGGGCGACCAGCTCGGCCGCCCCGTCGAGCTGGGCCGGGCCATCGGCGCCCGGGTCCGGGCGCTGCTGCGCCAGTCCGACGCCGACGCGGTGGCGGCGCTGCGCGCGGGCGGGCTGGACGGCTGGGCCGCCGGCAACCTCATGACCTACCTGCGCGAGCAGAAGGAGGCCACCCGGTCGCTGCCCGACGACCGCACGGTGGTGGTCGAGCGGTTCCGCGACGAGCTGGGCGACTGGCGGCTCGCCGTGCACTCGGTCCTCGGCGCCCGGGTCAACGGCCCGTGGGCGCTCGCCATCGGGCGGCGGCTCGCCGAACGCTACGGGGTCGACGCCCAGGTGATGCCCTCCGACGACGGCATCGTGGTCCGCCTGCCGGACACCGCCGACGAGCCGCCCGGCGCCGACGTGGTGGTCTTCGACCCCGACGAGATCGCCCAGCTGGTCGAGGAGTCCGTCGGCACCTCGGCGCTGTTCGCCTCCCGGTTCCGTGAGTGCGCGGCCCGGTCCCTGCTGCTGCCCCGCCGCGACCCGCGCCGCCGGCAGCCGCTCTGGCAGCAGCGCCAGCGGGCCGCCCAGCTCCTCGACGTGGCCCGCGAGTACGCCGACTTCCCGGTCACCCTGGAGGCCGCCCGGGAATGCCTCCAGGACGTCTTCGACCAGCCCGCGCTGGCCCAGCTCATGCGCGACCTGGGCGCCCGCAAGGTCCGCCTGGTCGAGGTCGAGTCCGAGCGCCCGTCGCCGTTCGCCCGCTCGCTGCTGTTCGGCTACGTGGGCGCGTTCCTCTACGAGGGCGACGCGCCGCTGGCCGAACGGCGGGCCGCCGCCCTGGCCCTCGACTCGGGGCTCCTCGGCGAGCTGCTCGGCCGGGTCGACCTTCGGGAACTGCTCGATCCGGCGGTGCTCGCCGAGACCGAACGGCAACTGCGCTGGCGCACCGAACAGCGTCGCCCCCGCGACGCGGAGGACGTGGTCGAGCTGCTCCGGGTGGTCGGCGACCTGAGCGAGGCCGAGCTGGCCGAGCGGGGCGTACCGGCCGGGTGGCTCGGCGAGCTGGAGGCGGCCCGGCGGGTGCTGCGGGTACGGGTTGCCGGCGAGGACCGCTGGGTGGTCGTCGAGGACGCCGCCCGCCTGCGCGACGCGCTCGGCGTGGCGCTGCCCGTCGGGGTGGCCGAGGCGTACCTGGCACCGGTGGCCGACCCGCTGGGCGACCTGGTCGCCCGCTACGCCCGCACCCACGGCCCGTTCGCGGCGGCCACCTGCGCCGCCCGGTTCGGGCTCGGGGTGTTCGTGGTCGAGCAGGCGCTGCGCCGCCTGGCCGCCACCGGGCGGGTGGTCTCCGGTGAGTTCGCGCCCGACAGCGTCGGCACCCAGTGGTGCGACGCCGAGGTGCTGCGGCTGCTGCGCCGCCGGTCCCTCGCGGCGCTGCGCCGGGAGATCGAGCCGGTGCCGCCCCGGGCGCTCGCCGCGTTCCTGCCCCGCTGGCAGCAGGTCGGCTCCTCGGCCCGGGGCGTCGAGGCGGTCGCCGCCACCGTCGAGCAGTTGCAGGGGGCGGCCGTGCCGGCGTCCGCGCTGGAACGCCTCGTGCTGCCCGCCCGCGTCGCCGACTACTCCCCCGCCCAGCTCGACGAGCTCTGCGCCAGCGGCGAGGTGGTCTGGGCCGGGTCCGGGGCGATCTCCGGGGGCGACGGCTGGGTCACCCTCGCGTACGCGGACGTCGCGCCGCTGCTGCTGCCCCCGCCGGACGAGGCGCTGACCCTCACCCCGCTGCACGAGGCGGTGCTCGACGCACTCGCCGACGGGCAGGCGCTGTTCTTCCGCTCCCTCTCCGACCGGGTCGGCTCCACCGACGACACCGCCCTGACGGCCGCCGTGTGGGATCTGGTCTGGGCCGGCCACCTCACCAACGACACCCTGGCCCCGCTCCGGGCGGCGCTCGGCGGTGGCGGGGCGCACCGGTCCCGGCCCACCGCGGCGCGCACCCGCTACCGCCGCCCCGGCCGGGTGGCGCTGCCCAGCCGCGGCGGCCCGCCCACCGTGGCCGGCCGCTGGTCCCGGCTGCCCGAGCGCGACCTCGACCCCACCCGGCGGGCCGCCGCCCTCGCCGACCTGCTCCTCGAACGGCACGGCGTGGTCACCCGGGGCGCGGTCATGGCCGAGCAGGTGACCGGGGGCTTCGCGGCGGTCTACCCGGTGCTGTCCGCGCTGGAGGAACGCGGGGCGGCGCGGCGCGGCTACTTCGTCGAAGGGCTGGGCGCGGCCCAGTTCGCCGTGCCCGGCGCGGTCGACCGCATCCGCGCGCTCGCCGACCCCGCCGACGACAGCCGGTCCCGCGGCGGCCCCACCGTGGTCCTCGCCGCCACCGACCCGGCCAACCCGTACGGCGCGGCCCTGCCCTGGCCCGACCGGGTGGTCGACTCCGGGGACGGGGCCGCACCGGCCACCGGCCACCGGGCCGGGCGCAAGGCCGGCGCGCTGGTCGTGCTGGTCGGCGGCGACCTGGTGCTCTACGTCGAGCGGGGCGGGCGGACCATCCTGTCCTTCACCGACGACACCGACACGCTGGCCGCGGCCGGCAAGGCGCTCGCCGACGCGGTGCACTCGGGGGCGCTCGGCGCGATCTCGGTGGAACGCGCCGACGGCGAGGCGGTGCACTCCTCGCCGCTGCGGGACGCGCTGACGGCGGCCGGCTTCCGCGCCACCCCCCGAGGCCTCCGCCTCCGCGGCTGACCGCCGGCGGCGTGAGGCGTGCGCGGTCTTGGGAGGCGGCGTCAGCTCCAGTTGGTGGTCGTTAGGGTGTGCGCGCACAGACGAGGAGGGACCGATGGCCTCGATCCACGTACGGCCCGCCGTGCCCGGTGACCACGCCGACCTCGCGGCCCTGCACGAGCGGGAGTGGGGCGGCCCGTTCGTGGTGGTCCACGACTCCCGCTACGACCTGCGGGAACTGCCCGCCCTCGTGGCCGTGGACGAGGCGGGCGGCTTCGCCGGGGCGCTGGTGCACCGGCTCGCCGACGGCGGCCTCGAAGTGGTCAGCCTGGCCGCCACGGCACCGGGCAACGGTGCCGGGAGCGCCCTGCTGGCCGCCGCCGAGGCGGTCGCCACGGCCGCCGGGGCGGACCGGCTCTGGCTGGTCACCACCAACGACAATCTCCGGGCGCTGCGCTTCTACCAGCGCCGGGGGCTGCGGATCGTGGCGGTGGACCCGGGCGCGGTCGACCGGGCACGCGCGGTCAAGCCGGGCATCCCGCACCTGGGTGAGGACGACATCCCGCTCCACGACGAGCTGCGGCTGGAACGGCGGCTGACCGGGCCGGAGGTACGGCCGTGACCGGCCCCGGAGCGACGCCCTGGATCTCGCTGACCACGGACTACGGCCTGGCCGACGGTTTCGTGGCGGCCTGCCACGGGGTGCTCGCCCGGCTCGCCCCGGCCGCCCGGGTGATCGACGTGACCCACCTGGTGCCGCCGGCCGACGTACGCCGGGGTGCGGCCGTGCTCGCGCAGACCGTGCCGTACCTGCCGGTCGGGGTGCACGTGGCCGTGGTCGACCCGGGCGTCGGCACGGCGCGGCGCGGTGTCGCGCTGGCCACCCCCGGCGGTCTGCTGGTGGGCCCGGACAACGGCCTGCTGCTGGACGCGGCCACGGCCCTCGGCGGGATCACCGGGGCGGTGGAGCTGACCAATCCGGCCTGGCTCGCCCCGGCGGTCTCCGGCACCTTCCACGGGCGGGACGTGTTCGCGCCGGTGGCCGCGCGGCTGGCCCTCGGCGCGCCGCTCGGCGAGGCGGGGCGCGCCGTGGACCCCGGGACGCTGGTCCGGCTGCCGGAGCCGCTGGTCCGCACCGACGCCGGCGGCTTCACGGCCGAGGTGCTGACCGTCGACCACTTCGGCAACGTCCAGCTGGCCGCGCCCGGCGCGCTGCTGGAGGGGCTGCCGGAGCGGGTCAGGGCGGCGGGCCGGGCGGCGGTGCGCGGGCGTACCTTCGGCGACGCCCCGGCCGGCGGCCTGGTCGCGTACGTGGACTCGGCCGGGCTGGTGGCCCTGGCGGTCAACACGGGCCGCGCGGTCGACCTGCTGGGCCTGCACCCGGGCGACGTGGTGACGGTGACCGGCGGCTGAGCCGTGCGGATCCGGCGCGCCGAGGGAGGATGGACGGGTGCCCGAAGGCGACACCGTCTGGAACACCGCCCGCGTCCTCCAGCGCGCCCTGGCCGGCGCCCGGCTCACCGGCTCCGACTTCCGCGTGCCGCAGCTCGCCGCGACGGATCTGACCGGCTGGACCGTGCGCGAGTCGGCCAGCCGGGGCAAGCACCTGCTGCTCCGGCTCACCGCACCCCCCGGAGCCGCCACGCGGGCCACACGCACGCCGGCCGAAGCCGCACAAACGGCCGCCGGGTCGGCCGACGGCGGTGGGCGGGACTGGACGCTGCACTCGCACCTGCGGATGGACGGCGTCTGGCGGGCGTACGCCCCGGGCGAGCGCTGGTCGGCCCGGCCCGCGCACCTGATCCGGGTGGTGCTCCGCTCCCCCGGCGCGATCGCGGTCGGCTACCACCTGCACGAGCTGGCCCTGATCCCGACCGCCGAGGAGGAGTCCCTCGTCGGCCACCTCGGCCCGGACCTGCTCGGCCCCGACTGGGACCCGGACGAGGCGGTGCGTCGGCTGTCGGCCCACCCGGACGAGACGATCGGCGAGGCGCTGCTGGACCAGCGGAACCTGGCCGGGGTGGGCAACCTCTACAAGTGCGAGGTGCTGTTCCTGCGCGGGGTCAACCCGTGGACGCCGGTCCGCGCGGTGGCCGACCTGCCGGGCACGGTCACCCTCGCGCAGCGGCTGCTCGCCGCCAACCGGGGCCGCTGGACGCAGAGCACCACCGGCTCGGTGCACCGGGGTCAGACCAGCTACGTCTACGGCCGGCGGGCCCAGCCGTGCCGGCGCTGCGGGACGGCGATCCGCAAGGAGGAGCTGGGCGAGCGGGTCACGTACTGGTGCCCGGTCTGCCAGCCGGACCGCTGAGCGGGACGGCGCGTGGAACTTCCACGAAACGCCCAAGATCGCCCGAGATAGGGACGATTGGGTAGTTCCCTCCCCCACCTTCGGCGTCGCATGCTGCGGTGGAGTGCTCACCGCTAGTCAGCAGCGCGTACGCCCGCCACGTCGGGGTGACGGCAGGCGCGCCCCGACCCCGGGGAGAGCCATGGTGCTGTTCCGCAGACTCCGGCCGGGATGGACGGACCGGTTCGCCCGGACCGCCGAGGACCACGCGCCGACCGTGCCCGCCGCCCGCGCCGCCGACGAGGAGACCGGCCCCACCCCGGCCAGCCTCGACCCGGCCGCCGTGCCGCGCTGCTTCGGCCCGGTGCCGAACTTCGCCGCCAGCCCGCTGCCCGCGGTCGACGCCGACGGTCGGCCGCTGCCCGGCACCGGCGTCCGCAAGTTCGTCGACCCGCTGCCGGTGCCCGGCCCGCCGGCCACCGCCGGGCTGGGCGCCCGCCTGCCGGTCGCGGTCCCCGACACGATCACCTGGCCGGGCTGCGACTACTACGAGATCGGCCTCCAGGAGTACGCGCAGAGACTGCACCGCGACCTGCCGGCCACCCGGCTGCGCGGCTACCGCCAGCTCAACCTGGGCACCGACGCGTCCGGCCACAACACCGTGGCGCCGCCCGACCGGCCCTGGCACCTCGGCCCGATGATCGTGGCCCGGCGCGGCCGGCCGGTGCGGGTCAAGTTCATCAACCAGCTGCCCACCGGCCAGGCCGGCGAGCTGTTCCTGCCGGTCGACGAGACGGTCGACGGCGCCGGCATCGGCCCGCTGGACGGGCCGGCGCCCTACCCGCAGAACCGGGCGGTGCCGCACCTGGCCGGGGCGCAGACCGGGTGGATCAGCGCCGGCAACCCCTGGCAGTGGGTCACCCCGGCCGGCGAGATCACCCCGTACCCGACCGGGGTGGGGGTGACCCCGGTGCCGGACATGCCGCCGCCCGGCGCGGGCGCCACCACGCTCTACTTCCCCAACGAGCAGAGCGGCCGGCTCATGTGGCTGCACGACAACACGCTCGGCCTGTCCCGGCTCACCGTCTACTCCGGGCAACTCGCGCTCTACCTGCTCACCGACCCGGCCGAGGAGCGGCTGGTGGACGACGGGGTGCTCCCCGCCGACCAGCTCCCCCTGGTGATCGAGGACAAGACCTTCGTGCCGGACGACGCCCAGCTCGCCGCACAGGACCCCACCTGGGACCGGGACCGCTGGGGCGCGAAGGGCAGCCTCTGGCACCCGCACGTCTACCAGCCCCGGCAGAACCCCTACCGGACCAGCGGCGGGAACCCGACCGGCCGCTGGGACTACGGCCCGTGGACGCACGACCCGGACGGCGGGGCCAGCCCCTGGGTCGCCCCGGTGCCGAACCCGCACCACGACCCGGTCGCCGAGCCGGACGAGCCGCCGCTCGCGCCGGGCGTGCCGCACCCGTCGGCCGTGCCCGAGGCGTACGGGGACACGCCGCTGGTCAACGGGGTGGCCTACCCGTACCTGGAGGTCGCGCCGCGGGCGTACCGGTTCCGGATCCTCAACGCCTGCCCGGACCGGACGCTCAACCTGCAGCTCTACCGGGCCCGCTCCGACAAGCCGATGTGGACGGAGACCGGTGCGGCGGGCGACCCGCTCGCCGGCGAGGTGCCGATGGTCGAGGCGGTTCGGGCCGCCGGGCGCCCGGCGCACTGGCCGGTGGACGGGCGTGACGGCGGGGTGCCGGACCCGGCCGCCGCCGGGCCGGAGCTGATCCAGATCGGCAACGAGGGCGGCCTGCTGCCGGCCCCCGTCGTGCTGCCCAACCGCCCGATCGGCTACCGGTACGACCGCCAGGACCCCACCGTGCTCAACGTGGACGGACACGCCCTGCTGCTCGCCCCCGGCGAGCGGGCCGACGTGGTGGTCGACTTCGCGGGCGTGCCGCCGGGCAGCACGCTGATCCTCTACAACGACTGCCCGGCACCACTGCCCCGGTTCGATCCCCGGTACGACCAGCACACCGACGCGCCGGACCGCACCGCCACCGGCGGCCTCCCCGCCGCGCGACCCGGCTACGGCCCGAACACCCGTACCCTGCTCCAGATCCGGGTGTCCGGCAGCCCGGCGGCGCCGTACGACCGGGACCGGCTCGCCGCGCGGCTACCCGGCGCGTACGCGGAGAGCCAGCGACCGCCGATCGTGCCGCAGCCGGCCTACGACGCCGCCTTCGGCACCCGTACCCCCGGCGCGACGCTGGTGCCGGCGCGCTCCACCTCGGTGACCTTCACCCCGGCGGGCGCGGCCGCGCCGGTCACCGTGCCGCTGGCGGTCAAGTCGGTCGGGCAGGTCTTCGAGTCCCGGCACGGCCGGGCGGTGGGACGGCTCGGGGTCGGCCACCCGGGCGCCGGGCAGCGGGCCCCCGCGACGTTGCCGCTCGGCCCGGTCGACCCGGCCACCGAGGTGCTGCACGTGACCGACCCGACCGTGCCGGTGGGCGCGCCGGCCGACGGCACCCAGCTGTGGCGGATCGTCGGCGACGCGCCGCGCACCCACCCGGTGCACATCGAGGGCTGCGACGTGCAGCTCGTCAACCGGGTCGGCTGGGACGGCAGCGTCCGCCCGCCGGACGCCAACGAGCTGGGCTGGAAGGACACCGTCCGGGTCAACCCGCGGGAGGACGTGATCGTGGCCCTGCGCCCGGTCCCGCCCAGCCTGCCGTTCAAGATCGGCGACAGCGTGCGGCTGCTCGACCCGACCCGGCCGGCCGGCGCCCGGCTGGACGCCAGCCCGGTCAGCCCGATCGACGGGCGGCCCGCCGTGGTCGTCAACCAGCTGGTCAACCTGGGTTGGGAGTACCGCTGGCAGACCCGCTCGGCGGGGCTGCGCGACCAGGGCATGAGCCGGCCGCTGGTGCTGCGGGTGGCACCCAGGGCGCCGACGGGGCTGACCGCCACCCCGGCCCCCGGCTCGGCCACCGTGCTGCCCGCCATCGCCCTGGCCTGGACCGGCAACGGCAGCCGCCCGCCGGCCACCAGCCACCGGCTGCAACGCGCCACCGACGCGGCCTTCACGGCGGGGCTCACCGAGATCACCGTGGCCGCGACCGCCACCCGGTACACCGACGCGACCGTCACCCCGGGGGTCACCTACCACTACCGGATCCGGGCCGAGAACGCCGTGAGCTGCTCGGCGTGGTCGAACAGCACCCCCGCCTCGGTGCAGCTCACCGCACCGGCGAAGCTGGCCGCCGTGGTGCCGGCGGCCGCGCCGCTGCGGATCGCGCTGCGCTGGGCGAACCGCTCCTTCGCCACCGGGGTGGACGTGCAGCGGGCCACCAACCCGACGTTCACGAGCGGCCCGGGGACCACCGCCATCGCCGTGGGCGAGGCGCACCTCGACCCGGCGGTCGCCCCGGACACGACCTACTACTACCGGGTACGCACCACGTACCTCGGTGCGGCGTCACCCTGGTCGACGGTGGCCGCCGTGACGACACCGCCCCGGCCCGGGGTGCCGACCGGAGTGCTGGCCACCGCCACCGCACCCGCCCCGGACACCGCCACGGTGATCCTGAGCTGGTCGGCCAGCACGCCCACCGGCGCGGGCGCCGGTTTCGTGGTGCAACGCGCCACGGACGCCACCTTCACCCAGGACCTGGCCACGTTCAGCGTGACGGGCCGCGGCTTCACGAACACGGGCCTGGCCCGGGGCGTGACGTACCACTACCGCATCCGCTCGACGAACGTGGTGGGCACCTCCCCCTGGACCACCCCCACCCAGGTGACGACGCCCCCCTGACGGCCCGCCCACCCGACCCTTGTCGATCAAGAGGTTTGCGTCAGGAATCGCGCCGATCCTGACGCAAACCTCTTGATCAACGCGCCGAAGGCGGGGCGGTGGTCAGGGCGTGCGCAGGGGGGTGTGGGCGGTGCGGAGTTCGGCGAGCGCGGACGCGACGCCGTGCAGCAGGTCGGTGGCCTCGGTGAGGCGGGTGGCCGACGGGTCCTGGGTGCTGGGGTGGGCGTCCTCGGCCACGTAGCCGGCGGCGGCCACCACCAGCCGCTCGTACGCGGCCACCCCGCTCTCCAGCTGACCGACGAGGGTGGCGTGCGCCTCGGCGAGGGACCCGCGCGCCTCGGCGGGGGCGAGCTTCAACGCACGTTCCACACCGGCCACCCGGTTGGCCAGGTCGCGCAGGGAGCGGTCGGCCTCGGCCGCCTCCCGGACCGCCGGCTCGGCCAGCCCGGTGAGCCGGCCGGCCAGCCCGGCCAGGGTCAGCGCGGCCCGGTCGAGCCGGGCCCAGGCGTCGGCGGCGGTGGTGCCGCGCAGCGCGAGACGGGAGCGGACGCGGCGTACCTCGGCGAGGACGCCGGGGCCCACGGGCAGCCGCTCGAGCGCGGCGACCAGCCGGGCCCGGGACCGGGCGGCGGCCGCGGCCGGGTCGAGGGCCGGCGGAGCGGGCACGGCGGCGAGGGCGCGCAGGTCGACCCAGCGCCAGGCGGCGACGGCGATGGCGCTGCCGGCGGCGCCGGCCCAGGCCGCGTCGGGCAGGCCCAGCCCCGCGTACGGGGTCAGCACCGCGGCGGCGCCGCCCAGCCCGCCGGCCAGGACGCTCCAGCGCCGTGCGGACCGGCGCAACCTGCGCAGCCGGCGGAAGTGCCGCGCCCGCTCGTCGACCATCGGTCTCCCCCGTCCCCTAGCTCGTGGTGCTCTCCCCGGTGCCCCGCTCCCGGCTCATGGTGGACCGGATCTCGTCGAGCCGGGCGGCGGCCGCCGGGTCGGCCGGCTGCCCCACCCCGGGGCGCTCCTGCCGGGCGCCGAGCTGCTCGCCGGCCATGCTCGACCGGATCTGCTCCAGTCTCGCCGACCCGGCCGAGTCGAGGGTCGCCTTCTGGATCTCCAGCATCCGGCCCTCGACGGAGTTGCCGGCCAGTTCGGCCCGGCCCATGGCGTCGGCGTAGCGGCGTTCGATCCGGTCGCGGACCTCGTTGAGCGACGGGGTGGTGCCGGGGGCGGTGAGCGCCGACATCGACTCCAGCGAGCGGGCCACGGTCTCCTGCATCTTGGCCTGCTCGAGCTGGCTGAGCAGCTTGGTGCGCTCGGCCAGCTTCTGCTGGAGGATCATCGAGTTGTTCTCGACCGCCTTACGGGCCTGCGCGGCCGCGCCGAGCGCCTGGTCGTGCAGGGTCTTGAGGTCCTCCATGGCCTGCTCGGCGGAGACCAGCTGGCTGGCGAGCAACTGCGCGGACTGCTCGTAGCGGCCCGCCTCGGTCTCGTCACCGCGGCCGCGGGCCTGGTCGGCCAGGACCAGGGCCTGCCGGGCGTTGGCCTGGAGCTGCTCGACCTCGGTCATCTGCCGGGACAGCTTCAGCTCCAGCTGCCGCTGGTTGCCGATCACGGCGGCCGCCTGCTGGACCAGCGCCTGGTGCTGCCGCTGGGCCTCCTCGATGGCCTGCTGGATCTGCACCTTCGGATCGGCGTGCTCGTCGATCTTCGCGCCGAAGAGCGCCATCAGGTATTTCCAACCCTTGACGAACGGGTTCGCCATCTCCGCCTTGTCCCCTCAGTAGCGTCGCGTCGCCTCGGCCGGGGTCGACCCGCGGGCCGCGCGGTGTGCCTCCATGGTTCCAGCCGGACGCCAGCCCGGCACCCCGTACGACCCTGATCAACACTACGACGCGGCCGCCACCGGGGACCACGGCGCGACGGGTGGAATCAGGCGGCGCAGACGACGTCGCGGTCCGCGGGGCGGACCCGGGTGGTGCGCAGCGTGGCCTTGAGGGGCGAGTCCTGGCGGACCTGGACGGCCACCGAACCGTCGGAGGTGACCTGGCGGACCCCCCGATTGGTCGCCTTGCGCACGGCCGGCGGGGCGACCGGCGCCGGCTCGACCGGCTCGTCGGTGACCGGCACCAGCACCCCGGGCATCTGCTCGGCCAGGGCGACCGTGTCGCTGACCTCGCGGAGCAGCTCGGAGAGGCGGGCGCCGAGCGCGTCGCAGATCGCGGCCAGCAGCTCGCTGGAGGGTTCCTTGTGGCCGCGCTCGATCTCGGAGAGGTAACCGAGGCTCACGTTGGCGGCGGAGGAGACCTCGCGGAGGGTGCGGTGCTGCCCCTGCCGGCGCGCCCGCAGTGCGTCACCGATCACCCGGCGTAGCAGAACCATCGCACCTCCCCCTGGACGGGAACCACCATCTCCGGCCGGGCGTGCCGCGCCGGGCGCGGCGGACCGCCCCGGCGCCGGCGTCGTCCGCCGGAGCCTTCCCGCAACCGTACCCGTTGGCCGCCCGGACGACATCCCACCCCGCCTCTCCAATCCCGCAGAACCGGACGCGCGGGCCGATCGGCGGCTCCGCACGCTCTGCCCGCCGCCGGGCGTGTCGCGCGCCGGCCCACCGCCGCGGAGCGATCCACCGCCTCCGGACCGGCTCACCGCTGGCCGGCCCCCGCCCGGTCGGCGTCGTCCGCCTCCCCGGCCGAGCGCGCCTCGTCGGCCTGGACGGCGGCGTGGATCTGCTCGGCGAGCAGGCGCAGCGCCTCGATCACCGCGGCCGAGCGGATGTGGTCCCGGCCACCGTCGAGGTACAGCTCGCGTACCTCGGTGCCCCCGGGTCCGGCCGCCGCCACGTAGACCAGGCCGACCGGCTTGCCGTCCTGCGGCTCGGGCCCGGCCACGCCCGTGGTGGCCAGCCCCCAGTCGGCGCCGCAGCGCCGCCGCCCGCCCTCGGCCAGTGCGGCGGCCACGTCGGGATCGACCGGTCCGCGCTCGGCCAGCAGGTCCTCGGGTACGCCGGCCAGCTCCGACTTCAGCTCGGTGGCGTAGACCACCAGGCCGCCCCGGAAGACCCCGCTCACCCCGGCGATCTCCACGATCGCGGCGGAGAGCAGCCCGCCGGTCAGTGACTCGACGGTGGCCAGGGTCTCCTTGCGCTCGTGCAGGCTGTGCACGACGGAGGCCGCCGGACTGCCGGCGGTCCGCTCGTGCTTCGCATCCGTTCCCATGCCCGCCCTCTCTTCCCGCCCCGCCGCGACCTACTCATCCTGCGCACGGATCGGCCGATCATGGGGTTTGTCGCCCCCGACGCGCCGCCCGGGGTCAGCGGGTCGGGCGGCGCAGGCGCAGCGCCTGGGCGATGTAGTCGAAACCGGTGACCACGGTGACCACCACGGCCGCGCCCATGATCCAGGGGCCGACGGGGGCCAGGGCGTCGGGCATCGGCCAGAGGTACCAGGTGATGGCCAGGATCTGGAGCGCCGTCTTGACCTTGCCGCCCCGGCTGGCCGCGATGACGCCGTGCCGGATCACCCAGAACCGCAGCGCCGTGATGCCCAGCTCACGGGCGAGAATCACCACGGTCACCCACCAGGGCAGCCGGTCGTACCAGGAGAGCAGCACCAGTGCGGCACCGGTGAGGGCCTTGTCGGCGATCGGGTCGGCCACCTTGCCCAGCGAGGTGACCAGGCCGAACCGGCGCGCGATCCAGCCGTCGACGAGGTCGGTCGCCGAGGCGACCACGAAGATCATGCAGGCCGCCATCCGCCAGCCGGAGTGGCTCATGGCCGAGGCGACCACCGTGACCGCGAAGACCGGTACCAGCACCAGCCGCACCGCGGTCAGCACGTTCGCGGCGTTGAACAGGGGTACCGGCGCCGCCACCGTCGACTCCGCTCCGGTCATGTCCGGCACCGCCCCACGTGGCTTCCCCGTTCCGTCCGGGCCCGCCGTCACCGTGCCGCGCCGGGCGCCGCCGAGATCATCTCATCCGGTACGGCGACCAGGTCGACTCCCTCGGTCGCGGTGACCGTGGCGCGGACCAGGTCGCCGGGGCGCAGCGCGGCCAGGTCCACCCCGCCGCCCTGCGGGGCGACCAGCGTGGTGGAGCCGTCGACCTCGGGCGCCTGGTGGGCGGCCCGGCCCTCGACCACGCCGTCGGCCACCGAGTCGACCAGCACCTCCACGGTCGAGCCGAGCCGCTCCTCGGCCCGCTGCGAGCACAGCTCGTCGGCGAGCGCGGCGAGCCGGTCGTAGCGCCGCTTGATCGTCGCGGCGGAGACCTTGCCGGGCAGGCCGGCGGCCTCGGTGCCGTCCTCGTCGCTGTAGTCGAACACGCCGATCGCGTCGAGGCGCGCCTCGGTGAGGAAGCGGGTCAGCTCGGCCACGTCCTGCCGGGTCTCGCCGGGGAAGCCGACGATGAAGTTGCTCCGCGCGCCCGCCTCCGGGGCCAGCTCACGGGCGGAGGCGAGCAGCTCCAGGAACCGGTCGGTCGAGCCGAACCGGCGCATCCGGCGCAGCACCGGCTCGCTGGAGTGCTGGAACGACAGGTCGAAGTACGCGGCCACGCCCGGCGTCGTGGCGATCACCTCGACCAGGCCGGGCCGGGTCTCGGCGGGCTGGAGGTAGCTGGCCCGTACGCGCACGATGCCGTCGATCGCGGCGAGCTGCGGCAGCAGCTTCTCCAGCGCCCGCGGGTCGCCCAGGTCCTTGCCGTACGAGGTGGAGTTCTCGCTGACCAGCACCAGCTCGCGGACGCCGGTCTTGGCCAGCCACTCCGCCTCGGCGAGCAGCTCGTCCGGGGTACGCGAGACGAACGCCCCGCGGAAGGCCGGGATGGCGCAGAACGCGCAGCGCCGGTCGCAGCCGCTGGCCAGCTTCAGCGAGGCCACCGGGCCGGTGTCGAGCCGGTGCCGCAGCACCTGCCGCAGGTGCGCCGGGGTGTGCTCGTCGGCCTCGGCGGCAACCCGGGTCGGGGTGCCGTGACCGGGCAGCGACACCGCCGCCTCCCGGCGCTTGACCGGGGTGAGCGGCAGCAGCTCGCGCCGGTCGCGCGGGGTGTGCGCGCCCAGCGCCTCGCCGGCCACCACGGCGTCCAGCCGGGCCGCGATGTCGGGGTAGTCGTCGAAGCTGAGGACCGCCTGCGCCTCGGGGAGGCTGTCGGCCAGCTCGCGGCCGTAGCGCTCGGCCATGCAACCGGCGGCGACCACCTTGGCGCCGGTGTCGGCGGCGGCCAGCAGCGTCTGGATCGAGTCCTGCTTGGCCTTCTCCACGAAGCCGCAGGTGTTCACGACCACCACGTCGGCGCCCTCGCCGTCGGTGGTCACCTGCCAGCCGTCGGCGTGCAGCCGGGCGGCCAACTCCTCCGAGTCGACCTCGTTGCGGGCGCAACCCAGGGTCAGCAGGGCGACGCGACGGCCGTCAGAAGAAGAAGGGGAGGTGGCAGACACCATCCGAGGGTACCGGGCCGCGGCGGGAACCCCACGACGGCGGGCCGCGGGCATCGGCCGGCTCACACCGAGCCGCGGGTCAGTGGGCGGCCGCGCCGACCCGGGCCAGCCGGTCGAGGAGGAAGACCTCGGTGCCGGCCAGGCCGGTGGAGCAGAAGACCGAGATCTGGTCCGCGCCGGTCCGGCCCGGGACCGCACCGGCCAGCACCGCGCCCAGGTCGCGCAGCCGGTCGGCGTACGGGTCGACGGCGGCGAGCATCGGCGGGGCGTACGCGGCCGCCTGCGCGGGCGAGTCGGTGACCAGCAGGTCGGCGGCGTCCAGCAGGTCGGGCCCGAACTCGTGCCGGTCGACCTGCTTGAAGCCGACCGTGTTCACGTGGGTGCCGGGGGCCAGGTCGGCGGCGTCCAGCACCGGGCAGGTGCTGGTGGTGGCGAGCACCACGAGGTCCCGGTCGCGCACCGCCGCGGCGGCCGAGTCGACCGCGCGGGCCGGCACGCCCAGTTCGGCGCGGACCCGGGCGGCGAACGCCTCGCGCCGGGCCGCCGAGCGGCTGTGCACGGTCACCTCGCGCAGCGGCCGGACCGCGGCGGCGGCCCAGACCTGGGTCCACGCCTGGCGGCCGGAGCCCACCACGCCGAGGGTGGCCGCGTCGGGGCGGGCGAGGGCGTCCACGGCCACCCCGCCGAGCCCCCCGGTGCGCCGCGAGCCCAGCTCCTCGCCGACCGCGATGGCGCGTACCGCTCCGGTGCCGGCGTCGTGCAGCACCACGAGCTGCCCGCTCTCCGGATGCCCGAACGTGTCGTACGAGCGGAAGCCGTACCACTCGCCGGTGAGGTGCCCGGCCGTGAGCACCATCCGGCCGCCGCCGAGCGGGGCGGACGCCCGGGGCGGGGCGATGAGCCGACCCTCGTACGCGGCCAGCAGCGCGTCCCGCATGGCGGCGACGGTGAGCGGGGCGTCCAGGGCGGCGGCGACGTCCTCGTCGGAGAAGAGCACGGTCATGCCGACCATCCTGCAACCTGAAGTTCGCGTTAACTCCAGCGATGGTGGGGTTTGTCACCGCAGCGGACCGCCGGCCCCGGCGGTGCTAGCGTCGGATCCGGCGGCCCCGTGCCGCCCCGGACGAGTGGTGGGCGTACCCGGTCAGGCCAAGACGCCCCGTGTGACCGCCCGTCCCGGCCCCGGTGGCCGGGCCCGTCCCGCTCAGAGGTGACCCATGGCCTGGCTCGTGCTGGTGCTCTCCGGACTGCTGGAAACCGCGTGGGCGATCGCCCTCGATCGCAGCGCCGGCTTCACCCGCCCACTCCCCTCCCTGGTCTTCGTCGTCGCGCTGGTGGCGAGCATGGCCGGCCTCGCGTACGCGCTGCGCGACATCCCGGTCGGCACCGGCTACGCGGTGTGGGTCGGCATCGGTGCGGTCGGCACGGCCCTGATCGGCATGCTGGCGCTGGGTGAGTCGGCCAACCTGCCCCGGATCGCCAGCCTGTTGCTGGTGGTGGCCGGCGTGGTCGGTCTCAAGCTCTTCCACTGAGCGACCCGCCGGCGTCCCGTTTGGACGGCGTGCCGCCCGGGGTATCTCCTCTCCGCTTCACCCGAGAGGAAACCCACCGACGGAGGACATCATGGCCGACATGCCCGCCAGCACCCGACCCCGCAGCAACGCCGCCCGGATCTGCACGATTCTCGGTTTCGTCTTCGCCGTCATCGCCATCTTCGTGCCGTTCCTCGGCATCGTCGGGCTGATCCTCGGCATCGTCGGCGCGGTGCTCGGCGACAAGCCCCTCGGCTGGTACGCCGCCGTGGCGAGCGTCGTCGGCGCCGTTCTCGGCATGGTGATCGCCGCGGCGATCCTGAATTCCTGACCGCGCCACCAGCGCCACGAGGGCCCCGCCGGATCCCGGCGGGGCCCTCGTCGTGGTGCAGGCCTATTCCTCGCCGCCGCGCAGGCCGACCAGGACCTCCTCCAGCTCGTCCGGCTTGACCAGCACGTCGCGGGCCTTGGACCCCTCGGACGGGCCGACGACACCGCGGGTCTCCATGAGGTCCATGAGGCGGCCCGCCTTGGCGAAGCCGACCCGCAGCTTGCGCTGGAGCATCGAGGTGGAACCGAACTGCGAGGTCACCACCAGCTCCACCGCCTGCACCAGCAGGTCCAGGTCGTCGCCGATGTCCTCGTCGATCTTCTTCTTGCTGTCCTGCGCGGGGGCGAGCACGTCCGGACGGAAGTCCGGCTCGCGCTGGTCCTTGCAGAACTTCACCACGTCGTGGATCTCGCGTTCGGTCACCCAGGCGCCCTGGATGCGGACCGGCTTCGACGCGCCCATCGGCAGGAACAGCCCGTCGCCGCGGCCGAGCAGCTTCTCGGCGCCGGGCTGGTCGAGGATGACCCGGGAGTCGGCCAGGGAGGAGGTGGCGAAGGCCAGCCGGGACGGCACGTTCGCCTTGATCAGGCCGGTGACCACGTCGACCGAGGGGCGCTGGGTGGCCAGCACCAGGTGGATGCCGGCGGCGCGGGCCAGCTGGGTGATCCGGACGACCGAGTCCTCCACGTCGCGCGGCGCGACCATCATGAGGTCGGCCAGCTCGTCCACGATCACCAGCAGGTACGGGTAGGGCCGCATCTCCCGCTCGCTGCCCGGCGGCGCCTTGATCTCGCCGTTGCGCACCTTGCGGTTGAAGTCGTCGATGTGCCGGACCCCGTTGGCGGCGAGGTCGTCGTAGCGCATGTCCATCTCGCGGACGACCCACTCCAGCGAGTCGGCCGCCTTCTTCGGGTTGGTCACGATCGGGGTGACCAGGTGCGGGATGCCCTCGTACCCGGTCATCTCGACCCGCTTCGGGTCGATGAGCAGCAGCCGCACCTCGTCCGGGGTGGCCCGGGTCAGGATGGACACGAGCAGCGAGTTCAGGCAGGACGACTTGCCCGCGCCGGTCGCGCCCGCGATGAGGATGTGCGGCATCTTGGCCAGGTTGGCCACCACGTAGCCGCCCTCGATGTCCTTGCCGAGCGCCACGACCATGGGGTGGTGGTCGCTGGTGGCGGCCCGCGACCGCAGCACGTCGCCGAGCGCCACGTTCTCCGGGTCGGTGTTCGGGATCTCCACACCCACCGCGCTCTTGCCCGGGATCGGGCTGAGGATCCGCACGTCCGGCGACTTCACGGCGTACGCGATGTTGCGGGAGAGCTGGGTGATGCGCTCGACCTTGACGCCCGGCCCCAGCTCGACCTCGTAGCGCGTGACGGTCGGGCCGCGGGTGAAGCCGGTGACCGCGGCGTCCACGTCGAACTGCTCGAAGACGCCGGTCAGCGCGGCGATCACCTCGTCGTTGGCCTTGCTCCGGGTCTTCGGGGCGGCACCGCTGCCCAGCATGTTGGCCGGCGGCAGGGTGTAGTCGCCGGCCAGCCCGGTGAGCGCGAGCTGCTCGGCGCGGGTGGGCAGCGGCGAGTGCTCCGGGGGCTCGACCGGCTTGCGGCTGGCCGGCACCTTCTTGCGCGGCAGCACCAGGGTGTCCTGCAGGTCGACGCCGTCGAGCTCGTCGTCCGGGTCCAGCGGGTCCAGCGGCGGCGGGAGGCGCTTGGCCGGCCGCTTGCGGGCCGGCTTCGCCGCCGCCTCCGCCTGGGTCTCCTCCTCCGCGTCGGGCGGGGGGACCAGGCCGGCGCGCAGCCCGAGCCGTTCCGGGATCTTGTTGATCGGGGTCGCGGTGATCACCAGCAGCCCGAAGACCAGCAGCAGGAGCAGCAGCGGCATGGCCACCCAGGCCGTGACCGCCGACTTGAGCAGGTTACCCACCCCGGCGCCCAGCAGGCCGCCCGCGTAGTCGCGCTGGACCTCGTCGACCGGGTCCTGTCCGATGTGCAGCATGGCCGCCGTGGCCAGCAGCATCGAGCCCCAGCCGACCAGGCCGCGCCCCCGGTGCTCGGGATCGGCCGGGGTGCGCATGAGCCGCCAGGCGCCCACCATGAGCAGCACCGGCACCACGATGGCGATCGCGCCGACGAAGAGGCGGGCGGTGTCCGCGAGGTGCCGGCCCACCGGCCCCGCGCCGCCGGACCAGATGCCCACGGCGCTGAGGATGGCCAGGCCGAACAGGAGCAGCCCGGCGCCGTCGCGACGGTGCTCCGGGTCCAGCTGGCGGGTGGTGGCGGCCTGCCGACCGGCGGCCCGGAACGCCCAGCCCACACTGTGCGCCAGCCCCATCCACAGCGCACCCACCGCCCGGCCCACGAACGCGGCCGGGCTCGGCCCGCGCGCCGGGCGCCGCCGGGGCGCCGCCCGGGTGGCCTTCTTGGCCGGCTGGCGGGCGCGACTGTTCGTGGTCCCGCGCGGCGACGCGCCGCGCCGCCGGCTCGCCTGAGAGGTACGGCCCGCCATAGAGTCACCGTAACGGCGGGACCCGGCAGATCGCCGCTTTTCCGGGTCGTGTCCGCGCGTCGCGGCACGGATCCGCCGCCGGTTGTGTTATTCGCCTCAGAAGGGATGCCCTCATGGCGTCGCCGGAGATCGAGGACGGTCCGGACGGCCCCCTGGCCGGACACCCGCAGACGCTGCGACCGCTGACCCGCGAGCTGATCGCCGCCGTGCTGGCAAACCGGGGGTACGCGGTGGCCGAGGACGCCGACGGCGACCTGGTCGGCCGGTGGGGCCACAGTCTCATCTGGTTCTACCGGCGCGGCACCGCCGGGGAGCTGCTCCAGGTGCGCACCGTCGCGGCACACCGGTTCGGCATCGAGCGGGTGCCGGACCTGCACGCCTTCTGCAACGCCTGGAACCACGACCGGCTCTGGCCCAAGGCGTTCGTGCACGTCGCCGACGACGGGCTGGCCCAGATCTGCGGCGAGGTGACCACCGACCTGGAACGCGGGGTCACCCCGCACCAGCTCGACCAGCTCGTCGACTGCGGCGTCTCCACCGGCTGCCAGCTCGCCGCCACCGTGGCGGACCTGCCCGGCGGGACGCTGCGATGACCACCTTCCGGGACCGGGGGCTGGCCGACGCGCTCGCCGACGCCCGGGACCTGCCCGACGGCGAGGCCCGCTGCGCCGAACTGGAACGGATCGCCGCCCGGGCGGACGCCACCGGCGACCCGCGCACCGGGCTGGCGGCGCGGTTCGCGCTGATCGAGGCGTACCTGCAGCTGGGCGAGCGGTGGCGGATGGTGGAGCCGGTGCGCCGGTGCGTGGCCACCGTGGACGCCCGGCCGGAGCTGCTCGACGGCCGGCCCGGCGAGGCCGAGCGGCTGCGACGGCACCAGCGACAGGCCGTGGAGGCGCTGTTCGGCACGCCCCGGGTGCCCCTGGACCAGGGCCGCTCCCTCCTGGACGATCTCGCCGACCGGCTGGGCCCGCACGCCGGGCCGGTGGCCGAGCTGCGCTGCCGGCTCGCCGACCACCTCGGCGACGAGCCGGCGGCCCGCCACGAGTACGACCACTGGTCCGCCGCCGACGCGTCCCACCCGGTGGCCGGCTGCCCCGGCTGCGCACCGGCCCGGCGCGCCGAGCTGCTGGCCGGGTGGGGCGAGCCGGCGGCCGCGCTGGCCGCGCTGGGGCCGGCGCTGGACGGCGAGCCGGCCTGCACCGACCAGCCGGAGCGGGCCCTCGCCGCGGGGCTGCTGCCCTGGCTGCGTACCGGCGAGGCGGCGCGCGCCGCGCGGGCGCACGTGCGGGCGTACCGGCGACACCGCCGCGAGCGGGCCGCCTTCCCGCAGCTCGCCGCGCACCTGCGGTTCTGCGCGCTGGGCGGGCACCTGGCGCACGGGCTGGACGTGCTGGCCGAGCAGCTGCCCGGGCTGGACCACCCGGCCGACGACCTGTCCGCCATGGAGTTCGCCGCCGCCGGCGCGCTGCTCTGCGGGCTGGCCGTCGAGGCCGGTCTCGGCGGACGGCGCATCCATCGCCCCGGGCACGGGCCCCGGCCGGCCGCCGACGTGGACGTGGCGACGCTCGCCGGCCAGCTCCAGTCCCTCGCCACCACGCTGGCCGGCAGCTTCGACGCCCGCAACGGCACCGGCCACCAGTCCGGCCGGATCGCGTCCTGGCTGGCCGAGCGGCCGCTCGCCGAGCCGGTGCCGCTGCCCGCCGAGGACGAGATCCCCGACGACGACCCGGCCGAGCCCGGGTCGCCCGGCGAGGAGGAACCGGCCCCGCTGAGCCTGCGCATGCTCACGGCCGCCCTCGACGCGCGCGGCGACGCGTACCGGGTGGAGCCCGACGGCACCGTGGTGGGGCGCTGGGGCGAGGCGGTGGTCCAGTTCCGGCGGCTCGGGCCGCAGGGCGAGGTGCTGCACGCGCGGGCCGTGGCGCTACGCCGGCTGCCGGCCGACCGTCGCGCCGAGGCGTACGCGTTCTGCAACGCCTGGAACCACGACCGGCTGCTGCCCGCGGCGTACGTCCACGATCCGGGCGACGGGACGCTGCTGCTGGCCGCCGACGTCACCACCGATCTGGCGTACGGGGTGGCCCGCGCGCAGCTCGTCGTGCTGGTCACGTCGGCGGTCAGCACCGGGGCCGCGTACGCCGAGGCGGTCGCGGCGCTGCCGTGAGCCCGGACGTGGCGCGGCCCCCGGCCACCGGGCGGTGGTGGACGGGGGCCGCGGTCCGGTGCCGCCGGGAGCCGGCCCGGCGGCGGGTCAGCGGGCGGAGAACGCCAGGGTGTACTCGCCGGCGCCGGCCAGCCCGACCACCCGGTAGCGGTAGGCGCCGGCCGGGGTGTCGGCGGTCAGCCGGGCGAGCCCGTCGGCGCTGGTCGCGCGGGCCACGGTGCGGAACGCGCTGCCGGTGAAGCGTTGCAGCTCCAGCACCACCCGGGCGCCCTCCGGCGCGGACACGCACGCCTCCTGGGCGCCGCCGGAGACCCGGAAGAAGCGGCCGTCCGGCTGGACCTGCGCCCGCCCGGCGGCGATCCGGCCGGTCCGGCCCACCTGCCCGGTGCAGTCCGTCGCGTCGCCGGCCGGCGGGGTGGCCGGCGCGGTGCTCGCCGGCGGGGCGGTGGCGCCGCCCCCGGCCGGTGGTGCCGAGGGCTGGCCGTTCGCGGTGACCAGGGTCAGGTTGTTGCGCTGGAGGATCTCGTTGACCGGCTGGAAGAAGGTCACGCCGCCGCGCGTGCAGTCGCCGGAGCCGCCCGAGGTGACGCCCTGCGCCTGGTCACCGGAGAGCCAGGCGCCGCCCGAGTCGCCCGGCTCGGCGCAGACGTTCGTCCGGGTCAGGCCGGTGACCGTCCCCTCCGGATAGTTCACCGTGGCGTTCTTCGCCTGGATCACCCCGCAGCGGGTGCCGGTGGTCGAGCCGGAGCGGCACACCGAGGCGCCGACCGGGGCCTCGGTGGAGCCGTTCACCGGCACCGTGCCGCCGTTGAAGTCGTTCACCACGCCCTGCGGCGTCCACTGCCCGTTGACCTCGACGACGGCCCAGTCGTCGCCGGGGAATGAGGAGGCCGCGAACGTGCCCTGGGCGACCCGGTTCGCGCCCGCGGTCCGGTCCCCCGGCCGGCCGCAGTGCCCGGCCGTGACGAAGCCGCCGACCACCGAGAAGCCGACCGAGCAGCGGCCGGCGTCGTTGATGAAGTACGCGTCGCCGCCCCGCACGTCGAACAGCGGGCGGGGCGCCTCGTCGGCGGTCCGCACCCGGACGGCACCGGCCGGCACGCCGCTGGCCTGCGCGAACCGGCGACCGGCCGCCTCCGCCCCGGGCTGGGCGACCACCACGACCGAGTTGGCGGCCACGTCGACGTACCAGCCCGCGACGTCGGGGGTGGCCTCGCCGCCGGCCGCGTCGAGGCGGGTCTTCACGGCGTCCAGCTCGGCGACCCCGCGGTCGACCCGCTTCGGCACCGCGCCCACGGCGGTCACCCGGGCCGCCTGCGCGGGGTCGGCCACCGCCACGTTCAGGGTCGTGCCGTCCGCGCCGAGCCAGCTGCCGCCGTAGTCGGCGCCCAGTTCGCCGCGGAGTTTCGCCACCGTGCCGGACGCCCACCGCTCGGTCTTCAGCCGCCGCACCGCCTGGTCCCGGGTGAGCGAGAGGTCGCGGCTCAGCGCGTCCAGCACCTCGGGCGCGACCGCGTCGGACGCCGCCGGGGCGGCCCGCCGGGTCGCCGGGTTCTCGCCGGCGAACGACGGCAGGGTCACCGCCGCCGCCGTGCCCGCCGCCGCCACCAGTACGGCGATGGCTGTCATCCGTCTGCGGTCCATCCGCCACGCTCCTCCCGGCCGGCGCGGGGTACGCCTGCCGGAGCGGAATACGGAGACGGGCGCCGATCGGTTGAACGCGAGCGGCCAGCATCGACGGAGCGCGTCGGGGCGTACCCGGAGAGCGACGACGCCGGCCCACCGCGGACGGTGGACCGGCGTGCGGAGCCGGCGTGGGTCAGACCTCGACGACCGTCGGGACGATCATCGGCCGGCGGCGGTACGCGTCGTTGACCCAGCGCCCGACGGTGCGCCGGACGATCTGCTGGAGCTGGTGCGGGTCGGTGATGCCGTCCGCGGCGGCCCGGTTGAGCGCCTCGGTGACCAGCGGGACCACCGGGTTGAACGCCTCCGGGTCCTCCGAGAAGCCCTTCGCCGAGACGGTCGGCCCGCCGACCACCTTGCCGGTGACCGAGTCGATCACCACGGTGGTCGCGATGAAGCCGCCGTCGCCGAGGATCCGACGCTCGGTGAGCAGCGACTCGCTCACGTCGCCGACCGCGAGGCCGTCGACGTAGACGTAGCGGCTCTTCACGTGGCCGACCAGGCTGGCCCGACCGTCGACCAGGTCGACCACGTCGCCGTCCTCGCAGAGCACCACCCGGTCCGGCGCGACGCCGGACTCGATGCCGAGCCGGGCGTGCGCCCGCAGGTGCCGCCACTCGCCGTGCACCGGCATGAGGTTGCTGGGCCGGGTGACGTTGAGCAGGTAGAGCAGCTCGCCGGCCGGAGCGTGACCCGAGACGTGCACCTTGGCCACGTCCTTGTGGATCACGTTCGCGCCGGCGCGGGCCAGCCGGTTGATCACCCGGTAGACCGAGGTCTCGTTGCCCGGTACCAGCGAGGACGCGAGCACCACGGTGTCGCCGGGGGCGATGGTGATGTGCCGGTGGTCGCCGCTGGCCATCCGGCCCAGCGCGCTCATCGGCTCGCCCTGCGAGCCGGTGGACATCAGCACGATCTGCTCGGGCGGCAGGGTCGTGGCCTCCTCCAGCCCGACCACCAGGCCCGGCGGAATGTTGAGCAGGCCCAGGTCGCGGGCGATGCCCATGTTGCGCACCATCGACCGGCCGATCAGCGCCACCTTGCGGCCGTGCTCGATCGCCGAGTCGAAGACCTGCTGCACCCGGTGCACGTGGGAGGCGAACGAGGCGACGATGATCCGGCCACGCGCCTTCGCGAAGATCGAGTCGAGCACCGGGCCGATCTCCCGCTCCGGGGTGACGAAGCCGGGGATCTCCGCGTTGGTGGAGTCGGAGAGCAGCAGATCCACGCCCTCGGCGCCGAGCCGGGCGAAGCCGGCCAGGTCGGTGATGCGGCCGTCGAGCGGGAGCTGGTCCATCTTGAAGTCGCCGGTGTGCAGCACCAGGCCGGCGCCGGTGCGGATGGCCACCGCGAGCGCGTCCGGGATCGAGTGGTTCACGGCGAAGAACTCGCACTCGAACGGGCCGAGCCGCTCGCGCCGGCCCTCGGCGACCGTCAGCGTGTACGGCTGGATCCGCCGCTCGGCCAGCTTCGCCTCGACCAGCGCCAGGGTGAACTGCGAGCCGACCAGCGGGATGTCCGGCTTGTGGGCGAGCAGGTACGGCACCGCGCCGATGTGGTCCTCGTGTCCGTGGGTGAGCACGATCGCCTGCACGTCGCCGAGCCGGTCCAGGATCGGGCCGAAGTCGGGCAGGATCAGATCCACGCCCGGCTGCTCGACGTCGGGGAAGAGTACCCCGCAGTCCACGATCAGCAGCTTGCCGTCGTACTCGAAGACCGTCATGTTCCGGCCGATGGCGCCGAGTCCGCCGAGCGGGATGATCCGCAGGCCGCCCTCCGGCAGTGGCGGGGGCAGCTCACCCTCGATGTGCGCCTCGGTCACGCGTCACCTCATTCTGCGACGCCGTCGCGCGGCGTCCGTCGTGTCGTTCGATCATTCGGGCAGGGGCAGGCCCGCGGCGGCGCAGTCGGCGCGCAGCTGGGCCAGTTCGTCGCTGGTGGCGTCCACCAGCGGCAGGCGTACCGGCCCGGCCGGCAGGCCCTTGGCCGCCAGGCCGGCCTTCACCAGGATCACGCCCTGGGTCCGGAAGATGCCGGTGAACAGGGGCAGCAGCCGCCGGTGCAGGGTGAGCGCCGTGGCCATGTCGCCCGCCTCGTACGCCTCGATCATCTGCTTGGTCTGCGCGCCCGTGAAGTGCGTGGAGGTGCCGACCACACCGACCGAGCCGACCGCCAGGGCGGGCAGGGTCAGGGCGTCCTCACCGCAGTAGAAGGCCAGGTCGCTGCGGGCCAGCACCCAGGAGGTGGCGGTGAGGTCGCCCTTGGCGTCCTTGACCGCCACGATCCGGCCGTGCTCGGCCAGCCTCACCAGGGTGTCGGTGGCGATCGCGGTGCCGGTGCGGTGCGGGATGTCGTACACCATGATCGGCAGGCCGCTGGCGTCGGCGACCGCGGTGAAGTGGCTCAGCAGCCCGGCCTGCGGCGGCTTGTTGTAGTACGGGGTCACCACCAGCAGGCCGTGCGCGCCGGCCTTCTCCGCCTGGGCGGCCAGCTCGACCGTGTGCCGGGTGTCGTTGGTGCCCACCCCGGCCACGATCCGGGCCCGGTCACCGACCGCCTCCGCGACGGCGCGGATCAGGGCCTCCTTCTCCGCGTCGGTGGTGGTCGGCGACTCGCCGGTGGTGCCGTTGAGTACCAGCGCGTCGTTGCCCTGCTCGTCGACGAGGTGGCCGGCGAGCCGTGCGGCGCCGTCGAGGTCGAGCGACCCGTCGGCGGTGAACGGGGTCACCATGGCCGTGATCAGTCGCCCGAACGGGCGCGACGCGCCCCGGTTCGCGGCGGCAGGGAGGTCGTGCGTCATGTTCACAACCTAGCGGACGACCACCGGGGCCCCGGCGGCGAAGGGCGACGACTCACTCGGCGTGCGGAGACGCCGCCACCTCGGTGCCGTCGGGAAGCGTGGAGATCACGAAGTCGGCGAAGACGTTCGGCGCGACGCCCTGGAGCTGCCGCAGGCACTCCACGGCCAGCTCGCGGATCTCGACGTCGGCGTGTTCGGTGGCGCGCATCTTGATGAAGTGCCGCCACGCCCGGTAGTTGCCGGTCACCACGATCCGGGTCTCGGTGGCGTTGGGCAGCACCGCGCGGGCCGCCTGCCGGGCCTGCTTGCGGCGCAGCGTCGGGTTGGGCTCGTCGGTGAACCGGGCCTCCAGACCCTCCAGCAACTCGGTGTACGCCCGGACCGCCGCCTCGCTCGCCTCGACGAACCTCTTGTGCAGCTCCGGGTCCTCGGCGATCACCGCGGGCTCGACCATGGCCGCGTCCCGCTCCGGGACGTAGCGCTGGGAGAGCTGCGAGTAGGAGAAGTGCCGGTGCCGGATCAGCTCGTGGGTGAAGGACCGGGACACCCCACTGAAGTAGAAGCTCACGGAGCCGTGCTCCAGCACGGACAGGTGCCCCACGTCCAGGATGTGCGCCAGGTAACCGGCGTTCGTCGCGGTGGCCGGGTTCGGCTTCTTCCAGCTCTGGTAACAGGCCCGGCCGGCGAACTCGGCGAGCGCCTGACCGCCCTCCGCGTCGGTCGACCACGGCACGTCGTCCGGGGCCTGGAACTGGGTCCACGCGATCAACTTGACCTGGGGCTGCACCATCTCCGGCATTCCTGCGACTGTAGTGGCCCCTGGGCCGGTCGCGAAACTTGGGCGCGCGGAGGTGAAGCGGGGCACCAGCTGCGAATCTTGGACACTTCCCGTCCGCTCCGAACGGCAAGTGTCCAAGATCTCGGCGGCCCTCCGGCGGCGGGGGCGGTGCGTTCGGGGGCGGTGCGTTGGGGGGCGGTGCGTTGGGGGGCGGTGCGTTCGGGGCCGGTGGGTTCGGGGGCGGTGCGTTGGGGCGGGGTCTCTTGCGGCAGCCTGTCGAGCTGAGTCGGTGCCGACATCATGCCCGAGGTGATCGATGCGCGATGAGGCTCGGACGCTCGTCGGGCACCGCGGCCTCACCGGGCCGCAGCGGGCGCGGCGCGGCGTGCGGGCGCGGCGTGCGGGCCGCGGTGAACAAACCGCGGCGTGCGGGCCGCGGTGAACAAGCCGCGGTGAACGGGCCGCGGTGAACGGGCCGCGGTGAACGGGCCGCGGTGAGATCTTGGAGAGTTTCCGTTCGGTCTGGACAGAAACTCTCCAAGATTCAGCGGCGGACTGCTCGCTGGGGCGTTTGCGGGCGGAGGGCGGCCCAGCGGTCAGCGCGAGTGGCAAGCCCGCCGTGACATCACCGACGACTCAGCTCGAAAGGCACGCAGGCGCAGGACAACGACCCGGCGCTGAGCCTCCTGAACGGCCGGCTACTCGATGAGGCCGTCCAGGCGACGGAGGACAGGCGACGAGTCGGCGGGGAGCGGGCGCGCACAAGACTGCGATGACATCACCAACCACTCAGCTCGAAAGGCACCCGGCGCAGGACAACGATCCCGGGGCTGCGCCTCCTGAACGGCCGGCTACTCCATGAGGGCCGTCCAGGCGACGGAGGACAGGCGACGAGTCGGCGGCGAGCGGGCGCGCACAAGACTGCGATGACATCACCAACAACTCAGCTCGAAAGGCACGCAGGCGCTGGACGGCGACTCGGCCGGAGCGATTCCTGAACGGCCGCCGGCACGCCGAACGGCTTGGGGCAGGCTTCGATTTCCGGAAGCGCGAGAACCACGCTCAGGAACGCCGGGAACCACGATCGAGAGCCGGGAACCACCATCGGAGCCGGGAACCACCGTCGGAGCCGGGAACGACCGGCGGGAGCTGCGCGGGCGGTCAGACGTAGAGCGACGTGAACGGGGCCCAGGGCAGGTTGCGCGCCACCGAGAAGGCGAGCCACAGGGCCAGGAAGCCGCCGATCACCTTGGGGCTGATCCGCAGCTCGGGCAGCCGCCAGCCGAAGGCCCGGTTGCCCGCCCAGCTCACGAAGAGCCAGGCCAGGAACGGCAGCGAGAAGACGAACAGGAAGTGGTGCCGGGCGGCGGCGGGCAGGTCGGCGTGCAGCACGTACCAGAGGGCGCGGGTGCCGCCGCAGCCCGGGCAGTCCAGCCCGGTGGTGAGCTTGAGCAGGCAGGTCGGCCGCGCGTCCGGGTCACTGTGGGTGGGGTCGCTGAGCAGGGCGTAGGCCATGCCCAGGCCGACGCAGCCGAGCGCCGCGAGGGGCACCGCCCAGCGCGGAGCGCGAGCGTGCAGCCGCAGCACCAGGCGGGTGAACCGGTCCGGCTCGACCGCCGGGTAGGCCACCCCGGCCGGCCACGACCCGGGCGCCCCGTAAGCCCCGGCGGCATGCTCCGCGTGCGGCCCCACGGCATGCTCCGCGTGCGGCCCCACGGCGTGCACCGCGTGCGGCCCCACGGCGTGCACCGCGTGCGGCCCCACGGCGTGCACCGCGTGCGGCCCCACGGCATGCACCGCGTGCGGCCCCACGGCGTGCTCCGCGTGCGGGCCGGTGACGGTGGCGGGCGGTCCGGCCAGGGCCGGACCGGTGGGACCGGCGGGCGGGGTCGCCGAATGCGGGTCGGGCGCGGCGGCCGGCCGGTCAACGCTCGTCACGCGCTCACCGTACACCTGCCACGCCCACCAGGGCGGCGGCCAGCGGAGCGGCCAGGTCGCCGCCGGCGGGCGGGGCGACCGCGTCCAGGCCGAGCCAGCCGGCGAGGCGGTAGAGCTCGGCGGCGAGCGCCACCGCGGTCTCCCCCGGGTCGGCGCCCGGCTCCGCCCACGCGGCCGGCACCAGCAGCACGCCGGCCTTCCGGTCGGCCTTGAGGTCGACCCGGGCGGTGAGGCGTTCGCCCTGGAGGAAGGGCAGCACGTAGTAGCCGTAGACCCGCTGCGGCGCGGGCACGTAGATCTCGATCCGGTAGGTGAAGTCGAAGAGCCGCTCGGTGCGGCCCCGTTCCCAGACCAGCGGGTCGAACGGGCTGACCAGCGTGTTGCCGCGCACCCAGCGGGGCAGCCGGGCCTGAGCGTGCAGGTAGGCCGGCTGCCGCCACCCCGCCACGGTGACCGGGGTCAGCTCGCCGGCCTCGACCAGCTCGGCGATGGCCTGCCGGGCACCGGCGACCGGCAGCCGGAAGTAGTCGCGCAGCTCCGGCTCGGCGGCCACGCCCAGCGACCGGGCGGCGATCGCCACCAGCGTGCGGTGGGCGTCGGCGGTGCTCGGCGTGGGCGCGTCCAGCACGGCGGCCGGCAGCACCCGCTCGGGCAGGTCGTAGCGGCGGGCGAACGAGGTGGTGCGGTCGGCGGCGGTCACCTCGCCGGCCCAGAACAGGAACTCGAGCGCGCGCTTGACCGTGGACCAGTTCCAGCCCCAGTTGCCGGTCTCCCGGGGCGCGTCGTGCTCGATCTCGGCGGCGGTGAGCGGGCCCCGGGCGGCCACCTCGTCGCGTACCCAGGCGACCAGCTCGGGCTGCTCCTGGGCGATCCGGCGCATGCCGCCCCAGGCCTCGTCGTGGGCCTTGGCCATCCGCCAGCGCAGCGCCGGGTGCAGCCCCACGGGGACCAGCGACGCCTCGTGCGCCCAGTACTCGAACAGGTCGCGGGGACGCCGGTAGGCCGCCGTGTCGAGCAGGGTGGTCGGGTAGGGCCCGAGCCGGCTGTAGAGCGGCAGGTAGTGCGCGCGTTGCAGGACGTTGACCGAGTCCATCTGGATGAGCCCGACCCGGTCGAGCACCCGGCGCAGGTGCCGGCGGGTGGGCACCCCGGTGGGCGCCGGGTCGGCGAAGCCCTGGGCGGCCAGGGCGATCCGGCGGGCCTGGGCGAGGGAGAGAGATTCCGGTACGGCCATCGTCCGGGACCCTATTCCACCCGTCTGACACGACGACTCCAGGTCGCGGCGCGGCGTTAGACGCGCCGAGCTGGAGTTGTCGCAGTGCGGCGGCTGGACCGATGGCCCGGCGCGGCATAGAACGGACGGGTGGTCACCATCCGCCGGGAGGAACCGGACGACGCTGAGGCGATCGCCCGGGTGCACATCCGCGGCTGGCAGTCGGGGTACGCGGGGATCATGCCGGCCGAGGTGCTGGACCGGCTGAACCCGGCCGCCTGGGCGCAGCGCCGCCGGGAACTCGGCACGGCGGACCCGGAGCACCCCTTCACCACGCTGGTCGCCGAGGCCGACGGCACGATCGAGGGTTTCACCACCTTCGGGCCGTACCGGAACAACCAGGACCGCGGCGACCTCGACCCGGCGTACGGGGAGATCCTGGCGATCTACCTGGATCCGGCGCGGTGGGGCAGCGGGACCGGTCAGGCGCTGTTCGCGGCGGCCCGGGCCGGTCTCACGGAGCGGGGCGTGGCCGAGTACCGGCTCTGGGTGCTCGCCGGCAACGCCCGGGCCCGCCGCTTCTACGAGCGGGCCGGGCTGTCACCGGACGGGGAGGAGTCCACCTACGCGGTCCCGCTGCACGGCGGGCGGGACCCGGTCCGGCTCCTCGAGCTGCGCTACACCGCCCGGCTCGACGGCTGACCCGGCCGGCCCGCCCCGCTCGGCGGGGCCACCGCCGGTCGGCGTGGCCCAGTGCCGGATCGGCAGGGCGAGCAGCAGCGCGAGGCTGATCCACACGTAGGCGTTGCTGCCCAGGAACCCGTCGACGCCGGTGAAGTCCTTCTCCCAGGCCCAGACGATCCGGCTGATGAGGAAGGCGTACCCGATGAGCGCGGCGGCCAGCAGCAGGCGGCGCCGGCGGCTCCGGGCGGGGGCCGCCATGCCGTTGTCGACCAGCAGGATCAGCCCGGGCAGCAGCCAGACCAGGTGGTGCACCCAGGTCACCGGGCTGACCAGGCACATGGTGGCGCCGGTCAGCGCCAGGCCGGTGGCCTCGTCGCCGGCGGCCACCGCGGCCCGGGAACGCCAGCCCCAGACGGCCAGGGTGGCGAGGACCAGCGCGAGCCAGGCCACGGTGCTCGGGTGTTCCGGATCGAGCCGGGCCACCACCCCGCGCAGCGACTGGTTGGAGACGAAGGCCAGCTCGCCCACCCGGTCGGTGTTCCACAGCGCCTCGGTCCAGAACTCCCGGGAGGCGTCCGGGAAGAGCGCGGCGGCCGCCAGGGTCGCCGCGGCCGCCGCGCCCATGGCGGTGAACGCGGCCCGCCAGCGCCCGGTGACCAGCAGGTAGACGATGAAGATGCCCGGGGTCAGCTTGATCGCGGTGGCCAGCCCGATGCCCACCCCGGCCCACCGGTTGCGCGCCGGCAGCAGCCGGAGCAGGTCCACCGCCACGAGGAACAGCAGCAGCATGTTGACCTGGCCGAAGTTGACCGTCTCGCGCATCGGCTCGTAGGCGGCGGCGAGGCAGAGCGCCACCGCCAGGACGAACCAGCGGGTCCAGCCGGCGCGGCGGGCCACCGGGTCGAGCAGCCACCAGATCACCACGGCGCTGACCACCACGGTGGCGGCCACGCTCACGGTGATGGCCGCCGGCCACGGCAGGTACGCCATGGGCAGCATGACCAGCGCGGCGAACGGCGGGTAGGTGAAGCCGTACTGGGTGCCGCCCTTGAGGAAGTCGTAGATCTCGCCGCCGTCGTGCACCCAGAAGGTCAGCGCGCCGTAGTAGACCTTGAGGTCGAAGAAGCCGTGCCGCACGGCCGCCACCGAGAGGAAGGCGGTCACCGCCACGGCGAGCGCCACCACGGCGACGACCTGCGCGATGGCCCGCCTGGCACCCTGCGCCACCGTCGCCCTCCTCGCCCTGCGTAGGCTCTCGTGCCATGGCTCTCGGGTTCGTCCGCCCCGCGCGTCCGGAGGACGCCGGCGAGATCGCACGCCTCCAGCTCGCCACCTGGCGGGCCGCGTACCGCCGGATCCTGCCCCGGCACGTGCTCGACAACCTGGACGAGGCGTACCTCGCCCGGCGGTGGAGCGCGGCGGTGCAGGAGCCGCCCTCGGGCGCGCACCGCGTGCTGGTCGCCGTCGAACAGGCCGAGCAATCGTATCTGGTGGGGTTCGCCGCCTCCGGTCCGGCCGATGCGGAGGCGCTCGCGCCGGGCGAGCCGGCCGACGCGCTGGCCGACGGCGTGGCGGCCGTGACGGACCTGCTGGTCGAGCCGCGCTGGGGCCGGCGCGGGCACGGCAGCCGGCTGCTCGCCGCCATGGTCGACCACTGGCGGGAAGACGGCTTCACCCGCGCGGTGGCCTGGGCGTTCGACGCCGACGCGGCGACCCGGAAGTTCCTCACCTCGACCGGCTGGGAGCCGGACGGCGCGGGCCGCGCGCTCGACGTGGACGACATGCTGGTCCCGCAGGTCCGCCTGCACGTCGGCGTCCCCACCGAGCCGGCCGCCTGAGCCTGAGCCGGGGCCGGCGGTCCCGGCACGGGGCGGGACCGCCGGCCGCCGGTCAGCCCTTGTCGGCGCCCTCGTTCGCGCCGCGCACGAAGTAGCGCTGGAAGATCACGAAGAGCACCGCCACCGGGATGGTGGCGAGCAGCGCGGCGCCCAGCTTGAGCGGATACTGGGTGCCCTTGCCGAGCGAGCCGCTGACCAGGTCGGCCAGCCCGCGGGGCAGGGTGAACAGGTCCGGATTCTGCACCGAGACCAGGCTGTGCGGGAACTCGTTCCAGGAGCCCTGGAACGACAGGATCGTCAACGTGATGAGGGCCGGCCGGGCCATCGGTAGCACCACGGACCAGAAGGTCCGGAATACGCCCGCGCCGTCGATCCGGGCCGCCTCCTCGACGCTGACCGGCACCGACTCGAAGAACTGCTTCATGATGAAGACCCCGGCCGCGTCGGCGAGCAGCGGCACCACGAGGCCCGCGTAGCTGTCGTAGAGGCCGAGCTGCTTGAGCACCAGGAACTTCGGGATGAGCAGCACCACGCCGGGTACCGCCATCACCGCGATGACCGCGGCGAACAGCCCGGCCCGGCCGCGGAAGCGCAGCCGCGCCAGCGCGTAGCCGGCCAGCGAGTCGAAGAAGACCCGGCCGAGGGTGACCAGCACGGTGACGAGCAGCGAGTTGCCGAGCCAGAGCGGGAAGTTGGTGCCCGCGAAGATCCGCTCGAAGCCGGCCAGGGTCAGCGTGTCGGGCAGCGGCGACAGGGGGTTCGCCGCCGCGTCCGGCTCGGTCTTGAACGAGTTGCCGAGCTGGATGACGAACGGGTAGAGGAAGATCATCCCGAAGGCGACCAGGACCGCGTACCCGAGGATGCGGTTGACCCGGGCGCGTGGCCCGCGGTCGGCGCGGCGCGCGACGGGCGTCGCCGGCCGGTCGGTGAGCACGGCCATGTCAGGACCTCTCCGGTACGCGTCGCCGCCACCACCGGGCCCGCCGGGGCTCGTCCCGGTCGGCCATCACCCGGCGCTGGAGCAGGGTGAGCAGGATGATGATCAGGAACAGCACGAACGAGATGGCCGCGCCCGAGCCGTAGTCGAAGTCCCGGAAGGCGGTCCGGTAGGACAGGTACGCGGGGGTGAGCGTGGTCTTGGCCGGGTCGCCCTGGCTCATGACGTACACCTGGTCGAAGACCTGCCAGGAGCCGATCAGGCCGAGGGTGAGCACCAGGAACATGGTGGGCTTGATCAGCGGCAGGGTGACGTGGCGGAAGCGCTGCCAGCGGGTCGCCCCGTCGAGGGTGCTGGCCTCGTCGAGGGCCACCGGGACGTTCTGCAGCGCGGCCAGGAACATGAGCATGAACGTGCCCGAGGTGGTCCAGATGACCAGGCAGATGATCGAGACCATGGCCACGCTCGGCCCGGAGAGCCAGTCCCACCAGGTCAGCCCGAACGGGCCGCCGGAGGTGAGCGCGCCGGGCGGGGCGTCCACGCCGACGGCGCCGAGCAGCAGGTGCAGCACGCCGCGGGAGTCGGCGAACCACTCCGGCCCGTTGATGCCGAGGAGGCCGAGGAGCTTGTTGACCGCACCGGAGTTGGCGAACAGGAACAGGAACACCACGCTGATCGCCACGGAGCTGGTCACCGAGGGGAAGTAGAAGGCGCTGCGGAAGAAGCCCTTCCCCTTGAGCATCCGGTTGTTGACCACGAGGGCGAGGCCGAGGGCCAGCGCGGTCTGCACCGGCACGACGATGCCCACGTAGTACATGTTGTTGCGGATGCTGGTCATGAAGTCCCGGCGGGCGAGCCCGTCCTCGGTGAACAGCCGGGAGTAGTTCTTCCCGCCCACGAACGGCACGCCGCCGGTGAACGGGCTGCCCTGGCCGTTCCAGTCGGTGAGGCTCACCCACAGCGCCATGAGGATCGGCAGCAGCAGGAAGAGCCCGAGGATCACGATCACCGGCGCGACGAAGAGCCAGCCGGCGATGTTCTCGTTGCCGCGGATGCCGCCGCCGCGACGGCGTGGCGGCCGGGCCGGCGTGGTCGCCGGCGCTCGCAACGCTTCGGTTGCCATCTCGTCCCTCCCTCCTTGTCCACGGGAGCCGGCGCGGAGGGGCCCAGCCGGGCCCCTCCGCGACCGCTCAGCCGCCGAGCGCCGCCTTGGCGTTCTTGTCGAAGTTGGCCAGGACCGTCTTCGGGTCACCGGTGGCGAGCCCCTGCAGGCCGGCCTCCAGGTCGCGCAGGACGCTGTCCATCTTCGGGGCGTTCACCGGGCCCTGGGCGTACGCGACGCCGTCGATGAACGGCTTGTCCGCCGGGAAGGCGCTGGAGTACTGGTCGCGGACGGACTGCCGGGACGGCATCACGCCGAACGCCTTGGCGAAGGCCACCTGCTGGTCGCCCGCGGTCATCGCCTCGACGAACTTGATCGCCTGGTCCTTGTACTTCGACTTGGCCGCGACGCCCCAGCACTGGGTGAACGAGAGGGTGCCCTGCCCCTTCGGGCCCGCCGGCAGCGGCACGACCTTGTACTTCACGTTCGGGAAGTCGTTCTGCAGGGCACCCTTGATCCAGTTGCCCTCGATGGTCATGACGGCCTTGCCCTTGCCGAACGCCTCACCGGACCAGCCGGAGTCGAGCTGCTTCGGGAACTTCGCGTAACCGTTGGTGAGCAGCGACTTCACGTACTGGAGGGCCTGGAGGTTCTCCGGGGTGTCCGCGGTCGGCTGCTTGCCGTCCTTGCTCATGAGCCAGCCGCCGTTCTGCACCATGAAGGCGCCGATCCGGTCGCGGGTGTCGCCGAGGGCGAGCGCCACCATCTTCTTCGCCTTGATCTTCTGGCTGACGGCCGTGAGCTGGTCCCAGGTGGTCGGCACGTCGGCGTCGGTCAGGCCGGCCTTCGCCCACAGGTCGGTGTTGATCTCCAGGGCGAGGGTCGAGAAGTCCTTCGGCGCGCAGTAGAGCTTGCCGTCGTAGGTGAAGGTCGTGCGCAGGCTCTCGTAGAAGTCGTCCGTGTTGCTGATCTTGTCGCCGTACGGCTCCAGCGCGCCGACGCTGGCGTAGTCGGCGAACCGGGTCGCGTCGACGTAGAAGACGTCCGGCGGGGTGCCGCCGGCGAGGGCCTGGCCGAGCTGCTGGGTGAGGTCCTGGGCGGGGGTGACCGTGGCGGTGTTGCCGCTCGACGAGGCCCACTTGGCGGCGGCGTCCTGCACGGCCTTGGTCTCCGCGTCGCCGGAGGAGCCGATCAGGATCTGCAGGCTGGCCGGGCCGCTGGACTGCTTGGTGTCCTTCGCCGAGTCGTCGAAGCCGCTGCCGCACGCGGCGGAGCCGAACAGGGCGACGGCGGCGACGCCGGCCACCGCCGCCCGGGTGAGGGTGCGAGGTGTCATCTGACTCTCCTGATGGGGGATGTGGTCACGCCGTGTGCCGGAGCACCAGCGTGGGAGTGAGCAGCACTTGCTGGTCGGTGGGCTGGCCGTCGAGCAGGGTGGTGAGCAGGTCGACGCAGCGGGCGGCGGCCGCGGCGAGCGGCTGGCTGACGCTGCTCAGGCCGACCGCGGCGGCCACCGGGGTGTCGTCGAAGCCGACGACGGCGACCGGCGCCGCGGCGTCGCGGACGGCCTGGAGCGCGCCGAGGGCGAGCGAGTCGCTGGCGCAGACCACCGCGGTCGGGGGCGCGTCGTGGGCGAGCAGGTCGCGCAGCACGCGCTCGCCCTCGGCGATGCCGTCCTCGCTCTCGCGGCGCAGGCCGGCGACGTCGTGGCCGGCCGCCGTCATCGTGGTACGCCAGCCGGCGCACCGGTCGTCGCCGACGCCGGAGCCGGTGGGCCAGCCGAGGAAGGCGATCCGGTGGTGGCCGGCGTCGAGCAGGTGCCGGGTGGCCTGGGCGGTGCCGGCGGCGCCGTCCACGTCGACCCACGGGTGCCCGTCGAGGGCGTCCCAGGGCCGGCCGAAGGTCACGAAGGGCACCTCGCGCTCGGCGAGCCACGCGGTGCGCGGGTCGCCGTGCTTGGTGCCGGTGAGCACGAACGCGTCCAGGTCGTACGCGCCGAGCAGGTCGTCGTAGGTGGCGATCTCCTGGTCGTCGTCCCGGGCCGTGTAGAGCAGGACCCGGTAGCCGGCGGCGTCGGCCGTCTCGGTGAGGCCGTGCAGGAACCGGTCGAGCACCGAGCCGTTGATCCCGTCCCGGGTGGGCTCGATGCGGACGGCGATGAGGCGGGAGCGGCCGGTGCGCATCTGCCGGGCGGCCTGGTTGGCCCGGTAGCCGAGCGCACTGATCGCCTCCTGCACCCGCCGCCGGGTCTCCTCGCGGACGATGTGCGGCGCGTTGAGCACGTTGGAGACGGTCTGCCGGCTCACCTGGGCGTGCCGGGCCACCGTCGCGATGGTCACCTTTTCAGCCACTAAAACCCTCTCGCCGCCTTGAACGATCCAACTCCGATGGGGCAGGATTAGATCGTTCAAAGTTTCTGGAATGTTTCGCACTTTGCACCGGCCGGAGCCATCTGTCAAGACGGCGCCGTCCCATCGATCAGCACCGGGAGTTCCCCTTGTCCGAACGCCACCTGCAACCGCTGCTGCACGACCTGGTCGGCGTGGTGCACGCCCCCACCAGCGCGCTGGGCGACGCGGCGGGACAGATCCGGCCGCACGGCGTCCAGGGCGTCTTCCACGCCGACGCCCGGGTGCTCTCCCGCGCCGAGCTACGCCTCGACGACCGGGAACCGGAGGCGCTGACCCGCGGGCCCGCCGGGCCGCACGGCGCCCGCTTCGTCGCCCTGGCCCGCTGGCTCGGCGACCCCACACCCGACCCGACCGTCCGGGTCGAGCGCACCCGGCAGGCCGGCCCGCACGGCGTCACCGAGGAACTCGTGGTCACGTCCACCGCCACCGACCCGGTCCGTACCACCGTCAGCGTCGACCTCGGCTGCGACCTCGCCCCCATCGAGCTGGTCAAGTCCGGCGGGAGCGGCGCTCCCTTGGAGGCGAAGGCCGGCGAGCCGGGCCGGGTCCAGTGGGCCGCCGAGGGGCTCACGGTGACCGTGACCGGCGAGGCGGCCATCGTGGACGCCACCGCCGACCGGGCCACCGCACCCCGGCTGAGCTGGCCCGTCACGCTCGCTCCCGGCGAGTCCGCGACGCTGCGCTGGCGGCTGGCCGTCACCGACCCGAAGGCCGTGGTGACCGCCGCCCCACCCGGCCCCGGCTGGTCCGAGCCGGCCGTACGCGCCGACGACCGCCGCCTCGTCCGGCTCCTCGACCGATCCCTGGCCGACCTGCGCGGGCTGCGGCTGGCCGAGCCGGCCCACCCGGAGGACGTCTTCCTCGGCGCCGGCGTGCCCTGGTTCCTCACCCTCTTCGGCCGGGACAGCCTCTGGGCCGCCCGGATGATGCTGCCGCTCGGCACCGACCTGGCGGCCGGCACCCTGCGCGTGCTGGCCCGCCGGCAGGGCACCCGGGTCGACCCCGCCACCGGCGAGGCCCCCGGCAAGATCCTGCACGAGCTGCGCCGGCACGAGTTCGCCCTGTCCGGCAACGGGCTGCGGCTGCCGCCCGCCTACTACGGCACGGTCGACGCCACCATGCTCTGGGTCGGCCTGCTGCATGACGCCTGGCGCTGGGGGCTCGCCCCCGACCAGGTCGAGCCGCTGCTCCCCCACCTGGAGGCGGCGCTCGGCTGGCTCGGCGAGCATGCCGACGCCGACGGCGACGGCTTCGTCGAGTACGTCGACACCACCGGCCACGGCCTGGCCAACCAGGGCTGGAAGGACTCCGGTGACGCGGTGCGCTTCCGGGACGGCCGCCTCGCGCAGCCGCCCATCGTGCTGGCCGAGGTGCAGGGGTATGCGTACCAGGCCGCCGTGAACGGGGCCGACCTGCTGGAAGCCTTCGGCCGCCCCGGCGCCGACCGCTGGCGCTCCTACGCCGACCGGCTCGCCGCCCGCTTCCGCGGCGCGTTCTGGGTCGAGGGCCCGCACGGCCCGCAGCCCGCCCTGGCCCTCGACCGGGACAAGCGCCCGGTGGACTCGCTGACCAGCAACATCGGCCACCTGCTCGGCACCGGGCTGCTGTCGGACGCCGAGTCGGCCCAGGTCGCCGCCCTGCTCTCGACCGAGGCCCTGGCGGGCGGCTTCGGGCTGCGCACCATGTCCACCGATGACGCCGGGTTCAGCCCGCTGTCCTACCACTGCGGGTCGATTTGGGCACACGACACCGCGATCGTGCTGGGCGGGCTGGCCCGGGCCGGGCACCGGGCGGCGGCGCTCCGGCTGGCCGACGGCCTGCTGGCGGCCGCCGAGGCGTTCGACTACCGCCTCCCCGAGCTGTACGGCGGGGACGACCGGGCGCTGCTCGGCCGGCCGGCGCCGTACCCGGCGGCGTGCCACCCGCAGGCCTGGTCGGCGGCGGCGGCCGTGCTGCTCCTCCAGGCCGGCCTCGGCGTCTACCCCGACGTGCCGGCCGGCCGCGTCGACCTCCGCCCCCTGGCCGGCCCCGAACTGGGCGCCCTGACCGCCGAGGGCCTGCGAATCGCCGGCACGCAGGTCAAGGTCACGGTCGACCACACCGGCCAGGCCACCGTTACCAACCTCCCGACGGGCCTGAAGATCCCCACCCCCCGCCGACCCATAAACCCAACCCACTCCCCCGCCTGAGCCCCCCACCCCCTCCCCCGGACCCCCGCCCGGCCCCCGGCGTTGATCATGAGGTTAGTGGCGAAGTTGATCTCCTTGAGTGCCGCAAACCTCATGATCAACGGGGTGGGGTCGGGCCCGGGGGAGGTCAGGCCGGGGTCAGTTCGGCGATCAGTTCGTCGTCCTCCATCGCGCCTGTCGGGCGGAAGCCCAGGGAGGTGTAGAGGGCCGCCGCGGGGGTGTTGTCGGGGTGGTAGCTCAGGCGGATGGGCTGTCCCGCCTTGGCCAGCCAGTCGGTGAGGGTCTTCACCGCGGCGCGGCCGATGCCGCGGTCCTGTTCGGCGGCGTCGATCACCATGCCGCCGATCCAGCGGGAGGCGTCGTCGTCCACGCCCCACATGACGTGCCCGACCACCGTCTCGTCCGCGTACACGGCGAGCGAGGTCCAGACGTCCGCGCGCATGGTCAGCAGCAGGTAGCGGGCCGCCAGCGCCGGCACGAAGGTGCGCTGGTCGTCGCGGGGCGCGACGTCGGCCACCGCCCGCCAGTTGTCGTCGTCCACCGGCCGCAGGGTCACCCGGCGGCCGGCGCGGTCACGCAGCCCGGAATCGATCATGGCGGTCAGCCTAGGGCCGGCCCGCACCCCCGGCCATCGCTTTCGCCGCAGCCGCACACCTGTCTCCTCAACGTCGACCGCGGCCGTCAGCCGGCCGGTGCGGTCGCCGCCGCGTCCAGGTACGGGCGCGGGTCGCCGGCGCCGAGATCGGTGATGCCGGCGGTGTGCAGGGCGCCGATGGCCAGGGTGCGGCGCACGGCCGCAAAGGTGATCACGTGGCCGATGGTGCCGCCCAGGCTGTGCGTCGTCGGCGGCGTGCAGGTGGTGTCGACGAAGGTGTCCGCCAGGGTGCCGGCGGCGAGCGTCCGAGCCACGAAGGCCCGCCAGTCGCGGCCGGCGACGGCGTGCCGGGCGGCCAGGCCGGCCACCGACTGGTCGCTCTCGTCGGGCCACTCGCCGCCGCGCAGCGCCGAGAGCCAGTGCTCCTCCTGCGTGACCATGGCGTTGATCAGCGAACGGAGCGTCGGCTGCTCGTCGATGGTCTCCACGGACACCGAGACGGGCCGGTCGAGCACCTCGTCGTCGAGGGTGGCGGCGCGCTCGATGATCGCCGTGAGGGTCTGCACGTGGTGGTCGACCAGGTGCTGGAGAACGTTCATGGGAGTCTCCTGACGTGCCGCCGGCAGCCGCAGGCCGCCGGGCGGTTGGAAGTGGACGCCGCTGGGGCAGGGCAGCTCCAGCTCGCGGAAGGTCAGCGGCGGGCGCCGTCGCAGCGCGGTCGGAGCGACGCCGTAGGACCGTTGGAAGGCGCGGGTGAACGCCTCGTGCGAGCCGTACCCGGCCTCGACGGCGACGTCGAGGACGGTCCGGTCGCTGGTGGTGAGCCGGTGCGCGGCGCGCTCCAGGAGCAGGCGGCGGCGCAGCGCGCCCGGCGGTTCCCCGGTGGCCGCGGCGACCAGCCGTTCGAAGTGGAACCGGGACAGGTGGGCCCGGGCGGCCAGGCTCGCCGGTCCGGTCTCCGGGTCGTCCAGTGCTTCCTGGAGCCAGTCGAGGAGGCCGGTGAGTCCGTCCGTCTGGGTCATGTGGACAGCCTGCACCCGGCGGGCGCCCCGCCGCTTGATCGCCGTTGCGCACCCGCGCCCCCAGACCGTCAGCGTCGCCGACCGCCGTCAGGTGCGGCTGGCCCCCGGGGGTCAGTCGAGCAGGGCGTCCAGGCCCACGGTGAGCCCCGGCCGGCGGCCGACCTCGCGCACGGCCAGGAGCACGCCCGGCATGAACGAGGCCCGGTCGTACGAGTCGTGGCGGATGGTCAGCGTCTCGCCGGTGGTGCCGAACAGCACCTCCTGGTGGGCGACCAGGCCGGTGGCGCGGACGGCGTGGACGCGTACCCCGTCGATGTCGGCGCCGCGGGCGCCGGCCACCTCGTCCTTCGTGGCGTCCGGGGTGGGGCCGAGCCCGGCGTCGGCGCGGGCCTGCGCGATGAGCCGCGCCGTGTGGGTGGCGGTGCCGCTGGGCGCGTCCAGCTTGCGCGGGTGGTGCTGCTCGATGATCTCGACCGACTCGAAGTGCCGGGCGGCGCGGGCGGCGAACTGCATCATGAGCACCGCGCCGATGCCGAAGTTGGGGGCGATCACCACGCCCACGCCGGGCTTGCCGGCCAGCCAGCCCCGCACCTGGTCGAGGCGCTCCTCGGTGAAGCCGGTGGTGCCGACGACGGCGTGGATGCCCTGGTCGATGCACCAGCGCAGGTTGTCCATGACGACGTCGGGGGTGGTGAAGTCGACGACCACGTCGGCGCCGGCGGCGGCGGACAGGCCGTCGCCCTGGTCGATGGTCGCCGCCAGGTCGAGGTCGCCGGCCGCGTCGACGGCCATGCAGACCTCCATGCCCATCCGGCCCCGGGCGCCCAGGACGCCGACCCGGACCGGGGTCTTCTCCCGCTCGTCAGTCACGGGGCACAACCTATCCCAATCGGGACGCGGCCACCCCGACGGACCGGTAAGCGGGACGGTCAGCGGGCGGCGAAGGCGGACTCGTCGAACGGACCGACCACGGCCAGGGACATCGGCCGGGCGAGCAGGTCGGCGGCGAGGCCGTTGACGTCGTCCAGCGTCACGGCGTCGACCCGGGCCAGCAGCTCGTCGACCGGCATGAGGTTGCCGTAGAGCAGCTCGCCCTTGGCCAGCCGGCTCATCCGGGAGCCGGTGTCCTCCAGGCCGAGGACGAAGGAGCCCTTGCTCATCCCCTTGCCCCGGGCCAGCTCGGCCTCCGTGATCCCGGTGGCGGCCACCCGCTGCAGTTCCGCGCGGGTCAGGTCCAGCACCTCGTCCACCTTGCCCGGGGCGCAGCCGGCGTAGACGGCGAACAGGCCGCTGTCGGCGTACTGGCTGGCGTAGGAGTAGACCGAGTAGGCCAGGCCGCGCTGCTCGCGGATCTCCTGGAACAGCCGGCTGGACATGCCGCCCCCGAGCACGTTGTTGAGCACCCCGAGGGCGAAGCGCCGCTCGTCGGTGCGGTCGATGCCGGGGCAGCCGAGGATGACGTGCGCCTGCTCGGTCTCCTTCGGCTCGACCAGGGTGGCGGCCGGCTTCGTGCGTACCGCGGGGGTGGCCGGCCGGTGCGCGGCCGGCGCGGCCGCGTCGGTGTCCAGCGGGGTGCCGCGCAGCGCCTGGCGGACCAGCTTGACCACGGCGGCGTGGTCGAGGTTGCCGGCGGCCGCGATGACGATCTGCGGCGCGGTGTAGCGGCGGCGGTAGAAGCTCTGGATCTGCCGCCGGGTCATCGGGGTGACCGTCTCCTCGGTGCCGGAGATGAGCCGGCCGAGGGGGTGGTCGCCGTAGACGGCGCGGGCGAAGAGGTCGTGCACCTCGTCGCCGGGCTCGTCGTCGTGCATGGCGATCTCTTCGAGGATGACCCCGCGCTCGGTCTCCACGTCGGCGGGGGCCAGCACCGAGTCGGCGACCAGGTCGCACATGACGTCGATGGCCAGCGGCAGGTCCTCGTCGAGCACCCGGGCGTAGTAGCAGGTGTATTCCTTCGTGGTGAAGGCGTTGGTCTCGCCGCCCACCGCCTCGATCTCGGAGGAGATCTCCAGCGCGCTGCGCTTGTTGGTGCCCTTGAAGAGCAGGTGCTCCAGGAAGTGCGCGGCGCCGGCCTGCGGCCCGGTCTCGTCGCGGGACCCGACCGCCACCCAGATGCCGAACGAGACGCTGCGCATCGCCGGGATCGCCTCGGTGAGCACGCGCAGGCCGCTGGGCAGCACGGTGCGGCGGACGGTGCCGCCCAGCGGGTCGTCGCTGAGCGTACGGGTGACCGCCCGGGCCGTCCCGCTCGCGGCGCGCGCGAGCCCGGGCGACGGCACCCCCCGTCGAGCCGCCGGGAAGGACGAACGACGGGTCCGACTCACGAGGAACCTGCTCTCAGGTCGACGAGGGGTGGGTAATGCGGTGGGAACGAACGACGGCTCCAGCTCGGCACAGCGACCTGGAGCCGTCGGTGGAGCAGTCACCGGCCGGGTGACGCCCGTGGGCGTCACCCGGCCGGTGGTGGATCAGCTGTGCCGGGTGCGGCGCCGCGGGCGGGACTCGCCGCCGCCCTCGCCGCCCTCGCCACGCTCCGGACCCCGGCCGCCGCGGTCGCCGCCGCGCTCGCGGTCGCCGCGGTCGCGCGGGCCGCGGTCGCCGCCGCGGTCCCGGCCGGCCGGACGCTCGCCGCCCTCGGCCTCGGCCGCGGCCGGCGCCTCGGCGCCCTCCGGGCGGACCTTGTCCAGGTAGATCTTGCCGCGGGCGTCGATGTCGGCGATCTCGACCTCGACCTTGTCGCCGACGTTGAGGAAGTCCTCGACCTTCTCGACCCGCTTGCCGTCGCCCACCTTGGAGATGTGCAGCAGGCCGTCGCGGCCCGGGAGCAGCGAGATGAAGGCGCCGAACGCGGCGGTCTTCACCACGGTGCCGAGGAACCGGTCGCCGACCTTCGGCAGCGTCGGGTTGGCGATCGCGTTGATCCGCTCGACCGCGGCCTGGGCCGACGGGCCGTTGGTCGCACCGACGTAGATGGTGCCGTCGTCCTCGATCGAGATCTCGGCGCCGGTCTCGTCCTGGATGGCGTTGATGGTCTGGCCCTTCGGGCCGATCACCATGCCGATCTTGTCGACCGGGATCTTCACGGTGGTGACCCGCGGGGCGTAGTCCGACATCTCGGCCGGAGCCTCGATGGCCCGCTGCATCACGTCGAGGATGGTCTGCCGGGCCTCGTACGCCTGCTGCAGCGCGGCGGCCAGCACGTCCGACGGGATGCCGTCGAGCTTGGTGTCGAGCTGCAGCGCGGTGACGAACTCCCGCGTGCCGGCGACCTTGAAGTCCATGTCACCGAACGCGTCCTCGGCGCCGAGGATGTCGGTCAGCGTCACGTACTGGGTCTTGCCGTCCACCTCGTCGGAGATGAGGCCCATGGCGATGCCGGCGACCGGCGCCTTCAGCGGCACACCCGCCGAGAGCAGGCCCAGCGTCGAGGCGCAGACCGAGCCCATCGAGGTGGAGCCGTTGGAGCCGAGCGCCTCGGAGACCTGCCGGATGGCGTACGGGAACTCCTCGCGCGACGGCAGCACCGGGATCAGCGCGCGCTCGGCGAGAGCGCCGTGGCCGATCTCACGCCGCTTCGGCGAGCCGACCCGGCCGGTCTCACCGGTCGAGTACGGCGGGAAGTTGTAGTTGTGCATGTAGCGCTTGCGGTTCTCCGGGGACAGCGTGTCCACCATCTGCTCCATGCGCAGCATGTTCAGCGTGGTGACGCCCAGGATCTGGGTCTCGCCCCGCTCGAACAGCGCCGAGCCGTGCACCCGCGGCAGCACGCCGACCTCGGCGGTCAGCGGGCGGATGTCCCGCGGGCCGCGGCCGTCGATGCGGACCTGCTCGCGCAGCACCCGGTTGCGGACCTCGGACTTGGTCAGCGACCGGAAGGCGGCGGAAAGCTCCTTCTCGCGGCCCTCGAACCGACCGCCGAGCTCCTCGGCGACCTTGGCCTTGATCCGGTCCAGGGCCTCCTCGCGGTCCGCCTTGCCGGCGATCTTGAGGGCCTCGGCGACCTCGGCGCGGGCCACCTCGGCCACGGCCTCGTACGCGTCGTCCTGGTAGTCCAGGAAGACCGGGAACTCGGCGACCGGCTTGGCGGCCACCTCGGCCAGCTCGCTCTGCGCGCGGCACAGCTCGCGGATCGCCGGCTTGGCGGCCTCCAGGCCGCTGGCCACGATCTCCTCGGTCGGCGCGGTGGCGCCGTCCGAGATCAGGGCCACGGCGTTCGGCGTCGCCTCGGCCTCGACCATCATGATCGCGACGTCGCCGTCCGGCAGCGCCCGGCCGGCCACGACCATGTCGAAGGTGGCCCGGGCCAGCTCCTCCAGGGTCGGGAAGGCGACCCACTGGCCGTCGACGTGCGCGACGCGGGTCGCGCCGATCGGGCCGGAGAACGGCAGGCCGGAGAGCTTGGTCGACATCGAGGCGGCGTTGATGGCCACCACGTCGTACGGGTGCTGCGGGTCGAGGGCCAGCACGGTCTCGACGACCTGGACCTCGTTGCGCAGGCCCTTCACGAACGACGGGCGCAGCGGCCGGTCGATCAGCCGGCAGGTGAGGATGGCGTCCTCGCTGGGCCGGCCCTCGCGGCGGAAGAACGAGCCGGGGATGCGGCCCGCGGCGTACATCCGCTCCTCGACGTCGACGGTCAGCGGGAAGAAGTCGAACTGCTCCCGGGGCTGCTTGCCGGCGGTGGTGGCGGAGAGGACGACCGTCTCGCCGAGCTGGGCGATGACGGAGCCGGCGGCCTGACGGGCCAGCCGGCCGGTGGAGAAGGTGATCTCGCGGGTGCCGAAGGACCCGTTGTCGATCACCGCGGTGCGGGATTCGGTGCCGAGGTTGGTCTCGGTCATGTGCTGTGGTGCTCCTTCGCGTCGTCGGCCCACGACACGGGGAACTGCTCAGGCGGCCGGTCTTCGATCGAAGCGCCCGGGTGGCCGGCATGATGCCGGGATTCCGGGGGCCACTACCGGAGACCGGTGCTGACCGGCTCCCTCTCGGGTTGTCGCGCGGCCGGGTTCTTCTGGTGGTACCGGAACGGGGGAGCGGCCGAGCGGCCACTCCCCCGTCACATCATCGGCGCAGGCCGAGCCGCTCGATGAGCGACCGGTAGCGGTTGATGTCCTTCTTCTGGACGTAGTTGAGCAGCCGACGGCGACGGCCGACCAGCAGCAGCAGCCCGCGGCGGCTGTGGTGGTCGTGCTTGTGCACCTTCAGGTGCTCGGTGAGCTCGGCGATCCGCTTGGTGAGGACCGCGACCTGCACCTCCGGCGAACCGGTGTCGCCCTCGGCGGTCGCGTACTCCGCACGGATCTTGGCCTTGGCTTCCTGGTCGAGCGCCATGTTCTCCCTGTTTCGTGGAACGTTCGATGAGGTCCGTCGGATCGGTCGGAGTGACCGGGTAACGGACCGGTTCCTCGCACCCGCGGCGTCGTGCAGGCACGCGAGGCCCCACGTCGGTCAGCCGACGTCCCCGCCAGCCTACCAGCCCGGTGGGGAAGCGCCCGGCGAAGGGCCGCGACGGGGCCCGCCGGCCGGCTCCGGCGCGCTCAGCCGACCGCCCGGCGGGTCCGCTCCACGTCCTCGGCGATCTGTGCCACCAAGGGCTCGATCGCGTCGTACGTCCGTTGTTCGCGCAGGTGCGCCACGAAGTCCAGGGCCAGCCGCTCGCCGTACAGGTCGCCGGTGAAGTCCAGCGCGTACGCCTCCACCCGGCGCTCCCGGCCCGAGAAGGTCGGGTTGGTGCCGATGGAGACCGCCGCCGCCAGGGGCTCCCCGCCCCGGCGCACCAGCCGGGCCGCGTACACCCCGTCGGCGGGGACCGCCGCGTACCGGTGGGTCAGCAGGTTGGCGGTCGGGTAGCCCAGCTCCCGCCCGCGCTGGTCACCGCGGACCACCACACCCTCGACCCGGTGCGGCCGGCCCAGCGCGGCGGCCGCCGCGGCCACGTCGCCCGCGTCGACGCAGGAGCGGATGTACGTGGAGGAGAAGACCGTGCCCGCCTCGGCGACCAGCGGGGCGCCCTCGACCCCGAAGCCGAACGTGCGGCCCAGCCGCTCCAGCAGCGCCACGTCGCCGGCCGCCCGGTGCCCGAACCGGAAGTTGTCGCCGACCACCACCAGCGCGGCGTGCAGGTGCTCGACGAGGATGTCGTGCACGAACGCCTCGGCCGGCAGCCGGGAGAACTCCGGGGTGAACGGCACCACGCAGAGCACGTCGGCGCCGAGCGCCTCGATGAGCTCCGCCTTGCGGGCCGGCTCGGTGAGCACGGCCGGGTGCGAGCCGGGGCGCACCACCTCGGCCGGGTGCGGGTCGAACGTCACCACCACCGACTTGACGCCCAGCTCACGGGCGCGCGCCACGGCGTGGCCGATGGTGGCCTGGTGCCCCTTGTGCACGCCGTCGAAGACGCCGATGGTGACCACCGACCGCCCCCAGCCGCCGGGCGCCGCCTCGTACCCCCGCCACCGCTGCATGCCGCTCCTCCCCTGTCCGCCCGCGCCGTTCAGGCGGGGGCCAGCACGATCTCCGCGCGGGCCCGCCCGTCCCGCTCGCTGACGATAGCGATCAACCCGCCGTCCGGGCCGAAGACCGCGTACGGCCCGGCGATGCCGGCCGGGTCCAGCGGCCCGCCGTGGGAGAGCACCTTCGCCTCCTCGGGCGTGGCGTCCCGGCGCGGGAAGAACCGGCCGGCGGCCGCGTCCAGCGGCAGGTTCACCACGTCGGGCGCGCGCTGCTCCAGCGCGTCGAGGGTGGCCGCCTCGGCCAGGGTGAACCCGCCGACCGCGGTGCGGCGCAGCGCCGTGAGGTGGCCGCCGACCCCGAGCGCCAGGCCCGCGTCCCGGGCGATGGCCCGGATGTACGTCCCGGACGAGCAGGTCACGTCGACGTCCACGTCCACCACGTCCGGGGTGTCGCGGCGGATCGCCAGCACGTCCAGCCGGGAGATGGTCACCCGCCGGGCCGGCAGCTCGACGCTCTCCCCCTCGCGCACCCGCTTGTACGCCCGCTGACCGTTGATCTTGATGGCGCTGACCGCGCTGGGCACCTGGTCGATCTCGCCGGTGAGCGCGGCGAGCGCGGCGCGGACCGCCTCGTCGGTGACCGTCCCCGCCGGGGTGCTGGCGATCACGTCGCCCTCGGCGTCGTCGGTGACCGTCGCCTGGCCGAGCCGGATCGTCGCCGTGTAGCTCTTGCCGGCGCCGATCACGTAGGTGAGCAGCCGGGTGGCCCGGCCCACGCCGATCACCAGCACGCCGGTGGCCATCGGGTCCAGCGTGCCGCCGTGCCCCACCCGCCGGGTCCGGGCCAGCCGCCGGATGCGGGCCACCACGTCGTGCGACGTCATGCCGCCGGGCTTGTCGACCACGATCAGACCGTCTGCGCTCACGACCGCCAAGCCTGCCAGACGGCGGTGATCGGCCCTGCGGGGGATACCGCCCTGATCGAGCCGGGTGTCAAGATCATGCGCCCCTCACCCCACTCCTGCCCGGGACGCAACGATGAGCAGCGACGACCCCACCCCGGAGCCACCGCGGCCCGGCCGGCCCTCCGGGAGCGGCCCGGAGGAGATCCCCGACTGGGTACGCCAGCTGGAACGGGAGATCCGCGTCGGCCCGGCCGCCCGGCTGCGCATCTGGCTCGGTCGGCACGCCCGCGGCCTGCGCCTCGGCGTCGGCGCGGTGCTGGTGCTCGCGCTGCTGACGTACGTGGGCGCGGCCGGATACCGGCACGTCCGCCGCCCGGCTGCGCAGCCCCGGGCATACCCGACGGTGAGCCCGCCCGCCGGCATCCAGGCGACCAGCGCGGCGTCGGCACCCCCGGCCGCCGGCCCGTTCGACGGCACGCCCGCGGCCGCCTTCCCGGCGGGGGCGGCCGGGATCACGCTGCCCCCGGCGAAGGCGACCGGCGGCTTCACGGCCAAGCAGGTGTCGGCCGCGCTCACGAAGATCCGCACCGCGATGGTGACCGCCCGGCTCGACCGCGCGTTCATGTCGGCGAAGGATCGGGAGCGGCTGGTGCGGCAGTTCGCGCCGGACGAGCGTCACTACGTCCGGGAGGTCCTCACGGACGAGAGCTTCGCCAACGTCGCGACCCGGCTCGCGCCCGGGGCCCGGCTGCTGCCGGACGAGCCCCGGGTGAAGGGCCGGGTCACCTACCGGGCGACCCGCGACGACCAGGGGGTCCGGGTGCTCCGGGTGACCACGAACTTCGTCTGGGCGTACGCCTTCCACGGTCCGCGGGTGGTGCCCGGCGACGGGGTGGTGATCGTGCACGACACCCTGGTCTGGGAGGTGCCCCACCCGAGCGACGTCCGGTCCGGCGCACGCGGTCTCTGGCTCCACGACATGGGCTCGTACGTCGCGAACGTCGACTGCGCGGCCTCGGACAAGGGGCTGCTGAACGTCGGCACGCCGCGCGAGGGGACAGCACTGGCCACTCCCGAGCCGGACCCCGACTCCCTCTACGACCCGGACCGCTCGCTGGACATCCCGGACACCTGCTGACCCCCCACCCCGGCGATGTGCGGAGCGGCTCCAACGGGCTCTGGATCGAGAAGGCCGACTCGTACGGCTCCAACATCGACTGCGCGGCGTACGACAGGGGCCTGCTCGACGTGGGCGCCCCCAGCTTCGGTGGGCCGGCGGACCCGGACCCGGACGCCGTCTTCGACCCCGACCGCACCCTCGACGTCCCGGACACTTGCTGAGGGCCGGTCGGGGGCTACCGCGGTGACCGACAAGGTGGGACACTCACTGACATCTCGCCCACTCCTGACCGGGGGCCGCGATGACCGACGACCGGCCGGACTCCGCACCGCCACGCCACTCCGCGCCCGCGCCCGGGCAGCGGCCCGGACCACCGGCCGCGCCGCAGTGGCCGCGCCAGCCGCCGTCCGGACCGCCCTCCGGACCGCCTTCCGGACCGCCTTCCGGACCGCCGACCGGACCGCCCTCCGGACCGCCGGCCGGGCCGCCGCCCGGGCCGCCGTCTGGATCGCCCAGCGCATCGGGCTGGCCGCGCCAGCCGCAGTCCGGACCGCCGACCGGACCGCCCACCGCAGCGGGCTGGCCGGGCCAGCCGCCGCCCGCCGCGGACGGGCTGCGGGGCTGGCTGCGCGGGCACTCCGGCTCGCTGCTGACCGGCGCGACGGCCCTGCTGCTGCTCGCCTTCGTCGGGGTGGTCGGCGGGGCCGTCCTGGTGTCGATGCCGTCCGCGGGCGGGCGGCCCGTGGTGTACCCGACGTTCGGCCCGCCGGCCGCCACGCCCGCCGCGCCGACGGCCACGCCCGCCGGCACGTCCGCCGCGCCGACGGCCACGTCCGCCGCGCCGACGGCCAGCCCTGCTGCGCCACCCCGGGCGTCCGGCCCCTTCGACGGCACGCCGGCCGCCGGGTTCCCGCAGGGACCGGCGGGGATCGTCCTGCCGGCGGCAAAGCGGACCGGCCCGTTCACCGAGAAGCAGGTGGCGGCCGCGCTGGCGAAGGTCCGGACCGTCCTGGTGACCGCGCGGCTGGACCGCCGGTTCATGACCACGGACGACCCGGAGCCGCTGATCCGGCAGTTCGCCCGCGACGCCCGCGCCGGCATGCGCAAGAGCTTCGCGTCCGACACCTTCGCGGCGTACGCCACCCGGCTGGCGCCCGGCGCCCGGCTCACCGCCGATCAGCCCAGGGTCAAGGGCCGGATCAGCTACCGGGCCACCAAGGACGCCGACGGCGTCCGGATCCTGGCGGTCACCACCAACTTCGTCTGGTCGTACGCCTTCCCGACCACCAGCACCGTGCCCGGCGACGGGCTGGTCGTCGTGCACGACACGGTGGTCTGGAGCATGCCGCACCCCGACGACGTCGAGCGCGGCTCGAACGGGCTGTGGATCGAGGACGCCAACTCGTACGCCGCCAACGTCGACTGCGCGGCCTTCGACAAGGGCCTGCTCGCCCTGGGCACCCGCGGCTTCGGCGGCCCGGACGCTCCCGACCCGCAGGCGGTCTTCGACCCCGCCGCGACGCTGGACCTCCCGGACACCTGCTGAGCCCGGGTCAGCGGACCGCGCCGACCGCCGTCAGCGGACGGCGCCGACCACCGCCCAGCCGCCGGAGCGCAGCCGCAGCAGCAGGGCGACCAGCCGGAGCACCACGAACAGGGTCAGGCCGGCCCAGATCCCGCCCAGCCCGAGATCGAGCCCGTAGGCCAGCCAGATGGCCGGCAGGAACCCGCCCAGCGCCGCCACGATGGTCAGGTTGCGCAGGTAGCGGACGTCGCCCGCGCCGATCAGCACCCCGTCCAGGGCGAACACCACGCCGCCGATCGGCTGGAGCGCGACGAACCAGGGCCAGGCGACCATGGCCTGCTCGCGTACCTGCGGATCGGAGCTGAACAACGACGGCACGACGCCGGCGCCGGCGGCGATGAGCACCGCGAACGCCACGCCGCAGAGGCCGCCGAGCAGGGCGATCCGCCGGGCGAGGGCGCGCGCGCCGGCGGCGTCGCCGGCGCCGAGCGCCGCGCCGACCAGGGACTGCGCGGCGATCGCCAGGGCGTCCAGCACCAGGGCCGTGAAGAACCAGAGCTGGACGGCGATCTGGTGCGCGCCGACCGCGGCGGCGCCGAAGCGGGCGGCCACGGCGGTCGCGGACAGGAAGCTGGCCTGGAAGGCGACGCCCCGGATGAGCAGGTCGCGGCTGAGCGCCAGCTGCTGGCCGATGTGCCGGGGCCGGGGGTGCAGCGGGACCCGCTCGCGGACCAGGGCGGCCGCGAAGAGGCCACCGGAGATGGTCTGCGCCACCGCGTTCGCCACGGCCGAGCCGGCCAGGCCGAGCCCGGCCGGGTAGACCAGCAGCGGGCAGACCAGCGCCGAGAGCAGGTTGGGGCCGAGCACGAAGAGCAGCGGCCGGCGGGTGTCCTGGATGCCGCGCAGCCAGCCGTTGCCGGCCGCCGCCAGCAACAGGCCGGGCGCGCCCAGCGCCGCGATCCGCAGCCAGGTCGCGGCGGCGTCGGCCACCGCGCCGGGACCGCCCGCGAGGGTACGCGCCAACGCCCCGCCGCCGATGCCGATGGCGACCGCCACGAGCACTCCGACGCCCAGGGCGAGCCAGGACGCCTGGACTCCCTCGGCCACCGCGGCGGCCCGGTCCCCCGCGCCGAACCGGCGGGCCGCTCGCCCGGTGGTCCCGTACGCCACCACGGTGCCGAGCCAGGCGGTCAGCGTCAGCACGGTGCCGCCGACGGCGAGCGCGGCGAGCGGAACCCGGCCGAGGTGCCCGACCACGGCCGTGTCGACCAGCACGTAGAGCGGTTCGGCGGCGAGCACCACGAGCGCCGGCAGGGCGAGCGCGGCGATCCGCCGGGCCGTGGCGGACTGGGCGGCGGGCGCGACTGTCTGACTCATCGCCGCCGATCCTGGCACGCGCCCAGTAAGGCACGCAACCCAGCCCACTACTTACTACCCCGGACGCCGACCTCGGTTGATCATGAAGTTAGCGGCAGTTCCGGAGATCCAGAACGCCGCTAACTTCATGATCAACCCGGCGGGGGCGGGGTGGGCGGGTGGGCGGTGGGTGGGCGGTGACGTCTTGGTATGGCGTCACCGCCGGGCGGCCACCGTCACTGGCGGGTGTCCATCGAGGTCTGCAGTGCGCGGCGCATCTGCTCGCGCGCCTCGTCGGTGGTGTTCTCGGTCTGCGGCTTGCGCTTCGTCGCCATGGGATGTCCCTTCCAGGGTGCGGACCACCGGGGCACGGGGGCCCTGCTGGGCACCGACGCGCCGGCCCGGCGCGACCACTGTCGCGCCGCGGCCTGCGGCCGTCGGCCTGCTGAGCGCCGGCAGGGCGGTCCGGGATCACCGGAGCGGCTCGCTGGCAGCGTGAGCCCGGGTCGGTCGGACCCTGGAGGGAGGCGGCACCGGGTGTGGCACCACCGCCCCATGACCGGCGCCGAAGCACCGGCCCTCACCCAAATTAACGTTCACTTTCCATATGCTGCCCACTGTTCCCGGAATGCGGACAGCCGGGAATGCGCGCGTCAGCGGGCCAGGAAGTGCCAGCCCAGCCACCACCAGAAGCCGAACAGGCCGATCCGGCCGACCGGCACCGGGCCGACCTCGTAGCGCATCACGAAAGCGCAGACGTCGGCCAGGGACGGGACGCGCGAGCCCTCCCGCCGGGCGGCCCACTCGACGGCCGCGAAGAGCAGGAGCGCGGTCAGGAAGCCGCCGATCGCCAGGGCGCGCATCATCGGCGCACCAGCCCCCAGAACGCGGTCAGCCAGGCGAACCAGGCCGCCGAGCGGGCCAGCTCGTCCTCCAGCATGGGGTCGGCCAGGCGGGAGAAGGTCGGGAAGTCGTCCCCCACCGACAGCACGAAGGTCGCGCCCTCCAGGACCCCGAAGACGGTGACCGGCAGCAGCCACCAGAGCGCGGCGGACGGCAGCCGCCGCGGCGCCGGCCGCCGGGGCGGCACCCGGTTGCTCAGCCCGACCCAGATCAACGCCCCGCCGGTGCCCAGGGTGTAGAGGTTGGCCGCGGTGGAGAAGGACGGCAGCTGCCCGCCGACCAGCGAGAGGCAGATGAACACCGGCACCGAGACGACCGGGCGGTCCCAGGCCCGGGGCGCCTCGACGGTGAGCTCACGGGGGTGATCCATCACCCGATTGTCCCCAGCGTCACGGAGCGCGGGAAGACCGGCACGCCCCGGAGTCACCCCCGGTTCTCACCCAGGGGTCAGGCCGGAAGCAGCGCGCCGGGCAGTTCGGTGCGGATGCTCTCGACCACCTCGTCGACCGTGCCCCGGCCCGTGAACCCGGCGGCGAACCGGTGCCCGCCGCCGCCGAGCGCCATGGCGACCCGGCTCACGTCCACCGCGCCCTTGCTGCGCAGCGAGACCGCCCACTCGGCGTCGCCGGACTGCTTGACCACGCAGCTCACGTCCGCCTCGGCGGTGCAGCGCACCGAGTCGATGAGGGCCTCCAGCACGTACGCCGGCTGCTCGTGGCGGGCCAGGTCGTCGCGGGTGGCGTACGTCCAGACCAGCCCGCGCCCGGCGGCGGCCGCCGGTTCCAGCCGGGCTCGGCCCACCACCTCGCCGAACAGGCGGACCGCGCCGAACGGCCGGGTGTCGAAGATCCTCCGGGAGATCTCCCCCGGGCGGATCCCGGTGGCCAGCAGCCGGGCGGCCAGCTCGTGCACGGCCGGCGTGGTGGCCTCGAAGCGGAACGAGCCGGTGTCGGTGCTCAACGCCACGTAGAGGCAGGCGGCGATCTCCGCGTCCAGCGTCACCCCGAGCCGGTCCAGCAGCCCGAGCGCGACCACCGAGGTGGCCGCCGCGTGCGGGTCCACGAGGTGGATGCCGCCGAACCCGGTGTTCGAGGCGTGGTGGTCGAGCACCAGCGCCGTGCCGGCCTTGTCCAGGCGGTCGACCAGGTCACCGAGGCGCGACTCGCTGGCCGCGTCGAAGCAGATCACCAGGTCGGGATCCGGGTACGCGTCGTCCTGCGGCACCAGCAGGTCGGACCCGGGCAGCCACCGGAACGGCTCGGGCACCTCCGGCGGCCCGGGGAAGGTCGCCTGGAGCTGCCGCACGCCCAGCCGGCGCAGCCCCAGCCCGAAGCCGAGCATGCTGCCCAGCGCGTCACCGTCCGGGTTGACGTGGCAGATCAGGAGCACCCGCGCGGTGGCGGGGAGCCCGCGTACCGCCGCCACGGCGGCCGCCCAGTCGGCGTCGGCCGGGCCGGCACCGGCCGGCGGGCCGCCCGCGGCGGAATCGCTCACCGGCGGTCGTCGCCGCCGCGCGGCTCCTCGTCCCCGGGCTCCTCGACGTCGGAGTCCTCGTCCTCCTCGACCCGGTACGGCTGGGCCTCGCCCGCGTACTGGGCGTGGGCGGCCAGGCGCTGGACCTCGGCGTCGGCGTTGCGGGCCGCCGCGAGCAGGTCGTCGATGTGCTTGACCTGGTCCTGCACGTCGTCGAGGACGAAGGTCAGGGTCGGCGAGTGGCGCAGCCCGAGCGCCTTGCCCACGGTGCTGCGCAGCATGCCCTTGGCGCTCTCCAGCGCGGCTGCGGTGCTGGCCTGGGCCGCCGCGTCACCGAGCACCGTGTAGAAGACGGTGGCGTCGCGCAGGTCGGCGGTGATCCGGGCGTCGGTGATCGTGATCATGCCGAGCCGGGGGTCCTTGATCTGGCTCCGCACCACCGACGCGACCAGTTCACGGATGCGCTCCGCGTGCCGGCGAACCTTGGCCGGATCCGTCATGTCCCCCACCTCCAGGGCTTCCCGCTTCCTACGACGGCCGGCAACGGACGGCGCGGGCGCCGCCGGGTCCGACCGCCCAACATCCCGAACACTACCCGCGCGGTCACCGCCCCCGCGCGGGGCCGCCGGGTGCCGGCGCTCAGTCCTCCTCGCCGTGCAGGGCACGGCGCACCGACAGCAGCTCGACCTCCGGCCGGGCGGCCACCAGCCGCTCGCAGGAGTCGAGCACCTCGCGGACGTGCGCCGGCTCGGCGGCCACCACAGCCACCCCGATCTGCGTACGTCCGTGCAGGTCGAGCGCACCCACCTCGGCGGCGGACACCTCGAACCGGCGGAGCGCCGCGACGATCGGCCGGACGTACGACCGCTTGGCCTTCAGGGACCGGGAGTCCCCCGGGAGCAACAGGTCGAACTGCGCGGTTCCGGTGTACACGGCGAGCAACGGTACGGCAGGGGCCCCGCCCCGGTCACCCGTTTTCCCTCGACGGCTCCAGGTCGCTGCGCGGCGTCAGACGCGCCGAGCTGGAGTCGTCGTTCGCCACCGCCACCAGCACGTCCCGCTCGATCGCCTGGTCGACCCGGTGCGCGAGATCCCGCCAGCCCGGCCCGTCCAGCACCCGCAGGCCGGCGCCGGCCAGCACCGCCCCGGCCGCGGCGCGCGGGGCCACGTGGGTGTTCCAGGACAGCCCCAGCGCCCCGCCCGGGCGCAGCAGCTCACGCCAGACCGGCACGGCGGCGGTGAGCAGGTCGAGCGGGCTGCGGGACAGGCCGGCGTCGGTGCGGCTGCCGTGCGCCACCCCGTACGGGGCGTCGGTGACGATCACGTCGGCGCAGCGGGGGCGGAGCACCTCGCGGGCGCGGGTGGTGTCGGTGTGCAGCACGGTGACCCGCTGGGTGGCCCCGGACCGGTGCGCGTCCCGGGACGGCGCGAGGACCGCCTCGAAGCGCCGTGCCACGAGGCGGCGATCCCGGCGCACCGGCACCGTCTCGGCGGTGTGCTTGAGCCGCTTGCGGCGCAGCCAGGTACGCAGGAACGCCGCGTACGCGTCCACGTCCTTGCCGTCGTGCTCCACGCCGATGCCGTCGTAGCCGTACATGAGCGCCTGGTTGAGGGTGGTGCCCCGGCCGCAGAGCGGGTCGAGCACCACGACCGGCCCGTCCAGCATCCGGGGCGCCGAGGCCGACGCCAGCAGGGTGACGTTGAGCAGCAGCCGGGTGAACTGCTCGTTGGTCTTGCCGGCGTACTTGGGGATGGTGACGAGGTCCGAGTCGTACCGGGCCAGGGGGTGCAGCGGCACGGGCCGGAGCAGGTCGTCGCCCACCCGCTCGAACAGCGCGTACGCCGCCGACAGGTTGGCCAGGTGAGCCAGGTCCCGGGCGCCGAGGCCGGGCTCGGGGGCCGCGAAGGTCAGGTACTCCACCCCGCCGATCCGCTCCACCGCGGCGTCGGCCGGCGCCGCGTCGAGCACGCCGGACCCGGCGAACACGGTCAGCTCGGCGCGGGCCAGCCGGGCGGCGGCGTCGGCGTAGACGCGGTTGGCGGAGGGGGCGAGGAGCAGCGCGTACCTGAGCACGCCCGAGATTGTCGCAGCCTGCGGAAACGGCGACGGCCGGGGCCCGAAGGCCCCGGCCGTCGCCGTCGTTCACACCGCTCAGGCGCGCGGCTTCTCCCGCATCTCCCAGGTCTCGATGATGTCGCCGACCTGGACGTTGTTGTAACCGCCCAGCGTCAGACCACACTCGAAGCCTTCGCGGACCTCGGTCGCGTCGTCCTTGAACCGCTTGAGGGAGCTGATCGTGAGGTTGTCCGCCACGACCGCGCCGTCCCGCAGCAGCCGCGCCTTGGCGTTGCGGCGGATGAGGCCGGACCGGACGATACAGCCGGAGATGTTGCCGATCTTGGACGAGCGGAAGACGTCGCGGATCTCCGCGGTGCCCAGCTCGACCTCCTCGTACTCCGGCTTGAGCAGACCCTTGAGCGCGGCGTCGATCTCCTCGATGGCCTGGTAGATGACCGTGTAGTACCGGATCTCCACGCCCTCGCGGTCGGCGATCTCGCGGACCTTGTTGGCGGCCCGCACGTTGAAGCCGATGATCGTGACCGCCTCGGACGAGGCGCTCGCGAGCATGACGTCGCTCTCGGTGATCGCACCCACGCCCCGGTGGATGATCCGAAGCTGGACCTCCTCCGGGATGTCGAGGTTGAACAGCGCGTCCTCGAGGGCCTCCACGGAACCGGAGACGTCGCCCTTGAGCACCAGGTTGAGCGAGGTCTTCTCGCCCTCCTTGAGCTGCTCCATGAGCGTCTCGAGGGTGGCCCGGCCACGGGAGTTGGCGAATGCCGCCGCCCGCCGTCGCGCCTGCCGCTGCTCGGCGATCTGCCGCACGGTCCGGTCGTCCTCGGCGGCCAGGAAGGTGTCACCCGCACCCGGCACCGTGGTCAGACCCAGCACCATGACCGGACGCGCCGGCCCGGCCTCGTCGACCGGCTTGCCGTTCTCGTCCAGCATGGCGCGGACCCGGCCGTGCGCCCCACCGGCGACGATCGAGTCGCCGGCCCGGAGCGTGCCCTTCTGCACCAGCACGGTCGCCACCGCACCACGGCCCTTGTCCAGGTGCGCCTCGATGGCGACACCCTGCGCCGGCCCGTCGATCGGAGCGGTCAGCTCCAGCGACGCGTCGGCGGTCAGCAGCACGGCCTCGAGAAGCTCCTCGATGCCGATACCGGGCTTGGCCGCCACGTTGACGAACATGGTCTCGCCGCCGTACTCCTCAGCGACCAGGCCGTACTCGGTCAGCTGCTGGCGGACCTTGTCCGGGTTCGCCTCCGGCTTGTCGACCTTGTTGACCGCGACCACGATCGGCACGTCCGCCGCCTTGGCGTGGTTGAGCGCCTCGATGGTCTGCGGCATGACGCCGTCGTCGGCCGCCACCACCAGGATCACGATGTCCGTCACCTGGGCACCACGGGCACGCATGGCGGTGAACGCCTCGTGACCCGGGGTGTCGATGAAGGTCACCGCGCGGTCCTCGCCCTCGTGCGGGACGTGGACCTGGTAGGCGCCGATGTGCTGGGTGATGCCACCCGCCTCGCCGGCCACGACGTTCGCCTTGCGGATCGCGTCGAGCAGCTTGGTCTTACCGTGGTCGACGTGACCCATGACGGTCACCACCGGCGCACGGCTGACCAGGCGCTCCGCCGCGACCTCGGCGTCGAGGTCGATGTTGAACTGCGCGAGCAGCTCGCGGTCCTCGTCCTCCGGGCTGACGATCTGCACGTCGAAGCCGAGGTGCTCACCCAGCAGCAGCAGGGTGTCGTCGGAGCAGGACTGGGTCGCGGTCACCATCTCGCCCAGGTTGAACATCTCCTGGACCAGCGAACCCGGGTTGGCGTTGATCTTGTCGGCGAAGTCCGACAGCGAGGCGCCACGGGACAGCCGGACGACCTGACCCTGGCCCCGGGGAGCACCCGAGGACATGGTCGGGGCCGACAGGTTGTCGAACTCCTGTCTGCGCTGCTTCTTCGACTTGCGACCGCGGGTCGGCCGGCCACCGGGACGCCCGAAGGCACCCGCGGCGCCGCCGCCGCGGCCACGACCGCCACCACCCGGACGGCCACCGCCGCCGGCCGGGGCACCCGGGCGGAACCCGCCACCGGGAGCACCACCGCCGCCGCCGGGACCGCCGCGGTAGCCACCGCCGCCGCCACCGCCACCGGGACCGCCGCGGAAACCACCGCCGCCGCCACCGCCACCGGGACCGCCGCGGAAACCACCGCCGCCGCCACCGGGACGGCCAGCGCCGCCACCGGGGCCACCACGACCGCCACCGGGACCGCCGGGGCGACCCGTGGTCGGCCGCTGGCTCGGCATGGAGGCCGGGCTGGGCCGGGGCGGCATGGACGCCGGGCTGGGCCGCGGCGGCATGCCCGCCGGGCTCGGCCGGGGACCGCCGGCACCGGCGGCCGGGGGCCGCTGCTGCTGGCCACCCTGGATGCCGAACGGGTTGTTGCCGGCGCCGCGCGCCGGCGGACGACCGCCCGGCCGGGCACCCGGGCCCGGGGTCGGGCCACCGGGACGGCCGGCGCCCGGGGCACCCGGACGCGGCGGCGCCGCGTTCGGACCCGGACGCGGCCCCGGACGGGGACCACCCTCGGTCGGGGGCTCGCGGCGGACGTTCTCCCGCTGCTGCTGGCGGGCGGCCTGCGCGGCCTTGACCGCGGCCTCCTGCTCAGCCTTGAGGGCAGCGGCGCGCGCCTCGGCGGCCGCCACCTCGATGTCGTGCGCGCTCGCCGGCTTGGCGACCGGGGTCGCCGGCTGCGGCGGGCCGGGGACCGGGCCCTTGGGCTTCGGTCCAGGGGTCGGCGCGGCCGGCCGCCGGGGCGGCATCGGCTTGGCCGAGACCCGGGGGGCGCCCGGGGTCGGGGTCGGCGTCGGGGTCGCCGCCGGGCTCGGGGCGGCCGCCGGCGGGGCGGCCGGCGCCGAGGTGCCACCGGCGGACGCGACGAATGCGCCACGCAGCCGTCGGGCGACGGGCGCCTCGACGGTGCTGGACGCGGACTTCACGAACTCGCCCATCTCCTTGAGCTTGGCGAGAACGGTCTTACTCTCGACCCCGAGCTCCTTGGCGAGCTCGTGTACGCGGGCCTTTCCTGCCACTGCACTCCTCACTCCGAGGTCGTGCGGGCAGCACCCGCAGCGACCTCACTCGTGCACTTGAAGCCTGGTCATTTCAGGGACTTCATCGTGTGCTCATGTCGGTCGTCCTACCTTGCTAGCGACCCTCGACCGGTCGGGTTGACCGGTCGTCGGGGTTTGCGCGTCAACGTGCTCCGCGAGCGGACCGTGGTCGAGGACCCCGGTGATGCGCAGTGCCCGCCCGAAGGCGCGGCGCCGCACCGCCTGCGCGAAGCAGGCCGGATCCGGGTGCATGTTCGCTCCCCGACCCGGCAGTCTGCGAGCCGGATCGGGCCGGAGGCTGTAATGACCAGCCTCGTCTCCGATCGCGACGATTCGCAGCAACTCGCTGGCCGGCGCTCGCTTCCGGCAGCCCACACAGGTGCGCTCCGGCAGCGCGCGTCGTGCCACTGGAGGAAGTCTACCCCTAGCTGCTCGAGATCGCGCCGCCCGCCTCGGGAACGTGATCAGCTCCGCCCCGGCCGGCCGCCCCGCTCTGCTCCGCGTCGGAGCGGATGTCGATCCGCCAACCGGTCAACCGGGCCGCGAGCCGGGCATTCTGCCCCTCCCGCCCGATCGCCAGCGAGAGCTGGAAGTCCGGGACGGTGACCCGGGCGGTACGGCTGGCCAGGTCGACCACCTCGACCCGCAGCGCCTTGGCCGGCGAGAGCGCGTTGCCGACGAAGGTGGCCGGGTCGTCCGACCAGTCGATGATGTCGATCTTCTCGCCGTGCAGCTCGCTCATGACCGCGCGGACCCGCTGGCCCATGGGGCCGATACAGGCGCCCTTGGCGTTGACCCCCGGGACGGTCGAGCGCACCGCGATCTTGGTGCGGTGACCCGCCTCACGCGCGATGGCGCCGATCTCGACGGTGCCGTCGGCGATCTCCGGCACCTCCAGGGCGAAGAGCTTCTTCACCAGCGCCGGGTGCGAACGGGACAACGTGATCTGCGGGCCGCGCATTCCCTTGGCCACGTGCACCACGACGCAGCGGATCCGCTCGCCGTGGGCGTACCGCTCGCCGGGGACCTGCTCGGACTGGGGCAGGACGCCCTCCAGCTTGCCCAGGTCGACGCTGACGATGCCCTTCTCGGCCCGCGCCTCGTGCGCCTGCACCACACCGGTGACCAGGTCGCCGTCGCGGCCGACGTACTCGCCGAAGTGCACCTCGTCGGTGGCCTCCCGCAGCCGCTGGAGGATCACCTGCTTGGCGGTCATGGCCGCGATCCGGCCGAAGTCGTGCGGGGTGTCGTCCCACTCCCGGACGACGCCGCCGTCGGCGTCCACCTCCTGGGCGTACACCGAGGCGGCCCCGGTCTTGCGGTCGATCTCCACCCGGGCGTGCGGCTCGGCGCCGTCGGTGTGCCGGTAGGCGGTCAGCAGCGCGGTCTCGATCGCCGCGAGGATCGTGTCGAACGGGATCTCCCGCTCGCGCTCCAGTGCGCGCAGCGCCGCGAGGTCGATGTTCACCTCTCCTCGTCCTCCACATCTTCGTCGTCGTCAGTGTCGGTGTCGTCACCGAAGTCCTCGTCGGCCACCTCGTCCAGGCGGGTGAACTCCACCTGGACCCGGCCGGGCCCCAGCTCGGCGTACGGGTGCTCCACCCGGCCGGCGTCGGTCTCCAGCGCCACGCGCTCGTCGTCGGCGGCGGCGATCCGGCCGGTGACCTGCCGGTCGCCCTCCGGGCCGTGGACGGTCACCTTGACCAGCCGGCCGGCGTTGCGCCGCCAGTGCCGGGGCAGGGTGAGCGGGCGGTCCACGCCGGGCGAGCTGACCTCGAGCTGGTACTCGCCGGCCACGATGTCGCCGCCGGTCTCCTCGGCGGCGTCCAGCGCCGCCGAGACCGCCCGGGAGACGTCCGCGACGGCGTCCAGGTTGATCCCGCCGTCGGCGTCCACGATCACCCGGACCACGTGCCGGCGGCCGGCGCGGGACACGGAGAGGTCCTCCAGGTCGTAGCCGGCGGCGGTGACCACCGGCTCGATCACCTCGCGCAGCCGGGCCCGGCGCGCGTTCAGGTCGCCGCGGGGTGCGCCGCCCCGGTCCCCGCCACGGGGGCCGTCGGACCGGCGGGGGCGTCCCGAGGGCCCCGTCGGCCGGGTGGCACGGCCACGCTGCGTCATTCGGCGCACCTCTCTGCTGTTGCCACGGGCCCCGGAGGACCCGTCGTGTCACTGCTCGGACGGACCGATCGGCCCGCCATGCCGGCACGCCACCGGGGCGTCCGCGCCCGGTGGCTGCGCAGAGCGTAACGCGCGGGCGAGGCGGCGGCCCGGGCGGCGCACCGACGCCACTGGCCCACAGCGCGCCACGGATGGTGTTGACTTGTCCGGTGGTGACCCGCAGAACGACATCGGATCAGGGCGCACCGGGGCATTCCCGGCGTGCGCTGCTGCGCGCCGGGGCGCTGGTGGCGCTCGGCGGCGCGGCCGTGCCGCTGACCGGTTGTGATCTTTTCGACCGCGACGACGAGTCCCGGCTCCCCGATCCGCTGGAGCCGGTCGCGGCCGAGGCCACCGCCCTGGAGGCCCGCTACCGGGCCGCGGCCACCGCCGTCCCGGCGCTCGCCGAGCGGCTCACCGCGATCGCCGACGCGCACCGGGCGCACGCCGAGGAGCTGCGCAAGGTCATCGGCCGGCCGGCGCCGTCCGGCAGCCCGGCCGCCAGCCCCTCGGCGGCCGCCGCCGACCCGGACACCGTCCGGACCGAGCTGCGGCAGGCCGAGCAGGCCGGGCGGGACAACGCCGCGAAGGCGTGCGCCGCCGCGCCCGCCGAGCGGGCCGCGCTGCTCGGGTCGATCGCGGCGGCCCGGGCGACCCACCTGGAGGCGTTGAAGTGAGCCCGACCAGCGGCCCGGCCCAGGCCCTCGGCGACGCGCTCGCCGCCGAGTACGCGGCGATCTGGGCGTACGGGGTGATCGGGGTGCACCTGACCGAGGCGGCCCGTTCCGCCGCCCGCGCCGCCGAGGCGGCCCACCGGTCCCGCCGGGACGCCCTCGTCCTCCAGCTCAGCGCGGGCGGCGGCCAGGTCCCCGCCGACCGGGCCGGCTACGCGCTGCCCTACCCGGTGACCGACCCGGCGAGCGCCCTCAAGCTGGCCGTGGAGATCGAGGAGCGGACGGCCGGCCACTGGCGGGCGGCGTTGCCGCACACCACCGGCGCGGACCGGAACAAGGCCCTCGCGGCGCTCACCGACTGCGCGCTGCGGGCCACCCGCTGGCGGCGCACCGCGGGCGTGACCCCGCTCACGGTTCCGTTCCCCGGCCGGCAGGTCTGAGCGGGGCCCCCGGTCACCCGCCGGAGCCCTGCGGTTGCGGACCGCATACCAGGTATGCATACTCCTGGCCATGTCCATCCGCCACGGCCTGCTCGCCCTGCTCGAGCGCGGCCAGATGTACGGCTACCAGCTCCGCTCCGCGTTCGAGGAGTCGACCGGATCGACCTGGCCGCTGAACATCGGGCAGGTGTACACGACCCTGTCCCGGCTGGAGCGCGACGGCCTGGTCCGTTCCCTGCCGGAGAGCGAGGCCGGGCAGCGGCCGTACGAGATCACCGACGCCGGGCGGGCGGACCTGGCGCTCTGGTTCGCCACCCCGATCAGCCGCGCCGACCGGCCCCGGGACGAGCTCTCGATCAAGCTGGCCCTGGCGCTGACCACCCCCGGCGTCGACGTCCGCGCGGTGGTGCAGACCCAGCGCAGCGCCACCATGCGGGCCCTGCAGGAGTTCACCCGGTTGAAGTACGCCAGTGACAAGCCGGAGGATCTGCCCTGGCGCCTGGTGCTGGACGCGATGATCTTCCAGGCCGAGGCCGAGGTCCGCTGGCTCGACCACTGCGAGACCAGCCTGGTCCGTCACCGCCCGGCGCCGAGCCGGCCGGCCACCCACCCCGAGGCGGTGGACCGGGCCGGCGACGAGGCCCGCCGGTGACGGCGGCAGGAGGTGAACCCTTGAGCGGTGTGCTGGAACTGCGGGGCGTGCACCGGACCCACGGCGCCGGAGAGGCGGCCGTGCACGCGCTGCGCGGGGTGAGCCTGTCCGTGGCGGCCGGGGAGCTGGTGGCGGTCATGGGACCCTCGGGCTCGGGAAAGTCCACCCTGCTCGCGCTGGCCGGCGGGCTGGACCGGCCGACCGCCGGGGAGGTGGTGGTCGAGGGCGAGTCCCTCGGCGGCCTGCCGGCCCGCGACCTGGGGCGGCTGCGCCGCCGCCGGATCGGCTACGTCTTCCAGGACCTGAACCTGCTCGGCAGCCTCACCGCCGTGGAGAACGTGGCGCTCCCCCTCGAACTGGACGGCGCCGGCGTCCGGGCGGCCCGCCGGCTGGCCCTGGCCGCACTCGCCGAGGTGGACGTCGCCGGGCTGGCGGACCGGTTCCCCGACCAGATGTCCGGCGGCCAGCAGCAGCGGGTGGCGATCGCCCGCGCCCTGGTGGGCGAGCGCCGGCTGGTCCTCGCCGACGAACCCACCGGCGCGCTCGACTCGCAGGCCGGCGAGGCGGTGCTGCACCTGCTGCGCCGCCGGGTGGACGCGGGCGCGGCCGGGGTCCTGGTCACCCACGAGGCGCGGCACGCGGGCTGGGCGGACCGGGTGGTGTTCCTGCGCGACGGGGTGCTGGTCGACTCGACGGCTCCGCTCGTCGGCGTCGAGCACCTGCTCAGCGGCAGCGGTCGGTGAGCCGGGGCCGGCTCGCCGCCGCGCTCGGGTCGTGGCGGGCCGCGCTGCGGATCGCCCGGCGGGAGGCCCGCCGGGCGCGCCGGCGTACCGCCCTGGTGCTCGCGATGATCGCGCTGCCGGTGTTCGGGCTGAGCTTCGCCGCGGTGAGCTACGACATGGCCGAGCTGAGCCGCGCCGAGCGGCTGGACCGGCAGCTCGGCGCCGCCGACGCGATGGTGCGCTGGGTCGACCTGAACCCGATCACGCAGGACGCCTGGGGTGAGGGCTCCTGGCCGGTCCAGGGCGATCCGGTGCCGCCCACCCGCCCGGTGACCGCCGACGAGGTGCGTGCGCTGCTGCCGGCCGGCAGCCGCCTCACCCGAGTGCGCTGGTGGGTGCCGTTCGAGGTGCGGATCGACGGGAAGACCGAGTCGTTCGACGCCCGCGCCGTCGACCTGACGGACCCGCTCGCCCGGCCGCTGGCGACCCTGCGGGAGGGGCGGCGGCCCACCCGCCCCGACGAGATCGCGGTGAGCCCGGCGGCACTGCGCCGGCTGGGCGTCCGGCTGGGCGAGCCGGTGCGCACCGTGGACGGTGCCACCTACCGGCTGGTCGGGGTGGTGGAGTTCCCGGACAACCTCCGGGAGGTGGTCGCGCTCCGCCCGGAGCTGCCGCCCGGGCCGCCCGCCGTGACCGACGAGAACTGGCTCGTGGACCTCCCCGGGCCGATGGACGCGGCGCTGGCCGACCGGTTGAACTCCCGGGGCATCCTGGTGACCGCCCGGACCCCGCTGCCCGGCCGGGACGAGATGGCCACCGGGCCGGACCTGCCCGATGCCGAGGAGACCGGCAACACGGTGCTGGTCGGCGGGCTCGGACTGCTGGAGGTGGTGCTGCTGGTCGGCCCGGCCTTCGCGGTCGGCGTCCGCCGCCGGCGGCGGGACCTCGCCCTGGTCGCGGTGGCCGGCGGGGACGCCGCGCACCTGCGCCGGATCGTGCTGGCCGACGGGGTGGTGCTCGGCGCGGGCGGCGCGGCCGTCGGGCTGCTGCTCGGGATCGGCGCCGCGTTCGCCGGCCGGCCGCTGGTCGAGCAGTACGTGCTGGGCGCGCGGTCGGGGGCGTACCGGTTCTTCCCGGCGGCGCTCCTGGCGATCGTGGCGGTGGCGGTGCTCGCGGGCGTGCTGGCCGCGCTCGCCCCGGCCTGGGCGGCGGCCCGGCAGGACGTGGTGGCCGGGCTGGCCGGACGGCGGGAGCCGCCCCGGCCGCCCGGCCGCTGGCTGGTCCTCGGCCTGCTGCTCACGGTGGCCGGCGCCGCGCTGGCCGCGTTCGGCGCCGCCCGGACCACGCCGACCGGGGTGCTGGCCGGGGTGGTCCTGGGTGAGCTGGGCCTGGTCTTCTGCACCCCGACGCTGATCGGCCTGCTGGCCCGGATCGGCCGGCTGCTGCCGCTGACACCCCGGCTGGCGCTGCGGGACGCGAGCCGCAACCGCTCGTCGGCCGCGCCGGCCATCTCCGCCGTGATGGCGGCGGTGGCCGGCAGCGTGGCGCTGGGCGTCTACGTGGCCAGCGACGACGCCCGGCAACGGGCGGCCTGGCAGCCCGGCCTGCCCCCGGGGCACGTGCTGCTCCAGCGCACCGACGGGCCGGCCACCGGCGCGCTGCCCCCGGCCACCGAGGTGGCGGAGCGGATCGGGGCCGTGCTGCCGGGCGCCACCGTGGTCCCGCTCGCCGCACCCGAGTGCGCCCGGCCGGCGGACCCGGAGGACTACTGCCTCGCCAGCGCCGTGCGCCCGCCCGAGCAGCGCTGCCCGTACGAACCGTTCGCTCCCGCGCCCGCCTCGGCACGGGGCGACCCGCGCTGCATGGGGTCGTTCCGCGAGCCCAGCGACCTCTACCTGCCGGCCCTCGTGGACGACGGGACGGCGCTGCCCGCGCTCAGCGGCGCACCGGCCGAGGAGGTCGCCGCGGCCCGCCGGATGCTGGCGGCGGGCGGGGTCGTGGTCACCGATCCCCTCCAGATGGTGGACGGGCGGGTGCGGGTGGAGGTCAGCCACGGGTCCGGCGGCCCGACCGCCGCGGTCACGCTGCCCGCGTACGTGCTGCGAGGCGGCCTTCCGGTCGACCGGCTGGTGGTCTCGCCGGGGGCGGCCACCACGCTCGGCCTGGTCGCCGCGCCGCTGGGCTATCTCGTCGACACCGCCGACCCGCCCACCGACCGCCAGCGGGACCGGCTGGCCGCCGACCTGGCCGGGGTCGCCCCGCTGGCCGTCCAGGTGGCGACGGCCGGCCCGCCGTCCGACCAGCGGCCGCTGCTGCTCCTGCTGGCCGGCGCGGCCGCCGTGATCACCCTGGGCGCGGCCGCGGTGGCCACCGGCCTCGCCGGCGCGGAGGGCCGCCGGGACCTGTCCACGCTCGCCGCGGTCGGGGCCGATCCCCGGGTACGCCGGGTGCTGTCGCTCTGCCAGGCCGGGGTGATCGCGGTGCTCGGCTCGGTGCTCGGCATCCTCGCCGGCCTCGGCTCGGCGGCCATCATCCTGATCTCACTCAACCGCCGGTACGACCAGTCCTGGCCGGTGGAGCCGCCGTACCCGCTGGTGGTGCCCGGGTCGACCCTGACCGTGCTGGTGGTGGTGCCGCTGGTGGCCATGCTCGGCGCGGCCCTGCTCACCCGGTCCCGGCTGCCGGTGGAGCGACGGCTGGACTGAGGCGCCAGAGCCGGTCGGAGGGTGTCGCGGGCGAGGCCCGGCCCGGCACACTGGACGGGTGTCCGCCCTGGGATCCCTCACCCGTCGTCTCGGTCACCAGAAGTGGTTCGCCGCCACCTTGCGCCTCCTCGTCCCCGCCGACCGGCTGGTCGGCCGGCTCACGAAGGGGCGGGTGGTCGCCTTCGGGCTGGTGCCCTCGCTGGTCCTCACCACCACGGGACGCCGGTCCGGCAAGCCGCGCAGCAACCCCCTGCTCTACGTGCCGGACGGCGACGCCTACGTGGTGATCGGCTCGAACTGGGGGCAGCAGCACCAGCCCGCCTGGTCGCTGAACCTGCTCGCGCAGCCGGCCGCCGAGGTGGACGTGCGGGGCCGCCGGGTCCCGGTGCGCGCCGAGCCGATCAACGGCCCGGAGCGGGAGCGGTTGTTCGCCCGGCTGGTCGACGAGTGGCCGGCCTACCGCACCTACGTGGAGCGGGCCGGCGGCCGGGAGATCCGGGTGTTCCGGGTGTTCCGGCTGGTCCCGGCGGGCGAGGCGGTTGCCTGACCGGCGGGCGCGGCGAGCCGGCGGGGCCGGTCCCGCTGGCTAGGGTGGTGGTCGGTCGACGCGCGCCGGGCCGCCGCCGGGCGGTCCGCGCGCGGAACGGAGGTGGACCGTGGAAGCCGGCGGCGCCGAGCTGGACACCGACCGCAGTCTGGACGATCCCCGCTGGCGGGTGGCCGAGCGGGTGAGCGACGCGGCGCTGCGCCGGTTCCCGGCGGACGTCCTCGCCGTCGCGGTGCACGGCCCGCTCGCGCACGGCGACGACGACGGCGGCGGCAACGGCGAGGTGGGGCTGCTGGTGGTCACCTACCGGCCGGGTGGCGGGCCGTCACCGGCCACCCGCCGGGTCGACGGGGTGCTGGTCGACCTCACGGTGGCCGGGGCCGACGACTACCTGCGGCAGGCCACGGCGATCACCGCGCTCTGGCCGCTCACCGCCGACCGGTACGTCACCACTCGCGCCCTGCACGATCCGACCGGCTGGCTGCGGACGCTGCGGGACGAGCACCTGGCCCGGCTGGCGCGGGCGCGGCCGGCCGAGTTCACCACCGCGGCCCGCCAGGCCTGGTGCCGGGGCAGCGCGGCCCACGCCCGGGCGCTGCGGCTGGCCGAGTGGTACGAGACGGACCCGGCGCTGCTCATGCTGGGTGAGGCCCGGCTGGCCGCGGCCACGGTGCACGGTCTGCTGAGCCGCACCTACTTCCGCGATCCGGGCGACGCGGTGCGGCGTACCGGCCTGGCCGGGGCCGACATGACCGAGGTGGGCGGGGTGCTGGCCCGCCAGGCCGAGGAGCTGGCCGCCCGGGGCCGCCCCGTCGACGGCACGGTGGACGACCTGCTCACCCGTTGAACCCCCCGGTCAGCCGATCCCGCCCTGGATGCCGATCAGGGTGCCGACCAGGTAGGTGGCACCGGCGGCCAGGGCACCGAGCAGCAGCTGCCGCAGCCCACTGGACCACCAGGTGCGGTTGGTGAACCGGGCCACGATCGCGCCGGCCACGAAGAGCCCCACCCCGCCGACGGCGAGCGCAAGCGCGAGGCTCGTGAAGCCGAGCAGGTAGGTGACCAGCGGCACCAGGGCGCCGACCGAGAAGCAGAGGAACGAGGAGATTGCCGCCGCCCACGGGCTGGGCTGCTCGTCGGGGTCGACGCCCAGCTCCTCCCGGACGTGCACCCGCAGCGCCTCCTCCGGGTTGCGCCGGACCGCCTCGGCGACCTGGGTGGCCAGGTCCCGCGGCAGCCCCCGGGCCACCCACGCGTCGGCCAGCTCGCGGGCCTCCGCCTCGGGGTGGCGCTCCAGCTCGCGGCGCTCCTTGGCCACCTCGGCGGCCACCTGCTCGTTGGCCGAGCGGACGCTCGTGTACTCGCCGAGCCCCATCGAGATGGCACCGGCCACCAGCCCGGCCGCGCCGGTCAGCACGACGCTGCGCGGGGAGACCCCGCCGCCGCCGACACCGGCGATCAGCGCGATGTTGGTGACCAACCCGTCCATCGCGCCGAACACGGCCGGCCGGAGCCAGCCGCCGGACACGTCCGCGTGGTGCGCCTCGCGCAGCGCCGCCGGTGTGTCGGTCACGGCAGGGTGAGGATCTCGTAGCCGTCGTCGGTCACGACGATGGTGTGCTCGAACTGCGCCGTCCACCGCCGGTCCTTGGTGACCACGGTCCAGCCGTCGTCCCACATGTCGTACTGGTGGGTGCCGAGAGTGATCATCGGCTCGACGGTGAAGGTCATCCCGGGCTCCATCACGTCGGTGGGGCGCGGGCTGTCGTAGTGCGGCACGTACAGGCCGCTGTGGAAGGACTCGCCGATCCCGTGGCCGGTGAAGTCACGCACCACGCCGTAGCCGAACCGCTTGGCGTACGACTCGATGACCCGGCCGATCACATTGATCTGCCGGCCCGGGGCGACCGCCTTGATGCCGCGCATCATCGCCTCGTGGGTCCGCTCGACCAGCAGGCGGGCCTCCTCGCTCACCTCGCCGACGCAGAAGGTGGCGTCGGTGTCGCCGTGCACCCCGCCGATGTACGCGGTCACGTCGACGTTGATGATGTCGCCGTCCTCGAGCACCGTCGAGTCGGGGATGCCGTGGCAGATGACCTCGTTGAGGCTGGTGCAGCAGGACTTCGGGAAGCCCTTGTAGCCCAACGTCGACGGGTAGGCGCCGTGGTCGCAGAGGAACTCGTGGACCACCTTGTCGATCTCGTCGGTGGTCACCCCCGGCTTGCAGTGCTCCCCGGCGAGCTGGGTCGCCTGGGCCGCCAGCCGGCTGGCGACGCGCATCTTCTCGATCGTCTCCGGCGTCTGGACGTGCGAGCCGCGCCACTCCTGGGGACGCTTCTTGCCCACGTACTCGGGACGCGGGATGTGGGCGGGAACCGCTCGCCACGGGGAGAGCGTGCCTGGGGTCAGCGGCGCACGGACGGTCATGACCACAAGCCTATAGCCGCACCCCTGGTGACCCCCGCCACGGCCCGTTGGCCCGGGTTGTTGCCGCACCGCAAGGGCTGTGCCATTGTTGCTCCGTGGATCAAGGGGGCGAGCCGCCCGTCTTCTCCGCGACAGCGGAGATCGACGGTGATCGACTGCGCGTCCAGGTGGCCGGCGAGGTCGACATGGCGACCGCCGACACCATGTACCAGACGGTCCTGCGGGAGTCCGCCCGTCACGTCACGCTCGACCTGCGCGCCGTGACCTTCTTCGACTCGGCCGCGATCCACGCCGTGGTCCGGCTGGCCCAGCAGTTCTCCGGCACGTTCACCGTGTTGCCGTCCCGGCAGGTGCGGCGGGTGCTGGAGATCTCCGGCCTGGGCGAGCAGGGCTGGCTGGCGCAGGACTGAGCCGCCGCCGACCGCCGCGGGTTCAGTCCGTCAGCCGGCGGCGCAGCACCAGCTCGGTGCCGTCGTCGGAGCGGGTCACGGTCATCTCGCCGAGCGCCTCGATGAGCGCGAGCCCCCGGCCCCGGAAACTCGACCCGGTCGACTCCCGCCAGCTGCCGCTGTCCCGGACCGTGGCGGTCACCGTCCGGTCCTCGATGGTCACCTCGACGCCGATCATGGGCTCGGCCGGGGCAACCGGGTGTTCGATGGCGTTGGCGGCGGCCTCGGAGATGGCCACCGTGAGGTCGAACAGGTCGGTCTCGCCCACGTGGTGGGCGATCAGGAAGTCCTCCAGCCGCTTGCGCAGCACGCTGAGCCGGGTCGGATCGGCCGGCAGCCGCAGCACGAAGCGGTTCAGCTCGGTCGCCTCCAGCGCGAGCACCGCCACGTCGTCGTGCCGCGTCCGCGCGGCGACCCGCTCGACCACCGCGTCGACCAGATCGGCCACGTGCTCGCCCGGGGTGGTCGCGTCCGCCCGCAGCTGGCCGAGGCCGGCGTCGATGCCGGCCTGCCGGTCCTCGATCAGCCCGTCGGTGTAGAGCAGCAGCCGGCCGCCGGGGGCCAGCTCGCCGTCGACCGTCCCGTACACCGTGCCGGGGATCGCCCCGACCGGCGGCCCGAGCGCCCGATCGTGCAGGAACACGGCGTCACCTCCTCGGATCAGCAGGGGCGAGGGATGGCCCGCGCTGGCGTACCGGAGCCGGCCGGTGCGCGGTGCGAAGCGGAGGCAGACCACGGTGGCGAACGACCCACCCTCGGTCGAGCCGACCAGCCGGTTGAGCCGGGTCAGCGCCTCGCCCGGGTCGTAGCCCTCCAGCACGTACGCCCGGAGCGCGTTGCGGAGCTGGCCCATGGCGGCAGCGGCCCGAACCCCCTTGCCGACCACGTCGCCGATGACCAGTACCAGCTCGTCGTCGGGGGCGCCGATCACGTCGTACCAGTCGCCGCCGACCTCGACGTCGGCGCTGCCCGGCAGGTAGCGGCTGGCGACCACGGCGCCGGGCAGCTGCGGCAGGGTACGCGGCAGGAGGCTGTGCTGGAGGGTGGTGGCGATCCGGTGCTCGGCCTCGTAGAGCCGGGCGTTCTCCAGCCGCACCCCGACCAGCCGGGCCAGCTCGGTGAGCGCCGCCTGCTCGGTGCCGCCGCCTTCCCGCCGCCAGACCCGCAGCTCGCCGAGCTGCTCGTCGGTCGTGCCGGTCAGCGGGAGCACCACCGACGGCTCGGCGGGCACGTCCCCGCCGCCGTCCACCTCGTAGCGCGCGCCGGGGGCGGTGACCACGACGCGGCCGGCCTCGGCCAGGCTGAGCGCGTGCCGCGCGGCGACCTGCACCACCTCGGTGGTGGTCCGGGCGGTGTTGATGGCCACGGCCGCGTCGGCGAGCGCCCGGAGCCGGCGGATGATCTGGCCGCGGAGCTGGCCCAGCTCGACGTTGGCCCGGACCCGGGCGATGAGCTCCTGGCTGGAGAAGGGCTTGGTGAGGTAGTCGTCGGCGCCGACCGACAGGCCGGCGACCTCCTCGGCCGCGCCGGCCCGGGCGGAGAGCAGCACGATCGGCACGTGCCGGGTGACCGGGTTGGCGCGCAGCGCGGTGACCAGCCCGAAGCCGTCCAGCCGGGGCATCATCACGTCGGTCAGCACCAGGTCGAACGGGGAGTCGACGGCCTGCCGGAGCGCCTCCACGCCGTCCGGCACGGTGATCACCTCGTACGCCGGGGAGAGCAGCCGGCTGACGTGCTCGCGCAGGTCCGCGTTGTCGTCGGCGACCAGGATGCGGCCCGCTCCCCCGGGCACCCCGGCGGGCTCCGGCAGCCCTCCGGGCCGGGCCACGTCGTCGGTCCAGAGCGCCGTCTCGGCGACGTAGAGCCGGGCCTGCTCCGGCTCGGCCGGCGGCACCGGGGCGAGGGCCGAGACCTGGTCGGCGGGCAGGTGCGCGTAGCCGAACGGCACGGTGATCGTGAAGGTGGTCCCGCCGTCGACGACGCTGCGGGCCTCGACCGTGCCGCCGTGCATCTCGACGAGCTCGCGCACCAGGGCGAGGCCGATGCCGGTGCCCTCGTGGGTGCGGGCCCGGGCGCCCGGCACCCGGTGGAACCGCTCGAACACCTGCGGCAGCTCCTCCGGCGCGATGCCGACGCCGGTGTCGGCGACCTCCAGCACGGCGGCACCGGCGTCGGCGCGGACCCGGACCCGGATCTCGCCGTCGAAGGTGAACTTGACCGCGTTCGACACCAGGTTGAGGACGATCTTCTCCCACATGTCCCGGTCGACGTAGACCGGCGAGGGCAGCGGCGGGCAGTCCACGACGAGGCGCAATCCGGCCCGTTCGGTGGCGGAGCGGAAGGTGCTGGCCAGCCGGGAGGTGTAGTCGGCCAGGTCGGTGGGCTGGTAGCGGGCGCTCAGCCGGCCGGACTCCAGCCGGGAGAAGTCGAGCACGGTGTTGACCAGCTTGAGGAGGCGCAGCGCGTTGCGGTGCATCACGGTCAGCCGGTCGAGGTACGCCTCGGGCACGCCGCGGTCGGCGAGCAGGTCCTCCAGCGGCCCGAGCACGAGCGTGAGCGGGGTGCGGAACTCGTGGCTCACGTTGGCGAAGAAGTTGGTCTTGGCGCGGTCCAGGGCGGCGAGGGCGGCGGCCCGGGCGCGCTCGTGCTCGTACGCCCGCTGCTTGTCCACCGCCCGGGAGATCTGGGCGGCGACCAGGTCGGTGAAGTGGCGGTAGTCGTCGGTGAAGGGCAGCCGCCGGGCCACCCCGAGCAGCAGCATGCCGGCCGGCTCGTTGACGGCGGTCAGCGGCAGCAGCAGCGCCCGGTCGGCGGCGTCCGGCGGCACCGTGCCGAGCAGGTCCGCCGTGGGGATCCAGCGGGGCTCCGCGGCGCCGCCGGGGCGCGGCGGCCCACCGGCGAGCGTCGCCGGGTTGAGCCCGGCGCATCCGGCCAGCGCCGGGACGCCGTCCTCGTCGTGCAGCCAGACGGCGCTGAACGGCACGTCGGCCCGGTGCGTGTCAAGCACCCGGGCGACGGTCCGGCCCAGCTCCACGGTGCTGCGCACGTCGGCCAGCTCGGTGCCCAGCTCGGCCAGGGCCCGCAGCCGGCGCTCGCCGACCACCCGCCCGGTGGTCTCGTTGACGAAGCAGAACACCCCGCTGACGCTGCCGTCGGCGTCCCGGATCGGGTCGTACGAGATGTCGAAGTAGACGTCCTCCAGGAAGCCGTGCCGGTTGAGCACGAAGGGGTGGTCCGCGCCGCGGTAGGGCACGCCGGTGCGCTGCACCCCGTCGAGCAGCGGCCCCAGCACGTCCCAGGTCTCCGCCCAGTGCCGGCGCGCCGACTGGCCGAGGACGGCCGGGTGCTTGTCGCCGATGGTGGGCCGGTAGGCGTCGTTGTAGAAGGCCAGATGGTCCGGTCCCCAGAACAGCACGATCTGGGCCCGGGAGGAGAGCATCGTGCTGATCGCGTGGGAGAGCCCCGGGGACCAGCGGTGCGGGGCGCCGAGCGGGGTGGCGGACCAGTCGAAGCCGCGCAGCCGCTCGCCCATCTCGCCGCCGGCGGCGAACGCCGCGGTCAGCAGTGGAGAGAGTTTGGCCTCCCCGGTCCCCGAGGACGAACGCTCGACGTCCCCGCCCCCCTGGGCCGAGCCCATGCAGCCTCCCGCTTCGGCCAATGTCCACGACGACCGGCGCGAGCACGCCGGTCGTCCCCGCCTACTACCCCGACGAAGGAGCAACGTAACGCACGTCGGCGGTCGGACGCTGGTTACCTACGCCTCATCCTGACGCAACCGGCGGCCGGGGGCGAGTCGGGCGCTCCCGCGGGTCGGGCGGGGCGGTGCCACCGGGCGTGCCGGCGCCGGCCGCGGCGCGGACCAGAGCCGCCACCGGCCGCGGGTCGGCGTCGTTCTCCGGGTGCCACTGCACGCCGAGCAGAAAGCGCCGGGCCGGGTCCTCCACCGCCTCCACCACCCCGTCGTCGGCCCAGCCGGTCACGGCCAGGCCGCCCGGGTCGGCAACCCCCTGATGGTGGTACGAGTTGACCCGGTCCACCCCGGCCATCACCGCCCCGGCCCGGCTGCCGGCGGCGAACCGGACCGGATGCGACCCGTACACCCCGGGGGCGGGGCGGTGGCCGTCGTGCCCCACCACGTCCGGCAGGTGCTGGTGCAGCGCCCCGCCGTACGCGACCGCGAGCAGCTGCATGCCCCGGCACACGCCGAGCACGGGCAGGTCGGCGGCGAGCGCGGCGGTCAGCAGCGCCAGCTCGCCGGCGTCCCGGTCCGGCCGGCTCTCGGTGCGGGGGTCGGGCGGCTCGCCGTACCGCTCCGGGCCGACGTCGGCCCCGCCGGCCAGCAGCAGCCCGTCCAGCACCCGCAGCACGTCGGCGTCGGCGTCGTCGGGGGGCAGCACCACGGCCCGGCCGCCCGCCGCGGTCACCGCCCGGACGTACGCGTGCGGCACCAGCGCCGCCGGCACGTCCCGCCACACCGCCCAGCCGGCCGGCTCGACGTACGACGTGATGCCGATCACCGGCCGCCGGCTCACTGAGCCGGCACCGTTCGCGACTGCGGGGCTCGCAAGCCCGGCTCACTCCTCGCGCTCACAGTGGGGTCACGTAGGCGCCGGTGATCCCGCCGTCGACCACGAACTGCGCGGCGGTCATGAACGAGGCGTCGTCGCTGGCCAGGAAGGCCACCGCGGCGGCGATCTCCTCCGGGTTGCCGAACCGGCCCATGGGCACGTGGACGAGGCGGCGGGCGGCTCGCTCGGGGTCCTTGGCGAACAGCTCCAGCAGCAGCGGGGTGGCCACCGGGCCGGGGCACAGCGCGTTGACCCGGATGCCCTCCCGGGCGAACTGCACGCCCAGCTCCCGGGTCATGGCCAGCACCCCGCCCTTGCTCGCCGTGTACGCGATCTGCGAGGTGGCGGCCCCCATGAGCGCCACGAACGAGGCCGTGTTGATGATCGACCCCTTGCCCTGCCGCCGCATGTGCGGGATGGCGTACTTGCAGCAGAGGTAGACGCTCGTGGTGTTGACCCGCAGCACCCGCTCCCAGGCGTCCAGCCCGGTCTCCAGGATCGAGTCGTCGTCCGGCGGCGAGATGCCGGCGTTGTTGAACGCCACGTCCACCCGGCCGTGCCGCTCGGCCACCCTGTCGAACAGGTCCCGGACGGCCGCCTCGTCCGCCACGTCGGCGGCCACGAACTCGCCTGCCACCTCGTCGGCGGCCCGCTTGCCCGCCTCCGCGTCGATGTCCACGCAGACCACCCGGGCCCCCTCGGCGGCGAAGCGCCGCACCGTGGCCAGGCCGATGCCACTGCCCGCACCGGTCACCACGGCGACCCGGTCCTGAAGCCGTCCCTGCATCCTCACTCCTCCGTGCTGATGAACACGTTCTTGACGTCGGTGAAGGCGTGCAGCGCGTCCGGACCCAGCTCCCGGCCGAGGCCGGAGCGCTTCATCCCGCCGAACGGGGTCCAGTAACGCACCGAGGAGTGCGAGTTGACGCTCAGGTTGCCGGACTCGACGGCCCGGGCCACCCGGACCGCGCGGCCCACGTCTCGCGTCCAGATCGAGCCGGAGAGCCCGTACTCCGTGTCGTTGGCCAGGCGGACCGCGTCCGCCTCCTCGTCGAACGGGAGCACCGAGACCACCGGGCCGAAGATCTCCTCCCGCCAGTGCCGGTCGGCCGGGGAGTCGGCGAGCAGCACGGTCGGGGCGTACCAGAAGCCGGCGCCGGCGGGGCGGGTGCCGGTGAAGGCCACCTTCGCCCCGTCGACGTACCCGGCGACCCGGTCCCGGTGCCCGGCGGAGATCAGCGGGCCCATCTCGGCGCTCTCGGCGGCCGGGTCCTCCACCCGGAACGCCCGCACGGCCGGTTCGAGCAGTTCGAGGAAGCGGTCGTACACCGATCGCTGGACCAGGATCCGGGAGCGGGCGCAGCAGTCCTGGCCCGCGTTGTCGAAGACCGCGGCCGGCGCGGCGGCCGCCGCCCGCTCCAGGTCGGCGTCGGCGAAGACCAGGTTGGCGGATTTGCCGCCGAGCTCCAGCGTGACCCGCTTCACCTGGGCGGCGCAGCCCGCCATGATCCGGGTGCCGACCTCCGTCGAGCCGGTGAAGCAGACCTTGCGGACCGCCGGGTGGGTGACGAACCGCTCGCCCACCACGGCGCCCTGGCCGGGCAGCACGGTGAGCACGCCCTCCGGCAGGCCGGCCTCGAGGGCCAGTTCGGCCAGGCGCAGCGCGGTGAGGGGCGTCAGCTCGGCCGGCTTGAGCACCACCGTGTTGCCGGCGGCGAGCGCCGGGGCGAAGCCCCAGCCCGCGATGGGCATCGGGAAGTTCCACGGCACGATCACCCCGACCACGCCGAGCGGTTCGTGGAAGGTCACGTCGAGCCCGCCGGGCACCGGGATCTGGTGCCCGGTCAGCCGCTCGGGCGCGCCCGCGTAGTAGTCGAGGACGTCCCGGACGTTGCCGGCCTCCCAGCGCGCGTTGCCGATGGTGTGGCCGGCGTTGCGCACCTCCAGCAGCGCCAGTTCCTCCCGGTGCGCGTCGACCACGGCGGCGAACCGCCGCAGCAACCGCGCCCGATCCCCCGGCGCCACCGCCCGCCACGTCTCAAAAGCCGCCGCCGCCCGCCCAATGGCCAGGTCCGTCTCAGCAAGCGAGGTGCCCGCCACCTCCCGAAGCGCCTGACCGGTCGCCGGATTGATCACCTGCGTCACCCGCCCACCCCCTCCTCGCCGATCATGGAGTTGTGGCGCCACACGAAAGCCGCTGACCGCCATGAACCGGGCACCACAAGTCCATGATCGACGGCGAGGGGCGGGTTACAGGCGTTCGAAGCCACGTACCAGCTCCCAGTCCGTCACCGCGGCGTCGAAGGCGGTCAGCTCCACCCGGGCCTGGTTGGCGTAGTGGGCGACCACCTCGTCCCCGAAGGCGTCCTTCGCCGTCGCCGAGGACTCCCACAGGGTCAGGGCGTCCCGGAGCGTGCCCGGCACCCGCTCGGCGTCGCCGTCGTCGTAGGCGTTGCCGGCGCACTCCTCGCCCAGCTCCAGCTCCCGCTCGATGCCGTGCACGGCGCCGGCCACCAGTGCGGCGATGGCCAGGTACGGGTTCACGTCGGCGCCCGGCACCCGGTTCTCCACCCGCATCCCCTGGCCGTGCCCGACCAGCCGCAGCGCGCACGTGCGGTTGTCGGTGCCCCAGCGCAGCGCGGTCGGGGCGAACGAGCCGGGCTGGTAGCGCTTGTAGGAGTTGATGTTGGGGGCGAAGAGGAGGCTGAACTCGCGCATGGTGGCGAGCAGCCCGGCCAGCACCCGCTGCCCGGTGGCCGACAGGTGGGCCGGCCCCTCGCCGAGCATGGCCGAGCGGCCGTCGGAACCGCGCAGCGAGAAGTGGATGTGGCAGGAGTTGCCCTCCCGCGCGTTCGGCTTGGCCATGAAGGTGATCGACATGCCCTCCTGGGCGGCGATCTCCTTCGCCCCGTTCTTGTAGATGACGTGGTGGTCGGCGCAGGCCACCGCCTCGTCGTAGCGGAAGGCGATCTCGTGCTGGCCGAGGTTGCACTCGCCCTTCGCGCTCTCCGGGGTCAGCCCGGCGCCGGACATCTCGGTGCGGATCCGGCGCAGCAGCGGCTCCACCCGGGCCGTGCCGAGCAGCGAGTAGTCCACGTTGTACTGGTTGGCCGGGGTCAGCTCGCGGTAGCCCCGCCGCCACGCCTCCTCGTACGAGTCGCGGAACAGCACGAACTCCAGCTCGGTGCCCGCGTACGCGGTCAGCCCGTGCGCGGCCAGCCGGTCGAGCTGCCGGCGCAGGATCTGCCGGGGCGAGGCGACCACCGGGCCGGAGCCGTCCAGCCACTCCAGGTCGGCCAGCAGCATGGCGGTGCCGGGCTGCCAGGGCACCCGGCGCAGGGTGTCCAGGTCGGGCCGCATGGCGAAGTCGCCGTAGCCGCGTTCCCAGCTCGACATGGCGTACCCGTCGACGGTGTTCATGTCGACGTCCACGGCGAGCAGGTAGTTGCAGCCCTCGCTGCCGTGCGCGACCACCTGGTCCAGGAAGTAGGGGGCGTGGAACCGCTTGCCCTGGAGGCGGCCCTGCATGTCGGTCAGCGCGAGCACCACCGTGTCGATCTCGCCCTCGGCGACCGCGACGCGCAGTTGTTCCAGCGTGAGCGGAGCTTTCCTCATCGGCGCGCCTCCATCACCAAGGTCTACTGGCAGAACCGGATCACCGTCAATGCCCCCTGCGGCCACCGTCGCAAACGCGATCGGCCGAGGGCGGCACCCGGGTCGGGCCTTCGTTGGCGGAGCGGAGACGCGCGCGGCAACCCGGGCCGGTGGCCCGGAACGGCTGCCGCGGCGCCCGGGCGGTCAGCGGGCGTAGTGGGGCTCGCTGATCCGGCGGCGGAACTCGGCGTGCGCGGTCTGGAAGACCTGGTTGAGCCGTTCGAGTTCAGCCTCGGTCGGTTCGCGTCGCAGCCCCACCTCGATCTTGAAGTCGCCGTCCACGATCGCCACGTCGAGGCGGTCGAGCAGGTCCGCGGGCAGCCTCGTCAGAACGAACTCGCGGAACGCGTCCGCGATCGTGCCCGGCATGTCGCCGCAGCCGCAGGTGCGGCCGTCGAGGACCGCACCGAGGTGGCTGCGGCCGACGATCGCGTCCGGGTGTACGGGGTCCAGGACGGCGAGTCCCTCCTCCAGGACCGTGCGGGCCTCCGACAGCCGTCCCTCGTGCTGGAGGAACAGGCCCAGGGCGACGCCGGCCCGCCCGACCATGTCGTGGTCGGCCCCGCGGCGCGCCTGCTCCACCGCCTCGGTCAGCCGTTGCTCCGCCGGGCCCACCCGGCCGGCCTCCTTCAGCGCGAGACCCCAGTTGCGCAGCACCTGGCTCCGCAGCTCCGGACGACCGATGCGCTCGGCCCGCACGGCCGCCGACGCGTACGTGCGCAGCCCCGCCTCGGTGTCGCCCGCTTCGTCCTGAGCCATCGCCAGGCCGAGCGCCGCCATCAGCGCCTGCTCCTGCCGGCCCTGGCGGTCGTACGAGGCGAGCACGCGCTCGATCGCGTCGATCCGACCGGCCTGGTCACCGAGGTCACGGCCGAGGTTCGCCAGCACGGACAGGGCGTTGAGCGTCGCCTGGTGGTCGGCACCGAGCCGCTCCTCCAGGGCCGCGACCAGGGCGGTGAGCAGGGGCTTGGACGCCGGATCGTCGCGGTCCAGCAGCTGGGTGACGACCTGGCCGATCTGCTCGACAACCTCGTCGGGCAGTTGGTGCAGGCCGACGAAGAGCGGCTCGGGGGTGCCACCGGCGTGCACGATCGCCGCTCGCAACGCCAGCGCGGAGGCCACCCGCTCGTGCCCGTTGCGCCACAGATTTGCCACCGCCTCCTCGACGACCTCCCGGGCACCTGCCAGGTCACCACGCTGCCGCAGCAGGTCGGCCAGCGGTTCGAGGCCGAACGCGTACCCGGCGTGCTCGCGGCCGTAGAAGGCGAGCCGCTCCTGGACGCCCTGGCGGAGCTCCGTCTCGGCCTCGTCGAGTCGCCCGGCCATGCGGAGCGCCAGGCCCAGGTTGAGCCGGTAGGTCAACTGGTCCTTGCGGGACTCGTGATCGCGCGGCGGCACGGCGGCGGCACGGCGGAAGCACTCCGCCGCGCGGTCGAGCTGATCGGCGTTGAGCAGCACGTTGCCGAGGTCGCACTGGGCCGAGGCCCATTCCGGACTGCCGGGACCGTGCCGGTCCGCGGTGGCCTGGACCTCGCGCGTCATGAGGTTCTCGGCGTCGCCCATCCGGCCCTCCCGCAACAGCGCGAAGGCCAGCTCGACCGGAGTGAGGGGTGTCGTCACGAGCCGCAGTCTAGGGTTCCACCCCCGACGTTCGCGGCCCCTGAGACGCCTTGAGCGGGACACACCGTCGCGGATCCGTGCCCTAGGTTCTCCGCATGCGCCTGCCGCCACTGCCGGACCCGATGAACGCGCTCACCCCCGACCGTATCGCCGCCGGAGCCGTCGGAGATCGGCCCATCGACGTTCCGCTCTCGGCGATCACCATCACGCCGTACGACCCGGCCTGGCCGGCCCGGTACCGCGCGGAGCGGAGCCGGATCGGCGCCGCGCTGGGCGGCCGCGCACTCGCGGTCGAGCATGTGGGATCGACGGCGGTGCCGGGGTTGTCGGCCAAGAACCGGGTCGACGTCGACCTGATCGTGACGGATCCGGCCGACGAGGCCGCCTACGTGCCCGCACTGGAGGCCGCGGGATACGTGCTGCGCATGCGCGAGCCGGACTGGTACGAGCACCGCTGCCTGTGGAACGAGGGCCACACCGTGAACCTGCACGTGTTCGGGCCCGACTGCGACGAGCACCTGCGGCACCTGATCTTCCGCGACTGGTTGCGCGCACACCCGGACGACCTTGAGTTCTACGAAGCCGAGAAGCGGCGTGCCGCCGCCGACAGTCCCTGGTCCATGTCGGCGTACAACGCGCGGAAGGCCACCTCGATCATCGAGATCCTGCGGCGAGCGGGACTCCGGCCGGCCGCCGGACAACGCCGATGATCGGCACCGTCCGCATCGGGCACCACGGAGGCACGACAACCCGGGTGCGGGCGCCGGCCTGACTCGTGTTGACTCGGGCGGTGGATCGTCAACGGCTCAGCAGCATCGCGCACTCGCACCACCCGATCGCGGCCCCGGTCTCCGGCGTCAACGTCAACCGGCTCCTGCGCCGGGCGGGCCGCCAACCGGCGGCTCGCATCCTCGACCTCGGCTGCGGCGAGGGCGTCTGGGCGCTGCAGGCCCTGGCTCACCACCCGGACGGGCACGCGGACGGCGTGGACGTCAGCCCGTACGCCCTCGAACGCGCCGCCGGCGCCGCCGAGGCACGCGGCCTCGCCGACCGGCTCACCCTGCACGAGCGCGACGCCCGGACGTACGTGCCGGACGGCGACTACGACCTGGTGCTGTGCGTCGGGTCGACACACGCGTTCGGCGGGTTCGGCGAGACGCTGAAGCTGGCCGGCCGGCACGTCAACGCCGACGGCATCCTGCTGGTCGGCGAGGCTTTCTGGCAGGTCCCGCCGACCCCGGAGGCACTCGCCGCGCTCGACGCGAAGCCGGACGAGTTCACCGACCTCGCCGGCCTGGTCGACGCCGCCGAGCAGGCCGGCTGGACCCCGGTGTACGCCCATGTGAGCGACGCCGCCGAGTGGGACGACTACGAGTGGTCGTGGGTCGGCTTGCTCACCGAGTGGGCGCTGGACAACCCGGGCCATCCGGACGCCGCCGAGGCGCTGACCGTCGCCCGGGAGCACCGCGACCAGTGGCTGCGCGGGTACCGCGATGTTCTGGGCTTCGCGACGCTGGTGCTCCGCCGGAGCTGATCCCGGTGCGGCCGCCACGGCCGGTCACATCTCCGTCACCAGGCGGCTCTCCCAGGCCCAGGCGGCGATCTCGGTACGGTTCCGCAGCTGCAGCTTGTCCTGGATGTTGGCCACGTGGGCCTTCACCGTGCTCACCGAGATGAACAGTTCCTGGGCGATCTCCTGATTGGTGCGTCCCCGGGCGAGGCGCTTGATCAGCTCGATCTCCCGGTCGGTCAGCGGTGTCGCGGGCCGGCGCGGCGGTCGGACCGCGATCGGCCCGAACTGCTTCAGCAGCCGCATCGTGATCGACGGCGAGATCATCGCGTCGCCGGCGTGCGCCGCGCGCACCGCCTCGGCCAGCAGGGCCGGTCCCGAGTCCTTGAGGATGAACCCGACCGCCCCGGCCCGGAGCGCGCCGTGGACGTACTCGTCGAGGTCGAAGGTCGTGATGATCACGACCCGCAGGGGGTCGCGGACGGCGGCCCCGGCGAGCGCGCGGGTCACGTCGAGGCCGTCCAGCCGCGGCATCTGCAGGTCCACGAGGCAGACGTCCGGGCGGAGTTCGCGGGCGAGGCTGATCGCCTCCGGCCCGTCGGCGGCCTCGCCGACCACCGTGATGTCGGGCTGGCTCTCCAGCAGCAGCCGAAGGCCGCGGCGGACGATCGCCTGGTCCTCGGCGACGAGCACGCGGATGGTCATGACCCTCCCGGCGCGGGGATGGTGGCCTCGACCGTCCACCCGGTCGGTGTGCGCGGACCGGCGCTCAGCTCACCGCCGAGAGCGGCGGCTCGCTCGCGCATTCCGACCAGGCCGTGACCGTCGGGGCGGGCGCTGCGGCCCGGCTGTCCGTCGTCGGCGACGCACAACCGGATGGTCCGGCCGGCGTGGGCGAGGGTCACGGTGACGGTACGTGCGTCGCGCGCGTGCCGGGCCACGTTGGTCAACGCCTCCTGCACGATCCGGTAGATGCCGGCGGTGATCTCCGGCGGCCAGTCGGCCGGCGGCGGGCCGTCGGGCAGGTCGAGGGCCGCGCGGACGCCGGTGCCGTCGAAGCGGTCCAGCAGCCCGGCCAGCGAACCCGGCAGGGTTGGAAGCTCCGGCTGGTCGCCCCGCAGCAGCCGCACCACCTGTCGCACGGAGGCGAGCGCCTCGGCACCGGCCGTCTCGATCTCGGCCAGGGTCGCCCGGACGGTGGGCGGGTCGGCGTCGGTGGCGAGTTGCGCGACCTGAGCCTGGATGATGAGGCCGGTCAGGTGATGGGCCGCGACGTCGTGCAGGTCACGGGCGAGGGCCAGCCGTTCGGTACGCCGTACCTCGTCGACCATGGCCCGCCGCCGTGCGTCGCCGACCCGCCGCCACAGGCCCACGCTGACCGCGACCGCCCACCCGGCCACCATGATCTTCGTGGCCGTCAGCGCGTTCGGGACGTCCTGAGCCAGGTAGGTCGCGTACCGCTCGACGGTGCCGGCGGCAACCGCCGCGGAGCCGGTGGCCACCGCGACGGCACCCGCCGCCCCGGGCAGATGCCGCACCGCGGAGGCGACCACCACGAGGAGCGCCAGGCAGGCGATCGGGGCGGGCTGGCCCTGCCGGCCGGTCCGCCAGTCGATCAGCTCGGCGACCCCGCACAGGACGATGGCCGCAGCCGCCGCCGGCGCGGGAAACCGTCGTCGCAGCAGCGCCGCCCCGCACACCGCCGCCGTGATCAGCACCAGCGCCAGGCCCACGGGCCAGGACGGGCGGCGACTCAGCACCACCGCCACCTCGAGGGCGAGGCCGGCGGCGAGCAGCACCCCGAACGCGGCCTCGACCAGTACACCGGCCAGGCCGGCCCGGCGCCGGGTGATGCGCCCGCCGGCGAGAACCATGATGCCTCTCCTGCCCGATCCGCGGCAGCGCCTCGTCATCGCGGCCGCCGCAGCGGCGGCCGCTGCCACCACGTCACCCACCGCCACAGCCACTCGACCGGCCCCTGGTGGCACCGGCGCAGCCAGATTACCGACCACCCCCACTGCACACAGAGGACCGTCGCGGCGACCGCGACCACCCCGCCGACCGACCAGCGGTCCGCGTCGCCGGCCACGCCCGAGATCGCGAGCACGAGCACCGTGGCGGTCAGGTAGTTCGTCAGCGCCATGCGGCCCAGCGGCCGGAACACGGTGGTCAGCGGCCCGGCCAGCCGTGTCCTGAGCAGCAGCACCATCCCGCACACGTAGGCACCGGCGGTCAGCAGCCCGGCCGCCGGGTACGCGATCCGCGCCGCGGTGCCGTCCGCACGCAACTGGAGCACCGCGACGGGCACGGCCACAAGAGCGAAGACCAGCCCCAACCGGGCCGTGGTACGCGGACCCGAACCGATCCGTCCGACCACGCCGTACCGGGTCAGTGCCGAACCGAGCAGGAACAGGCCGGGAACCAACGAGTACCAGCCGCCGAACAGAGCCACCGACACCACGATGAGCACCCCGGCGGCGATCGCCACCACGCGACGCGGCAGCCACGTGGAGGGCAGCAGGACCAACAGGCCGAGCACGGCGTACACCGTGAGGATGTCGCCCTTCCACAGGACCAGGAAGTGGAGGAGGCCCACGGCCAGCAGCGCCAGCATCCGGCGCAGCAGCACCACTCGCGGTTGCCGGGCCCGCGCCCGCGCCGACTCGAACAGGAGCGCGAAGCCGACGCCGAACAGCACGGAGAAGATCGGAAAGAAACGCTGGTCGACCAGCAGGTGCAGCACTGTCGCGGCGGTCGTCTCCGGTAGCTGCGCGGTGCCGAGTTCGCCGCCGCGGTGGGCGATCGGCTTCACGTTCGCCAGCAGGATCCCGCACAGGGCGAAGCCCCGGAGCACGTCGAGCTCGACGACCCGCTTCCGCGCCGGGGCCTCTGCGGATCGTGGCCGGCCGAGGGCGACGACGTCGGCGTCTCTTACACCGTTTCGTGACATGCCCACAGCCTGGCCCGGGTGGCCGTCCCGGCCCCTCGGCCACAAGTTCACGCCGGCGCGCGAGCCGTCGTACTTTCGGCCATTCCCACGCATCGTGCACCACCACACGTTCGGCTCGCGGGCCAGGCGGGTCTCCGCGTCCGGCAGGGTGGCGCCGATCGAGGGTGGGCCACGCGACCGCTACCGGACGAGGCAGAACGGGTGGCCGGCCGGGTCGGTGAACACTCTGAAGCGTTCGCCGCCGGCGCTCAGCCGACGCGCACCCAGTGCCACGGCCCGTGCTTCGCCGCCGTCGAGGTCGTCGACCCAGAGGTCGAGGTGGGCCTGCTGGGGATGCGCGGGATCCGGCCAGCGGGGCGGCTCGTAGTCGTCGACCTGCTGGAACATGAGGCTCCTGCCGTCACCGGCGACGAGCGCGCCCTCGGGGCCGTCGTAGGTGACCGCCATGCCGGTGAGGTCGGCGTAGAAACGGGCCAGGGCCGACGCGTCGGGTGCGTCGATCGTCACCGCGAACAGCCGCAGCACCGGGCCCACCCCGTCGGCCCGGCAGAGGTCGAACGGGTGGCCCGCCGGGTCGGCCAGGGTGATCCAGGTGGGTCCGTCGGCCAGCCGGGTGGCGCCGAGGCCGACCGCCCGTTCGGTCATCGCCCGGGGATCGTCGGTCTGCAGATCGAGGTGGAACTGCTGCGGGTGCTCGTGCCCGGGCCACTGCGGCGCGACATGGTCGGGTGCGTGCTGAAACTCGATCTCCTGACCGTCCGGAGCCCGGAGGCCGAACCGGTCGGGGTCCCGGCGGACGACGTCCCAGCCGGTGAGCCCGGCGTAGAACGCACCGACCCGGTTGATGTCGGCCGCGTCGAAGATGGCCAGGTCCAGACGGGCTGTCACGGTGGTCATGGTCGCTTTCCCTCCCTTGCCGGCGGCCTTGGACGAACTCGCGGCGCTCCTCTCGCCGGCGCCGGGTGACCCGGCGCCGGCGAGATGGGATCAGGCCGGCTCGTCGGCCGGCGCGGTGCGCTGTTCCGGCACGTCGACGGTACGGCGGGGGCCGGTGAACCATTTCCGGGCCGAGGCGTACCACCAGACGGCCACGCCGAGCAGCACCCCGCCGATGGCGAGCGGGGCGTAGTTCACAGCCGTCCAGGTGAAGTCCGCGTTGCCCGGCACGCCGGCCGGCACGATGGGCAGCACGAAGTAGACGCTGATGATCGCGATCTCGATCACGGCGATCCAGCCGAGCAGCTTGTACCGCCGGCCCAGCGTCCACGGGCCCGGGACGAACCGGTCCCCCATCCGCAGCCGCAGGAAGATCGGGATGAGGAAGGACAGGTACAGGCCGATCACGGCGACCGAGACCACCGCGTAGAAGGCGACCGGCACGCCGGCCTTCTGGTAGAGCGCCGGCAGGGTGAGCACGAGCCCGGCCAGGGTGGCCGCGATGATCGCGTTGACCGGGGTTCCGTTGCGGTTCACCCGGGACCAGAGCCGCCAGCCCGGCACGGCACGGTCGCGGCTGAACGCGTACGCCATCCGGGACATCGAGGTCACGCAGCTCATCCCGCAGAAGAACTGGCCGATGGTGGAGATGATGATGACGGCCTTGAAGAAGAACGGGGTCAGCGCGGACTCGAAGATGGCCCCGGAGAAGCCGCCCGCCGAGTTGATGGCGTCCACGTCGGTGGCCGCGAAGAGGAACGCGAGCAGCAGGATCCAGCCGCCCACCGCGGAGTAGAAGATGGACCGCCAGAGCCCCTGGGCGGCGGCCTTCGAGGCGCCCCGGGTCTCCTCCGAGACGTGCGCGCAGGCGTCGAATCCGGTGATCGTGTACTGGGTGAGCAGGAAGCCCAGCGGCAGCACGTAGAACCAGAAGGTGAGCCCACCGGTGTCGCCGTCGCCGAAGCCGGAGTTGTTGAACCGCTCGGTGAAGACGAACTTGAAGCTCTGGTGGTCGTCCGGCACCAGCAGCAGGATGAGCACCACGGCGGCCGCGCCGGCCACGTGCCACCAGACCGAGACGTTCTGGAGTACGTCGATGATGTGGTGCCCGTAGATGTTGATGAGCCCGTGCAGGGCGAGGATCACCACGAACAGCCCGAAGGTCTGGTGCGCGGTGCCGGCCCACCCGTCGAAGAGCGCCGACAGGGTGAGGTTGAGGAAGGTGGCGCAGCCGTAGTCGACCGAGGCGGTCACGGCCACCAGGCCGATGAGGTTGAGCCAGCCGGTGAACCAGCCGTGCACCGGCCGCCCCATGGTGGCGGCCCACCAGTAGATGCCGCCGGCGGTCGGGTAGGCCGACACGAGCTCGGCCATGCAGAAGCCGATGATCAGGATGAACAGCGAGATCAGCGGCCAGCCCCACGAGATGGCGACCGGCCCGCCGTTGTTCCACGCCTGGCCGAACGTGGTGAAGCAGCCGGCCAGGATCGAGATGATCGAGAACGAGATGGCGAAGTTGGAGAAGCCGCTCCACTTGCGGTGCAGCTCCTGCTTGTAGCCGAGTTCGGCGAGCCGTCGGGCGTCGTCGTCCATGGGTTGCTCGGCGGTCGGCGCGGGCGTCGTGGCCACTGCACACCTCCTCGAGGTGGATTCCCCGGTGCGAGTGGGCAAAGTGTGATCCCGTCGATCAAGGCGGTCAATACGGCAGGCGTGGGAATCTCACGGCCGGCACGGCTAATTGCGTTGCCGCCCGAGGCCGTTCCGGGGCATCCTTGAGCCCGTGACCAGGCCCGATCGCGACGGGCCACCACCGGGCGCTCGGCAACGCCCGGCCCGCGGCGGCGCGAGGCGTCCACCTCTCTCTCACTGAAGTACGGCGGTTCGCCGTACCCCCGGACGCCCGCGCCGCCGCTCCCTACTCACGCCCAGAGCAGCCCGGCCACCCAGAGCACGGCGATGAGCAGCCCGGCCAGGAACTCGACCAGCATGGACAGCCCGGCCGCCTTGAGCGCCTGCACGGTGGCCGGCCAGGCGAGCTGGTTGCTGCCCAGCCGCAGCCGCTCGGCGCCCCAGATCCCGCCGACGAAGCCGATCGGCAGCCCCACCACCGGGATGACGAAGAAGCCGACCAGGCCGAGCAGTCCCCCGGCCAGCAGCGACGACGTGGGTACGCCGGTGCGCTTCAGGTTCCGCCCCGGCCAGAGGTACTTGACCACGCTGCCGCCGACGGCGACCACGGTGGCGGCGGCCAGCACCGCCCAGCGGCCCGGCCCGGCGTCGCCGAAGATCGCCCACACCAGCACCCCGGCCCAGCACAGCGGCAGCGCCGGCAGCCCGGGCACCACCACCCCGGCCAGGCCCGCCAGGATGGCCAGCGCGGCCACCACCGACACCACCGCCTGCGAATCGCCGAGGCTCACCGCGTCTCCTCCCGGGCCTGCGCCTGGCCCGCGCGCTGCTCCGGAAGGCGCGAGCGGGTCCCCTGGGTCCCTTCCTTACCCTCGAGCCGCCGCCGGATATCGGCCGCCGGCACCGGAGGGCCGAACCAGCGCCCCTGCCCGGTGTCGCAGCGCAGCGACCGCAGCCGCTCGGCCTGCTCCTCGGTCTCCACGGCCTCGGCGGTCACCCAGAGTTCCAGCGCGTGGGCCAGCCGGACGAGGGCGTCCACGATCCGCTCGTCGCGGTGGTCGGCGACCACGTCCGCGCCGTCGCCCCGGATCCCCTCGACGAACGGGCCGGCCAGCTTCAGGCAGTGGATCGGCAGCCGCCGCAGGTACGCCAGGTTCGAGTAGCCGGTGCCGAAGTCGTCGATGGCCAGCCGGATCCCGAGGTCCGCGAGCTGGTGCAGGGCGCGCAGCGACTCCCCGGCGGTGCCCATCACGGCGCTCTCGGTCAGCTCCAGTTGCAGCAGCTCGGCGGGGAGCCCCGTGCGCTCCAACGCCTCGGCCACGGTCTCCACGATGCCCGGGTCGTCGGCCTGCCGGGCGGCCAGGTTGACGTTCACCATCAGCCGCGCCTCCGGGTACGCCCGCCGCCAGCTCTCGGCGTCGCGGCACGCCTGCCGGAGCACCCAGGCGCCGAGCCGGACGATCAGGCCGGTCTCCTCGGCGAGCCCGATGAACCGGTCGGGCCCGATCAGCCCCAGCTCGGGGTGCTGCCAGCGGACCAGCGCCTCCACGGCCACCATCGAGCCGTCGAGCAGCGAGACGATCGGCTGGTAGTGCAGCAGGAACTCGCCCCGGTCCAGCGCGGCGGGCAGGTTGGCGGCCAGCGCCGAGCGGGCGATGTCGGCGGCGCTGCGCTCCGGGTCGTAGACCGCCCAGCGGCCGCGCCCCTCGGCCTTGGCCCAATAGAGGGTGGTGTCGGCCGCCTTCATGAGCTCTGAGACGCTGGTCTCGGCGGCCGGGCACTCCACGATGCCGATGCTCGCCGAGACGGCCAGCTGCTGGTCGCCGACGTGCACGGGGGCGGAGACCGCGGCCAGGGCCAGCTCGGCCACCTCCACGGCGTCGTCGAGGCCGCCGTCGGAGTCGACCAGGATGACGAACTCGTCGCCGCCCATCCGGGCCACCAGGTGGCCGCGGCCGGACACGCAGTCGGCCAGCCGCCGGGCGATCACCTTGAGCAGCCGGTCGCCCAGGTCGTGGCCGAGGCTGTCGTTGATCGCCTTGAAGCCGTCCAGGTCGATGAAGCAGAGCCCGACCCGCTGCTCCGGCGCGGCGGTGTCGAAGACCTGGCCGAGCGTCTCGAAGAAGAGGGTCCGGTTGGGCAGGCCGGTGAGCGGGTCGTGCAGCGCCTGGAAGCGCAGCCGCTGCTGGAGCTGGTAGCGCTCGGTGATGTCCTCGATCATCGCCACGGTGAACCGGGGGCGGCCGTCGTCGTGGCGGATCAGCGAGACGGCCAGGTCGGTCCAGACCACGCTGCCATCCTTGCGGTAGTAGCGCTTCTCCACCCGGGCGCTGTCCCGCTTGCCCTCGACCAGCTCCTGGTAGAGCTCCCACATGCCGGCGGCGTCGTCGGAGTGGAACAGCCCGTCGACGCTCAGCTCCCGAAGCTCGGCGGCGGTGTAGCCGAGCATGTCCGCGAAGGACTGGTTGACCTCGATGATCCGCCCGTCCACCCCGGCGATGCCGATGCCGATGGCCGCCCCGGTGAAGACCGCCCGGAACCGCGCCTCGCTGTCCCGCAACGCCTGCTCCACCGCGTCCCGGGCCTGCCAGGCCGAGCGGGCGATCCGCTCCTGCTGGCTGAACACCCGGTCGCGCAGCGCCCGGCCGAAGCCGGCGGCGAACGCGCCCTGCAGAGCGGCGATCCGCTCCCGCACCTCGGGCGGCTCGACCCGGGCGGGCAGCACCCAGGACAGGAAGCGGTCCCCGAGCGCCCGCACCGACCAGTCGAGCACCCCGGGCTCGGTGAGGTGCGCCTCGACCAGGGCCCGCCCGACGTCCTCCGCCGGCTGGGCGGAGAACACCGGGGCGAGCAGCGCCCGGCCGAGCCGGACGGTGTGCGCGAGCAGCAGCCGCTCGGTCTCGGCCGCGCTCAGCGGCACGAAACCGATGCGCCGCACCGCCCGGGCCCACTCGGCGGCGTACGCCGCGGCGCCCGGGCGGCTGAAGTCGTCCCCGTCGGGGTCCGGGGCGCGCATGTCGGCTCAGCCGGCCGTCCGGTCGTGCCGGGCGACGCCACCGAACGCCCCGAACCGCTCGGGGTGCTCGTCCACGTCGGACGGCGAGTCGGGCCGCCAGAGCGGCATGTGCACGACGCCCGGTTCGAGCACCGTCCAGTCGCCGAAATAGGAGGTGATCTCGGCCCGCGAGCGGAGGGTGATCTCGGTGGCGGTACGCGCCGACAGGCGCTGCGCGTCGAGCATCTCCTGCGGCTGGTCCTCGAACGTCGAGTGCGAGATGACCAGGAAGCTGCCGGGCGCCGCGGCGGACCGCAGGGTGGCCAGGATGTCGCCCGGCCGGTCCTCGTCGGGGATGAAGTGGACCACCCCGGCGAGCAGGATGCCGAGCGGCCGGTCGAAGTCGATCAGGCCGCTGGCCCGGGCCTGGTCGAGGATCAGCTTCGGCTCCCGCAGGTCGGCCAGGATGGCGGTGGCCCGGTCGTTGCCGGCGAGCAGCTCGCGGCTGTGGGCCACGGCGACCGGGTCGATGTCGACGTAGACGATGCGGGCCTCCGGGTTGGCCGCCTGGGCCACCTCGTGCACGTTGCCGACGGTGGGAATCCCCGAGCCGATGTCGAGGAACTGGTCGATGCCGGCGTCGAGCAGCACCCGGACGGCCCGGCGCAGGAACTCCCGCCCGGAGCGCATGGTCGCCGCCAGGTTCGGCGTCATGGCGGCGATCTGCTCGGCGAGCTGCCGGTCGATCTCGAAGTTGTGCGCGCCGCCGAGGAAGTAGTCGTAGACCCGGGCCGCGCTGGGCCGGCTCAGGTCGATCTCGGCGGGAAGTCCGTCCGGCGTCTGCATCGCTCGGTCCCCCAGGTCGTCGCCTCGGTGAGCGGGCGCCCGGACGCGGGCGGCCCGCATAGAGTGGTGTGGTCCACACCACTCTATGCGCGCACACCCACGAAGGGGATATCCACTCTCGACGGTGCGCCCGCCCGCCGTCAGGCCGCCGACTCCAGCAGCAGCGAGATCCCCTGCCCGACGCCGATGCACATGGTCGCGAGGGCCCGCCGCCCGCCCCGGCGGCGCAGCTCCAGCGCGGCGGTGAGGGCCAGCCGGGCGCCGCTGGCGCCGAGCGGGTGGCCCAGCGCGATGGCCCCGCCGTTCGGGTTGACGTGCTCGGCGTCCTCGGGCAGCCCCAGCTCGCGCAGCACCGCCACCGACTGGGCGGCGAACGCCTCGTTCAGCTCGATCACGTCGACGTCGGCGAGGCCCAGGCCCTGCCGGTCGAGCAGCTTGCGGGTGGCCGGGACCGGCCCGATGCCCATGATCCGCGGCGGCACGCCGGCCGCCGCCGCCCCGGTGACCCGGGCCAGCGGGGTGAGGCCGTAGCGCTCGACGGCCGCCGCGGAGGCGACCAGCAGGGCCACCGCGCCGTCGTTGACGCCGGAGGAGTTGCCGGCGGTCACCGTGCCGCCCTCGCGGAACGGGGTGGGCAGCGCCGCGAGCTTCTCCAGCGACGTCTCCCGGGGGTGCTCGTCGACCTCGACGAGCTTCGTCTCCCGCTTGCCGGCCGGCACGGTCACCGGCACGATCTCCTCCGCCAGCCGGCCGTCGGCCTGCGCCTTGGCGGCGCGCTGCTGGGAGCGGTACGCGAACTCGTCTTGCGCGGCCCGGTCGACGCCGAAGTCGGCGGCGACGTTCTCCGCCGTCTCCGGCATCGAGTCGATGCCCCACCCCTTCTTCATGAGCGGGTTCACCAGCCGCCAGCCGATGGTGGTGTCGTAGACCTCGGCGGTGCGGGCGAACGGGGTGGCCGCCTTCGGCATCACGAAGGGCGCCCGGCTCATGCTCTCCACCCCGCCGGCGATCAGCAGGTCGGCCTCCCCGGCCACGACGGCGCGGGCGGCGGTGGCGAGGGCGTCCAGGCCGGAGCCGCAGAGCCGGTTGACCGTGCTGCCGGGCACCTCCTCGGGCAGGCCGCCGAGCAGCGCGGCCATCCGGGCCACGTTGCGGTTGTCCTCGCCGGCCTGGTTGGCGCAGCCCAGGATCACGTCGTCGGTGCGGGTCCAGTCCACCGAGGGGTGGCGGGCGACCAGCTCGCGGATCACGTGCGCGGCCAGGTCGTCGGGGCGTACCCCGGCGAGGGCGCCGGCGTACCGGCCGATCGGGGTGCGGACACCGGCCACGAGGTATGCGACGGTCATCGGCGCTCAGTCCTTCGGGGGGTGGACGGGGGTGGTGAGGGGTCGCCCGCCGGGTCACGGGGGCACCCGGCGCCAGGATATCCGCGCCCGGAACGGATAGGTTGGCCGCATGGCCCGGGCCCAGTTCAGCGCAGAGACCGCCGGCGGCGGCGCGTTCGTCCGCCAGCCCAACCGGTTCACCGGTCGGGTCACCCCGCACTCCACCTCGCCGGAGGGCGGCGGGCCCGACGACCAGGGCCGCTGGCCGCTGGAGGCGGGCCGCTACCGGCTCATCTGGTGCCGGGCCTGCCCGTGGGCGCACCGGGCGCGGATCGTGCGCGGCCTGCTCGGGCTGGACGAGGTGATCTCGCTGGGCACGGTCGACCCGATCCGGGACGAGCGGGGCTGGCGGTTCAGCCTCGACCAGGACGGCTTCGACCCCGTTCTCGGCATCGGTTACCTCAGCGACGCCTACCTGTCGACCGACCCGGACTACACCGGCCGGGTCACCGTGCCGGCGCTGATCGACACGGTCACCGGCCGGGTGGTCACCAACGACTACCCGCAGCTCACCCTCGACTTCTCCACCGAGTGGCGGCGGTTCCACAAGCCGGGCGCGCCGGATCTCTACCCGATCGAGCTGCGCCCCGAGATGGACGCGCTCATGGCGGAGATCCACCGGGACGTCAACAACGGCGTCTACCGGTGCGGCTTCGCCACCTCCCAGGAGGCGTACGACGAGGCGTACCGGGCGCTGTTCACCCGGCTGGACGTGCTGTCCGAGCGGCTGTCCGAGCGGCGCTACCTCATGGGCGAGCAGATCACCGAGGCCGACGTGCGGCTGTTCACCACGCTGGTCCGCTTCGACGTGGCGTACCACGGGCACTTCAAGTGCAACCGGCAGAAGCTCACCGAGATGCCGGTGCTCTGGGCGTACGCCCGGGACCTGTTCCAGACGCCGGGCTTCGGCGAGACGGTCGACTTCGACCACATCAAGCGGCACTACTACGCCACCCACGAGATGATCAATCCGACCCGGATCGTGCCGCTCGGTCCGGATCTGTCCGGCTGGACCACGCCGCACGGGCGTGGCTGACCCCGGCGTCCTCCGGGCCGCCGCCGCGTCCGCCGCCGCCGGCTGCACGGTGGCCGGGGTGGTCGCCGTGACGGTCGCCGTGGTCGCCGGTCCCGGTCCGGGCCTGACCGGGTACGTCAGCGAGGCCGGCGTCACCGACAGCGGCTACGCCGGGGCGTACCGGATCGGGGTCTTCGCCCTGGCGGCGGCGCTGCTGCTGCTCGCCGCGGCCCTGCCCCCGGCGCTGCGCACGGCGGCCGCGCTGCTCGTGGCCGGCGCCGCCGGCACCGTGCTCTCCGGAGCGGTGACCTGCTCCACCGGCTGTCCGCTGCCGCCGTTCGAGGCCGCCACGGTGGCCGACCTGGTGCACGGTGGCGCGAGCATCGCGGCCACGGCCGCCGTGGTCTTCGCCATGCTGGCGCTCGTCCTCGCCCCGGCGGCGGGTCGCGCGCTGCGCCGGGTGGCCGCGGTGGGCGCGGCCCTGGCGCTGCCGCTGTCCGGCGTGATCGGGCTGGCCATGCTGCTGGCCGGCCGCGGCGCCCTGGTCGGGGTGCTGGAACGGCTGCTGCTCGCGGTGGCCGCCGGCTGGGGCCTGGCCACCGCCGCCGTGCTGGGTCTGGCGCACCGCCGATCGTGACGAACGGCGCGGATCGCCCCTGTAAGGAGCGTCACGCCTATCGCTCCTTCCACCTGGGAGCCGGCTGGGAGTAGCGTCGGCAGGCGATGACCAACGTCTGGCACCTCACCGTGCGCCTGTATGTCGACCTCCGACTGCAGGCCAGCGGCATCTGTCCGGCGCAGCCGCTCTCCTGACGCTGCCCCGTTCACCCACCACCAGACCCTTGGACACATCCCCATGGCTTCCGCCCTGCGTAAGTTCCCCTTTTCCGTGCAGATCCTGCTCGGCCTCGTCCTCGGCGTGGCGCTCGGCTTCCTCGCCCGCGCCAACGACGTCGCCTGGCTGACCAGCACCCTCCACACCGTCGGCGGCCTCTTCGTCCAGCTGCTCAAGCTGGCCGTGCCGCCGCTGGTCTTCACCGCCATCGTGGTCAGCGTGGTCAGCCTCCGCGGCGTGGCCAACGCCGCCCGGCTGGCGCTCAAGACGCTGCTCTGGTTCGGCATCACCGCCCTGATCTCGGTGGCCATCGGCATCGGCCTCGGCCTGCTCACCAACCCGGGCAAGGGCGTCACCCTCGACCTGGCCGGCGCCACCGCGCCGAAGAAGACCGGCTCCTGGACCGACTTCCTCACCGGCATCGTGCCCACCAACCCGGTCGGCGCGTTCGTCGAGGGCAACGTCCTCCAGATCGTCTTCCTGGCCCTCGTGATCGGCGCCGCCGCGCTGCTCATCGGCGAGGCCGCCGAGCCGTTCGTGACCCTCAACCGCTCGGTGCTGGCCATCGTGCAGAAGGCGCTCTGGTGGGTCATCCGGCTCGCCCCGATCGGCACCCTCGGCCTCATCGGCAACGCCGTCGCCTCGTACGGCTGGGACCTGCTGGCCCCGCTCGCGAAGTTCACCACGGCCGTCTACGTGGGCTGCGCCATCGTGCTGTTCGTGGTCTACCCGCTGGTGCTCGTGACCGCCGGCCGCCTCAACCCGGTGCGCTTCTTCGCCGGCGCCTGGCCCGCCATCGAGCTGGCCTTCGTGTCCCGCTCCTCGGTGGGCACCATGCCGGTGACCCAGCGCTCGGTCGAGCGCCTCGGCGTCCCCCGCGAGTACGCCTCCTTCGCCGTGCCGTTCGGCGCCACCACGAAGATGGACGGCTGCGCCGCCATCTACCCGGCCCTCGCCGCGATCTTCGTGGCGCAGGTCTTCGGGGTGCACCTGGGCGTCACCGACTACCTGCTGATCGCCTTCGTCTCGGTGGTCGGCTCGGCCGCCACGGCCGGCCTGACCGGCGCGATCGTCATGCTCACCCTGACCCTCAGCACGTTGGGCCTGCCGCTGGCCGGCGCCGGCCTCCTGCTGGCGATCGACCCGATCCTGGACATGATGCGCACCGCCACGAACGTGGCCGGCCAGGCCCTCGTGCCGACCGTCGTGGCCGCCCGCGAGGGCACCCTCGACCGGGCCGCGTACGACTCGGCCGGCAAGCGCGACCTGGTCGACGCCCCGGAGCGTGAGCAGCTCACGCCCGTAGCCGCCTGACCGACCGTGCCCCTCGGGGGGAGGGCTTCGGCCCTCCCCCCGACGCCTGTTGAAGGATGACCACATGAGTGCCCTCTTCACCCCGCTCACCCTGCGCGGCGTCACCCTGCCCAACCGGGTGGCGCTCGCCCCGATGTGCCAGTACAGCGCCGGGCCGGACGGCCTGCCCACCGACTGGCACCGCGTCCACCTCGGCTCGCGCGCGGTCGGCGGCGCCGGACTGATCCTCACCGAGGCGACCGCCGTGGTCCCCGAGGGCCGGATCAGCCCGCAGGACACCGGGCTCTGGTCCGAGGCGCACGTCGAGGCGTGGCGACCGATCACGGCGTTCATCGCGGCCCAGGGTTCGGTGCCCGCCGTGCAGCTCGCGCACGCCGGGTTCAAGGCGTCGACGTACCGGCCGTGGGCCGAGCACAAGGGCGGCGTGCCGGACGCCGAGGGCGGCTGGACCCCGGCGGGCCCCGGCGCCGAGCCGTTCCTGCCGGGCTACCGCACCCCCACCCCGCTCGACGAGGCCGGCATCGCGGGCGTGGTCGAGGCGTTCGCCACCGCCGCCCGCCGGGCGCTCGACGCCGGCTTCGCCGCCGTGGAGATCCACGCCGCGCACGGCTACCTGCTCCACGAGTTCCTCTCCCCGCTCACCAACCACCGCACCGACGGCTACGGCGGCGACCGCGCCGGCCGGATGCGCCTGACCCTGGAGGTGGCCCGGGCGGTCCGCGCCGCGGTTGGCGAGGCCGTGCCGGTGCTGACCCGCATCTCCGCCACCGACTGGGTGGACGGCGGCTGGACCGTCGAGGACAGCGTGGTGCTCGCCGGCGAGCTGGCCGCCGCCGGCGTGGACCTCGTGGACACCTCGTCCGGCGGCGCCGCCGCACGGGCGAGCATCCCGCTCGGCCCCGGCTACCAGGTGCCCCTCGCCGCCCGGATCCGCCGCGACGCGGGCGTGCTGACCGGCGCCGTCGGCCTGATCGTCGAGCCCGAGCAGGCCGAGCAGATCGTCGAGAGCGGTGAGGCGGACCTGGTCCTCCTCGGCCGGGAACTCCTCCGCGACCCGTACTGGCCCCACCGCGCCGCCGCCAAACTGACCAGCACCCCGACCTGGCCCAACCAGTACACCCGAGCCTTCTAACCCACCCCGCCCGCTGCCTCGGGCCTCGGCGTTGATCATGAGGTTAGCGGCAGAATCCGTCCGATTTGTCGCCGCCAACCTCATGATCACCGGGGTGAGGGTCCAGATCTTGGTGAGTTGCCGTTCGCCGCGAACGGTAAGTCGCCAAGATCCGGCAGCGGGGACGCGGAGGCCCGGGCGCACCGGCGGGAGCGGGTGCACCAGGAGAGCACCGAACGGCAGGCTGAGTCGTTGGCGACATCAGCTCGACAGCGGGTGTGGGGTGGTGCCGTGCCCGCGTCGACCATCGGGCCGGTGGCTCCGATGCAGGCCCGGTACACCGGGCGGTGCGCGCGGGAAACGTCAGCCGGCCAGGTGGCCCCAGCGGGACTCCAGGTCCCGCCACGGGCCCTGGGCCGCCACCGTGCCGTCGACCAGGACCACCACGTGGTCCGCGCGTACCAGCGCCGCCCGCTTCGCGGTCGAGCCGACCACGGTCACCCCGTGCTCGCGCAGCGCCGCCCACAGCGCCAGCTCCGTCGTCACGTCCAGGGCGGACGAGACGTCGTCGGCGACCAGCAGTTCGGTACGCGGCGCGAGCGCCCGGGCCAGCGCCAGCCGCTGGAGCTGCCCGCCGGAGAGCCGGGTGCCCTTGTGGCCGATGAGCAGCCCGAGGCCGCCCCCGGCGGCCGCCAGGTCGTGGTCCAGCTGGGCGGTCGACACCGCGCCGGCCGCGTCGACCTGGTGCCCGAGCGCGATGTTGTCGGCGACCGTGCCGGAGAGCACCCGGGGCAGCTGCCCCACGTAGCCGACCTGGTTGGGACGGAGGAACAGCTCCGGCTCGGTGACCGGCTCGCCGTTCCAGCGCAGCGCGCCCGTGTGGTGCACGATCCCGGCGAGGGCCCGCAGCAGCGACGACTTGCCCGCGCCGACCGGCCCGACCACCAGCACCAGCTGCCCGCGGTCGACCGTCAGGTCGACGTCCCGCACGGCGAGGGTGCCGTCGGAGTGCAGCGCGCCGAAGCCCGTCAGCTCCAGCCGCCGCAGCGGGTGCCGTGGCGGCGGTTCCGGCGCCGGGGCGGTGCCGCCGGCCAGGTCCAGCCCGGGCACCGTCGCCGAGTACGTGGCCACCCCGCTCATGGCGACCGTCCGCCGGGTCCACACGCGGGCCGACGGGTAGTGCGAGACCAGCGAGGCGGTGGTCCAGGCGAACCAGCGGGCCGCGCCGAGCGTGGAGACCGCCACCAGGGTGGCGCCGGCGGAGAGCCCGCCGGCCAGGTAGAGCGCCCAGGCCCCGATCGGCAGCAGGCCGCTGGCGATCGACGGGGTGGACCGGGCCCACACCTGCATGGCGATCTCCCGGCGCTGCCGGTCGCTGCGCACGGTGTCCAGTCTCGCGAGGTGGTGCAGCACCGGGCGGGTGGCGCCGGCGAGCTTCACCGTGCGGGCGGCCGACAGGGAGGAGACCAGGGCGGTGGCGAAGGCGGCGCGCGCCTTCACGGTGCCGGCGGCCGTGCGCTCCAGGCGGGGCCCGAACAGCGTCGCCGCCAGCCCGGAGACCACCATGGTCCCGACGAAGAACAGCGCTGGTACGAAGCTGCCGGTCACCAGGGTCATGGTGATCACGATGGCCAGCGAGATGAACTGGTCCATGAGGTTGTCGGCGAGCTGCACGACCCGGTCGGTGTCGCCGCCCTGGGCCACGACCTCGGCCGGGGTGTGCCCGCTGACCCGGCGCGCCCCGGTCTGCCCATGCACCAGCCGTGCGCTGATCCGCAGCATCTGCCGGATCCACCACTGCGGGAACCAGAGGTTGGTGAGGTACGGCAGCGGCAGCACCACCAGCAGCGCGGCGACGATGCCCAGCGCCGGCAGCCACGGGTCGCCCCCGCCGACCACCTCGGCCCAGAGCCAGGGCAGCACCGAGCCGTCCAGCCCGAGCAGGGTCAGCACGATGAACACGCCGATGGAGAGCAGCCCGTACCGCGGGTCGTTGGTGCCGAGCCGCAGGATCTCCCGCAGGGTGCGCGCGGGCGGTGGGGCGGGCAACGGCGGCGGGTCGGTACGCGGCACCGCGACCGGGCGCGGCGCGGTGGCCGGGGCGGCCGGTTCGGCGGGCTCGTCGGGCCAGCCGTCGGGACCGTCGAGCAGCTCGACCCCGCCGCGGCGGGCGCCGGCGCCCGCGTAGGCGCTGGCGTGGCTGGTGGCGAGCAGCTCGGCGAAGCGGGCCGACTCGCGCAGCGGACCGGCCTCCAGCACGGCGCCGTCGGCCATCACCACGACCTCGTCGCAGCGGCGCACCGAGGAGAGCCGGTGCGCGATGACGATGCCGATCCGGTCGGTGAGCAGGCGTTCCGTGGCCTGGCGTACCCGGTTCTCGGTGACCGGGTCGAGCCGCGCGGTGGCCTCGTCGAGGATCACCACGTGCGGGTCGCGGACCAGGATCCGGGCGAACGCGACGAGCTGCTCCTGCCCGGCGGAGAGCACGTGCCCGCCCTCGCCGAGCCGGGTGTGCACCCCGTCGGGCAGCTCGGCGATCCAGCCGGCAAGCCCCAGCTCGCCCAGCGCCCGGGTGGCGTCGTCGAGCAGGTCCGGGTCGAAGAGCGCGACGTTCTCGGCGAGGGTGCCGGCCAGGATCTCGGTGCGCTGCGGCACCACGGCGATCCAGCGGCGCAGCGCCTCGACGTCCAGGTCGACCAGGTCCGTGTCACCCAGGAACACGGTGCCGCGAGGCACGTCCACGGCCCGGGTGAGCACCTTGGCCAGCGTCGACTTGCCGGATCCGGTGCGGCCGACCAGGGCGTACGACCGGCCGCGGGCGAAGCTGAGCGTGACGTCGCGCAGCGCCGGGCCCCGGTCCTCGCCGGTGGTGGGGTAACGGAAGGTCAGGCCGCGGACCGTCAGGTCCCCCTCGGCCGGGACGGCGCCGCCGCTCGGCTCCTGCCGCGAGTCGGCGAGCAGCTGGACCCGGGCCCACGCGCCGAGCGCCTGCTGCAGGTGCGGCACCCAGCGGGCGATGTGCTCGACGGTCGCGCCGAACGCGAGGGCGAGCAGCCAGATCGCGGTGAGCCGGGCGGCGTCGACCCGGCCGGTGGCCAGCGCCCACGCCCCCGACAGGACCACGGCGGCGATGCCGACCCGGACGCCACCGGCGGCCAGCGCGGTGACCCGGGCGGACAGCCGGAAGACGCGCCCGCCCCGGGAGATCACCTCGGCGGCCCGCTGGGCGTAGAGGCGCAGCACGTACGGCCGGGCCAGGCTGGTGCGTACGTCGTCCTGGCCGTGCACCGCCTCCTCCATGACGGCGGCCAGGTCGGACCAGGCCTCCTCCTCCACCATCCGGGCCGGGGCGATCCGGGCGGTGGGCCGGCGCAGCGCCACGCCGAGCAGGGCGGTCAGCAGGATCATGCCGACGCCCGCCGGCCACCAGACGGCCAGGGCGCTGATCGTGGCGAGCAGGCAGACGGCGACGCCCTGGACGAGCCGTACGCCGGTGTTCCGCATCTCGGCGGCGACCTGGTAGACGTCGTTGTCGATCCGGTCGAGCAGCTCGCCGACCGGGGTGGTCTCCAGGGTGGGCAGGTCCTGCCCGAGCGCGACCCGGCAGAGCCGGCGGCGGACGTCGGCGGACCAGTCGGCGGTGAGGCCGGCCATCAGCAGGCCGATGAGCAGGTCGGTGACCACGGCGGCGACCAGCGCCACGGCCAGCGCGGCGAACCAGCCGGACGACCGGTGCACCAGCACGGGCCCGGCGAGCGCCGAGGCGGCGGCCTGGCCGCCGGCGCCGAGGATGATCAGCAGCAGGACGGCCGCCATCCGGCGCGGTGCGGTGGCCCAGAGGTCGCGGAGCAGGCGCATGGACAGTCCTCCGGACTCGGGTCGGTGGGGGCGGTGCCCCCAGCCTCACCCCGCCGGGCCTCGCGGCTCAAACGATTTACCGCCGCCGGGTCACGTCTGGGCGACCCGGCGGACGATGCCGAGCAGCGCCTCCTGCACGTCCTCGATGGGCCGGTCCGGCTGGAAGACCAGCCAGTCCACGGCCACCACGAGCCCGACGCCGAACAGCGCCGAGCTGGCCGTGCGCACGTCCAGGTCGGCGGGGAGGTCGCCGCTGGCCACCCCGGCGCGTACGGTCTCCGCGATCACCTCGATGGCCTCGCCGCGCAGCAGCCGCAGGGTCTGCTGCCACTCCCGGTTGGTGCGCCACATCTCCGAGAGCAGGAGCTGGGCGAAGGCCCGGTAGCGGCGGATGTAGTCCAGCTCCGCGCGCACCAGCGCGGCCAGCGCCTCGCGCGGTGGCAGCCCGGCGACGGCGGCCCGGAACTCGGCGGTGAGCAGGCCGATGCCGTGCCGCAGCAGCTCCTCGAAGAGGACGGTCTTGGATTCGAAGTTGTAGTAGACGGTGCCCTTCGCCACGCCGGCCCGGGTCGCGATGTCGTCGACCGTGGTGGCCGAGAAGCCCTGCTCCGCGATGAGTTCCACCGCGGCCACGAAGAGGCGCTGCCGGGTGTCCTCCCGCCGGCGGGTCCGTCCGTCCGTCACCCGCCCATCCTCACATGGTCAGTTCGGGGTGCAGTTTGGCCGGGGTGAGCCGGCGGGAGCGGCGGGCCGCGCCGACGGTGAGCGCCAGGGCGCCCGTGCCGAACGCGAGCAGCACCAGCGCCCCGGTGACCACCGGACCGGCCGGCCCACCGTTGATCGTGTGCCGGAGGCCGCCCACCACGTACGTCATGGGGAGCCCGGGGTGGATGGCCTGGAAGAAGCCGGGCGAGGTCTGCACCGGGTAGGTGCCGCCGGACGAGGTGAGCTGGAGCATGAGCAGGGCCAGCGCGGCGAGCCGGCCGGCCGGGCCGAGCGCCACCCCGAGCAGCTGCATGATGGCGGTGAACGCCAGCGAGGTGAGCGCGAGCAGCCCGAAGGTCGCCGGTCCGTGCCGCGGGTCGAGGCCCAGTGCCAGGGTGACCACGGTGTACAGCACCGCGACCTGGGCCAGCCCGATCGCCGCGGCCGGCAGCCAGCCGGCGAGCACGACCCGCCAGCCGGGTGCGCCCGACATCACGTGCCGCCGGTTGACCGGCCGCAGCAGCATGTAAGTGATCATCGCGCCGACCCAGAGCGCCAGGGCCAGGAAGTACGGGGCGAAGCCCACCCCGTACGAGCCGGCCGGGTGGTCGGAGTGGCGGATCAGCCCGACCGGGTCGCCGAGGATGTCGGCGCGGCTGCCCGCGTCGTCGTACCCGGGCAGCTTCTTCTCCCCGGCGGCGAGCCCGTCGGCGAGGTCCCCGGCGCCACCCTCCAACTTGGTCAGCCCGTCGGCGAGCCGGTTGCTGCCGCTGCTGAGCTGGGCCAGGCCGCCGTCGAGCTGCCGGGCGCCGGTGGCGAGCCGGTAGAGGCCGCCGCGGAGCTGGTCGGCGCCGTCCGCGGCGTCGCCGAGCCCGTCGCGCAGCTCCGCGCTGCCCTGGGCGAGGGTGGTGAGCCCGGCGGCCAGCTGGTCGACCTTGGCCCGGGCGGAGGCCACGTCGTCGGCCAGGTGCGGCGCGGCGGCGGCTACCTCCCGGGCGGTCCGTGCGACCTCGGTCATCTGCTTCTTCAGCGCGGCGAGGTCGGTCTTGTCGAGCGCGCTGACCATGGCCTGGGCCGCGGCGACCGTCCGGTCGGCGGCCGTGCGGGCGGCGGCCAGGTTCGGGTCGTCGGCGAGTTCCGGGTGCTCCCGCACCAGCGCGTCGAGCCGGTCGCGCACCTTCTCGGCCTGGCCGACCACCTCGTCGGCCTTGGCGGGCAGCGCGTCGAGACCGCCGGCGAGTGCCTGGGCGCCCTCGGCGACCAGCGTGGCGGCCCGCTCGATGTCGGCCGCGTTCTTCCGGAGCAGCGGCTCGTACCTGTCGGCGGCGGCGTCGACCTGCTTGGCCGCGGCGCGGGTTTCGGTGGCCGCCCGGTTGGCGCCGTCGGCGATCTGCGCGGCCCCGGTGTAGAGCTGGTCCAGGCCGGTGGCGAGCTTGGTCGCGCCCTGCACGGACGTGTTCAGCCCGCTGGCGAGCTGCCCGGCGCCGTCCTCGGCGGTGCCCAGCCCGTCGGCGAGCTGCCCGGCGCCCTGCTGCGAGGTGTCGAGCCCGTCGTGGATCTTCCCGGCGCCGTCCGCGGCCCGGCCCGTCTCGGCCTTGGCGTCGGTGAATCCGATGAGCATCTTGTCGAAGTACGACGCGGCCGTGCTCTCCGCCGCGGCGGCTCGGATCTCGCTGAACGCCGAGCGGGCGAGCAGCCCGGAGAGGTAGTTGGTGGCGTCGTCGTTGACCACCTTCAGCTCGCCGCGGCGGGCCGGCCGGTCCGGCTCCGGGCTGGCGGCCAGGGTGGCGGAGAAGTCCGCCGGGATCGAGAAGACCAGGTGGTAGCGGCCGTCGCGGAGCCCGTCGGTGGCGTCGTCCGGGTCGGTCACCGTCCAGCCGAAGACCTTCCGGTCGAGCAGTTCGTCGGTGAGGTCGCGGCCGGCGTGCACCTCGCTGCCGTCGCTGGCCTTCGCGGGCCGGTCGGCGTTGACCAGGGCGACGGGGATCCGGTCGAGGTTCCCGTACGGGTCCCAGAAGGCGTAGAGGTAGAGGGCGCCGTAGAGCAGCGGGATGACGGTGAGGACGGCGAGCGCGGCGCGCGGCAGCCGCCCGCGGGTCATCCGGCGCAGCTCGAACAGGGCGAGTCGTACGACGCTCATGCGGTCACCTCGGGGGTCAGGGCCGGTGCGGGCAGGGTCGGGTCGCCGATCCGGTGCGCGATCGCGCGCACGCCCGGCTCGACGGCGCGGGCGCTGGCGACGACGGCGTACCCCTGGTCGGCGAGGCGGTTCAGGGCGCCCCAGATCCACGCCCGTTCGGGCGCGTCGGCGCCGGCGTCCACGTCGTCGGCGACGATCAGGTTCGGGCCGCCCAGGCTCGCCAGCACGAGTCCGAGCACCTGCCGCTCGACGGGGGTGAGGTCGCGGCCGTACCGGTCGGGGTCGAGCGGGGCGTCGGTGAAGCCGGCGCCGGCGATGGCGGCGGCGAAGGCGTCGCGGCGGTAGGCCCGGCGGGCCCGCACGGCGGCGACCGGGACGAGCTGCCGGCGGCGGCGCGGGACCGGCCCGAGCAGCAGCAGGCGCTCCTGGATGTGCTCGGCGACGGTCAGCGTGGGGTCGGGCTCGTGCACCCCGGCCACCTGCCCGAGCGCGGCCGGGCCCCGGCGGCGCAGCTCGCCGTGGGTGTGCGGGAAGTGCCCGGCCAGGGCGAGCAGCAGTGAGGTGCGGCCGCTGCCCGGCGGGCCGGTGACCGCGTGCAGCTCGCCGGCCTCAGCCGTGAGGTCGACGTCGCGGTAGACCCAGCCGCGGCGGGTGCGCAGCCCGAGCCCGCTGGCCTCGACGATCTTCATGGCACGTGTCCCGACTTCTAGACTGACTGGTCAGTACAAAAACATGCCCAGCATAGCGTCGGGTGTCCGGTTCGAGGCAAGACGACGTCGCGTGATTCCGGCCATGCCGCCGGGGCGGGTGATCACCGGCCCTGCCGCAGAGCGGCGACGTCAGAACAGCACGGTGGCGAGCGTGCCGACCGGGCGGAAGCCGCAGCGCTCGTAGACCCGGCGGGCGGGCAGGTTGAAGTCGTTGACGTAGAGGCTCACCGTGGGAGCGACGCGCTCCAGCGCGTCCCGCACGACGGCCGCCATGGCGGCGGTCGCGATGCCCCGGCCCCGCCACTCCGGCGCGACCCAGACCCCCTGCACCTGCGCGGTGCGCCGGGTGACCACGGCCAGCTCGGCCTTGAAGACCACCTTGCCGTCCACGAACCGGGCGTAGGCCCGCCCCGCGCGCACCAGGTCGCCGACCCGCCGCCGGTAGCCGCGCCCGCCGTCCTCGGCGAGCGGCGACACCCCGACCTCCTCGGTGTACATCGCCACCGCCGCCGGGAAGAGCCGGTCGACCTCACTGCCGCGCACCCGGCGCACGTCCGGGTCGGGCGCCACGGCGGGCAGGGCGTCCGTGGCGAGCAGGGGCTGGTTGGGGCGTACGTCCCGGGCCGGCCCCCAGTGCACCGAGAGGCGGTCCCACAGCCCGAGCACCGCGTCGGCACGGCCCACGATCGAGGAGCAGAGCCGCTCCTCGGCACTCAACTGGTCGGCAAAGGCCTCCACCGCCGACTCGGAGGCGAGCACCGGGGTCAGGTTGCCGCCGAGCCAGCAGATCGACTCCAGGTTGCGGCGCGAACCGTAGCCCAGGATGCGCCCCTCGGCCCGCCACCAGGCCAGCCCGCGCGCCGCCACCCGCTCGGCGACCTGCGCGCCGGCGTAGGGGTCGAGGTCGAGCAGCCGCTCGACCGCACGGCGCTCCGACTCCCCGAGTTGGCGTACCGGCACCGTGAGCACGGATACCAGCCTGCCAGATGCACCCCCGCCCGCGCGGGCCGACCTGGAGACGCCGGACGATCGGTGGTGAGTGGCGGCTCAGCCGACCGGAACGGGCTCCGGCTCCGCCACGGCCGGCCGGGTCCGGGCGGCCCAGCGCACCACCGGCGGCACCAGCAGCCCGAGCACCAGGAACAGCCCGCCGAGCAGCAGCCAGCCCGGCACGCCCCAGCCGATCGCCAGCGTGGTCACCACCACCGGGGCGATCATCGAGCCGAGCTGCATGCCCATCCCGTACGCGCCCTGGTACTGGCCCTGCGCGTGCGCCGGGGCCAGCCCGAACGAGATGCCCCAGCCGGCCGCCGCGTGCCACAACTCCCCCACCACGTGCACGAGCGCGCCACCGAGCAGCAGCGGCACGGCCACCGCGACCGGCACGCCACCGCCGGCCGCGAAGAGCGCGCAGGCGACCGCGATCACCGCGCCGGCCCGGCGGGCCGCCCGGCCGGCCCCGGTGAGGTCCTCGGTGCCCCGGGAGGCGCGGACCTGGAAGAGCACCACCACCACGGTGTTGACCAGCAGGCAGGCGGAGATCAGCCAGCGCGGCGCGCTCGTGTGCCCGGCGATCCAGAGCGGCAGGGCGATGTTGATGAGGCTGAAGTGCATCGACATGAGCCCGTCGAGCACCGTGAAGGCGAGGAACGGCCGGTCCCGCAGGGCGATCAGCCGCGGCCCGTGGGTGGGCGCCGGCACCGGCGGCACGGGCGGCAGCCGGAACAGCACCGCCGCGGCGACCAGGTAGGTCGCGCAGTCGAGCAGGATCAGCGCCACGTACGCGCCGCGGGTGTCGGCGGCCAGGCCGAAGCCGGCCAGCACGGTGCCGACCGAGATGCCGACGTTGGTGACCGCGCGCAGGTAGGCGCGGGTGCGTACCCGCTGGTCCGGCGGCACCGCGCCGGCGATCAGCGCGCCCCGGGCGCCCCGGGTCGCCGAGTCGGCGACCGCCATGAGCACGCCGACCACGAGGAACCCCGCGAAGGAGCGGACGGCCACCAGGGCGGCCGTGAACCCGGCGGAGGCGAGCAGGGCGGTGATCTGGAGCCCGCGCGGGCCGAGCCGGTCGGCCAGGTAGCCCATCGGTGCGCTGGTCACGAGGCTCACCAGCGCGGTGATGGTGAGGCCGAGACCGACCTGGGCCACCGAGAGACCGACCGAGCGGGTGAGGAAGAGCGCGCTGGCGGTGAGCCAGGTGCCCCGGCCGACGGTGTTGATCAGGGTGGACAGGGCGAGAGTCCGGGACGGGCCCGGTTCGGGAAGCAGGCGCACGCCGACACCTTAGCAAGACGTACGTACGGTTTGCAGCCCCGCCCAACGCGTTGACTTGTCGACGATGCATTGCCGATATATCGTTGATGCATCAGTGATACGACGACAGAAGGAGAGCCCGATGGGTTTCCACCGACGGATGCACGCCGTGCACGACGAGATGCGGATGCGGGGCTTCGGCTTCCCGCCCGTACCCCCGGGGCCGCCGCCGTTCCCGCCCGGACCGCACGGCCACGGCCACGGCCGGGGTGGCCGCGGTCGGGGGCGCGGCCGCCGGCCCAACGTGCGCGGCGCCGTGCTGGCCCTGCTCACCGAGCGGCCGATGCACGGCTACGAGATGATCCAGGAGATCGACTCCCGGACCGGCGGGGCCTGGCGGCCCAGCCCCGGCTCGATCTACCCCACCCTGCAACTGCTGGAGGACGAGGGGGTCATCGCGGCCGCCGCCGACTCCGACGGCGGACGCAAGCGGTTCGCCCTCACCGAGCAGGGGCGGGCCGAGGCCACCGAGGCGGCGCAGACCCCGCCCTGGGGCGAGTTCGCCGAGCAGACCGTGAACAGCTGGCACGACATCCGCGACGCCGGCGCGCAGGCCATGAACGCACTGCGCCAGGTCATGATGACCGGCACCGACGACCAGCGGGCCCGCGCCGCCCAGGTGCTCGACGAGACCCGGCGCAAGCTGTACGCGATCCTCGCCGAGTCCGAGTGAGCCGCCGCTTCGCCGGCCGGGGTGGGCACGGGACCGCCACCCCGGCCGGCGTCGCCGTCAGCCGCCCCGGCGGGCGGTGACCAGCAGGTACTCCCAGCGCATCACCCCGGCGTCGAGATGCCGCCGGGCCAGGTCCGCGAGGTCGCCGTCGAGCGCGGCCACCCGCTCGGGATCCTCGGCCACGGCCCGGTACACCGCGATCGTCGGCCCGTAGTGGGCCTTGAAGTAGTCGCGGAACTCCTCCGCGGTGGCGAACCGGTCCACGGTGACCACCGCGCGGCGCAGCACGAGATCGGCGACCCGGTCACCGAGCAGGGCGCGGACATGCTCCTCGTCGCCCCAGAGCGGGGGCGGCTGCGCGCCGGGCGGCGGCGGGGGCGCGTACGGCTTCATGGCGGCGAACATCTGCCCGATGAACCCCTCCGGCGTCCAACTGGCCAGGGCGATCGTGCCGCCCGGCCGGCACACCCGCACCAGTTCGTCGGCGGCGGCCCGGTGCCGGGGCGCGAACATCACACCCACGCAGGACAGCACCCGGTCGAACTCCCCGTCGGCGTACGGGAGCGCCTCGGCGTCGGCCTCCTGCCACTCCAGCTCCGCGCCACGCTCGGCGGCCAGCGCCCGCCCGATCTCCAGCAGCTCGGGGGTCAGGTCGCTGGCCACCACCCGGGCGCCGGCCAGGGCCGCGGGGATGGCCGCGTTCCCGGTACCGGCCGCGACGTCCAGCACCCGGTCGCCGGGGCCGACGCCCGCCGCCCGCACCAGGGTCGTCCCCAGCTCCGGAATGACCTCCGCGGCGACCGCGGCGTAGCTGCCGAGGGCCCACATCTGCCGGTGCCGGGCCTTCACGGCGCGGTCCACGTCCACCTGTTCGATCATCACTGCTCCTCTGCGTCGTTCCTGGTCCGGACGCTAGGCAGCGGGCGGGCGGCGCCCTAGTACGAGATGTGTACCGGACCCGACAGGCTTCTCCGCCCCGGCGGCGTAGCGTGCCGCCCATGGGGGCCTCCTACCACCAGTTCTGCCCCGTCGCGAAGGCCATGGAGCTGCTCGACGAGCGGTGGACGCTGCTCGTCGTACGGGAGCTGGTGAGCGGCTCCGAGCGCTTCAACGAACTGCGTCGCGGCCTGCCGCGGATGTCGCCCACCCTGCTGTCCCGCCGGCTGCAGCAGCTGGTCCGGGCCGGCGTCATCGAGCGGCACGCCGACGGCACCGACGTGCGCTACGTGCCGACCCAGGCCGGGCGCGAGCTGCGGCCGGTGCTGGAGGCGCTCGGCGCGTGGGGGGTCCGCTGGATCGGCGAGCTGGGCGACGCCGACCTGGACCCGAAGCTGCTGCTGTGGGACATGCACCGGCACGTCGACCACAGCGCGGTCCCGGCCGGGCGGACCGTCGTCCGGTTCCGCTTCCACGACGTCGCGGCCGACCTGCGGGACTGGTGGCTCGTCATCCGGACCGGAGAGACCGACGTCTGCGACGTGGACCCCGGCCACGAGGTGGCCGTCACGGTGGACGCGAGCCTGCGCGCCCTCGTGCAGGTCTGGCTGGGCGACCTGGACTGGCCGGCGGCGCTGCGCGGCGGGGCGGTCACCGTGACCGGCCCGGAGGCGCTGCGCCGGGCACTCCCCCGCTGGTTCACCCTCTCCGAGTTCGCCGCCGTGCCCCGCCCGGTGGCGCGGGTCTGAGACGGCGCGTGCGGCCGCCCCCGGGTGGGGACGGCCGCACGTCGTCGGTGGATCGGCGCGTCAGTGCACGGTGACGGTGGCGCCGCCCGGCACCAGGCCGCGCAGCTCCTCGGGGATCTCGGCGCCCATCTCGTCGGCGATGCGCAGCGCCTCCTCGATCAGCGTCTCCACGATCTGGCTCTCGGGCACGGTCTTGACGACCTGGCCCTTGACGAAGATCTGGCCCTTGCCGTTGCCGGAGGCGACACCGAGGTCGGCCTCGCGGGCCTCACCCGGGCCGTTCACCACGCAGCCCATGACGGCCACGCGCAGCGGCACCGGCAGCCCCTCCAGGCCGGCCGTGACCTCCTCGGCCAGCTTGTAGACGTCGACCTGGGCCCGGCCGCAGGACGGGCAGGAGACGATCTCCAGGCCCCGCTCGCGCAGGCCCAGCGACTCCAGGATCGCGGTGCCGACCTTGATCTCCTCGACCGGCGGGGCGGAGAGCGAGACGCGGATGGTGTCGCCGATCCCCTCGGCCAGCAGCGCGCCGAACGCCACGGCGGACTTGATGGTGCCCTGGAACGCCGGGCCGGCCTCGGTCACGCCCAGGTGCAGCGGGTAGTCGCACTTCTCGGCGAGCTGGCGGTAGGCCCGGATCATCACCACCGGGTCGTTGTGCTTCACCGAGATCTTGATGTCGCGGAAGCCGTGCTCCTCGAACAGCGAGCACTCCCAGAGCGCCGACTCGACCAGCGCCTCGGCGGTGGCCTTGCCGTACTTGGCCAGGAGGCGCTTGTCCAGCGAGCCGGCGTTCACGCCGATCCGGATCGGCACGCCCGCGTCACCGGCCGCCTTCGCGATCTCCTTGACCTTGTCGTCGAACTGGCGGATGTTGCCCGGGTTCACCCGTACCGCGGCGCAGCCGGCGTCGATCGCCGCGAAGACATACTTCGGCTGGAAGTGGATGTCGGCGATCACCGGGATCTGCGACTTCTTCGCGATCGCGGGCAGCGCCTCGACGTCGTCCTGGGAGGGCACGGCCACCCGGACGATCTGGCACCCGGACGCGGTCAGCTCGGCGATCTGCTGGAGCGTCGCGTTCACGTCGGCGGTCAGGGTGGTGGTCATGGACTGCACCGAGACCGGCGCGCCCCCACCGACCGGCACCGAGCCGACCATGATCTGGCGGCTGGCCCGGCGGGGGGCGAGCGGCGGCGGCGGTACTGGGGGCATACCGAGACTGACAGCGGTCACTTCAGGCACTCACCTTGAGAAGAGCGTGATGGGGTTGACGACGTCCGCGGTGACGGTCAGCAGCGTGAACGCGCCACCGATGAGGATCACCGCGTACGTGATGGGCATGAGCTTGAGGTAGTCGACGCGGCCGGGGTCGGCCCGGCCGATCCGGGCGTAGAGCCAGGAGCGGGCCCGCTCGAACCAGGCGATGGCGATGTGGCCGCCGTCCAGCGGGAGAAGCGGCAGCAGGTTGAACACGCCGATGAAGAAGTTCAGCGAGACGAAGAGCATGAAGAACACCAGCCAGGCGTTGTTCTCCACGGCCTCGCCGCCGAGCCGGCTGGCGCCGACCACGCTGATCGGGGTGTCCACGTCCCGCTCGCCACCGGTGACCGCGGTCCACAGGGCGGGGACCTTCTGGGGGATCCGCTGCATGGCGTGCAGGGTCTGCACCGCCATGTTGCCGGTGAAGTCGGCGGTCGCGCCGAACGCGGCGGCCGGACCGTACTGGACCCGGGTGGGCGTGCTCGGCCGGAGCGCGACGCCGAGGGCGGAGACCGCCGACGTGGCGCCCTTGGGGTCGTCCAGCGGCGGGCGCTGCACGGCGGCCAGGTCGACCGTGGCGCTGGCCGGCTTGCCGTCGCGCACGTAGTCGACGGTGGCCGCGCCCGGCGGGATCGCGCGGACGACGTCCAACATGTCGCCCCAGGTGGAGACCGGCTTGCCGTTCACCGCGGTGATCCGGTCGCCGTCCTGGAGCTGGGCCTTGCCGGCCGGGCTGGCCGGGTCGCCGGCCTGGCAGGCGCGGGCCGCGTTCTCCACCACCACGCACGGGGCCAGGGCGATCACGGCGGGCTCGGCCTTGAAGCCCTCCTCGGTGCTCGGGAAGTCCGGGTTGGGCAGGCCGGCCGAGACCGCGATGATCCAGAGGGTCACGAGGGCCAGGGCGAAATGGGTGATGGAGCCGGCGGACATCACGATCGTCCGCTTCCACACCGGGTAGCGCCACATGGCGCGCTTCTCGTCCCCCGGTTCGACGTCGTCGTCCTGCGGGGTCATCCCGACGATCTTGCAGAAGCCGCCGAGCGGGATGCCCTTGACGCCGTACTCGGTCTCGCCCCGCTTGAACGACCAGAGCGTCGGCCCGAAGCCGACGAAGTAGCGGGTGACCTTCATCCCGAACGCCTTGGCGGTGAGCATGTGCCCCGCCTCGTGAAGGCTGACCGAGATGAGGATCGCCAGGGCGAAGAGCACCACCCCGAGCAGGTAGACCATCAGGCTCCTTCCAGCGACCCGGCGATGATCGCCTGGGCGTGCCCCCGTGCCCACGACTCGGCGGCGAGCACGTCCTCGACGGTACCTGGTTCGTCGAAGTCCGGAGCGTCCTCCAACACCCGTTCCAGGGTGTCGACGATCCCGAGGAAGGGCAGCCGGCCGGCCACGAACGCCGCCACGCACTCCTCGTTCGCCGCGTTGTAGATCGCCGGCCGGCAACGCCCGGCCGCACCGGCCGCCTTGGCGAGCGCGACGGCCGGGAAGGCGGCGGCGTCGAGCGGGAAGAACTCCCAGCTGTGGGCCTTCGTCCAGTCGACCGCGGCGGCGGCACCGGGCACCCGGTCCGGCCAGCCGAGACCGAGCGCGATGGGCAGCCGCATGTCCGGCGGGCTGGCCTGGGCGAGCGTCGAGCCGTCGGCGAACTCGACCATCGAGTGGATCACCGACTGCGGGTGGACCATCACCTCGATGTCGGCGTACGGCACGTCGAACAGCTCGTGCGCCTCGATCACCTCCAGGGCCTTGTTGACCATGGTGGCGGAGTTGATCGTCACGACCGGCCCCATGTTCCAGGTCGGGTGCGCCAACGCCTGCTCCGGCGTGACCTCGGTCAACTCGTCACGCCGCCGGCCCCGGAACGGCCCGCCGCTGGCGGTCACCACGAGCCGGCGCACCTCACCGCGGGTGCCGCCACGCAGGCACTGCGCCAGCGCCGAGTGCTCCGAGTCGACCGGGACGATCTGCCCCGGCCGCGTCACCGCGGCCTTGACCAGCGGGCCGCCGGCCACCAGCGACTCCTTGTTGGCGAGCGCGAGGGTACGCCCGGCGCGCAGCGCCGCCAGGGTCGGCGCGAGCCCCAGCGAGCCGACCACCGCGTTGAGCACCACGTCACAGGGCCACTCGGACAGCTCGGTCATCGCGTCCGGCCCGGCCACGATCTTGGGCAGCCGGAAGTCGCCGGTGGCCCAGCCGCGCCGGCTCGCCTCGGCGTAGAACGCGAGCTGGAGATCCTGGGCGGCCGACGCCCGGGCCACCCCGACCGCCTCCACGCCCAGTTCGAGGGCCTGCGCGGCGAGCAGTTCCACGTTGCCGCCGCCGGCGCCGAGAGCCACCACCCGGAACCGGTCCGGGTTGCGCCGGACGATGTCGATGGCCTGGGTGCCGACCGATCCGGTCGAGCCGAGCAGGACGAGGGCGCGGGGAGACGTCACGCGCCCATTCTTCCCCAGCCCTCCTGAACGCCCACTGGGAGCCTCACTCCCCCGCACCGGACGCCTCCTTCCACGCAGGGTACGCCACGGTGAGTCGCCAAGATCCGGCGCGCGCTACCGGGCGGCGGCGAGGCGACGGGCGGCCTCCTCCGCCGGCTGGCCGAGCAGGCCCCGGGCGTGCAGGTAGGCGAGCAGCTCGTCGCGTTGCTCCGCGTCCAGCCCGTCGACCCGGGCGGGAAGCACTTGGTGCCGCCCGATCCGGAAGATCAGGTGGTACGGAACGGGTTCGACCCGCTCCACGGCGGGCCAGCGGACCAGGCAGTCCATCAGCTCGCCGTCGTAGCGCACCCCCTCGTCGCTCACGGACCAGACGATGGGACGCCCGTAGAGCTTCCAGTTGATGCTGACCGTCCGGTGGCCGGCCCACCAGGCGACCAGCGCGAGCGCGACGGCGGCGGCACCCGCGATCACGACCCCGGGAGTGTCACCCACGGACCACGCCAGGAGGGCCAGCAGCGCCAGCACGCCGGCGCAGAGCCAGAACACGAGCAGGGTCCGGCGGAAGGCCCGGCGCAGCGCGACACCGAACAGCTTCCGGTCGGGCTGCGCCGTGAAAGTGATCAACACGAGCGGAGACGATACGTCCGCCGCCCGCCCGACGGCTACGCCGCGAGGACGAACGTTTCCAGTTCGGCGCCGCCGTACCAGTCGGTGCGGATGCCGAGGTGGGTCATGCCGAGGCGCCGCGCCACCGCCATCGACGGCTCGTTGCCGGCCATCACCACGGCGTAGACCTGCCGGGTGCCGGTGGCGAACTCGCGGTCCAGCACGGCCCGGGCCGCCTCGGTGGCGTAGCCGTGCCCCTGGGCGTCGGGGTGCAGGTGCCAGCCGACCTCGAGGTCGTCCGTGGGTGTCACCCCGTCCCGTCCGGGCAGCGGCTTGAGCAGGACGCTGCCGGCCGCCCGGGCGGCCCCGCGCGGCTCGATGGCCCAGAGACCCCAGCGGCCCGCGTACGGGGCGTAGCGCTCACGCCAGGAGTGCACCCGCTCGCGCGCATCGGCCGGGTCCGTCATCCGCCCCGCGCCGCCGCCCAGCCAGCGCATCACCTCGTCCCGGGAGTAGATGTCGTAGATCCGGGCCAGGTCGCCGGGCGACTCCGTCCAGTCCCGGACCACCAGCCGCTCGGTCGAGGTGATCACACGCCGGATCGTAATGCGTGCCGTGCCGCCGTAGGGGGAACGAGGTGGCGATGGGCGAGCGGTGGCAGGCGGCGAAGCGGATCACCGGCACGGCGTTCCGGCCGGTACGCGGGCGGGACCTCTCGCTGCACGCCGCCGCGATCACGTTCTACGGCGCGATCGCCGTGGTGCCGGTCGCGCTGCTGGCGATCTGGCTCACCGGGCTGGTGGCCGGGGACGACCGGGTGCGGCGGCTCACCGGGTACGCCATCGACACCCTGCCCACCGACATCGGCGCCGACCGGGCGGTGGCCGCGCTGGTGGAGGCCGGTTTGGGGCTGACCCCGCTGCTCGCGCTGGCCTCGCTGCTGCCGGCGTCGCTCTACGGCGAGGGGCTGCGCCGGGCGTTCGTCTCGGTGGCCACCCCGCCGGGCCCGGCCGGGGCCCTGGTCGGCTGGCGCGGACGGCTGCTGCTGCTCCCGCTGCTCGCCCCGGCCCCGGCGTTGCTGCTGGCGGTGCTCATGGCACTGCCGGTCACCACGCACCTGGTCAAGCAGGGTGGCTGGCTCGGCGCGCTCGGGGTGGTGCTCTCCTTCCTGGCCACCTGGCTCGTGCTCACCCCGGTGCTGGTCTGGGTGTTCCGGGTGGTCGGGCCGGCCGCACCGGACTGGCTCGCCACGGTGGGCCTGGGCTCGTTCACCGCGGCGAACCTGTCCGGCTTCCTGCACGGCTTCGTGCTGTTCTGCTCGCTGCCGCTGGATCTGGGTGCGCCGTTCGGCGGGTTCGACGAGATCGGCGGCGGGGTCGCCGTGCTGCTGTGGCTCTACCTGTTCCACGTGATCGTGCTGGCCGGCTACTCGGCCACCCTGGCGCTGTCCCGCTGGCGGGCCATCCGGGCGGCGGCGCGCGCCTGATCGCCGGCGTCGGTCTCGTGGGGCCGTCGCGGCGGTGGACGCGGGCCGGCTCCGCCGACCCCTCCCCGGACCGGGCCTCGCGCCACTAGGCTGCCCGGGCATGAGCGATGCGAGTGAGCTGCCGTCCCGCGCCGACGTCGTCGTGGTCGGCTCCGGGCACAACGGTCTGGTCTCGGCGATCCTGCTGGCCCGCGCCGGCCTCGACGTGCTGGTGCTGGAAGCGGCCGAGATGATCGGCGGGGCGACCCGCACCGAGACCCCGTTCCCCAAGGTGCCCGAGCTGCGGCACTCCACCGGGTCGTACCTGCTCGGGCTGATGCCGCCGGAGCTGCTCGCCACCCTCGACGTGACGATCCCGGTGCTGCGCCGCGACCCGCACTACTTCCTGCCGACCCCGGGCGGGCTGGGCTCCCCGTACCTGCTCTTCGGCAGCGACGCCGCAGCGAGCCGGCGGCAGCTCGCGGAGATGTTCTCGCCCGAGGACGCGGCCGCCGACGACGCGCTCCAGGCCGAGCTGGCCCAGCTCCGCGAGGACCTGGCGCCGGCCTGGCTCACCGAGCCGCTGCCGGTGGAGGAGACCGCCGAGCGGTACGTCCGGCCCGCCCTCCGGCAGGTCTTCGTCGACCTCGTCCGCGGCTCGGTCGCCGACTACCTGGCCCGCTTCGAGTTCCGCTCCGAGCTGCTGGTCAGCATGTACGCGGTCACCGACGGCCTCTCCGGGCTCAACGCCGGGCCGGACGACCCCGGCACCGGGCACAACTTCCTCGTGCACAACATGTGCCGCCTGCCCGGCTCGGGAGGCACCTGGATGATCGCCCGGGGCGGCATGGGCACCGTCTCCCGGACCTTCGCCGACGCCGCGCGGGCGGCCGGCGCCCGCATCGTGACCGGCGCGCCGGTCACCGCCGTCACCCTCGACGGCGGCGCGGCGGGCGGGGTGGTGCTGGCCGACGGGCGGGAGGTGGCCGCCTCCGTGGTGCTCGGGGCCTGCGACCCGTACCGGTTGATGGACCTGCTGCCCGACGGCGCGCTCCCGGCGGAGCTGGGCGCGCGGATGGCGGCGGTCCGCCGGCCCGGCACCACGCTCAAGCTCAACCTGGCGCTCACCGGCCTGCCCCGGTTCTCCTGCCTGCCGGCGGACGCGCCGAGCCCGTTCGGCTCCACCATCCACCTGCTCCCCGGCTCGGCCTCCCTGGTCGGCGCCGGCGGCGAACCGCCGATGGCCGCGCTGCGCGCCATGTGGGCGGACGTCCAGGCCGGGCGGCTGCCCGAGGAGCCGACCATCGAGTGGTACCTGCACACCACCGTCGACCCGTCGCTCTCGGACGGCGCCGGGCACCACTCGTCGGCGCTGTTCGTCCAGTCGGTCCCCTACGAGCTGGCCGGCACCACCTGGGACGCCGCGCTGCCCGGCTACGTGGACCGGCTCGTCGAGATCTGCGAGCGGTACGCCCCGGGCACCGCCGACCTGATCGCGGACGCCGTGCCGCTGCCCCCGCCCGGGATCGAGGCCCACTTCGGCATCACCGGCGGCCACATCCACCACGTCGACAACACGGTCTCGTTCGCCGACCGGATGCCCTACGCCACGGGGATCGACGGCGTCTACGCGGGCAGCGCCGGATGCCACCCGGCCGGCAGCGTGATCGGCGCGGCCGGCCACAACGCCGCCCAGCGCATCCTCAACGACCTCGGTCGCTGACCGTACCGCCGGCCCCGGCGGAGCGGGGCAGGTCGCCGGGGCGGCGGATGAGGGAGAGGCCGACGAGCAGCAGCAGGTAGAGGAGCAGGCTGAGGATCGGGTCGACGAAGACGAAGGCGAAGGCGAACGTGTAGAGCAGCGGGCGCACCACCAGCCGCCGCGAGACCGCCCGGGCCAGTTGCGGGTCCAGGGCGGGGTGCAGCAGCCGGTGCCGGCGCGCCCACCACCAGCTCAGGTTGAAGAAGAGCGACTCGCACAGCACGGTGCCGAGATAGAGGACGGCGGTCAGCCGCTGCTCGGTCGGGCTGCCGCGCAGGTTGTCCGCCAGCAGGTCGGCGGTGAACGGGATCGCCGCCACGAAGAGCAGCACGAGCAGGTTGAACATGAGCAGCACCTGGTCGACCCGGACCACGTACCGCCACATGTTGTGGTGGCCGAGCCAGATCTGGCCGGCGATCCCGAAGGTGATCACGTAGGCCAGATAGGTCGGCCAGGCGTGGACGAGGGCGTCGGGGAGCTCCCGCCCGGGGTCCCGGGCCGGCCCGTTCTGCAGCAGTTCGACGGCCATCACCGTCAGCACGACCGCGAAGACGCCGTCGCTGAACGTCTCCACCCGGGACGCGTCCCGGGTCATCTCCCGGTCGCGCCCGAACCGGTACCCGCCCCCGCCCGCGCCGTCCGCCACGCCGCCCCCTTCCGACCTGATGGTCACCCGGCGGGGGCGGCGGGCGGGGGGAAACTCAGCTGATCGCCTCGCCGGCGGGTGCCGGGGTCTCCGCGTCGGCGCGATGTGCGCGGATCTTGTGGCCGACGCTGGTCAGGCAGCGGCCGCTGGACAGGTCGAACTTCCACCCGTGCAGCTGGCAGGTGAGCTGGTCGCCCTCGACGATGCCGAAGCGGCTCAGGTCCGCCTTGAGGTGCGGGCAGCGGCGCTGCACCACCCAGCCGTCAAGGGTGATGTCCTCGGCGTCGACGGCCCGCTCGTGCTCGTCGTACCAGCCCTCGGCGTACTGGAGGCGCTCCTCGGAGAGGCACTTGAAGAACGCGTAGACGAACTCGTTGTACTGGCCGATCCGGGCCGCCGAGAACCGGCAGGAGAGGAAGAGCGAGTTGACCCAGTCGACCTCGCCGATGTGCAGCAGGTGCTCGATGAGCGCCCGCTCGGTGCGGAACCGGTAGCGGACCTTCTCGTCCGCGTACGGCCGGACCTCCTTGCCGGGGAAGTCCACCACGATCGACTCGACGCTCTCACCGTCGTAGCCCACGAGGTCGAACCGGACCGGACCGCCCACGCCCTTGGCCAGGTAGATCGACTCGTCCAGCAGCGGCTCGATCCGGCGCTTCATCTCGCCCAGCACGTCCACCTCGGGGTGCCGCCAGGACGCCTTCTCCGCCTCGATGATCGGGCGCTTGCGCTCCCGCATCTCCTCCAGGTGGGCCCGCTTGTTCGCGAAGAACTCCTCGACCGGCACCGGGTGGGTGGTGGTCGCGCCCTCGGTGGTCACCTCGGCGACGCTGCCCGGCAGCAGCACGATGCCGTTGGTGCCGCCGACCTTCGCGTACTCGGACAGGAACACCGACTGGTCGGGGAAGATGTTCCCCTCGTCGCCGAAGATGTCGTTGAACTGGAACAGCTCGTCGTCGAGGAAGCAGGGCGGACCGGCGATCGGGAAGACGTGGTCGGCCTTCAGGTCGTCGATGTAGCGCCAGGTGCGGTCGAACTGCCGGTCGCGCTTCTGCTTGCCGAACGCGGTCTTCGCGGCCTGAGGCAGCTCGTAGACCATCGGGTACCAGATCGCGCCGGAGAACTGCAGCAGGTGGGCGTGCACGTGGCCCAGCTCGGCGAAGACGGTCAGGTCGGTCGGGCGGGCGTCGTTCTGGTTGAGCAGCCGGACCCCGTCGTACTCGACCCAGAGCGACGAGTCGCCGATCGGGCCGTCGGTCGGGCTGGTCAGCGCCTGAATCATGATCTTCAGGCCGCCGGGCAGCTCCACGACCTGCTCGTTCGGGGCCTTGAGGAACTTCGTGAAGCCCAGCTCCCGCAGCTCGTCCTCCATCTCCGAGGTGGGGAACTCGGGCAGCAGGACGGTGGCGTCCTTGGAGATGTGGTCGCGCAGGTGCTTGGCGTCGAAGTGGTCCCGGTGCAGGTGCGACACGTAGAGGTAGTCGCACTGGCCGAGCGTCGCCCAGTCGAGCTGGGAGTTGTCCGGGAAGGGAAACCAGGAGGCGAAGTAGGCAGGGTTGACCCACGGGTCGCACAGGATGCTGCCCGCGGCCGTGTCGATCCGCATGCTGGCATGGCCCGTACCGGTCACTCGCACCGTAGTCCCCCTCAAAAAGGCATCAGGCGTACGTCAAGACGCTACCGGAGGCAGTGTGGTCGCCGTCCCGCGACGCCGGTAGTGACCTTCCGCCCCGGCCGAGCGGGTCCGACGGCCCGGGGCGCGTCAGCCCTCGATCACTCCGGTCCAGCTCCGCCGCTGCGGGGCGGGCGCGCACCAGGCGTCCATCAGCCCGGCGATGCGCTCCACCGGCGCCGCGAGGTGCACCCGCTGGCCGCCGGCGACCTGGTGGTCGCGATCCTGGTGCACGGTCCCCTCGCTGCAGCAGGCACACAGGGCCCGTACGCCGCTGGCCGGCTCCGCCGCGTACCCGTGCTCGTCGAAGAGCCCGGCCAGCGCGCGGACGTCCTCCGGCGTGGCGGCGACGACCTCGACGGTGGTGGTCGGCAGCTCCGAGGCCCGGAACAGCAGCAGCTCGTCGAAGACCGGGTACGTCCGGCCGTCGACCGCCCGCTCCCCGTTGGGCGCGCCGTCGTGCACCACGACCTCGCCGAACCGGCGGCCGGAACCCGGCGTCGGCACGTTCAGCACGCGGGCCCGGGTGGGGCAGAGCCGCCGGGCCCAGACCACCTCGCCGCCGCTGAGCCGGATCGGCGTGGCGCCGAAGTCCGCCTCGATCTCGCCCTCGCCGTCCGGGATGTCCAGCCCGTATCCCGCCCAGGCGTCCCGCGCCGTCGCCCAGTCCTCCATGACCGTCGCCGCGATGCCCAGGTTCCAGAACGCCGGGTCCCCGCTGCCGCGCGTCGCCCGGGCGGCCGCCTCCCGCCCCAGGTCGTACGCCTTGGCCCAGTTCCGCAGGAACTTGTACGCCAGCGCCGCGTTGTACCACCACGACTCGGCCGCGGGGAGGTCCGGGTACCGCCGGGCCAGGCGCTCCCACAGTTCACCGGCGACCGGCCAGTCCTCGGCGTCCCACGCCTGCTGGGCCCGCTTGTACAGCTCGCGGTCGTCCTCGCGGGTCATGTCTCCCCCACCATCAGGTCGGACCCCGCACCGGGGCCGCCACGGGGCGTGCCAGACTAACCGGAGATCCGATCGCGAGGGAAGGACCGACAGTGGCAGGAAGTGAGCCGGTAACCGCGCCCGACCAGCACCGGCCGGGGCACCGCAAGTCGGGGCGGATCGGCGCGGTGCTCTCGGCGGCGGTGTTGGTGGTCATGGCGCTCTGCGGCAACCACGAGGGCAACGTGGAGAACATCTGGCTGTTCGGGCTCGCGGCGCTGCTGCTGGCCATCGTCATCGGCGACGCGGTGCTGCGCCGCAACGGCCTGCGGTCCTGACCGGCACGCGCTCGACCCGCACGACGAAGGGCCCGCCCCCGATCGGGGGCGGGCCCTTTTCCGTCGTGTGGCGGCTCAGCGGCCGAGCAGGATGTCCTGCACGTCCTTGAGCGCGGCGTCGACCTCGGCCTCGAAGTAGCCACCGGGCACCAGCCCGAAGCGCAGGGTGTCCAGGTCCTTCGGGTTCACCGGCATCGGGTTGCGGCCCTGCATGCCACCGAGCAGGGTCTCGAAGAACCGGTCGACCTGGTCCGGGTCGTACCCGCTGCCGAAGCGGCGCACCTGGAAGCTGCGGCGGATCTGGTCGACCCGGTAGAGGTCGCTGCCGGGCGGGCCGGCCATGGGCGGGCCCACCATGGGCGGACCGGCCATCGGCGGGCCGGCCATCCCCGGGGCGCCGCCGTAGCCCTGGTCGGGGCCGCCGTAGCCCGGCTCCGGGCCGCCGTAGCCCTGTTCGGGGCCGCCGTAGCCCTGGTCCGGGCCGTAGCCCTGCTGCGGCACCGGCGGCGGGCCGGCCGGGCCACGGCCGCGCAGGTCCCGCTCGGGCATCCGGATCTCGGCGGTCATGTCGGCGCGACCGTGCCGGCCGGCCTCGAAGCCGTCGAAGCCGCCGTCCTGGCCGTAGCCGCCCGGGCCGGGGGGCAGGCCACGGGAGGGCGGGCCGCCGTGACCCATCGGGGCGCCGGGACCCATCGGGCCGGGGCCACCCGGGCCCCGGGGTGCGTCGTAGCCGCCGCGCGGCCCGTCGTACCCGCCGGCGAAGGCACCGGTCGGCTCGTCGTAGCGGTTGCCGTAGCGGTCGGCGGGCGGGCCGGCCTGCGCGGGCATCGGCCGGGGCGGCATCGGGGGCTGCGGCACGGGCGAGAGGCCGCGGTCGTCGCGCATCGGCGGGCCGAGCCGGTCGGCCATCCGGGGGTCGCCACCCCGCCCGCCGGGGGCGCCACCGCGCTCCTCCAGCTCGGCGAGCTGCCGCTCGACCCGGTCCAGGTGCAGGTCGACCTGCCACTCGTCGTAGCCGTTGAAGCGGACCCGGAAGACGACGTCGTGGACCTCCTGGGAGGCCACGGGCGCCCCGACCGGCTGGCCGGCGAGTGTCGCCTCCACCCGATCCAGGAAGGCGTCGACCTCGTCGACCTTGTATCCCCGGCGGAGCGCCTTACGCCGGAAACGCTGACCCTGACTCGCCACTATGTCTCCTGGTCTCTACCGCTACGCCGTCACGCCGTTGCGGCGCGTGGGTCGCTGTCCCTGTCCTCGGCGGCGGCGAGCTGCCCACACGCCCCGTCGATCTCGCGACCCCGGGTGTCCCGCACCGTCGTGGACACCCCGGCGTCGCGCAACCGCCGGACGAACTCCCGCTCGACCGGCTTCGGGCTGGCGTCCCAGCGGCTGCCCGGAGTCGGGTTGAGCGGGATCAGGTTCACGTGGGCCAGCTTGCCGGCCAGCAGCCGCCCGAGCAGATCGGCTCTCCACGGCTGGTCGTTCACGTCCTTGATCATCGCGTACTCGATGGACACGCGACGTCCCGTCGTGTCCGCGTAGTCCCACGCCGCGTCCAGTACCTCGGACACCTTCCAGCGCTGGTTGACCGGCACGAGTTCGTCGCGCAGCTCATCATCGGGGGCGTGCAGCGACAACGCAAGGGTCACTGAGAGGTCTTCGCTGGCCAGTCGGCGGATGGCAGGAACCAGGCCGACCGTGGAAACGGTGATGTGCCGCTGGGACAGGCCGAGCCCCTCCGGGGCCGGAGCGACCAGCCGCCGGATCGCCGCCACCACCCGCGCGTAGTTGGCCAGCGGCTCGCCCATGCCCATGAACACCACGTGCGACAGGCGCGGCGGCGAGCCGGCCACCGCGCCCGAGGCGGCCACGCCGGCCAGGTAGACCGCCTGGTCGACGATCTCGGCGGTCGAGAGGTTGCGGGTCAGCCCGGCCTGGCCGGTGGCACAGAACGGGCAGGCCATGCCGCAGCCCGCCTGGCTGGAGATGCAGACGGTCACCCGGTCCGGGTAGCCCATGAGCACGCTCTCCACCAGCGAGCCGTCGTGCAGCCGCCAGAGCGCCTTGCGGGTGGCGCCGTCGTCGCAGGCCATCTCCCGCACCGGGTTGAGCAGGGTGGGCAGCAGGGTGCCCGCCAGCCGCTCCCGGGTCGCCGCCGGCAGGTCGGTCATCTGCGCCGGGTCGCGGACCAGACGGCCGAAGTAGTGGTTCGAGACCTGCTTGGCGCGGAACGCCGGCTCCCCCAGCTCGGCGACGAGCGCCTGCCGGCCCGGCAGGTCCAGGTCGGCGAGGTGACGGGGTGGCATCGCGGGCCGGCGGCCGCGGGCGTCGGGGTCTACGGAGATCAGCGGGAGGCTCGTCATGGCGCGTCCAGTCTGACACGCCGAACGGCGGACGCACCTGTCCGTGGGTGCCGAATCGGTCCCGGCCGGCCGGCCGGGACGGCGCCACCCACGTGATTCACGCCTCAGCCCGCCATCGGCACGAAGACCGCCAGCAGCAGATACGCGGCCGGCACCGCGAACAGGATCGAGTCGAGCCGGTCCATGAGGCCGCCGTGCCCGGGGAGCAGGTTGCTCATGTCCTTGACCCCGAGATCCCGCTTGATCATGGACTCGGCGAGGTCACCGAGGACCGCCGCGCCGGAGATCGCCACCCCGAACAGCGCGCCCCACCAGGGGGCCACGTCGAGCAGCAGCCAGAGCAGCACGGCACTGCCCGCGGCGGCCGCCGTCACCGAGCCTCCGAAGCCCTCCCAGGACTTCTTCGGGCTGATCGTGGGAGCCATCGGGTGCTTGCCGAAGGCGACGCCGGCCGCGTACCCGCCGGTGTCGGAGAGCACCACGGCGACCAGGGTGACCAGCACCCGCAGGTGACCGTCGTCGGGAGCGGCCGCCAGCATCGCCGCGAACCCGCCGAGGAACGGCACGTAGACCGCGATCAGGGTGGCCGCCGTGAGGTCGCGCTGGTAGTTGCCGGGGCCGTCGCCCAGCCGCCAGATCATCGTGCCCAGCACGGTGACCAGCAGGCCGAGGCAGAGCGCGTCCGGCCCGGCGAACCACGCCAGTCCTACGGTGATCACGCCACCGGCCAGCAGCGGCACGAGCGGCGGGTGGGCGCCGCTGCGGCGTACCGCGCGGGCCATCTCCCAGCAGCCGATCGCCACCGCGGCGGCGATCACGGCGAGGAACGCCGGCAGGTAGAAGAAGAGCGGCACCAGGATGGCCGCGCCGAGGGCCAGCCCCACACCGATCGCGGCCGGCAGGTTGCGGCCCGCCCGGGACGACTTCGGCTGGGCGGTCGGCGGGCGGTCCGCGCTGGCCCGCCGCCGGCCCTTCGACCGCCGGCCCGCCGGCGCCTCCGGGTCCGGGTCGGCCTCGTCGCGCACCGCCGGGAGCTGGGTGGTCGGTTCGTCCCGCACCGGAGCGATCTGGGCGGTCGGGTACTCGTCGTCCGGCCGGTCGTAGCCCCGGTTCCGCGGGGCCGCGTCGTACCGCTCCCGCGGGTCGACGGCCGGACCCCGGTCGCGGTCGCGCGGGTCGACGGCCGGACCCCGGTCGCGGTCGCGCGGGTCGACGGCCGGGCCCCGGTCGCGCGGGTCGTGGTCCCACGGGTCCCGGTCCGCGGGCCGGAAACCGCCGGGACCGGCGTCCCGGTAGCCCGGCCCGGCGTCCAGGTGGCCCGGGCCGCCGGGGGCCGGCTCCTCCCGCCAGCCCCGCCCGGGGGCCGAGGGTCCGTCGTACGGCCGGCGACCGCGCGGCCCGTCGTGGCGGTCAGCCGGCCGGGCGTACGGGTCGGCGGCGGGACGGCCGGGCGGACGCGCGTACGCCTCGGTGCCGGGGCGCCAGGGGCCGGGCTCCAGGTCGGTCTCCGGCCAGGGCAGCGGCGCCGGGCGGTCCCAGCCGCGCGGCTCGGCGTTGCCGTAGGGGTCGGGGTGGGACATCACGCACCGGCAGGCGGTACGGGAGCCACCACATGACGCAAGACCAAGACCATCCCCTACAGCCGCGAGCAGTTCCGGTTGACCGGCCCGACGGCCGGCCGACCCCCGCTGTTCACTCCGTGGTGGGCGGGAATCGTGCCGAGCCTACTGCACCCGGGAAGCTCGCACGGCGGACGCCGTCCGGCACGACGACGGCACCGGGCCGCCACCCCGGGACGGGCGGCGGCACACCGGTGCCGTGGCGGTACGCGGGCGCTCAGACCTCGAGCAGCTCGTTCTCCTTGTGCTTGACCAGCTCGTCGACGGTGGCGACGAAGCGCTGGGTCAGGTCGTCCAGCTCCTTCTCCGCGCGCCGGCCCTCGTCCTCGCCGACCTCGCCGTCCTTGACCAGGCGGTCCAGCTCTTCCTTGCCCTTGCGGCGGATGTTGCGGACGGCCACCTTGGCCTCCTCGCCCTTGTGCCGGGCGACCTTGATCATCTCGCGGCGCCGCTCCTCGGTCATCTGCGGGAGCACGATGCGCAGCTGGTTGCCCTCGTTGTTCGGGTTGACCCCGAGGTCCGAGTCGCGGATCGCCTTCTCCATGGCGTTGATCTGCGAGTTGTCGTACGGCTTGATGATCACCATGCGCGGCTCGGGCACGGCGATGGACGCCATCTGCGGCAGCGGGGTCGGGCTGCCGTAGTAGTCGATGACGATCCGGGAGAACATCGCGGCGTTGGCGCGACCGGTGCGGATCCCGCCGAACTCCTCCTTGGCGTGCTCGATGGCACGCTCCATCTTCTCCTCTGCCTCGAGGAGGGTGTCGTCGATCACCGGTCTCCTCGCCTCCTTCTGTCGCTCGTCGTGGGCTGTGCGGGTGCTGCTGTGTCGGAGGACCGCTGCCGGCTCGGCGGAACCGGTCAGGCGGTGATCAACGTGCCGATCTTCTCACCACCGACGGCACGGACGATGGTGTCGTCGCCCTGGGCGCCGAAGACCAGCATCGGCAGGCCGTTCTCCATGCAGAGGCTGAACGCAGCAGCGTCGGCCACCCGCAGGTTGCGGCGCAGCACCTCGGAGAAGGTGATCGAGTCGAGCTTGCTCGCCGACGGGTCGATCCGGGGGTCGGCGGTGTAGACCGCGTCCACGCCGTTCTTGCTCATCAGCACCACGTCGGCGCGGATCTCCAGCGCCCGCTGGGCGGCCACCGTGTCGGTGGAGAAGTACGGCATCCCGGCGCCCGCGCCGAAGATGACCACGCGGCCCTTCTCCAGGTGCCGGATCGCCCGCAGCGGGATGTACGGCTCGGCGACCTGGGCCATGGTGATGGCGCTCTGCACCCGGGTCTCGATGCCCTCCTTCTCCAGGAAGTCCTGGAGGGCCAGGCAGTTCATCACCGTGCCCAGCATGCCCATGTAGTCGGCGCGGGCCCGGTCCATGCCGCGCTTCTGCAGCTCGGCGCCGCGGAAGAAGTTGCCGCCGCCGACCACCACGGACACCTGCACGCCGCGGCGCACCACGGTGGCGATCTGCCGGGCGATGGCCTGCACGACGTCGGGGTCGACACCGATGGCGCCGCCACCGAAGACCTCACCGGAGAGCTTCAGCACCACCCGGCGGGCCCGACCGGGCGGCGGGGCGGTCGGGTCATCCGCCGCCAGGCTCCGGTCACTCACAACCTGCGTCATCCGACCCGCCCCTTCCGTCGCGCCTCGTGGGCGCCGCGTACCGCGTACCTGCCGCTGCCGACCCTATGTGACGAGGAGGCCGCGGTGCCTGTCACGTACACCGGCGGCCTCCTCGTCGAAGATTTCCCTGCGCCCGGGCGCGTCATGCGCCCGGTGCGGCGGCTCAGGCCTGGCCGACCTCGAACCGCACGAAGCGGGTCACCTCGATGCCGGCGTCGGCCAGCAGCTGCTTCACCGTCTTCTTGTTGTCGGCGACCGACGCCTGCTCCATCAGGACGAAGTCCTTGAAGAAGGCGTTGACCCGGCCCTCGACGATCTTCGGCAGCGCCGCCTCGGGCTTGTTCTCCTCGCGGGCGGTCTGCTCGGCGATGCGCCGCTCCGACTCGACGGTCTCGGCCGGGACCTCGTCGCGGGTCAGGTACTTCGGGCGCATGGCGGCGATCTGCATGGCCACGCCGCGGGCGTCCGCGTCGCCGGCCTCGTCGGCCTTGCCGCTGTACTGCACCAGCACGCCGACCGCCGGGGGCAGGTCCTGGCTCTTGCGGTGCAGGTAGACCGCGGTGGTGCCGTCGAGCTTGGCGAAGCGGTTGAGCACCAGCTTCTCGCCGATCTTGGCGGACTGCTCCTGGATCAGGTCGGCCACGGTCTTGCCGTCGATGGTGCTGGCGAGCAGCTCCTCGGCGCTGTTCACGCCGCTGGCCACACCGTGCTCGACGAGCTGCTGGGCCAGCGCGATGAAGGCGTCGTTCTTGGCGACGAAGTCGGTCTCGCAGTTGAGCTCGAGCAGCGCCTGGCCGGCGTGGGCGATGAGGCCGTTGGCGGCCGTGCGACCGGCCCGCTTGCCGACATCCTTGGCGCCCTTGACGCGCAGGATCTCGATGGCCTTGTCGAAGTCGCCCTCGGCCTCGGTCAGCGCCTTCTTCGAGTCCATCATGCCGGCGCCGGTGAGGTCCCGGAGCTTCTTGACGTCCGCGGCGGTGAAGTTGGACATGACTCTCTCTTCGGTGTTGGAGACTGCGTTGGATGGTCTGGCTGCCGGTTACCCGGATTTCTGGCTGCCGGTTACCCGGATTTCTGGCCGCCGGTCCGCCCGGATTTCTGGCCGCCGGTCTGCCCGGCTCCGGGCCGGTTCCGCCCGGCGTACCCGTCGCGCCCCACCGGCCGTGAAAACGGACGGTGGGGACGCGACGGCGAGATCACTCGGCGGCGGCGGTCGCCGGCTGCTCGGCGGTCGCGGGCTGCTCGGCGGCGGCCGCCGGCTGCTCGTCGGCCTTCTTCGGCTCCTCGAGCAGCTCGCGCTCCCACTCGGCCAGCGGCTCGTCGGCGCCGACCTGGCCCGGCTCCGGCTTCTCGTCGCCGCCACGGCCACGGCCGGAGCGGGCGATCAGACCGTCGGCCACGGCGGCGGCGACGACCTTGGTCAGCAGCTCGGCCGAGCGGATCGCGTCGTCGTTGCCCGGGATCGGGAAGTCGACCTCGTCCGGGTCACAGTTGGTGTCGAGCACGGCGATCACCGGGATGCCCAGCTTGCGGGCCTCGTCGACGGCGATGTGCTCCTTCTTGGTGTCGACGATCCAGACCGCGGCCGGGAGCTTCTGCATGTCCCGCAGACCACCGAGGGTCTTGGTGAGCTTGATCTTCTCGCGGGAGAGCTGCAGGGTCTCCTTCTTGGTGTAACCGGCGGCGGTGCCGCTCAGGTCACCCAGGGCCTCCAGCTCCTTCATCCGCTGGAGCCGCTTGTACACGGTCTGGAAGTTGGTCAGCATGCCACCGAGCCAGCGGTGGTTGACGTACGGCTGGCCGACCCGGGTCGCCTGCTCGGCGATGGCCTCCTGGGCCTGCTTCTTGGTGCCGACGAAGAGGATGCTGCCGCCACCGGCGACGGTGGTGCGCACGAAGTCGTACGCCTTCTCGATGTAGTCGAGGGTCTGGCGCAGGTCGATGATGTAGATACCGTTGCGCTCGGTGAAGATGAAGCGCTTCATCTTCGGGTTCCAGCGCCGGGTCTGGTGCCCGAAGTGGACACCGCTCTCGAGCAGCTGACGCATGGTCACGACGGCCATGGTGGGTACTCCCTGTTCATCCCTGGTTGTCCCGTCCGGCCGGCGGCCGGACGCCTGGCGCCCGGTCGCCGGCCATGGTGGGCCCGATCAAGATCGGGACCAGGGAGGCCGCCGCCCCACGAGAGGTCCGTGGAGAGGGCGCGCGAGGTCGACCGCGCAAGGCGGTCGCCAGTCGACCAGTGTACGCCCCTTCGCCGCCCCCCGGTCCCGGGGTTCGGGAACGCCCATCCGGTCCCATTCGGGACGCCCGCCTCCGGTGTGCCACATGCGGTCCGTCGGCCTGCCTCACCCGGCGGCCGGCGAGCTGCGGGGTCAGCCCGCGGCCGGGGGCGGCGGGTCGGCCGGAGGCTGCCTGCCGGGCCGTTGACCGGGGTGGCAGGTCAGCGGAGGCTGGCAGCCCTGCCGGGTGACCGGGATGGCAGGCCAGCGGACGCTGGCCGCCCGGGGCGGCGGGTCAGCCGGCGGCCAGGGCGGCGGCGAGGAAGAGCACCAGGCCGACGGTCAGGTAGGCGGTCGGCGGGCGGAGCCAGCCGCGGCTGCCGTCGGCGAGGGCCAGCCCTCCGGTGCGCAGCCCGTACAGGCCGGTGCCGAAGATCGGCAGCCCGAGCACCAGGAACGTGCCCACCACGACGTGCGAGGTGGAGACCGGGTCGCCGACCACGCCGCGCAGCAGCACCCGCAGCGCGGGGATCTCCAGGACCAGCACCATGACGGCGAGCAGCACCGCGAGAGCCGGGCGGCGGGTCCGGTAGACGCCGTCGCCGGGCGGCGGGCCGTCGGGCCGGGGCGCGACCGACGGCATCGGGCCGGTCGGCATCTCCAGCGGGTGCGGGACCGGTCCGGCCGTCAGCTCGGGCGCGGGGCCGCCCGGCCGCTCCCCGACGACCAGCGGGGTCGCCGCGCCGGGACCGGGCCGGTCCCCCACGGTGATCGGCGTCGGGCCGGCGTAGGCCGGGGTGGGGCCGGCGTGGGTGACCGCCGGGCCGGCGTGGGTGGGGTCGGTGGGACGGCTCGGGTCGACGACCGGGTAGCCGCCCAGCGGGCCGGGACGCAGCGGGTCGGCGGCGCGGTCCCCGCCGAGCGGGTCGGCGGTGCGGGTCGAGCCGAGCGGGTCGGCAGTGCGGGTCGAGCCGAGCGGGTTCGCCGTGCGGTCCGGGCCGAGCGGGTCGCCCGACTCGCGGGCCGCTCGCCGGCCGCCGCGCTCCCCCGGCAGCTCGCCGGAGGTCTCCACCGGATCGTCCAGCCGGTGCGGGCGCCAGCCGCCCGTGTCGTCGCCCAGCGGGTCGTCGCTCCCGAACCGGGCCGGGTCGCCGTACCGGTTCTCGCCGGTGCGCTGCTCCGGTGCGGGGAAGTCGTCGCGGTAGCGCGGTTCGCCCGCGGCGCGCCAGTCCGGCTCGTACCCGCGGTCGCCCCTGTGCGACCCCTGCTGATCGTCGGGATAGCTCCGTCGTCCGTCCACGACCGGCACGGTATGCGACCGGCACCGTCCGCGCCATCCGGGCCACCCCCGGGCATCGTCGCTGGTCACTGCCGGATCGCCGGCCACCCCCGGCGACGGCCGACCGCGCCTAGCACAGCCCACGCATGATCGTGTGTCCGTCCACAGGGCCTCCCGTCGTCCACAGGGCGCCCCCGCCGCCGGTACGGGAGCCCCAGGCTGACCGGCATGACGAAGCGGAACCAGGCCGTCGGGGCGTACGGCGAACGGTGCGCGGTGCGGCACCTCATCGAGGCGGGGCTGCGCCCGATCGCCCGGAACTGGCGGTGCCCCGAGGGGGAGATCGACATCATCGCCTGGGACGGGCCGGTGCTCGCCTTCTGCGAGGTGAAGACCCGGCGCACGGAGGACTTCGGCAGTCCGGCCGAGGCGGTGGTGCGGGCCAAGGCGCGCCGGCTGCGCGGGCTGGCCGCCCGCTGGCTCGCCGCGACGGGCACGACCGCCGAGGAGGTCCGCTTCGACGTCCTGGCGGTCCGGCTCCCGGTCGCCGGGCCGGCCCGGGTCGAGCACGTGAGAGGCGCGTTCTGACGATGAGCTACGCCAAGGTGCTCTGCGTCGGCCTCGTGGGGATGGCCGGGCACGTGGTGGAGGTCGAGGCCGACCTGGCGCCCGGGTTGCCCGGCATGGTGATCTCCGGGCTGCCCGACACCGCGCTGCACGAGGCCCGGGACCGGGTCCGCGCGGCCATCGTCAACTCCGGGCAGAAGTGGCCGAACCGCCGCATCACCCTCAACCTGCTGCCCGCCACCCTGCCGAAATACGGCTCCGCCTTCGACCTGGCCATCGCCGTGGCGGTGCTCGGCGGCTCGGGCGAGCTGCCGCTCCTGCCGCTGGACGCCACGGTGGTCCTCGGCGAGCTGGGCCTCGACGGCACGGTCCGACCGGTGCGTGGCGTGCTGCCCATGGTGGCCGCCGCGGCCCGGGCCGGGCTCGTCCAGGTCGTGGTGCCGGCCGCCAACGCCGCCGAGGCGGCGGTGATCCCCGGCGTCCGCGTACGCGCCGTCGACACCCTGCACCGGCTGGTCGCCTTCGTCCGGGACGGCGCGCCCCTGCTCACCCCGCCGGCCGACACGCCGGCTCCCGTCACCGGCGGGCCGGATCTGGCCGAGGTGGCCGGGCAGCGGCTCGGCCGCCGGGCACTGGAGGTGGCGGCCGCCGGCGGGCACCACCTGGCGCTGCTCGGCCCGCCCGGCGCCGGCAAGACCATGCTCGCCGAGCGGCTGCCGTCGGTCCTGCCGGAACTCGACGACGACGCCGCCCTGGAGGTCACCGCCCTGCACTCGATCGCCGGGCTGCTGCCGCCCGGTGGCCGGCTGCTCCGCCGGCCCCCGTTCCAGGCGCCGCACCACACCGCCACGGTTCCCGCGCTGGTCGGCGGCGGGTCCGGGCTGGCCCGGCCTGGGGCGGTGTCGCTGGCTCACCGGGGCGTGCTCTTCCTCGACGAGGCCGCCGAGTTCAGCAAGGGCGCGCTGGAGGCGCTGCGCCAGCCGCTGGAGAACGGCCGGGTCCAGGTCGCCCGGGCCCAGGGCTCGACCGAGTACCCGGCGCGGACGCAACTCGTGCTGGCCGCCAATCCGTGTCCCTGCGCGAAGCCGTCGGGCGACGCCGACTGCGAGTGCACTCCGCTGGCCCGCCGGCGCTACCTGGGCCGGCTCTCCGGTCCGCTGCTCGACCGGGTCGACGTTCAGGTGCGGCTGCCCCCGGTGCGTGCGGCGGAGCTGCTGCAGACCGGCACCCCCCACGAGTGCTCCGCGACGGTCGCGGCCCGGGTCGCCGCGGCCCGTCGGGCCGCCGCCGAGCGATGGGCCACGACCGGCCGGCGGCTCAACGCCGAGATCCCCGGCCCGCACCTGCGCCAGCACCCGTGGCGCCTGCCGGCGCGGGACACCCGGGAGCTCCGCAGGAGGCTCGACACCGGATCGCTCTCGGCGCGTGGCTTCGACCGGGTCGTCCGGCTCGCCTGGACGATCGCGGACCTGGACGGGCGGGACCGCCCCGACGGCGGGGACATCGCGGAGGCCATCCAACTGAGGACGGGAGAGGGCGCGTGACCGGCACGGAGGAACGCCTGCTGGCGCGGGTGGCGTTGACCTGGCTGACCGAGCCCGGCACCTGGTCGGTGCATCGACTGGTCGACCAGCTCGGCCCGGTCGCCGCGCTCGATCTGCTCCTGGCCGGTGGCGCGCCGGACGCGGCGCTGCGGGCGGCCGTGGCGGCCCGCTCCGCCGCCGGTGCGGCGCGGGAGGTGGCCGAGCAGGCGCTGCGCCGCACCGAGCGGCTCGGCGCGCGGGTGGTCACCCCCGAGGACGAGGAGTGGCCGGCCCAGGTCGCCGACCTGCGCGCGCTGCGGCTGTCGGGGACCGGCCGCCGGGTCGACCTGGAGACCGCTCCGCCGCTCTGCTTCTGGGTACGCGGGGCGCCACCGCTGGGCGAGGCGCTGGCCCGATCGGTGGCGGTGGTCGGCGCCCGGGCGGCCACGCCCTACGGCACGCACGTCGCCACCGAGCTGGGCTACGGGCTGGCCGACCGGGACTGGACGGTGGTCTCCGGCGGGGCGTTCGGCATCGACTCCGCGGCGCACCGGGGCGCGCTGACCGCCGGCGGGCTCACGGTCGCCGTGCTGGCCTGCGGGGTCGACCGCCCGTACCCCATGGGCAACGCCGCGCTGTTCGACCGGATCGCCGAGGCGGGCCTCCTGGTGAGCGAGTGGATGCCGGGCGCGGAGCCGCTGCGGCCCCGGTTCCTCATCCGCAACCGGGTGATCGCCGCGGCGACGGCGGGCACCGTGCTGGTGGAGGCGGCGGCCCGCAGCGGCGCCACCCAGACCCTCAACCGGGCGATCGGCGTCGGCCGGCCGGGGATGGTGGTGCCGGGGCCGGTCACGTCGGCCATGTCGGTGGGCGCGCACGAGGCGCTGCGCGAGCACCACAAGGCACGGCTCGTGACCGGCACCGCCCACGTGCTGGAGGAGGTGGGGCGGATCGGGTACGACCTGGCGCCACCCGCCCGCGCGCCGGAGCAGCCGCGCGACCGGCTCGACGACGAGGCGGCCCAGGTGCTGGAGGCGCTGCCCCGCCGGAAGGCGATCGGCGTGGAGCAGGTCGCGGCCCGCGCCGGGGTGGACCTGCGCACCGCCATGCGCAAGCTCTCCATGTTGGAGGAGCTGGCCATGGTGGTGCGCCGCGACGACGGCTACGCCCTCGCACCGCCGCCGGAGCGCGGGGCCGCCGGCGACCGGGCGCCGACCGGCGTCAGTCCGAGTCCGTTGGTGGGTCCGCCCTACTGACCTGCCCGGTCCGTGCGCTCAGTCGCCCTCGAACCGGATCTCGGCGTCACGGCTGCTGAGGCACCGCCGGGCCAGCAGGGCCAGCCGGCGCACCTGGTCGACCTCCGCCGGCGCCCGGGCCACCTCGGCCAGGCAACGAAGCTCGTCCAGCAGTTGCGGCACCCCCTCGGCGTCCACCACCAGCTCACCGAGCGGGTCGACCCGGTCCAGCAGCGGCGTACGACCCCCGCCCCGCACCCGCTTGAGCAGGTCGAGCAGGACGTCGTTCGGGTCGGCAACCACCTCGGTCGAGACGTACGACGGCCGGCGGCGTGCAGGCCCGGCCCGCACCTGCCGGTAGAGGACGGCATCCACCCCCATGCTCGGTCCCTCCTCCCACCGGCGTCGCCACCCCGGGGACGCCCGTTCCGATCCGTCTCGCCAGTCGCCCTTCCGCGCCGCCACCACACCGGTACGCCCCAGCGCCCGGCCGCCCGCAGTGGCGGGGTGTCGGCACCTGTCGGCGACGTCGACGGTTCGCCCGCGGGCGACCCGGAAACGCCGCCACCGTCCTCTTCGTAGCAACAGTTTCCCCTGTCCAGGGCGGGTCAGCCACCCCGTACGGCGTGCCGTTCCGCGTCCGCTCCGGTTTCCTCACGCCGCCCGCGCGAGCACCCGTCGGCCTCCGACCCGACTCGGCGATCCGCGCCCGGCCGCTGTGCGTGCATTCCGTCACCGGGCATCGGTCCCCGGGGACCAGCCGGGGGTCCAGCCCGGAGCGGCGGGCGGCCGCCACCCGCTGACGCCCGTAGGCTGGGCTCGTGCTTCCCGCCCGCCCCCGCTCCGGTGCGCGCCTCGGCCCCGACGACTCGGCCGGAGTTCCCGGTGACTGATCAGCGGCGTGGCACGCGGGCGGCCCACGAGGCGCTGCCGGCGCCGATGCGCGAGGTGGTCGACGACTTCGCCGACCACCTGGCCCGGGTCCGCAACCGGTCCGCGCACACGGTGCGGGCGTACGTCACGGACCTCGTCTCGCTGCTCGACCACGCGGTGCGGATGGGTTGCGCCGACCTGTCCGAGCTCGACCTGACCGTGCTGCGGAGCTGGCTGGCGAAACAGCGGACCATGGGCGCCGCCCGGACGTCCCTCGCCCGGCGGGCCGCCGCCGCCCGCACCTTCAGCGCCTGGGCGCACCGAGCCGGCCTGCTGCCCGCCGACGTGGGCGCGCCCCTCGCCAGCCCGAAGGCGCACCGGGAACTGCCGACCGTCCTGCGGGCCGACCAGGCCGCCGCGCTGATGGACGCCCCGGACCTGAGCCTGCCCCGGACGACGGCCGACGCCGCGTCACCACGGAACGAGGACGGCGCACAGGCCGCGTCGTCCACCGCCGGCAGGGTCGCGACGGCTGGCCACGCCATCGCGCCGGGCCGGGATGGAGACGACCAGCCCGACGGGGTGCTGCTGCGGGACCGGCTGCTGCTCGAACTGCTCTACGGCACCGGGGTACGGATCAGTGAGGCCTGCGGCCTGGACGTGACCGACGTCGACCAGGCCCGCCGGGTCGTACGCGTCCTCGGTAAGGGCGGGCGGGAACGGGCCGTGCCCTACGGGGTGCCCGCGCAACGGGCCCTGGACGCCTGGCTCGCCCACGGCCGGCCGGCCCTGGCGGCGGCCCGGTCGGCGCACGCGCTGCTGCTCGGGGCCCGGGGCGGCCGGCTCAACCCCACCACCGCCCGCCGGATCGTCGCCGGGTACGCCGAGGCTGCCGGCCTGCCGCCGGTGACGCCGCACGGGCTGCGGCACTCGGCGGCCACCCACCTGCTGGAGGGTGGCGCCGACCTGCGTGCCGTGCAGGAGTTGCTGGGGCACTCCTCGCTGGCCAGCACCCAGATCTACACCCACGTCTCGGTGGAGCGGCTGCGGGCGGCGTACCGGCAGGCGCACCCGCGCGCCTGAAGCTCACCCGTGACGGTGGGCCGCGGACCGGCCCCGGGACGGACAGGCCAGCCCCGGAGCGGCGACAGCCAGCTCGCCCGCGGTTCAGCGACGGAACGCATTGCGGCCCGGAACCGGCGGGTTGATGATCCACGGCGGGCTACGATCGCCCGATGACGGTTCCGCAGCCGCCCGAGCCGATCCCCGGGGCTCGGCTGCTCTTCTCCCTCGACCCGTCGGTCAGTCACCTCAACCACGGCTCGTTCGGCGCGGTCCCGATCGCCGTGCAGCGCGCCCAGCAGCGCCTGCGCGACGAGATGGAGGCCAACCCGCTCCGCTTCTTCACCCAGGGTCTGGTGGACCGGATCGCACACACGCGCCGGCACCTGGCCACGTTCCTCGGCGCGGATCCCGAGGGCACGGCCCTCGTCGGCAACGCCACCACGGGCGCCGCCATCGTGCTCCAGTCGCTGGGGCTGGGCCCCGGCGACGAGGTGGTGACGACCGACCACGGCTACGGGGCGGTGGGCTTCTCGGTGGAGCGGGAGTGCGCGCGCACCGGGGCGGTGTCGCGGACCCTGCCGGTGCCGCTGACCGCCGGCGACGAGGAGGTGGTGGAGATCGTCCGGGCGGGCCTGCGTCCCGGGCGGACCAGGCTGCTGATCGTCGACCAGATCACCTCGCCGACCGCCCGGCTCTTCCCCACGGCGGCGATCGTCGGGGTGGCGCGGGAGCACGGGGTGCCGGTGCTGGTCGACGCCGCGCACGCCCCGGGCATGCTGCCCACCACCGTGGCGTCGGTCGGTGCCGACTTCTGGGTCGGCAACCTGCACAAGTGGGCATACGCGCCGCGCGGCACCGCCGCGCTGGTGGTCGCGGAGCCGTGGCGGGAGCGGATCCAGCCGCTGGTCGTCTCCTGGGAGCAGGGCAGCGGATTCCCGACCCGGGTGGAGTGGCAGGCGACCCTCGACTACACCGGCTGGCTGGCCGCGCCGGTCGGCCTGTTCACCCTGCGCAGCCTCGGCCTGGAGCGGGTACGGGCGCACAACGCGGCGCTGGCCGCGTACGGGCAACGGGTGGTCGGGGACGCCCTCGGGGTGGCGCCGGCCGACCTCCCGCAGCCCGGCGGACCGACGGTCGCCATGCGGCTGATCCCGCTGCCGCCGGGCGTCGCCACGACCATGGACGCGGCGCGGGACCTGCGGGCCCTCATCGCGGACCGGCTCTCGGCCGAGGTGTCGACGGCCGCCTGGAACGGTCGCGGCTACCTGCGCCTGTGCGGTCAGGTCTACAACACGCCGGACGAGTACGACCGGTTGGCCGTCCGGCTGCCCACCCTGCTCGCCCAGGGCTGAGCGGCGGCCCCGGGCGGCGGGTCGAGCGGGAGCAGCCGGACCGGGCCGAGCCCGAGCAGGGCGAGGGGATCGAGGTACTCCTCGCCCCGGCGCAGCCCCCAGTGCAGGCACGCCGCCGCGAGGCAGCCCGGGTGCCCGGCCACCAGCAGGCCGATCGGTGTGCCGGCGGCGACGCGGGTGCCGGCGGCCGGGCCGGGGCGGACCGGCTCGTAGGTGGTGCGCAGCCCGTCGGCGTGCCCGACGGTGACCACGGGCCGCCCGGCCACCGTGCCGGCGAAGAGGACCACCCCCGCGCCCGCGGACCGGACCTCGACGCCCGGAGTGGCGGCCAGGTCCACGCCGCGGTGCCCGGCCAGCCAGGGCTGCGGCGGCGGGTCGAACCGGCGCACCACGCGCGGCGTGCCGGGCAGCGGCCAACGGAACCGCGCCGCCGGCTGCCGCGGCACCGCACCCGTCCCAGGCTCCGACGACGACAGCGTGAACGGCCGGGCCGCGGCCAGCACCCCGGCACCGGGCGGCATCGGCCCGGCAAATGGGAGCGCCGGTACCACGAGCAGCACGATCACGAGGGCCACGCGGTTCAACACCTTCGACACGAGTCCGCACTCTGCCGTCCATGAACCACCCCCGCGACCCGGCAACCACCCCACTGTGGACAGCCGCCCAGCTGTGGACGCGCCCCCGCCGGCGGGACGGATCTGCTACCGGCGCGCCGCCTATGCTGGCCGCGTGACGAAGGACTGGTACGCCTGGCACACCGACTACGACCAGCCCGATTCCGCCCTGTCCCGCCGCCTCGCCGAGGTGCGGGACCGCATCGCGGAGGCGCTCGACAGCGCGCCGCCCGGACCGCTGCGGGCCGTCAGCCTCTGCGCCGGTCAGGGGCGGGACCTCATCCCGGTGCTCGCCACCCATCCGCGCGGCGGGGAGGTGACGGCACGCCTCGTGGAGCTGGATCCGCGCAACGCCGAGGTCGCCCGGCGGGCCGCCGCCGAGGCGGGCCTGACCGGCGTCGAGGTGGTCGTCGGGGACGCGGCGCTGACCGACCGGTACGCCGACCTCGTGCCGGCGGACCTCGTCCTGGCCTGCGGCATCTTCGGCAACATCACCGACGCCGACATCCGGGCCACGGTCCGGCACTGCGCCTCGCTCTGCGCCCCGGGCGGCACGGTCTTCTGGACCCGGCACCGCCGGGAGCCCGACCTGGTTCCCGTCATCTGCGACTGGTTCGCCGAGGAGGGCTTCACGCCGCTCGCCGTGAGCAGCCCGGCCGACGGGGTCGGCGTCGGCGCGCACCGCTTCGGCGGCCCGTCCCGTCCGTTGGCGCCGGGCGCGGCGATGTTCGAGTTCATCGGCTACGACCGTCTCACCCACCCCTGAGGCGACGACCGTCTCACCCACGCTGAAGGCTTCGACCGTCTCACCCACCCCGGACCAGGCCGAGGAGCACCGAGATGACCACTGTGGACGACGTCAGCGGACCGTCCCGGATCGCCGGGCCGGACGAGGCGATCAGCGCCGAGGAACTGCAGCTGGCCGCGCGCAACCACGGCATCCCGCTGGAGGCGCTGCGCTACGACGTGACGCCGGCGGGGCTGCACTACCTGCTCATCCACTACGACATCCCGGACGTCGACCCGGCGACGCACGCGCTCACCGTGGGCGGCGCGGTCGCGCGCCCGCTGCGCCTCGACCTCGCGGCGCTGCGGGAGCGGCCGCGGGTGACCCACCGGGTGACGCTGGAGTGCGCGGGCAACGGCCGGGCGCTGCTGCACCCCCGTCCGGTCAGCCAGCCGTGGCTGGTGGAGGCGGTGGGCAACGCCGAGTGGACCGGCACCCCGCTGGCCCCGCTGCTCCGGGAGGCCGGCCTGGCCGACGACGCGGTGGACGTGGTCTTCACCGGCGCGGACCACGGCGTGGAGCGCGGGGTCGAGCAGGACTACCAGCGGGCGCTGCCGGTGGCGGACGCGCTGCGCGAGGAGGTGCTGCTCGCGTACGAGATGAACGGCGCTCCCCTGCTGCCGCAGCACGGGGCGCCGCTGCGGCTGATCGTGCCCGGCTGGTACGGCATGGCGCACGTCAAGTGGCTGCGCGACATCCGGGTGCTGACCGAGCCGTTCGACGGCTACCAGAACGCGGTGGCGTATCGGCTGCGGCGGGACGCCGACGATCCGGGCGTACCGGTGACCCGGATCGAGCCCCGGGCCCTGGTCCGCCCGCCGGGCTTCCCGGACTTCATGTCCCGGACCCGCGTGCTGCGGCCGGGGCCGTGCACGGTGGACGGTCGGGCCTGGTCGGGGCACGCGCCGGTGACGGCCGTCGAGGTGACCTTCGACGGCGGTGCGACGTGGGTGCCGGCGACCCTGGACGAGCCCACCGGGGGCGAGTGGGCGTGGCGGCGCTGGCAGGTGTCGTGGCGGGCGACGCCGGGGCGGCACGTGCTGGGCGCCCGGGCCGTCGACGCGTCCGGGCGGACCCAGCCGGTCGAGCAGCCGTGGAACCGGGGCGGGTTCGCGAACAACCTGGTGCAGCGGGTCGAGGTGGTCGTGCTGGCGGAGTGATCCGCCCGCGGGCGGTCGGCCGGGCCGGCGGGCCCGCCGGCCGCCGGGTCGGATCAGCCGCCGAATCCGGAATCTGCGGGAAGCGAGATGTCGGGCTTTTCGAGCTCTTCCACATTGACGTCCTTGAACGTCATTACGCGGACATTCTTGACGAAACGGGCGGGCCGGTACATGTCCCACACCCAGGCGTCGTGCATCTCGACCTCGAAGTAGACCTCGCCGTCCGAGTTACGGACGTGCAGGTCGACCTGGTTCGCCAGGTAGAAGCGGCGCTCGGTCTCCACCACGTAGGAGAATTGGCGGACAATGTCGCGGTACTCCCGGTAGAGCTGCAGCTCCATCTCGGTCTCGTACTTCTCGAGATCTTCCGCGCTCATCGCACTCCGCCTTCCATGACCACATCTTCCCCCACCGACGCCGGAGGTCGCGGCTGCTCGCCCAACGCCACGCCGACGGTACCCCCTGGCGCGGCGGAGCGCTCCATCGGCTCGTCCGGGCCATCGGCGCACGCCCCGTCGAGGGCGCCGAAGAGCGCCTCGTCGGGGCTGCCGGCGGCCGGCCGGCGCGAGCGGGGCGGCCGCCCGTCCCGTCCGGAGACGGTGGCCACGTTCACGTACGAGAAGCGGTGTTCCCGGCAGGGCCCCAGCTCCCGCAGCGCGGCGCTGTGCTCGGGGGTGATGTAGCCCTTGTGCTCGGCGAAGCCGTAGCCGGGGTGCCGCTCGTCCAGTTCCACCATGATCCGGTCCCGGGTGACTTTGGCGAGCACGCTCGCCGCCGCCACGCAGGCGGCCACCCGGTCCCCCTTCCACACCGCCAGGCCGGGCACGTCCAGCCCGTCGACACCGAAGCCGTCGGTCAGCACGTATTCCGGGCGGGTGGTCAGCGAGGCGAGCGCCCGCCGCATGGCGGCCAGGTTGCACACGTGCAGCCCGCGCGCGTCGACCTCCTCGGCGGGGATGACCACCACCGCGTACGCCAGGGCCCGCGCCACGACCTCCTCGTAGACCCGCTCCCGGGCCGCCGGGGTGAGCAGCTTGGAGTCGGCCAGCTCGTCGATCTCACCGCGCCGGCCCTCGGGCAGGATCGCGGCGGCGGCCACCAGCGGCCCCGCGCAGGCGCCCCGGCCCGCCTCGTCGGCGCCGGCCACCTGCCGGAAGCCGCGCCGCTGCAGCGCCCGCTCGAGGGCGTAGAGGCCACCGTCGCGGCGGACCACGGTGCGCGGCGGGGTCAGCACGGGCCACCTCCACCGAGCACTCCGGTGAGGCGGTCCACCAGGTCCGGCGGGTAGTAGCGCTCGGTCGTGGCGGCCAGGTCGCCGAGCGACCACCAGCGGTGGCCGTGCACGCTGGCCTGCTCCACCTCGTTGAAGCCGCCCGTGTCGACCTCCCAGGCCGGCACCCGGACCAGGAAGAACTCCTGCTCCTGCCGGTACCAGACCCCGTCGAACGGGAACTCGACCGTCTCGGCCCAGACCGGGGCGCCCAGCTCGGCCGGGGCCAGCCGCAGCCCGGTCTCCTCGGCCAGCTCGCGCACCGCGCCCGCGGCCGGGGTCTCCCCCGGGTCGAGGCCGCCGCCAGGCGTGAACCAGTAGCGGTGGCCCGGCCGCGCCGGATCACTGCCCTCGAACAGCAGCACCCGGTCGGACGCGTCGACGAGCAGTACCCGAGCCGCACGACGAGGGGTGTAGACGGTCACCGCCCAAGCCTGCCAGACGCCTCCGACGATCGACCACGCCCTCCGGCTCAGGGATTGGGGATGCCGTCGAACTGCTCCGGCACGCTGAGCCAGGTCGCGCGGCCGACCGGCCAGAAGATCGTGAAGGCCCGCCCGACCACCTGGTCCTCCGGGATGGTGGCCTCGGTGATGTCCTCGCCGGACTGCTGCCAGTGCTCCAGCGAGTCTCCGGAGGCTTCCCGGTGGTCACCCATGACCCACAACCGGTCCTTCGGCACCGTGATGTCGAAGTCCTGGTCGGCGGGCTTGTTGCCGGGGAAGATGAACGGCTCGTCGATCGCCTTGCCGTTGATGATCAGCCGCTCCTGCGGCCCGGTGCGGTCGCAGCAGACCACGTGGTCGCCGCCGACCCCGATCACCCGCTTGATGAAGTCCTCGCCGTTCGGGTTGCCGCTCCACTCGGTGGGCGCCTTGAAGACGATCACCTCGCCGCGGTGGGGTGAGCGGAAGTCGTACACCAGCTTGTTGACCAGCACCCGATCGTCGATCTTGAGGGTGTTCTCCATGGACGGGGAGGGGATGAAGAAGGTCTGCAGCACGAAGGCACGAACCAGCACTGCGACCAGGATCGCCACGCCCAGGAGGATGGGCAGCTCCTTCCAGAAGGAGCTGCGCGGCTTCTCGGTCTGCTCGTCAATCACGGGTGGAGCCTACGTCCCCGGCCGTGGCGCAGTCGCCCTGAACGCGCGAGAACGGAGAGCGCGGCCGCGACCGGGAGGATCAGGACGACGCCGCCCACCGGATCGGGGTCCACCGGGGCCGGCCCGGCCGGCGCGGCGTTGGGTTGCGGCAGATCGCCGAAGGTCTCCGGGACAGGCAGGGTGGTCCACCGCTGGGACGGCCAGACGATCATGAAGGCCCGCCCCACCACGTTGTCGATGGGCACCGGACCCTGGCACCGCGCGTCCTGCGAGACCAGCCGGTGGTCGCCCATCACGAAGATCTGCCCCGGCGGCACGACGATCTCGGTGAACTGCCGGGAGCGGCACTCCTTCGGGTTCGGCGGCAGGTCGACCGGAGAGTCCTCGGAGACGTACCCCTGCTCCTCGAGCGGCACGCCGTTGACCACGACGCGGCCCTTGTCGCAGCACCAGACCCGGTCGCCGGGCACACCGATGACCCGCTTGATGAAGTCCTTCTCGCCGGGGCGGCTGATGCCGACCAGGTCGCCGAGGGTACGGCCGACCTTGCCCGCGAAGTTGGTCGGCGGCGCCGGAGCCTCCTGGGCCACCCACCGGTCGGTGCCCCGGAACACGACCACCTCGCCGCGCACCGGGTCGCGGACGTCGTAGACGACCTTGTTGACCAGCACCCGGTCGCCGATGAGCAGGGTGTTCTCCATGGACCCGGACGGGATGAAGAAGGCCTGGAGCAGGAACGTGCGGATCAGGACCGCGAGGCAGAACGCCACGACGAGGAGGAGGGGCAGTTCCTGCCAGAGCGGCATCTGGCGGCGGATGCGCCGCCGTCGGCGCCACGGGTCGACGGTGCCGTCCTCGTCAAGCATCTGCACCATGCCACTCTCCGGTCCGCGGAAACGACACTACCGCCCGGGAGTCTCCAGGGAGACCCCACGGGCGGCAGTGGACCGCTTCGCGCCGTCCGGCTGCGCCCGTACCGACCAGGGTAATGCGATCCCGTCGATACGACATCCGCGCAGCTCGGCGGCGTGGCGAGGGGAAGGTCAGCTCGCCGGCTGCTTCTCGCGCAGCTCCTTGATCTTGGCCTTCTTGCCCCGCAGCTCGCGCAGGTAGTAGAGCTTGGCGCGGCGCACGTCACCGCGGGTCACGACCTCGATCCGGTCGAGCGCCGGGCTGTTCAGCGGGTAGGTGCGCTCCACACCCACGCCGAAGCTGACCTTGCGGACCGAGAAGGTCTCGCGCAGACCGTCACCCTGGCGGCGGATGACGACGCCCTGGAAGATCTGGACCCGGGACCGGTTGCCCTCGACGACCCGCGCGTGCACCTTCACGGTGTCACCGGCGCGGAAGTCGGGCAGGTCAACGCGCTTCGACTGGGCGTCAAGGGCGTCCAGGATGTTCATCGCTGTGTCCTCGTGAGGCTCACGGCGCACCGTCAGTCGGTGCGCGGATGGGTGATTCTGACCCCCGCGTGGTGCCGGCGACGCCGACCCCGGTCGAGGGTCCTCGCAGCCGCCCACGGCGTGGACGGATGCGGCAACCCCTCTACTTTGCCACATCCCCCGCCAGCGGCGGAAATCCACCCCGGTCCAACGCCGCCCGGTCCCGCTTGTCCAGGCTCTCCGGCGGCAGCGCGGCGATCATGTCGGGGCGGCGGGTCGCCGTGCGCAGCAGCGCCTCGTCGCGCCGCCAGCGGGCGATCTTCCCGTGGTCGCCGGAGCGGAGCACCTCGGGCACCTCGTGTCCCCGCCAGGTCGCCGGCTTCGTGTACATGGGGGCCTCCAGCAGCCCGTGGGCGTGCGACTCCTCGTCCAGCGAGCCGGCGTTGCCGAGCACCCCGGGCAGCAGCCGGGTGACCGCCTCCAGGATGACCAGCACGGCGACCTCGCCGCCGAAGAGCACGTAGTCACCCAGGGAGACCTCGGTCACCCGCATCCGGGTCGCGGCGTGGTCGAGCACCCGCTGGTCGATGCCCTCGTAGCGGCCGCAGGCGAAGAGCAGGTGTGACTCGGCGGCCAGCTCGTGCGCCAGGGCCTGGGTGAACGGCACGCCGACCGGCGACGGCACGATCAACCGGGGCAGGGTGTGCCCGTCCGGGCTCAACTCGTCGGGGGCCAGGGCGTCGAGCGCCTCGCCCCACGGCTCCGGCCGCATCACCATGCCGGGACCGCCGCCGTAGGGGGTGTCGTCGACCGTGCGGTGCACGTCGTGGGTCCAGGTCCGCAGATCGTGTACGGCCAGCCGTAGCGTGCCGCTCGCCCGGGCCTTGCCGATCAGCGACAGGTCCAGCGGGGCGAAGTACTCCGGGAAGATCGACACGATGTCGACGCGCATGAGGGGGTGGCTCCAGTCAGAGGTCGAGCAGCCCGCCGGGCAGCTCCACCACCACGCGTCCGCCCGGGACGTCGACCTCGGGCACGATCGCCTTGACGAACGGGATGAGCGCGGTACGCCCGTCGGGGCGCCGCAGCACCAGGAGGTCGGAGGCGGGGGCGTGGTCGATGCGGGCCACCTCGCCCAGCCGCTCGCCGTCGCGGGTCACCACGGCCAGGCCGACCAGCTGGTGGTCGAGGAACTCCTCCGGGTCGGCGGGCGGGGCGACGTCGGCGCTGTCCACGCCGAGCAGGGTGCCGCGCAGCGCCTCGGCGACGTCGCGGTCCAGCACGCCCTCGAAGGTGACCAGCAGCCGCCCCTGGTGCCAGCGGGTGGCCTCGATGGTCAGCTTGTCCGGCACCCGGTAGGCGCCGGGCTCCGGAGGCGCGACCGCGCCAGGGTCGGTGACCAGCACCGACCCTGGCGCGAAACGTGCTTCGGGCTCATCGGTCCGCACCTCCACGGTGACCTCACCGCGGATGCCGTGCGGCTTGCCGATTCGGCCGACGATGAGAAGCATCAGTACGAGTCGACGATGTCGACGCGCACCCCGCGCCCACCGATGGAGCCGATCACCTGGCGCAGCGCCTTGGCGGTCCGGCCGGACCGCCCGATCACCGTGCCGAGGTCCTCCGGGTGCACACGGACCTCGAGCCGCTTGCCCCGACGGGAGTCGACCATGCGCACCCGGACGTCGTCCGGGTGGTCGACGATCCCCTTGACCAGGTGCTCCAGGGCGGGACGCAGCGCCATGTCAGGCCTGCTCGCCGGACTCGGCACCGGTCTGCTCCTCGGCCTTCGGCGCCTCGGCCTCGGCGGCCGGGGCCTGGGCCTTGGCGGCCTTCTTGGCCGGGGCCGGGGTGTCGGCCACGCCGGCGGCGGCCTTCGCCTCGGCCTCGTACGCCGCCTTGCGGTCGGCCCGCTCGGCGGCGACCTTCAGCGGCGGCGGGGCCGGCAGGCCCTTGAACTTCTGCCAGTCACCGGTCAGCTCCAGCAGGCGCTGCACGGCCTCGCTCGGCTGCGCGCCGACGGACAGCCAGTACTGGACCCGCTCCGACTTGACCTCGATCACCGAAGGGTCCTCCTTCGGCTGGTACACACCGACGAACTCGATCGCGCGACCGTCACGCTTGGTGCGCGAGTCGGCGACGACGATGCGGTACTGCGGGTTGCGGATCTTGCCCATCCGCAGGAGCCGGATCTTTACGGCCACAGTTGTTTCGCTCCTGTTGCGATCTCACCGGCCCGGTGCGGGCGGTGTGGCGGGTGAGCGCCGACCGGCACAGTGGGGTTGGGCCGGAGACTGCTCGGTTAACTGGCGACGCGCCCGGGTTAGAGGGCGCCGGACGCGCGCCGGATACCAGCGACCCATTCTGCCATGTCCGGCCCCGATCTCTCACACCGGACCCGGACAGCTCACCCGGGTCGCCCGCGACGGTGACGAACGACACGGGCTCAGCGCACCGGCGGGCGGTCCCAGCCGGATGGCAGTTCGTCCGGTACGTCCCAATCGGCGGGCGGGGTGAAGTCGCACCAGGTGCCGTCGAACGGGAACTCACCGGCCTCGGCGATCCGGATCACCCGCTCCCCCTCGGCCCGCACCGCCTTCTCGTCCGGCACCCAGTAGTGCTCGGGGAAGGCGAGGCGCTCGACGAACTCGTCCTCGTCCTTCCACTCCCAGCTCAGGTCGGGGTGGACCACCACGTCGAGATCCTGGTCGACCATGTCGACCCCGGCCACCGCGCCGTCGTCCCAGCGGACGCCGGGCTCCTCCAGGTTCACGTACCAGTTCTGGAAGTTGTCCCGGGCGTCGCGGAACCACCAGACCGAGTGGGCCGCGCCCCTGGGCAGGAACTTCAGCACCGGCGGGCCGCTCCAGCGCCCCTCGGCGAGCCGGTAGGACGAGGTGATCCACTCGGCGAAGGGCACGGCCCGCATGCCCAGGCCCGCCTCGGTCACCTCGTGCGCCACCGGGCTGTTCCGGGCCACCCAGAGCAGCAGGCCCCGGTCGTCGTCGCAGACCACGCGGGCCGCCCGGACCCAGCCGAGCCGGCCGTGCCGCACGTTGCGGTGCAGAATCAGCCGACCCGGCGCAAACCGGTCGGCCGGACCGTCCGGCCGCACCTCAGTAGGCGCGGGCCAGGACGGCGACCAGGTCGGGCTCGTCCTCCGAGTCCGGCACCGAGCCGTCGGCCCGCAGCAGGCACCGGACGGTGACGCCCTGACCGTTCGCCTCGGCCTCGCCCTCGACACCGACCGCCGACCACGGCACCTTGGCCCAGCCGGTGGCGGCCGCCTCGATGGCCTCGGCCAGCGTGCCGACCTCGACCGTGCGGGACCGCCGGAACGCCAGCGCCTGGTCGTGCAGCGCCTGCTGGTCCGCCTCGAGCGCGGCGAGCACCGCGCCCACCACGTCCGCCACCGGGACCGGCGCCTTCGACCCGTCCGTACGCCGGACCACGACCGCGTTGCCGGCGGCCAGGTCGCGGGGGCCGACCTCGACGCGCACCGGGTAGCCGCGCAGCTCGGCGTCGACCGCGCGGCGGCCGAACGCCGTGTCGGTCCGGTCGTCGAGCGCGACCCGGACCCCGGCGTCGCGCAGGGCGTCGCGGAGCTTGGCCGCCGCCTCGCCCACACCGTCGCCGTCCTTGACGACCATCACGTACGCCTGGACCGGCGCCAGCTTCGGCGGCACCCGCAGGCCGTTGTCGTCGCCGTGGCACATGATCAGGCCGCCGAGCATCCGGGTCGAAGTGCCCCAGGAGGTCGTCCAGGCGTGCTCCCGGCCGCCCTCGGCGGAGGAGTAGCTGATGTCGAACGCCTTGGCGAAGTTCTGGCCCAGCTCGTGGCTGGTGCCCAGCTGGAGCGCCTTGCCGTCGCCCATCATGCCTTCGCAGGTGTAGGTGGCGGTCGCGCCGGCGAAGCGCTCGCGGGCGGTCTTCAGGCCGACCACCACCGGGATGCCGAGCACGTTGACCATGAGGTCCTCGTACGCCTCGTGCAGGATCCGGCGCGCGTAGGCCCGGGCGTCCTCGCGGGTCGCGTGCGCGGTGTGCCCCTCCTGCCAGAGGAACTCGCTGGTACGCAGGAAGATCCGGGGACGCAGCTCCCAGCGGACCACGTTGGCCCACTGGTTGAGCAGCAGCGGCAGGTCCCGGTAGGAGTCGATCCACTTGGCCATGAACTCGCCGATCACCGTCTCGCTGGTGGGGCGCACCACCACCGGCTCGGCGAGCTGCTTGCCACCACCGTGGGTGACCACCGCCAGCTCCGGCGAGAAGCCCTCGACGTGCTCGGCCTCGCGCTTGAGGTAGCTCTCGGGGATGAAGAGCGGGAAGTACGCGTTCTCCGCGCCGGCCGCCTTGATCCGGGCGTCCATCTCGGCCTGCATCCGCTCCCAGATGGCGTAGCCCGCCGGTCGGATGACCATGGTGCCCCGCACCGGGCCGTTGTCGGCCAGCTTCGCCTTGGCGATCAGGTCCTGGTACCAGCGGGGAAAGTCCTCCGCACGGGGAGTGAGCACGCGTGCCATGACCGCACATCCTATGCGCCGGGCGGGCCACCGCTGCGCCCGGGAGTCGGTGGCCGCCGTGTCGCACCGCCCGGCCGTAGACTTCGACGGCGATGGGTGAGCTTCCAGACGGCGCCGCCGGGCCGGCGCGCGACGGTTCCGGGTCGCGGCGCGGGACCGGACGCGCCGAGCCGGAGCTGTCGAACCGGCTGCGGGACGCGATCGTCGCCGCCGCCCGCGCGCAGACGATCGCCGCGGGCTGGGACGGCGTGCGGATGGGCGGGGTGGCGCAGGCCGCCGGGGTGAGCCGGCAGACCGTCTACAACGAGTTCGGCAGCAAGGCCGGCCTGGCCGAGGCGCTCGCCCGGCGCGAGGTGGACCGGTTCGTCGGCGAGGTCCGCGCGGCCCTCGACGCGCACGGCGGCGACGTGCGCGCCGCCGCGTACGCGGCCATCCGGCACACCCTCGCCGCCGCCGCGGACAACCCCCTCGTGAAGGCGATCCTGACCAGCGCCCGGGGCGGCTCCGACGAGCTGCTGCCCTACCTGACCACCCGGTCCGAGCTGATCCTGGCCGAGTCGTCCGCCGCCCTGCTGGAGTGGGCCGGCCGGCACCTGCCGGAGGGCGACCCGGTGGCCCTGGCGTTCGCCGCCGACACCATCGTCCGCCTGACGGTCAGCCACATCGTCCTGCCCGGGGCGCCCGTCGACGACACCGCCGACCAGCTCGCCGACCTGGCCCTCCACCTCTTCCACACGGCCGCCACCACCCCACCGCCGGGTTGATCAAGAAGTTTGCGTCGGGTACGGGCCGTCCGCTGACGCAAACCTCTTGATCAACGGGGCGAGGGGAGGACGCGGCCGCGGAGGATGATGCGGGACGGGGTGCGGACCACGCGCAGGTCCCGGCGGGGGTCCTCGGAATAGACGGTGAGGTCGGCCAGGCCGCCCTCGACCAGGCCGGGAAAGCCGAGCCACTCCCGGGCCCGCCAGGAGGCGGCGGCGAGCACGTCCTCGGCGGACATGCCGGCCTGCTCGTGCAGGAGCAGCATCTCCTCGGCGGCCAGCCCGTGGTCGATGCCGCCGCCCGCGTCGGTGCCCACGTAGATCGGCACCCCCGCCTCGTGCGCGGCGCGCACCACCTCGGGGAAGCGGTCGCGCAGGGCGAGCATGTGGTCGGCGTACCCGGGGAACTTCCCGCGGGCCTGCTCCGCGATGTGGCCGAAGGTCCGGATATTGATCATGGTGGGAACCAGCGCGGTGCCCTGCCGGGCCATCAGGTCGATGAGGTCGAGGCTGAGGCCGGTGCCGTGCTCCACCGAGTCCACCCCGGCCCGCACCATGATCTCCACGGCCGACTCGGAGAAGGTGTGCACGGCCGCGCGTGCCCCCGCGGCGTGCGCGGCGGCGACCGCCGCGGTCATCGTCTCGGCGTCCCAGGCCGGCGCCAGGTCGCCCACCCCGCGGTCGATCCAGTCGCCGACCAGCTTCACCCAGCCGTTGCCGGCGGCCGCCTGCGCGGCCACCGTCGCGGCCACCTCGGCCGCGCCGACCTCGACCCCGATGTCACGCAGGTAGCGCTTCGGCGGGGCGACGTGCCGGCCGGCGCGGGCCAGTCGCGGCAGGTCCGGCTCGTCGTCGAGTTCCGGGTACGGGTATGGGGAGCCGGCGTCGCGGATGGCCAGCACGCCGGCGTCCCGGTCGGTGCGGGCCAGCTCGCGAGCCTGGTCGAGAGTGGTGATCGGGGCGCCGCCGCGGGCGATGCCGATGTGGCAGTGGGCGTCGGTCAGGCCGGGCAGCACGAAACCGCCGTCGGCGACCGTCTCGGCGCCGGGCACCGGTTCGAAGGTGACCCGGTCGCCGACCAGCCACACGTCCCGGACCTCGTCGTCGGGCAGGAGCACACCGCGCACATGCAGAGCCATGTGCACAGTCCTACCCGATCACGTCCGCCAACGTGTGACGAGCCCGCCCCGGTACGCGGACGGCCCCGCCCCCAGGGGTGGGGACGGGGCCGTCGGCACGTGGGTCAGCGGGGACCCTTGTCACCGCCCTTGCCGAGCTTGTTGAAGTCGATCTTCGGCAGCTTGAAGCCCGGCGGCAGGCCCTGACCGCCGGCCAGGTCGCCCGGGTCGAGGCCCGGCGGGAGCTGCGGCATGCCGCCCGGGAAGCCGCCCGGCACCCCGGCGCCGGTGCGCGGACGCCCGCCGCCCTTGGTGCCCTTGCGCTTGTTCTTCGGCGACTTCGTCGCCTTGCGCCGGCCGCCACCGGGCAGGCCCATCATGCCGCCCATCTGCTTCATCATCTTCTGCGCGTCGGCGAAGCGGTTGAGCAGCTGGTTGACGTCCATGACGGTGACGCCGGAGCCGTTGGCGATGCGGGCCCGGCGGGAGCCGTTGATGATCTTCGGGGTGGTGCGCTCGGCCGGAGTCATCGACCGGATGATCGCGGTGACCCGGTCGAAGTGCTTGTCGTCCAGCTCGGCCAGCTGGTCCTTCATCTGCCCCATGCCCGGCATCATGGCCAGCACGTTGGCGATCGGGCCCATCCGCCGGACCGCGATGAGCTGATCGAGGAAGTCCTCCAGGGTGAACTGCTCGCCGCCCATCAGCTTGGCGGTCATCTTCTCCTTCTGATCGGCGTCGAAGGCCTGCTCGGCCTGCTCGATCAGAGTGAGGACGTCGCCCATGCCGAGGATCCGGCTGGCCATCCGGTCGGGGTGGAAGACGTCGAAGTCCTCCAGCTTCTCGCCGGTGGAGGCGAACAGGATCGGCTGCCCGGTGACCTCCCGGACCGACAGCGCGGCGCCACCGCGGGCGTCACCGTCGAGCTTGGAGAGGACCACACCGGTGATGCCCACGCCGTCGCGGAACGCCTCGGCCGTGCGGACCGCGTCCTGACCGACCATCGCGTCGATGACGAAGATGACCTCGTCGGGCTGGACCGCGTCGCGGATGTCCGCGGCCTGCTGCATCATCTCGGCGTCGATGCCCAGCCGGCCGGCGGTGTCGACGATGACGATGTCGCGGGCGGCCCGCTTGGCGTGCTCGATCGAGTCGCGCGCGACCTGCACCGGGTTGCCGACGCCGTTGCCGGGCTCCGGGGCGTACACCTCGACGCCGGCCCGGCCGCCGAGCACCTGGAGCTGCCCGACGGCGTTGGGGCGCTGGAGGTCGGCGGCGACCAGCAGCGGCTGGTGGCCCTGGGCCTTGAGCCAGCGGGCCAGCTTGCCGGCGAGGGTGGTCTTACCGGAACCCTGGAGGCCGGCCAGCATGATCACGGTCGGGGGGTGCTTGGCGAACTGGAGCCGCCGCCCCTCGCCGCCGAGGACTTTGATCAGCTCCTCGTTGACGATCTTGACGATCTGCTGGGCCGGGTTGAGCGCCTGGGAGACCTCGGCGCTGCGCGCCCGCTCCTTGACGTTCGCGATGAAGCCCTTGACCACCGGCAGGGCGACGTCGGCCTCCAGCAGCGCCATGCGGATCTCGCGCGCGGTGGCGTCGATGTCGGCGTCGGTGAGCCGACCCTTGCCGCGGAGCTTGGTGAAGATCCCGGACAGGCGGTCACTCAAGGTGTCAAACACGCGAACATCCCGTTTGTCGGTTTGGCGAGCACAGTCGGCCGGCACGCACACGTCCGGCTACCCGCAAGGGTAACGGTCCCGCCTCCGCACTGCTTCCCGCCGGCCCGACCCCCACCAGGAGATCACCACGGCCCGCGCGGCCGGGCGATCACGATGCGACCAGGCCCGACTGGTACGCGAAGACCACCAACTGGGCCCGGTCGCGGGCGCCGAGCTTCACCATGGCGCGGCTCACGTGGGTCCGCGCGGTGGCCGGGCTGACCACCAGCCGCTCGGCGATCTCGACGTTGCTCAGCCCCTCGCCGACCAGCCCCACCACCTCACGTTCCCGGTCGGTCAGCGTGCCGAGCCGGGGGTGCGGGCGGGGCACCCGGGCCGGCCGGGTGGCGAACTCCCGGACCACCCGCCGGGTCACCGACGGGGAGAGCAGTGCCTCCCCCTCGGCGACCAGCCGGACGGCCCGCAGCAGCTCCGCCGGGCGGGTGTCCTTGGTGAGGAAGCCGCTGGCGCCGTGCCGGAGCGCGTCGAAGACGTACTCGTCCAGCTCGAAGGTGGTCAGCACGACCACCCGGGTGCCGCCCAGCGCGGGGTCGGCGACGATCCGGCGGGTCGCCTCGATGCCGTCGACGCCGGGCATCCGGACGTCCATGAGCACCACGTCGGGGCGTTCCCGGCGGGCCGCCTCGACGGCGGCGAGCCCGTCGGCGGCCTCCCCGACCACCGTGAGGTCGTCCTCGCTCTCGATGAGGGCACGCAGCCCGATCCGGACCAGGTCCTGGTCGTCGGCGAGCAGCACGCGGATCATGCGACCTCCTCCACGGGCAGTGTGGCGGACACCCGGAACCCGCCGGTGGAGGCCGGGCCGGCGGCGAACGAGCCGCCCAGCGCCGTGACCCGCTCCCGCATGCCGGCCAGCCCGTAGCCGGGCCGGTCCGCCGGGGCGCCCGGGCCGCGGCCGGTGTCGGTCACCTCGACGGCGACCTCGGTGGGCGCGTACCGGATGCGGACCGTGGCGGTGGCCGGCCCGGCGTGCCGCAGCACGTTGGTCAGCGCCTCCTGCACGACCCGGTACGCGGCCAGGTCCACGGCAACCGGGAGCGGGCGCGGCGGCCCCTCTACCTCGACGGTGACCGGCAGCCCGGCGCCGGCCAACCGCTCGCGCAACTGCGGGAGCTGGGCCAGCCCGGGCGCGGGCGCGCGCTCGTCGGCCGCCTCGTCGCGGCGGACCACGGTCAGCGTCACCCGCAACTCGTCGAGCGCCTCCTTGCTGGTGCGGCTGATCGCGGTGAGCGCCGCCTCGGCCTGCTCGGGCTTGCGGGCCAGCAGGTGCAGGGCGACCTCGGCCTGGAGGTGGATGGCGGCGAGCCCGTGGCCGACCACGTCGTGCACCTCCCGCGCGACCCGCAGCCGCTCGGCGTCGGCCAGCCGGCGCGCCTCGTCGGTGCGGTTGCGTGCCGCGTTCTCCCGGCCCAGCCGCACCGTGACCCCCACGGCGAACGGCACCACCACCCAGGCGGCGGCCGGCATGAGCCCGACCAGGCCGGGTGGGTGCGCCCCGACGAAGACGTGCGTGAGCAGCACGAGCAGCGCCACCCCGGCGGCCGCCGCCGCGATCCGCACCGGCCGGTACGCGGCGACCGTGTAGATCGCGACGAAGAAGGACAGCAGGATCGGGCCGTAGGGGTAGCCGAGCACCAGGTACGCGGTGCTCGCGGCGGTGACCACGGCCAGGGCGGCCAGCGGCCAGCGCCGGCGGACGGCCACCGCGAGGGCGGCCACCACGACCAGCGGGTAGGCGGCCGGCCCGATGCCCACGCCCTGGTTGAGGCCGGCCGGCGCGGTGCCGGCCAGCCCGATCGCCAGCAGGGCCAGGGCGACGAGGCCGTCCAGGAGCCAGGGGCCCCGGTTGCCACGCTCGCGGTCCACGTCCCCTCCCCCACCCCGCCTCAGCCGATGTCCCGCCGGCGCAGCAGCACCGCGCCGACCGCCGCGAACCCGATCAGGTACGCGGCCACCACCACGGCCGCCTGCCCGCCACCGACGGTGGCCGCCACCCCGGGGGTGTCTCCCGGCGCGCCCAGCGCGGCGGCCAGCGAGCCGGCGTTCGGCCCGGGCAGCCCCTCCTGGGCCTTGGCCACCCAGTCGACCAGCGGCGCGGCGATCGCGGCGAGCAGGTTCTGCACCGCGAGCATCCACACCAGGCCCAGCCCGACCGGCAGCGCCACGGCCCGAAGCGCGACGGCGAGCACGGCACCGAGCATGGCCCACATCGTCGCGATGAGCCACCCCGCGCCGATCCCGGTGAGCAGGTCACCGGCCGACGGCCAGGTCACCGGCTGCGCCTCGGCGGACGCGATGAGCACGCTGGCCACCGCGCCGACCGCGAAGACGGCCAGCACCACGGCCAGCGCGGCGGCGGCGAGGGCGAGCAGCTTGCCCGCGTACACCTCCAGGCGGGTCGGGCCCTGGGTGAGCACGGTCTTCCAGGTGCCCCAGCCGTACTCGCCGCCGACGGTGAGCACACCGAGGATCAGCAGGATCGAGCCGAGGAAGACCGGCAGCCCGCCGAGGGAGTTGCCGACCAGCTGGTCGGGGAGCAGGGCGGGCAGCGCCCGGCCGGTGTTCGGCCCGTCGGTGCCGCCCGCGATGCCGGCGTACGGGAAGACGTAGGTGAAGATCAGTGCGAGCACCAGCGTGATGGCCAGCAGCAGCCAGCTGGCGGGCCGCCGGACGAGCTTGACCGTCTCGGCGCGGAAGCTACGCGACATCGGCCGTTCCCTTCTCCACGAGGTCGAAGAAGACCTGTTCCAGGTCCCGTTCCCGGGGGCGCAGCTCGCGCACGGCGAGCCCGGCCCCGACCAGTTCGGTGTTGAGCCAGGCGGCCCGCTCCGGCTCGACGGCCAGCTCCAGCCCGCCGTCGACCACCCGCACCCGCTCGGCCCCGACCAGGTCCCGGGCCCGGGCGGCCGCGGCGTCCAGCGGGTCGGCGAGCAGCCGCAGCCCGGCCGCCCCGCGCAGCTCGGCCACGCTGCCCTCGGCGACCAGCCGGCCCCGGGCGATCACCCCGACCCGGTCGCAGACCTGCTCGACCTCGCCGAGCAGGTGGCTGGAGACCAGCACCGTGCAGCCGGCCGCGCCGAGCCGGCGGATCAGCGTGCGCATGTCCGCCATGCCGGCCGGGTCGAGCCCGTTGGTCGGCTCGTCCAGGATCAGCAGGCGGGGGTCCTTCAGCAGCGCGGCGGCCACCCCGAGCCGCTGCTTCATGCCCAACGAGTAGCCGGCGTAGCGGTCGCCGGCCCGGTCGGTCAGGTCGACCAGGTCGAGCACGAGCGCGACCCGGTCGGCGCCGACCCCGGCGTAGCGGGCCAGCACCCGCAGGTTGTCCCGGCCGGAGAGGTACGGGTAGAAGGCCGGCCCCTCGATCAGCGCACCGACGCCGGTGAGCCGGCCCGCGGCGGGCGGCCGGCCGAGCAGCCGTACCGTGCCGGCGGTGGGCCGGACCAGCCCGAGCAGCATGCGCAGGGTGGTGGTCTTGCCGGCGCCGTTGGGGCCGAGGAAGCCGTACACCTCGCCGGCCCGGACGGTCAGGTTGAGGTCCTGCACGGCGGTCAGGCCGCCGTACCGTTTGGTGAGCCCTTCGGTCTGCACTGGCAGGTTCATGCCACCGAGCGTCCCGCCGGACGGCCCCCGGCACGTCGCCCCGCGAGCGGCTCCGCGCCTACGTCACCGGACGTACTCAGACGGCGGCGAGCACGGCGGCCTCGACGCGGGCCCGGTCGGCGTCGGGCGGCCAGCCGCCGACCAGGTAGAACGCGTCCACCACGTCGCCGCCGAGGGTGGAGATCCGGGCGGCCCGCACCTGGGCGCCGGCCTCGTCGAGGGCGCAGGTGACCCGGTAGAGCAGCCCGGCCGCGTCGGCCGCACGCAGCTCCAGCAGCACCGCGTCGGTGGCCGCCTCGCGGTGCCACACCACCCGGGGCGCGGCGCCCTGGCCGCGCGCGGCGAGGGCCCGGCCGCGCAGCCGCTGGGTGACCGAGACGTCGCCGCTGACCGCGCGGCGCAGGTCGGCGCTGAGCGCGATGGGGTCGGGGGCCAGGCCGTAGCGCGGCTGCACCCGGCACTGCACCAGGGCCCGGCCGTCGACGGTGGCGGCGTCCGCGGAGATGACCTCCAGCCGGTGCAGGGCCAGGCAGCCGGCCACCGTGGCGAGCAGCCCCCGCCGGTCCGCTGCGGCCACCGACACCCGGTCCTCCCCCAGGTGTACGACGGGCAGCGGCCCGGCGACCAGCGCCGGGTCGGGGGCCGGCGGGGCGGGCACCACGCCGGTGTCCAGGGCGGTCCGCACCCGGGCGACGAGTTCGGCGATCAGCCGGCCCTTCCACTCCGACCACGCGGCCGGCCCGGTCGCCGCCGCGTCGGCCCGGACCAGGCCGTGCAGCAGGTCCAGGGTGGTGGTGTCGCCGACCCGCTCGGCGACACCGGCGACGGTCTTCGGGTCGGAGAGGTCGCGCCGGGTGGCCACGTCGGGCAGCAGCAGGTGCAGCCGGACCAGCCGGCCGATGAGCGCCACCTCGTCGTCGGGCAGGCCGATCCGGGCGGCCACCGCCTCCGCCAGGGGTGCGCCCACGGTGCTGTGGTCGCCCGGCAGTCCCTTGCCGATGTCGTGCAGGAACGCGCCGAGCAGCAGCAGGTCGGGCCGGTCCACGTCGCGGGTGTGCCGGCTCGCCTCGTACGCGGCCTGCACGAGGTGCCGGTCGAGGGTGAACCGGTGCACCGGGTTGTGCTGGGGCAGGCTGCGCAGCCGGGTCCACTCGGGCAGCCAGCCGTCGATCAGGCCGTACCGGTCGCAGGTCTCCCAGGCGGGCACCAGACCGGGACCGGCGCCGAGCAGGGTGATGAGCGCGGCCCGGGCGGCCGGCGGCCAGGGCGCGGGCAGCGGCGGGCAGTACGCGGCCAGCCACTCGCAGGTGGCCCGGGCGATGGGCAGCCGGGTGGTGGCCGCCGCGGCGGCGACCCGCAGCGACAGGCTGGGGTCGGGGCGGGCGCCGATGGCCGTGCGGGCGAGCACCAGCTCGCCGTCCTGCTCGACCACGTCCCGGGCGACCGGGCGGCGCAGGGGCCGGCCGGCGGCGCCGCGGTGCCGGCCGGCGCGGAGCCGGTCGGCGGCCCGCCAGGCGTCGTCGAGGGCGTGGCTGACGGTCCGCGCGTCCCCGGCCACCCGGCGCAACAGTGCATCACCGTCGTCCAGTCCGAGCAGCTTCGCGACGCCGTCGCGTTCCTGGGCGACCAGCCGGTCGACCCGGCGGCCAACCTGCTGGTGCAGGGCGTCGCGGGTGTCCAGGAGCCGCCGGTGGGCGGCGTGCACGGCGGGGCGGAGGGCGTCGGTGACGCCGGCGGTGGCGATGGCCCGGAGGAGGCCGACGTCGCGCAGCCCGCCGGCGGCCTCCTTGAGGTCGCCTTCGAGCAGGAAGGCCAGCTCGCCGTGGGCCTCCCAGCGGGCGCTGGTGATCTCCCGCAGCCGCGGGAGCTGCCGGACGGCGGTGCGCCGCCAGTGGTCGGCGGCGGTGCGGACGAGCTGGTCGGCCAGCACCGGGTCGCCGGCCACGTGGCGGGCGTCGAGCAGGCCGAGGGCAACCTTGACGTCGTCCTGGGCCACCGAGAGCGCCTCGGCGACGGTGCGCACCGAGTGGTCGAGGCGCAGCCCGGCGTCCCAGATCGGATACCAGAGCGAGGCGGCCAGCTCGTCGGTGCCGGGCACCCCGGCGTGCAGCAGCAGGAGGTCGAGGTCGCCATGCGGCGCACACTGCCGCCGTCCCAGCCCGCCGACCGCGATCAGCGCGATCCCCTCCCGCGCCGGGAAGATCCCGCGCAGCCAGGCGTCCAGGGCGTCGGCGCGGGCCGCGCGGGCCTCCGCGCCGATCCCCCCGGGTACGCCGGCGACCTCGTTGACCACGGGCGGGCCGTCCCCGGTGGGGCCGGTCGTCGTGGTCAACGAGGTCATCGGGACGTCCTCAGAGGGCGTCGAGCCCGCGCTCGCCGGTGCGCACCCGGACGACCTCCTCGACGCCGGTCACCCATACCTTGCCGTCGCCGATCTTGCCGGTCCGGGCGGCGCCCACGATGGCATCGACGATCTTGTCGACGTCCATCTCATCGGTCAGCACCTCGACCCGGATCTTGGGCAGGAACTCGACCGTGTACTCGGCACCCCGGTAGACCTCGGTGTGCCCCTTCTGCCGGCCGTAGCCCTGGACCTCGCTGACGGTCAGGCCGGCCACGCCGAGGGCGTGCAGGGCCTCCTTCACCGCGTCCAGCTGGTACGGCTTGATGACCGCGGTCACCAGCTTCATGTCCAACCCCTCCATCCCAGGAACGTTAACCGGCGACCTTCTCGCTGACCGGTGGGGCGGGCTTGCCCGCCTCGGTGGCGGCTTCCGGGGCCGGCTTGCCGGCGCCGAGTCCGGCCAGCGCGAACGCGCCACCGGCGCTGCTGCCCGTGGTGGGCGACAGGTCGTACGCGCTCTCCGCGTGCTCGGCGACGTCGATGCCGGCGACCTCGTCCTCCGGGTCGGAGCGGAGCCCGATCAGGGCCTTGACGGCGAGGGCGATCAGCGCGGCGACGCCGAAGGAGTAGATCGAGACGATGCCGCTGCCCAGCGCCTGGCGGCCGAGCTGGGTGAGGCCACCGCCGTAGAACAGGCCCTCGCTGGCGCCCAGGCCCTCGATCGCCGAGTTGACCTGGAGCGTGGCGAACAGGCCGATGGCGAGCGAGCCGAGCCAGCCGGCGACGAAATGCACGCCCACCACGTCGAGCGAGTCGTCGAAGCCCAGCCGGTACTTCAGGCCGACCGCGACCGCGCAGACCGCGCCGGCCACCAGGCCGAGCAGCACCGCCGGGATCGGGGCGATGAAGCCGCAGGCCGGGGTGATGGCGACGAGGCCGGCGACGGCGCCGGAGGAGGCGCCGACCAGGGTCGGCTTGCCGCTGCGCAGCCACTCGACGATGGCCCAGCCGATCAGGCCGGCGGCGGTGGCGACCTGGGTGTTGACGAAGGCGACGGCGGTGGTGCCGTCCACGGTCAGCTCAGAGCCGGCGTTGAAGCCGAACCAGCCGAACCAGAGCAGGCCGGCACCGAGGGCGACCAGCGGCACGTTGTGCGGCTTGAAGCTCTCCTTGGGCCAGCCGATCCGCTTGCCGAGCACCAGGGCGAGGCCGAGACCGGCGGCGCCGGCGTTGATGTGCACCGCGGTACCACCGGCGAAGTCGAGCGCCTTGATCTTGGCGCCGATGAAGCCGCCGCCCCAGACCCAGTGCGCGACCGGCACGTAGACCAGGGTGAACCAGGCGAAGGCGAACAGCAGCCAACCGGAGAACTTCAACCGGTCGGAGACCGCGCCGCTGATCAGGGCCACCGTGATGACGGCGAACATCATCTGGAAGACCATGACGACGTAGGTCGGGATGCCGGTGCCCGCGCCGAGGAAGAGCCACTCCTCACCGATGAACTTGGTCTCGGTCCCGAGGTACTGGGTGAAGCTGCCGATCACGTTGTTGAGCCCGGCGCTGTCGTTGGTGCCGAACGCCAGGGTGAAGCCGTAGATGACCCAAAGCACGGAGATGAGCCCGATGGCGCTGAAGCTCATCATCATCATGTTCAGTACGCCCTTGGACCGGTTCAGCCCACCGTAGAACAGGGCGAGACCCGGCGTCATGAGCAGCACGAGCGCAGACGACAGGAGCAACCAGGCGGTGTTGCCGGTGTTGATCTCCACGCTGCCTCCTCTCGGTGTGGAATGTCCTCCTTCCGACTGAGTCCTGGCAGCGTCGCCCGTCAGCCGGTTGCGCGGAAGCTTGCTCGGCCGCTGTTTCCTCCACCGACACCGCTCGATTTCCGACGCGTGACGGGTTGTTTCGGGCGTGTGAAGTACGTCGATCATGCCTGGGGACAACGGGGAGGGTGGCCGGCTCCGCGGAGAACCGGCCACCCTTCCACCCGGTCGGCGCTCAGCGCAGCGCGTACTCCAGGGCGTTGCGCTCGTAGTCGAGGAGGCGCAGGTCGCGCATGGGCCGGCGCAGGTGGCCCTTGTGCACGATCCGGACGAACGCCGGCTCACCGGCCGCGGCCATCCGCCGGATGCCCTCGACGTGGTCGACGATCCGCTTGCGGATGGTGCGGATGAGCCGGTGCCGGTCGCGGGGGATCAGGCCGTACGCGTCGGCAAAGAGGCGCAGCCGGCGCGGCCGGTCGGGGTGCTTCCAGCCGAGGGTGATCGAGTCCCGGTCGGAGAAGATCGGCACCCAGGTCCAGGCCGCGTACGCCACGTCGTAGATCCGGGCGCCGGGCGAGGCCAGGTCGAAGTCGATGAGCCCGAGGGTGCCGTCCGGCCGCCAGATCACGTTGTGCGGGGCGGCGTCGTGGTGGCAGATCACCTCGGTGTCCGGCGGGGGCGGGCCGAACGAGCGCCACACCGCGCCCGGCGGCGGGGTGAAGCCGTACTGGGCGTCGTGGAACATCCGCAGCATGGTCGCCACGGTGACCAGGGCCTCGTCGGTGACCCAGTGCGGGGCCAGCGGGTACTCCCCGCACTCCCCCTCCAGGTACGACAGGACCTCCCGGTTGCGCTCGTCCATGCCGAGGGCGCGGGGCGCGCCGGTGAAGCCGACGTACTCCAGGTGGCGCAGCAGGGCGTGGACCGAGGGGGTCCACGGGCCGGCGTTGCGCCGGACGGTGTCGCCCACCCGGACCACGGTGCTCACGTTCCCGCCGTGGAGCGGGATCTCCTGCGAAGTCACGTACGGTCTCCCGAGGCGCGGCGACGGGTGGCTGGGGTCGCGCCACCCCGCGTAGGCGCGATCGTCAGTCGTCACGTCGAGGCTACGCGTCCCGGGCGATCGGCTCATTGCCGAGCAGCGCGTCGACGAACTGTGCGGGGTCGAAGGGGGCCAGGTCGTCCGGGCCCTCGCCGAGGCCGACCAGCTTGACCGGGATCCCCAGCTTGCGCTGGACGGCGATCACGATGCCCCCCTTGGCGGTGCCGTCGAGCTTCGTGAGCACCACGCCGGTCACGTTGACCACCTCGGTGAAGACCCGCGCCTGCTCCAGGCCGTTCTGGCCGGTCGTGGCGTCGAGGATCAGCAGGGTCTCGTCGATCGGGCCGTGCTTCTCCACGACCCGCTTGACCTTGCCCAGCTCGTCCATGAGGCCGATCTTGTTCTGGAGCCGGCCGGCGGTGTCCACGAGCACGGTGTCGACCTTCGTGTCGATGCCCCGCTTCACGGCGTCGAAGGCGACGCTGGCCGGGTCGGCGGCCTCCGGGCCGCGGACGGTCTCCGCGCCGACCCGGCCGCCCCAGGTCTCCAGCTGGTCGGCGGCGGCGGCCCGGAAGGTGTCGGCCGCGCCGAGCAGCACGGTCCGGCCGTCGGCGATGAGCACCCGGGCGATCTTGCCGCAGGTGGTGGTCTTGCCGGCGCCGTTGACCCCGACGACCAGGAGCACCGCCGGCACGCCCTCCTTGGGGGCGGTCTTCAGCGACCGGTCCAGCGTCGGGTCGAGCGCGTTGACCAGCTCGGCGGCGAGCAGGGTGCGCAGCTCGTCGACCGAGCGGGTGCCGAGCACCCGGGTGCGCTCGCGCAGCCGGTCGACGATCTCGCGGGTGGAGTCGATGCCCACGTCGGCGGTGATCAGGCTGTCCTCGATCTCCTCCCAGGTGTCCTCGTCGAGGCGGTCCCGGCTGAGCAGGCCGAGCAGGCCCTTGCCGAAGACGTTCTGCGAGCGGGACAGCCGGGAGCGCAGCCGCACCAGCCGGCCGGCGGTGGGCTCGGGGACCTCGATGGTGGGCAGCGGCGGCGCCTCGACCACCGGCGGCTCGACCAGCACGCCGGTGGGCAGGTCCGACTCCGCCGCTTCGACCGGCGGCCCGGCCAGGTCCTCCTCGGCCCGGGTGTCGACCTCCGTCTCCGGCAGCGGCGGCTCGGGGCGCCGGCGCAGCCGGGGCACCACGAGGCTGAGGCCGCCGAGGATCAGCGCCACGAGCAGGGCGAGTGCGACGAGGAGGTATTCCTTCATGCTCGAAATCCTGTCAGATGCCGGCGACGGCGTCCCACTCACCGCCTCGGCACGTGAACGAGCTGCGAGTACGCTCGCGGCTGGAAGGCGTGCCGCAACCGCCGGCCGGGTAGGAAGGACTTGATGATCTTCGTCGGAGGTGCGCCGTGACCGGTCCCCGTCTGCTCATCGGCCCGTTGCTGCGCCGGGTCGTCGGGACCCGGGCCACCGTCTGGGTGGAGACCAGCGCGCCCGCGGTGGTCACCGTCCGCACGGCCGACGGCGCCACCGGCAGCGCGCCCACCTTCTCGGCGTACGACCACCACTACGCGATCGTGGTGGTGTCGGGGCTGGCGCCGGACAGCAGCACCACCTACGAGGTGCTCGTCGACGACGAGGTGGTTTGGCCGGTGCCGGACAGCGGCTTCCCCGCCAGCTTCATCCGCACCCGGGCGGCGGACGACCGGGACCAGCCGGTGACCCTGCTCTTCGGTTCCTGCCGCGAGACCACCCAGCACGCGACCGCCCGGCGGCTGCCCCCGGACGCGCTGGACGCGTACGCCCGGCGGCTGATCGCCACCCCGGACCCGGACGCGCTGCCCGACCTGCTGGTGCTCCTCGGCGACCAGGTCTACGCCGACGAGACCTCGCCGACCGTGCGCCGGCTGCTGAAGCGGCGGCGGCGCCGGCCGAAGGGCGCCCCGGCCACCCAGGTGGTCAGCTTCGACGAGTACACGAAGCTCTACCTGGAGTCCTGGCGTGACCCGGAGATCCGCTGGCTGCTCTCCACCGTGCCGAGCGTGATGATCTTCGACGACCACGAGATCATCGACGACTGGAACACCTCGGCGTCCTGGCGGGCGGACATGCGCGCCCAGCCCTGGTGGGCGGAACGCATCCGCAGCGGCCTGGCCTCCTACTGGGTCTACCAGCACCTGGGCAACCTGTCCCCGGACGAGATCGCCGCCGACCCGGTCTACGCCAAGGTGACCGCCGCCGAGGACGCCACGAGCGTGCTGCACGAGTTCGGCGAGCGGGTCGACCAGGAGGCCGACGTGGCGCACGACACCGAGCGCTGGCGGGCCGTGCAGTACCAGTGGAGCTACGCGCTGGACCTGGGGCGGACCCGCCTGGTCATGCTGGACAACCGCTCCAGCCGGGTGCTCGACTCCGGCAACCGGGCCATGCTGCCGCCGGGCGAGTGGTCCTGGTTCCTGGACCGGGCGCACGGCGTCTACGACCACCTCGTGGTCGGCGCCTCGCTGCCCTGGCTGCTCCCGCCGGGCATCCACCACGTCGAGTCGTGGAACGAGAAGCTCGCCGACTCCCGCCGGCCCTGGGTCGCGAAGCTGGCCGAGCAGATGCGCCGGGCCTGGGACCTGGAGCACTGGGCCTCGTTCCGGCGCTCCTTCGAGGCGCTCGGCGCGCTGTTCGTCCGGCTGGGCAGCGGCACCGCGCCGCACGAGGGGGCCCGGGTCGGCGCCGGTCCGGCGTACTCGCGGCCGGCCTCGATCAGCGTGCTCTCCGGGGACGTGCACCACTCGTACGTGGCCCGGGCCCGGTTCGCCGACAAGAGCGTGCGCACCCCGGTGCACCAGCTCACCTGCTCGCCCATCCACAACCAGGTGCCGGCCGGGATGCGCCCGCTCATGCGGCTCGGCTGGACCCCGGGGCCGGCCGGCGCGGCCCGGGCACTCGCCCGCTCGGCCGGGGTGCGCCGCCCGCCGGTGCGCTGGAAGAAGCTGGCCGGACCCTACTTCGGCAACGCCGTGGCCACGCTGACCCACCGGGGCCGGAGCGCCGAGGTGGTCATCGAGGGCACCACGAGCGACGGGCACCTGCGCACGGTGGCGCGCCAGCCGCTCAGCGACGAGGTGTGAGTACCCTCTCAGCGTGGACGAGAGCCTGCGCGCCGTGGAGCACGAACTGACCGCGCTGCTGCGGCGTGGACGCGCGCTGTCCTGGGAGATCGCCCGCGAGGTGCATCCGAACCTGGAGCCGAACGCCTACGGTCTGCTGCTCTGGCTGCGCCGGTCCGGCTCGATCCGGCTCACCGACCTGGCCGTCAAGCTGGGCATCGGCAAGGGGACGCTGAGCCGGCAGATCGGCGGCCTGGAGGCGCTGGGGCTGGTGCGCCGCGACCCGGACCCGACCGACCGGCGGGCCGCCCAGCTCAGCCTCACCGAGGAGGGCACCCGCCGGTTCGACGCGGCGCGGGCGGCCCGACTCGGACAGATCCGGCGATCGCTGGAATCGTGGCCGAAACAGGACGTCGACGACTTCGCCCGGCTCATGCACCGGTTCAACGAGACCTTCTGACCGGGTGCGCCCGGAATAAGACCTGCGCCACGTGCGGTTGTTGCTTGAGGCAACCAAGTCATACGGTTGCCCGAGGCAACCCCTTCCCCCGTCTTTCCCGGAGGCATTCCACGATGACGCAGGCGACAGCGCCCACCCGGGCGACCGCCGTCGACATGTCCCACCGGCAGATCCTGGAGGCGCTCTCCGGCCTGCTGCTGGGCATGTTCGTCGCGATCCTCTCCTCCACGGTCGTCTCGAACGCGCTGCCGCGGATCATCACCGACCTCCACGGCGGCCAGTCCGCGTACACCTGGGTGGTCACCTCGACCCTGCTGGCGACCACCGCGACCACCCCGATCTGGGGCAAGCTCGCCGACCTGACCAGCAAGAAGGTCCTCGTTCAGCTCGCCCTCGGCATCTTCGTGCTGGGCTCGGTGCTGGCCGGGCAGTCGCACACCACCGGCGAACTCATCGCCTGCCGGGTGGTGCAGGGCGTGGGCGCGGGCGGCCTCACGGCCCTGGCCCAGGTGATCATGGCCACGATGATCGCGCCGCGCGAGCGCGGCCGGTACAGCGGCTACCTCGGCGCGGTCATGGCCGTCGGCACCATCGGCGGCCCGCTGATCGGCGGCGTCATCGTCGACACCGACTGGCTCGGCTGGCGCTGGTGCTTCTACGTGGGCGTGCCGTTCGCCGTCCTCGCCCTGGTCGTGCTCCAGAAGACCCTGCACCTGCCGGTGGTCAAGCGCGAGGCGAAGATCGACTGGTGGGGCGCCACCCTCATCACCGCGGCCGTCTCCCTGCTGCTCATCTGGGTCACTCTGGCCGGCGACAAGTACGACTGGATGTCCTGGCAGAGCGCCGTCATGGTGGCCGGCGCCGTGCTGCTCGGCGCCCTCGCCCTCCGGGTGGAGAACCGGGCCGCCGAGCCGATGATCCCGCCGCGCCTGTTCCGCAACCGCACCATCACCCTCGCCGTGATCGCCAGCATCGCGGTCGGCGTGGGCATGTTCGGGGCCTCGGTCTTCCTCGGCCAGTACTTCCAGATCAGCCGCGGTGAGAGCCCGACCATGTCCGGCCTCATGACCCTGCCGATGATCCTCGGCCTGCTGGTCGCCTCGACCGTGGTCGGCCGCATCATCACCAACACCGGCCGCTGGAAGCGCTACCTGGTCACCGGCTCGGTGCTGCTCACCGCGGGCTTCGCGCTGATGGGCACCATGCGCGCGGACACCCCGTACTGGCGGCTCGCCGTCTTCATGGCGCTGATCGGCCTCGGCCTGGGCATGACCATGCAGAACCTGGTCCTCGCCGTGCAGAACACCGTCGGCCCGCACGAGCTCGGCGCCGCCAGCTCGGTGGTGGCCTTCTTCCGCAGCCTCGGCGGTGCCATCGGGGTGAGCGCGCTCGGCGCGATCCTCGGCCACAAGGTCAAGGACTACCTCGCCGAGGGACTCGCCGGGCTCGGCATTCCGGCGTCCAGCTCCGGCAGCGGCGGTACCCTGCCGAACGTGCACACCCTGCCCGCACCGATCCGCGCGGTCGTCGAGGCCGCGTACGGGCACGGCGCCGGGGACATCTTCCTGGCCGCCGCCCCGTTCGGGCTGATCGCGCTGCTCGCGGTCGTGTTCATCAAGGAGGTGCCGCTGCGCCGCACCAACGGCGACGCGGTCTCCGCCGAGGTCGAGCGGGAGTCGGCCGTCGCGGCCGGCGCCGGCGCCCCGGTGGTACGCACGGGCGGGCGGGGCTGACCCCATGAACGCTCCCGAGCGTGAGAGGTACGGCCCGGAGGCCCGGCCGCTGCCGTTCGAGCGCGGCACGGACGGGCCCCGGGTGGTCCTGGTCGGTGTCGACGGCAGCCGCACCTCGCTGCGTGCCGCCTCGTACGCCGCCGGGCTGGCCCGCCGGCAGGGCGCCGGCCTCGTGGTCGTCTTCGTCAGCTCGCCGTCCCCGTACACCGCGATCATGTCCGGCGTGGTGGCGGGGGCGGTACAGCAGACCCAGGACGAGCTGGCCGCCGAGCTGCGCGAGGAGTGCCGGCGCGGCGCGGAGGAGCTGGGCCTGCCGGTGACCTTCCTGTGCCGGCGCGGCGACGCGTACGCCGAGCTGGCCAAGGCCGCTGACGAGCAGCGCGCCGACCTGGTGGTCGTCGGGTCCTCCGAGCAGGCCGGCCACAAGCTGGTCGGCTCGGTCGCCACCCGGCTGGTCCGCACCGGCCGCTGGCCGGTCGTCGTGGTGCCCTGAAATCCGGTCGCGGCCAGGCGCACCCGGGCCGGAGGATGGCCGGATGACCTGGAGAGCACCCGAGATCGACCGCAGCCACGAGCCCTACGTCGGTGACGAGCGCACCATGCTGGAAGGCTGGCTCGACTACCACCGCGACACCCTGCTGCACAAGTGCGCCGGCCTGACGGCCGAGCAGCTGCGCACCGCGAGCGTCGAACCGTCCACCCTGACCCTGCTGGGGCTGGTCCGGCACCTGGCCGACGTGGAGCGCTGGTGGTTCCGCATCCGCGCCGCCGGCGAGGACATCCCCGGCCTCTACGACGCCGACGAGGATCCGGACGCGGATTTGAACGCCGTCGCCGACGCCGACCCGGAGGAAACCTTCGCCACCTTCCGCGCCGAGGTCGAGGCGGCCCGGAAGGCCGCCGCCGGCCTCTCCCTGGACCAGACCTTCCAGCGCACCCGGCGTGACGGGAGCGCCGAGACCCGGACGATCAGCGTCCGCTGGGTCTACGTGCACATGATCGAGGAGTACGCCCGGCACAACGGCCACGCCGACCTGATCCGCGAGCGCATCGACGGCGTCACGGGCGACTGACCGCCCGGGGTCAGTACGCCAGCGCCGCCCGCAGGTAACGCAGGTCGGCCGGGCCGCTCCAGCGGTGCGCGGAGAGCCCGGCCACCCGGGCGCCGGCCACCGACCGGTCCTCGTCGTCGACGAACAGCACCCTGGCCGGGGGCGTCCCCAGCGCCTCGCAGGCCGCCTGGAAGTACTCCTTCGCCGGCTTGTGCACGCCGATCACCGAGGAGTTGACCACCACGTCCAGCTCGTCGGTCAGGTCCAGCGCGGCCAGGTCGGCGTCGAGCACGTCGGTGGCGTTGGTGCCCAGCCCGACCCGCACGCCCGCCGCCCGGACCTCCCGGATGAAGGCGAGCACGTCGGGGTCGACCTCGCCCCGGTAGCGCTGCCACGCCTGCACGGCGGCCCGGGCGCGGCCCGGGTCGCCGACCGAGGGGGTCAGGGCATCAGCCACGCTGGTCATCCACTCGGCGTGGCTGACCTTGCCGGTGAGCACCGGCTGGAGCAGCCCCCAGGACATGGCGATCTCGCCGAGGACGCCCTCGCTCAGCCCGTACTCCCGCTCGACCCGCGCGGCCACCGCCGGGTCCCAGTGGCGCAGTACGCCGTCGAAGTCCACCAGGAGCGCCGTGGCGCGTTCCCGACTCACTCGTTTGTCTCCTGACCCTCGTCGTCGGCCCGGTTGAGCCGCTGGCTGATCACCTGGGTGACCCCGCTGCGCATGGTCACGCCGTAGAGCGCGTCGGCGATCTCCATGGTGCGCTTCTGGTGCGTGATCACGATGAGCTGGCTCTTCTCGCGGAGCTGGGCCAGCAGCGTGATCAGGCGGCCCAGGTTGACGTCGTCGAGGGCCGCCTCCACCTCGTCCATGATGTAGAACGGACTGGGCCGCGCGCGGAAGATCGCCACAAGCATGGCCACCGCGGTCAGCGACCGCTCGCCGCCGGAGAGCAGCGACAGCCGCTTGATCTTCTTGCCGGGGGGCCGCGCCTCGACCTCGACGCCGGTGGTGAGCAGGTCCTCCGGGTCGGTGAGCACGAGCCGCCCCTCGCCACCCGGGAAGAGCACCGTGAACACCTGCTCGAACTCCCGGGCGGTGTCCTCGAACGCGCTGGCGAAGACCTCCAGGATCCGGTCGTCGACGTCCTTGACCACGGTGAGCAGGTCCCGGCGGGTGGCCTTGAGGTCCTCCAGCTGCTCGGAGAGGAACTTGAAGCGCTCCTCCAGCGCGGCGAACTCCTCCAGCGCCAGCGGGTTGACCTTGCCGAGCAGGGCCAGTTCCCGCTCCGCCTTGGCGGCCCGCTTCTCCTGCACCGGTCGCTCGTAGCGGACCGGATCGGGCAGCGGCGTGCCCTCCTTCTCCGCCGCCGCGACGTCCGCGTCGGTGGGCGGCACGGGCTGGTCGGGGCCGTACTCGGCGATCAGGGTCGCCACGTCGAGGCCGAAGTCCTCGGCCGCCTTCGCCTCCAGCTGCTCGATGCGCAGCCGCTGCTCGGCGCGGGCCACCTCGTCCCGGTGCACCTGGCTGGTCAGCCGCTCCAGCTCGGCGCCGAGCCGCTTGGCCGCGCCGCGTACCTCGGAGAGCTCGGCCTCGCGGGCGGCGCGCTCGCGGGCCACCTCGTCGCGGTGCTCCTCGGCCCGGGCGATGGAGACGGTGAGCCGGGTGAGCGCCTCGCGGGCGCCGCCGACCACGGCCCGGGCGATCTCCGCGCCGCGGGTGCGGGCCGCGCGCCGGGCGGCGGCGCGCTCCCGCGCGGCCCGCTCGGCGGTCGCCTGCCGCGCCAGGGAGTCGGCCCGGCCGGCGATCGAGGAGACCCGCTCCTCGGCGGTACGCACGGCGAGCCGGACCTCCATCTCGTTCTGCCGGGCCTGCGGCACCATGGCGGCGAGCTGGTCGCGTTCCTCGGTGGACGGTTCGGCGTCGAACGGGGTGGCCTCGGCGAGGCGGAGCCGCTCCTCCAGCTCGGCGAGGGCCTGCAGGTCCCGTTCCCGGGCGGCCTCGGCACGGGCCCGCGACTCGCCGAGCCGGTCGGTCTCGGCCTTCGCGGACCGGGCGGCCGCGCCCAGTTCGGCGAGGCGGCGGGCGGCGGCGTTGCGGTGGCTCTCCGCCTCCCGCTTGGCGGCGGCGGCGTGCTGCACGGCCTCCTTGGCGCCGGCCACCTCGGCGCGCGCCTCGACCAGTTGCTCGCGCAGCTCGGCGCTGGTCCGCTCGGCGGCGGCCCGGTTGGTGCGGGCCTCCTCGACGGCCGCCTGCACCTCGATGTAGCTGGGCGCCTTGGCCGACCCGCCGGCCGCCGCGTACGCCCCGACCACGTCGCCGTCGGGCGTGACCGCGCGCAGCTCCGGGTTGCCGGCGACCACCTCGGCCGCGGCGGCGAGGTCGTCGACCAGCACCACGTCCCGCAGCGCCCGGTGCACCGCGGGCCGGATCTCGGCGGAGCACTCCACCAGGTCGGGTGCCCAGCGGGCGCCGTCGGGCAGCTTCGGGCGCAGCGCGTCGGCGGAGCCGGCCATGCCGGGGCCGGCGGGGCTGCCGACGAGCAGGCCGGCCCGGCCGGCGTCGGAGATCTTGAGCAGCCGCATGGCCTCGACGGCCTCGTCCACTCCGGTGACCGCGACGGCGTCGGCGAGCCCGCCGAGCGCGGCGGCGAGCGCCGCCTCGTTACCGGGGGCGACGGTGAGCAGCCCGGCGAGGCTGCCGAGCAGGCCGGGCACCTGGTCGGCGCGGGCCAGCAGCGCGCCCGCGCCGTCCTTGCGGCGCAGGCCGAGGGCCAGCGCCTCCTCGCGGGCCTTCCAGGTCGCCGCGTCCTTCTCGGCGGCGCGCTCGGCGTCGGCGAGGCTGCGCACGGCGGCCTGGGCCTGCTCGTGGACGGCGACCGCCTCGGCGTGCCGGGCGTCCAGGTCGGCGTTGTCCCGATCGGCCTCGGTGGACTGTTCGGCGACGGCGTCCAGGTCGGCCTGGGCCTTCTCGGCGCGGGTCAGGGCGTCGGTGTGCGCGGCGGCGAGCCGTTCGATCTCCTCGCCCGCACTGGTGGTGCGGGCCCGGGCGGAGTTGACCTGGCCGGTCAGCCGGGCCAGCCCCTCGCGCCGGTCGGCGATGGCCTTGGCCGCGGCGACCAGTTCCCGCTCGGCGGCGGCCAGCTGCCGCTCCAGCTCCTGACGGTGCTCGACCGCCTCGGCGAGGCGGATCTGGTCCTCGGTGAGCGCCGCCCGCAGCTCCTCCTCCTGCTCGCGGACCCGCCGGGACTCGGCCTCCAGCTGCTCCGGGTCGCGGCCGGGGCGCTCGTCGTCGCCCGTGGCGCTGAGGTGCCGCAGCCGCTCCCGGGCGAGCTGCTCGATGGAGCGGAACCGCTCCTGGAGCGCGGAGAGCTTGTACCAGGTGTCCTGGGCCGCGGCGAGCAGCGGGGCGTCCTCGGCCAGGGCCGCCTCCAGCTCGCCGAGGCGGGCCTGCACCTCGCCGTGCTCGCCCTCGATCTGCTCGCGCCGCTCGCGCAGCGCGGTCTCGTCGGCGATCTCCCGGTCCAGCGTGGTGCGCAGGGTGTGCAGGTCGTCGGCGAGCAGCCGCAGCCGGGCGTCGCGCAGGTTGGCCTGGATGGCGGCGGCCCGGCGGGCCACCTCGGCCTGCCGGCCCAGCGGCTTGAGCTGGCGGCGCAGCTCGGCGGTGAGGTCGGTGAGCCGGTTGAGGTTGGTCTGCATCGCGTCGAGCTTCCGCAGCGCCTTCTCCTTGCGCTTGCGGTGCTTGAGGACGCCGGCCGCCTCCTCGATGAACGCCCGCCGGTCCTCCGGCTTGGCGTGCAGCATGCCGTCGAGCCGGCCCTGCCCCACGATGATGTGCATCTCCCGGCCGATGCCGGAGTCCGAGAGCAGCTCCTGGATGTCGAGCAGCCGGCAGGAGTCGCCGTTGATCTCGTACTCGCTCTCGCCGGAGCGGAACATCCGGCGGGTGATGGAGACCTCGGTGTACTCGATCGGCAGCGCGCCGTCGGTGTTGTCGATGGTGAGGGTGACCTCGGCCCGGCCCAGCGGCGCCCGCCCGGCGGTGCCGGCGAAGATGACGTCCTCCATCTTGCCGCCGCGCAGCGCCTTGGCGCCCTGCTCGCCGAGCACCCAGGCGATGGCGTCGACGACGTTGGACTTGCCGGAGCCGTTCGGGCCGACCACGCAGGTGATCCCGGGCTCCAGCTTCAGCGTCGTGGCGGAGGCGAAGGACTTGAAGCCCTTCACCGTCAGGCTCTTGAGATGCACCTTCTCGATCCTCGTCCGGTGGCCGCCGTACCGTCGCCGGCTGCGCGGACCTGGCGAACCCGCAGACTAACCCGCGGGCGGGGAGTGCCCGGTACGCGACCCACCCGCTGCCGGACGTGTCCGGTTTCCGGCGGTGTGGCGCACGCCACGGAAAAGTGCAAGATCAGAATTGCGGGACGCAATTCCGGGACGACCGTTCAAGATCGCGCAATGCGGTACCGGAAACAAAAAGCTGCGCGCCGGCACTGGGTGTCGGCGCGCGTTTTCTGTGTGGTGCGATTCAGTTTTCCGACGACCGGAGATCAGGTCAGCGCGGGCTCGGCCAGACGGATGAGGTCGTCAGCCTCAGCCGCAGCCGCCGCAAGCCGATCGTTGTCGGCGCGCAAACGCGTGATCTCGAACTCCAGTGCCTGAACCCTGGCACGCAGTCGGGTGACCTCGTCGAGCAGACGCCGGTCGGGCGCTGCACCTACGTGGCCGTAGAGGGCCTTCGCCATGCTGACTCCTTGATATGCGCTGCCGGAAAGGCCGGCCAACGCGCGCCCACTGATGTTCGCGGCTGCCATCCCCGCGAAATCCGGGCATGGCTGGGCGCGACTGGCGACACCTATATATTGAGCCGAACCCCCCTCCTTCGTCAAGTTCCCGCAGGCCGTAGATCATCTCTACGTCCACCGGTCCACTTGTCGGGGGGCTGCCACAAGGCGCGGACACGCTCTGTCCGGACGCCTTTACTGTACGCCCGGGAATGTGTGAACGCCTCACCCTTGCTGTCTGGTTCCCCTTAACTCTTTCTTAGCCACGTTGCCGCAGCTCGCGGCGCGCCCGTAGCGTCACTGCGGCCCGCAACCGACCCGTGGAGGGGACAGGCGTGTACCGCTGGACCGACCCGATCGAACCGGATGGCGTTCCCCGACGCCCCGAGCCGCCGACCGACGAGGGACCGGCCTGGCTCACCGACCGGCCCGAGCCGCGGTCGTCGTACCTCTTCGGGGACGAGCCGGGGCAGTCCGGCCCGGACCGCACCGAGCCGCACACCGGCGCCTGGGGCGCCGACGCCCCGGCCACGCCCTGGCGGGACGACCACACTCCCGAGCGCACCGGCCACCTCCCCACCGCCGGCGCCGGGACGCACGGGTGGGCCGACGCCGGGCGGTACGCCGACGCCGACCGGACCGGGTACTCCCCGGCCGTCGAGCCACCGGCGTACGGCCCGGCGGCCCACCCGGGCGGCCCCTACGAGCAGGCCCCGATGTCGCCCTACGAGCGGTCCGGCGGCTGGCGCCCCGAGGAGCAGCACACCGCCTGGCAGCAGCCCGTGGACGAGCGGGCCGGCGCCTGGCAGCCGAGCGTGGACGAGCGGCCGGGCGCCTGGCAGCCGGTCGCCGACGAGCGGCCGACGGGCGCATGGCAGCCGGGCACCGGCGCGGCGGACGACGACACCGGCCGGCACCGGGAGCGGCGCCGGCTCCGGCGTCCCCTGCTGATCGGTGGCGCCGCCGCCGCGGCGACCCTCGTGGTGAGCCTCGGCGTGGGCGCCCTGGTGCTGCCCGACGGCGACCAGCCGACCGAACCGACGTCCGCGGACAGGCCGGTGGCCGCCGCCCCGCTCGCGACCGACGGCGCCGAGGACGCCCCGGCCGACGCGCTCGCGCCGGAGTCGGCCAGCCCGAGCGCCGCGCCGACCACCGCCCGGCCGACCCCGAGCCGGAAGCCGACCCCGAAGCCGACCCGGACCACCGCCCCGTCCCGGCAGCTGCCGCGGAGCACCGCACCGAGCAGCACGGGCGCCACGACGGCCTCGGCCAAGGGGCTCACGGCGGAACTGCGGGAGGTCGTCGACCTGGTCAACCAGGAGCGGGCCAAGGCCGGCTGCAAGGCGCTGACCGTCGACGACAAGCTGACGCTCGCCGCCCAGCGGCACAGCCAGGACCAGGCCGACCACAAGAAGATGTCGCACGACGGCAGCGACGGCAGCGACGTGGGCGACCGCCTCGACCGGGTCGGCTACGCCTGGCGGTCGTACGGCGAGAACGTCGCCTGGAACCAGCAGAGCCCGGCCGCCGTGATGGACGCCTGGATGAACTCCCCGGGGCACCGGGCGAACATCCTGAACTGCTCGTTCACCGAGATCGGTGTGGGCGTGGCGCGGAGCAACGGGCCGTACTGGACGCAGGACTTCGGCACCCCGCGCTGACCCGCGCGTCGTGACCGGGCCCGCGCTCGTTGACCGGGTGAGGTACGCCGGGGACGCCTGAGCCGTGCCGGCCCCGCGCCGGCGCACCGGGGCCGCCGGAGACGTACCGGCAGGGGGCGGGGTGCCGCCCGCGACCCGGGAGCTGTCGATGCGGATGCGGCCGGCGTGGGCCGTGCCGCCCCGGGCGGCCCGCGTCCGCCGACGCGGGCCGCGCCGGGGCGTTGCGGTGGTGCTGACGGCGCTGCTGCTCGCCCCGGCGTCGGCCTGCCAGGAGCCGATCGTGCCGCCCGGAGCGCCCACCCCGTGGCCCTCGGCGCACGCCCGGGACTGGCAGTGGCAGTGGCAGCTCACCGGCCCGGTGGACGTCACCGTCGACGCCGACGTCTTCCTGCTCGACCCGGTGCGTACCACCTCCACCGAGACCGGCGCGCTGCGCGCCCGCGACCGGCGGCTGGTCTGCCAGGTGCGGGTCGGCACGTACGCGACCGGCGATCCGGACGCCAGCCGCTTCCCCGCGGCGGTACGCGGCGCGGCGGTGCCCGGCCGGGCGGGCAGCCGGTGGCTGGACGTCCGCGGGTGGGACGCGCTGGAGCCGGTGCTGGCCGACCGGTTCCGGCTCTGCCGGGGCAAGGGCTTCGGAGCGGTGGCGCTCGACGATGCGGACGGCTACCTGCACCGCTCCGGCTTCCCGCTCACCTTCGACGACCAGTTGCTGTTCAACCGCAGACTGGCCGAGCTGGCGCGGCGGCTGGACCTCTCCCCCGGGCTGGTGGACGACCTGCCGCAGGTGGCGGCGCTCGCCCCCGACTTCGACTTCGCGGTCAACCAGGAGTGCGTCCGGCGCGGCGGGTGCGACAAGCTGCTGCCGTTCGTGGATGCGGACAAGCCGGTGTTCCATGTGGAGTACGCGGGCGACCCGGCAGAGTTCTGCGTCACCACGGTCGGCTACGGCTTCGCCTCGATCCTCAAGGACCGCAAACTCGACGCCTGGCGCGAACCCTGCACGCTGCCCTGAGGTGGCATCCCGGTCAGATCGAACGACGTGCGAGGCGCGGCCGCCGTGGTGGTCGCAGGTGCCTCTCCTTGTGCTGCCGGACCATCTCGTCCCACACCTCCTGCGGGAAGTCGGGGTCCGGCGCTATCCACCTGTGCGAGTTGTCCGAGTAGTGGAACTTCTCGTCACCCGGCCTGAGCACGCTCACGGCATCCAGCCGAGGAAGCGACGATAGAGCGAGCCGGCCGGAGCCCAACCCATGTCCTGAGTGGCGGACACCAGGTGCGAGGCCATGTAGAGGGAGAGAGACAGCGGGGCGTTGTCGTACTCGGCGAGCAGTTGCCGACGGCGCGTGGGACAGGGCCAGGGCAGGCTGCACCCCGAGCAGGTCCAGATCGGTTGAATGGGTCCGTGATCAGTCATGGACCGGGCAGGTCTCTCGCGGCATACGACCACGATGCCGTTCAACCGACCGGTTAGTCAACTGGCAATAGCCAATAGACTAGCAGCCATCGACCTACGTTCGGGCCATAGACCGAGGGCCGGGGCAGCTCATGGGGCCCTACGAGATTGCCCAGCGCCTAGGCGTGTCGCGGCAGCGGTTCCAGCAGCTCGCCAGGTATCCCACCTTCCCGAAGCCGTACCAGGAACTGCGCGGCATGAAGGTGTGGCTGGCCGACGACATCGAGCGCTGGATCAAGGAGTACCGCCAGCCCCGCCCCACCGAGGACGACACACCGGCCTGATGCCGGACAGCGCACATCCGCCGACCAACTCATGCTGTGCCACAGGATGACGGGGTGAGTCCCGAGATTCTGTTGGCCAGCCTGGTGCGTCGGAACCCGGGACTGGTGCGCGAGGCACTGCCCACCGTGCTGCCCTGGGTGCGGTTCCTCCCTCCGGTGGATGCCAATCAAATGGCCGACGAAATCGTTGCCACAGCGGAGGCCGCCGCCGCGGGCAACACGTCGCCGGTATCGCAGTTGGTCACCGAGTGGCGGCACACCGCCGAGATCCACGCCGACCACAATCTGCACCGTGTCCTGGCCGCGCCCAGCGCCGACGACTTCGGGCCGGTCGCGCGCTCAACCGGCGAGTGAGTGCGAAGCGAGGCGACCGGGCCGCGCCACCACCACGCCCCGGCTGCTACACCCTGCGGTTCGCCACGAACGACCCGGGAGCCGGCAGCAGCCAGGGACGATAGTCGCCTCAGCCGTTGCTGGGACTGGAGATTCCTCGTTGCGCGAAGGACGCTGCGACGTCGTCGAAGCACTTGACGGCAAGCTCCAGCCGCGCAGCGGCATCCGACAGCGGCAGATCCACCTGGGGGTTGTACCCAGGTAGGCCCGTGATCGACTGCACAGCTTCGCCGAGTTGATACATGGCCGTGACGACTGTCCGAGCATCTGCGCCTCGGTACCAGTAGGGAACCGTGATCCCAGCCTCTGCTGGGTAGTAGCTGAGCTGGATGCCGGTCGGCTCGTGGGTCAGCTCGTAGTTGTGGTCCCCCTCGAAGACGGAGACCTCACCCAGCACCTGCCGTGCCGCCGCCACCAGCCGAGCCCACACCTCGCCGCTGGGGCGCTCGTCACCGTCGGCATCCTCTGCCGCCTCCAGTGCGTCATCCCAGGACTGGTCGTCCCTTCTGGGCACAAAGATCAGGTCGTAGCTCATGGCGATGGACCGTACCTCCCGCCGGCTGGCGGGAAGAAGGGCCAGAGCCCGTCAGAGCGGAAGACGAGCCCCATCGAGTACAGGAACCGGGAGCCGGCGGCAGCCGGGGAAGGGTGCGGTGCGCGTACCCCTGGGAAAGCGACACCGCCCCCGGCCTGGAGGGGCGGGGGGCGGTGCCTGGGGGAACGGCGGAGGTCAGCCGGGAGCGCCGCCGGTGACCGGTGCGGGGGTGCCGGCGTCGCGCTGCGACGGGATGCCGGCGTGCTCGGCGCTGAGCGGGGTGGCCAGGTCCTCCAGGGACTTCCCCTCGGCCTTGACGCCGAGGGTCAGCTCCACGAGGCCGCCGATGATCATCACGGCGGCGCCGACCACGAAGGCGATAACGGTGTCGCCGACCTTGCCGGTGCCGACCAGCTTGGCGAAGAGCAGCGGGCCGGTGATGCCGCCGGCGGCGGTGCCGAGGGCGTAGAAGAACGCGATGGCCATGGCCCGGGTCTCCATGGGGAAGATCTCGCTGACCGTCAGGTACGCGGCGCTGGCGCCCGCCGAGGCGAAGAACAGCACCACGCACCAGCAGGCGGTCATGGTCACGGCGTTGAGCACGCCCGAGTGGAACAGCCAGGCGGTGCCGAGCAGCAGCACGCCCGAGCCGATGTACGAGCCGGCGATCATGGGCACGCGGCCGACGGTGTCGAAGAGCCGGCCCAGCAGCAGCGGGCCGAGCAGGTTGCCGACCGCGATCACCGCGAAGTAGTAGCCGCTGTTGCCCGGCGGGACGTCGAAGAACGTCTGGAGGATCTGGGCGAAGCCGAAGGTGATCGCGTTGTAGAGGAACGCCTGACCGATGAAGAGCGCGAAGCCCAGCGTGGCGCGCTTCGGGTAGCGGGCGAACAGGGTCTTGGCGATCTCCAGGAAGTTGGTGCTCTTCCGCTGCTTGATCTCGATCCAGTTGTCCGCCTCGGTGAGGTCCTTGCCGGTCTCCCGCTTCACCTCGGCCTCGACCGAGTCCACGAGATGGTTCGCCTCGTCGGCCCGGCCGTGGATGAACAACCAGCGTGGGCTCTCGGGCACGTGCCGCCGGACCAGCAGGATCACCACGCCGAGCACCGCGCCCAGGCCGAACGCCACCCGCCAGCCGAGGTTGGTGGGCAGGCCGTTGAGCAGCGGCACGGTCAGCAGGGCGCCGAGCGCCGCGCCGAGCCAGAAGGTGCCGTTGATGATGATGTCGATGCGGCCGCGGTGCCGCGCCGGGATCAGCTCGTCGATGGCCGAGTTGATGGCCGCGTACTCGCCGCCGATGCCCATGCCGGTGAGGAACCGGAACAGGAAGAACCACCAGGTGTCGAAGGACAGCGCGGTCAGCGCCGTGGCGACCAGGTAGAGCCCGAGGGTCAGCAGGAACAGCTTCTTGCGCCCGAACCGGTCGGTGAGCCAACCGAAGAAGAGCGCACCGGTGCAGGCACCCGCCACGTAGAGGGCGGCGGCCAGGCCGGTGACCTGGCTCTGGGTGATGCTGAGGCCGCTGCCCTCTTCGGCGAGCTTGCCGGACAGGTTGCCGACGATGGTCACCTCGAGGCCGTCGAGGATCCACACCGTTCCGAGGCCGATCACGATCATCCAGTGCCAGCGGGACCACGGCAGCCGGTCCAGGCGGGCCGGGACGTTGGTCCGTACGGTGCCGGTCCGCACGTCGGTGCTCATGACGCGCTCCGGGAGGCTGCGGTGGCCGGGGCGCGACGACGGGCCGCCGGCGTGAGCTGTTCGTCCATGGCGGCCCAGATGCCCCGCCTCCGCGGCCGTTAATCCTGCCGTGACAACCCGGTCACAGGACGAAGGGCGGACCGGACCGGCCCGCCCTCCCCCGTCCCGTCGGCTCAGCGGGCGCCGACCAGCTCCGGCGCCGGCGCGGGCGGCTCGGCCGGCGGGGTCGCCGCCCGGCCGCGCAGGAACCGCGGCGCCCACCAGTTCGCGTCGCCCAGCAGGGTCATCAGCGACGGCAGCACCACCGCCCGGATGATCGTGGCGTCCAGCAGGATCGCGGCGGCCAGCCCGATGCCGAGCTGCTTGAAGTCGATGGTGCTCAGCGTCGCGAAGATCGAGAACACCCCGACCATGACGATCGCCGCGCTGGTCACCACCCCCGCCGACGAGGTGATCCCGTACGCCACCGCGTCCTTGTTCGACATCCCCTGGCGGATCCCCTCGCGGATCCGGCTGACCACGAAGACGTGGTAGTCCATGGAGAGCCCGAACAGCACCACGAACAGGAACATCGGTAGCCAGGTGACGATCGCGTCCATCGAGGTGAAGCCGAGCAGCCCCTCCGCCCAGGTGCCCTGGAAGACCAGCACGAGCAGGCCGTACGCGGCCCCGGCGGAGAGCAGGTTCAGCAGGATCGAGGTGAGCGCCACCACCACGGACCGGAAGGTCCACGCCATCACCAGGAAGGTCAGCGCCAGCACGAAGGCCGCCACCAGGGGCAGCTTGGCCCAGATGTGGTCCGCGTAGTCCTCGCTGGCCGCCACGCCGCCGCCCACGGCGTACTCGACGCCGGGGATGCCGTCCAGCGCGGCCGGGACGAGGTCCTGGCGCAGCTCGTGCAGGGACCGGGACGCCTCGTCGGTGCGGCTCGCGTACGGCGTGGCCACCTCCAGCACCGACACCCGCCGGTCCTCCGACACCTTGATCTTCGGGCCGTCCCCCTCGGCCGGCGCGAAGAGCGGGTCGGTGGCGGCCCGGCCGGCCAGCGCGGTGAGCGCCGCCTTCACCCGGTCGGCCTGGTCGGCGGGCGCCCGCACGGCCACGGTGTGGCTGGTGCCGTTGCTCGGGAAGGCCGCGGTGAGCCGGTCGTACGCCTGCATGGCCGCCGTGGTGCGGGGCACGTCCTCCATGCCCGGGAACTTCAGCTTCATGCCCAGTGCCGGGGCGGCCAGGGCGAGCAGCAGGCCGACCGAGACCACCAGGGTGGCCAGCGGCGCGCGCAGCGCGGGCTTCAGCACGGCCGGCCAGAAGCGGGGCCGGGCCGGCTGGCCGTGCCGCCCGACGCGCGGCGCGGTGAGCCGCCACAGCAGCGGCACCCGGGGCCGGTCGACCCAGCGGCCCAGCTTGGCCAGCAGCGCCGGGAGTACGGTCAGCGAGCCGATCACGGCGACCGCGACGACCAGGATCGAGCCGACGGCGAGCGACGAGAAGATGGCGTCCTGGGCGAGCAGCAGCCCGGCCATCGAGATGATCACGGCGGTGCCGGAGACCACCACGGCGTGCCCGGAGGTCTCCGCCGCGATCTCCACGGCGTCGAGCCCGGAGCGGCCCTTGGCCCGTTCCTCGCGTTCTCGCCGGACGTAGAAGAGCGAGTAGTCCACGCCGACGGCCATGCCGATCAGCAGGATCACGCTGGCCGTGGTGTCGGTGGCCGGCACCAGGTGCGAGGCGAGGGTGGAGAGCCCCATGGCCGCGGCCACCGAGGAGAGGGCCAGCAGCACCGGCACGCCGGCCGCGATGAGCGCCCCGAACGCGATGATCAGGATGGCCAGGGTGACCGGCAGGCTCAGCAGTTCGGCCCGCTTGAAGTCCTTGCCCAGGGTGTCGTCGAGCGCCTTGCCGATCGACGGGCCGCCGACCTGCTCGACCCGCAGCGCCGGGTGCGCCTCCTGGACCTTCGCGGTGGTGTCGCGCAGCGGCTGCACCCGGTCCGCGGCGGTCTCCGGGTCGCCCGACATGGTGATCGGCACCAGCAGGGCGTTGCCGTCCCGGGACGGCATGGGCGCGCCCACCGAGGTCACCCCGTCGACCTGCCGCAGCCGGGCCGCTGCGTCGTCGGCGGCGGCCTTCGCGGCGGCCGGGTCGAGCTTGCCGGAGCGCGGGGTGATCAGCACGTTCTCGGTGGCCGGCTCGTGGAAGCCGCCACTGTCGACGATCAGCTGGGCCCGCCCCATCTCACCGATTGCCTGGTCGTCGTCGGTCGCCTCGTTCAGGCCGGCGGCGTTGCCACCGACGAAGCACACCGCCACGAACACCACCCAGAGCGCGATGGCCCGCCACGGATGCTCCGCACTCCACCGTGCCAGCCGCACGGTCACCGGTCGCCTGCCCATATCCGGGATCCCCCTCCAGACGTCGGCCCTGTGCCGACGTCTGCTGACGCTAGGGAGCGGACCGCGCCCGGACATCGGGGAACGGCCCCCGCTCGTCCCCCATCCGTCCGGCTCCGGCTGGGCGGCCGGAACCGCGTCGGCCAATCGGACATAAAGGACTTTTCAGGGTACGACCGGGGGACCCGCCGGGCCGTTGCCGGTGCGGCACACCGGCGCAACCCCGAGCCGGCTCGGGGTCATCCCCGGAGGGTGCCCCGGGGGCGCGGCTGGCAGCGCGGGCAGCTGTAGGAGGAGCGGTTCATGAACGCCTCGCGCCGGATCGGCGTCCCGCACCGCGGGCAGGGCTCCCCCTCCCGGCCGTACGCGTTCAGCGACCGGTCGAAGTAGCCGCTCTCGCCGTTGACGTTGACGTACAGCTCGTCGAAACTGGTGCCGCCCTGCTTGATCGCCTCGCCGAGCACGTCCCGGACGTGGCCGAGCAGCCGGGTGGCCGCGGGGCCGGTCAGCGCGTCGGTCGGCCGGGCGCCGTGCAGCTTGGCCCGCCAGAGAGCCTCGTCGGCGTAGATGTTGCCGACACCGGAGATCAGCGTCTGATCGAGCAGCGCGCGCTTCACCTCGGTCCGCCGCTTCCGCAGCGCCGCCACGAAGCCGGCGTCGGAGAACTCTGGGTCCATCGGGTCCCGGGCGATGTGCGCGATCTCGGCCGGCAGCTCCGCCCCGCCCTCGGAGACCGACAGCCCGCCGAACGTGCGCTGGTCGACGAAGCGCAGCTCCGGGCCGTCGTCGGCGAACCGGAACCGCACCCGCAGGTGCAGCTCGTCGGCGGCCCCGACCGGCTGGAGCAGCAGCTGGCCGGACATGCCGAGGTGCCCGATGAGGGCGTCTCCGCTGTCCAGCGGCAGCCACAGGTACTTGCCCCGGCGCCGCACGTCGGTGATCGTCCGGCCGGTCAGCACGTCGGCGAAGTGCTCGCCGCCCGGCTCGTGCCGGCGGACCGCCCGCGGGTGGCGCACCTCGACGGCGCTGATCCGCCGGCCGATGACCCAGTCGGCCAGCCCCTGCCGGACGGTCTCGACCTCGGGCAGCTCAGGCACGGCCCGCACCGGCCTCCGCGGCCTCGTCCGCCGCCTTCGCGGCGGCCTCGGCCTCGGCCTGCTCGGTCAGCGTGCGCCAGGCCGACTCGGCGGCCCGCTGCTCGGCTTCCTTCTTGCTGCGCCCCTCCGCGCCGCCGTAGCGGTTGCCGGCCACCACCACCCAGGCCGTGAAGGTCTTCAGGTGGTCCGGGCCGGTGCCCTCGATCCGGTACTCGGGAACGCCCAGCCCCAGGGCGGCGGTCAGCTCCTGGAGGCTGGTCTTCCAGTCCAGGGCCGCGCCCCGGCCGGCCGACTCGGCCATCAGCGGGTCGAACAGCCGGTGGATCACGAGGGCCGCGGTGTCCAGGCCGTACTGGAGGTAGATCGCGCCCAGCAGCGCCTCCAGGGTGTCGGCCAGGATGCTGGCCTTGTCCCGGCCGCCGGTGGCCTCCTCGCCCTTGCCCAGCAGCAGGTACGCGCCCAGCCCGTCCGGGCCGAGGCCACGCGCCACGTCCGCGAGGGCCCGCATGTTGACCACGCTGGCCCGCAGCTTGGCGAGCTGCCCCTCGGGCAGGTCCGGGTGGTTGTGGAAGAGCGCCGTGGTGATCACCACGCCGAGGACCGAGTCGCCGAGGAACTCCAGCCGCTCGTTGGTGGGCAGGCCACCGTTCTCGTACGCGTAGGAGCGGTGGGTCAGCGCGCGCTCCAGCAGTTCCGGGTCGAGCGACACCCCGAAGGCCGCCTCCAGGTGGCCGACGGGAGCACGCCGCCGCTTGTCGTTGGTCATGGTGCTACCTCGGTGTCGTTGCGGTCAGGTGCGGGATCGTGCGGGACGGCGTCGAGCACGGACGAGACGGTGTCGGTGGCGCCCCGGCGCCACAGGTGGGCGGCGAGGGCGATGCCGGAGGCGACGTCGTCGGGCTGGGCCGCGCCGTGGCAGACCACCACGGTGCCGGCCACCCCGAGCAGGGCGGCCGCCCGTGGCGCGCCGCCGCTCGCCGGGGGCCCGCCGGCCATCGCGTACGCGCCTTCGATGGCCTTGAGCAGCACGTTTCCGGTGAAGCCGTCGGTCACCACCACGTCGGCGCGGGCGCCGACGCCGATGTCGTACCCCTCGACCAGGCCCACGTAGCGGGCGCCGCAGGGCAGGGGCACGGCGGCGAGGGCGGGGTCGGCGGAGCGGCGCAGCCGGTCGCCCTTGCCCGCCTCGGTGCCGACGGAGAGCAGCCCGACCCGGGGCGCGGTGACGGCGTGCGCCACGGCCGCGTAGGCGGCGCCGAGCACCGCATGCCGGGCCAGGGTGGCGGCGCCGGGTTCCAGGGTGCCGCCGACGTCCAGCAGCACCACCGGCCCCTCGACGGCGGGCAGGGTGGCGACCAGGGCGGGCCGGCGTACGCCGGGCCAGCGACCCAGGCCGAGCGCGGCGGCGGTGACGGTGGCGCCGGTCGAGCCGGCGGAGACGATCGCGTCGGCGATCCCGTCGCGGACGGCGTGCACAGCCGCGCGGACGGTGCTCTCCCCGCGCGCGGCGGTGGGGTGGTCGGCCATGCCGACGGCCGTCCGCACCGGGCGGACGGTGACCCGGGAGCGCTGCTCCGGGTCGAGCGCACCGATCAGCCCGTCGGCGACCTCGGTGGGGCCGACGAGCAGCAGGTGCAGGTCTGGGTCGGTGCGCACCGCCCGCAGAGCGCCGTCAACCACGACGGCGGGAGCATCGTCCCCGCCGAGGAGGTCGACGGCGATCCGCGCGGTGCCCGGCTCCGTCAGTGCGCCGGCCGAGGAACGGCCGGCGGCGGAGGGAGCCGGGGCACCGGGCGAGAGCCGTGGCGCGTGCGTGACCCGACCTGTGGTCGGGGACGTCACTCGGCGTCCGGTCAGACCTCGAGGACCTGACGGCCGTTGTAGGTGCCGCAGACGGAGCAGGCGGCGTGCGGCAGCTTGGCCGACTTGCACTGCGGGCAGGCAACGGTCGCCACAACCGCAGCCTTCCAGTTCGCCCGGCGGGCGCGGGTGTTGCTGCGCGACATCTTGCGCTTGGGGACGGCCACGGTTCTTACTCCTCTGTACGGGTCAGTTGCGACAGGCCCGCCCAACGCGGGTCGACCTGCTGGTGACTGTGGTCGGCCGGCAGATCGTCCCAGTGCACCCCGCAGTCGGGGCACAGGCCTGGGCAGTCCTCCCGGCAGAGCGGGTTGGTCGGCAGTGCGAGCACCACCGCATCCCGCAGTGCCGGCTCCAGGTCGATCAGATCGCCCTGCATCCGGCCCACCTCGTCCTCGTCGGTCGTGTCGTCCGTGGTGCTGTTCTCGTACGCGTACAGCTCCTGGATCGTCACGGCCACCGATTCGTCGATCTCGCGCAGGCAACGCCCGCACTCGCCCTTGACGGGACCGGTGACGGTCCCGGAGACGAGCACACCCTCGGACACCGACTCCAACCTCAGGTCGAGGTCGAGGTCCGCACCCTCCGGTACGGTGATCAACTCCACGCCGAGGTCCGCCGGTGCCGGCACGACGCGCTGGAGCGTACGCAACGCGCCAGGCCGACGCGGCAGGTCCCTCGTGTCGAGGACCAGCGGCGACCTGGGGTCGAGTGTGCTTGGCGTGTGTTTGGGCATAGTCAGACTCCGGCCGGGTGAGAGGCCGACAAAGAAGGTTACCTGGACGACCGGCGCACCGTCGAACCGGGGCGTCGTCCCTGGCCCGTCGACTGCCGGCTGTCGGCCACCGGCCCGCGTGCCGCTGGCAAGGGTAGCGCGGCCGCCGACCGCCGCCGGCGTCGCTCAGAAGGGCAGCGGGCGGTCCGCCTCGTCGCCGGCGAAGGTGCCGATCTCCCGCAGCGCGTGCATCTTGTCCCGGCCGCGCTCTATCGAGGCGAGCGCCCGGGTCAGGAACTGCTCGAAGTTTGCCAGGGCGGTGTCGACATAGTCGTCGACCTCGTCCCGCAGGCGCTGCGCCTCGGCCCGGGCCTCCGCGATGATCCGCGCGCCCTCGTGCTCGGCGGAGACGGTGATCTCGTTCACCGAGACCAGGCGGGCGTGTTCCGCCTCACCCTCGCTGATGATCCGGTCGGCCTCGCGCTTGCCGGCCTCCATGATCTTGTCCCGCTCCTCCAGCAGCGCGGCGGCCCGGCGCAGGTCGGCGGGAAGCTCCACCCGCAGCTCGTCCAGAGCGGCGATCATCTCGCCCCGGTCGACCATGCAGTTGTTGCGCGACATCGGCACGGAGCGGGCCTGCTCCACCATGGCGATCAGTTCGTCGATGCGATCGAGCGGGTCCACCGGCACCTCACTCCTGTCATTGGTCGGCCGACCTTCATGATGCGGCCTGCGCCCGGGTTCAGCGCTGTCACATCATCATGTAACGCGCCCTGACCCCGTGCCGCTGCACCCTACCCGGCGCGTCGCTCACCCCCGGCGTGCCGATCTTGCACTTTCGGCCCCGACATTCCCTCCATACCGGGCATCGCAAGGGCCACATGTGCAAGATCACCGAGGGCCGGGGGGTTAGCGGCGCAGGCGGGCCACCAACTCATCGCGGACCACGTCCGGGACGTGTGCCGAGATGTCGCCGCCCCACTTGGCCACGTCCTTCACCAGGCTGGAGGAGAGGAACGAGTAGAGCGGGTTGGTCGGCATGAAGAGGGTCTCGACCCCGGCCAGGCCGATGTTCATCTGGGCCATCTGGAGCTCGTAGTCGAAGTCGCTGACCGCGCGCAGGCCCTTGATCAGCACGCTCGCGTGCTGGGCGCGGCAGAAGTCGACCAGCAGGCCGCGGAACGACTCGACCCGCACGTTCTCGTAGGACCCGGTCACCTCGCGGAGCATGTCGATGCGCTCCTCGACCGTGAACAGCCCCTGCTTCGACTGGTTGACCAGCACGCCGACGATCACCTCGTCGAAGAGCCGGCTCGCCCGGCCGATGATGTCGAGGTGTCCGTTGGTGACCGGGTCGAACGAGCCGGGACAGACCGCACGTCTCATGATCGGCGACCGTACCAAAGGGTGGTCTCGCCATAGCGGCGGCTGCGCTCGCCAGTGACGCCCTCCACCCACTCGACCGGGCCCGTGCGGCTGGAACGCTCGACGACCACGAGGGCGTCCGGGGCCAGCCAGCCACCGCCGACCAGCGCGGCCAGCATCGCGGTGATCTCGCCGTCGGGTACGGCGTAGGGCGGATCGGCGAAGACCACGTCGTACGGCCCACCGTCCGGGCCGGCGGCCAGCACGGTCGCCACCTTGCCGGTGACCAGGCGTGCGGCCGGAGCGGCCCGGAGCGCGGCGACGTTCTCGCGGATCACCCGGGCGGCCCGGGGGTCGGACTCGACCAGCAGCACATGGGCGGCACCCCGGGACAGTGCCTCCAGCCCGACCGCGCCGGAGCCGGCGTAGAGGTCGGCGACGCGGGCGCCGTCGAGGTCGAGCTCGGCCTGCACCGCGCTGAACAACGCCTCCCGGACCCGGTCCGAGGTCGGCCGGGTGCCGGCGCCGGGCGGCGCGGCGATCCGCCGGCCGCCGAGCGTCCCGCCCACGATCCGGGTCACCGTCGCTCGCTCCGCATGACCCGACGCTACGCGATGCCCGAACTGGGGTGCGCGGACCACCCGGCGCGACGGCCCGTCACCGGCGGTACATCAATGATCTCAAATCTATAACAGACCCTTTACGAGCCATCGGTAGCGGTAACGCCATCCGTGTCGATTTCGCTAGCGTCTGCCCGGTTGTCGGCTCGCCTCGCCGGCATCGGCATCGGGACGCCGCCGGCGCAGGAACCCCCGCGCGCCCGCGGCCCCCGCGCAACCACCCCGAACCCCCTCAATCCGGGAGTACCCGTGATCCGTACCAGGCTGTCGCCCCGGCGACCGCTCGCCGTGCTGGGCGCCGCCCTGCTCGGCCTCGTCGGGGCAGTGGCGGTCTCCGCACCCGCCAGCGCCCACCACACCACCATCAAGGCCACCTCCGCCTGTGACCAGCTCACCGGAGAGCGGGTCCTCACCTGGACGGTGGAGAACAGCGAACGGGACAAGGCCGCCACGCTCCAGCAGGTCACCCCGAACCCGAAGACCGACGTGACCGTCGCCGTCGAGGGCGCCTCCCCCGTCCCGCTGGAGGGCACCGTCGTTCCCGACGGCGGCTCCGTCCAGGCGGTCCAGCGCGTGCCCGGCGACACCCGGTCGGCCTCGCTGACCATCTACGCGCTGTGGAAGGCCAACGGCCAGGAACACACCGACACCGGCACCGTCGACCTGACCGGCGACCGCTCCTGCGCCCCGGCGCCCAAGTGCGTGGACCTCGACAAGGCCACCTACAGCCACACCTTCGACGGCCCGAAGGGCACCGCGACGGTCAAGCTCGACGACGACCTGCCGCTCTGCGGCGACGGCAAGCAGTGGTTCACCCTCGTCTCCTACTTCGCGCCGCGCCCGCGGTTCGCCACCCCGCAGTACGTCCACGGCACCCCGGACAGCGACTGGATCGGCGGCACCAGGACCTCCATCGAGCTGAAGGTCGACCTGCCCGACTGCAACACCCAGGTGGACCTGATCTGGGGCGACACGAGCCAGGTCATCGACCCGCTGACCGAGGACGGCAAGCGGTACGGCAACCTCAAGCTCGGCTCGCCGGGGGCACCCGGCAACCGGTCGCACGGCCCGCAGGGCTGGTACAACGGCGGCAGCCGCACCTGCGCCAACCCCGCCACCCTCTTCACCTCGAAGTGCGACGGCACGGTCGCCGTGGCCCTGAGCAACGACGGCAGCCTGAGCCGCTACGCGGTCGAGTTCGAGGTGCGCGGCGCGAACGGCTGGTCGAAGAAGGTGACCGTCGAGCCGGGCAAGGCGAACACCGACACCGTCGTCCCGGCCGCCAACGCCGGCGCCGTCGAGGTGCTGGTCGACGGGAAGGTGGTCGACAAGGGCACCTACTCCTGGCAGCGCCCGAAGGACTGCGCGCTGCCGACGGTGGCCACCAAGGCGAACTGCGACACCTTCACCCTCACCGTGACCAACCCCAAGGGTGGCCTGCCGGTGAAGGCCGAGCTGACCTACGGCGGGCGCACCGAGACCCGGACGGTCGCGCCCGGCGGGACCGAGAAGGTGACCTTCCAGGCCGGCAAGGACGACCAGGCCACCGTGGCCCTGCCCGACCTCGACCTGGAGATGCAGGCGGTCTACGCCCCCGAGGGGAACTGCGGCGGCAGCGGTGGCGGGGAGCCGGCCCTGCCGGTCACCGGCGCGGCGGCCGGCGTCATGGCCGCCGCGGCGGGTGCCCTGGTGGCGGCCGGCGCGGTGCTCTTCGTGGTGACCCGGCGGCGGCGGATCCGCTTCACCGCCTGACGTACGCGTGAGCAGAGGGCGCGCCGCCCACCCGGCCGGCGCGCCCTCGCCCTCATTCCAGCTCCGCCTTCAGCAGCGCGGGGTCGATCTCCGCCTGGTTGGTCAGCACCACGAGACGGCGGTCCGAGTCGGGGAACCAGGCCGCCAACGCCTTGTAGCCCCCGTTGTCCCCGGAGTGGTGGACGGCCCGTTCCCCGGCCAGCCGGCCGACGAAGAAGCCGTAGCCGTACGCCTCGCCGGGGCGGCCGGTCGGCGCGTGGGGGGCGGTCAGCACGGCCGCCGCCGCCGGCCCGAGCAGCCGTCCCCGGCGGGGCACGTCCAGCCAGGTGAGCAGGTCGGCGCCGGTGCACCAGACGTCCCCGGCGCCCATGCTCACCGTGTCCAGGTCCCAGGACGGCACGGGCCGGCCGCCCTCGTGCCCGGTGGCCACGTCGTCCCGCCCGGCGGCGCCGCCCGCGAAGCTGCCCGTCATGCCGAGCGGCGCGAAGACCTCCTCGGCGAGGAACGCGGCGTACGGGCGGCCGGACGCCCGCTCGACGGCCCGGGCCAGCAGGACGTAGCCGGGGCTGCTGTAGTGCCAGCCGGTGCCGGGGGCGAACAGCGGCGGCACGCCGGCGAAGACCGCCAGCAGCTTGTCGGGCTCGGCCGGCTCGGCCAGGTCGATCATCGGGTACTCCTCCCAATGACCCAGGCCCGAGGTGTGGGTGAGCAGATGGTGCGGGGTTATCCCGGACCAGGCCGCCGGCGGGTCCGGCAGCCAGCGGCCGATCGGGTCGTCCAGGCGCAGCGCGCCCCGCTCGGCGAGGAGCAGCACCGCGACGGCGGCCATCTGCTTGCTGATCGAGGCGATCTGGAACCGGGTCGCGGGCGTGCAGGGCGATGCGGTGGCCGCGTCGGCCGCACCGGTGACCCGGGACGTCAGGATCTCGTCGCCCTGGGCCAGCAGGAGCACGCCGCGGTCGAGAGAGGGTTTCGGCATCGGCCGAGCCTAGGCCGGAACGGCCACCCGGTGGGGTCAGCCCTTCTCCAGGTATTCGGCGCGTTCCTCGTCGACCAGGGCCGCGACCGAGGCGGCCAGCGCCGGGTGCCGGGCCAGTTCCGGGTCCTCCTCGACCAGGGTGATCGCCTCGGCCCGGGCGTCCCGGATGAGGTCGGTGTCGCGCAGCAGCGACAGCAGCCGCAGGTGGGACCGGCGGCCCGACTGGGTGGCGCCCAGCACGTCGCCCTCCCGGCGCTGCTCCAGGTCGAGCTCGGCGAGCTTGAACCCGTCCGTGGTCGAGGCGACCGCGTCGAGCCGTTCGCGGGCCGCGGAACCCTCCATGGCCTCGGTGACGAGCAGGCAGAGGCCGGCGGCCGAGCCCCGGCCCACCCGGCCACGCAGCTGGTGCAGTTGGGACACGCCGAACCGGTCGGCGTCCAGCACGATCATGACGGTGGCGTTGGGCACGTTGACGCCCACCTCGACCACCGTGGTGGCCACCAGCACGTCCAGGTCGCCGGCGGCGAAGGAGCGCATCACGGCGTCCTTCTCGTCGGCCGGCAGCCGCCCGTGCAGCACACCGATCCGCAGCCCGTGCAGCGGTCCCTCGGCCAGCAGCGGGGCCACCTCGGTCACGGCGAGCGGGGGCCGCCGGCCGTTGTCGTCCTCGCGCGGTGCCTCCTCATCGGAGGCCGGACCTTCGCCGATCCGCGGGCAGACCACGTACGCCTGGTGTCCCTTCGCGACCTCCTCGCGCAGCCGGCGCCAGGCCCGGTCGAGGAAGGCGGGCTTCTCGGCGGCCGGCACCACGTGCGAGGCGATCGGCGAGCGGCCCTGCGGCAGCTGCGACAGGGTGGAGGTCTCCAGATCGCCATAGACGGTCATGGCGACCGTGCGCGGGATCGGGGTGGCCGTCATGACCAGCACGTGCGGCGGCTGCTCGGCCTTGGCCCGCAGCGCGTCCCGCTGCTCCACGCCGAACCGGTGCTGCTCGTCGACCACGACGAGGCCCAGGTCGTCGAAGTCGACGCCCTCGTAGAGCAGGGCGTGGGTGCCGAGCACGATGCCGGCGCGCCCCTCGGCCACCTCGGCGAGTGCCCGCCGCCGGGCGGCCGCGCCCAGCGAGCCGGTGACCAGCTCCACCCGGGTGGCGTCGTCGGCGGCGCCCAGCTCGCCCGCCTGCGCGAGCGGGCCGAGCAGGTCGAGCATGCCCCGGTGGTGCTGGGCAGCGAGCACCTCGGTCGGGGCGAGCAGCGCGGCCTGCCCACCGGCGTCGACCACCTGGAGCATGGCCCGCAGCGCCACCACGGTCTTGCCGCTGCCCACCTCGCCCTGGAGCAGCCGGTGCATCGGGTGCGCGGTGGCCAGGTCGGCGGCGATCTCCCGGCCGACGGCCTGCTGGCCGGAGGTCAGCTCGTAGGGCAGCCGGGCGTCGAACGCGTCGAGCAGCCCGCCCGGCTTCGCCGGCCGGGCCTTCGCCGGCCACGCGGCGGCCCGGTGCTTGCGCTGCACCAGGGTGAGCTGCACGGCGAACGCCTCGTCCCACTTGAGCCGGCGGCGTGCTTTGTACAGCTCCTCCTTGCTGGTGGGCCGGTGGATCTCGCGCAGCGCGGCGCCGATGCCGACCAGGTTGCGGCTGGCCCGCACGGTGGCCGGCAGCGGGTCGTCCGGCGGGGTGAAGGTGTCCAGGACCACCCGCACGCAGCGGGCGATCACCCAGGTCGGCACGGCCGCGGCGGCCGGGTAGACCGGGATGAGCGCCCCGGCGAACTCCTCGACCTCCTCGTTGGCCGCCGCCTCGCCGTCGCCGCCCTCGCCGAGCAGCACGTATTCGGGGCCGTTGAGCTGCCGCTTGCCCCGGAACTCGGTGACCTTGCCGGCGAACAGCCCCCAGCGGCCGGGACGCAGCTCCCGCTCCCGCCACGCCTGGTTGCCGAAGAAGGTGAGGGTGAGCACCCCGCCGGAGTCGTCGCCGACGGTGACCTCCAGCAGGTTGCCCCGGCGCTGCCGCATCGGCCGGACCGCGGTGCGCTGCACCTGGGCCAGCACGGTGACCTGCTCCCCCACGTCCAGCGAGCGGATGTCGGTGTGCTCGCCGCGCTCGTCGTAGCGGCGGGGGAAGTGGTAGATCAGGTCGCCGGCGGTGTGCAGGTCGAGGTGGCTCGCCAGGGCCTTGGCCGTGCGCTCCCCGACCAGCTTCTTGAGCGGCGTGTCCACCGTCGCCGGTTCGCTCGTCATTCGACCCCCACCAGGAGCGGATAGTGCGGCTGGCCGCCCTCGTACGCCTGCACCTCGACGAACGGCCAGGACCGCTCGACGTGCTCGCGCACCCGGTCGGCCAGCCCGGCCGGGGCGTCCGCCCCGCAGAGCAGGGTGACCAGCTCGCCGCCGCCGCCGAGCATCCGGTCGACCACGGCGGTGCAGGTGTCGAGGAGGTCGGCGCCGATGAGGTGCACCTCCCCCTCGACCAGCGCCAGTACGTCGCCGGGCCGGCACGGCCCGGCCACGGTGAGCGCCTCCTTGCTCGCGTGGCAGACCTCCGCGTAGCGGCAGGCGCCGGCGGCCTCGGCCATGGCGATGACGTCGTCCTCGAAGCGGCGTTGCGGGTCCCGCACGGCGAGGGCGGCGAGGGCCTGCACCGGGGACCGGGTGGGCACCACGCTCACCTTCACCCCGAGGCCGTGCGCCTCCCGCGCGGCGGCGCTCGCCACCGACTGGGTGTTGGGGTCGTTGGGCAGCACCACCACCCGGGCGGCGCGCGTGGCCCGGATCGCGTCGAGCAGCTCGCCGGTCGACGGGTTGGCCGGCACCACGGTGGCGCCCTCGGCGCCGAACAGCTCGGCGATGCCGGCGCCGGTGGCCACCACCACGGCCGCCCGGCCGTCGGGTCGCGCTGCCGGGGGCGACAGCGCCGGGGCCGCCTGGTCGGCGAACCGGGTCACCGTGATCCGGTGCGGCCGGCCGGCCACCACCCCGGCCTCGACGGCCGCCCCGACGTCGTTGACGTGCACGTGCACGTTCCAGGTGCCGGCGTCGCCGACGATCACCAGGGAGTCGCCGAGGGCGTCCAGCTCGCCGCGCAGCCGGGCCACCGCCTCGTCGGTGGCGTCGAGCAGGTACTGCACCTCGTAGGCGTACGCCGAGGAGCCGGTCTCCCGGACGGCGGTGACGGGCGCCCGGGCCGCCGGCGGCGCGGGCGCCGCCTGCCGTGGGCTCTCCCCGGTGACCACCTCGACCAGCGCGTCGAGCAGCAGGCACAGGCCACGCCCGCCGGCGTCGACCACGCCGGCCCGGGCGAGCGCGGGCAACTGCTCGGGGGTACGCGCCAGCGCGCGGGCCGCCTCGCCGGCCGCCGCCCGGGCCACCGCGCGCAGGTCGTCGGAGTCGGCCCGCTCGGCCGCGCGGGCGGCGGCGGCGACCACGCTGAGCAGCGTGCCCTCGACCGGGTGGGCGACCGCGGCGTAGGCGGCCGTGGTGGCGTCGGCCAGCGCGGCGGCGAGCTGCCGGCCACGGACCGCCGGGGCGGCCGCGAGCGCGTCGGCGAAGCCGCGCAGGATCTGCGAGAGGATCACCCCGGAGTTGCCCCGGGCACCGAGCAGCGCGCCCCGGGCCATCAGCCGCAGGGCGTGCCCGTGCGGGGTGTGCCCGTCGTCGGGGAGGGTCTCCAGGTCCATGGCGAGGGCCTGCTGGGCCGACGTGAGGGTGAGCACCAGGTTGGTGCCGGTGTCGCCGTCGGGGACCGGGTAGACGTTGAGCTCGTCGATCTCGCCCTGATGGCGCTGGAGGGCGGCCAGCCCGCTCGCGCACCAGCGGCGCACCGCGGCGGCGTCGAGGGTGTCCAGCACGTCGGGAAGCCTACTGGCGCGCACCGACAGCCGCCGGGGCCCGCCCGGCGTGTCCCGGACGGTCCGGGGACGGGCCCGCCGCCGCCCGGCGGCCTCCCGGGTACGCTGGGCCGGTCCCGACCGGGCCGGTTGGGCGTCCGGGCCTGTCATCGGGTAACCTGGCCAGGTTGCCCGGGCTGCGCCTGGCGGCGACCTCATGAACGTTTCAATCCCAGGAGTATCCCGTGGCTAGCGTGTGCGACGTCTGTGGCAAGGGGCCGGGCTTCGGCCACAACGTGCCCTGGTCCAAGAAGAAGACCAACCGCCGCTGGAACCCGAACATCCAGTCGGTGCGCACCCCGGCCGGTGGCGGCACCACCAAGAAGCTGCAGGTCTGCACCTCGTGCATCAAGGCCGGCAAGGTCGCCCGCGCCTGACGCGGCCGCACCGCCTGCACAGTTTCGCCGGATGCCGGCGGACCCCTCGGGTCCGCCGGCTTTCGTCGTGCCCACCGGTCTCCCGCTGACGGGTCGCCGACCGTCCGAGGACCGGCCGCCCCGGCCCGGTTAGGGTGCTGCTGCGCCGGCCGTCCGTTCCGGTGCCAGGCGTGGGGAGGAACGACCGGTGGAGCTGGACCTGGGGCGGGAGCAGCTGGTGGTGGTCGGCGGGTCGTTCGGCTCGCTGCGCTGGTTCGACCAGGAGCTGCCGCCGGGCAGCGTGGTCCTGGTCGAGGAGCCGGACGTGATCCGGCGCCGCGGCCTGGACCGTTTCGTCGCCGGGCTGCCGCTGGTCGCCCGGCTGGTGCCGGCCGAGTACCAGACCGGCTTCGACGCCGACGCCCTGCTCGACCGCGAGCCCGGCCTCGCCGCCGCCCGGCTCGTCCTGCCCGGCCTGGAGTACGCCGTGGGCGCCGCCGCCCGGCTCGCCGACCGGCTCGGCCTGCCCGGCGCCGGGGTGCCCGCGGCCGACGTCTTCTCCGACAAGCACCGGATGCGGCTGCTGGCCGACGCGACCGGCCTGGCCAACCCCGCGTACGAGCTGGTCGACGACCCGGCGCGGGCCGAAGCGTTCGCCCGGGCGCACGGCGGCCGGTGCGTGCTCAAGCCCACCCGCCGGTCCGGCAGCCTGGGCGTGCAGCTGGTCAGCGATCCCGCGGAGATCGCCGGGCGGTGGGCGGCCAGCGCGGCGCCGCCGGAGCCGGACGAGGCCGTCGAGCGCGGTCTGCCCACCGGGGTCCTGGTCGAGGAGCTGCTGGTCGGCTCGGAACACAGCGTCGAGCTGCTGGTCGCCGACGGCGAGACGATCTTCGCGAACGTCACGGACAAGCGGGTCGCCCGCGGCCGGTACCCGGTGGAGACCGGGCACACGGTGCCGTCCGCGCTGCCGGGGGCCGAGCAGGCGGCGCTGCGGGACGCCGCGGTCCGGCTCGCCGGGGCGGCCGGCTTCCGCAGCGGCATGCTGCACAGCGAGTGGATCCTGGTCGACGGTGTGCCGACGCTGGTCGAGTGCGCCGCCCGGATGCCCGGCGACATGATCACCGCGCTGGTCTCGATCGCCTACGAGGTCGACTTCATCGAGGCGTACCTGCGGGTGCTGCGTGGCGAGCGGCCCACGCTGCCGGCCCGGCCGACCGGCGCGGCGGCCGTGGAGTTCCTGGTCGCCGCACCCGGCCGGGTCACCGCGGTGGACGGCCGCCGGGCCGCCCTGCGGGTGCCCGGTGTGCTCGACGTGCAGATCGAGGCGAAGGTCGGCGACCAGGTGCCGGAGCTGCTCTCCTCGGCGCACCGCAGCGGGCACCTGCTGGCCTGGGGCGCCACCCCCACCGACGCGGAGAGCGCCGCCCGCAAGGCCGCCGGCGAGATCCGGATCACCGCCGGCTGACGGCGCGGGTCAGAGCGTGCGGCCGTACGAGAGGCAGCCGGGCGCGTCCTGGTAGAAGCCGAAGTTCGGGATGCGCTCGTAGCCGGCCGAGGTGTACATGGCGATCGCCTCGGGCTGCTTGTCGCCGCACTCCAGGATGATCCGCTTGCGGCCGTGGTCCCGGGCGGACCGCTCGACGGCGGCGAGCACCGCTCGGGCCACGCCCCGGCCCCGGGCCGCCGGCGCCGTGTACATCCGCTTCAGCTCGGCCGTGTCGTCGCCGTGGCTGCGCCACCCGCCGCAGCCCACCGGCTCCCCGTCGAGGTAGGCCACCAGGAAGGTGCCGGCCGGCGGCTCGAACTCGGCCGCGTCGACCGGGGTGTCGTCGCCGTTGCCGCCGTACCGCGCGCCGAGGTCGGCCAGGGCCGCCCGGATCAACGCCTGCGACTCGGGCGCGTCGAAGCGCTGCGCCCGGATCTCGATCTCACTCACGGGATGCAAGCGTACGGCCGGTCCCCGGCCCGCCGGTGGCCCGATCACCCGCATCGGACGCAGATCACTCCCCCCGGCGGAAGTGGTCCCAGCCGGCCGGGCCCGCGTACGGCGTGCCGTCGACGGTCACCCCCGTTCCCTCGATCACCCGCCCGACCGGCCGCCAGCCCGCCGGCAGCGTCGCCTCCGCCGGGAAGGTCGCCGCCAGCGCGTGGTCGTCGCCCCCGGCCAGGATCCACGAGTACGGGTCGACGCCGAGCGCCTGCGCCGCGTCGCGCATCTGCCGGGGCACCTCGAACGCCTCCCGGGTGAGGTCGACGGCCACCCCGCTGGCCTTCGCCACGTGCCCCAGGTCGGCGAGCAGCCCGTCCGACACGTCGATCATGGCGGTGGCGCCGTGCGCGGCGGCCTCCGGGCCGGCGGCGTAGGGCACCTCGGGGCGGCGGAACGCCTCCACGAGCAGCCGGGGCGTGCGGAACCCCCGGGACAGCACGGTGTAGCCGGCGGCCGCCCAGCCGGTGCGCCCGGCGAGGGCCACCACGTCGCCGGGGCGGGCGCCGGAGCGGACCACCGGCGGCCGGCCGGCCAGGTCACCCAGGGCGGTCACCGCGACGGTCAGCGTCGGGCTGGCGGACATGTCCCCGCCCACCACGCTCGCGCCCACCAGGGCCGCCTCGGCGCCCAGCCCGTCGGCCAGCTCCTCGGCCCAGCCCGGGTCGAGGTCCGCCGGCATGCAGAGGGCGACCAGCAGCGCGGTCGGGGTGGCCCCCATGGCCGCGATGTCGGCCAGGTTGGCCGCCGCGGCCCGGTGCCCCACGTCCCGGGCCCCCGACCAGTCCCGGCGGAAGTGCCGCCCCTCGACCAGCACGTCGGTGGAGGCGACCACCCGCCGGTCCGGCGCCGCCACCACCGCCGCGTCGTCTCCGGGGCCGAGCAGGCAGCTCTCCCCCTGGGCCAACCGGGCGGTCACCCGGTCGATCAGCCCGAACTCACCGACACCCGCGACCGTCATGCCGTCCCCTCGTCGCGCTCTTCCAGCTCCGCAGTCCCGCCACCACTGCCCCACGTGTGCTCGCTCACCGCGGTCCCCCGGCGACCGAGACAGATCAGGGCCGCTCCGTAGGGTAGTTTCACCCTTCGGGCCGCCGAAGCGGCGACGGACGGAGGTCGAGTCGTGGTACAGGCGTACATCCTCATCCAGACGGAGGTCGGTCGCGCACGTGACGTGGCCGGTCAGATCGCGGACCTCGCCGGCGTGGTACGCGTCGACGCCGTCACCGGGCCCTACGACGTGGTCGTCCTCACCGAGGCGAACACCGTCGACGAGCTCGGCAAACTCATCGTCAGCAAGGTGCAGCTGGTGCCCGGCATCACCCGCACCCTCACGTGTTCGGTGGTGCGCCTGTAAGTGGAAGAGATCACGTCCTCCCCCGCCGCCGAGGAGTCCCGCCCGGCGCGCCGCGACCGGTCGACCCGCAGCGCCGCGCTCTGGGCCACCCTCGTCGCGGTGCCGGTCACCCTGGCGGTGGCCGGGTTCACCTTCGCCAAGCTCGCCCCGGACTCCCCGGCCGCCGCGCCGAGTCCGTCGGCGTCCGCCGCCCGGCCGCAGTCGAGCGCGCCGGTCGAGCTGCCGGCCCCGGCCCTGGCCGAGCGGCCCGCCACGGTGTGCCGCGCCCTGGTGTCGCAGCTGCCGGCGACCGTCCGCGACCTGGCGCAGCGTCCGGTCACCGCGGGCGCCGAGCAGAACGCCGCGTACGGCGATCCGGCGCTCACCGTTGCCTGCGGCGGCACGCCGCCGATCGTGCAGCCCACCGACGAGGTGTGGTCGGTGAACAAGGTCTGCTGGCATGCCGTGCAGGAGGCCGACGCCACCGTGCTGACCACCGTCGACCGGGAGACCCCGGTGCGGGTGCGGGTGCCGAAGCAGTACGAGCAGCCGCTCCAGTGGGTCACGCCGATCTCCGACGCGGTGGTCGCCTCGGTGCCCGCCGCGAAGACGGCACCGTCCGGCTGCTCCGCCTGACCGTCGCCGCGCCGGCCGCGGAGTCAGCGGCCGGCGCGGCGCAGGGCGGTGCGGATGAGCCGGTTGACCAGTTTCGGATACTCCAGCCCGCTGGCCGCCCACATGCGCGGGAACATCGAGGTCGGGGTGAAGCCCGGCATGGTGTTGATCTCGTTGAGATAGACGTCCAGCTCCGGGGTGACGAAGAAGTCGGCCCGGGCCAGGCCGGAGCAGTCCAGCGCGGTGAACGCGCGCGTGGCGTACTCGCGCACCTGCCGGGTCACGTGCTCGGGCAGGTTCGCCGGGATGTCGTACTCGCAGGCGTCGTCGATGTACTTGGCCTCGAAGTCGTACCAGTCGTGGCCGGAGACCACCCGCACCTCGGCCAGCACCGACGCCTCCGGGGCGCCGCCGGCCTCGCCCTCCAGCACGCCGCACTCGATCTCGCGGCCCACGATCGCGCCCTCGACGAGCACCTTCGTGTCGATCTCCCGGGCCGTGGCGACCGCCGCGTCGAGCTGCGCCCAGTCGTCGACCTTCGTGATGCCGAACGACGAACCGGCGCGGGACGGCTTCACGAAGACCGGCAGGCCGAGGCGCTCCTTGTCCTCCTCGGTCAGCGTCATCCCGGCGCGCAGCACCACGTACGGGCCGACCGGGATGCCCTCGGCGGCGCAGAGCTTCTTGGTGAACTCCTTGTCCATGGCGGCCGCCGAGGCGAACACGTTCGCACCGACGTAGGGGATGTCCGCCATCTCCAGCATCCCCTGGATGGTGCCGTCCTCCCCGTACGCGCCGTGCAGCACCGGAAAGACCACGTCCACGTCGGCCAGCGCCACCGGACCCTGGGTCGGGTCGAGCACCATGAGGCCACCCACGGCCGGGTCGGCGCGCAGCACAAGCTCGGCGCCGGAGCCGGCGGTGATCTCGGGGAGCTTGCGGTCGGCGATGGCGAGCTGGCCGGGGTCGCCGCTGGCCAGCACCCACTGGCCCTGCCGGGTGATGCCGACCGGCACGACCTCGAACTCGTCGGGGTCGAGGGCGGCCAGCACGCTGCCGGCGCTGACGCAGGAGATGCCGTGCTCCGGGCTGCGGCCGCCGAAGACGATCGCCACGCGGGTCTTACCTGGGGTGGTCACTCCGGTCACCTCTTCGTCCACGACTGCGGCTGGCCGTGCTCGCCGGGGGCGCTCACCCGCTTGACCTTACTGTGCGTGGCGAGCGTCGGTGGTGGATACCCGGGGAGACGGCACAGCAGGCCGCAGCCGGTCAACGAGTCGTATACGGGGAGTAACCGGATGGGCGGCGGTCAGGCCAGGCGGCCGGCGGCGGGACCTGCCACCGGCCGCCCGGCTCCCCGCCCCCGTCGCCGCGATCCGGGGGCGGGCCCGGTTCAGTTGAGGTGATCCGGGGTGCGCGGCCGGCGGCCGACCGCGATGACCTTGACCCGTTGCCGGCCGGCGCGGACCATGCCCAGCGCCATGAAGGCGCCGGCGATCCGGTCCGCCGCCTCGCGGCTGCTCGCGCCGACGACCTGCCGGCGCCGCTCGGGGCTGGTGCGCTCGTTGCGCCAGAGGCCGTCGAGGGGACGCACGTCGGTGAGGACCACGAGGAACCGGGTCATCCCCGCCCGCCCTCGTCCGCCGGCTGGCAGGCCGTCACCGTCATCGCCGCTCCTCCCCGTCCGGTGTGCCGGTCGGGGCACGCGACGATCGGGTCGTGGGGGAGTAAAACCCGATCGCCGCGCGCCCCATCCCCTCCGGTCGCTCACCACCACCGTCGCCACGACAACCGGCGGTGAGGACGCCGTCACAGATTGACAGGTGGACACGCGTGAATGCAACTCTCATCGATCTTCTCTCATGCCCAAGCTCCCGTTGATGTGCGACCATCGATGCATGGCGCCGAAGACCGCCCGGGCCCGACGGCTCGGCATCGCCCTGCGGACCCACCGGGAGGCCGCCGGCCTCACCCTGGAGGCCGCGGCCGACGAGATCAACAGCACCCGCAGCACCCTGTCCCGCTACGAGAACGCGCAGACGCTGGTCAGCCCGGCCACCGTGCGGGCGCTGCTCACCCTCTACGGGGTGGGGCCCGACGAGATCGCCGCGGCCGTGCAGCTCGCCAAGGACGCCCGCAAGCCGGGCTGGTGGGTCTCCTACTCGTACCTGCTGGACCGGCGGACCATCGACTTCATCGCCCTGGAGGCGGAGGCGACCGGCATCGCGAACTTCGAGCCGTCGGTGGTGCCCGGCCTGCTCCAGACCGCCGACTACATCCGGGGAGTGATGCGCGGTGGCCCGCACACCCTCAGCGACGAGCAGGTGGAGCAGCGGGTCAAGCTGCGCCTCGACCGCCAGCAACGGCTCACGGGTGACGATCCGCCGATCCTCGACGCCATCATCGACGAGGGGGCGTTACTGCGCCCGGTCGGGGACCGGACCGTGATGGGGGGTCAGCTCCAGCACCTGCTCAAGATGGCCGAACTGCCGAACATCACCGTGCAGGTGATCCCCCTCTCCGCCGGATACCACCGGGGGACCCGGGGGTCGCTGCACATCCTGGAGTTCGCCGACCCGGAGGACCCGATCATCGCCTCGGTGGAGACGGTCGCCGGGCAGATGGTGCTGGACCGGCCGGGCGACCTGCGCACCTGCACGAAGATCATGGAGCACCTGCGGACCGTGGCGCTGAGCCCGGCGGCCAGCCGGGACGAGCTGCTCCGCCTGCTGAACGAGAGGTAGGAAGCATGAACGGCACGAACAGCCACCGACGGCCGGTGACCGGCTGGCGCAAGAGCAGCCACAGCGGCGATGAGGGCGCGTGCGTCGAGATGGCGCCGCTGCCGGAGGCGGTCGCGGTCCGCGACTCCAAGGACCCGGCCGGCCCGGTGCTGGTGTTCCGCCCGGCCGCCTGGGCCGCCTTCACCGACGCCCCGCCGCGCCCCTGATCCGGCAGCCCTGATCCGCCGCCCCTGACTCGCCGGCCCTGACCCGCCGGCCCTGGTCCGCCGGGCGGCGACGCCGCGGCTCAGCCGGCGACCAGCGGGCCGGCGGCGGCCCCGCCGCGGACCGCCTCCAGCGCCGCGATGGCCACCCCGCGCGCCCCGGCCATGTCCCGGTCGGGCACCAGCGCGAAGGTCGCCACCGCGCGCTGCTCGGCGCGGAGCACGGTGTGCTCCCGCACGGTGGCCAGGAACCAGTCGCGGAACTCCGGCGCCGCCTCCACCACCCCGCCGCCCACGAAGTACGCGTGCGGGTCGGTGAAGTTGGCCGCGATGGTGAACAGCCGACCCAGCGCCATGGCCTGCTGGGTGAAGAGCTCGCGCGCCAGCGGGTCGCCCCGCTCGCCGTAGCCGCGGACGAGCTTCGCCGCCCGGGCCGGTTCCTCGGCGGCCAGCGGGTGCCCCGGGAACCGGCCCAGCCAGTACGGCAGCAGGTTGTTCGCGATGGCGGTGAGCGAGGCGACGCTCTCCACGTCGCCGGCGAAGCCGCAGGCGCACACGGGCACCGGCTGGCCCGGCCCGAGCAGCCCGTCGAGCGGGATGTGCACGTGCCCGAACTCGCCGGCCATGCCGGCCGCACCGCCGACCACCCGGCCGCTCTCGACCACGCCGCCACCGAGCCCGGTGCCCACGATCGCGGCGACCGAGGACCGGGCCATCGCGTCGGCGCCGAAATGCGTGTGGTGGGCGTAGAGGGCCGCCGCGTTGCCGTCGTTGGCGTAGACCACGGGCAGGCCGAGCCGGTGCTCCAGCGCGCTGCGCACGTCGTAGCCGCGCCAGGCGGGCTGGGAGAAGTTGGTCGAGCCGCGCGAGGAGATCACCCCGGTGGCGCTGGCCGGGCCGGGGGTGTCCAGCCCGACCGCGCGGACCAGCTCGCGGGGCACCCCGGTGAGCGCCAGCACCCCGTCCAGGGCCCGGGCGAGAGCCTCGATCGCCGCCTCCGGACCGGCCTGGACCTCGCTCGGGATCTCGACCAGCCCGTCCACCAGGAACCGGCCGTCGACCGTCAGCACGGTGGCGTTGTTGCTCGTGCCGCCGTTGTCCAGACCCACCACCACCGGCACACCCGCACTGCCCACCGCCACCGCCTCCCGCCGAGCCTGACCTGAGGCTAGTTGCCGCCGCGGGGTCCCGCCACGGTCGCGCGGCCCGCCCGGGTGGGCGGGGCCGGGCGCCTCACCCGGGGCGGCGGGCCGTGACGGCGGTGGCCTCCAGGTCGTCGTCGTGCACCACGGACGGGTCCAGGCCGGCGTCGGTGAGGATGGCGCAGAGCGCCGTGGCCTGGCCGGCGCTCACCTCCACCGCGAGGTGCCCACCGGGGGCCAGCCACTCGGCCGCGCCGGCGGCCACCCGGCGCAGCACGGCCAGCCCGTCCGCGCCGCCGTCCAGCGCCACCGGGGCCTCGTGCAGCCGCGCCTCCGGCGGCAGCATGGCCACCGCGTCGCTCGGCACGTACGGGGCGTTCGCCACCACCAGGTCCAGCCGCCCCCGCCACCGGGCCGGCAGCGGCGCGAACAGGTCGCCCTGGTAGACCGGCACGCCCAGCGGGGTCAGGTTGCGCCGGGCGCAGGCCACCGCGGCCGGGTCGACGTCGGCGGCGGCCAGCCAGCGGGGCGCCAGCCGGCCGTGCAGCACCAGCGCGGCGGCGCCCGAACCGCAGCAGAGGTCGAGCACGGCGGGCGACGGGCCGGCCACCGCCGCGGCGGCGGTGACCAGCAGGGCGGTCCGCCCGCGGGGCACGAACACCCCGGGGTCGACGGCGACCCGCAGGCCGCAGAACTCGGCCCAGCCGAGCAGGTGCTCGAGCGGCAGGCCGGCGACCCGGCGGTCGACCAGGTCGGTCAGCGCCTCGGCCGAGTCGGCGGCGGCGATGAGCAGCTCCGCCTCGTCCTCGGCGAAGACGCAGCCGGCGGCGCGCAACCGCCGGACGAGGGCGGGACGGTCCGGGGAGAACAGGGTGGCTGGCATGGCAGGCCTTTCGGAACGCTCGTCGGCGCTCCCGGCGTCGCCTAACCCTGGGGCGACGCGGACTCGGAGGGAGCGCCGGTCCTCTGCTGGTGGATCGGTCTCACCTCCTCCGGTCGGGGCCCACGCGGGCCGCTGCTGCCCCGTCAGCGTAGCGGAGCGGCCGGGCCGGCGTCAGGCCGCGTCGAGCGCGGCGGTCACGTCGGCGACCAGGTCGGCGGCGTCCTCGATGCCACAGGAGAGCCGGACGAAGCCGGGCGCCGTGTCGTCCCCCCACTGGGCCCGGCGGTCGGCGGTGGTGTGCAGCCCGCCGAACGAGGTGGCGGCGGACACCAGCCGGGACGCGTCGAGGAACCGGGCGACCCGGTCGGCGTCACCCAGGTCGAAGGAGAGCACGCCCGGCATCCGTCGCATCTGGACCGACGCCACCGCGTACGCCGGGTCGGTCGCCAGCCCCGGCCAGCGCAGGCCGGTGACATCGTCGCGGCCGGCGAGCAGCCGGGCCAGCGCCTCGGCGTTGGCGGTCTGCCGGCCCAGCCGCAGGTCCACGGTCGCCAGCGAGCGGTGGGCCAGCCAGCAGTCGAACGGCCCGGGCACCCCGCCGGTCGTGGTCCGCCAGGCGGTCACCGCGTCGAGCAGCTCGGCCGAGCGGGTCGCCACGTAACCGAGCAGCAGGTCCGAATGGCCGGTGAGGGCCTTGGTGCCGGAGGCGACCACCACGTCGGCGCCGAGCTCCAGCGGGCGCTGCCCGAGCGGGGTGGCGGTGGTGTTGTCGACGGCCACCAGCGCTCCGGCGCCGTGCGCCGCGACAGCCAGCGCCGGCACGTCGGCCACGTCCAGGCCGGGGTTCGCCGGTGTCTCCAGCAGCACCAGCCGGACGCCCTCGAACGACGGGTACGGGCCGGCCGTCGGCACGAAACCGACGCGTACCCCGATGCCCTCCAGGGTGGCGGTGGCGAAGGCGCGCACCGGGAAGTAGCCGTCGGCGGGGAGCAGCACGGTGTCGCCGGGGCGCAGCAGGGCCAGCAGCAGCCCCGTGATGGCCGCCTGGCCGCTGGCGAAGACCCGGCAGTCGCCGCCCTCCAGCTCGCCGACGGCCGCCTCCAGCAGCCGCCGGGTGGGGTTGTCCGGCCGCCCGTACCCGTTGGGGGTCGCCTCCGGCCCCCGCCACGGGTCCAGGTGGTACGGCGCCGCGAAGACCGGCCCGGGCAGGAAGGGCTGGCCCGGTTCCGGCGCGGGCAGCCCGGCGTGCACGCTGCGCGTGCCGTCACCCCACTCGTCGGTCATCGCCGCCTCACTCGTACGACTCGGGCTTCGCGGTGCGGCTCATGAGGGCGTCCACGGCGAGCCGCGGGTCCATCCCCTCGTGGCAGATCCGCTCGATCTGCTCGGTGATCGGCATCTCGACGCCGTGCGCCCGGGCCAGGTCCCGGATGGCGAGGCAGCTCTTCACGCCCTCGGCGGTCTGCCGGGTGGCCGCCTGCGCCTGCTCCAGCGTCTCCCCCCGGCCCAGGTGCTCGCCGAAGGTGCGGTTGCGGGCCAGCGGCGACGTGCAGGAGGCCACGAGGTCGCCCATGCCGGCCAGCCCGGCGAAGGTGATCGGATCGGCGCCCAGGGCCACGCCAAGCCGGGCGGTCTCGGCCAGGCCGCGGGTCATGAGCATGGCGCGGGTGTTGTCGCCGAAGCCCATGGCGGTCGCGATGCCGTACGACAGGGCGATCACGTTCTTCACGGCTCCGCCCAGCTCGCAGCCGATCACGTCGTCGTTGGTGTACGGCCGGAAGTACGGCGTGCGGATCGACGACTGCACCAGGGCGGTCCGGCGGCTGTCGGTGCCGGCGACCACGGTCGCGGCCGGCTGCTCGGCGGCGATCTCCGGGGCCAGGTTGGGGCCGGAGACGACGACCACCCGGTCGGCCGGCACCCCGGCGGTCTCCATGATCACCTGGCTCATCCGCTTGGTGGTGCCCAGCTCGATGCCCTTCATGAGTGAGACGAGCGTGGCGTCCGGGTCCAGGTACGGGGTCCACTCGGCGAGGTTGCCGCGCAGCGTCTGCGACGGCACGGAGAGCACCACCACCTCGGCGCCGGCGATGGCCTCCTCGGCGTCACCGGTCGCGGTGACCCGGTCGGGCAGCCGCACGTCCGGCAGGTAGTCCGGATTGTGGCGCCCGGTCCGGATCGCCTCGGCCACCGAGGCGCGCCGGGCCAGGATGGTCACCTCCCGGCCGGCGTCGGCAAGGATCTTGGCGAAGGCGGTGCCCCACGAGCCCGCTCCCAACACCGCGACATGCCCGCTCACTGCGCCACCTTCGTTCGCGACTGCGGGGCTCGCAACACCGGCTCACTCCTCGCGCTCACTCGGTCACCTCGGGCGTACGCGTCCGGGCCGGCCGCTCCCACAGCGGCGGCGGTGTGCCACCGCGGATCTCCGCCACCAGGTCCCGGATCCGCAGCATGATCGTGTCGGTCATCTCCTCCAGGATCGCCCGGGTCGGCGTGGCGCCCGCCCACCGGCTCAGGTCGACCGGCGGCCCGGCGACCACCGTCACCGGGGTACGCGGGCGCAGCCCGACGCGGGCGGTCCGCGGGTCGAACATCTTCTCCGGGCCGACCATGGCGACCGGGATCACCGGGGCGCCGGTGGCCAGCGCCAGCCGGGCCGCGCCGGTCTTGCCCTTCATGGGCCACAGGTCCGGCTCGCGGGTGGTGGTCCCCTCCGGGTAGATCACCACCGCGCCACCCTCGTGCACGGCGGCCACCAGCTTGTCCAGCGACCGGGCCGCCTCGACGCTGCCGCGCTCCACCGGGATCTGCTTGCAGCGGTGCAGGATCCAGCCGATCACCGGCACCCGGAACACGCTGGCCTTGCCGAGGAACTGCGGCCAGCGCCCGGCGTCGTGGATGAAGTGCGCGGACACCAGCGGGTCCGCGTGCGAGATGTGGTTCGGCACGATGATGATCCCGCCCTCGCGGGGCAGGTGCTCCATCCCCCGCCAGGTGCGGCGGGTCCAGACGGTCAACACCGGCTTCACCAGCACCACGGCGAACCGTGGCCAGAATCCCAGCCTCCGCGGTGCCACCCTGCCTCCTCGTTCCGCCCCACGCGCGCGCACGCCCCGGGACGAAATCATGCCTGCTCGCTCCCGGTCCGGCCAGTGAGGGTACCGCCGGGCGGCTGGCAGGATTGTCACGTGCCTGAGCCGACCTGGACCGTGGTGGTGCCGGTGAAGCGCCTCGGGGTGGCGAAGAGCCGCCTGCGCGGGGCGCTGCCCGGCGTACCCCATGAGGAGCTGGCGCTGGCCCTCGCGGCCGACACGGTCCGCGCGGTGCGGGCCTGCCCGGCGGTGGCCCGGGTGCTCGTGGTGACCGACGATCCCCGGGTCGCGGCGGAGGCGACCGCGGCCGGCGCGGCGGTCGCGCCGGACCCGGCGGCCGGCCTGAACGCGGCCTTCCGGCACGGCGCGGCGGTGGCCGGCGCGGGCGCCGCCGTGGCCGGCCTGACCGCCGACCTGCCCGCGCTGCGCCCGGCCGACCTGGCCGCGGCGCTCCGGGCCGTTCCTGCCGACGGGGTACGCGGATTCGTGGCCGACGCCCCGGGCAGCGGCACCGTGCTGCTCGCCGCGCCACCCGGGGTGCCCCTGGCGCCCCGGTTCGGGCCCGGCTCGGCGGCGGCGCACGCGGCGAGCGGGGCGCTGCCGCTGCCCGGCGGCTGGCCCACGCTGCGCCGGGACGTGGACACCCCGGCCGACCTCGCGGCCGCCGCCCGCCTCGGCGCCGGTCCGCGCACCGCCGCGCTGCTGGCCCGGGCCGGCGGGGACGTCGGGTACGGTGCTGGCATGCAGGGCACGGTGGCCACCTACGACGCGTCGACCCGCAGCGGCGTGCTGCTCCTCGACGACGGCACCGAGCTGGCGTTCCCGGCCCGCGCGTTCGACGCCTCCGGCCTGCGGCTGCTCCGGCTCGGGCAGCGGGTCCGCATCGAGCGGGACGCCGCCGGCGAGGTCGTCCGGGTGACATTGCCGACGATGGCGTGACCAACCTGCCCCGAGTTCATTTTCCGTTCACCCTCGTCGGGGAATCATGAGGTGGTGAGCACCCCTCGCGAGCAGCCCGACGGTCCCCGTAACCTCGTCGACCCCGGCGCGCCCCGCAACGGCGCGTCGACCCGCGGCGCCGACGGCCGGTTCCGCCGCGTCCGCCCCCCGGAGGAGAGCGTCAGCCCGGAGCCCGTCGCGGCGGCCTCCGCCGGGCTGGAGGAGACCCTCGACCCGGTCGAGGGGCCGGGGCCGCAGCTGGAGCCCCCGACAGCCCGGCCGCTGCCGGAGGACCGGTTCTTCAACCGGGAGCTCTCCTGGCTCGACTTCAACGCCCGGGTGCTGGCCCTGGCCGAGGATCCCCGCACCCCGCTGCTGGAGCGGGCCAAGTTCCTGGCCATCTTCGCCAGCAACCTGGACGAGTTCTACATGGTGCGGGTGGCCGGGCTGAAGCGCCGGCTCTCCGCCGGCCTGCCGGTGCGCGGCGGTGACCGGCTGCCACTGCGCACCCAGCTGGAGCGGATCACGGAGAAGACCGCCGACCTGGTCGCCCGGCACGCCGCCTGCTTCGTCGACGACGTGCTGCCGAAGCTGGCCGCCGAGGACATCCGGATCCTGCGCTGGAGCGACCTCGACGACGCCGAGCGGGAACGGCTGCGCACCTGGTTCCGGGAGCACATCTTCCCGGTGCTCACCCCACTCGCGGTGGACCCGGCGCACCCGTTCCCGTACATCTCGGGCCGGTCGCTGAACCTGGCCGTCTCGGTACGCGACCCGGACGGCGGCTCGGAGCTGTTCGCCCGGGTGAAGGTGCCGAACAACGTGCCCCGGTTCGTCCGGGTGGCCCGCGACGAGCCGGGGGTGCGCTTCCTGCCCGTGGAGGACCTCATCTCCGTGCACCTCGGGCAGCTCTTCTCCGGCATGCAGGTGGTCGAGTGCCACCTGTTCCGGGTGACCCGCAACGCCGAGGTGGAGGTGGACGAGGACCGCGACGAGGACCTGCTCCAGGCCCTGGAGCGGGAGCTGGCGCGGCGCCGGTTCGGCCCGCCCGTACGCCTCGAGGTGGCCGCCTCCATCTCCGACCACATGCTGGAGCTGCTCGTCCGCGAGCTGGACATGGACGGCCACGACGTGCTCCGGGTCCGCGGCCTGCTCGACCTCTCGGCGCTCTGGCAGGTCTACGGCGAGGCCGACCGGCCCGACCTCAAGGACCCGCCGTTCGTGCCGGCCACCCACCCCCGGCTCGCCGAGGGCGAGGTGCCGCGCAGCGTCTTCGCCACCCTGCGGGACGGCGACGTGCTGGTGCACCACCCGTACCACTCGTTCGCGACCAGCGTGCAGCGCTTCGTCGAGCAGGCCGCCGCCGACCCGAACGTGCTGGCCATCAAGCAGACCCTCTACCGCACCAGCGGCGACTCCCCCATCGTCGACGCGCTGGTCGATGCGGCCGCCGCCGGCAAGCAGGTGGTGGTGCTCGTCGAGCTGAAGGCCCGCTTCGACGAGGTGGCCAACATCGGCTGGGCGCGCACCCTGGAGCGGGCCGGCTGCCACGTGGTCTACGGCCTGGTCGGCCTGAAGACCCACTGCAAGACCGCCCTGGTCGTACGCCAGGAGGGCAACCAGATCCGCCGCTACTGCCACATCGGCACCGGCAACTACCACCCGAAGACCGCCCGGCTCTACGAGGACTTCGGCATGCTCACCGCCGACCCGGAGATCGGGGCCGACCTCACCGACCTGTTCAACGTGCTCACCGGCTACAGCCGGCAGACCGCGTACCGGCGGCTGCTGGTGGCCCCGCAGGGCATCCGAAGCGGCCTCGTGGAACGGATCGAGCGGGAGATCGAGCACGTGCGGCTCGGCATGCCGGGGCTCGTGCAGTTCAAGGTGAACGCGCTGGTCGACGAGGAGATCACCGACGCGCTCTACCGGGCGTCCATCGCCGGGGTGCACGTCGACCTGCTGATCCGGGGCATGTGCACGCTGCGGCCGGGCGTGCCGGGCCTGTCGGAGAACATCCGGGTCCGCTCGATCCTCGGCCGGTTCCTGGAGCACTCGCGCATCTTCCGGTTCGGCAACAACGGCGACGCGGAGTTCTGGATGGGCTCGGCCGATCTCATGCACCGCAACCTCGACCGCCGGGTGGAGGCGCTGGTGCAGGTGAGCGACCCGGTGGCCCGGGCCGAGCTCGACCACGTGCTGACCGCCGCGTTCAGCCCCGAGGTGGACGCGTTCGAGCTGGCCGGGGACGGCACCTGGCAGCGGCGTACCGGCACCGACGACACGCCGCTGACCCACCTCCAGGACCTGCTCCTGCACCGGGTCGGCGGCAGGGCGGGCTGACCGGACCACGGCCCGCTCGGAGCGGGCATACGGTGAGCGGATGACGGACGACGAGCCGGTGCGGATCCGGGCGGCGGGCGGGGTCGTCTGGCGCCCGGCCGGATCCGGCGTCGAGGTCTGCCTCGTGCACCGCCCCCGGTACGGCGACTGGTCACTGCCGAAGGGCAAGCTGGACACCGGCGAACACCCGCTGCGGGCCGCCGTCCGCGAGGTCGCCGAGGAGACCGACGTCCGGGCCGTGCCGCAGGTACGCCTGCCGGGCGCCCGCTACCGCAGCGAGGGCCGGTCGAAGGCCGTCGACTACTGGTCGATGCGGGCGGTCGCCCGGGGCGGCTTCCAGCCGGACACCGAGGTGGACGAGGTGGCCTGGTTCCCCACCGACGAGGCGGCACGCCGGGTCAGCTACCCGCACGACGCCGAGGTGATCGCCGCGTTCGCGGCGCTGCCGCCGGTCACCGCCACCCTGCTGCTGGTCCGGCACGCGCACGCCGGCAAGCGGGGCACCTGGACCGGCCCGGACGACGGCCGGCCGCTGGACGCCGAGGGCTGGGCCCAGGCGCAGGCGCTCGCGCCCCTAGTCGCCCTGGTCCGCCCGGCCCGCCTGGTCTCCGCCTCGGCCCGGCGCTGCGTGCAGACCCTCGACCCGGCGGCCGCCCTGCTGGACCTGCCCATCGAGGTGGTCGGCGACCTCGACGAGCCGCGACCCGGCCAGCAGGTGGACGAGTGCGCGCTGGCCGCCGCCGCCCGGCTGGCCGCGCTGGCCGCCGCCGGGGAACCGGTCGCCGTGTGCAGCCAGGGCAAGGTGATCCCCGGCGCGCTGGAACGGCTGACCGGGCGCGCCGACGACTTCACCACCCCGAAGGGCGGCGGCTGGCTGCTCGCCTTCACGGGCGACCGCCTCGTCGCGGCCGACCGCCTCTGATCCGGCGCGGCGGCTCCCGGCGGCTCGGCGAGGTGGCGGCATCCGGCGCGGTCGGACACCGCCACCTCGGCGAGTTGGCGTCGGTTCAGGGCAGGGCGAGCGTCACGGCGACCGGGAGGTGGTCGCTGGCGGTGCCGCGCGGTGCGGCCGCCCCGGACGGGGACAGCCCGGGTGTGACGAAGACGTGGTCGATCTGGCTGCGCGGCTCGTCGGCCGGGCTGGTGCGCAGCGGGCGGGCCGCGGCCAGCGCGTCGACAAGTCCGGCCCGGGTGAACTCGGCGAACGCCGGATCGCCGGGCTCGGTGTTGAGGTCGCCGCCGAGCACCAGCGGGCGGCCGGCCGCGTACCGGGTGGCGAAGGCGGCCACCTCGCCGGCCTGGGCCACCGGGCCCTCCCCCGGCGGCGGTTGCAGGTGGGTGGCGACCACGGCGAGGTCCCGGCCGCCGAGGTCGAGCGTGACGCCGAGCGCCTGCGCCCCGGTCGGCGCGCCGTGCGCCGCGAGCGGTTCGGTACGGCCGGCCCGCACCGGGAAGCGGCTCAACACCGCGTCGCCCCAGACCGGGTCGGCGGCGGGCGCGAAGACGTAGGGCATCCGCAGCCGCCCGGCCAGCAGGGCGAGGGTGTCGTGGCCGCCGTTGAGCAGCCAGCCCCGGTCCACCTCGCTGAGCAGCACCACGTCCGGCCGGCTGCCGTTCACCGCCCGGGCCAGCGCGTCCACGTCGAGCCGCCCGTCCAGCCCGAACCCCATCCGGATGTTGTACGCCACCACGCGTACCGCCGCCGGAGGCGTCGCGGGCGGCTTCGGGGCCGGGGCCGGGCGGTGGAGCCCGCCACCGACAGCGGTCAGGAGCATCGCCGCGAGGACCGTCCACACCGGCACGGGCCACCGGACCGGGGCCGCGGCCAACGGTGGGGCGAGCACGGCCGCGACGGCGACGGCGAGCGCCGCCAGCGCCGGCACCCATCCGTTCGGGTACCCGAGGTCGTAGGCGGCGTAGTAGGCCACGGCGCCGATGGCGAACCCCAGCATGCCGCCGACGACAGCGAATCCTCGCCGCCGCCCGCCGTCCGTGCCGGGATCGGCGGCCATGCCGAGGTCCTGGCTCGGCGAGGGGCCGCCGGGGCCGTCCACGAGGGCGAGGCAGCCACCGAGGCCGGCGGCGGCGAGCAGGACCGCCGGCGCCAGCCAGCCCGCCCGGTCGGTGGCGAACAGCCCGGCCCCGACGACCAGCGCGGCAGGCCAGAGCAGCCGCGCCACCGGCCGGGGCGGGCGGAGCAGCACCGCTGCCAGGAACAGGCCGATCGCCACCTCGGGCACCGCCGCGAGGCGCGCCGGGGGCAGCGCCAGGCCCGGCAGGTCCACCGACCCGTGCCAGTACGCGGCGGCCGCGTCCCACACCGCCGGGGCGAGCGCCACCTGGCCGGCCAGCAACAGCACCGGCCCCACCAGCAGCCAGGCCGCACGGCCGGCTCCCCCGCCCGGCTCCGAGGCGGCGCCACCGTCCAGAGCGACGCGACCGGCCGGCGGCGAGGCGGCCAGCTGGGCAGCGAGGAAGGCGGCAACCAGCAGGACGGACCCGACCCAGCCGAGCACGCCGCCCCGCCAGACCAGGTCCTCGGTGCCCAGCAGGGCGTGCCCGACGGCGGCCACGGCCAGGCCGTACGCCAGCCCCGGCACCGGCCGCGACACCGTCGCGGCGGTCGCGGCGAGCCACACGAGGCCGGCGAGCAGGCCGGCGCAGCCCAGCCAGAGCTGGACCCGGCCGCCGGGCGCGGCGGTCAGGGCGAGCCGGGTGGCGGCCAGGACCCCGGCCGCCACCGCGCCCACCGGGTGCGGGCCGAGCCGGCGGACCAGGACGGGCGCCGCGAGGGCGAGCACGAACCAGCCGAGGGCGAAGGCGCCGAGGAGTTCGGCCGGTGTCTCGGCGGCCCGGCCGAAGACGGTGATGATCGACGGCAGCCAGACCCGCAGCACGTCGAGCAGGACGACGACGCCCAGGGCGAGCGCGGCGGTGCGGAGCTGACGGTGGCGCACGGGCGCCCCTCTTCTCGTGACCGACGGGGGTTTTCGGCACGAGGATTCTGCGGGCCCGCGCGACGGCGGGTCAACGCGTACCCACGAAAAAGCGCCCACCGCGGACGGTGGGCGCCCTTTCGGGGCGTGCGGTCAGCGCCGGCTGGCGGCCTTCTTGGCCGGGGCCTTCTTCGCCGGCGCCTTCTTGGCGGCAGTGCTCTTGGCGGCCGTCGTCTTCTTGGCCGCCGTGGTCTTCTTGGCCGCGGCCGACTTCGCCGCGGTGGTCTTCTTCGCCGCGGTCGTCTTGGTCGCGGCCTTCTTCGCGGGCGCGGTCTTCTTGGCCGCGGCGGTGGTCCTGGTGGCCTTCGCCGCCGTGGTCTTCTTGGCGGCGCCCGCCGCCGTGGTCTTCTTCGCGGCGGTCGCCTTGGCCCCGGTCGCCTTCGCGCCGGTGGTCTTCGCGGCGGCCGTGGTGGTCTTCTTGGCGGCGACCGTGGCCTTCGGCACCTTGCCGCTGGCCACCATCTCCTTGAAGCCCGCGCCCGCACGGAAGGTCGGGACGGAGGTCTTCTTGACCTTCACCGCCTCGCCGGTCCGCGGGTTGCGCGCTGTTCGGGCGCCCCGGACACGCTTTTCGAACGCTCCGAAACCGGTGATCGCCACCTTCTCGCCCTTGGTGACCGCCGCCTGGACCTCAGTGAGGACCGCCTCGAGCGCGGCCGTCGCCGTCTTCCGGTCCCCCAGGCGAACGGCGAGCGCCTCGATGAGCTCGGCCTTGTTCACGACTTCCTCCCGATTGTGCAACTGACTCGTCGCGAGCCATTCTGCGCGCACGGTATGCCCTGTGCTGCCTGGACACAAACATTCGGTGGAAAAAAGCCCTTGTGTCGTAACGGATTCGCCCCCACCGGCGGGGCCGGTGGGGGCGAAAAGCTATCTGCGATCAGGCGACCGACGGCAGGAACGACGGCCGGGACGCCTCGTAGGCGCTGATCTCGGCCTCGTGCCGGAGGGTGAGTCCAATGTCATCCAAGCCCTCCATGAGCCGCCAACGGCTGTGGTCGTCCAGCGGGAACGCCCAGGTGGCGTCACCGGCGTGGACCTGGCGGGCGGTGAGGTCGACCGTGACGGGGGTGCTCGGCTCGGATTCCACGAGATCCCACAGTTCTTCCACGGCTTTCAATTCCAACTCGACCGGAAGGAGACCTTCCTTGAGCGCGTTGCCACGGAAGATGTCGCCGAAGCGGGGCGCGATCACGGCCCGGAAGCCCCAGTCCCGCAGCGCCCAGACGGCGTGCTCGCGGGAGGATCCGGTGCCGAACTCGGGACCGGCGATCAGAATCGACGCACCCGAATAGGCGGCATCGTTGAGGACGAATGAGGGGTCCTCCCGCCACGCGTTGAACAGTCCGTCGGCGAAACCGGTACGGGTCACCCGCTTGAGGTACACGGCGGGGATGATCTGATCGGTGTCCACGTTGGAGCGTCGCAGGGGCACGGCGGTGCCGGTGTGGGTGGTGAACTTGTCCATTGCTCGGCTGCCCTTCTACAGGTCGGCGGGGGCGGCCAGCCGGCCGACCACGGCGGTGGCGGCGGCGACCGGCGGGGACACCAGGTGCGTACGCCCGCCCCGGCCCTGGCGGCCCTCGAAGTTGCGGTTGGAGGTGGAGGCGGAGCGCTCACCGGGCTTCAGCGTGTCCGGGTTCATGCCCAGACACATAGAGCAGCCGGCAAAGCGCCACTCGGCGCCGGCGTCGGCGAAGACCTTGTCCAGCCCCTCCGCCTCGGCCGCCTCCCGGACCGCGGCCGAACCGGGCACCACCAGCATGCGTACGCCGTCGGCGACCCGGTGCCCGCGCAGCACGTCGGCGGCGGCGCGCAGGTCCTCCAGCCGGCCGTTCGTGCAGGAGCCGACGAAGACCACGTCCACGGCCAGGTCCCGCAGCGCGGTGCCGGGCGTGAGATCCATGTACTCCAGGGCCCGGCGGGCGGCGACCCGCTCCGGCTCGGTGACGAACTCCTCCGGGTCCGGCACGGCCGCGCCCAGCGGCACGCCCTGGCCCGGGTTGGTGCCCCAGGTGACGAACGGCGTGATCCGGCTCGCGTCCAGGGTCACCTCGGTGTCGAAGGTCGCCCCGTCGTCGGTGGGCAGCGTCCGCCAGTGGTCCACGGCCGCGTCCCAGTCGGCCCCCTGCGGCGCGTTGGGCCGCCCCTTGAGGTACGCGAAGGTGGTCTCGTCCGGCGCGATCATGCCGGCCTTGGCGCCCCACTCGATGGACATGTTGGCGATGGTCATCCGGCCCTCCATGGAGAGGTCCCGGATCGCCTCGCCCCGGTACTCCACGATGTGGCCGCGGCCGCCGCCCGTGCCCACCTGGGCGATGAGGGCGAGCACCAGGTCCTTGGCGGTCACCCCCGGGGCGAGCCGGCCGGTGACGTTCACGGCCATGGTCTTCGGGCGGGCCTGCGGCAGCGTCTGGGTGGCCAGCACGTGCTCGACCTCACTGGTGCCGATGCCGAACGCGAGCGCCCCGAACGCGCCGTGGGTGGCGGTGTGCGAGTCGCCGCAGACGATCGTCATGCCCGGCTGGGTGAGGCCGAGCTGGGGGCCGATGACGTGCACGATGCCCTGGTTCTCGTCGCCGAGCGGGTGCAGCCGCACCCCGAACTCGGCGCAGTTGCGGCGCAGCGTCTCGATCTGGGTGCGGGAGGTGGGGTCCGCGATCGTGAGCAGGTCGCCGCGCCGGGAGCGGAACGCTGGGTCGTCGTACCCGGTCGGGGTGTTGTGGTCCTCGGTCGCGATCGTGAGGTCCGTGCGGCGGACCGGGCGACCGGCCAGGCGCAGCCCGTCGAAGGCCTGCGGGCTGGTGACCTCGTGGAGCAGGTGCAGGTCGATGAAGAGCAGGTCCGGCTCGCCGTCGGCGGAGCGGACGACGTGCGCGTCCCAGACCTTCTCGGCCAGGGTCCTCGGTTGAGTGACTCCCACCATCTGGACATCCTAAATTCTGGGAGGTAAATTTCGGCTTGTGGGACACAGTATGAGCGGTGTCGGCGTTCTCGACAAGGCGGTGGTCATCCTGGCCGCCTGTGTCGACGGCGCCAGCCTGGCCGAACTCGTTGAACGCACCAAGCTGCCCCGGGCCACCGCGCACCGGCTGGCACAGGCCCTGGAGATCCACCGGATGCTGGTCCGGGACACCCAGGGGCGCTGGCGCCCGGGCCCCCGGCTCGGCGAGCTGGCCAACGCCGCGCCGGACGTGCTGCTGACCGCGGCCGAGCCGCTGCTCGCCGCGCTGCGCGACGCCACCGGCGAGAGCGCCCAGCTCTACCTGCGCCGCGCCGACGAGCGGATCTGCGTGGCCGCGGCCGAGCGGGCCAGCGGCCTGCGGGACACCGTGCCCGTCGGCTCGGTGCTGCCCATGACGGCCGGCTCGGCGGCGCAGATCCTGCTCGCCTGGGAGCCGCCCGAGGCGGTCATGCCGCTGCTGCCCCGGTCGAAGTTCACGGGCCGCACCCTCGCCGAGGTACGCCGCCGCGGCTGGGCGCAGAGCGTCGCCGAGCGCGAGGCCGGTGTGGCGAGCGTCTCGGCCCCGATCCGCGACCGCACCGGCCGGGTCATCGCCGCCATCAGCATCTCCGGCCCGATCGAACGCCTGGGCCGCCGCCCCGGCGAACGCCACGCCATGGCGGTGGTCCGAGCGGGCCAACGCCTCTCCGGCCTGTAACGGCACCCCACCCCACTCGCCCCGTTGATCATGAGGTAGCGGCAGTCAGGGAGATCAAGACCGCCGCCAACCTCATGATCGACGGAGTGGTCGGACGGAGTGAGTCTGCGCGGTGCGGGGACCGAACGGGAAACGGCCCGTCTCACGAAAGCGAGACGGGCCGTTTCCGGTGGTAGCCCCGACCGGATTCGAACCGGCGCTACCGCCTTGAGAGGGCGGCGTCCTGGGCCGCTAGACGACGGGGCCAGGCACTTTTCCTGCTTCACCGCCCTGACGAGCGGTGCGGCAGTAGTCTAGCGGCACCACATCCGGCCTCCACGAGGGGGTCGGGCCGTCAGGGACGAAACGAAGAAACGAAACAGCCCGCCCCACGAGGTGGGACGGGCTGTCAGCGCTTGTAGCCCCGACCGGATTCGAACCGGCGCTACCGCCTTGAGAGGGCGGCGTCCTGGGCCGCTAGACGACGGGGCCAGAACTTCATGCTTCCGCGCCCTCGCGGGCGGGGAAGCTGCACTCTATCAGAGATCAACTGCCGCTCCTCGTGCGAGGAGCTGAGCGGAACTCCGCCAGAATCCAGCGTCCGGGATTCTCGCGAATCCGCGGTTGCGCTGGGGTACCAGGACTCGAACCTAGACTAACTGAACCAGAATCAGTCGGGCTGCCAATTACCCCATACCCCATTGGCCCCTTGCGGCGCCAGGAACGAACTTTACCCTCCCGGTGCCGACAGGCCAAATCCAACCCCTCGAACCGCCCCTCAACTGCGGAAACGAGGCGTCGGACGCATCAGGCGACCGGCACCACCGGGTTGGTGAGTTCGCCGATCCCCTCGATCCGCACGGTGACCGTATCCCCGTCGGTGAGCGGGCTAACCCCGGCCGGCGTGCCGGTCAGCACCACGTCACCGGGGAGCAACGTCATGACGTGGGAGATGTACGACACCAGGGCCGGCACGTCGAAGACCATGTCCTTCGTGCGGCCGAGCTGGCGTACCTCCATCTCCTCCGGGTTGCGGCCCACCTCACAGCGGACCTCCAGGTCGCTGACGTCCAGCCCCGTGGTGATCCACGGCCCGATCGGGCAGAACGAGTCGAAGCCCTTGGCCCGGGTCCACTGCCCGTCGGAGCGCTGGAGGTCCCGCGCCGTGACGTCGTTGGCGCAGGTGTAGCCGAAGATGGCCCGTTCGGCGGCGGCCCGGTCGGCCCGCCGGGCGCCGGGGGCGCCGATCACCACGGCCAGCTCCGCCTCGTGCTCGACCTGCTTGGAGAAGATCGGCAGCCGGATGGCGTCCCGGGGGCCGATCACCGAGGTGGACGGCTTGAGGAAGAGCAGCGGCTCCTTGGGCACCTCGCTGCCGTGCTCGGCGGCGTGCTCGGCGTAGTTGCGGCCCACGCAGACCACCTTGCTGGGCAGGATCGGCGAGAGCAGCCGGACGTCGGAGAGCGCCCACCGGGCGCCGGAGAACTGGATCTGGCCGAACGGGTGGCCCTCGATCTCGGCGATGGTCAGGCCCTGCGGCCCGGCCTCCGGCTCGCCCTCGACGACCCCGAACGACATTCCCTTGGCATGAGCGAAACGAGCGATACGCACCCGGCCAATCTATCCCCGCCGGCGGGGCGGGCCACGCCGGACGCGGCCAGGGGTTCCCACCGGGCGGGCGGCGCGCCAGGGTACGCCGGCCCGCGCCGGCCGGGGCGGGATTGCGGACTTCGTACCCGCCCGGCGGGTCCGGGCCCATAGCTTCGGGGCCGGAGGTGCGTTCGTATGCCTGCATCGAGACGACACCACAGGACCCTGGCCGTGCTCGTGAACTGCCTCGGCATCATCGCGGCGGTGCCGGCGCTGCCCGCGGCGGCGCCCCGGGCGGAGGCCGCGCCCCCGCAACCGGCGGCTCCGCCGGCCGCGGCGGCCCAGGCCACCCCGATCCAGACCGGGATGCCGGCGGCGCCACCGGCGGCGCCGACCACGAAACCGGCGCCGATCCAGCTCAGCACGCCGCCGGTCACCGTGGCGGTGGCCGCGGCCGGCACACCGGCGCCGGGCTACCGGATCCAGGTTCACAACGCCGGCCCGACGCCGGTGGAGACGACCGTCCGGCAGGAACTGCCGGCCGGGGCCCGGGCGACCGCGGTGACCGGCGGCGGACGGGCCAACCACCCCGTCGGTTCGGCGGCCGCCAACGAGGTGACCTGGCGGCTGCGCCTGCCGGGGCGGAGCACGACCACGCTGAACACCGCGCTCAGCACGGCCGCTCCGGGCCGGGCGGTGACCGCACCGACCTGCGCCTACGGCACCGACGGCACCCGGCCGTACGACTGCGCCACGGCGACCTGGACGGGGTCCAGGATCCCGGCGGCGCAGGTGACCGCGGCGGCCCCGGCCTGGCGCCGCCCGCCGGTGCTGCTGGCCGCGCTGGCCGCGCTCCTGGTCGTCGCGGGCGGGGTGCTGTGGTGGGCGTGGCGCCGGCGGCGCACGCGGCCGGGCCCGGCCCCGGCGGCCACCGGCGTCCCGACCGTCGCCGGTGGCGTGGGCGGCCCGGCGGAGCAGGGAACCGTGTACCCGCGTCCGGCCATGCCCGCCCTCGCCGGGCGCCGCCGACGGCCGCCGATCTGGCTGGTGGTCGGTGTCGCCGCCGCGGTGCTGGCCGGCGTGGTGGGCGCGGCGGCGTGGACGGCCACCCAGCGGGTCGCCGCCATGGACACCACGAAGCAGCCGACCAGCGGCGCCTGGATGGGCAACAGCGTCACGGGTGCGCTCGGCGTCCCGCTGCGCGAGACCGCGTTCGAGTTCACCGTCTACCGGGTGTCCTGCGGCGTGGGCACGCTGCCGGCGGCACCGGGCGGCGGCCGGCAGTGCCTGGCCACGGTCGGGGTGCGCAATCTCACGGGCGGGGAGCAGACCTGGCACGGGCAGCTGCAGCGGGCGTACCTGCCCGGGGGCAACTGGGTGGCCACCGACGAGAACGCCACCCGGGTGGCGAACCTCGGCCGGGACGTCTTCGCCCACCCGGTCGCCGCGGGCTCCCGGGTGCTGTTGCCGCTGGTGTTCACCGTGCACGGCGACGCCCCGCCCAAGCAGTTGGAGCTGCGCAGCGGCGTCTTCTCGGCCGGGGTGCGGGTGGACGTGCGGTGACCGGGGGCGGGCGGCGGCCGTACCCTGGGGTCCGTGACCGCCGCCCTCGCCCCCGCCACCTGGCTGGCCCGCCTGCGGGCGCACGAGGAGCGCGCCGACTCACTCACTGCGGGGCACCGCGCCCGCCGGGCGGCGCGGGAGCGCCACGCGATCGACGACTTCCTCTACGACTACTACGGCACCAGGCCGTCCGTGCTGCGGCGGTGGCACCCCGGCGTCGGGGTCACCCTGGAACCCGGTCCGGACGGACCCGCGCCGCACCGGACCTGGCGGTGGTACGCCACCGACGCGGACGGGGGTGTGCGCTTCGACACCGAGGCGTTCCTCGCCGACCGGGCGGAGTCGGTGCGCTTCATCCACCGGCTGCTGTCCTCGATCGCGTCGCGGCCGGCCTTCACCGGCTGCTTCGGCCTGCACGAGTGGGCGATGGTGTACCGGCAGCGCGCCCATCGTCACCCGCTCCCCCTGCGCCTCGGCCAGGAGGGCACCGACGCCGTGGTCGAGTCGCACCAGATCCGCTGCACGCACTTCGACGCGTTCCGCTTCTTCACCCCGGACGCGGTCGGCCTCAACCGGCTCCGGCCCACGCGGGAGAGCCAGGTGGAGCTGGACCAGCCGGGCTGCCTCCACGCCTCGATGGACTGCCACAAGTGGGCGACCAAGCTGGGGCCCGCGGTTCCGGGCGAGCTGGCGCTCGACTGCTTCGCGCTGGCGGGGGACATCCGGCTGCTCGACATGCAGGCCTCCCCGTACGACTTCTCCTCCTACGGGGAACGGCCCGTGGCCATCGAGACCCCGGAGGGCAAGGCGGAGTACGTCGCACGTCAACGCGAGTTCGCCGAGCGCGCCGGCCACCTCCGGGCCCGGCTGATCGAGGTCTGCGCGACCATGCTGGAACCGGCCGGGGTGTGACGGGGCCGGCGCGACGCTAGCCCTCCGGCGCCCACGGCCGCAGCTTCTCCGGGTTGCGGACCGCCCAGATCCGCCGGACGCGCCCGTCGGAGACGTCGAACGAGGCCACCGTCACGACGACGCCGGCACGCTGGGCCACCAGGCCCGGCACACCGTTGACGGACCGCTCCAGGAGTTCGAGGCCCGGGGCCAGGTCGGCGATGGCGACCAGGTACCGGGCGATGCGTGCCGCGCCCTCGACCGGGTGCAGGACCGTACCGACCACGCCGCCGCCGTCGGCGGTCATCACGGCGGCCGGGTTGAGGAGACCGACGAGGGTGGCGATGTCCCTGGCCTCCCACGCCTTCCGGACGTCCCGCACCACCTCGGCCTGGCCGGTCGCCGGCTCGGGGGCGCGCGCGGCGCTCACCCGCCGCCGCGCCGAGGCCGCCAGCTGCTTGCAGGCCGCCGGGGAACGGCCGAGAACGTCGGCGATCTCGGCGAACGGGTACCGGAAGACCTCGTGCAGGACGAACGCCACCCGCTCGGCGGGCGTCGTCGACTCCAGGACGACGAGGAGGGCCATGGACACCGACTCGTCCAGGACGATCTGGTCGGCGGGATCCGCGGGGCCGCCGGGGTCGGCGCCGCCCGCGTGGTTCCACTCGGTGCGGTCGGGCAGCGGCTCGGGCAGCCACGCGCCGACGTAGCGCTCCCGGCGGGCCCGGGCCGAGCCGAGCACGTCCAGGCAGATGCGGCTGGTCACCGTCGTCAGCCAGGCGCCCGGGGACCGGATCTCCTCCTGCCGGCTCGGGGGCAGCCCGTACCAGCGTGCGTAGGCGTCCTGTACGGCGTCCTCGGCCTCGCTCACCGAACCGAGCAGCCGGTACGCGACGTTGATCAGTTGCCGTCGCTCGCCGGCTATCTCCTCTGTGCGGGTTCCCACAGTCCCCATGCTTCCGGTCGCCCCCGCCTTACCTTTCGCCGGCCCGCGTCGTCGGGCTGGTGAGACCTTGACGATCTACTGCCCGAGGGTGGCGAACCCGAGGGCGGGAAAGGGGACCGTGACATGGCCACCCAGGTGACGGCGCCGGCGAACGCGCGGCGCGGCTTCTCGTTCCTGCAGCTCGCGATCGCCCTGCAGACCCTGACCATCTTCGTTCAGGCGGTCTCCGCCGGACTGCTGCTGACCTCGTCCTACGGCGAGACGCTGCACAGCGCCGGAGCCCGGGTGATGTACGCGGCGTCGATGCTGTACGTGCTCGCGGCGGTGCTGGCGTGGAAGCCGGGCGGCGGCTCGCCCCGGCCGGTCTGGCACGCGTCGGGATTCCTCGTGCTCGCCTCGGTCCAGGTCGTGCTCGGCATCGCGCACGTCCCGTCGGTCCACCTGCCCCTGGGTGTCCTGATGTTCGGTCTGAGTGTGCTGGCGCTGGCCCGCCGGTGAGGGTCAGGCGGCCGGGTGGCCCCGGTGCACGGCCCACTCGTCGGCCAGGATCGACATGACGCTGGCGTCCACCCAGCCGTCGCCGTCGCGGAGGACCTGCCGCAGCGTGCCCTCGACCACGAAACCGACCTTCTCGTAGACCCGGCGGGCGCGCGGGTTGAAGGCGAACACCTCCAGCCCGATCCGGTGCAGGCCGAGCTGCTCGAAGCCGTACCCGACGACGAGCCGGACCGCCTCGGTGCCGAGCCCGCGGTCCCGGCCGGCGGGACCGATCAGGGTGCGGAAGTTGCAGCTGCCGTTGTCCCGGTCCCACTCGTTGAGGACGACCTCGCCCACGCACGCCCCGGTCGCCCGGTCGACGACGGCCAGGTCGAGCCGGTCCGGCTGGCTGTTGCGGGTGCCGTACCAGGCCCGCAGCCGGGCCGGCTCGAGCCCCTCCCCCGGCGGGCTGCCGGTGAGCCGGGCCACCTCCGGGTCGGCCAGGATCGCCTCGAAGGCGGCGAGGTCGTCGTCGACGAACGGGCGCAGCAGGGCACGCTCGCCGGTGAGGGTGGGCTTGACGGAGAAATCGCTCGGCACCCGGGCATTCTGGGGGCGGCTGACCCGGGGCTCAAACCCTTTTCGGGTACGTCAGTCGCCGTCCACCCGGCGGTCGCGCTTGCGCTGGGACTGCCGCTTCTTCTCGGCCAGCCGCCGCTCCTTGGCCGCCCGGGACGGCCGGGTGGGGCGGCGGGGCTTCGGCGGCGGCGCGACCGCCTCGCGCAGCAGGGCGGCCAGGCGTTCGCGGGCCGCCTCGCGGTTGGCCAGCTGCGCCCGGTGCTCGCTGGCCGCGACGGTGAGCACCCCGTCGACCAGCCGGTTGGCGAGCCGGTCCAGGGCGCGGGCGCGCAGCGCCTCGGGCACGCTGGGCGATCCGGCCAGGTCGAAGCTCAGCTCCACCCGGGAGTCGGTGGTGTTGACCCCCTGTCCACCCGGGCCGGACGAGCGGGAGAAGCGTTCCCGCAGCTCGGCATCGGGCACCACGAGCCGGTCCGTCACCCGCAGTCCGTCGTCCACGCCCCCGAGGCTAGCGCCCGGCGCGGTGACCCGGGGTGGCGGTCACGGTCGGGGTCGGGGTGGTCGCGGGGTCCGCGCGTTCGTGGTCCGACCCGGCCGCCGCGTACGCCGCCGCCCCGACCAGCAGCAGCGCGATCACACCGATCTTGGTGACCACCGCCCGGATCGCCACCCAGGCGGTACGCCGGGCACCGGGCACGCTGGTCTTGATCGTCTGGTAGTCCTTCCAACCCCGCTGCGCGCGGGCGTACGACGCGCCGACACCGGCGCCGATGACCAGGCCCATCAGGAGGAGGGCCGCGATGACAGCTTGCTCCACCCACGCCAGTATCCATACTCAGCGTAATATTTCTATGGCCCGATGGTCCCACGCCGGATATCCGACACTTCCCGGGCCACCACGACCGCGCAGGTCAGCCGCCCCGGCCGATGATGGTGTCGGCGGTCTGCTGCACCTGGTCGATCGGGATGGCGAACCCGATGCCGATGGAGCCGTTGCCGTCGATGGTGGCGATGGCCGTGTTCACCCCGACCACCTCGCCACGCGCGTTGACCAGCGGCCCGCCGGAGTTGCCCGGGTTGATGGAGGCGTCGGTCTGCACCGCGGTGTGCCGGCCGTTGCCGATGCGCACCTGCCGGTTGAGCGCGCTGACGATACCGGCCGTGACGGTGCCGGCCAGGCCCAGCGGGGAGCCGACCGCGAGCACCGGCTCGCCCACCCGGGTGGAGTTCGGCTTGGCCAGCGGCAGTGCCGACAGCCGGGCCGACGGGGGCACCTTCAGCACCGCCAGGTCGCTGGCCGGTTCCCGCCCCACCACCTCGGCGGCGAACCGGCGCCCGTCGGAGGTCTCCACGGTCACCGGCCCGGAGCCGCCCCGGGACAGGATGTGGTCGTTGGTCACGATGTGCTGCTCGTTGTCGATGGCGAAGCCGGAGCCGCTGGCCGACGCGCCGGTCGATCCGCCGACCATGACCGAGACCACGCCGGGGACGGTCTTCTCGGCGGCCGTGACCAGCTCCGCCGGCACCGGAGCCGCGGAGGCCGCGGACGGGCCGGGCGCGTCCCGGTCGGCGGCCCAGGTGCCGGCCGCCGCCCCGGAGACGGTGGACAGCGCCACCACCGCCGCGGCGCTCAGCAGCCGGCGCCGCCAGCCGCGCCGTGCGGCGTCCCGCTCCGATCCGGGTACGTCCCAGCGCCCGCGCCCGTCCGGGTCCAGCTCCGGCGAGACGAACCACGGGCCGCGCGGCTCGCCGAGTCCGGTCTGCACTGCCATACCTGGGCTCCTCACGTGTCGTGCGTCGTCCGGTCCTTGCTGGTCAGGGCAGCCGGGAGAACCACCGCAGCGATCCGGCGGCGGCACCCATGGCGAAGACCAGCCCGAGGCCGATGAAGCGGGCCGAGATGTCCTGCCGTTCCCTGCGGTAGCCCACCGACGTGCCGATGTCCTCGTAGACGGCGCGCAGTTCGGCGCTCGTGGACGCCTCGTGGAAGCCGCCCCCGGTCTCCTCGGCGACCGCCTTGAGGGTCTGGCCGTCGACCGGCACCTGGATCGCCCGCCCACCCCGGTCCACCGAGCCGGACGGCGTGCCGAACGAGATGGTGTGCACCGGCACCTTGGCCGCCACGGCCTGGCCGGCCGCCTCCATGGGATCCATCCCGGACGTGTTCGCGCCGTCGGAGAGGATGATGATCCGCGCCGGCGGCGGGTCCTTGGCGGCCTTGGCGTCCAGGCTCTTCACCGCGCCCAGCGAGGTGCTGATGGCCTCGCCGATGGCGGTGCCCTGCACCCCGGTGATCCCCTCGGCGAGCCGCTGGACCCCCTCGTCCAGGGCCTCCCGGTCGGTGCTCGGCGGCACCACCACGGCCGCGCTGCCGGCGAACGCGACGAGCCCGACGTTGAACTCGTCGGGCAGCCCGTCGACGAACCGGCGGGCGGCCTCCTTGGCGGCCGTCAGCCGGTCCGGGTCGACGTCGCCTGCCAGCATCGAGGTGGAGACGTCCACCGCCACCATGACGGTGGCCCGTTCCCGGGGCACCCGCACCTCGGCGTTGGGCCGGGCGAAGCCGACCACCAGCAACGCCAGCATGGCGAGGAAGAGCCCCGCCGGGACGTGCCGGCGCCAGGCCGGCCGCTGCGGGGCGACCCGGTCCAGCAGCCGCAGGTTGGTGAAGCGCACGGCGTACCGGCTCTGCCGGCGCTGCATGGCCAGGTAGCCGACGACCAGCGCGGCGACGCCGAGCAGGAGCCAGAGGCGGGCGGGCGACTCCCAGGTCACGCCGCACCTCCCCGGGCCACGGCGGGCGCGGCGGCGAGCCGGCGCTGGGCGTGCACGTGCCGCACGATGTCGGCGCTCCAGTCCCGGTCGGTACGCAGCGCCAGGTGCGTGGCCCCGGACCGGCGCAGCGCGTCGCGCACCTGGTCGCGCTGGGCGGCGGCGGCCTGCGCGTACCGCTCACGCAGGCCCGGGTCGCCGGTCCACACCTCACGGCGGCGGCCGGTCTCCGGGTCGACGAGGGTGACCAGCCCGACGTCGGGCAGCTCCAGCTCGCGGGGATCGGTCACCTCGACCGCCAGCACCTGGTGCCGGACGGCCAGCCGGCGCAGCACGGCCTCCCAGGCCGGTGCGGCGTCCGGCTCGTCGGGCAGCCCGTCGAGGAAGTCGGAGACGACCACCACGAGCCCGCGCCGGGTGGCCATCCGCTGGAGCCCGTCCAGCCCGTCGTGCAGGCCCGGCGTCACCGGGTGCCCGTCGGTGCGCGGCGCGTCCAGCAGCGCGCGGAGCAGGCCGAGCAGATGGGTACGCCCGCCGCGGGCCGGGAACCGGCGGATCCCGTCCGGGGCGAGCACCTGCCCGCCGAGACGGTTGCCGACGCCGGCGGTGAGGAAGCCGACCGCCGCCACGGCCGCCACCGCCAGCTCCCGTTTGTCCAGTGTGGCCGTGCCGTACTCCATGCTCGGGCTGGCGTCGACCAGCAGCCAGGTGGTCAGCTCGCGGTCGGCGTCGACCTCGCGGACGTGCGGGACGGTCGTCCGGGCCGTCACCGCCCAGTCCATCCGGCGCACCTCGTCCTCGCCGGGGCGGTACTCCCGGCTGCCGGCGGCCTCGCTGCCGGGGCCGGGCAGCAGGCCCCGGTACTGGCCGTGCAGCAACCCGTCGAGCCGCCGGGTGACGGTCAGTTCCAGGCGGCGCAACCGCTGGTCGGGGGCCAGGTCGGCGAGCCCGGGGTCGGGCAGGGTGGGTGCGTCCCGGCGCCTCATGCCGCCGCCAGGTCGGCCGCCGCCTCCGGGTGCCCGGTGACCACCCGGGGTGGCGGGACCGCCTCGACCAGCCGGCGGACCAGCGTCTCGGCGGAGATCCCGTCGGCCACCGCGTCGAAGGAGAGCACCAGCCGGTGGGCCAGCACGTCGACCGCGAGGTCCCGCACGTCCTCCGGGAGCACGTAGTCGCGGCCGTGGATGAGCGCCTGCGCCCGGGCCGCCGCCACCAGGCCGAGGGTGGCCCGGGGGCTCGCTCCGTACGCCAGCAGCGGGGCGATGTCGGGCAGCCCGAACCGCCCCGGGTCCCGGGTGGCCAGGATGAGCCGGACCACGTACTCGGCGAGGGCGTGGTGGACGAAGACGTCGGCGGCGCGGCGCTGGAGTTCGCGCAGCCGGGCCGCGTCGAGCACCGGGCGCGCGGTCGGCCGCTCGGTGCTCATCCGGTAGAGGATGGCCAGTTCGTCGGCGTCGCTCGGGTAGTCCACGACGATCTTCATGAGGAAGCGGTCGCGCTGCGCCTCGGGGAGCTGGTAGACGCCCTCCGACTCGATCGGGTTCTGGGTGGCCAGCACCAGGAACGGGTCCGGGACCGGCCAGCTCCGGCCGCCGATGGAGACCTGCCGCTCGGCCATCGCCTCGAGCAGCGCCGACTGCACCTTGGCCGGGGCCCGGTTGATCTCGTCGGCGAGCACCAGGTTCGCCATGATGGGGCCCAGCTCCACGTCGAACGCCTCGGTGGAGGCCCGGTAGATGCGGGTGCCGACGATGTCCGAGGGGACCAGGTCGGGGGTGAACTGGATCCGGGAGAAGGTGCCGCCGACCACGGTGGCGAGGGTCTGCGCCGCGAGGGTCTTGGCGACCCCCGGCACGCCCTCCAGCAGGCAGTGACCGTCGGCGATCAGGGCGGTGAGCAGTCGATCGACGAGGCGATCCTGCCCGACGATCACGCGTTTGACCTCGAAGAGGGTCTGTTCCAGCTCGACGCCGCTCGCGTCGGCATCGACCGGGCTGGGCACGCTGGCCAGGGTGTCCGAGATGTCCGTCACGGTGCTTGCTTCCCGGGCCGGCATGCGGACAAACGTCGGATTATCGGCCCCTGAGCGGCCCTTCCCGGGCCGGACGGGTACGACTCCCCCGGCCGGCCCCCAACGGCGCGAGCGGGTGCGGGCCGGGGCAGACCGGGGCAGGCGGGCACGACAGCCGGCCCCCGCCCGGAGGCGGGGGCCGGCTGCCGGCGGGGGTCAGTTGGCGATGAACAGGTGGAACGGCCGGTCCGCGCACCCACCGGTGGAGCTGCGGGTCTGGACGAAGACCGCGTTCGGGATCAGGTAGCGGGGTGCCACCGCGACCTCACCCGCGGGTGGGACGTTCGCCGCGTCGTTGGTGCCGATCGTGGCGTGCAGGCCCTTGAGGTTGACCGCGTAGTCGAGTGTCACCTGGTACTGCCCGGCGAACTGGCCCGGCGTCGACGCGGAGAACTTCTTGGCGCTCACGACGTTCGCCGAGTGCTGGAGCAGCGTCCCGTTGCTGCTGACCACCGCCCAGGCGACCAGCCCGGGCGTCGGCGCGGCCAGGGTGGCGTTCAGCGCGGCCTTGGCGGCCCGGGTCTCGGCGGCGGTCACCGGCGGCTGCTGGCCGGGCGGCCGGGCACCCGGCTGCGCCACCTCGGCGGGCGCCTTCGCCGCCGGGTGGGCGGCGGCCGCGATGCCCCCGCCGGCCAGGGTGAGGGACAGCGCGGCGAGGGCCACCACCGTCGCCTTGCGCTTGAGGAATGTGGCCATGAAAGATCTCCCTTTTGTGACCGTGGTGATACGGCCGGCCCGCGCCTGGGCGTGGGACGGATGGATGCGGCACAAAAGCCAGGCGCAGTTCTGAGCGCACCGTCAGTGTCGAACACCTGGCCCTTAAGCTGGGATTACTACGGAGAGTCGCGACGTCTCGACCAGGTGGAACCTAACATCGGAAAATGCGGACGGTCAATAGCTCACATTTCCTCGGCCGCGTCTGAGAAATGCGTTGGATAATTGTGAGAAGTGAACGACCGACCATTCATGAAAACGCGCCGTGTATTGTGGCGGCCATGATCACGAGGGGACGGGTCGCCTCGGTCGCGTGCTGGCTGGCGGCCGTGCCCGTGGCCGCCTGGGCGCTGCTCCGGCTCGCCGGGCTGGAACGGGGGCCGCTCGTGCAGGCGGTCGCCTTCACGCCGTACGTCGCCGCCGCCGCGCCGGCCGCCCTCGTGCTGGCGCTCGCCCTGCGGCGCCGCGTGCCCGCCGTGGTCGCGGCCCTCGCCGCGCTCGCGCTGGCCGGCGCCGTGGCGCCACGGGCCGTCGGCGACGACGGGCCCACCGCGGACGGGCCGGTGCTCCGCCTGCTCACCGCCAACCTGCTCAAGGGCGGCGCCGAGCCGGCCCGGCTGGTCGAGCTGGTGCGGACGCACCACGTGGACGTGCTCACCGTGCAGGAGTTCACCCCGCAGATCGCCGCCGAGCTGGACCGGCTCGGGCTGGCCACCCTGCTGCCCTACCGGTCGCTGCAACCCGAGGTCGGCACCACCGGCTCCGGCCTGTACGCGCGCCACCCGCTCAGCGGCACCGGCTTCCGGCGCAACGAGGGCTTCTCCTTCACCCAGGCGTACGGGACGGTGGCCGTGCCGGGCGCGCCACCGCTGCGGGTGGAGTCCGCGCACCCGGCCGCCCCGTACTCCGTCGAGGTGGTGCCGGACTGGTGGACCGACCTGCGCGCCCAGCCGCACGCCACCCCGGAGGGCGGCTTGAGCGTGCTGGCCGGCGACTTCAACGCCACCCTCGACCACGCGCCGCTGCGCGATCTCATCGACACCGGCTACGTGGACGCCGCCGACGCGGCCGGCGCCGGCTTCTCGGGCACGTGGGGTCCCTACGACGGCGACCCGATCCCGCCGGTGACCATCGACCACGTGCTGGTCGACCGGCGCATCGCCGTGCGCGCGGTCAGCGTGCACGACGTCCGGGGCAGCGACCACCGGGCCGTGCTGGCCGAGCTGCGGCTGCCCGCCGCGTGAGGCTCAGACCCGCGCCCGGTCCAGGCCGTAGGTGAGGGCGTCGACCAGCGCGTGCCAGCTGGCCTCGACCACGTTGGGGTGGACGCCGACCGTGGTCCAGTCGCGGCCGGCCCCGGCGGTCTCCACGAGCACCCGGGTCACCGCGCCGGTGCCGTGGCTGCCCTCCAGGATGCGCACCTTGTAGTCGGCCAGCTCGAACTCGCGCAGCTCCGGGTAGTGCCGGGCGAGCGCCACCCGCAGCGCCTCGTCGAGGGCGTTGACCGGGCCGTTCCCCTCGGCCGTCGCGATGACGCGCTCGCCGCGTACCCGGATCTTGACGGTGGCCTCGGAGACGACCGCGCCGTCCTCGCGGTGCTCGACCAGCACCCGGTAGGACTCCAGGGCGAACGGCCGGGGCGGCGCGGCGTCCGGCAGCTCGGAGCGGACCAGCAGCTCGAACGAGGCGTCGGCGGCCTCGAACGACCAGCCGCCGGCCTCCAGCTCCTTGATCCGGCTGGTCACCTTGGACAGCGCGTCCGGATGGCCGGCCAGGTCGAGGCCCAGCTCACGGCTCTTGAGCTCGACGCTGGCCCGGCCGGCCATCTCGGTCACGAGGATCCGCATGTCGTTGCCCACCACCGAGGGATCCACGTGGTTGTAGAGCAACGGGTCGACCTTGATCGCGCTCGCGTGCAGCCCCGCCTTGTGGGCGAAGGCAGCGGCCCCGACGTAGGCCTGGTGGGTGTCGGGGGCGATGTTGGCGATCTCGGCGATGGCGTGCGAGACCCGCACCATCTGTTCCAGGCAGCCCTCCGGTAGGACGGGCATGCCGAGCTTGAGCTGGAGGTTGGCCACGATGGCGAAGAGGTCGGCGTTGCCGGGGCGCTCGCCGTAGCCGTTGGCGGTGCCCTGGACGTGCCGGACGCCGGCCTCGACCGCCGCGATCGTGTTGGCCACCGCGCAGGCGGTGTCGTTCTGGGCGTGCATGCCGAGCCGCTCCGGGGCGATCCCGGTGCGCGCCGTGAGGTCGGTGATCGCGGCGGTGACCTGGGAGGGCAGCATGCCGCCGTTGGTGTCGCAGAGGACGAACCGCTCGGCCCCGGCGGCGAGCGCGGTCTCCGCCACGGCGGCCGTGTACGCCGGGTCGTAGCGGTAGCCGTCGTAGAAGTGCTCCCCGTCGACGAAGACCCGCCGCCCCTGCGCCACCAGGTACGCGATCGTGTCGCGGACCATCGCCAGGTTCTCCTCGGCGGTGGTGCGCAGCGCCCGCTCGACGTGCCGCAGGTCCGCCTTGGCGACCAGCGCGACGGCCGGGGTCGCCGCGTCGAGCAGCCCGCGCACCTGCGGGTCGTCCTCGACCGCGACGCCGGCCTTCCGGGTCGCCCCGAACGCGACCAGGACGGCGTGCCGCAGCTCCAGCTCGGTGCGGGCCCGGCGGAAGAACTCGGTGTCCTTGGGCACCGCGCCCGGCCAGCCGCCCTCGATGAAGCCGACCCCGAGGTCGTCGAGCAGGCGGGCCACCGCCAGCTTGTCGACCACCGAGTAGGTGAGGCCCTCGCGCTGGGCGCCGTCGCGCAGCGTCGTGTCGTACACCTGGAAGGTCATGGGAGTCCTCTTCTCGAACCTGCGGGAGCAACAAAAAGACCCCCCGCGGATGCGGGAGGTCTGCGCGCTCGGCGAGGGGGTGGGCCGGCGCGCTAGCTGCCAATAATCAGGACGGAGCTGGTCACGGTCCGTACTCTGCCACTCCGCTCCGGGTTTTGGGAGGAGAAACCCACATCGCGGGACAAGCCGGTGATCGACTTAACAGGGGAACCGCCCGGCGCCGGGCGGGAAGCGGGCTGCGGAAGCATCTGGAACAGATCCAGTTACCGGCCCGGCGGCACACCGTTCGGGCCGCCAGCAAGGAGGACCGTTGCTCACTGTCGGTGACCACTTCCCCGAGTACGAACTCACCGCCTGCGTCTCGCTCGACGCCGACAAGGCGTTCGAGACGATCAACCACAAGACCTACGAGGGCAAGTGGCGCGTCGTGTTCTTCTGGCCGAAGGACTTCACCTTCATCTGCCCCACGGAGATCGCCGAGTTCGGCCGCCTCAACGGCGAGTTCGCCGACCGGGACGCCCAGGTCCTCGGCGTCTCCGTGGACAACGAGTTCGTCCACTACGCCTGGCGCAAGGACCACCCGGACCTGCGCGACCTGCCCTTCCCGATGCTCAGCGACATCAAGCGTGAGCTGACCGCCGACTGCGGCGTGCTCGGCGAGGACGGCGTCGCGCAGCGGGCCACCTTCATCGTCGACCCGGACAACGAGATCCAGTTCGCCATGGTGACCGCCGGCTCGGTCGGCCGGAACGTATCCGAGGTGCTGCGGGTGCTCGACGCCCTGCAGACCGACGAGCTCTGCCCGTGCAACTGGAACAAGGGCGGCGCCACCCTGGACGCCAACGCGCTGCTCGCCGGGGCCGGGGCCTGAGCATGGGTCTGGACGCGGTCAAGGCGGCCCTGCCCGAGTACGCCAAGGACATCAAGCTCAACCTCGGCTCCACCATCACCACCTCGACGCTGAAGCCGGAGCAGGCCTGGGGCACTGCCCTGGCCTGCGCCGTGGCGGCCCGCAACCCGGTGGTGCTGCGCGAGATCGCCGCCGAGGCGGCCGGCCACCTCACCCCCGAGGCTGTCGAGGCGGCCAAGGGCGCGGCCACCATCATGGCCATGAACAACGTCTACTACCGGGCCAAGCACCTCATCGGCGACGAGCAGTACGCCTCGCTGCCGGCCCGGCTGCGGATGCAGATCATCGCCCGGCCCGGGGTGGAGAAGGCCGACTTCGAGCTCTGGAGCCTGGCCGTCTCGGCGATCACCGGCTGCGGCGTCTGCCTGGAGTCGCACGAGAAGACCCTGCGCGCCGCCGGGTTCAGCCGCGACCAGGTGCACGAGGGCCTGCGCATCGCGGCCGTGGTGCACGCCGCCGCGGTGGCCCTGGACGCGGAGGCCGCACTGGCCTGAGCCAGTCTGGTGTATCGATCTCCGCATCCGGGTAGGAAGGGATCCGACAGGCACATCCCCCAAAAGTCGAGAAAGGGAGTGTTGACGCCATGGAGCGGCTCGACCCTCGAACGACCCACGGGACGCCGGATCCGCGTTTCGATCCGTGGAGCTACCGGGAGGACGCCGGGGTGACCGGTGTCGACCTGGTCGGCTACAAGGTGGAGGCGAGTGACGGCGGTATCGGCAAGGTGGACCGGGCCAGCCACGAGGTGAACTCCAGTTTCCTCGTGGTGGACACCGGTCCGTGGATCTTCGGCAAGAAGGTCATGCTGCCGGCCGGCACCGTCAACCACGTCGACCACGATGAGCGGAAGGTCTACGTCGACCGGAGCAAGGACCAGATCAAGGCCGCGCCCGAGTACGACGAGGCCACCGACACGGACCCGGCGTACCGGGACAAGCTCGGCGGTTACTACGACGACACCTACTCGTCGATCCCGCCGGGCACGGCCCGGTAACGGAGACACCTGCAACCAGCGGCCGGCGGGGCACATCGTGGCCCCGCCGGCCGTTACCGTGTCAGGGGTGGACGCCCTGGAGACCCCCTTCCCCGCGCTGTTCAACTTCCGCGACGTCGGCGGCTACCGCAGCCGCGACGGGCACACCGTCCGGCACCGCCGGCTCTACCGCTCCGACTCGCTGCACCGCATCGCCGAGACCGACCGGGCGGCGTTCACCGCCCTGGGCATCCGCACCGTCATCGACCTGCGCCGCCCCACCGAGGTGGCGCGGGACGGCCGGGTGCCCGCCTACGACGGGCTCACCTACCGGCACATCCACCCCGAGCACCAGGACTGGGCCGAGTGGAGGTACGAGCCGGGCAGCGACCTGGCCCGCTACCTCGCCGACCGCTACGCCGACCTGGCGCGCACCGGCACCGCCGGGCTGGCCGAGGCGGTCGGCCTCATCGCCGACAGTGCCAACGCGCCGGTCGTGGTGCACTGCGTCGCCGGCAAGGACCGCACCGGCATCGTCTGCGGGCTCACCCTGGCCGTGCTCGGCGTGCCCGACGACGACATCGCCGCCGACTACGCGCTCAGCACCGCCGCGTCCGAGCGGTTCAGCGCCTGGGTCCGGGCCACCGTGCCGGACGCCGAGGAACCACCCCCGCCGTTCCTGGCCTCCCCCGCCGAGGCCATGATGCTGTTCCTCACCGAGCTGCGCGCGGGCTACGGCTCGGTCGAGGGATACCTCCACCACGCCGGCGTGACGGAGGACCAGCTCACGGCCCTGCGCACCCACCTGCTCGACTGACCGGCGCGGGAAAGCGCACGGCCGGCGCCGTGGTGACGGGCCGGCCGTGCGGGAGGAGCGGGTGGACGGTCAGAGGACGCGGGTGACCCAGCCGTGCCGGTCCTCGGCGCGGCCGCGCTGGATGTCGACCAGCTTCTGGCGCAGCGCCATGGTGGAGCGGCCGGGCTCGCCGCCACCGATGAGGAACTCCCCGTCCGGGAAGCGCACGCCGCCGATCGGGGTGATCACCGCGGCGGTGCCGCAGGCGAACACCTCACGCAGCCGGCCGCTGGCCGCGTCGGCCTGCCAGTCGGCGAAGCTGACCGGCCGCTCCTGCACCTGGTGGCCCGACTCGGCGGCCAGGGTGAGGATCGCGTCGCGGGTGATGCCCGGCAGGATGGTGCCGGTCAGCGGCGGGGTGACCAGGGTGTCGTCGTCGTAGACGAAGAACACGTTCATGCCACCCAGCTCGTCGACGAAGCGCCGCTCCACCGCGTCCAGGAAGACCACCTGGTCGCAGCCGGCCTCGATGGCCTCGGCCTGGGCGGCGAGCGAGGCGGCGTAGTTGCCGCCGCACTTGGCCGCGCCGGTGCCGCCGGGCGCCGCCCGGGTGTAGTCCGGCGAGACCCACACCGTGACCGGCTTGACCCCACCGGCGAAGTACGCCCCGGCGGGCGAGGCGATCACGCAGTAGAGGTATTCGTTGGCCGGGCGGACGCCGAGGAAGACCTCACTGGCGAACATGAACGGGCGCAGGTAGAGGCTCGCGTCCTCGTGCTCGGGGATCCAGTCCTGGTCGATCTCGACGAGCCGGCGCAGCGACTCGACGAACGTCTCCGCCGGCAGCTCCGGCATGGCCAGCCGGTGAGCCGAGGCGGCGAAGCGGGCCGCGTTGGCCTCCGGGCGGAACATGGTCACCGACCCGTCCCCGGTCCGGTACGCCTTCAACCCCTCGAAGATCTCCTGCGCGTAGTGCAGGACCGCGGCGGCGGGGTCCATGGGGATCGGCGCCCGCGCCTCCAGCCGGGCGTCGTACCAGCCCTTGCCCTCGGCGTAGCGGATCGTCACCATGTGGTCGGTGAACACCCGGCCGAAGCCCGGGTTCGCCAGCAGGGCGGCCCGATCGGCGGCGGATACCGGCGCGGGATTCGGACGGATCTCGAAATCGAGCTTGTCACCACCGCTCATCGCGCTGACCTCCCTGCGGGTTCACGGCATGCGGGATCGCACGCCGGCGTCACTGGTGCCAGAAACTTACCCCGAACGGTCGTTCAGCGGATACCTCCGCCCGCGCACCCGGACGGGCGGCCCCGCCGGGACGGGAACGGGAGCGGCCCGGGTACGGGTCTGGCGGCCCGGATCCGGGCCGATGTGACGGCCCGGTCAGGCTACGGCGTGGCCCGCGAGGCGGTCGCCGACCTCCTCGGTGCGCAGCGGCGCACCCGGCGTACGCCCGGCCAGCTCGGTGGCGACCGCGGCGGTGACCCGCGCGGCGGCGTCGGCGTGGCCGAGCTGGTCGAGCAGGAGCGCGGCGGAGAGCACGGCGGCCACCGGGTCGGCGAGCCCCCGGCCGGCGATGTCCGGCGCCGAGCCGTGCACCGGCTCGAACATCGAGGGGTAGCGCCCCTCCGGGTTGATGCAGCCGCTCGCCGCCAGGCCGATGCCGCCGGTCACCGCGGCGGCGATGTCGGTGAGGATGTCGCCGAAGAGGTTGTCGGTGACCACCACGTCGTAGCGCGACGGGTTGGTCACCAGGAACATCGCGGCGGCGTCGACGTGCTGGTACTCGGTGGTCACGTCGGGGAAGTCGGCGGCGACGGCCGCGAAGGCACGCGCCCAGAGCGAGCCGGCGTGGGTGAGCACGTTGGTCTTGTGCACGAGGGTGACCTTGCGCCGCTCCCGGCGGCGGGCCCGGGCGAACGCGTCGCGGATCACCCGCTCGACGCCGTGCCGGGTGTTCAGGCTCTCCTCGGTGGCCACCTCGGCCGGGGTGTCCCGGTGCAGGGAGCCGCCGGCGCCCGCGTAGAGGCCCTCGGTGCCCTCGCGGACCACCACGAGGTCGACCTCGCCGGGCTTGACGGCGGCCAGCGGGCCGGCGACGCCGGGCCAGAGCCGGGAGGGGCGGAGGTTGACGTACTGGTCGAAGGCGAAGCGGAGCTTGAGCAGCAGGCCCCGCTCCAGCACGCCCGGCGGCACGGTCGGGTCGCCGACCGCGCCGAGCAGGATGGCGTCGTGCCCGGCCAGCTCGTCGAGGACCGAGTCGGGCAGCACCTCGCCGGTGCGGTGGTAGCGGGCCGCGCCCAGGTCGTACTCCGTGGCCTCGACCCCGGGGAGCACCGCGTCGATGACCTTGCGGGCCTGCCCGACCACCTCGGGTCCGATGCCGTCCCCGGCCACCACCGCGATGCGTGCCACCTGGCGCTCCTCACCTCGTCGCTCTGGCGCAACCGTACGTCGCCGTCCCGGCTCCCGGTACGCGTCTTCCAGTATTCGGGAAAGCGTGATGCACAGGAGTCTCCCAGGTGGCATTCATGGTGCGGTCATGTCCACTGCTTAGGGTCGGTGGCGACAGGGTCGACGGGGGCCCGTGACCGGCTTTCGCCGCGGCGCTGCGGCGTGGTCAGCGAGGAGCAGTGACATGCCGATCGAGGAGCAGCGTCGGGCCCGCTGGGCGGACGAGCAGCCCCGCACACGGTGGATCGACCAGTCGGCCTTCCGCAATCGCCGCCCCGACCTGCGCCTCGGCACCCGCAGCCACCGGCTGGAGCGGGCCGCCGGCACCGCCGGAGACCGGATCAGCGTCCGGCACACCGTGCGCACCTCCACGGCCGAATACTCGCTGCTGCTCAACGCGCCGGAGTGGCTGGGCCGCCGGGGCGTCGGCGAGGCGCTCCGCGACGCGGTCGCCGAGCTGCGCGCCGTCGACCTCACCTACGGGCCGAACCAGCCGGACAGCCTCGTGTCGAAGCTCCGCCGGGGCGAGATCAGCCCCGACTCATACCCGCCGCTGGCCGACCTGGTGGACCGCTGCGCCGCGATGCGGGCGGCGACCGACGGGTGGTTCGACGCCTGGGCGGTGCCCGGTGGCTTCGACCCCGGCGGCCTGCTCGGCGGCTGGGCGGTGGAGCGGGCCGCCGCCCGGCTGCGCGCCGCGGGCGTCCACGACTACGCCGTGCTCGCCGGCGCCGACCTGACCGTCCGGGGCCACGCCGCGCACGGAGGCCCGTGGCGGGTCGCCGTGCACCACCCGACCGACGCGCACCGGGCGCCGCTGGTGCTGGAGATGACCGCCGGTGCGGTGGGCACCTCGGGGGTGACCGGGCGGCGGGGACACGTCGTGGACCCGCACACCGGCGAGCCGGCCGACCAACTGGTCGCCGCCACGGTGGTCGGCCCGGACCTCGCGGTGGCCGACGCCTACGCCACGGCCCTGTACGCGGCCGGTCCGGCCGGGCTGGCCTGGTTCCGCAACGGCTCGGAATACCGGGCGCTCTTCGCCCACCGCCGGCGCTGACCGCGCGGCGCGCCGCCCCGCCCTCGCACCCGGGACGTCGACCGCGATCGGCCCCCACGGTCTCGGCAACGACCGTGGGGGCCGGTCAGCGACGAGTGCGCGTGGCTCGCGCAATCGAGGGGTGCGGGCCGGTGGGCCGGTGGCCGACCGCGCCACCCGAAGACGGGCCGGTTTTCGACTCAGCCAGTGACCGCACGGGTACGCTAGCGAATCGACGCAACTCGACGCAAGAGTCTCCACAGCGGACTGTCCGGGGTGCTGTCGGTAATCAGCGAGTCGACCTGCGGCGGGGCAGGGGTGACGGCGCGGACCGGGGATGGCACGCTGTCCGCCGTGAGTTTCGATCTGAGCGTGTGGGCCCTGCGGGCCGGGGCCACACCCGACGAGGTGCGGGCGGCGGTGCGGCGGTGCCGCGAGGGGTGGCACGCCAACCAGCAACCCGACCCGCGCGTGGTCGCCTTCTACCGCGCCATCACGGCCAGCTATCCCGACCGGCCCGCCGGCCCGGGTACGCCCTGGGAGGTCGCCCCGCTGCACGCGGCGAGCGACCACGTGGAGCTGAACCTCTTCCCCACCTGCGCCGACGAGGTGCTGCTGGACATCGAGCGGCTCGCCGGCGAGCACGACCTGATGCTGTTCGACGCCCAGGACGGCTCGGTCTACCCGCCACCGGCCCGCGTCGAGTCCTGACCTCCGGGTACGACGAAGGGGCCCGGCCGTGCGGCCGGGCCCCCGATACGTCGTGGCCGGACTACTCGTCGCGCAGGTCCGCGGCGCTCGCCGCCACCGCGCCGATCGAGTCGGCCGCCGAGGTGAGCAGGTCCGCCCCCAGGGCCTGGTCGACGGTGAGCGTCATGAGCGTCTCGCCACCGGCCTCGCGGCGGGCCACCTGCATGGCGGCGATGTTCACGCCGGCCTCGCCGAGCAGGGTGCCGACGGTGCCGACCACGCCCGGCCGGTCGACGTAGCGCAGGAAGACCAGGATGCCCTCCGCGCCGATCTCCACGTCGAAACCGTCCACCTCGGTCAGCTTGAGCACGTCGCGCGCGCCGGTGTGGGTGACCGTGCCGGAGACGCTGACCGTCCGGCCGTCCGGCAGCGCGCCGCGGACGGTGACCAGGTTCGGGTGGTCGACGGTCTCCGCCTGCGTGGCGAGGGTGACCTCGACGCCCCGCTCGGCGGCCAGGTGGGGCGCGTTCACGTAGGTGACCTGCTCCTCCACCACGGAGCTGAACAGCCCCTTGGTGGCGGCGAGCTTGAGCACCGACACGTCGTTGGCGACGACCTCGCCGCGCACGTCGACGGTGACGCTGGCGGCCACCCCGCCGGCCAGGGCCGTGAAGGCCCGGCCCAGCTTCTCGGCCAGCGGCAGCAGCGGCCGGACGTCCTCGGCGACCACGCCGCCGGCCTGCACGTTCACCGCGTCCGGCACGAACTCGCCCTGGAGCGCCAGCTTGACGCTCTTCGCCACGGCCAGGCCGGCCTTGTCCTGCGCCTCGTGGGTGGAGGCGCCCAGGTGCGGGGTGGCCACCACGTTGTCGAAGGCGAACAGCGGCGACGAGGTGCAGGGCTCCTTGGCGTAGACGTCCACGCCGGCGCCGGCGACCCGCCCCTCGGCGATCGCGTTGGCGAGCGCCTGCTCGTCGACCAGGCCACCGCGGGCGGCGTTGACGATCCGGACGCCCGGCTTGACGATCGCCAGCTCCTTCTCGCCGATGAGACCCACCGTCTCCGGCGTCTTGGGCAGGTGGATCGAGATGAAGTCGCTCTCCCGGAGCAGCTCCTCCAGGCCGACCAGCCGGACCCCGAGCTGCGCGGCGCGGGCCGGCTGGATGTACGGGTCGTACGCGATCAGGCGGGTGCCGAAGGCGGCGATGCGCTGTGCGAACAGCACACCGATGCGGCCGAGGCCGACCACGCCGACGGTCTTGCCCTGGAGCTCCACGCCGGTGTACTTCGACCGCTTCCACTCCCCGGCCTTCAGCGCGGCGCTGGCGCTCGCGGTGTTGCGGGCCACGGCGAGCAGCAGCGCCACCGCCTGCTCGGCGGCGGACACGATGTTGGAGGTGGGCGCGTTGACGACCATGACGCCCCGCGCGGTCGCGGCCGGCACCTCGACGTTGTCCAGGCCGACGCCGGCGCGGGCGACCACCTTGAGGCGGGGCGCGGCGGCGATCGCCTCGGCGTCGATCTGGGTGGCGCTGCGTACGATCACCGCGTCGGCCTCGGAGAGCGCGGAGAGCAGGGCGGGGCGGTCGGTGCCGTCCACGTGACGCACGTCGAAGTCGTGCGCGAGCACCTCGATGGCGGCGGGAGCGAGTTCTTCGGCGATCAGTACGACAGGATTCATCGGTCCTCGTAGACGCTCGGATTCTTGGTCGGCCTGGGGCGTCGGGACGCCTCGCTGCGCCCGCGCCGATCCGTGCCATGGCCGTCAGGTGCCGGCGGGAGCACCTAACAAAGGATGGTAGGGGGCGGTTCGCCCTCCGGGTCCCGGACCTCGGGGTGAGCGCCCTCACACAGGTCGTCGCGCGCCCGTCATCCGCCGTTCACCGGACGCGGTGGCTGGCGGAGCCCCCGTACAACGGAACCCAGCACCCGCACGGGGAGGGAGCCGCTGATGTCGCTCGTGGTCCGGATCGCGCTGCTCCGCCAGCTGACCCGGCTCGGTCCCCACTGGTGGGGGCCCCGGCTGGCCGAGGCGTTGGTCACCCGGTCCCACCAGATGAGCGGGCTGCCGGGTTCGACCGGGCGGCGCACGGCGGCGGCCAAGGAGGCGGTGGCCCTCTGCCGGCGACTGGCCGCCGAGCGGCCGGACCAGCACCAGGTCGCCCTGGCCCGGGCCCTGGTGGCCCGGGCCGCGGCCCCCGACAACGCCCCCGCCACCGAGGCGATCGACCAACTCCGGGAGGCCATCGGCTACGTCGAGGACGCCGACGACCGGTCCGCGCTGGTGGTGCTCGCCACCGCCCGGGGACTCCTCGCGCTGAACCTCCACCAGTGCGGGGAGATACGGGAAGCGCTCAGGCTGGCGCTGCGGGCGCGGGCGACCTGGGACGCCTGCGGCCAGTTGCGCCGGCTGGAGCGGATGCGGCTGGCCCGGACCCTGCTCGTGATCGGCGACTGCCAGGAGGCGCTGGGCCGGAGGGAGGAGGCGAACACCGTCCGACGGCAGGCTCTGGAACTGCACCGCGCTCTCAACGCCTACCGCCGCTCCCAGTCCTTGACTGTCGGCATGGCGGCCGCGCTGGACCTCGCCCAGGGCCTGACGGTCACCGGCCCGGCGCAGGAAGCCCTCGACCTGATCGAAGAGTCCCGCCCCGACGTGGAGGTCTGGAGCCGGCTCCAGCCCCGGCAGGGGCGACCGCTGCTGGCCCGGGCCATGCTGATCGAGGCGGAGTGTCGGGCGCAGCTGGGCGATCCGGATACGGCCGTGCGGCTCGCGGAGCAGGCCGTCGACCGGCAGCGGGCGGTGGTGGCGGCGGGGACGCCGGGCTCCGCCGCCGCGTTGGCCCACGGGCTGCTGGTGCTGGATGACCTGACGGCCCGGGCCGGCCGACGGGACAGGGCCGTCGCGCACCTGACCGAGGCGGCGGCGCTCGCCCGGACCAACCACGACGAGGTGCTGGCCCGAGCCCTGTTCGAGCTGGTCGACCTGCGAGTCGCGGCCGGGGACCGGGCGGCGGTCGAAGAGCTGCTGGCCGAGGCCGTCCCACTCTGCCGGGAGCACACCGGGCAACTTCCGGAGGTCTGGCGCCCCCGGCTGGCCCGCGCCCTGCTGATGCGCTGCGCGCTGACCGTGTTCGAGCTGCCGGCCACCGCGGGTCCCGGCGGACCGGCGGCCGAGGCCGCGGCAGGGGGCGGGACACCGGGGGTCGACGGACCGGACGGGGACGGGCTGGCGGCCGGACGGGAGGCGGTCGAGCTGGCCCGGTTACTGTCCGGCGCGCAGCCGGCGTACCGGGAGTTGCTCGGCCGGTGCCTCTTCGCGCTGGCCCGGGCGGTGCACCTGGCCGGCGACCCGGGCGGGTCGGCGGATCTGCTGCGCGAGTGCGTGGCCGTCCGCCGGGACCTGTTCTCCGTGGACCCGGTGGCGTTCCGGCTGCCGCTGGCCGAGGCGCTCTGCAACCTGGGCAACCGGATGCACGCCCTCGACCGACTCGAGGAGGCGGTCGGGAGCTACCGGGAGTGTCTCGACCTCTTGCGGGCCGACCCGGAGCGGATCGACCAGGCGGAACTCCTCACACCGCTGCGCAACCTCGGACTCACGCTGCTCCGCCTCGACCGGACGGCCGAGGCGGAGCGGATCCACGACGAGATCGCGGCCATCGAGGAGTCGGTCGGCACGGCCGGTTCGTCGTGACGGCCACGACCGCGGCCCGCGGCCCGACGCCGGGGAGAGCGTCGGGCCGCGGGCCGCGTCGGAGCTGCCTGAGGCGGACTCAGGCGGTCTCGGTGATGGGCCGGTCCACCCAGCTCATCATGGCGCGCAGCTTCTGGCCGGTCTCCTCGATCGGGTGCGCCGCGCCCTCGGCCCGCCACTTGGCGAAGTTCGGCCGGCCGGCCTCGTCCTCGGCCACCCACTCGCGGGCAAACTCGCCGGACTGGATCTCGCCGAGGATCTTGCGCATCTCCTCCTTCACCCGGGAGTCGATGACCCGCGGGCCGCGGGAGAGGTCGCCGTACTCGGCGGTGTCGGAGATGCTGTAGCGCATCCGGGCGATGCCGCCCTCGTACATGAGGTCCACGATGAGCTTCAGCTCGTGCAGGCACTCGAAGTAGGCCACCTCGGGGGCGTAGCCGGCCTCGGTGAGCACCTCGAAGCCGGTCTGCACCAGCGCCGCGGCGCCGCCGCAGAGCACCGCCTGCTCGCCGAAGAGGTCGGTCTCGGTCTCCTCGGTGAAGGTGGTGCGGATCGCGCCGGCCCGGGTGCCGCCGATCGCCTTGGCGTACGCCAGGGCCAGGCCGAAGGCGTTGCCGCTGGCGTCCTGCTCGACGGCGACCAGGCAGGGCACGCCCTTGCCGTCGACGTACTGGCGGCGGACCAGGTGACCGGGGCCCTTCGGGGCGACCATCGCCACGTCCACGTCGGCCGGGGGCTTGATGAGGCCGTACCGGATGTTGAAGCCGTGGCCGAAGAAGAGCGCCTTGCCGGCGGCGAGGTTGGGGGCGATCGCCTCGGCGTAGAGGCCGCGCTGGGCGGTGTCCGGCGCCAGGATCATGATCACGTCGGCCTCGGCGGCCGCCTCGGCCGGCGTGAGCACGCGCAGGCCCTGCTCCTCGGCCTTCGGCCGGCTCTTCGAGCCGGCGGGCAGGCCGATCACCACGTCGACGCCGGAGTCGCGCAGCGACAGCGCGTGGGCGTGGCCCTGGCTGCCGTAACCGATCACGGCGACCTTGCGGCCCTGGATCAGGCCCAGGTCGGCGTCGTCGTCGTAGAACACCTCAACGCTCATTGACTTCCCTTTCCTACGGCGGTGCCCGTCGGCCCGTCGAAAATCTGGTGGGGTGCGAATCAGGCGGCGCGCAGCGCCGGGCCGGCGGTGATCGAGCGGGAGCCGCGCCCGATGGCCACCGTGCCGGACTGGACCATCTCCTTGATGCCGAACGGCTCCAGGTCGCGCAGCAGCGCGTCGAGCTTGTCAGGGGTGCCGGTGGCCTCGATGGTCAGCGTGTCCGGCGCGACGTCGACCACCCGGGCGCGGAACAGGGCGACCGTCTCGAGGACCTGCCCCCGTGCGTTGCGGTCGGCGCGGACCTTGACCAGCAGCAGCTCCCGGGCCACCGAGACCTGTGGGTCCAGCTCGACGATCTTGAGTACGTTGACCAGCTTGTTGAGCTGTTTGGTCACCTGCTCCAGCGGCGAGGACTCGGCGTTGACCACGATGGTGATGCGGGAGACGTCGGGGTTCTCGGTCTCCCCCACCGCGAGGCTGTCGATGTTGAACCCGCGCCGGGAGAACAGCCCGGAGACCCGGGCCAGGACGCCCGGCTTGTTCTCCACCAGCACGGACAGCGTGTGCATCGTCATCAGAGTTCGTCCTCGTCGAAGGCGGGGCGCACGCCCCGGGCGAACATGATCTCGTCGTTGCTGGTGCCGGCGGCGACCATCGGCCACACCATGGCGTCCTTGCCGACCACGAAGTCGATGACCACCGGGGCGTCGGTGATCGCCATGGCCGCCTCGATGGTCTTGTCCACGTCGGCGGCGTTCTCGCAGCGCAGGCCCACGCAGCCGAGCGCCTCGGCCAGCTTCACGAAATCCGGGATGCGGTGCTTGTGGGTGCCCAGCTCGGTGTTCGAGTAACGCTCCCCGTAGAACAGGGTCTGCCACTGCCGGACCATGCCCAGGTTGCCGTTGTTGATGACGGCGACCTTGATCGGGATGCCCTCCAGGGCGCAGGTGGCCAGCTCCTGGTTGGTCATCTGGAAGCAGCCGTCGCCGTCGACCGCCCACACCGTGGTGTCCGGCTTGCCGACCTTGGCGCCCATCGCCGCCGGGACGGCGTAGCCCATGGTGCCGAGGCCGCCGGAGTTGAGCCAGGTGTACGGCTTCTCGTACGAGATGAACTGGCTGGCCCACATCTGGTGCTGGCCGACGCCCGCCACGTAGACGGTGTCCGGGCCGGCGATCTCGCCCAGCCGCTTGATCACGTACTGCGGGGAGAGCGTGCCGTCGGCCGGCTCCTCGTAGCCCAGCGGGTAGCGCCCGCGCAGGTCGTCGAGCTGGTTCCACCAGTCGGCGAGGTCGGCGGCCGGCCGGGCCGCCTGCTCGGCCATGACGGCCGCGATCAGCTCGTCGATGACGTGCCGCGCGTCGCCCACGATCGGGACGTCGGCGTGCCGGTTCTTCCCGATCTCGGCCGGGTCGATGTCGGCGTGCACCACGGTGGCGTCCGGCGCGAACGAGTCCAGCTTGCCGGTGACCCGGTCGTCGAAGCGGGCGCCCAGGGCCACGATGAGGTCGGACTTCTGGAGGCCGTAGACCGCGGCGACGGTGCCGTGCATGCCGGGCATGCCCAGGTGCTGCCGGTGCGAGTCGGGGAACGCGCCGAGCGCCATCAGGGTGGTGACCACCGGGATGCCGGTCAGCTCGGCCAGCCGGCGCAGCCCCTCGGTGGCGCCGGCCTTGAGCACGCCGCCGCCGACGTAGAGCACCGGGCGGCGGGCGCTGGTCATCAGCCGGGCCGCCTCGCGGATCTGCTTGCCGTGCGGGTGCAGGGTGGGCCGGTAGCCGGGCAGGTCCAGGGTGGGCGGCCAGGTGAAGGTGGTCGGCGCCTGGAGGACGTCCTTGGGGATGTCCACCAGGACCGGGCCGGGCCGGCCGGTCGAGGCCAGGTGGAACGCCTCGGCGAGCACCTGCGGGATCTCCTCGGCCGTCTGCACCAGGAAGTTGTGCTTCGTGATCGGCAGGGTGATGCCCTGGATGTCCGCCTCCTGGAAGGCGTCCGTGCCGATCGACGGGCGGGCCACCTGGCCGGTGATCGCCACCATCGGCACCGAGTCCATGTACGCGTCGGCGATCGGCGTCACCAGGTTGGTCGCGCCCGGGCCGGAGGTGGCCATGCAGACGCCGACCTTGCCGGTGGCCTGCGCGTAGCCGGTGGCCGCGTGCCCGGCGCCCTGCTCGTGCCGGACCAGGATGTGCCGGACGGTCGAGTCGTAGAGCGGGTCGTACGCCGGCAGGATCGCGCCGCCCGGGATGCCGAAGACGACGTCGACGCCGAGCGCCTCGAGGGACCGCACGAGCGAGCCGGCGCCGGAGACCTGCGCCGTGGCGGGCTGCCGTACGGCCGGGGCGGCCTGCGGAGCACCGGTGCGGGGAGCGGGGGCGTGGTCGGCGTCACCGGCCGGCTCGGTGGCCGGGCGGGCTCGCCGGGCGGAGTGGGCGAGGGTCTCTGGCGTGGGTCTCGTCATGGCGGTTCAGGCCTTCGGCTGGAGTGGGTGATGCGCTTCTCAGGATGGGACGCGGGCGTCCCGGCGATGGTCCGACGGCAACAAAAAAGCCCACGTGCAAGATGCACGGGGCCAGCGCACTCTCGTTGGGGAGAGTGCGCTCAGGTAAGTACTCGCAGCGACCGGTTCGACGACATGCGGCTAAGCCTGACGCATCTCACGCGATGAGTCAACTGATCCCACATTTTGGTTCACGGACGTGGGCGTGTCGCCTCCCGGAGCGCTCTCCGCGCCCGGCACGACCTGCGAAGATCCCTCATTCGAGGTACGCGGCGCGGGCACCTGGGCGGGCGGGTTCGACCGGAGCCGGGGCAGCAGCGGAGACGGCCCGATCCGGGCCGGTGGGGCCGGCGCGGCGGGCGGCGCCGAGGCGGGGCGGTTGCCGGGCGAGGTGGCCGCGTCCAGCATCGCCTCCAGGTGCTCGGCGGGCACGCCCCAGCCGAAGGCCGCGCCCTGCCCGAAGCGGCAGCCGGCGGCCACCACGGCGGCCAGCTCGGCGGGGGTGGTGACCCCCTCCGCGATCACCTCCAGGCCGAGCTGGTGCCCGAGACGCATCACGATGTCGACCATGGGGGCGAACGCCGGCCCGTCGCGGCCGACCGGCCGGACCGGCTCGTGCTCGGCCACCAGGCTGTGGTCGATCTTGAGGATGTCGATGGGGAGCCGGCGCAGCTGCCCCAGCGAGGAGTAGCCGGCGCCGAAGTCGTCCAGCGCGATCCGCACGCCGGTGAGGCGCAGCGCGGTGAGCCGCCGGATCAGCTCGTCGAGGTCGGTGGCGACGGCGTGCTCGGTGACCTCCAGCACCAGCCGCTGCGGCGGCACGTGGTGGGCGCGCAGCGCGTCGGCGACCTGGACCACGTACTCCGGTGCGTGCAGCTCCCGGGGCGAGACGTTGACCGACACCCAGACGTCGTGCCCGTCGGCCAGCCACCGGGAGAGCTGGTAGCAGGCCTGGTGCAGCACCCAGGCGCCGAGCTTGGAGATCATCCCGCACTCCTCGGCGAGCGGGATGAACTCGTCGGGCCGGACGTTGCCCAGCTCCGGGTGGTGCCAGCGGAGCAGCGCCTCGGCGCCGACCGGCCGGACCGAGGGCAGCGACGCCACCGGCTGGAAGGCCAGCCGCAGCTCGTCGCGCTCGATGGCGCCCCGCAGCTCGTGCTCCAGCATGGTGCGCCGGCGCAGCAGCTGGTCGTAGGTGGCGTCGTAGCGCTCGATCCGGTTCTTGCCGCGCTGCTTGGCGTAGCGCAGTGCCAGGTCGGCGTTGCGCAGCAGGAGCTCGACGTCGGTCTCGCCGCAGCCGCCGGCCACCCCGATGCTGACCGAGAGGAAGACCGGCCCCTCGGCCTCCTCGTAGGGGCGGCCCAGCACGCCGAGCAGCCGCTCGGCGACCGGCCCGGGCTCGCTGGTGCCGTGCATGAGCACCGCGAACTCGTCGCCGCCCAGCCGGGCGGCCAGGTCGCCCGGGCGCAGGTTGCCGCGCAGCCGCCGGCCCACCTCGGCCAGCACGGCGTCGCCGACGTCGTGCCCGCGCATGTCGTTGACGTTCTTGAAGCCGTCCAGGTCGAGCCCGAGCAGCACGCAGGGGACGCCGGCCTCGGCGCAGCGGTGCAGCGCGCGCAGCAGGCCGCGCCGGTTGGCCAGGCCGGTCAGCGGGTCGGTGTGCGCCAGCTCGCGGAAGTGCGCCTCCCGCTCGGCCAGCCGGCCCGCGTAGTTGCGGACGTCGTTGAGGGCCAGGTACTGCCGGGCCACCAGGGCGAAGCCCTCGACGCTGCCGGCCGCGATGCCGAACACGTCGAACCGGCCGCCCTGCACCAGGTGGTACATGGCGGAGGCGGCCATCGCGAACATCGGCACGAAGGCGTACTCGCCGTCGCGGCGGATGAGGTCGACGTCGACCTGCGGCAGGTCGACCCGGTGCGCGGCCAGGGCGGTGGCCAGCAGGCCGGCGGCGATCACCGCGGCGCCCGCGAACGCCAGGCCCGCGCCGGCCTGACAGAGCCCGGCCGACAGGCCGAGGCCGCCGCAGGTCACCCCGGTGGCGCCGGCACCGAGCAGGACCAACCGGCCGCGCGGCGGCGCCGCCCGCAGCACCATGATCAGGGTGAGCCCGGCGGTGAGCGCGGCGCTGACCGTGGCCAGCAGGATGGGCAGGCAGGCGACCGGGGTCGCGTCCCCGAGCAGCCGCGTCGGCGGGCTGAACAGCGCCCAGCCGACGAACCAGAGCGCGCCCGCCATGATCACGCCGTCGAGCAGCAGCCGGGCGGTGGCCGCCCGGGCCGCGGCCGTGCCGGGCAGCCGGAGCAGGGCGACGCCGAGGCCGAGCCCGGCGGCCGTGGTGCCGAACGAGACGAGGGTGGCCCAGCCGGTGCGCTGCCCCTGCCGGTGCGCCCAGTGGTCGCCGGCCGCGAGGGTGCCGGCCAGCCCGAGCAGCAGGCTGAGCAGGGCGACCCCGGCGGCGGCCGCGAGCAGCACGTGGGCCCGCCGGTGCGGCCCACCCCGCCGGCGCGCCGAGGCGGCGAGCAGGGCGGCGGCGCCGGCTGCGGCGAGCCCGCTCAGCACCGCGACGATGACCATCCCCGGGGACGACTGCACGACCTCAACTGTGCCGGATCGGCGCCTCCCGTGGGGCACCGGGTGTGCAACTGTTGGGACACGGCGCGTGTGCCCGGGGGCCACCGCGGCGGCGGTGTCAGACTGGTATGCATGCCTGAGCTGCGGTCGAGGACATCCACCCACGGTCGGACGATGGCCGGCGCCCGGGCCCTGTGGCGGGCCACCGGGATGACCGACGACGACTTCGGCAAGCCGATCGTCGCCATCGCGAACAGTTTCACCCAGTTCGTCCCCGGCCACGTACACCTCAAGGACCTCGGCGGCCTGGTGGCCGACGCGGTGGCCGAGGCCGGCGGCGTGGGCCGGGAGTTCAACACCATCGCGGTGGACGACGGCATCGCCATGGGCCACGGCGGCATGCTCTACTCGCTGCCCAGCCGCGAGCTGATCGCCGACGCGGTCGAGTACATGGTCAACGCGCACTGCGCGGACGCCCTGGTCTGCATCTCCAACTGCGACAAGATCACCCCGGGCATGCTGCTGGCCGCGCTGCGGCTCAACATCCCGACCGTCTTCGTCTCCGGCGGCCCCATGGAGGCCGGCAAGACGGTGGCCATCGAGGGCGTCGTCCACTCCAAGATCGACCTGATCGACGCCATGATCGCCTCCTCGAACGAGGCCGTCACCGAGGAGCAGCTCGGCGAGATCGAGCGCTCCGCGTGCCCGACCTGCGGCTCCTGCTCCGGCATGTTCACGGCCAACTCGATGAACTGCCTCACCGAGGCCATCGGCCTGGCCCTGCCCGGCAACGGCTCGACGCTGGCCACCCACGCCGCCCGCCGGTCGCTCTTCGTCGAGGCCGGCCGCACCGCCGTGGAGATCGCCAAGCGCTGGTACGACTCGGACGACGCCTCCGTGCTGCCCCGGTCGATCGCCAGCCGGGCCGCCTTCGAGAACGCCGTGGCGCTCGACGTGGCCATGGGCGGCTCGACCAACACGGTGCTGCACCTGCTGGCCGCCGCCCGCGAGGCGGAACTGGACTTCGGCGTGGCCGACATCGACGCCATCTCCCGGCGGGTGCCCTGCCTGGCCAAGGTCGCGCCGAACTCCCCGCAGTACCACATGGAGGACGTGCACCGGGCCGGCGGCATCCCGGCCATCCTCGGCGAGCTCGACCGCGCCGGCCTGCTCCACCGGGACGTGCACGCGGTGCACTCCCCCTCGCTCCAGCAGTGGCTCGCCGACTGGGACGTCCGCGGCGGCTCGGCCACCCGGGAGGCGGTCGAGCTGTTCCACGCCGCACCGGGCGGGGTGCGCACCACCGAGCCGTTCTCCACCACCAACCGCTGGTCCTCGCTGGACACCGACGCGGCCGGCGGCTGCGTCCGGGACCGCGAGCACGCGTACAGCGCGGACGGCGGGCTGGCCATCCTGCACGGCAACCTCGCGCCGGACGGCTGCGTGGTGAAGACCGCCGGGGTGCCCGAGGAGTGCCTGACCTTCCGCGGGCCGGCGAAGGTCTACGAGTCGCAGGACGACGCGGTCACGGCCATCCTGGCCAAGGAGGTCGTGGCCGGGGACGTGGTGGTGATCCGCTACGAGGGCCCGAAGGGCGGCCCCGGCATGCAGGAGATGCTCTACCCCACCTCGTTCCTCAAGGGCCGCGGGCTGGGCCGCTCCTGCGCGCTGCTCACCGACGGCCGGTTCTCCGGCGGCACGTCCGGCCTGTCCATCGGGCACGTCTCCCCGGAGGCGGCGTCGGGCGGGCTCATCGCGCTGGTCCGGGAGGGCGACGAGATCGTCATCGACATCCCGGCCCGGTCGATCCAGCTCAACGTGCCCGACGACGTGCTCCAGGCGCGCCGGGTGGCCGAGGAGAAGCGGGACCGCCCGTACACCCCGGCCGACCGGGTCCGGCCGGTGTCGGCGGCGCTGCGCGCGTACGCCTCGATGGCCACCTCGGCCAGCGACGGCGCGTACCGGCGGGTCCCGGAGTAAGCCGCCCCGGGCGGTCAGCCCGCCAGGGCGATGGTGCGGGCGTGGCGGATGGCGGCCGGGGTGTCCGGGAAGATCAGCCCCTCCCGGCGCAGCTCCGCCGCCACGCCCAGCGTGCTGAGCACCTGGTCGTGGCCGGCGGTGATGCCGGAGAGCAGCACGGCGATCCCCCGCCCGCGCAGCCGGTCGACGGCGTCGCCGAGCACCTGCGCGCCGGTGGCGTCCACGGTGGACACGCGGGACATCCGCAGGATGACCACCCGGACGTCGGCCACCTCGGCCAGCTCCAGCAGGAAGGTGTGCGCGGCGGCGAAGAAGAGCGGCCCGTCCAGCCGGTAGGCGACGATGTGCTCGGCCAGCAGCGCGTGCTCCTCGGCGCTGTGCTCGCCGGGGTCGAGGGGGACCTGTTCCAACCGGGCGCTGCGGGCCACCGCGCGCAGCGCGAGCACGACGGCCACGGCCAGCCCGACCGCCACCGCGGTGACCAGGTCCCAGATCACGGTGACCGCGAAGGTGAGCACCAGCACCACGGCGTCGGCCCGGGTGGCCCGGAACAGCGCACGCAGCGACCCGGCCTCCACCATCCGCACGGTGGTGGCGAGCAGCACCCCGGCCAGCGCGGCGAGCGGAATGCGGCCGACGAGCGGGGCGGCGGCCAGCACGATGGCGGCGAGGGCGACGGCGTGGGTGAGCGCAGCGAGCTTCGACGAGGCGCCGGCCCGCACGTTGACGGCCGTGCGAGCGATGGCGGCGGTGGCCGGGATGCCGCCGAAGACCGGGGCGGCCAGGTTGGCCAGGCCCTGCCCGAACAGTTCCCGGTCCGGGTCGTGCCGTTCGCCGACGGTCATCCCGTCCGCCACGGTCGCCGAGAGCAGGCTCTCCAGGGCGGCGAGCGCGGCCACCGCGAGCGCGCTGGGCAGCAGCACGCCGAGCGCGCCGGGGTCGAGGAAGTCCAGTGCGGGGCTCGGCAGTCCCTGCGGCAGGGCGCCGATGCGGACCAGCTCGACCGGGGCGAGTTCGGCGAACAGCGTGGCGGCGGCCACGCCGAGCAGGGAGAACGGCAGGCCGGGCCGCCATCGGGCGCCGAGCAGCATGAGCGTGGCCACGGCCAGCGCCATGGCGACGGCCACGGGCCGGGGGTGGGCGGCGAACCGCACGACCGCGTCGGCGGCCACCGCCCAGACCTTCTCGCCGTGGGCATCCGTGACGCCGAGGGCCGCCGGCACCTGTTGCAGGGCGATGACCACGGCGATGCCGGCGGTGAAGCCCTCGATCACGGGCGTGGGCAGATAGCGGACGTAGCGGCCGAGGCGGGCCAGGGCGAGGGCGAGCAGGATAAGGCCGGCCAGCGCGCCGACCATCAGCACGCCGCGGGCGCCGAAGCGCTGCACCACCGGCACGAGCACCACGGTCATCGCCCCGGTGGGGCCGGAGACCTGGAGGTTGGAGCCGCCGAAGATCGCGGCGACGGCCCCCGCGACCACGGCGGTGACCAGCCCGGCCTGCGCGCCGAGCCCGGAGGTGACGCCGAAGGCGAGCGCGAGGGGCAGCGCCACCACGGCCACGGTGAGCCCGGCGAGCAGGTCGCGGCGGGGCGAGCGGCGTACCGCCGCCCAGTCGGACCGGCCCGGCAGCAGCCCGGACAGCCGGGTCCGGAGCAGCCGGCCGGCCCGCCGTGGACCGCCGCCGGGGACGCCGGGACGGGACGGGCCGTCGATGGCCGAGGGGGCCGCCGCGTTCACCGCTCCCCTTCCCCGGCGCGAAGCTCGTCGAGGAGGGCGTCCCGATCGGTCAGGACCGCGCCGAGGATCCGCCGGCCGGCGGCGAGCAGGTCGGCCACGTCCGGGGTGCTGAGCGAGTAGACGACCAGCGGGCCGTCGCGGTGCGAGGTGACCATGCCGGCCCGGCGCAGGACGGCGAGCTGCTGGGAGAGGTTGGACGGCTCGACGTCGATGGCGGCGAGCAGGTCGCGGACCGGCTTGGGCCCGTCCTGGAGCAGCTCGAGCACCCGGATCCGGACCGGGTGTCCGAGGGTGCGGAACAGCTCCGCCTTGGCCTGGTACAGCGGCACCGACACGACGACTCCTCCCCGGAAAACCCTGAAGACTTTAGCACTTGCGAAAATCTTCAACTAGCTGCCGAGATCTTGGCGACTTGCCGTCCGCCACGAACGGCAACTCGCCAAGATCCAGGAACGGTTACCCGGTGAGGTCGTTGACGCAGCGGAGCACCGGGCGGGTGGTCAGCGCGGCGGGGTCGAGCGCGGCCCCGGAGTGCACGGTGAAGGTGGCCGACTCCCCCGGCAGCAGGGTGACCAGCGCCCCGTCGACCTGCGCGGACGGGTCGAGCCGGTCCGGGAAGAGGGTCAGGTCGCGCAGCAGCGTCCGGGCGGTCACCCGCACCCGCTGCCCGCCCTCGACCGGCTCGACCGTCGCGGCGAGCTCCGCCGCCGGCCACTCGATCTCCCGGTCGGTGGCGAAGAACCACAGCGCCCGCTCCGCGGTCTCCCCGGCCTCCGCGACCAGCAGCTCCCGCCGGGCCTCGTCCGGCCGCGCCAGCTCCGCCGGCAGCGCCAGCACCACCGAGGAGTACGCCGGGACGTCGAGGTCCACCGAGGTCTTCGCCCTCGGCTCCCCGGTGAGGCCGACCCGGGTGACCGTGGCCGGCGCGTGCCACGCCTCGCCGGTCTCGTTCACCGCCACGAGCGCCAGCCCGCCGTCGCGCGGCTGCACGGTGAGCAGGCGGGGCGCGTAGGCGCGGCGGAGCGCGTACCAGAGGGGTTTGCGCCGCCCGTCGCCGTCGACCGCCGCCCACGAGGTGACCGGCCAGCAGTCGTTGAGCTGCCAGACGATCGTGCCCATGCAGACCGGCCGGTACGAGCGGAAGTGCTCGACGCCGAGCTGGATGGCCCGGGCCTGGTTGAGCTGGGTGAGGTAGTGCCAGTCGTCGAAGCCCGCGGGCGCCGGCAGGTGGGCCTCGAGTCCACGCTGGAGTTTCCGGTCCCCGTCGGCGGCCTTCTGGTGGTGCGCCATCCCGGGCGAGTCGTGGGCGAGGGGCTCGTCGGAGAGGGCCCGGCGCAGCGTCGCGTACGCGGGGGGCGCCTGGTAGCCGAACTCGGCGACGAAGCGGGGCACGTACTCCCGGTACTTCGTGTAGTCGTCGGTGTTCCACACGTCCCAGATGTGTGTGGTGCCGTGCGCCGGGTCGTTGGGGTGCACGTCCTCGCTGCCCGACCAGGGGCTGCCCGGCCAGTACGGCCGGGTGGGGTCCAGCTCGCCGACGACCGCGGGCAGCAGGTCCAGGTAGTAGCCGCGTCCCCAGGTGCGGCCGGCGAGCGGCTCCTGCCAGTCCCAGTCGTGCCAGCCCCAGATGTTCTCGTTGTTGCCGGTCCAGAGCACGAGCGAGGGGTGGCTCGCGAGCCGGGTGACCTGCTCCCGCGCCTCCGCCTCGACCTCGCTGCGGAACGGCTCCTCCTCGGGGTAGGCGGCGCAGGCGAAGAGGAAGTCCTGCTGCACCAGCAGCCCGAGCTCGTCGGCCAGCTCGTAGAAGTCCTCCGACTCGTAGCGGCCGCCGCCCCAGACCCGCAGCAGGTTCACGTTCGCGCCGACCGCCTGCCCGAACCGCTCGGCGAGGCGGGCCCGGGTGACCCGGTTGGGGAACGCGTCGTCGGGGATCCAGTTGACCCCTTTCACGAAGACCGGCACCTCGTTGACGTGCAGGGTGAACGCGGAGCCGTGCGCGTCGGGCGCGGTGTCCAGGCGTACCGAGCGGAAGCCGATCCGCCGGGACCACCGGTCCAGCACCGGGCCGTCCGCGGCGTGGAGCGTCACGTCGAGGTCGTGGAGGGGCTGGTCGCCGTACCCGGCGGGCCACCAGAGCGCCGGATCGCGGACGGTGAGGGTCGCCACGGCCCGGCACTCACCGGCCGGGACGGTGACCTCGACGGCGGCGCCCGCCACGGTGGCCCGCACGGTGAGCGGGCCGTCCTGCATCCGCTCGACCTCGACGTGCAGCTCCACCCGGCCGGTGCCGCCCTCGACGGTGACCAGCGGCCGAACGGTGGCCAGCCGGGCGGTGGACCAGGCGTGCAGCCCGATCTCCTGCCAGATGCCGGCGGTGACCACGGTCGGTCCCCAGTCCCAGCCGAAGTTGCAGGCGGTCTTGCGGATGAAGTGGAACGGCTCCGGGTACGCGTTGGGCCGGTCGCCGAGCCGGTCCCGGTGCGCCTCGGCGTAGCGGTACGCCGAGTCGAAGCGCACGGTGAGCGTGTTGGCGCCCGGCCGGAGCAGCGGGCCGACCGGGAACCGGTAGCCGCGGTGCTGGTTCTCGGTGCGGCCGACCTCGGTGCCGTTGAGGCCGACCGTGGCGACCGTGTCCAGGCCGGCGCAGACGAGGTCGATCCGCTCGTCGTCGCCGGGCGGCCGCTGGACGGTGGTCTCGTAGACCCAGTCGGTGCGGCCGATCCAGTGCAGGCGGTTCTCGTTGTCGTCGAGGTAGGGGTCGGGGATGAGGCCGGCCGCCAGCAGGTCGGTGTGCACTTCTCCGGGGACGGTCGCCGGCACGGCCCGCCCGGCGAGCTCCGGCGGCACCTGCGGACCCGGTACGGCCCGCAGCACCCAACCCTCGTGCAGCGTCTGACGGCTCACGACTTCACCGCGCCTTCCATGATTCCGCGGACGATCTGACGTCCACCGATGAACAGCATGACGAGCAGCGGCACGGTGGCGATGAACGCCCCGGCCAGGACCCGCCGGTAGATCACGTAGTTGCCGCTGGCCAGGTCGGAGACCGCGACCATCGAGCTTAACCGCGCAAGCGGCGCACCGCGCCGGACCGACGGCGCCGCGGGCGGTGCATTAGCGTGACGGCCGCCGGTTCACCCCGGCGGCGGAGACGGGCCCGCGAGGGCCGGACCAGTGGAGGAGCGCCGGTGAAGCGGCCGACCATCGCCGATGTCGCCCGGCGGGCCGGGGTCTCCAAGGGCGCGGTGTCGTACGCGCTGAACGGCCAGCCCGGCGTGTCCGAGGCGACCCGCCAGCGGATCCTGGCGATCGCCGCGGAGATCGGGTTCAGCCCGAGCAGTGCCGCCCGGGCGCTGTCCGGCGCCACCGCCAAGGCGGTCGGCCTGGCCCTGTGCCGGCCCGCCCGGATACTGGGCATCGAGCCCTTCTTCATGGAGCTGATCAGCGGCGTGGAGGCCGAGCTGTCGGCCCGCTCCTACGCGCTGACCCTCCAGGTGGTGGCGGACCAGGACGCCGAGATCGCGGTCTACCGCCGCTGGTGGGCCGAGCGCCGGGTGGACGGCGTGTTCGTCTGCGACCTGCGCACCGACGACCGGCGGGTGCCCGCGCTGGAGGAGTTGCAGCTGCCGGCCGTCGTCATCGGCGGGCCGGGCCACACCGGCAGCCTGGCCAGCGTGTGGTCCGACGACGCGGCGGCCCTGGTCGAGACGGTGGAGTACCTGGTCGCGCTCGGCCACCGGCGGATCGCCCGGGTCGGCGGGCTGCCCTCGCTGCTGCACACCGAGATCCGCACCGACGCGTTCACGCAGGTGTGCCGGCGGCTCGGGCTCGACGAGGCCAGCACGGTGTGGTCCGACTACACCGGCGAGGAGGGGGCGCGGGCCACCCGCCGCCTGCTCAGCTCCGCCGCGCGGCCCACCGCGGTCATCTACGACAACGACGTGATGGCGATCGCCGGGCTCTCCGTTGCCCAGGAGATGGGGCTGGCCGTGCCCGGCGACCTGTCCATCGTGGCCTGGGACGACTCCCCGCTCTGCCAGCTCGTGCACCCGCCGCTCACCGCGCTGGGCCGCGACATCCCGGCGTACGGGGCGCACGCCGCGCGCCAACTCCTCGCCGTGATCGCGGGCGAGCCGGTGGCCGGGCTCCAGGACGAGACCGCCCACCTCACGCCGCGCGGCAGCACCGCGCCGCCGCGCCTGCGCTGAACCGGTTCAGCAACCTGGACGGCCGGCCAGGTCAGCGGGGTGTCGAGGGAAACTCCTCGAACCACGCCTCCACCCGCTCGGCCGGGGCCGGCCGGGCCAGCACGAAGCCCTGCCCGTAGCGGCAGCCGGCCCGCCGGGCGCCGGCCACCTGGGCGTCGGACTCCAGCCCCTCGACCACCACCTCCAGCCCGAGCCGGTCGCCCAGGTTGGCGACCACGTCGATCAGCGGGCGCTGCCCGTCGGCGCCCGGCCCGACCAGGTGCGGGCCCACCTTGAGCAAGTCGATCGGGAGCCGGCGGAGCTGGGCGAGCGAGGCGTGCTCGGCACGGAAGTCGTCGAGCGCGGTGCGGACGCCGAGCGAGCGGAGACCGGCGAGCCGGGCCACCACGGTGGACAGCTCGGCGGCCACCGCCGGCTCGGCCACCTCGACCACCAGGCGCTCCGGCGGCACGTCGTACGCGGCCAGGGCCGTCGCCGTACGGGCCACGAAATCGGGCGCGGCCAGCTCCCGGGGCGTGACGTTGACCGCCATCCACAGCTCCCGGCCGCTGCCCGACCAGTCGGCGAGCTGCCGGCAGGCCCGGTCCAGCACCCACCGCCCGACCTCGCCGAGCAGGTCGAGGTCGGCCGCGACGGGCAGCAGCTCCTCCGGCAGCACCGTGCCCAGTGCGGGACTGCGCCAGCGCAGCAGCGCCTCGGTGCCCACCGGCTGCCGGTCGGCCAGCGCCAGCACCGGCTGGTAGACCAGGTCCAGCTCGCCCCGGGCGACCGCGCCCGGCAGCTCGCGTTCCAGGTCCAGCCGGCGGACCAGCTGCTCCTCCAGGTAGGCGTCGTACCACTCGACCCGGTCGCGGCCGAGCTGCACGGCGCGCCGCCGGGCCAGGTCGGCCTGGCGCAGCACGTCCTCCGGCTCGCCGCCGGTGGTCTCGGCCAGCCCGATGCTCGCCCGGATCCGGCTCACCCCGCCGGGCCGTGGACACGGCTCGGCGAGCGCGGCCAGCAGCCGGGTGCCCAGCGCGTACGCGGGCACCGGGCCGAGGTCGGTGAGCACGGCGAACTCGGTGTCGGTGAGCCGGGCCACCAGGTCGTGCGCGCCGGAGCCGGACCGGAGCCGGTGGACGACCTCGGCCAGCACCGGCCGGTCGAGCACCGCCGTCTCGTCGGCGCCGTGCAGGTCGACCACGAGCAGCGCGCCGCCGGCCCGCCGGGTGAGGGCGTGGACCAGCTCCGCCCGGTCGGCCGGCGGGGTGTCGGCGGGCAGGCGGTCCTCCCCGACGAGGTGCCGCAGCCGTGCCTCGCTGGCGGCCAGCCGCTCGGCCCGGCGCCGCTGGTCGGTGGCCGCGAGGACCTCGCGTACGACCATGGGCGGGATGACGGACAGCCCGAGCGCGATCGCCGGGGCGGTGAACTCGCCCACCGTCCACAGGTGCTGACCGGCGGCCAGCGCCGCGATGCCGGCCGGCGCGGTGAGGCCGGGCCAGGCGGCCGGCGCCGCGTCCCGGCGCGGCCGCTCCCCGGCGGCGGTGCGCCGGGCGCCGGCCGCGGTGAGCAGCGCGCCGGCGAGCAGCGGCGGCGCGACGACCAGCAGGGCCCGCTCCGGGGTGGCGTAGGCGAGCAGGACCACGAGCAGCGCCAGCGCACCGAGCGTGGTGGCCGCGCCGGCATGGCAGCGGGCCGCGCCGGGCCGTCGCCGCCGCTCGGCGAACGCGGCCACCAGCAGGACGGCCAGCGCCAGGGCGCCGCCGACGCTGGCGGCCCGCGCGGCCGGGGGCACCGGACCGGCGGGCAGCAGCACCCAGCCGGCGAAGACCAGGCTGACGCCGAGGCCGGCCACGTCCACGCCGCGCCGCAGCCGTTCACCGCCGGAGAGACGGGAGCGGCCGGGCAACCGCAGCAGGGCGAGCGCGTACAGCGGGGCGGTGATCGTCAATCCGGCCAGCGCGACCGGCAGCCGGTGCGCCGGGTCGCTCAGCGGCAGCACCGCGACGGTGAGGCCGGCGGCCAGCACGGCGGCGTCGAGGATCCCGGCGACACGGCGGGACAGCGCCACCCGGCGGGCCTGCCGGCCGGCGGGCGCGGGGGCGGCCGGGTCGGGTGGCGCGGGCGGGGCGCCGGCCAGCCAGGCGAGCCGGACGCAGGCCAGGGCGGAGCCACCGGCCACGGCGAGCGCCACGGCGGCCGGGCCGGGAACCAGGCCGGCGGCACCGGCGAGGACGAACAGCGCGCCGGCGAGCGACACGGCGAGGTCGGGCAGCGGTGGCCGGCGGAGGGGGCCGGCGGCGGGGTGGGTGACGGGCACGGCGGTCGCCTTCGTGAGGGGGCACGGGGCGGTGCGGTTGCGGTACGACGTGCGGGGTCAACGGGTCGGGTGCGGGTGCGGCCGGCGCCGGACGGGGACCGGCGCGGCCACGCCCATAAACGATCCCGGACACTCGTGGTTACGCGACACCCGACGTGACGCCCGTCACACCTCGCGTCCCGTCGGCGCCCGCCGCCCGCCGGAGCCGGCGCCGGTGCGGGGTGGGATCATCGGGTGGTGAGCCGCGCCGACACCGTCCGTTTCCGCCACAGCCAGGCGATCCTCGTCGCCGCGATCGTCGCGTTCCTCGGCGCGCTGCCGCTGGCGACCGCGCGGTGGTGGCTGCTCTGGGTGCTGCTGATCCCGCTCGCGGTCGGCGTCTGGGCGTGGCGGGCCGGCACCGACGCGGACGCCCGCGAGCTGCGGCTGCGGGCGCTGCTCGGCCAGCGGAGGGTGCCCTGGGAGCGGGTCGCCGAGCTGGCCGCCGACCCGCGCGGCCGGGCGGTCGCCCGGCTCGACGACGGCGAGACGCTGGTGCTCCCCGCGGTCCGCGCCGCCGACCTGCCCCGGCTGGTCGCCGCCACCGGGCAGGCCCTGCCCGAGTCCGCGGGCTGACCGGTCAGTAGCCGTCGACCACCCGGTTCGCCAGCGGTTGCCCGGCGGCGAACCGGCGCACCTGCTCCCCCACGAGCCGGTACGCGCGCGGCAGCAGGCCACGGACCGACCCGGCGACGTGCGGCGTGAGCAGCACGTTCGGCAGCTCCCACAGGGGATGGTCGGCGGGCAGCGGCTCCGGGTCGGTCACGTCCAGCGCGGCCCGCAGCCGGCCCGACGCCAGCTCCGCGACCAGGGCCGGGGTGCGGGCCACCGGGCCCCGGGCGGCGTTGACCAGCAGCGCGCCGTCCGGCATCGCGGCGAGGAACTTCTCGTCGACCAGCCCCCGGGTCTGGTCGGTCAACGGCACGAGCAGCACCACCACGTCCGCCTCGGGCAGGAGGGCGGGCAGCTCGTCCACACCGTGCACGCCCTCGGCCGGACGCGGCGACCGGGCGACCAGGGTGAAGGTCACCTCGAACGGGGCCAGCCGGGCCCGGACGGCCGCGCCGATCGAGCCGGCGCCGACGATCAGCACCCGCTTGCCGGCCAGCTCGTCGGTCGGGGCCACCTCGTCGAACGCCCACTCCCGGCGGGCCTGGGCGCGGGCCAGCGGGCCGAAGCCGCGCAGCGCGGACAGGATCGCGGTGACCACCCACTCGGCGGTGGCCGAGTCGTGCACACCCCGGGCGTCGCAGAGCGTCACGCCCTCGGGAACCCGCCCCACCCAGGCATCCGCCCCGGCGGAAAGGAGCTGCACGACCTCCAGGTCCGGCAGCTCGGCCAGGAACGCGCCGGCGTCCGGGCCGGCGAGAAAGGGCGGCACCCAGAAGCGCACGCCGGCCGGGGACGACGGCGGCCGGGCGGGGTCCTCCAGCACCTCCACGGTGACGCCCGGAGGCAGCTCGCCGACGAGGCCCCGGCCGGCCGGGTGCGGAATCCATACCTTCACGACCGCCGACGATAGCCGTCCCGGACCGCCCGGGCGCGCGGGGTCGTGACGATCACCGCTGGGACGATTGGCGGCGGAGCGCGCGAGGTATAACCGAGGACGGAGCGTCGGCCGGCGCCCCGCACACCGAAGACGGGTGGCCATGAGCGAGGACAGCGCCGGACGCGCGGTCGTGCCGATTCCGGCGCTGACCGACCCCGAGCGCTTGCGGTCCCTCGCGGAGACCCGGCTCGACGCGACACCCGACGAGGCGTTCGACCGGTTCGCGCGGCTGGTCGGCGACCTGCTCGACGTGCCGGTCGCCCTGGTCTCGCTGGTCACCGCCGACCGCCAGTTCTTCCCCGGCGCGACCGGGCTGCCCGAGCCGTGGGCCGCCCGCCGGGAGACCCCGCTGACCCACTCGTTCTGCCAGCACGTGGTCGACGTCGAGGTGCCCATGGTGCTGCCCGACGCCCGGCTCTACCCCCGGGTGCGGCGGAACCCGGCCATCGAGGACCTCGGCGTCGTCGCGTACGCCGGGATGCCGCTGACCGATCTGGACGGCCGGGTGCTCGGCTCGCTCTGCGCCATCGACAGCAAGCCCCGGGCCTGGACCGCCGAACAGCTGCGTACCCTCGCCGACCTGGCCGCTGCCTGCTCGTCCGAGCTGCGGCTGCGGATCGCCGTGGAGAGCGCCGAGCAGGCCCGCCGCCGCGCCGAGGAGGCGCACGACCGGCTCGCCATGCTGGCCGGGATGAGCGAGATGCTGGGCGGCACGCTCGACGTGGCCACGGCGGTCGACCGGCTCGGGCGCGCCATGGTCCCGCTGCTGGCCGACTGGTGTCTGATCACCCTGGTCGACCGTGCGGGCCGGCCCCGTACCGTGGCGGGATTCCACTGGGACCCGGAGCGGGCGGCCGACACCGCCCGGTTCGCCGCGCTGCTGGCCACCGGCCTCGGCCCCGACTCGATCATCCGGTCCGTGCTGCGCACCGGGCGGCCGGTCCGGCGCGAAGCGGCCGCCCTGGCCGACGTCGAGAGGGGCGCCACCAATCCGGAGCTGGTGCCGCTGGCCGAGCGGCTGGGCTTCGGCTCCCACCTCAGCGTGCCGATCACCGCCACCGGCGGCCGGGCCATCGGCGCCGTCACGCTGGTCAACGGCCCGCGCCGGCGCGGGTTCGACGAGACCGACCTCCGGACCGCCCTGGACGTCGGCCGCCGGGCCGGCCAGGCCGTGGGCAACAGCCGGCTCTACGACGAGCAGCGGCACGTCGCCGAGGTGCTGCAGCACAGCATGCTGCCCACCCTGCCCGTGGTGCCCGGCGTCGAGCTGGCCGCCCGCTACCTGCCGGCGGCGGACCGGGTGGAGGTGGGCGGCGACTGGTACGACGCCTTCGTCCAGCCCGACGGCGACCTGGTGGCCGCCATCGGCGATGTCGCGGGGCACGACATCGAGGCCGCGGCGACCATGGGCCAGCTGCGCAACCTGGTCCGGGGCGACGCGTACGGGCGGGGCGACCCGGTCGACGAGATCATGACCCATCTGGACCGGGCCATCCGGGGCCTGCCCGTGCCGACCGTCGCCACCGCCGTCCTGGCCCGGGTCCGCCCGGGCGCGCCGGGGCTGCGGGTCTCCTGGTGCAACGCGGGTCACCCGCCGCCGCTGCTGATCCCCGCCGACGGGCCGGTGCGGGCCCTGGACGGCGACCGGGGGACGCTGCTCGGCCTGACCCGCCCGCCCCGGCGCACCCGCCAGGAGCTGACCCTCGCGCCCGGCGACACGCTGCTGCTGTACACGGACGGGCTGACCGAGCGCCGGGACCGGCCGATCGACGAGGGCGAGGTCGAACTGATGGCGCAGCTCGCCGGAGGTGCCGCGCTCCCCCTCGCGACCCTCTGCGACCGGCTGCTCGCCGCCGCCCACCGGCGGGAGGACGACGTCGCCCTGCTCGCCCTGCGCGCCCGTTGAGCCGCTACCCGGTTCAGTCCGGCCCGGTTCCCCACCCGGCCCGGCTAGGCTGGGCCGGGTGAGGCCGCGTCCCCCGTACCCCCGCGCCGGCCGCCTCCGGGCGGCGCTGGCGGCGTCCTGCGCGACGCTGCTGCTGGGCACCGCCGGCTGTGCCTTCGGCGACCCGGATCCCGACCCGGCCGGTGAGCCGCCCAACTTCCCGTCGCCGTCGACCTCGGCCAGCCCCGGCGGGGCCGGGCAGCAGGTGGTGGCCACGGTGCTGGCGAAGGGGCTCGCGGTGCCCTGGGGCATCGCCTTCCTGCCCGACGGCGCCGCGCTGGTCACCGAACGGGACAGCGGGCGGATCCTCCAGGTCGGCCCGGAGTCGGGGCCGGAGGGGATGACCGTCCGGGTGGTGCAGACCGTCCCGGACGTGGCCGCCGCCGGCGAGGGCGGGCTGCTGGGCATCGCGGTCTCCCCGGCCTACGCCCGGGACCGCACGGTCTTCGTCTACTACACCAGTGCCGAGGACAACCGGATCGCGAAGGTGGAACTGGGCCGGCCCCCGACCCCGATCGTCACGGGCATCCCCAAGGCCGGCAACCACAACGGCGGCGGGCTGGGCTTCGGCCCGGACGGCTTCCTCTACGCCAGCACCGGCGACGCCGGGCGCACCGCTAACGCGCAGGACCCGAAGAGCCTCGGCGGCAAGATCCTGCGGCTCACCCGCGACGGCAAGCCGGCCCCCGGCAACCCCACGGCGGGCTCCCTGGTCTGGTCAACGGGGCACCGCAACGTGCAGGGCTTCGCCTGGACGCCGGACAAGAAGCTGTACGCCGTGGAGTTCGGCCAGAACACCTGGGACGAGATCAACCAGATCAACAAGGGCGGCAACTACGGCTGGCCGCAGGTCGAGGGTCGCGGCGACGACAAGCGCTACGTCAACCCGATCGTGCAGTGGCGCACCGGCGAGGCGTCCTGCTCCGGCCTGGCGTCCGTCGGCCGGCTGCTGATCACCGCCTGCCTGCGTGGGCAGCGGCTCTGGCTGGTCGAGCTGGCCGGCAACGGCACCGTCCTCGGCCAGCCGCGCGAGCTGCTCACCGGCCGGTACGGCCGGCTGCGGGCCGCCGCCGTGGCGCCGGACGGGTCGGTCTGGGTGAGCACCTCCAACCGGGACGGGCGCGGCAAGCCGGCCGGCGACGACGACCGGATCCTGCGGCTGGTCTTCGCGGACGGCGGCGCCGGGCGCAGCTGACCCCGCTTCCCCAGGTTTGCCAAGATCCTTCGACGGGCAGGTCAGAATCTCAGCATGGACGGCCAGGAGAACGAGCAGCACGACGCCGGGGGCGGAGCGGCCCCGGAGGAGGAGCGTGCCCGCCGCCGGTGGCGCCCCGGCCCCCACCTGCGCCGGCTCGGCGTGGTGCTGGCCCTGCTCGTGGTCACCCTCGCCGGCGTGGTGGCCGGCACGTACGCGGGCGGGCACGTAAGCACCGACATCGGGCCGTTCCGCGCGCAGCTCAACCTCAGCCCGTCACTGAGCGGCGGCACCACCGTCGACATCCCGCCGCTGGGCGCGCTGCTGCTGGACAGCCACGACGGGCCGGCCTACCTGACCGTCGAGCTGGGCGCGCTCGACCAGCGGCGCACCGAGGCGCTGATCGACGACCCGGCGAGCATCAGCCGGGCCAGCCAGTCGGCGGTCGAGGACGTCCGGGCCGGCGCGATGCGCCTCGGACTCAAGACCCTCGCCTCAGCGGTGCTGGCCACCCTGCTGCTGGCCGGGCTGGTCTTCCGCGACGTGCGCCGCACCGCGTGGGCCGGCGGGCTCGCGCTCGCGGTCACCGCCGGCAGCCTCGGCCTGGCCGCCGCCACCATCCGGCCGCAGGCGATAGAGGAGCCCCGTTACGAGGGGCTGCTGGTCAACGCCCCGGCGATCGTCGGTGACGCGCGGCGGATCGCCAACGACTACACGAAGTACGCGGAGCAGCTGCAACGGCTCGTCGGCAACGTCAGCAAGCTCTACACCACGGTCTCCTCACTGCCGGTGGTCCAGCCGTCGCCCGGCACCACGCGGGTGCTGCACGTCTCCGACATGCACCTCAACCCGACCGGCTGGCAGCTCATCCGCACCGTGGTGGAGCAGTTCGGCATCGACGTGGTGATCGACACCGGCGACATCACCGACTGGGGCAGCGAGCCCGAGGCCTCCTTCGTCGGCTCGATCGGCCTGCTCAAGAAGCCCTACGTCTACATCCGCGGCAACCACGACTCGGCGCGTACGGCCGCCGCGGTGGCCGCCCAGCCCAACGCCGTCGTGCTGGACAACTCCACGGCCACGGTCGCCGGGCTGACCATCGCCGGCATCGGCGATCCCCGGTTCACCCCCGACAAGGAGACCTCGCCGGCCGGCAGCGGGCTCACCAAGGTGGTCGCCGACCAGGTGATCGGGGCCGGCGAGCAGCTTGCCGTCACCGTGAACAACTCGCCGAAGCCGGTGAACATCGCCCTGGTGCACGACCCGGCCTCGGCCGGCCCGCTCTCCGGCACCTGTCCGCTGGTGCTCGCCGGGCACACCCACGCCCGGCAGGTGTCGAAGCTGCCGCAGGTGCCGGGCAAACAGCCCACCCAGCTCTTCGTCGAGGGCTCCACGGGCGGCGCCGGGCTGCGCGGCCTGGAGGGCGAGAAGCCCACCCCGCTGTCGATGACGGTGCTCTACTTCGACAAGCAGAAGCTGCTCCAGGCCTACGACGACATCACCGTGGGCGGCACCGGGCAGTCGCAGGTCAACCTGGAACGGCACATCATCCAGGACCCGACGAAGGGCGACCAGGTGCCGGTCACCCCGACGCCGACCCGGGGCGGGCCCGCCTCGCCCGCCCCGAACGGCAGCCCGACCGCGACGCCCAGTCCCACGGGCTGACGCTCAGCGCAGCGAGAGCGCGGCCAGCGCGGCGTTGACGATGCTGCCGGGCAGCAGGTCGTGCAACTCGTACAGCTCGCCCACGCTGCCCGACTGGCCGAACTCGTCCACCCCGAGCGGCACGGCCGGGGCGCCGAGCGCCGAGCCCAGCCAGGCCATCGCGTGCGAGGCGGCGTCGTGCACGGTGACCACCGGCACCCGGTCGGCGAAGGCCGACCGCAGCGCGCCGGGCACGCTCGGCACGGTCGCCGTCCGCACACCCTGGCGCAGGGTGCGCTGCCACGCCCGGTAGAGCCGGTCCAGGCTCGTCACGTCGACGACGTGCGCCGCGACGCCCTCCTCCGCCAGCTCCGCGGCGGCCGCGAGGACCTCCGGCAGCACCGCGCCGGAGGCGGCGAGCTGCACGACCGGGGCGTCGGCCAGCTGGGGGTACGCCTCGTGCGCGTCGACGAGCCGGTACGCGCCCGCCACCACCTGCCGGCGCAGCACCGCGTCGCCGATCCGGGCCCGGGCCGCCTCGAACGGGGCCTGGTCGATCGGCCGGGTGCTGAGGCGGAAGTAGTACGCCCCGTCCTCGGCCGGCGCGGCCGTGGCGGCCAGCGCCGCTCCCCCGGCGATCTGGCCGAGCGCGTCGCAGAGCAGCCAGTCGAGGCTGCCGGCGTACGCCGGTTCGCAGAAGGTGACCCCGGGCAGTTCCAGGCCGACGGAGGCCGTGATGGTCGACTGGTGGGCGCCGCCCTCGGGGGCGAGGGTGATGCCGGACGGCGTGCCGGCCACCACGAACCGGGAACCGGAGTAGGTGCCGTAGAGGAAGGCGTCGAGGCCGCGCAGCACGAACGGGTCGTAGACCGTGCCGACCGGCAGCAGCGGCTGCCCGGACAGGTCCCACGACAGGCCGAGCTGGCCGAGCAGCAGGAACAGGTTCATCTCGGAGATGCCCAGCTCGATGTGCTGGCCCGCCGGGGTCTCCGTCCAGCGCAGCATCCGGTCCTCGGTCCAGGAACGCTGCTCGGTCGGGGCGAACACGCCGGTCTTGTTGATGAAGCCGGCCAGGTTGGTGGAGGTGGCCACGTCCGGCGCGGTGGTGACCAGGTAGGGCGCGACCTTCGGGTCGCGGGCCAGGTCGACCAGCACCCGGCCGAAGACCTCCTGGGTGGAGACGGGCTTGTTCACGCGTACCTTGGTGGTCTCCGGGACGGTGACCCCCAGCGACCGCTCGCGCGGCGCGCGGGACAGCGCCTCCCGGCGCTCGCCGGCCCGGATGCCGGCCGGGGACGCCGGGTCGAGGCGGTCCCACTCGGTGTCGCGGGTCAGGCCGTGCGCGGCGCGCAGGGTGTCGACCTGCTCGGTGGTGAGCAGCGCCGAGTGGTTGCGCGGGTTGCCGGCGATCGGCAGGCCCCAGCCCTTGACCGTGTAGGCGAAGACCACGCTGGGCCGGTCGGTGACCGCGTCGCACTGGGCGTAGGCGTCGAGCATCGCCGCAAGGTCGTGCCCGCCCAGGTCGGTGACGAGCGGGCCCAGCTCGTCGTCGGGGATGTCGGCCACGAAGGCGGCCACCTCGGCCGGGGCGCCGTCCAGGAACTGCTTGCGCAGGGCCGGCCCGGCCAGCCCGAACAGCGACTGGTACTGCTCGTTCGGCATCAGGTCGATCCAGTCGCGCAGCGCCGCGCCGCCCGGCCGCTCGTACGCCTCGGCGAGCCGGCGCCCGTACTTGACCTCGACCACGTGCCAGCCGGCGGCCTCGAACTGGCCCCGCCACTGGTTGATCCGCACCCCGGGCACGACCCGGTCCAGCGACTGGCGGTTGAAGTCGACCAGCCACATCACGTTGCCGAGCCCGGTGGTGGCCGGGTCGGCGACGGCCTCCCAGATGTTGCCCTCGTCCAGTTCGGCGTCGCCGATGATGGCGATGAACCGGGCGTGCGGCCGCTCGCCGAAGTGCGCGTCGACGTAGCGGCGGGTGACCGCCGCGAACAGCGGCGCGGCCGCGCCCAGGCCCACGGAGCCGGTGGAGAAGTCCACCCCGTCCGGGTCCTTGGTCCGCGACGGGTACGACTGGAGCCCGCCACGCGCCCGCAGCTTCGGCAGGTAGGACCGGTCCAGGTTGCCCAGCAGGTACTGGACGGCGTGGAAGACCGGCGAGGCGTGCGGCTTGACCGCCACCCGGTCCTCGGCGTCCAGGTGGGCGAACCAGAGCGCGGTCATCGCCGTGACCAGCGAGGCGCTGGACGCCTGGTGGCCGCCGACCTTCACCCCGTCGCCGGTGTCCCGGTCATGGTTGGCCGCGTCCACGATGCGCGTGGCGAGCCAGAGCACCCGCCGCTGGATCTCGTCGAGGACGTCGAGGTCGTGCTGGTTCACGGTGACTCCATCCGGGCGTCGCCGTTGACGCCCACCGAGGGGTTGACGGACAGGAAGGGCCCCTTCGTGGCGAAGGGGCCCTTCCCTGCGGGCTCAGCCCTGGACGCCGAGGCGCTCCAGGATCAGCTCGCGGACGGTCTTGGCGTCGGCCTGGCCGCGGGTGGTCTTCATGACCGCGCCGACCAGCGCACCGGCCGCCGCGACCTTGCCGCTGCGGACCTTGTCGGCGACGTCCGGGTTGGCGGCGATGGCCTCGTCCACGGCGGCGGTCAGCGCCCCGGTGTCGGAGACGACCTCCAGGCCCCGGTTGGTCATGATCTCGGCCGGCGAGCCCTCGCCGCCGATCACGCCCTCCAGCACGATCCGGGCCAGCTTGTCGTTGAGTTTGCCGGCGTCGACCAGCCCCTGCAGCTCGGCGACCTGCTCCGGGGTGGCCCCGACGTCGGAGAGCTCCACGCCGGTCTCGTTGGCCCGCCGGGACAGCTCGCCCAGCCACCATTTGCGGGCGGCGGCCGGGGTGGCGCCGGCGGCCACGGTCCGCTCGATCAGCTCGACCGCGCCGGCGTTGACCACCGACTGCATGTCGAGGTCGGACAGGCCCCAATCCTGCTGGATCCGCTTGCGGCGCAGCCGCGGCAGCTCCGGCAGGGCGGCCTTCAGCTCGGCCACCCAGGCGGTGTCCGGCGCGAGCGGGACCAGGTCCGGCTCCGGGAAGTACCGGTAGTCGGTGGCGGTCTCCTTGGAGCGGCCGGGGGTGGTGTCCCCGGTGTCCTCGTGGAAGTGCCGGGTCTCCTGGGTGATGCTGCCGCCGGCGTCGAGCACCGACGCCTGGCGCAGCATCTCCGAGCGGACCGCCCGCTCGACCGAGCGCAGCGAGTTGACGTTCTTGGTCTCGGTGCGGGTGCCCCACTCCTCGCCCGGCAGGTTCAGCGAGGTGTTGACGTCGCAGCGCAGCGAGCCCTCCTCCATCCGGACGTCGGAGACGCCCAGCGAGCGGATCACGTCGCGCAGTTCGGTGACGTACGCCCGGGCCACCTCGGGGGCGAGCGCGCCGGTGCCGGGGATCGGCTTGGTGACGATCTCGACGAGCGGGATGCCGGCCCGGTTGTAGTCGACCAGCGACTCGGTCGCGCCGTGGATCCGGCCGGTGGCGCCGCCGACGTGCAGCGTCTTGCCGGTGTCCTCCTCGAGGTGCACCCGCTCGATGCCGATCCGCACGGTCTCGCCGTTGACCTCCACGTCCAGGTAGCCGTCGACGCAGAGCGGCTCGTCGTACTGGCTGATCTGGAAGTTCTTCGGCATGTCCGGGTAGAAGTAGTTCTTCCGGGCGAACCGGCACCACTCGGCGATGGAGCAGTTCAGCGCGAGGCCGATCCGGATGGTCGCCTCGATGGCCGCCTTGTTGGCCACCGGCAGCGAGCCGGGCAGGCCCAGGCAGACCGGGCAGACCCGGGTGTTCGGCTCGCCGCCGAAGTCGGTCGGGCAGCCGCACCACATCTTGGTGTTCGTGCCCAGCTCGACGTGGGTCTCCAGACCGATCACCGGTTCGTAGCGCGCCACGACCTCGTCGTACGCGGGCAGTGTCGTCGTCATCGGTGCTCCTGCCTCACAGTGCCGGTGGGGTGAACGTGCCGACCGTGGACTCCAGCGCGGCGGCGACCCGGTACATCCGGTCGTCGGCCATGGTCGGCGCCATGATCTGGAAACCGACCGGGAGCCCCTCGGAGAGGCCGCACGGGACCGAGATGGCCGGTCCGCCGTAGAGGTTGGTCGGGATGGTGAACAGGTCGGCCAGGTACATCTGGTAGGGGTCGGCGGTACGCGCACCGATCGGGAAGGCCACGAACGGGGTGGTGGGCGAGATGAGCGCGTCCACCCCCTCGAAGGCGGCCGTGAAGTCCCGGGTGATCAGGGTGCGGACCTTCTGCGCCTGCCCGTAGTAGGCGTCGTAGTAGCCCGAGGACAGCGCATACGTGCCGATCATGATGCGCCGCTTCACCTCGGGGCCGAAGCCCGCCTCCCGGGTCAGCGACATGACCTCCTCGAGGGACCGGTTGCCGTCGTCGCCGACCCGCAGGCCGAACCGGACGCCGTCGAATCGGGCCAGGTTGGAGGAGCACTCGCTCGGCGCGATCAGGTAGTAGGCCGGCAGCGCGTACTGGAAGTGCGGGCAGGAGACGTCGACGATCTCCGCGCCCAGCTTCGCGAGGGCCTCGACCGACTCGCGGAACGCGGCCATCACACCCGGCTCGGCGCCCTCGCCGGTGAACTCGGTGACCACGCCGAGGCGGACCCCGGTCAGGTCGCCGGACGCGCCGAGCTTCGCGGCGCCCACCACGTCCGGCACCGGGGCCGGGATGGAGGTGGAGTCGCGCGGGTCGTGGCCGCCGATCACCTGGTGCAGCAGGGCCGCGTCCAGCACGGTGCGGGCGCACGGGCCGGGGGTGTCCAGCGAGGAGGAGAACGCCACCAGGCCGTACCGCGAGGTGCCGCCGTAGGTGGGCTTCGCGCCGACCGTGCCGGTGACCGCGCCGGGCTGGCGGATCGAGCCGCCGGTGTCCGAGCCGATCGACAGCGGCGCCTCGTACGCGGCCAGCGCGGCGGCGCTGCCACCGCCCGAGCCACCCGGGATCCGCTCCAGGTCCCACGGGTTGCGGGTCGGCCCGTACGCCGAGTACTCGGTGGAGGAGCCCATGGCGAACTCGTCCATGTTGGTCTTGCCGAGCATCACCGTGCCGGCGGCGCGCAGCCGCTCGACGATCGTCGCGTCGTACGGCGGGCGCCAGCCCTCCAGGATCTTCGAGCCGACGGTGGTCGGCACGCCCTTCGTGGTGAGCACGTCCTTCACGGCGACCGGCACGCCCGCCAGGGGGCCCAGCTCCTCGCCGGCGGCCCGGCGCTCGTCGACGCTGCGGGCCGCGGCCAGCGCGCCCTCGGTGTCGACGTGCAGGAAGGCGTGGACCTGCTCGTCGACGGCGGTGATCCGGTCCAGGTGGGCCTGCGTGACCTCCACGGCGGAGGTCTCGCCCGTCGCCACCAGGCCGGCGATCTCGGCGGCGGTGAGCCGGGTCAGGTCAGTCATGAAGCCACATCCTCGTCCAGGATCCGCGGGACGCGGAACCGCTGCTCCTCGGCGTCGGGCGCACCCGACAGCGCCTCCTGCGGGGTCAGGCACGGCGTCACCACGTCCTCGCGGAGGACGTTGGTCAGCGGCACCGAGTGGGACGTCGGCGGGATGTCCGCCGCGGCGACCTGGCCCACCTGGGCGACCGACTGGAGGATCACGTCCAGCTGGCCGGCGAAGGTGTCCAACTCCTCCTCGGTGACGGCGAGCCGCGACAGTCGCGCGAGATGCGCGACCTCCTCGCGGGAGATGGCGGCCATCGGGTGCCCCCTTCGTGGCTGTCCTGCTGCGTCTGCGGTGTGCCGGCCGCGCGCTCGCCGGGGACGATGACACGCGGTGACCGGAGCGAGTCTATTGCCCTCCGGTCGGGTCGACGCCTCCGACTCCCGGTGCCCGGCCCCGGAGCGCCGGTCAGCGGGACGGGCGGCGCGGCCGCTCGCCGTCCGCCGCGACGGCCGGGTGCACCGGGCGGTAGCGGGACAGCCAGGTGACCAGCTCCTCGGCCGGCATGGGCCGGGCGTAGAACCAGCCCTGCGCCACGTCGCAGCCGGCCGCGTGCAGCAGCCGCCAGGTGCGCTCGTCCTCGACGCCCTCGGCCACCACCCGGAGGCCGAGCGCCGCGGCCAGCTCGATCATCGAACGGACGATCGCCGCGTCGTCCGGGTCGTCGGCCATCCCGAGCACGAACGACCGGTCCACCTTCACCTCGGACAGCGGCAGCCGGCGCAGGTGCTGCAACGACGAGTAGCCGGTGCCGAAGTCGTCCAGCGCGATGCCGACGCCGATCCGGTGCAGCTGGGTGATGCTGGCCAGCACCCGCCGCGGGTCGGCCATCAGCGCGCCCTCGGTGATCTCCACCTGGAGCCGGTCCGGCGGGACGCCGTACCGGGCCAGCCGGTCGGCGATCTGCTCGGCGATCTCGCCGGTGTGCAGGTCCCGGACGCTGACGTTGAGCGCGGCGCGCAGCGTGACGCCGGCCGCGGACCACTTGGCGAGCTGCTCCACCACGTCGTCCACCACCCGGCGGGTGAGCAGCCGCATCACGGCGCTCTGCTCGGCGACCTGGATCAGCTCCCCGGGGTCGACCATGCCCCGGCGCGGGTGCCGCCAGCGCAGCAGCGCCTCGACACCGACCACCTGGCCGGTCGCGATGGCGACCTGGGGCTGGTAGTACATGGTGATCTCGCCCGGGTCGTCGAGGGCGGTGCCCGCACGCTGCTCGGCCGCCCGGGTCCGCGCCGGTGCGGCGCCCTCCGCAGCACGGTCCGGGACGTCCGGACCGCCGCGCTCCGGGCCGTCGGCGGACCGCATTCCGGCCCGGCCACCGGCCTCCTCCCCGGAAGCCCCGGCGGGCGTCGTCTCCGGTCGGCTATCGGGGAGCGCGCCGGGCCGGCCGCCCGGCGGCGCGGGCCGGTCGTCGGGCGTCACGTCCGGGCCGGCCTCGGGGAGCGTGCCCGGCTGGCCACCGAACGCCGGGGCGAGGCGGTCGCCGTCCCCGGGCGCCGGGGCGTGGCGGTCGCCGGGCGCCGGGGTGAGGCTGTCCCCGGGCGCCGGGGTGAGGCGGTCGCCGTCGCCGGACGTCGGGGTGTCCGCCGGGGCCGTGCGGGTGGCCCGGCGGCGGATCGGGTCGGCGCCCGTGACGATGCGGTTGATCAGCTCGTCGTCGTGCCGCACCTCGACCCGCTCGCGCCGCCGCAGCCGCCACCGTGCCGGCGCCTCCAGGTCGCGGCGTGGCGTGACCCGAGCCGAGCCGGGGGCACCGGAGAACCCCTGGCCGGATCGGGGCCGGCCACCGTTGCGGGGCCCGTCGTCGCCGTGGGCGGGTGGGGCCGGTGCGGGCAGGCCGGGCGCCGGCGCGAGGGCCGCGCCGTCGCCGCCGCGGACGCCGGTCGGCTCCTCGGTCGGCGCGGGCGGGCCGGAGTCCAGCACCCGGCGCAGGTCGGCCAGGAGGCTCAGCCGCTCGGCGGAGTTGTGGTCGGACTCGGGCGCGTAGACGGCGACGGTGTCGTTGCGGTGCTTCGCGTCGTACATGGCCACGTCGGCGTGGCGCATGAGGGTGGCGAAGTCCTCGCCGTGCTCGGGGAAGAGGGCGATGCCGATGGAGCCGCCCACGTCCAGCGGCAGGCCGTCCAGCGGCACCGGCTCGGCGAGCGCCGCCACCACCCGGTCGGCCCGCTCCCGGGCCTGGTCGGTGCCGGTGAGCCGGGGTACGACGATGGCGAACTCGTCGCCACCGAGCCGCGCCACCAGGTCCTCCTCACCGATCACCTCGATGAGCCGGGCACTCACCTCGACCAGCAGCCGGTCCCCCACGGCGTGCCCGAGCGCGTCGTTGACGTGCTTGAACCGGTCGAGGTCGAGCAGCAGCAGGGCCAGGTGGGCGTCCGCGTCGCCACGGGCGGCCCGCTCGGCGTGCAGGTGCACCTGCTCGGCCACCTCGGTGAGCAGGGCCTTGCGGTTGGGCAGCCCGGTGAGCGGGTCGAGGTCGGCGAGCTGCTCCCGCTCGGCGGAGAGCCGGGCCATCCGGTAGACCGCGAACAGCGGCACGAGCACCAGCGGGATCAGCGCGGCGCTGGCCCGGGCCGCGGCCACCAGCACCGGGGCGAGCAGCAGCAGCGAGCCGGTGGAGAGCAGCTCGTAGGCGAGGCCCTGCCGGACGCTGGGCCACCAGCGGTCGCCGAACCGCAGCCGGATCGCGCAGCTGACCAGGCCGTAGTTGACGACGAACCAGGCCGCGGTGGCCCCGCCCACCGCCGCCACGTCGGTCCAGTGCAGCCGGCCGTCGCCGAACAGCTCGCCGGGGCCGAGCCGGGTGACCGCGTACGCGGCGGCCAGCGCGCACGCGTACTGGGCACCGTTGAAGGCGGTGCGCCAGCCCGCGTAGCCGAGCCGCCAGCCGGAGACGGCGACCGCCACGGCCTGCACCGCGACGGCCGGACCGAGCCCCCAGCCGAGCAGGATGGCGAAGGTGAAGCAGGTCGACGGGAAGACCGCCGAGGTCTGGCGCCGGCCGGGCGGCACGAACGGGCGGGCGTCGCAGGCGACGGCCAGCGCCGCCATGGTCCAGAAGGCGGCCGGCAGGTGGGGCAGCTCGTCGGGGAGCGCGGCCAGCGGCCCGGCCGAGATGAGCAGGGCCAGGACGCCGACCACGCCGACGAAGCCGAAGAACGGGCCGGTCCGCCCGGGCGGGACGGAGTTTCGCGGGTCGCCCGTCTCCATCGCACCTCCCCGGGGTCGGCCCCTGGCGCGCGCCGTCACACGCCGTACGCCAATGAAACGCCCTTGGTGCCGATTTCCCCGACACGACAGTCACGAATCGGTCGTAGTCGTAATTAAGTTGGAATGCGCGGCGAGCGCCTCGGTCAGCCCTCGATGCGGGCCACCTCGCGGGCGGCGTCCGGGCCGGACTCCAGCAGCACCCGGAAGCCCTCCTCGTCGAGGATGGGCAGCTTGAGGCCGGCCGCCTTGTCGGCCTTGGAGCCCGGGTTGTCGCCGACCACCACGAAGCCGGTCTTCTTGGAGACCGAGCCGGTGACCTTGCCGCCCCGGCTCTGGATGGCCTCGGACGCCTGGTCACGGCTGAACCCGGCCAGCGTGCCGGTGACCACCACGGTCACCCCTTCGAGCGGGCGCGGGCCCTCCTCGCCGGCCTCCTCGGCCATCCGCACGCCGGACTCGGCCCACTTGCGCACCACCTCGCGGTGCCAGTCGACGGCGAACCACTCCTTGATGCTGGCCGCGATGGTCGGGCCGACCCCGTCCACCGAGGACAGCTCCTCCTCGCTCGCCGCGTCGATCGCCTCGACCGAACGGAAGTGCCGGGCCAGCGCCTGCGCCGCGGTCGGGCCGACGTGCCGGATGGAGAGCGCGACCAGCACCCGCCACAGCTCCCGCTCCCTGGCCACGGCCAGGTTGTCGAGCAGCTTGGTGGCGTTGCTGCCCAGCGTGCCGTCCTTGTTGACGAAGAACGGCGAGCGGGAGAGCTGCTCGGCGTCGAGCGCGAACAGGTCGCCCTCGTCGTGGATGATCCCGGCGTCGAGCAGGGCGGCCGCGCCCTTGTAGCCGAGCACCTCGATGTCGAAGGCGCCCCGGCCGGCCAGGTGGAAGACCCGCTCCCGCAGCTGCGCCGGGCAGCTGCGCGAGTTGGGGCACCGGATGTCGATGTCGCCCTCCTTGGCCGGCGCCAGCGGCGTGCCGCAGGCCGGGCAGGCGGTGGGCATGACGAACGGGCGGGCGTCGGCGGGGCGCAGGTCGACCACCGGGCCGAGCACCTCGGGGATGACGTCGCCGGCCTTGCGCAGCACCACCGTGTCGCCGATGAGCACGCCCTTGCGCTCGACCTCACGCGCGTTGTGCAGGGTGGCCAGGGCGACCGTGGAGCCGGCCACCCGGACCGGTTCGAGGACGGCGAACGGGGTGACCCGGCCGGTGCGCCCGACGTTGACGTCGATGTCGAGCAGCTTGGTGGTCACCTCCTCCGGCGGGTACTTGAATGCGATGGCCCAGCGTGGCGCGCGGCTGGTCGAGCCGAGCCGCCCCTGGATGGAGACCGGGTCGACCTTGACCACCACGCCGTCGATCTCGTGCTCGACGTCGTGCCGGTGCTCGGCGTAGTAGGCGATGTATTCGGCCACCCCGGCCAGGTCGGGCACCACTCGCACCCGGTCGCTGGTCGGCAGCCCCCACGCCCTGAGCGCCGCGTAGGACTCGGACTGCGCGGCGGGCTGGAAGCCCCGGCGGGCGCCGATGCCGTGCACCACCAGGCGCAGCGGCCGGGAGGCCGTGATCCGCGGGTCCTTCTGGCGGAGGCTGCCGGCGGCCGCGTTGCGCGGGTTGGCGAACGGGGCCTTGCCCTGCTCGACCAGCCCGGCGTTGAGGTCGGCGAAGGCGGCCACCGGGAAGTAGATCTCGCCACGCACCTCGAGGAGGTCCGGCACGTCGGGAAAGTCGTCGGAGGGGGTCAGCCGGGCCGGCACGTCCCGGATGCTGCGGACGTTGGCGGTGACGTCCTCACCCGTGCGCCCGTCGCCCCGGGTGGCGGCGCGGACCAGCCGCCCCTTCTCGTAGGTCAGGTTGATGGCCAGGCCGTCGACCTTGAGCTCGCAGAGGTAGGGCACCGGGCCGCCCGCGTCCCGCTCGACCCGCTCGGCCCAGGCGGACAGCTCCTCGTCGGCGAAGGCGTTGTCGAGCGAGAGCATCCGCTCGGCGTGGGTGACCGGCGTGAAGTCGGTGGAGAAGGTCCCGCCGACGCGCTGGGTCGGCGAGTCGGGGGTGCGCAGCGCCGGGTATTCCTCCTCCAGCGCCTCCAGCTCGCGCAGCTGCTTGTCGAACTCGGCGTCGGAGATGATCGGCGCGTCCAGCACGTAGTAGCGATATTGATGCTCGGTGAGCTCCTGGCTCAGCGTGGCGTGCCGCTCCCGCGCCTCGGGGGTCGGCTCGGCGCCCGCCGCCGCCTCCTGGGCGGGGCTGACCGCCTGAGGGATCGCTTCTTCGGACACCCTGCCGGCTTCGGACACCGCTGTCGACCTCCCGTGATCGTGCTACTCCCGCACGGTATCGGTCGGGCCTGACAACCGCCCCCGCCAGACCGCCACCTTCCCCGACGATCATGAAGTTGCCGGCACCGAAGCGGACATTCCACCCCGCACACCTCATGATCGACCGGCCCGGCCCGAGGGCTGGGGGTGGGCGCCGTGGGACGATCGCCGGGCGTTGGTCGGCCGGCACGGGCGAGAGGCGGGGGTACGGATGCGCGACGGGCTGCTCTGGGCGGCGGTGATCGTGGCGTGTGTCGCGGCCGGCTGGCTGTGGGGCGAGTGGCGACGCCGGGCCGCGGACCGGTCCGCCGAGGCGGGTCGGAGCGCGGGGCGCCAGGACGGGCGGACCGGCGCGCCGCCGCGGCCGCGCGATGCCGCGCGGGCGCCGGCGAGCGCGCCCCGGCCCGGGGAGATCTGGTGGGCCGACGTGCCCTACGCCGACGGGACCGGGTCGAAGGTGCGCCCCTGCCTCGTGCTGCGGGTCGACGGCCGGGACGCCGACGTCCTGAAGATCACCAGCCAGGACAAGTCGAACCGGGACGACCACCTGCCGATCCCCACCCGGAGCTGGGACCCGGACGCCGACCACGACAGCTACCTGGACATCAGCGAGCCCATCCCGGTGCCCCTCGCCGCCTTCGAGGACCGCGCGGGCGCCTGCGACCCCGACCTCTGGCGCGGCATCCGCCGCCTCCCCCACCTGACCGCCTGACCGGGCGGGGGTCGGGCCGGTCAGTCCAGGGGCGTGGACAGGGCGGTGAGCTGGTCGGCGTACTCGATGCGGGTGGACCACTCCGCCGGCCAGGCGGCCATGCCGTGTGCGGCGCCCAGGAAGGCGCCGGCCAGGGCCGCGATCGAGTCCGAGTCGCCGGCCGTGGTGGCGCCCCGGGCCAGCGCACCCACCGGGTCGTCGGGGTGGCGCAACGCGCAGAGCAGGGCGGTGGCCAGCGCCTCCTCCGCGATCCAGCCCTCACCCGTGAGCCGGCACGGGTCGCCGCCGTCGTCGGGACGGGCCAGCGCCGCGTCGAGCCGGCCGAGCACGCGCAGGCAGTCGTCCCAGCCCCGGGCCATGAACTCCCCCGGCGTCGACTCGCCCGGGCGCTGCCACAGGTCACCGAGCCAGTCGCCCCGGTAGACCGTGCGCTGCTCGCGGGCCCGGTCGGTGAGCAGCCCGGGCACCTCCGGCAGCGCGGCGCCGTCGCGGAGCAGCCGGACCGCGTACGCCGTCAGCTCGCTGGCCGCCAGGCCGGTCGGGTGGCCGTGGGTCAGGCCGGCCTGGAGCTGGGCCAGCCCGGCCAGGGTGTCGAGGTCGACATCGAGCAGCCCGACCGGGGTGACCCGCATGTTGGCGCCGCAGCCCTTCGAGCCGGCGACCGTCGCCTCCTGCCAGCGGGTGCCCCGGTCCAGCTCGGCGCAGGCGCGCAGACAGGTCATCCCGGGCGCGCGGTTGTTGTCGGGGCTGACCGCCCAGTCGAGGAACCGCCGCCGCAGCAACGGCTCCACCGCGTCCGCCGTGAGGGACGGGGCGTCGTGCAGGGCCCAGGCCACCGCGAGCGCCATCTGGGTGTCGTCGGTGACCAGCGCCGGGTCGCCGGTCAGCTCCCGCGGGCCGGCCGGGCCGTAGCGGCGGACGATCTCGGCGACGGTGAGGAACTCGGTGGGCTTGCCCAGGGCGTCACCGTAGGCGAGGCCGAAGAGCGAGCCGGACGCGCGGCGCGGGGCGGAGTCGATCACGCAGGTGATCATGCCCCGCCCGCGCAAGCCCCGGCCGGTCAGTCCCAGCAGAGGCAGAACGGGTGCCCGGCCGGGTCGGCGTAGACCCGGAAGCCCTCCCCCTCGCCGGGCAGCCGGCGGGCGCCGAGGGCCAGCGCGGCCTTCTCGGCGGCCTCGATGTCGTCGACCGTCACGTCGAGGTGGAACTGCTGCGGCCGCTCCGGGTCGGGCCACGCGGGGGCACGCAGGTCGAGCGCCTTCTGGAAGGCGAGGCGCGGCTGCTGGCCCGGCCGGTTGCCGAGCACCACCCAGTCGTCGCCGTCGGAGTTGTCCTCGATCAGCGGGAGGCCGAGCAGCTCCGCGTAGAAGCCGGCCAGCGCGCGCGGATCAGGGCAGTCGATCACCACGGAACGCAGCTGTCCAATCATGCCGGTCATCCTGCCCCCGGCGTACGACAGGAAACCTCACTGCTCGGCGAGCCGGCGGCCGGCGTCCCGGCAGGCGGCGAGGACCGCCCGCACGTACGCCGGATCGGCACCGGCCAGGCCGCAGGCGGGGGTGACCACGACCTGCTCGGCGAGCCGGCGGCGGGGGAAGCCGAGCTGGTCCCAGATCCGGCGTACCCGGTCGGCGACCTGGGCCGAGGTCGGCGCGCGGCCGGCGGGCGGCGGCAGCGCGGGAGCGGCGCCGGCCAGCAACCCGAGCCCGGCGTCGATCGCCTCACCCAGCGGGTCCAGGTCGGTGACCAGCCCCAGGTCGAGGGCGACGCCGACGGCCCCGGCGGTGCGGATCAGCTCCAGCGGCACGCCCGGGGCGCAGCAGTGGACCACGGTGGGCACGCCGGCCGCCTCGATCACGCCGTGCAGCAGCGTGCGGGCCACCTCGGACTCGACGGCCCGGTGGGTGCCGAAGCCGCTCTCGGTGGGCACCCGGCCGGCCAGCACGGCGGGCAGCGACGGCTCGTCGAGCTGGAGCAGCACCGTGGCGTGGGGCAGCCGCCGCGCCACCGCCGCCACGTGCCCGCGCAGCCCCTCGCCGAGCGAGCCGGCGAGGTCCCGGACCGCGCCGGGGTCGCGCAGCAGCCGGCCGCCGATCGGCAGCTCCAGCGAGGCGGCCAGGGTGAACGGGCCGGCGGCTTGGACCTTGACCGGGCCGGCGTAGTCCTCGGCCTGCTCGGCGAGCTGGTCGAGGTCGCGTTCCATGAGGTCGCGGGCGCGGCGCAGGTCCTTGCCGGGACGGGGGGCGATCCGCCAGCGGGCCGCGTGCAGCTCGACCGGCAGTTCGACGAGGAGACCGCCGGTGCGGCCGATCAGGTCGGCGCCGGGGCCGCGGTCGGGCAGCTCCGGCAGGTGCGGCAGGTCGGGCAGCTCACCGAGCACGATGCGCTGCGCCTCGGCGACGTCGGTGCCGGGCAGCGACCCGATCCCGGTCGCCGTTCCCACGCCCCACGGCCAGGTCGTCTCACTCACCGCCGCAGCCTATCCACCCCCCGCGCGCCCCGAGGGCTCAGGCGGTGATCGTGGCCGAGCCGAGCACGACGTCGCCGGCCGGGTCCGGGCGGTACGCGACGATCGCCTGCCCGGCGGCCACCCCGCGGACCGGGCGGCGCAGGTCGGCGTGCAGCTCGTCGGCGTGCAGCGACACGGTGGCCGGCACCACGTCGCCGTGCGCCCGGAGCTGCACCTCGCACTCGATCGGCCCGTCGGGGCGCGCGCCGCCGGTCCAGACCGGGCGGGCGGCCCGGACCTCGGCGACCTCCAGGGCCTCGGCCGGGCCGACCGTGACCGTGTTGGTCTTCGGGGTGATGGAGAGCACGTAGCGGGGGCGGCCGTCCGGTGCCGGCCGGTCCAGGTGCAGGCCGCGCCGCTGCCCGACGGTGTACTGGTAGGCGCCGGTGTGGCTGCCCACCACCGCGCCGGTCAGCGCGTCCACCACCGCGCCGGGGGCCTCGCCGAGCCGCTGGGACAGGAAGCCCCGGGTGTCGCCGTCGGCGATGAAGCAGATGTCGTGCGAGTCCGGCTTGTCGGCCACCGCGAGGCCGCGCCGGGCGGCCTCCGCGCGCACCTCGGCCTTGGTCGAATCGCCCAGCGGGAAGATCGACCGGCCGAGCTGCGCGCGGGTGAGCACCGCGAGGACGTACGACTGGTCCTTGGCCGCGTCGACGCTGCGGCGCAGCAGGCCGTCCGCGCCGAGCCGGGCGTGGTGGCCGGTGACCACGGCGTCGAAGCCCAGGGCCACGGCCCGGTCCAGCACCGCGGCGAACTTGATCTTCTCGTTGCAGCGCAGGCACGGGTTCGGGGTACGGCCGGCCGCGTACTCAGCCACGAAGTCGTCCACGACGTCCTCGTGGAACCGGTCGGCCATGTCCCACACGTAGAACGGGATGCCGAGCACGTCGGCGGCACGGCGGGCGTCCCGGGAGTCCTCCAGCGTGCAGCAGCCCCGGGCGCCGGTGCGGTAGGTCTGCGGGTTGCGGGCCAGCGCCAGGTGCACGCCGGTCACGTCGTGCCCGGCCTCGACCGCGCGCGCCGCCGCCACGGCGGAGTCCACCCCGCCCGACATCGCCGCCAGAACCCTCACCAGCTCGCTCCCCTCGTCATCACCGAGGGTATCCGGGTCAGCGGGGCGTGCGGAGGGCGGCCGCGCGGCGGGCCCGCTCCACGGCCGCCGGCAGCGCCGCGATCAGCGCGTCGACATCGGCCCTGGTGCTGGTGTGGCCGAGGGTGAAGCGCAGCGACGAGCGGGCCCGGTCGTCGTCGGCGCCCATCGCCAGCAGGACGTGCGAGGGCTGCGCCACCCCGGCCGAGCAGGCCGAGCCGGTCGAGCAGGCGATGCCCTGGGCGTCGAGGAGCAGCAGCAGCGCGTCCCCCTCGCAGCCCGGGAACGAGAAGTGCGCGTTGCCGGGGAGCCGGTCGGCCGGGTCGCCGTTGAAGATCACCTCGGGGACCGCCTGCCGGACCCGTTCGACCAGCTCGTCGCGGAGCGCGGCGACCCGGGCCGCGTACTCCTGCTGGCCCTTCACCGCGGCCTCGACGGCGACCGCGAAGGCGACGATGCCGGCGGTGTCGAGGGTGCCGGAGCGGACATCGCGCTCCTGGCCGCCGCCGTGGAGCACCGGCGTGGCGGCCACGTCGCGGGCCAGCAGCAGCGCGCCGACCCCGGTCGGGCCGCCGAGCTTGTGACCGGTGACGGTGAGCGCGGCGGCGCCGCTGGCGGCGAAGTCGACCGGCACCTGGCCGACCGCCTGGATCGCGTCGGTGTGGAACGGCACCCCGTGCTCGGCGGCAACGGCGGCCAGCTCGGCCACCGGCTGCACGGTGCCGACCTCGTTGTTGGCCCACATGGCGGTGACCAGGGCCACCCGGTCGCCGTGCGCGGCCAGGTCGGCGCGGAGGCGCTCCGGGTCGAGCCGGCCGGCGGCGTCGACCGGCAGCCACCCGACCTCGGCGCCCTCGTGCCCGGCCAGCCAGTCGACCGCGTCCAGCACGGCGTGGTGCTCGACGGCGCTGGAGACCACCCGGACCCGCTCGGCCCGCGCGGCGCGCCGGGCCCAGAAGATGCCCTTCACGGCGAGGTTGTCGCTCTCGGTGCCGCCCCCCGTGAAGATCACCTCGGACGGGCGGGCGCCGAGCACGGCCGCCACCCGCTCCCGGGACTCCTCCACCCGCCGCCGGGCGCGCCGGCCCGCCGCGTGCAGCGACGACGCGTTGCCCACCTCGCGGGCCGTGGCGACGTACGCCTCGAGTGCCTCGTCGAGCATCGGGGTCGTCGCCGCGTGATCCAGGTATGCCATCACCGCTCAGCCTAACGGCCGACGCGCGTGCCGCCGGATGCCGGACCACCCGTCCCGTACGGGGGTGGGAACGGGTGGTCCGGACGCCTCACGCGGGCACGGCCGTGACGACGATGTTGTCCCGGTAGTGCCGGGTCCTCGCGTCGAACGGGCCGCCGCAGGTGATCAGGGTCAGCCGTGGGCTGCCGTCGCGGGCGAAGTACCGGTCGAGCGGGATCCGCGTCTTCGCGTACTCCTCCCGGGCCACCACCCGGTAGCGGCGCTCCCGGCCGTCCGAGCCCGTGGCGGTCAGGGTGTCGCCTCGGTCCAGCTCGCGTAGCCGGAAGAACGCCCCCCTGCCCTGGTCGGCGCTGTCGACGTGGCCGGCGATGACCACCGAGCCGGTCCCGGCCTCCAGGCCCGGGCCGTAGCGGTACCAGCCGACCCGGTCCACGCTGGGCGGCATCTCGAACTCGCCGGTCCGCTCGTTGATGCCGACCGGGTCGACCGTGGCGGTGACCCCGATCGGCGGGACGCGCAGCCGCACCGGCGGGACGGTCGCCCCGTCCGCCGGCAGGGTGCCCGCGCTCACCGGCACCGCCGGGTCACCCGCGGCCGAGGCCGTGGGCGTCGGGGTGACGCTCGCCAGGGCCGCCGCTTCGCCCGCGCCGACATCCTCGGCGGGCTGCGACCCGCACGCCACCGCGGTCGCGACGGTGAGCGCGGCAGCGCCGGCGGCCATCGCCGCCAGCGCCCCGCGGTGCCGGACCGTCACCGGCGACCGGCCCGTGCGGTGGCCACCCGCGCTCCGCCGCCGAGCAGCAGCAGCACGCCGGCGCCGGCCAGCACGTACCACCAGGTGTCCACGCCGGTGCCGGCCCGGCCGCCGGTGCCGCTCGGCACGCCGCCGGGGGCCGAGTGCAGCCCGTTGATGGTCTGGGCGACCAGTTCGAGGTTCTTGTCCTGCGCCGAGCCGATGGCGTACACGATCGTCGCGGTGCCCTCCTTCAGGTTGAGGTCGGCCGGACCGATGGCGACCGTGTCGGTGCCGGCGAGCACCACGTCCGCCTTGACCGTGCCGGCCGCCACGTCGGCCTTGACCTCCTTCGGGTTGGTGAGGTCCTCGAAGACCGGCTTGCCCCCGGCCCGTACGTCGACGGCCGGCGCGGCGGCGGTGTGCCGGACGATCAGCCGGGCCCTGCCGGCGCCCACCTTGGACACGTCGTTGACGAACGGGGTGATCTGCGGCTTGCCGTCCGCGCTCAGGTGTGCGGCCAGGCTGATGTTCGCCCCACCCGGGACCTTGGCGTCGTCGACCGTGAGGATCGCCTTGTCGACCGCCTCGCCCGGCTTGGTGAGGGCGATGTCGTACTCCCCCTCGGGCAGGGTGAGCGGGCCGGCGATGTCGCCGGGCTTGAAGTTGTCGAGGGTCTTCCTGCCGTTGACGTAGACGTCGACCGGGGTGTCCGGGATGCCGTGGACCACGGAGACCTTCGACGAGGCGGCGTAGGCCGGGCTCATCGTGGCGGCGCCGACGCCGGCGAAGGTCAGGGCGGCCACCGCGCCGCCCGCGGCGACCCGACGGAACATGGCGAACTGCATTGTCTGCCTCCTGCTGGTTGGTGCTGATTCGTCAGGCCTGGCTTGCAGAACGGGTTACGCCGGCCCCGTCGCCGCCGGATGCGCCCCGGATCCGATTTCTTTTCCCGGCCCGCGGCGCATCCGGACCGGCCCTTTTCGACGAAGCGAGAGGTGACGGGGGACCGACGGACACACCGGAGAAGTGGGGCGAGGGCTGTGGGAGTTACAGTTCGGCATGCCCCAGGGAAGGCGAGCCGCCCCGTGACGGCGCCACCGCAGGGACCGGAGCCACCGGGCGAGGACGACCTCGCGGCGCGGTTCCGTGCCGGCGACGAGGCCGCCCTGCGCCAGGCGTACGACCGGTACGGCAGAGCGGTGCTGCACCTGGCCACCACGACGCTGGTCAACCGCAGTGACGCCGAGGACGTGACGCAGGCGACGTTCGTCGCCGCCTGGCTCGGCCGGGAGACGTTCGACCCGGCGAAGGGCTCGCTGGTCGGCTGGCTGCTCGGGATCGGGCGGCGCAAGGTGGTCGACCGGCTCCGGGCCGCCGCCCGGGAGACCCGGGTGGTCGAGACGGTCCGCCAGTTGCCCGAGCCGGTGCCCACCGGGCCGGACCCGGACACCGTGGTCGACCGGCTGGTGGTCGCCGACGAGCTGGCCCGGCTGCCCGACGACCAGCGCCGGATGCTGGAGCTGGCGTTCTACGACGACCTAACCCACCAGCAGATCGCGACCGTGACCGGTGTGCCGCTCGGCACGGTGAAGAGCCACATTCGACGCGGCATGCAGAGCCTGCGACGCAGATGGGAGGTGGATGGTGCAGCACCTGGACCACGACCGGCTGGTCTTTCTGGCGCTCGGTGAGAGCGAGGCCGAGGACGGTGAGACCACGCACCTCGACACCTGCGCGCACTGCCGGGACGAGGTGGCGACCCTGCGGCACGTCGCCGGGCTGGGCGCCGACACCCAGGGCCTGGGCGACCTGCCCGACCCGCCGGAGCACGTCTGGCAGGGCATCGTGGCGGAGGTGCGGGCCGCCGAGGAACTGCCCGCGCTGGCCGACCGACGGGTACCCCGGCCGGCCGATCCCGCCGACCCACCGGCCGAGCGCCCTCGCCGCCGGGGCCGCCGCTGGCCACGCTGGGCCACCACCGCGGTCACCGCGACGGCCGCCGCGCTGATCGGCGTGGTGGGTACCGCCGTCGTACTGGGCGGCGGTGACGAGCCGGCGCCCCGGCCGACGGTGCTGGCCAGCGCGCCGCTGGCCGCGTTCGGGTCGACGCCGAAGGACGCCTCGGGGGACGCCCGGGTGCTCGGCGGCAACCAGCTGCACCTGCACGTGGCGAATCTGCCGAGCGTTCCGGGGTACTACGAGGTCTGGCTCATCGATCCCGAGACGATGAAGATGTTCTCGTTGGGTACCCTGAGCAAGGCGTCGGGAGACGAGTTGCTGCCGATGCCCCCGAACGTCGACCTCCGCACCTATTCGGTGGTCGACGTCTCCGCCGAACAGTTCGACAACAAGCCCGCCCACTCCGGCGACAGCCTGCTGAGGGGCACCCTGACGGGCTGATCGGCGGGCCGGCTCAGCTCCCCGGCCCGCCGATCAGCTCCCTTCCACCGCACGGAAGGGCCGTAACACGCGCGAGCCGCCGCCCGGATCACCGGGCGGCGGCTCGTGTCGTGAACGGGTCACTTGCGCTTGCGGATCTCCTCCGCGGCCTGCGGGACGACCTTGAACAGGTCGCCGACCACGCCGAAGTCGGCCAGCTCGAAGATCGGCGCCTCGGCGTCCTTGTTCACCGCGACGATGGTCTTCGAGGTCTGCATGCCGGCCCGGTGCTGGATCGCGCCGGAGATGCCCAGCGCGACGTAGAGCTGCGGGGAGACGGTCTTGCCGGTCTGGCCCACCTGGAACTGGTGCGGGTAGAAGCCGGAGTCGACGGCCGCGCGGGACGCGCCGACGGCCCCACCGAGCAGGTCGGCCAGTTCCTCGACCAGCTTGAAGTTGTCGGCGTTGCCGACACCGCGGCCGCCGGAGACGACGACCGACGCCTCGGTGAGCTCCGGACGGGAGCCCTTCTGCTCGGCGACCCGCTCCACGACCTTGGCCAACTTGTCGGCGTCGGAGACCGACACGGTGAGCTGCTCGACGGCCGGGGTGGCCGCGGCCGGGGCCGGGTTGAGCGAGTTGGGCCGGACGGTGACCAGCGGCAGGCCCTTGGTGACCTTGGACTTGACGATGGTGGAGCCGGCGAAGGCGACCTGGGTGGCGGTGCCGTCGGCGGCGAGGGCCACCACGTCGGTGAGGATGCCGTTCTCCAGCTTGACGGCCAGGCGGGCGGCGATCTCCTTGCCCTCCTGCGAGGAGGCGAGCAGCACGGCCGCCGGCTGCACCCGCCGGACCAGCTCGGCCAGCACGGTGGCCTTCGGGGCCACCAGGTAGCCGTCGATCTCCTCGCCCTCGGCGGCGTAGATCTTCTCCGCCCCGTATTCGCCCAGCTTGGCGCTCAGCGCCTCGGCGGCGCCGGCGCCACCGAGCACGACCGCGCTCGGGGTGCCCAGCTCGCGGGCGAGGGTGAGCATCTCCAGGGTGACCTTCTTGACGCCGAATTCCTTGGTGGCTTCGACGACGACGAGAACCTCAGACATGTCCCAGACCTCTCACACGAACTTCTCGGTGGCGAGGAACTCGACCAGCTTCACGCCGCCCTCGCCCTCGTCGGTGATCTTCTCGCCGCCGGAGCGCGGCGGGCGCTTGGTGTGCTCGAGCACGGCGCTGGTGGCGCCGTCGAAGCCCACCTCGGCGGGGGCGACGCCCAGGTCACCCAGGGAGAGCGTCTGCACCGGCTTCTTCTTGGCGGCCATGATGCCCTTGAAGGAGGGGTAGCGCGGCTCGTTGATGGTGTCCCACACGGAGACCACGGCCGGGGTCGAGGCGGTGACCACCTCGTAGCCCTCCTCGGTCTGCCGCTCGACGGTCAGGGTGCCGCCGTCGACGGTGAGCTTGCGCGCGCCGGTCAGGGCGGCCACGCCCAGCCGCTCGGCGATCATGTGCGGCATGACCTGGACCCGGCCGTCGGTCGACTCGGCGCCACAGATGACCAGGTCGGCGCCCAGCTGCCCCAGGGCGGCGGCGAGCACCTTCGAGGTGGTCACGGCGCAGGACCCGTGGAGGGCGTCGTCCACGACGTGCACGGCCTTGTCCGGCCCCATGGAGAGCGCCTTGCGGATCGACTCGGTCGCCCGGTCCGGACCCATGGTCAGGATGGTGACCTCGCCGCCGTGCGCCTCCTTGATTTTCAATGCCTCCTCGATGGCGTACTCGTCCATCTCGTTGATGACGTTGTTCGCCGAACCGCGGTCGACGGTGTTGTCGTCAGGACGCAGGTTGCGGTCCGCGCCCGAATCGGGCACCTGCTTGACGAGTACGACGATGTTCATCGCGCTTCGACGACCCTCCTGTTTGGTGTAGCGATCACTCGCCCGGTCACGGGCGCAGCCTCGCGCGAGACTTAACGTTCGGTCAACCGCGCGGAGCTGTGCAGTTGCCCACGGCCCTATGTTACCCACAAGTAGCTTGGCCTCTCCGGAGCCTCAGAGTGACACAGCTCACCGGGACCCGTCGCGCCGGGTAAGCTCCCGAAACAGGGGGTGACGGATATGTCGGAAAAGAGCGTTTCGGCGAAGGCGGCGGACGGCCCGCGGACCGTCCGCCGCCCCTGCCGCCGGATGCTCCCGGAGACCTACCGCTGCGCCTGCGGCCGGGTCCGCGACCGCTGCGTCCGGGCCAGCGTGCAGGCGCTCTGGTCGGCCGAGCCGCTCAGGCGGGCTCGGCCAGCGCGTGCCTGATCTTGTCGATCACCGCGGCCTCGGCGGGCGAGACACCCCGGTGGGCCTGCGCCACCCGGTCGGCGGCGGCCAGCACCACCGACCGGTACGCCTCGACGTCCCCCGGTGACTTGGCCCGCAGGATCTCCACGGCCCGGCCCAGCGCCGGCAGCACGGTCGCCTCGATCTCCAGCGCCGAGTCCCGCGGCAGCTGCGGCAGCGGGCCGGTGGTGAGCGCCTCCTTGACCACCCCGCTGGCGTCCGCGAGGGCCCCGGACGCCGCGATGCTCTCCCGCACCATGGCCAGCATGCCGGGCACGGCGTTGGACACCAGGAAGACGGCCCCGAAGGCTCCGGTCTTGAGGGTGAGCTGCTCGTCCGCCGTCAACCGCTCCATGATCACGGAGTGTAGACGTACGGGGTGGTCGTGGTGACCGCAACGAGACCGAGACGCTCCAGGATGGGCCGGCTGTCCGGGGAGCAGTCCACCTGCACCAGGGTCTTGCCGCGCTGCTCGGCCAGCCGTGCCCGGTACGCCACCAGCGCCCGGTAGACGCCCTTGCGCCGCCACTCCGGCAGCGTCGAGCCGCCCCAGAGCGTGGCGAAACCGGTGTTGCGCAGGTAGCGCACCCAGCCGGCGCTGACCACGGTGTCGCCCGCCTCGGCCACCACGACCGTGATCGACTGCGGGTCGGCCTCGATCTCCTTGGCCAGCCCGGTCACCAGGTGGCTCCGGTCCTCATTCCAGACCGCCTCCTCCATGGCGGCGATCCGTTCCAGGTCCTCACGACTGGTGACCTCGCGCAGGCGTACCCCCTCGGGGGGCGTCGGGACGGCGGCGGCGAGGGCCGCGACCGGACCGACCACGACGGTCTCCAGGTCCTCCGGCACGAAGCCGGCGGCGCGCAGGCGGTCGCCCAGGTCGGCCGGCTCGTCATGCCCGTTGAGCTTCCACTCGACCCCCTCGCCCCGGGCGCGGAAGAACTCGACCTGGCGCGCGATCAGCGCGTCCAGCTCGGCGCCGGCCAGCCCGTCCAGAGTCCGGTACGTGATGAAGCCGCGGTGGTCCAGGCCGAGGATCCGGACGAGCGGACCGTCCCGTTCGACGGTCACCCCGGCCGGCAGCGGGTCCGGGATCTCCGGGCGGATCTGGGTGTCGTAGGCGTCGCGCAGGCTCCGCGCATCAAGATCGGTCATCCTTTCAGGCTAGGCACCGGGCAAAGCGGATAATCGACCGTGTGTGGGAGGCGATCAGGCGCTGGTTCGACCCGCGCGAGCTGCGGTCGGTCGGCAGCACGCCGGACTACCGCTTCTCGCTGGCCAACGAGCGCACCTTCCTGGCCTGGCTGCGCACCGGGCTGGCGCTGATCGCGGGTGGGCTGGCCGCAGCGCAGTTCCTCCCCCGGCTCCCCCTGGCCTACCTGCGCGAGGTGATCGCCGTCGCGCTGCTGCTGCTCGGCGCCACGGTCGCGGTCCGGGCCGTGGACCACTGGGCGCGCACCGAGCGGGCCATCCGGCTGGGCGAGGAGCTGCCGGCGTCCCGCTTCCCGGCCGTCCTGGCCCTGGTGGTCGCGGCCGGCGCGCTGCTGCTCGTGGCCGCCGTGCTGGCCCGGGGCCTCGGGTGAGCCGGGACCCCGGGCTGCAACCGGAACGCACCCGGCTGGCCTGGCGGCGGACGCTGCTCGCGGTCACCGCGATCCTCCTGCTGGAACTCCGGCTGGCGTTCACCGGGCGCACGTTCGACGCGGTGCTGGCCGGGCTGGCGGTGGTCGCCTGGCTGGGCGTCCTGGTGGTCGACTGGCGCCGGGCCACCGGCAGCGGGCCGCGGCGGGTGGCGCGCTGGTCGGTCCCGCTCACCGCGCTGGCCACGGCCGGGCTGGCACTGCTGGGCGTCCTGCACGTGGTGCGCGGGCTGCGCTGAGCGTCCGCCGTGCGCCATGATGTCCGGCATGGTTCGCCTCTACGGGCTGCTCTTCCTGGCCCAGATCGTGCTCGCCGTCTGCGCGCTGATCAGCTGCCTCTCCGCCGAGGAGGGCGAGATCCGCGCGCTGCCCCGGATCGCCTGGGTGCTGATCATCCTGTTCTTCCCGCTCGTCGGCTCGATCGCCTGGTTCGTCGCCGGCCGGGAGGCCGGCGCACGGCGCCAGCGGACCGCCTGGCCGATGGGCAACGGCTTCTCCGAGGAGCAGCGTCGCCGGCCGGTCGCGCCGGACGACGACCCCGAGTTCCTCTCCTCGATCGCCGAGCGCTCCCGGGCCGAGGACCGGGAACGGCTCCGCCGCTGGGAGGAGGACCTGCGCCGGCGTGAGGAGGAGCTGCGCCGCGGCCAGGACGACCGGGACCGGCCCGAGGTCTGAGCGCCGGCGCCGGGCGCCGGCCGGGCAGAATCGACGGCGTGCGGATCAGCCTGCTCGGCCCCCTGGAGGTACGCGCCGACACCGGCGTGCCGGTCGAGGTGGGCGGCGCTCGGCTGCGCCGGCTGCTGATCCGGCTGGCCCTGGAGCCGGGCCGCACCGTGACCGTCGGCCGGCTCGGTGACGCGCTCTGGGCGGGCGAGCCGCCCGCGGGGGCCGCGAACGCGCTCCAGGCCCTGGTCTCGCGGCTCCGCCGGTCCGGGCTGCCGGTCGAGGCGCAGCCCGGCGGCTACCGGCTGGCCGTCGCACCGGACGACGTGGACGTGCACCGGTTCGAGGCCGCCGTCCGGGCCGGCCGGGCCCGGCTCGCCGACGACCCGGCCGAGGGCTGCCGCCGGCTGGCCGAGGCGCTGGCGCTCTGGCGCGGCCCGGCCCTGGCCGACGTGGCGGACGCCGAGTTCGCCCGGGCGCCGGTGGCCCGCCTCGCCGAGGTGCGGCTGGCCGCCACGGAGGACCTGGCCGAGGCACGGCTGGCACGATCGGCGCCGGACGCCCTGCTGCCGCAGCTGCGCGAGCTGGTCGCCGCCCACCCGCTGCGGGAACGGCTGGCCGGGCTGCTGATCCGGGCGCTGCACCGGGCCGGCCACCCGGCCGAGGCCCTCGCCGAGTACGAACGGCTCCGCGCCACGCTCGCCGACACGCTCGGCACCGATCCCGGCCCCGAGCTGGCCGCCCTGCACCTGGAGATCCTGCGCGGCGAGCCGGCCGCCGCCCCGCTCCGCGGCGACCACCCCGCCCCCGCCGGCCCGGCCCGCGGGAACCTGCCCGCCACGCTCACCAGCTTCGTGGGGCGTGAGGAGGAGGTGGCCCGGGTCGCGGGGCTGCTCGACCGGTTCCGGCTGGCGACCCTCACCGGCCCGGGCGGGGCCGGCAAGACCCGGCTGGCGATCGAGTCGGGCCGGGCGGTGGCCGGACGCTTCCCCGACGGGGTGTGGCTCGTACCGCTCGCCCCGGTCACCGACCCCGCCGAGGTGCCGCAGGCCGCCCTCGCCGCGCTCGGCCTGCGCGAGCAGGCGCTGCTGGCCCGGGCCGGGCGGTCCGCCGCCGAGCCGGCCGACCCGGTCGGGCGCCTCGTCGACGCGCTCGCCGGGCGTGCCGTCCTACTGCTGCTGGACAACTGCGAGCACCTGCTCGACGCGGCGGCCGGCCTCACCGAACGGCTGCTCACCGCCTGCCCCGGGCTGCGGGTGCTGGCCACCAGCCGGGAGCCGCTGGGTATCACCGGCGAGGCCCTGCGGCCGGTGGAGTCGCTGGCACTGCCCCCGGCCGGCGCGGACCCGGCGACCGCGCTGGCGTACCCCGCGGTGCGGCTCTTCGCCGACCGGGCCGGCGCGGTCCGCCCGGACTTCGCCGTGGACCCGGCCACGGTGGGCCCGGTGGTGCGCATCTGCCGCGCCCTGGACGGCATGCCGCTCGCCATCGAGCTGGCCGCGGCCCGGTTGCGCACGATGACCGCGGCGCAGGTGGACACCCGGCTGGACGACCGGTTCCGGCTGCTCACCGGCGGCAGCCGGACGGCCCTGCCCCGGCACCAGACGCTGCGCGCCGTGGTCGACTGGAGCTGGGACCTGCTCGGCGACGGTGAGCGGGCGCTGTGGCGGCGGCTGGCCGTGTTCGCCGGCGGCGCCACCCTGGAGGCGGTCGAGCGGGTCTGCGTCGCCGTGCCACCACTCCAGCTCGCCGCGCCACGCCCAGGAGCGGTTCCGGACGTCGTCGACGAGGTCTCCGCGCTGGTGGACAAGTCGCTGGTGGTGGCGGGCGGCACGCACGAGCCGCGCTACCGGATGCTGGAGACCATCCGCGAGTACGGCCTGGACCGGCTGGCCGAGGCCGGCGAGACGGAGAAGATCCGGCGGGCGCACGCCGCGGAGTACCTGGCCCTGGCCGAGGCGGCCGAGCCGGAACTGCGCGGCGCGGCGCAGCTGGACTGGCTGCGCCGGCTCTCGGACGACCACGACAACCTGCACGCCGGCCTCCGGTACGCGATCGGCACGGGCGATGCCCCCACCGCCGTGCGGTACGCCGCCGCGCTGGGCTGGTACTGGTGGCTGACCGGCCAGCGCGCCGAGGGCGCCGACCTGGCCGGCCAGGTGCTGGCGTTGCCCGGCGTGGCCGACGCGCCGCCCGCCGCCACGGCGCTCGCCCTGGCCACCGCCGCGCTGAACCTGATCGCCACCCACCCCGACAACGGCACGGTCAGCAGCGAGCGGCTGGCCCGGGCCGTCGAGCTGGCCCGCGGGCACGAGCACGGACATCCGCTGCTGCGCCTCGCCGCACCGATCGCGGCGGCGTTCGAGACGAACTTCCAGCCGCCGGCCATGGCGGCCATGGTGGCCCTGTTCGACGACCCGGATCCGTGGGTGGCCGGCATCGCCCGGCTGATCCGGGCGCACTCCCTGCTCAACGGGGGCCTGCCGGACTCCGACGCGGAGGCGGACCTGCGGGCCGGGCTGGCGCACTATCGCCGGGTCGGCGACCGGTGGGGCATGTCGTTCAGCCTCACCTCGCTGGCCGACCTGCTCGACCGGCGGGGCCAGGCCGCCGAGGCCACGCCGTACCACGAGGAGGCCATGACCTACTTCGAGGAGCTGGGCGTCCGCGAGGACGTGCCGGAGATGCGGGTGCGGCTGGCGCACAACCTGTGGCGGCGCGGCGACCGCGACCGGGCGTGGGCGGAACTCGACCGGGCCGTGCACGAGGCCGAGCTCTCCGGGTCCGACGAGACCCGGGCGGCGGTCGCGTACGGCAGGGCCGAACTGCTGCGGGCCGAGGGCGACCGGGCCGGGGCACGGGCCTGCCTCGCGGAGAGCGCCCGGCTGGTGGGCGACCGGGCGATCGCCCCGCAGTGGCGGGCGCTCAACGCCTCCAGCCTGGCCGTGCTGGACGCCGACGACGGCGACCTGGCCTCCGCGCGTACCCGGCACGACCAGGCCCTGAAGCTGGCCGTCGGGTCGCAGGACGCCCCGGTGGTCGCGGCCGTGCTGGTCGGGTACGCCGACCTGGCGCTGCGGCTCGACCGCCCGGCCGCCGCCGCCCGGCTGCTCGGTGCGGCCACCGGGATCCGGGGCGGCACCGACCACACGGTGCTGGACCGCCCCCGGGTGGAGGCGGCCGCCCGCGACGCGCTCGGCGAGGCGGCCTTCGCCGAGGCGTACGCGGGCGGGCAGACCTACCGCTGGAACACGGCCGCCGAGGCCGTCGCCGTCACACTCGGCGCCTGAGCGCCCGCACCGACAGCGGGGCGAACACCAGCAGGATCCCGGCCGCCCAGAGCAGCGACTGCCCGACGGGGCCGGCCACCGGTCCGCCGACCAGCAGGCCGCGCAGCGCGTCGGCGAGGATCGTCACGGGATTGACCTCCACCCAGTGCTGCAACCAGCTCGGCATCTGGTCGGTCGGCACGAACACGTTGCTCGTGAACGTCAGCGGGAAGATCACCATGAAGCCGAAGATCTGCACCTTGTCCGGCTCGCTGACCAGCACCCCGACCAGCACCGAGATCCAGGACGCGGCCAGCGAGAAGACGAGCAGCAGGACCAGCGCGCCGAGCAGCCCGGCCACGCCGTTGCCGAGCCGGAACCCGAGGATCATGCCGATGCCGAGCAGCAGGGCCAGGGACCAGGCCTGCTTGACGGTGTCGGCGACGATCCGGCCGGCCAGCGGCGCCCAGCGCGCCACCGGCAGCGCGCGGAGCCGGTCGAAGACGCCCTTGGTGAGGTCCTGGTTGAGGCCGAACCCGGTGGTCATGGTGGCGAAGAGGGCCGTCTGCACGATGATGCCGGGCAGCGCGAACTTCAGGTACGTCCCGGGCGAGCCGGAGATCGCCGTGCCGAAGACGTACGTGAACAGCAGCACGAACATGACCGGCTGGACGCTCAGGTCGAGCAGCTCCATGGGGTTGTGCTTGATCTGCACGAGGCTGCGCCAGGCCAGGGTGAGAGTGTGTCGCAGGCCGGCGAGGAGCCCCGGCCGGCGGGCGGGCGCGACCGGGGACGCGGTGGCGGTGAGGGTGGTCATGCCGGGCTCCCTTCCAGGGTGGAGGTGGCCTCCTCGGCCCGGTGGCCGGTGAGGGAGAGGAAGACCTCGTCGAGGCTGGAGCTGCGCAGGGCCAGCTCGGCCACGCGTACTCCGGCGTCGTCGAGGCGGCGGACGACCGCGGGCAGCACCTCCGGGTCGCTGACGCCGACGGTGACGGTCTGGTGGGCCACCTCCGGGGTGGCCCGGGCCACCTCGCCGGTGACGGCGAGCACGGTGGGCAGGTCGGCCGGGTCCACCGGCCGGACGGCGAGCACCTGCCCGCCCACCTTCGCCTTCAGCTCCTCCGGGGTGCCCTGGGCGATCACCCGGCCGTGGTCGACCACCGCGATCTCGCCGGCGAGCTGGTCGGCCTCCTCCAGGTACTGAGTGGTGAGCAGCACGGTCACCCCGTCGGCGACCAGGGTGCGGACGATGTCCCACAGCTCGTTACGGCTGCGCGGGTCGAGGCCGGTGGTGGGCTCGTCGAGGAAGAGCACCTGCGGGCGGCCGACCAGGCTGGCGGCCAGGTCGAGCCGGCGGCGCATGCCGCCGGAGTAGGTCTTGGCCGCCCGCTCGGCGGCGTCGCTGAGCTGGAAGTCGGCCAGCAGCGCCCGGGCGCGGGCCCGGGCGTCGGCCCGGGACAGGCCGAGCAGCCGGCCGATGAGCAGCAGGTTCTCGGTGCCGGTCAGGTTCTCGTCGACCGAGGCGTACTGACCGGTGAGTCCGATCAGCTGGCGCACCCGGTGTGCGTCGCGGCGGACGTCGTAGCCGCCCACGGTGGCGTGCCCCTCGTCGGCGGCGAGCAGGGTGGCCAGCACCCGGACCGCCGTGGTCTTGCCCGCCCCGTTCGGCCCGAGCAGCCCGAACACCGTCCCGGTGGGGACGGCCAGGTCCACCCCGGCCAGCGCGGTGGTGGCGCCGAAGCGGCGCACCAGACCCTCCGCGCGGATCGCGTACGTCATCGCAACTCCCGTCGTTCTCGCTGGTCACCCCAACCTTGAGCGACGGCGCTGACGGTACGGCGACAACCGCTGACAGACCGCTGATTTTCGCGGCGCCAGGGTCAGGCCAGGTTCGACGAGCGGGGGTACGCGTCGGACGGGTCGGTGAGCACGTTGACCAGGTACGGCACCCCGGAGTCGAAGGCGCGGGCCAGGGCCGGGCCGAGGTCGGCGGCCTTCTCCACCGTCTCGCCCGCGCCGCCGAGTGCCTCGACCACCCTGTCGTAGCGCAGGCCGGGCTGGAGGTCGGCGGCCACGTCGTAGCCGTACATGGCCCGCATGGGGTGCTTCTCCAGGCCCCAGATGCCGTTGTTGCCGACCACGATCACCACGGGGAGCTGCTGGCGGACCAGGGACTCCACGTCCATGAGCGAGAAACCGGCGGCCCCGTCGCCCATGAGCACGCAGATCTGCCGGTCGGGGTGGCTGACCCGGGCACCCATGGCGTAGCCCATGCCGGTGCCCAGGCACCCGTACGGGCCGGGGTCGAGCCAGGTGCCGGGCTGGGCGGGCTCCAGGTACTTCCCGGCGTACGAGACGAAGTCGCCGCCGTCGCCGATGGTGATGGCGTCCCGGGCGAGCACCTTGCGCAGCTCGCCGTAGACCCGGGCCGGCCGGATCGGGTCGGTCTCGGCGGCCATCTCCTCCGCGTCGCGCACCTTTGCGGCGTCCTCGGCGGTACGCAGCTGGGCGATCCAGTCGGCGTGGTCGGCCCGGTCACCCGGGTGCTCGGCGAACGCCGTGAGGATCCGCCGCAGGTCACCGGCGGGGCTGGCGGCCGGCTCGACGTGCCCGGCCCGCTGGCTGGGCGCGTCGACGACATGCACCACCCGCGCGTCGCCGAAGTCGCCGAAGGCCAGCCGGAAGTCGAGCGGGGTGCCGACCACCACGACCACGTCGGCGCCCTTGAGGGCGACCCGGCGGGCCTTGGCGAAGGCGAGCGGGTGCTCCGGCGGCAGCGCCCCGCGGCCCATGCCGTTGGTGAAGACCGGCACCTGGAGGGCCTCGGCGGCGGCCCGCAGCGCCTCGACCGCGTCGCCCGCGTACACGTCGGAGCCGGCGATGATCACCGGCCGGGACGCGCCGGCGATCAGGGCGGCGGCCTTCGCGACCTCGCCCGGGTCGGCCTCGATGGCGGTGGGTGGGGTGACCGCGGGCATGTCGGCGTCGCCGACGGAGAAGACCGCCTCCAGGGGGAAGTCGAGGAAGGCCGGGCCGCGGTGCGGGGTGAGCGCGGCGGTGAGGGCCGCGGTGACGGCACGGGGGATGTCGTCGGCGCTGAACACCGTCTCGGCGTGCTTGGTGACCGGAGCGACCAGCGGCAGGTGGTCCATCTCCTGGAGGCTGCCGGAGCCCCAGCGGAACTGCGGGGCCCGGCCACCGAGCACCAGGACCGGCGAGGCGTTGAAGAAGGCGCTGGTCAGGCCGGAGACCCCGTTGGTGACGCCGGGGCCGGCGGTGAGCACGGCCAGGCCGGGGCGGCGCTGGAGCTTCGCCACGGCCTCGGCGGCGAAGACGGCGGACTGCTCGTGCCGGACGTCGTAGATCGGGAAGCCGGCGCGGTGCGCGGCGTCGTAGAGCGGGAAGACGTGCCCGCCGGAGAGGGTGAACATCTCCCGTACGCCGTGCGCGCGCAGCGCCGCGAGGGCCAGCTCGCCGCCGTGCCCCTCGACCCGTTCCGTCATCGCCACTCCCCTTCGTCATGACCGGAGTCACACGCTACTGGCCGGTAAGCGGGATGTGAACCGTTCTCGGGTCGGCGGCGGGCGGGCCGCCGACCCGGACGGGCGGATCAGCGGCCGGTGAAGCCCGGCTTGCGCTTCTCGACGAACGCGGCCATGCCCTCGCGCCGGTCGTCGGTGGCGAACAGCGCCGCGAAGAGCTGGCTCTCCCAGGCCAGGCCGGAGTTGAGGTCCATGTCCAGGCCACCGTCGACGGCCAGCTTGGCCGCCCGCAGCGCCTGCACCGGTCCGGTCAGGTAGGGCTTCACGTAGGCGACGGCGGCCTCGTAGACCTCGGCCGCCGGGACCACCCTGTCGGCCAGGCCGATCCGCAGCGCCTCCTCGGCGTCGACCATCCGGCCCGTCATGATCAGGTCCTTGGCGCGGGCCGGGCCGACCAGGCGGGCCAGCCGCTGGGTGCCGCCGGCGCCCGGGATGATGCCGAGCTTGATCTCCGGCTGGCCGAGCTTGGCGTCGTCGGCCACGATCCGCCAGTCACACGCCAGGGCCAGCTCGCAGCCGCCGCCGAGGGCGTACCCCGTGATCGCGGCGACCACCGGCTTGGGGATCCGGGCGATCGCACCCAGGGCGCTGGACAGGTCGGCGGCCCGCTCGGCCATGTCCACGTAGGACATGTCGGCCATCTCCTTGATGTCCGCGCCGGCCGCGAAGACCTTCTCGCCGCCGTACACGATGACCGCGCGGACCTCGGCGTCGGCGGTGGCCGCCGCGGCGGCGGCGCGCAACTCCTCCTGCACCTGGGTGTTGAGCGCGTTCATCGGCGGCCGCTCCAGCCGGATGGTGCCGACGCCGTCCTTCACTTCCAGCCTGACGAACTCGCCCACGCTGCCCTCACTTCCTCGTCGAAGTCGCGTGCCAACCTTACGACCAGGGTCGTTGGGGTAGACAGTGTGGTGTCGACGGCTCCAGGTCGCACCGGGAGTGAGGCCATGATCAGCTACTACGAGGACCGCTCGGTCCAGGTCACCTCCACCGCCGTCCGGGTGGACGGGCGCAGCTATCCCCTCGCCGAGCTGGGCGTGGTGTGGCACCGCCGGGGCAACCGCTCCTGGCGGGTGCTCGCCGGCCGGGGCGCGATCGGCGCCGCCCTCGCCGGCCCGCTGGTGGCCGCCGTGCTCGGTATCGGGCTGGCGGTCTGGCTGCACCGCTCCGCCGTGGTCACGATCGCCATCGTCGGGGCGTCCGTGCTGGTCGGCCTCGGCATCGGGCCGCTCGCCGACGTGCTCTTCGAACACCTCGACCGCTCGTACGCCCGGGGCAGCCGGGAGCTGGAGATGTGGGCGCGCTGGCGGGGCCGGCCGGTGCGGCTGCTGCACACCGGCGACGCGCTGCGTTTCGGCCAGATCTACCGGGCGGTGCAGCGGGCCATGGAGAGCGGGCCACCCGGTCAGCGGGCCGGTCAGAAGACGATCGGGCCGTCGGGCAGCAGCCCGAGGCCACGCAGCAGGCCGTAGGTGTCCTGCTCGCCCCAGAACTGGACGATGCGGCCGCCGGCCAGCCGGTACATCTTGCAGGCGCTCTGCACCGTGGTGGCCCCGGTGGCGTCGCGCCGGTAGGTCTGCGCCATCGAGACCACCACCCGGTCCTCCGCCGCGAAGATCTCCAGGATCCGCTGGTCGAGCACGGTCAGCCCGGGCGAGGAGACGGCCGCCTCCGGGTAGCTCCGGCCGCGCACCGCCGAGCCCGAGCCGTAGATCTCCACGTCCTCGGCGACCACCTCGGCCAGCTCGGCCAGGTCCTTGGTGACGAAGGTCCGCAGGTACCGCCGGACCACCTCGACGTTGCGCTCCTGCTCGGTGCGGGCCGCCCCGGCCCCGTCCCGGTCCACCATGCTCGGACGCTATCCCGACGGCCCCGGTCCCCGCCGCCCCGGCCACCCCTCCTCGGCCCGGCGCGGCCAGTCGCCGCCTCACCGCCCCGGCCGTCCCGGCCGCCTCGGCCGTCCCGGCGCCTCGCTGTCCCCCGTGATCGGGGACCGCCCTGCGGGTCCCCGGTGACGCCCGGCCGACCACCAACCCTCTTACCGACCGCCTGTCGAGCTGATGTCACCAACGACTCACCGCCGTCCGACCCGGCACCGCCCGCCAGAGCGCCCGGGGGTTGCGGGCCCGGGTGCAATCCGCCACGCCTAGCGCTCGCCACAGAACGCCGGTGGGCCGTGGCATGTTCGGGGCCGCGCCTGATGGGCGATGCCCTGAACGACTCAGCTCGAAAGGCGATCGGAGCCGTGCACGGCCAGCGGTCAGGGCCACGCCCGATGGGCGATGCCCTGAACGACTCAGCTCGAAAGGCGATCGGAGCCGTGCACGGCCAGCGGTCAGGGCCACGCCCGATGGGCGATGCCCTGAACGACTCAGCTCGAAAGGCGATCGGAGCCGTGCACGGCCAGCGGTCAGGGCCACGCCCGATGGGCGATGCCCTGAACGACTCAGCTCGAAAGGCGATCGGAGCCGTGCACGGCCAGCGGTCAGGGCCGCGCCTGATGGGCGATGTCTTGAACGACTCAGCTCGAAAGGCGGACAGCGCACCCCGCCGTCCTGCGGAGCCGATCCCGCGCCGGTCTGCCGAGGAGAAGCAGATCGCCCACATCGACGTGGACATCTTCGTCGTCCACGTCAGCGAGCGGAGGCGCCGGCGACACCGGCCACACTGGACTGCGGGTGGTTAGGCTGAATGATGACCCTCTATTACCGGGACGACGCGGTACAGGTCACCTCCGAGGCCATCCACGCCGGCGGGCACGTCGTCGCGCTCGCCGACGTCACGTACGTCTGGCACGCCCGCGGCGCCACCACGATGGCGGTCCGGGGCCGGGTCCTGGGGCGCGGCGTGCTGGTCCTGCTACTGTCGCTGCCGCCGCTCGTCGCGCTGGTGTGCGTGCTCTCGCTGGCCTGGGCGGCGCAGGACCGGGGCGACTGGAAGCTCGCGCTGGTCATCCTGGCCGCGTTCGTGGTGGTCGGGCTGGCCCTCACCCCGTTCCTGGAGGTGCCGCTCAGCTGGCTGGACCGCTCCTACGAGCGGGGCAACCGGGTGCACGAGCTGTGGGTGCAGCACCACGGGCGGGAGGTGCTGCTGCTGCGCACGCCCGACGCGCTCCGGTTCGGGCAGATCTACCGGGCCGTTCAGCGGGCCGTCGAGCAGCAGGGCGACCGCCGCTGACCGCCCGGGTGTGACGCCGGCCGCCCCGCCGCCACCCGGCGGTGCTGGCCGGTGGGACGCACACTGGGTGGCATGGCGATTCCCCTCCCCCGTCCCGGCGCCGTCGTCGGGCTCACCCGTTCCGCCCTGGACCAGGCGTTCGGCTCGGCCGCCGCGTTCGCCGCCGTGCCGGCCCGCGCCTTCGCGGTGCTCGACGAGGTGGAGACGCTGCTGCGGCGGATCAACGGGGTGGTCGACCGGATCGAGGGCACCCTGGACCGCACCGACCGGGTGCTCGACGACGCCGAGGCGGCGGTCCGGGAGGTCGGCGTGATCAGTGCCGCCGCCACCGAGGCGATCGAGACCGCCACCGGCGTGGCCACGGCCGCAGCCGTGGTGGTGGGCGAGGCCGACCGGGTGGCCCGGGCGGCGGGCACCCTGGTCGTCGAGGCGGACGCGGTGGCCACCCGGGCCGCCGGCACGGTGGTCGCCGCCGAGGGGGCGGCCGGCACCGCCGCCGAACTGCTGGCGGCGTACGAGCCGGCGCTGCGCCGGGCCGCACCCATGGCGACCCGGTTCGTCGAGCAGCTCAGCCCGGAGGAGGTGACCGCGGCGATCCGGCTGGTCGACGAGCTGCCGAAGCTGAAGGAGCACCTGACCTCGGACGTGCTGCCGATCCTGGCCACCCTGGACCGGGTAGGCCCGGACCTGCACGACCTGCTGGCGGTCACCCGGGACCTCAAGCTGGCGGTGGCCGGCATCCCCGGGCTCGGCATGCTGCGCCGCCGGGGCGAACGCCTCACCGACGAGCCGGTCGACTGAGCCGGTCAGCAGTCGCAGGAGACCGCCGACCGGGGCGCGGTCAGCTCGTCGGGCCGGCGGCGCACCGTGCCGGCCGGGGTGACCACCGGCAACCCCTCCCGCGCCCAGTACTCGAAGCCGCCGAGCATCTCCTTCACCGGCCAGCCGAGCCGGGCGAACTCCAGCGCCGCCCGGGTGGCGCCGTTGCAGCCCGGACCCCAGCAGTACGTCACCACCGTCGACCCGGCCGGCACCAGGTCGGCGGCCCGGGCGGCGATCTCGGCGGTGGGCAGGTGCAGGGCGCCCGGCAAATGGCCCTGCTCCCAGGCGGCGTCGCCGCGGGAGTCGACCACGACCAGCCCGGGCGTGCCCGCCTCCAGCGCGGCGTGCACGTCACTGACGTCGGTCTCGAAGCTGAGTCGGGCACGGAAGTGGGCGGCGGCGGTGGCCGGGTCGGCCGGCGGCACGGCGAAGGTCATGCCCCGATCCTGCGGCCCGTCACGCCGCCGCCGGGAGTGGCGTGATCGCCGTCCTTCGCTAACATCCCGCCATGACCTCCGCCGACCGGACCGTGGCCGTGCTCGCGTACCCGGGGATGTCGGTCTTCGAGACCGGCATCGTGACCGAGGTGTTCGGGCTGCCCCGGCCCGAGCTGAAGGTCGACTGGTACCGGCTCACCGTCTGCGCGGAGCGCCCCGGCCCGGTGCCGGTCGTCGGCGGGGCCGCCCTGCACACCCCGTACGGCCTGGAGACGCTCGCCGCGGCCGGCACGGTCATCCTGCCCGGGGTGCCGGACGTGACCGTCGACCCGTCGCCCGAGCTGGTGGCCGCGCTGCGCCGGGCGCACCGCCGGGGCGCCCGGCTCATGTCCATCTGCTCAGGCGCCTTCGCCCTGGCCGGCGCGGGCCTGCTCGACGGCCGGCGGGCCACCACCCACTGGCGGTACGCGGACCTGCTGGCCCGCCGCCATCCGGCCGTCACGGTCGACCCCGACGTGCTCTACCTGGACGACGGCGACATCCTCACCAGCGCGGGCAGCGCTGCCGGGCTGGACCTCTGCGTGCACGTGGTCCGGCGCGACTTCGGCGCCGCGGTCGCCAACGCGGTGGCCCGCCGGCTGGTCATCCCGCCGCACCGCGACGGCGGGCAGGCGCAGTTCATCGAGGCGCCGGTGAGCGTGGACCCGGACGACGACCGGATCGCCGCGAGCCTGGCCTGGGCGGTGCGCCACCTGGCCGAGCCGCTGACCGTGGCGGCGCTGGCCCGGCAGGCCCACCTGTCGACCCGCAGCTACCTGCGGCACTTCGCCCGGGCCACCGGCACCAGCCCGATCCGCTGGCTGATCGATCAGCGGGTACGGGCCAGCCTGGCCCTGCTGGAGACCACCGATGCGCCGGTGGCCGAGATCGCGGGAGCGGTGGGCTTCGACAGCCCGGTCACCTACCGGCACCACTTCGGCCGGTCCATGCGGACGTCGCCGTCGGCGTACCGGCGGGCATTCCGCGCGGGCGCCGCCTGAGGTCAGACCGGCCGGCTGAACAGCTCGTCGATCTCCACCCGGCGGGGCAGGGCCACCGAGGCGCCCAGCTTGCGGACGCAGGCCGCCCCGGCGGCCGCCGCCCAGTGCACCGCCTCGACCAGTTCGCGTCCCTCGCCCCAGGCCACCGCGAGGGCGGCCGTGAAGGCGTCGCCGGCCGCCGTCGAGTCGACCACGTCGACCTTCACGGCGGGGATGTGCACGGCGGGCCGGTCGCGCTCGACGTACCAGGCGCCGTCACCGCCGAGGGTGAGCACCGCCCGGGGCACCACCGACAGCAGCGCCTCCGGCTCGTCCCGGCCCCGGCCGGTGAGCGCCCGCGCCTCGGTCTCGTTGACCACCAGCAGGTCGGTCGCGGCCAGCAGCTCCGGCGGCACCGGCCGGGCCGGCGCCGCGTTGAGCACCACCCGGGTGCCGGCCGACCGGGCCGCCAGCGCCGCCGCGGTCACCGTCTCGACCGGCACCTCCAGCTGCGCGACCAGCACGTCCGCCTCGCGTACGGCGGCCAGCTCGTCCTCGGTGAGGCCGGTGAACGCCTCGTTGGCGCCGGGGGTGACCAGGATGGCGTGCTCCCCCGCGCCGCCGACCATGACGAGGGCGACGCCGGAGGCGCCGTACACGACCCGGAGGTGGCCGGTGTCGACGCCGGCCGCGGTGATGCGGGCCCGGAGGGTCACTCCGAAGGCGTCCGAGCCGATCGCGCCGAGGAAGACGCAGGACGCGCCGGCCCGGACGGCGGCGACGGCCTGGTTGGCGCCCTTGCCACCGGGCAACATGACGAAGTCGTCGCCGAGCACGGTCCCCCCCGCCCGGGGCAGCGCGGCGGCGGTGCCGACCAGGTCCATGTTCGCGCTGCCCACCACGGCGATCCGGGTCTGCTGCACGGCGTACCCTCCGTCGGGCTCAGGCGGCGCGGGCGGTCCAGCGCTCGCCGGCGCGCGCGACGACCAGCGGCAGGCCGAACGTCTTCGACAGGTTGTCGGCGGTGAGCGTCTCGGCGAGCAGGCCCTGCGCCACGACGCCTCCCTCGCGCAGCAGCAGCGCGTGGGTGAAGCCGGGCGGGATCTCCTCCACGTGGTGCGTCACCAGCACCATGGCCGGGGCGTCCGGGTCGTACGCCAGCTCGGCGAGGCGGGCCACCAGGTCCTCGCGGCCGCCCAGGTCTAGCCCGGCGGCGGGCTCGTCGAGCAGCAGCAGCTCCGGGTCGGTCATCAGGGCGCGGGCGATCTGCACCCGCTTGCGCTCGCCCTCGGACAGCGTGCCGAACGTGCGCTCCGCGAGGTGGGCGATGCCGAGCTGGCCGAGCAACGCGCGGGCGCGCGCCTCGTCGCTGCGGTCGTAGTTCTCCCGCCAGCGCCCCACCACCGACCAGGCCGCGGTCACCACAACGTCGGTGACCCGCTCCTCGGTGGGGATCCGCTCGGCGAGCGTGGCGGTGGAGAGGCCGATCCGGGTCCGCAGCTCGTTGACGTCGGTGCGGCCGATCCGTTCGCCGAGCACGTGCACCGTGCCCGTGGTCGGGTGCAGCCGGCCGGCGGCCAGGTTGAGTAGGGTCGTCTTGCCGGCGCCGTTCGGGCCGAGCACCACCCAGCGTTCGTCCAGCTCGACCCGCCAGTCGACGTCCTGCACGAGCGCGCTGCCGGAGCGCCGGACGCCGACCCCGTCGAGGCTGACCACCAGATCCGCGTCCACGGGGGCGGGGGCGGAGGCGCCGGTGGCGCCGGGGATCAGGTCACCTTTCACCGGTCCATCCAACCACGCAGCCGGCCCGGTGCCCCCCACGGGCGGCGTCGTCGCCATAGGGTGGGGCGCCGTGTCGTTGGTCACCAATCCGGGAGGACGCCTCATGCCCGACCGCTGCCGGGAGGCGTGCGGATGAGCGCGGTCATCGAGATCGCCGGTCTCCGCAAGACGTTCCACACCCTGCGTCAGGGCCGCCGGATCGCGGTGGACGGGTTCGACCTGCTGGTCGAGGCCGGCCAGGTGCACGGCTTCCTCGGCCCGAACGGCTCGGGGAAGACCACCACGCTGCGCGCCCTGCTCGGGCTGGTCCGGGCCGACGCGGGCCGGATGCGGGTGCTCGGGGCCGAGTCCCCGGAGCGGCTGGCCGACGTGGCCGGGCGGGTCGGCGCCATCGTGGAGAGCCCGCAGTTCTTCGGCAACTTCACCGCCCACAAGACGCTGCGGCTGCTGGCCCTGGCCGGCAATGTGCCCACCGCCCGGGTGGACGAGGTGCTGGAGCAGGTGGGCCTGCGGGACCGGGGCGACGAGCGGGTCAAGGGCTACTCGCTGGGCATGAAGCAGCGGCTGGCGGTCGCGTCGGCGCTGCTCAAGGACCCGCAGCTGCTGATCCTGGACGAGCCGGCGAACGGGCTCGACCCGGCCGGCATCCGGGAGATGCGCGACCTCACGCGGTCGCTCGCCGCGGCCGGGGTGACCGTGCTGCTCTCCAGCCACATCCTGGCCGAGATCCAGCTCATCTGTGACCACGTGACGATCATCAGCCGGGGCCGGCGGGTCGCGTACGGGCCGGTGGCGGAGGTGTTGGCCGGCTTCGACCAGCACCAGTGGCAGGTCCGGGTGGCGGAGCCCGAGCGGGCCGTGGAGCTGCTCGGTCGCGCCGGCCTGGCCGTGACCCCGGGTCCCGGCCACCTCGTGGTGACCGGGGTGGTCGACCCCGAACTGATCAGCCGCACCCTGGGCGAGCAGGGCCTGTGGGTACGCGAGCTGATCCCGCTCCGGCCGGATCTGGAGAGCGTCTTCCTGGAGCTGACCGGCGACCACCCGGTGCCGGCGCTGCCCCGCCAGGTGGACGGTGCCCCGCCGAGCGACGGTGTGATCGACCTGGACGTCCGCGAGAGCCGGGAGGTGGGCGCGTGAACCTGGTCCGTGCCGAGCTGGAGCGGCTGGCCGCCCGCCGCTTCGTGCAGCTCATGGTGCTGCTGCTGGCGGTGGCCTTCGCACTGACCGTGGCGACCACGCTGGCCGGCTCGCACCGGCCCACGCCGGTGGAGCTAAGCCGGGCCCAGGCGCAGGCCGCCGAGGAGGTGCGCAACATGGAGCTGGCGCACGACCGCTGCCTGCGCATCAAGGCGGGCACCGTGACGCCGGACGAGAACGACTACCTGCCGCGGGACTGCGCGCAGATCGACCCGGCCCTCATGGAGAAGCTGCCCAGCGCCTCGGACTACCTCAGCGGGGTGTTCGTCTTCGCCAACGAGGCCGAGCCGCTGCTCTACTTCCTGGTCGCGTTCCTGGCCATGTTCGGGTTCCTGGTCGGCGCCTCCTACATCGGCGCCGACCTGAACTCGGGCGGCGTGGTCAACCTGCTGCTCTGGCGGCCGCGCCGGTTCGCGGTCCTCGGCGCCAAGCTGGGCACGCTGCTCGGCGGGCTGCTCGGGCTGTCCGCGCTGGCGTCGGTGGTCTACCTCGGGGTGTTCTGGCTGATCGGCGAGGCGTCCGGGCTGACCGGCCGGATGGGCGGCGGGTTCTGGTCGTCGCTCGCGGCCGTCTGGGTGCGGGGGCTGGTGCTGGTGCTGCTCGCCGCGGCGCTCGGCTTCGCTCTGGCCACGCTCGGCCGGCACACGTCGGCGGCGCTCGGCACGGTGGCCGCCTACCTGGTGGTGTGGGAGCTGGGCGCGCGGCTGGTGTTCCAGATCCTCTCGGTGACCCGCCCGGACCGGTTCATGCTCTCCAGCTATCTGGCCGCCTGGCTCAGCGGCGAGGCCCGGTTCTGGGACAACGACGCCTGCTCCGGCGACATCGCGGGCTTCTGCGACGGTTACTACTCGCTGGGCTGGGCACCGGGCCTGGTGGTCCTGCTGGCCCTGACCGCCGCCCTCGTGGTGGGGGCCTTCACGGCGTTCCGCCGCCGCGACCTGATCTGAGGGGCGCCGGTGCGGCCCGGGGCCGAGGGCCGCACCGGCAACTCCTTGCAGAGTTCCACCGCCTCGTGAAGAATTCCTTCACATGGCGGCCGGGGCGACGACGGGCCGGCGGTCAGCCGACCGTCGAGCCGAACACCTCGTCGCGCACGGCGTCCAGGGCGGTGCGCAGCGCGCCGCGCAGGATCGGCTCCTCGGTCAGCCCGGTGCTGACCACCCGCGGCCGGACCAGCGTGATCGCGGCGACCTCGTGCTGCACCCGCTCGGCCAGCGCCGCGCCGCCGGCCCGCCCCACCTCGCCGGCCAGCACGACGAGCGGCGGGTCGAGCACCACGCAGGTGCTCGCCACCCCGAGTGCCAGGCGGCGCGCCAGCTCGTCCAGCATCGGGCCGCCGGCCGGGCCGGCGGCGATCGCGGCGCGCACCGCGTCGGCCGCGCCGTCCGCCGCGAAGCCGTGCTCCGCGGCCACCGCGCGGACCGCGTCGGCCCCGGCGAGCTGCTGGAACGCCGGCTTGGCACGCTTCGACACGTCGCGCGGGATGGGCACGCCGGGCACCGGCAGGTAGCCGATCTCGCCGGCCGCCCCGCTGCTGCCGTGGTGCAGCCGCCCGCCCAGCATGATCGCCAGACCCACACCGGCGTCCAGCCAGACGAGCACGAAGTCCGCCGTGCCCTGCGCCGCACCGGACTGCGCCTCGGCCACGGCGGCCAGGTTCACGTCGTTCTCGAAGACCACGGGGGTGTGCAGGTCCTCCCGGAGCGCCGCGAGCAGGCCGCGGTGCCAGCGCGGCAGGTTGAACGCGAAGGTGATGTCGCCGGTGCCCGGGTCGACCAGGCCGGGGGTGCCGAGCACGATCCGCCGCACGCTGGACAGCTCGGCGCCCGCGCTGCCGACGGCCTGGACCACGGCGTTGTGCACCACACCGACCGGGTCGTCGGTGTCCTTCGTGGACTGCTCGACCCGGCCGACCACCGCACCGGTGATGTCGGCGCAGGCGGCCACCACCCGCTCGGCGCCGACGTCCACACCGACCACGTACGCGCTGCCCGGGCGGACCGCGTAGAGCTGGGCGTTCGGGCCCCGCCCGCCGGCCTGCTCGCCGACCCGGGCGACCAGGCCGCGCTCCTCCAGCCGTTCGACCAGCTGGGACGCCGTGACCTTGGAGAGCCCGGTCAGCTCGCCGATCCGCGCCCGGGTCAGCGGCCCCTGCTCGAGCAGCAGCTCCAGCGCCGCACGGTCGTTGAGCGCCCGCAACAGTCGGGGGGTGCCGGGCAGCCGGGTCGCACTCATGCCACGTCCTTTATTTTCAGTAAAGTTTGCTAACCACAAAACGCCTGCCGAGGGGTGTCCGTTAGCGTATCGGCCACCCCGATCCGGGGCCGTCGGACGACCCGGCAGGGAAAGGGGATACTCGTGGGGTTGGATCCAGGACTCCGCCGGCTCGCGCTGGGCACGTTGCTCGCGGCGTACCCCGGCCCGGTCCCGCCCGACTGGGCGGTCGACCTGCTCGCCGAGGGTCTCGCCGGGCACACCCTGTTCGGCACCAACGTCCACGACCCGGCCCAAATGGCGGCGACCACCGCGGCGCTGCGCGCCGGCCGCCCGGACGTCCTCGTCGCGATCGACGAGGAGGGCGGGGACGTCACCCGGCTCGCCCACGCGACCGGCAGCCCGTACCCGGGCAACGCCGCCCTCGGCGCGGTCGACGACCCGACCCTGACCCGCCAGGTGTACGCGGCGATCGGCGCGGAGCTGGCCGCCCTCGGCATCAACCTCGACCTCGCCCCGACCGTGGACGTGAACACCGCCGACGAGAACCCCGTGATCGGCACCCGCTCGTTCGGCGCCGACCCGGTCCGGGTGGCCGTCCACTCGGCCGCCGCGGTCGTCGGCCTCCAGTCCGCCGGGGTGGCCGCCTGCGCCAAGCACTTCCCCGGCCACGGCGCCACGGTCGCCGATTCCCACTACGAGCTGCCCACCGTCGACGTGCCACCGGCCGTGCTGCGCCAGCGTGACCTGCCACCGTTCGCCGCCGTGGTCGACGCCGGTGTACGCGCCGTCATGACCGCGCACATCCGGGTGCCCGCGCTGACCGGCGACGGTCCGGCCACCTTCAGCCGGGCCGTCCTGGTCGACCTGCTGCGCACCGAGTACGGCTTCAGCGGCGCGGTGATCACCGACGCGCTGGAGATGAAGGGCGCGGCGTCGGCCGCGGGCGGGGTCGGACCGGCCGCGGTCCGCGCCCTGGCCGCCGGGGCGGACCTGCTCTGCATCGGCGCCAAGGTCGACGCCGACCTGGTGGAGCACGTCGCTGAGGAGATCGTCGCGGCGCTCACCGACGGCCGGCTGGACCGGGCCCGGGTCGAGGAGGCCGCCGGCCGGGCCGCCGAGCTGGCCGCCTCGACCGGTGCGGCCGCCTCCGCGACCGGGACCCCGGACGGCCTCGGCTACGCCGCCGCCCTGCGGGCGGTACGCGTCGAGGGCGACGTCACCGGCCTGACCGCGCCGCTGGTGGTGCAGGTGCACGCCGCCTCCACCATCGCCGAGGGGCGGGTGCCGTGGGGACTCGGCCCGCACCTGGCCGGCGCGGAGGTCGTCCGCGCGGTCGCCGGTGAGACCGACCCGGCCGAGCTGCGCCGACTCGCCGGGGAGCGGCCCATCGTGCTGGTCGGCCGGCACCTGCACCGGCTGCCCGGGGCGCGGGAGCTGGTCGACGCGCTGGCCGCCACGCACCCGGTGACCGTGGTCGAGATGGGCTGGCCCGGCGCCTGGCGCCCGACCGGCGCGCGGGCCTTCGTCACCACGTACGGCGCCAGCCACGCCAACGGCCGCGCGGCGGCGCAGGTGCTCGGCCTGGCCGGCTGAGGTCTGCCCGGCCGGTATTCGGGGTACAGGGTCCGGATGAGCGCAACCGACCCCTGGCACCGGGCGCTGGCCGACCTGGTCGCCCGGTCCCACCGGGTGCCCCCGGACGCGCTGCCCACGGCCGTGACCGCGGCGGTGCGCGAGCTCGGCGTGGCCATCACGATCTACGTGGTGGACGTCGAGCAGGAGTCGCTGCGCCCGCTGCCCGAGCCGGGTCGACCGCTGCCGGATCCGCTGCCGATCGACGCCAGCCTGCCCGGCCGCGCCTACACCGAGGTCCGGGCGCGGGCCGGGCAGGACGGCCGGCTCTGGGTGCCGGTGGTCAACGGCACCGCCCGGCTGGGCCTGCTGGAGGTCCGGCTGCCGGACGGGGCCGACCCGGACGACCCCGCCCTCCGGGACGGCTGCCGGCTGATCGCCGGCCTGATCGGGCACCTGGTGACCAGCAAGATCTCGTACGGGGACGGCCTGCACCGCATCCGGCGGAGCGAGCCCATGGCGGTCTCCGCCGAGCTGCTCTGGCAACAGCTCCCGCCGCTCACCTTCGCCATCGACACGGTCGCCGTCAGCGCGATCCTGGAGCCCTGCTACGAGGTGGGCGGGGACGCGTTCGACTACGCGCTGGACGACGGCCGGCTCGCGCTGGCGGTGCTGGACGGGGTCGGGCACGGGCTGCCCGCCACGCTGACCACCTCGGTGGCGCTCGCCGCCCTGCGGGCCGCCCGGCGCACCGGCGGCGGGCTCGCCGAGCAGGTCGCCGCGGTCGACGCGGCCCTGTTGAGCCAGTGGCGGGACGGGCGGTTCGTGACCGCCGTCCTGGCCGAGGTCGAGGTCGACACCGGCCTGGTCCGGTACGTCAACGCCGGCCATCCCGCCCCGGTCCTGCTACGCCGGGGACGAGCGGTGCGGGCCCTGACCGGTGGCCGGCGCCCGCCGCTCGGACTGAACCTACCCGGTGGCGAGCCGGGCGAGGCCCGGCTGGAGCCGGAGGACCGGCTGCTGCTCTACACCGACGGCGTGACCGAGGCCCGCGACGCGGCCGGGGAGATGTTCGGACTGCCCCGGCTGGCCGATCTCGCCGAGCGGCACATCGGCTCGGAGCTGCCTGCGGCGGAGACGCTGCGCCGGCTGAGCCGCGCCGTGACCGCGCACCGCGGCACCGCCTCCCGGGATGACGCCAGCATGGTGCTGGTGGAGTGGTCCGGCGCTGCGGCGGCTCGGACGGAGCCCTGAGGCCGGTCAGCGCAGGCGACGCCAGCCGGACTCCACGGCGGAGCCGTCGTCGTCGCGTCCGCCCGGCCAGCCGAGCAGGACGTCGACGGCGGTGATCCGCAGCACCCGGGCCACCAGCGGCTGCGGGTCGGTCACCCGGAGGGTCGCGCCCCGGCCGACCGTCTCCGCGGCGCCGCGCAGCAGGGCGGCCACCCCGGTCGAGTCGAGGAAGTCGACACCGGCGAGGTCCACCACGATCTCCAGCAGGTCGGGCCGGCCCAGCAGGGCGTCCAGCGCGCGGTCGAACGCCGGCACCCCCGCCATGTCGAGGTCGCCGACCGGGCTGAGGACCAGCCGCCCCGCCCCCGCGTTCCGCGTACCGATCTCCATGATCCGCCCGTTCGCTCCGCCAACGCCGCCGCGACCATACCGGCCCGCACGCCGGTCGGTGTACTTGGACGTGTTCAAAACCTGGCTGCGTCCCGTGACCCGCCAGGTGGTCGCCCTGATCCACACGCTGCGTCACTGACCGCCGCGAGCACCCCGTCGGGCTGGACCCCAGGTCAAGTCCGCAACCGGACAGGGGTCAACAGCCCTTCACCCCTTGCCCGGCACGGGGCGGGCACTTAGCGTTACCAGGGTCGGGACCTGGGGGGAAGGGGCCGCGGACCGTGGATCCGGCCCGGGATCCACGGTCCGCGCCCGCCCTGCTCAGCGCGGGAACACGCCGTACGAGGTCCAGCCCCGGTCCGGGAATCCGGCCGCCTCGGCCACCCGCGCCGAGGCGTGGTTGTCGTGGTTGTGCAGGTAGGTCGGCACGGCCCCCTCGTCCAGCACCCGCCGGGCCGCCTGGGCGACCAGCCGCCGGGCCAGCCCCCGCCCCCGCGCCGCCGGCGCCGTGCCCACGGCCAACTCGTGCCCGTACGCGTCGTGCCGCTTGATCGCCGCACCGGCCAGGTACGCCCCGTCGTCGTCCCGGGCCACCAGCACCTCACGGTCGAACAGCCGCAGCCAGGGCGGCAGCCCGGGGGTGGTCGGCGGCACCCAGTCGCCGGCGTCGGGCAGCGGCGCCGGCGCCGTGCTCCACCGGAACAGTCCCGCGTGGGTGATGAAGTCGGGCGCGCCGACCGCCGCCGGCAGGGCGGGCAGCAGCGTCTCGCCGGGCCGCTCCCGGATCAGGTCCCGGACCAGGGCGGCCCGGTCCGGCGGCACCGAGAGGAGCGCGCACTCCGGGGACGCGACCGCGATGGCCGGGCGCAGCCGCCCGTCCCAGGCCGGCCGGGCGCGCCGGCCTGACCGGACCACGTGCAGTCCGGGACCCGCCGGCCACTGCCCCAACCAGGTCGCCAGGTGCAGGAACAACCGCCGGTCGAGCACGTGATCATGGTACGCCCGGCGAGCCGCATCCGGTGCGTGAGTTGGTTGAGGCGCCCGCCCGGTGGGTAGACGGTTCAGAACAGCACCGGCGGTCGCCGGAACCGGAGACATCGATCCCGCGTCATATTCATTTCCATACATGTACAAGTTTCTCTGGGACGGTAATGGTCATGCCGAATCAGCCGAATGACCGGTACCAGCAGGACGCCGAGCAGCGCTGGCAGGCCGTGGAGGCCGCCGGGCGGTTCCCGGCGCAGGCCGACTACCGGGGGGCGCGCCGCCGGTCACTCTCCTGGGCGGCGCTGAACGCGCTGCCGGCGGGCGCCTCCACCCGGCGTGGCCTCACCGCCCACTGACGCCCGACACACCGGGGTGCTCCGCACCGAGCTTTCGCACACCTGTCCGGTACCGTCTTGTGGTCCGAATCCCGGCCTACCACAGGAGAAACCCCGCGCATGGGCAAGAAGACGATCCACGTCTCCGACTTCAGCGGCCAGGTGCTGCGCCCCGACGACGAGGTGGTCAAGGTCGTCGTGCTGGAGCACCCGGACCTCGTCGCCGGGCCCGTGCAACTCGACGCCACCCCGGTCGAGGTGGAGAGCATCGACGACGCGGCGCTCGACGTGGCCGTCGTGGAGATCCACGACCGGCACGGCGGCGGCGAGCCGCGTCGGGTGGTGCTGACCGCCAGCGAGTTCGACGCGATGGCGACCGATGTGCCGATGGCGCAACTGCTGCGTACCGCCGAGCGGGTCAAGCCGCCCAAGGCCCGGCGGTCCGCCGAGAAGATCGACTACGGCACCATCGAGCACGCCGGCAAGCCGCACCGCGGCCGGGTCACCGAGGAGGAGGCCCGGCTCGTCCGCGAGCAGCTCGACGAGGTCAACAAGCGCCTCGCCGACGCGGGCATCCGGCAGGTCGACCCGGCCGACCCCGAGCACGCGGCCCGCTACGGCTTCCCCGGCGCCTGACGCCGGCGCGCCGGGCACGCGCCCCCGTGGCGCGTGCCCGGCGCGGTCCGGGCGTTGGTGCGGGTTCGGGCCTTCGTGCCGGTGCGTCTTGCCGCGGGTCAGGCCCGCTTGCGGGTGATCTCGGCGAGGGCGCCCTCCACGGCGTGCTCCAGGGCCGCCTTCTCCAGCCCGAGGCCGGTGAGCACGCCGTCGCCGCCCTCCTCCTCCACCAGGGCGAGCAGGATGTGCTCGGTGCCCACGTAGTTGTGCCCCAGCCGCAACGCCTCCCGGAAGGTCAGCTCCAGGACCTTCTTGGCCCGCGCGTCGTAGGGGATCAGGTCCGGCACCGTCTCGGCCTTCGCCGGCAGGGTCGCGGTGACCGCCTCCCGCAGCCGCTCCAGGGGTACGCCCCGGGCCACGATCAGCGCGGCCGCGAGCCCCTCCGGCTCGGCCAGCAGGCCCAGGGCGACGTGCCCCGGCGTGATCTCGGCGTTGCCGGCGGCCCGCGCCTCCTCCTGAGAGGACACCACCACGTTACGGGCGCGCGGGGTGAACCGGCCGAACCCCGCGTTCGGGTCGAGAGCCGCGGCCGTCTCGGCCTTCGCGGCCGACCGCTTCTGGGCGGCCTGCTTGCTCACCCCCATGCTGCGGCCGATGTCCGTCCAGGACGCACCCGACCGGCGAGCCTGGTCGACGAAGTGCCCGACCAGGTGGTCGGCGAGGTCGCCCAGGTGGTCGGCGACCAGGACGGCGCCGGCGAGCTGGTCCAGGGCGTCGCCGTGCACCTTCTTGATGCCGTCGATCAGCTCGTCGAGGCGTACCGGGTGGTTCATCTTCAGCGGCTCTGCGTCTTCCGTCATGCGTCAACCATAGGTTGACGCAGCGGCACCGTCAACCGTTGGTTGACGATCTCCCGGGCCGCGGAGATGCCGCTGGCCGGCACCCCGATGTTGGGGGTGCCGGCCAGCGTTCGTTAGTTGGGTCAGCTGTTCCAGTACTGGCCGACGATGTCGGCGGCCTGCTGCTCCCACTGGGCGTAGGCGTCCGGGTAGGCCGAGACCTGCACGGTCTGGGCGGCCTCGGTCAGCGGCATGTCCTGCCACCCGTCGACCTGCTTCAGACCCTTGAGGAACGCCAGCGTCGAGTACTCCGGATCGGTGATCTGCTCCGGCGAACCCCAACCACTGGACGGGCGCTGCTGGAACAGGCCCAGCGAGTCGTGGTCGTTGGCGTCGCCGAGGTGGCCCAGGTTCTCCAGCTTCGACTCCTGCAGGCTCGTGGCGATCGAGATGACCGCCGCCCGCTCCGGCAGACCGGCCTTCTTCGTCGCCGCGATGATCGCCTTCGCGTTGCCGACCTGCTCGTCGCTCAGGTCGATCCGCGACTGCGCGCCCTGCACACCGTGCGGGATCAGCTTGCCCGCATCCGGCTTGTCCGCCTGCACCACCGCAGCCTCCGACAGACCCGACGGCCCCACCTCGTGGTGGTTCAGCGGACCGGCAGCCAGACCACCGGCAACAGCCAGACCAGCAATACCCAGCACACTCTTACGCAGCATCGTGTTCACGGGGGTAGCTCCATTCGGGGGTCGACGCACACCCACCGACGGGGGGCCGGCTGAATGGTGTGCGCAAGCACCGTCAGGCGCTCAAAAAGTCACTCCGGGGGATCACCGACGCGCGAGGCCGGGGGGCCACTTCACCGCGCCGGGACCATGTACAACGACCACCGGCCCACCAACATTCCAGGCCACGGGCACCCGCCTCCACGGGCCACCCTCCTCGGTCGCGCACCGGGATACAACGACCCCCACCCACCCGGCATTCCGCCGCCGCGGTGCGCCGAACCGGACAACCACCCCAGGCGGTGACAGACCCCTCGCGACCACTCACGTGCCGTGTCCGATTCAGGCGACGCCGGGCGGCATGCGTGGGAAGGAGGCCGGGCCGGAAAGACGTCAGGCCCGGTCCGTGCTGGACCGGGCCTGACCGAACCGTGCGCCGCCAGGGACTCGAACCCCGAACCCGCGGATTAAGAGTCCGCTGCTCTGCCAGTTGAGCTAGCGGCGCTCGCCGGCAACGGCAGGAACGGTAACACGCCACCGATCCGCCTCCGCCAGGGGCGGTCACCCTTGCGCAGGGCGCCGCGCACGGCCCCGCAGGCAGCGCAAAAGAACAGGCCCGGTGCACTGCACCGGGCCTGATCTGAACTGTGCGCCGCCAGGGACTCGAACCCCGAACCCGCGGATTAAGAGTCCGCTGCTCTGCCAGTTGAGCTAGCGGCGCTCGCTGACAACGGGAAGAACCTTAGCACGCACGCCGAGCCGGGTTCCAATCCGATACCGGGCTCCACCCTTCGGACGAGCTTAACCGGCGAAAGCCCGCAAAGTTCGCATCCCTCCGGCCACGGGGCGCAGGACGCGGGCAATCATGCGGCACGATGTCGGCCAGGCACGCGAGAACAGAGGTGGGGATGGGCAGGTTCGCGCGGTCCGGGGCGATGGTGGGCGTCCTGGTCCTCACGGCGTCGCTGGCACTGACCGGGTGCGGCGACGACCAGAAGAAGCCGGCGTTCGTGGCCGGCGCGCAGCAGGGTGACCCGGTCGCGACCACGTCACCGGACACGACGGGCGAGCCGAGCCAGGCCGCCCTGCCGACGCTGTCGGTGAGCCCGGCCGACGGGGCAGAGAAGCGCCCGGTCAGCACCGAGATCAGCGCGAAGATCCCGGGCGGCGGGAAGGTGTCGAAGGTCGTCCTCACCGCCGCCGACGGCGCCACCGTCGCCGGGCGGCTGCGCCGGGACGGCTCGTCCTGGGTGCCGTCGGCTCCGTTGAAGTACGGGACCCGGTACACCGCCACGGTGACCGGGACCGGCAGCGACGGCCAGGCCCGGCAGGGCACCAGCAGCTTCACCACGATGGCCAAGCCGAAGTCGATGATCGGCTCGGGGCTCTACATGTTCAGCGGCAAGACGTACGGGGTGGGCATGCCGGTGGTCGCCGAGTTCTCGCCGGGCATCCCGAAGAAGGACCGCGCCGCGGTGCAGAAGCGGATGTTCGTGCAGACCGACCCGCCGCAGCCGGGCGCCTGGCACTGGCTCTACAACGGCACCCAGGCGTACTACCGGGCCCCGGAGTACTGGAAGCCGGGCACCACCATCACCGTCCGGCTGGCGCTTGCCGGGATCCCGCTGAGCAACGGCCGCTACGGCAACGTCGACCGCAGCGCCACCGCCAAGATCGGCCGCGCGTTCGAGATGAAGGTCGACAACGCGACCAAGCAGATGACCGTCTACGAGAACGGTTCGGTGGTCCGCACCATCCCGGTGAGCCTGGGCAAGAAGAGCACCCCCTCGTCCAGCGGCACCATGGTGGTGATGGAGAAGAAGGAGTCCACGGTCTTCGACACCCGGGACGAGCCGGACCCCCGCAACCAGTACGTCACGGAGATCGACTTCGCCCAGCGACTCACCTGGGGCGGGGAGTACATCCACGCGGCGCCGTGGTCGGAGGGCAAGCAGGGCAGGGTGAACGTCTCGCACGGCTGCGTCAACGTCTCGATGGCGAACGGCCGGTGGCTCTTCGGCAAGACGCTGGTCGGCGACCCGATCACGGTGAAGGGCACCGAGCGGCGGCTGGAGCCGGGCAACGGCTGGACGGCCTGGAGCATGAGCTGGTCGCAGTTCGTCGCGGGCAGCGCCGTGCCGGTGCCGGAGGGCGGTCAGGGATCGCCCTTCTGAACCGGCGTAACGTGGGCGGGCGCGGCGCCGATGGCGGTCGTCCGCCCACGTACCGTCGGGTGGCGGAGAGACCACTCCACCCGGCAAAGCGCCGCACGATATCAGAATCGTTACATCGCGGGCGGGGTGTTTCGGTTCACGTCCGGCAACGGGTAACCGTTCCGGTGCGTCTATAGGGACGATGGGCCGGGATCACGACTTGTGAGGGAAACATGCGAGCTAGCCAGGACGAGCTGATCCGGGGCGGCACCCCCCGGCGCGGCGGGCGACGCCGCGTGTTCGCGGCCGCGGTGCTCGCCGCCGCCATGGCCCTGACCGGGTGCACCAGCGACAAGGGCGGGGACGACAAGGGGTCGAGCTGGCAGGGCGGTGGCGAGAGCGGCCCGAAGGCGGCGGCGACCATCACCGAGCCCGCGGCCGACGCCAAGGACGTCCCGGCCTCCACGGCGCTCACCTTCACCACGAAGGACGCGCAGGAGACCACCGTCGAGTTGAAGGACTCCGCCGGCAAGGTCGTCGAGGGCGAGCTCGCGAGGGACGGGAAGAGCTGGCTGCCGGACGGCGCGCTGAACTACGGCGAGACGTACACGGCCACGGTGACCGCGACCGGCGACGACGGCAAGCCGGCCACCGCGACCAGCACCTTCACCACCATGGCGAAGCCGGGCAAGCAGATCCGGGTCACCAGCTTCCTCGGCGACAACCAGGTCGTCGGCGTGGGCATGCCGCTGATCGTGAAGTTCGGCCGGGCCATCCCGGAGGACTACCGCGACGACCTGCAGCGCCGGATGACGGTCACCGCCAAGCCCGCCCAGGAGGGCATCTGGCACTGGGTGAGCCCCACCGAGGTGCACTACCGGCCGAAGTCGTTCTGGAAGGCCAACAGCACCGTGAGCTACAAGGTGCAGGCGGGCGGGCTGCCGCTCGGCGGCGGCTGGTACGGCCGCTCCGACCTCAGTGTCGACGTCAAGGTCGGTCCGTCGTTCGTGATGACCGTGGATAACCGCACCAAGCGGATGACGGTCACCAAGGACGGCAAGGTGATCAAGACGATCCTGGTGAGCCTCGGCAAGAAGAGCACCCCGTCGTCCAGCGGCACCATGGTCGTGATCGAGAAGCTCCGCCACACGGTCTTCGACACCATGGAGGAGCTGGGCCCGGAGGAGGGCTACCGCACCGAGATCGACTACGCCCAGCGGCTCACCTGGGGTGGCGAGTTCATCCACGCCGCGCCCTGGTCGGAGGGCGTGCAGGGCAGGACGAACGTGTCGCACGGGTGCGTCAACGTCTCGATGAAGGACGGCAACTGGCTCTTCGCCAACACCCGCATGGGCGACCCCATCACGGTGAAGGGCACCGAGCGCAAGCTCCAGAACGGCAACGGCTGGACCGACTGGAACATGAGCTGGGACGAGTACGTCAAGGGCAGCGCCCTGCCGTACGAGCCGCCGGCCGAGCCGGGCGACGACACCAGCCCGGCCGCCGACGAGCCGAGCGTCGAGCCGACCCCCTGATCCGACGGCAGCCAGCGCAAACGACCGAAGCCCCCTCCCGGAGGAGGGGGCTTCGGTGCTGCTGGGGTGACTGATGGGAATTGAACCCACGACAACCGGGACCACAACCCGGTGCTCTGCCAACTGAGCTACAGCCACCATGCTCTCCGCGCCGGTCGAGCCGGGCGGGGCGCGGACTAATAATAGCCACACCCCTGCCGGCCCCGTCCACCGGGTTGCGGCCGGCCGGCTCGGCGAGGCTCAGAGCTGCGCGGCGATCGCCTTGGCACTCTCCACGTCCGGGCCGGGCAGCGGCACGAAGACCGTCCGCCGGTAGTACTCCAGCTCGCGGATGCTCTCCCGGATGTCGGCCAGCGCCCGGTGGGCGAGCCCCTTCTGCGGCTGACCGAAGTACACCCGCGGGTACCAGCGCCGGCACAACTCCTTGATCGAGGAGACGTCGATCATCCGGTAGTGCAGGTGGGCGTCGAGCCGGGGCATGTCCCGGGCGATGAAGCCCCGGTCGGTCGCGATCGAGTTGCCGCACAGCGGGGCGGTACGCGGGTCCTTCACGTGGCTGGCCACGTAGTCGAGCACCATGTCCTCGGCCTCGCGCAGGGTGACCGTGGAGCGGCGCACCTCCTCGGTGAGGCCGGACTTGCCGTGCATGGTCTGCACGATCTCCGGCATCGCCTCCAGCGCCGCCTCGTCGGCGTGGATGACCACGTCGACGCCCTCCCCCAGCACGTTGAGATCGGGGTCGGTGACGAGCGCGGCGACCTCGATCAGCTTGTCCCGGCCGAGGTCCAACCCGGTCATCTCACAGTCGATCCAGACGAGAAGATCAGCCACCGCCACAGACTACGCGCCGCCGACCCGCCCGCGCCTGAAGCACCCTCGCCGAGGTGGACCGCTAGGGTTTCCCCGTGCCAGCCGAACCCGTCGCACCACCCGCCGTCACCGAGGACGACCCGGGCGGGCGCACGGCCCGCCGGCTCGTCGCGGTGGTGGCGCTGGCGGCGGTGCTCCCGGCGCTCTACCTGCCCGGTCTGGTGCACGACTTCTTCGACCTCAAGATCTACATGCGGGCCATGGACTGGTGGTCGGCCGGCCACCCGCTCTACGACTACGTCCAGCCGGACCGGGTGCAGGGCGCGCTCTACTTCACCTATCCCCCCTTCGCGGCGCTGCTGCTGCGGCCGTTCGCGCTGCTGCCGCTGGGCGCCACCATCGCGATCTTCACGGTGCTCACCGTGGTCGGCGTGGTGGTGACCACCCGCTGGCTGGTGCTGCCCGTGATCCGGCGGCACGGCCTGCCGCCGCTGTTCAGCGTCACGGTCGCCGTGCTGCTGGTCCTCGCGGTGGAGAGCACCCGGGAGACGCTCACCTTCGGGCAGATCAACATGCTGCTGGTGGTGCTGATCCTGGGCGACCTGCTGTACGCCGTACCCCAGGGGCGGCGCTGGGCCGGCGTGGGCGTGGGACTGGCGGCGGCGCTCAAGCTGTTCCCCGGCATCTTCGTGCTCTACCTGCTGGCCACCCGGCGCTGGCGGGCGGCCGTGGTGGCGGCCGTGACGGCGGCGCTGGCCACGCTGCTCGCCGCGGCGGTCGCGCCGGGTGACTCGTGGCGGTTCTGGACCCACGAGCTGTGGGCGACCGACCGGGTGGGCCGGACCGACTACACCGGGAACCAGTCGCTGTTCGGGCTGCTCAGCCGGATCACCGCGCCGGACAAGCCGAGCCAGCTCCCCTGGCTGCTGCTGGCGCTGCTGGTCGCCGGGTACGGGCTGTGGCGGGCCGCGCGGGCGGCGCGGGCCGGGGACGCCCTGGCCGGCCTCACCCTGACCGGCCTCGTCGGCGGGCTGGTCAGCCCGATCACCTGGACCCACCACCTGTACTGGTTCATTCCGGCGGTGGTGGTGCTGCTCGACGCGGCGCTGGACGCCGACCGGACCACGGTGGAGGGTGCCCGCCGGCGACGGTGGCTGCTCGTCCTGGCCGTCGGCACCGGCTTCGTGATCGTCTACGGGGTGGTCACCTTCCAGGACTGGGGCGTCGCGCCGGCCCGCACCGACAATCCCGCCGAGTTCATCGTCCGCAACGCGTACGTGCTGCTCAGCCTGTTGCTGCTGGCCGTGCTGCCGGCCCGCCACCGGGTGCCGGAGCGGTCCGCCGCACCAGCCGGAAACGGGCACTAACTGGACAGAACTCGCGACAAGCGCCGTTCGGCGCTAATCTGGTCTCAACTACCTCAGGTTTCTCCCAGGTAGCACCGATCCCCCGGTGACGGTGGCCCTCCGCGTCGGCAGCGCGGAGGGCCACCGCCGTAGGGGGCAGGTTCACTCGTCGGCGGGCGGCGCCGGCCGGACCGGGCGGGGCGTCCCCGCCGTGGTCACCGGGGGCCACGACCATTCCGGGTCGACCGGCAGGCCGGCGAGGCTCTCGGCCCGCCGGCTGGGCACCGGGCCGATGGCCGCACGGGACCGCTCGCCGGGCCCCGATCCGACGGAGACCAGTTGCCGGTCGGGCAGCATGGCGGGTTCCGGCACCCGGCCCAGGCCGCTGAGCGAGCTGACGCCCAGCCGGCCGGCCAGCACCGGAACCTGGTCCGGTTCGACGACGAAGACCACCTCGCGCGGCCGGACCGGGCGCAGCAGCAGCACCACGGCGAGGACGACCAGCAGCGTCCCGCCCGCCAGCAGCGCCCAGGCGATCCCCGGGAACCAGCCGGCGCGCAGCTCGGCGCCCAGGTCCACGGCCAGGTCGCCCCGCCCGTCCGGCCGCATCACCACCAGGCTCAGCGACCGGTCGGCCAGTTCGGCCGGGCTCCACTCCAGAGCCCCGATCCCCTCACGTACCCAGAGGTCCTGGCCGAGGGGGTCGGGGGCCGCGGCGCCCGCGGTGGGCGGGTCGAGACGGACCGGCAGCGGCCCCCGGGCCACCGCGACCCGGCGCACGGTGGCGTGCGGGACGTCGGACAGCCACCGTCGCACCTGGTCGGTCGGGGCGAGGCCGAGGAAGGCCGGGCCGTCGGCGGTCCGCGCGGTGAGCCGCAGCCGGGTCTGACCGGCCCGGGCGACCGGCGCATCGGCGCGGAGCAGGGCGTCCACGTCGGTCACCACGACCGCCCGGGCGGGGGTGCGAATCGTCTCGAAGCGGGCGCCGAAGCCGCCGTCCGGGTCGGCGTGCCGGGCGGCGAGCCAGAGCCCGGCGCCCGCCAGCAGGGCCGGAATCCCCACGGTCAACAGCAGCATGCCGGCGATCGTGCGCACGAAACGCATTCGCGTCGTCCCCCTCGGTAGCGAAGTACCCGGCCGACCTTACCGACGCCGACCGCCGATTCGCCGGATATCCACGGCACGCACGCGAAGGACCGCGGAACGACGGCCGGCCCGCCGGAAGATCCGTGCGACCATTCCGGCTCGGCGCGTCTGACGCCACGCCGCGACCCGGAACGGTCGCGGGCCGGCGCGGCGACGCGGGTCAGGACTTCGCGGCGGGCTCCCGACGGGTACGCCGGAAGGCCAGCCCGCCGAGGATGAGGCCGGCCAGGCCGGCGACCAGACCGGCCACCCCGAACGCGGTCGCGGCGCCGGTGTCGGCGTCGTCGTCATCGTCGTCGTCGGCTGCGGCCGCCGGGGCGCTCGCGGCCGGCGAGGCGGACGCCTCGGCGGCGGCCAGGGTGAGCACCGGCGCCGGGTTCTCCGGCTCCTCCGCGCCCGGCGTGGGCTCCTCGATCCAGCGGGAGACGTTGCCGTCGGAGTAGGTCTGGAGCACCTTGAACACCATCCGGTCGACCTGCGGCAGCGGGCCCATCGACACCGGGAACTCCTGGAACTCGCCCGGCTTGACGCCGCCGTTCGGGGCGGCCGTCCAGGTCAGCTTGGAGACCGCCTCGGTGAGCTGGCTGCCGTGCACCTCGATCGGCGGGTCGACCTTGCGCTTCTCGACCGCGACCGTCCAGCCGGGCACCGGCATGGTGGAGACCGAGCCGACCGGGGCGTTCTCCGGCAGGTTCACCTCGACCTTGGCGGTCGACGCCGTGTCGCTCTCGTTCGGCACCCGGAAGGCGAAACGGCCGTAGCTGCCCTGCGTTGCCTCCTTCGGGTTCACGGTGACGTGCGCCGAGGCCGGCCCGGCCAGGCCGAGCACGGCCGCGGTCACGGCCGTCAGGGTGAGCGCGGCGGCGGTTGCGGGACGCCGGAGACGGATCATGTGGGCGAGCCTTCCGTTACTTGACGGGCACGGTGGCGGTCACCGTGGCCTGGTCGATGTCGGACGTGCGGACGGTGAAGCGGAGCTGCCACTGCCCCGCCGCCGGCAGGTTGAACTCGCCGAAGGCGTGGTTGTCGGTCAGCGGCAGCAGCGGGATCGTGATCGGCTCGATGCCGGCCGACGGCAGCGCGGCGGTGGCCTTCCACTCCTGCACCGGCTGGGGCCGGTTGTCCTTGGTGTAGGCGTAGAGGTGCAGCGAGTTGCTGCCGGTCTCGGCCGGGTCCAGTTCCACCTGCAGGGAGTAGAGCGGGCTGCTCAGCGTCGTGGAGAAGAAGTTGTCCGGTGCGCCGGCCACGGTCCCGGAGGCGGTGCGGGCCGGGGTGGTCTGCACCAGCGTGGCCGACAGGCCGAGCACCACCGCGGTGATGGCCAGCTCGGCCACCACGGCCCGCCGCATCGCGCCGGGCCGGCCCGCGGCGGCGCGCCGCCGCACCAGCGCCCGGGAGTACGCGGCCACCCCGATCACCAGCGCGAACAGCACGATCTTGGCGAGCAGCAGCCGCCCGTACGTGGTGTCGACCAGCGCCTTCGGCGTGGCCACCTCGATGAGCCCCTGCACGGTGCCGGCCAGCAGCAGCGCGGCCACCGCCAGCGCCGCCCAGCGGGACCAGATCGGCAGGATCGCATCCAGCTCCCGCTCGTCGGCCCGGCGCAGCAGGAAGACCGCGAGCATCACGAGGCCGCCCAGCCAGACGGCCATGCTGCCCAGGTGCACGGCGTCCACGACCACCGACACGGCGGGAGCGGGGGACGCCGCCGGGTGCCCGGCGAGGGGCCAGGTGAACAGCGCCGCCCCGCCGAGGATGGCCAGGATGAGCCCGTCGGTGCGGCCCACCGGCCCCGCGAAGAGCGGGCGGAGCAGGAAGGCCGCCGCGGCGAGCAGGCCGAGCCGGACCAGGTGCGCCGTGCCGTAGGTGCTGCCGAGCACGTCGCCGAAGCCGGAGCCGGTGACGTCGAACGGGCCGCCGCCGTTGGTGTAGGGGACCTGGAGCCACAGCTCGGCGAGGGTGGCCACGGCCAGCAGGCCGAGCCCCGACCAGGCCAGCCGGGCGGGGCCGCGCCGGGACAGCCGGCGGGGCCACAGCGCGGCCAGCACCAGCGCCGGGCCGACGAGCAGCAGCAGCCCGGCGTAGCCCAGGTACTTCGCCACCTTGACCGCGTTGCCGACCACCGGGTCGGCCCGGGTGTCCGTGCCGGTGTCGGTCGGCGGGGTGGACGGCGCACCGACCGAGTAGGTGAACGCGCCGGAGACCGGGTGGCTGTCGGCCGAGATCACCCGGTAGCTGACCAGGTAGGTGCCGCGGGAACCGGACGGGTCCACCGGGATGGTGACGACGGCGCCCTTGAAGGTCGGCTCGCCCCGGTCGGCCCGGGAACCGTCGGGCGCGATCACCCGGACCTTGCCCGGGACCTTCCGGACCCCCTCGCTGAAGGTGATCACCACCTCGGCGGGCGCGCTCTGCACCACGGACGAGGCCGCGGGACTGCTGCTCACCAGCACCGCGTGGGCGCTGGCCGGGGTGGCCGGAGCCAGCAGCAGGGCGAGGAGGGTGACCAGCAGCCCGGCGGCGGTCGCCAGCCGGGCGGCCCAGGGACGGTCGGCGACGGCCACGGGGCGGCGGCGTACGGCAGCAGTCATGACCGTCATGCTTCCCGAACCGCCCGGCCTCCGGCGAGCCGGCCTCATCCGCGCACCGGCGCCGTCCCCGCGGCCCGCCCGACGGCACGCGCGTCGTCGCATGTCACGTTCGGGTAGTCGGCGGGCGGGCGGGAAAAGTTCCCGGCGTGGGCGGGACCACGTAATGGGCCGAAGGACCCTGTCCGGCACAGGTACGCCGCGTAACCTCGTCTGTCGTGATCCCTGCCCCGCGCGACACCTCCGCCGGCCGCCCCGCGGCCGCGAGCGAGCCTGCCCGGGACAGCGCGACCGGCTGGGCGCTGGCCGCCCGCGAGGGCGACCCGGCGGCCCAGGCCGCCTTCGTCCGGGCCACCCAGGCCGAGGTGTGGCGCTTCGCCGCCGCCCTGGTCGACCCGGACAGCGCCGACGACCTGACCCAGGAGACGTACCTGCGGGCGTTCCGGGCGCTGCCCGGCTTCGAGGGGCGGTCCACGGCACGGACCTGGCTGCTCGGCATCGCCCGGCGGGCCTGCGCCGACCACCTCCGCACCGTGGTCCGCCGCCGGCGCCTGGACGCGCGGCTCGCCGCGCACGCGGCCACCGAGCGGCCCCACCCGGACCCGGCCGGGCAGCTCGGGGCCACCGACCTGGTCCGCCGGCTCCCCGCCGACCGGCGCTCGGCGTTCGTGCTCACCCAGCTGCTCGGCCTGTCGTACGCCGAGGCCGCCGCCGTGGAGGGGGTGCCCGTGGGCACCATCCGCTCGCGCGTCGCCCGGGCCCGCGACGAGCTGGTCGAGGCCGCCGGCGACGCGCTGACCGGTTGATCGTGGAACTTTCCTCGGATCCGAAGCGACCAATGACCGTGACCGCACACCCCACCCGGGCCGGCCGCTGGCCCGCCGTCCGGCCCTGGCTCGGCATCGCGGCCCGCTTCGGCCTGGCCGCCGTCTGGCTGGTCGCCGGCGCCTCGAAGATCGACGACCTGGCCGCCTCCGGCCGTGCGGTCAACGCCTACCAGGTGATGCCGTACGACCTGGCCACCGTGATCGGCGCGGCGCTGCCCTTCGTCGAGCTGGCGCTCGGGGTGCTCCTGCTCGTGGGGCTGGCCACCCGGGTGACGGCCGGCGTCTCCGCCGCACTGCTGGTGGTCTTCATCACCGGCATCGCCTCGGCCTGGGCCCGTGGCCTGTCCATCGACTGCGGGTGCTTCGGCAGCGGCGGACAACTCGCCGCCGGCCAGGCACCGAGCTACCTCCCGGAGATCCTCCGGGACCTGGGATTCCTCGTACTGGCCGGGTTCCTGCTGAGCTGGCCCCGCACCCCGTTCTCGGTGGACGGCTGGCTGGCGGGCGACACCGTGGAGGTCGACGATGAGTAGTCGCAAGGGGCGGAAGAACGCGGCCCAGGTGGTCCGCGCCCAGATCGCCCGGGAGAAGCGGCGCACCCGCACGATCTGGACCTCGGTCGCCGCCGTGGCGGTGCTCGTGATCGCCGGACTGATCGGCTGGGCGGTCTACTCCAGCCAGAAGTCGGAGACCTTCACCACCCCGCCCGGCGCCAACCCGCCCGGCACCGCCATCGTCCTGGGCCAGGGCCCAGTCACCGTCGACCTCTACGAGGACTACCTCTGCCCGGTCTGCAAGCGGTTCCAGGAGACCAGCGGCGCGACGATCAACCAGTTGATCAGCGAGGGCAAGATCCGGGTGAACTTCCACCCGGTGGCCTTCCTCAACCGCTTCTCCACCACGGAATACTCCACCCGCTCCTCGGCCGCCGCCGGCTGCGCCGCACAGGGCGGCAAGTTCAAGGAGTTCACCGACCAGCTCTTCGCCCGCCAGCCGGCCGAGGGCAGCGCCGGGCTCAGCGACGACGAGCTCATCGACATCGGCGCGGGCGTCGGGCTCGACCGCGACGACTTCGGCTCCTGCGTCAAGGACGGGAAGTACAAGTCGTGGACCGAGCACGTCACCGACGAGGCCAGCAAGTCCGGCGTCAACAGCACCCCGACCATCCGCGTGAACGGCAGGGACGTCGAGGACCGCAGCCCCGAGGGCATCCGGGCGGCCGTGGAGGCGGCCGGCAAGTGATCCCCGCACCCCTGCGGCGGACCACCGTGGTGGTCACCGCCGCGCTCGCCGCCCTCCTCGGCCTCGCCGCCCCCGCCGCCGCGCACGGCGCCGACGCCCCCGACGGCACCGACTACCGGGCCGAGGTCACCGGCATCGGCCCGGCCCGCCCCAGGCTCACCGCCCGGATGGTCGAGGCCGGCGCCCGCCTCGAACTGACCAACCGCGGCGCGGCCGACGTCGAGGTGCTCGGCTACTCCGGCGAGCCGTACCTGCGGATCGGTCCCGGCGGCGTGTACGAGAACAGCCGCTCCCCCGCCACCTACCTGAACCGCACACTCGCCGGGGACACCCAGCTCCCGCCGGAGGCCGACCCGGCGGCCGCACCGGTCTGGCGGCGGGTCTCCGACGGGCCGACGGCCCGCTGGCACGACCAGCGGACGCTCTGGCTGGAGTCCGGCCCGCCGGCCCAGGTGGCCGCCGCCCCCGACCGCGAGCAGCGGGTCCGCGACTGGGTGGTGCCGCTGCGCGCCGGCACGGGCACGATCGAGGTACGCGGCACCCTGGACTGGGTGCCGCCGCCGGACGCGTACCCGTGGTGGGTGGCCGCCACCCTCGGCTTCCTCGTCATCGGCGCGGCCGGCCTGGTCCCGGCCGGCACCGCCACCGGTGTCCGCGCGCTGCGCGGCGCGGGCGCGCTGCTCGCCCTGGGCGGGGCGGCGGCCGTGGCGCTCACCGTCGGCAAGGCCCTCGACACCGGCGCCGCCGGGGCCGGCGGGGTGCTCCTCGACCTGCTGACCGGGCAGCTGTGGACGCTGCTCACCGGACTGGGCGCGCTCGCCGCCGGCGGCTACGCGCTGGCCCGCCGCCCGGCCGCCGACTTCGCGCTGGCCCTGGCGGGCACCTGCCTCACCCTGTTCGCGGGCGTCGCGAACCTGGCCGTCCTGTCCCGTTCGGTGGCACCGGTCGCCGGCCCGCCCACCCTGGCGCGGGTGCTGGTCACCGTGGCCCTGGCCACCGGGCTCGGCGCGCTAGCCGCCGGCCTGCTCCGCCTACGCACCGCGGCCCGCGCCACCCGCCCGGCCCCCGTCCCCCGCTGACTCAGGACGGGCGGGGGGCGAAGCCGTAGGGCAGCTCCAGGCGGTGCTCGGCGAGCAGGCGCTCGTCGGAGAGCAGCTCCAGGGTCGGCGCGTCGGCGACGACCCGGCCGGCGTCCAGGATCACCGACCGGTCGCAGAGCTCCGCCGCGTACGGCAGGTCGTGCGTGACCATGAGCAGGGTCACCGGGAGGCCGCGCAGGATCTCCGCCAGCTCCCGGCGGGCGGCCGGATCGAGGTTGGACGAGGGCTCGTCCAGCACCAGGATCTCCGGGCGCATGGCCAGCACGGTGGCCACCGCCACCCGGCGGCGCTGCCCGAACGACAGGTGGTGCGGCGCGCGGTCCCGGTGCTCAGCCATCCCCACCGCGGCGAGGGCCTCGTCCACCCGCGCCGCGAGTTCCGCCCCGCGCAGCCCCAGGTTGGCCGGCCCGAACGCCACGTCCTCGGCCACGGTGGGCAGGAAGAGCTGGTCGTCGGGATCCTGGAAGACGATGCCCACCCGGCGGCGGATCTCGGCGAGCGTCTCCCGCTCCCGGCTCACCGTCAGGCCGCCCACGCTGACCGTGCCCTCGGTCGGGGTGAGAATGCCGTTGAGGTGCAGCACCAGGGTGGTCTTGCCGGCGCCGTTCGGCCCGAGCAGGGCCACCCGGTCGCCGCGCGGCACGGTCAGGTCCACCCCGTGCAGGGCGACGTGACCGTCCGGGTACGCGTACCGGACGCCACGGACGTCCAGGGAGGGCGACTGCTGCACGTACCCGATCATGTCAGGACCAGCGCGACGGCGGCGATGGTGACCGCGATCGCCGGCACCGTCGCGGCGGCCGCCCACTGCCCGGCCGTGGCCGCGCCCGCGCCCTGCCACACCGCCGGCATCCGGCCCGTGTAGCCACGGGAGACCATGGCCAGGTAGACCCGCTCGCCCCGCTCGAAGGCGCGCAGGAAGAGCGCGCCCACCCCCGCGGCGAACCCGCGGAGCTGCCAGAGGAAACGCGGGTCGTCGCCCCGCGACATCCGGGCCACCCGCATCCGCCGCGCCTCGCCCACCAGCACGTCCAGGTAGCGCAGCATGAAGGTGGCGATCTGGGTGAGGATCTGCGGGCAGCGCAGCCGGTCCAGGCCCACGATGAGGTCACGCGTCGTCGTGGTCGCCGCCAGCAGGAGCGACGCGAGTACGCCGAGCGTGCCCTTGGCCAGGATGTTCCACGCGCCGTGCAACCCGTCGACGGAGAGGCTCATCCCCGCCACGTCGACCCGCTCGCCGGTGCCGAAGAACGGCAGCGCGAACGCGAACAGCACGAACGGCAACTCGATGAGCGCCCGGCCGAGCAGCCAGCGGGGCCCCACCCGGGCCAGCGCCGCCACGGCGGCGACCAGCAGGGCGTAACCGCCGAAGGCCCAGTACGCGGCCCGGGGCGTGGCGACCACCGCGACGGTGAACAGCACCATCGCGGCGATCTTCACCTCCGGCGGAAGGCGGTGCACCGGCGAGGACGACTCGCGGTAGAGCACGTGGGCGTGACCGGCGCCCATTCGCGGCTCAGCGGGTGCCGGCGGCGCGCGCCGGCTGCTCGTCGGTGGCCGGTTCGGCGCCGGCATCGGCCTGGCTGGTGCCTGCGCCGGCAGCCGCGCCGGTGCCTGCACCGGACGCCGCGCCGGTGCCTGCGGCGGCCGCCGGGCCGCGGCGGCGGGCCAGCCAGAACAGGCCGCCGCCGATGGCGAAGGTGAGCAGCACACCCAGCACGCCCGACAGGCCGGTGGAGAGGAAGCCGTTGCGCACCCCGCGCACGCCGTAGTCGGCGAGCGGGCTGTCGGCCAGCTCGTGGTCCTTCGCCTGCTGCGCCGGGCAGCTGCCGCCGGTGATCTCGCCGCCGGCGTTCACCGTGCAGCCCTTGAGCAGCGACGAGTCGAGCCCGTCCGGGTGCGCCGAGGCGTAGTTGCTGACCACGCCGGCCAGCAGCAGGGCGACCAGCAGGCCGCCGAGCACGAACGGCCAGGAACGCTTGCTCATCGGGCACCTCCGGCGACCGGGACGGCGGGTGCCGGCACGGCCGGCTTCAGGGCGCGCAGGGCGTACACCAGGTCGGGGCGGACCTTCGCGACGGTGACCACCGTGGTCGCCGTGATCAGGCCCTCGCCGATGCCGATCAGCAGGTGGACGCCGGCCATCGTGCCGGCCAGCCCGGCCAGGTTGCCGCCCAGGTCGGTGGTGCCGCCCAGCCAGTACTCGAGGACGAAGCCCTGGGACGCCACCACGACGCTGACCAGCGCGGAGACGAAGGCGGTGACGGCGAGCCCGGCCCTGGTACGCGGCAGCACCCGCAGCAGCAGCGCGATCAGCAGGTAGGCGGCGGCCGTGCCGAGGAGCGCCATGTTGGTGATGTTGAGGCCGAGCATGGCCACGCCGCCGTCACCGAACACCAGCGCCTGCACGACCAGCACCACGGCGACGCAGAGCGCGCCCACCCACGGGCCGACCAGCAGCGCGGCGAGGGCACCGCCGAGCAGGTGGCCGCTGACGCCCGCCGTGAAGATCGGGAAGTTCAGCATCTGCACGGCGAAGATGAACGCGGCCACGAGGCCCGCCATCGGGGCCAGCCGGTCGTCGAGGTCACGGCGCCCGCGCAGCACACAGAAGGTGAGCGCGGCCAGCGCGAGGGCCGCGAACACCGCGGCGACGGGACCGTCGATGATCCCGTTCGAGATGTGCATCGCCAGGGTTTCCACGCGCTGAGCTTATTTGCGCCGGGCCGTTGTTGCCAATGCCTTGCAACAAGCCATGGTGATCATCACGCGCGCGGCGCGTCGCCACCCGCCCCGGACCCGGCGACGGCGGTATCGTCTGCGCCATGACCGACCGCCTGAAGCCCGGCGACCCCGCCCCCGAGTTCACCCTCCCCACCGACAGCGGCGGGACCCTCTCCCTGGCCGACCTGCGCGGCCGCAAGGTCATCCTGTACGCGTACCCGGCCGCCATGACCCCCGGCTGCACCAAGCAGGCCTGCGACTTCCGCGACTCGCTCGCCTCGCTCCAGGCCGCCGGCTACGAGGTCGTCGGCATCTCGCCCGACAAGCCGGAGAAGCTGGCCAAGTTCCGCGACCGGGACGCCATCACGTTCCCGCTGGTCGCCGACACCGACAAGGCGGTGCTGACTGCGTACGGGGCGTTCGGCGAGAAGCAGATGTACGGCCGCACCGTCACCGGTGTGATCCGCTCGACCTTCGTCGTCGACGAGGACGGGAAGATCGAACGGGCGCTCTACAACGTGAAGGCCACCGGACACGTCACCAAGCTGCGCCGCGACCTCGGCCTCGACTGAGCCTGTCGGAGGCCGCCGTTACCGTCGGCACATGCCTCGCTACAAATACTCCCCCGAGCGGCTGGCGGCAGCGGCCGCGCAGGCGCGCAGCGTCACCGAGGTCATGCGGCTGCTCGGGGTCCGGGTAAGCGGCGGGTCGCACGCCCACATCAGTCGACGGCTCAAGCACTTCGGCATCGACACCTCGCACTTCACCGGAAGCGTGCACAACAAGGGGCAGCGCGGTCTGCGCCGCACCACCTCGTCACAGCTGCTCCTGCAGTTGCCCGCCGGCTCGCGTCGCACTCCCGGCACGCGGCTGAAGTGGGCGCTGGCCGACATCGGCGTGCCCGAGGAGTGCGAGGAGTGCCGGGTCGGCCCCACCTGGCGCGGCCGGCCGCTGACCCTGCACGTCGACCACGTCAACGGCGACTTCCTCGACAACCGGCCACCCAATCTGCGGATCCTGTGCCCCAACTGCCACAGCCAGACCGAGACCTTCGCCGGCCGCAACAAGGCCAACGGATAGCCCCATCCGTCACCTCTAGCAACCCCGGCGGCCCGCCCAGTCGGCTGTGACGGTGTCGAACATTCTGCGGCGGGGCGGCCGGCACACCGTTTCGGCGCGACGCTCTAGACTCAGCGGGTCGGCGGGAGTGGCGGAACGGCAGACGCGCAGGCCTTAGGAGCCTGTGTCCGAGAGGACGTGGGGGTTCGAAACCCCCCTCCCGCACCAGCAGTGATGTCGTGAGGATCACGAACCCGGGTCGGGGTCGCGTCGTCTCGCGCAGGATGGCGGGCGTGACCCTGCGCTTCGTCCTCGACCCGGACCTCACCCCTGAGCTGCGCGAGCAGATCATCGCCCTCTGGGTGGACGTGACCAACGCCGGCGGTGCGGTCGGCTTCGTCGCCCCGGTGACCGAGGCCGACGTGCGCCCCATGGCCGCGGCGACCTTCGCCGGGATCGCCGACGGGCCGGACCGGCTGCTGGCCGCGTACGAAGGGGATCGCCTCGTCGGCGTGCTGATCATCGCGGACAACCGGTTCCACCTGAAGGCGCACTGGCGGGTGCTGAAGCGGGTCATGGTGCACCCCGGCACGCAGGGGCGCGGCTACGGCGCGGCGCTGATGCGCGAGGCCGAGCGGATCGCCCGGGAGTTGGGCCTGGCCGCGCTGCACGTGACCGTGCGGGACGGGCTGGGCCTGGGCGGGTTCTACGAGCGGCTCGGGTACCGGGAGGTCGGGCGGTTGCCCGGCGCGCTGCGGCTCGCCCCGGGCGACGATCGGGACGAGGTCTTCATGTGGCTCGACCTGGGGACTCCCGCGGCCTGAGCGTCGCCTCCGACAGGGGCCGGCAGGGGGTTGCGACTTCCAGCCCTGACCGGCTCGTGCGGGTGCACGAGCAGGAGACGCGCGCCCTCGGGAGGGTCGGGGGCCGCCGCTGTCGAGTTGATGTCCGCAACGACTCGGCCGCCGTGAGTCGTTTGCGACATCAGCTCGACAGGCAGCCGCGGAGACAGCCGCCAGCGGACCGGGCGGGGCCGGGCTGACTCGGCCCGACGGAGGCGGAGCGACGCGGCGCGGCCGAGGCGACGCGGTGCCGCGCGGCCGAGGTGGCGCGGTGCCGCGCGGCCGAGGTGGCGCGGTGCCGCGCGGCCGAGGTGGCGCGACGCGGCGCGGCGCGGCCGAGACGACGCCATGCGGCGCGGCGAGGGGCGGCGCGCCGAGGCGAAGCGAGACGGGGAGGAGTGGAGCGACGAGGCGGCGGTGCAGGGGAACGGTCAGCCGCAGGCCGTGCGGACGGGGGCAGCGGTGGGCGGTGCTCCGGCGGCCGCGTCCAGGACCGCCGGGCTGCCGGGTGACGTGCTGGAGGAGAGGCTGGCGGAGACGCTGGGTCGGGGGCTGGGCCGGGTCGAGGGCGAGCGGCTGGGCTTCGCCGACCGGGCCGGGGTGCCGGTGCCGTACATACGGACCGTGCTGCGCTGGACCTGGCCGGGGAGCATCCGGATGCCGGTGGCGGTGGCGCGGTGGCCGTACACGTCGGTGACCCGGATGGTGTACGGCCCGGGGCCGGCGCCGGAGGGGATGAGCCAGTAGTTGTAGTCCTGGCGGTCGGCGGCGCGCCAGGACCCGGCCTGCCGCACCTCGACGGAGCGCAGCGGGTTGCCGTGGTCGCCGATCAGGACGGCGAACCACCACTGCGAGGCGCCCTCCTTGATGCGGAAGGTGAGCGGGCCGGGCAGCGGCGGGTCGGCCACGGCGCGGTAGCTGACCTTGACGACGCCCTGCACCGGGTCGGCGATCCGGGCGAACGCCTCGGCGGAGAGGTCGAGGTGGCCGGGTTCGCATTCCGGGCACTGGTCCATGACGAGGACCCGGACGGTGCCCTTGGGGCCGGTGACGTCGAGGTGGCCGCCGCAGGAGGCGCCGGCGGCGTACTCGCTGGGGCCGAGGGCGACGTAGAGCCGGTTGGCGGGTGCGGTGGGCCGGGAGCAGTTGCCGCCGGCGCCGTTCGAGTCGTAGAAGGTGGCCTTTCCGCTGTGGACGGTGCTGCCGAGCGGTGGCGCGGCGAGCACTCCGGCGGGCAGGGCGCGGGGCGGTGGGGCGGCGCAGGCGGGGGCGGCGCCGCCGCGTACCGCGAGGGTCACGCCGACCACGGCGGCGAGCGCGGCGAGGCCTCCGGCGGTGAGCCAGCGGCGCGCGCCGGCCGGGGCGCGGCGGCGGCCGGCCCGGGTGGGTGGCTGCCCGTCGTCGGTGGCGGGCGCGGGGCGGCCGGGAGCGCTGCCGTGGGTCACGCCGGTCGATGCTGCCGGACCGGTGGGGGCGGGACAAGCGGGCTAAGCGAAAGCTAAGACGGGCTCACGGCCGCCGGGCGGCCAGCAGGCCGACGGCCACCGCGGTGAGGATGGCCGGGACAAGACCCTCACCAGGCGACGCCGATGCCGTCACCCGGGTACCAGTGCCGGGCCGGGGTCTCCCGGTAGGCGAGGAACCGCCGGCCGGTCCGTTCGGCGTGTTCGGCGAGGACGTTGGTGGCGGTGACGTTGTCGGTGAGCAGCACGGCGCCGGGGGCGAGTTTCGGTTCGACCGCCTCGAACTCGCTGCGCTCGTGGACGCGGCTGTGGTCGCTGTCGTGCAGGAAGAGGTCGACCGGCCGCTCCAGTGCGCCGATCGAGGCGACCGAGTCGCCGATGACGAGGTCGACGACCTCGGACCACGGGGTGGCCCGGGCCAGGTAGCCGGCCTCGGGGTTGATGTCGAGCGAGGTGAGCCGGCCGGGGTGGCCCTCCGCGGCGTTGCGGAGCAGGGCGGCGGCCAGGACGCAGCTGCCGAGGCCCTTGTCCACGCCGGTCTCCACGACGTGGGCGGGCTTGCGGGCGCGGACGATGGCGTACCAGCCGATGCGGCGGGCGTAGCGGACCTGCCGGTCGGCGAGGCCGCGGCGGGAGGCGGCGGCGGTGGCGGCCTCGATGTGGGCGCGGAGCTTGTCGTCGCCCTCGATCTCGGCGAACCAGCCACGCACCTGCTTGACGGGTACGTCGCAGACGACGCTGACGAACCAGGCGAGGTGGTGCCGGCTGAGCTTGGTCAGCTCGTACGTGTAGTTGTGGTGCTCCCGGGAGGTGAGCAGCCAGCGGGCGGAGGTGCGTAGCACCCGGGCGTCGTGCCGGGCGACCCGGGCCAGGCGCTTGGGGAAGGCGGCGACCGGCGCGAGCCGGGTCCGGGCGATGGCCCGGCGGAGCTTCGTTGCATCCACCCGTGACGTTGTACCAGGTACAGGCGGAAGCTGGCGAGGAAAGCCTTGTTCGCCTATCAGTTACTTGTCGCTGACCGACCGGACGAGGGTGCCCCGGGCCGGACCGCCAGAAAGTAGCATCGCCCACATGTCGTATGGCCAGCAGTTCGCCGACCACGAAACGCGCCACTCAGGGTCCGAAGTGGACGCCGACGGCCCGGAAGAGGAGCCCGCGCCGCCTCGGGGTCGCCGACGTGGCCGGCGTATCGCCCTGATCGTGCTGCTGGTGGTGGTCCTGCTGGCCGGCGGTGGGATGCTCGCGGGCAGCCTCTACTACCGGTCGGTCAACTCCTCGATCGAGCGGGTCGACGCCTTCGAAGAGGTGCCCGAGGAGTCCCGCCCGCAGGTCGTGGCGAAAGACGCCATGAACATCATGGTGCTGGGCAGTGACTCCCGCGAGCCGGAGAACGCCGGGGGTTCCCGGAGCGACACCATCATCCTCGCCCACCTGCCGGCGGACCGGTCGAGTGCCCAGCTCATCTCGATCCCGCGGGACACCTGGGTGCCGGTGCCGCGGTCGAAGAACGGTCAGCACGGCGGCCGGGACGCCAAGATCAACGCGGCGTACGCGTGGGGTGGCGTGCCGTTGATGGTGCAGACCGTGGAGCGGTTCACCGGCGTGCGCGTCGACCACGTGGCGATGGTCGACTTCGCCGGCTTCAAGGAGATCGTCGACGCCCTCGGAGGCATCGAGATCGACGTCGAGCAGAGCTTCACCTCCACCCACTCGCTCAACCCCGACAGCCGCCGGGAGTTCTCCAAGGGCCGGCAGACCATGGACGGCGCCGCCGCGCTGGACTACGCCCGGGAGCGGTACGCCTTCGCCGACGGCGACTTCGCCCGCATCAGGCACCAACAGCAGGTCATGAGGGCGATCCTCGACAAGGCGGCGTCCGGTGGCACGTTGAGCAGCCCCACCAAGCTGAACTCCTTCGTGCGGGCCACGGCCAACGCCGTCGCGGTCGACAAGTCGATGTCCCTCCTGGACCTGGCGATGGAGCTTCGACACCTCCGCAGCGGAAACCTCGGCTTCTACACCTGCCCGGTCAAGGGGACCGGCCGGGTCGGCAGCGAGAGCGTGGTGTTCGCGGACACCGCGAAGGCCAAGGGACTCTTCGACGCGGTCCGCCGCGACTCGGTCACGGAGATCGTTTCCGCCGGAAAGTAGGAAGTTGTTTGTCCTGCCGGGTCTGGCAGAGCCACCGTTTCCCTCATATTCTGCGGTCGCCCGAACCCCGCGCTATCCGGGGCCAGGGTTCTCACGGGGGAGATTGTGCCTATGTCAGGGCAACCGGTGACGAGCAGTCTGTCTGCCTCCACCGGGCTTGCGGAAGGTCGGCGGCAGTTCGTGCCGTCATCTGCGGGCGCGCGCGGCCATGACCGCACGGAGCCGAGCGCGGAGCGGTCGTCCGGGAAGCCCGACGTCGCGGCACCGTCCGATCTCGACACGACAGCCGTGCTGCCGTACGCCAGCTCTCGGGCCTCCACGCGGACGCGCTCGCTGCGGGCCTGGATGCTGACCGCGCCGATGGATGTCGTCGCGCTGCTGGCCCCGCTGCTGGTGAGCCAGGACTACTGGCGCGGGACGCTCTTCAACGCCGGCCTCACGGTGGCTCTCTTCGCGGCCGGTGGGCACTACCGCGCCCGCCGGCACATCAGCATCCTGGACGAACTGCCGAGCCTCTGCGGCCGGTTGCTGGCCTCCGGTGCGGTGGTGGCCATCATCGCCGCCGAACGCCATGACTCGGTGCCGTACGTCAGCGGTTTCATGCAGGACGTGGCGCTCTGCGCCGGCCTGGTGATCGTCGGGCGGGCGGTGAACCGGAAGCTCATCCTCGTTGCGCGCGGACGCCGGTGGGTCGAGCACAACGCCATCATCATCGGCAGCGGTCCGATCGGTGTGGAACTCGCCCGGCTGCTCCGGCGCCATCCCCAGTACGGCCTGCGCTTCGTCGGCTCTGTCGACGGACCGTCACGACAGGGCACGGGCCCCATCCCGCTCCTCGGCACGCTCGATGACCTCGAGCACCTGACCCGGCTGCTGAACTGCGAGGTTCTGGTCATCGCCGACCCGGACTGTCCGGAGTCGACCGTGATGGACATGCTGCTCCGTCCGGCCAGCGCACGCTGCGACCTCTGGGCGGTACCGCGTCTCTGGGGGTCGCGGTCACACGGTGGCCATCCCGACCATGTCGGGGCAATCCCGATCGTGAAGATCGGGGACACCACGCTCTCCGGCCCCCGGTGGGCCGTGAAGCGGGCCTCCGACGTGCTCTTCGCCGTGGTGGCGTTGATCGTGCTGAGCCCGGTGCTGCTGCTCTGCGCGATCGCCGCGTTCCTCGACGGCGGCCCCGGGATCCTCTTCCGTCAGGAACGAATCGGCCGGTACGGCAAGCCGTTCAAGCTGGTCAAGTTCCGATCGATGCGACCGGTGGACGAGCAGGAGTCGCAGACGAACTGGTCCATCGCACACGATCGGCGGGTGGGTCCCATCGGCCGGTTCCTCCGACGGACCTCGCTCGACGAACTCCCCCAGTTGTGGAACATCCTGCGCGGGGACATGAGTGTGGTCGGTCCGCGTCCCGAGCGGCCGTACTTCGTGGAGAAGTTCTCCGCCGAGTACCCGCACTACGCCATGCGGCACCGGGTCCCCGTCGGGCTCACCGGGCTCGCCCAGGTCAGTGGCCTGCGGGGGGACACCCCCATTTCGGACCGGGCGCGCTTCGACAACTACTACATCGAGAACTGGTCGCTCTGGCTCGACCTCAAGGTGATTCTGCGGACGGCCGCCGAGGTGTTTCGCGGGGGCGGCCGCTGACCGCAGTCCCACCGGCCGCCTGGGCCGCGATGCTCCGTGGGATCATCGTCCGGGCCCGGGACGAGGGACTTCGTCCACGATGCGCGGAGGGGGACCCATGGGCTACGACGGTGTCGGTGGAACGGCGGGCTACCGGGCGGTGAGCCGGCGAACTCTCGTCCGCGGTGGCGCCCTCGCCGCCGGGCTCGGCACCGCTGCCCTGGGCGGCGCCGCGGCGGCCGCCGGCCTCGGCGGCTCCGGTGCCAGCGGAATGGTGGACGTCCGTGACCACGGGGCGGCCGGCGACGGCTCCGCCGACGACACGCGGGCCGTCCAGCGAGCGATCGACGCGGTACGGGACACCGGCGGCATCGTGTTCTTCCCTCCGGGGGAATACCTCACCGGAAAACTGACCCTGCGCTCACGGGTTCACCTGCGGGGCTCGGGTGGCGATGCCACGATCCTTCGGCTGCGACCCGGTGCGAACTCGGCCATCCTCGAATCGGACGGATACTCCCGGCTGAACGGGACCGGCTCAGGCGAGGGGATCACCCTGTTCAGCGTCCGCGACCTGACGCTGGACGGGAACAAGGCGAAGAACCCCGACGGGGGCTACGGTCTCCGCGTCTACGGCTACGGGTACGAGCTGACCGAGGTGATCGTCTTCAACTGCCGCAACGACGGGATCGTGAGCGAGTGGGGCCCGATCGGGGCGCTGCCCAGCCAGTCGCACCAGATGGAGGCGCGGCTGACCGCGGTACGGACCCATGGCAACGACGGCCACGGGGTGAACTTCCAGGGGCCGCACGACTCGATGTTCCTCAACTGTCTGACCTTCGAGAACGGCGCTACCGGGTTCCGGTTGGCCGGGGACTCGATGGGCACGTTGATGGTGAACTGCCACGCCTGGGGCATCAAGCAGAACGTCTCGTTCGACCTCGCGGCGACCGGCATCGCCTGCATGAACTGCTACGCCGACCTGAGCGGCGGGGTGGGCGTGCGGATCTCGCGCAACGACTGCCGGTGGATCGGCGGCATGGTGCTCGGCTACAACAACATCGACCCGCATCCGGAGATCGGCGTGCAGTTCGTACCGGGGCTGCAGCCGGACGAGCCCTCCGGCTGCCTGATCGACGGCAAGGTGGTCAACTGCGGCACCGCCGCCGTGGACTTCGGAGCCGACCGGGGATTGTCCAGCGTCCGGCTGAGCCTGTCCCAGCCCGGCGCCCAGGACGAGCAGGGCCGCCTGATCCCCGGCTCCGGCCGGGGGTGGATCGGCACCCCGGCACCCACCACCCAGGTCGAGATCACTCAGGGGCTCGGCCATCCCGACAAGAACCTCGTCGTCCGGCCGGCGTTCGACCTGCGCGCACAGCCCACCCCGGCGCGCCCGGGTGACGGGAGCGTACGCCTCTTCGCCCGCGAGGTCGGTGGCCGGACGCAGCTTTGCGCGATGTTTCCCAACGGCGCGGTCCACGTGATGGCGACCGAGCCCTGACCGGCGGCCCTACGGCTGCCCCGACCGAGCTGGTGCCGCCACCGAGGCCGGGGCGGCAGCCCCGGCCGGAGCGACGGCGGGTATGCCACCGCCCCGGGTCCGGGTGCCGAGAAACATCCGGGCGAGGAACCAGCCGACAACCAGCACCTCACTGACCAGCAGCTGGGCGACCAGGCCGCGGACCTGATTGGCGAGCACGGCCGATACCGCCAGCCCGCCGAACGCGATGGTCCGGGAGCCGATCGCGGAGATCAGGAACCGGCGCGGGGGCGCCCAGATCATGTGGCGGGTGGCAAGCCAGGTGGCGGCGGCCAGGAACGCCTTGTAGGCGCAGTACAGGGCGACGACGGTGGTTCCCGCGGCGGCGAGGTCGTCGGCGAGGAGCGCCCGTACCCGGTCGCTCGCGAGGACCACGGTGGAGACCGCGAGCAGGGCTGCCACGGTCAGTCCGCGGGTGCCCGTACGCCACCGGGTGTGCCGGCCGGCCACGATGTCCTCCCGCGTGCTCGCCGAGAGCGCCACGTGGAACGGGCCGAAGGCCAGGTCCAGCGCCCGCAACACCACCACTGCCGGCTGGCCGGCGATCGCGCCGGCGACGGACGGCAGGGCAACCGCGTACGCCAGGTCGACGGCGGCCGCCACGAGGTACGCCGATCCGACCCGCAGACTCGCCAGAACGCCGGGGCGTGCCCGGTCCGGTCCGGTCGTGCCGGCGGCGAGCACCCAGGCGAGCACGGCGAGTTGAGCCGGCGCCGCGGCGACATCGACGCGAAAACCGGCGGCGGCGAAGGCGACGCCCGTGAGCACCGTGCCGACCGCGGCCAGCTGCGGGATCAGGTTGGCCCGCTGGGGCGAACGCGTGCGGGCGGTCGACCAGAAGAGCGCCTCCAGGGGCAGCTGCAGGACCACCGGGGCCACCATGATCAGGCGGTCGACGATGCCGGTGTCCGGCAGTGCGAGCGAGGCGGACAGGAAGCCGATCACGCCGACCGGCAGCATCGCGGCCGCCGCGACCCGGCGCGCCCAGGCGTCGAGCGACCACCCGGCGGGCACCAGCCCGGCCGAGATCGGCCGGCCGACCAGCGACTCCATCAGCGTGTACGGCAGGGCGAGGAGCGTGCCCTGGAGCGCGACGAGCGCCAGCCGATCGGTGTCGGCCCAGGAGGCGAGCAGGAAGATCGACACGCTGCACAGCCGAGCGAGCCCCTGCACCGACAGCTGCGAGCGTTGCAGTTTCCGCCCCGCCTCGAGGAGCCCGCTCATGGTCCGGTTTTCTCGGTGTCGGTCTCGGTCGCCCCGGGGCGGATGGCCGACCAGGAGATGGGCGCCTCACCGTCCTTCGGCGCCGCCGGTACCCACACCCCGGTCAACTGCTCCGGGATCTCCGCAGGGTCCGGTGGCGCGGCCTCCAGCCGGATGCCGTGGGCGACGAACAGACCCAGGCACATCATCGCCCCCGGGTACTCCCACGCCTCGATGAGGAGGGACGCGCAGGCAAGCCCGGCGAGCAGGGCGACGAAGAGGACCGACACCGGGCGGTCGGCGGTGCGCCGCCAGAGCCACCACAGGAGGTACCCGACCGCGCCGACGAGCGCCACGCCCAGCACCGGGCCGAACTGGAGGGCGACGCTGACGAAGTAGTTGTCCACGAAGACCTGCGGGCCGGTGGTGACCCGGGAGGTGGTGGCGGCCCCCACGCCGCCGAGGCCGAGGCCCCACAGCGGCACGTCGTCGCCGAGCAGTCGGGCCCAGACGTCGAAGCGCTCGAAGAGGCTGTGCGCGCCGGTCGCTCCCACCGCGACGAATCCGGCGGCGAGCACGGCCACCACGGCGAGGCCGACGATCCGCGCGCGGCGACGGCCGGCGGCGCCACCGGACCGGTTGAGCACTACGGCGGCCAACACCCCGCCGGCCACGAGCACCGCCCCGGAGCGGCTGGTGCTCAGGGCGAGACAGATGACGGCGGCGAGCGCGCCGGCATGCCAGGTTCGCCGGCCAGGGCGCGCGCCCGGGGTCAGCCAGAGGGCCACGTACCCCAACAGGTACGCCCCGGCGAGGATGCCCAACTCGGCGTTGAAGGAGGTGAGACCGGGCACCCGGAAGGTGTCGCCGATGTACCGCACGGCGGTGTTCTCCTCGAAGCCCCACTGGACGAGGCGGGCCGGGCCGACCATCAGCTCCCCGATCGAGGCCAGCGCGTTCGCGACCATCAGCCAGGCCAGCACCGTCATGAGCGACAGCACCTGCGGGCGGGTGAGCGAGCAGAGAACGACCAGCAACAGGACCGGCAGGACGGTGAGCCGGACGCCGACCAGGGTCTGCGCCACTCCGTGCTGAGCGAAGCCGATGAGGCTCCAGACGGCGACGGTGACGAGGCCGGCGGCCGCCCACAGCAGTTGCCGCCCGGACCACCGGTGCTGAAACGCGGTCAGCATGGACAACACACAGACCACCACCGCCGCGGAGAGCCCCAGGGCGTAGTCGCGTCCGCCAAAGGCGTCACCGACCAGGCCCTCCGCCCCGACGAACCAGAGACCCAGCGGCGCGTTCAGCACGATCAGCACGTACGCGAGACCGGCCACTCGACGGACCGCCACGACGGCGAGCAGGGTGACGAAGAGCGGTAGCAGGGGGGAGAGCCCGGCCAGCACGCAGGCCACCACCGCCGCCACCAGCAGGACTCCGGCCCCGATCAACCGCCTCGACGGCCGGACCATGCGGGCGGCCAGGGCCCGTCGGGCTGCCGTGACCGAGCTCATCACCGGGTCACCTCGAGGTGTCCGTCCTCGGCACGCGCCACGAGGACGGACTGGTAGCTCTGGATGATCGTGTCCACGTGCCGGTCCCAGTCGAGCCGGCGGCCATCGTCCAGGGCGGAGGCGGTCATCGCCGTGTACGCGTCGTCGGGCATGCCGGCGGCCCGGCGGAGCAGCGCGGCCAGCTCCTCCGGCTGCTCGAAGAGCAGGACCGAGCGATCGGAGGCCATGGGCGGAGCCGCGACCGCACTGGCCAGCACGGGCCGGCCCGCGATCAGCGCCTCGGCGCAGACCAGCCCGAAGGTCTCCGCGCAGCGGCTCGGGAAGACCAGCCAGCCGGCCTGGGCGAAGGCGGCTTCCTTCCCCGCCGTATCGAGGTAGCCGAGGTATCGCACCGACGCACCGCTGGCCGCCAGCCGTTCCACCTCGGGCCGCAGCGGACCGTCGCCGGCGATCAGCAGGACCCCGCCGGTCGCCGGGCCGGCCTCGCGCCATGCGTCGAGCAGCAGGTCAAGGCCCTTGTGCCGGTCGAGGACACCCAGGTAGAGGAAGATGTCGCGGCGGCCCGGCGACCAGGCCGCGCGCCTCGGGTGATTCGGCACCGCGAGCGGCACCACCCGGTCGGCGACTGCAACGCGCGGCGCGCTGGCCCGGACCCGCCGCCGGGTCCGCTCGGACGGGAAGAGCAGCACCGCGCGGCGCAAGCGGCGCATGATCCAACCGGACCGCATCCGCAACAGCCGGTCGAGGCTCCGCGAGCGGCCCAGGTTGCCCAGCGCGTTGTTGGGGTCGCAGACCGCGTGGTCGTGTACGGAGTGCACCGCGGGGTACGCCTTCAGGAGCCGCTCCAGCGGTAACACACCCAGCCCCTGCCAGTTGTGCAGGTGCACCACGTCGGGATCGACCTCCCGCAGGTCAGCCGGACGGAGGCCAGTGGGGTCGAACAGGTCGCCGAGGTGGGTCCAGAGCTTCGCGAGCCGCGGCAGCCGCCGGCCGAGCCGGGCGGAGACACGTTCCGGTACCGGACGGTCGCCGGGCTCCGCCCCGTCGGAGGGCCGGCTGTGAATGGTCACCACGTGCCCGCGGGCGGTGAGTGCCCGGGCCAGGTCGCGGACGTACCGTTCCGCGCCACCGCGTACCCCGAAGGAGGAGTGGACCATGGCAATGCGCACCCAGCGCCTCCTTACCTCGTGGCCCGGGCGGCGGCCGGTCGTGGACCGGCCGAAGCGGCGATGAGGTCGGCCAGTTCCGCGACCGAGGTACGCCAGGAGCGACCGTGCCGATCGGGCGTGGGGCGGGGGCGGGCCGCGGCCTCGGTCACCGCGGCGACCAGCGCTTGTGGTGTCCACGCGGTCATCCGGACCGCCCGGCCGCCGGTCGCCTCGTGCAGTGCCGGGTCGGGCGAGACGACCGTGGGGGTACCGAGGCGGAGAGCCTCGGCCGCGGGGAGTCCGTAGCCCTCGAAGTGGCTGGGCATGAGGAAGGCCGCCGCGCCGCCGACGGTGGCGGCGTACTGCGACTCGGGCAGGTGGTCGAGGAAGAGGACCCGGTCGGCCACGCCGGCCCGGCGCACCGCGTCGTCGTACCGCTGGACGCGGTTGCCTCCGGTGAGCACGACCAGCACCTGCCCGGGCAGCGACGGGAGGGCGTCGACGGCCAGCTCGACGCCCTTGTGCGGTGCGTGCCCGGCGACGACCAGCCAGCTGCCGCCGCGGCGGCGCAGCTCGACCAGCGGCGCGGGCGGGTCGCCTGGGCTCGCGGCGAGGTCGCTTCCCGGGTGCCAGACGGCCGTGCGCTCCTCCGGAACCGCGTAGAGACCCGCCAGGTCGTGCCGGGTCCGTGCGCTGACGCAGATCAGCAGGCTCGATCGGCGCACGGCCGTCCCGTAGCTGATCTGCCGGTACCGGCGTACCGCGGCGGACAGATCGTGTGGCCACAGCCGGAACGCGAGGTCGTGTACCACGGTGGTGACCGGCAGCCGGCTGCCGAGGATGGCGGCGGACGGGCTCATCGAGAGCACCCGGGCGCCCGGCTTGAGCCGGCCGGTGATGGCGCGCAGACTCGCGGCGGCCCGTCCGATCGCCTGACCCCGACCCGCCACCTGGCGGCTGAGCAGCTCGACCTCGGCGACGTGGCCGGCGGGGAGCTGCCATCCGGCCGGGGCCGCGACGACCACCAGGCGCTGACCGGCCGGCCAGTGCCGGACCACCTCGGTGAGCGTCCGGGTGATGCCGCCCGGTCCGACGCCGCTGGCGTCGACAACGGTGGTGGTGGGCTCAGCGACATTCATCGGCGACCCATTCGTTCATCCGGGCGGCGAACCGGTCCCGCCCGAAGGAACGGGCGTGTTCCCGGACCCGCGTGGCCGAGATTTCGCTGACCCGCCGGACGGCCGCCGCATGCTCCTCCGGCCGGGCCGACGGGACCAGGAAGCCGGTCTCGCCGTCGACCACCGTCTCCAGCAGGCCGCCGCTGCGCAGGCCGATGACCGGTGTGCCGGCGGCCTGGGCCTCCACCGGGATGATGCCGAAGTCCTCGTGCACCGGGAAGAGCAGCGCCAACGCGCCCTGGTAGAGCTCGCGGAGGCGCTCCCGGGTCGGGCGTACCTCGAAGGTGACCGGCACGCTGACCCGCGCGGCGGCCCGCCGGAGCCGGGCCTCCTCGGGGCCGGAGCCGGCGATGACCAGCGGTAGGCCGGCGGCCTCCGCGATCTCGATGATCAGGTCGAATCTCTTGTACGGGATCCACCGGCCCACCCCGAGCAGGTAGTCCCGGGACTGCTCCGGCCCCGCCGCTGTCGCGAAGTGGTCCACGTCGACGGGCGGGTGGATGACCACCGCGTCGCGCTTCCAGTAGCGCCGGATCCGGTCCCGCACCTCGAGGGAGTTCGCGGCGTACGCGTGGACGTGCCGGCTGAGTCGCAGGTCCACTGTGCGCAGCAGGCGGCGGGGCACCCCCAGCAACGGGTTGGAGCCGCGCCCGTCGACGGTGGGGCTCCAGATGTACCGCGCGGGCGAGTGCACGTAGCTGAGGTGTCGGGTGTGCGCGGGCGGGCCGAGCCGCACGGTGTGCGCGAACGCGTGGCTGGAGGAGACGACCACGTCGAACGACTCGTTCGCGAGGGTACGCCAGGCCAACGGCATCACCGGCAGGGCCAATGCCTTGCTGCGCCGCAGCGCGGTACGGGCGAGCCACGACTCGCGGAGACCGAGTTCGGCGGCCGGGACGTCCGGCTCCGCCCAGAGCACGTAGCGACGGGCGTGCGGCAGCAGGTCGGCGATGGCCAGGAAGACGTTCTCCGAGCCTCCGGCAGCACTGAACCACTCGTGCACGACAGCCACCGACCGGTCGGCGAGCAGGGCCGTCGGGGTGCCGATGTCCTGGACCCCGCGAGCGTTCTCCAGCGATGTCATGGCCGTTCGTCCACTCTGGTGCTCCAGGTGCGGTGGGGGCAGGCGATCAGCTGGTGCGGCGCCACAGGTCGCGCAGCGCGTCCCAGTTGCCGCCCAGCCCGCTCTCGCAGAGCGTTTCCATGTACATGGCGGCGGCCGCGTCGTCGCGGTCCCACCACACGCCGCAGATGGTGCGCTCATCGTCGCCCTTGAAGGCGTACTCCACGTAGCTGCCGGCGGCTCCGCTGGTCCCGCCCGTGGTACGGGCGGCCTCGCGCAGCCCCGGCGCGAGAGCCCCGCCGGCCAGGTTCAGCTGCTGCCGGTACGCCCGGGCCGCGTCCTTTTCGACGCTCCCCCCGTACTGGCTGAAGTGGAGGGAGACTCCGCCGTACCGGCAGAAGACGTGCTTCTTCTCGTCCGCGGGGAGCTTCGGCCCGCCCACCTCACCATTGACCGCGCAGCCGCCCATCTTGTCCAACCACGGCTCGGCGAGCGGTGCCAGATCACCGTCGAACTTCGTCTTGTTCAGTGAGGCCTGATTCGCCTCGAACACCGGCAGGGCTGCGCTGGCCGATGGGCCGGGCTTCGCCTTCCCACCGTCCGAGCCCAGCGCACCGCCCGCCAGCAGCCCGATTCCCGCGGCCACCACGGCGGTCAGCGCCAGGGCGGTCGCCCAGATCCCCGTACGGCTGCGGGTCGGCCGCTCCACGGGCGCGATCCGCCGCCCGCCGGTCTGGTCGAGCGGGTCCTGAACCGTCGGCGTCGGCGGGGTGGCGACGGGAGAGATCGGCGCGGCGGAGACCGGCTGCGGCGCCATCGCCCACGGCTGCGGCGCCCACGGCAGCTGCGGCGCGCCGGAGATCGGCTGCGGTGGTGGCGAGATGGGCCGGGTTACCTCCGCGGGCGGCGGCGCGACCACCACCGGCGGCTGCGGCAACACCTCTGCGGTGGCCACCGGCTGGTAGTCCATGCCGAGGGTCTGAAAGAGACGCGCCGCCGCGCCGCTGTCCGAAGAGGAGTAGGCCACCCACGGTCGATCGGCGGTGAAGTCGGCGTTGACATAGCGGTGGCCGCCCGGAGCCTGCGCCAGCATGTTCGCCGCGTTGCCGAAGGCCTCGCGCCACCGCTGGTCGGTGGCGGCCGCACCGTCCAGCACGGCGACGGTCACCGGTCGGTCCTGACCATCGAGGGCCGCCCAGGCTCTGCCCACCTGGCATTCACCCAGCGTCTCGGTGAACCTGTACGGACCTTCCGGCTGCATGCCCCACTCCTCTGCTCACCCGCCGTGCGGATAGTACAGAGGGTCCGCCCGCCGCCTTGTCCGCCGGTCGGCCGCACGGCACGATCTGGCCGCACGACAGCCGCTCGTCAGCCGTACGGTTGCGCTCTGAAAGTTTTCATGCATAGAGTCAGGCCGTGAATGAAAGCGGTGCGGCACCCACCGACCGCCTGCTCGACCTCTTCCACGGCGTCCGGCTCACCCCGACCCAGCGCCGCATCGCGCACTGCCTGGTTCAGCAGGCGGGCGCGGCGGCGTACCTGTCCGCGGCGGAGGTGGCCGAGCTGGCCGGGGTCAGCCAGCCGTCGGTGACCCGGTTCGCCATGGCGCTCGGGCACGACGGCTACCCCGCGCTGCGCCGCCGGCTGCGCGAGCTGACCGCCACGGGCGCCGCCGACCCGGCCGACGCCGGCAACGCCCTGCAGCGGGCGGTCCACGCCGAGATGGGCAACCTCGACCGGCTGGCCGGGCAGCTCGCCGACGCCGCCCGGATCGCCGAGGTGGGCAAGCTGCTCGCGGCCAGCCGGCCGCTGCCGGTGCTCGGGCTGCGCGCCGCCGCGCCCCTCGCGGCATATTTCGCGTACTTCGCCGCGAAGGTGCACCCGGACGTGCGGGTCCTCGACGACGGCGGCAGCCTCCTGGCCGACCGGCTCGAACAGGCCGCCGCGGCCGGGGCGACCGCGCTGCTCGCCTTCGTGCTGCCCCGCTACCCGCGCGAGACCCTGGACGCGCTGCGCGAGGCCCGCGACGCCGGGCTGACCGTCGTGGCCATCACCGACTCCCCGGTGAGCCCCGCCACCGACCACGCCGAGGTCGTGCTCCCCGCCGCCGTCGGCACCGATCTGGTCTTCGACCTGCACACCGCACCGATGACCCTGGCCATGGTGGTGCTCCAGGCGATCTGCGACGCCACCCCCGCCGAAACCCAGTCCCGGCTCGAGGCCTTCGAGTCGTCCGCCGCCCGTCGCCAGTTGTTCCTCGGCTGAGAGGAGTACGAGATGCACCAGCCCGTCCGCGCCGCCCGCGGCACCGCACGCACCGCGAAGGGGTGGCCGCAGGAGGCCGCGCTGCGGATGCTGATGAACAACCTCGACCCGGAGGTGGCCGAGCGGCCCGAGGACCTGGTGGTCTACGGCGGCACCGGCAAGGCGGCCCGGGACTGGCCGTCGTACCACGCGCTGGTCCGGACGCTGACCGACCTGCGCGAGGACGAGACCATGCTGGTGCAGTCCGGCCGCCCGGTCGGCGTGATGCGCACCCACGAGTGGGCGCCCCGGGTGCTGCTGGCGAACTCCAATCTGGTCGGTGACTGGGCCACCTGGCCGGAGTTCCGCCGCCTGGAAGCGCTCGGCCTGACCATGTACGGGCAGATGACCGCCGGCTCCTGGATCTACATCGGCACCCAGGGCATCCTGCAGGGCACCTACGAGACGTTCGCGGCGGTGGCCGAGAAGCGGTTCGGCGGCAGCCTGGCGGGAACGCTGACGCTGACCGCCGGCTGCGGCGGGATGGGCGGCGCGCAGCCCCTGGCGGTGACCATGAACGGCGGCGCATGCCTGGTCGTCGACGTGGACCGCAGCCGGCTGGAGCGCCGGGCGCACGACCGCTACCTGGACGAGATCGCCGACTCGCTGGACGACGCCGTCGAGCGGGCGCTCGCGGCCAAGCGGGACCGCCGGGCGCTGAGCGTCGGTGTGGTCGGCAACGCGGCCACGGTCTTCCCGGAGCTGCTGCGCCGGGGCGTCGCCATCGACATCGTCACCGACCAGACCAGCGCGCACGACCCGCTGTCGTACCTGCCGGAGGGGGTGGAGCTGGCCGACGCCCGGGACTACGCGGCGACGAAGCCGGCCGAGTTCACCGACCGGGCGCGGGCCTCGATGGCCAAGCACGTCGAGGCGATGGTCGGCTTCCTCGACGCCGGGGCCGAGGTCTTCGACTACGGCAACTCGATCCGCGGCGAGGCGAAGCTGGGCGGCTACGAGCGGGCCTTCGACTTCCCCGGCTTCGTGCCGGCGTACATCCGGCCGCTGTTCTGCGAGGGCAAGGGCCCGTTCCGCTGGGCGGCGCTCTCGGGCGACCCGAAGGACATCGCGGCGACCGACCGGGCCATCCTCGACCTGTTCCCGGAGAACGAGTCCCTGGCCCGGTGGATCCGGATGGCCGGCGAGCGGGTCGCCTTCCAGGGCCTGCCGGCCCGGATCTGCTGGCTCGGCTACGGCGAGCGGGACAAGGCCGGGGTGCGGTTCAACGAGATGGTCGCCTCCGGTGAGCTGAGCGCGCCCGTGGTGATCGGCCGGGACCACCTGGACTGCGGCAGCGTGGCCAGCCCCTACCGGGAGACCGAGGCGATGGCCGACGGCTCCGACGCGATCGCCGACTGGCCGCTGCTCAACGCGCTGGTCAACACGGCCAGCGGGGCGTCGTGGGTGTCGATCCACCACGGCGGCGGCGTGGGCATCGGCCGGTCGATCCACGCGGGGCAGGTCTGCGTGGCCGACGGCACCGCCCTGGCCGGGCAGAAGATCGAGCGGGTGCTCACCAACGACCCGGCCATGGGTGTCATCCGGCACGTCGACGCCGGCTACGACGACGCCCGCGAGGTCGCCGCCCGCACCGGCGTCCGGGTGCCGATGGCGGAGGGTGCAGCGTGAGCGCGAGGAGTGCAGCGCAGCGGAGCCCCGGAGTCGCGAACAACCGGAGCGCAGCGTGAGCGATCTCGCCGTCCGGTTCCGCAAGCTGTGGGACGAGCTGGCGCCCGTCGGGCGGGACTCGGGCAGCGGCGGCTACCTGCGCTACGCGCTCACCGAGCCGGAGCTGGCGCTGCGGGAGTGGTTCCGCGCCGAGGCCTACCGGCGCGGCATGCCGGTGACCGCCGACGGCAACGGCAACCTCTTCGCCTGGTGGGGCGACCCGGAGGCCGGGGACGCGGTGCTCACCGGCAGCCACTTCGACTCCGTGCCGCACGGCGGGGCCTACGACGGGCCGCTCGGCATCGTGAGCGCGTTCCTCGCCGTCGACGAGCTGCGGGCGGCCCAGGTCATCCCGGACCGGCCGATCGCGGTGGCCGCGTTCGTCGAGGAGGAGGGCGGTCGCTTCGGCGTACCCTGCCTGGGCTCGCGGCTGCTCACCGGCGAGATCGCGGTGGAGCGCGCGGCCGGGCTGCGCGACGCGGCCGGGGTGAGCTTCGCCGAGGCCCTCGGCTTCGAGCCGGCGGGCGCCGGCCCCGGCCTGCTCGGCCGCTTCGCGGCCTTCGTGGAGCTGCACGTCGAGCAGGGCCGCGCGCTGGTCGACCTCGGCGCGCCGGTCGCGGTGGCCAGCGCCATCTGGCCGCACGGCCGCTGGCGCTTCGACTTCGCGGGCGAGGGCAACCACGCGGGTACGACCCGGATGGCCGACCGCCGCGACCCGATGCTCACCTACGCGTTCACCGTGCTCGCGGCGAACAAGGAGGCCCGGCTGCGCGACGCGCACGCCACCGTGGGCCGGGTGGCCGTCGAGCCGAACGCCACGAACGCCATCCCGTCGAAGGTGACCGGCTGGCTGGACGCCCGGGCGGCCGAGCCCGAGACGCTGCACGGCCTGGTCGAGGCGGTCCGGGCCAAGGCCGCCGAGCGGGCGAAGCGGGACGGCACCGAGCTGACCTGCACCCAGGAGTCGGCCACCCCGCTGGTGTCCTTCGACGGCGGGCTGGCCGGCCGGCTGGCCGCGCTGCTCGACGCCCCGGTGCTGCCCACCGGGGCCGGGCACGACGCCGGGGTACTGGCCGCGCACCTGCCGACCGCGATGCTCTTCGTGCGGAACCCGACCGGGGTGTCGCACTCCCCCGCCGAGTCCGCCACCGACGCCGACTGCGCGGCCGGGGTGACCGCCCTGGCCCGGGTGCTGGAGGAGCTGGCATGCCGCTGACCCGCTGGCTCGCCGAGTACGCCTGGCTGCCCGACCACGCCGAGCCCACCCCCGACGTGCTCATCGAGGCCGAGGACGGACGGATCACCGCGGTCACCCCGCTGGTCGGCGGCGGCGCGCCCGCCGCCGGGGTCGAGGTGCTCGGCGACGCCACCCGCCTGCCCGGCCTCACCCTGCCCGGCCTGGCCAACGCCCACTCACACGCCTTCCACCGGGCGCTGCGCGGGCGCACCCACGGCGGGCGGGGTGACTTCTGGAGCTGGCGGGACGTCATGTACGACGTGGCCGCCCGGCTCGACCCCGACTCCTACCTGGCGCTGGCCCGCGCCACGTACGCGGAGATGGCCCTCGCGGGCATCACCTGCGTCGGCGAGTTCCACTACCTGCACCACGGCCCGGCGGGGAAGCCGTACGCCGACCCGAACGCCATGTCGGCCGCACTCGTCGAGGCCGCCGCGCACGCCGGGATCCGGCTCACCCTGCTGGACGCCTGCTACCTGACCTCCAGCGTGGACGGCGAGCCGCTCACCGGGCCGCAGCGCCGGTTCGGCGACGGGGACGCACTGCGCTGGGCGGACCGGGTGGCCGCCTTCCGCCCGGAGAACGACCACGCCCGCGTCGGCGCCGCCATCCACTCGGTCCGCGCCGTGCCGGCGGAGCAGCTCGCCACCGTCGCCAATCTGGCCGACCGCGCCGGCGTGCCGCTGCACGTCCACCTGTCGGAGCAGCCCGCCGAGAACGACGCCTGCCGGGCCGTGCACGGCTGCACCCCGACCCGGCTGCTGGCCGACCACGGGGTGCTCGGGCGGCATACCACGGCCGTGCACGCCACCCATCCGACCAGCGCCGACGTCGCACTGCTCGGGGAGAGCCGGACCGGCGTGTGCCTCTGCCCGACCACGGAGCGGGACCTGGCCGACGGGATCGGGCCGGCCCGGCGGATGGCCGAGGCGGGCAGCCCGCTCAGCCTGGGCAGCGACAGCCACGCCGTGGTGGACCTCTTCGAGGAGGCCCGCGCAGTCGAGCTGGACGAGCGGCTGCGCACCCGCAAGCGGGGGCACTTCCGCGCCGCCGAGCTGGTCACCGCGGCCACCGTGGCCGGGCACGCCGCGCTGGGCTGGGGCGACGCCGGCCGGCTGTCGGTCGGCGACCGGGCCGACCTCGTGACGGTACGGCTGGACAGCGCCCGGACGGCCGGGGTGCCGCCGGTCGGCGCGTTCTTCGCGGCCACCGCGGCCGACGTGACGCACGTGGTGGTCGACGGCCGGACGGTCGTGGCCGACGGCCGGCACCAGACCGTCGACGTGCCCGCCGAGCTGCATGACGCCATCGCGGCGGTGACCTCGTGACCGGCTTCCCGGTGCGGCCGGACGGACCGGCGCGGCCCTCCACCCGCAGCACCGGCAGCCTGCTGGTCGACAACATCGGCGAGCTGGTCACCAACACTCCTGACGGCGCGGGCGGCCAGCTGAGCCTGCGCCGGAACGCCGCCCTGCTCGTCGAGGACGGGGAGGTGGCCTGGATCGGGCCGGCCCGCTACGCGCCGGCCGCCGACCGCCGGATCGACGCCGAGGGCGGGGCCGTGCTGCCCGGCTTCGTGGACAGCCACGCCCACCTCGTCTTCGCCGGTGACCGGGCCGCCGAGTTCGCCGCCCGGATGGCCGGCGAGCCCTACACCGGTGGCGGCATCCGCACCACCGTCGGCGCCACCCGGGCCGCCTCCGACGACGAGCTGCGGGCCACCGTCCGGCGGCTGCGCGACGAGGCCATGCGGCAGGGCACCACCACCATCGAGATCAAGAGCGGGTACGGCCTCACCGTCGCCGACGAGGCCCGCTCACTGCGGATCGCCGCCGAGTTCACCGAGGACACCACGTTCCTCGGCGCCCACGTGGTCCCCGCCGAGTACGCCGACCGTCCCGACGACTACGTGGGCCTGGTGTGCGGGCCGATGCTGGCCGCCGCCGCGCCCCACGCCCGGTGGATCGACGTGTTCTGCGAGCGGGGCGCCTTCGACGTGGACCACGCCCGGGCGATCCTCGCCTGCGGGCAGGCCGTCGGGCTGGGCGTGCGGGTGCACGCCAACCAGCTCGGACCCGGCCCGGGCGTGCAGCTCGGGGTGGAGCTGGGCGCGGCCAGCGTCGACCACTGCACCCACCTGACCGACGCCGACATCGACGCGCTCGCGTCGCACCGGGTCGGCTGCATGTGCCCGGAAGGCCTGCACACCACCACCGTCGCCACCCTGCTGCCCGGGGCCGAGTTCTCCACCCGGTCGCCGTACCCGGACGCGCGCCGGCTGCTCGACGCGGGCGTCACCGTGGCCCTCGCCACCGACTGCAACCCCGGGTCGTCGTACACGTCGTCCATGCCGTTCTGCATCGCCCTCGCCGTACGCGAGATGCGGATGACCCCGGCGGAGGCGGTGTGGGCCGCGACGGCCGGCGGGGCGGCGGCGCTGCGCCGCACCGACGTGGGTCGGCTCGCGCGGGGCGCGCGGGCCGACCTCATGATCCTCGACGCCCCGTCCCATCTGCACCTGGCCTACCGGCCCGGTGTGCCCTTGATCCGCCAGGTTCTGCACAACGGAGTGCCGCAATGTCGACCGTAGTCATCCAGCCCACCGGGATCTCCCCCGCCGACGTGCTCGCCGTGGCCCGCGGCACCGCCAAGGTCGTCCTCGACCCCGCCACGGTGGAGGCGATGGCGACCAGCCGGTCCATCGTGGACGGCATCGAGGCCGCCGGCCGGCCCGTGTACGGCGTCTCCACCGGATTCGGGGCGCTCGCGAACACCTTCGTGGCGCCCGAGCGGCGGGCCGAACTCCAGCACGCGCTGATCCGCTCGCACGCCGCCGGGGTGGGCGCACCCATGCCCCGCGAGGTGGTGCGGGCCATGATGCTGCTGCGGGTACGCTCGCTCGCCCTCGGCCGCTCCGGGGTCCGCCCGGTGGTCGCCGAGGCCCTCGTGGACCTGCTCAACCACGAGGTCACCCCGTGGGTGCCGGAGCACGGCTCGCTCGGCGCGTCCGGCGACCTGGCGCCCCTCGCCCACTGCGCGCTGGTGCTGCTCGGCGAGGGCTGGGTGCTCGGCCCGGCCGGCGACCGGATCCCGGCCGGCGACGCGCTGCGCCGGGTCGGGCTGGAGCCGCTGGAGCTGGCCGCCAAGGAGGGGCTGGCGCTGATCAACGGCACCGACGGCATGCTCGGCATGCTGCTGCTGGCCATCCACGACGCCCGGCACCTGTTCGCCATGGCCGACGTGACCGCCGCGCTGGCCATCGAGGCGATGCTCGGCTCGGAGCGGCCGTTCCTGCCGGAGCTGCACGCCATCCGGCCGCACCCCGGCCAGGCCGCCTCGGCCGCGAACATCCACAAGCTGCTGCAGAACTCGGCGGTGATGGACTCGCACCGCGACGACCTGGCGCACGCCGTGCAGGACGCGTACTCGATGCGCTGCGCGCCGCAGGTGGCCGGCGCGGCCCGGGACACCCTCGACTACGTCGAGGTGGTGGCCGGGCGGGAGCTGCTGTCGGTGGTGGACAACCCGGTGGTGCTGCCGGACGGGCGGGTCGAGTCGACCGGCAACTTCCACGGCGCGCCGCTCGGCTTCGCCGCCGACTACCTGGCCATCGCCGCGTCCGAGGTGGGCGCGATCGCCGAGCGCCGGGTGGACCGGCTGCTCGACGTGACCCGCAACCGGGAGCTGCCGGCGTTCCTGTCCCCCGACGCCGGGGTCAACTCCGGGCTGATGATCGCCCAGTACACGGCGGCCGGGATCGTCGCGGAGAACCGCCGGCTCGCCGCCCCCGCCTCGGTCGACTCGCTGCCCACCAGCGGCATGCAGGAGGACCACGTCTCGATGGGCTGGGCGGCGACGAAGAAGCTGCGCACCGTGCTGGACAACCTGACCAGCGTGCTCGCGGTCGAGCTGCTGGCCGCCGTGCGCGGGCTCCAGCTCCGCGCGCCGCTGACCCCGTCGCCGGCCGGCCGGGCCGCGCTGGCCGCGCTCGGCGAGGTCGCCGGCGAGCCAGGGCCGGACGTGTTCCTCGCCCCGCTCATGGAGGCGGCGCGGGAGGTCGTGCGCGGCCCCGGGCTGCGCGCCGCGATCGAGCGCGAGGTGGGCCCGCTGGGCTGAACAGGGATGCTGTCGGCGGGAGCTGCTACCGTTCGCCGCCGTGACCGATGACGCCGTGGCAGCCCCCGACCGTGCCGACGTCCCCGACGGCGACGACCTGGCCGAGCAGATCCGGGCCTTCGTGCGCCGGCAGGTGGCGTTGGCCGAGCTGCCGGCGGCCGCCATCGTCACCGAGACGGTGGAGTACCTCGACGACGCGGCCGGGCGGAACCGGGTCGCGGAGCTGGCCTGGGCGGCGGTGGCCGAGGAACTGACCGCGCACCTGGCCGACCAGGAGACCTGGCCGGAGACGACCGACAGCGACCGGCTCACCACCGCGTTCCGGACGCTCGACGCCGCCGGGATCGTGGCCCGGGAGAACTTCACCTGCTGCCAGAACTGCGGCGCCGAGGAGATCGGCGCCGAGGCGCGGCGGGGCCTGAAGCCGCGGGGCTACGCCTTCTACCACCGGCAGGACGCCGAACGGGGCGTCGAAGGCTCCGGGGTGTGGCTCGCATACGGGGCGTTCGAGGGAGCCTCCGCAGCGGAGATCGGCGCGGAGGTGGCGGCTGCGCTGCGGGCTACGGGGCTGACCGTCAACTGGGACGGCGAGGTCGGCCGGCGGATCCACGTACCGCTGCGGTGGCAGCGGCGCCGGGTCGGCCGGCTCGCCGCCGTACCAGCCCCCGTGGTGGACGACGTCGACATCGACGTGGAGCTGCTCGGCGCCTGGACCGGCGTGCACGCGCCGGCGGAGGGGCCGGTGCGGGCCGGCCGGTTCACCGCCCTGCACCTGCCGTGGCTGCCCGCCGCCGTCCCGGTCCGCCTGCAGTGGGAGGGCCGTGCGGTGCAGGTCCGGCGCAGCGGCGACGCGCTGGTCGGCACGTACGACGACCCGGACGTGCCGGCGCGGACCGTGGGCCGGCACGGTGGCCTGGCGCTGGTCCGGGCGCTGCGCGGGCTGCCCCCGGCCGGCGAGCCGGAGCCCGCACCGGTCGGCTACGTCGAGGTGACCGGCGGCCACGCGACCGGGTGGGAGCAGGAGGTGCCGATGGAGCTGGCGGAGCTGCTGGCCCGGATCCGCGCCATGCGCCCGTCCAGCTACGACTGCCTCACCTGCGTGGGCCGCTCCGGCGCCTGCGTGCAGACCGCCTGGGAGCCCGGCGGCCTCTGGGTGGAGCACCTCGACACCGAGGCGGCCGTCTCGGTGGGTCGGCACGCCACCCTGGCCGAGGTGGAGCAGGTACTCACGGCGCTGGCCATGGAGGACCGGGTGGCCGTACACGAGCTGGGCGGCGAGCTGACCACACTGCACCACCGCTGAGCGGTCGGTCAGGCGGCCGGCGGTAGCACCTTGGCGACCAGCTTGGCCAGTTCGCGCAGCGCCTTCCCGCGGTGGCTCACCGCGTCCTTCTCCGCCGGGGTCAGCTCCGCGTTGGTCCGCTCCTGCCCGTCGCCCAGGAAGATCGGGTCGTAGCCGAAGCCGCCGTCGCCGCGCGGGGCGCGCAGCAGCCGGCCGGACTGCCGGCCGTCGACCAGGTGCTCCTTGCCGCTGGGCAGCACCAGCGCCACCGTGCAGACGAAGGCGGCGCCGCGGTGCTCGTCCGGCAGGTCGGCGATCTGGTCCAGCACGAGCTGGAGGTTGGCCCGGTCGTCGCCGTGGGAACCGGCCCAGCGGGCGCTGAACACGCCCGGCATGCCGTTGAGCGCGTCCACCGCCAGACCGGAGTCGTCGGCGATCGTCGGCAGGCCGGTGCGCCGGCAGCCCTCCCGGGCCTTGATCAGCGCGTTCTCGCCGAAGGTCAGGCCGGACTCGGGCAGCTCCGGGTACTCCTCGACGTCGTCGAGGCCGAGCAGGGCGATCCGGTGGGCGCCGAGCGCGCCGTCGAGGATCCGCTGGAGCTCGACGAGCTTCTTCCGGTTGCGGGTGGCCAGGAGCACCGTGTTCATCAGTTCAGCGCCTTCCGCTGCGCGTCGGCCAGTTCCAGACAGCCCATCACGCCCAGGTCGAGCAGGGCGTCGAGCTGCTCCCGGGCGAAGACGCCGGCCTCGCCCGTCCCCTGCACCTCGACGAAGTCACCCGTCCCGGTGCAGACCACGTTCATGTCGACCTCGGCGGCCACGTCCTCCTCGTAGCAGAGGTCGAGCCGGGGTTCGCCGGCGATGATGCCGACGCTGACCGCCGCCACCGACCGGTGCATGACCTTCTCCACCTTGCCCGCCAGGGCCTTGCGCTCGGCGAGCCAGGTCACCGCGTCGTGCAGCGCCACGTACGCGCCGGTGATGGCGGCCGTCCGGGTGCCGCCGTCGGCCTGGAGCACGTCGCAGTCGAGCACCACCGAGTTCTCACCCAGCGCCTTGAGGTCCACGCAGGCCCGCAGGCTGCGGCCGATCAGCCGGGAGATCTCGTGGGTCCGGCCGCCGACGCGGCCCTTGACGCTCTCCCGGTCGGAGCGGGTGTTGGTGGCCCGGGGCAGCATCGCGTACTCGGCGGTCACCCAGCCGAGCCCGGAGCCCTTGCGCCAGCGGGGCACGCCCTCGGTCACGCTCGCCGTGCAGAGCACCCGGGTCGCCCCGAACTCGACGAGCACCGACCCCTCCGGGTGGGTGCTCCAGCCCCGGGTCAGGGTCACCGGTCGGAGTTGGTCGGGCCGCCGCCCGTCAGGTCGCGCCATGCCTGCACCCTATGCGGTGCCGTGATCGAACCGGCCCCGGGTGCCCCAACCAACGCTCAGGACCGGCACCTTCGACGGGTTCCTCAGCTGGTGGGAATGAGGCAGGATGACCTTCACATCTGCGCGCCCGGACACCGGATAGGTCCAGAACATGCCCCTTTCGCGCCGCGTGATCATTTCAGCCGTTGTCGCCACCGTCGCCGTCGGTTCGGGGGTGGGCTTCGCCCTCTGGTCCGGCGGTGACGATCCGGCCTACCGTCCGCCGAGCGGCCACGTCGTGCAGCCGGGGGCGCCGGGTCAACCCGGCAGATCCCTGTCGGGCGACGACCTGGCCCGGGTCTCGCCGCCCGGGTTCAAGGCGGCCGACACCCTGTTCATCCAGGGCATGATCCCGCACCACGGGCAGGCGTTGGAGATGACCGCGCTGCTGCCGGGCCGCACGACCAACCCGGACGTGACGCTGCTGGCCAAGCGGATCGACGTGTCGCAGCGTGACGAGATCACCCGCATGCAGCGGTGGCTCGCGGAGCGGAACGTGCCGACCACCGGCCCGAACGCGGGCCATGCCGGGCACGAGCTCATGCCGGGGATGCTCACCGCCGCGCAGCTCGACCAGCTCAAGCAGGCCCGCAACGGCGACTTCGACCGGCTCTTCCTCACCTTCATGATCCGCCATCACCAGGGCGCGGTGCGCATGGTGGAGGAGCTCTACGCCTCGGGTGGTGGCATGGAGCCGGCGACCGACCAGTTCGCCCGTGAGGTGAACGCCGACCAGAGCATCGAGATCCAGCGGATGCAGGAGATGCTGGCCAAGATGGGCTGACCCCGGACAGGGTGAAGGGCACCTCGATCCGAGGTGCCCTTCACTGAGCGACGGGTCAGAGGGTGTCCGCGAGGTCCAGGACCGCCTTCTTCAACGTCTGGTGCTCGGGCGCGCCGAGCTTGTTGGACAGTGCCCGCAGCTGAGCGGCAGCGGCGGACCGCTTGCCCTCGGCCGCGAAACCTTCGGCCCGCTCCAGGAACATGTCGACCTGGGACTTCAGCGGGTGACCGATGGCGTCGGCCCGCACCGCCTGGTCGTAGTACGCACGGGCGAGGGCGAAGCTCGGCGTCCAGGTGATCTTCGGCTGGCCCTGGGCGTTGAACTGGCCGAGCTGCACCTCCTCGGCCGCCTTGATCTCCGCCTTCGACAGGTGCTCACTGGGGGTCAGCTTGAACACGTCGAGCCCGCGGGCGATCTCGTTGCCGAAGAGGCTGCCGTTGTACCAGTACGCCGACCAGAATCCGCCGAGCACGAGGGAGTTCGCGTTGACCGCCCCGCGGTCGAAGAACGCGATCTCCTGCGGGTGGGCCGAGTCGGTGAAGTCGAACACCGAGATTCCGCCCTGGTACCAGGCCTGCATCATGATGTCGCGGCCGGGCACCGGGATCAGCGAACCGTTGTGCGCCACGCAGTTCTCCTGCAGCGACTGCGGAACCGGCAGCTTGTAGTAGCTGGCGAACGTCATCTTCCGGTCGACGATGTCGAAGATGGCGTTGGCGCCCCACTCCGGCTGGTCGGTGTCCCGGCAGCGAGCACCGCTACCACCGCCCCATTCGTCGGTGAAGATCACCTTGGTGCCGTCGTTGTTGAACGTCGCCGAGTGCCAGTACGCGAAGTTCGGGTCGGACACCTCGTCGATCCGGCGCGGGTTCGCCGGGTCCGAGATGTCGATGAGGATGCCGTTGCCCTGGCAGGCGCCGGCGGCCAGCCCGATCTCCGGGTACGCGGTGATGTCGTGGCAGGCGTTGGTGTTCGGCGTGGGCGACCAGTTCGACCCCGACGGGTGCCGGGGCGTCACCGGCCCGTTCTGCAGGCCGTCGATCCGGCCGGTCTCCGGGTCGGCGAACAGCCGCGGCTGGTTCACCACGGCGGCCTGCTCAGGCGCCGCCACCGGCACCTTGATGACGTCGATCCGCCACCGCGACGGGTCCTCGCCGTTCGCGGGGTTGTTGTTGCAACCGGCCATCGTCGTCGCCGGGCGCACCGAGGTGGTGCCCGAGACGTAGACGTAGACGTTGCTCGCGTCGTCGGGGTCGGTCACCACGGTGTGCGTGTGCGAGCCGCGGCAGAGCTGAACCGCCGCGACCTGCACCGGGTTGCGCACGTCGCTGATGTCGAAGACCCGGACGCCCTGGAACCGGGTGCCGACGCTGGGGTTCGTGCCGCAGTCGACCCGCCCGCGGGTCTCCTCCACCGACATGAAGAGCAGGTTGTCGTGGACCGAGACGTCGCCCTGCCCACCCGGGCACACGACGCTCGTGACCAGCTGCGGGTCGCTGGGCTTGGAGACGTCGAAGATGTTGAACCCGTTGTAGTTGCCCGTGAACGCGTACCCGCCGCCGAAGGCGAAGTCCGAGTTGTAGAACCCGCCGTTGCCGGGGTTCGCCGGGTCGACCATGCCCGCGGGCTTGTCGCGGTGCGCGACCTGCTCGAGGTTGCTGATCGCCGACTGCGCGTCGAGCCAGCCGGCGCCGAGTCCGATTCGTGGATCGGGCTCCGCCGCCGAGGCGGTGCCGGGCAGCGCGCCGGCCAGGAGTACGCCGGCCGCGATGATGCCGAGTGCTGTGCGGCCTCTACGTGACCTTGGACTGGGGTGGTGGTGTGTCATGCGATGCCTTCCGTCCGAAGGACCTGACGCAGCGTCCATTGAGCAGGCACGGCGCGTCGTGTGAGTAAGGACCGTACCGACGCTCAGCCGCAGGTCAAGACGTCATCGCGGTATATGTGCATATTTGCGAAGGCAAGTTTTCGTGCTTTACCTTCCCGTGATCCGCAGGTCACGACAGGCGTCGAACCTGGAGGGCCGATCTTTCGCCACTCGTCGGATGAACCGTCGACGAGCCGACCCGTAGCGTCGATGCAATTCGCCCCGCAGTGGCTTGATCACCGACCGTGACTCACTGCGGGGGCGGATCGGCGCTTGACGCTGTCTCTTCCGACGTCGAAAGGAGCAGCGGTGCCTCTGCCCTCACGCCCGTCCCGTGGTCGCCGCAACGCCGCGTTGCTGCTGTCCACCACCCTGGTCGCGTCCATGACGACGTTGACCGCGCAGCCCGCCTGGGCGGAACCCGACCAGGCCGCCCCGGCGAACCCGACCTTCCTCACCGGCCCCAACCGGGGCACGCCGAACGAGATCGCCACGTCCTACCTGCGCGCGCACCCCGCCGAGTACGGGGTACGCGCCACCGACCTGGCGGACCTCGCGGTGGCCTCCAGCTACACCAGCCGCCACAACGGCGTGACCCACGTCAACCTGGCGCAGCGCTTCAAGGACCTCGAGGTCTTCGGCGCCACCGCCACCGTGAACATCGCCCGCGACGGCAGCGTGGTGTTCGTCGGCGACACCCTGGTCCCCGGGCTGGCCGACAACGCCTCCGGCACCGCCAGGCTCGACGCGGTCGAGGCGGTGCACGCCGCCGCGGACGCCCTGGATCTGCCCGATCCGGCCGGCCCGAAGGTGATGAGCCGCAGCGGCGGCGCCGCCCAGCGCACCGTCGTCTCCGGCGCCGGCATCTCGGACCAGCCCATCCCCGCCAAGCTCGGCTGGCAGCCCACCGCCGACGGGCTCCGCCTGGCCTGGCAGCTCGTCATCGACGACTCCACCGACACCCACCTGTGGAACGCGGCCGTCGACGCGCAGAGCGGCAAGCTGCTCAAAGCCGACGACTGGACGATCCACGAGGACGTCAAGGAGGTCGCCGACAACCTGGACCGCAGCGCTCCGGGACGAGCGACGACGCTGAACAGCGCGGCCTTCGGTTCGCGCAACCCGGTGGCGGACGGCTCGAGCTACCGGGTCTTCGCCGGGCCGGCCGAGAGCCCGAACGACGCGCCGCGGACCCTGGTGACCAACCCGGCCGACGGGACGGCCTCGCCGTACGGCTGGCACGACGTCGACGGCGCCGCGGGGGCCGAGCACACCACCACCCAGGGCAACAACGTCCACGCCTACCACGACGAGGACGACAACAACACGCCCGACTTCGGCAGCAGCCCGGACGGCGGCGCGAACCTGACCTTCGACCACCCGCTCGACCTCGGCGAGCACGCCCAGAACTACCGGGACGCCGCGACCGACAACCTGTTCTACTGGAACAACATCATCCACGACGTCACCTACCAGTACGGCTTCGACGAGGTGTCGGGGAACTTCCAGGCGAACAACTACGGCCGGGGCGGCGCGGGCAGCGACTACGTCCGGGCGGAGGCGGCCGACGGCCGCGGCACCAACAACGCCAACTTCTCCACCCCGGCGGTGGACGGCGTCGGCGCGCCGCGCATGCAGATGTACCTGTGGCCGGGCACCCAGTTCGGCAGCCCGAACCAGGTCGTCGTGGACGGCGTCGGCTCGTTCGACGCGTCCTGGGCGCGGTTCACGCCGGCCCCGACCGCGGCCGGCCTGGCCGGACACCGCTTCGTGTACGCGGGCACCGGCTGCACCGCGGCGGCCTACCCGGCCACCCTGCCGTCGGGCGGGTGGATCAGCGTTGTCGACGGCGGCACCACGGCCTGCAGCTACCTGCAGCGGGCCCAGGTCGCCCAGTCGCTCGGCGCCAAGGCAATGGTGGTCGCTCACAACGCCACCGGTAGCGCCCCGGTGCTGACCGGGCTCATGACGTCCGCGCCGGTCACCATTCCGGCCGTCGCCGTGACCCAGGCCGACGGCGCCGCCATCAAGGCCGCCATCGCCGCGGGCGAGGCCACCGGGTCGGTGCGCAAGCACCCGGACCACCCGGGCATCCGCGACGGTGACCTCGACGCCGGCGTCATCATGCACGAGTACACGCACGGCATCTCCAACCGGCTCACCGGTGGCCCGACGGTCAACTGCCTGACCGGCAACGAGCAGATGGGCGAGGGCTGGAGTGACTTCATGGCCGTCACGACGCTGCTCGACCCGGCGTTCGACACGGCCGACGGGCAGCGCGGCATGGGCCCGTACGTGCTGTTCCAGGACGACCGGCACGGCGGCGGCATCCGGCCTCGGCCGTACTCCCGGAACATGGAGATCCAGCCGTTCACCTACGACGGGATCAAGACGGGCGGCTGGCTCAACGGGACGTCCCTGGCGGTGCCGCACGGCATCGGGCACGCGTGGGCGTCGGTCCTGTGGGACATGACCTGGAACCTGATCGACCGGCACGGGTTCAACCCGGCCGTCTATGACGCGTGGAACACCGGCGGCAACAACCTGGCCCTCCAGCTCGTCATCGACGGGCTCAAGATGCAGGGCTGCGGCCCGGGCTTCGTCACGGGCCGAAACGCCATCATCGCCGCCGACGCGGCGCTGACCGGCGGCGAGAACGCCTGCATCATCTGGGGCTCGTTCGCCCGCCGGGGTCTCGGCTACAGCGCGGTGCAGGGCACCACGGCCCGCGACGACAACACCGAGGCGTTCGACACCCACCCGTCCTGCCGGGGCGACTTCGTCGGCCGCTCGGCCCAGCCGGCGCTCAACACCGTGGTCGCCGGTGACGCCGTACCGATGAAGTTCAAGCTCGCCAGCAACCGTGGCCTGGACATCCTCGCCAGCGGCTCGCCGTACTCCCGGCTGGTCGACTGCGACACGCTCCGGACCGTCGGCCCCGACGGCGCGATCACCCCGCGACCCACCCCGGTCGCGGCGCGGAACCCCGGCGGCTCACACCTGTCGGTGAACGCCAACGGCCAGTACAACTACCCGTGGATGACCGACCCGGCCTGGGCCGGCACCTGCCGCGAATTCGTGCTGACCCTGGACAACGGCTTCCAGTACCGCACCTACTTCAGGTTCGTCGCCGAGTCGTAGCACCACCACCCGAGGGGGCGTTCCGGCCGGGGACGCCCCCTCGGGCCTGCTCCGGACAGGGGTCAGACCTCGTAGGAGGCGCCGGCGCGGACCACCTCGAGCGGTCCGCTGTACGCGCCGGCCGCCGACTCCACGGTGTGCGACTCGCTGCCCCAGGCGGGGACGAGGTGGGTGAGCAGCAGCCGGCCCACCCCCGCCTTGGTGGCCGCCTCGCCGGCCTCCCGGCCGGTCAGGTGCAGGTCCGGCGGGTTCTCCACGCCGTCCATGTAGCTGGCCTCGCAGAGGAAGACGTCGGCGTCCTGGGCCAGGCGCAGCAGCGCGTCGCAGGGGGCGGTGTCCGCCGAGTAGCAGAACACCCGCCCGCCGTGCTCCAGCCGCACCCCGTACGTCTCGACCGGGTGGTTCATCCGGTCGACGGTCACGGTGAACGGCCCGATCGGGAAGGTGCCCGGCTGGAGGCCGTAGAACTGGTAGACGTCCTCCACCGAGCCCTCCTCCTGCCCGTACGCGCTGGCGATCCGGTCCGGCGCGCCGGACGGGGCGTACATCGGCAGGGGCGGGTAGGGGCCGTCCGGGGCGTACCGGCGCACCACCACGTAGGACACCGCGTCGAACATGTGGTCGCAGTGCAGGTGGGTGAGGAGGATGGCGTCGGGGGCGTGCAGCCCGACGTAGCGCTGGAGCGTGGAGAGCGAACCGACCCCGAAGTCGATCAGGAGCCGGAAGCCGTCGGCCTCCATGAGGTAGGCGGAGCAGGGAGACTCGGGCCCGGGAAAACTGCCCGCGCAGCCGAGGACGGTCAATCGCATCCGGTCGCCTCGATCTCACGCTTGGTAGTCGACACGCCGGCGGTCGCCCCGCCGATGATCTCTACCGACGCGTTCGCCACGCTGCGCAGCCTACGCGTCGGCCCGGTCGGGCAAGAATCATCTGCCGGAAGTTGTCATCAACGTGACACCCGCACGCGTCCGGTCCCGGGCGGTGACGGTCGGTCCGTCCCGCGACGTGCGGGGACCGGACCGACCGTCGCGCCGTCAGGCCCAGAGCTGCCCCTCCAGGGCGTCCTCGGCGTCCGCGAGGGTGCCGCCGTACGCCCCGGTCGACAGGTACTTCCACCCGCCGTCGGCGACCACGAAGGCCACGTCGGCACGGCGGCCGTCGCGAACCGCCTCGTGCGCCACCGCGAGGGCGGCGTGCAGGATCGCCCCGGTGGAGAAACCGGCGAAGATCCCCTCCACCTCGACGAGCTGCCGGGTACGCAGCACCGCGTCGCGGGTGCCCACCGAGAAGCGCCGGGAGAGCACCGTGGCGTCGTACAGCTCGGGCACGTAGCCCTCGTCGATGTTGCGCAGCCCGTAGACCAGCTCGCCGTAGCGGGGCTCGGCCGCGACGACCTGAATGCCGTCGACCTTCTCCCGCAGGTAGCGCCCGGTGCCCATCAACGTGCCCGTGGTGCCCAGGCCGGCCACGAAGTGGGTGATGGTCGGCAGGTCGTGCAGCAGCTCCGGCCCGGTCGTCTCGTAGTGCGCCCGGGCGTTCGCCTCGTTGCCGTACTGGAAGAGCATCACCCAGTCCGGGTGCTCGGCGGCGATCTGCTTGGCGGTGGCGACGGCCTGGTTCGAGCCGCCCGCCGCCGGCGAGAAGATGATCTCCGCGCCGTACATGCGGAGCAGCTGGACCCGCTCGGTGGAGACGTTCTCCGGCATCACACAGACCAGCCGGTAGCCGCGCAGCTTGGCCACCATGGCCAGCGAGATGCCGGTGTTGCCGCTGGTCGGCTCCAGGATGGTGTCGCCGGGGCGGAGCCGGCCGGCCTCCTCAGCGGCCCGGACCATGAACAGGGCCGCCCGGTCCTTGATGCTGCCCGTCGGGTTCCGGTCCTCCAGCTTGGCCCAGAGCCGCACCGGCGGCGCCCCGTCGGGGACCGTCGGCGAGAGCCGGGGCAGCCCCACCAGGGGCGTGCCCCCGCATGCGTCGAGCAGGCTGTCGTACCGTGCCATGCCGCCGGCCGCCCTCAGCGGGCGGCGACGGCCGCACGGTGACCGGCGATGGCGGCCGCGGCGGCACTGTGCTGGGCGATCGCCGCTGCCGCGGCGAAGCCGAACGCGCCACCGGCCACGGCCGGCAGGATGGTGACGCTGTCGCCGTCGTTGAGCTTGGCGTCGAGCGCGCCGAGGAAGCGGACGTCCTCGTCGTTGACGTAGACGTTGACGAACCGGTGCAGCGCGCCCGCGTCGGTCACCAGCCGGGCCCGCAGGCCGGCGTGCCGGGAGTCCAGGTCGGCGAGCAGGTCGCCCAGGGTGTCGCCGCTGCCCTCGACGACCTTCGCGCCGCCGGTGTAGCTGCGCAGGATGGTGGGGATGCGAACCTCGATGGCCATGATGTCTCGTGCTCCTTGTTCAGGTCGTGCCAGGTGACGGGAAGAGAAAGGGTGTGCCGGCGCTGGAGGGTCAGCGGTCGGAACACTCGTAGTCGACCGTCGCCGGGCTCTGCCCGAACATGTAGGACTGGACGGCGTGCGGGTCCACGGCAGCCACGATCTCGACCGGCTCCTCGGTGACCACGCCGTCGACGATCCGGAAGGAGCGGATCTCCTCGGTGTCGGGCTCGCGGGTCGAGACGAGCAGGTAGTGCGCCCCCGGCTCCCCGGCGAAGGAGACGTCCGTGCGGGACGGGTAGGCCTCCGTCGCGGTGTGCGAGTGGTAGATGACGACCGGCTCCTCGTCGCGGTCGTCCATCTCCCGCCACACCCGCAGCTGCTCCATCGAGTCGAACTCGTAGAAGGTCATGGAGCGGGCGGCGTTGTCCATGGGGATGTGCCGGGTCGGGGTGTCGCTGCCGACGGGACCGGCGACCACGCCGCACGCCTCGTCCGGGTGGTCCCGACGCGCGTGGGCCACGATCGCGTCGATGATCGACCGGTCGATGCTCAGCACGCCGCCAAGCCTAGCCCCTGGCCGTCCCGGCCCGCGAGGTGGCGGCCGTCACGGCTCACTCGATCAGGGCGTTGAGCAGGGATTCCTGCAGATACCCCAGGTACGCGTAGACCGACAGTTGGAACACCCGGGAGGAGGTGGGGTCCTCGGCGACCGCGTCGTCGAGCTCCTCGCCCAGGTCGGTGCCGTCCTTGATCTCCAGCCGGACCCCCATGGCCAGCCGGGCGTCGTTGAGCGCGCGCAACCACGCCTCGGCCGCCTCCGCGTCGAGCCGCACCTCGCCGCCGCCCTCGCCGTCCGGCAGCGCGGCGAGGATCGCCCCGGCCTGGTCGATCTTGGCGGTCTTGAGGTCGCCCTCGGTGTAGCGGCGGAACTCCGCGCTGCCCGCCGCGTCGTCCGGGTAGACCTCGGGGAAGAGCCGGCCGACCACCGGGTCGCCGTGGTCGAAGCCGTCGGTGAGCAGGCCGACCACCTCGGAGGCGACCTTGCGCAGCACCCGCGCCTCGTCCACCGCGAAGATGGCCACGTAGCGGTCGCCCTGGCGGCGGAACATGCTCATGACCGATCCACCGTCGCCCAGAGGCCGTACGCATGCAGCTGCGACGCGTCGTGCTCCATCCGCTCCCGGGCGCCGCTGGAGACGACCGCCTTGCCCTTGTGGTGCACATCCAGCATGAGCTGCTCGGCCTTCTCCCGGCTGTATCCGAAGAGCTTCTGGAACACCCAGGTCACGTACGTCATGAGGTTGACCGGATCGTCCCAGACGATGGTCACCCACGGCCGGTCGGAGACCGGCACCTCTTCGGTGTCCGGCGTCTCGACCGGCGCAACCTGTGGAGCCGCCATGCCCCCCATCGTGCCACCGGATCCGGGGAACCGATGAACCGGAACGGCGCGGCGGTCGGGATCACCCGGCCGGGCCCCGTGCGGCGGGCCCGGCGGCGGGGCGGCGCCCCCGAGCTCAGGCGAGCAGGATGCCGTGGTCGACAGCATCGGTGAGGACCGCGGCGAGCGAGAGGTGGATCACCTCGAAGCGACGGGACACCTGGCGGGACAGCTCCAGCTCGACCTCGCGCAGCGCCCGCTGCGCCCACGAGCGGGCCACGTTCGGGTCGGCGTTGCCGGGCACCCGCCAGTGCTGCCAGCACCCGCCGTTGAGAGCCACTCCGACGGGCGGCAGCGCCTCGTCGCGCTCCGCGCGCGGGTAGCCGGCCAGTGCGTCGAGCGCGCCGGCACCGGCCAGCCCGGCCACCCCGGCGGTGCTGGTGACGAGGAGCACGCGGTCCAGCTCACGGCCGTCCGGGTGGTCGGCCAGACCCCAGCGGACGGCGTGCACGATCCGCCGGCGCACCCCGTCGGCCAGCGGCGCGCCGAAGACCTGGGCGGCCGCGTCGTCGACGATGCCCCGGACCGCCTCGTCGCACTGCGCGGTGGCGAGCAGCGACAGCGCCTCCATCTCGCGGTCGAGCAGCTGGGGCAGGCCGGCGCAGCCCACCCCGAAGACGATCTCCTGCACCACCCGGAGGTGGATGTTGGCCAGCTCCAGGGCGAGGTGCTGGCGGATCCGCTGGGCGCAGGAGCGGGCCTGACGGTTGATCCGCTCGGTGAGGTCGGCCGGCTCGGTGCCGGCCACCACGGGCACCCGGCCGTGCGCGCCGGGCGGCTCGGGCGGGCGGGAGCTGGCGCGCCGCAGCCCCTCGTCGGCGGCCCAGCCGACCAGCGCGCGGCGCAGCACCGAGTGCTCGCCCTGGCGGGCCGGGAACCAGCGGGCCTGGGCGAGCGCGGGCACCGCCGCCAGCAGCGCGGCCCGGTGCGCCGCGACGGAGACCTCGACCGCGTCGTAGCGGCGGGCGGCGGGGCCGGGCGGGCCGGACCGGCCGGCCGACGACCCGGACGCCCCCGTGTCCTCCGTCGTCGTGCCGTCCGCCGGCGCCGCCCAACCGGCCACGCCGGGGGTGACGGCGAAGAACACCTCGACCCGGGTGCGCGCCACCTCGGCGAGCAGGTGCAGCTCGGCCGCGCTGAACGCCTGGTCGGCGGAGATCACGAAGAGCAGGGCCCCGGCCCGTCCGGCCGCGTCGAGCAGCACCCGGCCGCCGGCCACGCCGAGGGTGCCGCTGTCCGGCGTGTCGAGCACGGCGAAGTGGCGCAGCAGCGGATCCGGCAGGCTCAGCACCACCCGGCGCGGCGGGCGGGCCAGCGCCGGACCGGCCGCGAGCGGGTCGGCGCCGTAGGAGTGCGGCTGGCGGTAGCCCGGCACGTAGGCGGCCCGGGTCGGCACCTTGGCGTGGTGGACGAGCAGGTGGCTGCCGGCCGGCACGGCGAGCATCCCGGGGTCCAGGCCGAGCAGGCCGGCGAGCAGCTCGCGGCGGCCGGCGCCGGCCGGGCCGGTCACCACGACGCCCAGCGGCTCGTCCGGCCCCGGCTCGGTCACACCGAGCCGGGTCGGCAGCGACGCGCACCGGGGCGACTCGGCCGACCCGCCTGGAGCGGGCACGTCGACCGAGGGGAGTGGACCTGGCTTCATCAGGCCTCCCAGTAGGGCGACCGGTTGCGGTCGGTCGCGTGGAAGTTCCCTGGTCAGAGGGGACGTTGGAAGCCTACGGCTGTCGCGGATCCGACACCGAACACATCCGATACTCACGAGTAATCGACAGATTACTCAACTTCGCTGCGTGACGATGTACCTGCGGACGGAACACCATCGATATGCTGCACCGATGAGTCGGTGGGACTTCGTCGGCCGCACGGATGAACTCAACCGTCTGTTGTCGGCGGTCGGTGGTCCGGACGGACGCGGGCTGCTCTTCAGCGGCAGCGCCGGGGTGGGCAAGAGCCGGCTCCTGCGCGAGGGGGTGGCCGCCCTTCCCACCGACCGCTACGCGGTCTGGTCGGTGGCGGCCAGCGCCACGACCGCCGCCCTGCCGTTCGGCGGGCTGGTCCAGGTGCTGCCGGCCACGCAGCCGCAGGGCCTCTCCCCCGCCGGCATCCTGCGCTGGGCGGTCGACGTGCTCCAGGAGGAGGCCGCCGGCCGGCCGATCGTGCTGGCGATCGACGACGCGCACCTGCTCGACCCGCCGTCGGCGGCGCTCGTGCACCTCATCGCCCGCTCCGAGAACGCCACGGTGCTCGGCACGCTGCGCAACGGTGAGCAGATCCCGCTGCCGATCCGTGCCCTGTGGACCGACGACCTGGTCGACCTCGTCGAGCTGGAGCCGCTCGGCCAGAGCGACACCACCGGGCTGCTCGCCGCCATCCTGGGTGGGCCGGTCGACGCCGGCTCGTCCGAGCGGCTGCACCGGCTCTCCGCCGGCAACCCGCTGCTGCTGCGCGAACTGGTGCTCGCCGCGTCCGGCGGCGACGAGCTGAGCAAGACGTACGGGATCTGGAAGTGGACCGGCCGGCTGGAACTGGCGCCCAGCCTCACCGATCTGATCGACACCCGCATCGGCCAGCTGACACCCGGCGTGCGCGCGGTGGTCGAGCTGGTGGCGTTCGGCGAGCCGCTCGGCCTGCACCTGCTGGAGCAGGCCGTCGACCCGGCCGACGTGGAGACCGCCGAGGAGCGCGGCCTCATCTCGATGGTGCACGACGACCGGCGGCTGAACGTCCGCCTCGCCCATCCGCTCTACGGCGAGGTGATGCGCCGGCAGTGCCCGGTCAGCCGCACCCGCCGGCTCCAGGCCACCCTGGCCGGCCTGCTCGAACGGGTCGGCAAGCGGCGCCGCGACGACCTGCTGCGGGTCGCCGTCTGGCGGCTCGACTCGGGCACCGCGCAGGACCCAGCCCTGCTGCTCGACGCGGCCGCCCAGGCCTTCGGCCGCTACGACGTGCCGCTGGCCACCCGGCTGGCCCGGGCGGCGCTGGACGGCGAGGGCGGCTCGGACGCGGCCGAGCTGCTCGCCACCATCCTCATGTTCGCCGACCGGCCCGACGAGGCGATCGCGGTGCTCGACCAGGTGGCCGGGGCGCTCCAGGACGACCGGCGGCGCGGCCGCTGGCTGACCGCCCGGGGCATGGTCAGCTACTGGGGGCTGAGCCGGGAGTCCACGGTGGAGGAGATCGCGGCCCGGGCCGCCGAGCTGACCGATCCCGCCGACCGGGCCCGGGTCCGCGCCTTCGAGGCGATCATGCGGCTGCACCGGCTGGACACCGACGCGGCGGTCCGGCTGGCCCAGGCCGTGCTCGACCGGCCGGCGGCCCCGATGGCGGCCCGCGAGCTGGCCCGGTGCACCCTCGCGCACCTCCAGGCCGCGCAGGGCCAGTACCGGCGCAGCGCCACCGCGATCGCCCGGGTGCAGGCCGAGGCGGCGTACTGGCGGGGCGACATGCCCTACCTCCAGCTCGCCATGGAGCTGGCCCGGGGCACCCGGCTCGCGCTCTCCGGCGACCTGGCCGGCATCGACGCGATCGTCGCCGACGAGTTCGCCGACCTGGCCGGCGCCGGGGACTTCCGGCTCGGCACCGGCTACCTGGCCATCCTGCAGGCGTACGCGGCGCGGCTGCGCGGGCGCGGCGACGAGGCGCTGAAGACCAGCCTGGGCGCCTGCGCCGTGCTCGCCACCAGCCGGGTCTACGCCGGCCTGGCGCACGCCGAACGCGCCCAGGCGGCGGCGCTGCGCGGGGACGCCGCCCACGCCACGGAGGCGATGGCCGAGGCGGACCGGACCCACGCGCCCGGGATGGCGGTGCTCTATCCCTGGCTGGAGCAGGCCCGCGGCGCGGTGCACGCGGTGGTGGGCGACCTGCCGGCGGCCACCAAGCACCTCTCGGCGCTCGCCGACCGGCTGCGCGAGGACGGCCTGGCCGGCCACGAGCTGCTGGTCCTGCTCGACCTGGTCCGCTACGACCAGGCCACCGCGTCGGTCGGGCCGACCTGCACCGACGGCGGCCGGCGGACCGTGGCGCAGCGCCTCACCGAGCTCTCCGAGCAGGTCGACGGGGTGCTGCCGCCGCTCGTGGCCCGGTACGCCCGGGCCGCCGTCGACGGCTCCCCGGACGACCTGCTCGCCGTTGCCGACGGCTTCGCCGCCCGGGAGCTGATCGTCTACGCCGCCGAGGCGACCGCGATGGCCCTGCACCGGATGCGCGGCGTCCGGGCGGGCGCGACCGCCCCGGCGCGGGAGCGCCTCGCCGAACTGCTCCGCCGGTGCGACGAGGTGGCCACGCCGGCGCTGCGGCTGCTCCGCCCCACCCTGAGCGAACGGGAGTGGGAGGTCGCGCGGCTCGCCGCCGACGGCGTGACCAGCCGTACCATCGCGGAGCGGCTCTTCCTCTCCACCCGCACGGTGGAGAACCACCTCCAGCGGGTCTACAGCAAGCTCGGTGTGACCGGCCGCACGGAACTGCGGGCCGCGCTGCGGTCGATGCCGGGCCACGACGGCGGGAATCCGGCCTGAACTCTAGGCTGAGGCGGTGAGCACCCTTCGCCCCGCGCTGCTGACCGACCACTACGAGCTGACCATGGTCAGCGCCGCCCTGCGGGACGGCACGGCCGACCGTAGCTGCGTCTTCGAGGTGTTCAGCCGGCGGCTGCCGGCCGGCCGGCGCTACGGCGTGGTCGCCGGCACCGGCCGGCTGATCGACCTGGTCCGCGACTTCCGGTTCGACCCCGAGGAGATCGAGTTCCTGCGCCGCACCGGCGTGGTGGACGACCGCGCCGCCCAGTGGCTGGCCGACTACCGCTTCACCGGCGACATCGACGGGTACGCCGAGGGCGAGCTGTTCTTCCCCGGCTCCCCGATCCTCACCGTCTCCGGCACCTTCGCCGAGTGCGTGGTGCTGGAGACGCTGGTGCTGTCGGTGCTCAACCACGACTGCGCGGTGGCCGCCGCGGCGGCCCGGATGGTCACCGCCGCCCGCGGCCGGGCCCTGATCGAGATGGGCTCCCGCCGGGCGCACGAGGAGGCCGCGGTGGCCGCCGCCCGGGCCGCGTACCTGGCCGGGTTCCGCTTCACCTCCAACCTGGCCGCCGGCCAGCGCTACGGCATCCCCACCGCCGGCACCGCGGCGCACGCGTTCACGCTGCTGCACGACGACGAGCGGACGGCGTTCGCCTCGCAGGTCGCCACGCTGGGCAAGGACACCACGCTGCTGGTCGACACCTACGACATCAGCCAGGGCATCCGCAACGCCATCGCGGTGGCCGGGCCGGACCTGCGCGCGGTCCGGATCGACTCGGGCGACCTCGCGGTGATCGCCCAGCAGTCCCGGGAGCTGCTCGACTCGCTCGGCGCCACCGAAACGAAGATCATCGTCTCGGGGGACCTCGACGAGTACGCCATCGCCTCGCTCGCCGCCGAGCCGGTCGACATGTACGGCGCGGGCACCGCCGTGGTGACCGGCTCGGGCGCCCCCACCGCCGGCCTGGTCTACAAGCTGGTCGAGGTGGAGGGACGGCCGGTGGTCAAGCGCTCCGAGCACAAGGCCACCATCGGCGGCCGGAAGGTGGCCGTGCGCCGGCACAAGCCGACCGGCACCGCCACCGAGGAGGTCATCGTGCCGCAGGGGGTGCCGGACCGGCAGCCCAACGACCGGTTGCTCCAGCGCTCGTTCGTGGTCGAGGGCGAGCCGGTGGCGCTGCCCACCCTCGACGAGTCCCGGGAGCACCTGCGGCAGTGCCTGATCTCCATCCCGTGGGAGGGGCTGAAGCTCTCCGGCGGGGACCCGGCCGTTCCGGTGACCGTCGTACCCGCGAGCTGAGAGGACCGATCCGATGGCCAACGCCTTGATCATCGTGGATGTGCAGAACGACTTCTGCGAGGGCGGCTCGCTGGCGGTGACCGGCGGGGCCGGGGTCGCGGCCGGCATCTCCCGGCTGCTCGACGCCGAGCCGGACCGCTGGGACCACGTGGTCGCGACGAAGGACTACCACATCGACCCGGGCGCGCACTTCGGCGATCCGCCGGACTACGTCGACTCCTGGCCCCGGCACTGCGTGGTGGGCACCACCGGCTCCGAGTTCCACCCTGACCTGGCGACCGGCCGGGTCGAGGCGATCTTCCACAAGGGCGAGCACGCGGCCGCGTACTCCGGTTTCGAGGGGCACGCCGACGACGGCGAGTGCCTGGCCGACTGGCTGCGCCGGCACGACGTCGACCGGGTCGACGTGGTCGGCATCGCGACCGACCACTGCGTCCGGGCCACCGCGCTGGACGCCGCCCGGGAAGGCTTCCGGACCACCGTGCTGCTGGACCTGACGGCGGCCGTCGCGGCCGACACGCTCGACGTGGCGCTGCGGGCCTTCGACGGCGCCGGGGTCACCATGGTCGGCGAACCTGTGATCAGGGCCGCTTGAGCAGGTAATTGGTTGCGGCTGTCGTACCCCCGGTCGAGGATGTCGGCCGGAGGTACGGACCGTCGTGAACTTGAAGCCTTACCGGGAGGCGCTCGCCCTGCCCGGTCTCCGGTCGTTGCTGCTGATCTCGGTGCTGGCGCGTATCCCGCTCACCGCGACCGGCGTGACGCTCACCTTCCACGTCGTGCTCGACCTCGGTCGCGGCTACGGCGCGGCCGGGCTCGTGGGCGCCGCCTCCACCGTCGGCGCCGCGCTCGGCTCGCCGCTGCTCGGCCGGCTGGTCGACCGGCGCGGGCTGCGCCCGGTGCTGCTGCTCACCACGCTCGCCGAGGGCATCTTCTGGGCCAGCGCGCCGACGCTGTCGTACCCCGTGCTGCTGCCCACCGCGTTCCTGGCCGGCCTGTTCGCGCTGCCGGTCTTCTCGGTGGTCCGCCAGTCGGTCGCCGCGCTGGTGCCGGCCGAGCGGCGCCGTCCCGCGTACGCCCTCGACTCGATGTCGGTGGAGCTGTCGTTCATGGTCGGCCCCGCGCTGGCCGTGGCCATGGCCGCCGCCGTGTCGCCCCGGCTCACCATGTGGGCGGTCGGCGCCGGGATCGTCGCCTCCGGCATCTGCTTCTGGCTGCTCGACCCGCCCACCCGTGCCGCCGACGAGCCGGCCGGCCCGGCCCGCAAGGTGCCCCGCCGGGAGTGGCTCACCCCCCGGCTGCTGGCCGTCCTGGCGGTGAGCCTGGCCGCCACCCTGGTGCTCGGCGGCACCGACGTCGCCGTGGTCGCCGTGCTGCGCGAGGGCGGGGAGGTCGGCTGGACCGGCGCCGTCTTGGCCATGTGGGCCATCGCGTCGCTGCTGGGCGGCTTCGCGTACGGGGCGGTGACCCGCTCGCTCTCCCCGCTGGTCCTGGTGGCCGCGCTGAGCCTGACCACCATCCCGGTGGGGCTGGGCGGGTCGCACTGGTGGCTGCTCAGCCTGGCGCTGTTCCCGGCCGGGGCGCTCTGCGCGCCCTCCATCGCCTCGACCTCGGACGCGGTCAGCCGGCTGGCTCCGGCCGGCGTACGCGGCGAGGCCATGGGCCTGCACGGCTCGGCCGTCACCGTGGGAATCGCCCTGGGCGCGCCGCTGGCCGGCGCGGTGATCGACGCCTCGGCGCCGGCCTGGGGGTTCGCGGTCACGGGCGCGATCGGCGTGCTGGTCACCCTGGCCGTGCTCCCGCTCGAACTCCGCCACCGCCGCGCCGCGGCTGCCACCACGCACCCCGAGCCCGAACTCGCTCCCGCCCTCCCCTGAGCGGCCTCGCCCTCGTGTGAGGGACGACGAAGCCCCCGTAGCCGGCCGCGGTCCGGCGACGGGAGCTTCGTTCGTCGATCAGGCGGGCCGGTCAGGGCGGCGACGCCGGCTGGTCGGCAGGGGGCGACAGGCCGGGTGGCGCACGGGCGCGGGCTCGCCGAGTTCGGCGGCGATCCAGGCGCACACGGCGTCGATCAGACCGGGGGGCCAGCTGGGGGGCGGGGTCGGGTCAGCTCCGTTGTCGTCGTCCACGAGGCCGGAGGATACGCCGACGGGAGGCACGCCGGTGATCACCGGGCCGGACACGGCGACGGGCGCCGCCCCCGGTGGGTGCGGCGCCCGTCGTTCGTTCTGGTCGGGTCAGCTCTTGTCGAGCCGGCCCTCGGTGTCCTCCTGGTAGCTGGCGCCACCGTCGGACTCGCTGGTGAGCGGCTTGGCGCCGCCCTCCGGCGGGCCGGCCAGGGTCTGGCCGGCGGCCAGCTCCGGGAACTTGAGGTCGAACGCCGGCCGCTCGGAGCGGATCCGCGGCATCCGGTCGAAGTTCCGCAGGGGCGGCGGCGAGCTGGTGGCCCACTCGAGCGAGTTGCCGTGACCCCAGGGGTCGTCGACCTCGACCACCGGACCGGTCTTGTACGACTTCCAGCAGTTCCAGATGAACGGCAGGGTCGAGATGCCGGTGATGAACGCGCCGACCGTGGACAGCGTGTTCAGGAAGGTGAAGCCGTCACCGGGCAGGTAGTCGGCGTACCGGCGGGGCATGCCCTCGGCGCCGAGCCAGTGCTGCACCAGGAAGGTGGTGTGGAAGCCGATCATGGTCAGCCAGAAGTGGATCTTGCCGAGCCGCTCGTCGAGCATCCGGCCGAACATCTTCGGGAACCAGAAGTAGATGCCGCCGAACACGGCGAACACGATGGTGCCGAAGAGCACGTAGTGGAAGTGCGCCACCACGAAGTACGAGTCGTGCAGGTGGAAGTCCAGCGGCGGGCTGGCCAGCAGCACACCGGTGAGGCCACCGAAGAGGAAGGTCACCAGGAAGCCGACCGCGAAGAGCATCGGCGTCTCGAAGGTGATCTGGCCCCGCCACATGGTGCCGATCCAGTTGAAGAACTTCATGCCGGTCGGCACGGCGATCAGGTAGCTCAGGAAGCTGAAGAACGGCAGCAGCACCTGGCCGGTGGCGAACATGTGGTGCGCCCACACGCTCATCGACAGGGCGGCGATGGCGATGGTCGCGGCGACCAGGCCCTTGTAACCGAAGATCGGCTTCCGGGAGAAGACCGGGATGATCTCGGTGATGATGCCGAAGAACGGCAGCGCGATGATGTAGACCTCGGGGTGCCCGAAGAACCAGAACAGGTGCTGCCAGAGCATCGGGCCGCCGGTGGCGGGGTCGTACACGTGGGCGCCGATCAAGCGGTCCGCGGCGAGCGCGAAGAGCGCGGCGGCCAGCAGCGGGAAGACCAGGATGGCCAGCAGGCTGGTGACCAGCATGTTCCAGGTGAAGATCGGCATCCGGAACATGGTCATGCCGGGCGCGCGCAGGGTCAGGATCGTGGTGATCAGGTTGACCGCGCCGAGGATCGTGCCCAGACCGGAGATGGCCAGGCCGACCACCCACATGTTCGCGCCGACGCCCGGCGCGTGCTCGGCGGTGCTCAGCGGCGTGTAGGCCGTCCAGCCGAAGTCGGCCGCGCCGCCCGGGGCGATGAAGCCCGCGGTGGCCATGGTGCCGCCGAACAGGTACAGCCAGTAGGCGAAGGCGTTCAGGCGGGGGAACGACACGTCGGGCGCGCCGATCTGCAGCGGCACCACGTAGTTCGCGAAGGCGAACACGATCGGCGTCGCGAAGAACAGCAGCATGATCGTGCCGTGCATGGTGAAGAGCTGGTTGTACTGCTCGGGCGACAGGAACTGCAGCCCCGGTCGCGCCAGCTCGGCGCGCATGATCAGGGCCATGAGGCCACCGATCATGAAGAACGCGAACGCGGTGACCATGTACATGATCCCGATCTGCTTCGCGTCCGTGGTGCGCAGCAGCCGCGCGAGGGCCGACCCCTTGACCGGCTCGCGGACCGGCCAGGGCCGGGTCACGACCGGCTTGGGTGCGACGGTGGTCACGAGTGGCCTCCGGTTCTGGGTTGTCCCGCTCGGCGCGCTGTTCATCTGCGCAGCCGTCATCCGCAAGGAGGATAGTCCCCGGTAGTGGGCCCCGCCGCGTGGGGTGGGCGGCTACGATCTTCGGCCCTCAGAGCGGGCCGGTGAGGAGCCGGTAGTGCTCCTGGAAGATCCGCCCGCCGCGTCCGCGCAGCAAGGGGTCGCGCAGCGCCGGCGGCACGTCGCGGGTGCGGTTGCGGTCCCGGGTCCGGTCCCGCACCCAGCGGGTACGCGGGCGGCGGCGACTCTCGTACGCGAGCAGGGCCGCCTCGACGCTGCCCGCCGCCCGGAGCGACTCGGCGAGCACGACGGCGTCCTCCAGCGCCATGGCGGCGCCCTGGGAGAGCGTCGGCGCGGTCGCGTGAGCCGCGTCACCGACCAGCAGCACGCGGCCGTGGAACCAGCGCCCGAGCTCGACCTCCGTGGTGAGCTCGACGTCCACCGTCTCCAGGGCGGCGAGCACCTCGGGCACCGGGCCGCCGTAGCCGCCGAACAGCTCGTGCAGCCGGGCGAGCGGGTCGGCCGGCAGGCTGGTGCCGGCCTCGTCGGCGTAGCAGTGCAGCCGGCCGGCGCCGAGCGGCACCACGAGGAAGCCGGCGCGCTGGCCGAGCAGGGCGGTCCAGTCGGCCACCCGGGGGCCGCCCCGCACCACGCTGCGATAGACCACCTGGCCGGCGGGCCGGGGCGGGCCGCCGAGCGCCGCCAGGGTGCGTACCGCCGAGCGGGGGCCGTCGGCGCCGATGACCAGGTCGTACTCGCCGGTGGTGCCGTCGGTGAAGCCGACCGCGACGCCGCCGGGCAGCGGCTCGACGGTGCTGACCTCGGCCCCGTGCCGGACTGCGCCGCCGGCACCGGTGAGCAGCACCCGGTGCAGCTCGGCGCGGGGCAGGGCGCGGCACTCCCCCACCCCGGCCCAGAGCACGTCGAGGTCGACCTCGCAGAGCGGCGCGCCGGTGGCGTCGAGGAAGCGCTGCCGGTGGATGACCTCGCCGAGGGGGCGTACCGGACCGTCGAGGTCGAGCCGGCGGAGCGCGCGGGCGGCGTTGCCCGGGAGGTAGAGGCCGATGTCGGCGCGCTCGGTCGGCGGCAGCCGCTCGGTGACGTCGGGGCGGAATCCCGCGAGGCGCAGCGCACGGGCCACGGCGAGACCGGCGATGCCCGCGCCGACGACGAGGATGCGCAGGGGGGAACCACCCATCGTGGGGTACGCCTCCGGAGGGGTTCGGAACGCGTTGGAGGCAAGACATTACTCGCCGCAACCAACCGGCGGAAGTGCCCTTCAGCCCTGGCGTGCACGCCCGGTCAGCGACCGGGAGCCCTCCCACCGGCGGGAATCCCGCCCCGACCGGGGGATTCGGGCGCCGACGCCCGCAGCGGACTGCCACCGGACGCTCACCGAAAGTGGCCGGAACTATCGAGATGGGTCGGTGCGGTTGCGCATCAGTTTCAGACATGTAAATGTGTTGGTCTACGTGTGGGAGCGCTCCCGGATCACCCGCCATCACGAATCGGAGCATCATGAAGCGTCCACTGAGGGCCCTCGTGGCGGCCGGCCTGCTGGCCGCCGGCTCGATCGTCGCCGTCACGCTCGGCGGCACCGCCTCCGCCGACACCCAGATCTGCGAGCAGTACGGGTCGACCACCATCGGCGGGAAGTACGTCGTGCAGAACAACCGCTGGGGCACCAGCGCCCAGCAGTGCATCAACGTGACCTCGACCGGCTTCTCCATCACCCGGCAGGACGGGGTGGGGAACACCAGCGGCGCGCCGGTCTCGTACCCGTCGATCTTCGTGGGCTGCCACTACACGAACTGCTCGCCCGGCACGAACCTGCCGATCCAGGTGAAGAACATCAGCAGCGCGCCGAGCAGCATCAGCTACAACTACGTCAGCGGCGCGGTCTACGACGCCGCGTACGACATCTGGCTCGACCCCACGCCCAAGAAGGACGGGGTGAGCCAGATGGAGATCATGATCTGGTTCAACCGGCAGGGTCCCATCCAGCCCATCGGCTCGGTGGTGGGCAACGCCAGCATCGCGGGCCGGACCTGGGAGGTCTGGCGGGGCAGCAACGGCTCGAACAACGTCATCTCGTACGTGGCGCCGTCCCCGATCGCCAGCATGAGCTTCGACGCCATGGCGTTCATCAACGACACCCGGAGCCGGGGCGCGATCACCAGCGACTGGTACCTGACCAGCATCCAGGCCGGCTTCGAGCCGTGGCAGGGCGGCGTGGGCCTCGCGGTCAACTCGTTCTCGCAGAGCGTCAACACCGGCGGCGGCACGCCGACCACGCCGCCGGCCACCACCCCGCCGCCGCCGGGCAACGCCGCCTGCTCGGTGAAGTACACGACCAACGTCTGGAACAACGGCTTCACCGCCGACGTGACGATCACCAACACCGGCTCCAGCACCGTCAACGGCTGGACCCTGAACTACAACCTGCCCTCGGGGCAGACCATCACCGGCTCGTGGAACGCCACCGTGACGCAGAGCGGGTCCGCGGTGACCGCGCGGAACCTCAGCTACAACGGCACGCTGGCACCGGGGGCCTCGACCAGCTTCGGCTACCAGGCGACGCTGAGCGGCGGGTTCTCCACGCCGAGCAGCTTCAGCCTCAACGGCAGCACCTGCACCAGGGCGTGACGCCCACCTGATCCCGGGGCGCGGTCCGCACGGGCCGCGCCCCGTCTCAGGCCCGACGCCGCCGCTCGTACGCGGCGTGGACCATCCAGTGCAGCAACTCGTCCCGCCGGCGCCGCCGTACGCGTGGCAGTCGGTGGAAATCCGCCGGGGTCACGTCGAGCACGGTGTACCAGAGCTTCTCGCCGGGGGCGACCAGCGCACCGCCCGCGGGGATGGCCACCACCCGGCAGATCCAGCTCAGCGACGGGGACATCTCCGGCAGTCCCGGGACCAGGAGATACTCCCGCTCCGGCCCGATGGGCACGTCGCGGGCGATCCGGCTGAAGCCGCTCGCCACGGCGGCGTCAATCAGCACAGCCAACTGCGTGGCGGAAACGACCCGGACGACGGCCGGCACCGGCCACCCGTGCCAGGACCGGACCGTCCGCAGGTCGCGCAGGCGGTCGAACACGGCAGAACACTAACGGCGTGGCCGCCGTCGCGCCGTCCCGCGTCGGGTGGAACGTCATGGAGGTCAAACCGTCTCGGAGACCTCCATGGCGTTCCACTCAGGCGCAAAGGCTCCGGCGGGCGGGACGGTCAGTGGCCGAGGGCGTCGATGTCGCGCATCTCCTCGGCGGTGAGCGAGAAGCCGAACACGTCGGCGTTGGCCCGGATCCGGTCCGGGGTCACCGACTTCGGGATGACCACGATCTCGTGGTCGAT